>NZ_JBHDIY010000001.1:0-17921 GCF_045797845.1 Tateyamaria armeniaca
GAAGGAGGCGCCCGCAGGCACCAGCAGAATGTCGGCCGCTGTCAGCCCGTTGATCGTGAGGTAGCCAAGGGCAGGGGAGTATCGAGAAAGATCAGATCATACTCATCCAGCACCCCGTTTTCGTCCGGGGCATCGCCAAGCGCATCCCACAGCTTCCAGCCCCGCGCGGCCATGCGCCAGACCGGGATCTGGAATTCGGACCAGTAGAGGTTCAGCTGCGCCCCGATCAGGTCGATATTGGGCCAGTGGGTTTTCTTGATCACGTCACGTGCGGTGATGCCAAGCGCGTCGGTCAGACTGTCGTCAAAGGGCAGGGGGATCGCCCCGGTCGATGCGGCGCTGGTTTTCGCCGCGCAAATGCTGAGCGTAGTGGCGCGCAATCAGCGGGAATGCCGTGTCCCACTCATCCTCGATCCGCGCGCCAAAGATCGAACTCATCGACCCACTGGCTGTCCAGATCCACCACCAGCACCTTGTAGCCGTCAAGTGCTGCGGACATCGCCAGATGGGCGCAGGTGGAGGTCTTGCCCACCCCGCCCTTGAAGTTTGCGACAGCGACGACCTTGGCGGGCAGCCCTTTGGGGCGGTAGGGCAGGTATTCCTTGGCCTTTGATCCCTCTTGTCCGAAATGGGCGCGCAGGCGCAGCACCTCATCGAGGGTGAACCACTTGGCCCCGCCTTCGGTTTCGCTGACGCCCTGCGGCAGATCGGGGTTCTGGCGCAGCACGCGGCGGAAATGGGCCGAGGCGATGGGGATCAGGTATTTGGTGATTTCCCGAGGTCGAGAAGGGGCGCAGCTTGCGTTGGCCCGCCTCGTCCAGACCGCGGCTTTCGAGGTCCTGACAGCCGCTTGCGCAGGCCTTGGCGATGGCATTGAGATCATCGGCGCGTATGGGCAGGGCCAGTTCGGCCTGCGCGCGGTCGGGCGAAATGTTGAAATACGGGGGAAGGTTATCCACAATCTGGCCTCATGCTCGGGACACGTCTTGTTTTGATGATGTGACGCGTTTTGACCACCCTGCCACGAGATCGTGATACATGGGAAGATTTTTATATTTTCTCAGCAAGAACGGCAGGTGTGGCGCAGGTTTTGCCCTGTAAATCCGGGGTTTTGGCCCTGCTGGCCCAATGAGTCCAGTTAAATCTGTGTTATATGATTAGTTACAGACCCCGTCACTTTTCAACTCTTCTTTTTTTATAAGGGGTTGCGGGTCAAATTCCTGTCGGTGGTGACTCTGAAACCCCGATAGGGCGACTCTGAACCCACGCTCGCCTGACTCTGAAACCCCGATGGGTGCGGCCTTTTGCTGGACGGAGTTATCCACAGCTTCTATGGTCGGTGTAAATGAAACCCCGAAGCCGGATTCGGTGCAGATGCACGGTGATCCTGGACAAAAACGGGGGACGATGAGGACAGGCAGATGATCACATCATGGCGGCTCCGGTGAGCGGGTCCATGACCGCGCAAGGCGGTCCAGGGGCGTTGCGGTCTCAGGGCGATTTTTTCGTCTGCGATTTCTTTGCGGCTGTGCCCAAGCACGATCTGGCCGCGATGGAGCATCCGCTGTTTTCGCTGTCCACCCGACCCGACCGGCGTATCCTCGATTACGAGCACAACGGCACCGACATCCGCATCACCCCCAGCGTGAAGGGGCGGGCGACGATCTTTGATGCGGACATCCTGATCTTTTGCATCAGCCAGTTGATGGCGGCGATCAATGCAGGGCGACCGACCTCGCGCCATCTGACGCTGACGGCCCATGACCTGCTGCTGGCCACGGGGCGCGAGACGTCGGGGGATGGGTACAAACGCTTGCGCGATGCGTTCGAGCGGCTGGTGGGCACGCGCATCACCACCAATATCGCCACCGGTGAGACCGAGACCACCAGCGGCTTTGGCCTGATTGAGGCCTGGGAGATTGTGCGCCGCACGCGGGCAGGGCGCATGGTGCGGGTGAGCGTGACCCTGTCGGATTGGCTGTACCGCGCGGTGCTGAGCAAGTCGGTTCTGACCCTGAACAGGGACTATTTCAGCTTGCGCCGCCCCTTGGAGCGGCGGATTTACGAGCTGGCGCGCAAGCATTGTGGACGCCAGCCGGTGTGGCGGGTGTCGGTGGATACGCTCTTGAAGAAATCCGGCTCCACCAGCCCGCGCCGTGTGTTTCGCGCCATGCTGCGCGACATCATCACCCGTGATGGTCTGCCCGATTACACGGCCAGTGAAGTGCCCGGCGATCTGATCGAGATCCGCCCGCGTGACGTGATCGAGCGGCCCACCCGTGTGCCGCAACTGAGTGCTGAGGCGCTGGAACAGGCGCGCGCCGCGGCGCCGGGCATGGATGTCTACGCGCTACAAGCTGCCTGGATCGAGGTCTGGAC
Organism: Tateyamaria armeniaca; assembly: GCF_045797845.1. Lineage (NCBI taxonomy): Bacteria > Pseudomonadati > Pseudomonadota > Alphaproteobacteria > Rhodobacterales > Roseobacteraceae > Tateyamaria > Tateyamaria armeniaca. The sequence continues at coordinate 2,380 of NZ_JBHDIY010000001.1, forward strand.
CGCCTCGGGCCAGCCCTCCCTGCGCAGCCCGGACAAGGCGTTTCTGGGCTGGGTGAAAAAGCATCACGGGGGCTGAAAACCCTTCGGGTTAGAGACGGGTTGGCACTTCGCTGCGCCGCGCGCTCCAAAGGCGCAAAGCAACCCCAAGCCCGGCCAATGCAATCCCGCTTGCCTCAATCAGATCATCGGTGCGGAATGGCCCCCATGTCCCGCTCGTGAGGCCACGCAGCTGGTGCAGGCTGATCGCTACGATCAGTGCACAGCCGATGGACAGCGCCACGCCCGCAATGATCAGCAGATTGCTGATCAGGTGCCTGCGGAAATAGATCAGCAGCACCACGAACAGCAGGGCAAAGAACACGACCGTCAGCATCAGCGCGCCCACCTGCACGCTGCGCCGCGCCTCGTACCAGCCCTGTGCGTGGGACAGGCAGCGCCCGAAGGTCCAGACAAAGGCGTGCATGTCGAGCGGCGTGTTGATCATCTGCACCCCCACCAGCACGGCACAGAGCAGGATCAGCTGCCGCTCGCGCCCCGCAGCGCTGCGCGCCACCCGCACAAGGCCCCAGCCCAGCAGCGCGTAGCCCACCATCAGCGGCCCCGCGATCAGCGCCGGATCCCCCAGATGCCACCCCAGTCGCGCAGCCCGCATTGCGCGGCCCCACCGATGGTGGCGAGTTCCTCGCCCAGCCAGCTCACGGGCGCACATCAAGGCGCAGGCGGCCCGTCACGGTCTGTCCGGAGGCATAGGCCGTCAGTGCGATCTCGACCGCGCCTGCAAAGCCGTCCTCGGGCAGGTAGTGCCAGCCCGAGGCCCGCAGCCGCAGCTTGCCCGTTGCAGGCGGACGCAGCGGAGCCAGCAGCACGCCGTCCTGTTCCAGCGCCAGCCTGTGGGGGCCGGGGCCGGTCACGGCCTGTTGCAGATCGGGGGCAGGGGGCGGGGCGGTGCCAGCACGAGCATAGATGCCTTGCGAGGCGGTAAAGAACGAACCTGCATAGACCTCTTGCTTGCCCAGGGCGCGCAGTTGATAGCGCGCGCCTGCAACGGGGGCCTCATCGACAAAGCGTTTTGCGTCACTGATCATGGCCAGATGGGCAAAGCCACCCGCACCAGTGGCACGCAGCAGCTGATAGCGCTCCGCGTCGCCCTCCCACTCCAGCACAACCTGATCGCCCTCTTGCGTCGCCCTCAAGGCGCGGGGCGGTGCCAGCGGAAAGGCCGCCAGTGTCGGATCGCCCAGCAGGTTGATCCAGATCGGTGTGCGCCACGGATAAGAGCCTGTGGGGGCGTACTCCATGCCGTCGGGATAAGACCGCGCGCCTGCGCCATTGTTGGCGGTGATCTGCTGCACCTCGCCGATGGTGCGCCCCAGCGCCATCGGATGCAGCCGCCAGGCGGGCCGCGCGCCCCAGCCGACAGCCACGGTGTAAAACGGCTGGGCCAGCAGCGCCGTCATCGCGTTGTTCCGCCGGTCGATCTTTTGCTTGCCGCTGCCAAAGTTGATCGCAAAGACCGGCTTGATCTCGTAATCGACATATCTGTGGCCCTGATGCTGGCCGAAATCCACACCCCAGAGCCAGGGCTGGCTTTCGCCCACATCGTGATGCCCGCCGGGGTGATGGCATCGGGGCCGACGATATTGCGCAGATCGAACTGTTCGACCCGCAGGTGGTCGGACTGGCCATAGGCCACGCGCAGATCCCCCAGAAACCCGTGGCGCCAGTGATGGGTCTTGTCGAGATAGGCCCGCAGATAGGCCAGCTCCAGATCGCGATCCCCGTCCGAGATCAGCGCGAAATCGACCCGGCCCACGGGCAGTTCGATGGTGCCGTCGGGCAAGGCGCTGTGGACCAGCTGCCCTGCGCCATCATCCGTCCACGTGCCCGTCAGATCACCGTAAAACAAGTCACTAATATGGGGTTCTGGGTCATGTCCGTCCGGCGCCACGCGCCCGCTTGTGACCATCGGCACATGGCCCAGAAGCAGGATCATGTGGCGCAGCCCCTTGGGCTCTGCCGCCACGGCGGTGCGCAACTGGGCCTTGAGCGCGCGGGCTGCGGGCAGGTTCGTGACCGGATCCTGAAAGGCGTGGCGCGCAGTTGGCAGCCAGCGCACCTGCCAGCCCGCCCCCACCAGATCATCCTCAAGCCGGGCCAGACGCGGCTGCAGCGCGGCCCTCAGACTGTCATCAAGCGCGATGAAGACGGTGCCGTGATCCTGGCGCGCCGGGATGTCCATGCCCGTCGCCCAGTAGCCTGCGGAAAAGAACGTGCCGTGATTGCGCAACAGGCGGTATTCGTATGCGATGCCGGGGGTCAGGGTTTCGTCCCGGGTCTTGATGTAACGGCCCGGGCGCAGGTCCAGCTCGACCCAGCTCTGTGCCCCCGTGGCCCCCAGCACCCGGCGTGCCAGCCGCACATCGCGCGCGCGCAGGGGCTGCGCCTCTTGCCAGACCAGTTCGAGGCTGCGCCCGTCAGCCGACAATGTGCCATCCAGCGGCACCGGTTCTCCGCCCGGAGCCTGGGCATGGGCCTGGAGTGCCATGGCCAATGCAACAGCGGCGGCCAGAACCGGTTTGATCTGCTTGATCATGGGGTATCTCTCACAAGGCCCGGACTGTCCCGTCTCTAGCAGGTTCGCGATGCGGCGAACATCGCAGATCCTGCAAAGTGGGGTGCGCCCTTAGCCGCGCACGGCCTCTTGCGCGCGGAACCACGCATAGGTGCGCGCGATGCCGTCCTCAAGCGGGATGCTGGCCGTCCAGCCCATGCGGGCCAGACGGCTGACATCCATCAGCTTGCGCGGTGTGCCGTCGGGTTTGGAGCTGTCAAAGACGATCCGGCCTGTGTAGCCCGTCACCTTTGCAATGGTTTCGGCCAGTTCCCGGATGGTGACATCCGTGCCGCTGCCGACGTTGATATGGCTCAGCATAGGCTCTGTTTCGCGCTGATATATGTCTCTATCAAGGTCCATCACGAAGAGGGACGCGGCGGCCATGTCGTCCACGAAGAGGAATTCGCGCATCGGCGTGCCCGAGCCCCAGACGACAACCTCGGGCTGGCCCGACTGCGCGGCCTCGTGGAATCGGCGCATCAGGGCGGGCAGCACGTGGCTGTGTTCGGGGTGGAAATTGTCGCCGGGGCCATAAAGGTTCGTGGGCATCACGCTGCGGTAATCGTGCCCGTATTGGCGGTTGTAGCTTTCGCACAGCTTGATGCCGGCGATCTTGGCGATGGCATAGGGTTCGTTCGTGGGTTCCAGCGGGCCGGTCAGCAGGGCGGTTTCCGTCATCGGCTGCTCGGCCAGACGGGGATAGATGCAGGACGATCCCAGAAACAGCAGCCGCGTGATCCCGGCGGCATGGGCCTGATGGATCAGGTTGGTCTGGATCATCAGGTTTTCATAGATGAACTCGGCCGGAAGCGTGTTGTTGGCCTGAATGCCGCCCACCTTGGCGGCGGCGACGACCACCACATCGGGGCGTTCGGCCTGCATGAAGGCGCGCACCGCCTGCTGATCGGTCAGGTCCAGCTCGGCCCGGCTGCGGGTGAGGATGTCGGCGCCGCGCGCCTGCAACTGGCGCGTGATGGCCCCCCCACCATGCCGCGATGGCCTGCCACGAAATATCTCATCGCGCGGTCCCTCAGTTCTCGATCGACACGGGCAGGTCCAGCCCGTGCTGGCGCAGCAGTGCGTGGCGCTGTGCGGCCCTGAGGTCTTCGGCGACCATTTCGGTGCACATCTGCTGGGCGGTGATCTGCGGCTCCCAGCCCAGGCGCGCCTTGGCATGGGCGGGATCACCCAGCAGTGTTTCCACCTCGGCGGGGCGGAAATAGGCCGGATCGATGCGCAGGATCACATCGCCGACATTCAGGGCCAGGGGCCATGTCGCCGGTGATCGTGTCCACGATGGCCACCTCGTCCAGACCGGACCCTTCAAAGCGCAGACCAAGGCCAAGTTCGGCCGCCGACCAGGTGATGAATTCGCGCACGGAATACTGTTTGCCCGTGGCGATCACGAAATCCTCGGCCGTGTCCTGCTGCAGCATCATCCACTGCATGCGCACGTAATCCTTGGCATGGCCCCAGTCGCGCAAAGCGTCGATATTGCCCATATAGAGACAGTTTTCGAGCCCCTGGGCGATCTGCGCCAGCCCGCGGGTGATCTTGCGGGTCACGAAGGTCTCGCCGCGCCGCGGGCTTTCGTGGTTGAACAGGATTCCGTTGCAGGCATACATGCCATAGGCCTCGCGGTAGTTCACCGTGATCCAGTAGGCATACATCTTGGCCACCGCGTAAGGCGAGCGCGGGTGAAACGGTGTCTTTTCCGTCTGCGGTGTTTCGCGCACCTGCCCGTAAAGTTCCGATGTCGAGGCCTGATAGAAGCGTGTTTTCGTCTCTAACCCAAGGAAACGGATCGCTTCGAGCAGGCGCAGGGTGCCGATGGCGTCGATGTCGGCGGTGTATTCGGGGGCCTCGAAACTGACGGCCACATGGGATTGCGCCCCGAGGTTATAGACCTCGTCCGGTTCGGTTTCGCGCAGGATGCGGGTGAGGTTGGAGGTGTCGCTGAGGTCACCGTAATGCAGCTTGAGCTTGGGGTTGGCCTCGTGCGGGTCCTGATAGATGTGATCGATGCGCTGCGTGTTGAACGAAGAGGCACGGCGCTTGATCCCGTGTACCTCATAGCCTTTTTCAAGCAGCAGCTCGGCAAGATAAGATCCGTCCTGTCCCGTAATCCCCGTGATGAGGGCGCGCTTGCTCATGATTTTCACCGTGTTTTCTGTAATTTAGTCAATGATGCAGAGTTGGGCGGGTCAATAGCCCACCCGCCCTTTCCGCGCCACTCAAATCCTGTGTCTTTGTGGCATTTCTGGGTCTGCGCGCCAGAAATTTCAACCACGCTGTCGCCACAATCATCCATAGACTTGACCCCTGCCGCGCGGCATAGAGACATGCGTTTGCCGCACCCCGCCCCGATCCGTTTCCAACACAAGTGCCGATCCTTCAGATGACAGATGCCCCCCAGACATACGCGGTTTCCAAGTTCACCAATTCCGGGTTCGGAGACCATTTGTCCTGCGTCTTCGGGACGTGGTGGTATGCCAGACAGACGGGACGGACCCTTGTGATCGACTGGCGCGGGTCGCGGTTCAATCCCACACCGGGGCAGAACTGCTTCTTTGCGTTTTTCAAAGAGATCACGTCGCTGGGAGGCGTGCCTGTGATTGCCGATGACCGCGTGGCGCAGATGGATTTGCCGCTGCCGGTCTATCCCGACAAATGGACGGCCCAGACCCTGAAAGGGGCCACGCATGTGCCTCATACGGCGGATGAAATCCGTGCCATGAATGCTCTGGTGGCCCAGACAACGCCGCGGCCCGAACCCACGGTCGTGATCAACCAGCACATCCATACCATCCCGGCCGCTGCGCATATGCGCCCCCTGCTTGCGGAATTGCAGTTCGCTGACAAGGTGAGCGCTGCGGCAGATGCGTTCTGTGCGCAGCATTGGAAAGGGCGCACCGCGATCGGGGTCCATATCCGGCACGGAAACGGAGAGAATATCGGCGGGCGCGCGTCTTATTGGCTCGATCCGATCCCGCTGTTGCGGCAATTGCGACTTAATCAGCAGTTCGATCTGCATCAGCGCAGCGCCGCCGGGACAGCCCGTGGCAAGTATCACGACAATGCGGCCCCGTCGCTGACCGACACGCCGCACACATCGCGCACCGAAAGCAGGCTTTACCGAGACGTGGCTGCCCGGATCACCGATCTGCGCGGAACCCCCGATTTTCAGGACGCCGTTGTGTTCCTGTGCACCGATGCCAAGCGCGTGGAAGAGGGGCTGGCGCGCCATATCGACGGGATCTGCACATACCCCAAGCATATGCTGCAGGAAGGGGGCGGGCCGCTGCACCAGGTCAGCCTGGCCGCGGAGTCCAGAACCGACGGCTTTGCCCCTGTGGAAAGCGACATCGTCACCGAGATGCTGATCGAGTTGGAATTGTTGCGCCGCACCCGTGCCCTGGTCTGTATTCCCAGCCAGTTTTCGGTGATCTCGCGGCTGGAATTGCCTGCGGAGCGGCAGTTCTTTCTGACTCCATCCGTACGGAACCGTCTCATATCCAGAATGTTCGACAGGTTCAGTCGCCGCCGGAGCGCCTGAATATGTGCTGTTTATACATCATATACGGGTGTGAACGGCGCACGGTCCTCTGAAACAGGCAGAAGGTTGCCTGTTTTATCCGAAGGACGACGGGCGCATTGTTTTTTGCCGCAAACTTCAGTCTTTCGACCCTTGGCAGTTTCGGCATGTGACTTTGAAGGGACACAAAACGACCTTCAAATGATCGAAAAATAAACTGGATTCAAAGTTAGTTAATTTTCCGTAAAGATAAAAAGAAAAAGCCGAAAACCAACATAGAGTGGCAACGGGAACAGAGCAGATGGCAGCGACAGAACGGTCGAAAAAGACCCTTTTCATATCATTTGAAAGGGGCCTCTCATGAATCCCCTTGCTGCAATACTTGCATTGCTTGGCGTTGCCGCCGGAATGGGCGGTGGTGGTGGCGGGTCCAAAGGTGATCCCGCGCCAGAACCTGCCGCACCTCCTGTGCCTGCGCCGGAACCTGCACCTGAAGACCCGCCTGCGCCAGAACCTGTTGATCCGCCCGCACCGGAACCCGTCGATCCCCCTGCGCCGGAACCGGTCGATCCCCCGGCCCCTGAGCCGGTCGATCCGCCCGCGCCAGAGCCTGTTGATCCCCCGGCCCCGGAACCCGTCGATCCGCCCGCAACCGGGATAGAGCCCGCTGATCTGGGTGGCGGCCCCGTGACTGTCACGGCGGGCCGTGTCGCACATCTTGCGCCCGAAGATCACGAGACCGCGCAATCCGTGCGGATCATCGAAGGTCCCGAATATGGCAATGTCACGGTCAATCCGGACAACACGCTGGCCCTTGTTCTGACGGGCACCACCCAGACGGACGACATCCGCATTCAATATGAAATCACCCATGCGGATGGCCGCGTTGAAACGCTGGAAAGCACCCTGAATGTGCAGGCCGGTACGCAGGATGCAGGCTGGGGGCAGGGCAACCATTACCTGCTGGAAACGGACGAGAACGACAAAACCATCGTCGAAACCGGTGATGATCACCGCAAGGTCTATATCTCGGAGAGTGAAGACGCGCTGAGCCGGGCCGATATCGCGGCCCTCGAAGGGCTCGATGAAGGTGACATCACCCGCGACTGGCTGATTGCCAATGATACATATGGCGCGGACGAGGAAATGGCGCTGGCCACCGATGTGGGCATGGATCTGTGGTATGGCATCACCGGCGAGACGGTAGAGCCGAATTCCAACTGGCTGCTGTTTGAAAAAGGTTATGAATACAACGACCTGGGCCGTCTGGTCACCCGCGGCCTGCAGGGTGAGGATGAATTGCACCCAGCCCATATCACCTCTTGGGGTGAGGGCGAAAAGCCGATCATCTCATCGCAGATCGATATCTTTCAGCGCGATACCGACAATCTTGTCTTTTCGGATGTGCACCTGCAGGGCGGGTTGCGCGCGCTGATCGGTTCGAATGTCATATTCGACGATGTCGAAGTCTCCGAGAACGGGTTCAACCTGCAAAACATCGACAGTGTCACCATCCGCAATTCCCATATCTACGATATCTTTCTGGACGAACCTGCGACCGGCGAAGACTGGCATCCTCATTCCAACCGCCTGTCGGGGGTCTTTTCGGCCACCAATGAAAGCCTGCTGATCGAAAACACGCTGATCGCGCAGGTGGGTTGGGAACAGGGCTTTAGCGAAGATGGCGACGGCGCGTTCCCCCAGCCGCCCAACCAGTTCAGCCAGAATGTCTATGCGACGGATGACTCGCTTGATCTCACTTTCCGCGACAACGTCTCGACCCATGGGGCATCATGGGGGCTGCAGGCCCGGGCCGGCGGTTTTATCGAGGACAACCTGTTTTCGGAAAACAACGCAGGTTTCATCACCACCGGCGGCAGTTCCGAAACGCCGGGCTTTACCGGCAACTACATGTTGGCCAATGGCAACGTGGTCACTTCGGCAGCCTACAAGATCGCCCCGCAGATCGGGGCCCTGTCTGTCGGACTGCAGGACAACGGATCCGACAGTTCGCTGCTGGACAACATCGTCGCCCACCTGGCCGACCCCAACGATCCCGACGACATCGCGCTCAAGGTTTTTAACAATGGCGGTGTGCGCAACATCGAAGAGGCCTTTTTTGACAACTCGATCCAGTACAACTGGGTTGGCACCCGCGCCAGTCCCGGTCAGGATCCCGACCGCAACACCGAAGGGCTTGATCCAACCACGCTGGATGCCACCACGTTGAACGCGCTGGCCCAGGCCGTGCTGGGCGATCCGAATGCCGATGCGGACGATCTGGCCGAATATCTCAAGCACAACGACTTTGAGACCGACAGCCTGCTGGCCTTTTTCAAAGAGGCCTTCGGGGTCGAAACCTATACTGCCCCCGCAGGGGCGACCCACAGTTTCGTGCCTGATGTGCTGGGCGGCGGCATCCGCTGGGACAACCGGATCAACTGGGACACCGAGGTCGTACCGGGCCAGAATGCCCTTGATAGTGTCGATTTGCGCAGCAACTTCGTCAATTATGCGGCCAATTCCACGCTCAGGGATCTTACCTTTGGCGATGGTGGCGAGCTGACCCTGTTCAGCGGCAAGCTGACCATCGAGGGCCAGACTTTTGTCGGCACCGGCATGGCCGAGGTGAATGTCGTGAACGCAGGCCAGTTCTGGACCAATGGCGTGGCCGAGGATGGCAGCCTGATCGTCGACATCGATGCCGGACGCTTTGCCAATACCGGCGAAATCACGGGCGGTGTGTCTTTGACGTCTCGGGCGGCGATGCGATCCTCGCCACGGGCGGGGCCTCCACCACGCTGGGGGCGGATGATGCGCTGAATATCGAGGGCACGGACGCCGATGTGGGCTTTGACGGGGACACCGGCGAGACAGCCGTGCTGCGCCTGTCCGAAGGGTCGGAGCTGAACTTTACCGCCGATGAAAACGGGCTTGAGACCATAGAAGAGTTCCGCTCTGGCGCCTTTGGCGATGCGCCGAACGTGCAATCGGGAATCAATCTGGGTCTGAGCGATCTGCAGGTCGATGTCACGGCCCTGTCGGGCGCGGCCTCTGAACATGTGCTGATCAGCGTGGACGAGCTGATTGGCGGGTTTGGCGGGATCGAGCTGGTCGGGCTTGCGGCCACGCAGGATGCCGAAGTGATCATCGACTATGAAACAGACACTGTTTCGCTGCGGCTGAACGCGGTTGGCGAGGGCACGGGCCTGACCAACGTGACCACGCTGGGCGATGAAAACGACGCCGAGGCCAGTGCCGCCCTGTGGGAGGCGCTGACCAGCGGCCATGGCACCTTTGAAGAAACCGCCGCCGCACCGGTCGCGGATGAAGAAGAAGTGCCGGAGCTCAACGCGGCCTGAGACCTGAGCGCGCCGCATGTTTAAGCATTGCATGCAGCACTTCTTGTTCCGACAGGCGCGGCTTGTTATGCGACGCCCATTGCCAAGCGTATTGATGGGCCGTTTTTGATGAGCGTTATGACGCATTTCTTTCCACCCCCGGCGTCTATGGGAACGGGGCGGGAAACGGCGGTCACGTGGCGCTTTTTCTGGCCTGTGCTGCTGGTGGGTTTTGCCCTGCGCCTGGTCTTTGCGCAGTGGGCCGACCTGCCGCTGCATCCCGACGAGACCTATCAGTATTACGAACAGGCCTATCGGCTGGTCCATGGCTATGGGCTGATCCCGTGGGAATACGTGTTTGGCATCCGCTCGTGGCTGATCCCTTTGTGTCTGGCAGGGCTGTTGGTCGTGGCCGATGTGCTGGGGCTGGACCAGCCTCATGAATATGCGTTTTTCCTCAAGACGGTGCTGTGCCTGATCAGCCTGTCCCTGCCCATCGCCATGTACCGCCTGACCCAGGTGCTTTGGAGCGAACAGGCCGCGATCCTGAGCCTGCTGCTGGGCTGTTTCTGGCATCATTTCCTTTACGTGGCGCACAAGCCGATGCCGGGCATATTGGCGATGTATGGTCTGCTGTGGCTCGTGTTGTGGATGGTGCGCCCGCAAACGCGTGCACGCGTGTTCGCCTTCGGGCTTATGCTGGGGCTGGTTTTTACGCTGCGCTACCAACTGGTGCCGGTGCTGGGCCTTTTGTGGCTGATCGCGCTTTACCGGCTGCGCGCAGGCGCTTTGGGGCTGATGCTGCTGGGCAACGCGCTGGCGCTGGCGCTGGCAGGGGGGCTCGACTGGATCTTCTGGGGCGGGTTTTTGTCCTCGTTCATCGACAATTTCCGCCTGAACTTCCTTTATGACATCGCCTCGAACTTCGGCGAGCAGGAGGTGCTGTTTTATGCCAAGCGCCTGATCGTCGAGAGCGGCGGACTGTTCGTCATCGGTCTGATCGGGGTGGCGCTGCTGTGGGGTCGGATCTGGCCGGTGGCCGTGGCCATGGCGATCGGGGTGCTGGCCTTTCACATCCCGGCCCATAAGGAACTGCGCTTTGTGCTCTGGATCATGCCGCTGGCGCTGATCGGGGCGGTGCTGGCCAGTTGGCTGGGCCTGCGCGGCGCGCGCGGGTCTGTTGCCGCACCCGTTTTTGCTGTGCCTTTGGGCCGGGGTGGTGACAGTCGGGTTTTCGGCGCGCTATCTCGGGGTTGTGCCGTGGCAAACCCCCTTGCGGGACGGGGCGGCGGTGATGCACGCGCTGGGGCGGACGGCGGATGTGACCGGGGTTGCGTTCAACACACCGTCTTTGCCGTGGTGGCACACGCCGGGCTATTACGCCTTGGGCAAACCTGTGCCGCTGTACCTTTGGGGCTGGGACCCGGATCTGGCGCAGGCCACGCAACTGGCGCGCTCTTCTCATATCGTCACCGAGGCGGGCGGCGCGGACCCCGAAGGCTACAGCCAGATCAGCCGTCATGGCACCTTTACCTTGTGGCAAAGCGAGACGCCCAAGGACGCAGTCGGCCTTGAGGGCTTCCCCCTCAAAACCCCTCTCTACCCGGCCCCGATTCCTTCCGACTATCAGACAATCGGACAACGCACCCCCTTGATGCTAGAGGGCTGGTGACATGAACCTGCCTCGCATCACCTCCAAGCGGCCCTTGTTTCGCCATAAAAATCACGACACAGGCAGCATAGATATTTTGAACTCCAAGAGCTTCTATTCCTTATGACCCAGACCCAGGCCACGTCCCTTTCAGAATTTGCAGATATCCGGTTCACCACCGGCATTTCGATCATCATCCCGACCTATAAAGAGGTCGAGAATATTCCGCATATTCTGGAGCGCATCGACCAGCTGCGCCGCACCCATGATCTGACAGCTTGAGGTGCTGTTTCTGGATGACAACAGCCAGGATGGCAGTGCCGAGGCGGTGGCGGCGGCGGGCTATGACTGGGCACGTATCATCGTGCGCACGCAGGATCGCGGGCTGAGCCCGGCGGTGATCGACGGTTTTGCCGCCGCGCAATACCCCGTTTTGGTGTGCATGGATTGCGATCTCAGCCATCCGCCCGAAAAGGTGCCCCAGATGATCCTGGCCCTGAACACCGGCCAGCAGATGGTGATCGGGTCACGCTATGTGCCGGGGGCCTCGACGGATGATGACTGGGGATTTCTGCGCTGGCTCAATTCGGTCGTGGCCACGCTGCTGGCGCGGCCCCTGACCTCGGTACGCGACCCTATGTCGGGCTTTTTCGCCATGCGCAAAGGCGATTTTGACAGCGTGAACGACCTCAACCCGGTGGGCTACAAGATCGCGCTGGAACTGGTGGTCAAATGCGGGTTCGAGAACGTGGGCGAGGTGCCGATCCATTTCACCGACCGCATACACGGTGAAAGCAAGCTGACCTTCAAGGAACAGCTCAAGTATATCCAGCACCTGCGCAGGCTCTATCTGCACCGTTTTGCCAATGCGATGTATCTCGCCCAGTTCCTGGTGGTCGGGGCCTCGGGGGTTGTGGTCAACCTTGCGGTGCTCAGCCTGCTGCTGGTGATGGGACCGCCTCTCCGACCCTGACCGATCAGGACCGGTTCCGCCTTGGCGCGCTGTTGCGCTTTGATCTGACACCCACGCTGCGGGCCACGCTCGATCTGGGCTATTCCACCTTCGAGGATTTCGGCACGCCCGAAGGCGTGCGCGAGACCTACAGCCTCAACAGCACATTGCGCCAGGATCTGCGCAACGGGGACATCACGTTCCGGCTGGGGGCCACAGAGACGGAAAACGGCGAGCGCTATACTTTCAGCACCGGGCGCAGCCTCACGACCCCGCTGTGGGACCTGAGCGGCTCTGTGGGGCTGACACGGGACACGGGCGGTGACGTCTCGCCCGATATCAGCCTCGATGTGACCAGAGCCCTGCCACGCGGATCACTGGGCGCCAGCTTTAGCCAGCGCATCGCATCGGGGGTCGATGATGACGAGGAACAGATCACCTCGCTGCGCGTGAGCTATGACAAGCAGCTCAACGCCCTCACCAGCTTCAACGCCAGCCTGTCCTATAGCGAAACCGACCCCACCGCCGCAGGCAGCAACACCAGCAGCTTTGGCTCGGTCGGGGTCAGCCTGCAACGCACCCTGACCGAAGATCTGCAACTGGACCTCGGCTTTCAGCACCGCGTCAGCGAAGACACCGCCGGCATCCGCGCCCGCGACAACCGCCTGTCCGTCAGCCTGCGCCGCGACCTGTCTGCGCGCCGCTAGAGACACATGGGCGCAATTTGCTTGCAGCCCTTGGGGTGGTCCGCCACTCATGACCTATGACGTCCCCTGCCCCACCTGATGCCCGTCGGCAGGCCATCCCGTGGCCCGGCACCGTGATCGCGGTCCTGATGATCCTCACCTGCGGGCTGGAACTGGCTGTGGCCGCCGCGGATGTCGGCCTGATCGGATCGGTGCGCTGGCGCTCGCTTATCCTGCAATACGGCGCCTGCTGGCCCGGCCTTGTGCGGGACTGGCAGCCCAACTATGCCGCCCAGCCCTGGACGATGTTTTTCAGCTATTCACTGCTGCATGCGGGCCTCCTGCACCTGCTGGGCAACATGGCGATGCTGCTCTGGGTGGGGCCGGGACTGGCGGCGCGGGTGGGCCAGCTTGGGTTTTTGCTGCTGTGGGTCGGCTCGGTACTTGGGGGTGGCCTTGTGTTTGTGGCCATGGCCAGTGCGTCCACGCCGATGGTGGGGGCCTCGGGGGCCGTGTTCGGGCTGATCGGGGCCCTCGTGATGTACGACTACGTGCTGAAAGGCCGATACGCCAAGGCCCTTGGCATCAGCGCCGCCCTGGCCCTGCTGAATCTGGTGATGCTGATCGCGGAAAACGGGTTACTGGCCTGGCAGACCCACCTGGGCGGCTACCTGGCCGGGGGCCTCATTGCGCTGTGCCTCACGGACCGGCAGCCAGAGCCTGCCGCAACAGACTGAGCAGGTCAGGAACAAAACCCCGCCATTTGCGTCCATTGTCGCATCATCCCCCGCCAGGCAGGCAGAGTTCCGCCGAAATCCCTGCCTTGGGGGTCACTGGATTGCCGGATAGTTCTCGCTACTTAGAGTAGAATTGAGCGTAAACAGTCGCGCCGGATAACTTGTTTGTCAGTGGTTGTTAACGAATTGAGCCCCATCTTGGACAGGCAAGATCTGTCATCACCACGCTGTCAAAAGGATCCCGTTCTTGGCCATTGTTCTGCTTCTCGTCAGTTTCGTGTTTGGCCTTGCGGGCGCGACCCTCGCATCCGTTGCAGGGTTCGGTCTGGCGATGGCCATTCTCAGCTATATCGCGAGCGGTATGATCGGCGCAGTGGCGGTCACCTATCTCTCGGTCCGGCGCAGAGCGCCATGCCCGGCAGTGTCCCAACCGCAAGCCCGGCAGGCCAGCCGCGCCTGAGCGGCCCGTTTCCCATCTCTATCTGCTATGTGAAGCGTAAAGTGCGCATTGTTTCGCGTGCGAAACATGCATGCGGCAAAGGTCAGGGCCGTATTTAGAGCCGATCAAGCAGCCAGGCGCGCAGATCCGCCACCAGCGCATCATCGACACGGGGGCCCGCCAGAGTCACTTTCCCCGCCTGTCCGCGCAATTCCAGCCCCTCGGCCAGTTGTTCCTTCGGCGTGCCCTGCGCCGCCTTGCCGGGGCTGCGCAGGCTCTGTTCGAGCACTTTGCGTTCCTCCGCTGGGCTGGCAATGGGTGCCGCCTGATCAAGCGCGCGGATCAACCCTTGGGCAAAACCCGGCGTGCTGCGCATCTCGGCCACCAGCGCGAGGCCCAGCTTTTCAGGAATGGCGGCCGGGAACGACAGATGATCATCGAGTTCAACCAGATCGGTAAAGCTAAGAATTTTTGAGCGTTTGGCACGGCGCACAGAAGAAAACAGGCTCTGTACTGCGTGTTTGGGGCTGTCATAGACCCCTTCCTCGGCGGCCTTTACTGCAATCCGCGCACGCTCATAAAAGCTGAGATTGGCGCGCAGTTCGTTTTCCTCGACCATGGCGCGGTAAGCATCCGGCGCACTGTCGGGCGCACGCACCAGCGCCTGTATCTGTGCAAAGCGGGGATCATCCGGCGCCTCGGCCTGAAGTTCCTGCAGCGCCATCAACCGCCGCCAACCCGAGATCAGCCCATAGCGTCCGTCTGACAGATCAACCACCTCGATGGGGGTCTGCTGACCACGATCGCGAAGCGAGTCCATCAGGCTGGCCATGTCGTCGCCGTCCACGGCCACGCGGTCGCGCACCAGATGGTCGGCCTCGACCACGTCCAGCGGCAAACGCAACACCATGCGCCCCTCGGCCCGCGCGCTTTGCAATTCGGCGCTGACCTCTTCAAAGGCGGCCTGGCGCGCGGCGTCGCCTGCGACATCCGCAATGGGCGCGCGTGTGCCAACCCAGCCGTTCATCGCCTTGGTTTCCAGGCCTCCCGACCCGGCCAGCGGGTCTGGGATTTCAAAGGCGGGGGCAGGGCTTAACCGTTTGCGTTTGGCCATGGGTCGGCTCCTTTCCCTGCATCAGCAAAAACAGGCTCTAAAAGGGGGTTTTGATCATTCTGCGGCCTCCGCCTCGGCGCGCATCTCGTCGCGCCGCCAGATGCCGTAAAGCAGGCGTTTGAAGCCTGCATAGGTCTCGTCAAAGGTGGCGCGCCCGCGGGCATAGGTGTCGCGGTTGAAGTCGCGGTAATCGGCCTCGTAGATGCCGTTCACACTCTCGCCCGCCTGCCCGATCAGCGCGGTAAAGTCCTGCCGATAGGGGCTGAGCGTGCGGCCCATATAGGCCTGCATGAGGCTGGCAAGCTCGGTCTGCTGGCTGGCGTCAAAACGGGTGATGATCGTCTGCACCGCATCCCATTCGAACCCGATCTCGGGGCGGCCCAGGGCGCGCGCGGCCACGTTCTCGCCCTCTTCAATCGAGGAAAACGTGGCGTGCAGCATGTCGAAAAACCGCCCCGTGGAGTCAAATTCCA
>NZ_JBHDIY010000002.1:0-4099920 GCF_045797845.1 Tateyamaria armeniaca
GAAGTTCCAAAAGCGGTAAGAAATCAAGTAAAATCTTAACGAATGTGACATTCAGCGCTCTATTGCCCAATCTTGGTCAACTGTTCGCCGCAGCATGAACACAAAATTGCCACAATCTCCACCTGTGATAGAACCGCCCATCTGACATGCTGATACCAGTGCTGGAACGTCTGTGGACGATTCGTTCAACTGTTTGACAAAGGGTTTACAGCGCCTCGCCCTTTTCCAGCAACTCATCCAGCAACTCGCGATAAATCTCGTTGCTGTCGCCGCCCCCAAAACTCAGCGCGCCACCGGAATATGTCTGACCATACGTGCGTGCGACGTTGATGGTTTGGATAAAAGCCGACAGTAACTGATCCTTCTCAAGTGAGCTGAGCGGATGGATGAACACGCCCCACAACCTGCCCTGCGCCACGGCATAGCGGGCGTCCAGCGCAGTATCGAAATTGGCCTGCATCAGCCGCATCAATTCATCCGCCGCAAGACCTTCGGCCGAGCGGATGGGCACCATGGCGCGCATCCGGTTGGCACCGGGGTCGGCGATGACGACAATCGGAATGTCATCAATGATGAACTGGATGGCATTGCCGGCGGCTTGCGCTTCGGGATCGATGGCGCGGATGATTTCGGCCATGCGCACCATTGTCATCGGCGGTTCGAGCGCGTCCGGGGTCTCGTTTTCCTGAGCGGTGGCGAGGGTTGCGCAGGACAAAAAAGCCGCGGTCGACGCCAAGATGCGTAAAAATCGCAGGGGCATGGGCAAAACCTTTCGTAAGACACCGAAAGGCTAGGCCAACCCGCTTGCAAAATCCACGCACCCTTTGGTGATCAATCCGCGATCACCCGAAGCAATTGCCTCAGACGGCAGCCTTAAGCACGTCCACCAGATCGGTGCGCTCCCAGCTGAACCCGCCATCTGCATCGGGGGTGCGGCCAAAGTGGCCATATGCCGCCGTACGCTGGTAGACTGGCCGGTTCAGTGACAAATGCTCGCGAATGCCGCGCGGTGTGAGGTCCATGACCTGGGCCACGGCTTGCTCAATTGCGGCATTTTCGACTTCAGCGGTGCCGAATGTGTCGCAATAGATAGACAGCGGCTTGGACACGCCGATGGCATAGCTGAGCTGGATCGTGCATTTGTCGGCCAGCCCGGCAGCGACAACATTCTTTGCCAGATAACGCGCCGCATAGGCGGCAGAACGATCAACCTTGGTCGGGTCCTTGCCCGAGAACGCGCCGCCGCCATGCGGGGCAGCACCACCATAGGTGTCGACGATGATCTTGCGGCCTGTCAGACCTGCATCACCGTCAGGGCCGCCGATGACGAACTTGCCCGTCGGGTTCACGTGCCATTCTGTCTCGTCGGTCAACCAGCCATCGGGCAGGACTTCGGCAATGTAGGGCGAGACGATATCGCGGATATCATCGCTGGTCAGGTTTTCATCAAGGTGCTGAGTGGACAGAACCAGAGACGAAACGCCCACAGGTTTGCCATCGCGGTAGATCACGGAAAGCTGGGATTTCGCATCCGGGCCAAGGGTCGGTTCCGTGCCGTCCTTGCGCACCTCCGCAAGGCGGCGCAGGATCGCGTGTGCATAGTGGATCGGGGCTGGCATGAGCTCGGGCGTCTCATTTGTGGCAAAGCCAAACATGATGCCCTGATCACCGGCACCTTCGTCTTTGTTGTCCGCAGCATCCACACCCTGCGCGATATGGGCGGACTGTTCGTGCAACAGGTTGGTGATTTCGCAGGTCTTCCAGTGAAACTTGTCCTGCTCGTACCCGATGTCCTTGATACAGGCGCGCGCGATCTCGTCGATCTTGCCCATATAGTCCTTCAGCTTGTCCTGATCGCTCAGTCCCACTTCACCGCCGATGACGACGCGGTCCGTCGTGGCAAAGGTTTCGCACGCCACGCGGGCTTCGGGCTCTTCTGCCAGAAAGGCGTCCAGAACGGCATCGGAAATGCGGTCACAGACCTTGTCAGGGTGACCCTCGGAAACGGATTCCGACGTGAAGGTATAGTTCTTGCGGGACATAAACGCTCCATTCAAAAGTGCATCCGCCACGTCAGGAAGCCGTTGTGGCGGGATTGGACGCCCTTACGCGCCCGGCTTACGCTCGTCAATGCCCAACGCCCGACGTGCGCGCGCGCGCCGCAACACTGTGACCATCAGGCCCAAAAGCAGCGCCAATGCCCAGGGAACATCCCCGGTCCGTGCATAAAGGGTCACTGCCCCTGGCGCGGGCAGCGCGGCATCAAGGTAGCCTGCAACGTTCAGCCCCAGCGACGCGGTCACGCGACCTTTGGGATCGATCACCGCAGATATTCCGGTATTGGCCGCGCGCACCATCGGCAGCCCTTGTTCGATCGCGCGCATGCGCGCCTGCGCAAAATGCTGTTGCGGCCCGGAGCGCACGCCGAACCACGCGTCATTGGTCAATTGCATGAGGAAGGCAGGACGTTCCGGCGCGCGCCCGACGTCGTGGGCAAAAACGGCCTCATAGCAAATCAGAGGCAACGCCGTGCCCATCGCCCCGAAATCCAGCAATTGTGGTCCCGGCCCGGCTGCATATCCACCCTCTGCCCGTTCGGCGAGGCCACCCACATTGATGTGACGAAACAGCCATTCCGCAGGCATGTATTCGCCAAATGGCACAAGGTGATGTTTGTCATAGGTCTGAACGATCTGGCCTGCCTCATCGAGCACGATCAGACTGTTAAAGTAATCTTCATCCTCGCGGCGCTGAATGCCAAGCACCACAGGCACACCGCGCGCGGCCTCACCGATCACGTCAAAGACGACCTGCGCGTTTTCCGCCAGATAGGGCAGTGCCGTTTCGGGCCAGATGATCAGATCAGGCGTGCCTGCAGCGGCGGTAAAATCGATCTGCCGATTGACAAAGGTCGGGATATTCTCCGGATCCCACTTTTCGTCCTGCGGCGCGTTGGGCTGTATCAGGCGAACGGTGTGCCCGCTGTCAGACACCGGGCGATCCGCGACAGGAACAAAACCGACGGCGGCGATGATGATCACTGGCACGGCCCACACCGCTTTGCCCCTGGGCACGGACATGGCAGCGGCGATAAGCGCCATTAGTATTAATGTCAGCCCGTGTGGTCCCAACCAGGCAAGCCCCTGCCCCGCCCAGACATCGATCAGTGCCTGAACCGGGGTTGCCCACGGAAAGCCTGTAAAGATGTAGGCGCGCAGCATCTCGGCGCTGGTCCATGTCAGGGCAATAATCCACGCTTGTCCCCCCGCCCACTGCGCCAGCGCCAAGGCCCCGGCCCAAAAGCTGCCCAGCAACAGCGCGAGCAAGATCAGCGCGAACGGAGCCATCCAGCCCGTGGTTGCAGCATCGACCTGAAAAGGTTCGGTGATCCACGTGAGGGTCAGCGCGAAGTATCCAGCGCCAAGCGCCCATCCGCGCAACAGGGCTTGGCGCACCGTGGATGCGGTCCCAAGCAGAACAAATCCGGCGACCAGTGGTACAAAGATTACAGGGCCAATCGCAAATGGATCGTGGGCCAGCGCACCGGCACCCCCCAATGCGAGGGCCAGCAACATCAACGCCCATCGCGGAAGGGCCGCGATCCGGGCCGTCAACAGGATCATTCCGCGGCGTCCCGCCCCTGAAGTCGCACGCGCAGCCGCTTGATCCGGCGCGGATCGGCGTCGATCACTTCGAATTCCGGCCCGTCGGGGTGCTGCACAACCTCGCCGCGTCCCGGCACCCGTCCGGCCAGCATGAACACAAGGCCGCCAAGCGTGTCGATTTCCTCTTCGTCCACATCATCATGGGTGGTCAGGGATATGCCGACTTCTTTCTCGAAATCTTCCAGCGGTGTCTTGGCCAGCGCCATGAAGCATCCGGATTTTTCGCGGGTGAACATGACGTCATCATCAACATCATGTTCATCTTCGATCTCGCCAATGACCTGTTCGATCAGGTCCTCGATCGTGACCAGACCGTCCACGCCGCCATATTCATCGATGACAAGGGCCATGTGCCGCCGTTCCGTCTGCATCTTGGTTAACAGCACACCAATGGTCATGGACGGCGGAACAAACAGCAAGGGGCGCAGACCCGCACGTAGATCGAAACTTTTGCCACCGCCGTTAAAACCGTGGTTCAGCGCAATATCCTTGAGGTGGGCAAAGCCGATGGGAGTGTCCAGCGTACCCTCGAACACCGGCAGGCGCGTCAGCCCGCTTTCCTTGAACACGGCGACCAGTTCATCAAGGCTGACCGTGTCGGGCACCGCTGTGATGTCGGCCATCGGCACGGCCACATCCTCGACCCGCATACGACGCAGATTGATCATGCCATGCCCTTGGGGGCGCGGGCTGCTTGGCGTCTCGTCTTCGGTCGCCTCTTCAGACGGGGTAAGCGCGCCAATTACACGCGCAAAAAAACCACCACTCTGGACAGGTTGATCCTTGTCCTTGTCATTGTCTGACTGCGCGCTCAGCGCAGCGCCAGACGATCCGTCGTTTTCGCCCATTGGCTCCTGTCCAGTTCACGCGGTTCCCGGATTCGGGTTCCTGTCGCTGCCGTCTAATATGGGTCAGGGACCCCCATGATGCCAAGTAGTTTGACTTCAAGTGTTTCCATCCGCGTGGCGTCAAGGTCACGGATATGATCATAGCCCAGCAAGTGTAAAGTTCCGTGTACGATCAGGTGTGTAACATGATCGCGCATCGGCTTGCCCTGTTCGGCGGCTTCGCGCGCACAGGTGTCATAGGCAATGGCGATGTCGCCAAGGCTGATGGTGCCGTCCGGGTCCGGTTCGGGGTGGTGCGGAATACCGCCGTCCGTTTCCGCAGAAAGGTCCGCCTCGGGCCAGCTCAACACGTTGGTGGCGCTTGGTTTGCCGCGAAAATCTGTGTTCAGTATGGTGATGTGAGCATCATCGCAGCCGAGGATCGCAACCTCGATCCGTGCGGGGTCAAGATCAAGCCCGCGCAGCGTCGCCGCGACTGCCTGTTCGGCCAACGCCTCAAGGCCAAAAGCGGCCCAGCGTTCATCATCAAGAATCACTTCAATCATGGCTGCGCATACCGCGCCTTGGACCGAGAGTCAGCCGGTTGAGGCGCATCAATACAGGCACACGGGTGCGTATTGTTTCGACTTCCGCACTTATTCGGGGAAGATTTATCGCGATGGTAGAAAGCTGCCAGAAAATGTGGCGATTTTGAGAATTCAATGTGGCAGCATTAATAAACGTTTGTTAATGATTAACGCGAATTTAGATACCAGAATTGGAGTTCGGTAGTGATGAAAAAACTTATTGCAATGACGGCAACAGCGGTTGTCCTGTCGGGGGCGGCGTATGCGGCACCTGTTGATCTGACGGGTTGGGCCGAAAACGGTCGTCCAAACAATGGCGCCGGAACGTGGACTGTTCAGCCAGGCAACGACTCTGTGATCCAGTCGCGCAACGGCAATCCCACGGTTTTCTACGATGCAACCGTCGCAGGTGCCAACGCCCAAGGCAAACAGCTTAGCGGGTCGATCGAAGTCCTCACCGGCGGTGACGATGATTTTATCGGCTTTGTGCTTGGGTATCAGGCGAACGAGATCAACAGCACCAACGCCGATTTTTGGCTGATCGACTGGAAACAGAACGACCAGAACCCGGCCGTTGACGGCCTTGCGCTTAGCCATGTTTCCGGCGATTTGACCGGAACAAGTGGCTCAGGCACAGGCGGTTGGTGGAACCACGCCGCACCGATCAACGAAGTGGCGCGCGGAATCAACCTTGGGTCGACCGGCTGGAACGATCTGCAAGAGTACAACTTTGATCTGACCTTCACCAACAACCTCATCGAGGTTTTTGTCGATGGCGTTCTCGAAATCAGCTATTCGTCGGCAACCCATGGAAGCCTGTTCACCGACGGTGCGTTCGGCTTTTACAACTTCTCGCAGTCGCAAGTTAAGTATGCTGGGATCACAGAAGACACACTGCCCCCCGTGCCACTGCCCGCAGGTCTGCCCCTGCTGCTGGCCGGTCTGGGTGCCTTTGGTCTGATGCGTCGCCGCCAGGCCTGAGCGATCTGAGATCATGACATTGAAACGGACGCCTCTCGGGGCGTCCGTTTTCGTTTGTGCTCAGCCTGCCTCGGTATCGGCCTCGTAGGCCTCGATGATGGCGGCGACCAGCGGGTGACGCACCACATCCTTGGATGTGAAGTAGTTAAAGCTGATCTTGGGCACCGATTTCAGCAACCGCTCCGCATCCCACAATCCCGAAGGCACGCCGCGCGGCAAATCGATCTGCGTGCGATCCCCGGTGATCACCATGCGCGACCCCTCGCCCAGACGGGTCAGGAACATCTTCATCTGCATCGTCGTCGCGTTTTGTGCCTCATCCAGCACCACATAGGCATTCGACAGCGTCCGCCCGCGCATGAAAGCCAGCGGGGCAATCTCGATGGTCTTTTCCTCTTTCAACTTGGCCAGCTGCTTGCCCGGCAGAAAGTCGTTCAGCGCGTCGTAAAGAGGCTGCATATAGGGATCGACCTTTTCCTCCTGCGTGCCGGGCAGAAAGCCGAGGCGCTCTCCCGCCTCAACGGCAGGGCGACACAGGATGATCTTGTCGACATGGCCCTGGATGAACATCGACACGCCCACGGCCACGGCCAGATATGTCTTGCCCGTGCCCGCCGGTCCGATCCCAAAGGCGAGTTCATTGTCAAACAGCGACTGCACATAGGCCTTTTGGGCATCGGTGCGCGGTTCAACCAGCTTTTTGCGGGTCTTGATTTCGATCCGGTTGCCAACAGGCATCTCAAGCTGATCCCCATCGCGCGTGCCGGTGTCCTCTTCGGATCCACCCATGCGCAACTCGCGGTCAACATCTGCCGGGCCCACATCCTTGCCCCCTTCGAGGCGCAGATACAAGGCTTGCAGCACCTCCTTGGCGCGGGACTGCGCGGCCTCTTCGCCCAGCAGCACAAGGACGTTTCCGCGTCGGACAATTTGTATGTCCAGCGCCGTTTCGATGGCTGTCAGGTGCCCGTCATAGGGGCCACATAGATCGATCAACAACCTGTTGTCTGGAAATTCGATAAGAGCTTCGGTCAGGGTGACTGTGCTCAAGTGCAGGCTCCTTTCGGATGAGTCTGTGTGATGGTGCCAAGCCTACGCGCGGGCGACAAGGGATGCGCGCATAAAACAATTAAAAAACCGCGCGAGAAGGTCCCGCGCGGCTCTGTTTGAGGTGAATTTCACCAATGTCAGTGATGCGGCTGTTCGACCGGATGGACCACGTGGCCATGTCCTGCCGTATTGCGCACGGCCACCTGTTCGGTGCGCACATTCGCTGGGCGGCGTGGCACGCGATCCCGAACACCTTGGGTGCCTGAGCGATATGGCCCAAGTACGGTTCCCGGTGCGGCGGCGTCGCTGCACACAGGCAGACCTGACACCGGATCAAGGCGGTTGGACGCACGTGCCTCAACCCCGTCATCAATGTACCACGTCTGGCATCCGTCCGGCGTGATCGCGATGCCTGCATTGTCATTGCGCGATGCGGTGGAATCGACACCCCGGTCCGCTGCGATGGCAATATAGTCGTCCGGGCCGGAATAGGCTTTCAGACCTGTACCTGGTTCTGCACAGGCAGTCACCAGACCTGCGGCCATAGCGAGGGGAATAAATGTTCTGAATGCCATGTTTACCACCTGTAGCAGATTACTTCGACGCGCCGGTTCTTCTTCATCCCGGCTGCCGTTGAGTTGGATGCGCGTGGACGCGTCTCGCCGAACCCGATCTCACGCTCGATGACGGCCCCGACGGAGCGGCCAACATTGGCCACGGCGCGGGCGCGGTGCTCGGACAGGGTTTGGTTGTAGGCGTTGGAGGCACGGCTGTCTGTGTGGCCGTAGACGGCGTATCCAAACACCCCGTTTTGGGCAAACACCTTGCGCAGACGCTCGCGGGCACTGGCGTTCAGGCGCGAGCTGTCCGTGGCAAACATCGTGTCCGCATCACCAACAAAGCATGTGTTCTGACGCACGCAGACCGGCTTGCCCGTCTTGGGATCAAGGCGGTTCACCTGAACCTGTTCGATCCCACCATCGGCCATCCAGTGCATGCACCCATCAGGGTCAATCCAGATCCCCCACTGAATGCGGCCGGACTGTTCGCCCCGCGCTACATTTTGTGCGGACGCACTGTCGCTCAGCATGCCAAGCCCGCAGGCTAGCGCCAATGCGAATTTGAGCATCCCATTTTGTCTAAACATTCACTGACCCCCTTCACCGGCGCGCTCGAATTCATAGGCACGAGCACATCACTGTGTGTTTCTGCGTTCAGGTGTCCCGATATATTGGCAGCACGGCACACCCGCCTCATGGCGCCAAGTGTAGCAAAGAAAACGCGGCTGTGAAGAGAAAACCACCATATATCGTGGCTATGTTCAGGCTTTCAACAAAAACGGGCAGTTAACACCTGATTTTGCGGTTGGGCTCAGGTGTCCACCAACACGCCGGCAAGCGAATTTGTCCCGGCAGAGATGATTCTTACCGGGGCGATATCACCGGCAGACACGTCCGCGTCATCCACGTGGACCGCGTGCAGATACTCGCTTTTTCCGCCCATCTGGCCCGGCAGACGACCGGGTTTTTCAAAAAGAACACGCACCGTGCGGCCGACCATGTTGTCCTGAATGGCGCGTTGCTGTTTCGTGATCAGCGCCTGAAGGCGTTGCAACCGGTCATCCGCCTCGGCGGGATCGACCTGTGCTCGCTCAGCCGCAGGCGTGCCGGGCCGGGTCGAATATTTGAACGAATAGGCATAGCCGTAGTTCACCGCCTCAACCAGATCGAGGGTGGCTTGAAAGTCCGCCTCCGTCTCTTCGGGGAAGCCCACGATAAAGTCGCCGGACATCAAAATATCGGGGCGCGCCGCGCGGATGCGTTCGATCAGGCGCAGATAGCTTTCGGCTGTGTGGCTCCGGTTCATACGCTTGAGGATCTTGTCGCTGCCCGATTGCACGGGCAAATGCAGGTAAGGCATCAGCTTGGAACAGGTGCCATGCGCCTCGATCAGATCGTCACTCATATCGTTGGGGTGTGAGGTGGTGAAACGGATGCGTTCCAGCCCGTCCACCTTGTCCAGATCCCAGATCAATTTGGCCAGCGTATAGTCGGACCCGTCCGCCCCCGCACCGTGATAGGCATTCACGTTCTGGCCCAGCAGAGTGATCTCGCGCACGCCCCGTTCGACCAGATCGCGCGCCTCGCTCAATATGCGGTCGACCGGGCGGCTTACTTCGGCGCCGCGCGTGTAAGGCACCACGCAAAAGGCACAGAACTTGTCGCAGCCTTCCTGCACCGTGAGGAATGCCGTTGGCCCGCGAGCAGCCTTTGGGCGTGATTTCAGCTTCTCGAACTTGTCTTCTTCGGGGAAATCCGTGTCGAGCGCCTTCTCGCCTGCGCGGGTCTTCGCCTCCATCTCGGGCAGGCGGTGATAGCTTTGCGGCCCGACCACCAGATCGACCATCGGCTGACGGCGCATGATCTCGGCCCCTTCGGCCTGCGCGACACAGCCTGCAACACCGATCTTGAGGTCCGGTTTCTCGGCCTTGAGACCCTTAAAGCGCCCAAGCTCGGAATAGACTTTTTCCGCTGCCTTTTCGCGGATGTGGCAGGTGTTCAGCAGGATCATGTCCGCCTCGTCTGCCGACGTCACCTCGACATAGCCCTGCCCGCCCAGCGCCTCGGCCATGCGTTCACTGTCATAGACATTCATCTGGCAGCCATAGGTCTTGATGAAGAGCTTTTTCGGCGTCGTCATGGGGGTATCCGGGTATCAGAAGGGTTGAGAGGGCGATCTAACAGCGCCACCCCTCTCTTGCAATGCACCGCAGATTAACCGAATGAAAGGGAGAAGCCGCGAAGATCACAAACCTGATGCACTTTGACAGCCTGAGCACAATGATCAAGTCGACCGCCGCCGTGCCTCCTCAGGGCCCGTTGGCGCTGGTTCTGGTCGAGGATGAAGTAGAGGTTGCCACCACCCTGCGCCATCATCAGCAGATCGGGTTCAAATCCCTGATCGCCTGCATGCCCGCCGCCTTCAGCCTGCCCCGCGATCTTGAGGATATCGTGATCCGGGTCGATTACGACATGACGGCACCCGCGGCGATGGAGAATGCCGTGAACATGCTGATCACCGCGCTGCCCACGGGGACGTGGATGTATTACTGCTACAACGCCGAATACCTTTTCCATCCTTTCTGCGAGACGCGCACCGTTGGGGAGATGCTGGCCTTTCACTCTGAAGAGCGGCGTGATGCCATGCTTACCTACGTGATCGATCTATATGCCGACGATTTGGCCGAGCATCCCAATGCCGTCACATTGGATCGCGCGCATCTTGACCGCTCGGGTTATTACGCGCTGGCCCGCCCGGATGCGAAGGGGCATCCGAAGGAGCGGCAGTTGGATTTCTTTGGTGGCCTGCGCTGGCGCTATGAGGAACACGTGCCCGCGTCCCGCCGCAAGATCGACCGCATTGCCCTGTTCAAGACCAAGCCGGGGCTGATGCTGCGCGAGGATCACACGTTTTCAGACGAGGAATACAACACCTATGCCTGCAAATGGCACCACAACCTGACCTCGGCGATCTGTTCTTTTCGCACCGCCAAGGCCCTGAAACTGAACCCGGGCAGCACCTTTGATATCGACACCTTCAAATGGCACAATTCGGCCCCGTTCGAGTGGCATTCCCGGCAGTTGCTGGACCTTGGACTGATGGAACCGGGGCAGTGGTTCTGAGGGGTGTCCCAGCGTGGGACAGGCCCCGGCCCACCAAAAATCAATGGGTTACAGAGGCCGGTTCATCACTCGTTAAGGAATGATCCGCCCCGAACCAGCGCGGGAGACGTGAGACAGGGCTCCGTTTTTGCCGATCTGTTGTCACGTCCCGAGTGGCCCGAAGAAAACGAGAACGACACCCGCAAACGGCCTTGGTTTGGGCCAACGCAGGGTTTCGTCAAAACGCGTGCAGCGACGTGACCCGGCGCATGCACATCCGCGACGCCAATCCGTACTGTCGGGCACGCCTGTACCTTAAGCGTCAATCATCCCGTCCGGGTTCGTTCGGATCACTGGAGAACAACGCGATTTTGTTGCCCTGAGGGTCGCGAAGATAGCCCACGTAAAAGTGCGGCCCATATGAGGCGCGAAACCCCGGTTGACCCTCATCAGACCCGCCAGCGGCAAGCGCGGCGGCGTGCAGGTCACGCACCTGCGCCTGGCTGCGCGCCTCGAAGGCGACCATTGCGCCATTCCCGGCAGTGGCGGGGCGACCATCAAAAGTTGGTTTGACGTAGAAATCCGGCAGCATGACGGACTGACCGGGCGCGACGGGCAGAACATAGCTCAGACCCTCCGGCCCCTCCTCTAGCCCGTAATCGAGGGCGGGCAGGAACGCCGAGTAAAACTGTTTCGCGCGTACAATGTCGTCTGCACCAACTGTGACATATGCAATCATGGTCTCGTGGTCCCTTCCGGCCGTCTGGGCCTTGCCGGTGGAGTACTGCAGCATTTCTGATCGACACACAAATGTGCAGGGTCAGGGTGCGTGTCCCGAATGTTTTGATCAAGGCATCATTGCCCGCCTGCTGTCACGACGTATCATGTGTCGTGCGGCCTGATCACAGCCGAAACTGATGGGGTTGTGATCGTGACCAGACAACCGGAACAGTGTGCTCATCCCTGCCAGTATTTCCCAAAATCCCGGTTCCGGACTAGGATGATCGACACCGGTGCCATTGCGGGAGGGGAAGAATGGTCGACACAAGTGATTTCGAAAAGATGGAGCGCGACGGCTGGGGCAGCGCGTCCATTGCCAAAGGCTATGCCGATGGGTTCGAGATGGCCTCACGTCTGGTCGCGCAAAAGCTGGCAGATGCTGTTGATGCAGGGCCGAACACAGAGGTGCTTGATCTGTGCACCGGGCACGGCGTCGTCGCAAAAGAAATGGTCACAAGAGGTGCCAGCGTCACCGGGTTGGATTTTTCGGAGCCCATGATTGCGCTTGCCCGCGCTGGCGTGCCCGATGCCCGATTTGTTCAAGGAGACGCGATGGCGACGGAATTTCCCGACAAGAGTTTTGACGCCGTGACCATCGGCTTTGGTGTGCCGCATTTTCCGGACACGGCCCGAGGATTGGCAGAGGCGGCAAGGGTTCTGAAACCGGGTGGCAAAATCGCATTCTCGATCTGGCACGGAAAGGGATCGGACGGATCGTTTGGCTGGCTTTTCGATGCGGTCGGACGTCTGGCCGATGCATCGATCGCCTTGCCGGAGGGGCCTGATGCCCATGCGCTTGTCGATATGTCCGTTGCCCGGCCAACGGTCGAAGCCGCGGGTTTTGACGATGTCACATTGATCGAAGTTGCGTCCCAATTGTGCGTGCCCAATCCCGAAACGCTGTTTGATGTTTTCGACGGTGGCGCGGTTCGTGCAGCGTCGTTGCTGAGCCGACAACCGGCCGCGCGACGGGATGCCATTCGCGATGATCTGGCCGCGCGCACGCGGGCGGAAGGGGTGAAAGGCGCGCAGGGGTATATCGTCCCTGCACCATCAGTGGTGATTTCTGCCGTGCGGATCTGACATGCTTTGATCCGAGAGAGGCTAAAACGCCCGAAGCGGTGGCCAGCATCGCGCACGCCTTTAGCACAATATCGGAAACCAGTCCTCGCGCAGCCGCTGACCGGCCTGCATCCCGTGCCCGGGAAACGGCGGCGATGTCGGCCCGGGCCGCGTCACATAGCGCGCGTCATCCCCCACCAGCCGCAGTGAGAACGCCCGCCGCCGTGCATCGCTGTGATTGCCGCGTGCGCCGTGCAGGGTGCGGAAATGGAAGGCGACGGCGTCGCCCGGTTCCATCTCGTATTCCACGATGCGCATCCCTTCGGCCTCGGGGTCGGGCACGGGCATGTAATCCCCCTCGAAAAACGCCGTTTCGGAGGCCCAGCGCGTGGGCAGCACATCCTTGGGCCAGAGATGCGAGCCTGCGACACAGCGCAAGGACGCCGCGCGCACCGGATCGAGCGGGGACCAGAAGCTGATCGTGTGTTGCCCTTGCACGAAGTAATAGGGCGCGTCCTGATGCCATGGGGTGGCCATCGAGGTCCCCGGTTCTTTCACCAGCACATGATCGTGGAACATCTGGACGGACTGCGAACCCATCAGGGTCGCCGCAACCTCGGCCACTTGCGGATCGCGCACGACAGGCTGAAATTCGGGGATGCGATCCCAGTTGCAATAGTCGTCAAAGAACAGGCCCGTGTCCCCTGCCCGGTCGTTGGTGGAGGCATAGGGGCCGGGATCAGCCATGTTGCGTGCAATACCGGCGCGCAGGGTTTCGATGTGGTCAGCAAACAGCCCGCGGATCAGGACGACACCGTCCGCTTGATAGGTGGCCGCGTCCTCATCCGTGACGCGCGCCATGGATCAGCCCTTGCGGCGCAGTCGGATCACGACGTCGACCGACGCAATCTCGGCCCCGGCGGGCGCATCGGGCAGTTGCGCGATCACCAGCTGGTCTGACGGTGCATCCGTCAGCTTGGCCTCGTCTTCCCAGAAGAAATGGGGGTGGTCATGGGTGTTGGTGTCAAAGTAGCTTTTGGAGCCGTCCACCATGACTTCCTGCATCAGCCCGGCGTCGCAAAACGCGCGCAGGGTGTTGTAGACCGTGGCCAAGGACACGCCATCGCCTTGGGCCTTGGCCGCCTCGAACAGGCTTTCTGCGGTCACGTGGCGGTGCTGGCCATCGCCGATCAAGAGCGCGGCAAGCGTCACGCGCTGGCGCGTGGGGCGCAAACCTGCCCCTGCCAGCCATGTGGTTCCGACCTCGTTCCGATCCTGTAGCATTGCTATCCTCACCTGTTCCCTCATGCATATAAAGGTTCAAGCCGGTGCAATTCAATTGCAAATCAGGTCAGGCGCATTATGCCACGCGCCGCTCTGTTCCATTTTTGTCATGCTGCGGGAGGGCCATGGCCCCTTTGGGCGCGCCGCCACACGCCCTTGCACATATTGTCCGCGCGATGCTAGACGAAACCGAACCCGGCCCGCCGGACAGTTGCGTGAAGACATGAGGCCGAGGATGGCAGACTACCCTACAAGCTTTGACAAAGAGGGCTTGCTGAAATGCGCGCGCGGAGAGCTGTTTGGCCCCGGAAACGCGCAACTGCCTGCCCCCCCGATGCTGATGATGGACCGCATCACCGACGTGTCAGGCGATGGTGGTGCCCATGGCAAGGGCCACATCACGGCGGAATTCGATATCACCCCGGATCTGTGGTTCTTTGAGTGCCATTTCCCAGGCAACCCGATCATGCCCGGCTGTCTGGGTCTTGATGGTCTTTGGCAGCTGACCGGTTTCAACCTTGGCTGGCGCGGCTGGCAGGGGCGCGGCTATGCCTTGGGTGTGGGCGAGGTCAAGCTGAAGGGCATGGTGCGACCGGACCGCAAAATGCTGACCTACAAGATCGATTTCACCAAGGCGATCCAGACCCGCCGCCTGACCATGGGTGTTGCCGATGGCATCGTCGAAGCGGATGGCGAAGTGATCTATGAGGTCAAGGACATGAAAGTCGCGCTGAGCAAAAGCTGAGCCGGGCCGCACGTCCATTGGTGCGCATGTATTACCAGCTTGCATTGCTGCCGCGCGTGTCCACATGCACAAAGCTCTGATAGCGCCCGATCCCGCCTAGGAACAGCCCGCCGTTTCGCATTGAAACGACCCGCCCGTGCCATTGGGAGGCCTTCTGCCCGTTGGAAATCTTGATGTCTGCGGCGCGGAATTCCATGTGCTGGCTGGCCGACACGCCGCCGATACAGGTATTGTAGGCAGGTGCGCGGTACATGTTGGTGATCACCACGGGCGTGCCAAAACTGATCCGGATGGCCTGAAGCACGCGGGCCAGCTCAATCGCGTTTTCCCATTTGTCGCGCGGCGGGTCCGTATTCAGACCACCGCACGGTCCGGTGCCACCATGCGCCCCGCCTTTGCTCAGAAACTCCTCGATGCTGAAATTCGGCGCGATCGGCGCGATGCGCTGGTCAAAGAACCCCCGGAAATCGTCGGGGGCGACAAGGGCCACCGCAGGTTTGGTCGGTGGGTCGGCCAGGTGCGGAATATCGGTTTCGTTTTCATCGACAGCGGCGAAAAAGCCCCAGTAGCCAAGGTCGTAATTGGCCCCGTGCACCCGTCCGCGCCCGTCGGCAAAGGTAAAGCGGCGCGATTTGACGTCTTCGCGAAAGCGGTCGGACTTGATCTGCTCGGTGAGCTTGCCGGCCAACACTTCGCGCAAAGCCCCCTCGTCCATGTCGGGCTTGGCGGCGCGGGCGGCCTCGACCGCCTTCAGCGTTGTTTCGGACGCGCCACCCTGCTGGATCGCGGCGTCAAACAGCATCCCGAAGCTGAGCGGTTCCTGCAAACCCAGCCGTTCGGCCTGTGGCACTGCCATTGTCTCCCAGAATGCCGCGCGGCTGTGTGCAAGCTGCGCCATCTGGCAGGCGCGGCGACTGCCCAGATCGTCAAACTGGCGCGACCATTCCACCGTCATGCGCTTGTTGCTGTCCAGAAGGTTGGCGCGCGCCCATGCGATCTGATCGTCACGCGATTTGCCCAGCATGTCCTTGATGCTGGCCGCGCGCTGCGCCCCGAACACGTCTGCCAGCGTTCCGGGGCTCGCGGCCTCGGTCCGTTCCAGCACGGCTTGCAGGTGCCCGTATTTGAGCGTGTAGCCGTGATAGCCCCATGTCGCGATGGCCCCGTCGAAATCGCCTGCGGCCTGGGTGAACCCGTGCCCCTCGAAGGCGGCGGTCGCCTGCGCGCACAGATCGAACAGTTCGGGCTGGGGCAGTCCGGTCAGTTCATCCCAGTCGTTGCGCGTCAGGATCGCGAGCGCGCCATCGCGCCCCGTGGCCGTGCGCCACGCCCTGAGGGCCGCCTCGGTATCGGTGCCAAAGAACATGTCGGCACCTTTTGAATCGAACCCTTTGGCCAGCAGCGCCAGTTGAACGTCCCGCACCAGATGGCCATAAACCACGCGGTGATGTTGGGTGCGCCGCATGATGACGGGATCGTCGCTGACCGGGTTCACCACGGCAGGCGGGGCCGGATCGATTGGGGCGGCCACCACTGCCGGTTCATCGGTGATCTCGCGCAGAACAAGTTCGGCGGCGGCAATCGCATCCTCGGCGCTGTCCTTGATGCCTTGCAGGACATTTTGCAGCACGTTGTTGGCGGCTGCCACGGCGGCATCTGCCACTTTCTGTGCTTGGGCCGTGATCTCTGTGGCGGCCAGTCCGGCGCGCGCCTTGTTCAGTTTCTTGATTTCAAACCTGAGTTTCTTCACCCGGTCCTTTTTCTCATCGAGGGACAGTTGCGTACTGTCCTTGATGTCCTGGATCTTGGATTCAATCTCTTTAACCTTGGCGACAAGCTGGGCTTCGGTCGTGGCCATCAAATACCCTTTCTTAAATCACGTGTCAGTTCTCAATAGCGGTCCGTTTAATCATTTCGGCGCGGGCGCGCAGATCGCCCGCAATCACGGCCGTTTCCACAAGGCGGCTTGAGGCAGATTGCGGCGCGTCAATCGCGTTCATCGTCTGTTGCAACAACCCGCGTGACTGCTGGATCATGTAAAGCCAGCTTGCCAGCATCTCGCGTTCCGTCTTGATCCGGTTGCGGATCTCTGCGGCCTGCGCCCCGCTGGCAAAGTCGAGGTCGGCAAAATCGTCCTGCGTGAGCAGATCAAAGGCGATGTCGGATTTCGACACCAGGAGGTCGAGCAGTTTGACAAGTTCGGTGCCCGAGCGGCGCATTTCAGTGCGAAACGCCTCGCGCGATCCGGCCCCTTCGAGTACCGAAAACAGTTCCCTGATCACCCGGACGGATTTGGAAATGTCGGCAAAGTCCGATCCGAGGTTTTCTGCATTCGGGTCGGCAAAGCCGAGGCCTGCATCCCGGATCGACTGGCTTTCGTCCCGCAGCACGATCAATGCGCGCCCGGCGGCATAGCGGCTGAGGATGTCGTTGAATTGCAGGACCGAGTTGATTGCAAACCGGGTCGCAGCCACAAAAGGCGGGTCTGCATCCGGGGCGAAAATCGCGATATTGGCCGGGTCAAAGTCCGAGGACACGCCTTGCGCTGCGGGTCCGTCGATCAGGTCGATCTCTGCCGCCCGTTCGGCTGCCGAGATTTCAGTCAGAATGGCATCCGATGCCTCATAGACCGAATTGAACGCTGCCGTGTAGGTCTGGAATTCGCGGACACCGGCGGTGGTTCCGCAGCCTGCCACCAAAGCGGTGACCGCGCACAATAAACGCCAAGTCATCGGTCATGGCCCCTGAAAGAAATCAATAAATTCTTGTTCAAGTTGCACAGAGTTTTGTTTTCTTGTCAAATATCGGTGCGTGTCACAGCCGATGATTTCGAAGGTGTTGCCCTTGGGTCAACCTGCGCCCGTTGGCCCGGTTTCCGCGCGCCACCGTATGGGTCAACTGCGCAGGTTCCGGCCAAAAATGACAAGACAAGACGGGTCTGGTAACCTACGGTAGTGGCTGAAAGAGGCTGCTTTTCATCGTCTCTTTCCTTGGTCCGCACATCATTTGAGACGCGCATTTGGATTTTGAACACGACCACCTTTTGCCCCCTTACCGCAACGGTGCGACGCGGCATGTCCTGCCTGTGCCCGATGGCGTTTTGAGCCCATGAAGGACAGCATTCCGCCCTTTGTCTTTGTGTCCTATTCCCGTGCTGATTTGCGGCTGGTCATGGATCTGTCGGAACGCTTGCGCGGGCGCGGATGCCAGACGTGGGTGGATGTCGAGAACCTGCGCCCCGGCGATACATGGAAAGCGGCGATTGAATCCGCGCTGCATGCGGCGGATGCCATGGTGCTGATCGTGTCCCGCAAAAGCGTGGAAAGCGTCTGGACCAGTGTCGAGGTCCGGCTGGCGCGCGGGTGTGGCCTGCGCATCATCCCGATCCTGATCGAACCTGTGGCCCTGTCCGAGTTGCCCGATACGGTGACCGAATTTCAGGTGCTCAACCTCAACGGGGCAAGCCGCCGTACGCTTGTGGCCTCGGCCGCGGATGCAGTCGCGGCTTGTCTTGGGCTGGCCCCGCGTGACGACCCTGCCCCTGCAACCGCGCCCCGCCCCCTGTGGATCGAGGCGCATCCCAAAGGTGTGGCCGATCCGTGGCATCACCAGCACGAACCGCACCGGCCCGTGGACAGTCTGCGCCTGCGCCTTGATGTGCCGTTTGATCCGGTGCGCTGGGCAAGCGTGATGGATCTGGCCGACACGGCCCCGCGCGCGACACTGTTGCTGCCCCGCACCGTGGCGTCGCACGAGGCCGTGGTTCTGGCCGCCGCGCTTTCGGGCCGGGTGGGGCCAGAGCGGGTTCAGGTGGTCACGGATTTTCCGACCGACAGCGCGCTGCATCGCTTTGCTCCGATCCTGCAGATCGAGGTTCTGTCGCAGGTTCGCGGCGCGCTTTGTCTTGATGCGAAGGAGGCGATATAGATGCTGCCCACACCCCTGCAAGTGATCCTGTGCCACAAGGACGGCGGCGACACGCTGCGCCGTGCCATTCAAAGCGGGTTTCGCGGGCAGGGCACCGGGTATCTGTCGGGCGGTGATGATCTGAACGTGCCGATCCGGCGGCTGACAGCGGCGCCACCGAGTTCCGCAAGCGCGTTGTTGTCCGGGCCCTTGCACACCCTGCTGGTTGTCCTGATCGACAAGGCCCTGACCGAAGACACCGCCCTGTTGCAGTTCATCAACGATGCCAGTTCCCTGATCGAACAGACTGACCCGCAAAACGCGCTGCTGTTGATCGATATCGACGGCTCCTTTGATGCGTTTTGCGAAGGTGCGCCTGATGCGAGCTGGTCCCAGGCGATTCAGGCGCGGGATTTGGGGGAGGACGCCGTTCAGTCGACGGTGGCCACGCTGATTGCTCTGAACCTTGCCACACAGGCGGTCACGCGCGGCACCGCTTTGGTGCCCGACAAGCTGCAATTCTTTGTCAGCCATGCCAAGATCGACGGGCAGCCTCTGGCCCGCACGCTGGCCGATCAGATCAAACGGTTGCCAGGCTTTGCCGGGTTTTACGATGCGGATGACATTGCGCCGGGCACCAACTGGAAGAAAGTCCTGCAGCAAGGGGTTCAGGACTCCGTCCTGATCGTTCTGCGCTCAAAGGCGTTTGAGGGCCGGGTGTGGTGCCTGCAGGAAGTCCACTGGGCCGAGGAGTTCGGCTCTCCCATCGTTGTGGTGGACCTGCTGCACGATCTGATCCACCCGCCCAGCCAGCTCAACCTTGGGCAAAACTTCTCGATCCGGGTGCCGGATGGGAACATTTACCGCATCATCTTCATTGCACTTCGTGAGGGGCTGCGGGCGCGGTTGCATTTCCGCACGGTGCAGGCGTTTGTCGACACCGGCATTCTTCCAACGGGCGACTTGCGCGTTCTGGTGCGCCGACCGACGATGTTGTCGCTGTTTGCGGCCTGCAAGGCGATGAATGGCGGGACAATCGTCTATCCCGACCCTGCCCTGTCGGACGGTGAATTCCACGCCGCCGCCGCAATCGTGGCCGCAGCAGACGAAGACATCGCCTTGACGACCCCGCAGACGATAATGGCGGACCCCAGCCGCGGAGGGCTGACATGATGAGAGGCACAAAAACACGTCAGTTACAGGGCATGCGCGTCGGGCTGTCGATTTCCAACAGCGAGGATGCCGAAGCCCACGGGTTTGACGATGCCGAGGTCAACCGCGCAACACGCGAAATCGCGCAAGCCGTGCTGGCCCAAGGTGGCAGTCTGGTGTTCGGGCACGACTGGCGCCCCGAGGGCGTTATGGCCAGCCTGTTCCGCTTTGCCATGGATTATCAGATGCCCCGCAAAGACCTGTCCGAAGCCGAAGTGAAGGAGGCGGCCATTCGCAACTATGTCGCGTGGCCGCGCACAACCAACCTGTCGCGGGCCGAGCGGCGCCGGTTCGAGGATGTTCTGGACATCAAGGAAATCCGACCCCCCGATATCCCCCGCACCGCAACGCACACCCCGCTGCGCAACGTGGAAAGCCTGACCTATATGCGCGCGGCTTTGGTCGAGGATTCCGATGCGCGGGTGGCATTGGGTGGCCGCACGTCAGGGTCGGGCGGGCGCTGTTCGGGTGTGGTCGAGGAATGTCTGCTGACCTTGCAGGCGGACAAGCCGCTATACCTGTCGGGCATATTCGGCGGTGCGACGCAGCAGGTCATTGAAGTGATCCGCGGCCAGGACAGTGGCGATCTGAGCGCATTTCGTCCCCGCGCGGATGTGGCCGAGGCGCTTGGAGAGGTCAATCTGGCGGATGGATTCGGGATTAGTCCGAATGCGTTTTTCGACTATCCCGTCTGGCAACTGGCCCAGCGCAACGGCCTGACGGTTGAGCAAAATGAACAGATGTTCGATGCCGTGCATCTGAACGACGTGATTGGCCTGATGCTGATCGGCATGGGACAATTGAGTGATGACAGATACCGGGTGTGACGATCCTGCCCGTAGGAAAAAAGGCTGGGGGCAGCGCAGCAAGCAGTCGATGTCGGATTGCGGGTGCGCCGGGCGTTCGGCACGCGTGCCTGTGTCCAACACCTCAACGCAGCGTTGAAAAAGTAACGTGGCCGTGATACACTCATCCCGAGTATTTGTGACATTGAATTTGAGCCCTGATGGCTTCAAGAGTATTTTTTGGCTTCGGCCTGTTTCTGATTATTTCACTCGCCACGGGCGCGTCTTCTGTAACTGCCACGACCGAGGAGCGGTCGAAAATGAAGCTTGAACTGCACTTTACCGAAGGCTTCAGCGGGCAGCAGATATCAATTCATGTCAACGGACGAACTGTGGCGGAATTTTCCGCGCTCACGAGATTTCAAACAGGTCTTGCACATATTGAGGTGCTCGATCTGCCAGACGGAGAGGAGGTGGTGATAGACTTCAGTGACCCGAAGACCTCAGTACATCTCGACGTTGACGCATCGCACCCGTTTGTGACGTTTGCCTTGGAGCATGGAGTGTTGACCACACACAAGACAAATACGAGACCGGGATACCTTTAGGCACCGCGTTTTCGCCGACGATTTTTTGAAATTACAAAGAATTGGAGCGAGCCATGTCTGACACACCAGAGACACCAGAGAACCCTGATCTGCCCAATGAGGCGGTCACCGTTCCCGATGAAGAACACCCCGATTACATTGCCGGAACGATTTCCGAAGATGGCGAGGCCGAAGACGGTGTCGCCGAGGCCGACGATCCGGAGGCATTTACCCCCAACCCGTTAGGCCCCCTTCCCGGGCCATTGCCCGGACGCCTGCCCCGACCGTTTCCACTGCCCCGTCCCATCCCGATCCCGCAGTTTTGCAGTGCTGTCAGTGGGCGCTATCGTTACACGCCATTCGTGCGGGCGACACCGTTTCCGATCTCTCCGCGCTTGCCGTCACAGCCTATCGTGCCGCGCCCCGGCCCGTTCATCCCCATCAACCTGCTAAGCATCAAGGTGCGCGTGGATGTGGACCGGTTCTATCCCCAACAGCGCATTTCCATCGAAGTGAGCCGCCTGTTCCCCAGGTCAACGGCCCATGCCATTGCCGAGGTGACATCGGATATCTGTTCAGGCTTCAATCGCCGCACGGTGACCGCCGCGATCACGTACAGGGATGGCAATGCGTCCCTCATTCCCGGCAACACCGTCACCTTCAAGGCGACCCGCACGAGCGGATTTAACTATGGCAGCTATTCCCTGCGGCTGTCGGGCGGCGGGATCACCCCGCGCACCTACAATCTGGCCTTTGAGTCCCGCTATTTCGACCCTGTCGAATTCGAGGTCGACCGGGTGTCTAACGCAGGCACAATCGTGACCGCCTATAACACAGGTTCGCACCCCACACGGCCTGCGGCCCTGCCAAGCGAGACCCTTAGCCTTGAAACTGTTTATCAGCGCGCCGGGTTCGACGCGACCCGCTCGGCAGGCAGTGCGACGATCCCGACGGTGGGGGCCGGTGCCAATGGCACGTGGTCTGATGCAGAGATGCACAATGCGATGGTCACCTTCTGGTCGCGCTTTTCCAACCGGCCGCAATGGGCGATGTGGGTCCTTTATGCCGCGCGCCACGATCAGGGGCGCAGTCTGGGCGGTGTGATGTTTGACGACATCGGCACCCAGCACAGGCAGGGCACTGCCGTCTTCACCGACTCGTTCATTCAGGATGTCCCGCCCGGTGATCCAAACCCGGCCGCATGGCGCAACCGGATGCAGTTCTGGACGGCGATTCACGAGATGGGCCATGCCTTCAACCTCGCGCATGCGTGGCAAAAGGCCCTTGGCGCGCCGCAAGCCCCCGGTGATCCGTGGATCCCGCTGGCCAATGAACCCGAGGCACGCAGTTACATGAACTATCCGTTCCGTGTTTCGGGCGGGCAATCCGCGTTCTTCAGTGATTTCCAGTTCCGGTTCTCGGACGACGAACTGATCTTTATGCGCCACGCGCCGCGCAGGTTCGTGCAGATGGGCAATTCGAACTGGTTCGTGAACCACGGGTTTGAACAACCTGACAGCCTGAACCAGACCGGAAACTGGGCCCTTGTCATTCGGCCCAACCGCGACACCAACGCCTATCGCTTCCTCGAACCGGTGACGATGGAACTCAAGCTCACCAACACCGGGGACAGCACGGCAGCCGTGGATCACGAACTGCTAGAAGACGGGCGCCACATCAACGTCTTTATCCAGCGCGAGGGCGGCCTGACCAAGCCGTGGCGCCCCATGATCACCCATTGCCACGAGGAAGAGCAGGAACAGCTTGACCCCGGCGGCTCGATCTATGGCGCGCATATGATCAGCACGTCCACGGATGGCTGGCTGATCGACGAGCCGGGATTTTACAAGGTGCAGGCGGCGGTTGATCTGGGCGACGAGATCGTGGTGTCGAATGTCCTGCGGCTCTTTGTCGGATCACCGGCCTCGCATGGCGAAGAGGCGCTGGCCCCTGACTACTTCACCGAGGATGTCGGGCGGGTCCTGGCCTTTGGTGGCGCGCCGCAGCTTGAAACGGCGGGCACGGCGCTGAAAACGCTGACAGAGACCTGCAAGGACAACCCGGCTGTCAAACATGCCGAAGTTGCCCTGTCCTCGCCCAAGCTGCGCGATTTCAAGGTTCTGGCTGTCGGCGACTCGCGATCCGAACTGAAGGTCAAGACAGAGAATGCCAAGGTCAGTCAGGCCGCCAAGACGCAAAGCACGGCCCTGCTCAAGAGTCCGGACGTGGCTGCCGACACTCTCGGGCATATCCAGTACTTTGGCTATCTGCGGACACTGTCCGAAGCCATGGAGGATGCGGGCGACAAGACCGGCGCTGTCAAAGTCATGGAGGATACCATCAAGGTCATGAAAAAGCGCGATATTCTTGCGTCCGTGATTGACAACATCGAGGCGCGGCTGAAGCGGCGCACCTGAGCTTTGATCTGAAAGCACGACGGAGGCGGCTTTGGTCGCCTCTGTTTTTTTTGCGCCCCGCCGGCGTGCTAGGCTGCAAGGGATAAGAGTGCGGCGTTCCGTATCTGCACTGACAAACAGCGACATGAGGTCGGACCCGCAAGGTCGCGCGCGATACAATGGCTCGCTGTTTCCTTGCACATCCATCCGCTTGCCCCAATAAATCCAGAATGCGCGACAGCCAGACAAGGTGACCCCGATGGATCAGACAGAAATCGACGCTCTGCGTGCGCAGCCGGTGGCCCCGTTCAGGCATCTGATTGATGGCGCGCATGTGCCTGCGTCAGACGGCGGCACGATGGACGTCACCTCGCCCATCGACGGGACGGTGATGACCACGATGGCCGCCGGAAAAGGGGCCGATATGGAGGCGGCTATCGCCTCGGCCCGCGCCGCGTTTGAGGACGGGCGGTGGGCAGGTCAGCCCCCGGCGGCGCGTAAAAAGTCCTGATGAAATGGGCCGATCTGATCGAGGCCCATGCGCTGGAACTGGCGGTGCTGGGCGTGCGCGACAATGGCACGGAAATCAGCATGGCGCTGAAGGCCGAACCGGGGTCGGCGGCGGCAACGATCCGCTATTATGCCGAAGCGCTCGACAAAGTGTACGGAGAGATTGCGCCAACTGCCCCTGACATCCTTGGCCTGATCCACAAGGAACCCGTCGGCGTGGTGGGCGCGATCATCCCGTGGAATTTCCCGATGATGATCGGCGCATGGAAGCTCGGCCCGGCCCTCGCCATGGGCAATTCGGTTGTGCTGAAACCGTCCGAGGCCGCGTCGCTTTCGCTGATGCGCATGGCTGACCTTGCGCTTGAGGCGGGTCTGCCCCCCGGTGTTCTGAACGCGGTCACCGGCGAAGGACACGTTGTGGGCGAGGTGTTGGGTCTGTCCATGGATGTGGACGTTCTGGTGTTCACCGGATCAGGTGCCACGGGGCGGCGGCTGATGGACTATGCCGCGCGCTCGAACATGAAACGGGTCTATCTGGAACTGGGTGGCAAATCCCCCAACATCGTCTTTGCCGATGCCCCCAATCTGGACGAGGCCGCCAAGGTTGCGGCCAGCGGTATCTTTCGCAATGCGGGGCAAGTCTGTGTTGCCGGGTCGCGCCTGTTGGTCGAGGCATCGATCCATGATGAATTCGTCGCCGCCGTCACCAAGGCAAGCCAAGCGATGCGCGTGGGCGACCCGCTGCGCACCGACACCCAGATCGGGGCTGTGAATTCCGCAGCGCAGTTGGACGCAAACCTCGATTTTGTAAAAACCGCCACTGCCGAAGGCGGGCAGATCGTGACTGGAGGCTCCCGCATCTTGCAAGACACGGGCGGTTTTTACATGGCGCCCACGATTGTCACCGGGGTGGGCCACGATGCGACACTGGCACAGAAAGAAGTTTTTGGCCCGGTGCTGGCCGTCACCCCGTTCGCGACGGAGGACGAGGCCATCGCACTGGCGAACTCCACCGTTTACGGGCTGGCCGGGGCGGCGTGGACATCTGATCTGGGCCGTGCCCACCGGATGGTCAGGGGCGTGCGCACAGGCGTGATGCACATCAACACCTATGGTGGCGCGGATGGAACGGTGCCTTTGGGGGGTGTCGGTCAATCGGGGAACGGGTCGGACAAGTCGCTGCATGCCCTTGAAAAATACATCAATCTCAAGACGGCGTGGATCAAGCTTTAGGGGGTTTTCATGACCGACAAAACCATTCTGGTGATCGGCACCTATGACACCAAGGACGACGAGCTTGGCTTTGTTGCGGGCGTGATCCGCGATCAGGGCGGACGTGTTGTGACGATGGATGTGTCTGTGCTGGGTGATCCGTCGGCGCCGACCGATTATTCCAAGCACGACGTGGCACGCGAAGGCGGCAGCACCATTCAGGCGGCCATCGACAGTGGCGATGAGAACCACGCCATGCAGATCATGGCCAAGGGGGCGAGCCTGCTGGCCGCGCGGTTGCACACTGAGGGCAAGTTTGACGGCATGATCGTTCTGGGGGGCACGATGGGCACCGATCTGGCACTTGATGTCGCCGCGGCGCTGCCGCTTGGCGTGCCGAAATACATCGTGTCGACTGTGTCATTCTCTCCGCTCATCCCGGCCGAGCGGCTGGCGGCGGACACGCAGATGATCCTGTGGGCCGGGGGGCTTTATGGGTTGAATTCAGTCTGCAAGGCGTCGTTGAGCCAGGCAGCCGGAGCCGTATTGGGCGCGGCGCGGGCCGTGCAGAAACCGGACCCGGACAAACCGCTGATCGGGATGATGTCACTGGGCACATCGGCCCTGAAATACGTGATCCCGCTGAAACCTGCACTGGAAGAACGCGGGTTCGAAGTGGCGGTGTTTCACGCCACCGGCATGGGCGGGCGCGCGTTCGAAAGTCTGGCGGGCCAGGGCGCGTTTGCCTGCGTGTTTGATTTCTGCACGCAGGAGCTGGGCAATCATGTCAACGGGTCCAACATATCAGCCGGGGCGCATCGGTTGACCAATGCAGGGGCGCACGGCACGCCGCAGATCGTGGCCCCGGGGTGCTATGACCTTGTGGACGTGGTGGGCTGGCAGCCCATTGACGAGAAATGGGCAGATCATATGCAACATGCCCACAATCGCCTTTTGACCTCGATCGTGCTGCAGGCGGACGAGACGAAACGGGTCGCCCGCGCCCACGCGCAGCAACTGGCCACGGCAAAGGCACCGGTCGCGATGATCCTGCCGGAACACGGGCTCGGCGAATGGGACCGCGCCGGGGCGGACCTGCACAATCCAGAGGGCCTTGCCGCCTTTCTGACCGAGCTGGAGGCCACCCTGCCCGCCAATGTCGAAGCCTATCGCATCGCCTGCCACATCAATGATCCGGAATTTGCAGAAAAGGCGCTTGAGATTTTCGATGGCTGGCGCGCAGACGGCACCATCAGCGTCTAACCCTGCGCGCCGGGGTCCAGCCGCGCCAGCAGATCAAGCAGGGTTTCGTAATCTTGCGCGCCCAGCGTGTCCTTGAACCCCGCGACGATCTGCGCGGCCCGCCCCGCGCGGTCGTCAATGATCTTTTGCCCGGCGGCGGTGATTTCGACAAACTGACGCCGCCGGTCCTTGTCATCGCGGGTCTGGGTCACAAGGCCCTTGTCCCGCAGGGTCGCGGCGATGCGCGTGAGGCTGGGAAACAGAAGGCTGGCACGGTCCGCCAGCGTCTTGGCGTCCATCGCCCCGTATTCGGCCAGCACCCGCAGCACCCGCCATTGCTGTTCGGTGATCCCGGTTTCGGACAACATCTCGCGGATCGGGGCCATCACCCCTTCCCTTGCGCGGATCAGCGCGATGGGCAGGGACCGGGACGTCGAGGGGAGCGGTTTTGTCATCTGGGCCTCGGGGTGACGCCGCAACTGCGGCAACAGGGGTGTTGACATCAGACCATAGCGGTACTTAACTTCGCAACAATTAACATGTTAACCAAATATCGAGACGGAGGGAAAGCCATGAGTGCGCTTGAGGACAACGTTGCCAAACTGGACACCCATCTGGCCCGCTTTCGCGACACCGGCATCCTGAACCGCATCGGGGGTGTGGATGTGGCAGGTGCAGGCGGCACGTTCCACACGATCTCTCCGGTCGACAAGTCGGTGATCTGCGATGTTGCGCACGGCACGGCGGCTGACATCGACAAGGCCGCGCACGCCGCCCACGACGCCTTTGCCGCGTGGCGCGACATGCCCGCGACCGAGCGTCGCAAAATCCTGATCCGCATCGCCGAAGGGATCGAGGCCCGCGCCGAGGAAATCGCGCTGTGCGAATGCTGGGACACCGGGCAGGCCTATAAATTCATGTCCAAGGCCGCCCTGCGCGGGGCCGAAAATTTCCGTTATTTCGCCGATCAGGTGGTGCAGGCCCGCGATGGGCAGCATCTGAAATCGCCCACACTCATGAACATCACCACTCGCGTGCCCATTGGCCCGGTGGGGATCATTACGCCGTGGAACACACCCTTCATGCTGTCGACGTGGAAAATCGCGCCTGCGCTGGCCGCAGGATGCACCGTGGTGCACAAACCTGCCGAAGCCTCGCCCGTGACGGCCCGCCTGCTGGTCGAAATCGCCGAAGAGGCGGGCCTGCCCCCCGGTGTGCTGAACACGGTCAACGGGTTTGGCGAGGAGGCAGGCAAGGCGCTGTGCGAACATCCAAAGATCAAGGCGATTGCCTTTGTCGGCGAAAGCCGCACGGGGTCGATGATCACCAAACAGGGGGCCGACACACTCAAGCGCAACCATCTGGAACTGGGGGGCAAGAACCCCGTGATCGTCTTTGACGATGCCGATCTGGAACGCGCGCTGGATGCGGTCATCTTCATGATTTATTCGATCAACGGGGAACGCTGCACATCATCTTCGCGCCTTTTAGTGCAGGACACGATTCGTGAGACGTTCGAGGCAAAGCTGGTGGAGCGTGTGAACAACATCCGCGTCGGTCACCCGCTGGACCCCGCAACCGAGATTGGCCCGCTGGTGAGCGAAGAGCATTTCAACAAGGTCACCGGCTATTTCGACATTGCGCGACAGGACGGCGCGACCATTGCCGCAGGCGGTGAAACCGTGGGTGACACCGGGTATTTCGTGCGCCCGACCCTGTTCACCGGTGCCGACAACAGCATGCGCATCGCGCAAGAGGAAATCTTTGGCCCTGTTCTGACCTCGATCCCCTTTTCGAGCGAGGACGAGGCCTTGCAGATCGCCAATGACAGTCCGTACGGTCTGACCGGTTATGTCTGGACCAACGACCTGACCCGTGCGCTAAGGTTTACCGACAGACTGGAAGCCGGGATGATCTGGGTGAATTCCGAAAACGTGCGCCACCTGCCGACACCCTTTGGCGGTGTCAAAGCCAGCGGCATCGGGCGCGATGGCGGGGACTGGAGTTTCGAGTTCTACATGGAGCAAAAGCACATCGGATTTGCTACCGGACAACACAAGATCACCCGGTTGGGGGCAGGCTGATGGATATCATCTATGGCTCGCCCGCGCAGGTTGGCATCGTGCAGCGCGCCGCCGCGCTCCACAGATTGATCGGGGATGATCCACGCT
The DNA here is from genome assembly GCF_045797845.1 of Tateyamaria armeniaca. Taxonomy (NCBI): domain Bacteria; kingdom Pseudomonadati; phylum Pseudomonadota; class Alphaproteobacteria; order Rhodobacterales; family Roseobacteraceae; genus Tateyamaria; species Tateyamaria armeniaca. Next base: position 28,665 of record NZ_JBHDIY010000002.1, read on the forward strand.
TTACCTATCAGGGGCGCACGGTATCGCTGGTCGGCGAAACCCCTGAGGCCGCCGGGATTGTCACCGATCTGGTCCGATTGCAGGGCTATTCCAGTGTGCAATTCCTGCCGCGTGCGGCATCCGCCCGCATTCAGGCCCATCTGGCGCAGGCCGGTCTGAACCCGGTGGAATGGGAGCAATTCTGGGGTCAGGACAGCGCGCTTGAAGCGGCCCGCGACTTCCTCGCGGGCTATTCGCCGCCCGATGGGCTTGAGCTGTGTGAGACAGATGCCGACACCGACGACGACACCATTCACCGGATTTGCGCCATGTCGCAGGATCAGGGCGTGCTGACCGTACCGGGATCGGTCATGCGCGGGGCCGGACCACGCGGCGTGATGATGTATGTGCGCGCACCCGACGGCGCGGTTGTGGCCGCAGGCGGCGGGTATATGTCCTATCATCCCGACAGCGTGCGCGCGACTGAGGCGTTCTGGGGGATGCTGGCCACCGCGCCGGACTGGCGCGGCAAACGGCTGGCCTGCTGGGTCGGGGCCACGGTGATCCTGCGTCTGGCCGAACGCTACGGCGCGCGCGGCTTTTCCAGCGGCGTCAAGGCTGACAATGCCGCCTCGCAGGCCATGTGCACCCGCCTTGGCCTGATACAATCCGAATTCGTCTATTCCGGTGCCACCGACCCCGCCATGCTTGGCGATGGGCCGATCACCCGCTGAGGAGAGCACAGATGCCCGTCCCCGCCCCCAACCTGCACCCCGACTTTAACGTCATCCGGCTGAGCCATGTGTGCCTGAACGTGGCCGATCTGAAAGCCTCAAAGACGTTTTACACCGATATCCTTGGCCTTCAGGTCACCGATGAAAGCGACACCCACACCTACCTGCGCGCGATGGAAGAGCGCGGGCACCATTGCGTCATCCTGCAGAAATCCGATCAGCCGGGGACGGTCGAGGTGATGGGGTTCAAGACCTTTGACGAGGATGATCTGGATCGCGGCGAGGCCTATTTCAAAGCCAAGGGCCGCCCGACCGCATGGGTCGAACGCCCCTATCAGGGCCGCACGCTGCTGACCTCGGACAATTTCGGGATCCCGCTGGAGTTTTATCACAAGATGGATCGCCTTACCCCGATCCACCAGAAATATGCGCTCTACCGCGGGGTCAAACCGCTGCGCATCGACCATTTCAACTGTTTCAGCCCGGATGTGGACGCCTCTGTCGCGTTCTATTCCGACTTTGGTTTTCGCGTGACGGAATACACCGAGGATGCGGAGAGCAAGAAGCTGTGGGCGGCGTGGATGCACCGCAAGGGCGGCGTGCACGACATGGCCTTTACCAACGGCACCGGCCCGCGCCTGCATCATGTGGCGTTCTGGGTGCCGACCCCGCTCAACATCATTGATCTGCTCGATCTGATGTCGACGACAGGCTATGTCGGCAATATCGAACGCGGCCCCGGGCGGCACGGCATTTCCAACGCCTTTTTCCTTTATATTCTGGACCCGGACGGGCATCGGATCGAGATTTACTGTTCGGATTATCAGACTGTTGATCCCGACCTTGAGCCCATCAAGTGGGACCTCAAGGACCCGCAGCGCCAGACCCTTTGGGGGGCTCCGGCCCCGGAAAGCTGGTTCAAACACGGCACCACCTTTGTGGGCGTTGACACGCAGGAGTCGGGCATGACCGCCAGCCCGATCATTGCGCCATGAACTGGGACGATTTCGCAGACTGGAGCAAGCAGATCGCCGACTGGGGCGCGCAGTATCACAAGACCCTGCGCGACCGGCCCGTGCGTGCGCAGACCCGCCCCGGTGACATCGCCGCCCAGTTGCCTGCCAGCCCGCCGCAGCATCCCGAAGCGATGGCAGACATCCTGCGCGACTTTGAAGAGATCATGATGCCGGGCATGACCCATTGGCAGCATCCCCGCTTTTTCGCCTATTTTGCAGCCAATGCCGCCCCCCCGTCCATGCTGGCCGAACAACTGGTCAACACGGTGGCGGCACAGTGCATGTTGTGGCAGACATCTCCCGCCGCGACCGAGGTCGAGGGGCTGATGATCGACTGGATGCGTCAGGCGCTGGGGCTTGATGCAGTATTTACCGGCGTCATTCAGGATTCCGCCTCCTCTGCCACCCTGTCTGCGGTGTTGACCATGCGCGAACGCGCGACCGGGTATACGGGCAACCGCGACGGGCTGTCGGGCAAGGGGCAGTTGCGCATCTACTGTTCGGATCAGGTGCATTCATCGATTGACCGGGCGTGTTGGGTGGCCGGGATCGGGCAGGCCAATCTGGTCAAGATCCCCGGCACCGGGCCGCTGCATGGGATGGAGGCGGGCGCATTGGACGCCGCCATCAAGGCGGACCTTGCGGCAGGCCACGTTCCTGCGGGCGTCATTGCGATCACCGGCGGCACCGGGGTCGGCGGGTCGGACGATCTGGCCGCGATCCTTGAGGTCACGCAGGCGCATGACCTTTACACGCATCTGGACGCGGCATGGGCGGGGTCGGCGATGATCTGCCCCGAGTTTCACGCCGCCTTCTGGCGGGGGTGGACGGGTTCGACAGCATCGTCTTCAACCCGCACAAGTGGCTTGGGGCGCAGTTTGACTGCTCCATCCAGTTCCTGCGCGATCCCACACCGCAACTCAACACGCTCAAGATTGAACCGGAATACCTCAAGACAACCGGTGATGCAGTCACCAATTATTCGGAATGGACCATTCCACTGGGCCGCCGCTTTCGCGCGCTGAAGCTGTGGTTTCTGATCCGGTCGTATGGGCTTGACGGCTTGCAGGCCCGCATTCGAAATCATGTCGCATGGGCCGAGGAGCTGTGTGCAGCGCTGCGCACTTTAGACGGGTTCGAGATCACCACCGATCCGATCCTGAGCCTGTTTTCCTTCCGCTGCCCCGGCGATGACGACATGCAGCAAGGGCTGGTCGATGCGATCAACGACGATGGTCGGATTTACCTGACCCAAGGGTCCTTTGCGGGGCGCAAAATCATCCGGGTGCAGGTCGGTCAGTTCGACACCACGCGCGCGGACGTCATGATGGTGCACACCGTCGTGCAAGAGGTTTGGGAGCAGATCAGATGAGATTCGCCACATATACGAGCGGCGGGCAGACCTGCTTTGGTGCTGTCACGGATGCGGGCATGATCGCGCTGAACGATGCGGTGCCACAATGGCCCACGCTGTTTGATGCGGTCCAGTGCCGGGGGCCTTGACGAACTGGCCCGCGCCGCCGAGGGCCGCGCCGTCACCCACACCGAATTTCGCTATGACATGGTGATGCCCAATGCGCGCCGCATCCTGTGCGTCGGTGTGAACTTTCCCGACCGCAATGCGGAGTACAAAGACGGCTCCGAACAGCCGAAATACATGTCCCTCTTTCCCCGCTTTGCCAGCGGCTTCACCGGCCATGACCGCCCATTGATCCGCCCCCCGGAAAGCGCGCAACTGGATTACGAGGGCGAGGTTGCCGTCGTGATTGGCAAGGGGGGCGGCGCATCGCGCAGGCCGACGCCTATGACCACATCGCCGCGCTGACCCTGTGCAACGAAGGCACGATACGCGACTGGGTGCGCCACGCGAAATTCAACGTCACCCAAGGCAAGAACTGGGACAATTCGGGGGCCATTGGCCCGTGGCTTGTCCCGTTCAAGGACGCTGCACAACTGGACGAGGCGCGCATTATCACCCGCGTGAACGGAGAGGTGCGTCAGGACGATGTGCTGTCGCGCATGATGCACCCCATCCGGCGCGAGATCGAATATATCTCGACCTTCATGACGCTGGCACCCGGCGACATCATCGTGACGGGAACCCCCACCGGGTCAGGCGCACGTCTGGACCCGCCGCAGTTCCTCAAACCCGGTGACGTGGTCGAGGTCGAGGTGAACGGCATCGGCACCTTGCGCAATAGGGTCGAGGACGAAATGCCATGACCCCCGAAGATCACGCAAACGCAGCCAACGACCTGCTGGGCGCAGAAGCCTCCGGCGATCAGATCGGCCTTTTGACACGGCGCTTTCCCGATATGGGGATGGATGACGCCTATGCGGTGCAGAACGCGATTTACCGCGCCAAGCTGGCGCAGGGCCGTTCGGTTGTGGGTTGGAAGATCGGGCTGACCTCCAAGGCGATGCAATATGCGCTGAACATCGACATCCCCGACAGCGGCATCCTGTTTGACGATATGGTGTTTGAAGATGGGGCAACCGTGCCCGCAGGTCGCTTTATCCAGCCCCGGATCGAGGCCGAGATCGCATTCGTGATGAAATCCGCAATCGGCGGGGCCGATGTGACACGCGACGATGTGCTGGCCGCGACGGACTATGTCGCGCCCTCCATCGAAATCCTCGACACGCGGATCGTGCGGGTCGATCCGGAGACAGGTCAGACGCGCACAGTGTTTGACACGATCAGCGACAATGCCGCCAATGCGGGCGTGGTGCTGGGGCGCGCTCGTCACGAGGTTGATGCGTTCGATCTGCGCTGGGTCGGTGCGATCACATCGCGCAATGGCGCGGTCGAGGAAACGGGTCTGGGTGCTGGTGTGCTGAACGATCCGGTCGAAAGTGTCGTCTGGCTGGCCCGGCGCATGGCGCAGTATGGCCAAAGCATCGCGCCCGGCCAGATCATCCTGTCGGGCAGTTTCATCCGCCCGGTCGAATGCCCGTCCGGTGCCGAGATCCATGCCGACTTTGGCCCCTTCGGATCAGTCGATATCGCCTTCGCCTGATGGCGCACGCCGGTCACGGGCCACGTCGGCGATCCGCGCCAAAGCCATTCCAGCTTGCACCCCCGCCTCGCCTGCCTTACACGGGTGACAACACAGAACGTGAAGGAGCTCGGCCATGCGCAGGGTCAAACCGGGGGTTGCGGATGAGAAGGGTTGTCGTAACAGGCCTGGGCATCGTCTCATCCATCGGAAACAACGCCGACGAAGTGCTGGCAAGCCTCAAGGCTGGCACGTCCGGTATCGTCGCATCCGAGGAGATGGCCGAACACGGGTTTCGCAGCCAGATCGCCGGCACACTCAAGCTGGATGTGGCCGATCACGTGGAAAAGCGCAGTCTGCGCTTTATGGGTCCGGGTGCCGCCTATGCGCATATCGCCATGACGCAGGCCATCGCGGATGCGGGGCTGGAAGAGGGTGACATCGTGAACCCGCGCACTGGCCTTGTGGCCGGATCGGGCGGGCCATCGACCTCTGCGATGCTTGCCGCCCACCAGACTGTTCTGAAAACCGGTGCTACCAAGCGCATCGGCCCCTTTGCAGTGCCCAAATGCATGTCCTCGACGATCAGCGCGAACCTTGCGACCGGGTTCAAGATCAAGGGCATCAACTATTCCATCACATCCGCCTGCTCGACCTCGCTGCACTGCATCGGCAATGCGGCCGAACAGATCATGCTGGGCAAACAGGACGTGATGTTTGCAGGCGGCGCCGAGGAACTGGATTGGACCCTGTCCTGCCTGTTTGATGCGATGGGCGCGATGTCATCCAAGTACAATGACGCACCCGAAACCGCGAGCCGTGCCTTTGACGCCAATCGCGACGGGTTCGTGATTTCAGGCGGCGGCGGGATTGTCGTGCTTGAGGAACTGGAACACGCCAAGGCGCGCGGTGCCAAGATTTACGCCGAGGTGACCGGGTACGCCGCCACATCCGACGGGCACGACATGGTGGCCCCGTCAGGCGAAGGCGGCGAACGGGCGATGCGCGTGGCCCTTGAAACCCTGCCCGACGGGCGCAGCGTCAGCTACATCAACGCACATGGCACCTCGACCCCCGTGGGCGATGTGGGCGAAATCGAAGCGGTGCGCCGGGTGTTTGGCGAAGGATCAACGCCCCCCGTCAGCTCGACCAAGTCGATGACGGGACATGCGCAGGGGGCAGCCGGCGCGCTTGAGGCGATATTCAGCCTCTTGATGCTGGAAAATGATTTCATCACCCCCTCGATCAACGTCGAAACGCTTGATTCGGCCCTTGATCCGGCCGAAATCGCAACTGCGCTGAAGCTGGACGCGGGGCTGGATTGCGTCATGACCAACTCCTTTGGATTTGGCGGCACGAACGGGTCGATGATCCTTTCGAAATATCACGGGTAAACACTGAATATGTCCGATTTGCTCAAAGGAAAACGCGGTCTGATCATGGGCGTCGCCAATGATCGTTCGATCGCATGGGGCATCGCCAAAGCGCTGCACGAGGCGGGGGCCGAACTGGCCTTCACCTATCAGGGTGAGGCGTTTGGCAAGCGGCTGGAGCCGCTGGCAGCGAGCGTTGGCTCAGACTTTATGGTCGACGTGGATGTCACGGACGACGCCTCGCTTGATGCGGCGTTTGAGGCCCTTGAGGCACGTTGGCCGACCATTGATTTCGTCGTGCACGCCATCGCCTTTTCGGACAAATCCGAACTGACGGGCCGGTTCCTGAACACCAGCCGCGCGAATTTCAAGCATTCGATGGATATCTCGGCCTACAGCTTTATCGAAGTGGCCCGGCGCGCCCATCCGCTGATGATTGAAAACGGTGGCACGCTGTTGACCCTGACCTATCAGGGCAGCAATCGCGTTGTCCCCAATTACAACGTCATGGGCGTGGCCAAGGCCGCACTGGAATCCGCCACGCGGTATCTGGCCAACGATCTGGGCCCCGAAGGCATCCGCGTGAACGCCATTTCGCCGGGGCCGATGAAGACCCTTGCGGGGGCCGCAATCGGTGGTGCGCGCAAGACCTACAAGCACACCGATCTGAACGCGCCCCTGCGCAGCAATGCGACGCTGGAAGCGGTGGGTGGCACCGCCGTCTACCTCTGTTCAGATGCGGGCGCCTGCACCACCGGAGAGATCATTCGCGTCGATGGCGGCTTTCACGTGCTCGGTATGCCGCAACCCGACTACCTCTGAACTTTTTCACGGTATTGCCCAAAAACCGCCAAACTGAGGCGGTAGCGGTTTCGGCATGGATATGGCTGAACTTGATCGCGCCCGCCTGCTGGAGCGCACTTACGAGCGCCGCGCGGCACGCACGCGGCGGGCCAAATGGTTGGGCGGCGTGCTGTTTTCCCTGAGCGGGATGGCACTGACGCTGACGCTGATGCTGAACCCGGATCTGGCGTCACGGGTCGTTGAATGGTCACACGGCACCCACGTGCCCAGCGAATTGCTGGCCGTGGATGAACCGACCGATATCCATGTGCGCAGCATGCCCCGAGACGTGGTGCCCGTGCGCCGCGGCAGCCTGCCCGGCAGCGGGTCATCGCCGTAGCGCTCGACTGATCACCCCTCAACATTCCGGAATATGCGGCCTTCGGCCTTGCCGTGGTCGCTACAGATTTAGGCAAATCGCGTCTTTAGCACCCCGTTAGCGAACCCGCGTTATGCCCCCTCCCAAGACTTTGGGAGCGTGCGATGGCCGAAATCGACGGCGACGAGGGCGACAACACGATCAATGGCGGATCGTCCAACGACAACATTGAAGGCAATGGCGGTCAGGACAGCCTGAATGGGGGCGGCGGAAGCGATACGGTTTCCGGCGGCTCAGGCAACGACTCGATCGATGGCGGCGCGGGCGACGACACTGTTTACGGGGGTGACGGGGATGACACGATCACCGGCGGTTCCGGCGATGACGTCATTGTCGGCGGGCGTGGCGACGACGTCATGTCTGCGGGCAGCGGGTCACGAACGGACACCTACGTTATCCGCGATGGTGACGGCAATGACACGATCACGGATTTCGACCCGAACGAGCCCGACATTATCCGGTTCGATATGGATGAAATGTCGACCTATCAGGACGTGCTTGACCGGATCACGACCGATGGAAACGACACCATCATCACCTATGACAACGGGTCAACCACCCGCCTTCTGAACACTGACCCCGCGACCCTCAGTTCCACGAATTTCGAATTTGGTCCCGGTCCGGTCTGCCTGTGCGAAGGGACGATGATCGAAACGCCCTCCGGTCCGCGCCCGGTTGAGGATTTGAAAGTCGGTGATCTCGTCATCACGCTTGATCATGGGCCGCAGCCCGTCGCCCACGTCATTTTCGAAACGGTCAGGTTTCGCAACCGCCATGACCGGCGCAAGCCCATCATGGTGGCGCAAAGTGCCCTGGGGCCGATGGTTCCGGACTGCACCACTATTCTGTCGCCGCAACACCGCGTTCTGGTGCCGTGCGGCGCGGTCGGGCAGGACGTCCTTGTTCCGGCCGTTAAGCTGACCGGGCGCGCGGGTGTGCGACGGATGAGGGGGCGCAAGTCCGCCCAATACTACAACCTCATTCTGGACCGGCACAGCATCATCATGGCGAACGGGTGTTTTCTGGAAACGCTGCTGGTGAGCGATTTTATCCTGCCAAAGCTGCTGGCCATGGGTGTCGCGCTGAGTGCAGAACAACGCAATATGACGCCTGCTCGCATGTTGGTATCACGCGATCCCATGCAGTCCGTGGATTTTTGGAGCAGGCCCGCCCTGTGCGGATAGGGGATGTTACTACGCGGGCGCACTTCGGAAACCTATGCCCCAAACGGTGCCCAAACCCTATGCCGCGTCGATTGACACCACTTCGAATTCAAACACCAGATCACGGCCCGCCAGCGGGTGGTTGGCGTCCAGCATCACCTGTTCGTCGTCAATCTCCGTCACGGTGACCGGCATCGGCTGGCCCTCGGGGGTTTGCATCTGCAATTGCATGCCAACTTCAAGCGGGATGTCATCGGGGATCGCGTCGCGCGGCACGCCCTGATGCAGGGCCGGATTGATCGGGCCGTAAGCATCCGCGCAGTCGATGCTCACGGTCTTCTTTTCACCTTCCTGCATGCCCGGCAGGGCTGAATCCAGGCCCTTGATGATGTGCCCGGCACCCACGACAAATTCCAGCGGGTCGCGCCCTTCGGAGCTGTCAAAGGTGGTCCCGTCTTTCAGTGTGCCCGTGTAGTGGATCCGCACTGTGTCGCCGTCCTTGATCTCGGCCATGTGGCATGCTCCTTTTGGTTGAGGCATACCCTGCCCGTCTGAGCGCAGGGGGTAAACCCCACATGACCGGTTTTCGCATGTGCCTCCTTTTCGCGCCTCAGCCCCTTTTCGTCCCCGCGCCTCCGTGCCACTCTGATCCGGCAAATCGAAAGGTCCCGCCATGCCCATCACCACCTGCATCTTTGACGCCTATGGCACGTTGTTCGATGTGGCCGCTGCTGCGCGACAGGCCGCGGGTGATCCATCCTTCGCGGCGATCAAGGACGACTGGCCGGGCATCGCCGAACACTGGCGCGCCAAGCAGTTGCAATACACGTGGCTGCGGGCTGTCACCGGCGCGCACACCGATTTCTGGCAGGTCACGCAGGATGGGCTGGACTGGGCGCTGGAAAAGACCGGGCATGACCGCGATCCGGCCTTACGCGAACGCCTGCTTGCGCTTTATTGGGAATTGCAGGCCTATCCCGAAGTGCCCGAGATGCTGCACACCCTCAAGAACGCCGGGCTGAACACCGCCATTCTGTCCAACGGATCGCCTGACATGCTGGACGGGGCCGTGCAGTCCGCAGGGATCTGGGATGTGCTTGACGACAGCCTTTCGGTCCAGTCGGTGGGCATCTTCAAACCCGATGCGCGCGTCTATGATTTGGTGGGCCAGCGCTTTGGCTGTGCCAAGGATGAGGTGCTGTTTGTCTCGTCCAACGGCTGGGATGCCGCCGCCGCGACCGGGTACGGGTTCACCACCGCTTGGGTCAACCGCGCGGGCGACCCGGTGGACCGTTTGCCATGGACACCCGCGAACACCCTCAGTGATCTCACGGGCATTCCCGCATTGGCAGGCGTGTGATGGCAAAATTCACCACGTCTGACGGGCTGGAGCTGTTTTACACCGACGAAGGCGACGGCCTGCCGCTGCTGTGCCTGCCGGGGCTGACCCGCACCACCGAGGATTTTCAATACGTCACACCGCATCTGCCCCCCTGCCGTCTGATCAAGCTGGATTATCGCGGGCGCGGGCAGTCGGATTTTGATCCCGATTGGCAGAATTACACGCTGCCCGTTGAGGTGCGCGATGTGATGGAGTTGATGGATCATCTGTCCCTGTCTTCGGTCGCGATCCTTGGCACGTCGCGTGGGGGTTTGAATGCAATGGGTCTTGCTGCTGCCGCACCGGACCGCCTGATCGGCGCAGCACTCAATGACGTTGGCCCGGAACTGGACCCGGATGGGCTGGCGGGCATCATGGTCTATCTGGGCCGCAAACCCGCAGCGCGCAGCCATGCCGAGGCGGCGATGGCGTTGCCTTATGTGCTCAAAGGGTTCGAAGACGTCCCGCCCGCCCGCTGGATGCAAGAGGCCCGCACCCATTTTGTGGAAGGCGCGAGCGGTCTGGACATCACCTACGACCCGCATCTGCGCGATGCCGTCGAGGCAGGTGGAGAGGTCCCGGATCTGTGGCCCTTCTTTGACGCACTTGCGGGCAAGCCCCTTTGCCTGATCCGCGGGGCGGGGTCCGATTTGCTGAGTGCCGAGACGGCGCAGAAGATGCAGACCCGCCGCCCCGACATGATCCATGCCGAAGTGCCAAAACGCGGGCACGTCCCGTTTCTGGACGAACCCGAAGCAGTGGCCGCCCTGCGCGCCTGGATGGAGCAATTGCAGTGAACATCGACATGATCCGCGCCGCCGCACAGCGCCTTGAGGGCCACGCGCGCGTCACACCCCTGCTCAATTCGCCCTTCATCGACGAGATCGCGGGGCGGCGTGTCTGGGTAAAACCGGAATGCCTGCAACGCACCGGCAGTTTCAAGTTTCGCGGCGGGTGGTCGGCGTTGTCCGCCCTTGATCCTGACATCCGGGCAAGCGGCGTGATCGCCTTTTCCAGCGGCAACCATGCGCAAGGCGTGGCGCACGCGGCCACCTTGCATGGCGTGCCGCCGGTCATCGTCATGCCCTCGGATGCCCCGGCCCTCAAGATCGCCAACACCAAGGCATTGGGGGCAGAAGTCGTCCTGTATGACCGTGGTAGCGAAGACCGCGACCGGATCGGATCGCAGCTGGCCGAGGAACGCGGCCTGACCCTGATCCGCCCCTTTGATGAACCTCAGGTCATTGCGGGCCAAGGCACAACCGGCCTAGAAATCGCTGCGCAAGCCGCCGCCCAAGGGGTGACAAAAGCCGACGTGCTTGTCTGCTGTGGGGGCGGCGGGCTGACGTCGGGCATCGCATTGGCGCTTGAGGCTGACGCGCCGGACATGCGCGTGCGCCCGGTCGAGCCTGAGGGCTTTGACGATGTGACCCGCTCGCTCCGCTCCGGCGGGATCGAGCGGAACAATCGCGTTTCCGGCAACATCTGTGATGCGATCATCACCCCGCAACCCGGCGACATCACCTTTCCGATCATGCAGCGCCTGTGCGGCCCCGGTCTGGTGGTCAGCGAAGAGGACGCCCTGCACGCCATGGCGCAGGCGTTTTTACGCCTCAAGGTGGTGGCCGAACCCGGCGGGGCAGTTGCCCTTGCTGCCGCATTGTGTCGTCAGGATCAAATTGAAGGGGATGATGTGATCGTCACCATATCGGGCGGCAACGTCGACCCCGATATCTTTGCCCGGAGCCTTGCGACCCTCAAATGACAGAATTTTCCATTGCCAGTTTCAACGTCAAGAACCTGATCGGACCAGAGCAGGAATACTATCGGTTTCAAAGCTATACACCCGAGGAATATGCTTGGAAAACCGATTGGCTGGCCGAGCAGGTTCAGGCGATGGATGCCGATATCGTTGGCTTTCAGGAGATATTCGAGGAAAGCGCGCTGCGCGATGTGCTGGCACAGGCCGACGCGGGTGGGATCGAAGACAATGCCGCCCATATCCCCGGCCCGGACAAGCGCTATCGGCGCAAGGCCATCTTTCGCAAACTGGCCTATCGTCCCTACACCGATGCGGCATTGGCTGTCGCCTTGAACGTCAATGATGGCGGTCCCGGCCAGCGTCGCCCCGGCGTTGCGATCCTGTCGCGGTTCGGATTTGTGGGTGCACCTGAGGTCATTCAGGACCTCGCCGAGCCTGTGGATATCGACTTTGGCCCCATGGGGCCGGATGGCGGGGGCAGTTTCCGCCTCACCCGCCTCAGCCGCCCGATCCTGAAGGTCCGCGTGCCTGTCGGAAGGCACGTGGTGACCGTGTTCAACTGTCACCTCAAATCCAAGCTGGGCGAATTCGTGCGCCCCGAAAACGGCGGCGCCCCGCGCGAAGTCGACCTGACGCAATATGATCCCGTCGGTCGGGCTCTCGGGGGTCTGCGGTCTGCCCTGCGCCGGATGGCCGAGGCGTGGGTGCTGCGTCGCGCCATCGTGTCTGAGTTGCAGGCGGGCCACCCGGTGATGGTGCTGGGGGATTTCAACGACGGCGAACACGCGGTCAGCTCGGAAATCATCAGCGGCGAGGTGCCGTTCAAGAACTATGCATGGATGCTGCGCCATGACGCGCAAACTCCGCGCGATCGCTATTCCGAAGAGGAAAACACGCAGATTCAAGAAGACATTGAGGCTGTGCGCCTGCATTCCGCCGAACGCCAGTTTGTGAAGAAATCAGCACGCGACATGGTCTATACGGCAGCGTTTGGCGGTGTTTATGAAAGCATCGACCAGATCTACATGTCCCGCCACTTTCTGCCTGACGCGAAGGGAAGCATCGGGCAGATGGACTATTTCAGCGTGTTGAACGATCATCTGACAGATGGCAGCCATCCCGAGGCGCCGTATAACAAACTGGCTTCTGATCACGGGCAGATCATCGCCCATATGCGACTAAAGGACTGATTTCTGATGCACATGGCAGACCTGGGCGACGTGCGCCTGCATTACCGGATTGATGGGCCTGACGATGGTGCGCCTGTTGTCTTCGCCAACTCGCTTGGCACGGACATGCGCCTTTGGGACCCGATCCTGCCGCTGCTGCCCGCCGGTCTGCGCATCCTGCGCTATGACAAGCGTGGCCATGGGCTGTCGACCTGCCCTACGGGCCCATATGCGATGGGCGCGCTGGTGTCGGATGTGGAAAAACTGATGGACCTGCACGGGTTCCGCGACGCGTTCTTTGTCGGCTTGTCCATTGGCGGGCTGATCGCCCAGGGCCTCGCTGTCAAGCGGCTGGACCTGATGCGCGCGATGGTGCTGTCCAATACCGGGGCCAAGATCGGGACGAAACAGATCTGGGATGACCGGATTGCGGGCGTCAAGGCGGGCGGGATTGAGGCCCTTGGGGATGCCACGATGGAGCGGTGGTTTTCCAAGGCCTTTCTCGAAACGCCCGACCTGGAGTTATGGCGCAACATGCTTGTGCGCCAGCAGGACGACGGATATGCGGGCTGCTCCGCCGCGATCTCGGGCAGCGATTTCTTTGCCACAACGGCCACTTTGCGCCTGCCCACGCTGGGTATTGCCGGGTCCGAGGATGGTGCCACGCCCCCCGATCTGGTGCGCGAGACGGTTGATCTGATCCCCGGCAGCAAGTTCCATCTTATACGCCGCGCAGGCCATCTGCCTTGTGTTGAGCGGCCCGAGGAATATGCAAGTGTTCTCAGTGACTTCATGCGCGCGACGGGACATATCTGAGCGATGGCCGCCAGTGTTTTCGCCTCTGCCCTCTATGGCCAGTTGTTTGGCACCGGAGAGGTGGGGCGGCTGTGGTCTGACAGTGCCGAGGTGCGCGCCATGTTGCTGGTCGAAGGGGCATTGGCCAAGGTGCAGGGCGCGCAAGGCATCATACCCGAACTCAGCGCCGCTTTCATTCATCGATCAAGCCTTGAGGTACAGATCGACCCTGCCGGGCTGGCGGACAGTACGGGTGCAAACGGGGTCAGCGTGCCCGGCCTCGTCACCGCGTTCCGTGCCGCGATGGAGGCCCCGGAACATGCGCAATACGCGCATTGGGGCGCGACCAGTCAGGACATCATCGACACTGCCCTGATGCTGCGCATGCGCCAGACGCTTGCCGCGCAGGAAGACACGTTGCGCGCCGTTCTACAGACCATGGCACGCGAGGCCGAGGCGCATGCCGACACGCCCATGCCCGCTCGCACCTATGGGCAGCATGCGACGGTGACGTCTTGGGGGGCGTGCTTGCGCAGTGGGGACACCCTTTGGCGGACGCGCTGGACCGGTTGGCAGCGCTGTGGGATGCATCGCTTTGGGTCAGCCTCAGTGGCGCTGCGGGCACAGCTTCCGCGTTGGGGTCAGAGGCGGCCGCGACACGCGCCGCATTGGCAGAGGCGCTGGGTCTGAACGATCCGGGGCGCAGTTGGCACACCGACCGCGGCCCCATTCTGCGCATTGCCGAATGGATGAACGACGTGAGCGCGACGCTGGCCGCAATGGGGCACAGCCTGATCGGGCTGGCCGCATCCGACACAGGCGAGGTGCGTCTGGACGGGGCGGGTGCGTCATCGACCATGCCGCAAAAACAGAACCCCGTGGCACCGTCCGTTCTGGTGGCACTGAACCATCAGATGGCAGGCCTGCGGGCCAGCCTGCAATCCGCCGCAGTCCATCAGTATCAGCGCGACGGGGCGGCGTGGTTTACCGAATGGATGGTGCTGCCGCAGATCGCACTTTCAACGGCGGCAAGTCTGGAAACTGCGCGGGGTCTGATCGAGGGGCTCAGCCCCGACACCGCTCGGATGCGCGCGCATGTCGATGGACTGGGCCTGCTGCATGCAGAGGCGCTCAGCTTTGCCCTCGCCCGCCATATGTCACGCCCCGATGCACAGACCGCCACCAAGGCGCTGGTTGCCCACGCCGTCGCAGATAACCGCCCGCTGCGCGAGGTGGCACAAGCCGCTCATCCCGACCTGCCGGATGAACTGTTTGACGCAGACGCGCAGATGGGGCTGGCACCGGCGGATGCGCGCGCCTTTGCCAGACGGGTGAGCAGCCTTTGAAACTGCCGGTCGCATTCATCCTGTTCACGGTGATGCTGGATGCGATGGGTATCGGGCTGATCGTGCCGGTCATGCCTGATCTTATCCAGGAGGTGCGCGGGGCCGATATCGGGTCTGCCGCGCTGTGGGGCGGATTGCTGTCCACGATCTTTGCGCTGATGCAATTCCTGTTCGGCCCAGTCGTCGGGGCACTGTCGGACCGGTTCGGGCGCAGACCGGTGTTGCTGACCTCGCTTGTGGTAATGGCGGCGGACTATCTGGTGATGGCCGTTGCGGGCTCCATCTGGTTGTTGCTGGCGGGCCGGATCGTGGGCGGCATCACGGCCGCGACCCAGTCGACGGCGAACGCCTATATGGCCGACATCTCCAAACCGTCCGAAAAGGCCGCGAATTTCGGGCTGATAGGGGCGGCGTTTGGTATGGGGTTCGTCTTTGGCCCGCTGATCGGGGGCATTCTGGCCGAATATGGCACCCGGGCCCCGTTTTATGCCGCCGCAGCGCTGGCCGCAGCCAACGCAGTGTTCGGGTATTTCGTGCTGCGCGAAACGGTGGATGATCGCATCCGCCGTCCGTTTGAATGGCGGCGCGCCAATCCGTTCGGACTATTCAAACATCTCGCCCGACTGCCGGGTCTGGGCCCGCTTTTGGTGGTCTTTTTTATCTATCAGGTGGCGTTCACCGTCTATCCCGCGATCTGGAGTTTTTACACTCTTGAGCGCTTTGACTGGTCGCCTGGGATGCGGGGGCTGTCACTGGCACTGTTCGGAGTCGCAATGGCCGTGGTGCAGGGTGGGTTGATCCGTCCGATCCTGCGCCTGATCGGGGAACGGGGGTCGGTCATTTACGGGCATATCGCCGATGTCGGTGTGTTCCTGCTGATCGGCTTTGTGAGTTCGGGCACGCTGTTGCTGATCCTGACCCCGCTGGCGGCCTTGCCCGCCGTGATCACGCCCGCGCTTCAGGGCATTATGTCGAAGGCTGTGGATGACAACCAGCAGGGCGAATTGCAGGGCGCGCTGACATCCGTATCTGCGATGGCCATGATCATTGCGCCGATGATCATGACATATGTGTTCTATTCCTTCACCGGGCCGAATGCGCCCGTCTACATGCCGGGGGCGTCGTTCTACCTGTCCGCGATCCTGATGGCGCTGGGGCTGATGGTGTTCCTGCGCGCCGGAAAAATCGGTGTTTCCGCAGATGCTGCCGGTGAACCCCGCCCATAATCTGTCGCAATCGCACTTGCGGGTACGGCGTGCCTGCGCCACCGTTCTACAAAACGCAACGCGAAGCGCGGCACGTGACTGGCGCGCGGCAAAGGACTGATATGCAGACAATCAAAGCGGCCGTGTGCCACGAATTCGGTGCCCCCCTCGTGATCGAGGACATCCACCTGCGCGCGCCCGAGATCGGCGAAGTCGAGGTGACAGTGCACGCGGTGGCCATCTGCCATTCCGACATTTCATTTGCCGACGGCGCCTGGGGTGGCAGCCTGCCTGCCGTCTACGGGCACGAGGCATCGGGCGTGGTCAGTGCAGTTGGTGCCAATGTGAACGGTGTCGCGGTCGGGGACAGCGTGGTGGTCACCCTGATCCGGGCCTGCGGCACCTGTACGTCCTGCGCGGGCGGCAAGCCGACGATCTGCGAAACACCCTATGACGGCGATGCTGGGCCGATCCGGACGACCGACAATGGCATGCTGCATCAGGCGATGGCCTGCGGGGCCTTTGCCGAAAAGGTAGTGGTGGATCAGAGCCAACTGGTCAAAGTCTCGGCCAAGATGCCCAAGGATGCGGCCAGTCTGATCGCCTGCGGTGTCATCACCGGCGTTGGGGCAGTCGTGAACGCCGCCGGACTGCGCGCAGGGCAGGACGTGGTTGTCATTGGCGCAGGCGGCGTTGGCCTCAACGCCATTCAGGGCGCGCGGATTGCAGGGGCGCGGCGCATCGTCGCCGTGGACATGACCGAGGAAAAGCTGGCAGACGCCAAATCCTTCGGGGCCACCCATGGGGTGCTGGCAACCGGCGATACGCCATGGCGGACCGCCTACAAGGCCCTTGGCGGCAAGGGGGCCGAGGCCGTGATCGTCACTGTCGGTGCGATCCCCGCCTATAATCAGGCGCTGCGCTACCTGGGGCGCGGGGGCAAGGTCGTCATGGTCGGCATGCCCCATTCCGGCGCGATGGCGGAATATGAACCCGTCACGGTCGCCTTCATGGGTCAGGGCATGGTTGGCTCAAAAATGGGAGACGTCGTGATCCAGCGCGATATCCCGTGGATGGTCGATCTGTACGAACAGGGGCGGCTGCAACTGGACAGCCTGATTTCGGGACGCTGGTCGCTGGACCAGATCAACGAGGCGATTGCCGATACCAAGGCAGGTGCCGCACGGCGCAATGTGATTGTGTTTGATCATTAAAAGGGGGCTCTGCCCCCGTCCCTGCGGGCCTCCCCCGGGATTACTTCAAATCAGAGAAGATGGGCTCATCATGAAACTTCGGGATCTCGACATTATCGTGACCGCACCGCCGGCCCCGGGCTGGGGCGGGCGGTACTGGATATTGGTCAAGCTGACCACGGATGACGGGATTGTCGGGTGGGGCGAATGCTATGCCTCGTCCGTCGGGCCGGAGGCGATGCGCGCCGTGATCAAGGATGTGTTTGCCCGTCATATGGAGGGCGAGAACCCGGAGAACATCGAATTGATGTTCCGCCGTGCGTATTCCTCGGGCTTTACGCAGCGCCCCGATCTGAGTGTGATGGGTGCGTTTTCGGGCCTTGAGATTGCGTGCTGGGATATTCTGGGCAAAGCGCGGGACCGCCCTGTGCATGCGTTGCTCGGGGGGCGGATGAACGACCGTATTCGCGCCTATACCTACCTTTATCCCCTGCCCCATCACGACCTGAATGACTTCTGGACATCGCCCGAGATGGCGGCGGAGGCCGCGCTGGACTGCGTGGACCGCGGCTATACGGCCGTGAAATTCGACCCCGCGGGCCCCTACACAATGCGCGGCGGCCACATGCCGGGGATGCGCGACATTTCCCAGTCGGTCGCCTTTTGCAAGGCGATCCGCGAGGCCGTCGGGGACCGCGCCGATTTGCTGTTCGGCACCCATGGGCAGTTCACCACGGCAGGGGCAATCCGGCTGGGTCAGGCGTTGGAACCCTATGCGCCGCTTTGGTTCGAAGAACCCATTCCACCGGATGCAATCGGAGAGATGGCCAAGGTGGCGCGCGCCGTGCGTATCCCTGTTGCCACCGGCGAGCGGCTGACGACAAAGGCGGAATTTGCGCCCATCCTGCGCTCTGGTGCGGCAAGCATCCTGCAACCCGCATTGGGCCGCGCTGGCGGCATCTCTGAGATGAAGAAGGTCGCCGCCATTGCCGAAGTCTACAATGCGCAGATGGCCCCGCACCTCTATGCCGGACCGATCGAGTGGGCGGCCAACGTGCAGCTTGCCGCCTCGATCCCCAATATCCTGATGTGTGAAACCATCGAAACGCCGTTCCATGATCAACTGATCAAGGGGACGATCCGCGTCGATGACGGCTTTATCACGCCGCCCGACACACCGGGGCTTGGGATCGACGTGGATGAGGTGCTGGCCCGTGCGCATCGCTATACCGGAGACGGGTTGCACTTGCAGATGCAGGAGGCGCCTTGCGATTATCAGAACGGCAACAATTTTGAAGGCGGTGCGCCTGCACCGCGCGAGGATTAGTCCACCTGCACCACTTCGTAGGTGATGCGCGGGGCATCGCCCGACGCGACACCGCCCAGCGCAATGGAACCGTTGCCAGTCAGTGCCACCGTCTGGCGGCAGATGTAAAACTCGGGCGCGGCACCGATGGCGAGGGTCGTGCCTGCGGACGAGCTGTCCTTGAATTCGACAATCCCGCCCCTCACGGTGATGGCCGCGTGGACACGCGACACCCACGCCTCGGGCACCACAAGACCACAGGCAGACGAGCGGCCAACCGTGATCTGATCGCCCTCGTGAATGTCCTGCGACCAGTTCATCCATGACAGGCGTACAGCGGTTCTGGCCACCTGATCCTTGCGCTGGAACTGAACGACGGTGGGTTGGGCGGCAAAGTTGGTCACGCCGCCATCTTCATCGCCCCCGGCCATCAACGCGAAAATCTCGGTCGGCATGTTGATGCCGCGCAGGCTGTGTTCGCCAAGCGAACGCAGCGTGGCACGGTCCACAGACTTGGTGTAATTGACAAGCGTGCGGCTCATCAGCACTTCGTTTTCCTTGGCTTGCGAGGACAGGCGCGCGGCAATGTTGATCGCATCGCCAAAGAGTTCCGTGCCCCGGTGCACCACCAGGCCCCAGTGCAGACCGGCATGCAAGGACACAGCACCCCGCGCGCCATGTGTCATCATATCGCCTGCCGCCAAGACGGCGGCGTCCGCAGATTCGAAAAGGCAAAGAACGTCGTCACCTTTGGATCGCACGAATTCACCGCCATGAATGGTCGCGATTTTCTGCATGCCCTCGACGCATTCAAACACCAATTGGCTGGCCCGTTCGTCGCCATGTGTGCGATATAGCGCTGTGCTGCCGGACACGTCGGCCAACAAAATCGCGCGCTCAACCCTCATTGCAATGGATCCTCCAACTTCGTCGGTGCCGCCCCAAACCGGGCACTGACGGCAATTCGAAACAGAAATGACTGTCGTTTAAAATATCTGCGCGCATTAAGCGCCAATACGGTCCGGAAATAAAGGGGTTGCGCGCATAGCTGCACGCCCGTTGAGCAAAAGAAGTCGTGAACCTGACTGCCCCGCACCGGATCAGCGGTAAAGCGCAATCGAAGAAACAGCGATATCGGCCTGCATTTCTTGCCCCACGGCCAGAATGCCGATGCGGCGCAAGGTGGCGGGATCGAACGTGGCGTCGGTGCGGTGGGGCACAAGCGCCTTAAAGGGGACGCACACTGTTGTCCATTCTGCGGGGGCTTCGAAATTGGTCCGAAAAGATTGCCATGGTCGGTCCAGTGCGCGGGTGCGCACGCGCAGGTCATATGTTGCGCCATTCCCGCGCACATCGAACGTGATCCCGGCATACGCACTGCCGTCAAAGTCATCGCCACCCGCCAGATCAAAGGCGATCTGGACAAAGCCGCCATTGTTGTCGAGCGACACGTTCCCGGTCAGGCGCGTGGCGTTGCGACCGTCAACAGTTTCGCGCGTGGCCTGCCCGCGCGACACACCGCCCATGACCGTGTCGGCCACATATTCCCAGTTCGTTGACAGGTCCAAAGCAGCCTCCCCAGCGTGCAGCGGTGACCATAGCAGAGCGCACAGTGCGGCCCACACCATTGCTTTACGTTTTGACAAGCGCGGCCCCGGACGAAAGTGCCCCCAACTTTGCATAGGCGATATCCGGATCGACGGCGCCAAAGCCTGCAAATGTGCCAAACCCGCAATCGCTGCCCGCAATGACCCGGTCCGCGCCGACGATATCGGTGAACCGTTCGATGCGTTGTGCGACAACTTGGGGGTGTTCAACGAAATTGGTGGTGGTGTCGACAACGCCGGGGACCAGGACCTTGTCATCCGGGATTTCGGATCGGCGGTCGCGGAATACAGTCCATTCATGCGCGTGGCGCGGGTTCGAGGTTTCAAACAGCACATAGCGCGCCTTGGTCGACATCAGGGTTGGAAAGACCGTGTCCATGTCGATGTCACAGACATGCGGCCCCTCGTAGTTGCCCCAGCAGATATGTACGCGCACCTTGTCCGCCGGCACATCCCGCAGCGCATGGTTCAGCGCCTCGACATGGGCATCGGCGATCTTGACGAATTCGGCATCCGACAGGTCTGCAAACAGCATATGGCGCGACAGGGCAAGGTCGGGGCAGTCCAGTTGCAGATCAAGACCGGAGGCGACGATGGTGTCATATTCCGCCTTCATCGCATCCGCCAGCGCCGCCAGATAGGCGTCACGCGTCGGATAAAAGTCGTTTTGCAGGAACAGGGAAATCACGCCGGGCGAGGCCGCATTCATGAACCCGCGTGTCGCCCCATGCTTGGCCATCGCCGCCTTTAGGTTTGCGATGTCCTTTTCCAACTCACCCTGCCCACGGCTTTTGACCTCGCCCGTGCACATGGGCCGCGCGTATTTCGGGGTTCCGCCATCATCCGCCAGACGTTTGAGAAAGCTGGGGAACTGCTTGAGATCGGCAGGTGCGTTGCGCGGGCTGTCACCGGAAAACCCGGTATAGCGATCTTTGACATAGGTGGCATAGCTGATCTTGGACGTCTCGCCGTCACTGACGATATCAACCCCCGCCGCCACTTGTTTGGCCACCGTGTCATCCACCGCCTGCCCCATGGCCGCATCGAATGCGGCGGCGTCATAGTCGTCGCCATTTTCGCGGGCAAAGATGAAATCCACGACCTCCTGGGTGCGTGGCAGGCTGCCGACATGGGTGGTGAGAATGGTCATCTAAGTCTCCTGATCGTGGTCTTTGCGCGCCATCAGCACGCTGTGTTTGTCTGTCTCCGGGTCTTCGGCCAGAAATCCCGTCAATCGCATACCGTTTTGTTCAAGGCATGTGACGTAATCACCCGGCGAAAGCGAGGCGTGATAGACCGTTTCGCCCCCGACCGTTCCTGCGGATCTCGCCTGCCATGGGACCTACGGTGATCAATACCGAACCGCCCGGCACAAGATGGCGCGCCATATGGGCGATGCAGATGCGTTGTTCATCGGGGCGCAGGTGGAAAAAGCTGTCCCAGGCGATGATGCCATCAAAGCTTTCGCCCAGATCAAGCTGGCGCATGTCCCCCTGCCGCCAGTCACCGTCCGGCCAGCGCGCGCGGGCAAGATCAAGCATGGGCGCGGCGAAATCGACGCCGGTGACGGCAAAGCCTTCGGCCTTGAACCAGCGTGCGATGGGCTCTCCCGCTCCGCAGCCAAGGTCAAGGACGCGCCCGCCCGGCTGCAGGCAGGCGGCAAAGCGGGCGAGCCACCGCGCCTCAAACAGCGCGCGCGACCGGTCGGCGTCATAGGCCGCCGCCTGACGTTCATAGACCTGCTGCGTGTCGTTCGGAGAGGCGTCTATCCCTGCCATGTGGGTCCGGCGGGATCATCAGTGGCGACGATATGGTAAAGGGACGCCTCGCCCGTCATCGACGGAACGGCACTGTGGGGCAGGTTTTCCGGCACGCTCATCGTGTCGCCGGGGGCAAGTGTGGTCGCCCCGCCCTCCCATGTCACGCGCCAGTGTCCGCGCATGGGCATCAGAACCGACGGGCGGTCGTGTTCGTGCATTTCGGGACGCGCACTGCCGCGCGTGATCAGGTCGACTTCGAAGCCCGGCTTGTCGCGGATGATCCCTGTTTCGCCAATCACTTTGCAGGGCGCGTGCTGTCCCAGCGCCATCATGTCATTGTAGCGGCGCACACCCATGCCGACGACCTCCATGGGCGTCATTTCGGGATACGCTTTCAGCTCTTCCTCGCTCAGCACCGGCATCGGCGCGATACCGTCCGGCAGGCTCTGACCCTTCTTGCTGTCATAGAGCTTGCCATTCTCGCCCAGAACCAGCCCATGATCGGCGGCATCCTCGATCACCTGCGGTGCCCAGATGACGCCACCGCCTGCGTCATCCCCACCAAGGATCGCCATGATCATCCCGTAATCCGTACCGATATTCTCGAACCCGCGAAAGATGCCCGTTGGGATGTTGATAATGTCCCCTTCTTCCAGCACAACCTCGCCCGCCGTGCCCCAGCGGCCCCAGAAAAACCGCCAGCGGCCCGACAAGACAAAGAAGACTTCGGCCGTGCGGTGAGAATGCAGCGAGTTGCGGCATTTGGGCGGCTGGCCCGCAGCCCCGATGTTAAAGCCATGGGGGATCGCGATATGGACGTGCTGGTCAGGCGACTCCGATACGCCGCCCCCTATGATGGTGAAGTTTTCCTTTTGATCCGACCCGGGCGTATGCGCGTCAATGAACGCAGTCTTGCAGGGCATCAGATCGCCGTAACGCACGATGCGCGGCTCCATCTCGGCGGGGGTCATGTCGGGGTCCTTTCGGGTGGCAAAAGCGGTGTGGCAAGTGGTGTGCCGGGCACGGTGTCGGTCAGGTCGGCGTGAATCCAGACCATGCGGTCGCAGAACCAGACCTTTGGCAGGATGGTTGCGATAAGGCCCGCCAGAACGGCGAACGGGTTCAGCACAATCAGGCCATAGATCAGCGGGACAAGGCCAATGGCAGAGAGCCCCGTCAACACATGGGCGGCGCGGATATGGTGGGCGGCAACATCGTGGCGCTCGCGGGCCAGAAAGACACGCTCGCCCAGTGTCGCGCGAGACGCCCATGATCCGAAATCGGCGGGCGGTGGGAACAGGCGCGGATTGATCCATGTCCAGAGTGCGCTGAGGATGAACAGCGGCAACGCCCACCACCCGATCCACACACGCGCATAGATGGTCAGCACCATCAGCGGCAGGCAGGAAAACCGCGACCAGACGCTGAGCGGATTTGCATGGCGCTGCCAGTCGGCATCCTGCATTCCCATCAGACGTTCAGCGACGCGGTAGATGTCTGTCACCCGGCACCTCGCAGCGCTGCATTTTCGGCTTCCAGTTCCGCGATACGCGCGTTCAGGTTGTCCATTTCCGGGCCGACCAGTTGCGCGATTTCACCTGCATCAAAACGGGGCGTGATGAATTGCGGGCAGTTCCAGTCAAAGGCCACCAGCTTGATCGTGACCACACGCTCGACCCGGCCCTGACCGTCTGACGCCACCTGTGCGGCAAGGTCGGGGTTGTCCACCGCCTCTTCGAACCGTGCATGGCCCTGCAATTTCATCCGGGCCTTGCGCGGATAGTCCATCAGAAACAGGGATACCCGGTCGTCACTGGCCACATTGCCATGGCTGATATGCTGCTTGTTGCCTTTATAGTCCGCAAAGGCGAGCGTGTGATCATCAATGACCTTGAGGAACCCCGCCGGCCCACCGCGATGCTGCACATAGGGCCAACCGGTTTCTGACACCGAGGCCATGTAGAACGACGTGCGGCTGGTGATGAATCCGATGTCGTCCTCCCCCAGCGGGCGGGTGCGCGCACCATAGCTGCGGGCATACATCTCGCGCGCGCCCTCGACGTCTTGGAGGGCCTGCACAGCCGGGGTGAACATCAATTCGTCATAGCGTTGCATGAGGAAAATCCCTGTAGCCGCCTGCATCATGTGCAGGCATCTGACAGTTAGGAACCGGTTGGTCTTTATGCAAGCGCATGGCGCGGCTATCCCGTCTGCAACAGGATCTGTTTCCAGACCGCCGTCTCGTCAAAAAGCGTGTATTCGCGGCGCAGACCCCATGGCCCGAACTCGGCATGGGATATCCCCAGCACATAGACTTCGGCCCCCGTCGGTGCGCCGAAATAGCCCCAGCCATCATGTTTGCCGTGCAAGGCCCAGCGGATCGCAGCGCGAGGTGGCATCAGCGGATCCTCGCGTCCGATCTGGTGGTCGATGGTGAAGGTCGCATCGGGAAAGGACGCGCGCAGCCCCATCCAGAACCGATCGACCGGGCCATGGGAATGGCCTGTCGCTCCGCCGGGATATTCGGACTGCACCGCGCGATCATATTCGGCGGGGATCACGGCCATGTCCGCGCCCATGATCCGGGTCAGGATATTGGCGTATTTCGCGCCCCATTCATTGTCGTTGCCGCGCCCCTTGTAAGGGCCGGGCTGATCTGTGGCCGGGGTCAGCGGGCGCACGGCCTTTTCAGGCCCGCCCTCGCGGTCGATCAAATCAGCGGCAAAGGCTTTGGCCTCCCATCCGATCTGGTTCACGATGGCGGTTTGGTCGCGGATCAGCCATTCGTCGTTGATCTGGTCGTTGATGGCGTGGCAGTCGGCGATGATCCGGTATTGCAGCTTCTTTCCGCTCGCCTTGCCATAGACTCCGTCCGCCATATGCGTCGCGGTGCTGAACAGACGGTGCGAGGACAACATCCCCTCTTCCGGGGTGCCGGACCAGATCACGTCCTCTCCCAACAAAGTGCGATCCGGGAATTCGGCCAGCGTGGCCATGGTCGCCCCGATTACCTTTTCATTGCCGATCACCACCGATGCGGGCGAGCGGACCACGATGTCGGGGCTGTAATAGTGGTGCAGGGTCGCGATGCCCCGATCTTCCCAAATCTCCTTGGTGATGCCGATGATGTAGTCGGGGAAGTCCTTCCACCGGTTCGAAAAACCTTTCATGAGGTCCATCCTTTGGGAATGCGGGCAGAGCCGCGTATGATCAGGGGGCCGTCGAGTGCAACGCGGCGCGGTTTTGTGTCGGGATCGGCAAGGCGGTCCATCAGAATGCTGACTGTGGCCTCGGCCATTTGCCCGGCGGGTTGGCGCACGGTGGTCAGGTCGTAGCTGGGCCAGGCGGCGAGCGTCACGTCATCATATCCAACGACAGACACATCGCCCGGCACCGACAGTCCCAGTTCGAACCGCAGCACATCCATCACTGCAAAGGCCATGTGGTCATTGGCGCAAAAGACCGCATCGGGACGTTCGGGGCCTGCAAACATCTCGCGTGCAACATCCTTGGCTGTCTCGAATTGAAAATGGCTGACCCCGCGCGCATACAGGTCCTGTCCTGCCGCTGTCAGACCCGCAACAAACCCCGCCTCGCGGTCACGCTGGGTCGAGGCCCCCTCCCATCCCGCAACATGCGCGATGCGTTCATGCCCCCCGGCGATCAGAAACTCAGCCAGTTTGCGCCCGCCATGGTAGTTGTCAGAGGTCACGGCAGACAGGCGGTCGTCATCCTGTGCGCGGTTGAACAGCACGATGGGTATCCCGGCCGCCTCGCAGCGCCGGGTCAGGTCATTGGACATGCCCACGCTGGCCGCAATGATCCCGTCGACCTGATAATCCAGCAATTCCCCCATCACCTCGTCCGCTTCCTCGCCCGAGTTCGAGGCCATGAAGACCAAGACGTGATAGCCCTGTTCCTGCAACGCGCGGCTGAGCCGTTCGATGGCTTCGGGATAGAACTGGTTTTCGAGATAGGCGACGAGCAAGCCGACAATGCGGCTGCGCCCGGTGATCAGGGAGCGCGCAAGGACATTGGGGCGATAGCCAAGGGCCTCGGCGGCAGTGCGCACCTTTTTGGCCGTGCGTTCGGACACAGAGGCACCGGGTGTGAACACGCGGCTGACGGCAGAGCGTGAAACGCCCGCCTTTTCGGCCACATCCAGTGCTGTCACCTTTTCGCCCATCAGTCCGCCGTCCAGCCTCCGTCGATCATCATCGACGTGCCCGTGACCATGGCCGACGCGTCGGAGGCCAGAAACTGCACCGCCCCCATGATGTCGCTGACCTCACCTGCGCGGGGCAGCTTGATCTTGTCCATGATCCACGCGAACCGTTCCGGATTGTCGAAGGTCGGCTGGCTGAGCGGTGTGCGGATGAACGTGGGACAGATCGTGTTGATGCGGATGCCCGACTTGCCCCATTCGATCGCCATGGCCTTGACCATGCCTTCGACCGCATGTTTCGTCGCGCAATAGACGGCACGTTCCACCCCGCCGACATGGCCCATCTGGGACGAGATATGGATGATCGAACCGGGTCTTCCGGTCGTGATCAGTGCGCGCGCAGCGGTGGACGACAGGAAATAGGCGCCCTTTACGTTGATGTCGAAGACGGCGTTGTAATCATCCGGCGTGGTGTCCACCGCCGCACTGTGGCGGGCGAGACCGGCAGAGTTCACCACCACGTCAAAGGGCTGTTCAAAGGCCGCATAGAGCGCCGGGATGTCAGTCTGATCGAGCGGCATCGCCTCTGCCGAGAAGCCTTCGGCCGCCATGGCACTCACGGCATCGTTCAGCACGTCCGCGCGCCGGGCCGCGCAGACCACATGCGCCCCTGCCTCGGCCAGTGCGACAGCGCAGCCCAGACCAATGCCCGACGACGCACCCGTCACCAGCGCGCGTTTGCCCGACAGGTCGAGTGACGGTGTGCGCGGCAGAGTACTCATATCGCCCGCCCTGTCTCAGGGTCAAAACCCGCCCGCGCCGTGTTGAATTCCCGCATCCGTGCAAACACGTCCACGCCGATCTGATCATACATGTGCAGCATATCCACCATCACCCAGTTCTCCCGTATCAGGCCCCCTTCCATACGCCAGAAATCCAGTGAACGCATTGCGATCTTTTTGTCTGTGGGCGGCAGGCCCAGCCAGCCACCGTGGCTGATGGTCTGATACATATTCGGCCAGCCCGTGACCGCGCCGTAAGCCCGATCCCCGAAGAAGTGATAGGTGATCTCGTCCACATATTGCCCGCGATCCGGCATCGCGTTCAGAAACGGAATCTGGTGCCATTTGCGAAAACCCGCAATGCCACGGCCCGTCCCGATGCCGCTGGGCCCGTACCACGTCATGCGCGGATGCCAGAACCGGCCCATCTCCATCACTTCGGGCCCGCCCTGCGCGGGGTGGCGTTTCATATGGTCGAGCATGTCGACAATGTGCTGACAGGTGGCCGCTCCTTGTGTCGCGTCATAGGGGCCGGGCACCAGCCCATCGCAGGTCGCAGGCCCCGGCACATGCCATTCCCGCCCAAGGCTTGGCACCATGGGCCAGGCGCCTGCCTGCATCATCACTTCGGGGATGTCCCACAGCGCCTGCATTTCGACGATCTTGTCGTCCTCAAAGCGGTAGAATTCGTGAAAGCGCATGTGCACGATATGCCCAGTGGCCGGGATATCGAGCCAGGGGTGCTGAAAAGTGCCGGTGTAGTATCCGCCGCATCCGACCCAATCGCGCCCTTCGGGTGTGGGGCCTGCCACCACGATGTAATCGCGCCGCTCAAGGTCCGGGATCGCGGCCAACAAAGGCGCGTAGGCTTTGGCCACATAGGCATCCACGCCCGACGTCGTTTCGAACGGAAAGGCCAGATGGAACCGAACATCTGCATCACAGATCGCGCCAAGGGCGGCGCGCACGGCATCGATGTCAAAGTCATACATCGCCGCCCTGACCGGGGCCAAAAGCGCCTTGTGGCGGGAGTGCGGATCGCTCATGCCGCAGGCTCCCGCACGCGCGCAAACAGATCGACGCCCATTTGCGCAAACAGATGCACCATATCCACGAACACCCAGTTTTCAGTGAATTGGCCGTCGGTGCGCAGCCAGAAATCAAGGCCAGACACTTCGATCCGTGCCCCGCTTGGCGGATGATCAAGATAAGGGCCGGTATGCGTGGCCACCACACCCATGGGGCCAGAGGCCGCAACCATGCGATCTTCGGCAAAGAGGCTTTCCAGATGCATCACCTTGCGGTCGGGAAAGGCGGTCAGCCAGGGGCGTTGATGCAGGGTTTCGAATGCGCTCAGCGACAGGCAGGCCCCGATGCCGCCGGGGCCATACCATTTGACGTCGGGATGAAAGAACCGCGCCATGCCCATGCTGGACAGATCGGTTTCATCAAAGCGGTTGAGACCGCCAAAGATGAGGGCGCGCCCTAGCGCCATGCTGGCATCAGTGGCGTTGTTGTCCTGAGGTTCCAGCAGCACGCCATCATAGGCCGTCGGAGCCGGAAAGACATGCGCCGCCCCTCGCGGCGCGGGCAGAGCCGGCAGGCCGATCTGATCGAACCAGTCCACAAAATCCCAGATCGTCTGGGCATGGGTCACCCGCCCCTGCGCGTCAAAACGCAAGAATTCCCCCCAACGAATGCGCAGGTCGTGATCGCGTGCAGGGATGCCAAAGGCAGGGGCGGTGGCGCGGCCCGTGTAATAGCCCGTTCCGGCCACCCACCAAGCCCCATCGCCGTGCCCGTCCTCATGGGCGTTGGACTGGCCGCCCATCAGAATGTGTGTCTCGCGGCGTAGATCGGGGATGGCGGCGCGCAAAGGCGCGAACAGGGCTGCGACGATGTCGGCGGCTTGGGTGTGGATGCCGATCGGCGCGGGCCCCTGCCATTGTTCCAATGCGTCAAGCAAGGGCAGTGCCGTGTCCGGATCGCGGTCAAGGGCCGCCCACAAAGTCAACGCTGCTGCTTTGTTCCTTTGATTGATGTCGCTGCCCATCGGGTCATCTTCTCTGATTTCAAAAATCCTTGGGGGTAACCGCAGGACAGAGGCAAAGCCGCCTATTCCGCAGCATCCCGCGCAGGCGCGCCTGTGCCGTAGGGTACGTTCACCCCGCCATAGCGGCGCACCCGCAGATTGCATTGTTCAGCATGACCCACGAACCCTTCGAGCATGCACAGGCGCGAGCCATAGGCGCCGATTTCTGCCGCGGCGGCGTCGGTGGTCACCTTCTGATAGGAGTGGGTCTTGAGGAACTTGCCGACCCACAGACCACCCGTGTAGCGCCCCGCCTTTTTGGTGGGCAGCGTGTGGTTGGTGCCGATCACCTTGTCCCCGTTGGCCACGTTGGTGCGTGGCCCGAGGAACAGCGCGCCGTAGCAGGTCATGTTCTCAAGGAACCAATCATCGCGATCCGTCATCACCTGCACATGTTCCGAGGCGATGTCATCGGCCACCGCCAGCATCTCGTCATAGGTGTCGCACAGGATCACCTCGCCGTAATCCTCCCAGCTTTTGGCGGCCGTGTCGGCGGTCGGCAGGATGGTTAGGATACGGTCAATCTCGACCAATGT
This sequence comes from Tateyamaria armeniaca, assembly GCF_045797845.1. NCBI lineage: Bacteria > Pseudomonadati > Pseudomonadota > Alphaproteobacteria > Rhodobacterales > Roseobacteraceae > Tateyamaria > Tateyamaria armeniaca. The sequence continues at coordinate 58,250 of NZ_JBHDIY010000002.1, forward strand.
CGCCTCGGCCAGCTTGCGCGAGTTGGTGAGCAGCACGGCGGGCGAGTTATAGCCATGTTCGGCCTGCCCCAAGAGATCGGTGGCGCACATTTCGGCGTCCACTGTGTCATCGGCGATCACCATGGTTTCGGTCGGACCGGCGAACAGATCAATCCCGACTTTACCGAACAGCTGGCGCTTGGCCTCAGCGACAAAGGCGTTGCCGGGGCCGACCAACATGTGCACGGGGTCGATGGTTTCGGTGCCGATGGCCATGGCCCCGACGGCCTGAATGCCGCCCATGACATAGATTTCGTGCGCACCGCCAAGGTGCATCGCCGCAATCACAGCCGGGTTCGGCTTGCCCTGCCAGGGCGGGGTGGCCGCGATGATGCGGGGCACGCCAGCGACACTCGCCGTCGCCACGGACATGTGGGCCGAGGCCACCATGGGGAATTTGCCCCCCGGCACGTAGCAACCCACGGATTGCACGGGGATGTTCTTGTGGCCCAAGATCACGCCGGGCATCGTCTCGACCTCGATATCCAGCATCGAGTCGCGCTGCGCCTGGGCAAAGTCGCGCACTTGAGCTTGGGCGAACTTGATGTCCTCCATCTCGCGCGGGGTCAGTTCGGCCATCAGCGCTTCGATCTCTGGCAGGGTCAGGCGGAAGCTGGCGGGGCTGTAATTGTCGAACTTTTCGGACAATTCACGCACCGCCACGTCCCCGCGCGCGGCGATATCGGCAAGGGTTGCCTCCACGACGGCCCGGGTCTTGGCGTCATCTTCGGCCCGCTCGGCCTCGGGCTTGCCGCGTTTCAAATGTTCAATCGTCATCTCGTCACCTCATACGTCCGGGCGCGGCGGGGTTTTGTCGCCGCGATCAAAGGCTTCCCAGCCCTCACCATCAAAAACGTCCCGGCCCAGCTGGGCGAGAACATGGGGAAAATCGACCATCACGTAATTGTCCGTGATGCGGCCATCCTCAACTTTCCAGAAATCCATGTAGCGGATTTCGATCCGTTTGCCGGTCGCGGCAATCCCCATGAAATCACCCGCATGGGTCGCCTCTTGCCGACCAAAGGCCGCCGCCCATTCGCCCATGTAAAGGCGGGCCTCGTCAACGCAGACCTTGTCGCTGAACGCCGCCTGAAACGGGCGCTGCCAATTGTCCTGAAACTCCTGCAGGCCCGTCTTCGACCCACAGCCCGCGTTGCCCATCCAGCGAAAGGATTTTGCAAAGAACTGGCCGATATCGTCGATGCGGTGATCGTTGAGGCCATCGACCATCCCCTCGATCACCGCGCGGGTCTCGTCCGTTTTGGACATGTCGGTGTCGTGTGTCAGGACGGCCTGTTCGGGGCGCGCGCCCTTCATGGCAAACTCCCGGAGTGTTGCAGAGTGCGGGTGCCTCCGGCGTGAGTTTATTTTGCGAGATGAAGCGGAACGTCATCCCTTGACCGCCCCCGCAGTGAGGCCCGAAACGATCTGGCGCTGGAAGACCATCACCAGCAGGAACAAGGGGGCCGTGATGCTGACAGCCGCTGCCACGGCTTCGACCTGATCTGTTGTGGTGGTTTCGCGGTTGAAATAGCCTGCAATGGCCGGAACCATCGTCTGGTTCTGCGCATCCAGCAGCAGGGCCGTCACAAGGAAGTCATTATACCCCAGCAGGAAGCTGAAGAGGCCCGTGGTAATCACCCCCGGCCACATGACGGGCATGATCACGCGCCGGAATGCCTGGAAGTGGGAACAACCATCGACACGGGCTGCTTCGTCCAACTCGCTTGGAATGTTCTGGAAGAACGAGCGCAGCATCCAGATCGTAAAGGGCTGGTTGATCGCCACAAGCACCGCGATGATCGCCCAGGGCTGACCGTAGAGCGTAGGCGCCAGATCCCCCAAGATCGGACGCAGGATTTCCGCCGAGTTGATGAACCACGGCAAGTACCCCGCCACCAGAACCGAGTGCGGCAACGCGCGAAACACCAGCGCGACGATCAGCAGCCAGAAGGCAAGGTTCGACCCCGACCGGGCCAGCCCGTAGCCTGCCAATGTGCCCACTGTCAGCGAAACTGTTACAACGCCAGCCGTCACGATCATCGAGTTCATGAAATTGCGGTAAAACTGGTTCTCGCCCCAGACGGCCACGTAATGTTCGGTGGTGAGGCCGATGATCGGCGTGCCAAGCGGGCCAAGGATGCTGTTGAGCGCCCCGGACACGTAAGGCAGCACCCCAAAGAAAATCAGCACGAACAACAGGCCATAGGCTGCGGCCCCGATGATCCATCCAAGCGCGATCAGGCCCGGGGGCGTGAACCGCTCGACCAGCCCGGGCAGCCGCGTAAAGGCCCAGCGCACGGCAAAGAAAAGGACGACCAGACCAAGTGCGATGTCGATCACACTGAGCCCATTCCCGCTTGCGCGCGTTGCAGGGCCGGTGATCACGTCCCACGCGCTGGCGGCAAAGGCGTCGCGCGGGGATTTCACGCTCATCACCGCGATCCAGGCGATGGGAAAGGCCGCAATCAGGCACCAGAAGGCGAGGAACGCACTGGAGGCGACCTTGAGTGACAGCGGTTGTGCTGTGGCTTTACTGCTCATTGCGGTTTTCCTTTGGAAAAACGGACATCAGTGTGCGCCCCCTTGTGGTCGCGCCATGTGCGGCGCAATGGCATGATCAGCAGGATGACGATCCCGATCATGGTCAGCATGGAGCTTGCCGCAGCCCGGCTGATGGCCCGGTTGCCCGCATCATCCGGCGTGAGGAAGTTGAATGTCAGCCACTGCAGCGAAATCACATGCGCTTCGCTGCGGAAGCCGATGATCTCGTCAAAGACGCGGTAGCAGTCCATCAGATGGATCAGCGCGATGAAGATGATCAGCGGCATCAGGTGCGGCACGATCACGTAGCGCAGGCGTTCGAACCGGTTGGCCCCGTCGATGATCGCGGATTCCAGCGTATCCATATTCACCGTCTGAAGGCCCGCATAGAAGATGACAAAGGCAAAGGGCGCCACGTGCCAGACCCGGTAGAAATACATGAGCAGCTCGATCGTCCAGGCCTGAGCGAACATCGCGATGTCCTGCCCAGTCCAGCGTTCAAGCGTGGCTGTCAGGATACCGTCGCCCACGAACAGCCAGTAGATCGACAGCGATCCGATCACGGGCGTGATGATGAACGGCAGCAGTGACACAAAGATCACCGGCCCTTTGAGCGACTTGGCCGCGTTGTTCACCGCCAGCGCAATCAACAGGCCCACGCCGACCACCAGCGGCAGGGTCAGCAGTGTGAACATGAGTGTAAAGCGCAGGGCGCGCCAGAAATCGATTTGCAGGATGTCGCGGAGCGCGCCGTCACTGACTGCGTCCCACACCTTGTCCATTTGCAGCACGTTGCGATAGCTTTGCAGACCCACCCACGATGTCGTTGTGATGGTCTTACCTGTGTCCTCGTCTATTGTCGGCACAGTCTTGATCTCGGTCGTGCAGGTCTGGGTGAGGAAGCCCGGGGTGCAGGTTTCCACCTCGACCTGCTGCATGACGGGTTGTGTCACCTGAAAGGACTGGATGAAGACCGACACAAGAGGGGCGGCGATGAACAGCAGCATCATGAAAACGGATGGTGCGACGAACCAGAAAAATGTCTTGAATTTCATGCGGCAAGCCTTTCTGCGGCAGCGGCGGCCAAAACGATATGATCGAATTCGGTTTGCATCGGTCCCCCCGGGGAAAACTGGCCGGGAGTGTCCCCGGCCAGCCTTGTGGTTTGCTTATTCCAGCACGCCGGCCTCTTTTGCCGAGGTGGTGTAGGCTTCTTCGATGGCCACAAGCGTGGCCGCCGCGTCGCGCTCACCTGTCAGGAAGGCAGGCAGTTCATTGCCCAGAGCGGTGTGCAACAGGCCCATCTGCGTGGTCGACGGATAAGGTGGAGCAGCAGGCGTGGCCGTGGCCGTCGCAATGGCACCCGCAGCCAGCGGACCGGGTTCGTACCCTTTCACCAGCCAGATCGCAGCCTCGTTGTTGGCTTTGACCATCTCTTCATCCATGCCCTCCATCGCCAGACGGAAGGCGGCGTCGGCCTCTTCGTCGGTGATGTTGGCCGCGATCACGATACCGTCCCACCACAGCGTGGTGGCTGGCGCGCCGCCTTCAACTGCCATGGGGGCTGCGGCCATCTTGACCTTGCCCACAACCGAGCTTTCGGCTGCATCGTCCATGGCGCCGCCGCGGCTGGCCCACAGGTTGGACATGGCGATCTTGCCCTGCTGGAACTGCTGCTGGACGTAGGTTGAGTCGCTGACAAGCACTTCGGGATCCGTGTACTCAAGCGTTTTGGCCATCGTCTCCAACGCCATGAGACCAGCATCGGAATTCACCGCCGCAGTGTTATCCGCGTTGAAGAACGCACCGCCAAAGGCCGGATACATGTTCACGAATTCCTGCGCGAGGTTCCAGCCAGATTTCATGGTGGCGCCAATGGCGTGATCCACAACGCCTGCTTCCTTGATGGTGTCCGCCGCGGCAAACACTTCGTCCCATGTTGTGGGCACGTCCAGACCGAGGTCGTTGAAGATGTCTTCGCGGTACATCAGGTGCTGGGTGTTGACCATCATGGCGACGGCCATGATCTGTCCGTTGACGCGGATCAGCTGGTTGGGCGACAGGTTCTGCCCGTATTTTTCAACCAGATCATCGAGCGGGCGGATGGTGCCTGCGTTCAGCAGCGGTGTGATGGTGCCGTTGGACACGCCACCGATATGATACAGCGACGGGTTCGCCTCGAAGGCGGCGGGCTGTTTGGTGCGGAATTCCTGATCCAGCTCAGCCTGGAAGTTTCCACATTCGGCCATGGCGTCAGTGACGGCTTTCCACGCCTCAAAACCCGCGCTCAGTGATTTCAGCGGCACGGTGTTTTCATAGGAACACGCGGCAAAGGCCGATGTGCCCATGAGCGAGACAGCGCCCGCCAGTGCCAGTTTCTTAAGATACATTTGCAAACTCCCTGTTGCGTTTGTGTCGGTGCATCTTGCAAGTCTGCACCGACCTGGATTGGCCCAGCACCCCGGGTGCCCCCGGGGACCGGGCAGGTGCGTCAGCCGAGGCGTTCGCCTGACGTGCTGTCAAATGCGTGACAGATCTCTGCCGGGATCGAGAATGACACGGTGTCACCGATCTCTGCCCGGAATTCCTTGTGTGCTTTGACGGAGACCAGCTGCCCACCCGCCCGCACGGTCAGCATGGTCGCATCGCCCAGCAATTCGATGGTGTAGATGGGGGCCGTGATCTGGCCATCCGCCTCTGCCAGTGCCGCGTCTTCTGCCCGAAAGCCCATGGTGACGGGGCCATCCGGCGCATTGATGCCGCTGATCTTGACTTTGTCACCGGTGAACGTGCCGCCCGACATCGCGCCGTCCATTAGGTTCATGGCGGGCGAGCCGATAAAGCTGGCAACAAATGTGTTCGCCGGGTTGTCATAAATCTCGGTCGGGGTGCCGACCTGCTGCACCTTGCCCTGTTTCATCACCACGACGCGGTCGGCGAGTGTCATCGCCTCGATCTGGTCGTGGGTCACGTAGACGGTGGTCACCTTCAACTCGTGGCTGAGGTTCTTGATCTGCGCACGGGTGCTGACCCGCAGTTTCGCATCAAGGTTGGACAGCGGTTCGTCCATCAGGAACACATTGGGTTCGCGCACAATGGCGCGCGCCAGGGCGACACGCTGGCGCTGGCCACCAGACAGTTCGGCGGGCTTGCGATGCAGGAATTCATCCAGTTCCACCATCGCACTGGCGCGGCGCACCCGTTCGTCATGGGTGGACGGATCGGCCTTGCGCACTTTCAGCGGAAAGCGGATGTTTTCATAGACATCCAGGTGCGGATAAAGCCCGTAGGACTGAAACACCATGGCCACGTCGCGGTCCTTTGGGTCCAGATCGTTCACGCGTTTGCCATCGATGATGATGTCGCCGTCGGTGGCATCCTCAAGACCTGCAATCATGCGCATCGTCGTCGTCTTGCCACAGCCCGACGGCCCCAGAAGCACAAGAAATTCCTGATCGGCGATGGTCAGGTCAAAGTTGTCGACCCCCACAAAACTGCCCCAGCGCTTGTTGATGTTGCGTAGCTGAATTTCGGCCATAGGAGTCCCTCGCACCAGCGTGATACACGAGGCTAGTCATCGCCTGCACGGCTTGGCAACTGTTTTTTGCACACGTGTGCAAAAAGGCGCGCACAAGCGGACAAGGTGATGAAAGCAGGCGTTTTCCACTCTGCCGCGCACAAGAGTTGCGCAGCTCAGGCACGCTACTTTGCCGAGATCAACTCTGCCGCAGCCATGCGAATCCCTGCCTCGGACGGCAAAGTATCTGCATATGCACGCCCGGTCGCGATGAAACTGTCATCCGCGGTGTAGCGCGCGATTTGGCGATGCCCGGCCTCAAAAAGGGCTGTCATCACCCCTTCGGCGACCCCACCGGATCGGCGTGTCTCATCCACCACGAGGATGTGTTTGCATCCCTTCACAGCGCGAAGAAGGCTGTCGATGGGCAGCGGTGCAAGCCAGCGCAGATCAATCAGCCGGGCGTTTGGAACTTGCGCCTGTGCTGCCAGATACCGGCCATTGGCAAAGGTCACGATGGCCAGATCGCCCTCCCCTTCAACGCCAACCTCGCCCAGCGCGATCCGCTGATCCGGCGCGGGGTAGGTCCGCATCCACGCCCCGTCCCCCGGATGCACGTCGCGCATCGAATAAAGGGCGATGGGTTCGACAAAGACGCACAGGCGATTCTCCTCGCGCGCAAGGCGGTGGCATTCGCGCAGCATTTTGACGGCCTCGGCCCCGTCCGAAGGACACGCAAGGATCAGCGCCGGAATATCGCGCAGCACGGCCAGCGCGTTGTCGTTGTGAAAGTGCCCGCCAAAACCTTTTTGATACCCAAGCCCCGCAATGCGCAGCACCATCGGGTTGGCCCATTGCCCGTTTGAGAAAAACGGCAGCGTCGCCGCCTCGCCCCGGATCTGGTCTTCGGCATTGTGCAGGTAGGCAAGGAACTGGATTTCCGGCATCGGGACAAAGCCATTGTGGGCCATGCCAATCGCCAACCCCAGAATGGATTGTTCGTCGAGCAGGGTATCGATCACACGGGACGGACCAAACCGCCCCAGCAGCTTTTGAGTGACGCCGTAAACCCCGCCCTTGCGCCCCACATCCTCGCCCATGATCACCGTTTCCGGGTGGGTCAGCATCAGATCCGTCAGCGCCCAGTTGATCAGCCGCGACATCGGCTGAGGGGTGTCCATCTGGGCCAGATCCGATCCAAACGTTTGTGCCCGCGTATCTGCATCCGGGCCGTTGGTCTGCGTATGTGTGCGTTCGGGCGGAATGATCGCGGCCATCACGGCGTCGGCCCCGCTGAGTGGAGCGGCCTGTGCCACATCTGCGGCTTCGGCGCGGGTACGGGCCAGCGCGGATTCATAGATCGCAAGCAAGGTATCGGGCGTTTCGCCTTGGCCGATCAGCCCCGCCGCCGTGTGCAACAGCGGATCGTTTGCCTCATCCGCCTCGACCTCGGCGCGCGGCAGGTAACTGGTCGCCACATCCGCGCCGGCATGCCCGTATAGGCGCACTGTGCGCAGATGCAGCACAGCCGGTTTGCGATGGGTGCGCACGAAGGATGCAGCGGCGCTGGCCGCCCGGTATGCATCCCACAGATCACAGCCATCGCCTGCAAAATAGGTCAGACCCGGACGATGCGCGAGGCTGGCAGCCACCCATCCAGCCGGCGTTTTCGTCGAAATCCCGATCCCGTTGTCCTCGCAGATGAGCAGCAGGGGCAAGGGCACGCCCTGCACGCTGGTCCACCCGGTGGCATTGATGGCCCCCTGGGCCGTGGAATGGTTCAGCGACGCATCCCCAAAGCTCGCCACGGCGATCCCGTCCGATGGCAGGATTGCCGCATCAGGCCGATTGCGCCGGGCCAGACCGATGCCGTAGGCCGCGCCAAGCGCCTTGGGCAAATGGCTTGCGATGGTCGAGGTCTGGGGCGGGATGAACAGATCGCGACTGCCCAGCACTTTGTGACGCCCGCCGCTGGTGGGATCATCCGCCGCACAGGCATAGCTGAGCAGCATATCGCGGCACATGTCCTGCCCTCTTTGCGCGGCACGCGCCACCTGAAACGCGCCATCACGGTAGTGCAGGAACGCGATATCGTCAGGGCGAAGCGCATGGGCCACCGCCGCCATCCCCTCGTGCCCGGATGAACCGATGGTGTAAAACCCCTGCCCCGCCTTCTGCATCTCGCGGCTGACGATATCGAGGGCGCGGGTCAGGCACTGGTGTTCGAACAGAGCGCGCGAGGCATCTGCATTCAGCCCCTGAGGTTTGACCTCGGGCAAATCGCGCGCGGCCACCCGGGCGAGAAAGTTGTCGTGAACGATTGAAACGCGGTCCATGAGGCCCCTGTCGGAATTTGGAATTCATGCCTCCGGCGGTGGTATTTTCGATCAGAAGAAACAGAACTCAAGTTCCTCCTGACCCGAAATACCATCGAGGGCAGACAGCCCCCGATCCCGACTTTAGAAAAAAGCCTGCAAGCCGGTCTGCGCACGCCCGAGGATCAATGCGTGCACATCATGGGTGCCCTCGTAGGTGTTCACCGTTTCAAGGTTCATCAAATGGCGCATCACCTGAAATTCACCGGAAATCCCGTTGCCGCCGTGCATGTCACGCGCGTGGCGCGCGATGTCGAGCGCCTTGCCACAGTTGTTGCGTTTGACGATCGAGATCATTTCGGGCGCGGCTTGGGCTGCGTCCATCAGACGGCCCACCTGCAACGAGGCCTGCAGGCCCAGCGCGATTTCGGTCTGCATATCCGCCAGTTTTTTCTGAAACAGTTGGGTCTGCGCCAGAGGCTTGCCGAACTGCTTGCGATCAAGCCCGTATTGGCGCGCCGCGTGCCAGCAGAATTCAGCCGCGCCCATCGCGCCCCAGCTGATCCCGTAGCGGGCGCGGTTCAGACAGCCAAACGGCCCCTTGAGGCCCTGCACATCCGGCAGCAGCGCCTCTTCGCCCACTTCCACGTCTTTCATCACGATTTCGCCTGTGATCGAGGCGCGCAGGGACAGCTTGTGCCCGATCTTGGGTGCGCTCAGACCTGCCATCCCCTTTTCCAGCACAAAGCCGCGGATCTTGCCGTCATGTGCGTCTGATTTGGCCCAGACCACGAACACATCGGCGATGGGCGCGTTGGAAATCCACATCTTGGCGCCGTTCAGCACATAACCGCCTTCTGTTTTGCGGGCCGTGGTTTTCATGCCTGCGGGGTCTGACCCGGCATCCGGCTCTGTCAGGCCAAAACAGCCGATCCACTCGCCGCTTGCAAGTTTGGGCAGGTATTTGGTGCGCTGCGCTTCCGAACCATAAGCATAGATCGGATACATCACGAGGCTCGATTGCACCGACATCATCGACCGATACCCCGAATCGATCCGCTCCACCTCGCGCGCAACAAGGCCGTAGGACACGTAAGAGCCGCCCAGCCCGCCATATTCCTCGGGAAGGGTCACGCCCAGCAGGCCCATCTCGCCCATCTCGCGGAAAATCTCGGGGTCGGTGGTTTCTTCCGAAAAGGCGTCCATCACGCGCGGTGCCAGCTTTTCCTCGGCATAGGCCGCAGCCGAGGACTGTATCATCCGCTCGTCCTCGCTCAGTTGCTGGGACAGGCGAAACGGGTCTGCCCAGTCAAAGCTGCCAAGGTCCGGAGCGTCCTTGGCTTTGAGAATTTTGGCTTCGGCATTCATGAGGTGGCTCCTTTGCGGATGTGGCGCGAGGGGCAGTATGGCAGATGTCAGTGCAACCTTCCAACGCAAGGCCGTTGTGCCGCAAAGTCGGGCGCGAATGCAATGTCGGCAACGTCGCATTCCTGACAATAATCTATTCCATATCCTGCAACGCAGGCCATGGACCAAGCGCGCGCATTGCGCACAACTGCCCAATCGCCGACGCCCTCTTGCCCCATTTTTGCCCCAATATCCGTACATACACTCACAAATATGATTCTGACTTTCGGGTGGGGCCGAAACGAGTAAAGGAGTGCTGCCATGAAGCGCGCGTTTTCCATAGTGGCAACGGTTGCCGCCCTGTCTGTCGCAACATCAGCGGCTGCCACTGAACACACAATTCTGATCCTGCCGGATGCCTATTTCCCGCAGATCACCTATCTGGATGAAGGCGACTCGGTCCGCTTCGTCAACATGTCGGGCCTTGAGCACAACATCGTTGCTGCCGATGCCGGATGGGAAATCGGCCCGATCCCCGATCAGGGCGAAGCTGTCCTTGAAGTCGACTCGGTCGGCGAAAAATCATTCTTCAACAAGGACGCCGTGAACGAAGACGGCGAATACTTTGTTCAGGGCGACATGAGCTTTGACTCCGCACCGCTGAACTAAGTCGGCCAAGGGTCGAGCGGTTCGATCAGATCGGGGCCTTCTGCCCGGTTTGAGTTGACAGCAGTATCGACCCGGTGCCAGCGCAATGCATTATCCGGGGCCGCACGCATCAGCGTTGCGGCCCCTTTCCCCTGTTCGCCAAGCCATAACGCGATGTCGTCCGGTTCAAGGATCACGGGCATACGGTGATGAATGGCAGACATCGCCACATTGGCGCCGGTCGTGACGATGGCCGCCGTGCGCATGTCATCGTCTACGTCCTTCGGCGACCAGGATTGCCAGATCGCCGCAAAGGCCAGCGGCGCACCATCCGCACGCGTGATGTACCATGGCAGGCGCAGGTCGCCATCCCGTGTCCATTCGTAAAACCCCGACGCGATCATCACCGCCCGGCGTTCCCGACAGGCTGCGCGAAACGCCGGCTTTTCGGCAATCGTCTCGGCCCGGGCGTTGATCAGCAGCGGCCCGTCATTCGGTTTCTTGTACCAGTGCGGAATGAACCCCCACCGCATCGCGCCCAACCTGCGCATGCCGTCCTGAGCCGTGATCATATGCACGGCGTTGGTCGGACAGACATTGTAATTGGGCACATCCGGCAGGTCATTGGCGGGCACTGCATTGAACAGTTGCGCCATGGCCTCAGGCGGCAGGGTAACGGAAAAACGTCCACACATTGGTCTGACAATGGATCGGAGGCGCAGCGCAGGCAAGCCATCGGGGCCAAATGAACCCATCCCTCACTGCAAGACCCCCGTCAGCCTGTGCCAGCGGGGGTCGTGGTGGTTTCAGCGGATGCACCCAGGTGCGTCCAAATGATTACTTCGCAGAAATGCGTCCGTCGGTATAGGGCGTGAACGGCCCTTTCGCGGCAAGGAACTCCGCCGTGACATCGGCGAGGTCTGGGCCGAAGTCATAGGCGTTTTGTGCGTCCTTGAACATCGCATAGCCGTCGCCGCCGTTGCGCACGTAGTTGTTGGACACAACGCCGTACAGCTTGTCCGGATCAATCGGCGCACCGCCAACCATCACATCACTCACGCGGCTGCCCGCAGGTTGGGACGCATCAAAAGCATAGCTCATCCCCGCCACTTGCGGGAAACGGCCAGCACCGTCCTCGATCTGGCTTACACCGTTTTCAAGGGCTGCGACGATGGTCGACCCACTCACCTGGAATGTGGACAGTGTGTTCTGGAACGGCAGCACGGTCAGCACCTCACCCATGGTGACGGGCCCTGCATCAATCGAGGCGCGGATGCCGCCACCGTTCTGAATGGCGATCTCAATGCCCTGATCCTTGACCCGGTCCAGCATCGCGTCAGCGATAAGCGATCCCATCGGGCACTCCTGCGCCCGACAGGTGTCGCGCCCGCCCTCAATGGCTTCGGCGGATTCGGCCACGACGCGTGTCTTCATCTCTTCGATTGGCGCGCCCATTTCAGCGATGCGGGCCAGGAACGCTTCGTTCGGGGACACGGACGCATCGAGCAGGATCGGATCGCCGGAGGCCGCCGTGACGTTGCCGTCATCATCAAAGTTCACAGTGAGGTGGCCAAGGTACTTCGTATAGGCATAGGCCTGCGCAACGGGTGTGCCATCCACCATCTCGGGATAGGCAGGCGTGCCGTCGTCGTCGTTGGACATCAGCGTGTGGCTGTGTCCGCCGATCACCACATCGATGGCCGGAACGGCTGCGGCGATTTCGCGGTCCCGGTTCAGCCCCACATGGTTCAGCGCGATGATGATATCGACGCCTTCAGCTTCAAGGGCGGCGGCATCCGCACTCAACGCCTCGATCTCGTCCTGAAACACCACGTTCTCGCCGGGGCTTGAGGTTTCGACTGTATCCGTCGCCAACGCCGAAATGATGCCGACACGTTTGCCACCGACCTCAAGGATCACATGGTCTTCGACCTTGCCCGCCAGCGACGCTTCGCCCGCGACATCGATATTGCCCGAAATCACCGGAAAGCTGACCGCATCCACGAACCCAGCCAGCCCTTCGGGGCCGTCGTCGAATTCGTGATTGCCCACCGCCATCACGTCATAGCCCATCTGTTCCATGAACTCGGCTTCGGCCGCACCTTTGTAGGTGGTGTAGAACAACGATCCCTGAAACGGGTCGCCCGCGTCCAGCACAACCACGTTCTGATTGCCAAGGGCCGCCTTCTTGTCGTCGATCGCTGTCTTGACCCGGGCCACCCCGCCAAAACACTCGCCCGCTGTCTCGCCCTCGGCATTGCAGGTTGAATCAAAACGGTTGATCGATTCGATCCGGCTGTGCATGTCGTTGGTGTGCAGGATGTGAAGCGTGTATTCGGCCGAAGCCATACCGGCGCTCAGAGCCAATGCGGCAGTGCCCATCAAAAGTCGGGTCATGTGGTGTCTCCCAGGTTGGTTATGTCGGCATCGTGACTCCAAGTCGCGCCGAGAGTCAAAGCCAGATATGGCCTGCTGACGCAACGACCGGATGACAACACGCACTTGACCGTTTGGTGGGCGACAGGCATCAGGTGCCCATGCTGATTTACAAGATTTTCCGCGCCAATGAATGGGCCGCCCTGCGCCGCGAGGGGACCACCGCAGGGGCTCCCATCGACATCACCGACGGCTATGTCCACTTTTCCACCGCCGCGCAGGCCTCCGAGACTGCCGCCAAACACTTTGCAGGTGTGGACAACCTGTTCCTGATCGCCGTCGAGGCCGATGCGCTTGGCGACGCCCTCAAGTGGGAAGTGTCGCGTGGTGACGCACTTTTCCCCCATCTCTATCGCGAGATGCGGATTGCAGACGTGCATTGGGCGCAACCTCTGCCCCTTGTGGATGGCGTCCACCAGTTTCCAGCCGGGGCCGGGTTCGCCACATGAGTGACGATAGCTTCGTCGACCCGACACGCGCACAGTTTGATGCGTTCAAGGCCCTTGATCGGGATCAGCCCATCGACATGCTCAACCTCGTGCGCTTTCGCGATCTGGCCAATTATCCCGGCGATCACGAACTGGCCCGCGACGGACTGACGGGCGCCGAGGCCTATGGTCTTTATGGCAAACACACCGCCGCCATTCTGAAAAAAGTCGGCGGCAGCATCCTCTGGCGCGCTGGTTTCGAGGCGACACTCATCGGCCCGGATGGCGAGGCATGGGATGCGATGTTCATTGCACACTATCCAACCGCTCATGCGTTCCTCGCCATGATCTCGGACCCGGTCTATCAGCGCGCCGTTGTGCACCGTCAGGCCGCCGTGGCCACATCACGCCTGATCCGTACGAGGCCTGCGGGCGGCGGGGACAGTTTTGGATGAAGCGGGCCATTGAACAGCTTGGCGTCGCTGCGTTGCGCCGCCTTGATCCGGAAACCGCGCACGGGCTGGCCTTGCGGGCGCTGCACACGCCACTGGCGCACCTCCCCGGCGCTGTGACCAGCGACCGGTTGCGCACCTCGATTGCCGGCCTGACATTGCCCAATCCCGTGGGCCTTGCTGCCGGGTTTGACAAGAATGCGACAGCTATCGCGCCCTTGTCGCGCGCCGGGTTCGGATGGCTCGAGGTGGGGGCCGCCACCCCCTCGCCCAGCCCGGCAACCCGCGTCCGCGCCTGTTCCGGCTGAGCGAGGACGCCGCAGCAATCAACCGCTTTGGTTTCAACAATGACGGGATGGAGGCGATTGGCGCGCGCCTGAAAAAACGCCCAAAGGGCGTACCTGTCGGCCTCAACCTCGGGGCCAACAAGGACAGCGCCAACCGCGCCGAAGACTTCGCGCGGGTCCTGCAGCATTGCGCGCCCTTCATCGACTTTGCGACTGTGAATGTATCCAGCCCCAACACCGAAAAACTGCGCGATCTGCAAGGGCCTATGGCGCTGGCCGCCCTGCTGGACGGCGTGATGCAGGTGCGCGGCAAAGTGCCCGTGTTCCTGAAAATCGCGCCCGACCTCACCGATCAGGACCTCGCCGACATCGCCAAAGTCGCAACAGACGCACGGGTGGCGGCGATCATCGCAACCAACACAACGCTGGACCGCGGCGGCCTGCGCAGCGCACATGCGCAGGAAAAGGGCGGGCTGTCAGGCAAACCGCTGTTCGCAAAATCCACCCGCGTGCTGGCAAAACTGCACAGGCTGACCGGTATCCCGCTGATCGGCGTGGGCGGGATCGGCTCGGCCGAGGATGCCTATGCGAAAATCCGCGCCGGAGCGTCGGCGGTGCAACTCTATACTGGTCTCGTCTATGGCGGGCTCAGCCTCGCCGCCACCATCGCACGCGACCTCGACACTCTGCTGGCACGGGATGGCCATGCCTCCGTCGCCGCAGCCGTCGGCACAAACATCAAGGACTGGCTCTGATCCAACTTCATCTCGCCAGATAAACTCCGGGGTCTGGGGCAGCGCCCCAGTCCTCACGCAGCCCCACGCTCCAACGCCGGATAGCGCGCACCCAGCGTCACACCGCGTGCCACAAAGGATATGAGAAGGGCCGCCCAAAGCCCGTGATTGCCCATGACCGGCAGCAACACCAGAATGGCGACCCAATAAATCACGAAAGACAGCGCCATCATGTTGCGCATGTCCCGCCCGCGTGCGGCCCCGATGAATATCCCATCCAGCATCCACGCCGCGCACCCGACCAGCGGGGCGGCCACCATCCACCACAGGTAGTCGCGCGCTTCGATCTGCACATCCACATCCTTGGCCATCAGATCGATCAGCCACGGACCGGCCAGCAGAAAGGCACCGGCCGTCAGCACACAGACCACCATCCCCCACATCCCGGTCATGATGGCGGATTTGCGCACACGCGCACGATCCTTGCGCCCATAGGCGCGCGCAATCAGCGTCTCGGCCGCAAAGGCAAACCCGTCCATCGCATAGGCGGTGATGTACATGAACTGGATCAGCACCTCGTTTGCCGCCAGCGTGACATCGCCAAAGCGCGCACCGATAAAGACAAAGCTGGAAAAGATGATCATCAGCATGGCCGAGCGCAGCAGGATATCGGTATTGAGCAGTGCCATGCGCACCAGTTTGGCCCGTTCCAGCACCCGCGCCCGGTCCCGCCACGCGGGGCGCGCAAATGCCCCTCGACAGAACCAAAGCCCCAGACCGGCCCCCAGCGCTTCGGCGATGACCGTGGCAATGGCGACGCCTTCGACCCCCCAGCCAAGGCCAAGCACAAAGACAAAGTTCAGCGCGATGTTGACCCCGTTCATGCTCAGTTGAATCCAGAATACCGCGCCTGTCCGCTCCATCGCGATCAGCCAGCCCGTCAGCGCATAGACAGCAATGGCGGCAGGGGCCGTCCAGATGCGGATGGCAAGGTAGCCGCGCGCGAGGTTTTCGACCTCTTCACTGGCCGGAGAAAGCTGGAAGGCCGCCCAGAACAGCGGCACCTGCAACAGGATCAGCCCCAGACCACCAATCCCCGCCACAAGAAGCGCGCGGGTCAGCCACGCAGACACTTCATCATAATCCCCTGCGCCTGCGGCCTGCCCGACCAGACCCACGGTGCCCATGCGCAGAAAACCGAAAATCCAGTAGACCGTGGTCAGAATAATCGCGCCCATGGCGACAGCCCCGATTGGCGCGGCCTCGCCCATCTGTCCGACCACACCGACATCGACGGCCCCGAGTATCGGCACGGTTGCGTTCGACAACACAATCGGCAGTGCGATCTTCAGAACCCTGCGATGGGTCAGCGGCGCCGGTGGCGCAGTCGGGGCAGCAGGCGCTTTCACCGACGCTGCGGCATCACGAAATGGCCTGTGCCTTGCGCAAACAACCGCTCACGATTGTCCTGCCAGCCTTCCACATGCACGCTTGCATAGCGCCGCCCGGCCCGGTTGATGCGCGCCCGCGCATAAGCATCGCGCGGCAGGCCCGAGCGCAGGTAGTCGACCGAAAAATCCACAGTCTTGGGCAAACGCGGCAAGGGCGGGCCGGTCTCCACTTCGAAATCCAAGGCCCCGCTTTCGATGTCTTCCCACAGGTATGACCAACTGAGGGTGATCACCGCCGTCACCTCAAGAAAGGCCGCCGTGACGCCACCGTGCAGCGCGGGCAGCATGGGATTGCCGATCAGCTTGTCGGCAAACGGCAACACGGCTGTCAGCTCGTCCCCGCGCCGGTCGATCTGCACGCCGAGGTACTGGATGTAAGGCACCCCGTCGACCAGGGCACGCAGGGCCGCATCGCGGCGTTGTTTGACCACCTGCACCGGCTCGGGGCGTTTCATCGCACGCCCTCCACGGTAAACGCACCCGTGGCGCTTGCCACCGGGTTGTCAGTGTCCTCATCCGTTGCCGTGGCGCGCACAAAGGCGACAGAGCGGGTCACGTGGTAACAGATCGCGCGGGCCGTGATGGCCTGCCCGGGCGTTGCGGCCCGCATGTAGTCGATGCGCAGATCCAGCGTCGCGGTCCCGCCCCGGTTCGCCGGATGGCTCATCACGGCGGCACCGCAACATGTGTCCATCACCGCCGATACCGCCCCACCGCTGATCACCCCGGTGTCGGGATCCCCGATCAGGCGCGGGTCGTACGGCATGACGATCACCGCCGCGCCCTCTCCGATCTCGGTCAGCTCCATGCCCAGATCGCGGGAATGCGGGATGGCTTCGATGAACTGTCGGGCCGCCTTGGTTTTATCGGACATCGGGTGCTTGCCTTAGTGCGTTGTCATCACGTTATGGGCGCGCACCCGGATCAGGGCAAGGCACCTGTTGCCCTCCGGGCTGTCCCGCCTTAGGATTCAACCCAGGGAGAGAGTTAAGCCATGGCAGACGACCGCTTGAGCTTTAAGCAGATGTGCGCAGAGTTCGACGTGACGCCGCGCACGCTGCGCTATTACGAATATATCGAGCTGTTGAAGCCCGACCGCGAAGGGCGGTCACGGTTTTACGGCGCGCGCGAACGGGCGCGCATGAAGCTGATCCTGCGGGGCCGCAAATTCGGCTTTCAGCTCGAAGACATCCGTCAGTGGCTTTTGATCTATGAAAAAGAAGGCAACGAGGCGCAGATGCGCGCCTGGGTCGAACTGGCCGATGGCCAACTGGCCGAGCTGGAAGAGCAACGCAAACAACTGGCCGATGCCACGGCCGAATTGAAGGACCTGCGCGACAGCGTTGCGTCCGAACTTGCCGACAAATAGCACATCTGACGCGCGGCATTCCGCGATTTAGCCCTAAGCGACAGCGCGTGGGTTTGACCTGCGCCTTGGCCGTCCTACACCATACCGGGCACGGGCAAAGGTGAAGACGGCAATGACAACTGCAGCAAAGACAGTGCTGATCCTTGGCAGTGCCCCCAATGTGCTTGCCGCGCGCGATCTGCCCAAATCCCTGTTTTCGTCGATCGTCGCCATCAATAACGCTTGGAAAGTGCGCAGCGATTGGGACTATCACATTTCGCCCGACGATTTCCCAACTGACCGGATGCCAACCGCTGTGCAGTCTGACCAGTCGCTTGTCGGGGCGTCTGATTACGTGCCTGCAAACAACGCCTATGGCGGTATCATCTATGCCGGTGCGACAATGGCGTTCACCGCCGGATACTGGGTGCTGGCGGCGTTGCGCCCATCTGCCATGGTCTTTGTGGGCTGCGACATGGTCTATTCGAACTCTGCCGCCCCGCATTTTTACGGCAAGGGGTCTGCTGATCCGCTGCGCGACGATATCACCCTGCGCAACCTCGAAGCCAAGTCCGCCCGCCTGATGCTGCACGCCTCGCAACAGGGATGCGCCTGCGTGCGCGCGCCCGGCGGCGACAGCAGGCTGGTCTTTCCCTCAATGGCGCTTGAAGAGCTTGGGCAGATCGACATGCCGCGCGTCCGCGCCAACCCGACCGCCTTTAATCGGGCGCAAAGCTATGAAGACAGCCTTGGGTATTTTGTCGAATCCGGGCGGTACTGGGATGTCGCGCCCGACTATTCAACGGACCACCTTGATGCGATTGACCAGTTGTGGATGTCGGCAGGGAACAGTTCGGACCGTGCCGATCGGCTGTCTGTCTAACGTGCACTGAGGGAAATCCCGCACCAGCCTACCGCAAAAAAGATGCAAGTTTTTGCCGAATTCACGCTTGACGCAGTTCACAGGTGCGTCAACTTTCAAAGTGACGCAACGTACGACTTACGTCAACGTCACAGTTTGGTTGCATCGCGCACAATCCTGTCCCATGTCATGCCCGTAACAGGATAGGCGAGTGATCCAGATGACCGAAATAACGATGACAATCCGCGAGATGTGCGACGCCTTTGACGTCACGCCGCGGACTTTACGATTTTACGAAGCCAAGGAACTGCTGTTCCCGATCCGGGATGGGCAGAAACGCCTGTTCACCAAGCGCGACCGGGCCCGCCTGAAACTGATCCTGCGCGGCAAGCGCTTTGGCTTCAGCCTCGAAGAGATACGCCAGCTGCTCGACCTCTACGACATGGGCGACCAGCAACAGACCCAACTGGCCCGCACCTTCGAGATCGCCAGCGACCGGCTGGCCGATATGGTCGCCCAGCGCGACGAACTGAACGAAGCGATCGAAGACCTGCAAGATCAGCTGAAATGGGGCGAGAAGATGCTTGCCTCGATGAACACCGCGAAAAAGGTCGCTGAGTAAGCGCCGCTGCACCTTTAGGGAGAGAAAACATGCCCAGCTACACACCGCCCACCAAAGACATGCAATTCATCCTGCACGATGTCCTCAACGTCACCGGCAGCGACATCCCCGGCTATGACGAGCTTGAGGCAGACTTTACTTCAGCCATTCTCGAAGAAGCAGGCAAGCTGACGTCCGGCGTCCTCGCCCCGCTCAATGTCGTCGGCGACACCGAAGGTTGCCGCCTCGAAAACGGCATCGTGTACACCCCCACCGGGTTCAAGGAAGCCTTCGAGCAGGTCAAGGAAGGCGGCTGGCCCGGTCTCGACATGCCTGAGGAATTTGGCGGTCAAAACATGCCTTACGTGATCGGCACAGCTGTGGGCGAGATGTTCTCGTCGGCCAACATGGCCTTTACCATGTATCAGGGCCTGACGCATGGTGCGGCATCTGCAATCCTCGCGCACGGCAGCCAGGAACAAAAGGAAACCTATCTGCCCAAGATGGTGTCCTGCGAATGGACCGGCACGATGAACCTGACCGAACCGCATTGCGGCACCGACCTGGGCCTGATGCGCACCAAGGCGGAACCACAGGACGATGGCAGCTACAAGATCACCGGACAAAAGATCTTCATCTCGGCCGGTGAACACGACATGGCCGACAACATCATCCACCTCGTGCTGGCGAAAATCGTCGGCGGCCCCGAGGGGATCAAAGGTGTGTCGCTGTTTATCGTGCCCAAGTTCCTCGTGAACGAAGATGGCAGCCTTGGCGCACGCAACGGCGTGGCCGTCGGCAACATCGAAGAGAAAATGGGCATTCACGGCAACTCGACCTGCGTGATGAACTATGACGGCGCCACCGGCTATCTGGTCGGCGAAGAGCACAAAGGCATGCGCGCCATGTTCACGATGATGAACGAGGCTCGTATCGGCGTCGGCATGCAGGGCCTGTCTCAGGCCGAAGTCGCCTATCAGAACGCGCTGGATTACGCCAAGGACCGCCTGCAAGGGCGCGACGTGACCGGCACCAAGAACCCGGACGGCCCTGCCGATCCGCTGATTGTGCACCCGGATATCCGCCGTTCATTGATGGATCAGAAATCCTTCGCAGAAGGCGCGCGCGCGTTCATCCTGTGGAGTGCAACCATGATCGACGCCGCCCACCGCGGTGAAGACAAGGACGCGGACGGCATCGTATCGCTGCTGACCCCGATCATCAAAGGGTTCCTGACCGATCAGGGCTATGACATGACGATCAAGGCCCAGCAGGTCTATGGCGGCCATGGCTACATCGAGGAATGGGGCATGTCGCAATACACCCGCGATGCCCGTATCGCAATGATCTATGAAGGGGCCAACGGCGTGCAGGCGCTCGATCTTGTGGGGCGCAAGCTGGCACAGGATGGCGGCAAGCACGTGATGGCGTTCTTCGAGCTGGTTAAATCCTTCATCAAGGACAATGCCGGTCAGGACGAAGCGTTTGACAAGGAATTCCTCGATCCGCTCAAGGCAGCATCCAAGGACCTTCAGGCGGCGGGGATGTATTTCATGCAGAACGGCATGAGCAATCCCAACAATGCGCTGTCGGGGTCTTATGACTTCATGCACATGTTCGGCCATGTCTGCATCGGCCTGATGTGGGCGCGGATGGGCAAGGCGGCGCGCGCCGCGCTGGCAGGCGGCACGTCCGATCCTGATTTCTACGAGACGAAACTGGCCACGGGGCGCTACTACATGGCGCGCCAATTGCCCGCCACTGCCCTGCACCTGACCCGCATCCAGTCGGGCGGTGACACAGTGATGGCGCTGGAGGCGGCAAACTTCTAAGGTTGGGGCGGGGACATTCCCCGCCCTACTCTTTTTTGGAGGTGTGCATGGCGTCATTTCTGGGTTTTGTCAGCACAATCAGTGGTATCGCGTTTATCCTGTTGCTGGTGCGGGCAGGATATGGCGTGATCGCAAGCGATTTCGAGGCAGGCGGCGGCCCACCCGATTTTGACGGACTGGTGCGTCCCTATTTGATATATGCAGGCATCGCCCTTGCCCTCAGCATCGTGACCCACCAGATCAAAAAGCGGATATAACATGCCAAAACGCTTTCGCCTGACCCGCCGCTTTCCGGTGGCCATGACCGAAGACGGCTATCGCCGCCTCAAGCGGTTCGCCGCCGAGGCAGGATTGGATGAGGGCGAGGCGCTGTCCTTTCTGTTTGAAAATTTCGACAGTGTGACGAATGGCGAAAATCTGACGGCGCGGCTGCGCCTGTTCAACTCCGAACTTGACGCCCGCAAACGCTGACCATCTTCTTCTGGGGAGGAGAGATATGAAAGACCTGGATCACGGCCCCGCAGGCTGGATGAGCGACGAACACCAGATGATCGCCGACATGACGGCGCAATTCATCACCAACGAGTGGGCACCGCATTTCGAACGCTGGCGCAAACAGGGCGAGATGGACCGCAGCACATGGGGTCAGGCGGGCGAGTTGGGCCTGCTCTGCCCGTCGATACCTGAAGACTTCGGTGGCGCGGGTGGCGATTTCGGGCACGAGGCCGCGATCCTGATCGAAGCGGCGCGCTGCAATCTGGCCGCATGGGGGCACGGCATTCATTCGGGCATCGTGGCCCACTACATCCTGGCCTACGGCACCGACGATCAAAAGGCGCGCTGGCTGCCCAAGATGATCTCGGGCGAACTGGTCGGCGCTCTGGCCATGACGGAACCCTCGACCGGCTCGGATGTGCAGGCGATCAAGACGCGCGCGATCCGCGACGGAAATGCCTACAAACTGACCGGGTCAAAGACGTTCATCACCAACGGGCAACACGCCAACCTGATCATCGTCGCGGCCAAAACCGACCCAAACCTCGGATCCAAGGGCGTGTCGCTTGTCGTGGTCGAAACCGACGGGGCCGCAGGGTTCGAGCGGGGTCGCAACCTCGATAAGATCGGCATGCACGCCTCTGACACGTCCGAGCTGTTCTTCGACAATGTCGAGATCGCGCCAGAAAATATCCTTGGTGGCGACGAGGGACAGGGATTTTACCAGCTCATGCAGCAACTGCCGCAGGAACGGATGATCATTGCCTGTTCTGCGGTGGGTGCAATGGAAGGCGCTGTGGAGCGTACGATAGCGTATTGCAAAGAACGCGAGGCCTTTGGCGGCCCAATCATGCAATTCCAGAACACCCGCTTCAAACTGGCCGAGGCCAAAACCAAGACGATGGTCAGCCGCGCGTTCTTTGATGAATGCATGGCCGAGCATTTGCGCGGTGAACTTACTGTCGACAAGGCCGCCATGTGCAAATACTGGACTACGGACACTCAAGCCTGGGTTCTGGACGAGTGCCTGCAATTGCATGGTGGCTACGGGTTCACGCAAGACTATGACATCGGCGGGATGTGGACGGATGCGCGCGTACAGCGTATCTACGGTGGCACTAACGAGATCATGAAAGAGCTGATTGCGAGGGCGTTTTGATGCCCGGATCGTCACGACCTATTGCCAGCCGACCCTCCGGGGGGAGTTTTCCTGGCGAGATGAAGACAGGATATGGCGCGCGATCCACCCCGTCCTCCGGCCAAAAACGTGCGGGAGTCCGGGGCTTCACCTCGCATATGGCTCAACTCTCCAGTCTGCCATACAAGCCACAGACTGGGCGATTAACCTTAATACACAGTAAAACCGACCCATCTTCATCTCGCAAAATAAACTCCACGGGGTCCGGGGTGTGAAACCCCGGTCCTGCCCTGGATCTACCATTACAAAGGCCAGACGATATGACCCTCAAACTGCACTGCTTCGGCGAAAGCGGAAATTCCTACAAGGCCGCGCTGGCGCTGGAACTGTCTGGCCTCGAATGGGAGCCCGTTTTTGTCGATTTCTTCGGGGGAGCGGCCCGTTCGGATGAATTCCGCGCACTCAACCCAATGGGCGAAGCGCCCTTGCTTGTAGATGGCGACAAAAAGATCAGCCAGTCGGGCGTGATCCAGCAATACATCACCGATGTGTCCGGCAAACATGGCGGACCGCCTGAGGACAAGTACGAAGTGCTTCGTTGGGTGCTGTGGGACAATCATAAGCTGTCATCCATGTGCGGTGTCACGCGTTTTCTCATGAACTTCCTCCCCGAGGAAAAGCGTCCGCAAGAGGTCATCGCGTTCAACCAGGGCCGCCTGAAGGCGGCCTATAGCGTGCTGGATGCCCATCTGGCAGGGCGTGACTGGATTGTCGGGGACGGCGTCACGAATGCGGACATCAGCTGTTGTGGCTATCTCTACTATCCCGAACCCTTTGGGTTTGAGCGTGCTGCATGGCCCAACATTGACCGTTGGCTGAGCAATATTCAGGGCCTCGAAGGATGGAAGGCCCCTTATGATCTGATGCCCGGATCACCGGCGGATCGGGCCTGACTGAAAGTTTACGTGAAACGCCGCAACGTCACCCTTGATTAGACCGACTGGTCCAGCCCACCTAAGGACAGAACACGACGCCTCTGGCAAAAGGACGAACACCATGACCGAAGCCTATATCTACGACGCGATCCGCACGCCGCGCGGCAAGGGCCGCAAGGACGGCAGCCTGCACGAGGTCACATCGCTGCGCCTCTCAGCCCAGACCCTGAACGCCATCAAGGACCGCAATGGCTTTGACGGCCACGCAGTCGAAGACGTGATCTGGGGCAACGTCACCCAAGTCATGGAACAGGGCGGCTGCCTTGCACGCTCTGCCGTGCTGGCCTCTGACCTTGATGAAAAGATCCCCGGCCTTGCGATCAACCGTTTTTGCGCTTCCGGCATGGAGGCTGTGAACCTTGCCGCCAACCAGGTGCGCGGCGGGGCGGGCGATGCCTATATCGCGGGCGGCGTCGAGATGATGGGCCGCGTGGCCATGGGGTCCGACGGGGCCGCGATTGCCGCCGATCCCAGCATCGCTATGGACACCTATTTTGTCCCCCAAGGCATCAGCGCCGATATCATCGCCACCGAATACGGGTTTACCCGAGACGATGCTGACCAATTGGCCGTTGCCAGCCAGCAGCGTGCCAAGGCCGCCTGGGACGACAACCGCTTTGCCAAGTCGGTGATCGAGATCAAGGACGTCAATGGCCTGACCATTCTGGATCACGACGAATACATGCGCCCGCAGACCGACATGCAGTCGCTTGGCAGTCTCAACCCCGCCTTTCAGGCGATGGGAGAGGTCATGCCCGGTTTCGACAAAGTCGCGCTGATGAAATACCCCCACCTTGAGCGGATCAACCATATCCATCATGCCGGAAACTCCTCCGGTATCGTGGATGGCGCTGCCGCCGTGCTGATTGGCAACAAGGAATTCGGCGACAAATGGGGCCTGAAACCCCGCGCCCGTATCCGTGCCACGGCCAAGATCGGAACTGATCCGACCATCATGCTGACAGGTCCGGTGCCGGTCACCGAAAAGATCCTGAAAGATCACGGAATGGATATCAAGGACATCGATCTGTTCGAGGTCAACGAGGCCTTTGCCAGCGTCGTTCTGCGCTTCATGCAGGCGTTCGATGTGGATCACGACAAGGTCAACGTCAACGGCGGCTCCATCGCGATGGGTCACCCGTTGGGCGCGACAGGTGCGATGATCATCGGCACATTGCTGGATGAGTTGGAGCGAGCCGACAAGGAAGTTGGTCTTGCAACGCTGTGCATTGCATCCGGAATGGGGGCAGCCACCATCATCGAGCGCGTGTGATGGTTGCAGGTTCTGGCCCCCAGGTTCAGCACGCAGAAGCGATGCTGCTGCTGCAAGAGGTGCTCGACATTCAGTCGCGCGCCTTGCTGGATGGTGACGTGGCCACGATGCGGGCCACGGTGAACCTGCCTTACCGTCGCATAACCATGGACATGGACATGATCATGGAGACCGAGGCTGACCTCGAACTCGGGATGGAGGCGTTTACCGGCTCGCTCAGAAGTCTTGGGGTCAACCACTTTATCCGACTTGCGTCGGACGCCGAGTTTCTGAACGACCACATCATCGAAGGCCACTATGTGACCCATGCCTTGCGCAATGCGACACAGATGGTGCCCAGCTATCACAACCGGATCGTGCTGCAGAATTTTGACGGGACCTGGCGCCTGATCGAGGTGGCCAGCGAGCTTGAGGCCAAACGATGGCCCATCAGCCTGCTGCGGGTCGCGGAGTCAGGCATGTTGCGCACTCAGAAATCCGAGCATGATGCGCGGCGCCACACCGATCACCCGCTGCCCGTCTATCAGCGTTTCCTTGACCAGTTGACCAGCGCAACTGTCGATCAGAATTTCGACGCCTACATCGCGCTATGCGACCTGCCCTACACGTCCCATGGCAACAACGTCGACACATTGATGGCCTCGCCCGAGGATGTGCGCCCGTTCTTTGACCTCACCGTTGACCTGATCAACGGCGAAACTGCCGATACATTTGTGCGCAGTGCTGACAATGCCCAGTTTCTGGGGTCGGACATGATCTGCGGATATCACAAAAGCCTGTTTCTCAAGGCCGGTGAAACCGCCCTGCCCGCAATCAAATCCCGCATGATCCTCAAACACACCGGCATGGGGTGGAAACTGAAACACGTGACCAACGCCATCGCCAACAAGACATACCCATATGGCGCGCCAGAGCCGACAGATGCCCTGCCGACGCACCGTGAAATCCAGGAAAGGACCAAATCATGGCAGACTTTAAACTGAACAAGGACGCCGAGGGCATCGCCACGATCACGTGGGACGTCGATGGGAAATCGATGAACGTGATGTCTTTCGAGGGGCTCGAAACCCTGAACGCCATGATCGATGACGTGCTGGCCGATGATGCGGTCAAGGCCGTGGTGATTACCTCGGGCAAGGACACGTTTGCAGGTGGCATGGATTTGAACCTGCTTGCAAAGATGAAAGAGGCCGCAGGCGACGATCCGGCCAAGGGTCTGTTCGAGGGCACCATGAAAATGCACGGCCTTCTGCGCAAGATCGAACGCGCAGGCATGGACCCCAAGACCAACAAGGGCGGCAAACCGATTGCCGCTGCCCTGCCCGGCACTGCCGCTGGCATCGGTCTGGAACTGCCGCTGGCCACGCACCGCATCTTTATCGCCAACAATCCCAAGGCCAAGGTCGGCCTGCCGGAAATCATGGTCGGCATCTTTCCCGGTGCCGGTGGCACCACGCGCCTTGTGCGCAAACTGGGCGCGATGGCGGCGTCCCCGTTCCTGCTGGAAGGCAAGATGGTCAGCCCGGACAAGGCCAAGGGCACATTGGTCGACGAAGTCGTGGACGACCCGGTCGCGGCAGCCCGCGCATGGGTGCTGAACGCCTCGGATGCCGACATTCTGAAACCGTGGGACGCCAAGGGCTACAAAATGCCGGGCGGCGCCCCCTATCACCCTGCCGGATTCATGACCTTTGTGGGTGCGGCCGCCATGGTCAACGGCAAGACCCAAGGGGTCTATCCGGCGGCTAAGGCGTTGTTGAGTGCCGTCTATGAAGGCGCGCTTGTCCCCTTCGATACCGCGCTCAAAATCGAGGCACGCTGGTTCACCAACATCCTGCTTAACCCGTCTTCGGGCGCGATGATCCGTTCGCTCTTCCTCAACAAGGAAGCGCTGGAAAAAGGGGCGGTCCGCCCTGAAGGTATCCCCGATCAGCGGGTCAAGAAGCTGGGCGTTTTGGGCGCGGGCCTGATGGGCGCGGGCATTGCGCTGGTGTCCGCACAGGCGGGCATCGAAGTTGTGCTGATCGACCGCGATCAGGAGTCTGCTGACAAGGGCAAGGCGTACACGCAGAAATACATCGACGGCGGCATCAAGCGTGGCAAGACCACGCAGGAAAAGGGCGACGCCCTGCTTTCTCGCATCACGGCAACGCCTGATCTGGACGCGCTCAAGGGCTGCGATCTGATCATCGAAGCGGTGTTCGAAGACCCCAAGGTCAAGGCCGAGATCACGGCCAAGGTCGAAGCGGTCATCCCCGAGGATTGCATCTTTGCCTCCAACACCTCGACCCTGCCGATCTCCGAGCTCGCCAAGGCCTCAAAAACCAGGATCAGTTCATCGGCATCCACTTCTTCTCGCCTGTCGAGAAAATGCTGCTGGTCGAGATCATCAAAGGCAAAGAGACCGGAGACCGGGCCGTGGCCAAGGCGCTCGACTACGTGCGCCAGATCCGTAAGACGCCGATCGTGGTCAACGACGCGCGCTTCTTTTATGCCAACCGCTGCATCATTCCTTACGTCAACGAAGGCGCGCGGATGGTCACCGAAGGGGTCGAACCTGCGCTGATCGAGAACGCGGCCAAGCTGGTGGGCATGCCCCTTGGCCCGCTGCAACTGACGGATGAGACGGCCATCGATCTAGGCGCCAAGATCGCGCGCGCGACCATGGCGGCGATGGGCGATGATTATCCCAAATCCGGTGCGGATGACCTGATCTTCTGGCTGGAAGAAGAAGGGCGTCTGGGGCGCAAGGCCAATGCGGGCTTTTATGAATACGACGAAAAGGGCAAGCGCACCGGCCTGTGGAAAGGTCTGAATGAAAAGTACCCGCTGGCCGATGAGCAGCCCGAGGTGGTCGAGGTCCAGCACCGTCTGCTGTTCTCTCAAGTCCTCGAAGCGGTGCGTGCACTGGAAGAAGGTGTGCTGATGGACATCCGCGAAGGCGACGTGGGCGCGATCCTTGGCTGGGGCTTTGCGCCTTGGTCGGGCGGCCCTCTGTCATGGCTCGACATCATCGGCGCACCGTATGCCGCCGAACGCTGCGACCAGTTGGAAGCGAAGTACGGCGAACGGTTCAAGTGCCCCGCCCTGCTGCGCGAAATGGCCGAGAAAAACCAAAGCTTCTATGGACGTTTTGGCCTGAAAGACGCCGAAGCAGCTTAAGCCACGCATATCCAAACAAAAAAAGAGGCCTCGCCAAGCGGGGCCTCTTTTCTATTGCCTGACGTGTCTGTCAGCGGCCCTTCCCGACCCACCCAGTCACTGTCCTGCAGTAGCGCTCAGGCAGCAGCGACAATCCCGTCTTCGACCATCATGCATTCCACCAGAAACCTGGCCTCGTCGGCTGGAATGACGTCGTAGATGTCCTTTTGCAGGCCGATATCCGAAATGCGGACCTCGACTGGCGGGCAGTGAACCAGAGCACCACCTTGCGCATAGATCACCTCGGCACGTTCAAAGACCAGTGTGATCACTTCGATGCGGGTCTTGGATTCGATCCGCGAAATCCCGCGATACCCGGCAAGCGCCTTGGCAGGGACGATGGCAAACGGATCGCCGTGGGCATCGCACGCCGCTTCGCTTTCGATCAGGACTCCCTGATCGGGCAGCAATTCGAGATCCTGCGAGTTGCCCAAAGCGCCCGAAGGTACAAAAACGGAGGCGTAAGACGCAGGGGCCATCATGTCGGCCACCCAGAACGTCTCGCGGTGCACTTCCATCACCGGGCGCAGTCCGTGATCGAATGTCAGCACCAGATCACCGGCAGCGATTGCTTCGACCGGGCGCCAGCCCATTGCAGTGGCGATGTGCCCACCCGCTAGCAAACCGCGTGTTTTCAGCGCTGCTCCGTCGCTCGCCGCAGAGGTATCTGCCATGTAGCGTGGCGCGTTTTTCGTAGCCCATCCAAACATCTCATCCATCCCCATGGTGACAGCGCTCGTGTCAGCGCCGGTTGCATTTGATGAATTCAGTTGGAGTGATTCCCGGGGCAATCGCGCGCCGCGAATTGGGCAGAATTTGGGCACTGTCGCCGCAGCGCATGGTAATTCTGAGGCCGCAGCCAGAACTGTCCCCTCATTCGCGACAATTTTTAGGCAAATTCAATTTGGACGGGATCAATCGAAGCTGTAGCCGAATCTTTCGATGTCCGCGGCACAGGCTTGCGCGACGGCGTCGCGCGCGGCCACGTTGTAATATGTGCGGAAATCGCGCATGCGCGCAGATGCATTGGCGCGTGGCAGATCAAGCGCAAAGCCCAGATGGTCCCAAAGCGGTGCCGCATCAGCCTGGAACTCCTCAAGCCGGATATACACATCGCACCGTTCATCCCCCTGCCCGTTCGTCATGTAGTGTTGTGCCGGACTGGCCTGCATTGCGGCGCGCATCTGCGGCGCACATGTGAAATCCACAAACTCCATCCGGGCTGCAAGCCCCACGGCGGGATGATCGAATGTCTGCTCTTGTAGCCAGTAATAATAGCTGACCATCCGGTCCCACGGATTGCGCACAAGGGTGAAGGCAAAGAAGCCGTCCAGCGATGGCACAAGACCGTCGATGTCCGCCAGTGTCGAATGTTTCCAAAGCCTGCCCCGGGTCTGTGCGTCCTTGACCCGGTGGCGCCGCTTGCGCGCCTTGGGTGTGTCGCCCAGCATGATGTCATCCTTCATCGCCCGCCCTTCAAGCGCCAGCGCCATCGAGGTGCCCCCGGTTTTCGGAGCATGGATAAAGACGTATTTACGGCCCGGGCTCAGGATCATGGGCGCAGCCTAAAGATGCGGGCGCGAAGGTCCACTGCTTTGCGGCGCATCCTCTCTTTTCATCCCGCGCGCACCTCGCCATAGTTTATCGGCATCGTGTTGCGGCAACGGGGAGGAACGTGATGGGTTGGATGGCGGACGAAACCGGTCTGGACAAAACGGATGCAAACTATGTGGCGCTGACGCCCCTGTCGCATCTGCGCCGCGCCGCTCAGGTGTTTCCCAATGTGACCGCAGTCATCTATGGCGCGCACCGTGTCACCTATGCCCAGTATTATGATCGGTGCACGCGGCTGGCCTCGGCACTTGCCGCGCGGGGGATCGCCCCCGGTGATGTCGTCGCCACCCTGATCCCCAACCTGCCCGCGCAGGCCGAGGCACATTTTGGCGTGCCCGCCTGCGGTGCGGTGCTGAACACGATCAACACGCGGCTGGATGTCGATACGGTGTCCTACATCTTTGAACATGGCGGGGCCAAGGTGGTTCTGGTCGATCCGCAATTCCTTGATCTGGCCGAGGCGGCAGTGGCAGCGATGGACGGGGCGAAACCCGAACTGATCGAAGTGGCCGACGCCCCGGCAGGGTGGCCCGCATCAGAGCGCCATGCCGCCTATGAGGACGTCCTGGCGGAAGCCAATCCGGATTTTGACTGGATCATGCCCGAGGACGAGTGGGAGAGCCTTGCGCTGAACTATACCTCCGGCACGACGGGGCGACCCAAGGGCGTCGTCTATCACCACCGTGGCGCATATCTGATGACCATGGGCACGGTGATCAGCTGGCGTATGCAACTGAACCCCGTTTTCATGGCCATCGTGCCGCTGTTTCACTGCAACGGCTGGAACCACACATGGATGATGCCCCTGTTGGGGGGCACGCTGGTCTGTTGTCGCGACATCACCGCGCCTGCGATCTACAACGCCATCGCGGACGAAGGGGTCACGCATTTCGGCGGCGCGCCCATCGTTCTGAACATGCTGGTCAATGCCGACGCAAGCGACCGGCGCCCTTTTGATCACGTGGTCGAAGTCTTTACTGCGGGCGCGCCCCCTGCCCCTGCAACCTTGGGCAAGATCGAAGCGTTTGGGTTCAACGTCACCCAAGTCTATGGCCTCACTGAAACCTATGGCCATGTGACCGAATGCATCTGGCGCGGCGCGGACTGGGACGATCTGGCGCAAGACAAAAAGGCCGGGATCAAGGCGCGTCAGGGCGTGGCCATGCCGATGATGGAGCATATCACTGTCATGGACGCCGATATGACCCAGGTGCCCATGGACGGAAGTGTTCAGGGTGAGATCATGATCAAGGGCAATTCAGTGATGAAAGGGTATTTCAAAAACCCTGCCGCAACAGCCGAAGCGTTCGAGGGGGGATATTTCCATTCCGGCGATATCGCGATCCAGCATCCCGACGGCTATATCCAGATCGCGGACCGGGCCAAGGACATCATCATTTCGGGGGGTGAAAACATCAGTTCGGTCGAAGTCGAAGGCGTGCTGATGGCCCATCCGGATGTCAATCTGGCCGCCGTCGTGGCCAAGCCGGACGAAAAGTGGGGCGAG
Source organism: Tateyamaria armeniaca (assembly GCF_045797845.1). Taxonomy (NCBI): domain Bacteria; kingdom Pseudomonadati; phylum Pseudomonadota; class Alphaproteobacteria; order Rhodobacterales; family Roseobacteraceae; genus Tateyamaria; species Tateyamaria armeniaca. The sequence goes on from NZ_JBHDIY010000002.1 coordinate 89,314, forward strand.
GTGCCGTGCGCGTTTGTCGAACTGAAACCCGGCACCGCCCCAAGCGAGGCGGACCTGATCGCCTTCAGCCGCGAAACCCTTGCCGGGTTCAAGGCCCCCAAGAAAGTCGTGTTTCAGGAACTGCCCAAGACGTCGACTGGTAAGATTCAGAAATTCGAATTGCGAAAGCAGGCTGCGAGCCTTTAGCCCTCAGGCGGCGCCATACCCGGCGCGGCGGCCAAAGACGGCACCGGAGGTCAGGCCCGACCCACCGGGGTAGCCTGCAAAGAACACACCGCCCACCATCTCGCCACAGGCAAACAGGCCCGGGATTTGCGCGCCATCGGCGGTCAGCACATGGCCGGTCTCGTCCACTTTCACACCGCCATAGGTAAAGGTGATGCCGCCGGTCACCGGAAAGGCGCGAAACGGGCCGGTATCGAGTTTTTGCGCCCAGTTGGACTTGGGCGGCGTCAGGCCGGTTGTGCTCTTGCCGTCCAGTGCCGTCGGATCAAAGGCCGTGTTGGTGTCCACAGCGTCGTTATACGCGGACAAAGTCGCCAATGCCCCCGCCTGATCCACGCCCTCCATTTTGGCCACCAAAGCCTCCAGCGTGTCGCCTTCGACGAAATGCGCGTCAAAGAAGCGGTATTCCCCATAGAGCAGGTCAAACACCTTTGCGTCGAACACCTGCCATGCAAATTGCCCCGGCTGTTCGAGGATCGCAGCACCATATTGCGCATAGGTGTAGTTGCGGAAATTGGCGCCTTCATCGACAAACCGATCTCCGTTCGCGTTCAGCATAACGCCAAGGAAGTAGGAAATCTTGCGATAATTCTTGCGCTCGCCCGGAGGTAGATCAAGGTTACCGAAATCGGCCATGTGCAAGTCCATCGGCGTTGCGTGGCAGCCTTTGAACAGTCCATTCTGCGCCGCCCCCGCTTTGATCGCCATGCGCAGGCCATCGCCTGTGTTGTGCGGTGTGCCGCGCACCTTGGCCGCCTTCCAGTTGTCCCCCATGTGGGCCACGCGCATGTCCTCGTTCGCCTCGAAGCCGCCCGAGGCAAGGATGACGGCATCTGCAAGAACCACTTCGTCGCCGACCTGCACCCCAACGACGCGCGCGCCGTCCATGACCAACCCGGTCACCGCACTGTTGTAGCGCACGGTGCCGCCCATGCGCTTGACCGCCGCAAGCTCCATGTCGAACAGGCCCACGCCTTCATTCTCTGCCGCCAGCGTCAGGCCACCCCAGAACACGTGACGCCCGTCCTTTTCGAAACTCTGGCGACTGTAGATCGGTTCGAATTTCACATCATGTGAGGCGAGCCACTGCATGGTGTCCAGCGATGTGTTGACCAGTGCCTGCTGTTCGTCCGACAGGGGACGACCATCGTTAAAACCCAAAAGGTCAGCCCCGAATTTCTCAGTCGTGTAGCTGCCAAAATCGGTGCTGGGCAGGTGCGCATCGCTTCGATCACGCAACAGCGGCATCAGATCATCTGCGCCATCATATGCAAACCGCATCGCACCTGCGGTGTATTTCGTGTTGCCGCCTGCAAGGGCCTCATCCGCCTTTTCCAGCAAAGTCACGGACGCACCTTTTTCCAGCGCGGCCATGGCCGCACATAGCGCGGCGTTCCCTGTCCCGACGACAATCACAGATTTTGACATTGGCGTCTCCTGCAGCTACTTTTGTATCCAAGCGGATACAATTTATCTGTGACTAAATCGATAAGCTGCGATTGGCAAGCCCCGATTCCGGGCCATCGCTTATGCAAGGAGGCAGCATATATGCCCGACGACTTGAACGGCCTGGCCCGAAACGGCGTGCTGCGCGTCGCCATCAACACGGGCAATCGCGCCCTTGTGCAACAGGACGGCGACACGCTGGGTGGCGTCAGCCCGGCACTGGCCCGCCGCTTGGCGGAGGAGATCGGGGCACACATGCAGCCTATGATCTATGACGGCGCTGGCAAAGTGTTCGCCGATGCGGATCGCGACAAGTGGGATGTCGGATTTATGGCCATCGATGCAATGCGGGCCGAAAAGATCGCCTTTACCGACCCCTATATCGTGATCGAGGCCACCTATGCGGTGCGCGCGCCTTCGGCGTTTCACCATATCGAAGACGTCGACAGCGTAGGCGTGCACATCCTGACGGCGGCGGGTTCAGCCTATGACATGTACCTGACCAAGTCCCTTGAGCACGCCACGCTCGAACGCTTCGGCACGCCGCCGGAAAGCTTTGCGGCGTTCAAGGCAGGTCGCTGCGATGCGGTGGCAGGCGTGCGTGCCTCGCTCGACGCGTTTTTCGATGGGGACCCGGACGTGCGCATTTTGCCCGGTGCGTTGACGTCGGTCCGTCAGGCAATGGTGCTGCCCGATCGCGATGACCCGCGCGTTGCGGCGCTGAACGACTTTGTACAACGTGCAATGACCAGCGGTTTCGTGGATGCCGCCAAGGCGGGTTAACCGGCTGGGCCACGCCAGACAGCGGTGGGCACGAACACCTCACCCGCCGCCAGTTTGCGGGCCGTGCGCACGAGGCCTGCCGATTTGACCACAAACCCGGCGTCGGTCTGATCGTAATCCACCACGACATCGATCTGCCCACTGGCATGTTCCAGCGTGATCGTCACTGGTGCCTCATTGGGTTGGGCCGCCAGCCCTGCGGCCACCGTACCCGGCGTCAACACGCAGGATGCAAGGCACTGCGCCCCGGTCACCGCCATGGCCGGATGCGTGCGCCACGGCATAAAATACCGCGCCGCGATGGTGCCCCCGGCCTGTGCGGGTGCCAGCAACCCGAATTTCGGAGTTACTGAGTTGCTTACATCCCCCATGCCCATCAGCGCGCCCGCCTGTCGGCGCACGGCCTCCATCCGGGCAAAGAAATCGCTGTTTTCGTCGAGGTCCGCCGCGGACTCACGCCCGCTCAAACCGAAACTCGACGCCTTTGCGATCACCATGGGCATGGCAACATCCATGCAGGTGATTTCGATCCCGTCCACGATGTCGATCAGATTGCCCGTGGGCAGAAAGGCCCCGGTGACGCCGCCAACTGTCTCCATGAATTGCAAGGCAACGGGTGCGGCAGTGCCCGGCACGCCATCAATCTGCACCGACCCGTCATAGCGGACCACGCCGCCGGGGGTCTGAACCACGGCAGCCACGCGCGCTTCGGTATTGACGGCACGGATGTTGACGGTTGTTTCATCGCCGGTCGCCGCGATCAGCCCCATTTCGATCGCGGCAGGGCCAACACCCGACAGGATATTGCCGCAGGTCGGTTTGAAATCGACGGTCTGGTCATCAACGCTCACCTGGGCAAAGAAGTAGTCGACATCGGCCCAATCGTCTTCTGAGCGCGACAGCATTGCGACCTTAGTGGTCACTGCCACGCCGCCCCCAATCCCGTCGATGTTCATGGCATGGCCAGAGCCGACAATGGCAATCAGCACTTGCGCCAACGTGTTGAGATCCTCGGGCAGATCGGCGCGGTTCATATATGGCCCACGCGACGTCCCGCCGCGCATGAAAAGAAAGGGGATCGCTGTCTGGGTCATGTGAGCGGCCATGGCAGATCGACATATTCCTGTAGCAGTCCGGGCGGGAAGTCACGGTTCAGCAGCCACGCCATGGTGCACATGAACGCAATGCCTGCGCCGGCATAAGCCGCAGCCATCGGTGCCTTGAGGCCCGCACGTATGAGCATGAAGCTGAACAAGAAGACTGCCAGTGCCAGAATAAAGCCCAGCAACGACGTAAGCACCAGCAGGGCGGCAAACCAGCCAAGCGTCGCCCACAGACCGTGCGTGGCCTCGGCATCATCCCCTTCCCGCTCGCGATCCGCAAAGATCACATCGGTCTCCGGCTTTAGCATCATGCGGATGATCAGGACGGCGCAGCCGACAAGGCAGACGCTGGCCACAAACATCGGGAACACCCGGTCACGGCTGAAGCTGGGGATCGAAGCGGCATCGAACAGCGCATAGGCGATGTAACCAGCGATCAGCAGCATGAACACGAAAGGCGCACGTTTCGAACCGGATTTCACATCCCCTTCGGCCATGATGTGTTTGGCCTGCCGTAGCCCGATCACAACCGACACAACGGTGATGATCAGCAGGACGATCACGATCGGGGTAAAGATGTATTCGATCCCTTCGCCAAAGCTTTTGCGAAAGCGCGAGGATGCGATCTGTACGGCCTGGTTCGCATATGTCTCGGCCGGGTTGGACAGCACGAAACCGATCAGGAAGGCCGGGCGCGACCAGTCAAAACGGCGCATCATGATGCCCAATAGGCCGATGCCGAACAGGGCCACGAGGTCCATCAGGTTCTGGCCCGACTGGAACGCCGCAAAGCTGATGATCATGAACAGGAACGGGGCCAGCAGCACGAACCGGATCGTGGTAAGCTTGGCAATTCCGCCCGAGGCCGCGATGCAGATCACTGTGCCCACCACGTTGGCCAGCGCCAGCAGCCAGACGATGGCATAGGTGATGTCGAGGTTGTTCTTGAGCATCGCGGGCCCGACTTCGATCTGGCCCGATCCCAGCAGGGCAATCGCGCCGATAAAGATCGCCATGGACCCCGATCCCGGGATGCCGAACAGCAGCGTGGGCACGAGGCCGCCGCCTTCCTTGGCGTTGTTCGAACTTTCCGGCCCGATCACGCCGCGCACTTCGCCAGAACCGAATTTGGACTTGTCCGGTGTTGTCTGCACGGCGTGTCCATAAGCGATCCAGTCCACCACGGACCCGCCAAGGCCGGGGATCACACCCACGACCACACCGATGATCGAACAGCGCGCGGACAGCCAGATATTGGCAAACCAGTCGCGCACGCCGACGATCCAACCGCCCCCCAGTTGCGGGCGATCCGCAATCGCACGGTCCTTGCGCAGCAGGGAAACGATTTCCGGGATGGCAAAGATACCAAGGCCTACGATCACCAGTTTTAGCCCGTCGGTGAGGTAAGGAAAATCATAGGACGACATGCGCAGATCACCCGATGACGCGCCTTCGCCAATGGTACCGATCAGCATGCCCAGACCAGCGGCAACAATCCCCTTGATCGCCACGCGGCCTGCGAGGATGCCGACCATGGACAGCCCGAAAATCGTGATCATCAGCAATTCAGGCGTGCGGAATTCCAGCACGATGGGCCGCGCGATCAGGATAAAGATCGTGAGGAAACTTGCCCCCACAAGCCCCCCGAACAGGGACGAGGCAAAGGCAGCCGACAGCGCGCGTGCCGCCATCCCCTTTTTGGCCATGGGAAAACCGTCAAGCACGGTGGCCTGCGAAGCGGACGACCCCGGTATCCCCATAAGAACGGATGCAAACGTGTCGGATGTGGGCACGACAGCCACCATCCCGATCATCAGGGCAAGGCCCAGAACAGGCTCCATCCCGAACATGAAAGGAAGCAAAAGTGACAGACCGGCGATCCCGCCAAGGCCGGGAAAGACGCCGATGCACAGGCCCATCACAACACCCAGCACCAGATATCCCAGCACGACCGGCTGCAGGATCAGCCCCCATGCATCGCCGAACGCTGGCAAGGCCTCCATGATGACTTCCATGACGCCGCCCTCCCCTTCACTTGGCAAAACGCCCCGACCTATCGGGCGGGGCGCTCAAAAAGCAAAGGATCAGTTCAGCGACACGCCGTATTTTTCCTGCAGCCAGTTCACGATGAACTCTTTGGCTTCGGGCGACACTTGCGTGGCACTTGCCTTGGCAGTCTGTGCGGCTTCGCCCGTCATCTGGGGGTATTTGCCCAGACGCTTGCCCGAGATTTCAGCGAAATCCACGCGCGCTTTCACGTCTTCAAACGCCTTGGTGTACGTCACGATTGCGTCGTTGCTGGCCCCGTTGGGCAGGAACACCATCTTTTGCGCAGGGAACCCGGCGATAAAGAAGGCTTTCCATGCATCCCACTTCTCACCCGAGGTTTCGCACCCGGCTGTGGCTTCGCAGACTTCCTTGAACGTCGGGATGTCCGGGAAAGTCGGGTCGCGCACGATGTCACCTGCATCATCCAGTGCACCCCAGGTCATCATCGGCACGGCTGTGCCCGCTTCGACCAGTGGTGTGACGCCCGACAGGTAGGACGAGGATGTCTGATAGTCGATATTGGCCTCGCCCCGCTCGAACATCAACCGGCCGTCGCCGCGGCCCTTGATGCCCATGACGGATTCGACGTTCAGACCCAACATTTCCCATGCCAGCGTTGGCACGAGGTCAAGACGGGTCGCGCCCTGGTTGCCGTAGATAAAATCCTCGCCCTGCAGGCCAGAGGCATCCATGCCATCCATCTTGGCGGCCAGATCCGGCGGCAGATAGGCGACACCGCCCGTGCCCGAGGCCAGAACGACATTCCAGTCCGCATAGTCATATTTGACGCGCGGGTCGCCCAGCAGGAACGGGAATTGCGTGGACCCGGATGAACCGAAAATCAGCGTGCCGTCCTCATAGCTCTGTTCCTGGAAAAAGTTCGCGCCCTTGGTCGACCCGGCACCGGGCATGAATTTCACGACAACTGTCGGCTGGCCCGGCAGCGCTTCGGACAGCAGGGGCGCATAGAAGTTCGCCCATTTGGCCGATCCGCCGGTTTCGGAGAACGGAATGATCCATTCAACGGTCTTGCCTTCCAGATCAATGCCGTGACCGCCCGCATAGGCAGTGGTGGCGAATGTAGCGGCAGCCGTGGCCATAAGGCTCAAGGCCACGCGGCGCGTGGTTTTCGAAGTGGACATATGTTCCTCCCGGTTATGTAAAACCCCCTCTCCCAAAGGGGTTCAGATTCGAATCGTGCAGGGGTGTCCGCCCCTGTTGATGTATCAGTCTTGACCTGCGAACCTTGCGCCAGACTTGCACGGGCAAAAAGAAACGATGCGCATCACATTGGTCGAAGACAACGTGAGCCTCGCCAAGGGCATCACCTACCGCCTTGAAGATGCAGGGCATGCCGTGAACGCCCTGCGTGATGGTGGTGCTGCGGAAACCTACCTGAGAGACGATGGCGCGGACCTTGTGATCCTTGATATCAACCTGCCGGGCACCGATGGGCTGACGTTGCTGTCGGACATGCGCCGCCGTGGTGACAGCCGGCCTGTAATCCTGTTGACGGCCCGTGCGGACACCGATGACCGGGTGCGGGGGCTGGACGCAGGCGCAGACGATTACCTGATCAAACCCTTCGAGATGGCCGAGTTGGAAGCAAGGGTGCGCGCGCTGTTGCGCCGCCGCGACGTGCCGCAACAGCAACTGCGCGCCTTCGGCCCCCTCGATTATGACGCAAGTGCCCGCCAGCTTTTCTCGGACGGGCAAGAGCTGGACATCCCGCGCCGTGAATTGTCCGTCTTTGAATGCCTGCTGATGGCCGATGGGCGTACCGTGTCGAAATCCGCTGTGCTTGATCATGTCTATGGGGTCGGTGCGGATGCCGAGGAAACCGTAGTCGAAGTCTACACCTCGCGCTTGCGCCGCCGCCTCAAACCCTTTGGCATCGTGATCCGCACCCGGCGCGGCCTTGGCTATCAGATGCAGGTCGAGGCCGGGGCATGATCCCCAATTCGCTGCGCGCCCGTCTGATCCTGATCATCCTGACGCCATTGCTGGTGATCGCGCTGGTGACCGCCGCATGGCAGTTTCGCAATACGACCATTCGGGCCGCCAATATCTTTGACCGCGGCCTGCTTTCTGCTGCACTTGCCATTTCGCGCGATGTGGCCGTGTCGGACGGTGACGCCCTCAGCCCGGCGACGCGCGCCCTCGTGAACGACACGTCGGGGGGCGAGTTGTTCTATCATGTCTACGCACCTGACGGCGTGTTCGTGACCGGATATTCCACGCCCCCGGTCCTGCCACCCGACACGCCTGAGGATCTGACCGAACCGCTGTTTTACGACGGGCGCTATCAGGGGACGGACGTGCGCGTTTTGCGCTTTCAGGACGTGACGGTGGTCAGCGGGATTGCGGGCGTGTTCAACATCACCGTCTGGCAAAGTGCGCAGGTGCGCCAGACGTTCGTGCGCGATGTGCTCACGCGGTCTTTTGCCGTCATCGCCCTTCTTGTGCTGAGTGTCGGCGTTGTCGTTTGGTTCGGTGTGCGGCTGGGTCTGCGACCCCTGCTTGACCTTGAGCGCGCCATTGCCAAACGCACCCCGACAGAGCTGGAACCGATCCAGCGCGCAGTTCCGGTCGAGGCGCAGGGCTTGGTCACAACCCTGAACAGCCTGCTGGACCGGATCTCACGGCGGATAAGTTCCAAGGACGAGTTCATTTCGAACGCCGCGCACCAGCTTCGAAATCCGGTCGCGGGCGTGCTTGCCCTCGCCGAAGCGGTGCAGAATGCGCCGAATTCAAAGGCGGCCAAGGCGCGCAGCACTGAGCTGGTGCAGGCAGCCCGCGAGGCCAGCGAGTTGACCAACAAACTGTTGTCCTTTGAACGGGCCAGCGCGACGGACATGCGACAGGCGGGCGAGGTGCTGGACCTGTGCGCGCTGATCCGGCAAGTCAGTGCGACCTATGCCAGCGCCATGGGGGCACGGGCGGCGCAGCTGCACCATGATCTGCCGGACACGCCTGTCCACATCAGGGGTGAGGCGGTCATGCTGCACGAAGCGATCCTGAACCTGCTGAACAACGCATCGACCCATGGCGGCCCGGACCTGAGCAGCATTGACCTTGCGCTGACGACGCACAGTGGCCGCGCCATTCTGACCGTGACAGACAACGGCGTTGGCATTCCTGCCGACAAGCGTGTCGAGGCGATCAGCCGGTTTGCGCAAGCCGGTGGTGGGCCGGGTTCCGGCCTTGGCCTCCCGATTGCCCTGCGGGTAATGGAAAGCCACGGTGGCAGCCTTGAGATACTGGATCACGCAGGCGGGGCCGCCATCAGGCTGGTGTTACCACTGGCCTGAGGCACGATACCCAAATCAGCCCTTGGCCAATCCGATAGTCTGAAGTGCATCCCTGATCTCGTCCAGAATGGCCGGGTCATCGATGGTCGCGGGCATCTTGAAGGGCTGATTGTCCGCAATCTTGACCACGGTGGACCGCAATATCTTGCCCGAGCGGGTCTTGGGCAGACGATCCACCACCAGCGCGAGTTTGAAGGCCGCAACCGGGCCAATCTGCTCACGCACCCGCTTGACGCATTCCGCGACGATCTCGTCATGGGGTCGGTTCACGCCTTTGGTCAGGCACAACAGGCCAAGCGGGGCCTGCCCCTTGAGCTGATCCGCCACGCCGACGACGGCGCATTCGGCCACATCGGGATGACCTGCCAGCACTTCTTCCATCGCGCCGGTGGACAGGCGGTGGCCTGCCACGTTGATCACGTCATCGGTGCGCGCCATGATGTAAAGATACCCGTCCTCATCCATCATCCCCGCATCGCCGGTCTCGTAATAGCCCGGAAAGGCATGAAGGTAGGACTTCTTGAACCGGTCTTCGGCATTCCAAAGCGTGGGCAATGTGCCCGGGGGCAGCGGCAGCTTGATCGCAATCGCACCCAGCGTGCCCGGCCCGACGGGGTGGCCCGCATCGTCGAGGATTTGCACGTCATAACCGGGCATCGCCACAGTGGGTGAGCCGATCTTGACTGGCAGCGCTTCAAGCCCTGCGGGGTTGCCCGCGATGGTGTAGCCCGTTTCGGTTTGCCACCAGTGATCATAGACGGGCACGCCCAACAGGTCCTGCGCCCATTCGATCGTGTCCGGATCGGCCCGTTCACCGGCAAGGTACAGGGCGCGCAGGCCGGACAGATCATATTTCGCCCGCTCCAACCCTTTGGGGTCTTCGCGTTTCACCGCGCGGATGGCCGTGGGGGCCGTGAAAAAGGATTTGACGTCATGTTCCTCGATCACCCGCCAAAAGGTACCGGCATCGGGGGTGCCGATGGGCTTGCCCTCGAACACAACGGTGGTGTTGCCGTGGATCAGCGGCGCATAGCAGATATAGCTGTGACCAACGACCCAGCCCACGTCTGATGCGGCCCAGAACACCTCGCCCGGCTCGACCTGATAGATGTTCTTCATCGTCCAGTTCAGCGCGACCAGATGCCCCCCGGTGGGTCGCACAACACCCTTGGGCGCGCCAGTCGTGCCCGATGTATAGAGGATATAGGCGGGGTGATTGCCCGGCACTGGGACACAATCCGCCGGTTCGACACCCTCCTGAAAGGCATGCCAGTCGACGTCACGCGCGCCAATCTCGCACGGGCCTTGGTCGCGTTGAAGGATCACACAGACCTCCGGGGTATGGTCGGCCATGTCTATGGCGCCATCCAGCAGAGGTTTGTAGGCAACGGTGCGACCGGGTTCGAGGCCGCAAGAGGCCGCAATGATCGCCTTCGGGGTGCAGTCATTGATCCGCACCGCCAACTCATTCGCGGCAAACCCGCCGAACACAACCGAATGGACCGCCCCAAGACGGGCACAGGCCAGCATTGCCACAAGGGCTTCGGGCACCATGGGCATGTAGATGATGACGCGGTCACCGGCGGCGATGCCCTTTGACGCCAGTGCACCGGCAAGAGAGGCGACTTGGGACTGCAACTGGGAATACGTGGTTTTAGAAGCTGATCCAGTGATCGGGCTGTCATAGATGATGGCGACCTGATCGCCGCGCCCGGCCTCGACATGGCGGTCCACCGCGTTCCAGCAGGTGTTCACCTCGCCATCCGCAAACCATTCATAGATGTGGTCGCCGCGATCAAACAGGGCTTTGCTGGGGGCCTTTGACCAGTCAATCGCCTCGGCTGCGTGCATCCACCATGCTTCCGGATCGGCCTTCCAGCTTTCATATTCCGCGCGATATCCCATGGAGTCCCTCCCTCAGTGTCTTGCGAAACAGGGTTACGCCCGGTCAGGGGGAATGAGCAAGGGCTGTGAGCGCAATCAGGTCCGGATTAAGGTGTCACCGGAAAAGGCCGGTGCCTTCAATCCATTCCTGTTCAATGACGGAGATGCAATCGCGATCATCCGTGGCCGAACAACTGATGCGGTTCGTCCCGTCGACAATCACACGACGGTCATACGTGCGCCCGTTGGCGGAATAGGTGCGGGTCAGCGTAACATACTCTCTGCCAAGATAACTGAACGTACCTTGGGTTTCGGAAACGACTTCGGTACACGCCGCCGTCGTCAGACAGGCCAGAACTACACTCAATCGCTGGAAAATCGGACTATCCCCTAATGACAATGGGGATAGCGGACAAAAAAAGGGGCGTGGCGTCAAGGTTTTTGAACCCCGGCACTGTCTGCGGATCCGCACCGCATTACCAATTGGCAGCGGATGTTTACCGGTTGTCGAAGTCGTTACGGCGATCACGCAGGGCAGCGGCACAGTCAAGATCATCCGTGACCGAACAACTCACCGTGCGCACACCGTCAAAGATGACGCGACGATCAAAAACGCGACCGCCCTGATCATAGGTGCGTACCTCGGCGCGCAGCACGTCGCCACGGTAGGTGAACGTGGTATCGCGCGTTGCAACGGTTTCGCCGCACGCGGTCAAAACGAGGGGCAGGATCAACAGTGACGTTCGAAGCATGGCGCGCATTCCCTTGTGAGGCGAAACATAAGCGAATACGTAGGCGCGCAGGCCGGGTTTCAATAGGCGCACACGCGGGCGTGACGCGAAAGGCGTGTATCGCTCAGCCGTAATGGGTGACCGGCGTGCCCGCCACGGCCGACATGTTCAAGAGCCCGCGCGCGGTGATCGAGGGGCTGACGATATGCGCCCGGTTGCCCATGCCCATCAGGATCGGGCCAACCTCAAGCCCGCCGCCCTTCATCTTGAGAATGTTGCGCACGCCCGAGGCTGCGTCGGCATGGCCGAAGATCAGCACATTCGCCGCCCCTTCCATCCGGTTGTCAGGCAATTGGCGCGCGCGCAGCTCTGCATCAAGAGCAGAGTCCACGTTCATTTCACCCTCGTAGCAAATATCATGTTCCTGGGCGTCCAGAATGGCGATGGCCTCGCGCAGGCGGTTGCCCGACCCTTCGCCCTGATTGCCGAACTGCGATTGCGAGCAAAATGCGATCTTGGGGGTCACGCCAAACCGGCGCACGTGGCGGGCAGCGGCCACTGCCGTTTCGGCCAGTTGCTGCGGTGTAGGATAGACGTGCACATGGGTGTCGGCGATGAACAGCGGCCCGTCCTCGAGGATCATCATCGACAGCGCGCCAACCGGGTGCAGGCCGTCGCGGCCCAGCACTTGGGTGATGTAGTTGAGGTGCCAGCGGAATTCGCCAAACGTGCCGCAGATCATGCTGTCTGCCTCGTCCCGGTGCACCATCACGGCCCCAATGGCGGTGCTGTTGGTGCGCATCACCGCGCGCGCAATGTCAGGCGAGACGCCACGGCGGCACATCAGTTTGTGGTAGGTTTCCCAATAATCACGATAGCGCGGATCGTTTTCGGGGTTCACCAGTTCGAAATTCTCGCCCAGGCGCAGGTTGAGGCCAGCACGCTCAATCCGGGCCTCGATCACTTCGGGGCGTCCAATCAGGATCGGGGTTTCGGTGGTTTCCTCGATCATTGCTTGAGCGGCGCGCAGCACACGTTCCTCCTCGCCTTCGGCAAAGACGATGCGGCGCGCCTTGGCGCGCGCAGCCTCGAACACCGGGCGCATCAGCAGCGCGGATTTGAAAACCGAACCATCAAGTTTGATCTTGTAGGCCTCGAGATCGTCGATAGGGCGCGTGGCGACACCGGTTTGCATCGCGGCGCGGGCAACGGCAGAACTGACAATGCCCACAAGGCGCGGATCGAAGGGTTTGGGAATGAGATAGTCGGCCCCAAAAGTCAGTTGCTCACCCTGATAGGCGGCGGCGGCTTCGGCACTTGTCGTGGCGCGCGCAAGGGCGGCGATACCGTCGATACAGGCCAATTCCATCTCGTCATTGATGGTGGTTGCCCCGACATCCAGCGCGCCACGGAAGATGAAGGGAAAACAGAGTACATTGTTGACCTGGTTGGGAAAATCCGAGCGCCCCGTGGCGATGATCGCATCCGGTGCCACTTCGCGCGCAAGGTCGGGCAGGATTTCCGGGGTCGGGTTGGCCAGCGCAAAGATGATGGGTCGCTTGGCCATTTTGGCGACATGTTCCTGCGTCAGCACGCCGGGACCGGACAGGCCAAGGAACAGGTCTGCGTCATGAATGACATCGTCCAGCGTGCGCTTGTCACTGGCCTGGGCAAATTCGGATTTGACCGGGTTCATGTCAATCTCGCGCCCTTCGTAGACGAGGCCATGTATATCGCAGAGCCAGACGTTTTCGCGTTTGACCCCCATTTTGAGCAGCATGTTGAGGCAGGCAATGCCCGCAGCCCCGCCACCCGTGGACACGATCTTGATATCCTCGAATTTCTTGTCCGCCACGTGCAGCGCGTTCGTGGCCGCAGCCCCCACCACGATGGCGGTACCGTGCTGGTCGTCGTGGAAAACGGGGATGTTCATCCGCTCGCGGCAGAGCTTTTCGACAATAAAACAGTCCGGCGCCTTGATGTCTTCGAGGTTGATGGCACCAAAGGTCGGTTCGAGCGCGCAGACGATATCGGCCAGCTTTTCCGGGTCACTTTCGTCCACTTCGATGTCGAAACAGTCGATAGAGGCGAATTTCTTGAACAGGACGGCCTTGCCCTCCATCACCGGTTTTGAGGCAAGCGCGCCGATGTTGCCAAGACCCAGCACTGCCGTCCCGTTGCTGACCACTGCCACCAGATTGCCCCGCGCCGTAAAGCGTGACGCATTGGTCGCGTCCTCTTTGATCTCAAGGCAGGCTTCGGCCACACCGGGCGAATAGGCGCGCGCCAGATCACGCCCGTTGGCCATCGGTTTGGTGGCGCGGATTTCGAGTTTCCCGGGCTTGGGATATTCGTGATAATCGAGGGCGGCCTGGCGCAAGGTTGGTTGATCTGACATGTGTCCCCCGATATTGAATTTGGTTTAGCGTTAAACTATTTTTTCGATCTCAACAATTGACCTTTGGCGCCGCCGCCAAGAAGTGATCGAAATGCGCGTGTGCCGCGCACGACATTGTCAGGGGGCCAGCCCCCATTGCTTTCGCAATTCCCCCGGAGTTTATTCGGCGAAGTGAAAGGGATTGGAATGGCTGAGGTCCGCGCAGAGATACGGTTGCCGACGCAGGAATTGCGCGATGACATACCGTTTTTCACCAAGGTGTTGGGGATGCGGATGGACATGATCTATCCGGCTGACGATCCTTCGGTGGCCGTATTTTCGGGCCATGGGGTGCGGGTGCGGATCGAGGCGGGTGCGCAAGAGCCCCCCGGAACCTTGCGCATTCTGAGCGACGATCCGGACGGCTTTGCGAAAGGTCAGCGGGTGATCACGGCCCCCAATGGTACCCGGGTCGAGATTGCCGAATTGAACCCGCCCCTTGAGATGCCTGAGACTGTGCACAGTTTCGTGGTGCGCCGTCTTGCCGATCAGGCCCCATGGGTGATCGGGCGCGCGGGCATGCATTACCGTGATCTGATCCCGGATCGCCTTGGCGGGTCGATCATCGCCAGTCATATCCGGATCCCCGATGGCGGGCCGGTGCCCGATATGGTGCACTATCATACCGTCGGATTTCAGTTGATCTTTTGCTACAAAGGGTGGGTCGATCTGGTCTACGAAGATCAGGGGGAGCCGTTTCGCCTGCATGAAGGGTGTTGTGTCATTCAGCCCCCGGAAATCCGCCATCGGGTGCTCTTTGCGAGCGACAATATCGAGGTGATCGAGATCGGCGTGCCTGCCGAACATGTCACGACGATTGATCACGACATGGAGCTTCCGAACGGGCCACCCGATCCTGATCGCCGCTTTCAGGGGCAGCGATTTGTCCATCACACTGTTGCGAATGCCGTGTGGCAGCCGTTTCGTCTGCCCGGCTTTGAAGCCCGCGACACAGGGATTTCTGACGGGACAAACGGGGTGGCTGGCGTGCAGGTTGCACGGCGCAGCACCGGCGACACGGGATGGAGTGCGCATGACAGCGATATCCTGTTCACCTTTGTTATGACCGGAACCATGACACTGGAGAGCAAGGGCAAGGCACCTGTTGCTCTGTCGCCGGGCGACGCGTTTGTCATCCCGCCCGATATGTCCGTGCGCTACGGCGCGCCATCCGACGATCTGGAATTGCTGGAAGTGTCACTGCCGGGTGTTTTCGAAACCCGGACGACCTAGTCCAGTTCCTTCAGCGCAGCGATACGGTTGCGGGCTTGCTTTTCAGTTAGGGAGGCATCGAACACCTCGTTCTTTTCTTCGCAAAGCGCGCGCAGTTCGGCCGCCGTGGGTTCCGTCATTTCATCGCTGTCCGCTTCGGGCAGGTCGGTATCCAGACCGGGTGCGGCCACACGAAATGAGTTCTGAGATGTATTGGACATTTGCGTTCTCCTTTAACAAGTGATCAAACCGTAAACGACCAAAAGCGGCCAAGAGTTCCCCGCAGCGAGGACAGTGATGAACGAGTTGAAGGCAGCAGCCCTGAGCGTGCGGGACAATGCGCACGCCCCATATTCCGGATTTCAGGTCGGCGCGGCGATCCAGACCGAATCCGGTGCGATCTATGCCGGCTGCAACGTTGAAAACATCGCGTACCCCCAGGGGACCTGCGCCGAAGCCGGGGCAATTGCCGCAATGGTTGCAGCGGGCGAGCGCAAGATCACAGCCGCCTATGTCGTTGCTGGCAGCCCGATGCCCGTCACCCCATGCGGCGGGTGCCGCCAGAAACTGGCCGAGTTTGCCAGTGGGGATGTGCCCGTTACCATGGCCACCACTGGTGGAGTCGAGCAGGTGATGCGGATGGCAGATCTGCTGCCCGGCGCTTTTGGTGCGGCACATATGGACACATCATCATGAGCAACGCGCGCACGATCATTGCCAAATTGCGCAAACGCCAGACCCCGTCGCGCGATGAGTTGAACTGGTTCGCACGCGGTCTGGCCGATCAGAGCGTGACGGATGCGCAGGCCGGTGCCTTTGCCATGGCTGTGTGCCTGAACGGTCTTGGCGATGTCGGCCGCGTGGCGCTGACCATGGCGATGCGCGACTCCGGTTCGGTGCTTGACTGGAACCTGGCGGGTCCGGTGCTGGACAAACACTCGACCGGCGGTGTCGGGGATTGCGTAAGCCTTGTTCTCGCTCCCGCTCTGGCCGCCTGCGGGGCATTCGTGCCTATGATTTCGGGGCGCGGGCTGGGCCATACGGGGGGTACGCTGGACAAGTTGAGCGCCATACCGGGTCTGTCTACCCAACTGAGCACGGCGCAATTGCGCGACGTGGTCACCCGCGCGGGTTGCGCCATCGTCGGGGCCAATGCGGAAATCGCCCCGGCGGACAAGCGCCTTTATGCAGTTCGCGATGTAACTTCGACCGTGGACAGCCTTGATCTGATCACCGCATCGATCCTGTCGAAAAAGCTGGCCGCGGGTCTGGATGGTCTTGTGCTGGACGTCAAGGTCGGCTCGGGCGCGTTCATGAAGGACCGGCAGGCGGCAAGCGATCTGGCCGACGCCCTGGTCAAGACCGCCAATGCCGCAGGATGCAAGACCACGGCCCTGATCACAGACATGAGCCAGCCTGTCGCCCCCGCCCTTGGCAACGCCCTTGAAGTGGCCGAGGCGATGAAGGTGTTGACCGGACAAACCCGCGGCAAACTGGTCGAAATGTGTGCGAGCCTTGGGGGTGTGCTGCTGGCCAATGCAGGTCTGGCAGAGGACGTGCAGGCCGGTGCAGATGCCATCGCTGCGGCCATTGCCGACGGACATGCCGCCGAGCGGTTCGGCACCATGATCGCCGCCATGGGTGGCCCTGTTCAGTTTGTCGAAAGCTGGCCGCGCTTCCTGCCCGAAGCGACAGTCATCCGCGAAATCGCAGCACCCGCGTCCGGTCATGTGACGGCGATGGACGGCGAGGCATTGGGCCTTGCCGTGGTTGACCTCGGGGGCGGGCGCAAGGTCGAAAGCGATGAATTGAATCTGGCAGTGGGCCTGTCAGATGTCGTGCGGCTGGGCACGCAAGTCACCCGTGGCCAACCGTTGGCCGTGGTCCACGCAGGCCGCGCCGCCGACGCGGACCGCGCCGAAACCGCCCTGCGCGCCGCCATCACCATCTCGGCAAGTCCGACGGACAAGCCCAATCTGATCCTTGATCGGGTCGGCTGATGTCCCGCGCGTTTCTGGTTGTAATGGACTCCATCGGGATCGGCGGTGCGCCGGATGCCGACGCCTTTTTCAACGGTGAAGTGCCGGACACCGGGGCAAACACATTGGGCCACATTATCGAAGCTTGCGAGGCCGGGCGCGCGGACGATGAACGCAGCGGGCCACTGAACATCCCTACCCTCACGGAACTGGGCGTGCTTGAAGTCATGGCGCTGGCCAATGGCGGGATGGCACCCACAACCTTGTCCGGTGCCGCAACCGAACTGTCAAAGGGTAAGGACACGCCGTCGGGCCATTGGGAACTGGCCGGCGTGCCGGTGCCGTGGGATTGGCACTATTTCCCCAACACCGACCCCGCCTTTCCGCCGGACATCGTGCAGGCTGTGTGCGATGCGGCCGGGACAGACGGCATTCTTGGCAATTGCCACGCCTCGGGCACGCAGATCATCGCGCGCCACGGGGCAGAGCACATCCGGTCCGGCTGGCCCATTTGCTATACCTCGGCCGACAGTGTGTTCCAGATTGCAGCACATGAGGAACATTTTGGCCTTGATCGCCTGCTGGACCTGTGCGCGACCATTGCACCCCGGCTTCACCAGATGCGCGTGGGCCGCGTGATTGCGCGCCCGTTTGTGGGCGATGTCGGAGGGTTTTCGCGCACCACCAACCGCAAGGATTACGCCATCACGCCCCCCGCCCCGATCCTGTCGAACTGGGTGCAAGATGCGGGCAGACGCGTCTATGGCGTTGGAAAAGTGGGCGATATTTTTTCGATGCAGGGCTTTGATGAGGTGCGCAAAGGGGCTGATGCGGCATTGATGGGCCATTTGGGCGATCTGGTGGACAGCGCCGAAGACGGCAGCCTCACCTTTGCCAATTTCGTCGAGTTTGACAGCCTTTATGGCCATCGCCGGGATGTGGCGGGCTATGCACGACACCTTGAATGGTTCGACACCCAGATCGGCGCGCTACGCGCCCGTTTGCGCCCCGGCGATTTGCTGGTGATTACGGCCGATCACGGGAATGATCCCACCTGGGTCGGCACCGATCATACACGCGAACGGGTGCCGGTGCTGGTCGACGGCTATGACGGGCCGCCGCTAGGGTTGATCGGCTTTGTCGATGTTGCTGACCTTGTCGCGCGGCATCTGGGCGTTTCACCAAAATGAGCGCCTGACGGCGCGCGCGATTGTTTCGTTCTGACGCTTTGCCCCGGACCCACCATCAGACCAAGCGACAGGATGGGGATTGTCTCGCGCCGGATCGCGCGGCAGTAAGGGATCAACTGAAGGAGCCTGCCGCCATGTCCCAACACTTGACCATCGTCGATCACCCGCTGGTGCAGCACAAGCTGACCATCATGCGCCACACCGACACGCCAACTGCCGTGTTCCGCCAGCTTTTGCGCGAGATCAGCCAGTTGCTGGCCTATGAGGTCACACGGGATCTTGCGATGACGACCAAGCGTATTCCGACCCCGATGGCCGAAATGGACGCCCCGACACTGGCGGGCAAGAAACTGGCGCTGATTTCGATCCTGCGGGCGGGCAACGGGTTGCTGGACGGCGTGCTTGAGCTGATCCCGTCTGCACGGGTCGGTTTTGTCGGGCTTTACCGGGACGAAGAGACGCTGCAGCCGGTCCAATACTACTTCAAAGTGCCCGAAGCGCTGGAAGATCGACTGGTCATCGCCGTTGACCCGATGCTCGCCACCGGCAATTCATCCGTGGCGGCCATTGATCTGCTGAAAAAGGCCGGCGCCTCCAACATCCGCTTTCTCTGTCTGCTGGCAGCGCCTGAGGGAATCGCCCGCATGAAAGAGGCCCATCCAGACGTGCCAATCGTCACGGCCGCGGTCGATGAACGTCTGAACGAGGTCGGATACATCGTTCCGGGCCTTGGCGATGCGGGTGATCGCATGTTTGGTACCAAATAGCTGCGGTTGCGCTGAGACTCTGCGGAGCGTATGAGTCATCGTTTTGTCTATATCTTGTGGGGGATATGATGAGTTTTACAAGAATTGTTGCGATCGCTGTCGTTGGTTTCGGATTTGGGACTGGAGCCGTGCTGGCTCAGGATCTGAGCAGTGTTCAGACCCCGGCGGAATTGCCGCCAGCGTCCTATCGCGGTGCGCAATATGTCGACAGTAAAGGCTGCGTGTTCATTCGGGCAGGCATAGATGGCAACGTCACCTGGGTGCCACGGGTGAACCGGCAGCGCGAATTGATCTGCGGTCAGACACCGACACTGAGCGGCGCACAGCGCACCATTGCAGCCGATCCCGTGCGCCCACCCGTCGCTGCTGCGCCAGCGCCCACGGCGACCCAACCCGCACCGCAAGCAACACAGCGGCCCAGACCTGCCCCACGCCAAGTCACAACCGCCGCACCGCGCAGAACAACGCAACCCGCCGCGCCAACCGCCGTGCGACGCCCAGCAACGGTCCCCTCGCCCGCACCCGCCCGCACCGTTGTGCGCAAAGCGCCCGAGGTTGGCACTGTGCAAAGCACGGTCAGCCCAAAGACGCGGGTGTTGCCACGTCACGTTTATGACCAACGCGCCGCGCGCGGGACGTTTCCCGTTCCAAAAGGCTATCGCCCGGTCTGGGAAGATGATCGTCTGAACCCGCGCCGCGCCGAACAATCCCTTGAGGGGATTGCACGCACGCGCCTGATCTGGACACAGACCGTGCCACGCCGCCTTGTCGACACGGCAACCGGGCGGGATGTGACGTCGAAAGTTGCGCTGGTCTATCCCTATACGGACGCAGCAACGCAGCAACGCGAACTTGGCACGGTCACTTTGGTGCACCGCAATGGACAGTTGCAAAAGCGCATTGTGCGCAACAAGGCCAAGGCATCAGCCACCGCAGCCCCGGCACAGGCGGCACCCACGAGGGTCAAGGCATCATCGACGGACCGCTATGTTCAGGTCGGCACTTATGCTGTGCCCGCAAATGCGCAGGCTGCAGCACAGCGCATCCTGCGGGCCGGACTGCCCGCCCGGATCGGGCAGGTACAGCGCGGCGGCAAAAGCTATCAGGTTGTGCTGGCAGGACCGTTTGCCAATGGTGCGCCCCTCGCCCAAGGACTGCAAAAAAGCAAGGTTGCCGGGTTCCGCGACGCGTTCATCCGCTAAGGCAGAGGCGAGGGAACGCGCCTTAGTCTTCGCAGATCGCCTGTAGCTGCAGCCAGTCGCGGTCCGGCATGATCGGTTCGGGGACTTGCCCGGCCATTGGGTCCGCCTCAATCAGGGCAAGGGTCTGTTCACCCGAAATATCGCGGGCACGGGCATAGGCCGTGCTGCGCAGCGATGCTTCGGCAAAAGCCGGAAGGATTTCGTCCGCTGGCAGGGTCGGGGCAAAACGAGACAACTGCGCCGTCGTAAATGCATCCAGCGCGCTTGGCGGTACGACCCCGGTTGTCAGCAGCGTGGCGGAAGCCCGCACACCGGCATGTTCCAACAAGGCGCGCAAGGGCGGCTGGGATGCACTGCGCACATGTTCAACCAGCGCGTAACCGGCCGCGACATCGGGTTCTTCATAATCTTCGACGAGGGACCGGTTGAGCAGAACCGTGCCACCGGGCAGGGCCAGCGCCTCGCGCACGCCGCCGGGGACGATGACAATGCGCGTCGCCCCTGTGCGCTCTGCCAATGCGGCCAGCGCTTCGCGGGCGTCGGCGCTGCGGCACCGGGCACCTGACACACGTTCGATGCGCACCAAAAGGGCGGCGCCAATCTCGGCCTCTTTCACCGGGGGGACGACACGCATGGCATGATCAACCAGGGCACCGGGCAGCCAGATCACCCCGACTGCGGCAACCGCAAGAACCGACATCGCAGCGCCCAGCCACCGCAGACGGCCCGGGCGTGGGCGCGCGCGGGCAACGGCCTGACGCAGCGTATCGATGGCGTCGATCATCTCGGCTTCGGTCGCGGCGAATTCCAGCGTCTCGCCGGGATCACCATCGGGGAAAAAGACGGCGCGCCCATCCGTATCCGCGCTGCGCTCAATCGCGGCGAGCGACCAATGGGTCACGGCCCGATCATTGAGGTCCGATATCATCAGCGTCGCATCGCCGATGGACACGACAACTTCGCGCTTTTGCGCATCCGGCGTGCTGCGCCACAGGCCTGTCGCTTCAAGCCGGTCATATTTGCTGAGTGCCGTCATGTATCTGCGGGGCCCGCTCGTGCCTCTCGTTTATTGGCAAATTTCTAGCACGGGCGCGGCCTTGCGCCAAGCGATCACAAATGCGGGTGCGGGCAAAGCGTGATTTGACGCGTGCGATTTCGCCCGTAAGCTGGTCACAGGTCACAAGAAAAGGCACATACAATGAGATCAACGCAATTTGCGGCCCTTGGAACCGCGCTTATGCTGCTTGGCGCGCCGATCGGCGCATCCGCTGCAGAAGGCACGCGCATCCAGGTGACCGGAGAGATCATCGACACATGGTGTTATTATTCCGGCGTCATGGGCAGCCCGGATGCGGTCGTCGGTTCGGCCCACCACACCTGTGCATTGTGGTGCAGTGCGGGGGTATTCCTGTGGGTCTGCTGGCCGAAGATGGCACCGTCTACATGGTCCTCAAGGTCGGGGATGATGCCGAAGCCGCAGGCGGCGACACGCTGCTGAGCCTCGCGGCCCACACGGTCGAAGCCGACGGTATGCTCTATGAGCGGGACGGCCTCAAATACATCGTGGTGGCCGATGTGGTGTCTGACATGGATATCACCAACCAGAACCACAACGATTACGGCAACGTCCCCCCTTCTCGATCCCGGATCCGAACAAATGAAACATCTGATTGCAACTCTGGCCCTGATTGCCAGCCCGCTCGCCGCGCAAGACTTTTCCGACGGCTCCGAAGCCCGGTCCTGGAACCTTTATGCCGAAGTGCCCGCTAAGTTTGATGCCGAAGTCGTTGATGTCCTGTGCACGCTGACCGGCGATTGCCCTGATGATTGCGGTGCAGGCAAGCGCCAGCTTGGCCTTGTGCGCGCCGCCGATGGCGTTCTGGTTTTGCCAATGAAGAACAGCCAACCCGCCTTTACCGGTGCCGCAGTCGAACTGGCACCGTTTTGTGGGCAGACGGTCACGGTCGATGGTCTGATGCTGGACGATCCCGAACTGGGCGCGAATAACCTTTATCTGGTCCAGACAATTCAGGCCGCGGGGGCTGACAAGATCAAGGCCAATCAGTGGACCAAGGTCTGGGCCAAGAACCATCCCGACGCCAAAGGCAAAGGCCCGTGGTTCCGTCGTGACCCCCGGATCAACGAGATCATCGCGACCGAAGGGTACCTTGGCCTCGGGCTTGAAGAGGATCAGACCTATATCGAGGAGAATTTCTGAGCCATGCGCGCCCTGATTGCTGCCTTGTGTTGCGCCGCTTTGCCCGCATTCGGGCAAAGCCCGTTCCCGGTTGATATCGGTGGCCCGTTCACCCTGACCGACCAGCACGGCCAGACCCGGACCGAAGCTGATCCTGACGGGCGTGCACAGCTTGTGTTCTTTGGCTACGCCAATTGTCTCAACATCTGCTCAGCCGCTCTGCCCCTGATGGCAGAGGTCGTCGACGTGCTGGCGCAGGACGGCATTAATGTAACCCCGGTCATGATCACGGTCGCCCCCGATCAGGATCGGGTCGACACGATGGGCGCGCCACTTGCGGAAATTCATCGCGATTTCATTGGCCTGACGGGTGACGAGGACGCGTTGCAGGCCGCTTATGACGCCTTTGCAGTTGAGATCACGCCGCTGTTTCAGGATCCGGAATATGGCTGGATCTATGCCCATGGCAGTTTTGTTCATCTGCTGGACGGGGACGGTGAATTGCTGACATTGCTGCCCCCCATTCTGGATGTCGATGAGGCCGCAAGGATTGCACACGGATATCTTGCGCCGCGTGGCTAGGGCGCTTTTGGGGACTTTGCCCCGGGCCTTTCGGTCTCCCGCGTGGTATTTTTGGTCAAAAGAGGATCATGGACCTCGTCCTGTTCGAGGGTCAGGCCGTAGGGCTTTGCAATGTCCCAGACGTGCCGGGGCACCATGTTTTTCATCTTGGCAGGCATGGCCTGGCGCAGATGCAGGATCGTTTCTGCCGCCTTCATTTCGACCCGCGTGCGCGCAAATTCGAGGCCACGCGGACCGGTGCGTGGTTGCAACCAACTGACAATCGGGCGCACCCAGTTCGGCATCCGCCGCAAGGGCAGCCCGCCTGCTGCGCGTTTCGTGTTGGCGATGAACCCTTTGACGGCGGCCGCCCGTTTGCCTTTGGACCCCGGCGCGCTGAGCTCGATCCGGTC
The DNA here is from genome assembly GCF_045797845.1 of Tateyamaria armeniaca. Lineage (NCBI taxonomy): Bacteria > Pseudomonadati > Pseudomonadota > Alphaproteobacteria > Rhodobacterales > Roseobacteraceae > Tateyamaria > Tateyamaria armeniaca. Next base: position 112,804 of record NZ_JBHDIY010000002.1, read on the forward strand.
GCCTAGCCCCTCTAGCATCTCGGCCCCACGCGCATTGCGTACGATCAGCCATTGATCCCCGTCGCCCGCCATGTAGCCCACGGTGATGTCGGCCAGAACATTGGTGTAATCGACGCAGGTTTTACAGGTCAGCGGAAAGAAGTCTGGCGGCAGATCGGAAATCGGCAGGCTCAGGAACGGGATCAGACGCTGCCGCCCATCGGCAAAGCGCAATTCCACACGGTAGTCGGCGCGGAATTCGAGATAGGTGATGCTGTCCGGGTCTTCGTCCAGCAGGGCGAGGAACGTGTGAAAGTTCTCGGTACTCGTGTTGTCCGAACAGGGGGTGCCAATGACAAATAGTCGCTCCAACCCAAGCGAGGCCTCGAGGTTGCGCAATGCGTAGATCTGGCAGGGGATGCCGATCACGGCGAGGCGTTTGAAACCACGATCCTGCGCGTCTTCAAGCAATGCCAGCAAAGGTGCGTAGCCCATGCGCATTCCGCGTGCCTGTGCCATATCAGCGGCTTTGCTGATCAGCGCAGGCTGCGGTTTCCAGCGGTCCTGCGCGTCGGGCACCATGGTCAGCACCGCATCAATCTGGCCGCGTTCCAGCAGATCAGCGGCAAGCGAGGTCGTGATACCTGTCCATTGTGCCCCGTCTTTCGGTTGCGCCATGCGCGCGCGGTACATGGCCTGAAACGGGCCGAAGAACAGCTCGTCCCCCTCCCCCCGCGCCCGCCCGTGCACGGCGCGTTCCATGTCGGGATAGTCAGGCTTGATGAACTGGCACGCGGCACCGCACGCAGACGGGTCGGCCATGCGCGACACGCCACAATCGGTGCACAGTGATCGGGGCACCGGGTCACGCAAACTCACGTGAACTGCTCCGAAATCAACCGCTCCTCCAACCCGTGACCGGGATCAAAAAGGATGCGGTGAACGACGGCCGGTTCGGACTGGATTTCGACGGATACGACATTGCGGATCGACCTTGAATCCGCCTCTGCCATGACAGGGCGTTTGTCGGCCTCAAGCACGTCAAAACGCACATGGGCCATCTTGGGCAACAGCGCACCACGCCAGCGGCGGGGGCGAAAGGCGGCCACGGCTGTAAGTGCCAGAACGTCGGAACCGATGGGCAGGACTGGGCCATGGGCGGAATAGTTGTAAGCGGTCGATCCCGCTGGCGTCGCCACCAGCGCGCCGTCGCACACCAGTTCATCCATACGCAGACGTCCGTCCACCGTGATGCGCAACTTCGCAGCTTGCGCACCGGCCCGCAGCAGCGACACTTCATTGATGGCGAGGGCCTTGTGTTCTTCACCTTCTGCATCGCGTGCGGTCATGGTGAGCGGGTTCAACAACGCCTCTTCCGCCGCTTCAAGGCGCGCCTCGAGGTCGGTTTCACCGTATTCGTTCATCAGAAAACCGATTGTGCCCCGGTTCATGCCATAAACCGGCGCGTTCAGATGCTGCGAGCCATGCAGGGTCTGCAACATGAAACCGTCACCACCAAGGGCCACGATCACATCCGCCTTTTCCAGGTCCGCGTCCCCATACCGGGCCACCAAAGCCGCACGCGCCGTCTGGGCCACAGGCGCCGCGCTGGCAGCAAAGGCGATGTTCAGCGGCATGAGGCGTTTCCTATGGTGGCGTCTTCGTGCCGAAAGAACCATATATTTTCGCCCCTTACCAGCATTGCCGCCGCGCAGGGCCGAATAGTCGCTTTACATCCTTTGCCAAAGCCACCGTTTCCGATAGGAAACGATCCAAATTGACCCCGACTCGCATCCCAGGAGAGTGTCCATGAACGCGCCCCATCGTACCGACGGTTTCTTTACTCAAAGCCTTGCTGACCGCGACCCGGAACTGTTCGGATCGATCCGTGATGAACTGGGCCGTCAGCGGGACGAGATCGAACTGATCGCGTCCGAAAACATTGTCTCTGCCGCCGTGCTCGAAGCGCAGGGTTCGGTGATGACCAACAAATACGCCGAAGGGTATCCGGGCCGTCGCTATTACGGCGGGTGCCAGTATGTGGATGTGGCCGAAAACCTCGCCATTGAGCGCGCCAAGCAGCTGTTCGATTGCGGCTTTGCCAATGTGCAGCCGAACTCGGGCTCTCAGGCCAACCAGGGTGTGTTCCAGGCACTTCTGCAACCCGGCGACACGATCCTTGGCATGAGCCTCGACGCCGGTGGCCACTTGACCCACGGGGCCAAACCCAACCAGTCGGGCAAATGGTTCAACGCCGTGCAATACGGGGTGCGTCGCGACACGCTGGATATCGATTACGACCAGATCGAAGCGCTGGCGCTGGAACACAAACCCCAGATGATCATCGCCGGTGGCTCGGCCATTCCGCGCGTCATCGATTTTGCCCGCATCCGCGAGATTGCGGACAAGGTCGGCGCATGGGTGCTGGCGGATGTGGCACACTTTGCCGGGCTGATTGCAGCCGGCGAATACCCCAACCCGTTCCCACACGTCCATGTGGCCACCACCACCACGCACAAAACACTGCGCGGTCCACGCGGCGGCATGATCCTGACCAATGACGAGGCGCTGGCGAAAAAGTTCAACTCGGCCATCTTCCCCGGCATTCAGGGTGGCCCGCTGATGCATGTGATCGCAGCCAAGGCTGTGGCTTTTGGCGAGGCGCTGGAGCCATCCTTCAAAACCTATCAGCAGCAGGTGATCAAGAACGCGCAGGCGCTTGCAGACCAGTTGCACAAAGGCGGGCTGGATACGGTCACCCATGGCACCGACACCCACGTAATGCTGGTCGATCTGCGCCCAAAAGGGGTCAAGGGCAACGCCACCGAAAAGGCATTGGGGCGTGCTCGTATCACCTGCAACAAGAACGGTGTGCCGTTTGACGATGAAAAACCCACCATCACCTCGGGCATTCGCCTTGGCAGTCCCGCGGGCACCACGCGCGGCTTTGGCGAAGCCGAGTTCCGCCAGATCGGGGATTGGATCATCGAAGTGGTCGACGGGCTGGCCGCGAATGGCGAAGATGGAAATACGGCTGTCGAGGATAAGGTAAGGGGCGAAGTCGCAGAGCTTTGCGCACGTTTCCCGCTGTATCCCGGCCTCTGACGACAATCACAGGCAAAACGGAAAGCCCGCAGGTGATCCTGCGGGCTTTTTTGATCCGGCTTAGGCGATTGATTTATCGCAAGGCCGAGCGGCGCGCGATCTGCTCCTGTTCCGTCCGAAAAGGAGGGCGCGAAGATGGCCGCGACAAGCAAATCCGAACTGCTCGACATTACGCGCAAAGAGTTCGGAAAACTTGAAAAGCTGATGGACAGCATCGATGCGGACATGGCGATGCGGAAAAGAGATGACGATACATCGATCAAGGATGTCATCGCCCACCGCGCGCATTGGATTGATCTGTTTCTGGGCTGGTATGCGGATGGGTTGGCGGGCAAGACCGTCTTTTTCCCCGCCGAAGGTTACAAGTGGAACGACCTCAAACGCTACAATGCTGATCTGCGGAATCGCCAATCCGAATTGGACTGGCCGCAGGCCGTGGCGCTGTTGCGGGCGAACTGTGAAAAACTTACCGAGTTTATTGAAACCCGGTCAGAGGCCGAGCTTTATTCAGGCCCGATGAAGGGCGCCAATAATGCGTGGACACCCGGACGTTGGGCGGAGGCGGCCGGGCCAAGCCATTTTCGATCCGCATCCAAGTACCTGCGCAAATGCATAACGGACGCGCGTTGACCGGGTGGCGCGCCTTAGGCTGAGGAGCCGACCCGTTCGCGCCATCGTGCAGCATAGTCGGCCCACATCGCGCGCCCCTCCTCCACCGCGCCTGACATGGGCCGCAGGCGTGTCGCGTCATCGCTGAACAACAACGCAGCCCCGATAGCCGTGCCGGTTGTGGCCGCACTGTGCTGCACCGGTCGCCCGGTTGCCGACGCGAGCATGTTTTTGAAGGCCGCATTATGTGCAAACGGCCCTTCGACAATTGTTGGCCCGTCCCCCGAGACGAGCCGCAAACACGTGTCTGTCATCATGGCGAGATAGAAGGATAAAGCGGCGGCACGCTGGCCCGTACCAAGGGGCGGCTCCTTTGCGCTCCATGACATTGCACGCCCCTGGAAAGGGCCTGTTGTTGGTTCGACGGCGGGTAGGATCATCAGCCCCGCCTCAAGCACATCCGTGATATCGAGTTCGGTGGGGGTGGTCTGCTGGCCGCCCGCGATCACCTCGAACTCGCGCCCGCCCATGAATCGCGCTGACGGGACGGGGTCACCAAAGGCGTTTACGTTTACAAGCGTATCGCGCGCCGGGTCCAGATTGACGCGTCGCCCGCCCAAAGCCATCGCTATGACCCATGTTCCTGTTGAAACGACGGACAGTGGTGCGCTTTGACCGAGAATATGGGGATAAAGCGAGGCGTTTGAATCGTGGATACCAACTGCGACGGGCGTGTCCTTGGGCAATCCCGTGGCCATCGCGATCTCGGGCAGGATGACGCCCAAAACATCGCGCGGCAGGCGCACCGGCGCCATCTTGTCCGCAATCCCCAGACGATCCACGAGATCGGAAAATGTGCCTGCGTTCGGGGCCCAAAGGTCCGTATGACATCCGATCGATGTGACATCGCAGGCCACCTCGCCCGTCAGGCGGGCACCCCAGTATTGCGGATAGCCGACGATTGCGTGGGTGCGATCCCGCAGCCTGGCATCTTGGGAAAACTGATAGTGCAGTTGCGCGCCGACATTCAGCCCGCCTGCAAGACGCGGCGACCCGGTTTGCGCAAAATCAGGACGGATCGCGTCGTAGCTTTCGGCAATTTCAGCCGGGATCGGGTGTTCGTAGTCAAGGATCGGCGCGGCCAAACCGCCCGCCCGGTCCAGCAATGCGATACTGGCCCCGTGGGTTGTAACCGAAATCGCATCCACACCATGATCCCGATGAAAAGCGGACAGTGCATCCAGCAGAAAGGCCCAATGCCCCTCGGTGTCGAAATGCGGCCATGGCGGACCTGGCAAGACTGTATTAGGCCGCGTCACCACGGCAATTTCCGTCAACGTATCCAGATCGACCAGCGCGAGTTTGGCATTAGTCTTGCCAATGTCGATCACGGCGATGCGGCGCGACGTTCTCATGGCATGTGAAAGACGCGTGGCAAAGCAACGGCGACCGGCGCATTGTCGTCGCCCACTTCCATGATATCCGCCATATGCGCCCACCATTTCTGCATCACAGGATGGTCCGGCAACGCGTCCATTCCGTGATCGTCAGCGCGGATCAGAACGCCGATCAGCAGGTGCGTTTCAGGGTCCAGATGGATGCTGTAATCGCTGACACCTGCCGCGCGCAGCAGGTCCACCAGTTCAGGCCAGATCGCGTCGTGGCGACGTTCATACTCCGCCTCCATGCCCGGGGTCAGGCGCATCCGGAACACGTAGCGCGCGCTCATGACGTGCGCCTTGCCACGATCATCGACCACAGGCGCGGCAGGGCGATCACACCGATCAGCAGCAGGCCGATAAAGATCGACATCACGATACCGGGCACGTTGAGCAGACCCAGACCAAAAGTCACAAGGCCCATCACAAAGGCCGCGATGACGACACCGGGGATTGATCCGGAGCCGCCCAAAATGTTCACACCGCCAAGGACGACCATCGTGACAACCTCCAGCTCCATCCCAGTTGCGATGCTGGGTCGGGTCGAGCCAAGGCGCGACGTCAGACAGACCGCCGCAACACCCGACATCAGGCCCGTCAGCAGAAACAGGATGAATTTCACTCGCTGCACCCGGATGCCACTGAACAGCGCACCCGTCGGGTTGTTGCCGATTGCATAGACGGCGCGGCCGAAATTGGTCTTGTGCAGCAGCACGCCGTAGATCACCGCGATGATGACAAACAGCAGCATTTCGACGGTGAACACCCACCAGATGTATCCCTGCCCAAACCACGCAAAACTGGCAGGATAACCGCGAAACGCATCATCCCCGAGGATAATAAAGCTGATGCCGCGAAACAGGCTCATCGTGCCGATGGTCACGACGATGGACGGCAGGCCAAGGACTGTCACAAAGAACGCGTTGAATGCGCCACATAGCATTCCGACGGTGAGGCCGATGATTACCAGTTCTGGCGTCCCGGCCCCGTATTGTACGGCAAGCCCCATGGCCGTGCTTGCCAATGCGATGATCGACGCCACGGACAAATCGATTTCACCCGCAATGATCAGCAGCGCCATGGCAAAGGCGATCATCGCTTTTTCGGTGAAGTTGAAGGTCGCGTCACTCAGGTTCCAGGCATTCAGAAAATAAGGTGAGGCAAAGCTGTTGACGACAAAGATCGCGATGGCAACTGCCAGCAACAGCGCCTCCCAACTGCGGAAGGTGCGGTAAGCCCGGCTGTTCAGGCGGTCCGGGACATGGCGATGCAGGCTTGTGTCACTCATGATGTCACCTCGGCGGATTTCAGGATGATGCGCCCTTTCTTGCGGCCTGCATTGGCGTTGAATGCCACAGCGATGAGGATCGCGCTGCCCGAGATCGCAAGCTGCCAAAAAGGCGAGATGTTGACGACCGGCAGGGCGTTCTTGACCACCCCGAGGAAAATGGCGCCCAGGACAGCGCCCCCGACAGAACCAATGCCCCCAGCGATTGAGATGCCACCGATCACGCAGGCGGCCACGACCTCCAGCTCAAACCCACCGGCGATATCGACATAGGCCACGGCGTAGCGCGCAACCCAAAGATACCCTGTCAGCCCCGCCAGCGCGCCGGAAATCACAAAGGCCAGAAACTGCGTCTTGCCGACATTGATACCGGTATAAACCGCCGCGTGCGGGTTGCCCCCGACGGCAAAGATCGACCGCCCCAACGGTGTGCGCGCCATCATGACGGAAAATATGATCACAGTAACAATAGCCGCCCAAGACAACACGGGCAGTCCCAGCAGTTCGGCCCGCGGAAAGCCGGTGAAGGCCGGGCTCATCTCGTGACTGTTCACCCATTTCCCGTCCGAGATCAGAAAAATCGTGCCGCGAAAGATTGTCATCGTGCCCAGCGTCACCACAATGGGCGGGATCGACAGTTTCCAGACCAGAATGCCATTGATCGCGCCCATGGCCGCCCCCAGCATGATCGCAATGGCAATGATGATCGGGATGGGCAGTCCGGGCATGGCGACATTGATCATGGCAACGGCCATACCCGTCAGGGCAAGGTTGGCCGCAACCGACAGATCGATGCAGCGCGTGAGGATCACGACCATCTGCCCCAAGGCCAGAATGATCAGCGGAGCCGTGTCATTGAATACATTGGCAAGGTTGGCAGGTGCGACAAACCCGGAAAAGCGCGACGCAATCAGGGCCAGAAGGACGGCAATGGCGCCCGCCAGAATGGTCTCGCGCACGGGGATGGTCCGTGACAGCATCGCTCAGGCCTCTTCCAACTGGGCTGTGGCGGTGATGCCTGCCGCATGGCGCACAAGGGTTTCGGGGGTCAGGTCATCGCCTGCCACCTCGGCGGCGATCCGACCATCGCGCATTACGATCACACGGTCGGACATACCGATGACCTCGGGGATTTCGGAACTGACCATGATGACGGACAGACCCTGACTGGCCAGCTCGGCCATGAAGGCGTGCACAGCCGCCTTGGACCCGATGTCGATGCCCTTGGTCGGCTCGTCCAGAATGATGACCTGCGGCTGGGTGGCGAGCCATTTGGCGATAACCACCTTTTGCTGGTTGCCGCCCGACAGGTTGCCCACATCCTGATCCAGTGAGGCCGCGCGCAAATCCAGCCGCTCAGCAAATTCGCGGGCCAGTTTGAATTCCTCAGCCAGTTTCAGAAAGCCCGACCGGGACGTCCGTCTGAGGGATGGCAGCGTGATGTTCTGAAAGATCGGCAGACCGATCACGGCCCCTTGCTTGCCGCGATCTTCGGGCACGTAGACGATGCCGTTGTTCACCGCGTCGGCGGGAGAGCGGATGATACGGATGTCGCCATTGATCTTGGTCACACCTTTGCTGGGCTTGGTGATACCGAACAGCGCCTGCATGAATTCAGACCGCCCTGCCCCGACGAGGCCGTAAAAACCAAGGATTTCACCCTTTTTGAGGGTAAACCCGATATCGGCAAATTCAGTCGGATGCTCGTATCCAACGACTTGCAGAACATCTTCGCCAACCTCGTGCGCGCGCTGAGGGAAAATCTGATCAACGGAACGCCCGACCATCATCTGAACCAGCGCATCCTCGTCGATATCCGCAATCAGACCGTCCCCGACAAAGGCGCCGTCGCGAAAGACGGTGTAGCGATCCGCTATGCGGAAAATCTCGTCAAACTTGTGGCTGATGAACAGGATCGCCTTGCCCTGCGCGCGCAGAGTGTCGACCAGTTCATAGAGCTCTTCGATCTCTTTGTGGGACAGAGCAGCGGTGGGTTCATCCATGATCACCACGCGGGCATCGACGGACAGAGCCCGGGCAATCGCGACCAGATGTTTGCTGGCGATGCCAAGGTCACGCAACAGGGCGCTGGTGGCAAAGGGGGCGCCGATCTCGTCCAGTAGCAACCGGGCAGCGCGGTGCATTTCGGCCCGGTCTATCAGGCCCCACTTGGTGCGCGGGGCGTGGCCGATAAAGATGTTTTCGGCCACCGACAACTCATCAAACAGGACGGTTTCCTGATGGATCGCGGTGATCCCGGCGGCGGAGGCGTCATCGGGCGTGTTCAGTATGATCGGATCACCATTGATGCGGATCGTGCCGCCATCGGGCTGGTAGATGCCAGTCAGGATTTTGACCGTGGTGGATTTACCAGCGCCGTTCTCACCGACCAGCGCCGTGACCTGCCCGGGATAAAGGTCCAGGCGGACCTGATCGAGGGCCTTCACGCCGGGAAACGTCTTGGTAATGGCATCCATCGAAACGACGGGCGCAGAGGCAAGATCGGCACGCTCGGTCATATCGAGACACTTTCGAAAAGCGGGAAAGACAAGGGATCGGCCCGACACGGGAAGCCCCGCGCCGGACCAATCAGGGAGAACACCTTAGAAGATCGACTTGAACTGCTCGATGTTGCTGGCGTCATAGACAAACGGATCGGCCATTGCGCCTTCGTTGTTGTCATCCAGCGTGAGGGAGCCCATGCGGCCCATCGGCACTTCGACACCGGGTGCGGCTTCGACACCGTTCTGGCTCAACTCATAGGCCAGCATGGCGGCAGAATAGCCCAGATCGATGGGGTTCCAGATCGCAAAGGACTTGGATGCTCCGGATTCGATGGCACCCGCCATTTCCGATGGCAGGCCAAGGCCGGTCACGTTGACCTCGCCCACTTTGCCTGCATCCACAACGGCTTGGGCTGCGGCCACGATCCCGACGGAAGTCGGCGCGATGATCGCGTCCAGATCGGGGAAGGATTGCATGAGGCCCGTCGCCTCACGATAAGATTTGTCGGCAAGGTCATCGCCATAGACCGTCGAAACCACGTTAATGCCGGGATAGTTGCCCATCACCTTTGTCATCTCTTCGATCCAGATGTTCTGGTTCGTTGACGTGGTGGTCGCCGACAGCACCGCGACGTCACCACCATCGGGCAGGTGATCCGCGGCCAGCTTGATGATCATGTTGCCGATCAGCGGGTTGGACGATGGATTCAGGTGCAGTTGACGCCCTTCGGGCGCGACACCGGAATCCCAGCTGATCACTGTAATGCCGCGCTGCATGGCCCGCTTGAGGGCAGGCACAAGCGCGTCGGTGTCGTTGGCAGACACCGCAATCGCATCGACATTTTGCGCAATGAGCGAATTGATCACCTCGATCTGGCCTTCAGCCGTTGTGTCCGTCGGGCCAGTGTAGATGATTTCGACGTTGCCCAGCTCTTCTGCCGCCTCTTCGGCCCCTTGTGCCGCCGCCTCGAAAAAGCCGATGCCCAGTGCCTTGACGACCAGTGCGATACGCACGTCATCGGCCATGGCGGGGGCTGCGAACATCGCGCTGGCCAGTGCGGCCGATGCGATTACCTTCTTGAATACACTCATGGTTTCCTCCCTGAAGAGTGGTTTGGGTTGGCTTTCACGCCACCCCTTCTTTCTGCGTTGCCCCGGACGGGACAACGATCAGCGTGACATCAGCCGCGTCCAGCATATTTGCCGTGCGATCATCGATGCCGTCGTCGGTGATGATGGTGTCGATCCGGTCCAGAGGACACAGCACGAGGCTTGAGCGGGCCTTGAACTTGCTGCTGTCCACAAGAACGATCAGCTCGTCCGCCTGTCCGATCAGCTTTTCCTCGGCCTGGATCAGCAGCGGATCCTGTTCCATCAGGCCCAGCGGACCGATGCCCGAAGCCCCCATGAACATCCGCTTGGCGTAAAAGTTGCGCGTCACATCGTTGTCGAACGGGGACAGGATGATGTTTTGTTCGCGGTAGACGATCCCGCCCGACACCATCACTGTGTTGGTTGTGTTTTTCAGCAGGTGATCCGCAATCGGGAAAGAGTTCGTGAACACCTGCAAGCGCCGCGAGGCCAGCGGATGCACCATCTGGAATGTAGTCGTGCCGCCGTTGATGATAATCGGCTCACCATCTTCACACAACTCGACTGCGGCGGCGGCAATGGCCTGCTTTTCCGCCATGTTCATGGTTTCATTGACGCTGAACGGACGCCCGGCCAGGCCGACAAAAGGCTTGGTTGTCAGCGCCTCGGCACCCCCACGCACACGGCGCAGACGCTTTTGCTGATCCAGCGTGTTGATGTCACGGCGCACTGTCGCCTCGGACGCGCCGGTGAGCGAGCACAGATCGACAACAGTGACCAGCGACCTGTCCTGAACGGCGGACAGGATAACGCGGTGACGGTCTTTTTCATGCATGGCACGCCCTTTCTTTCGCCTTCAACGTGCCGTGAGTCGCGACAATCTGTCAATCATAATTTATCAACTTCAATCATTCTGCGATGCAGCATGACCGTTTATGACTTAAAGTGATTGACTTGAGGATCGCCAAAGGTCAGCCTGTGGCACAGAAATCCGCACCTTTCTGTCGCCCACGGAGACACAAATGACCACAGCGTCCGCCCCGCAAACCCTTGAAAACAAATGGGACGTCTCCCGCGCTGCTGCGATGAGCGAGATCCGAAAAGCTGCTTTATCGCTCAAACCTGCTCGGCTCTGACAAAAGAATCACGAATTACGGTGGCGGCAATACATCGGCCAAAGTGATGGAAACTGATCCGCTGACCGGTGAGACGGTCGAGGTGCTATGGGTCAAGGGGTCTGGCGGGGATGTCGGATCGATCAAGATGGACGGGTTTGCCACGCTTTATATGGACAAGCTGAACGCATTGCGCTGCATCTATCGCGGGGTGGCGTTCGAGGACGAAATGGTCGGCTTTCTGCCCCATTGCACCTTTGATCTGAACCCGCGCGCGGCCAGCATCGACACACCCTTGCACGCCTATGTCCCGGCCAAGCACGTCGATCATATGCACCCCGATGCGATCATCGCGATTGCGGCGGCCAAGGACAGCAAGGCCCTGACTGAAAAGATTTTCGGTGATACGATTGGCTGGTTGCCCTGGAAAAAACCCGGCTATGAACTGGGCCTCTGGCTGTCAGATTTCTGCGCCAAGAACCCGGCGGCCAAAGGGGTCGTTTTGGAAAGCCATGGGTTGTTCACATGGGCAGATGACGCACAGGACTGCTATGACCTGACCCTTGAGATCATTCAAACCGCCATGGATTGGTTTGCAAAAGAAACGAGCGGAAAGGACGCGTTTGGCGGCGCGGCCCATCAAAGCCTGCCCGCCCCGGACCGGCGCGCGACCGCAGCGCGGCTGATGCCCGCCATTCGCGGTATGGTGTCGGGCCAACAGCACATGGTCGGGCATTTTGACGACAGCGATGCCGTTCTGGAATTCGTGAACGCCAGAGACATGACGCGACTGGCGGCACTCGGCACCTCTTGTCCGGATCATTTCCTGCGCACGAAAATCCGCCCGCTCGTCGTTGATTTCGACCCCGCCAAGCCGGATGTGGACGCGACACTTGCAGGCCTCGCAAACGCTGTTGCGGCTTATCGCGACGGGTACAAAGCCTATTACGAGCGCTGCAAACATGCGGACAGCCCTGCGCTGCGGGACCCCAATGCTGTCGTCTACCTTGTCCCCGGTGTGGGCATGATCACCTTTGCCAAGGACAAGGCCACTGCCCGGATTTCGGGCGAATTCTATGTGAACGCGATCAACGTGATGCGCGGTGCGGATGCTGTGTCAGAGTATCAGGGCCTGCCCGAACAAGAGGCCTTTGACATCGAATACTGGCTGCTCGAAGAGGCCAAGCTGCAGCGCATGCCAGCGCCCAAATCCATGGCCGGGCGCGTGGCCCTTGTGACCGGCGGCGCGGGAGGTATCGGATCAGCCACGGCCGAGCGGTATTTGCGCGAAGGGGCCTGCGTGATGCTGGCCGATATCGACGATGCGGCCCTGAACGAAACAGCGGCCAATCTGGCACAGCGCTATTCAGCAGATGTGGTGCGCACTGTGCATATGAACGTGACGGATGAAGATGCGGTGGCGGCGGCCTACGACGCCATCGCCGCTGAATTCGGCGGGCTGGACATTCTCGTCTCGAACGCAGGCATCGCCAGTTCTGCACCGGTCGAGGACACGTCGCTGGACCTGTGGAACAAGAACATGGCGATCCTGTCGACGGGGTATTTCCTTGTCAGCCGCGCCGCCTTCAAACTGTTCCGGGTGCAGGACATTGGCGGTGCAGTGGTCTTTGTGGCCTCCAAGAACGGGCTGGCCGCGTCGCCGAACGCATCGGCCTATTGCACCGCAAAGGCTTCGGAAATTCACCTCGCGCGATGTCTGGCCCTTGAAGGGGCACCGATGGGTGTGCGCGTTAACGTGGTGAACCCCGATGCGGTCCTGAAGGGCAGCAAGATCTGGGAAGGCGAGTGGCTCGATCAACGCGCCGGCACCTATGGCACAGACAAGGACGGGCTGGAGGCGATGTACCGCGACCGTTCGTTGCTCAAGCGCTCCGTTTTGCCCGAAGATATTGCCGAAGCAGCTTACTTTCTGGCGTCGGATCAGTCTTCGAAATCGACCGGAAACATCATCAACGTGGATGCGGGAAACGTCCAGGCGTTCACACGGTAAGGGGGCACAGCGATGATCAATTCAGACGTGATACAGGCAGCGAACGCGAAAGCCGTCGACCGATTGGAAGCCGACTATGCAGCACTGGGCGCGCATCTGGACAGGCGTGGGATCGACATCGCCGCGATCAAGGCCAAGGTCGCCAAATACGGTGTTGCCATTCCCAGTTGGGGCGTGGGCACGGGCGGCACCCGCTTTGCCCGCTTCCCCGGCTCCGGGGAGCCGCGCGACATCTTTGACAAGCTCGATGATTGCGGCGTGATCCACCAACTGACCACTGCGACACCCTCCGTGTCCCTGCACATCCCTTGGGATGCCCAGCCCGCCGCCGATCTCAACAGCAAGGCCGAAGAGGTCGGGCTGACCTTTGATGCGATGAACTCGAACACGTTTCAGGACCAGCCCGATCAGACACACAGTTACAAGTTCGGATCGCTGTCCCACACCGATGCTGCGACACGCCAGCAGGCCGTGCATCACAACATCGCCTGCATCGAACTGGGCGCCCAGATCGGCTCGAAAGCCCTGACGATTTGGGTTGGGGATGGATCAAACTTTCCCGGCCAGACCAACTTTACCCGTCAGTTCGAACGCTATCTGGACGCGACCCGGCAGGTCTATGACACGTTGCCCGACGATTGGACGCTGCTGACCGAACACAAGATGTATGAACCTGCGTTTTACTCGACCGTCGTGCAGGACTGGGGCACGAACCTGCTGATCGCGCAGCAACTGGGGGACAAGGCCAAATGCCTCGTCGATCTGGGTCATCACGCACCGAATGTGAATATCGAAATGATCGTGGCCCGCCTGACCCAGTTCGGCAAACTGGGTGGGTTCCATTTCAACGATAGCAAATATGGTGACGACGATCTGGACACGGGCAGCATCGATCCCTACCGCCTGTTTCTGGTGTTCAACGAACTGGTCGAGGCGGAAAGCAATCCGGACTTCAACCCGATGCATATGCTCGATCAAAGCCACAATGTGACGGACCCGATTGAAAGCCTCATGGTCTCTGCCATGGAAGTGCAGCGGGCCTATGCGCAGGCCCTGCTTGTGGATCGCGCGGCCCTTGAGGGGTATCAGGACAGCAACGACGCGTTGATGGCGACGACCACGCTCAAGGATGGTTTCCGCACAAATGTCGAGCCGATCCTTGCCATGGCGCGCCTTGAAAAAGGGGGCGCGATTGACCCTGTAGCCGCATACCGCGCGTCCCGATACCGCGCACAGGTGTCTGAAGACAGGCCTGCGGTCAGCGGTGCGGGCGGGGGCATCGTGTGATTGGCTTACACCTCGGGCCCCATACAGTCATCTAGGTCGAGAAAAGCGGGAAGCTGACACCAAGCGCCCAGGCCAGCACCACGCCCAAGGCAAGGCCTGACGACAGCGGACCAGATCGCATCAAGGCGGCCCGCCCCATCGTTCCAAACACGGCATAGAAAAGGATCAGCACGGGCGCGATCAGGATGAGGAAAAAAAGACCCTCGAAATCCAGCGCAACAGCGATTGCGAGCGAAGCCAGAAAACTGACGCGGGTGCACAACCGCCCCCAAAGGCCCTGATTGGCGGTCAGAACGGAGTCCGCGATCATGTAAGGCAGCGTTCCGATCAACATCGCGGCAACGATCCACCACCGCGCATCCGTCGGCCAGAAATTCGCCGCGTACCGGTCCATGGCAAAGCCAAACACGGCGCAGGCCACCAACACCGCGACAAGTGCTGGCAGCACCAGCCGCCCGGCAGAGATGCGCCAGAGCCGCAACAGCGCCAGTTGCACGGTCCCGAACACAAGCATGTGCACAACCAGATAATCCGCCACGAGAATGGGCAGGATATCGGTGTTGAACAGAAACGCGCATAGCGGCGCGATCACCATCGGGCACAGCAACACAAGTGCAGTCTTGCCCGCGCTCAAGGGCTGACGGGGGACGTCGCGCTGCGGGATCACAACGCTCAAGGATCGAAAGATCAACACGAGGCCCGCGAGCAGACCAAGGATTGCCCAGCCTGTCGGCAAGATCGTGATGTCCGACGTCCGCCCATAAGAGCGGTCAAGCCACGCCAGCGCTTCGGCGCGACCCAAGCGGCTTTGCAGGACGGAAACATGTTCGGCGAATGGTGCAACAACTACGCGCCGCAAAACGCGGCCGTTTACCGCTGTGTCGCCTTCGGCGGCCGTGGGATCGACCATGTGCACGCTTGCTTGCGCGAACGCGCGCAGCCCGGGTTCCCATGCGCCGGTCACCTGCAGCATGTCACGCGGCGAAGTGGCGTCAATCTCGCGCGAGAAGGCGGAAATCAGGACCACCGGGCCAACATCGTCTCTGCCTGCCGCCACGCGCACAAGGACGTCCGTCGCCATCGAGTGACCGATCAGCGCAATCGGGACATCATCTGCAGCGACTGCATCCATCACTTTGCTGGTCTGATCCACCAAGAGCTGGGTCGTGCCATCCGCGGCAGTCACATCACCCGACATCGGCACCGGATGGCGACCATGGCCAAGAAAATCAAAGACATGCACCCTGTACCCCGCCCGGGCAAGCGGCAGCGCATAGCCCTGCATCATCTGTTGCGAGCCAGCAAAGCCGTGAGCGATGACGACGACAGGGCCATCGGCGTCAGGTCTTGCGTACTCTGCGACCGGCGTTGGTCCTACGCTCGTTCGGGTGATGGTGACGCCATGGCGGGCGAGTTCCAGCACTGCCAGCGAACTCAGGATCATCAATGCGGCAACGATATGCCTCAAGACTGTGCCTTTCGCGTGAGGACGGACCAATGGCTGCAAGCGCTGCAGTAGGCAGGCGTTCAAGAAACGCTGCCAGACATGTAGGTCGCACCAGTGCCTTGTCCGGCTACGAGATTGCTAGGGGGCGAAGTGCTTGCCACGAGCACCTTCAAATCCCGCTTACCGACGCTCCAACAGCGGAAGATCGAGCAGGGACTCCGTCAGCGGCTGGCGGAACTTTTTCGTACACTTTTTGATCTCGGCCTTGAGCGTCGTTGCAATCGGCTTTGTCACCTGTTCAGGCGGGGCATTGTCCCCGCTCAGCAAGAGGGACGCGAGCCCAGCTGCAGGCCGCACCAGATCGGGCGAGAGAAGTCTGTACTGGAACAGCACCTCACATTTGCTCAGCAGGTATTTGAGAACCAGCGACGGCTTGGCAGTGGCGATCCGCAGAACATAGTTGGACTTGAGAACGATATCGCGCGCATCCATGTTGATCACCGCAGCATCTGCGCCGTTGCGCACCGCCTTTTCCAACGTGGCAAAGATATTGCTGTCTATTGCTTTCAGTTCGGACTTGAACTCGGCCAGCGGTGCGGCGGGCGCACGGCCTGCGTCCTCGTCAGCCTGTTGCATCGCCTGCTGGTGCTGGGCGATGTAGTCATCCAGTTCGCGCCCTTCGAGAATGTCGCCTTTCACACAGATTTTCACCGTGTCTTTCAGATCATCCCAATGGGTCAAGAATTCACGGACTTCCTGCATCGTGATGACTTCTTCGAACGTGTCCGAACTTTGAGTTGCGCCGCCGTTGGCCAGAAATTCCTGAATGGTCTGGTTCTGCACCTTTTTGTAATCGACGACATCCTGCATGTTGATGCCGTCCATGACGTAGTAAACCGGCTTGCCCTCTTCCTTGGCGGCCCACAGGCCAGCCTTGCAGGCGATCATGCCCATCATCTTGCCGGAATCGATGCCGATAAGGTCGGACAGTTCAATCGCCTCGCCTGAGGGGCGGGTTGCGCCTTGTGCTGTCAGTGCCTGACGCGAAATGACGCCCTCGGGGATTTGTTTGGCGAATGTTTCAAGAAAGCTTTGCGCGGCTGTCACGAACGCCTTGATGTATGCGTTTTTCTTTGTGCCATCGTCACCTCGGGCGTGGGCATATTTGTCCTTGGTGGCAAAGTCGACGTCGATCTGTTTGACCGCTTCGGCAATCACTTCGCGGATTTTCTTGTCCGGGTTTTCAAGCAGTTCGACATAGTCGCCGGGTGACAGGATTGGTTTGACAGCCTCCCAGATTTCCATCATCCGCACGGGCTGCGTGCCTTTGTCGGTGTCGTGTGCGGCCTCAACAAACGGTCCGCGCACACGCTCAAATCCCCAGATGGTACCGGGATCGTCCTTGAACGCGTCCAGCAGTTCGGAATCCACCACGTCCTGCCAGTCTGTCAGTGTCTCTGCGGTGCCGCTTGTCTCCAGCGCTGCAAAAATTTGCTGCGCGCCGCGCACTTTGGCCCGTTTCTGATCGTCCCAGGTCTGTTCCTCCGGCGTACCCAGTTTGCGGATGTCGGACATATGTTCCTGGATAAGGTGCTGAAGCGGCATGACAAAGCCGCTGTAGGTTCCCATGTCACCGCCCTGAGCAAGTGCCGCGCGCTTGGTATCGACGCCCATGTCGATCAGGCCGCAAATCTCGTCAAATCCGCCGGAGTTCCAAAGACCTGCACACATCCGTGGCCCAAGCCCGCGTTCGGGCGCGCCCAGACCCCGGTTCGTATCATTCCAGTACTTTTGAGGAAGCTTTTCGGCGATCTCGGCAAAGACCGCCGGATCACGCGCAATCATCGGATAGCCGTTCTTGGCCCCGCGCATCATGAAACTGGGTCGGACCATGAAATCAAGCGCGTCCGACAGCACGTCAACTTTGCTGGGGGACAGCCGGTCTAGGTATCCGCACGCCTCCAGATCTTCGACCGTCGCGCTGGCCAGCATGTGTGCCGTCAGCGCAGGGTCATGACGCAACCTGTCATGATAGTCGTCCGAGGTGAGCATTTTCGTGACCATGGCCGCGCGCGCCTCAGGTGTGGCGTTGTCGCTGCGATATTCGTCGCGCAGATCATCCCATTTGCCCTGCGCAAACGCGGTATCGGCACGGGCAATGCTGGCAAGGGTCTCGGGTGACGGCGTGTCGTCGATGGCACTTTGCATCGAAAGCTCGTCGTCGGTTACGGAGCCTGTGACTGAACCCTCCAAGCCACCCTCTTCGCTGACCAGTTCTGATCCGAACGCGGACAGGAATTCATTGACGCTTTCGACGCTGACGTCACTGCCATCGCTGCTTGCAGTGCCTTCTGCATTCTCAAATTCGGTATTTGACATCAGGTAGCGCCCCCTGTTTTGGCAAGCTGGCCTTCCAGCCGGTCCAATGCTTCACCAAGGGTTGTTGCGACTGTGACCTGTACCTTCCAGGGATTCTGTATCGATGGCACGCACGCGCGCATCCTTGTCGAGCCATGCGCGCGCAGCCCCAACGGCCTTTTGCGCAGCAGTCTTGGCGGTGCTGTCGCCCGAGGATGCGTCAAAATTCTGCAGCGCAGCCATCAACTGGACGCGCAGCGGCGCCAGCAGTGTTTCCACCTCGTCGGCTACGCCCTGAACCTGCGGGATGGCCGTTTTGCGCAGCCGGTCAGACAAGGTGCGCAACTGATCGTCCACGCGGTCCTTGGCATCTGACCAAAGCCCGGTCATCGATGTGACCTTTTGCGTGTCATCCGAAGACGGGGATACGCCCAGATATGTCTGCACGAAAGTGCGTTGCAGGTCGTTCAAACTCTCTGCCATCGCTATGCAATCGCCCCCAGTTGTATCGGGCAGGGAACCATGCCGAGCATGCAAAATCAATGGCCGGGGCGGTAGAAACCGGAGGGCAATGGGCATCCCGGACGGCGCACGACATTTTCATCCCGAAGGTCGTCCCAGCGCATCCAACAGCATCATCAAATCCTGCAATCGGCAAAAAATGGGCGAAACGCCCCCCGCACCCAAAAACCCGTCAAAGTAGTGCTGGAAGGATGCTACGCTGATCCCATCAACTGGGGAGAATTCAACATGTCCATCCTGCTCGACCGTCGAGGGTTTCTTGCAACGTCCGCCAGCACCAGCCTTATCGCGCTGCATCCGTTTTCAGCACGTGCACAGACGGGTCAGGCGCATTTGCGCATCATGGAAACCACGGACGTGCACGTGCACGTGTTTCCGTATGACTACTATGGCGACCGTCCCGTCGACACGGTGGGTCTGGCGCGCACTGCCAGCCTGATTCAAAGCGTCAGGGATGAGGCCACGAATTCGCTCCTTCTCGACAATGGCGATTTCCTTCAGGGCAACCCGATGGGCGATTACATGGCCTATGAACGGGGCATGTCCGAGGGTGATAGCCACCCGATTATTGCTGCCATGAACACGCTTGGCTTTGACGCATCGACGCTGGGCAACCATGAATTCAACTACGGCCTCGATTTCCTGATGAATTCGCTGGCAGCGTCGGGTTTTCCGGTTGTCTGCGCCAATGTCGCGCGCGAGATGGGCGCGACACCCACCGATGACAAAACACTGCTGCCCCCCTTCGTCATTCTTGATCGCGAGATCGCGGACGGCGCGGGCGTGGTTCACCCGATCCGCATCGGAATCATCGGCTTTGTCCCGCCCCAGATCATGACATGGGATCGCCGCCACCTTGAGGGCAACGTGATGGCCCGCGACATCGTTGATGCGGCGCGCGCCTATGTCCCGCTGATGCGCGAGCAAGGAGCAGAGTTGATCATAGCGCTGTCGCATTCGGGGATCGGAGCTGCCGATCACAGCGATGGTATGGAAAATGCCTCTGTTCCGCTCGCGGCCGTCGATGGCATCGACGCCGTTCTGACAGGGCACCACCACCGCGTGTTCCCGGGCCCGGATTATGCCGACACGCCCGGCGTCGATGTGGACGCAGGTACGATCATGGGCAAACCCGGCGTCATGGCCGGGTTCTGGGGCAGCCATATGGGCCTTGTCGATCTGATGCTGGAACGTGACGGGGGCACATGGCGCATCGCCAGCCACACCTCCGAAGCGCGCCCGATTTCGCGCCGCGAAGCGGACCGGTCCGTCACGCCGCTAGTCGACAGTGCGCCGACAGTTCTGGCCGCCGTTCAAGCGGAACACGATGCCACGCTGGACTACATCCGGCGTGCGGTGGGGGAAACCGACGCGCCGTTGCACAGCTATTTTGCACTGGTTGCCGATGATCCATCGGTCCAGATCGTGTCGAATGCGCAGGTCTGGTACATCGAACAAATGATGAAAGGCACCCCGCATGAGGGCCTGCCGATCCTGTCGGCGGCGGCACCGTTCAAGGCCGGTGGTCGGGGCGGGCCGGAATACTACACCGAAGTGCAGACCGGCCCGATTGCGATCAAGAACGTGGCCGACCTCTACCTCTACCCCAATACGGTGCGCGCGGTGCGCATCAGCGGGTCAGAGGTGCGTGAGTGGCTGGAACGCTCAGCCGGGATGTTCAACCAGATCACGCCGGGTGAGGCCGATCAGGTGCTGCTGAACCCTGATTTCCCATCTTACAATTTCGACGTGATCGACGGCGTGACCTACCAGATCGATCTGTCACAGCCTTCGCGCTACAACAATGACGGCGAAGTGGTGAATGCGGACGCGCGTCGCATCGTGAACCTGACATTTGACGGGGGCCCCATTGCGCCGGATCAGGAATTTATCGTGGCCACCAACAACTATCGCGCCGGTGGCGGTGGCAGTTTCCCGGGTGCCTCGCCCGAAACTACGGTATTCCAGGGGCCAGATACCAACCGCGACGTCATCGTGCGCTACATTGTGGAGCAAGGCACGATCAGCCCGTCAGCCGATGCCAACTGGACCTTTGCACCGATGGCAGACACCACCGTTCTTTTCGACACAGGTCCCGCGGCCACCGCTTATGTTGACAGCGTCAAGGGTGTCAGTATCGCGCCTGCGGGTGATGGCCCTGACGGTTTCGCGCGCTATCGCATATCGCTGTGAGCGGATCGCAGGATCAGGGTCAAATCTGACATTCGGGCCATCATGGCACGTTTGTGCATGACGCCGTCATGTCCTATGCAGGCCTCGCACCTTGCTGAATTGGATGATCATGACCGACCGCGCACTCAAACTGATCGACATTTGTCACGAAGCCGGACAACTGGCGCTGAAATACTTCAGGGATCAGGACACGTTGGTCATTGATCACAAGGGCCATCAGGATTTTGTCTCTCAAGCGGACCGCAATGTTGAATTGCTGACGCGCGAATTGCTGGCCAAGACCTTTCCCAACGATGCAATCGTTGGTGAAGAACACGACCCAACCCCCGGCACATCGGGCTTCACTTGGGTGATTGATCCCATTGATGGTACCACCAACTTTATCAACGGCATACCGGCATGGACCGTCGTGATAGCGGGCGTGCAGGATGGTGCCACTCAAGTCGGCGTCATCCATGACCCGTGCAACGGCGAAACATTCGTGGCGACCAAAGGACAGGGCGCTCAGTTGAACGGTGTGCCCCTCGTGCTCGATGATCCGCGCGAGATGTCGCAAGGCACGGTTGGGGTCGGATACTCAAATCGGGTGGACGATCAGGGCATCATTCGCCTCGTTTCCGCCGTCGTGGGCGAAGGATCGATGTTCTATCGAAATGCCTCAGGCGCGCTATCGCTGGCCTATGTCGCGGCAGGTCGCCTGTTGGGATACACCGAAGAGCACATGAACGCGTGGGATTGCCTTGCCGGACAATTGATCGTGGCCGAAGCGGGCGGCATGGTTGAACCACAGGACGCCGATGCGATGATCCGGGATGGGGGCCGTGTGGTCGTCGGCACGCCAGTGGTGTTCGACCGGCTGCTGGAGATCTCAAAGACCGCATTCGATCACTCGACTTAGGCCTCGGGCAATAACACCGGCCCTTTGGCCGCAAAGCCCACGGTGACGTCCGCGCCGACCTCAAGCGGTGTGTCGACTTCGTCCTGCACAGCGAACATGGAACCGAAACTGGCCTCAAGCGTGTACTCCATACGCACGCCAACATATGTCGCCTTGGCGATGCGCGCCTGAAATCCGCGATCCGCACCAATCACCAGGCGCGATGGCCGGACGGCCAGTTTCGCCTCACCTACACCAAGGCCGCGCGCGGGCAGCTTGTGGCGATAGTCCTCGATCGCGATGGTCGCCGTGCCATTTTCGACGCTCTCGATCACACAAGGGATGATATTCGCCTCGCCGATAAAATCCGCGACAAAGCGGTCAACGGGCGCGTCATAAAGACTGCGGGGCGTGCCGATCTGCGCAATCGCAGCATTGCGCATCACCACAATTTCGTCCGACACGGCAAGCGCCTCTTCCTGATCGTGGGTCACGTAGACAACGGTCAGGCCGAGGTCCTGCTGGATCGCGCGGATGTCTTCGCGCACCTGACGGCGCAATTTGGCGTCCAGATTGGACAAAGGCTCGTCAAAAAGCAGTACTTGTGGTTCCAGCACGAGGGCCCGCGCAACAGCCACGCGCTGTTGCTGGCCGCCCGAAAGTTCGCTGGGCAGACGGCCATCAAAGCCTTTGAGGCCGACCAAGTCCAACCCCGCCAGCGCGCGGTCCCGCGTTTCGCCTTTGGAAAACCCTGAAAATGTCAGCCCGTAAGAGACGTTTTCCAGCACGCTCATATGCGGGAACAGCGCATAGGATTGAAACACCATGGAGACATCGCGGTCGGTCGCGGGCAAGGTCGTCACATCGCGATCCCCGATCAGGATGCGCCCGTCGCTGGCCATCTCAAGCCCAGCGATCATGCGCAACGTCGTGGTCTTGCCGCAGCCCGAGGGACCCAGCAGCGTCACCAGCTTGCCCGCCTCGACATGCAGATCAATGTTGTCGACCGCCACCACATCGCGCCCGAACCGCTTGGAGACATTCTCAAAACGCACGGGTGCCGCTTTGCTGGCAATGCGTGTTTCGCTCATGGTTTCTCTCCTGATCCGAATTGCGTGCGACGCCCGATTTTTGTCCGCCCGACCAGCACCTGCAGCAGGCCCACGGCGGTCAGCATCACGAAAATCAGCGTCGTGGAATAGGCAATCGCAAGGCCGTAATCGTTATTCTCCACCCGCCCGATAATATAGCTGGTGGCCATGTCGTATTCCGCCGAGACAAGGAAGATCACGGCCGAAATCGCCGTCATCGCTCGCACAAAACTGTAGACGAGGGCCGCAAGGATCGCGGGCGCAGCAGCGGCAGAATGATCTTGCGGAAAGTTTGCCATGAATTGGCCCCCAAGGTGAGCGAGGATTCATCCAGCGATTTGTCCAGCTGGCTCATGGAGGCGATGCCAGCCCGCACGCCCACAGGCATGTTGCGGAAGACAAAGCTGACAATCAGGATGATGCCCGTGCCCGTGATCTCGATCGGCGGCACGTTGAAGGCAAGGATATAACTGACCCCAATGACTGTGCCGGGAATGGCAAAGCTGAGCATGGTGCCGAATTCGAACGCGTTCTTGCCCGCAAAGGTTTGGCGCGTCAGCAGATAGGCGGTAATCAAACCGACAATGGCCGTCAGGGGGGCGGCGGCAGCGGCAATATAGATCGTCGTCCAGAAGCTGTCCCACGCGGCCCCCGTCCAGCGGATGCCGCTTTCCTCGAAACGGACGGAAAACGCGGTGACGTAATGCTTGAACGTCAACGTGTTGTTGACGCCCCACAGCTCGACCACGCTGCCGTAAAGGATCATCGCGTAGACCACGACGGTAAACAGACCCCAGATACCCGCCGTGATAAATACGGGAAGCGACAGGCCGGTTGGCATCAACGGATGCACCCCTGCATCCCCCTTGCCGGACACGGTGGTGTAGCTCTTTTTCCCCAGCCACATACGCTGTGCGTAAAAAGCCGACAGCGTGAAGAACAACAACACCATCGCCAGCACCGCCGCGCGACCCTGATCGTATTGGGCACCGACAATGGCAAAGAAAATCTCGGTCGACAGCACGTCGAAGTTGCCCCCCAGAACCAGTGGGTTGCCAAAATCCGCCATGCTTTCGATGAACCCCAGCAGGAACGCATTGGCAAGGCCGGGCCGCATCAGCGGCAATGACACAGTGCGAAAGGTCTGCCAGCGGTTTGCGCGCAGAGTCTGGGCGGCCTCTTCCATGGAGGGTGAGACCCCTTCGACGACGCCGATCAGAACAAGAAACGCGATGGGCGTGAACGCGAGGGTCTGCGCGATCAAGACGCCGGGCATGCCATAAAGCCAGCGTGTGGGCTGTATCCCGAACAGTTCAGCAAAGAACTGCGTGACTGACCCCGAAAGGCCGAACAGAAGGATCAGCGCCAGCCCAATCACGAAAGGCGGCGTGATGATCGGCAGGACCGTCAGCGCCCGCAACGCGCGTTTGTATTTGAACCCCGACCGGGTCACGACCAGCGCAAACACAAGGCCCAGAACCGTTGTCAGAATCCCGACTAGGATGGCCAGAAACAGCGAATTCCACGCCACGCCGCAGCGCCCACCGAACAGGCACCCCAGCCCCCACAGGCGGTCATCAAAGAACTTGGATCCGAACACAGCAATGGAATAGCCGCCTTCTTCGCTGATGAAGGCGGCCATCAGCATCTTGGCAATCGGGAAGAAGACGAATGTCGTGACAATCAGGATCACGCCGCCAATGGCACTGACCACAAAGACGTCGCCATTGATCGCGCCGCGCGCCGCAATGCCTTGGGTGAACAGAAACAGAAAGGCCGAGGCGACCAAAAGCGCGCCATACCCCATTCCGAACTGACGGTCCTCCAGATCACCGAACAGGGCCGTGAGCCAATCCGCTGTAAAGCCGCGGATGCCGATGCCGAAACCCTGCGCGATCAGCCATCCGAACCCAACTGCGCCCGACAGGATCAGTATCTTTGCATAAAGCGGATCGCTTTTCTTGCGCCCGATCACCAGCAGAGGCGCGGCCAGCGGCACCAGCATCGGGGCAAGCCACAGCTTTTCCCCCTGCCCGATCAGGAAGGCTGCCGGTGCAAAATCTTCGTCAAACGGATAGCCATCCAGCAGCCATACGAATGACAGAAACCCGTCCTCGACCCCGTACCAGGGCAAGAACAGATAGCCCACCCACCCGGCAATGATCCAGAAGATCAATGCCGGGGAGGCGGATGTTTCATTCAGGCTTTTACGCAAGATTTACTGCGGCAATGTGGAGACGTCTTCATCCCATTTTTGCAGCAGACGCTTACGCTCGTCCGACGAACCATAGGTCTTGAAATCGTAATCGATCAGCTTGATCGTCGACATGTCCGGCGCAGAGGGCGATGTTTCGGCCCCCTTGTTGGACGGCACCTGAAACGCGTTTACCTGCAAGGCGAGGTTTTGCGCGTCGGCAGAGAGCGCCCAGTCATAGAACTGTTTGGCTTCGTCCATATTGCGCGCGCCATCGATGATCGACATGGACCCGATTTCGTAACCCGTGCCCTCGCAAGGGGCGACGACCTTCACTGGGAAACCCGACACGGCTTGTGCCACCGCGTCGTGCATAAACACGATACCGATGGTGTTTTCACCACGTCCTGCCGCCTTGATCGGGGCTGAGCCCGACTTGGTGTACTGGTTGATGTTGGTGTGCAGGCCCTTCATGAATTCAAAGCCTTCGTCCTCGCCAAAAAGCTGAACCATCGACGCCAGCGTCGTATAGGCCGTGCCGGACGAGTTTGGGTTCGCCATCTGAACATGGCCCTTGTATTCAGGCTTCAGCAGGTCCTTCCAGCACGCGGGTTCGGGCAGATTGTTGGCGGCAAGCAGTTCGGTGTTGTAGCCATAGCCAAGGGCGCCGGAGTAAATGCCGATCGTCTTGTCACCGGCACTCGTCGCCTGCGAGATCGCCCAATCGTGCAGTTCGGATCGCATCGGTGAAACATACGCTGCCGTCAGGTTTTCTTCGGCGGCCTGAAGGTGCGGGTCACCCGTACCACCCCACCATACGTCGCCCTTGGGGTTTGATGATTCCGCCTTGATCTGCGCAAATGTCTCGCCCGACGATTTGCGGGTCATGTTGACGTCGACGCCGGTTGCATCCTCAAAGCTGCGCGCCATCAACTGGCACCAGTCTTCCTGAGCTGAACAATAGAGCGTCAGCTTGTCGGCTTGCGCCGCAGATACGCCAGCCGTCAGCGCCACGACCGACGTGATCGCGAATGTACTTAATTTCTTCATGGTCGTCCTCCCTTGGTCGAGTCCTTTGGACTCATTTTATTCATCCCCAGCGCCGGTTTTTTTGCTGTCGATGGGGACAGTCCGGCCGAAATCTGGGAACGGTCCGAACGTCGTAGGTTGGATCAGCCTAGCGACATTTCGCAGTATTGAAAGAAAAACAAATGGGGCGTGCACAAAACGTCAGATGCTATCGCGTCATAAGGCGTGGCGCTGATCGGCGGCGCGGTCTAAACAGCACCATGCCAAACGTAAAAGCCATCGTCTTCGATCTTGACGGCACGCTTATTCACAGCGCGCCGGACCTGCAACTTGCGGCGAATGCAGCACTTCACGCCATTGGACGTGCGCCACTTGATCTGGCAACAATCATCTCGTTCATCGGCGACGGGGTCGAGGCCTTGGTCAGGCGTGCATTGGATGCGACAGGCGGGGCGGATGACGCGCTGTTTCAAACTGTGCTGGCGCATTTTCTGGACGTGTATGCACAGAATGTGACGACACATACACGACCGTACGTTGATGTGATCGCAGCTCTGGAACAATTCCGTGCGGCAGGCATTCCCCTTGGCATCTGCACCAACAAGCCCACAGGACCAGCGCGTGCCATTTGCGAACAACTGGCTTTGGCCCCGTATTTCGACGTGATTGTGGGCGCAGAGCCCGGCCAGCCCAAGAAACCTGACCCCGCATCCCTGCTGGCATCTATCAAGGCGTTGGGGTGCGATCCGGATCAGGCCTTGTATGTGGGCGACAGCGCCGTCGACTATCAGACCGCACGCAATGCGCAGGTCCGGTTCCGGCATTTTTCAGGCGGATACCTGAACACGGCACTGCCGGAACTTGGCGACGCTGACCGCTTTGACGATTGGGCAAAGCACGGAATTACACCCACCGGTCGGTGCCCTTCGAATTTGCTTTAAGTCTTCAAAGCTTCCCGCTAGCGTCAAAGACTTGGGAGGATTTCTAATGAAACTAATGAACTCACTTTTGTCCGGCGCTGCGCTGGCGTTGATCATGTCGATGGCTGGCCCTGCGGCAGCACAGGATTGCCCGCGCGGCGACTTGGACGAACGGTTTTGCGATGTGGACGGCGACCTGATCGCGGATACACCCACCGATCCGGCCGATCTGGTTGACCCTGACACGCTGATCTTTGCCTACACCCCGGTCGAAGACCCCGCCGTATACAAGACCGCATGGTCCGATTTTCTGACCCACCTTGAGGCGGAAACCGGCAAGGACGTCGTGTTTTTCCCGGTCCAGAACAACGCCGCCCAGATCGAGGCGATGCGTTCGGGCCGCCTGCATATTGCGGGCTTCAACACCGGCTCGAACCCGCTGGCGGTGAATTGTGCGGGCTTCAACCCGTTCACGATCATGGCGTCCGAAGACGGCAATTTCGGCTATGAGATGGAGATCATCACCTATCCCGGCTCCGGCATCGAAAAGGTCGAAGACATCAAAGGCAAGCAACTGGCCTTCACCTCGCCAACGTCGAATTCGGGTTTCAAAGCACCGTCTGCCATCCTGAAGGGCGACTTTGACATGCTCCCGGAACGCGACTTTGAACCGGTCTATTCGGGCAAACACGACAACTCGATCCTTGGTGTGGCCAACAAGGACTATGTGGCGGCCTCGATCGCAAACTCGGTCAAATCGCGCATGATCAGCCGCGATGTGATCACCGAGGATCAGGTCAAGGTGATCTACAAATCGCAGACATTCCCGACCACCGGTTTTGGCACGGCCCACAACCTGACACCGGAACTGAAAGAAAAAATCCGCAACGCGTTCTTCAACTTCGAATGGGAAGGCACGTCGCTTCAGGCCGAGTTTGAAAAGTCGAACGAGGGCCAGTTCCTTGAGATGACCTATCAGGAGTTCTGGGAAGTGATCCGCAAGATCGATGCGGCCAACGGCGTCAGCTACGCCTGCGAATAATCCTTGATCGGGCGGGCCCTTTGGTCCGCCCTTTCCAACTAGAAATACTGGGGCGGGGAGGCTTTCATGCTGCGGCTTGAGAAGCTTGTGAAGACGTATAAGACAGGCGATCAGGCCTTGAAGGCAGTCGATCTGGAGATACCGGAAGGCCAGGTTCTTGCCCTGATCGGTCCGTCCGGCGCAGGCAAATCCACACTGATCCGATGCATCAACCGTCTGGTCGAACCGACCTCGGGCAATGTCTATCTGGGCGATGTCGAACTGACAGGGCTGTCATCGGGTGCGCTGCGGCGCGAACGGCGCCGTATGGGAATGATCTTTCAGGAATATGCGCTGGTTGAACGATTGACCGTGATGGAAAACGTGCTGTCGGGTCGTTTGGGCTATGTCGGGTTCTGGCGCAGCTTCCTGCGCAGGTTTCCGCAATCGGACGTGGACGAGGCATTTCGCCTGCTGGACCGCGTCGGACTTGCGCATATGGCTGACAAACGCGCCGATGAACTGTCGGGTGGGCAGCGTCAGCGGGTCGGCATTTGCCGGGCCCTGATCCAGAATCCGGCGCTGTTGCTGGTGGACGAACCCACCGCCTCGCTGGATCCCAAGACATCGCGCCAGATCATGCGTCTGATCTGTGAGCTGTGCAAGGAACGCGGGCTGGCCGCGATCATCAACATCCACGATGTCGCCCTCGCCCAGATGTTCGTGCAGCGCGTGATTGGCCTGCGCTTTGGTGCGGTCGAATTTGACGGCCCGCCCGACGGTCTGACACCCGAAGTTCTGACCACGATCTATGGCGAAGAAGACTGGGAAGCGACCATAGAGGCCGTGGATGACGACGAAGAGGAAGAGGTTGCCGCGCAATGAGCGACACCGATTTTGATGTAAACGCGCGCCTCGGTCAGCCCTGGAAAAAGCCGCCCTTTGTTCAGCGCCCATGGCTGCGCTGGACGTTGCTGATCGGGTTCGTGGCCTATCTGGTCGCCGCCTATCTGACAATCGAAGTGAACTGGGCGCGGGTCTACGAGGGGCTTGAGCGTGGCAAGAAATTCATTCTGGCCTTTACCAGCCCCGATTTTTCCACCCGCTCGTCGGACATCTACGAGGGCATGGTTGAAAGCATCGTGATGACCGTGGCGTCATCCGTGGTCGGTATCGCGATTTCGATCCCGATTGCCTTGGGTGCCGCGCGCAATGTCGCCCCCCTGCCGGTCTATCTGGTCTGTCGCGGCATCATCGCGATCAGCCGCGCTTTGCAGGAAATCATCGTCGCCATACTGCTGGTGGCCATCTTTGGCTTTGGGCCACTGGCGGGTTTCCTGACGCTCAGCTTTGCGACCATCGGCTTTTTGTCAAAGCTGCTCGCCGAAGATATCGAAAGCATGGACAAGGTGCAGGCCGAAGCGATCAAAGCCTCGGGCGCACGCTGGACGCAGTGGATCAACTACGGGGTGCAACCACAGGTGATGCCACGCCTGATCGGCTTGTCGATCTATCGTCTCGACATCAACTTTCGCGAAAGCGCCATTCTCGGACTGGTGGGCGCTGGCGGTATCGGCGCCACGCTGAACACCGCTTTTGACCGCTACGAATACGACACGGCGGCGGCCATTCTGCTGATCATCATCGTGATCGTCATGGCGCTCGAATACCTGTCTGGCATCATCCGGGCGAGGGTTCAGTAATGCCGACACGGGACGCAAACGGACTAAAACTGTGGCAACGCCGCACGGGGCGCGAAAGCCTGTTTCACTGGATGCTCTGGTTGATCGGCATCGCCATCTTTGCCTATTGCTGGCAGCAGATTTCGAATGCGACGACGTGGTTTTTCGTCTGGGATGCACCGCGCATCGCCAACGACATCTGGACGCGGGCGACCCCACCAAAGTGGGACTACATCACCCAATTGGGCAAGCCGATCTGGGACACGCTGAACATTGCGACCCTTGGCACCATCTTTGCTCTGATCCTTGCCGTTCCGGTGGCGTTTCTTGCGGCGCGCAACACAACGCCTTCGCGCTTTCTGATCCGCCCGATTGCCTTGCTGATCATCGTATCCACACGCTCGATCAACTCGCTGATCTGGGCGCTTTTGCTGATCGCCATCATTGGCCCGGGGGTCTTTGCCGGTGTCATTGCCATCGCGATCCGGTCCATCGGGTTCTGCGCCAAACTGCTTTATGAGGCGATCGAAGAGATCGACGAAACACAAGTCGAAGCGATCACGGCAACCGGGGCCTCGCGCTGGCAGGTCATGGCCTATGGCATCGTACCGCAGGTGCTTCCTGCCTTTGCCGGGATCGCCGTCTTTCGCTGGGACATCAACATACGCGAAAGCACCGTGCTGGGACTGGTCGGGGCGGGCGGCATTGGTTTGCAACTGTCCTCATCGCTCAATGTTCTGGCGTGGCCACAGGTGTCGTTGATCCTTCTGGTGATCCTTCTGGCGGTTGTCACATCCGAATGGGTTTCGGCCAAAGTGCGTGGCGCAATCATTTGACGGACTCTGACACTTGAATACGACCGAAGCCTTTGACGCCTACGAGCGCGTGCGCCACCGCCTGCCTGCTGTTCAAAGGCAGGGTGCATGCCAACGCGTGCCCAATCTCGACGCCCTGACGGATGACATCGAAACATTTCTGCTGGATGCATTTGGCGTTCTGAACATCGGCGAGACGGCCATTGACGGCGTGCCGGAGCGCGTGGCCCGCCTGCAAAAAGCGGGCAAGCGCGTGCTGGTGGTGTCCAACGCCGCTGGCTATCCACACAGCGATCTGATGGCAAAATACGCCCGCCTTGGCTATGATTTCGATGCCGGTGACGTGATCACCAGCCGCAAGACCATTCTGCACGGGCTTGCATCCGACCCGTCCCGAAAATGGGGCCTAATGGCGACGCAAAGCCTTGGACGCGCCGATCTGGAACACCTCGATGTGACATACCTTGCCGAAGACCCGGCAGCCTATGACGCAGCCGAGGCGTTCATCCTGCTGGGCAGCGCGGTTTGGACAGAGGCAAGGCAGGCATGTCTGGAACAGTCCTTGCGTGACACCCCGCGCCCCGTTTACGTGGGCAACCCGGACATCGTGGCCCCCCGCGAAACCGGGTTTTCAACGGAGCCCGGCCACTACGCACACCAGCTTGGCGATGCGACGGGAATTGAACCCGAATTCTTTGGCAAACCCTTTGCCAACATCTTCGATCTGGCCTTTGAACATCTGGGTGACTTCGACCCTGCCCGCACTGTGATGGTCGGCGACAGCCTGCACACCGATATCCTCGGCGGACAGGCCGCTGGCCTGAAAACCGCGCTGATCTCGGGATACGGATTTTTCGCCGGGCACGACGTGGATGGATTCATCGATGCGTCCGGCATTCAACCGGACTACATTCTCGACCGTCCGTAAAACACTTTGCCGATCCGCTCCCGCGAAGGTGGTTCGCGATGGCGCGCGACCCCTTCTATCGCGACCCGTTCGTGAACCTTTTGCGCCGTTCGCGGATCTTGGCGTCAGAGGTCATTGTCCCATCGTGGAACGATCCAAACCACTTGTCCCAGGGCAGTTCGAGCGAGCCGTAGTTACACTCGAAATACCGGTGATGCATCTGATGGTGGAAAGTGCCGAGCTTCAGCCGGTTCTTGTCCTTGACCACCATAGCCTCGAACCCGGTATGCGTCGTGGCCGCCGTCAGCGCGTAATATTGCAGATGGAACAGAATATGGACCGGGTGCGCCGCCACAATAAAGTGGATCAGGACTGACCCCAGAAAGATCAGATGCTCGACCGGGTGCATCGCCATGCCTGACCACGGGCCCACGTTGATGTTGCGATGATGCAGGGCGTGTACGTGTTTGTAGAAAAACGGAATGTGCAGAAACCGGTGAATCCAGTAGAAGTAAAAGCTTTCCCAGACCGGGATCAGCAGGAACAGCGCGATGAACCAGATCGGATGCGCGGCCCATGTCAGCACTGGGGCCACGCCGTTGGCCATGGCCCAGAACATCAGCACCTCGTATGCGGTCCAGACGGTCACCCCGCTTGCGATGGTCCAGAATATGTTGTCCCTGATCTGGCTGCCCAGCGTGAACTGCCGCCCGTTTTTCATCAGCGGGCGCGGGTCATATTTCAGCTTTTGCCCCTGTTTGGTGAAAGTGTAGAAATATAGGTGCAAACCGCCTGCCACAAGGCTCATCAGGATCACGTTGCGCGCGAACATCTCGGCGATCCAGCCAATCGCGAGGGTCTGCGTCTCCTCCAGCGGCGGCTGGAACCAGTAAAACGAAATGCAGGCGATCGCGACGATGATCAGTCGCTCGGTGATAAAGAACCAAGAATTCCAGACCCACGCCAACATCCGCATCGGACGCGGCGGCCACTGAAAGAAGGGAGAGACCTGCAGCGGCACGTCAGGGATGTGGTTCCAGCCTTTGAGCGGCGCGTCGGACACTGTGAACCTCATGATGATGGCAGCGTCTTCAGTC
The DNA here is from genome assembly GCF_045797845.1 of Tateyamaria armeniaca. Taxonomy (NCBI): domain Bacteria; kingdom Pseudomonadati; phylum Pseudomonadota; class Alphaproteobacteria; order Rhodobacterales; family Roseobacteraceae; genus Tateyamaria; species Tateyamaria armeniaca. Next base: position 145,386 of record NZ_JBHDIY010000002.1, read on the forward strand.
TGGCACGATTTCGGGTCTTGGAAAAACGATAAAAAGAGGGAAACAGGGTTTCTTCAAGATCGAACACGCGGGCAGTGATCAGGTTGACGACGTCGGGCGCGAGGCAACTACGGCCGAGGATTAGGGGAACCCGATCAGACCCCAGATAAACGATTGTTGCCGACCAAAATTATATCCGAACCCGACGCACGGCAAGTGCCAGCACGTGAATTCCCACGGCTATTCCAGTTACGTCGGATGCACGGCGGTATCAGTCTGAATTTTTGCAATGCGACGTTTAAAATGCTGACGCCGAGCACGTTCATGACACTGGCGATGAACAATACAGACAGCGCCACCCATCATTTCGCGGGAGGAGGAAGTCGGAGTTCAGGCAGGGCACTCCAGTGATGTTGCATGCAACATGATTTGCATCGCTTCTGGCGTCCGCTTTTTTAAGTGTTGCATAAGGCTGATAAAACCGCGCCATGAGACAAGATCACCGACTGTCCGGGGTGTTCCATCCTCACATGAAGGGCCGAGTGATTGTGGCGGATCTGACCTGATAACCGGAGCGGTGCGGCGACCTGACCCAAGCCCTGCGTTCAGCGCGCCGCTAGTAAAGGGTTAGCCCCTTCGGGCCACTGCTGCGCTGACTTGTGTGGCCTTCGCATTGCTCTTCTCGCTTGCGGCGCTGACCATTATCCTTGCGCTGACCTTCGACTACGAAATCCCGACTTTGCGCACAGCACTTTCCTAAAACTACACTGGCGCTTGGGTACTGCCATTTCATCGACAGCAGCCAATACGCCGGGCCCGTGACACCTGCGCTCTTGGCACGCGATTTGGCTCAGCCAGCGATGCTCACCTTTTGTCCGGATTGCAGCACGCCACCTGTCACGACTTCGGCATAAACACCCATATCCATATGCCCAAATTCCTTGCGCAGCAGATATGGCAGCTTCAGGTCGCGCTCAGCAGTGACGGGGTTCACTTCGGTGGCCGCGCACCGTTTGGTGCGTTTGATCAGCCGCAGACTGACGTCGCCAAGGCGGAGCGTTTCACCAATGTGCTCAAGCTCCCATCCGGGCGGCAGCCCATCGATCTCAAGGTTCGCACGGAACCGGGCCGGGTCGATGTCCCGATCAAGACGTGTGGCCAGATCCCGGACCGAGCTGAGGTTCAGGATCGATACCGCGTGCATCATTTGCGGTGAGACAACCGAGACATCGGTGAACCGATGCGGAAAGGCCGAGACAAATTGCGGGTCGGAGACATCCATGAGACCGATATACGTCGAAAGCCATGCCCCGGCGCGGTCACGCGCGGCCTCATCAGTCATATCAAACGCCTCGCGCGCATCGGCATGCGCAATCTCAAGCTGCCGTGTTTCAGGGTCGAACTGCGTTTTCAAGCCAGCCAGTGCTGCCTGCGTAAGCAGGACGACAAAGCGGTCCTTGGGCAAAGGTTGAGGGTTCGCGGGATCAAAGCCCGATCCGTGACGCGCAAATCCGAACATCCGGTCACCGGGCACGCCCGATCCTGGCGTCAGGGTGACCCGGGGCATCTGTTCCGCCGACAAACCCTTGATGGGAAACCGCTGAATGCGTTGCAGGGTGATCGCCATGTTACGTCGATGCCTCAAGCAACTCTTCCAGCCGCGTAGCAACGCCCAGCAGATCAAGGTCACCGCCGTGCCTGCCAATCACCTCCAGCCCGATGGGCAGACCGTTCAACCGCCCGGCAGGCACCGAAATCGACGGATTGCCGGTGATTGAGGCGACCGCCGCGCGCCGCGTCATTGCGGTGAACAGATCGACGGCCTCACCGTTGATCTGGCAGGTGTCCGTATCTCCGATTTTCGGGGCCGTGGTGGGCAGTGTGGGCATGACGAGGCCGTCCAAACCATCAAGCAACGCCGAAACGGTGTCACGAATGGCTTCGCGTTTCGGCCCCACCATATCGGCATATTCCGCGTCCGAAGGGGCAGCCTCATCCACAATCATCTGGAAGATGCCAGCGACATCCGGGCTGGCGATACGGGCCGGAAAATCAGCCAGGTCCTGATGTCTTGCAGACAGAAAGCGTGTCCAGAAGTGTTTGGTTTCATAGAGAACGATGCCAAGGGCTATGTCACCACATTGCTCCAGCAGGTCAGCAGAACTCAGAGGGACAAGTTCGACGCCTCTTTCGGCCAGCCCATCGAGCTTCGCGCGGCATGCTTGCTGCATCTGTGCATCGACACCCTGCAAAAGCGCGTCGTCGACCACGCCAAGGCGCATGTTCTTTTTCTCTGCGAGCGGCTTTAGAGCAGAACCGGCCAATACCGCGTCCAACTGTGCAATTCCCGCCACGTCTCGCGCCATCGGCGTTATGGTGTCAAAGCTGGTGGACAGTGTCAGCACGCCCTGCCCCGGATAGCGCCCGTACGTGGGGCGAAAGCCGACGCAACCGCACATCGCCGCAGGCAGGCGCCCCGACCCGCCCGTGTCAGAGGCCAGACCCATTGGCACCGCACCACCCGCCACCGCCGCCGCCGTCCCGCCAGACGAGCCGCCCGCCATATGCGCCGGGTTGGCCGGATTCCCGACAGGGCCATGGTGAAGGTTGTGACTGGTGATGCCGAAGGCCAGCTCGTGCATGTTGCTTTGTCCCACGATAACTGCCCCGGCTTCAAGCAAGCGTTCCACAGCCGGAGCGGACCGGCTTGCGATATTGTCAACAAGCGCGGGGGACGCGCCACAATGCGGCAGCCCTTCGATGGCAATGTTTGCTTTGACCACGACGGGTACGCCGGCCAGCGGGCCATCACGCTTAGCACTCCGCGTGAACGGTGACCGGACCAGCGGGTTCAGATCGGCCATTGCGTTCAGTGCGGCGATGGCCATGTCTACATCCCTGGACAAACGCCTACTCCGCTGTTGAACCCTGACGTGTGTTCATACTGTTTAACAGATCGCGGGCACCCTGCATCATCTCTCTGACGATCTCCGCTGCTGGCTGAATGTCGCTGACCTGACCAACCCCCTGCCCGGCCAGCCACGCCATCTCTTCAAAATCGCCGGTGGTGTCGGACGTGGGAAGGATGACATCAAATCGTCGTTTCGTGTGGGGCTGGCCCATGAATATGGTTTCACCGATCACAGGCTCATTGTCGCGCTCCATCGGGACATCCTGCAAACGGCCCTCGAACTCTTCGGTGACCCGCACCTTGAGCAGACGCATCGGATTGAAATCGGGCATCTCGGGTCCAAAAACGCCAGAGCGGGTTGTGTCCGCCCCTTGCGCCGCGATCAGCCGCCTGTGGTGTTCGGGATGCACGTTCGCCTCAGCGCTGGCAACAAGGCGGGTGCCCACCCAAACGCCGTCCGCCCCCAGCACCAACGCAGCGGCGGCAGCCCGCGCATCCGAGATGCCGCCTGCTGCCAGAACCATCGCACGATCACCCACCGCATCGACCATGGCCGGGATCAGCGCCATCGATCCCATGCCGCCATAGTTGTGACCGCCTGCTTCCCAGCCCTGCGCGACGATCACCTCGGCCCCGTATTCCACTGCTTTCAAACCGTCCTCGACACTGCCCACCTGCACCCAGATCGAACATCCGGCGTCTTTGAGCATCGCGGTCTGCGCGGGCGGGGGATGGCCCCAGTGGAATGATGCAATCGGCACTTTCTCTTCTGCCGCGACCCTGACCTGTTCATCGTTGCCAAAGCAGGTGATGAAGTTGACGTTGAACGGCGCATCTGTCGCTGCGCGGATCGTCCCGATCATATCGCGCAGCACCTCGCCGGGCGTGAACCCCACCCCGATGGATCCGATGCCGCCGCCCTTGCACACTGCAATTGCCAGTTCCGGCTTTTCCCCGGCAAAGGCCATGCCAGCCTGCGCCAGCGGGTGCTTGGTGCCAAAACGCTCTGTGAACCGCGTCGAAAACCCTGTCATTGGTCGTCCTTCCCGTAAGTCCGCGCGTCAGTGCGCAGTCAGGGAAAGCCTAAGGGTGCGATACCGGTGTGGAGTAGGACGGCAGCGAAAAGACTCTAGGACAAATGCGCAATCGGCGCTTTGCCCTGCGCCTGCCGGAATGCCCGGGGCGAAAGCCCGAATCTGCGCGTGAAGCGGCGGGTGAAGTATGAGGGATCACTGAACCCGACTTGCCATGCGATGTCGGAGACGGACACCGCGCCGTCCTTGGCTGCCATCAGCAGCTTGAGCGCTGCATCCAGCCTGACCTCGTTGATATATTCCGACACCGTCTGGCCGGTGGGTTCGAACACCTGATGCACCCGCCGCACAGACATGCGGAAATGTGTGGCCAGCCGCCCCGCACGCAGATCAGGCTGGGCATAATGGCGCTGGATATAACCTTGCAGCATTTCGACACTGGTCCGCCTGTCCTCGTCACTGTCATCAATCCGGCGCAACAGGCCGAGGCTGTGGCGAAGTTGTTGCGCCACGGCGGATCGTTGGTCATGCTCAGAGGTATCCGTTTGCAGCAGCAGATTGGCCAACCCCCAGAAAATACCTGATAACTCGCGCCCCGCTGGTGTTCGGCTGAGGGCGTAATGCCTACCTGGGTCGGTATCGACCCAATCCGCTGGCACCGCGATCGACACCAGTTGAAACGGCAAGTCCTGCCGGAGCGCGTAAGGTTCGCGCGTGTCGACGATGGACACGTCCATGGGCACAGCCTCGAATTCCGCACCTTGCGAGACCAGACTGCGCCCCCGGCTAAGGATGTTGACGAATTTGATATCCGCCGAACGCCGCCCGATGTGATGCCGCAAGCGCCGTACTTCGTGCCCGTTGGAAGTGACCATCGACACGTTGAGATCGGGCGTCGAGACTTGCCTGATCTGGCCGAAAAACCCGTTCTGCGACGTGGCAAACGGTTCGAGCTGCACGAAAGCTTCGTGCAGACCGTCGGCCCATTTCGCAAGGCCCGACCGGGCATCATCCGAGGTGACTTGCCATGTTTTCATCAACCGCAGTTTATCACAGTGACGAATTCCGATGAAGTCTTCGGGGCTTGTTGACCGGGCCTGTCACTTGGGTGGCCGTGTCAGGCCACGCAACGGCGCTTACCCGGCAATCAGATGCCCGCCATCGACATCCAGCACATGGCCCGTGGTGAACCGGTTCGTGCTGAGAAACATCGCGGCCTCGGCGATATCGGCGGCATCTGCCACCCGCTTGACCGGAAGACCATCGGCGACTGATCGAAACATCGCTTCTCTGCGAGCCGCAGGCATTGCGGCGTAGGCGTCGGTTCTGGCCATCCCGGGTGCTACGGTATTGACCCTCAGTCGCGGTCCCAGCTCCAGCGCCAAAGCGCGGCCAAGGCCCTCAACCGCAGCATTCACAGCGGCCAACCCGGCCCCGTTGCGCCCAGGCCTGCGGCTCAGCACGCCGGAGAAGAAGGTGATCGATCCACCCTCGCGCATTTTAGGCAGCGCCTCGCGGACAAGGACGAACGGCCCCATGAACTTTGAGGCGAACATCGCCGTGACATCCGCAGTCTCTGCCGTCTCGAAGGGGCCGTGCACCGCGTTTGACGCGGATATGACAAGCGCATCAATCGACGCATCGGCCTTGTCGGCAAAGAAATCCTTAACTGCTGGTTCGTCCGTCATATCCAGCGAAGTGGTTGTCAGGCGGTCCGAGGCCAACAGCTTGGCGGCGGCGTCTAATTTGCCTGCACTCCGACCAATGATTTCAACCGATGCGCCCCGTGCCAGCGCCAATTCGGCTGTCGCAAGGCCCATGCCGGACGACCCGCCGACGATCAGATAGTGCTTGTCTGTCAATTCCATGGCTCTTCTCCTCAGATTGGTTTGTCGGCAGGGTTGATCAGGTTCATCACCGTCATCGCATCCGCGCCAGAAAAAAGCTGTTTGATGACAACGGCTGCAATGGCCTCAAGCTGATAGGCAAATTCATTGCCACCAAGCAAAAGAGGCTGCGCGCCCGTATCGGACACAAGGGTCGCCGTAACCTCCGCCGCACCGTCGTCTGCGGTGAAGCCAACGACCAGCGGGCGGCCATCCCATGTCATGTCTTCACGGCTCCAAACCCGTGCTTGGGACATGTTGAATGCCTTGGACACATGTGCACCGGGAAGCGCGTCGGCGATGGCTTCAGTCAGGGATCGCCCGTCGGTGCGGGTTGTCAGGAATGTCTCGGTCGAAATTGGATTGTTGATGTCGACCACGACTTTCCCGGTGAAAGCGGCGGCACCGCCCGCTTGTTCGATTATGTCAAAGACGGCCGTGTTATGTGTGGCAAGGATGATCACATCGCCAAAGGCAGCGGCCTCTGCCGCAGACCCGGATCCGCCGCCGTGTTTCGCCGCAAGTGCCGCTGCCTTTTCCGCAGACCTGCCGCCAAAGAACACGTCATGTTTCCGGGACCATTTGCTGGCCAGTGCATCCGCCATGTTGCCGTAACCCAAGAATGCAATCTTCATCGCTGTATCCTTTTCAAGATGTCTGTTGCGTTGAATTGGAATATGGACGCACCTCGGTCATTGTTGAAATTGATTATTGGTATATGCTTCATTGACATGAGGAATGTTGATGCGCTCGATCTGAACCTGCTCAAGGCCTTTTCGGCCCTCTACGCCCAGCGCAACGTCACCCGTGCGGCGGCAACAATCGGTTTGGCGCAACCGTCGATGAGCAATGCGCTGGCGCGGCTGCGCGCGGTGCTGGATGACGCATTGTTCGTGAAATCACCTCAGGGGATGATCCCAACCGCGCGGGCCGAGGCGCTGGCTCCGAAGGTGGATGCCGCCCTTGGTCTGATTTCGGAAGCGTTCGAAACACCCGCGACCTTTGATCCGAAAACAGCCAAGGCCACCATCAGGATCGCAGCCCCCGACAATCTGGTGATGCGCCTCGCCCCGCTGTTGGCTGCACATCTGGCGGCAGAGGCACCGCTGTTTGATCTGCGATTTGCGGGCTTTCATAAGGACACCATTTATGGCGCACTTGACCGTGGCGAGGTCGACATCGCGCTGGCGCGCTTTTCGGATATCCCCGCCCGCTTTCATCAACGTGACTGGCTGGGCGATTCCTTTGTCGTCGTCGCGCGCAAAGGGCATTTTGATGAAGAACGCCCGCTGACCCTTGACCGGTATTGCGATGCAAACCATTTGCTCGTCTCCTTTCGCCCCGACGGGCGCGGCGCGATAGATGATGTATTGAACAGCCTTGGGCGAACACGTCGCGTGGCGCTGGTCGTGTCGCAATTCGCAGTCGTGCCCGACATTGTTGCACGCAGCGGTGTTCTCGCGACGATCCCGGCAAGCGTTGCAGATGGGCTGGCCGAGCGCGCGGGGTGCGACCTTCATGCCCTTCCGTTTGCCCAAGACGGGTGGACAAACCAGGCGATCTGGAGCGCGCAGACCAACGCGGACGCGGCAAAGCGGTTCGCGGTGGAGGCGATGCTCGGCCTGTCCGATCGAGGACCCTAACTATCGCCCGTCTTGCAGGTACAATCGCATCAAGCGCGTCTGTCGCTCACTGGCATGCTTGCGCTCTGCCACCCGGGTCACGCACTCCCTTTGCAGCGCGCATCCATGCAAGTCATGCTTCGTCGTTCAACCCAGCACCGACTTGGGGAAGTAAAAGCTCACCACCCAGTTGGGCATGTCCACGATTTCTGAAATCCGCAAATCGCCAGCAACGCTGCACAGCATGTAGGCCTCGACAGGGGAGACTTTAGCCGTTGCACAAATCCAGTCGATCATCTGGCGCACGGCATCACGCGCGGATTGCATCAGGTCGGGGCCGATGCCGGTCGTGACGCGGTATCCTTGCTGGTCGATATGGTTGGTGACAGGGCCACTGGTTTCGAGGCGGGGATAGGGGAATTCTGCGTTCTTGATCAGGTCGACCTTGATCTCAACATCCATCGGGCTTTCGATGGCAGTGCCGCAAATCTCGCCGTCGCCTTGTGCTGCGTGGGTATCGCCAAGGGACAGCAGGCCACCCTCCACTTCGACCGGCAGATAGAGCGTTGTTCCCCGACAGTTGTCGCGGATATCGAGGTTGCCACCCACGCGACGGGGCGGCACGACGCTATGGTGCCCGACCTCGGCCAGCGCCAGACCAATCGTGCCGACGAAGGGTTTGAGTGCCACTTGCCCGAATGGCGCGAAAACGGCGGGTTTCGTAAGGCCCGTATCATAGGTCCACACATGCAGCGCGGCCTCGGGAAACTCGTCCGCCAGCAGCCCAAAGCCCGGAATGTTTGCTGTCCATCCCCACCCCGAAGCATGGAATTCTTGAAAGGTGATCGCAATCGCGTCCCCCGGTTCCGCCCCCTCGACGTAGATAGGCCCGGTGACCGGGTTCACCTTGTCGAAATCGAGGGCCTTGAGATCATCAAGCGTCGCCTTTGCGTGCAACTGTCCGCCAGAGGCATCAATCGTTTCGACCGCGATGGTCTGACCCGACGAGACGCTGAGCACGGGCTCGATTGAATTGTCCCACCCCAGATGATGCTGGTGTTTGTGGATCGTGTGATTGCAGCTCATTTCAGCCTCCCATTGATGCGACGTCGTCCCCGCGCGTGCCTGATCTTACCCGTTCAGCCGGATGGGTCCATGCAGCGCATAGGCATCGACTGGTGACGGGTTGTCGGGTGCAGTACAGCCGCCGAAATGGGTGATGATGCCCGCAACCGCGTTCAGCGACGTCTGAACCGCCCCCTCGACCCAGGCCGGTGTCCAACTGACCCCATCGCCCGCGATAAAGATACCGCGCTCGGCGGCGGGCATATCGCCTTGCACGAAATGGCCGAACATGCGGTGATTGTAACGATAGTGCCCCGGCAGCGCACCCTTGAAGGCCCCCAGAAAATTGCGATCCGCTTCCCAACTGACCGTGATCGGATCGCCGATGATATGCCCGCGGATATCAACACCCGGGTAAATCTTTGCCAGAGCGGATAGGGCCAGGTCCACGCGCTGCTCCACGGGAAGTGGCAGAACCTTGAGCGCGTCAGTCATCCACGCATAGCTGAGGCAAATGACCGAAGGTCTGTCCGGGCCATTGTCGAACAGATACGTCCCGCGCGTCATGCGATCCGTGAGCGTCATCGACATCGTATCGCGCCCAGTCGCAGGGTCCTTGTCCTTCCAGAACGGTCGGTCAACCATCACGAATGTCTTGGCCGATTGCATGTAGCGGGTGCGGTCCAGCGCCATCCACAGGTCTTGGGAAAACAGCGTTTCTTCGGTATCTATCTGGGTGGTCAGCAGGTGGGTCTGGCAGGTGACAAGCACGGCGCCAAAACCTTCGGTCCGGCCCCAACTGTCCGTGACTTCGATCTGATCATCGCTCAACCGCCGGATACGTTTCACCCCAGCGCGGGTGGCACCCCCATTCAGTTGGCGCAATGTCGTACCGGCAGGCCAATGCACAATCTGGTCCGGCGCGTGCTGCCAAAGTCGGCGCGGCACCTGTTCGACGCCGCCGACAATGTATCGCTGGTGGTCATCGCATTCCGTCACGTTGACGCGCAGGATTTCGAGCATGGAATTGGGAAAATCGCTGTCCCAGCCGCCGGTGCCAAACCCCACCTGTCCAAACACCTCGCGGTGGTGGAAGGACAGCTTTTGAAACGCCTCTGAAGAGACCACGAAGTCATAAAAGGTCCGTTCATCCCAAGCAGACACAAGCGGGTTCCAGATGTCCTTGATGCGAGGAATGTCCCTGTCGCGGATCGCTTGTTTGAGGTCGGCAAAACGCGCTCCTTCTTCAAGCGCTGCGTCATAGGCCTGCGCGACCTCCTGAAAAAGCGGCGGAAGGTCTTGGAGAGTGTGCGCGTAGTAAGTCTGCCCTAGCAGGTCGATCACCGTGGACCCGGCGGCTGGGGTCAGTGGATTGGGAAACGGCGCACTGTCGAGGCCGAGCAGGTCGACATAGTGGTAGAACCCGGAACCCGAGACCGGAAAGCGCATACCACCCAGTTCGGCGATCACGTCTTCGGCCCCCTCAAAGGGTTGCGAGCGCAGGCGTCCACCGAATTGGCCGGATTCGAACAGGATTGGCCGCAGGCCGAGTTTCATCAACTCATAGCCTGCGATTACACCGGCAGCGCCCGCACCGACGATGGCGACTTTGTCACCGTGCGCCTCTTGCGGCAACGATCCCAACCCGCCGGGGTGTTTGATCCAGTCGTCATAAGCAAAGGGGAAGTCGGGACCGAAGACGGTGACAGGCTTCATCCCAGGTCTCCGTAAAGGTCAGCGCGGCGGTCGGTTAGGTGGGTTTGAGCCTTGCGTGCGGCGTTCAATGCCGCGCGGTCCAGAGTGGCGTACAGCATATCGTCGGCTTCCGCCCCCCGGACGAGATCGTTGCCGTCCGGCGCGGCAACGCAGGACAGGCCGTTGTAGGCAAACTGCCCTTCTGCCCCGACGTAGTTGCAATAGGCCATGTAGATCGCATTTTCCTCGGCTCGCGCGGGCACAAGGCGGGTGGCGACACTGTCGAACGGGGTCATGTTGGCGGTGGGGCAGATGATGGTTTCAGCCCCGCGCAGGGCCAGCGCACGGGTCAGTTCGAGGAATTCGACGTCATAGCAGATGGCGAGGGCGACCTTCCAACCATTCAGATCAAAGACTGGCGAAAGCGCATCGCCCGCCGTAAACTGCGTGCGGTCCACGCCACCAAACAGATGCGTCTTGTGATAGCGCGCAACCTCTTCGCCGGTCTTGTCGATGGCGACGCAGGCGTTGTAGGGGCGCGGGTTGCCGGGAAGGGCAAGGCCCGCGACAAGTGCAATCCCTCTCGTCTTGGCAATCGCCTTGAGGCTTTCTACAACAAAAGGGGCTTTATCTGCGTGCGCAGCGGTGCGTTCCGCGCCGATATTGTAACCACCCACGTACATCTCGGGCGTCACCAGAAGATCTGCACCTTCAGACGCAGCTATTTCGGCAACATCGCTCAGCGCTTTCAATGCTGCCTCAATGCCTGAAACGGGTCGGGTCTGCCAAAGCGCCAGTTTCATCAGCCTGCCCTAGTACGTTTCCGCATAGGCGGCGCATTTGGCGGCCGTGTCCATGTCTGCGACATGCGCGATCTCCGCCTCTTTGTGGGCGCGGTAGACGTCCGAGAATTGCGCGGGAAACCAACCTGTGACCGTGGCATTGCCGGTAAATGCATCCAGTGCCGCCTCCAAGGTCTCGGGCAGCCGGGTAAAGCCACGTGCTGTCAGTTCTGCAGGCGATAACAGCGACAGGTCATCCTCGGTCGCGGCAAGCGCACGCAGCCCGTCCTCGATCCCCTGACATCCCGCATGCACGACCGCCGCCAGCGCCAGATGCGGACAGGCTGCGGCATCCGCCGCGCGGTATTCGATGTTGAATTGCTTGGCGATTGAGGCGGGGTCCTTTGACGTGACCGGGCAAACCCTCAGCGATGCTTCGCGGTCGCGAAACCCGAGATTGTTGTAGGCCGCCGACCAGCGATGCGGGGTGAGCCGTTCATAAGACACCACAGACGGCGCGGTGAGTGCCAGAATGTTCGGCATGTATGTCAACACACCAGCAGCGAACGCATCTGTGAGCTCCGACATGCCGCAGGGGCCGTTTTCATCATAGGTGAGCGGTGCGCCGTCCTCATCCTGAAAACTCAGGTGAATATGAACACCATTGCCGACTGAGGCCGTGTCGAGGATCGGCGCAAATGTTGCCTCTTCGCCCACGTGCCGGGCGGCAGAGCGGGTCAATTCACGCAGGATCACCGCTTGGTCGGCAGATGTCACGCCGATCACCGGGGCGACGACAACCTCGAATTGGTTGGGCCCGTATTCCTTCATGACGCTGTCGGGGGCCAGGCCTGCCGCCTTGAGCGCACCCATCAGGGTTTGCAGCAGCGCGCGCTGGCCTTCAAACGCGTTGCGACCAAATCCTTCGTTAGGCAGATCTGCGCCTTTCAACTGAAATTCATGTTCAAAGGCGGAAAACAGACGCGCGCCGCTTAGCCTGTGCAGACGGTCCAAAGCGTCGCGCAACAGATGCCGGGTGCAGAACGCCCAAGGGTCACCGTCGAGCGTTACGATGTCGCCCAGCATGAAGTGTTCCGGGCTTTTGTCACCGAAGGCGACGTTCACCTCGCAATCGGGATCGGGGACCAGCAACAGATCACCCAAAGACCCGAACGGGCTTTCCCCAATCCCGTCAAAACACGTGATCTGCACGTTTGTGGGCACCCACCCCACCCCGCGGCTCAGGCGTTTTTCAAGTTGGTCGGCGGGAAAGGCCTTGCCACGCAATTTGCCTGCAAGGTCGCAGGTTGCCGCGAAAATCAGGGGCATCGGGGTCATTCGGTCGTATCCTTCGAGGTGACGCGCAGGCTGTCCCAGCTTTCGATCCGGGTGCGAGTGTGTTCCCAGTTGTCTTCGGCAATGCGGGTCACGATGGCTTCGATAATGGCGAGGGCAGAGGAGTATGTGTCCCACAACGTACCGGATTCGATGGGCACTGGCAGAACGTCGGTGGCGTGGCGCGCGACTGGTGAAATCCACTTGTCGGTCATGACGATGACGCGGGCGTTGCGTTCATCGCGGGCCAGTCGAGCAACAGATGCCAGCGACGTTTGATAACGTCGAAAATCCACGACGAAAAAGATATCCCCCGCCTTCATCTGCAACAGGTATTCCGGCCAGGTTTCGGGGTCTGACGGCAAGTGAAAGACACTGCGCCGCGCCTGGCGCAGGTGAAAGGACAAATGGGCGGCAATCGTATCACTGATCCGCCCGCCGATGACATAAACGCTGTGTTTCGGATTGGTGAGCAAGGTGCAGACGCGATTGAACTGCTCTTCGGTGATGGCGTCGCCGGCAATCGCCATTTGCGCGCTGGCCTTGGCGAGGAAGTCCGACAGATAGTCCCCTTCGATGTGGCGGCCACGCTCGTGCACCTCTACCGGGCTGCGGTCGCCGTCTTTCAGTTCGGCAATCAGAGAGCGTTGGAATTCCTGATACCCAGCCAACCCGATCTTGGTCATGAACCGCGAAATGGAGGGCGCTGACACCTCTGAGCGTTCGGCAAGGTCCTGAATGGAGGACAGACCCGCGTAGGGATAGTCCGACAGGATCGCAGCGGCCAGCTTGCGCTCTCCTGCCGTGAAGCCATCGGATGCCTGTTCGATCTTCTTTCTGATCTGCACTGTTGTCACGCATTCGCCTTGTATATGGCACCAGCGTTTCTGAAAATTTTCTTTCAGTCAACTTGAATTACTTGACTTTGGAATTTCTCATTCGTCTACTTTGGGCAGAACTTGGGGGAGCGACCGTGAGTCGATCTGACGTCATCAGCCACGCGACCAGCGGTTTGACCGCAACTGCCAACCTGCTGGGTGCCGGTGATCCTGACCCGGTGGAGGTGTGCCATGCGCAGGCCGCTTCGCCACTCTTGCTGCTTTGCGAACACGCGGGCCAGGCGGTGCCGCGTGCGTTGCACGGCCTGGGGTTGCCAGACGGCGCCATTGACCAACACATCGGCTGGGACATCGGTGCAGAGGCGTTGGCGCGCGCAGTTGCGAACCGCCTGCGCTGCCCGCTGATCATTCAGCGCTACAGCCGCCTCGTCATGGATTGCAACCGTCCGCCGGGGTCCAAAGGGTCAGTTCCGGAGATCAGCGATGGCGTCCGCGTTCCGGGCAACGAACGGCTCAGCGCAGAGGATCGCGCGCTCCGGAAACGGGCGATATTTGATCCTATGAATGACGCAATCACAGAGGCATTCGATGCCCATCCGCGCAGGGCTGCATTTGCGATTCACTCATACACCCGACATTTTCAGGGCCACGATCGCCCGTGGGATGCAGGATTTCTCGCGCGGCGTGACATAGCGACGGCCCGCGCTTTGATGGAGTCGATCTCCTCCAACGCACCTGACATGAAATTGGCCCTGAACGAGCCCTACCAGATTGACGATGCTAGCGACTGGTTCATCCCGCGCCACGCGGAAACCCGCGGCGTGCGACACACGTTAATCGAAGTCCGAAACGATCATCTGAGGGATGACGCCGGGATCACGCGTTGGGCTGACCTTTTGTCGAATGCGATCCGCTCGGTACTGGAGAACAGCCAATGACCCTCACCCGCGACCTGCCGCTTGTGCCCGCAGATGCCGCTCTGCTCTTCGTCGACGTTCAGAACTTTGCCGCGCACCGCGACGGCGGGGAATTCAAGGACATGCCGAAAGCTGCATTTGCCGCCAAATATGGTTGGTTCTTTGACGAACTGGACGCCCGGGTCATCGCGAATATGCAGGCCATTCAGACCGCCTGCCGCGCCGCTGATATCGAGGTGATGTATACCACGATAGAAAGCCTCACGCTGGACGGGCGCGACCGGTCACTGGATTACAAGATCACCGGATTCAACGTGCCCAAAGGGTCATGGGACGGCAAGGTGATTGATGAAATCGCGCCAGTGGGTGACGAGATGGTGTTCGCCAAATCCTCCTCCTCGGTCTTCATCTCGACCCATATCGATTATGTCCTGCGCAATCTGGGCGTCAAACAACTGGTGATCTCAGGGTTGATCACCGATCAATGCGTCGAAAGCGCCATCCGCGATGCCTGTGATCTGGGCTATCTGGTCACGCAGGTGACGGACGCCTGCCTCACTTACACGCCCGAGCGCCACGCTCATTCGATCCAGACGATCAAAGGGTATTGCCGACAGGTCACCACGGCAGAACTTGTCGCGGAATTGGCAAGCGCATGACCGTCCCCATTCCCCAAACCGGTCAGAGGCGCCCATGTTGGAGTTGAGCGGTGTCAGCAAATCCTTTGGCGGAGTACAGGCCGTCCGCGACGTGTCCTTCGTATTGGAAACCGGCGAGGTGCGCGGGCTGATCGGTCCGAACGGTGCGGGCAAATCGACACTTGTGAACCTGATCTCGGGACTTTTGGTGCCCACGACAGGGACCATGACGCTCGACGGCACTTTGCTGACGGGCAAGACCGCCCATCAACGCGCACGGCTGGGCATCGCGCGGACGTTCCAGAACCTGCGTGTCTTTCCAAGCCTGAGCGTCGAGCAGAACATTGATGTCGCCCGCTATGCCGCCGGAAGTGCGGCGCTGCCCGACGCCGCGATCCAGGAATTTGGTCTTCAAGACAAACTCACGTCACCGGCCAATGCCTTGTCCTACGGCGATCAGCGGCGGTTGGAGATCGTGCGCGGTTTGGCGCTCAGGCCCAAGGTTCTGATGCTGGATGAACCCGCCGCGGGCATGAACGAGGAAGAAACCGAAACACTCGGTCGTGCTTTGAAATGGGTGCAGCGCGAGGCGGATTGCGCGCTTTTCGTCATCGATCATGACCTGAAATTCATCATGACCCTGTGTGACCGCATCACCGTGCTCGATATGGGCGCGATCATTGCCGAAGGCAGTCCGCAAGAGATCACCAAGAACCCCAAAGTCATCAGCGCCTACCTCGGAGAAGAGGTGGACGCCGTTGCGTAAATTCACAAGACCCCCAACAAGGAGACGAACATGAAAAAGAGTATCCTCACGGCCCTCGCGTGCACCGCATTGGTGACACCGGCCTTCGCGCAAGAGACGATCAAGATCGGCCTTGGCGTGCCAATGACAGGTGACTACGCGCCATATGCAGAATGGCAGGGCGCGCGCTGCATGGCGGAAATGATCAATGCCGACGGCGGCGTAGACGGCAAGATGATCGAGATTCTGGTTCAGGACTCCGGAGCGGACACGCAGACCGCAATTTCCTTGGCGCAAAAGTTCCTCGACGAAGGCGCGGTGATGCTGGGCACCATCCCCTTTTCCGACACGATGATCCCGGTGGCCCAGATCGCGCAAGGCTATGGCGTGTCGATTTTCCAGCCACAGTCTACCCAAGTTGAAATGCACGCAGGCATCGTCGACAACTTCTTTACCGGAGTGTCGCCTGACCCATTCACCGCAACGGCTGCGGCGAACTACGCGCTGGAAAATGGGGTCAAGAACGTCGTTCTGCTGACCTCTGACGAAGGCGGCAGCTGGTCTGCGAAAACCCCGCTGTGGTTTGGCGACGTCATCGAAGCAAATGGTGGCAAGGTGCTGAGCACCCTGAACTTCAGCTTTGGCACGTCGGACTGGTCGCCCCAGATTGCCGAGATGCGCGCCTTGGGTGAAGAGATCGACGCAGTCTACATTTCCTCCATCATGCCGGACGTTGGTGTACTGGTCCGCCAGTTGCGCAGTGCGGGCATTGACGCATGGGTCGTGGGGTCTGACGGCTTTGACGATCCATCGCTGGACGCCATCGGTACGGACGATCCTGCAATCCTCGACAAGGTGTTCTTTGCGACGCTGGCCCCAAGCCAGGCCGACAGTGCCGTGGTGAATTTCATGTCCGAGTGTAAGGAGTTGGGTGTTGACGTGCCGGGCCTGTTCCCCGCGACTGGCGCGGACACAGTCAAGGCCGTTGCCTGGGCGGTCGAGCAATCGGGCAGCACCGATCCCGCAACCATCGCAAAAACCATCCGCGAGGCGGACAGCATCCCGGTGCTGACGGTCGACAGCATCTCTTTCAAGGACACCAAGACTTATGCGCAGCGCACCATCCCCGTGATTGGGTATAAAGACGGCAAGCGTGTTCTCGTGTCGAATGTGGTGCCGGACAACGTACCGTCCGACTGGTAAACAACGCGGGGTGCGACCCAACCGGTCGCGCCCCTTCCCCACCATGCTGAAAATCCAGAACCTTCACGTCTTTCACGGCCCCATCGAGGCGGTGCACGGCATTTCCCTGAGCGTGGGCACAGGGCAATGCGTGGCGCTGCTTGGACCCAATGGCGCCGGTAAAACCTCCACAATTTCAGCAATTTGCGGGATTGCACAGGCAAAGGGCACCATCGCCCTGGAAGGATCCGATCTGGCCAAAGTGTCCGTCGAGGACCGCATCGGTCGCGGCATCGCCGTATCCCCTGAAGGGCGCCGCATTTTCAGCAATCTGAGTGTTGAGGCAAACCTGCGCATCGGTGGCGGCATCCGGGCGGATCGCGAAAACGTGCAGGCCGATATTGAGCGGTGGTTCGAGACATTTCCCATCCTTGGTGAACGGCGCACTCAACCGGGCGGCACCCTTTCGGGAGGCGAACAGCAAATGCTGGCCATTGCACGCGCGCTGATGTCCAAGCCAAAAATCCTGCTGCTGGACGAACCCAGCCTCGGGTTGGCCCCGCGTATCGTCGCGCAGGTGTTCCAGATGATCGCAAAGCTGCGAACCGAAGGTATGACGATCCTGCTGGTTGAGCAAAACGCGCGGCAGGCTCTGCAGATCTCGGACTATGGCTACCTGCTGAACAATGGCCGGATACAGGCCGAAGGCACAGCGGCGGAACTGGGCGGAAGCACGGACATGATGGCGAAACTGACGGGGCTGGGCTGAGATGGACTACGTCGCACAACAGATCATCAACGCCCTGTCGTTTGGTGCAGAATACGCGTTGTTGGCGCTGGGCCTCGCCATTGTCTTTTCGGTGATGGGGCTGGTCAACTTTGCCCATGGCGAAGTGATCGCGGTGGGCGGCTATACCATGGTTGCCTTCGCAGCGCTGGTGACGGCCAATCCACTGATCATCATCGTTGGGGCCGTGGCGGCGACTGCGCTGACTTCGGTCGCGCTGGAGCGCGTCGCGTTCCGACCAGTGCGCTATGCCGATCCGACAACGGGGCTTCTGACGGCCTTCGGCGTCTCCATCGTGCTTCAGAACCTTTTTCTTTTATTCATCTCGCCCCGCCCGATTGCAGTGACGTCGCTCTATTTTCTCGACGCCCCGGTGATGCTGTTCGGGGTGCAGATCTCATCGCTGCAAATATTCGAATCCGTCACAACCGTCGTGGTGATCATCGGCCTCGTGCTGTTCCTGCAAAGAACCACCCTCGGGCTCGCGATGCGGGCGGCCTCGCTGGATTTCGAGATGGTGCGGCTGAGCGGCATCCGCGCCAACCGGGTCTTTGCGCTGGCCTTCCTGATCTCGGGGCTGCTGGCTGGCCTCGCCTGTATCTTCATCATGGCGCGGCGCGGGTCGGTCGATCCGCATTTCGGGTTCAACCCGGTGCTCAAAGCCTTTGTCGCCTGCGTCGTCGGCGGGTTTGGCAGCCTGCCGGGCGCTGTGCTGGGCGGATTCCTGCTGGGTGCGGTCGAGGTGGGCATGCTGGTCCTGCTGCCGCAGGATTACGGCGGTCTGAAGGACGCGTTTGTCTTTGGCATCATCGCGCTGATCCTCGTCTGGCGCCCTGATGGCATTCTCAGCCCCGCCAAGGAAAAGGGGGACAAGCATTGACCCTTACCCGAAGCCAGAAACGCGGTGTTGTCGGTGCGTGTATGCTGGCCGCCATTCTGATCGCAATTGGGGTGCTGGCCACCTTCTTCGCATCGAACTATCAACTCCGGTTGGTTTACAGCGCCTTTGTGAATCTGATCGTCGTGCTGGGCCTACAGGTGTTCATGGGCAATTCCCGGCTGACCAACCTCAGCCACAGCGCTTTCATGGGCATCGGGGCCTATGCCGCAGCAATCTGTGTGACCCCGGTCGCGATGAAGCAGATCGCCTTGCCCGATGCGCCCTGGGGCCTCAACGCCTTCGCGCTTGATCCCATCATGTCGGCCATCGTCGCGCTGATCATTACCGGAAGCATCTCGCTTCTGGTGGGGGTCTTCATCGTACGCATGACCGGCACAGGGGCCACGATCGCAACGCTGGCGGTACTGGTGATCGTGCATTCGATTTTCCTCTACCGGACCGACATTTTCAAAGGCAATCAGGCATTCTTTGGCATCCCGCAGGTGTTTTCCCTGACCTCCATCGTGGTGCTTGCCGTTGTCGTGGTGTTCATCGTGCGTGGCTTTCGCGAAAGCCACTGGGGCGTGATGCTGCGCGCCTCGGCCGACGACGAAACGGGGGCAGCAGCCATGGGCGTGAACGTCACACGCCTCCGGCTGATCGCCTGGGTCCTCTCCGGGCTGATCCTCGCCTGCGCTGGAATCGCCTATGCCTATTTCCTCGGCACGATTTCGGCACGGCCCTTCTACTTCAACCACGTCTTTCTGACCCTCGCGATGCTGATCTTCGGCGGCATGCGCACGGTGACAGGTGCGGTTCTGGGCACCTTCGCGATCTCATTCGGACTGGAGGTGGTCCGCTGGCTGGAAACAGGACCCGTCGTGATCGGCATCGATCTGCCAGAGGTACTGGGACTTTCGGGCGTCATGCTGGGGCTGGTCATTGTGCTGACAATGGCGTTGCGACCTGTCGGGGTGATGGGCGACCGAGAGATTGAGGAATTGGTTTTGACGGGCAAATAGCGCTTGTTTTCAACGGTTGGCTCTAACCCCAACGGATGTTTTTTGATCCTGCGAAGGGACTGGAGCGGTTTTATCCATTGCGTGTCCAAGTCATGGAACGGGCCCTTATGTCACGCCCAATCAATGTCTCTGATACAGCACCGGGATCAAGTGTCTTTTTTTCCGTGTCACCGGTCTCGCCGCTACCAATATGAGCGGTGGTCTCTGCGGTCTTTTTTGGCTGTTCGGCGTTCTTACTCCACGGCTTTTGCCATGCTTCCAGCGTCGCACAAACGGTTCCGATTTACCCGGACCGCCAATGCAGAAAGGCGCAGTTGAAAGTTTACTCAAAACTGCTGCGCCCGTGTGACCACCCGATTGCCGTCGCAAACTGCGATTTTCATAAATAGGCCGCAACAAACGACCTTACTCTGTCCGAGTGAGCAGCAATTTTCGACAACGGAGATAAAAGTGGTGCCCGGGGCGGAATCGAACCACCGACACGAGGATTTTCAACCCTTTCTGAATGATTTTCATAGCTGAACATAAACAAACACAAGTATATGATTTAACTATATAATTACTGAAAACCTGAACATAGAAGAACACTGCATAACACCCAAACACGCGCTTTTTCTGAGCCTTTAGTGAGCCTAAGAATGCCATCCGTTGCCCTGTCTGACCGCACATTGAAGTCCCTCTCAGTACCCACATCGGGACAAATAACCTTCTGGGATGAAGGTCTGTCTGGGTTTGGAATTCGCGTGTCTCAAGGCGGCACAAAGAGCTTCGTCGTGGTGTATGGCCCCAACCGAACCCGCAGGACCATTGGTCGCTACCCCACAGTCAGCCTCAAACAAGCGCGCGACAAAGCCAAAGAACTGCTGGCCGAATTCACGCTGGGCCTGGACGCGAAGCGATCAATCACTTGGTCAACTGCTCGAGATCAGTTCCTGACGGACTGCGAACGCAAGAACAAGCCAAACACTGTAGTCTATTATCGGAAGCGTCTGGATGCCCACTTCAAGTTTGGCCAACGAAACTTAGCAGACATCAGCAAGCAAGACGTGCTCCATCGCATTCGTGGCATTAAGACTTCCGCTAGTGAACAACATCATGCATTTGTTGCCGCGCGCACTCTTTTCAATTGGGCCATTCGCGAAGACCTGCTAGCATCTAGCCCATTGCAGGGAGTTAAAGGGTTCAAGCCAGCGCAAGCCCGCGAACGGGTGCTCAATGACCAGGAGCTAAGGTCGGTCTGGAGTGAAGCGAAACGAGCCCCGTATCCGTACGGACCCATTGTCCAAGTATTGATCCTGACGGGATTGCGCCGGAACGAAGCCGCCAACCTGCAATGGGGCTTCCTTGATGAAGTTGAAGGCACGATCAGCCTTCCGGCGGAACTCACGAAAAATGGTCGAGCACTCACCATCCCCATCGGAGCGTTATTCGAAGATGCGCTAACCGGACTCCCACGGATCAACAGCTATCTTTTCCCGTCCAGTCACGCAGCGGGTACGGTGTTCAATGGCTGGGGCAAAGCCAAATCACGGTTCGACGCAAACCTTGAAGACGTCGCGCCATACACTTTGCATGATCTGCGGCGCACATTTGCAACGACACATGCCAAAATCGGCACACCTATCCATGTCACTGAAAAGCTACTCAATCACGTTTCTGGGACGATCAGCGGCGTGGCCGCGATATACAATCGGCACACGTACCTAGAAGAGATGAAAGTCGCAGTGACATCGTATGAAGCTCACCTGGGGCGTTTATTTGACTCTTGACAGATTCTGTTTTGTGACTCGCAGTTGGATTCGAAAAATGCCAGTTTTTTGTTAGATTCCAAGTATATGAATACATCGACAAATTTAGATTATGTAATGGAAGAGCGGTTTCTGGCCGAAGAAGCCCCGTCCATTGTCTCCGAGGTTTTGCGGTACAAAGACGCTGAGAATATGAGAAGTGCACTCGATATCATTGCAGACGAGTGCTACTGGCGAGATCCAAACAACGTGCGATATGATGTTGATCGATGCCGTTTTCCGCGAGTGTCGGATGAAGAAGAAGCAAGCAATCGTGCTTCCATACCGGCAAACTGCAAGATCGGTGAATTCTTGAAAGTGGTTATCTAGCGGAGTAGCGTGGGGGTCTCTCGGGAGATTTGTCGAAACCCGAGCATCGCGATGCTCTTCATTCATGGAGAGATCGTGATGAGGATACTATCAAAACGCCAGGTCAAGGAGTTGGTTTTGTACTCACCGCAACACATCGGGCGTCTGGAGAAGGCAGGCCAATTCCCTAAGCGGGTACAGCTGGGCCCAAACCGGGTCGGTTGGTTGGAGAGTGAAGTGCTGGACTGGCTCAATGAACGTTTGGCGCAGCGTTAGAACCAAACCGGCACTCCTGATTTCAGGAGCTGGGTGGCCGGGGTTGCAAACCCAGCCATCCGACACTGGGCGGCCTAGTGCCGCCTTCCGCTTCGCGCGAAAGTTGCCGCAATCTCAACCTGCACAGTGGGTATTTGCTTCACGCGCTCGATTTGGGTAGGCGTCGCGGTCCGCTATGCGGACAAACCGGACTTATGCAGGTGCGGCTCTTGCTGGCGCGGTATCCGTTCGCATGTGCAGCACGTGTATTGCTGTCGTGCGGCAGATTTCTCCAGACCGATCACTAATAGGCGGCAAATGTTCAAAACCTGAACCGCACCTTCGCGGCAAACTGATCTTACAGGTCAGACGCGGGACAAAGCAGCCAATGCGGTTTCCTGATCCGAAGGCGGCTTAGAACTGAACGATCCATGCGCTGTTGAACTTGACTGTGTTCAGACAGCTACTGATGATTGGGAAACGTTGAACTCCTAGAAAGAAATTAATTGCTCCAGAGTACGAAAAGATACGTTGCTCTGAGGTTTTCCCAGTTAGAGAGTGTTATACCGTCTTAGGCCTCCGCTCTCTGAGATAATGGCTTAACAATGCCTGAAATAGCCTTTGTGAGCCGTAACAGCTGGCATTGTCTACCGCACTATTCCTACCTCTTGTGCCGCGCGTTTGAGCACATCGTCGACCAAAGGACGAAACGTGCTTCGTCGAATGCGATCGCTACTCGGAACGAAGAAGTCAACATACTCGTCCTTCCAGCTGGCAAGTTCTCGATACCGATCAACGTTTGCACGCAATAGGAAGCTAGAAGAGGGCCCTCGGTTTTCCACAAAGGCCTCGTCGTTGAACCTCTGCCAAACCCTCAAGAATTCGTCCGACCACAAGAAGCCGTTGGCAAATACCAATTCGTCACAGCGTCTCTTAGCATCACGGGCATCGCCCGGAGACAGAATGCGCCAGTCACCAACGTAGCAATGGAACTTTGTTAATAAGTTCAGGTTAGTTGCTAGTTCACGGAAGGTTTCAGTCCGCCAAGTTATACCCATTTCATAAGCGAAACGGCGGCGTTCAAGTGAATCCACATAGCGTTTCCCCAGTATGGCGATTATTGCGATTACCAAAGGCACAAGAGCATCAACCCCAAGCCCCAGCCATTCATATAAGGAGATTTTATCCAACTGTTTTCCTCTCAAACACACTATTGGCAGCAAATCGGTGGCTAGTACGAACAAACTGGTTTGGGTCAGTATTTTGCAGAATTACTTCGACATCCCGTGTAGCGGCTCGAGGACAAATAACCTCCACTACGTGATCAAAAAAGTAGTGATTTTGCACTGTTGCAAGCAGAGCGCACTCACTAAGGATCGTTGGCGTGAAGAACGATGTATCAATCAACGAAAGGACATCGCGAACCTCTAGGATTGCTGGGTGCGAGGTATCGTCCAAACCAACAACTTCGCGGTCACCGAATTGCATTCGGCCCACGCGCCATTCATTTTGCATATAGTAACTCAGCGTACCAATTTGCGCCTGTCCATCTGCGGTCTGAAAATGGTCGCCAAAATGATCGAGCCAGTCGATCAGGTTCCATGACGTAGATCTCGGAAGCTCCGTTACTGCGTCGAAGAGTTGTTTCCGAGTGGTTTTCGGCAGGGCTTCGATTAACCGAACAGCGCGCTCTGAAGTCGTTGAAACATATCCGCTTGCTCGTAGTTCATGTGTAGTTCGGAACTTGTCTGGGGCTCCGACAGACGCTTCAAGATATGCTAGTACACCTAGCAGAGCGCGGACCTCTTCCATCTTCTCTTGTATTTTCTCCGAAAGACTGTCGGCTAGTTCCGACCGATAGTGATAAACTACAGGCTGCAGTCCGACTGTCCGCGCAGCAGCCTGCGAGATCCCAATTGCAAAGGTCCCAAACAAATCAGAATGAGATACGTCTAGGCTTTGGCCGCCGACGACACGCCGTTTAGCGGTGGTCAACTCGTTGCGAGTGGTCAGTGTGAAGCATGCTCGGCAGCTTTGCCGAGAACTGCGGGTTTGTGAGGTTTCCGGTGTCAGAAGAAGCCCGAATTCCGCTATGCAGCGCAGAATGGACACACCTTTTGCCCGCTGTTCCGTAGAACTTCGCCTGTCCGAAACCCGCGGCCTTGGGAAGCAGTGATAAAACTTCTGCATGTCGGGTTTTGCCGCAAACGTTACCGGGCAGAGCTTTGAAGCGCACCTGCATAGCGACGCCAGTCTTGAAGATTCTGTTCCATAATCTGATCGGTAGACATCGAAGACATGAAAGCACGCCAACTGTTGGGATCGACCGCTTTAGCGTGTCTCAAAAGTGCCAGTGTTTCGAACGCGATCTCTGCGCGTGTGATAGCCTGTGCTCCTTTTTGACCGATGGACATGAAGTCCAAGTTCCCGTTTTCCATAAGTAGGCTGTCAGGATTGAGCCTCAAAAGCGATGCTTCGCGGATTGCATTCTCGTATAGCTGAGGGAAAACCTCCTCAGAGAGAAAAATGCAGTCTGCCGGAGGATTTGGGCCAAGACATGCGGCAGTCGCTTCGGCGGCTTGAAGATAGAAGTCCATAACAATCTCGGCTGACAATGCCGAAACACTGGTAACTAAGGCAGTATCTTGGCCATCTCCGATCGACCAACGATTGCGCGTCATTATTCCATCAATACCCAGCTCGTTACTGCTAACTATAGCTTCAAATCGGACGCCTACATCCGATATAATCCAGCTGTCGTCAGTTGTGTTGCTAGTCCGCGAAACGCCATTCTGGCGGTTAATCGCATCGGCGAAACCAGTGATTTCGCCCGATTCACAGCTATTGCAGAGGTCAGCGAACCTCAACGCGTAGTGGATCGGCGTCCCCGCAATTTCAATCGCAGACACTTCCTCTTGATCCTGAAATATCACCATACCTGCTTCGGCCGCCCATTGGTTTATACTTGTGGCGCTGTTCAGCGTGCTGTCGTTGATATCGGACGTCAACGAGTATAGGCTCGTGGCTCCCGCGTCTGCGATAAGCGCGAGAGGAAGTAGATCTGAATAACGAATCGAGTAAGCTAGCTGCGCAGACCCAGTACGGAGAGCGATGTATCCGGGATATCCCCGCCGAGGAATTGGCAAAATCCCACTGATTTCGAAGATCTCTCCATCCAGCGTTATGACGTCGGCTTGCGACACGACGCCGCGAAAACGCCCCACAACGCTCGCTCGAAAAACACGGGTTCCGGTTTGATGAAAAGTTGATCCACTGCGACTCATGGTGAGCCGGCCGTCAGAAAACTGCCGTCCTATCAACCCTTTGACATCGTTTAGAGTTGCGTTTCGCATTCCATCAACGACCGTTTCGTCAGCAAAAACTGAAACCGTAAACACTGCAAAACAGACGACGCCGACAAAGCTTTTTTTCAAACTGTTGAGCATTAAGCGCTCCTGTAACAAATAGTTTTGCCCTGCTCTGGGCGGAAAGCTGTATTCATTTAGGCTAAAGTTTATAATGATAGTCTGGCAAGGAAATTCGTTGCCTTATTCTTCACGGAAATGAAATCATTGTGATTTCTATTGGCAGAAGGAGGGACCACAGGGTCCTCTTTTGATGATCTCATTGAACTGGTGAGTGTTTCACAGCTTGGTCACGACGCAAATTCTGCGCCCAATGCTTAAGCGTTTGTGCTTTTTTCCGCACTCATTGCAGTCAGTCTCTCGGATCGAAGCATCAGAAATAGTATGCTCAGTACCGTCCAACAGCGCATGAGAGACGGATATCTGCTTTGAAATGGCGAACAGTGGAGCCGTCCGCTGATGTCGCTCAGATGTCTATTATCTATGCGCTCAGCGAAGCTCAGGACATCTTCGAGTTCTAGGCGCATGGACGCATCCGGGCCGATAGATCGGTTGCTTCTACTTTGTTTAGACTGGCCAATCCGGTAAGCAGGCGTTGGCGCATCCGCAGCGAAATCGCCCTTTGTCCGCGTCTCGTGAATTGCTAAAGAAATTCTTGCTGCGCTGTTCACGAACGGCTGGTTTTCCCGCCGAGCGGCAGCGTCACTCAGGGCGTAATAGCAGCAAACTATGTGCTGCGAGCGCACGCAGCGAGAAAAGACAACTGCTGGACCGGGCTCTTTGCCGACATCCGACGGTTTCGGTCAGTTGACCGCTCCCAGCCCATACCAGACATTGGATCTGATCGGCTGGGTGACCGGGCCGCAGGCAATGCGGACTTGTGAACAGACAGTTATTGCTGACGCAGCATTCAGTTGCTCTTGCGGCGCGACCATCGCTGCGTTGTAGCCCACGTTGCCAGATCGGTCATTGAAGACTGGCCGAGTTCTAGGGGGAAGGACACAGGGTCAGCCGCAACTAAGAGGTACATTTATTTGTCTGCGACTAAGTAGCCCGGATCCAATCAAGTGGAAGAGCATTACACCGTACCATGGCGGAAGTTTCTATACTTCCATGGTTTTAGTTGATCCTCTATGACCTGCTCCCCTGAAAAGTCCGGTGTTCTGAGTTAGCCTGTTCTCCAACAAGGAGACAGACGATGAAGAGAAGCCGTTTCAGCGAAGAACAGATTATTGGGATATTGAAGGAGCATCAGGCAGGCGCGACGGCGGCTGATCTGTGTCGCAAGCATGGTGTCAGCGATGCGACCTTTTACAAATGGCGATCCAAATATGGCGGCATGGAAGTGTCTGATGCAAAGAAGCTGAAGGCGCTTGAGGCCGAGAATACCAAACTCAAGAAACTGCTGGCCGAGCAGATGATGGACGTGTCGACGCTCAAGCAAATGCTGGGAAAAACTTTTGAGGCCTGGGTCACGCAGAAGAGCGGTGAGCTGGGCCATGAAAGAGAAGCGATACACTCAGAAGCGGGCCTGTGCTTTGGCAGGTATTGATCCGCGTGTTTATCGGCGCGTGTCGAAGCGGCCTGCTGATACCGATCTGCGGGGTCGGCTGAAAGAGCTGTCATCAGAACGTCGCCGGTTTGGCTATCGTAGATTGCACATCCTGCTGAAACGCGAAGGCTGGCACGTGAACTGGAAGAAGCTTTACCGGATCTACCGCGAAGAAGGTTTAACCGTTCGTAGACGGGGCGGACGCAAGCGTGCCGTGGGCACCAGAGCCCCCATGGCGATCCCGCAAGGTCCGAACCAGCGGTGGTCGCTGGACTTCGTGTCTGACAGCCTGTCCTGCGGTCGCCGGTTCCGCATTCTGAATGTGATCGACGACTTCAGCCGTGAATGTCTGGCCGCTGTGGTTGATACGTCTTTGTCTGGTGATCGCGTTGCGCGTGAATTGGATCGGATCGCTGAAATGCGTGGATACCCCTGCATGGTGGTCAGCGACAATGGGACCGAACTGACTTCCAATGCGATCCTGAAATGGCAGGAAGATCGCAAAGTTGGCTGGCATTACATCGCGCCCGGCAAGCCAATGCAGAACGGTCTGGTGGAAAGCTTCAACGGGCGTATGCGTGAGGAATGCCTGAACGAACACCTGTTCGACAACCTCCGCCATGCCCGCCATTTGATCGCGGCATGGCGCGACGACTACAACCACCACAGCCTGCACTCGAGCCTCGACGGGCTCACCCCGCAGGAGTATCACAAACGGTCGAGAGAGGACCAAAACCTGAACAGCGCTAACTTATAAACGCGGACACAAAGGGGAGCAGGTCACTGTCGCTGCTAGCCTGATGCCAATCACAAACCATGAGGGGTCTGGAGGCGAGATTGGCTTGCCTTTAAAATAAGAGCTCCTTGGTAAGGAAATTACTTTTCTCACTGAGATTACCGCCAAACGTAGGTAAGAAATGATTCGAGAAGCCTAGCTGGCGAATGCTCCAAGTGTAGTGGCTTGGACGTTGGATAAGTTTCCAAACCGACATCAGACCATCGCTCTCAATTTCTCTGATCGTGGGCAAACGGCCCAATCGCGAGACAATAGTTGCTTCAATGTCGCGCAAGCTGGAATAACCAGTTCCTAGGCATCTCGGGCGAGCTTCACCCGGAAGCGTCCCAAGTCTTCTGTCGGGGAAAATTTTTCCGAGTATATCCTTCAAATCTCCGACCGAACCATCAAAGTTCGCCGGTTGGCTGTGGCTCCTGTAATTGCTCTTGCCCAATCTGAGCGAACGAACAAGTTTGGTCTCGTAACGGGAAAGACTACTGATGTCAGACAATGCATCGACGATGTGATCATATTCGAAAGTGTAGTCTCCCCTGTCAGCAAGTTCGCAAACCCCGAAGTTTCTAACACTTACATAAGCAAGGTCAGCGGCAAGAAGGTTTGCTTTCAGCGGCTGATCGTCCGCGAAGCGCTCGATTGGGAGCGCCAGAGAAACGCTGTTTTGGGCTTCTGGTTTGTATGTTCGTTTTGGTCGATACCTGTGAAGGCGTTGGGTTAACCAGCCCCCTGTGTCAGAAACCATTTGCCCTTCAAGTTTAAGGTGCTGAACGAAAAGGCTACCAGCTTGATAAATGGCATCGAAGCGTTTCGGTGAATAAGTGGACACAGACCAGCCGAGACACTGCCAAGAGGTTGCTAAATCTATACGGCGAGCAGGGTCGCTGGCAACAATCAATACGTCCTTGTCGCTCAATTCGTCCACTGTCGCACGCGCAACCGAACCGAAGATACAGATGCTCTCGACTATCGCACTGTTCATGGAGCAACTCTCCTAAACAACATAGAGGCCAATAACGCAAAGAGTGAGAAGCCCACGATACTTTGGAAAGACGCAATCCACCTACCAAGCTCTGTCGTAGGAGTAATGTCCCCATATCCCAATGTTGTTAACGATACCGTTGTGAAATAGGCAGCTTCAGGCCAACTCGAGATAATTTCTTCGTCAACCATGAGGCCAAGCTCATGCCTGAATTGAAAGTTTAAGATAGAAGCCACGATGATCGTTGAGAAGACCGTGGCAATATAATAGCGGAGTCGAATTCCGCACCCGAAGAGCTTTTCCCAGAAATATCTCTGAAGAACACCCAGGCCCTTATTGGATGCGGCAAAGTAGTCCCAACGTGATTCTGCCTTTGTCCAAGCTCTTTTAAACTCATACCCGTCCTGATAGCGCTTCCAACGCAAAAATAGGAACTGAGCATCGCGTTCAAACTCGATCTGCTCGGCGTCTCGGCTGTTGTTCATGAGCGCCTGATATAGATGCACTCCAATATTTTGGTGCTTTCGGCGATCAAGGCACTTCTTGAAAGAGAGCGGATTCAAGTATGTATTCGACAGAGAGATTTTGTGTGTATTTGTCCTGATAAATCGACAGTCGTGAAACTCGCAGTCACTCAGCTGAGTTGCAATAAGCTGGCAATCAATGAAGTCGCAATTCCTAAAGATAACTTCAGAAATAGAGGTCTTGGAGAAACTGACCCTCTCGAAGCTCATGTCTTCTATGCGTTGGGTTCGTGCGGCGACCTGCTTCGTGAGATCGTCGGGTTCATAGATTACATTCTTTAGATGATTTGACTTCGCTAAGTGGTCGTAGAACTGTTCTTGAGACTTCAAGACACTAGGGCTCTGAAGCTTCCAAAAGTTGTCCCACTCAGCCATATACTTCGTTCCAGTCCGCACTTCGCCGAAGGGCGTTTCGTTTTCTGATGTATCTCTGCACCTTAGCATTCGATCGAGGCGCGTGCACACTTTACCTTTAGAGATTTCTTCAATTTGCACGTGGTGGCGAGACTTGCGATCAAGAAAATGCCGAAGCGTTCGCCACGAAACAGTTTATGGTGCTCAAGCGACTACTTTGGGATGCCGCCACGACATAAAAAAATACCAGACACCGGCCGATACCGCCTTTGGAAAAGAAGGCGAAGGTCTGCAAAGCGGGCTGCAAGCGCAGCATACGGAAACCGCGCTGAGGGTTCTGTGTGGATGGCTCCTGCATTGCAAGAGATTTCTGTGATTGCGACGGTCCGTCAGTACAGTCGTGTGTCCGGCCTATTCGCGCGGCGATTGCCACTGGCCATGATGAGTTCCGCGAGCAAGGTTCCTATCGGCTAAACGACCTCGAAGGCCGCGACCTTCGTCGGAGTGTCCTTACTCTTGGTTGACTTCGTTTCGCATCATCACATCAAACGTCTTGCATCTCTGGGCAGGATCAAACGATCGGCTGCCGGTATTCCTCTGTTTTCGTGAGAAGCGCCCAGATGATCCGGGCGGATTTGTTGGCCATGGCGACCGTCGCTAGCCGGAAGGGCTTTTCGTCTAGAAGCTTCGCAGTCCATGTGTCGGCTTTCTCGGGTTTGTTTCTCGCCATGAGCGCGCGCGATGTCATCCCAACGATCAGCAGCTTTCGGATGTAACGGTCACCCTTCTTTGTAATGCGCCCGAGACGCTCTCGACCACCACTGGATTTGTTGAGCTGTGTGAGGCCCAGCCAGGCCGCCAGATCGCGCCCCGTCTCGAATTGTTTTGCGTCGCCTATGGTGGCAACAACCGCCGAGGCAGTGATTGGGCCGATCCCTGGCATGCGCATCAGACACCGCGCATCTGCGTCGAGCCAGGCGTGCTGCTCGATCAGTTTGGTCAGCCCGTCGACCCGAGCATTGAGCCCATTCAGTTGATGGCACATGACGCCGAGGATACCGTCCGCGATCTCGGGCATGTCCAACTGCTCTTCGGTGCCATGTTCTCTGGCAAACTTGGTTACGGCCTCAATACCTGTTGGCAGTATGTGCCCGAACTCATGCAGTATGCTTCGGATCATGTTCACGACCTGGGTGCGTTGTCGAACGACCAGATCCCGCGCACGATGAATGGCAAGTACTGCCTGCTGGTCCTCGGACTTGATCTCAACGAAACGCATGGTTGGTCGGCGCACCGCTTCGCAGATCGCCTCCGCATCGGCCGCGTCGGTCTTGCCGCGCTTCACATAGGGTTTGACATAGGCGGCCGGCATCAGGCGAACATCGTGGCCAAGTTCGCGTAACTTGCGCGCCCAATGATGCGATGAACGGCATGCCTCCATCCCAACCAAACAGTGCGGCAAAGTCTCAAAGAACGCGATCAGCTTCGCACGTTTGATCTTCTTGTTGATGATTTTGCGTCCCGTGGCCGAAACGCAGTGCACCTGAAAAACGTCCTTGGCCAAATCTAGACCTACAGTCTTTACTGTCATTGGGTGGCTCCTTTCCTAGCAGTCGATAACAACTGCACTGTGGCACGTTCGATGCCGGTGGAGCAGGAGCCATCCACCTCATCCGGTAAGGGCCGTCCTTATTTTTGCGAAACGACCCCGTTTGCTTGATGCTGCGCTGGTTCCGATGGCGGCTGTGAACCCATAGTGCATGATGCTGCGACCTGCACGAATGTCCGATCCTCACCAGATAACAAAGAAGTGCCAAAATCAATCGCGAGCTTAGGGATGACATGTGGTGTCAGACTTTCGGGTGGTTTTGGATATCGTCGGCACTTGTGCGGAAGCGCTAGATTCGGGAACTCCTGCGTTCTGTTGATCCAGTGCAGAACCTTGAGATCTATCGCGACGATTGAATGCTTTCCGCCTTGTGAATCCGCTAGATTTCCTCAGCTCAAGCGTTCAGTAGAGGAGATTTTGCAAGCGTGAGTTCGAATCCGGTTGAACACACACTTGTCTTCGACGATCGTTCGAGAGTCTTAAGCTGGAGCCTCCACCATGACTCACGAAAATCTAATTAGTTCGTTCACTGCCGCAGTTGTTGACGTAAGAGGCGGAACCTATCGAGGTGCGGACATCCCTGTTCCGGGATCAGCGAATGCACATGAAATTGCAAAGAAATTACTGGACGAAGAGAGCGGTGCGATCATTGCCGCAAACCCAATCTATGGGATCGCTGATCTCATCGCTCTTATCGTGGCAGAGAGCCAAGATCAACTCAAGGCTACATTGCGCGAGAGTGTACGGAATTTAACTATGAATGAGCGGCATAACTTCATTGCAGGAACAGCAACATACATTGCAACGGAAGCTTATTCAAAGAAACCGCTTACCCGGGAGGGGTTTTCCAAACTCAAGCCTCATTCCGCCTGGATTAAGGTTCAGACGGTTTTGCATGACCCCAACCAAGGCGTCGTACAAGCGCTGATGGATATGGAGCTCGTCACAGCTGCAATCCCGGTGCTTGGCGTTGCAACAGACTTGTTTCTGTTGGTGGAAGCAGACAACCAAAACCAGTTCAATTGGTACATGGATGAAACCCTACGTGCATACCGGTACATAACGGAGACACAAACGGGGATAATCAGTGTTCCTGCGCACATGGAGTAGGCCGCTGCACTCAGTACTTAGACGAGATGAATGCGACTTTCTTTGGACTAAAGTTAATGATAGCGACCAAATATGAGTGTATTGATAAAATCATCTTATGAGTTCTGGACTTCCGGCATTGACCGCTCGACTGTATTCGAACGGCTTGGAGATGTTGAACGAACTCTCTTTTCAACAAATAGATTGCGTTCGAAGCTAACCGAAATGTCGATCTTGAACTTAGAGACTGCGGCAGGATCAGTTGGATTTTCATGGGTCTTGGGGACCTCAACTTCAGATTCTGGTCAGTCAAGAACCTTGCTAGAAGTCGATACGATTGCGACTTGCTTGATGATTAGTCTGGGTAGGTTTTTGCCCGGTCCAGGCCAACATTCAGCCATCTTAGGCAGAATTTCGGAACGAGCTAAGGTTCTGCGAAAGGAGGTGGCGGAAAAAAGAGAAAAATCAGTGTCTTTGTCCTGGAAAGCATCGATTTTGCATATTGCAGCATTCTCTATCTCGGGAAGCTCCAAAGAAGCACAAAAAGCACGCAGCGAAACCCTCATTTTAATTGACGAAATTGCCAACTACCTTCTGCAGCAGACAGAAATAGGGACAGTTGGGATTTACCGACGCGACCTCACGGGTGCCATTCAAAGCGACGCGTATTCCTCTTACTGGTTTTGCCGCGCCCTCAAGGAAACACTGAGGTTAAAGGATATTTATGAGCCCGATCATGCACTAGGAAATCGAAGTAGGATCTCCACAGCTCAAGAATTGCTGTCACAGATTTCTGCGGTTGCGCCTGCGCAATTTTTTGAAAGCGTTTCAGGATACGACCCCTCATCAAGTGAGGGAATAGACTTTGTACAAGCCGCTCATTGGGCCTCGGTAATTGTTGAGCAAATTCCATATTACCCCTATCTGTCGCACATAAAGAGACTTCTTGACGCGTATGTAGAAGATGAAAAACGATCAGAGCCATGGAAACTAGTATCTGAGAGACTTGAGCTTTCTTTGAGTCCGCCGCTCGATGCGGTTTGCACAAAGGCAGAGCTACTTGGCCGAATTCTTAAGTTGTGCCGAACTACATTGGGGAATTTGTCCATCAATCCTGGCGTTTTTGAACTAATTAGCAGCTACACGAGCTGGCTCTCTTATGAAGCTGAGCACGGACGTACACCTACACCTTTGAAAATTCTTGGTCAGACTGGCACTGCATCATGGCTCGCAGGAGCTACTTTTTGTTCTTCTGAGAGTTCAGCGCTCCTTGAAGACCTGTTGGACGAAGGCGCACGCGACGCCCTTGGAATAAACTCTGTTCGGAAAGCCCCAGGAACTCCGGCACTTCCATACCCAGAAAGGCTGAAAGAGGTCGTTCAAGACTGTATTGTGTCACCTGTCCTGGAAGACCGCAGGCATAATGCATACTATTCGATACTACTCTATGGGCCGCCGGGATCGGCCAAAACAACTTTCGCAAAGAATTTGTCGGAAGAATTAGGTTGGCCACTGTTGGTCATTGCACAAAGCGATTTTCTAATCGAGGGTGTTGACCGTATTGAGCTTGTGGCGAATCGGGTCTTTCGTCTACTTAAATGGTGCAAAGACGTTGTGGTCCTGTTTGACGAGCTCGAAGAAATGATTCTTTCGAGGGCTGAAGGTGCAGAGAAAGATAGTCGTCTACTCACTTCGTCGATGCTTCCGAGAATTGCAGATCTTCGGGAGTTGGAGAAAGTGGTCTTCATTTTTGCCACCAATTCGCTTCCCGTTGATCTTGATCCAGCTGCAATTAGACCGGGTCGCTTTGACATAGTCCGGCTTGTTGATTTGCCAAGTGCCGAAAATCTACAGAAGTTTCTTCTTGGCAGAAGCGCAGCGTTACTTCCGTCAGCGCCAGCAGCGGCTGAAATTTTGAAAGAGTTTGCAGGCTCACATGAGTTTGCTGCGCTCACAACTGGTATGTCCTTTGCAGACCTAAACTTTTATGTCCGCTGGCTAATAAATGCAGAAATTGCTGGAAAAGTCAGTTTTCCAATCTTTGTCGACACGCTCCGCAAGCGTTTCCAAGACCCTGCTTTGGATGAGAAGCTATCCCAGTATGGCATACAAGCAAAGCGTTATGATAGGCCGTAACGCAGGATCAACTCTCTTTCCGAAAACAAGGAATGATGTAACCGAAGGTTGATGTTGCCGTATCTAGAGCGGCCATTGGCGCGCCTGCAGCGAACGTTCGCTTTTTCCGCTGAACCAACACACAAGCGCTCAAGACCAACGTCCGCTTCGGGCTTATTTTGTTGAAAAACTCTTCCTTGATTGGCGCATGAACTGCTGATTCAATTCCCCCAACAAACCGGAGGATCAGCGATGATGGGACCGAGGCGGGAAGCACAGGCGGCGCTGTTTTACGAGTTCTCGTTGGAGGATCACATCCCTCAAGATCACCTACTGAGGTCGATTGATCGGTTTGTCGATCTGAGCTGCATCCGCGCCCATCTTGCAGATTTCTACAGCCATACAGGCCGCCCATCGATCGATCCGGAATTGCTGATCCGGATGCTGCTGGTTGGCTATTGCTTTGGTATCCGCTCTGAACGACGGCTGTGCGAAGAGGCCCATTTGAACCTCGCATATCGCTGGTTTTGTCGTCTCGATCTGAATGATCGGATCCCGGACCACTCCACATTCTCAAAGAACAGGCACGGTCGTTTCCGGGACAGCGAACTACTCCGCCATCTGTTCGAGACAACCGTGGCGCGCTGCATCGCGGAAGGTCTCGTAAGTGGTCAACGCATGGCCGTTGATGCCAGCTTGATCGAGGCGGATGCGAACAGGCAGTTCTCAGCCTCCAAAGAAGAATGGGACATCAATCGCATTGATGTCGCTGCCGCGCCACGTGCTGTGCGCGAGTATCTCGACACATTGGATGAGGCAGCGTTTGGTGCCGACAGTGAGGTGCAACCAAAGTTCACCTCGTTCTCGAATCCCGCCAGCCAGTGGACCGCTACGCGCAAAGGCCCTGCGTTCTTTAGCTATTCTGACAACTACCTGATCGACACGGATCACGGTGTCGTCGTCGACGTGGAAGCGACGCGGTCAATCCGGCAGGCTGAGGTGGGATCAACCAAGACCATGTTGAATCGGGTTAAAGATAAGTTCGATCTAGATCCAGAACGTCTGATCGCGGACACCGCCTATGGCTCTGGCCCGATGCTGGACTGGCTGGTGAAGCGCAAGATAGCGCCGCACATCCCAGTGATCGACAAAGCAGGCCGCACCGATGGCACATGGTCCCGTGCCGACTTCGAATGGGACGCCGACAACAACCAGTACATCTGCCCCGAAGGCGAAGCACTCAAGCAGTTCCGTCGGAACTACTCCGATCCCAATCGTGGACCAACCGGCAAAGGCGTCGCCAAGTACCAGGCCCTCAAGCACACCTGTCAGGCATGTCCATCAAAGATGAAGTGCAGCCCGAATGCCGATGCCCGCAAGATCACCCGCGAAGAACATGAAGATGCCAGAGATGTCGCCCGCGCCATCCGCAAAACGAAGCAGTACAAGGTCTCGTCAAAGCTGCGATTGAAGGTGGAAATGCTCTTCGCGCACCTCAAGCGCATCCTCGGGCTCGGGAGGTTACGACTACGTGGCCCATGCGGCGCAAATGACGAATTCCTCCCCGCCGCCACCGCCCAGAACATCCGCAAATTGGCGAAGATCTTTCCTGCACCGCAGCAACCGCGCAAAGCCTGATCAGAAGGGCGCCCGCGCACCGTTCAGTTACCCACTTTCTGCGCTCGCAACACGTTGTTTTTCAACAGAATCGGCTGGCACCAGTCGACCGACGAAAACCGTCAGTTGACGGCTCGGAGCCCATACCTACCAAGCCTGTTGTTTAACGTACCGATTGTGCATCGGGGGTGTCGTCAACGCGGAATCCAACTGAGCTCAAGCTTTGCATAATTCCAACCCACACATTTTGCTGTCACATCACACACTTCTGGCCACTCAATGTCCATACGCGGAGGAAAAGATGTTCGCCTTTGGTCAAATGTCAACATCACAGGTGCCCCTTTCGAGTTGGTGAAACTTCCAGTGCGAAATGCAGGATCGACATATTTAGAGTCATCGGAAAAATCTATTTTTACACCGTCCGGCGCGGTTAACTCATTCAGTGCAGCAATGAGCATTTCTGGGTTGGCCAAGAGGGCGCTAACTGAGCAAAATTCATTTGCTGACGCCTCGCTCACTCGTGGGCCAATACCTGATGTAATCGCGAATCCTGCATAGGCGGACAAGTCTTTGTTTCGATGTGAAAAACGCCTGAAGTTCCCATGATCTGAGCTGCGGCGAGGTTCCAGATCAAAACCTACTCGCTTCAAGCTGGCAGTAACGTTGTCCAAATCTGAAAAATGAGCTACACATGTCTGCGAAAAAATAGAAACAAATTGTTTGGCGGTTACAGTCCCAAACGGCGGCAGTTCAACAGCTGGTGGCTTGTCATAGGGCAAAGGTTCACAAGCTGATGCAATTGCGGCGGCAAAAAACCAGAAGATGCGGCGATCTATCACTACACACCTACCGTTGAGGAACACGAAAGCAGAGCAGCGGGGCTCCCAAATCCGTATACTCTTTTATCCCGCAGGGCTTTGCAAACATCGTTTTCTTCGGATCGTCGTCATTGACCTTTTCGAGCGCCACGCTGCGGCTAAAGGCAACGTATGCGCGGCTGACTTCGAAGAGTGGTCACACGAATCTTTTGGAAACTGTCCGCTGAAACGGGGCAAGACGAGGCACCAGTCAACCGACAGAAACCGTCAGATGACGGCTCGGAGCCTAAAGCGCCCAATGCTGCTGTTTGTTCGAACGGCGGCGAAACGCTGAAAGCTAACAACGAACACCGAAAGCTGGCTCAGAGTAGCCTTGATCGGCGAGAACCGTAGCGCATGCACGAAAGTACGCCACAAACTCTGCTTCGCTTGCTTCAAATCTTAAAAGACGAGGACTAGTTAATTCAATTGGCCCGTTTCAATCGATGAGAGCCAAAATGGCGTTCAAGCCTTGGAATGCTGTAGCGAGGCCGACGATAGTGGCGTAGCTAACAAGTGTTCGAACGCCATAAATCGTGGCAATTTTACGCGGGTGAAGGTCGTTACGAATGATCGTTGCTGTGTCGAATGCAAGCACTCCTACTGCCATCAAAAATAGTCCAATCCACACGATTTGTACGAAAAGGCTCCTGAGCCCAACCACCGTTACGACAGGCCCGCCCGATGTCCAAAGCAGTACGATAGATACCGGCACGACCAATGTTGCCGCCATGACGATGGCCTTCGAAAACCCGTCATCTCCTCTGATCCGGTGGAACAAGGCACCAAAAACGAACCCGAGCAAAGGCCAGAATAAAAAGGACCTGAGGATCAGCTGGAACTGTGCGATGACAGCCGTCTGCGGCGAAATCGGCTCTGTTCCCGTTGGCGCATTGTTGTTCAGAAACAATGCCCACCAACGACTCTGGATGCTTAGCAGGGTCTCGGGATCAAGAGACCGGGTGATGTCGAAAACGAGCGTAAACCCCATGCCCATCGCAAGCCCAAGCATCGCATTCTTGAAAGGGCTGCTGCGCGGACCATTGTTCAGCAGACGAAACTTGGCCGCGGCAACGTCTTGACCAAGCTCAGCTTGAAGCATGCTGCGGACTCTGGCCAGCTCGGCCTTGCGTTGGCAAAGATCATCCCAAGTGATCTCGCCTTCTGAGTAGGTCGCCTCTTCTTTCGCCGCCCGTTTCGCGATCAACGTATCCTGCTCGATCGCCCGAACGAGGTTCTTGCCTGAAACGTGCGCTGCGCTTCGCAGCGGACGATCGTTGCGCTGGGGGCGAAGAGCCAGCCGCATGAAAAGGGTGAACGAAAGCAGGACAACGAGCAGACCGATCAAAAAGGACGGCGAACTGCCCGGTACGAGCGCGACGTAACTTGCGAGAGCCGCCGCCAGCATGGGTTCGACCGAGTCGTCAGGTTCGAATGCGCGTTCCGGTCCGCGCAGGTTGTTTTCCCAGTAAAGCAGCATCAACGGCACCAACAGTGCGGCCAACACGGCAAAATCATGGAACAAGCCTAACACTTGGAAAATGATCGTCGTGAGATCCGGGTTGCCATATTGCAGCGGGTTGAAAGACAAAACTGCAAGAAAGAGCGCAGCAAGGCCAGCATAGAATGCGACCCGGTAAGATCGCATGCGTACCTTTGCGCGAAAGTGGTCATTTGGGGCCTCTGCGATTTGATTGCCCATGGTGAGCGGCAGGGCGATGCGCGAAATCACCTCACCGAAGCTTTGGAGTATGAGCCCCACGACGGAAATGAACGCTGCAAATCTCAGAATGACAGCGATGTTGTCCCACATGGGATTGATCGAAAGGCCATACTCAGCCGTTTGCCCGAAAACCTGGTGCGGAGTTCCGGAGAGAAGAGATATGAGGTCTGCGGCGCCAGAGAACGCAGAGACAACCGGCAAAAGTACGATACTGGCCGCACCGAGCGCGGCGATCCGCCATGCCGCCCGTGGGGCGATCGTATCCTCCAAAAACCTGCGCAGCAGCAGGAACATCATGCCAAGGCTGAAGATAGTCCAGAAAGTAACCGTGAGTGCCAAGGGTCGTGCAACTGTGTCTGCCTGGGTCAGAACGGACAGCGTGGAAGCCCACTGCGGTTGTGCCAGCATCGACAAGGCCAAAGCCGCTATCACCATCAGCGCGGCCGCATACGCAAATACGAGTAGGCGTTGAAACAAGCTGCGCTCGCGACCTTTGCCTTGGTTGATACTATGACGTGCGACAGGCGTCATCAGAGCGACAGACAAAACGGCAAGCGGAACATATTCGTTGGCGGTCGCGGAAAACGTGGCTTCAAAACTGAAGCGCAACGAACGAAAAACGCTCAAAGCCAATTGTGCCATTTCAAGCATGAGCGGCTGAACGGCCATCGCAACGACGAAGGACGCAAGGGCCACGACGGGAGGCACAAGCAGACGCAGCCTGCCGCTCAGACAAAAAAATGCGGCAAATGCAACGGCGAGAACTGGCAATCCGGCTGCGAGCGCCTCCGAGAGGGCACGCAAGGAAGCGGGCATGAGAGCTGAAATATCGTTAGTAAATGATATGAGCGTCACACTTTGTGGGGCGTCTGCTTCAGTCTCTTGCGTTGCATCTGCGGGTGGCGCGTCCCAGTCGGGGATCGACAAGGCATCGTGGTCGCCAAGACTTCCTTCCCAAATCCACGCACCGGTGCTGTCTCGCAGTGTGACCAAGCGCCCAACCGGCTCGAAAAGCGGACCGACGCCACTGACCGTGACTCTGTCACCGTTCATCGAAAGGAAATTGCCCGCATCGAAGGATAGAGGCAAAAGTGGCAGCGTGACGCGACCCGTATAGATTTCACAGGTTTGTTTGGCGTCGGAAAGTCTCGCCCTTTGGCGTTCGAATTCCTCGATCCCGAAAGCCGATGCTTCACGCAACTGCAAACCGAAGGTGCGGCGAAGAAACTCTGCCGCAGCAAGCGTCCGATCGTTGGCTTGGAACGTTCGCTGCAATGGCAGATCCTTCAAAAGACATGCCTCGAAACTCAACTCGAGTCCATCGCTTTTCACGGAAATTGTCAGGTGCCGATACACCTCGCTGACAAAGTCTACAGGTGCCTGAACGTCAACCTCTGTAATGCCATAACCTGTCGCATTCACATTGATTGCGTTCGCAGTCTCAAAGCATGCGACGCGTGCCTGAACCGCTATGTGTTGACCGCAGTCGGACGCCACCCAAATAGCATACTCTTCGTTGTCTGGCGTCGTTCCCCTACCTAGAACCATCGGGTCTGAAGGGTCCGCAGCGTGCGAAATCCACATTTCGAAGACACGTCCCGGCCGCGTTTGGGCCGACGCCTGTACAAGTCCCTGAGGCTTGTCAGAGGGCAAGACATAGCGTGGCGCCGAGTTCAATGATGCAAAAGGCAAGAAGGCGCGCTCGTGTTCCGCCAAAACCGCCAAGCGGTTTACTCCGTGACGCAGACGAACAGCAGAAGAGTTCAACAAACCTTCACTGTGACTTCCCGCATCGACGAGGTTTTCATTCAAAAACAACGCGCTTCTGCCGCCGCTAGGTACCGTGTACCAAACTCTCGCTTCGTCTGAACGATCGCAGTCATTGTGGAAAACCGGCAAATCTGTAGCAGGTGTACGAAATGCGGCTGGCGGCAGAAATGTCCCGCATTCATTCTCAACGAGAACGATCTGAGGCGCATCGTGGCGCAGTCCAAAGAGCGACAAGGCGGTTCTTAGAATTGTCGTATGCAAAATCACAAAAACAAGCAAAACGAGTGCAAGCAGGACGAATTGTGTCACAAAAATATTCTTGGTTCGCCTGTCTTTCATTTTGGCACATGCCTTCCCGCTGGAAAAGTCTTCAATTGCAAATAAAAGTATGGTACTTACTCATGGTTGTCTTTGCGACATTTTTTATTGTGCCGGTGTCTCTTTGAGAGGTTTTTCGTGCCCATATTTCGATTGATTTTTGTTGTACTTGCATTGTCTTTGACCGCCCCGGCAGTTTTTGCGCGGACTGATCCCTGTACCGTCTTGTTCATGAAAGAACTGGACGATCGGAAAAGACCACTCTTCTTGGCAGTACGCGAACATTTGGGCAGCGACGCACCCGATCCGGATTTGGTGCGGAAATCGTCCCTGGAGAGCGAAGCGCCCTATTGGGTGACGGTCACCACCGGTGCGGCCCAATGGGTGGACTGCACGGTCGGCACGAAGGTTAAGTCCGTATTCTTCCCGATTGGTCTTGTCTTGCGTCCGATTTCAGAACTGGTCGTTGACGGATCGGTGGTGACACTGTTCCAAACGGAATACGGGTTGCGTGTAATTATTCCGCGTGAAGCGATCGCTCCCGTCACGGAAAACGACGCATACTTCTTTGCCTCCGGAAACAGCGTCTACAGAGTTTGCAAGCCCGGCGACACCGAGTGTGAGGCAAGTTACCCACTGGCTTGGGATCAGACGCGCCCGGAGAATTGGCCGTTTGTTAATGGCCAGTTCTCATACCTGTATTCCGAGGATGCAGCCTCGGCAGAGGCAGCGCACACGGCTTGGCTGGAGTTCCGCTCAAAGCAAGGCGAGACCGACCCGATCAGTAACCCCTTTGAACGTTACCCGGAAACCTTCGATGAGGTCGTGGCCTGCTCGGAACAAAGGGCACTTCTTTTCTCGTTGAAGAAATCCCATGATCGTGAAGACGAAGCGGGAACGCCCGAATACCCGCGACCGGTGCGTTTCCGCCTATGCTTTCGCGACCCGAATGACGTCATTCGAACAAGCCCAATAAAGATTGTGACGAAGTCTATTGCGGACAGCATGTATGCCAACCTGTGGTCCGCGACCGCGCCCACCGACTTGCATGGCGAGATCGAAGACGTGATCCGTGCCGCTT
Source organism: Tateyamaria armeniaca (assembly GCF_045797845.1). Classification (NCBI taxonomy): domain Bacteria; kingdom Pseudomonadati; phylum Pseudomonadota; class Alphaproteobacteria; order Rhodobacterales; family Roseobacteraceae; genus Tateyamaria; species Tateyamaria armeniaca. The sequence continues at coordinate 186,802 of NZ_JBHDIY010000002.1, forward strand.
ATGATTATTCCGGTGATTTTCTCACCCGGATCGGCTGTGGCGACACGCCTCAGGTCAACAACCGGATCACGTACGGCGCACTCGTCGTAGGTGCGCAATTCAGCGACCAACCCACGAACCTGAGTGAGGTGTTGCTGGAAGACCAGACAGCCCGAGCCCGCGAGTATCACTTCAAGCCTTTCCAGACCCATATGGGCTTATCGCGAAAAGACGTCGTGTATGACGCTCCGGTTTTCAATGACATTGAACTTGTGATCGATTGCCGCGGGCGGACACCGTCGGAACCGGTGGAACTCAAAATTCACTACCAGCCGCTTTTTAATGATAATCCGCTTAGACTGGACTTAATAAAGTTGAACGAGATGTATGACACAGAGCTTGATGGCTACGGCGAAGCGGCAGACAGAGTTAGAAAACAGCGTCTGAGCGACGGCAGATTGTTTCGCATTTGTGACTTCAATGAATACACGATTTGGCGTGCTGTCTTGCACGAGGCGTTGGTTGATGCGGACAGAACACGCAAAGCGGCAAACTCGCTTGGCGTATCGGTACAGACCATGGCCGAGCACTTCACGCATCTCATTATGGCAAGTGTATTCGAGACCGACGCCAAGTTGCGCAGCCGCAGTAATCTGAGCAGCACTTGTGAATCCTAGGAGTAAAGACATGAGACAAGTAAGAAAACGCAGGACGCTTTTCGCGGCCAGCGTCTTGAGTTTCCTGCTTGTGGGCGGTGTCGCACCTGTTTGCACGGTCACGCCCGCATCTGCGAGCGACGGCCAAAAATGGTGCTGTTGCGGAGGATGCTGCGGGTGGTCGAGGAATTGTAGCGTTGTTCCGGGATGTAGCTCGTGCTGAGACTCATCTTACTCGCTGCAGTGACTATGTCCGCACTTTTTCTGCCTGCCGTCGCGTCGGCGGACCTAGGTCTGTGCTACCGTGAAGACGCGGCACCCTTTTCATATTTGAGCGATGCGGGAGAACCGACCGGTTACAGCGTTGATCTGTGCATGCGCGTGGCTGAGGAGTTGAATGTCGCAGAGCCACGCATGGTGAAAGTGACGTCTAAGAACCGGTTTGACTATCTTGGCAAGGAGTGCGCGATCCTCTGTGAGGCGACCACGATGACGCTTGAGCGACGTCGTGACATGGAGTTTAGTCTGATCGTTTTCTTGACCGGAACAGCACTGCTCTACCCGAAAGAGTTGCCGGAGGCCAACTACGAAAACACGCAAACGATGACGGTCGGCTTGCTTAGCGATACCACCACGCATCACAGGTATCTTTCCGGCAATCTGATCGGCGGACGCACCTGGCAATTCGATTTTCGTACGGTCGACAGTCATGAGATCGCTGCAGAGGGGCTTAGGTCCGGTGAGTTGCAAGCCTATATTGCGGACCGCGAAATTCTTGAGTTCTTCCTCGAAGAAAATACACAGATGAAAGAAGACTTTCAGATCGGTTTGCGCAGCCTGAGCTATGAACCCTACGCGCTGGCCGTAGCGACAGGCGATGACGAGATACGAAATGCCATCGATACTACACTTGTGCACTTGTTCAGAAGTGGGGAAATCCGGGATATCCTTGGCGAGCATGTTCCCAACAGACGATTTGACCCGCTTCTTATGGACCTTTTCCGGATCCAGATGTTACCCGATTGAGTTCGTAGATTTGAGTTGTCGCTTTTCACAAAAGGCGCATTGGAGCCTATCTCTCATGAGCGCAAGAATCGAGCAGTTCTGCTTTGGCCTTACTAGTCAGTTTGTGCGGATTAGGGCCACCTTCAGAGCAACTCACAACTAGATTTATGATCGTAAACGCAAACCCGGACCTTTCGCATGGACGCTATCAATTGTCGGGAGAAATTCCAGCTGAAACTCCGCCATTGTAGGTTGTCAGTTAAGTATTGCGATTGCGGCGTATGCCGGCTCTACGCGCATTCTACTTTTCAAGTCAGTCGCGAAGAGAGCAAAGCTGCCATTCGAACCAAATGCACTAACGGCGGAAATGTCCCGCACTTTATCAGTTCGCTGATGGCTTGATTTCGCAATCGCAGCGAATGACCGGTCTGGTGAAGCTGCACCGCCGCATTACGGCCCATGGCCAAAGTTCGCAAAGAGCCGATTGTGTTGAAAAACTCTATTTTTGGCTCTGACCTACGAAATTTCTCGCCGTACAGGCCGACGAGCTTTTGATTGCGTGGGGTTCGGCCAAATTGGCCTTTCGCCGCTCATGTGCCAGCTCTCTTCGCCTCACGAACGATCTCATCCGACTTCTTGGTATGATTGGCTTTTGCCGGAAGATCACGATGCCAGAATTTTGGAGTTTTCAACACAATTGGCCAAGCTGCAGTGTTGTTATTCCATATTGGCGGCACGCGCCAACATAAACCGACACCAATGCACAAGGGAGACCATCATTCAGGGGCCAGATGCGAAGCTTACGTTCAAAGAAAGCCTTTAGCCTCCGCCATAATTTCAGGGATGTGCGTGTATGTCACTGCGTGTCCTGCTCCCTCGATCACTCGACTAACCACTTGCTGATTCCACTTGTCGAAACGCAATTTCGCATACGGATGTGGGATGGTCTTGTCTTGATCAGCAAAAATCGCCTTCACCTTGACATTTGATTGAGAAATTAGTTGGTGTTGTCCTCTTTTGGAAGACGCCAACGCGCCCTTCAATGACGACAAGAGCGCTTCAATGTAGTCTTTGTTCTGCAGTTCAGCCAACTGATTAGCTAGGACCTGCTGAACCCCAACGTCATTTGGATAGTCTTTCGCAGCATCTTTAAACTGACTTTCGAGTGCTTTGGGTAAACCAGCCCGAAGAATCGGATCGAAAACAATCGGAACGTTTCGCGCGACAAACCTGAGCACGGGGAACCTGACAACCATTCCTGCGGGCGCGATGAGTAAGAGCCGCTCCACATCATCTACTCTGCTGGCAACAAAGCTTGCCGCTATTGCACCACCCATCGAATAGCCGACGATGTTTAAGCGTTGACTGTATAGGTTCAAAGCGCCCAGCAGCTGGCTAAGCTGGTCAACAAAAAGATCAGTGGTATGCTCGACGTCAGGTCTCGACGACTTTCCGCGCCCATATAAATCAAATGTAAGCACGCGATAACCTTTCTCGCGCAGCTTTGGTCGCAAGCCCTTCCATACGTAGCTCGCTGTTGACCAGCCATGAATACAGACAAGCATCGGCTTACCTTCTTCGGGATCAAGCTCGCAATAGGTTCGGCCATGTTTGAGGTCTAGATAAAACTTCTGTGGATCGTCCATAGGTTTGCCTCAAATCCGCTGACAAGATACAAATGATTGGAAAACAACGCGTTTGGCGATCATCCCTCGAAAGACGAAACAAACTCCGGTCCGCCCAAAAAATGTCAGTCCATCCAGTCGGCGATTAGCCCAGCTGTTCTGGGATTTGCCAAGTAACCGTAAAATTTGTGCGGATTCGCCTCTCCATTAAATGCCCAGCAATTGTAAATCCGTTGGTCCTCAATCTCTTCAACAAAGTTGAACTTTAGCATTGCTCGGAAATCGTCTTTCAAAGATGGATCATGGCTGATGAAGTCATCGTAAGCAGCGATATTTTGCCAACTTTTGATGATACCCTTGGGGAATTTGTCAGTTCCGCCACTATGGTTGCGCTCATCGGCATCATAGAGATTAGCCTTAACGCCGGCTTCACCCAGCGGAGAGCCCAATGTCAAAAAGAGTGAAACCGGATTCTTCTGCATTCTGAACGTCCTTGTACTCACTCATTCTGGAGAATTTCCACAGAACGTCGTAGGAGACCATGGTACCCATCGAATGGGAGACCAGGCAAACATCCTCACCGTTGATAAGCGCGTTCTTGAGCGGGGTGTGAAGCCTCTCGCGGACACGCGAGCCAACTGTCCTTTGCATCAAATAGGCGGCCAAATCCGCAGTAGCAAATTTGATGACTTTTTCGTTCAGCAACGTTGCCGTTGTCAGCGCACTGACGGTTGAAGCCAGCCTGGCCAAGTTGTCGCGCCAAATCTTACTATCATTTTCCTTGACTACCGTTTTGTAGGCGCGCTTGTTAAAGTCGCTGAAGCGTTCCAGGCTATCAATTGCGTCCGAATAACCTTCACTGGGAAGGCAAGGTGCATTTGGTGAACTTTCGGAGTCTGGGTCTTTAGCAGTTAGTTCGTCACGGACTTTCTTAGACTTCTTAGCTAAAATACTATTATTAACGTCGCCATAGTAGACGTAGTCGATTGGGACAGTTCCAGCAGCAACTTTCTCGGCTTTCTCCGGGTCAACCCGTTTCAAACCTTGCAATAACGCACGTTCAAGTAGCTTGGCGTGTTCTTTTTTGACGGTTTGGTGCTGCGTCCATGAATCAAAATAATGCGTTGAGTCAAATCGATCTCCCGTCTTCATCTAAAATTTTTCATCCCAAACAAGTGACAGCGTCAGTTTTTTTTCACTAGAAATCAAGTTCCCCGACAAAAAATGTTTCAAGCTCAACGTCCGAATTCGCCTAATCTGCCGCTTTAGCCTTCAGGCTGAAAGCGCACACCACATAATTTGAGACCTATGGATGGCACTTTCAGCTATTCGTTGGCTGATTGCGAATGTCGGCAACGCGGAATGCAAGTGCAGCATCTTACTGCGTCAACGGATGGCGGCTCTGGGCCGATTCCACAAACTAAGCGTCGCAGGCTGACCGGCTTCAGCATCATCGCCCCAAAATTTATCCAAACTGATGTAACCCCTGGAAACGTCCTCGTCTCTGGTTAGCGTTTCCCACTAGAGTTTCCTTGCCTGAAGTATCACGATATCGTGTAGCTAGATAGGGTGGCTGCTAGGAGGCGAACCAAGGTTCGATACAGTTGGTGGATGACCCAATTTGATCCTCTTGAAAAACGTATGCCTGAAGAAGCATTCGATGCCTACCTACTGCTCTGCGAAGAAGTTTTTTTGGAAATGCAAAGGAACGGAATCTGGCTATGGCCAGACTCGCAGAATTCTGAAGATTTGATAGAGTCTGAGGATACTTAATCTATGTCCAACAAGCAGTGTTTTGCATACACCAGAGTGTCAACCGTTAAGCAAGGTGACGGCGTTTCCCTAGAAGCGCAGCATGAAGCCAATGCAGCTTTTGCACAGCGAAACGCGCTCACCATTACTAAATGTTTCGAAGAAAAAGAGACAGCCGCCAAAAGTGGACGTCCCGTTTTTGATACTGTGGTGCGATCTCTTCACGCAGGTGCTGCCGCTGGTTTAGTAGTGCACAAAATCGACCGGTCTGCTCGCAACTTTGCGGATTGGGCACGCATCGGCGACCTAGTGGATAGTGGCATCGACGTGCACTTCGCGCATGACAGTTTGGACCTGCGATCACGTGGTGGACGCCTGACCGCTGACATCCAGGCCGTTATTGCCACCGACTATGTTCGAAACCTGCGGGAGGAAAGCATCAAGGGAATGGAAGGTCGCCTCAAGCAGGGATTGTTCCCATGGGCTGCACCGATTGGATACCTTGATCAGGGTGGAGGAAAGCCAAAAGTACCTGACCCGATGCGGGCGCCACTGGTATTGCAAGCATTCGAATGGTACGCGACAGGTCAATACTCGTTCAAGACACTCCTCACCGAAATGCGTAAACGTGGTCTCACCAATCGGTATAACAAGCCAATCACCAAGGGATGCTTGGAAAACATGATGAGCAATCCATTTTATAGAGGAGTGGTGCTTCTAAAGCGAACCGGACGTAGGTACGCTGGCCAACACAAACCTATTGTGCCCCACGCGCTCTTTGATCGCGTCCAAGCGCTGAAGTCTGACAAGCAGATCAAAAAATCTACATTGCACAATCACGCCTACCGGCAACTCATCCGCTGCGCCGCTTGTGGTCGATCTTTGATTGGTGAACTGCAAAAGGCGCACGTGTACTATCGCTGCCATACTAAAGGGTGCAGCAAGACCAGCATTCGGGAAGACGTATTTGAACAGGCAATTTCGCTAGAGTTACTCGGACTTAGATTGAGCCCGGCTGATCAACATTGCTTAGAAATCAAGATGCAGCACTGGCTTCAAAAAGGACAGTGGTAGCAGACAAGAACGCGATTGAGCTGCAATTGGCAAATGCAGTGACCTGCTCCCCTTTGTGTCCGCGTTTATAAGTTAGCGCTGTTCAGGTTTTGGTCCTCTCTCGACCGTTTGTGATACTCCTGCGGGGTGAGCCCGTCGAGGCTCGAGTGCAGGCTGTGGTGGTTGTAGTCGTCGCGCCATGCCGCGATCAAATGGCGGGCATGGCGGAGGTTGTCGAACAGGTGTTCGTTCAGGCATTCCTCACGCATACGCCCGTTGAAGCTTTCCACCAGACCGTTCTGCATTGGCTTGCCGGGCGCGATGTAATGCCAGCCAACTTTGCGATCTTCCTGCCATTTCAGGATCGCATTGGAAGTCAGTTCGGTCCCATTGTCGCTGACCACCATGCAGGGGTATCCACGCATTTCAGCGATCCGATCCAATTCACGCGCAACGCGATCACCAGACAAAGACGTATCAACCACAGCGGCCAGACATTCACGGCTGAAGTCGTCGATCACATTCAGAATGCGGAACCGGCGACCGCAGGACAGGCTGTCAGACACGAAGTCCAGCGACCACCGCTGGTTCGGACCTTGCGGGATCGCCATGGGGGCTCTGGTGCCCACGGCACGCTTGCGTCCGCCCCGTCTACGAACGGTTAAACCTTCTTCGCGGTAGATCCGGTAAAGCTTCTTCCAGTTCACGTGCCAGCCTTCGCGTTTCAGCAGGATGTGCAATCTACGATAGCCAAACCGGCGACGTTCTGATGACAGCTCTTTCAGCCGACCCCGCAGATCGGTATCAGCAGGCCGCTTCGACACGCGCCGATAAACACGCGGATCAATACCTGCCAAAGCACAGGCCCGCTTCTGAGTGTATCGCTTCTCTTTCATGGCCCAGCTCACCGCTCTTCTGCGTGACCCAGGCCTCAAAGTTTTTTCCCAGCATTTGCTTGAGCGTCGACACGTCCATCATCTGCTCGGCCAGCAGTTTCTTGAGTTTGGTATTCTCGGCCTCAAGCGCCTTCAGCTTCTTTGCATCAGACACTTCCATGCCGCCATATTTGGATCGCCATTTGTAAAAGGTCGCATCGCTGACACCATGCTTGCGACACAGATCAGCCGCCGTCGCGCCTGCCTGATGCTCCTTCAATATCCCAATAATCTGTTCTTCGCTGAAACGGCTTCTCTTCATCGTCTGTCTCCTTGTTGGAGAACAGGCTAACTCAGAACACCGGACTTTTCAGGGGAGCAGGTCACAAGACACGTCGACCCGAGCAAGACCGTTGCAATCCAGTCATTTGATCTGCTGAAGCAATAGGATGACTTCTAGCCAAGTGAGAAAATTTGTTGTGCACCAGACCGGGACAGAACTCGAACTATGAAATCGATCCGCGAAGCCATTGATCAGTTGAATGATCTTCAAATTGGTTAAGACCGCTAGAACTCCACAGTGTTGGAAGAGTGTCCCTGACTGTGGGCTTATCCGAGTCACTGTTCGACAAGACATGAAGCACTAATTTGTCATGATGCCTAGCCGAGCTGCTTTTTTCGTGGTGCAGACCAGACCGTGCCGCATACAGAACTATCGAGCAAGTACTCGAGCTGCTCGACGATAATTGGACTTCGCCCCAGCAATGCATGTTCAGTTTCTGATAACCCCTTGATGGTGACTCAATCCTCACACAGGTTGCCCTTTCAATTGAAAACCACCTTAATCCTGCTCGAACTTGAAAAAAGAAACTCTATGTTAGAATGGCTATATGGCGTTTTGGCGACCGACACTATCTGTAACCGCAATATTTGCTCTTTTGTCTGTCGCCTCGTTAAGCCATAGCAACGATTGGCCAGGGCATCCAAATACAACGTCCGAAACAGCTAAGAACCTGTATCTTAGCGCATGGCCACTTCCTCTGATACTTGAGGGTCAAGAAATGGACCTTAGACGGGAACTAATCTGGAATAATTTCAACTTTGGCTCTGTGCGACTGAGCTTCACACACCCAGTCTTTTACATGATACAGCTTGCATTATCGGTCTTTTTCCTGATCGCCGTCCGCCGAATAGCAGCGCACCTGCTCCTAAGAACAAGAAGCTGATAGAGGCCGACAGTGGTACTGGAGCAACTGTTGCATAACCGCCAGATTCAGTCGAACGATAAACGTTTCCAGCTTTGACAGAGATTGATGCAAATTGGCTTGACTTTCCATTAGAAGTGTCGAAAACACCCAACGTTCCGGATAAGATATCTTCTGTTGATATTCCAATAATACTCTCGTTTATTTGATTTCCAATCGTGAACTCAAAACTTGGGTGAAATCGGCTTCTACCAAAAACAAAAAATGGAGAGAAATCGTTCATTGCAAACCTAAAAATGCCATCCACGAAGAACTCGTCAATACGATGAAGATGTGGGTCGCCGTCCAAGCTTGCGCCGAGCAAGAGATCTACCGCGAAGAAGTTATAATCACCCAGAATAGTTGACTGCCCTAAACCTACGATGGAATCAAGTGCATTTTGTATATTGATGGAAGCGGTTTGATAGTCAAAAATTCCCGGAAGGTCGTAACTTCCAGGCGTCAGTCCCTCGGCTTCTAGGTCATTCCTCGATTCACCAAGTACGTGCGCCCTTAAATGATATTGTGGATTTACAAATCCCGCCAACGCTCTGACCGGATCGTCAATTGCGGAGTCGCAACTCGAACCTAGACAAGTCACCAAGCTTCTAACGCCCGAAAAACGTTCTAAATCGCCATCAAATACGTAGTCCATTACTTCGGGTACGCTAGGATCATCAATGTGCGGAAGACCAAATCCGTGTCCAACTTCGTGAGCAATAGTAGTTGCAAGGTCAGCGATTGATAGGTCCATCTCATCTTTGAATATCGTAACTTCGCCGTCGCGACGTCTGTCAAACCGGTCTATTCCCCATGTTACGAAATACTCGACGCTCTCACCAAAACTCTCGCTTTCATTGGTGATGTCGTGCGCTTCACCAAATTGTTTCACGGAACTATCTGGCGCAAACGTCACCTCTAAAACGCTCTGATAGCTGTGAGGAACATCGTCAGGATCTCCTATCACGACGTCGACATTGACGCCTGATCTCTCATAAAATATTTCTCTGACTTCAGTGCGTAAATCCTCGATATTTGGAAGATAAATTTCAAAAGTCTCATTTGAAACGTCAGATATGCACGTGTTGGACGTTACTAGTCCGGGGCAGTTTCTAGACACAAACGCAGAGGCGGCATCGATTGTGGGGTTGATAAAGACTGCTGCTTTCGCCGATTTTTCGACGGGCTCCACTACCTCCCCAAAAGAAATCGACGCTTCATCAATTGAATACGAAATTGATAGGAAATCCGTCGTGTTTTCACCAACACCGGCGGTTGCACCGATAAAGCCACCGCCAAAATTCTTTGTATCGATTGCGTAGGAGAAATCGACATCGCCTTGCTTCGAAGGTAGATCTTCGCTTGATACAATCGGAGTAGGAGAATTCGGTTGGGGATCAAAAAATAATACTTCCGAAGACCTGACCTTCCATTCTTCAATCTGTGGACCTTCGTCAATTACGTCGCCAAAGCCTAAGGCGCTGCGTCTTTCCCCAGGCGCATACTCAAACTCGTGAGTGACATCAGCGTACTCGAGCGCACCGCTCACATCCCAACCACCGACATTCAATTCGAAGCGATTTATGATTGAGCTTGGGAACCTGTACTCGGTTGTGTCTCCAAGTTCTTGAATGGCGACGTTACCTGTATCATATGTGATCCTCCCACTCACCACCTGTCCCACTTGTAGCTCAGTGGGAATTTCTGTTGTCACACCCAGACTGAACGCCGAAGAGCTGTCAACTTTTCCTGAAAAAGTCAGGGTCACTGTTGCGGCTGAAGCAATGGTCGCCGAGAACAAGGCCACTGCTGCAGCCATGAATATCTTTTGCGTATAGCCGATCAAATTCCCCCAAACCTATTGGTTGAGATTCTCAGGAAGGTGGCGACGAGTCAATAATCGTGTCTTGGCCTTCTGCGTCGTGTCCGCTTCCTGCAACGCCCTTCGTTACGAGAACTGGCTGCAAGCTAGATCCAGGGCATTTGGCATTGATTGGACACACAGCGCTAAGCATCTTGGTACCTATGCAGAATAGGACTTAGTTCACCTTGCAAAAAAGGATATCCCATGCAGCCTCGATGCTTTTTCGCCAATACCAGTGGACTGACCGCTTCTACATAGGCTCGTTGTCTTGAGCCTATACCGAGCCTAATAAACCACCGCCTCCGCTAAGTCTTTGATAAAATGGTGCCCGGGGGCGGAATCGAACCACCGACACGAGGATTTTCAATCCACTGCTCTACCCCTGAGCTACCCGGGCACGGGATGAAGGCGCGGGCCTTCTGGGTGGACGCGTGATAGGACGAAGACCAAACGCTGTCCATAGCCAAACACACAAATTTACACGCGCTGTCGCAAATCACGCATGTCAGTGTGTTGTCGGCTCCTCACTCTCCGCAATGTCATTGTCTTCCTCGCGTTCGGACGGGATCGCGTATCCACCGTTGACCCATCGCGCCAGATCGACATCCGCGCACCGGCGCGAGCAAAACGGGCGATAGGCGACAACCGTGTTACGCTGGCAGATGGGGCAACTCATGACAGCAACCGTGACAGAGGCAGCCGCGCCCGTTTGCGTTGCAACTCGAAATGACCAAGGGGGGTCCATCCGGCCAGCACAGTGTCCACGTCATCGCCACGCAAGGCAGTGCGCAAGGCAGATTCAAACGTCCGCCGTTCTTTCTTTGGCATCGGGGCGAGATCGATGGTGATCTGTCCGCCAAGCCCTCGCACCCGCAGGGCGGCGGGCAATGCACGGGCGCAGGCCATATTGGCCTTGAGCCCGGCGGCAAATGATCCGTCGGCACCTGTGTTGACGTCTACAGCCACAAGGGCGCGCGTCTCTTCCACGAACATCGACGCACTTGCGCCAAGTGGCACACGGACGCCCTGCGCCGCGTCAATGGCGTCCAGAACACCGTGACTTTCGAAACATCCCGGCTGCGTTACAACCTCCGCCGGGCCAACCCAATCGCGCCAGGCAAGCACGTGCGGACCATCGCCCTGCGCAAGCGTCTCGGGGTCTGTGCCTTTGTCAGATGTGACCTGTTCTGCGAGATCGCGCATCGCCTCGATATCTTCTGCGATATCTTCTGCATCGGCCTCCGCCGCAGCCGAGCGCAGGATGAGGCCCATTGTGCTGCCCTCCATCCCGTCATGGGCGAGAGCGAGCAGTTCGTCGCGCAGATCGTCGTCGCGAATGCTGCGCGACAGGTTCAAACCCGGCGCATCAGGTGTGACGATGGCAAAGCGGCTTTTGAACAGCAGTTTGTGGGTGACCGGAATGGCTTTGCCGGGTTCGGCATATCCTGTGACCTGCACCTGAACGACTTCACCAGCGCCAATGCCCTTCACACCGCGCAGATAGGCCTGACCGTCCGGCGTTCGCAGAAAAATACCACCCTGCCCGGCCACGGGTCGATCCGTCACCGCGCGGTAGACGGTGCCGGGACGGGGGGCATCGCTGTCGATCAACAGATCGCTGAGGCGGCCGTCCACCATCAGCGCAGCTGCTTCGCGCTCGCCAATATGGTCCAGCAAAATTTGAGTGCCCTTCATGCCCACACCTTCATGCCTGCGGCCTGCAAGAGGCCCGCTGTTTCGGCCAAGGGCAGCCCGACAATGCCCGTGAAAGACCCCGAAATCCATGGAATTAACGCCCCGGCAGGACCTTGGATGCCATAGCCGCCTGCCTTGCCGCGCCAGTCGTCAGTGGCGATATATGCGGCGATCTCGGGGGCGGACAGAGCTTTCATCCGCACAATGCTGACGACATCCTTTTCCCAGATGCGGTCGCCCTTGCGCACCGCAACAGCAGTGATCACGCGATGACGCCGGCCTGACATGGCCTTGAGGAACGTACGTGCCTCGTCTGCATCTGCCGGCTTGCCGAGGATACGACGGCCCAGGGCGACCGTGGTGTCGGCGCAGAGCACGATGTCATCCGGCTCGGCAGCGACCGCAGCCACCTTTTCCCGCGCCATGCGGGCGCAGTAGGGGCGCGGCAGCTCAGCCTTCAGCGGGTCTTCGTCGATGTCGGGTGCGCGCACGGCATCTGGCACAATGCCCAATTGCCCGAGCAGCTCAAGCCGTCTCGGGCTGCCTGATCCCAGCACAAATGCCATGGATCAGAGTTACTTGAACCGATAGTTGATGCGGCCCTTGGTCAGGTCATAGGGGGTCATTTCCACCTGTACCTTGTCGCCTGCCAGAACGCGGATGCGGTTCTTGCGCATTTTTCCTGCCGTGTGTGCGATGATCTCATGGCCATTTTCAAGCTCGACCCGAAACGTCGCATTGGGCAGGAGTTCCTTTACGACACCGGGAAATTCGAGCGTATCTTCCTTGGCCATGGTCTCTCCTTTATTACCTCAGGCCCGCGTGAGACGCGGACGCGCCACTAAATGCGCCTGCGCGGGCCATAATTCAAGGGGTAATCAAGCCAGTGATGTGACTGTGACAGGATCGGCACGACCCTGTTGCAGGTCCCAATGGCGGCGGTTCAGCACCACGCCATCCCGGCGGACCTCGGCGATGGCAGCCACATCGACATCTCCGTAAACCCAGCCCGGTACGTTCAGTTCGCCCAGCGCGATGATGCCGGTGTCGGGAAAGCCGCGATCTGGCGGGCCAAAGATGCCACCTGCCCCCGTGCTTGTGTCGACGGCGGGCGACCATGGGGCTTCGCCCACAATCGATGACATCACCGTCACGCATTGGTTTTCGAGGGCGCGGGCCTGTGCCCCGATGCGCACGCGCGAATAGCCTGTCATCGCTTCGGTGACCGAGGGCACCAGAATGATGTCGGCATCCGCCAGGGCACGGCCCAGAAGCGGGAATTCGCTGTCATAACAGATCAGTATGCCGATCTTTCCAAGGGCCGTATCAAACAGCTGCAATGGCCCGCCGGGCGCCACATCCCAGACTTCCGCCTCGAACCGCGTCATAATCTGCTTGTCCTGAACAGCCCGCGCGCCCGTCGGTGTGAACAGTCGGGCGCGATTGACGGGCCGCGTGACACCGTCCGGCAATGCATCTGTTGCGGGGCCTGACGCGGCAAGAATGTGAACGCCGTAGGTCGCTGCCAGATGCGCGTGTAGGGCATCTGCATCGCCAAGCCGTTCAGCGACAGCATGCAGCGACGCTTCAAGATCACCTGCGACGTCCAGACCAGCCAGAGTGGCCAGCTCCATCGCACCGTATTCCGGAAACACCAGCAGGTCCGCACCATGGTCTGCGGCCTCATCAACCCAGGCCGACAACTTGTCTTCATAGGCGGCCCAATCGGGCAGAACATCCAGCGGGTAGGCGGCAGTGGCGACTTTCATAAGGCCATGATGCCCAGCACAGCACAGACTGGCAAGAGGCGACTACCATCACAAAATCCGAATATGGAACCCACGATTTCCATTTTCTTATTGACGCAACCCAAGCACAGTTTCAATAAACGCAAAACTGCACGAAGGGTCCTTAAATGTTGAGCAAAGGTGTCACGCTGCGCGGCCTCGAAGTGTTCGAGGCACTGGCGGCAACCGGATCTGTCGCGCAGGCCGCCGCGTCCACCGGCCTCAGCCAGCCAGCGGTCAGCCAGCAATTGCGTAACCTTGAAACGGCGCTTGCCACCGACCTAATTGACCATGGCAAGCGTCCCATGCGGCTGACCCCTGCGGGTCACAGCTTTCTCGCGCGGGCCGAGGCGGCGCTTAGCCAATTACGTCTTGCCCAATCCGAACTGACTGTGATGGATCTGGCGCACTTGTCGGCCCTGTCCATCGGCGTGATTGACGATTTCGAAAATGACCTGACGCCCCGACTTGTCACCATCCTTGCCGACAGTTTGACCCGGTGCAAGTTCACCCTCGCCACCGCCCCCAGCCATGAAATCCTGCAGGCCATCACCGATAAGCGCCTGCACATGGCGATTTCGGCCAGCGACGGGACGATGCGCGACGCCGTGCTGGAATACCCGCTGGCGCGCGATCCGTTCATTCTCGTCACTCCGAAAGGGCGCGCCAAGAGTGATGAATTGCTTGCCAGCCTCAAGTCACTGCCGTTCCTGCGCTATGAACGCGAGCAATTGATCTCGCGCCAGATCGAGGCGCATCTGGCACGTCAAAAACTGGACCTTGCCGACCGCTTTGAAATCGGCAGCCATTTGGCCCTTATGGCGATGGTGGCGCGCGGCATTGGCTGGGCGGTCACCACCCCGCTGGGCTTTATGCGGGCCGGGCGGTTCCACGACGAGGTCGACGCCTACCCCCTGCCCTTCAGCCCGTTTTCACGCACGATTTCGCTTTATGCCAGTGCGGACTGGGCCGGGAATGTGCCCACGGACGTGGCCACCACAATGCGCCGCCTGATCCAGACCCATATGATCGACCCCGCCCTTGGCCACCTGCCGTGGCTGGCCGGAGAGTTGCGCCTGCTCGACGGTTGAGCCCCTTGCCAGCGCACCGCGCGCTTGATCAGATGGTGTGCAGAACAAAAGGCGGCACCCATGGCACACCCTTCAATCGTCATCCTCACCGGCGCAGGCATCTCTGCCGAAAGCGGCCTTGGCACCTTTCGCGACGAGGGCGGGCTGTGGGCCCAGCACCGGATCGAAGACGTGGCCACGCCCGAAGCGTTCGCGCGCAACCCGCAGCTTGTCGTAGACTTCTACAACACGCGGCGCGCACAGGCCCATGACGCCACACCCAATGCGGGTCACACAGCCCTTGCCCGCCTTCAGGCCGAATACGACGGCGACGTGCTGCTGGTCACCCAGAACGTAGACAGCCTGCATGAAAAAGCAGGCAGCCGGGATGTGGTGCATATGCACGGGCAACTGGACTCGGCCCTGTGCGGGGCATGCAGCCATCGCTGGTCCGCCCCGTTGAAGATGACGGTGGGCGAAGCTTGCCCGCGCTGCAGTGAACCCACCGCACGACCCGACATCGTCTGGTTCGGCGAAATGCCCTATCACATGGACCGGATCGAGGACGCTTTGTCCAAAGCGGACATCTTTGCCGCCATCGGCACCTCGGGCAACGTGTATCCGGCAGCGGGGTTCGTGCAGATGGCTTCTTATGTCGGGGCACGGACGGTCGAAATGAACCTCGACCCGTCCGAAACCGTGGCACTTTTCGAAGAGACACGCCCCGGCAAAGCGTCGGTCACTGTTCCGGCATGGGTCGAGGACATCCTCGGCCAGTAAGGCCGGAGGATGCCGCGCATTTAATTCGAGACGTCTGAATGGCCTCCATGCGCCCCGGCTTGCGGCGCGCGTTCATTGTCGACGGGAATGGTGACAACGACGTCTCCCGCCTCTTCGAAGACCAGCGTCAACTCGATGTCGGCACCCTGTTCCAGCGGGCCGGTCAGGCCCATCAGCATGACATGTTCACCGCCACGCTTCAGGGTGATCGTTTCACCTGCGGCAACGGCAAAGCCTTCCTCGACTTCGCGCATCTGCATGATGCCGTCACCGGTTTCGACATGGGTGTGCAGCTCGACCCGCTTGGCGGCGTCGGTCCGTGCAGAAATCAGGCGGTCATCCGTTCCGCTCATATTATGCAAGGTCATGAAGGCCGCCCCTGACTTCGCCGCTGGGCTTGCGGCACGGGCATATGGATCGTTCACCATGATGCTGTCAGCAACAGCGGGCAGGGCAAAGAAGGTGGCGGCCGCAAGGGCCATCAATGGTTTGGACAAGGACATGCGTGTCCCCTTTTCTTGATCTGAGTGTGTATTGAGGTCTGCTGGGCTCAGATCAGGCGCGGCGGTGCGCGGGCCATGGCGTGACCCGGCACGCTCAGGCACACAGCGTGGTCAGGTGCCATCCCGGTGAACTGCGCAAAAACAGGGGCCGGTCCAAGATCAGCCGCGCCCATCGCGATCACATCAAACCCGTGCAGGGCACAATCAGGGCAATGATGCGGGGCCTGCGTTGGCATGCCATCCGAGTCGATATAGACAACGCTTGTCTGAGTGCCGGCGCAGATCACCATCTGATCGACGGCCCGCTCACTGCCACGCGCCATCCCTGTGCCGTGGCTTGTCACCACCAGCATCAGGCACAGCGCAAAGGACAACAGGTGTCGGATCATGGCGCAAGCCTATGCGATTGGCCTGCCACGCTCAACTGCGACACTTGGGCCCGCAGGCAGCGCGAACGATACCAAATGGGCCAAAGCGGTCCGCACATACGAAAAAACCCCGCCTGACCGAACAGACGGGGCTTTGATCATCAGTCAGAAAGTGCTCAGGCGCTGGCGGCCTGCGCCTTCATGATCTCTTTCTTCACCTTCAGCACGCTGGCGGACAGTTCGGCGTCCTTGGCTTTGGCCAAGAACTTGTCCAGACCGCCACGGTGGTCCACTGTGCGCAGGGCTGCGGCAGAAATCCGCATCTTCACGCCGCGGCCCAGTGTTTCGGATTGCAGCGTCACATCGTTCAGGTTCGGCAGAAAGCGCCGACGTGTCTTGTTGTTGGCGTGGCTGACATTGTTGCCAGTCATCGGGCCTTTACCGGTCAATTCGCATACACGCGACATGGCTTGTCCTCGTCATCTGATGCGAAAGCAGACCTTTCGCAAATATAAAAAGGGCACCGCGAGGCAGTACCCGGGAATCTGGTCTGCGCGTGATTAGGCCCAAGGTCCGTCCGCGTCAACCCCAGACAATCGCTGGACGGGCTTCAAACCGCGTCCTTGCGGCGCAAGTGGGTTTGGACCAGTTCGCGTGCCGCCACGACCGGAGTCAGCGCGCCCTCTGCCACCTGCGCGGCAAGGGCGTCCATGGCATCGCGTACATCTGCGTCACGCAATTGGGCCAAAAGGGCCTCGCGCACTTCTTCCTCGAACCAGTACCGCGCCTGCGCAGCACGGGTCGCATCAAAAAAACCTTCTGCACGGCGCCAGTCCACAAGGCCCTGCATGTCAGCCCATGCAGCCTCCAGCCCCTCTTCGGCCAAGGCCGAGACCATCATCGCACGCGGGAATCCTTCGGGATCCTGCGGACGCTTGCGCAACAGGCGCAACGCACCCGCATAATCGGCACAGGTGCGGGTCGCAGCCGCCTTCAGATCGCCATCGGCCTTGTTGATCAGGATCATGTCCGCCATCTCCATGATCCCCCGCTTGACCCCCTGCAATTCGTCTCCGCCCGCCGGTGCAAGCAGCAAAAGGAACACATCCGCCATCTGCGCCACCACCGTCTCGGATTGCCCCACGCCCACGGTTTCGATCAGCACAACGTCAAAGTCGGCGCCCTCACACAAGGCCACCGCCTCGCGCGTGCGCCGCGCCACACCGCCCAGATGCGTGCGAGAGGGCGAAGGACGGATAAAGGCGGCCGGTTCCCGGCTGAGGCGATCCATCCGCGTTTTGTCCCCCAGAATGGACCCACCCGACCGGGTCGAGCTGGGATCAACGGCCAACACTGCAACGCGCAAGCCCTGTGTGATCAGCATCATCCCGAAGGCTTCGATAAAGGTCGACTTGCCCACACCCGGCGTGCCCGAAAGGCCGATGCGCAGGGCCTGGCGTTCACGGGGCAGGGCTGCGATCACCTCCGCCCCCTGCGCCTGATGATCGGCGCGCGCACTTTCGACCAAGGTGATCCCACGGGCCAATGCCCGGCGTTCGCCGCGCGCAATCCGCGCTGCCAGATCGGTGGTGTCCATCGCCTGCTCCCCTCGTCGCTTTGGTTGTGGGAAAGGCGCGCGCAAATGTCCAGTGTTGGCGCAGCCGACCACTTCGGCCATAAGCGCGCTCATGACGGCCACACTCCCCATAGATGTGATCCTGCCTGACCTGATCGACACGTTGCGCGACAAAGGGCGCGCCGTGCTGCAAGCGCCTCCCGGGGCGGGTAAAACCACGCGCGTGCCCCTTGCGATGCTGAATGCCGGGCTGACACGCGGCAAAATCCTGATGCTGGAACCCCGTCGCCTCGCCGCCCGCGCCGCCGCTGACCGGATGGCCGCCACCTTGAGCGAAAAAATCGGGCAAACCGTCGGCTATCGCATCCGTGGTGACGCCGCCGTCGGCAAAGACACCCGGATTGAGGTCGTCACCGAAGGCATCCTGACCCGGATGTTGCAGGACGCACCCGACTTGCCCGGCATCGGGGCGGTGATCTTTGACGAATTCCACGAACGCTCGCTCAACGCGGATCTCGGCCTCGCCCTTTGCCTCGAAGTCGCCGAAGCGCTGCGCGACGACCTGATCATGCTGGCCATGTCCGCCACATTGGACGCCGAACCTGTCGCCGACGTCATGCAGGCACCGATCCTGACCAGCGCAGGCAAAAGTTTTGAGGTGACGCCGCACTGGCTGCCGAAACCGCTGCCCAAAGAGACACGGTTCGAGGTCGCTATGTCAGACCTGATCCTGCAAGCGCTGCACACCGCCGACGGTTCCCTGCTCGCTTTCCTCCCCGGTGAGGGGGAAATCCGTCGTACCCTTGCCCTGATCGAGCCCCGCCTACCTGATGGCACAACCGCGCATCCGCTTTTCGGGGCAATGGATTTCAAGGCACAGCGCGCCGCAATCACCCCGTCGGACAAACGCAAGGTTGTGTTGGCCACGTCCATCGCCGAAACCTCGCTGACGATTCCCGACATCCGCATCGTGGTCGATGGTGGGCGCTCACGCCGCGCGCAGTTCGATGCATCCTCTGGCATGTCGCGGCTGGTCACCGAACGGGTCACCCGCGCAGAGGCCACACAGCGGATGGGCCGTGCAGGCCGGGTCGCGCCCGGTGTCGCCTACAAGCTCTGGACCAAGGGCGAAGACGGGGCGATGGCCGCTTTCCCACCACCCGAGATCAGCAGCGGAGACCTCGCAGGTTTCGCGCTGGAACTGGCGCTGTGGGGCGGCACAGACACGCTGCGCTTTGTCACGCCGCCACATGCAGGGCGACTGGCCGAAGCGCGCAGCCTATTACAGATGCTGGGCGCGCTCGACGCGGAGTTACGCATCACAGATCACGGACGGGCACTCGCACGCCGCCCCCTGCACCCGCGTCTTGCGCATATGCTGGTGAGCGCCGGTGGGCAGGCCGCAACTCTGGCCGCCTTGCTGGCCGAACGCGACCCATTGCGCAATCGCGGCACAGACCTTGCCCTGCGCCTGCGGGCCATCGACAATCCAAACGGCTTTCCGGATGCGCATCGCGGGGCCATCGCGCGGATCAGGGACGAAGCCAAGCGGCTGAAACGCGGCACGAAAGACGAACCGCACCTGACACTGGGCGAGATGGCGGCCCTCGCCTATCCCGACCGGATCGGCCTGCGCCGGACGGGCGATGCCCCGCGCTATGTGCTGTCAGGGGGCAAGGGCGCGATCCTGCCGCAGGGCGATGCGCTGTCCGGCCACCGTCTGATCGTGGCCACGGACCTTGACGGCGACCCGCGCGAAGCGCGGATCAGGCAGGCCGCAGCCTTTGATGACACTTCACTCGGCGCCCTGTTCGGCGATCAGATCGCGTGGAAAGACCTGTGCGTCTGGTCCAAACGAGACCGGGCCGTGCTGGCGCGCAGGCAACGGACTTTCGGTGCTCTGGTTCTGGAGGATCAACACTGGCCCGATGCACCGGATGAGGACATCGCACAGGCCATGCTCGATGGCATTCGCGAGTTGGGGCTGAAACCGTCACGCGGGGCGCGTCGGCTGATGGCGCGAGCGGCGCTGATGGGCGCTGATTTTCCTGACCTGGACGAAGCCACGCTTATCGACACGCTCGACCACTGGCTCCTGCCCCATCTTACTGGCGTGCGAAACGCAGCCGATTGGAAAGCCTTCGACATCCTGCCCGCGCTGCAAGCCCATCTGGGCTGGGACAACATGCAACGGCTCGACCGCGCTGTCCCGGCGCATTTCACAACGCCTCTGGGGCGCAGGATCGCCATCGACTATGACGAGGCAACACCGGGTATCAATGTGCGCCTGCAAGAGATGTTCGGGGTCACAACGCATCCAATGGTCGGGCAGTCGCCATTACAGGTTACGTTGCTGTCCCCCGCCCAGCGCCCGATCCAGATCACGTCGGACCTGCCGAGGTTCTGGGCAACGTCCTACCAGGATGTGCGCAAGGACATGCGCGGACAATACCCCAAACACCCCTGGCCCGAAGACCCGACCGAGGCGGACCCGACCTTGCGCGCCAAACCGCGAAAGTAACACCCGCAGGGCTCCCTTCTTCTCTCATTCAAAAATCTTGGGGAGGTCCGAAGGACCCGGGCAAAGCCCCTTATAAAATGGCGTCGCCGTCAGGCGGCAATTGGATCACCGCATGCACCTCTGACCAGACCTCACGCAGGCCACCCGGTGTAGAGCGAGCGTACCGCCTGTTTGGCCAATTCACCCACATAAAATCCGCGACCTCAGGCCCACGACCCGTGGTGGCTCCCCTCGCGATCCACACGTTCAAATCCGTGATTCCCGAAAAAGTCGCGCAACCCCTGGATCATGTCCGCAGTACCGCGTCCCTGCGCCATGCTGTCATGCCATGACAGGGCCGCCGACAGCGCAGGCACCGGCTGGCCCGCAAGGGCCGCAGCAGCGACCACGCGGCGCAAGGACGGCACAGATGCGCGCATCCGCTCCACCATCGCGGGGGCAAGGATCATGTGGCCGTGTGGCAATTCGGTGCGAAACGCATCCGCAAACTCATCCAGAAGGGCCGAGCGGATGATGCACCCCGCCCGCCAGATCTCGGCGATGCGGGCCATGTCCAGCGACCATTCGAACTGTTCCGAGGCCGCTGCCAAAACGCGAAACCCCTGCGCGTGGGCCAGTATGCGGCCCGCCAGCAATGCACCGGCCAGTTCATCTTCGGTTGGCAGCATCTCGGCCGGGGTACCGTGGCCCAGCAGTTCCTGGGCATCGACCCGTGTCGCTTTTTGCGACGACCATCCGCGCGCGCCGACGGCCGCCTCAATGGCCGAGGCCGACTGCCCCAGCTTCAGCGCTTCAACCACGGTCCAGCGGCCCGTACCCTTCTGCCCCGCGGCATCAAGGATCACATCGATCATCGGCTTGCCGGTTTCGCCATCCACCGCCTCAAGCACGCTCTGGGAAATCTCAACCAGATAAGAGGCCAGCGGACCGTCCGTCCATCGGCCAAACATCGCACCAATCTCTGACGGAGGCATCCCTGCCATATCGCGCTGCACGCCATAAACCTCTGCAATCATTTGCATATCGGCATATTCGATCCCGTTGTGCACGGTCTTGACGAAATGCCCCGCACCGTCAGGCCCGACATGGGCCACGCACGGATCGCCTTCGAATTTCGCAGCAATGGCTTCGGCCATCGGGCGGAACTGATCCCACGCGTGATCAGAGCCGCCGACCATCATCGAGGGGCCGTTGCGTGCACCTTCCGCACCACCCGAAACGCCCATCCCGACGAAGTGGATCCCGGTGTCATCAAGGGCCTCGTTGCGCGCGCGTGTGTCGTTGAAATCCGCGTTGCCGCCGTCGATGATCGTATCGCCCTCGCCCAGCAGCACGCGCACCTCTTTAATCATCGCATCCATCGGAGCACCGGACGGGATCATGAACAGGATCGTGCGGGGGGTTTTGATCGCGTCGACGAATTCCGCCAACGTCTCGTGGCCGGACACCGACCCTTCCAGCCCCTCAGCCTCCTTCAGAAACGGTCCGATCCAGTCCGTTTCACGGTTTGACACAGCGACGTCAAACCCCTGTTCGGCAAAGTTCAGCGCCAGCGCGCTGCCCATGGTCCCCAATCCGTAAACGCCGATATCCGCTGCCATTGCCCCGCCCCTTTTTCCAGTTGTTGCCGTGACCATAGATGGCGGGCAACCGGGTGCAAGCCTATGACCGAATTTCGCGGGGGCTGAGGCCGGGTGGTCCATCGCCAGCCTCTTCGGCTGCGCGGATCAAGGTGCGCATTCGTGCATTCAGCGGCGCCCGCCGCCCAAAGCGATCCGCGAGTTGCAGGATCGCGCCCTGAAGTGCCTCGATTTCGGTTTTGCGGCCTTGTTTCAGATCATCCCACATGGATGAACGGGCCTGTGCATCGATGGTCAGCATACTGGCCGCCACCACCCGGAACAGCGGTGTCGGCAGGCGCAGAATAAGCGGAATAAGGTGCGGCGGTGCGGCAGCGGTCTTGGCCGGCGTAATCCCCGCCGCTTTCAGCACCCGCAGCGCCTCTGCCATCTGATCTGCCATCAGGCGGCGCCACGCGCGGTCCTGCAATTGGTCAAGCAACGGCATATCGGCCAGCGCATTCACTGCATTTCCAAGGTTGATCAGCAGCTTGCCCCATTGCACGGCCTCGATATTGTCGACCGAAATCCACCGCTGATGCGGATGCGACAGATCGGGCAGCGGCCCGGCCTCGACCAGAATGTCGCCCGAAGTGGCGCGGTGATAGTGGCCGGGTGATTGCGCAACGACGTTGAATGGCACAGTGGCCGCGCGCACGTCAGCCCCGGTCAGAACAGCGCGCAGAATGCCTGCGTTTGCCACGCCGTTTTGCAGGCTGATCACCTGCGCTGCGGGCGCGTGGGCGGCAAGCACCTTGGCCATCGCCTCGGTATCACCGGATTTGACACAGACCAGAACCACGTCGGCCCCAGTCAGCGCAGCAGCGGCATCGTCTGTCGCCACGATGTCCGTCAGATGCAGATCAAGCCCACCATAGTCCGTGAGGTGCAGACCATGCTGCGCCAGCGCATCGATCACCCGCGGGCGCGCCAGAAAGCGCACGTCAAAGCCGCCGTCCAGCAACACGCCACCCACAAAGCAGCCGATGCTGCCCGCGCCCGCAATGGTGACCCTGGGCTGGCTCATGCGGTCACAGACCCAGACACCAGCGCATGATTGCCTTTTGCGCATGCAAACGGTTCTCGGCCTCGTCAAAGATCACCGAATGCGGGCCGTCCATCACTTCGGACGTCGCCTCGTCATCGCGGTGGGCAGGCAGACAGTGCATGAAAAGACTGTCGGACTTGGCCTTGCCCATCAGATCGGCATTGACCTGATAACCACGCAACTGGTTGTGCCGACGCTCGCGCGCGGATTGCGGATCGTGCATTGACACCCACGTGTCGGTGACCACCAGATCGGCACCCGCCACAGCCTCGTCCGGATTGCGCACAGTGGTGTATAGCCCGTCCAGACTGCGCTCGGGGTCCAGCGGTTCAGGGCCAGTAAATACCAGATCGAATTCGAACTGCTTGGCCGCATGGGCAAAGCTCGCAAATACGTTGTTGCCATCACCGGACCAGACGACCTTCTTGCCTTTGATCGGGCCGCGATGTTCTTCGAACGTCATCACGTCCGCCATGATCTGGCAGGGATGCGTGCGGTTCGTCAGCCCGTTGATCACCGGCACCGTGGCGTGTTCGGCCATCTCAAGCAGCGTGGCCTCCTCAAAAGTCCGGATCATGATCAGATCGACATAGCGCGACAGAACGCGGGCCGTGTCAGCGATGGTTTCGCCATGTCCCAGCTGCATGTCGCTGCCTGACAGCACCATCGTCTGTCCGCCCATCTGGCGGACGCCCACATCAAAGGACACGCGGGTCCGGGTCGATGGTTTTTCAAAGATCAGGGCCACCATGTGCCCGGCCAATGGCTGATCATCGTCAGGCATGCCTTTGGGCCGCCCGGCACGGGCCTGTTTGATGGATTGTGCGGTGTCGATGATCGCCCGCAGATCGGCGGGGTCTGTTGTATGGATGTCGAGGAAATGCGTCATATCGTGTCTCTTGAAAGGGGGGCGCCGGGGGCCGTCTGGCCCAGGCCTCCACAGGATTGCCTGAAGGAAAGAAGGATCACGCGGCGAGGCTTGCGGCGGCTTTGTCGAGGCGGTCAACAGCCTCGCCGATCTCTTCATCCGTGATGGTCAGCGGGGGCAACAGACGGATCGTGTTGTCCGCGGCCGGAACCGTCAGCACGTGCTGATCATAACCCGCCTGCACCACGTCCGTATTAGTCGCCTTGCATTTCAGCCCGATCATCAGACCCTGGCCGCGCACGCTGTCAAAGATGTCGGGATGCGAGGCGATCAGCCCTTCGAGCTTTTGGCGCAGGCTGCCCGCCTTGCGGTTCACATCCGACAGGAATTCGGGCGTGTTCACCACGTCCATCACCGCATTGCCAACGGCACAGCCCAACGGGTTGCCGCCGTAGGTCGAACCGTGCGTGCCTGCGCTCATGCCGCTGGCGGCCTCTTCGGTCGCCAGCACACAGCCCAGGGGAAAACCGCCGCCGATGCCCTTGGCGACCATCATGATGTCAGGTTCGATCCCGGCCCACTCATGCGCAAACAGCTTGCCCGTGCGGCCCACACCGCATTGCACTTCGTCGAGGATCAGCAGGATACCGTTTTCGTCGCACATATCGCGCAAGCCCTTCAGGCACTGATCGGGCACCGGGATAATGCCGCCTTCGCCCTGGATCGGTTCGATCAGGATCGCCGCCGTGTGATGCGTGATCGACGGCGCAATCGCCTCGTGATCCCCAAAGGGCACATGCACGAAACCGGGCAGCAACGGGCCAAAACCCCTTGTCATCTTTTCTGAGCCCGCCGCCGCGATACCTGCGGAAGACCGGCCATGGAAACTGCCCGAAAAGGTGATGATCTCGGTCCGGGCCGGATCGCCTTTTTCATGCCAGTACTTGCGGGCCATCTTGACGGCCAACTCGCAGGACTCAGTGCCAGAATTGGTGAAAAAGACGGTGTCGGCAAAGGTCGCATCCACAAGCTTGTCCGCCAGCGCCTGCTGCTGCGGGATCTGGTACAGGTTCGATGTGTGCCACAGCCTGCCCGCCTGCTCTGTCAGCGCGGCCGTCAGCACCGGGTTGGCATGGCCCAGCGCGTTCACCGCGATTCCGGCGCCCAAATCCAGAAAGCGTCGCCCATCCGCCTCGATCAGCCAGGCCCCTTCGCCTTTGACAAAGCTGAACGGGGCACGGTTATAGGTCGGCAGAACGGAATCGATCATCGGGATCATCCTTTTGAAAGGCCTTGTGGCACCTTGCGTTGGTGCATGAGCCACGGGGCAGGGTCAACAAAATTGAGGAAGGGTGGTGCGTGCAGGCACGCGGGATCAGTCGCAGGATTAGCTGCGTCGGGCGTGTCGTCGAAGGGCGCCGTTTTTGATCATGGCGACGTCCTAGCGCAGGGCCGCTGCCAGCGCCACCCCTTTTCGCTTGCGCCCCAAGTCATTCAGGCGCACGAGCAGGCCATGTACTCTGCCAAGACTCACAACCCTGCCTTGGCCGCGGCGCTGATCGCGGTGGCCTGCGCGTTTATTGCCGCGACGACCCTTATCGCAAAGACCCTTGCGACGCCGCAATTTGGCGCGCCTATGCACCCGTTCCAGATCGTATTTGGCCGGTTTCTCTTTGCCTTTCTGACGTTTGCAATCGCCACCGCGATCCTGCGCCCAGGCCTGCAACGCCCTCACCTGCCGCTGCACGTGCTGCGCACCTTGGGCGGCTGGGCCGGGCTGACGCTGATGTTTGCGAGCGTCGCGCACATTCCGCTGGCGGATGCTACGGCCATCTCGTTCCTCAACCCGGTGTTCGGCATGATCTTTGCCATTCCGCTGCTGGGCGAAAAAGTGGGCAAATGGCGCTGGAGCGCGGCGGGGATCGCCCTTGTCGGTGCGCTGATCCTGCTGCGCCCCACGCCCGACAGCTTTCAGCCCGCAGCCCTGCTTGCGCTGGGGGCCGCCGTCATTCTGGGGTTCGAGCTGACCATCATCAAACAACTGACCCGGCGCGAGAACCCGTTTTCGATCCTGCTGGTCAACAATGCGATCGGAGTCGGGATCGCAAGCGTGGCGGTGATGTGGGTCTGGATCTGGCCAACGCCGGCGCAATGGGCGCTGATGGCAACGCTGGGATGTGCCATGGCCGTCGCCCAAACCTGCTTTGTGAACGCGATGGCGCGGGCGGATGCCAGTTTCGTGGCCCCCTTCACCTACGGCACGCTGATTTTCGCAGCCCTTTACGATGTGTTGTTCTACAGCGTGGTACCGGACAGCGTGACAATTCTGGGTGCCAGCATCATTATCGCAGGGGCCCTGTTGCTGGCATGGCGCGAGGGACGCCGCGTTCATCCCAAACCTGACCATGCTCCCTTGTAACTTTGGCGCGCGCCATTAGAATAAGGCGCTGACACGAAATTTCGGGCGGCCCCTCTGACAGGGCCGCCTTTTAGCTAAGAAAGCCTGCCGATGTCCTGGACTGACGAGCGCGTTGAACTTCTCAAAAAGATGTGGGGCGAGGGCCAGTCGGCCAGCCAGATCGCAAAGGAGTTGGGCGGCGTGACCCGCAATGCCGTGATCGGCAAGGTGCACCGGCTTGGACTGTCCAACCGCGCAGGCAGTGGGGCAAGCCCCGCCAAGGCCGAAGCCAAGGCCAAGCCCGCCGCCCCCAAGGCCGAGGCCAAGCCCAAGCAACCCCAACTGAAAACCGAGCCTGCGATCAAGCCCGTGCCACCCGGTCAGGCCAAACCCAATCTGCCCGCCCGCAAGCAGATCATCCCGGCAGGCCAGCCTTTGCCCCCGCAACCTTCGGCAAATGAAATCAGCCCCGAGGCGCTGGCCAAGGTAAACGAGGTCGAAAAGAAGTCGAAAAAGATCGGCCTGATGGAATTGACCGAACGGACCTGCAAATGGCCCGTGGGCGATCCGGCGACCGAGAATTTCTGGTTCTGCGGGTTGCCTGTGCAGCAAGGCAAACCCTATTGCGAGGCCCATGTGGGCGTGGCCTTCCAGCCCATGTCCTCGCGCCGGGACCGTCGCCGCTGATCCGATTGCGGCTGCGCCACGACAAGTTTCAGGGGGCGTTGCCCCCATGGTATTTTCAGTCAGAAGACGTGCCTGACAGGGTGTTCAGAATAGGACAGTCGGGCCTGTCATTGCCGTGACAGGTCTTGACCAGATGGCTGAGCGTGTCGCGCATGGCCGTCAGATCGGCAATCTTGGTCTCGATCTCGCTCAGGTGCGCCGCCGCGATCCGTCTCACATCAGCGCTTGCGCGGCTGCGATCCTCCCACAGCGTCAGCAGCGACCGGCAGTCGTCAATGGAAAAGCCAAGCGCCCGGGCGCGCGCCAGAAAGTTGAGCTGGTGCAGCGCGGTTTGCGAAAACGTGCGATAGCCATTGGCGCTGCGGTTCGGTTGGATCAGCCCGATCTCTTCGTAATAGCGGATGGTTTTGGCTGGCAGACCCGTGGCCTGTGCAGCTTGCGAGATGTTCATGTCCGCCCTTTCCCGCGCAGGCGCAGCGCGTTTGTCACGACGAAAACGGATGACAGTGCCATCGCGAGGGCGGCCAGGGGCGGTGACAATTGCGGCCCGCCAAATGGCACCAACACTCCGGCTGCCACCGGGATCAGCAAAGCGTTGTAGCCGAATGCCCAGACGAGGTTCTGGCGGATGTTGCGCAAAGTGTCTGCGCTGATGCTCAGCGCGCGCAGAACGGCGCCCGGTTCGGGCGACATCATCACCACATCTGCCGCCTCGATGGCCGCATCATTGGCCCCGTTGACCGCCAGACCCACATCCGCCGCCGCAAGTGCCGGTGCATCATTGATCCCGTCGCCCACAAATGCGACCGGCCCATGCGCGGCCCGCAGCGCCTCAAGGGCAGCCACTTTGCCATCCGGGCGCACCCCTGCAACCACGTGGTCGATCCCAAGGCTTTGCGCCACATGTTCAGCCGTGATTTGCGCATCCCCCGAAATCATCGCGACTGCGCGGCCCGTTGCCTTGATCTGCGCGACGGTGTCGGCCGCACCCGTACGGATTTGATCACTGATCGCAATGGCGCCGACATGGGTGGTGTCCACGGCCACATGGATCGCCGTTGCGCCGGTCATGGACCATGCATCGGCCCGGGCAATCCAGTCTGGCGACGGCACGACACCGGACTGTTCCAACATGGCCACGTTCCCGATGATCACGTCCTTCCCCTCCACAACTGCCCGCGCACCCAGCCCCAGCACAGCCTCAAACCCGGTGACGTCGCTCGGCACATCCCCGGCAGCTGCAGTGATCGCGCGCGCGATGGGGTGTTCGGAGTGCTGTTCGACCCCTGCCGCGAGGCGCAGCATCAAATCCGTGTCCTTCCCAGCCATGTCGGCAACAGCAGGCGCGCCAAGGGTCAAGGTGCCCGTCTTGTCAAAGGCGATCACGGCGGCGTCCTGCAATCGCTGAAGTGCAGCCCCTTTGTGAAACAGCACGCCCAGTTCCGCCGCGCGACCCGTCCCGACCATGATCGACATCGGCGTGGCGAGGCCCATCGCGCACGGGCAGGCGATGATCAGGACGGACACACCTGCAACCACCGCCGGGCCAAGGCCCACCAGTGCCCACCATGTCACAAACGCAAGTGTTGCGATGACCAGAACGGTAGGCACAAACCAAGCCGTGATGCGGTTCACCAGTGCTTCGACCGGCAGGCGGGCCGCTTGGGCGGCTTCGGTCAGGGCGGTGATGCGGGCCAGCACGGTGTCACGCCCCACATGGGTGGCGCGATATGTCAGCGTGCCAGTGGTCGTAAGCGTGCCGGCACTGACGGCGTCGCCGCTGCGCTTTAGGACCGGGATCGGCTCGCCCGTCAGCATCGCCTCATCGACATAGGTTTCCCCGCCCGTCACCTCACCGTCCACCGCGATGCGCCCGCCCGGACGCGCGCGCAGAATGTCGCCGACGCCCACATCGGCCTGCGCCACGGTTTCAAAGTGGCCGTTGCGCTCGACTTCGGCTGTGTCCGGGCGCAGGCCCAGCAGGCGGCGCACCGCATCCCCGGTATGGCCCTTGGCGCGCGCCTCAAGCCAGCGGCCCATCAGGATCAGTGTGACGATCACCGCTGCGGCTTCAAAATAGACACCGGCAGGCGGCAGAACACCCGGCGCAAGCACGGCAAGCGCCGAAAACAGGAACGCAGCCCCCGCTCCCAGTGCCACGAGCGCATCCATATCCGGGCGGGCCTTGAGCAGACCCGGCACCCCGCGCTGGAAAAATCCTGCACCCGGTCCGGCCAGAACCAGCGCAGTCAGACCAAGCTGGATCGCATGACTGTTGGACATCCCGATGGTGGCAGCAATCCAGTGATGCATTCCGGGGATCATGTGGCTGCCCATTTCCAGCACAAACACAGGCAGGGTCAGCGCAGCGGCGATCAGGAACCGGTTGAGCAGCGGTTGAGCGGGGTCCGTGGCGGGTGCATCCTGCACGGTTTGGCGCGGTGGATACCCAGCCGCCGCCAGTGCTGCGCGCAGTCCGTCCGGATCACCCAAGACGTCTGCGAACACCTCGTGGGTCGGCAGGCGCGCCTCGGCCTTCAACACGGCCGGTTGGGCGAGGGCTGCAGCCTCGATCCGGGCCACGCAGGACGCGCAGGACATGTTAGGTATCTCCCAACGCACCTGGGTGACCTTTGCGGGATAGCCCGCTGCATCCAGTGCCCGCAGGGCGGCGTCGGGGCTGACGCCCGCGATCCGGGCGGTGTGATCGGCCAAATTGACGCGCACATCCCGCGCGCCCGGCACGGCCTGCAAGGCCGCCTCGGCCCGCCCGACACAGGACGCGCAATTCAAGCCCGAAACGCCAAAAGAGAGTGATGTTGCTGTCATGCGCCCTACATAGGGGTTCCCGTCACTGGAAGGTCAAGGGCGCAAGACTGCCGATTGAAACAATGTTCAACGCAGGTGTGAGTTGTACGTGTGGCAGGTGCATGACAGGAAGGCGCGCACATACGATGCGATTGGAAAGACCCTTGATGTCCGAAATGCCCCCTTCCCCGCCACGCGCCGCTGATGTGCTGGCCGCGCGCCTTTTTGATGCGGGGTGCCGATACGCTTTCGGGATGCCGGGGGGTGAGGTGCTGACGCTGGTCGACGCGCTTGAGCGGGCAGGCATCCGGTTCATCCTGTGCAAGCACGAAAACGCTGCCGCCTTCATGGCCGAAGGCGCGTGGCACCGCACCGGAGCGCCAGGCATTCTGGTGGCGACGGTCGGGCCGGGCGCGCTTAACGGTGTGAACGCGGTCGCCAACGCGCAGCAGGATCGCGTCCCGCTGATCGTCCTTGCAGGCTGTGTCGATGCAGACGAGGCGCAGACATATACCCATCAGGTGCTGGACCAGACGCAAGTATTCCGCCCCATCACCAAGGCGACCTTCACCCTCAACACAGGCGCCGCACATGTGATCGCGGACAAGGCCGTGGCCATCGCAACCGAAGGGCGCCCCGGCCCAGTCCATATCGATGTGCCGATCACCGTCGCCGTCACGCCCGTGACACCCGAGATTCCCGCGCACCGGGCTGTGGCTGCGCCCGTCGTGCCCGCACCTGCGCAACTTGACGAAATGCGCGCGCATCTGGCCCGCGCCGAACGTCCGATCCTGATCGTTGGAGTGGATGCGCTCACGCAAGGGTTCGATCCACGCCGCGCCGATATTGCTGCAGCTTTGCGCCAGTTTGCCGAGATGTTCAACGTGCCGGTCATCACGACCTACAAGGCCAAGGGGCTGCTGGCCGAGGATCATCCGCTCGCTCTTGGCGGTGCGGGCCTGTCGCCAAAGGCCGACGCTGTATTGCTGCCTCTTGTGCAGCGCGCCGATCTGATCATCGGCCTTGGTTATGACCCGATCGAGATGCGCACCGGCTGGCGGGATTTCTTCTTTCCCGGCATCCAGACCATGATCGACATCACGGCGGAACCGAACCATCACTACATGCATCAGGCGACGATGAACGTGGTGGCGGACTGCGGCGCGACACTGGTGGCGATGAGTGCGGGCGTGACGCCACGCGCTACATGGGCGGACGGTGAAATCGAGACGGCCAGGGCCGAACTGGCTGTGGCCTTCCCTGCGGACGAAGACTGGGGGCCTGCCGCGATCATCGACACGTGCCGCGCCGAACTGCCCCGTGACACGCTTGCCACCGCCGACAGCGGCGCACACCGCATCCTGCTCAGCCAGATGTGGGAATGTTACGAGCCGCGCGGGCTCATGCAATCCTCGGCGCTCTGCACCATGGGGTGCGCCATTCCGCTGGCCATGGGCGCGCAGGTGGTCGAACCCGAACGCACTGTGGTCAGTTTTTCCGGCGATGCGGGTTTCCTGATGGTCGCGGGAGAGCTTTCAACAGCCGCCGAATTGGGCCTGAAGACCATTTTTGTCGTCTTTGTCGATGCCTCGCTCGCCCTGATCGAACTGAAACAACGCCAAAGACAACTCAGCAATGCCGGGGTTGATTTCGCACGGCACGACTTTGCCGCGATGGGCCGTGCCTTTGGCGGTGCGGGGCATTCTGTCACGTCGCGGTCCGAATTGCAGGAGGCGCTGGCGGCGGCCCAATCCAGCGATACATTCAGCGTAATCGCCTGTGTGATTGACCGGGGGGCCTATGACGGACGCATCTAAACCGGGGGCGCTGGACGGTGTCTTTGTCCTTGATCTCTCACGCATTCTGGCCGGTCCGACGGCCACGCAATTGCTGGGCGATCTGGGCGCGACAGTCATCAAGGTCGAAAACCCCAAGACCGGCGGCGATGACACGCGCGGCTGGGGGCCGAACTATGCGCGCGAGGCGGATGGATCGGCAACCGATCTGTCGGCATATTTCATGGCCGCCAACCGCAACAAGCAATCCATTGCCGTCGATATCTCGACCCCCGAGGGGCAGGATATCGTGCGTCAACTGGCAGCGCGGGCCGACGTGGTGATTGAAAACTACAAACCCGGTGGGCTTGAAAAATACGGGCTGGATCATGCCACGCTGCTCAAGGCGCATCCGGGCCTCGTCTACTGCTCGATCTCAGGCTTTGGGCAGACGGGGCCGAACCGCAACCAGCCCGGATATGACCTGATGGCCCAAGGGTATGGCGGGATCATGTCGCTGACGGGTGAGCCGGACGGTGCGCCGATGAAAGTCGGTGTCGGCATCGCGGATGTGATGTGCGGGATGTATGCGACCATCGGCATTCTGGCCGCCCTGCGCCACCGTGATCAGACAGGCGAGGGGCAGCACATCGATCTGTCTCTGGTCGATGCGCAAATGGCGTGGCTGATCAACGAAGGGTGCAATTACCTGACCTCCGGCGACGTACCCGAACGGCGCGGCAATGCGCATCCGAACATTGTGCCCTACGATGCCTTTGAGACGTCCGACGGCCATATGCTGATTGCCGTGGGCAACGACGCACAGTTTGCGCGCTTTTGCGATGCCATCGGCGCGCCGGAACTGGGCAGGGACGCGCGATACTTCACAAACCTTGGGCGTATCCAGAACCGCGACACACTGATCCCCGCGCTGCGCCCGATTTTGGCAAAGTTCAGCAAGGCCGAGCTGCTGAGCAGGTTGCAGGATGTCAAAGTGCCCTGCGGGCCGATCCACAACGTCGCCGAGGCGCTGGGATCGGATCAGGCACAGGCGCGCGGCACCGTCGTGCGTGTCCCGCGCGAGGATGTCGCGGACGGGCACGTCCGGCTGTTGGCGAATCCGCTTAAATTTTCAGCGACCCCCGTGCGCTATGACCGCCCCCCGCCCCGGTTCGGGCAAGACACCCAAGACGTTCTGGACATGCTGAAATCTCAAAAATCGCAAGACCCGGAGGCGTGATCCAAGCGCTTTGGCTGAAATCCGCCATTTCTGGCCCCAACTGCTGAAATCTTGCTCACAGAATCCCTATTCGCCCTTCACGTGTGCGTGTGACCCTCGCGCAATGGCTCCCAATGTGGACCAGATGCTTTAGACCGAGACACAGTAATTCCGATAAAAGGTTCGCCCTTCATGATGCACGACATTTGCCAATCTCCCGTCAGCCTGGAGGACCCAGCACTTCTTGAGGAATGGAACGGGATGATCCGGGCCTTTCTGGCCCACGGTACGGCGACACCGACACACCTTGGCGCGGTCCTGACTGGCGCACCCCAGTTTGCCATGGGCCACGCGGCCAAGGGGCTGTTTTCCCTGATGATGGGACGCAAGGAACTGAACGCCGTTGCACGCGAGGCCGGCCAGACGGCAGTGTCCGCCCTCGCCGCATCCGGTGGCAGCGCCCGCGAGCGGCTTTGGGTCCGTGCCCTCGGCGAATGGCTCGACGGGCGACCCTCGGGTGCGATTGCGGCGATGGAGCGTATTCTGGTCGACCATCCCACCGACACCCTGTCAGCAAAAGTGAGCCATGCGATCCGCTTTATCCTTGGGGATGGCGTGGGCATGCGATCCTCCATCGAAAACGTGCTCGACGCCCACAAGGGCCACGATCTGGAAGGGTACGTGCATGGCTGCCACGCCTTCACCCTCGAAGAGACGGGCGAGTATGACGCCGCCGAAGCCGCTGGCCTCAAAGGTCTGCAACTGGCAGGCGACGACGCATGGGGTCTGCACGCCGTCGCCCACGTCTATGACATGACGGCCCGGCCCGATCATGGCATTGCGCTGATCGAAAACAACTGTTCGGCCTGGGATCACTGCAACAACTTTCGCTACCACGTGTGGTGGCACAAGGCGCTGCTGCATCTGGACCGGGGCGAGAATGACATCGTTCTGGCCATCTACGACGAACAGGTGCGCGCGGATAAAACCGACGATTACCGCGATATGGCCAATGCAACCTCCCTTTTGATGCGGCTGGAGCTTGAAGGCGTGAATGTCGGCCGCCGCTGGGATGAACTGGCAGATTTCGCAGAGAACCGCACCGACGATGGCTGCCTTGTCTTTGCCGACCTGCATTACATGCTGGCGCTTGGGGCTGCGGGCCGCTCGGATGCCAAGGACGCGATGACCCTGCGCTTTGCCCAGGACGCGATGCGCAATGGCGAGATGCCAGCCCGCGTTGCCAATCCGGGCAAGGCCGCCCTTGCAGGCCTCAACGCGTTTTCCGAAGGCCGCTATGATCTGGCGTTCCAAAATCTGGCCGCCGCGCGCCCCACCATGCAGACCATCGGGGGCAGCCACGCCCAGCGCGACGTGTTTGAGCGCATGACCATCGATGCAGGCCTGCGTGCGGGCATGGTCGATGCGACCGAGGCCCTGATCG
This sequence comes from Tateyamaria armeniaca, assembly GCF_045797845.1. Lineage (NCBI taxonomy): Bacteria > Pseudomonadati > Pseudomonadota > Alphaproteobacteria > Rhodobacterales > Roseobacteraceae > Tateyamaria > Tateyamaria armeniaca. The sequence goes on from NZ_JBHDIY010000002.1 coordinate 221,021, forward strand.
AAGAGCGTATCGCGCGCCGCGCCGGGGCCATGGACCGCTTTTCCACCACCCGCCTTGCCAGCATCGGCGACGCGCGGCGGATTCCAGCGCAATAACCATTAACGCACCAGGCTCGACCTTCTGCGAGGCGAGACTCTTTTGACAAAGAAGACTAAAGACCGGCCATGACGTTTGCCGACCCGACACAGTCCACCGCAGCCCCCGCTGCCGCAGCCTCCGCATCCCCCGTGCGGGTGCGCGATATCCGTCTGGATTTTTTCCGCGGGATCGCGATGTTCATCATCCTGATCGCGCACACACCCGGCAACTTTCTGACGTCGTGGATTCCCGCCCGCTGGGGTTTTTCGGACGCGACAGAGATTTTCGTGTTCTGCTCGGGCATGGCCTCTGCCATCGCCTTTGGCCGCGCCTTCGAAACCGCCGGATGGCGCATGGGCACGGCCCGCGTCACCTTCCGGGTCTGGCAGGTCTATTGGGCGCATGTGGGCCTGTTCTTTGCCACGCTGGCGCTGGTGTCCTATCTGACCACGCTTGATTGGGAGGGGACGCGCAATTATCTGGGCCAGTTGAACCTGTGGCGCTTTTACGTCGAGACCGACACGGGCACGGTCACCGATCTGATCCTGCGGTTCATGACGCTGCGCTATGTACCGAACTATTTCGACATTCTGCCGATGTATATGGTGGTGCTGGTGATGATGCCGGTCATCATGGCGCTGGCGCGGGTGCATCTGGGCCTCGTCTTTGCGTTCATGGGCGTCACATGGCTGTTCGGGCAGACCGCGCTGGTGCAGGCACTGGGCCTGCCACATCTGGAACTGCCTGCCGATCCGTCCTCGGACCGGACATGGTTTTTCAACCCCTTCGGCTGGCAATTGATCTTCTTCACCGGCTTTGCCTTCATGCGGGGCTGGATACCGAAACCGCCTGTGAACGCGGCCCTGATCGGGATTGCGCTGTTCGTGGTGCTGGCCAATATCCCGCTGTCCAACATCGGCGTGCGCGAACTGGGGTTCGACTGGGCGCGGGACTGGCGCAGCGCCAATCAGGCGTGGATCACCAAATCCGACTTCGGCATCCTGCGCTACGTGCATTTCCTGGCGCTGGCCTACCTCATGTGGGTGCTGGCAGGCGACAAGGGAAACCGCATCCGCGCAGGCGACGGGATGCTTGGCCGCGTCTGGGGGCGCATTCTGCAGATCATTCTCAGGGTGGGGCAGCAATCGCTCGCCGTCTTTGTGATGTCGATGTTCACCGCCCGTGTCATGGGCTTTGCCATGGACGTGCTGGGGCGTGAAACCGGCACGGTTTTGCTGGTCAATTTCGCGGGGGCTTGCGTGCTTGTCATCACCGCCTATGTGGCGGGTTGGTTCAAATCCAACCCCTGGAAAAAGGTCACATCCTGATGCTGCGCCGTGAATTCATTGCAAGCCTTGCCGCATTGGCCGCAGCCCCGCGCACGTCCTGGGCGCAGGACGCAAGCGCCGAGCCGGGTCTGCAACTGGGTGACGCCAAGACATTTGCCCCCTCGGACGTGGCAGAGATGGCGCGCGACATGGCAACACGCGACTACCAACCACGCCCGCTGATCCCCGCGCCGTGGCGCAATCTGACCTACGATCAGTACCGCAAGATCTGGTTCGACAGCCGCAACGCACTTTGGGAAGGCAGCGATGCACCACAGCGCGTGGACGTGTTCCCGCCCGGCCTCTATTTCCCGCAGGCCATCCGCACATATGTGGTCGAGGGCGACCAGGCCCGCCCGATGATGTTTGACATGGGCGTCTTTGACAGCACCGACAAATTTCCCGACGTGCCCATCGACGACACGCTGGGTTATTCCGGCCTGCGCCTGCGCGCCGAGTTGCGCCAGCCCGGCATCTACGAGGAATACGCCGTCTTTCAGGGCGCCAGCTATTTCCGCGGGATCGGGACGGGCGACATCTACGGCCTGTCCGCACGCGGCCTTGCCCTCAAGACCGGCGATCCGATGGGCGAGGAGTTTCCGGACTTTACCCATTTCTGGCTTGAACGCCCCGCGCCCGGTGCCGCCCAGATCATCCTGCACGCCCTGCTCGACAGCCCGTCCTGCACTGGCGCTTACCGGTTCGAGATCATGCCCGGTCAGCCGCTTTCCATGCAGGTGGAAGCCGAGATTTTCGCGCGCACCACCCTCACGCATGTGGGGATTGCGCCGCTCACGTCGATGTTCCTGTTTGACGACACCGACCGCCAGCGGTTCGACGATTTCCGCCCCGCCGTGCACGACAATGACGGGCTGATGATCCACAACGGGGGCGGAGAGGTGATCTGGCGTCCGCTGGCCAACCCGACCACGTTGCAGATTTCGGCCTTTGGCGACAACAACCCGCGCGGCTTCGGCCTGATGCAGCGCGCCCGCCACTTCGAGGATTTTAACGACCTTGAAGCGCTCTATCACCGTCGCCCCGGCCTATGGGTCACTCCGGGCGAAGGCTGGGGGCGCGGCAATGTCCAACTGGTTGAAATCCCCGCCGATCTTGAGATCTACGACAACATCGTCGCCTACTGGCGTCCATCCGATGACATCGAACCGGGCACATCCCACAAGGTCACCTACCGCCTTGACTGGGGCAGCGACCCGGCGCCCAAGGCCGCCATGCCGCTGCGCGTTCTCAACACGGCCGCGGGTGGACGGCCCGAGGGTGGACGCATCTTTGCCATCGACTTTGAAAACGCGGACCACGTGCCAAGCGACCTCAGCCAGATCGAGCGGTTGCTGCGCGTCTCCTCCGGCGAAGTCACCGAAGGCATCATTCAACGCAACCCGGCCACCGGTGGCCCGCGCCTTGCCTTCACATTCACACCGGGAGAGGCCACATGGGCCGAATTCCGCGCCCAGTTGCGCCTTGACGGCGCCCCGCTGAGCGAAGTGTGGCTGTACCGTTGGACCCAGTCTTGACGCAGCACCATCATCATATGCCGCCGCCCGCGCCGCTGGCCATGCCCGAACAGGATTTTTCGGCCTCGCCCGACATCGCGGTGTCACCACCGGTCAGCCGCGATCCGATCTGGCGCATTGCGGTCTTTGCCCCCGCGCTGCTGACAACGGGGCTGCTGATCTGGGGCCTACATGGCCTTCTTGCATCATCGGGCATGAGCGCGCTGGAATACCTCCTTCTCACCCTGATCGGGCTGACCTTTGTCTGGGTCTCTCTGGCCGTGTCGACCGTCACGGTGGGATTGATCGGGCGGCTTGACCCGGCGACCAAGACGCCGCGCACCGATCCAATGGATGTGGCGTTGCTGGTGCCCGTTTATAACGAAACGCCATGGGATGTGTTCGGCAACGCCGCCGCCATGCTTGACGATCTTGAACGGCAATCCGGTGGGCACCAATATACGCTCTTTGTCCTGTCCGACACGCAGGACGCGGCAATCGCAGCGCAAGAATGGCAGGCGTTTCAGGCGCTTAGCGCAACTGCCCCCTTCCCCGTTCACTACCGCCGCCGCGCCGACAACACGGATCGCAAGGTAGGCAACCTTCTGGACTGGATCACCGGCTGGGGCGCGGCTTACGAGGCGATGCTGGTGCTCGATGCCGACAGCCTGATGACCGGGCGCGCCATCGACAGGCTGGCCTGCGAACTGGCCGCCGATCCGACAAGCGGTCTGATCCAAAGCTGCCCGCAACTGATCGGTGCCGACACGCTCTTTGCCCGGATGCAGCAGTTTTCCAACGTCGCCTATGGCTGGTTGCTGGCCGAAGGGCTGGCGCACTGGGCGCGCACCGAAGGCAACTACTGGGGCCACAACGCCATCATCCGCACCCGCGCCTTTGCCTCGTCAGCAGGCATTCCGCATCTGCGCAGCCTCACCGGGCGCTCCGATCTGATCCTGAGCCACGATTTTGTCGAGGCATCGCTGCTGCGTCGGTCCGGATGGCGGGTGCGGTTTCTGCCGCGCATCTCGGGCAGTTTCGAGGAAACACCGGGCACGCTGATCGACTATGTCAAACGTGACAACCGCTGGTGCCGTGGCAACCTGCAACACCTGCGCCTGCTGACGACACGTGGCCTGCATCCGGTCAGCCGATTTCATCTGTTCCAGGGGGCGGCGGCGTATCTCATGTCGCCTGCATGGTTTGTGCTGCTGGTGTTCTGGGCCCTGCTGGGGCGCGATGCAGACACCAATGTGATCAGCTATTTCAACGAGGCCAATCCGCTGTTTCCCAATTGGCCGCCTGCGATGACGCATATCGACAGCGCCGTGTTTCTGGTGGTGATGTACGGCATGCTGCTGGCCCCGAAACTGGCCTGTGCGACGATCATCACAGCCCATGCCAAGGCGGCGAAACTGTTTGGCGGGCGGTGGGCGTTTGCCCGCGCGGTACTGGTCGAACTTGCCCTGTCGGTCGCCTATGCCCCTGTCCTGATGATCCAGCAGACCCGCGCGGTGCTGCGATCCATTCTGGGGCATGGCACCGGCTGGAACCCACAGCGGCGCGATGCCCGCGCCTATCCGCTGGCGACACTGTTCAAATTCCACTGGGTTGAAACCGTGATCGGGGCGTTGCTGCTGGCCGGTCTTGCGGCGGGCCTCGTGTCGTGGTGGCTGATCCCGATCATGGTCAGCCTCGTTCTGGCTGTGCCCTTGTCCGCGCTCAGCGCGACAAGTTCGGCGATGCTGCGGCTCGACAATCCGCTGACCTTGCGCGAACCGACAATCGTGGCCCGCGCCCGCGATGCACGGGCCGACATACGTGCGCAGATCGAAACACCCAACGTGGCGGCCGAATAACAGCACGGTCGCGGATATCGCCTCAAATTTTCAGGATTGTGTTGGTGGCCTCAGCGCCAGACCAATAATGTCGTGCGCCTGACAAGGCGCGCCTTTTGGCAACGCTTACGCGGGCGTCCACGCAACCACGGGCAATCCACGTTTCAACCATCCCGGACCGGCACCCGATCCCAACATGCCTTCGGGCACGTCGATGATGTTGGTGAACCCCGCAGATGTCAGCCGCCTTGTCAGCCCGCGCGAACGCACGCCGCGCGCGCAGATCAACGCGATGGCTGCGTCCGTGCGACCCTCTGTCTGCGCCAGCAGCGCTTCGGTGAAATCATCGCGGCGCATGTCCAGCGCAATCGCACCTTCGCCAACGCCCGTGCGCTGCCATTCGTCGGGGCGACGGATGTCGATCAAAAGAGCGGTGCCGGACACTGCCGCCTTGTGCGCATCCGGCACGCTCAACGTGCCATCCACCCCCGCCTCGGCAGAGATATTGAACCAGCGGGACGCAAAAACGGCCCCGCCGACAATCAATGCCCCAGCCCCAAGCCCAGAAGCCCGGCGCGACATGCGCGCCGGTTTCTGGTTCGTGGATTGGGGGCCGTGGACTTTGGTCATGTCATCCTTGCGGTGCTGCGCTTGAGAATTTGGGGATCGTGTTTTCAGAAGCGGGCTTTGCGTCCAGAGACACCCAGTTGCCCTCGGACAGTTCCAGATTGCCCGGAATGTCTTCTTCCCAGAACCCGACCACGGCTGTGTTGATGTTCAAAAACAGCTTGCCGTCCACGATGCGCCACAGGTTCGGATTGCCCGGAACCTTGCCGCCCTTGGCCACACCATAGGCGCAGTGGCCGTCATATTGGGGTGCGTATTTGGCAGGATCAGCGACAAAGGCCGCGCGGTTTTCCTCGGTGGCAAAGGCGAATGTCGCGCCGTTGTATTCGGCGGTGATGGACGACTTGCCCGGAATGCCCGCAGGTTGTGATTGACCCACGGGGGCCTGTTCCAGCCCGAAATAGGCCACCACGTCATAGCCCGAAACCGCATAGCCGGTCTCGTCAAGGTATTGCGGCCCGGCAAAGGCGGCCGATCCAAGGGTCAGCGCGCTCGCGGCGGCAGCAAGGGTCAGGGTGAAACGGTTCATCATCGCGGGGGTATCCTTATGTCAGAATGGGATCTGGTCAATGGGCAGGCGACAGGCTCCACCTTTGGGCCTGCCCGTGGATGAACTATAAGAGGTCGCGCCTTGCCATATCAGCCCGTCTCGCGTGGAAGTGACCATGTGCAAGTCACGCGTGATCGCGCACCCCTCTAGCGCAGTCTGGGCGGGCGATCGGGGTCAGAGCCGGGGGCCTGTGGTTCCGGCGCGCGGACCGGTGCCGGTTGCGGCAGATCAAAGCGCAACCCAACCCGGGCAAGCCGCGCCGTCACCGTATCGCTTGCATCGAAAAAGGCGACATCCATCGCCCCCGCCTCGATCCCTGAAAAGGTCAGTGCTTCGGATGCGGCCCGTGCCAATGCGGATCCCGCACCCGGAGCCGCGCCCACAAAGGCGAGCAGATGGCCGCGCGCACCGTCCGTGTCCGTGGTGCCCACAAGATAGGCGAGTTGCGCAAGGCCCGTAGCCGTGGCCAGTTTCGTATCCAGCGCCGTGATCAGAACATCGGGCAACCCTGTCGGAGCCGACACCTCTGACAATCGCGCCTCCACCTCGTCCGGGCCGTGCCCCAAGGTTTGCGCCAACCAGCGCACCCCGTCCGCATCCAGTAGAAACGACGACGGCGCCACATCTAGGTTCAGCCCCAGCCCCAACCCCTGTTCGGCCAGCAGCCCTGCAATCACCCGGCCGGACAATGCCGCATAAGGGGCTTCGGCCCCGACAAAGGCGGCAAGCCGTTCTTCGCGATCAAACACCAGAACGATTGCCCCTGTCCCGGGATCAAAGACTTGCGGCGTGACAGCGTCCCCTTCCGCCTCTCCCTCCAGCAGCAGGACCAGTTCCGCATCCCCCAGCCGTTCAAAAAAGCGCAGGCGCGCTGCGTCGTCATCGGGGGCAGCGGACATTGCGTCATGCGCTGCGTCCAGTGGGGTTTGGGTCATGCCAATACGTCCTGCACACGGGCTCTCAGGCTGGGCAGAACCTCCGCCTCGAACCACGGGTTTTCCTTCAGCCACCCGGTATTGCGCCAAGAGGGATGAGGCAAGGGGTAGGCGCGGGGCGCATGGTCACGCCATGCCGTCACCGTGTCCGTGACATTGGTGCGCGTGCCCAGATGCCATGACTGCGCATAACCCCCGATCAGCAGCACAAGGGGGACGTCGCCCACATGCGCCATCACATCCGCGCGCCACGTCTTGGCACAGATCTTGGGCGGCGGCAGGTCCGATCCCTTGGCATTGTAGCCCGGAAAACAGAACGCCATGGGGACAATGGCGATCCTGGAACGGTCATAAAATGTCGCCTCATCCACGCCCATCCACGCCCGCAGCCTGTCGCCCGATGGATCGGTGAAGGGCCGCCCGCTTTCGTGCACACGCGCGCCCGGTGCCTGCCCCGCGATCAAAATGCGCGCACCGGGGCGAAACCACACAACGGGTCGCGGACGGTGTGCGGTATGTGTTGCGGCAAACCTGTCGGAGCAGATCGCGCACGCGCTGAGATCGTTGAGCAAATCCATATCAAAGACCTATACGCAGCAGGGGCTTGGACAATCAATTCGATAATTATCGAAATAATGCTTGGCACGAAGACGTCATTTCTATAATTCTAGAAATATGAAAATGGAATCGCCCCACCCGCTCGACCTCACCCGTGCTGCCAGCGCCTTTGCAGCCCTCGGGTCAGAACAACGTCTTTCCGTACTGCGCACCCTTGTGCGTGCGGGCCCGGACGGCCTGAGTATCGGCACGTTGGGAGAGCGCACCGGGGTCACCGGATCGACCCTCACCCATCATATGAAAATCCTGTCGACAGCGGGCCTTGTGACCCAATCCCGGCAGGGCCGGTCGATCATCTGCGCCGCCGTGGCATTTGACGAAGTCCAAAGCCTGTCGACCTTCCTGCTCACCGAATGCTGCGCCGACAGCGCAGAGCCACACAAGGATACGCCCCATGGCTGATACAACAACCCCTGCCCCGCGCACCAGTTGGCTGGCCCGCATCGACCGCGTTTGGGTGGCCACAGGCATCATCGTCCTGATGGTGGCCCTGTTTGACACGGCACGGGTGGATGACGTCATCGTCTTTGCGGCCAAGGCGCTTGCCGGTACGCTGTCCTTCATCACATTCGCGGTTCTGGCCATCGCCTACCTCAAGGCGACGGGCGCGGAAAACCTGCTGGCCCGTGCGTTCGAGGGGAACCCGGCGCGCATGATCGTGATGGCCGCCCTGCTGGGCGGGTTGTCCCCATTCTGCTCGTGCGAGGTCATTCCATTCATCGCCGCCCTATTGGCCGTGGGCGCACCGCTTGGCGCGGTTATGGCGTTCTGGCTGGCCTCACCGCTGATGGATCCGGCCATGTTCGCGATCACCACGGGGGCCATCAGCTTTGAGTTTGCATTGGCCAAGACGGCGGCCGCCATCGCGCTTGGCATGTTCGGCGGGTTTGGCACGCTCTTGCTGTCTGGCACGCCCGTCTTCACCAATCCCTTGCGGGAAAACCCGCTGTGGGGGGCTGTTGCGGCGTGAAGGCACCGTTTTCGGCCACACCTGTGTGGAAGTTCTGGGGCGACAGCGACCGCATCGCCGTGTTTCGCAATGCGGGTCTGGAAAACGCTGCCTTCCTGCTCAAATGGCTGACGCTGGCCTATGTGATCGAAGGGCTGATGGTCTACTACATGCCCGCCGATCTGATCGCGAATGTGCTGGGTGGGACCGGACTTGGGACCGTCATTCTGGGCGCGCTGGTGGGGATGCCTGCATATCTCAACGGCTATGCCGCAGCCCCTCTTATCGGTGATCTTCTGGATCAGGGCATGGCAAACGGTGCCGCCATGTCGTTCATGATTGCAGGCGGCGTCAGCTCGATCCCGGCGGCCATCGCGGTCTGGGCACTGGTCAAACCGCGGGTCTTTGCCGCCTATCTCGGCTTTGCGCTGACGGGGTCGATCCTGGCTGGCCTTGCCTGGCAATTGGCCGCCTGATCCGCACCTGTCAGATGGGGCAGCAGCAAACCGCCGCATTTGCAAAAAACGGATTGTTCCACACGGCGCAACAGTGCCGTGTGGAACCTGTACATTTAACATGAACTTGGACATAATACTGTCAGAGTTGAGGATTAAGGCGTTAACACACCTCTGTTAAGGAGGGTCGGCGTTACCCACATGAAAACGGGGACGACAGCAGCACACCGCGGAGCAACGGGATGCTAGAGTTTGAAAATGTATCCAAGTCCTTCTGGACGGGCACACAGCGCAAGGTGATACTTGACCGTGTGTCTTTTCGGGTGGAATTGGGTCATTCCTTTGGGGTGCTGGCCCCGAACGGCACCGGCAAGACGACGCTGATCAACATGATGGCCGGTCTTGAAAAGCCTGACGAGGGCGAGATACGGCGGATGTGCAACATCTCCTTTCCGCTTGGCTTCATGGGCGGCGTCATCTCGAAAATCTCTGCGCACGAAAATTGTCGTTACATCGCGCGGCTTTACGGGCTTGACCCCGACTATGTCGAAAGCTTTTGCCGCTGGTTATGCAATCTTGGTGAATACTTTGATCAACCCATCGGGACTTATTCCTCCGGTATGCGGGCACGGTTCTCGTTCTCGCTCATGCTGGCGCTGGATTTCGACATCTACCTGATCGACGAAGGCATGCCATCCTCGACGGATGTCGAGTTCAACCGCAAGGCGGGCGAGGTACTGCAGGAACGGCTGCGCACCACAACCATTGTCATCGTGTCACATCAGGCGCAAACACTTGAAAAATTCGCGCGTTCGGCCGCTGTCCTGCTGGATGGCAAGCTGCACATGTTCGACACGCTGGAAGAGGCGAAACGGCTTTATGACTACGAAACCCAAAGCTAGAAAATTCCGCATAAGGCGGGCGGCCCCCATGACCGGGGCCAGCGCTGCGCCAGGCGATGCCGACAACGGCGGTGAAACCGCGCCCGATCCACGCGCTCAGGCACCCGATCCCCAACCGGCACCTTCGGGCGCTGCCCGGCAAGCGGCGGCAACCGGCGATGTGTCGTCCGCCAGTCAGGTGCAGGGCGACAACACGATTGACGCCATCCGGCAGGAAGGTCTGACAGGGCGTCAGCTGCGCATGGCACGGCGCGTCGCCCAAAAACACAATCTGCCCGCGACATCGGATTTCGACGCTGTACGGCTTTTGCGTGCGAAGGGGATTGATCCGTTCCAACGCTCGAACATGCTGGAACTGGTGGTTCCGCAGGCCGGGGCCGAACAGCACGAAGGCGGGGCACCCGATGCCTTTGCCAGCCTGCCCGGAGCGGCAGGTGGGGCCGGCGCGGGCGCGGCGGAAAACCGTGTGCAACTGCCCCAGACAGTGCCCGTCAAGAAACAGCAACTGCCATCGACCGAAGTCAGCCCCGCAGACCGTCGCGCGCAGGAAATGTTCAATATCCAGCGCGACATCGCACGCCGTCGTCGCAGAAAGACCGGCATATTGCTGGTGCGTCTGGCCTTCTTTGTGATGCTGCCGACATTTCTGGCCGGATACTATTTTTACGCCATCGCCACGCCGATGTATGCGACCAAATCCGAATTTCTGATCATCCAGAACGAAGGATCGGGCGGTGCAGGCCCACTGGGCGGTCTGTTGCCAACGCAGTTTGCGACCAATTCAGACAGCATCGCGGTGCAGGGATTCCTGCAATCCAAGGACGCGATGTTGCGCCTTGATCGCGACGTCGGGTTCAAATCCCACTTTACCCAGGACTGGATCGACCCGATCCAGCGGCTTGGCGAAAATCCGACAAATGAAGAGGCCTACAAGGTCTTCAAGAAGAACGTGAAAATCGGGTACGACCCGACCGAGGGCATGATCCGCATGGAAGTGGCGGCGGCAGACCCCGAAGTGTCCGCTCAGTTTGCAAGACAGTTGATCAACTACGCCGAAGAGCGTGTGAACAACCTGTCTCAACAAAAGCGCGAAGACCAGATGCGCGATGCCCGCGAGGGGTTTGATCGGGCCGAGTCCGAACGGCGTGAGGCCCAGGAGGCTCTGGTCCGTCTTCAGATCGAAGGGTCGACCCTGGATCCAGAGGGCGTCATTGCCTCCCTGCGCACCCAGATTTCGACGCTCGAAACCCAGATCATCGAAAAAGAGATTGAGCTGGCAAGCCTGCTCAACAACGCCCGCCCGAACCAAAGCCGCGTGGACGGCGCACGTGGGACGCTGGACATCCTCAAGGTGCAGTTGGGGCTGCTCAACAACAAGATGACCGATGTGTCGCGCGGAGAGAATTCCCTTGCCGAACTGGCCGCGCGCATCCAGATCGCGCAGGCCGACCTCGCCGCGCGCGACATGATGATGCAATCGGCATTGCAACAGATGGAACAGTCACGCGTCGAGGCATCACGCCAGGTCCGCTACCTCACCGTGGCCGTCGATCCCATCGCGAGCCAAGAGCCGTCCTACCCCCGCGCCTTCGAAAACACGATCTTGGCTTTTCTGGTCTTTGCAGGCATCTATCTGATGATCTCGCTTACCGCGTCGATCCTCAGAGAACAGGTAACCAGCTAGCATGAAACACGTATCAGTCGCCGACCTGACCATCGGCAATGACCGCCCGCTGACGGTGATCGCAGGTCCCTGTGCCCTCGAAAGCGAAGGTCTGGGACAGGACATCGCGGGCCGAATGAAAGAGATATGCGACGCAGCCGGCGCGCAATACGTGTTCAAGGCCAGCTACGACAAGGCAAACCGCACATCGCTTTCGGGGGGCGTGGGTTGGGTATTGATGCTGGCCTTCAGGCGCTGCAATCCATCGGAAAGACGAACGGCGTCCCGGTTCTAACGGATGTCCACAACGAGGCCCAATGCGCCATCGCCGCAGAAGTCGCAGACATCATCCAGATCCCCGCATTCCTGTGCCGCCAGACCGACATGCTGCTGGCCGCGGGCAACTCGGGCGCCGTGGTCAATATCAAAAAGGGGCAGTTCCTTGCGCCCTGGGAAATGCCCAACATCATCACCAAGGTCGAAAGCACCGGCAACACCCGCATCCTGCTGACCGAGCGTGGCACATCCTTTGGCTACAACACCCTTGTGGCCGACATGCGCAGCCTGCCGCAGATGGCCCAGACCGGCTATCCGGTGGTCATGGACGCGACCCATTCCGTGCAGCAGCCCGGTGGCAAAGGGGGCTCAAGCGGCGGACAACGCGAATTTGCACCCGTGATGGCGCGCGCCGCCGTGGCCCTTGGCGTGGCGGCCGTGTTCATCGAAACCCATCCCGATCCTGACAGCGCGCCCTCTGACGGGCCGAACATGATCTACCTCGATCAGATGCCGCAACTGATCGATACGCTCATGCAGTTTGACGCCTTGGCCAAGGCCAACCCCGTTTCGATCTAAATCCTTTCAGACCCGAGTATTCCCATGAAAAAACCTGCCGCCACAGTCACGCCCAACACATGGGAATTCCTGCGCGACCCGATGATCGCCCCGACCGGGTTTCGCGAATATGACGCGCGCTGGAAATATCCGGATGAAATCAACCTGCCGGGCATCACCGCCCTTGGCCTTGGCCTTGGCACACAGATGCACCGGCGCGGGATCAAGCCCGAGATTGCCGTGGCGAACGATTACCGAGATTATTCCCTGTCGATCAAGAACGCGCTGATGCTGGGGCTGATGCAGGCGGGCATTCAGGTCAAGGACATTGGCCCGGCCCTGTCGCCGATGGCCTATTTCAGCCAGTTTCATCTCAACGTGCCTGCGGTCGCCATGGTCACGGCCAGCCACAATCCCAACGGCTGGACCGGGGTAAAGATGGGCTTTGAACGCCCGCTGACCCATGGCCCCAACGAGATGAGCGAACTGCGCGAGATCGTGCTGAACGGCAAGGGCGAGGCACGCCCGCGCGGCGGTTATGAATTCGTGGACGGCGTGCAGGAAGCGTACCTGCAGGACCTTGTCGGCGACTTCAAAATGTCCCGCCCGCTCAAGGTCGTCTGCGCCACCGGCAACGGCACAGCAGCCGCCTTTGCGCCCGAACTCTTCCGTCGCCTCGGCGTCGAAGTGGTCGAAAGCCACAACACGCTCGACTACACTTTCCCCCACTACAACCCCAACCCCGAAGCGATGGAAATGCTGCACGACATGGCCGCCAGCGTGAAGGCGTCCGGCGCAGATTTTGCCCTGGGCTTTGACGGCGATGGCGACCGCTGCGGCGTCGTGGATGACGAGGGCGAGGAAATCTTCGCCGACAAGGTGGGCGTCATCATGGCCCGCGATCTGGCCAAGATTTACCCCAATGCGACCTTTGTGGCGGATGTGAAATCGACGGGCCTTTTCGCGTCTGACCCCGAATTGCAGAAACACGGCGTCACGGCGGATTACTGGAAAACCGGACACAGCCACATGAAACGGCGGGTCAAGGAACTGGGCGCGCTGGCGGGTTTTGAGAAATCGGGCCACTACTTTCTCGCCGAACCCATCGGGCGCGGCTATGACTGCGGCATGCGCGTGGCGGTCGAAATCTGCAAACTGATGGACCGCAACCCGGACATGAAGATGTCCGACCTGCGCCGCGCCCTGCCCAAGACCTACGCGATGCCAACCCTGTCGCCCTATGCCGCCGACACCGAAAAATACGACATCCTCGAACGGATCGTGGCCAAGCTGGTGGAGCGTCGCGAAAGCGGCGGCACCTTGGGCGGACGGGCGATCAAAGAGGTCGTGACCGTGAACGGTGCCCGCGTGATCCTCGACAACGGCGGCTGGGGTCTGGTGCGCGCCTCGTCCAACACACCGAACCTCGTGGTGGTTTGCGAAAGCCCGGAATCCGAGGCCGAGCTGCGCGCCATCTTCAACGAACTGGACGCGGTCATCCGCACCGAACCGGGCGTGGGCGATTACGACCAGACGTTCTGAGGCGGAGGCCGGGCGCCTCTGAACACGCGTGCGCATTGGCAAATTCCTGCTCAAACGGATAGGCAGCACAACCAAGAGTTACGCTGGCCCGAACCTGTTGCGCTATGGTACCTTTTGTCCGCCAGATGCCGACGCCTGCGCGTTGGCACGGCGGACAGTATTGAAGAAAACACCTAATTTTTGCAGATCATAAACAGGTTCCAAATGCGGTTTTTCACCGACAAATCAGGCAATTTCAATTGGGCCGCCGTGGGTGGCATATGTGCCGCCATCGGATCGACACTGGCCCTTGTGGCGTTTTTTAGTGCCAGCCCGGCGGCCAGGACCGAGACACGATTGGTTGACACCGTGTTGGGCGACTATGTTGCGGGCGACAAGATCCAAGGCATCACGCTGGAACAATACCAAGCCGGCCTTATGGAGCGCGAACAACAGGTTGTCGCCAGATTGAAGGAAAGCGGCGTCAGCCCGTTGGATGCCAAAGCGTTGCGGGAGACCCTGCAAAGGATCGATGCCCGTCAGGCCAACATACAGGCGTCCTATCGTGATGTTGAAAGGCTGACAGCCGAGATACGGACCTATCACGAGAATGTCGCGGACAAGCAATTGGTGGAACAGGCTGTTCTGGACATTTTCGATGGGAACAACGCAAACGCTGCGGGAAAGGCGCTTGAGGCGGGGATTCCCATCGAGACCGTCCCAACCATCGAAGCCACCCAAAGCATTTTTCAGGAAATCAGGACAAAAGCGGATTTCCTGAAATTCGTGACGGAACGCGACCTTATTTTGAGCGACAACACCAATTACAAACGTCTGTATGGAAGGAACGGCTCAATCGAAGGGTTCAGTGTCAATCTTCGTTCCGGTACCGGCAGTTGGGCGTGGGTCAACGGCGAATATTGTGAGGAATTCAAACACAGAGATGACCATTACCCCCAGTATTGCCCTGATGTTTTTGTTTCGAATTCCGGCGTCAAGTTCGAGTACGAGAGTGGCGACACGGCGATCTACTCAAAAGAGTAGCTGCCGCTGACTGCAATAACGCATCAAGCACGCTGTGTTTGTGCGAAAGTTCTGAACGAATGGTAAATACGCCTCTGTAAGCCATTGAAAAGTCTAGGGCGGCACACTGTCCCAGCGTGGGACACGTCTCGAGGCCTCATCCTGCCCGCGTCTGCGAGACCCTCAGTCAAAAAGCTTGAGGATGCCCCGTTTCACCTCGTCCTCCAGCTTTTGCTTGGCCGCGTCCTCAAGGTCCTGACCCTCATCCGTGACGTTCAATTCTTCGGCCACCTTGGCACGGACGGCATCGCGGGCCTGCTGTTTGACCCGCTCCTTTTCCTCGGAAAAATTCAGATCAATCGCCGCCTCAAGGTCGGGCCGGATGCTCACATCTGACCACGGACCAACCATGCGCACCGGGATCGCAATCCCGTTGCCCGCGTTGGCTCGCAGCGCGACAGGGGTGAAGGTATAGTCGATGGTCTGCATCCCCAGACCCACCTGCCCCGCACCGCGCGCCTCATAGTTCGACAGTTTGAGAAGCAGGTCATTGTTGCGCATCACACCACCATCAATGGTCCACGTGGCCCCAAGGCTGTCAAAGACGGTGGTGCCACCACCAACCGAGCCCGAGCGCATCAGCCGGTCCAGATCGATGCCCAGTATGGTGCCTTGTCCGAAACTGATCGCACCCTGACCCGACAGCGATTTCATGATCGCATCGACCGATTGACCGGAGCCAAGGAATGACATCTCTGCATCCGCCGCGCCTGTCAGGCGTTCAATCTGAGCCGCATCGCGCAGCACCGCCTGCATGTCGATCCCGTTGGCAAACAGCTTGCCGCCCACCGACAGGCCCGAGCGGTTGTTCATCACGAATTCACCCGTGACGGTGCCATTATACGCCGCCACTTCGCGCAGTTCGAACACCATCCGACTGCGTTCGTTGCGCAGCAATGTGCGGGTCTGACCCAATTTGAACTGGCCAAGGTCAATCGATCTGGCCGTCAGGGCGATCTGTCCGTCAAATCCCGCGAGGCCGCTGGCATCGATGCGACCTGTGGGCCAACCGCTCCCGGCAGGGGTGCCACCACCACCACCGCCTGATCCCGCTTCACTGCTTCCCGCACCGCTCAGATCCAGCGCACCTGCATTCAGTTGCGCGTTGATCTGGGGTTTTCCGTTCAGCGAAATGTCGGCGGCCCCGGCCAGCGCATTCCCCCCCAGATCGACCTGCAAGTCGCGCAAAGACAGGCGGCGGTCTGCCGTCAGCGTAAGGTCAGCACTCAGATCAACCGATTGGCCGAGCCCTTGCGGCAGGCCCGGTGCTGGAAGGTCGAGGGCAGCCAGAAAGTCGTCCGTGCTGGGCATGTCCAGCGTCAGCCGCCCCGCGACATCCCCCGCCGTACTGCCCCGCCCGTTCAGCGCGAGTGTTCCGCGCCCGGCGCTGACAGTCGCATCGATTGTTTGCACCTGCCCCGTGATGAAGCCTGCAAATCCACCGATGGTGGCACGCACATTCACCTCTGACCCTGCGGGGTTCAGGCTCGCTGCCACTTCTGCCGCGCCCAGCCTTTCGGGCCACTCAAGGGTCAGATCGACATCGGAGTAGGACACAAGGTCCGCCCCTTCGGCGTCATAGATCAATGTGGCGTCCGTCACGGACAGATTTTCGATCCAGACAGCCTGCGGCGTGCGGGTGGCGGGCGCGACTTCGGTTTCGATCTGGGCCTCGCCACTGGCATCGGTAAAGACCCAGCTGGCCCGCCCGTCGCGGCGGCTTTCAAGGCGGATGGTGGGGCGCGTTGCCTCGATATTCGTGATCCTGATTTCGCGGCGCAGCAACGCCATGACATCAACCCCGATGGCCGCGTTTTCGGCGGTCAGCATCGGCCCCTGTTCGGACCAGTCCGCATTGCCGACTTCGAGCCCGCCGACGCTGACACCCAGAACCGGCCACAGCGTCATCGACACATCGCCGGTGATGCTGACATCGCGCCCCGTCGCGGTGCGGATTTGATCCGCCGCCAGCTTTGCAATCCGGTCAGCGGGTAGAAAAAACAGGGAAATGCCAGCCACGAGAAAGAGGATCAGGAAGAACCCGATTATGCGGATAATCCATTTCATAGGGCCTGCTCCGTTCTGATGACGCGTTGAAATCAGCCTAACGCAGGGTGTGGGCGCACCCCAACCCTTTTCGCCGCAGATGTGATCGCATAAGAGGCAGGTCATGAGCACAAATCCGCCAGACCTTCGCCCTGACCTCGCGCCGCGCGCGCGCGTTGATGCCAACCGCCGCCCCGGCCAGCCGACGGTCGGCATGGTGTCCCTTGGCTGTCCCAAGGCGCTGGTCGACAGCGAGCGGATTCTGACGCGCCTGCGCGCCGAAGGCTACGGCATTTCGCCCGACTATTCCGGGGCGGACGCGGTCATCGTGAACACGTGCGGTTTTCTTGACAGTGCCAAGGCCGAAAGTCTTGAGGCGATTGGCGAGGCGCTGGCCGAAAACGGGCGTGTGATCGTGACGGGCTGTCTTGGGGCAGAACCCGAATACATCACCGGCGCGCATCCCAAGGTGCTGGCGGTGACAGGGCCACATCAATACGAACAGGTGTTGGACGCTGTGCACAGCGCCGTGCCGCCCGACCCCGATCCGTTCATCGATCTGCTGCCTGCGCGCGGCGTCAGCCTCACGCCCCGCCATTTCAGTTACCTCAAGATTTCGGAAGGGTGTAACCACAAGTGCAAGTTCTGCATCATCCCCGATATGCGCGGCCGTCTTGCGTCGCGTCCGGCCCATGCCGTGCTGCGCGAGGCAGAGAAACTGGTCGAGGCAGGCGTGCGCGAGTTGCTGGTCATCAGCCAGGACACCTCGGCCTACGGCGTTGATATCAAACATGCCGAGGCCAACGGGCACCGCGCACACATCACCGATCTGGCCCGCGATCTGGGCGCTTTGGGCGCGTGGGTGCGTCTGCACTATGTCTACCCCTACCCCCATGTGCGGCAGTTGATACCGCTGATGGCGGAGGGTCTGGTGCTGCCCTATCTCGACATTCCGTTCCAACACGCCCACCCGGATGTGCTGCGCCGCATGGCCCGCCCTGCGGCGGCGGCCAAGACGCTGGACGAAATCGCGGCGTGGCGGGATGTGTGCCCTGACCTGACTTTGCGCTCGACCTTTATCGTTGGCTATCCGGGCGAGACCGAGGCCGAATTCCAGACCCTGCTGGACTGGATGGACGAGGCGCAACTGGATCGCGTGGGCTGCTTTCAATACGAGAATGTCGAGGGTGCGCGCTCAAACGCCTTGCCGGATCATGTCGCACCGGAGGTCAAGCAAGAGCGTTGGGACCGCTTCATGGAAAAGGCGCAGGCCATTTCCGAGGCAAAGCTGGCCGCGAAAGTCGGGCAGACGTTGCAGGTCATCGTGGACGAAGTAGATGACGAGGCCGCAACATGCCGCACCAAGGCAGACGCTCCGGAGATCGACGGCAATCTGTTCATCGACGAAGGGTTCGAGGCGCTCAAACCCGGTGACATCGTGACGGTCGAGGTGGACGAGGCCGGCGAATATGACCTGTGGGGGCGCCTGATTCAGTAGAATTTCCCGGTATTGCGCGACTTAAAACCCATTTCCCTCGCAAATTGCGTCGTCTTGGATAGTCTGACCTTGGCAACCGAGGATACATCATGACCACGCCCAAAATCGCCCAGACCGCACCCTACCCCGTCGAAGTTGAAGCGGGCAAAACGTACTTCTGGTGCGCTTGTGGACATTCCGCCACCCAGCCGTTCTGTGACGGATCACACAAAGACACCGGGATCACGCCGGAAAAGTTTACGGCCACGGACAGCAAGAAGGTGTTCTTTTGCGGCTGCAAGGCGACGTCCAAGGCACCCTTGTGTGACGGGTCGCACGCCAAGCTGTGATGGTTTGAACGCTGTCCAAGTACACCATTCTTGCAATTTGAGCCAAATGTTCTATATCTGTTCTAACCGCAAAGAACGGAGAACATGGATGTCGTATCACGCACGCCAGCCTGGCCTTTTTGACCCCGCGCAAGGCGCATTGCCGATCGAAACCCTCGAACCGGCAACTGAAAAACAGATCGCTTTTGCACGCACGCTGGCCGCGCGAACAGGTACGGTGCTGCCCACTGCATTGCTGCGGAACAAGGCAGGTCTGTCGCAGTGGATCGACCGGGCCAAGCTGTGCGCCGCAAGGCAGGTTCTCAAGCTACCCCAGCGCCCGGCAGGTGCAATTCGCCGAACGTATTGCGCGGTTGAAACGACGCGAGATTCCGGCGGAGTGTTTCAAGGACAAGGTAATGATGTCGCGCTGGATCGACGGCAACAAACCGCGCTAGCGGACCTGCGGCGCATTGCCTCTTTTGCGGTCTGCCACCAGCGCTAAATGTCGATCATGACAAATGAAACGCGTGTTCTTTACAATGGCGACTGCCCGGTGTGCAGTTTCGAGATCAATCATTATGCGGACTATTCCCAGCGCTCGCATCTGCCCATTCGGTTTGAGGATTTGAACCAGGACGCGCTCGACGACTGGGGCTTGACCCGCGATGCCGCGGCGCGGCGACTTTACGTTCTCAAGGACGGTCAAATGTATTCGGGAATCCCGGCGTTCATCGTGCTGTGGCAGGACATGCCGCGCTATCGCTGGCTGGCGCGCTTTGTATCGCTGCCCGGCGTGAACAGGCTGGCGTGCCTCACCTACGACCACATTCTGGCCCCGGCGATTTATCGCTGGCATCTGCGGCGGCTTGGCGCAACGTCAACACAATCGTGACGATTGCGGGCCTAGACTGAGGGGCCCACCCTTGTCAGTCTGGTTCCATGCCATATCCATATTCTCTGCGCGAAACGCTTGCCGATGCTTCGATCCATGTGCTGGGTCTGTTGATGGCCCTCACGGCTGGCATCATTCTGTTGGTCCATGTCACACAGACCCAAGACCCGACACAAATTGCCGCCACCAGCGTCTATGCGGGATTTTTGCTGTTTTCCTTCATCGCCTCCGCGCTTTACCACCTGCTCCCTTGGGAGCGGACGAGGCCGATCTTTCTACGCATTGATCATGCGGCGATTTACCTCAAGATTGCAGGGACTTACACACCATTGGTCGTGCTGATCGGATCGGCGTTCGCCTATGTGGTTCTTGCGGGCGTGTGGCTGGTGGCACTGTTCGGTGTAATCGCCAAGCTCAGCTTTTGGGCGGCGGATGCACGCGGGTCGCTGCCCGTCTACCTTGGGATGGGCTGGGCCAGCCTGCTGTTGATCTGGCCCATGACGCAGTCGCTGCCGCCCGTGGCCGTGGGTCTGATCATCGGGGGCGGCGTTCTCTATACGCTTGGCACGCTGGTCTACCGCTATCCCGAAATGCGGTATCAAAATGCGGTATGGCACGGATCTCGTACTGGCTGCCTCAACCTGCTTTTTCGCGGCCGTTTCGGTGGGCGTGTCAGCCTGAGCGGGCTGCCAGTTCGTCAAAATCATGCGCGTTGCGACAATAGTGCGGCGCGGCGGACACCGTCCCGATCTGTTCAGACAGCCATTTCTCGCAAGCCTCTGTCTGCGTGCACCCCGTGCACCGCAGCACCAAATCAGAAATATCAGAGGGCGTCAGATCACCGCGCAGCGCGATTTCCTGCAGATCAAGACCACGCGCATTTGCCATGTCATCCACCAGATTTGCATGACGCTTGATATGAGTTGGGGACATGAGATGCATTTCCTTCCGACTGTATCAGGTTGGATCAACGATGCGTCGCGCACCCCAGACCGTCCTTGATCCAGATCAAATGTCATCCAGATAGGCGCGCACACAGGTCTGGACATGGCGAAACCGGTCGCCGCCCAGATGCTTGCCGCCGTACCAGCGTGTCACCACAACCAGATGATCGCGCAGCCCCTCACGCTCCAGCATCCGCAGGATCACCATGCCCGCTCCGACCTCGCCGCCATCGCCCTTTATCGGGCCAACGCTTCTAGATGCGCGCCCCAACTGTTATGGGTCGCCTTGGCGTAGGAACGGTCGCGCTTGAGGGTCTTCAGCGCCGCATCAATGGCCGCGCGGTCGATCACAGCGCAACCCGACACCGCCTATTTCGAGCCCTCGTCGGTGAGAATATGGCCGAGCTTTTTCATGTGCTGTACGCAGTCCCTGGCGGACGCCCGCAACAACCAATCATCCGCATGTGCGTCGAAAAACGAAGGATCAGAGCCCCGCCGCCGTGCGCCGCACTGTTTCAATCCGCTGTGCATTAGGCGGGTGCGTGCCAAGGAACCGATCACCTGGATCGGGAATACGGTTGAAGAATTCAGCGCCTTTGACAGGATCAAAGCCGGATCGCGCAGCTATTATGGTACCAAGCGCATCGGCTTCCAGTTCATGTATTTTGGGGTAGGCGAATGCGCCAACTTGCGCTCCACGTAGGAGGGCGTACTCAACGTCTTTTGCGTTGCCGCCCCGCCTCGCTTCCGCCTCTGCAAAAACCCTTGCACCTTCGGCAACGTTGCGTTTTTGGCGTGAGATGTGGCCCTCAATGTGGTGCGCAACTTCATGCGCCATCACAAATGCGATTTCGTCCGCATTGCGCGCATCAAATAAGAGCGTCGATGTAAAAACGAGGATGGGGCGTCCTTCGTCATCCAACGTCTGAAAGGCGTTCGCAGGCAGTTTATTGCGGGTATCGACAAAGATGCCAAAATCACATCGAACACCACTGGTGCGGGCAATGCATTCCCGCTCGGCCACCGGTTCAACCCGCTGCACGACTGTGACAAAGGCGCGCTCGGTCTGGCTGCGGCTGCGCAACTGGTCCGGCACATCACTTGATGTCGGAAGCGGGCCGGTGGATGTCGGCGCAGATGTGACCACCACGTCATCACATGCCGCCACAAATGTCAGGATCGCCAGGACAGCCATCAAACGGATCATCATACTCATTCCTCTTTCAACGACGCCATCCGATCACGTGCGGCGACATTTATCGACCAAAGTCTGAATACCACGCAAATATGCGGGTTACAGCCCCGATCAAGTCTGAAGCCGCATGCCGCACACTCTTTGCAAAGGTGCGCGCATGTCATAGCGTCCGCATATGTTTACGATTGAACACGAATTTGACGCGACAGTCATCACCTTGGTGGACGAGGGGTCAGCCCCACTTCAAGAGGATGTGATCGTCAACAGCTTTGCTGAATGCATCACGGTCGAACAGTTCGATGCGCGCACGGAAACCGTGGTCCGCATCACCCTGTCCCCCGAACAGGTCCGCGATCTGGCAGCCGCGCTTGATCTGCCCGAGGGTGTTTATCAACTCCGGCAGGTGGACTGAGACCCCAGTCCGCCGTCCCCGCACTACGGAAAGGTCCGCCCATGACGATCGGCACGCATATCCGCACATTTTACAAGGGCACCTGGCACGACGAAGACGTCGCGATCATGCGTGCGGCGGATCATGGCAGTTGGGTTGGCACAACCGTGTTTGACGGTGCGCGATATTTCGATGGCCGCGCGCCCGACCTCGAGGCCCACTGTGCCCGCGTGAACCGGTCTGCCGAGGCATTGATGATCACACCGACGATGGAAACCGCTGAAATCGTCGATGCCGTCCGCGAAGGGTTGAAAGCCTATGGCCCGGACGAAGCCGTGTATATCCGCCCTATGTATTGGGCGCTTGATGGCGATGCTTCCGGGATCGTGCCGCAGGCGAATTCGACAGGCTTTGCCATTTGTCTCGAAGCGGTGCCGATGGCGGATCAAAACGCATCGACCACGCTAGGGCGCACCAAATTCCGCCGACCCGTTCTGGAAGACAACGTGGTCAACGCCAAGGCCGGCTGCCTTTATCCCAACAACGCGCGCATGCTGGCCGAAGTCCGAACACGCGGCTTCGGCAACGCGCTGGTGGCTGACGCAATGGGCAACGTCGCAGAAACTGCGACGGCGAACGTGTTCATGGTCAAGGACGGGGCCGTTTTCACCCCGATCCCCAACGGCACCTTTCTGGCCGGGATCACCCGCGCGCGCCATATGCGCAACATGATCGAGGATGGCATGGAAGTGCATGAAACCGTCCTCAGCTTTGCCGATTTTGCGGAAGCAGACGAAGTTTTCATGTCGGGCAACATGATGAAAGTAACGCCTGTGACGGCCTTTGAGGACGCGCAATATCAGGTGGGTCCGGTCACCCGTCGCGTGCGCGAAATGTACTGGGATTGGGCCGCGACCACCTGAGCGCCAGCAACTTTCCATTGCCACTGGCCGGTTGGGCCGTCATGTTGGCCCTCGCAGATCAAAAGGGGCCTGTCATGCGCAAATTTCTCGTGGTGCTGGACGATAGCCGCGAATGTCTGAACGCAATGCGCTTTGCTGCGATGCGGGCTGCAAACACGGGCGGTGGTGTTGCGATTCTGTCGGTCATTCCACCGGATGAGTTCAATCACTGGATCGGAGTTGGCGCCGTTATGCGCGAGGAAGCGCGCGAAAGGATTCACGCCCATTTCGAAGTGTTCGCCAAGTGGATGCGTGACAAACAGGGCGTGGACCCGGAGTTGATGATCCGCGAAGGTCAGCCGGTCGACGAGATCATGGCGCAAGTGCGCGAGGATTCGGAAATCGGCGTGCTGGTTCTGGGTGCGGGTACCGACAAGAAGGGACCCGGGCCGCTGGTCACACAACTGACGCGCAATGCGGGCAACTTGCCCATTCCGATCACCATCGTGCCCGGTGACCTCAGCAAGGAAAAGCTGGAAGCGATCACCTGATCTGAGGGTGAGGCTCCGGCGCGGGTTTTTTGAGCTGGTGCAACGTGTCGGGCCGTTCATCTCAACGGACATTGACTTGGTACCAATCGGCGGCTCAAGTTGTCGCGTTGGCGGGTCGCACAGATCGTTGTCCGCAAACGGTTTGGCTGCCCGTTTTCAACGTTCGCCACGCAGAGCAAGGTCCCGTTTTCCGCGTCGCGCGCAGAAGTCCGGTCACCTCACCAACCTGACTGATGGCCGACAGCGCCTACCAACCCACACTTTAGAACCATTCCAAACCTTGACTCGTGCGCCTCGCGAGCGCATATCCGACATTAACCCTCAGGAGATGCAGCCCATGTTCATTCAGACCGAGTCCACACCCAATCCGGCGACGCTGAAATTCCTGCCTGGCCAGACCATTCTTGAGGTCGGCACAGCCGACTTTCCAACTGCCGAGGCATCGGCCAAATCGCCGTTGGCACAGCGCATCTTTGGCGTCGAGGGCGTAACAGGCGTGTTCTTTGGTACCGATTTTGTCACCGTCACCAAGGCCGACAGTGTCGACTGGGACCATATCAAACCGGCCCTGCTTGGCGCGATCATGGAGCATTTCCAGTCTGGCCAGCCCGTCATGGACGACGGTCATGCACCTGCATCGGGCCATGCCGAACATGACGGTGAAGACGGTGTCGTGGTTGGTCAGATCAAGGAACTGCTCGACAGCCGCGTGCGCCCCGCCGTGGCACAGGATGGCGGCGACATCACATTCCACGGCTTTGATCGCGGCGTGGTGTACCTGCACATGCAGGGTGCGTGCGCCGGATGCCCTTCGTCCACGCTGACGCTAAAAATGGGCATCGAAAACCTGCTGCGCCACTACATCCCCGAAGTGACCGAAGTGCGCCCCGTTGCCGTCTGAGACATTCACGGCCCGCTGTTATTGCGGCGCAACCAGACTGTCGATCCAAGGGCCACCGGAAACGGTGGCCTATTGTCATTGCACCGACTGCCGTCGATGGACGGGTGGGCCAGTCTCCGCTTTTGCAGCGTTTGCCGAAACGGCGATGGCCGGTCAACTGCCGGACACCTGTCTGCAAACGGGTGGCGTGCGCCGCTGGACCTGCCCCGCATGCGGATCGCCCCTTGGCGCTGCATTCGATTATCTTGAGGGTCAGATATATGTCCCCCTTGGGATTATGGATCAGGCAGAGACGTTGGCCCCGACCTTGCACAGCCATCATGGATCGCGTCTGCCATGGCTGCACATCGCGGACGACCTGCCGCGATCAGAAGGAACGGCGCGCGACGACCTGCTGGGATCGACGTCGTGACCCAACCGCTGATCCTTGGTTTTGATACATCCGGACCCCATTGCGCGGCTGCGTTGCTCCATGGGGAAACCATTTTGCATGCAACAGGCGAGACGATGGCGCGTGGTCAGGCCGAACGCCTGATGGACCTGCTGCAAGAGGTATTGGAGACCAATGGCAAGACATGGGCCGATCTGGATGCCATCGGCGTTGGCACGGGGCCCGGAAACTTCACCGGCATCCGCATCGGCGTTTCTGCCGCACGCGGTCTCGCACTTGGCCTGGGTATCAATGCCTATGGCGTGACAGGGTTTGAGACCCGCACAATTCTGGCACCGGACGGCGCGATCGTGGCGATTCCGACACCGCGCGACATGGTTTATGTGAGCGATGAAACCGGCGCGCGCCTGATCCCTGCAACCGACGTCGCGAACCCCGCACCAAACCCGGAGCCTTCCGATCTGGCAAAAGCAGTGGCACTACATGCCAGCAGCATATGGCCCGCATCCGCGCCACCCCCGGCACCCTTCTATGTCCGCCCACCGGATGCCGCCCCGGCACGGGATGCACCACCGCGCGTGCTGACGTGACGCCCGAAGCGCTCGCTGCGCTGCACCGCGCGGCCTTTGCCACCGAAAGAGCATGGTCCGCCGACGAATTCCGCAGCCTGATCGATAGCCCGCATTGCCATCTGACGAGCGACACGCACGGATTTGCACTGTGGCGCGCCGTGGCGGACGAGGCCGAACTGCTCACCATCGCGACCCACCCCGATCACCAGCGGCAAGGGGTCGCGAGATCACTGATGCAGCAATGGATGCGTGCGGCTGCACGCACGGCCAGCACCGCCTTTTTGGAAGTGGCGGCGGACAATGCAGCGGCCATCGCGCTTTATGGCCAATTCGGCTTTGACGTGATGGCGCGCAGGGTAGGCTATTACAAACGGGCAGATCATGCAGCGGATGCCCTGATCATGCGCGCCTCCCTGCCCCCGACCTGAACCAAAGACCGGTGCGCGCAGCCGACCGCGAACGGAACAAAGACAGCCCCGCCCAAGCGTTCAGCATATCGCAAGGTCAGCCCATCTGACCTGCTGCATGCACCAAAAAGCGGTTGACCCCGCCTTGCCCCTGCGGCCTAATCCCGCCTGATCACTGCGATCCCGGGCGCGCCTTGCTGCTGGCACCGCCCCAAACATAAAACTCGGGAGACCTGACCACATGACACTCATGCAGAAATTCCTCGGCGCAACCGCCTCACTTGCCCTGTCGGCCGGTGCCGCGTTGGCCGACCCTGCCCTGATCTTCGATCTTGGCGGCAAATTCGACAAATCCTTTAACGAGGCCGCATTTAACGGTGCCAAGCGTTGGGCCGACACCACGGGTGGCACATTCCGCGAAATCGAACTGCAATCCGAAGCGCAGCGCGAACAGGCCCTGCGCCGTTTTGCCGAAGCAGGCGCGAACCCCATCGTCATGGCCGGTTTTGCCTTTGCTGACGCTCTGGGTCAGGTTGCCGCTGACTATCCGGACACCAAATTCACGATCATCGACATGGTCGTGGATGCGCCCAACGTCCGCTCGGTCGTGTTCAACGAACACGAGGGGTCCTACCTTGTGGGCATGATGGCCGCGATGGCGTCCGAGTCCGACACGGTCGGCTTTATCGGCGGCATGGACATCCCGCTGATCCGCAAATTCGCCTGCGGATATGCCCAGGGCGTGAAAGCGGTGAATGCTGATGCAACCGTCGTCGCCAACATGACCGGAACGACACCTGCGGCCTGGAACGACCCCGTCAAAGGGTCCGAACTGACCAAAGCCCAAAT
Source organism: Tateyamaria armeniaca (assembly GCF_045797845.1). Classification (NCBI taxonomy): domain Bacteria; kingdom Pseudomonadati; phylum Pseudomonadota; class Alphaproteobacteria; order Rhodobacterales; family Roseobacteraceae; genus Tateyamaria; species Tateyamaria armeniaca. The sequence continues at coordinate 247,766 of NZ_JBHDIY010000002.1, forward strand.
CAGCCAGGGCGCTGACGTCGTTTATGCCGCCGCTGGCGGCACCGGCGTGGGCGTTCTGCAAACGGCAGCCGATGAAGGCATCCTGTCCATCGGCGTGGACAGCAACCAGAACTACCTGCACTCTGGCAAGGTTCTGACATCCATGATGAAACGCGTCGACAACGCCGTGTTCGAAGCGTTCTCGGACGGTGCGGACATGGAAACCGGGTTCCAGGTGATGGGTCTGGCCAATGGCGGCGTCGGCTACGCGCTTGACGAACACAACGCTGACCTGGTGTCGGATTCCATGCGCAACGCGGTGGACGAAGCCTCGGACAAGATCGCAAACGGCGAGCTGGTTGTGCACGACTACATGTCGGACGACAGCTGCCCTGTGCTGAACTTCTGATCGCGACGCAGTAACACTCGGGCCGCGCCGCACATGATGTGGCGCGGCCCTTTTGCCAAGCCGGGAATCGAACTGATATGACCGCCCCCGCCATCGAACTCAAAGGCATTTCCAAAGCCTTCGGCCCGGTACAAGCCAACAAAGACATCTCGATCCGCGTCATGCCGGGCACGATCCACGGCATCATCGGGGAAAACGGGGCTGGCAAGTCGACCCTGATGTCGATCCTGTACGGCTTTTACAAAGCGGATGCGGGCGAGATTTTCATCTCGGGCCAAAAGACCGAAATTCCCGACAGTCAGGCCGCCATCGCCGCTGGCATCGGCATGGTTTTCCAGCATTTCAAGCTGGTTGAAAACTTCTCTGTCCTCGAAAACATCATCCTTGGTGCCGAAGACGGCGGGCTGTTGCGCCCCTCACTGGCCAAGGCCCGCAAGACATTGCTGGAACTGGAACAGGAATACGACCTCAAGGTCGATCCGGACGCCATCATCGAAGAGATTGGCGTCGGCATGCAGCAGCGTGTTGAAATCCTCAAGGCCTTGTACCGTCAGGCAAATATCCTGATCCTTGATGAACCCACCGGCGTGCTGACCCCGGCAGAGGCCGACCAGTTGTTCCGCATCCTCGGGCGTCTCAAGGAAGAGGGCAAAACGATCATCCTGATCACCCACAAGCTGCGCGAGATCATGGATATCACCGACACAGTGAGCGTCATGCGCCGCGGCGAGATGACAGCGACCGTGAAAACCTCCGAGACCTCGCCCGAGCATTTGGCCGAGCTGATGGTGGGGCGCAAGGTGCTGTTGCGTGTCGACAAGACGCCCGCCAGTCCGGGAGACGTGGTGCTGGACGTCAAGAACCTGCGCGTGGTCGACGATCAGGGGGTCGAGCGGTTGCGCGGTATCGATCTGCAGGTGCGGGCCGGTGAAATTCTGGGCATTGCGGGGGTGGCGGGCAATGGCCAGTCCGAACTGCTCGAAGTGCTCGGCGGATATGCGGACGGCACCGGCACCATCACCCTCAACGGGCAGTCGATTGATTTGTCCGGCAAAAATTCGGACGGGCGGTCGCGCCGTGCGCGCGGCATCGCCCACGTGCCCGAAGACCGGCAGCGCGAAGGGCTGATCATGGACTTTGCCGCATGGGAAAACACCGCTTTCGGCTATCACCGCGACGCGGCCTATCAGTCGGGTGTCCTCAGCAACAACGCTGCCATCAAGGCCGAAACCCAAGCCAAAATGGACCGCTTTGACGTGCGCCCGCCGCACCCGCATCTGGCGGCCAAGAATTTCTCGGGCGGGAACCAGCAAAAGATCGTGCTCGCCCGCGAGATCGAGCGCAACCCGGACTTGTTGCTGGTGGGTCAGCCCACACGTGGTGTGGACATCGGGGCCATCGAATTCATCCACCAGCAAATCGTGGCGCTGCGTGATCAGGGCAAGGCGATCCTGCTGGTCTCGGTCGAGCTTGAGGAAATCCTGAGCCTTGCCGACCGCGTCGCCGTTATGTTTGACGGGCGGATCATGGGCGAACGGCTGCCGCAGCAAACGGACGAAAAAGAACTGGGCCTGCTCATGGCCGGAGTAAGCGGGGACGCAGCATGAGACAGCTTTTGATCATGATCGCAGGCGCGGTGATGTGTGCGGCCACGGCGGCAGTTGCTCAAGACGCCGTTGACCGGTTCGACATCGCCATCAATGCCGAGGACGAAGCCGCACAGCCCAACCTGATGTCGCTCGCCCGCACATTCGCCCTTGTGGCACCACGCACGTCCGGGGTGCGCAAAGCCTCCCGCCTTGAATTCCGCTCTGGCGCCGGGCTGATCGACAATTCCGCAACCACGGCCAAGTTGCGCACTGCCTTGCCGCCAGCGTTGGCCAATTCGGTCGCGCAGCTTCAATCGGTTGGCGGTCCTTGCGACATCTCTCGCCATCGCTTTGATGACACGGACGTTCTGTTGGTCTTGCATAACAGCGACGAGGCACAGCCTCAGGACATCTATCGCTGCTTTATCGCGGGCCTGTGGATTTACCACGCGGGCAGCACGGAAAGCGTTTCGGTGAACGACTGGCGCACGCCATATGCGCGCATTCTTGGCTCGCTTGCCTCCGGGCGACCTGCGTTCTCAGGCTTTGACACCGAGGAAAACTGACATGGATGTGATGCCCAAATGGGCCGAAGTGACCCTCGTCCCACTTATCTCGCTGCTCCTTGCGGCGATCCTTTCGGCCCTCGTTATTCTCGCGATCGGCGAGGACCCGGTGGCCGCCGTGCAACTGATGGTGTCCGGCGCGCTCGGCTCCACCTATGGCTGGGGCTACACGCTCTATTATGCGACGAACTTCATGTTCACGGGTCTGGCCGTGGCCATCGCCTTTCACGCCGGCCTGTTCAACATCGGTGGCGAAGGGCAGGCCATGCTGGGCGGCCTCGGCGTTGCGCTTGTGCTGCTGTTCATACCATGGCCGCACTGGACCATCGCGCTGCTCGCAGCCATTGTCGGGTCGGCCCTGTTCGGCGCACTTTGGGCCGCGATCCCAGCCTATCTGCAGGCCAAACGCGGCAGCCACATCGTGATCACGACGATCATGTTCAACTTTATCGCCGCCGCTGTGCTGAACTACATGCTGGTCAACATTCTGCGCCCCGCAGGCAGCATGGATCCAGCGACAGAACGCTTTCGCGAGGCCGTGCATCTGCCGTCGCTGCATGAATTGTTGGCCCCGTTCGGGATCGAGTTTTCAAAGGCCGCGCCCGCGAACGTGTCATTGGTGATCGCGATCATCGCCTGCGTGCTGGTGTGGCTGCTGATCTGGCGCACGCCGCTAGGTCTTGAAATCCGGTCTTATGGCAAATCCCAGCGCGCTGCGCGCTATGCCGGGATCGGGGCGGTGCGCATCACAATGATCGCCATGCTGATTTCCGGCGGACTTGCGGGCATGATGGCAATCAACAACGTCATGGGCGAGGCCGAGCGTCTGGTGCTGAACGCTGTCGAGGGTGCCGGGTTCATCGGCATTGCCGTGGCGCTGATGGGCCGCAGCCACCCCTTGGGCGTGTTTCTGGCCGCAATCCTGTTCGGGTTTCTTTATCAGGGTGGGGCAGAACTGGCGCTGTGGACGTCGATCCCGCGTGAGCTGATCGTGGTCATCCAGGCGCTTGTGATCCTGTTCACGGGGGCCCTCGACAACATGGTGAGGATGCCCCTGGAACGGATGTTCCTTGCACTGCGCACCGCGCGCGCACCAAAACCCGAACGCAAACCAACCGAGCCTGCGGAGTAGAGCCATGGATTTCTTCGCCCTCTTCGATCTTTCGGTTCTCGACACCACCGTGCGGTTGGCCACGCCGCTGCTGTTGGCCTGCCTTGCCGGGCTGTTTTCAGAACGTGGCGGCATCTTTGACATCGGGCTAGAGGGCAAGATGCTGGCGGCCGCGTTCTTTTCGGCCGCACTGGCCGCAATGACCGGTTCGGTCTGGGTCGGGTTGCTGGCCGGAATCGGTGCGTCACTGGTGTTGTCGCTTGTGCATGGCCTTGCCTCGATCACTTTTCGTGGAAACCAACTGATTTCCGGGGTCGCGATCAATTTTCTGGCCGCAGGTCTGACGGTTCTGATTGCCCAAAGCTGGTTCCAGCAAGGCGGACGCACGCCATCCCTGATCGGTGGCGGACGGTTCGAGGGGATCACCCTGCCCTTTGCCGAGGCGTTCAGCACAGTGCCGTTTCTTGGGCCGATCTATTCCGAGCTGATCTCTGGGCATTCGATCCTTGTCTATGTCGCCCTGCTGTGCGTTCCGGGGACGTGGTACATTCTGTTCCGCACCCGCTTTGGATTGCGCCTGCGCGCAGTGGGCGAAAACCCGGCGGCTGTGGATACGGCAGGCGTCTCGGTCGTGGGGCTGCGCTTTGCCGCTGTGGGCATCTGCGGTATCCTATGCGGGATTGCGGGAGCATACCTCGCCACAGGTCTTCAGGCCGGGTTCGTCAAGGACATGACGGCAGGGCGCGGGTTCATCGCGCTTGCCGCCCTCATCTTTGCCAAGTGGCGGCCTTGGCATGCGCTGTGGGCGACGCTGCTGTTCGGCTACCTGCAGGCCATCGCCCTGCGGCCCGACATCATCGAAGGCGCGCTTGGGTTCAAGGTGCAGGTCCAGTTGCTTGATGCGCTGCCCTACATCCTGACGGTTGTCATTCTGGCCGGGTTCGTGGGCAAGGCGATCCCGCCGCGCGCGGGCGGCGAGCCATATGTGAAAGAACGCTGACACACGCCCCGCCGCTGCCTTTAGGTCCAGTTTTCCAACTGTTACCGCACCAGATTGCTGCGCAGCGGCGTGATCCCTTGATTTAAGGCTGTCAGAGGGCCTAAGAGGGACTATGCAAATTTACCTGCCTATCGCCGAGGTATCGGTCAACGCCTACCTGTTGCTGGGCTTGGGCGGGCTGGTGGGCATCCTTTCGGGCATGTTCGGGGTTGGCGGCGGATTTCTGATGACGCCGCTTTTGTTCTTTATCGGCATCCCGCCCGCCGTGGCCGTGGCCACTGAAGCCAACCAGATCGTGGCCTCCTCCTTTTCCGGCGTGCTGGCGCATTTGAAACGAAAGACGGTGGACCTCAGGATGGGCTGCGTCCTGCTGGTGGGGGGCCTGATCGGGGCCGCCCTTGGCGTCGTGGTGTTCAACTATCTCAAGGCGCTGGGTCAGGTCGATCTGCTGGTCAAGCTCTGTTACGTGCTGTTTCTCGGCATCATTGGCGGGCTGATGTTCATCGAGTCGCTCAACGCGATCCGCAACACCAAGAAGGGCAAGGCGCCCGTCCGCAAGAAACACAACTGGATCCACAAGCTGCCGTTCAAGATGCGGTTCCGGGTGTCGGGGCTTTATATTTCCGTCATCCCTCCGGTGCTGGTGGGTCTGTGCGTGGGCGTTCTGGCCGCAATCATGGGCGTCGGTGGCGGCTTCATCATGGTGCCTGCGATGATCTATCTGCTGGGCATGCCAACCAAGGTCGTGGTGGGGACATCGCTGTTCCAGATCATTTTTGTCACCGCCTTTACCACCATGCTGCACGCCACAACGAACTTTACCGTCGACGTGGTTCTGGCCGTATTGCTGCTGGTCGGCGGCGTGGTCGGCGCACAGATCGGCACCCGCATCGGGGTCAAGATGAAGGCCGAACAATTGCGCATCCTGCTCGCCATCATGGTGCTGGCCGTGTGTGGCAAACTGGCGTTCGATCTGCTTGTCATGCCATCCGAGCTTTATTCGGTTGGCGCGGTGGGGGGGCACTGATGCGCTTTGTGCTGCCCTTCCTGTTCCTTCTGTCCCTGCCTGCTTGGGCCGAAAGCGTGGTTCTTGGCCTCAGCCAGAATGAAATTGCGATCACGACCAGCTTTGACGGTTCTGAAATCCTGGTCTTTGGTGCGGTGAAACGCGATGTGCCAGTGCCAGAAGGCCCGGAACTTGAGGTCATCATTACTGTTGCGGGTCCGTCCGTGCCGGTGATGGTGCGGCGCAAGGAAAAGCGGCTGGGCATCTGGGTGAACACGGATGCAGTCGAGGTGGACCGCGCGCCCAGCTTTTACGCCGTCGCCACCAGCGGGCTGCTGCGCGATGTGCTGCGCGACATCGAGGACTTGCGCTATCAAATCTCTGTTCCGCGTGCGATCCGATCCGTGGGTGCCCCGATGACGATCACCGATGCGACCGAGTTCACAGAGGCGCTGATCCGCATCCGCTCAAACGCACAGCTCTATCAATTGCAGGAAAACCATGTGGTCGTGGACGAACAAACCCTCTTCCGCGCGCGTATCGAATTGCCCGCGGCCCTCACCGAAGGCGCATATGCCACTCGCATTTTCCTGACGCGTGGTGGCGAGGTCGTCTCGAACTACGAAACCAGCATCGATGTGCGCAAGGTCGGGATGGAGCGGTGGCTGTTCGGGCTTAGCCGCGAACAGCCCATCATCTACGGCCTGATGTCACTGGCAATCGCGATCTTTGCCGGGTGGAGCGCATCCGCCGCCTTTTCCCTGCTGCGCAACTAGCACGGCGTCACTTGCAGGAGCGGGTGGCCAGCCCCCAGCGCTCCCCGTTGTGTTTTTGGTCAGAAGAACCCGTATTCAGAAGTCCGGGTCCGGCGCATCAAGCGTAAGCGGGGCGGCCGGTGTGCTGCGCAGATCATCGACCGTCAGCGGCCCCGTGGGTTTGGCCAAGCGGTTGCGCACCACCCAGATCAGTCGATCCTGCGCACGGGTGATGGCCACGTAAGCCAGACGTTTCCACAAGGGTTGCCCCGCCTCGCTGCGCCCCATGCGCGCCGCGGCGTAGAGGTCGGGGGCAAAGACCTGCACCGTGTCCCATTGCGACCCTTGCGCCTTGTGGATGGTCACTGCCGCTCCGTGCAGGAACGTGGCACCCATGCGGGCGGCAAAGGGGATAAACGGTTCTTCCTCGTCCGGTTTTTCGATCTTCACGATGGAGGCGGCAGAGACTTGCGGGTCTTCAGCCCCCATCACATGCAGACGCGAAAAGCCGGGCTTGCGCCCCTCGCCCAGATAAATCACCTGCGCGCCTTTGATCAGGCCCCGCGCCTCAAGATCGAGCCGTTTCTTGCGGTGCTTGAGTGGTAATTCCAGCCCATCACAGATCAGCGGTTCGCCTTCCAGCAGCGCATCTTCGGGCGCGCCGTGGACGCTCCGAAACGCATTGATCAGGCGGATACGCGTGGCGTTGCGCCAAACCAGCACCGGGCTGCGCGCCATCAGATCAACCTCGACCCGCTGGCCCCAGACGACGCGTTCGTCGCGGGCAGCGGCGTCTTCCACCATCTTTTCGAACCGGTAGAAATCGACGTCCGGATCAGACAGCGCGTGGGCCAGATCAAGGATCGGGTTGCCCTCGGCCTGCCGGTGGATACGGTTGAGATGCAGCACGCGTGGCGCGGGCAGTTTTTCGAACACCATCGTGCCCGACTGATTGACCGGGGCAAGCTGTGCCGGATCCCCGAACAAAAGCAGGGTCGGAAAGATTTCCTTGAGATCCTCGAATTGCTTGTCATCCAGCATCGAGGATTCATCGATAAAGCCAATGTCGAGCGGTTCTTCGCGCCGTTTCCAACCGGTGATGAAGTCAGAACCGCGCAGGCCCGCGGCTGCCAGGGCACCGGGGATCGACTTGTTGTTCTGATAGAACGCCCAGGCCCGGTCGAGCGCCAGTTCAGTCAGCCCGTCGATCTCGGGGCGCTCACCATTGCCTGCAAGCCATTCGGCGATGCGTTCGTATTCGGGATCGTAGACAGGCGTGTAAAGGATGCGGTGGATCGTCGTTGCTGGCACGCCGCGAAAGCGCAGCACGCTGGCCGCCTTGTTGGTGGGTGCGAGGATGGCGAGGGTGCGTTTGTCGCGTTTCTTGCGGGATTCGTAATCGCCGGAAACAACGTCGACGCCTGTGGCTTCCAGCGCTTTGTAAAACTCAGCCAGCAACAGCGTCTTGCCCGAACCCGCCTTGCCCGTGATTGCCATAACGGACGTGGCAGACGATTTTGGAGGTGTCAGAAGGGCGTCGTCCAGATCGATGCCAGCGCTGCGCAGCATGTCGGTGACGGCGTCATAGGCACCGGCCTGATCATCGGAAAGGGCGAGGGTCGTGGTCATGGCGCGACCCTACAGAGGGGCCGCACCGTGAACCAGAGCGATCAGGCGCTGCGCGCGAACTTGATGGCGGTTTCCGACCCGAAAGCGCGGTCAAACCACTGGCGCGAACGCTCCAGCGGCACGCCAGCCCGTTCAGCTACCTTTTCGGCAGCGTCAGGGTCGAAATGCCACAGACCCACGCTGATCTGATCGCGCCCCGACCCGGCGCTGCCCAGCACCTCGGGCGACGATCCGATCATGCGATAGATGCGCACCATGCGGGCATCAAAAACGCCGACAAAATGTTCCACACCAAAGTTCTGCATGATCTCGCCGCCGCCCAACATCAGAGCCGCTGCCACATGTCCTCCTGCACCGCGGGTCAGGCAAAACCGCGTGCACTCCCAAATCGCCGGGCTTGTTATGGCGCCCGAAATAAGATCGCCAAAGTGTTCGTTCACCATTGTGCGACCCGTGGTCGGCAAGAACCGCATGGAGCCGCCATGGCTGCCATCGGGTTCTTCCCAGATCACGTAGAGGGGGTTCAGATCGTCGTATTCGTCACGCTCGTACCCGTTCTCGTCGACATTCACATCCCAGCCAAGCCGGGTTTTGAACTGGTCCGCACGGTCGCGAAACATGGTGCGGGCAAGTTTGGGAAAATCGTTCAGATCAGAGGCGTAGACGTAACGCAGCATTGAAGTACTCCTTGTCAGACCGGGGAAGGCATGACCGAAGTATTACCCAAGCGTGCGTTAACGTCTGTTCATCCAAGCGCCCGACAAGGCCTTGTGAGGCGCAACGGGCGATTTCACACCACGATCAACCCGCGACTCATGGCGCGGGCGACGGCGTGGGTGGTGTTCATCGCACCCAGTTTGAAGCGGGCACTTTCGATATAGACGCGCAAGGTGTGTTCCGAAATCGACAAGGTGTCGGCCACTTGCGCGCGGCTGTATCCCATCGCCAACAGCGTCATCGCATCGATCTCGCGCGGGCTGAGGGCCTGTGACTGTTCGGGAGTGCGTTCGGGTTCGAATTCCAATGCTTTTTCGTTGAAGTAATGGGCAATGAGTATCAGGTCCCGCCGGTGAAGTTCCGTCCATTCCGACCAGTGCGCATCATCGCAGGAGTGGTTGACCGTAAAGAGTGCAAATTGCCCGTTTGGCCCCCGTATGGGTACCGAGAACCCCTGATTGCCGACGCCGTGGTCGATGGCATCTGCCTGAAAGGCACGGGCTGCCTTGCTGGACCAGTCCAGACGTTTCCAGTCCACAGGGTGAAAGCGCTGAAAACATCCGATGATAACCGGATCCACCCGGAGATAGTTGAGTTCAAGATAGCGATAGCGCCATGTGTCCGAATACGTTCCGCAGCCATACTGATCCCCTGCTGAGTCAACCCAATGGTAGATGACATGATCGATCTTGTAGTATTCACGTAAGGCCTCGGTCGCAGATTGGAGACCGGCAAGACCATCAGCTTGTTCCAGCTCCTCCAAGATGAGTTCCAACGGCTGTGTCGCCGTCGTGGCGCTGAGCATTTTTAACATCCTTCATCGCGGCGATCTCGGCCATTGCGACGATTGCTGAGTCATCCAACTGTTCCGCCAGGATCGGCATATTGTTGGCACGGGCAAAAGTCTTTAGGTCCGTCAGAACGTCCAGTATCCAGTCACTTCTCATCTACAGACTCACTTCCCAGTGGTTAACGAAAGATTAACACAACTATAGCATGTGTTAATTGCGTAGGAAAATTCGCCTATTTCCACTCCCCAGAAATAGTGAGGAGCGATTTTCTAACCCTTTGATGCTCAACGGAACCGCTGAAAACGAAAAACGTCCGCGAAACCCAGGGGTGATTCGCGGACGCCTGAACTCTCGTTTAACGTGTATCGCTTTTAGCGGCGCGCCTCAAGTGCGTCTTCCAATGTGCGCAAACCCGTTTTCGGGGCCTGCACCAGCACGCTCATGTTGCCGGGTTTGTGCTCGTTGCGCAGCATCTTCATGTGCGCCAACGGCAGGTCTTCCCAGGTGAACACTTCGGACATGCACGGATCGAGGCGGCGCTCGACCATCAGTTGATTGGCAGCCGAGGCTTGTTGCAGGTGCGCAAAGTGGCTGCCTTGCAGACGCTTTTGGTGCATCCACATATAGCGGACGTCAAACGTGCAGTTGAAGCCTGTGGTGCCCGCGCAGATCACGACCATGCCACCCTTCTTGCACACGAAGGTCGAGACAGGGAACGTCGCCTCGCCGGGGTGTTCAAAAACCATGTCGACATTCACACCTTTGCCGGTGATATCCCAGATCGCCTTGCCGAACTTGCGCGCTTCCTTGAACCAGTCTGCGTATTCGGGCGTGTTCACTGTGGGCATCTGCCCCCAGCAATTGAAATCTTTGCGGTTGAGCACGCCCTTGGCGCCAAGCTCCATCACAAAGTCACGTTTGCTTTCGTCACTGATCACACCAATCGCGTTCGCCCCGGCCGTATTGATCAACTGGATCGCATAAGACCCCAGTCCACCCGACGCACCCCAGACCAGCACGTTCTGACCGGGCTTGAGGTCATGCGGTTCGTGCCCGAACAGCATCCGATAGGCGGTGGCAAGCGTCAGCGTGTAGCATGCGCTTTCTTCCCATGTGAGGTGCTTGGGGCGCGGCATCAACTGTTGGCTTTGCACGCGGGTGAATTGGCCGAACGATCCGTCCGGCGTCTCGTAGCCCCAGATGCGCTGCGTTGGCGAATACATCGGATCGCCGCCATTGCAGTGTTCGTCATCGCCATCGTCCTGATTGCAATGCACCACAACTTCGTCGCCGACTTTCCAGCGTTTGACCCGATCACCGACCGCCCAGACGATGCCCGCCGCATCCGATCCGGCGATATGATAGGGCTGCTTGTGACCGTCAAAGGGGCTGATCGGCTGACCAAGCGCCGCCCAGACCCCGTTGTAGTTCACGCCTGCCGCCATCACCAGAACAAGCACATCGTTGCTGTCCAGTGTCGGGACATCTACAACTTCCTGCAGCATGGCAGTGTCCGGGTCGCCGTGGCGTTCGCGGCGGATCGCCCACGCATACATCTGCTTGGGGACATATCCCATCGGAGGAAGCTCCCCCATCTCATACAGGTCTTTTTCAGGTGCCTCGTAGGGCGCGATGCCCGTTTCGGGCGCAAGGTCGAGTGCCATGTCAGCCTCCGGATCAGAAATGTGTGCCGCAGTGCAGAATCGCGGCGTCTGGAGGCTGAATATGGCTCAATGCGCAACAATGCAACAACACTAACGCGTTTTTTGTAATTTTATGACTTTGCAGGTGCAGAAAGTTTTTCGGCGACTGCAGCATCCGCGGGCAACAAATGCGCAATGGAACGGGCATAAAAGATCAGGATGCTTTCCTGCTCCGGTTCGACAACCCAATGGCCGTGATCGACCCTCAGGATTCCGCGGCGGCGCAGGCCAATCAGCCCGCGCTGTATTTCACCGGCAAGCTCGTCTGGCGCGATATCGCAGTTCCGGGCCGGTGCCTGCGCCATCAGCGCGCGCACCTTTTCAACCATATCGCTGACCTCAACGCGCCCGTCGCGCAACAACACATGGGACATCAATGGCACCGCAAGTACGGGCATGACTTCCCCGATCCGCTCCATGAGCGTTTCTGACAGCGCATCAACGTCCGTAAGGCCGCTTTCGGCCAGAGATACGGGTGTGCCAAATGCAACCGCCGCACTGCCGAACCGCGTGTCCTTGCCACGCACCCGCTGCCAGAACTTGCGAAAGAAGGCCCAGACCACGACGCTGATACGCGCACCGAACCGTCGGTCGCCGCGCTTGCCCGCCGCGATCAATACCCGGTCTTCCAGCACCCGGTCGTAGTTGATGGCCACAGGCACAAAGGCGATGTCGCGGCTGGGATCGGCTGCGTAGGCTTCGAGCACATATGACAAAAGGCCCATCTTGGGCGGTTGAAGTGCGCCGGTGACGGTCAAACCGCCCTCGGGAAAGATCGCCTGAGTTACCCCGCCCTGCGTGGCCATCTGCACATAGCGCGCCAGCACCTTGCGATAGAGCGCCCCGCGCGACCGCCGCCGAATGAAATACGCGCCCCACAGCTTGATCATCAACGATAGTGGCCAGACGCGCGCCCATTCACCGACTGCGTAGGACATCGTCGTGTTGCGCGAGGCAAGATAAGTGACCAGCACGTAATCCATGTTGGAGCGATGGTTCATAATGAACACCACCGTTACATCCGCCGGAATATCGGCAAACACGTGATCATTCTTGTCCGTCGTTCTGATCCGATAGACCGCGTTGGCCAGCAGCCGCGCCACCCGCATGGCAAAGCTGAAATAGGCAAACGCCGAAAACCCAGGCACGATTTCACGCGCATATTCCCGCGCCTTCTGAAAGGCCACAGCCTCGGGCACGTCATTCTCCTCGGCGTAGTTCACGATCTCGCGGGTGACCTCGGGGTCGTAGATCAGCCGCTGGATCATGTCATGGCGCTGCGCCAGCTTGAACGGTTCGATGGGGCGTGTGAGCCGAGTGTTGAGTTTTGCGACGGCCCGTTCAAAGCGGCGGCGGAAAAACCAGCGCACGGACGGGAACAGAAAATGCGAAGCGAACGTCACTGCCGCAAACAGTACCATCAGCACGAATAGCCAAAGCGGAAGTTCTACAGTCGTTGTCATTGCCGCGAACCCTCGCAAACGCAAGCGGCGGGGTAAACGACAAAATGGGGCTGGCCTTGCGCGATAGCCTGCGGTTCTGTCGCATTATGTATGAGGGCGACTCGTTTTTCACGCTGACACTTTGGGGACGTATGGGCTTGCTGGCCCTATCGGTCCTCTTTGCACTCGTGGCTTTGGCTGTGACCCGACTGATGACGTATTATCGCCCGTTGGTGATCCGTATCCCGATCTGGGCCGTTCTGTTCATCACGTTTGTATGGGCCTCACCCCAAGGCTACTACACCTATTACCGCCTGATCTTTGATGGATTGCCTGCACAATCCGTCCTCGGAGCTCTGCCCCGGCCCGAAGAGATGATCGCCCTTCTGACCTTTCGTCACAGTGCGACCCTGTCGGCCCACAGTTTGGGTGTGCTGGGCTGGGCCATGCTGGCCATTGCAATCTGGCCAAGACGCCGGAAATGCCGCGACGCAGCGAATTGACATCGCCAGATTATTACCTATACCTCACCTCAAACGCAATTTTATTGCTTGCTGCGATTCACGAGGCCGCCATGACAGAAAAAGACCGCCCCTGGCTGATCCGCACCTATGCCGGGCATTCAACAGCTGCGGCGTCCAATGCGCTGTACCGCGCCAACCTTGCCAAGGGCCAGACCGGGCTGTCCGTCGCTTTCGATCTGCCGACACAGACGGGATATGACAGCGATCATGTCCTTGCGCGCGGCGAAGTCGGCAAAGTCGGTGTGCCGGTGTCCCATCTGGGGGACATGCGCACGCTGTTTGACGATATCCCGCTTGAGAAAATGAACACGTCGATGACGATCAACGCCACGGCCCCATGGCTGCTGGCGCTTTACATCGCGGTGGCCGAGGATCAGGGCGCGGATGTCTCAGCCCTGCAAGGCACGGTTCAAAACGATCTGATCAAGGAATATCTGAGCAGGGGCACCTATATCTGCCCACCTGCGCCCAGCCTCAAGATGATCGCGGACGTGGCCGAGTATTGCTATACCAATGTGCCGAAATGGAACCCGATGAACGTGTGTTCCTACCATCTGCAAGAGGCAGGTGCGACGCCGGAACAGGAACTGGCCTTTGCGTTGGCGACTGCGACAGCGGTTCTGGACGCCCTGAAACCGCGCATCGCACCCGAAGACTTCCCGGCCGTGGTGGGACGCATTTCATTCTTCGTGAATGCCGGCATCCGTTTCGTGACGGAGATGTGCAAAATGCGCGCCTTTGTCGATCTGTGGGATGAAATTTGCGAGAAACGCTATGGCGTCACCGATCCCAAATACCGCCGTTTCCGCTACGGCGTGCAGGTCAATTCCCTTGGGCTGACCGAACAGCAACCCGAAAACAACGTCTATCGCATTCTCATCGAAATGCTGGCCGTAACGCTTTCGAAAAAGGCGCGCGCGCGGGCCGTGCAATTACCCGCATGGAACGAGGCATTGGGGCTGCCCCGCCCGTGGGATCAGCAATGGTCCATGCGGATGCAGCAGATCATGGCCTATGAAACAGACCTGCTGGAATTCGACGATCTGTTTGATGGCAACCCGGCGGTTGACGCAAAAGTCGAGGCATTGAAAGACGGCGCCCGGCAGGAATTGAACCAACTGGACGCCATGGGCGGCGCAATTGCAGCCATCGATTACATGAAAGCGCAATTGGTCACCTCGAATGCAGAACGTCTGGGTCGGATCGAACGGGGCGAAACCGTGGTGGTCGGCGTCAACAAATATCAAGCCGGTGAACCATCGCCACTGATGACCGGTGATGGCGGGATCATGGTTGTCGACCCGGCAGTGGAACAGGAACAGATTGACCGGCTTGAGGCATGGCGCGATGGGCGCGATGCCGACGCGGTGACAACGGCCCTCGCCGACCTGCGCCGTGCGGCGGCAGATGGGCAGAACGTCATGCCAGCCTCCATTGCCTGTGCAAAGGCAGGTGTGACAACCGGCGAATGGGCCGCGCAGATGCGCGCCGTGCATGGTGAATACCGTGGCCCGACGGGTGTGTCTGCCTCGCAATCCAACATGACCGAAGGGCTGGACGAATTGCGCGATGCCGTTGACATGGTCAGTGACCGGCTGGGGCGTCGCCTCAGGTTTCTGGTGGGAAAGCCCGGTCTGGACGGACACTCCAACGGGGCTGAACAGATTGCCGTTCGGGCCCGCGACTGCGGCATGGACATCGCCTACGAAGGCATCCGTCTGACACCGGAAGAGATCGTCGCCGCTGCGCGCGAAGACGGCGCGCATGTGGTCGGTCTGTCGATCCTGTCGGGCAGCCATATCCCCCTGGTCGAGGATCTGATGCACCGTATGCAAGCCGCGGGTCTGGGCCACATTCCTGTCATCGTGGGCGGCATCATCCCGGATGACGACGCCGAACGCTTGCGTACACTGGGGGTTGCACGGGTCTACACCCCCAAGGATTTCGAATTGAATACGATCATGACGGACATCATCACGCTGGCCGATCCACAATCGGTCGCCGCCGAATAGGCCAAAAACACGAAACACTGGATTTGAAATGAGCCGGGCAACACACGCAATGCCTGTGCCATTTCCACTGACGGACGAACTTATCTCGCCACACGAGCAAACAACCGCCGTTGACACAAATTCAATCACCAAAGCCATTGATATTCCCTGAAAAATCGAAAATACGCTAGATTACTTGAATATTTTCGGAGACCAGAAATGGCGATCAAACTCGATAAAATGGGTCGTAAAGAACTCGAAAAACTGCGTGCCGATGTCGACAAGGCCATTGTCGCCTTGCGCAAGAAAGAGAAAAAGGATGCTTTGGTAGCCGCGCAGAAAGCTGCGGCTGAATTCGGTTATTCGCTGGAAGAACTGACATCCAAACGTTCCGGTCGCGCTGCCGCCAAAGGCACAAAAGCCGAGGCCAAATACATGGACCCGGAAAACCCGACAAATACATGGACCGGCAAAGGCCGTCAGCCCAATTGGTTCAAGACAGCACTGGCAAATGGCAAAAGCGCCGACGATCTGCTGATCTGAATTGCGACGATACGTGCGGTGTCACATCACCCTCGTATCGGTCCCGCTTTTTGCAGTAACGTGGCGCGACTCGAACAACTTTCGGAGCAGCCATGACCGTTCATATCGGTGCCAAACCCGGACAAATCGCACAGACCGTTTTGATGCCGGGCGATCCCTATCGCGCGCGGTGGGCGGCCGAGACGTTTCTTGATGGGGCCGAACTGGTCAATGAAGTGCGCGGGATGCTTGGCTTTACCGGCACATGGCGCGGCAACCCGGTGACCATTCAGGGGTCGGGTATGGGCATGCCGTCCCTGTCGATCTACGCAAACGAGTTGATGCGCGACTATGATGCGCAAACGCTGATCCGCATCGGGTCCTGCGGCGGTATGCAGTCTCATGTCGGCATCCGGGATGTGATTATCGCGATGACGGCGAGCACCATCACGTCTCCGTCCTCGGGCATCTTTCGCGAGATCAATTATGCCCCGTGCGCTGACTACGGCCTGTTGTCTGCCGCAGTTACTGCGGCGAAGGCCAGGGGCACCAAGACACATGTCGGCGGTATCTATTCGTCGGATGTGTTTTATGCCGAGCGCCCTGATCTGGATGAACAGATGGTTCGCCACGGCATTCTCGGGGTCGAGATGGAAGCGGCAGAGCTGTACACTCTTGCCGCCCGTCACGGGCGTCGCGCCCTCGCCGTTTTGACTGTCAGTGATCACCTACAAACCGGCGAGGCATTGCCAAGCGAGGATCGCGAAAAGACGTTCGGCGACATGGTCGAGATCGCGCTGGAAGCGGCATTTCCAAACTGAATCTGGCCTGAATCGTTCAGCGACCGTGCGTTCCGTCATATCCGTTGGGCGGCGGGCTGCTCCACCCCTCCAGCGCGCCGGGTGCCGGGGCAAAGATTTCGATCTTGAGCGGGAAACAGGCGGCAGTGTCGGAAGAATGCTCCGAACTGCAATCGCCACCCGGACATGCGCTCAGCGCGCCCAGCAGATCAATCTCGGCGAAAAAGTCGATGTGATCGCCCGGACGGACCGGGCTGGCCTTCATGAAATATTGCCCGGTATCGCGCGTGAACCCAGTGCACATGAAGACATTGAGCACATCGTGCACATGCGGTTCCGCCTCGGCCAAAGACAGCCCGGCATGATCGGCCAGCGCCCGCGTGAGGTTCGAATGGCAGCAATGATGGTAATGACCGCCCTGCAACAGATTGCCGGTATAGGGATCACACCGCGTGCCGATCACGTCGTGGACTGACCCGCCATATTGATCGATCCCGTACCAGCCCAGCGTATCGTGGATCACCGTCGCCATGGGGCGCATATGCGGAAAGCTGGACCACATACGCTCACCGGTTGTGATGTGGGTGCCGTGCAGCGCGCGTGTTTTGCCGGAATAAAAACGCTCGCTCAGATCGTTGGCATTCCACAGGTTCAGATCACCGACCTGCGGCCCGTCGACAGACGAGATGCGAAAAATGTGGCCTGCGGGAACCTCGAAACAGGCGGCCTCGCGGAGTGGGGCAAGCGCCTCGTCGACCTTTACCATCCCGTCGCGGGCCGCAGCATAACGCTCCATATCCGGGCGCGGCAGCGTATCGGGTGGATAGCAGATCACGGGCGCAATCGCGCGGCGCGCGTCGGCATCGGGTGGGATCGTCAATGGCGCACCTTTCGATCAAAGATGCGCCATAGAAACCGGGAACGACCAGAACGGCAAGTGGTCAGATGACAACCACATCCAAGGGCGGGAAGCCGTTGAAGCCGATGGAGGCATATGTCGTCGTGTAGGCCCCACAGTTGCGGATGACGACGCGATCGCCACAGGTCAGATCAAGCGGCAAGTCCACCATGCGTTTTTCATAAAGCACATCGGCGCTGTCACAGGACGGTCCCGCCAGAATGCAGGGGCCGGTGGTCTGACCGTCGCGGTTTGTCTGGAACTGATAGCGGATGGCTTCGTCCATTGTTTCGGCAAGACCCGAGAATTTGCCGATGTCCAGAAACACCCAGCGGTGCAGGTCACGTTTGGATTTGCGCGACACCAGCAGCACTTCGGCGGAGATTGCACCTGCTTCGGCGACCAGACCACGGCCCGGTTCGGCCATCACGTGTGGTACGTCGCCAAAACGCGCGTGGATCTGCTCCATCACGGCGGCGGCATAGGCCGTGGGGGCCTCAATCGCGTCACCATAGAATGCGGGGAAACCGCCGCCGATGTTCAACAGATCAAGGTCGAACCCTGCATCGCGCGCCTCGGTCCAGACCTGTGCGATCTGATCAAGGGTTGGCCCCCACATCTGCGCAAACCGGGTCTGGCTGCCCACATGAAAGCTGAAGCCGCGTGGTTTCAGGCCAAGCGCGACTGCGAGACCCAAGAGCGCCAGCGCCTTGTCACGGGCGCAACCGAACTTGCGGCTGAGCGGCCAATCGGCCTGTGACGCATCCACGATCAGACGAATATAGACGTCCGCACCGGGCGCATGCTCAGCAATCTTTTCAAGCTCTTCCTCGGCGTCGGCAGCAAACAGGGTTACACCGGCTGTATGCGCGAATGCAATGTCCGAAGGTCGTTTGATCGTGTTGCCAAAGGAAATATTGGCAGGGTCCGCACCCTGGCTCAGGCACAGTTCAATTTCGGCGCGCGAAGCGGCGTCGAAATGCGAACCCAGCGCCACCAGACGTTCGATGATTTCACGCTGCGGGTTGGCCTTGACCGCATAGTGGATGCTGGCACGTCCAAGGCCTGCGGACAGCGCATGATACTGGGTTTCGACGGCATCGACATCCAGCACCAGCGTCGGCCGGTCAAACTGATGCATCGCGATATAGGTGTCGACACGGTTTTTGCGCACAGGTGCAGCAACCGAGAATTCGGTGACGTAGGCGTTCATGGTCATCTCCAATAGACCCGGCCAAATATGACCGCTCACTTCCAAAAGGAGACGTTACCGTCGCTACGTATACCGGACCCGGCCAGAGGCGCGTGCGTTGGCGTCTATGACCGCCATATCGGGCCATTTGCGAGTCGTGGCAATATGGATTTTTTGCATGGCTGTACCGGCAAAAACGCCGTGGCTTGCGCACGAAAAAGGCCCCGCCAAAGCAGCGGAGCCTTTGCAATCATCAGCCTCTGATATCAGACCGTGCGTTCGACCATCATTTTCTTGATATTCGCGATTGCCTCGGCCGGGTTCAGGCCCTTGGGGCATGTCTTGGCACAATTCATAATCGTGTGGCAGCGATAAAGCTTGAAGGGGTCCTCAAGGTCATCAAGCCGCTCGCCCGTTGATTCATCGCGGCTGTCGATGATCCACCGATAGGCGTGCAGCAGGGCTGCTGGCCCAAGGTAGCGATCCCCGTTCCACCAATAACTGGGGCAAGAGGTTGAGCAGCACGCGCACATCACGCATTCGTAAAGCCCGTCCAGCTTTTCCCGGTCGTCAATGGACTGGCGCCATTCCTTGGCCGGGGCGTTTGTCTTGGTTTCCAGCCACGGCATGATCGAGGCGTGTTGGGCATAAAAATGCGTCAGATCCGGGATCAGATCCTTGACCACGGGCATATGCGGCAGCGGGTAGATTTTGACGTCCCCCTTCACTTCGTCCATGCCGTAGATACAGGCCAGCGTGTTGATCCCGTCGATGTTCATCGCGCAGGAGCCGCAAATCCCTTCCCGGCAGGACCGGCGGAAGGTCAGCGTCGGATCAATCTCGTTCTTGATCTTGATCAGCGCGTCCAGGATCATCGGCCCGCAGGTGTCCATATCGACAAAGTAGTTGTCCACTTGCGGATTTTTGCCGTCATCCGGGTTCCAGCGGTAGATACTGAACTTGCGCACGTTGGTGGCGCCCTCGGGCTTTGGCCACGTCTTGCCCGTCTGGATGCGGGAGTTCTTGGGAAGCGTCAGTTGAACCATGGTGTGATCCTTTCGATAGACGACGTCAGCATGCGTGTGTCCGGCAATGCGTGGATACCCCGACCGTTGTCATGGGCACAATCGGTCATGGTGACACACAAAGGGAGGTGCCCCGGCTCATCACGCCATTCTTGCGGCTGCATCCGACATAGATCGCAGCGCTCGGATCAACCGGGGGGCAGAGACGGCGGCGACGCATGCGCGGTGGCGGCGGTTGACACCGCGCACCCCGGTGATGGTACCAGCCGTCCCGCCAATGACCGAGGCAGTATAGGGTTCGCCAAGGGCTGCAATGATCCCGACGGTGGCGATGACGCCGGTGGTGATGTTCTGTCTGCGGATCGCGTCACATTCCGCGATCGATCCCGCTGCAGCTCTGGGCGTAGCGGCCGTTGCAACCACTTGGCTACGCTTGGCCCCGTATTGCACCGCGTAAACGTCTTTCAGACAATCGTTGATCCGTGCAGCACCGCCCGTTGTCCCGCCCTGCCCCGGCAGCACATGCGGCACGCCCGGCGCATTTGATATGTTGTAATTGCCCGGCGCGTGCGTTTTCACGGCACATTGCTGTGCGGCCATCCGGGCGGCATCCGCCAGTGCAAAGGTGGTCGAAAAGGCGAGCACGGCAAAAGCCGTCGAAAGAATCCGCAAATGCATTGAGTTGTTATGTCCTTTGGTCGGTGGTGTCGGTGTGAATCGGTGCATCATGACATAGCCTCAAGCAGTGCCCAATGCGTTTACGCCCGCCCGCACAACGCATTGCTGCGTTTCAGGGCGCTCCAGCACGGTGCGCACAAGGGTGGCAGTGTTTTCGGACACGCCGATCACCGCATCCCGCGCAAACGCGCCGATTTCTGATGCCGATGCGTTGTCGATCACGCAGTCGGTAAACGGCGTTACCAGTTCTTTCGGAACAGCCGGAAAACGTGTCAGCACCGTTTCGGACACGGCCAGCTTTGCGCTGCGGCGGGCTGCATCATCGACAGCGCGTGTCGTTTCCTCGCAGGCCGTAAGCGCGACAAGCGCGCTGAAAGCAATCGTTCGGATCATCATGGCAACTTCACCTCGGCCTTCGCAGTATTAAGCAGTCCGGACAGTCGTTGTGCATCTTCGGGAAACACCTCTGCCAGTCGCACCATGAAATCGAGATCGCGGGCCGCTGTCCACAGCACAAGTTGATATTCGAGGTCCTGCGCCATCTGCGCTGCGCGTTCGGCGGTGGCAAGGTCTGTGGCAGTGGTCTTTTTGCCCTGAAAGGATGATCCGCCGCCATAGCGTTGCACGGCCCCGAGGCTGAGGTCACGCCCAGGCAGGTCCAGCCGGTCCAGTGCTGTGCGGCGATATCCTTCGTCCTCTTTCCAGTGATCGTAGCAGACGGGAACCACATCCGTGTCCTGCACCCGACCCAGCATTTCGCCGTAGGTGCGCATCGCCTGCATCATCACCCGCATCCGTTCAAGCGGCCCGTAGCCCTTGTTGCCTTGGATTTTGCGCAGCAGTGACGCCGCCCAGTGCAGAAAGCTGCGATAGATGATCACGCAGGTTTCGGGCGAATCAAAAAGCGGCGAGCGCTTGGCCGCTGGCATCGTGTCTTCATAGCTGACAAGCGTAAAGGGCGTCTGGCCTGCCGCGCGCAGCTTGTCCGCCTCGGTGTCCAGATCCAGCTCGCGCCCGTCCTGATATGTCGCCACCCCGCGCGCCGTCTTGAACGGATCACGGTTTGGCTTGCAATTGTTCATGAACAATCCGGCCCCGCCCGGCGCGTTGCGCATCATCCAGTCGATCACCGCATGATTTCCCGACCGGCGCATCCCATAGACCCGCAGCACCTGTGTGGGCACAAATGCTGACGTGTCTTGGATGGCCAGGTTTTGGGACATAAGGGCCTTAGTATACCCGTGCCTTGGGCGCGATTTTCTTGAGGTCGATCCCACCGTCATTGTGGCTGGTCAGCGGGTTCAGATGCACACCACGGAAACCAAGCGAGGCTTCGTTGCCCTTGAACCAGACAAGGCTGTGCTTGCGCCAGTTCTCGTCATCGCGGTCCGGATAGTCCTCATGCGCATGCGCCCCACGGCTTTCCTTGCGCGCGGCAGCGGCGGTGATGGTGGCCACCGCGTTGGGCATCAGGTTCGTCAGTTCCAGCGTCTCCATAAGGTCCGAATTCCAGACCAGCGAAGTGTCGGTGACCTTGAGGTCGGACTGTTTGGAGGCCACGTCCTTCATCTTCTCTTCGCCCTCGGCCAGCGTCTTGTCGGTGCGGAACACGGCAGCATCCTGTTGCATCGTTTTCTGCATCTCAAGGCGCAGTTCCGCTGTCGGTACATGGCCCTTGGCATAACGCAGCCCGTCAAAGCGGCTGAACGCAGCCTCGACCGAGCGCTGGTTCGGTGTGGGCACAGGCGCCTCGGGGTCAACAACATCCTTGGCGCGGATGGCGGCGGCCCGACCGAACACCACGAGGTCGATCAGAGAGTTCGACCCCAGACGGTTTGCCCCGTGAACCGAAGCACACCCGGCCTCGCCAACGGCCATCAGACCGGGCGACACATTGTCGGGTTTGTCCTTGGTTGGGGCGAGCACTTCACCCCAATAGTTCGTTGGAATGCCGCCCATGTTGTAATGCACGGTCGGCAATACCGGGATCGGTTCCTTGGTGAGGTCCACGCCGGCAAAGATGCGCGCGGACTCCGAAATGCCGGGCAAGCGCAGGTCGAGCGTTTCCTTGGGCAGGTGGTTGAGGTGCAGGTGGATGTGGTCGTTGTTGTCGCCCACCCCGCGCCCCTCGCGGATTTCCATGGTCATGCAGCGGCTGACGACGTCGCGGCTGGCCAGATCCTTGTAGGTCGGCGCATAGCGTTCCATGAACCGCTCACCTTCGGAGTTGGTGAGGTAACCGCCCTCGCCCCGCGCGCCTTCGGTGATGAGGCAGCCCGCACCGTAAATGCCAGTGGGGTGGAATTGCACAAACTCCATATCCTGCAGCGGCAGGCCCGCCCGCGCTGTCATACCGCCGCCGTCGCCGGTGCAGGTGTGCGCGGACGTGGCCGAGAAATAGGCGCGGCCATAGCCGCCCGTTGCCAGCACAACCATCTTGGCACTGAACAGGTGCATGGTGCCGTCATCGAGCTTCCAACACAGCACGCCCTGACACACGCCGTCTTCGGACATGATCAGATCAATGGCGAAATATTCGATGTAGAATTCCGCGTTGTTCTTGAGGCTTTGGCCGTAAAGCGTATGCAGGATCGCGTGGCCCGTTCGGTCAGCAGCGGCGCAGGTGCGCTGCACCGGGGGGCCTTCGCCGAATTCGGTGGTGTGCCCGCCAAAGGGGCGCTGGTAAATCTTGCCCTCTTCGGTGCGCGAGAACGGCACGCCGTAATGCTCAAGCTCGTAGACGGCCTTGGGGGCCTCGCGGGCGAGGTATTCCATCGCGTCCGTGTCACCCAGCCAGTCGGACCCTTTGACGGTGTCATACATGTGCCACTGCCAGTTGTCGGGGCCCATGTTGGACAGAGAAGCGGCAATACCGCCCTGTGCCGCCACAGTGTGCG
Source organism: Tateyamaria armeniaca (assembly GCF_045797845.1). Lineage (NCBI taxonomy): Bacteria > Pseudomonadati > Pseudomonadota > Alphaproteobacteria > Rhodobacterales > Roseobacteraceae > Tateyamaria > Tateyamaria armeniaca. The sequence goes on from NZ_JBHDIY010000002.1 coordinate 270,990, forward strand.
AGCGCGTTGGGAACACTTTGGTCACACACGCGGTGCGCAGCCCCTGTTCGGCCATGCCCAGCGTCGCGCGCAGACCCGCGCCACCGGCACCAACCACCACCACGTCATATTCGTGCGTCTCGTAATCGTAAGCTGCCATCTGTCAGGCCTCCTGTTTCAAAGCGCCAGGCGCGCGATGGCAAAAATGCCCGTCGCGGCGGCGGCATAGCTGAGGCAGATCATCGCAAGAATGAGCACCTTTTGCATTGTTCCGTGAACGTAGTCTTCGATCAGCACCTGAACACCGTCCTTGAAGTGCATGAACGTCACCACGATGGTTAGCGCCGCCACAATTGCCGGGAACGGGCGGGCGAAATAGGCGGTGACCTCGGCATAGGGTTCACCCAGCATCGGGCCGAAGGTGAAGACAAACAGCGGGATCAGGAACAGCAACGCAAAGCTGCTGACTTTCATCGCCCAGAAATGTGCCGTGCCGGTCTTGGCCGACCCCATGCCCATTGCGCGTTTGCGATCTGTGAGAAATTGCATGGTCAGCCCCCTTAAATCGCGATGAGCGTGATGACGGTCAGCACGACCGAGCCACCAAGAACCGCCCATCCCATCTTTTCCGCCGTTTCGATGTCGAGGCCGATGGCGTTGTCCCAGATCAGGTGCCGCACACCGGCAAGCGTATGATACCACAGACCCAGCAAAGACAGCGACATCACAAGATCACCGAAAAAGCTGGTCAAAACCCCATCAGCCCGCGCGAACGCCTCGGGCGAGGTCGAGGCCGCAAGAAACCACCACACCACCAGCAGTGCCGAGATCAGCAGCGCATTGCCAGTGATCCGCGTCAGAATCGAGGTCATGGATGTCAGCTGCGGACGATAAATCGACAGATGGGGCGAAAGGGGGCGATTGCCCCGGTTGACGTCGGCCATGGTGCGTCCTTTTTGTTCCGTTGCTACTTGATAACGTATTCTGCCCCGGAGTCACCCACCCAAGGATCACTTCTGGCGCGGTTATTTGGCGCATTGTCCGGGTTTGCCCGACTTGTGATCACGCGCGAAATGGCCGTGATCACGAAATACCCTTCAATCCACGATGCTCGTAACCTGTCGCGAGGTTTCGCGCTGCAACTTGCGCCTGATCTGTTCGGGATAGTCCGCGAATCCGTTGGCCGTCACAACGAAAGCGCCGGGACCAGTGATCAGGTTTTCGTAGAAATACGCTGTCAGATCCCCGTCGTCGGTTTCAATGGCAATTGCGTTCACTGTGATGTCGCTGGCCCGCAAGGCTGATCGCTGTGTGGCGGGTTCAACCCCTTCATTGGATTCGCCATCGCCCGAGACGTCGATCACCTTGCGCATGCAGTGTGCCACTGGCTCAAAGGAATCGCGCGCAACCTCAAGCGCCTCGCCAATAGCCGTCGAGTAGTTGCGCCAAATGCGCGGGTCTGCCTCGATCCTGTCCGCCAGCGCCAGCACGTCGCCATAAGAGCGCATGGCCGTCCACGGGATTGTCTGGCGCTGGCGTGACGATCCTGTCCATTGGATCAGCGCCACTTGCGCCTGCTGATCGACCAGCGCATCCGCGACGATGCCGTCACGCAGCGCGGCGGCCAGACCGTCCATCTGAATCCTGTATTCCTGTGGATCGACCGAGCCTGACACATCCACGGCCAGCATCAAGGCAAGGTCACAGGCAAAGGCCTTGGCCGGGGCAATGAGTGCCAAGATTGTGGTGCATGAGCGGAACATGGAGTGACCCTAGCAGAGGCGTCGGCGCGCGCATCTGAAATTAGGGTGAGCTTGGGGTGAGTGCGAACCCTCTTGTCGGCAAGCGGGGTTCACAAACCTGCAAGCCCAGGTCAATCGGTTGGAAAACTCTATACGCAGGCCGCACGTCGACCTCGACAATCAGGCGATATCCCGATCCGGGGTCGCGCCGACTTCCAGCTCTTTGCGTAGCAGCGCAAAGTTGCGGTTGTTCGCTTTGAAGACAAGGTCAAAGACGTCGCCAAGGACGGGCACTGCGCCCACAACAAAGTCCAGCCCTGTATTTGCCGACATGCGTATGATCGTGCGCTTGCGCGCACCAAGCCGGTAGCCCTTGTATACCAGATAGGCCGATGGCCCGAGCGACGCGAGGTCGCCGACGCCGGGTATGAGACCAAGAATGGAATCCAACCCAAACCGAATGGGCGTGCCGGGTATCCGAAAACGGCTGTCCAGCAGCGAAGAAAGTCGATCAAGTTTTTCGATCTCGGCGCGGGACATCGTCTTTACTTGCGCGCGACAATATAGACCGCGTGCACAAGTCCGGGGATGTATCCCAGCAAGGTCAGCAGGATGTTCAGCCAGAAATGCTTTCCAAAACCGACCTGCAGGAACACGCCGAGCGGGGGAATAATGACAGACAGGATGATGCGGATGAGATCCATGAGCGCTCTTTTCTAAAGAAAAATTGGGGCGTGGTGCAGCGTATCGCAGGTTGGCTCGATTTAAGCGAGGCCGTACGACTTAATTTGTGTTAACTTTTGGTATGTCAGAAGAATATCAGAGCTGTCTCGTCAGTCGCCTGTCCCGGTTCGTCGCTCTTACCGATCACGAATGCGCCTTTATTGCGGACATGGAAAAGGACGAGCATCCACGCAGAAAAGGGCGCCCCGTTGTCAGTGTGGGGGATCGCACCGAAGGTATCATGGTTCTCAAAACCGGATGGGCCGTGGTCAAGGCGGACAGCTCGGATGGCCGCAGTCAAATCCTGCGCGTGTATCTGCCGGGGGAAGTCATGGGGCTGGCCGAAATCGGGTCATCCTACGCCAATCACCGCATCATGATGCAGACGGACGGCGTCATCTGCCCGTTCCCGCGCGAAAGACTGGCGCCACTTTATTCCGAATATCCACGCCTTGGCGCATTGTTAACGGCCGTCGGCAGTCTGGATCAGATCGCGTTGCGCTATCACGCCAGCAGTCTTGGGTCGATGGATGCGTCCGGCAAGCTGAAATTCTGGCTGCTGCAGCTTCGATCCCGCTTGGAAGTCGCCAATGTCGGCCTCGGCAACCGGTTTCAGGTGCCCTTCAGTCAGGTCGAGATCGGGCAGGCCGTTGGCCTCACATCGATCTACGTGAACAAACTGCTCCGCCGGTTTGTCGAGAGCGGAGACATCGAGATTGATCGCCCTTATGTTCGTCTGCTCAAGCGGGAAGACTGGGAAAAGGATTGCGAATTTGTGAACCCGTTTGTCGACATGGACACGTCGTGGTTCCCACCTCCGAGCGGGGTGGAAACCACGGGCACGGCAGATCTTGCCAGATCGGTCTGACGATCAGGCCACAGCACTTTTGTTGATTCCACCTGTCGCCAGCGCCGTCATGGTGCGGTCGCCGTCGTAAGACGCATCAAGGCAGGTTTTCAGCGCAGACAGATCATTGTCCAATTCCAGCCGGTCCGCAAATGCGGCAAGACAGCCATATCCCGCAATCGCATAATGCGTGAGCCGCTGATATTGCGTGATGATCATCGCGTCCTTGGTGGCTTCCTCGCCAAAGGTCTCTTCGATGGCATGGGCGCGGGCTTCTTTCACAAGGCCTTCCATGCCTTTGCAGTGCTCACCATTCGGGCTTTCGTCGTGGCCTTCTGATATCTTTTCGATGGCCGTGATGCCGTCCTGAATGCCGTCTGCGCCTGCGCGAAGGGCGTCGGACAGGTCAGTATCGCTTGCAGCCTTCGCCATCTCTTTGGTGACGTCCAATGCCTGCTTGTTGGCGCTGTAGATGTCCTTGAGTTGCTCGATATAGAGGTCTTCCAGCGTGTCGATGCTCATGTTCGATCCTTTCGAGGTGAGCCTCCACGCTAGCTGCAATTGGCTTTCACAACAGGGACGATGTGCCGGGAACAGCCCCCGATTTGGCAAAAGCTAAACCAGATTAGCGTCTGCGACCCACGAGGATTTCAACAACCGCCTAAGCTGCTCTGAGCGGGGCTGACCACAGTCACGCCCCAAAAGGAGGAGCCCCTTATGCATAACGTTTTTTACCTTATCGGACTGATCGTCGTCGTTTTGGCCGTCATCAGTTTCGTGCTCTGAAATCTGAATTGGAGAGAAACATGTCGACCCACAATAATCCCGACCCAACGTCCAGCCCATCCGCCGCCTCGCAAGCCAAGCAAAAGGCAAGCGAATTAACCGAGGACGCAAAGACCGCCGCCCGTGATGTTGCGCAGAATGCAGCGTCCGCGGCAAAGGAACAGGCAGGTACCGCCAAATCGTCTGTCGCAGACGAGATGTCCGGCGTGGCATCCGCCTTGCGCACGGCAGCCGAGGAAATGCGCAGCGGCTCACCGCAGGAACGCACGTTCGGTCAGATCGCCGAAGGACTGGCAGACGCATCCGAGGCCATGCGCAACAAGGATCTGAGCGAGATGGTGCAGGACGTCAGCGCCTTTGCCCGCAAGAACCCGCTCGTCTTCCTTGGTGGCGCAGCCCTGATCGGCTTTGCGGCCACGCGGTTCGCCAAAGCGTCCGGTCCGCAAGACCCGCACACCACCACGTTCGACACAATCGGAACCACACAGCATGGAGATGTCTCATGAGCGATGACACCACGAACAAAAGTGCTGGCAATCTGTTGAGTGATGCCCTGAGCAATGTCAGCGGACTGGTGCGCAACGAGGTCGATCTGGCCCGTGCCGAGATCAGCGAAAACGTCACGAAGGCCGGTGTGGCCATCGGTTTGATCGCGGGCGCTGCGATCATCGCACTGGTGGCTTTGAATGTTCTCGCCGCTGCCCTTGTCGCTGCGTTGACCGAAGCCGGACTGCATGCCGTTTGGTCGGCGTTGATCGTGGGTGCCGCCCTGGGTGTGACCGCCTATGTGCTGATCAACAAGGGCGTCGATGACCTCAAACTCTCAAGCCTTGCGCCGACGCGGACCGTCAAGAACGTCCAGCGCGATGCTGCAGCCGTGAAGGAAGCCTACGATGACAAATGAGACCCGCAGCCCGAAAGAAATCGAACGCGAAATCGAAGAACAGCGGTCCGACCTGACCTCCAATTTGGAGGGTTTGCAGGACAAGTTCTCGATCGACACTATCGTGCGTCAGATCGGCGATCAGTTCCGCGAGCATGGTGGCGATATGGGCCGCTCGATCTCCAATCAGGTCAAGGCCAACCCTGTCCCCCTTGCGCTGACCGGTATCGGTCTGGCGTGGCTGATGTTCGGAAACGCGCAGCAACCGCAGCTGCGTCAGCGTGTATCTGATGACTTTGACGATGATCGCTACAGCTCGACAGAACGCGAATATCGCCAAGGCCGGGACGCGCGCGGCCTGCCCTACACGCCGCCTGCGGCGCGCACTGCCAACCGGGCAGTCTCAGAACCCTCGTGGGCCCGTGACACTGATGACAACACCAGCCCATCATTCGGTGATCGTGTGTCGAGCGGCGCTGAATCCGTGAAGGACACAGCCGCAAGTGGCGCGCAATCGGTGAAGGACAGTCTTGCAAGCGCAGGGTCTGCCGTTGGCGATGCCGCGTCGTCGGCGAAATCGTCGATGGGGAATGCAGCGCAATCAGCAAAGCAGGGTCTGGCCAGCGCCGGAATCCGCATCGCAGAAGGCACCGAGACCTTGACCGAAGAAGGTCGCAAGCGTGTGATCGCCGCACGGCAAAAGGCAGTCGAAATGCGCCGCTCCGCCGCGCGGTCGATGAACCAGGGCACGGATGCGGCTGCTGATTTCTATGATCAGCAGCCGTTGGTTGTGGGCGCCTTGGCGCTCGCAGTTGGTGCAGCTTTAGGCGGTGCACTGCCCCGCACCAAGACCGAAGATGATCTGATGGGCGCGCAAAGCGACACCCTGTTTGATCAGGCCGAACGCATTTTCGAGGAAGAAAAAGCGAAAGCGCTTTCCGTGGCCGACTCGGTCAAGGAAGAGGTCAAGGACATCGCAGCCGAGACCAAGGCCGATTTGGACAGTGGCGCGCCGGGTGACAAATCCGCCATCGCCGCAGTAGGTGACAAGGCCAAGAGCACAGCAGAGCGGGTGGCCGACACGGCCAAGTCCGAAGCGCAGGACAAAAACCTTGGCAAGCCGAAGACCTGACCATATTGGGAGAGGGCCACGCGGCCCTTTCCCGCACTCCCATCTCCCAAATCTGAGGTTCTGACATGTCACGCGGACGCTCCGCCGAGACCCCGACCGACATTCCGGCCCTTGGCCGGAAGGACATCGCATTCCGTGTGAAGGACGAGATTGCAGCCGACCGGGTTGGCCTCATCGCGGCGGGCGTCGCCTTTTACGGACTTCTGGCGCTTTTTCCCGCGATCACGGCCCTAATCGCGATCAGCGGGCTGCTGGTCGAGCCAAGCCAGATCGTCGATCAAATTGAAAGCCTGTCCGGCCTCATGCCCGAAGACGTCATTGCAATTGTCACGACGCAAGCCACAGCCGTGGCCGGGTCGCGTGAAGGCGGCCTTGGCCTTGCTGCCATTGCCGGGATCCTGATCGCGCTTTATTCGGCGTCAAAGGGCATGGCGAGCCTGATCGAAGGGATCAACGTCGCCTATGACGAGGAGGAGGAGCGCGGCTTTGTCCGGCTTAAGCTGGTAACCTTTGCTCTGACGCTGTTTCTCATGGTCGGTTTACTGATTGCGCTCATGGCCACTCTCGGATTGCCTGCGGTGCTGGCCGTTCTGGATTTCGGTGCGGCGTTCGAATTTCTGATGACGGCGGGTCTCTGGATCGGGCTGTTCTGTCTGACCGTGTTCGGCCTTTCGGTCCTTTACCGCTATGCGCCGTCGCGTGATGCGCCGGAATGGAAGTGGGCCTCGCCCGGCGCAGTTGTCGCCTGTCTCATCTGGGTTGCCGCCTCGGCGGGATTTGCGTTCTACGTTGGCAACTTCGGCTCTTACAATGAAAGCTTTGGAACGCTGGCCGGGGTGATCGTTCTATTGATGTGGTTCTGGATTTCCGCCTTTATCATCCTGCTTGGTGCCGAACTGAACGCCGAGATGGAGGCACAGACATGCGCCGATACAACAAAAGGCCCGGATGAACCCATGGGATCACGCGACGCAGTCAAGGCCGACACTTTTGGTGAGGCTAAAAAATCATGACACTCAACGCCGCCACATGCTGAACTGGGTCTTCTGGAGCGCAGCGATTGTTGCCGTCGTCACGACGCTCTTGCCGTTGACCAACAGCGTCGTGTGGTGGATCCGCATGTGGGATTTTCCGCTGGTTCACATCACCTGTTTTGCGCTGCTGACCCTGCTGGCATGCCTGCCCTTTGCCATTTCACAAAAGCCTTTGCTGGCGACGGTTCTGGTTGCGGTGATTGTCTACCAGGGTGTCCAGATTTTCCCGTACACGCCACTGGCACAAACGGAAATCGATATTGCGCAAGCACCATCCCCTGCCGTGGAAGTGTCATTGCTGTCGGTGAATGTGCTGATGGAAAACACGCGCCACGACGAACTGATCGCTATTCTTGAGCGCGAAGACCCGGATGTTCTGCTCCTCATGGAAACGGATGAAAGGTGGGATTCCGCATTGTCAGGGCATCTGGGCCGCTATCCGACTGTCAAATCACACATCGCCGATGATCACTACGGGCTGATCTTTGCCACGCGGCTACCGACGTCACGGGTCGAGTTGCTGTGGCCTGTCGCTGATGACACCCCTGCGGTCCGTGCCTTGCTGACGTCACCGAACGGCACTGATTTCAACTTCATCGGTCTGCATCCGCGCCCGCCCGTGCCGGGCAACACGACCGCAGTGCGCGACAAGCAGATCAAGGACGCCGCCCTGATGACCCAATCATCCGAGCGTCCGACCATCGTGATGGGGGACTTTAACGACGTCGCCTGGTCCTGGACCACGGAGCGGTTCAAAGACTACGGCAATCTCCTCGAACCCCGGGTGGGACGGGGCATGATTTCCAGTTTTCATGCGGATTATCCGCTGCTGCGGTTCCCGATTGACCAGATGTTCATGACCCAAGACGTGGGGCTGGTGTCGTTTCGCCGGCTGGAGCGTTTTGGCTCTGATCATTTTCCAATGGCGGCGACCGTTTTCCTTCCGCAACAGGAACAGGCTGACAATGGCGACTAAACCCGAGCCCCCCGAACGCGCGACGGACACGCAATCGAAGCGTTTCGAATTCGCGATTGTCGGCATCTTTTGTCTGTTGCTGTTGCAGGCGCTGGTCTGGGCCAGCGATTTCCTAATCCCGGTCACCGCCGCCTGTCTGGGTTACTTCGTGCTCAACAGGCCGCGCAGGCTGTTGGCCAAGATCGGGATTCCGCCGGTGGCTTCTGCCGCCTTGTTCACCGCCATTCTGACCGCCCTTATCGTTCTCTTGCTTGTTCAGCTCAGCGCACCGGCGGCGCAGTTCATCGAAGACCTGCCGTCGCTGATAGAGGAGATCAAGCAAAAGCTCACGGCCGCGGGTGGGACTTTGGAAGCCATCAACGACGCGACTGTGGCCGCCGAGGAAATCATCGAAGATCAGAATGCGGAAACCGTGGAAGTGGAAGTTGTCTCAGACACCGGAATTGCCGCGACCTTGTTCAGCATGGCTCCGGGATTCCTGAGCCGGATCCTGTTTGCCCTGATCCTGCTTTTCTTCCTGATTGCCTCTGGCGACATGTTTCTGACCAAGGCTGTGCAAAGCTTTGAGCGGTTTGCCGACAAGCGGCGCGCCGTCGAGGTGGTACATTCAATCGAGGATCGTCTTGGCTACTATCTGGGCGGCATTGCAATCATCAACGCAGGTTTGGGTGTCGCCGTGGCCGTTGCAATGTATCTGTGGGGTCTGCCAAGCGCGGTCATCTTCGGGTTCATGGCCTTTGGCCTCAACTTCGTGCCGTTTCTGGGAGGTCTCATGGGTGCGACCATTGCGGCTGCGGTCGCCTTCGTCAGCCTTGATGGGACGTGGGCGGCGGCTGGGGTTTTTGCCACCTACATCGTGTTGACCTCCATCGAGGGGCAGCTGGTTACGCCCATGGTGATTTCCCATCGGATGCGGCTGAACACGACGGTCGTTTTCCTGTTCGTGGCTTTCTTTGCGTGGATCTGGTCCGTCATCGGCATGATCGTCGCACTGCCCATCCTGATTGTGCTCAAGATCGCCTGTGATGAAACGAAATCCCTGCAGACCCTTGCGCGGTTCCTTGGCGATGCGGATGACGCTGCGCCTGCGCCCACGCGCGTCGCACCGGCTGGCGACGACTAGCGCCACCAGCCATGGCCTTTACGACCTGCCGCGGATCAGTCTGGTGACGTAGATCAGCAGACATGCGCCCGCCGCAGCGACGATCAATTGACCGATCCACCCGCCAAGCGTTGTGCCGAGGATCGCGATCAGCAGCCAATTCAGGACCAGCGCGCCGACGATACCCAGCACGATATTCATGATCAGGCTTTGATCTGTTTTCATGATCTTCTCTGCGATCCAGCCCGCGAGTGCGCCGATGATCAGTGATCCGATCCATCCAATTCCGGTCATTATTTCGTTCCTTTTTCATATTTGAGGGACAGGGTTACGCAAGTGACGTGGCCGCGCGCATCATCCCTGCCCAAAGCTCTAAAGCAAAACAACTGCCGCCGGGGGACACCAGCGGCAGCACACTCGTTAACACAATCAGAGAGATGCGGGACGTTGCCCGCACCACACTGATACTCAGTCGAGACCGAGTTGCTCGGCCAGACGCAAGCCCGGGTCAAGGACACGCACTTCGCTCTCGTTGTATTCGGGCATATTCTCAAGCTGGGTCTGAGTGAACTCAGGCAGGATCAGCTCGTCTTCGCGCAGGATCAATTTTTCAACCGGCACAGCGACTTCGTTTTCACCCATGCCAAGGAAGCCACCAACGCCAACAATGGCGACGAGTGTCTGACCGCGCATACCGATGAAATCAACTTCACCCACATCTTCACCTGTCTCAGTGGCAACACTGCGCCCGATCAGGTCTTCGGCCTTGCGGTCGAAAATCGGCAGAACCTTCACCGCCTCCTGATAGCGTGCGCGGTCTTCGTCGGCCATGTTGCCCGCTTCGTCCGCGTTGAAGTCTTCCATCACGACGCGGGCCTGCATTTGCTCGATCTCGACATTGGCTTCGCCGCCGTCAACGACGTTGACCTCAGGCTCTTCGCTGGTGACGGACACATTGGCGCTGTCGGCCTGTTCCACGTTCACTTGCGCTTCTTCTTGAGTGACATCGACCTGCGCATCCTGCGCGTCGGAAATGTTCACCTGCGCTTCACCCTGCTGGAATTCGACGCGGGGCTGCGCCTCCTGAATCGTGATCTTCGGCTCGGGACGAATAAAGCGCACGACGGGTTCCGGTTGATCAAGATCGATGATCGGCTCGCCGGTTTCAACGTCAACCTCCGGCTTGGGTACCATGACGGTTACAACCGGCTCAGGGATCACGACAGTGATCTGCGGCTGGGCCTGCTCAACGGTGATGATGGGCGCCTGCTGGCGGACGTTCACTGTCGGTTCGGGCACGACAACCGTGATTTCGGGTTGGGGTTGCTCGACCGTGACCACGGGCTGGCCTTGGGTCACTTCGACATTGGGATCGGGCACGGTCACGTTGACGGTTGCATCTTCCTGTTCAACGACGACTTGGCCACCTTCTGTCGGAACGACGGTCTGGTCGGCGTCCGTGCTGGATTGGGCAAGTGCGCCGGTGGCGACAAACGCGCCAACTGCAACTGTGCCAAGGAGAGTTTTTAGTGTCGGAGTCATATAGTTTCCTTCTCATAGCCAAGTCCCGGCACCGCCCGAAGGCGTGTGCGCAAGATGTGTCATCTTGGCCAAAAGTTGATTTGCAGAGGACTTGGACGGCGCTGCCTTGGGGGCTTTGCCGTCGCATCCTCCAAACGCTTGAACGGGCAGAGCTGCCAGTCCTTGAAGCTGCTTTCATGCTAGCAGGGCTAGAACGGATCGGTTGCGCGCAGACACTAATCCCGGACAAGTTTTTCAATGTTTGCAAGCGCTAGTGGCGCTCGCTACCGGGTGCCGAGATCGACACCGCTCAAAAGCTTTTCATCGACCTGCGCGCCGTGAAGGACCGAAACGTCCCCGGTCGCCTCCAGGATCACGGCCCGAACAGACGATATTTCGAGCGCATTGGCCTCACGCAGTTTCGCGATCAGGTCTGCCTCGGTCACCCGTGTGCGCCGCAGCGCTGCATGCAGGATCTCACCATCCCGCATCAAAAGGACCGGCGCGTTCTGCAACCTTGCATCCAACGCATCTGAACGCTGGCGCGCATACGCGATGCCAAACTGTACAGCAAAAAGCGCGGCCATCGCCGTCATAGTCTGAACGAGATCAACCCACGTGCCGGTTTGTGCGGCCCCTGCCAGAAGAGACCCCATCGCGACGGTCATCACAAAATCAAAGTTCGTCATCTTCGAGAACGACCGCAAACCCACGATACGCACGAGCAAAATGATCCAAGCTAGGCCAAGGACACTCAGCAGCAGGCCCTTGGCGATGGCATCTGCCACTGCGTGTTCCAGGATCACTGCGGCACCCTCATGATTTGTCTTCGGATTGGTTGGTGTCTTTGGCGACCGCGAACAGCATCCAGCCAAACGAGGTGACCCAGACCATGGCGATCACGCCCAATCCCCGCTCAAATGCGCCATCATACCCGGTCGGCATGAAGAAGAAGGCAGGCGCGCCGACGATCCAGAGTGCGCCGCAACAGGAGCTGATCACGCCATATCTTCTGGAGATGCTGGACAGCCCCCGCGCCATCGCCAGAAACAGGGCAGCGAACAGTATTCCCAGCACATATACGACATAGATGTGGACAACGATGCCTTCGTTATCGTTGTCGCCGTATTCATTGCGCGCGCCAATCACGACAACGCACATCGCCAGAAGCGCAAGGCAAGCAATGCCGATGTTCCAGCGCGTACCATCCAGATGCAGATGCGCGGCTGCGATGGCACAGGCGATCAACGAGCCTGCAAAGCCATAAAGGGCGACGTCCTGTATGATTTCGTATCGGCCAGCAGCCAGATCACTTACAGTGTCTGCCACCCAGTCATGATCCGGGACGACGATACTCCCGATGATATTCCCCAACAGCAGCGCGACTGTTCCTGCGATCGCCACCCAGGCAGATGCGACAAGCAGCATTGAATTCGGGGCGACAGGTGTGCGGTTCATTCAGGGGCCTTTCGCGCGGGTGAGCATGTTGGACGGCGTGAACCAGAACCCTACTGAGGATCACCGATCTCAGCAATTTCAGGCATTTGTTGAACTGTAGCAAGTTGCGCTCATGTCCACAGTGGCAAGACCCTAATCTCTGACAGGATTGCGCGGGAAAGTGTCGTCGTCTGCCTATGGATTGTTGGCAGTGCAGCCGATGTGCCGACACCATCTGAACCGGTTTTTCACGATCCTACCAATCTGGCTGGCACACCCTAAACCGGCATCAGCGCCCAGTAATCCAGATCAAGCAATACCTCGGGCCGGTATTTGCCATCATCACCGCGCAGACTGAAATCTGCCTCTCCTTTGGTCGCAACCAGTCGAAGCCGGATTGCACCGACGCCGGGAGCGCTGGTGTCGGCCTTGTCCAGCACCTCGCTCCAGGCCCGGATGGTGTCGCCTGCGAGACACGGATTGGCATGGGCCCCGGCATTCAGCCCCACGACCATTTGCGCGTTCGCGAGCCCATTGAACGACAGTGCGCGCGCCATCGAGATCACGTGACCCCCATAGATCAGGCGCGTACCGTCCGGCCGGGCCGAGGTGTCAAAATGCACTTTGGCGGTGTTTTGCCACAGGCGGGTGGCCATCATGTGCTCGGCCTCTTCCACCGTCACGCCATCTACGTGATTGATCTGTTCACCGATGTCGTAGTCCCTCAGGCGATGCGCCTCTCCGGCCAGCGCAAAGTCGTAATTGGCAAAGGTCAGACCCTGAGGCACAACGAGGTTTTCGGCGGAAACGACCTTGGTCAGATCGGGAACACTTGTGTCCGGTGCAGGCGCATCAAGGTTGCCCTTCCTCACCATCACCCACCGGACATATTCGAGCACAGCATCGCCGTTCTGATTGCGCCCTGTCGTGCGGACCCAGACCACACCTGTCTTGCCGTTGGAGTTCTGCTTGACCCCGATCACTTCGGATTGCGCAGTCAGCGTGTCGCCCGGCCAGACCGGTGCCAGCCAGCGCCCCTCGGCATATCCAAGGTTGGCAACAGCGTTCAGCGACACGTCCGGCACGGTTTTGCCAAACACGGTGTGAAAGGCGATCAGGTCATCCAGTGGCGCGGCTGGCAGCCCGCAGGTCTGCGCAAAGGCATCCGAGGAATAAAGCGCATGCCGCGCCGGGTAGAGCGCATGATAGAGCGCGCGCTCCCCCTGCCCGACGGTGCGTGGCACGGCGTGGATCAGCACATCGCCGACCTTGTAATCCTCAAAGAACCGGCCCTGATTTGTCTTGCCCATGCTCAGTGCGCCCCAAGTTTGGTGTCAGCGGTATAGGTGCCGGTCACCTCTTTGGTCACCGCCTGTCCACAGCGCATGACCCCTGCCGCATGATCCCAAGTCTGGGTCGGGCTGCCGTGCAACTCCCACCCTTTGTTCAGCGCCTCGGTGACTTTGTGACAAAAGGCTGACGTGTCCACTTCGGACAGAAAACGATAGAGTTTCATATGCTTAACCCGGAAATGGCCAGACACCGGCCCAGATGTGGATACCGGCCACGACGCCGAACATGACCAGCGTGATCACAACCACCAGAATGTCCTTTTTTGCGTCGCCCGGCTTGGGACGTTTCCAGTCTGGTTCGGCCCGATTGATGAGGATGACCGAACCGATGGCCCAGGCGAGCAATCCGCCGAACAGGATGATCGAGGCCAGGTCGCCGTTCACCAGCAGGTGCGCCACGGCCCAGATCTTGACCGCTGTCAGTTGCGGATGACGCATCTTGCCCCGCAAACGGCCCGTGGTCGCAGACATGCCATAGACGAAAAAGGCGACCAACATCAGCAGGTTGTTGATGTGCACCATGAAAGCGGGCGGAAACCAGACGGGGATAAACGGCGCCCATTTGTACCCAAAGATCATGGCCAGCACGCTGACCACGATCAGCAACGCGACGACACCCTTGCCGGGATTGCCCATGCTGGCGCGCAAATCGGGGGCGAGACGTTTGAAGTAATGCGCCACGATCCAGAGGATCAGGCCGAGGATAAGAAGGGTCATGTGCTGCTCTCCGCTGCAAGGGCTGCGATGGCCTGCGTTTTGGCCAGTGTTTCGCGCGCCGTCACGATGTGCAGATTTTCAACGATACGTCCATCGACGACCGCAACACCCTGCCCCGAGGCTTCGGCGGCTTCAAAGGCGTCGATCTGGCGGCGTGCAAGGTCGACGTCAGCCTCGGACGGCGAAAACGCCGCATTTGCGATGTCGATCTGGGCCGGGTGAATCAGCGTTTTGCCGTCAAATCCCATGTCGCGCCCTTGCGCGCATTCCGCCGCAAGCCCTGCCTCGTCCTTGAACGCGTTATAAACCCCGTCGATGATCGCAAGCCCGTGCGCCTTGGCGGCCAGCAGGCACAATCCCAGTCCCGTTTGCATGGGCAAACGGTCAGGACGCGCGCGTGTCTGCAATTCCTTGGCCAGATCGTTGGTGCCCATCACCATGCCCGTCAGCTTGGGATGCGCGGCAATGCTTGCCGCGTTGAGCATCCCAAGCGCTGTTTCCATCATCGCCCACAGCGGCGTATCACCGGTGATCTCGGGAAGTGCATCCAGATCTGACGGCGCGGATACCTTGGGCAGCAGGATCGCATCTGCCCCCATTTTGACAGCGGCCTTTGCATCCGCTCGCCCCCACGGCGTTTCGAGGCCGTTGATGCGGATGATCTTCATACGCGCCCCATAACCGCCCGTGCTCAGTGCGTCGGCAAGGGTGTCGCGGGCGGCCTCTTTTTCCTCCAGCGACACGGCGTCCTCGAGATCGAAGATGATCGCATCCACCGGAAGTCCGCGCGCCTTGTCCAGCGCACGCGGTTTGGAGCCGGGGATATACAGAACGGAACGCAGCGGGCGGGCGATGGTCATGTGAGCCTCCGTAGAGTCATAAAGTTGCGCGGAGAGGTGCAATTATTTTCCAGATAGTTCAAGACCGGATGTGCCGCATCGCAGAAAATTCCATCTTCACCATCTGCAAAGATCAAATTGAACAGATCACCGAACGCGGCATTAACCATTAATTCAGAGCCTAAGCGCACCCTGCGTGCATTCCGACATCTCCGGGAGGGCCGTTTCAGCTGGGCCGCTGAACACTTTTGCGGAAAATGAGAGAACGCGGAATGCGATATGAACCGGGGCCGCCCGGTCATCACCGGGAAGACCGGTTGGGCCAGATGACCAGAGGTGACGCCTTCCATTGTGAAAGGCTGAACAAAATGACACGGAAAATGACTTTGATGACGATGGGTACGCTCGTCACGGCGGCGGCGCTGAACCTGATCACGTCGGGCATGGCCGCCGCGCAGCAGGCCCGCAATTGCGGCCCGCGCGAATTGGTGGTGAACCGACTGGCCGAGGGCTATGGCGAGACCCGTCAATCCATGGGGCTTGGGGCCAATAACGCGGTGGTCGAGGTGTTTGCCTCGGACGAGATCCGGAACGTGGACCATTACGGTGACATCCCCGAACGGTGTGACCTGCCTGGTTGCAAGCGGTCAGGCCTTTGAAGAGTTGGCCGAGGCGCTGCCTGCCAAGGGCAACGACGCCTGAGCACTGACGACTCGTTTCAAACCTGCAAGGCGCGCCGACGGGTGCGCCTTTTTCATGTCAGGCACCGCCTTGGGACGTATCGCTATTTGATTGACGCGTCGGCGCGCGGCGGATCGTCATCCCCCACTTTTCATCCGCGCCAAATCCCAAAGCCTCGTAGAACCCGCGCGCCTGCCCCTTTTTGCCCGACAGCAGCATGATCTTGTAACAGCCGGCCGCCCACGCTGCCTCCATCGCGGAATTCATCACGGCGCGGCCAAACCCCTGCCCGCGATGATCCCGGTGCGTCACGACATTTTCGATCAGCGCATAGCTGCGCCCTTGTTGCGTGATGTTGGGTAGGATGTGCAGCGTCGCCACGGCCACCAATGCACCATTTTCAAAAGCACCTCTGACCTGCGTGCCGGGATGATCAACCATCCCAGCAAAATCCGTCAGGTCCCCGAGCTGCTGATCCCCGACAAGGTGCGCATAAAGCGCAAGCGCGTCGGTTCCGTCTGATGCAGAAAGCAATCGCACACTCATGTCAGCCCATCCCAGATCAGTTTCGTCCCCGTGAGGATCAACAATACATATGTCAGTAGGAAGAACGCCCGCTCGGGCATCCAGTGGTGCGCCTTGACGCCCAACCAAGTGCCCAACAGGGCAAAAGGTGCCAATGCAAGATTTGCGGTAAATGTCTGCAGGGTGAACATGCCAAGAAAGGCGTAAGGCACGAATTTGAAGACATTGATCGCCGAAAAGATCAGCACAGTGTTGGCCTGATAGGTGGTTTTCCCCAGCTTCAACGACAGCAGATAGACCGCTGCGGGTGGGCCGCCCGCGTGACTGACAAAGCTGGTGAACCCGGCAACGGCCCCCGTGAGCATCCCGACCCAGTTCGGCAGGGCCCGTTCCGCCATCCGAGATCCAGCCCCGGGCCCGTCCGACCTGCCAGACCACGAAAGCAATTGAAATCGCACCGATCAGCAACCGGAACACATCTGCATCTGTGCGCGCAAAAAGCCACGCACCGAGCGCCACACCGGGCAGTCCCCCAAGGATCATGCGTCGCGAAATCTGCCAATTCCATTTGCCCCAATAGGGCCGCAGGGACGCGGCATCGATCAACATAAGCAGCGGCAGCGTGACGCCCAGCGCCAGCCCCGGCTCAACAACCAGCGCCAGAATCGATGTCGCCGCAAAAGCCGCGCCCGACCCAAAGCCGCCCTTGGATATTCCGGCAAAGACGATGGCAGGCGCGGCAATGGCGAAAAACCAGAGATCCAGCTCCAACATGTCCCGCCCCCTTGAAAAAGCCCGCGTTCCTCACCCTTTAGACCAGGGTTGCGCGACCGGCCAGCGATCACGAAACACCTCGCCGCACTGCAGCACACTTGCACGGCGCGCCCATGCGCGCTAGGCACCGCGCCAACGAAAACCCCTAGTGCGGAGAATTTCACCCATGGCCAGACCCAAGATTGCCCTGATCGGCGCCGGTCAGATCGGCGGCACACTTGCCCACCTCGCAGCCCTCAAGGAATTAGGCGATGTGGTCCTGTTCGATATTGCCGAAGGCACACCCGAAGGCAAAGCCCTCGACATCGCGGAATCCGGCCCGTCCGAAGGCTTTGATGCCAAGATGAGCGGGACACAGTCCTATTCCGACATCGCGGGCGCAGATGTGTGCATCGTGACCGCCGGTGTGCCCCGCAAGCCGGGGATGAGCCGGGATGACCTGTTGGGCATCAACCTCAAGGTCATGAAATCGGTGGGCGAGGGCATCCGCGATCACGCGCCGAACGCCTTTGTCATCTGCATCACCAACCCGCTGGACGCGATGGTCTGGGCGTTGCGCGAATTTTCGGGCCTGCCCCACGAGAAAGTCTGCGGCATGGCTGGCGTGCTCGACAGCGCGCGTTTCCGCCACTTCCTGTCCGAAGAATTCGGCGTGTCGATGCGCGACGTCACGGCCTTTGTTCTGGGTGGGCACGGCGATACGATGGTGCCACTGACCCGCTATTCGACTGTTGCGGGCATCCCGCTGCCCGATCTGGTCAAGATGGGCTGGACCACCCAAGAGAAACTGGATGCGATCGTCCAGCGCACCCGCGATGGCGGTGCCGAAATCGTTGGCCTGCTGAAAACCGGTTCGGCCTTTTACGCACCAGCCACATCGGCGATTGAGATGGCCGAGGCCTACCTCAAGGACCAAAAGCGCGTTCTGCCCTGTGCGGCCTATGTCGATGGCGCGCTTGGCCTCAAGGGTATGTATGTTGGTGTGCCGACCGTGATTGGCGCGGGCGGCGTCGAAAAGGTGATCGATATCCAGATGACCAAGGACGAGCAGGCGATGTTCGACAGCTCGGTCGCGGCCGTCAAAGGCCTTGTGGACGCCTGCAAGGGCATCGACGACAGCCTGACCTGATCCGACCTGTTTCGTGATTTTTCTGGCCGGGCGCAGTCGCGTCCGGCCTTTTTCGTTGCTATATGCCCCTCATGCCACAGTCGCGCCCCATAGATCGCAAGCTCACCACTATCCTTGCCGCGGATGCCGCCAACTATTCCGGCCGGATGAACCGCGACGAAGAGGGCACCGTGCGGGCGCTACGTGCCGCACGCGGCGTAATCGACACAGCGATTGCTGACGCGGGCGGGCGCATCGCGAACACGTCGGGTGACGGTCTGATCGCCGAATTCCCGTCCGTTGTGCGCGCCGTGCGCTGCGCCATCCTGATCCAGACCACCCTGAACGAGCGCGGCGATATGCTTCCGTTTCGCCTTGGCGTGCACCTGGACGATGTCATCATCGAAGGGGACGACCTTCTGGGTGATGGTGTGAACCTTGCAGCGCGTCTGCAGGAAATGGCTGAAATCGGTGGAGTCCTGGTCTCTCAACAGGTGTTTGACCACGTGCGCGGCAAGATCGAAGGCGTCGAATTACGCCCGCTGGGTCCGGCGACCCCAAAACATCTGGCGGATGAGGTCGGACTGTACGCCGTCGTTGCGCAAGGGCTGAACGTGCCACGTCTGCTCGACAATTTGGGACCCAAAGTGGAGCCAAGCAGGCCCGAGCCAAGTCCGCCCATTGACCCTGAACCGCTGCCAGTCCCCGCATCGCCCGAGGTCGAAGCGGCGCGTGCGCAGTTCAAGAAAGACCGCTGGCGGCTGGGCGGCGGCATCGTCGGATTGGCCGCTCTGGACATTGCAGCCGGACTGCCGCCCGCGGTAACTCTGATCCCCACAGCGGTGCTGATCGTCATCCTCTATCGCAAATGGAGCAAGCTGCGCGCGACTGAGACGTCTCAGGCCTGATCCAACCTCAGCAGGTCATGCACCCACGGGTTTCTTTCCAGCAGGTCAGCGTCAAATGCGGCGGGCGAGAGGTAGGGTGTGTTGCCTCCAATCACTGCACCTGGATCAAAGGGCACCTCGCACAACAGATCGAACTGCGCCAGTTGTGCGCACCGTTCCGGCGTTGCCTGGAGTAGCTTGGCGTGAGCCGCCAGTGCGTCCGTCATGGTCGCGCATCGCTCCAGCATCCATTCGATCTGTTCTGCACGATGCGATTGCAGGATGGTCTTTTGCACCTCAGTCGGAGTGCGGCGATACCGCATCATCTTGATCACCCAGTGCAACGGCGTCAGACCATCAAAATGCAGCAACCGCGCCGTGTTCGAAACATGACGCGCCGAGCGTCTCCACTTGCCCCCCGCCGCTCGGTCGCATTGTGCACCCCAAGGCGCAGATCATCATGCACGCGCACCCCGCTCTTGCCCGCGCCATGTGAATACTGCCCGCGTTTCATCATCGCGGCGAACGGGCCAAAAGCGACGGATTGATCAGTGGCACTCAGATCGCTGGTGGCGCGAAAGATGCCGTCAAACAGACTGGCCTGCGCAACATCATGCGGGAACAGCCGTTCCAGCACGGGCAAATTCACTTCAGTCCTGTCGGCGATACCCCCAGCCAATTCGTCAGCCAGCGGAAGGTCTTGCCAGATGAATTCATCCGCATCGATGTGAAACAGCCAATTGGTGCGCGCCACGTCCTTGGCTGCATTCGCATTGATCGACTGACGGCGCATTTGCGAGGCGGGTTGCCCACGCTTGCCACGATGGCACGCCCAGTGACCATCATCGCACAGTGTCACATGACATCCCTTGATGGCATTCAAGGCCCCGGCTACGGGGTCCGTCGGATCATCCAGATAGACGTGAACCGCCTGCGCACCGGTCGCCAGATGCCAGCGCACATTGCAAAGAACCAGTGCCGCAGGTTCGTTGACTGTCATCACGACACCCCAACTCGGGGCCGTTTCCGGGTGCGATGGACTGGTCTGCGCTGGCGGCACTTGATTCCCTTTTGTAGCAACAGGATAATTTTGTGATCACACATTTTTGGGCAGTGATCACAAAATTCACTTTTCTGCGCAAAAACCGCCCCCTAGGCACATTCGCGGTTTACGCCACGTTCAGTCCTGTTCGTATAGGGCCAACTGAGATGCATCAATACGGGACCTTACGCTCATGAACATCCACGAATACCAGGCCAAAGCCCTTCTGCGCAGCTACGGGGCTCCCGTTTCGGACGGACGTGTCGTTTTGCGCGCCGAAGACGCAAAGACAGCCGCCGGCGAAATGGACGGCCCGCTTTGGGTGGTCAAGGCACAGATCCACGCAGGCGGGCGCGGCAAGGGGACGTTCAAAGAGGCCGACGCGGGCGAGAAAGGCGGCGTGCGCCTGACCAAATCCGCAAGCGAGGCCGCCGAAGAAGCCAAGAAGATGCTGGGCCGCACGCTGGTCACCCACCAGACCGGCCCCGTCGGCAAACAGGTCAACCGCATCTATATCGAGGATGGCTCGGGTATTGAGACCGAGATGTATCTGGCCCTGCTGGTTGATCGCCAGACCAGCCGCGTCAGCTTTGTCTGCTCGACCGAGGGCGGTATGGACATCGAAGAAGTCGCCGCCGCGACCCCCGAAAAGATCCTGAGCTTTTCCGTTGATCCCGCCACCGGTTATCAGGCCTTCCACGGTCGCCGCATCGCCTTTGCGCTGGGTCTGAGCGGCAAGCAGGTCAAACAATGCGTGGGCCTCATGAGCCTGCTTTACAAAGCGTTCATGGAAAAAGACATGGAGATGCTGGAGATCAACCCGTTGATCGTGACGGACAGCGGTGATCTGAAGGTGCTGGATGCCAAGATCAGCTTTGATGGCAACGCCATGTACCGCCACGCCGACATCAATGAACTCCGCGACGAGACCGAGGAAGACCCCAAGGAACTTGCCGCCTCCAAATACGACCTCAATTACATTGCGCTGGACGGCGAGATTGGCTGCATGGTGAACGGCGCGGGTCTGGCCATGGCGACGATGGACATCATCAAACTCTACGGTGCTGAGCCTGCCAACTTCCTCGATGTGGGCGGCGGTGCGACCAAGGAAAAGGTCACCGAAGCGTTCAAGATCATTACCTCGGACCCGCAGGTCAAAGGCATTCTGGTCAACATCTTTGGCGGCATCATGCGCTGCGATGTGATCGCCGAAGGGGTGGTGGCCGCCGTGAAAGAAGTGGGTTTGAAAGTGCCGCTGGTGGTCCGTCTTGAGGGCACGAATGTCGAAGCGGGCAAGGACATCATCAACAATTCCGATGTCGACGTGATTGCAGCGGACGACCTCAAGGACGGCGCGCAGAAGATCGTGAAAGCGGTGAAGGGGTAACCCCACGATGAGCACCCGCAACAGCTGCATCGCAGTGGCAGGTTTCGCGCTGTTGACCAGTGCGCAAGGTTCGGCCGGACAGGAAATGACACTGCCTGTTCTGGTCGATCAATGCGTGGCGCGATATGCGACCACCTGCGGGACGGCGTTTTCCGATCTCGAAAGTTATGTTGCGCCTTTGTCGTCCGACCCCAATGTCACACTGTCAAATTCCGCAGACGGCTCGACCCTT
Source organism: Tateyamaria armeniaca (assembly GCF_045797845.1). Classification (NCBI taxonomy): domain Bacteria; kingdom Pseudomonadati; phylum Pseudomonadota; class Alphaproteobacteria; order Rhodobacterales; family Roseobacteraceae; genus Tateyamaria; species Tateyamaria armeniaca. The sequence goes on from NZ_JBHDIY010000002.1 coordinate 292,696, forward strand.
GTTGTGTCGCGCACAACGGCAGCGGGAGGGGAAGATGGCATTTGGGAGCGCGCCAGCATCGCCGTGCTGGGCGACGCACGCTACACATTTTGCTCGCTCGACTGCAACAGGTCCGACACTGCTGATCCCGCCGGGTCAATTCAACTTTTCAAGGATGCCGTAGCGTCGCGTTTCCCGGGCGCAACAACGACAGGCGGCGATCTGCTCGACGTTCCGCCACAGATCGAAAGCGTGATCTGGTGGGGCTCTCATGTGATCTATGTCCGCAATTGGACCGATGACGTAGTCCAGCCGATGATCGCAACGTTGCACGAGGGCGGTCTGACCTTGCACAGCCTTCGGATCGAGCGGGCTGGTCCATGATCTTGGGTGCCGACACATATTTTGCCGCGCCGCCACAGCAGGAAATGCAGTTTGCATCTTTGGACATGCGGGGGCGCCAATGACCCGGTGGCGCATCCTGCCAGCGGGTGCCATCTGGTGCGTGGCGCTGATCGGCCATGCGCCATTTGGTGCAGCCAGCGCCCACCCGGCCATCGACGCCTTTACCGCCTATTGCTTCAAGGCCGGTCAGACGCCTGCACAGGCCCGTGCCAACATGACCGATCTGGTGGGCGACCCCCTGCCCTTCACCCTCACCTTCTGGGACAAGACGCTGCAGCCCGCCCCCGGCACCCCCGCACATGCTGAACGGCGCTGCGAGGTGGCTTTTGACGGCGATCACGCGGCGGATGCCGTGACCGAAGTGCAGGCCAAGATGGCCACACCGCCCGTCTTTGGTACCTCGATTCCGCTGACCTCTCCTTATGAGCCCAATGCAGGCACCGCCTATCTCGATGCCCGTGAATTGCTGCGCAAACGCGTCGCCGTGGTCCATATCGGCACCCGGGATGGCCCCGAGACCTTCATCCGTGTCGACCGTCTGCCCCCCGGCATGGGGCTGAGCGAATGAGCGATCTGCGTCCCTGCCCCGGTTGCGATGATCCCTCGGCCACCCGCCTCGACGCCTACAGTCAGGACCTTTGGCACGTGGCCACATGCGACGCCTGCCATCTGACCTACCTGCGCAACCCCGTGGCGTACGAAGCACTCGAAGAAGATTTTGCCCGGGAAAAGACTTACGAAGAAAAGAAGAAAACCGGTGGATCAACCGGCCTGAGCCCCGTGATCCGCCGCTTGCGGGAACAGCTTGGCCTGACCCATAAAAGCAAACACGGCAAGCTGGGCGGCTGGTTCAACAACGGCAAGGTGCTGGATATCGGTTGCGGCGGCTATCAGAACGTGCCTGAACCGATGATCCCTTACGGTATTGAACTGAGCCGCGCCCTGCACGCCCATGCTGACAAGGCCATGCGCGCACGTGGTGGCTATTGCGTACACGGAGCCGGGGCCGAGGCGATTTGGGATTTCGATCCGGAGATGTTCGATGGTGTGCTGATGCATTCCTATCTCGAACACGAGATTGACCTCATGGGCATCCTCACGGGCGTGTTTCGCGCCCTCAAACCCGGTGGTGCGGTCTATGTGCGGGTGCCCAACTTTGGTTCGATCAACCGGCATGTGATCGGTCCCAAATGGTGCGGGTTCCGCTACCCCGATCATGTCACATACTTCACCCTCCCGACCCTGCGCGACACTGCGCGGCGCGCCGGGTTCACCACCCATCTGGTCAACCGCATTGGCCTGCCCATCGACGACAATATCAAGGCGCTGCTGCGCAAACCGCAGGTGGCCGCATGACACATCAATTCCCGAAATACCCCGAAGGAGACGCCCAAAATGGCCGTACTGATTGACGAAAACACCAAGGTGATCTGCCAGGGCCTGACCGGCTCACAAGGCACGTTCCACACTGAACAGGCGATCGCCTATGGCACCAAGATGGTCGGCGGCGTCACACCGGGCAAAGGTGGGCAAACGCATCTGGACTTGCCCGTCTACAACTCGGTCCACGAGGCGATGGAGATGACCGAGGCGAACGCGTCGGTGATTTACGTGCCGCCCCCGTTTGCAGCCGACTCGATCCTTGAGGCTATCGACGCGGAAATGCCGCTGATCGTGTGCATCACCGAAGGCATCCCCGTTCTGGACATGATGCGGGTGCAGCGCGCGCTGGAAGGATCGAAATCCCGCCTGATCGGCCCAAACTGTCCCGGTGTCATCACACCCGACGCCTGCAAGATCGGGATCATGCCCGGCCACATCCACAAGCGGGGTTCCTGTGGGGTTGTCTCGCGCTCGGGCACGCTGACCTATGAGGCGGTCAAGCAGACAACCGATCTGGGCTATGGCCAGTCGTCGGCTGTGGGCATCGGGGGCGACCCGATCAAGGGGACCGAACATATCGACGTGCTGGAGATGTTCCTGGCTGATCCGGAGACGGAAAGCATCATCATGATCGGTGAGATTGGTGGGTCGGCTGAAGAAGACGCGGCACAATTTCTGGCCGATGAAAAGAAGGCAGGCCGCTGGAAGCCGACGGCTGGATTTATTGCGGGCCGCACCGCCCCTCCGGGCCGCCGGATGGGCCATGCAGGCGCGATCGTGGCGGGCGGCAAAGGCGGGGCCGAGGACAAGATCGAGGCCATGCGCGCCGCCGGAATCGTGGTGGCCGACAGCCCCGCGACATTGGGTGAGGCCGTGAAGGAGGCCATCGAGGCCTAAAGGCGTGTCCCACGCTGGGACACATCCTCGCCTGAGGAAAATCAAGGGGTTACAGGGGCGGTTTTACCATCCCTTAACCTTTGAAGGGGAATGGGCCCCGGGTCAGGGCTTGGGAGCCGGTAAGAAATGGAAGGAATTTTGCTTTGGATTTCATGACAGCGGTACGCACCTGCCTGACCGAGAAATACGCGAGCTTTCAGGGCCGCGCGCGCCGATCCGAATATTGGTGGTTCATTCTGTTCGTCGTCATCCTGTGCGTGGTGAGTTCACTGATCTGGTGGGTTCTGTATCTGCTAGTGTCTCTGGCACTGCTGGCTCCGGCGCTGGGGGCCGGGTTTCGCCGCCTTCAGGACACCGGGCGACCCGGCTGGTACATCCTGATCCCCTTTGGCCTTTCGGTGCTGACCAGCCTGTTGGCGCCAACCCTGCCCGACCCCGACACCATCGCCGCGACCGGAGAGTTGCCCGACATGGGCGGCACGTTGCTGTTTTCCCTGCTGAGCATCGTGCAACTGGTGATCAGCCTTGTGTTCCTGTGGTGGCTGACGCGGCCATCGCAGCCCGAAACCAACGCCTATGGGCCGCCCCCGGTATGAGTGGGTTTGGCGAAAATATCTGGCGGCAGGTGCGGTGGGCAGAATGCCCACCCTACGGCATATCCGAAGCGCGGTTTTTGGGGAGCGGCCACACATGCTGAGCCGGTTGACCTATGCACTTAAAGCATCCCCTTGCCGCGGGCGGGGAGTATGCCGCGCGGCAAAGCCGCTGAGCCGGGCGATGCCCGGGGTGGCCGCTGGGCGGGGGAGTGTCAGCGATGACCCTGACCGAGTCCGTCAAAACCTGCTTTAGTAAGTATGCCACTTTTTCCGGGCGCGCCTCCCGCCGGGAATTCTGGTATTTCTACCTTGGCACAAAGGGCATGATACTTGTGTCGGCAATTGTTTTCGCCTGGGCCGCCGTCGTTGTCTATGTTGTCACGCTCGTACCGGCACATGCCGCAGCCGTGAGACGGTTGCGTGATCAGGACAGATGGGTTTGGCCCATCCTGATCCTCAGCCCAATTATTCTCGTCGCAAATCTGCTTTTCCTGGCCGCTTTGGAAGAGCAACTCTACGCATCAGAGCCTGAAGTTTTTCTCGTCTTCACACTCATATGGGCGCTGCCCATCTTCCGCGCCTTCTGGATTCTCACTGGCCCGAGCGCTCAACACGCACGCTCGGATCAAAACAATGAGGTAACCCCATGACCGACCAATCCCCCAATGACCAGTTCCATGCCTCTTCCTTCATGCAAGGGCACAACGCGGAATACCTTGAACAGATGTACGCGCGATACGCCAATGATCCGCACGCGGTCGACGAAGCGTGGCAGGCGTTTTTCAAGGCGATGGGCGATGACGAAGTGTCCGTCAAGCGCGAGGCCGAGGGGCCAAGCTGGGCGCGCAGTGACTGGCCCCCGGTTCCGGGCGATGATCTGACCCAGGCCCTGACGGGCGAGTGGGCGGCCCCCGCCGAAGTGAAAGGTGCGGGCGACAAGATCAAGGCCAAGGCCGCCGAAAAGGGCGTTGAGGTTTCCAACGATCAGATCAAGCGGGCGGTGCTGGACAGTATCCGCGCGCTGATGATCATCCGCGCCTATCGTATCCGGGGCCATCTGGTGGCCGACCTCGATCCGCTGGGTATGCGCGATCAGACGCCGCATCCCGAACTTGATCCCAAATCCTACGGCTTTACCGAGGCCGACATGGACCGCCCGATTTTCATCGACAAGGTTCTGGGCCTCGATGTCGCCACCATGCGCGAGATCATCGACATCGTGAAGCGCACCTATTGCGGCACTTTTGCGCTGCAATACATGCACATTTCCAACCCGGAAGAGGCGGGCTGGCTGAAGGAACGCATTGAAGGCCTCGGCAAGGAAATCCAGTTCACCCGCGAAGGGCGCAAGGCGATCCTGAACAAGATGGTCGAGGCCGAGGGGTTCGAAAAATTCCTGCATGTCAAATACATGGGCACCAAACGCTTTGGTCTGGATGGCGGTGAATCCCTGATCCCGGCGATGGAACAGATCATCAAACGCGGCGGCAATCTGGGCGTGCGTGACATCGTGATCGGGATGCCCCACCGGGGCCGTCTGAGCGTGTTGGCGAACGTGATGGCCAAACCCTACAAGGCGATTTTCAACGAATTTCAGGGTGGATCGTTCAAGCCCGAAGATGTCGACGGGTCGGGCGATGTGAAGTACCACCTTGGTGCCTCCAGCGACCGCGAATTTGACGGCAACACCGTGCACCTGTCCCTGACGGCCAACCCCAGCCACCTAGAGGCAGTGAACCCCGTGGTTCTGGGCAAGGCGCGCGCCAAGCAGGATCAGAACAACGATCCTGAGCGCACCACCGTCATGCCTATTCTGCTGCACGGCGATGCGGCCTTTGCCGGGCAAGGCGTTGTGGCGGAATGTTTTGCGCTGTCTGGTCTGCGCGGTCACCGTGCAGGCGGCACCATGCATATCGTTGTGAACAACCAGATCGGTTTTACCACGGCGCCGCACTTTTCCCGCTCAAGCCCCTATCCCACCGACAATGCGCTGGTGGTCGAGGCCCCGATTTTCCACGTGAACGGCGATGATCCGGAGGCCGTGGTCCATGCCGCCAAGGTCGCCACCGAGTTCCGCCAGAAATTCCACAAGGACGTGGTTATCGACATCTTCTGCTATCGCCGGTTCGGGCACAACGAGGGCGACGAGCCCATGTTCACCAACCCGGTGATGTACAAGCGCATCAAGAAGCATAAGACGACGCTGACCCTTTATACCGAGCGTCTGGTCAAGGACGGGCTGATCCCCGAGGGCGAGATCGAGGATATGAAGGCCGCGTTTCAGGCGCATCTGAATGACGAGTTCGAGGCGGGCAAGGATTATCGCCCCAACAAGGCCGACTGGCTGGATGGCAAGTGGTCTCACCTCGATAAGATGGCGGAGAAGAAATACCAGCGTGGCAAGACGGCCATCCCCAAAAAGACGTTTGATGATGTGGGCCGCGCGCTGAGCACGGTGCCGTCGGGTATTCCGCTGCACAAGACGGTGGAACGTCTGCTTGAGGCCAAGGCGAAGATGTTCGAGAACGGCGCCGGGATTGACTGGGCGACCGGCGAGGCGCTGGCCTTCGGGTCGCTGCTGACCGAAGGCTATCCTGTGCGTCTGGCCGGGCAGGATTCCACCCGCGGGACGTTTTCGCAGCGCCATTCGGGGCTGGTGAACCAGGAGACGGAAGAGCGCTATTACCCCCTCAACAACATTCGCACCGGGCAGGCCCAGTACGAAGTGATCGACTCGATGCTGAGCGAATATGCGGTTTTGGGTTTTGAATACGGCTATTCGCTGGCCGAACCCAATGCGCTGACCCTGTGGGAGGCGCAGTTCGGTGATTTCGCCAACGGGGCGCAGATCATGTTCGATCAGTTCATCAGTTCAGGTGAATCCAAGTGGCTGCGCATGTCCGGTCTGGTTGTGCTGCTGCCTCACGGGTTCGAGGGGCAAGGGCCTGAACACTCAAGCGCCCGGCTGGAGCGGTTTTTGCAGATGTGCGGGCAGGACAACTGGATCGTGGCCAACTGCACGACGCCGGCGAACTATTTCCACATCCTGCGCCGCCAGATCCACCGCGATTTCCGCAAGCCGCTGATCCTGATGACGCCCAAGTCGCTGCTGCGTCACAAGATGGCTGTCAGCAAGACCGAGGAGTTCACCACCGGATCATCCTTCCACCGCATCATGTGGGACGACGCCCAGCACGGCAATTCGGACACCAAACTGGTGGACGACGCCAAGATCAAGCGCGTCGTGATGTGTTCGGGCAAGGTGTACTATGACCTGCTCGAAGAACGCGATGAGCGCGGGATTGATGACGTGTACCTGATGCGGTTCGAGCAGTTCTATCCCTTCCCCGCCCAGTCGGCGGTCAAGGAACTGGGCCGCTTCAAGCAGGCCGAGATGGTCTGGTGTCAAGAAGAGCCGCGTAATCAGGGTGGCTGGACCTTTATCGAACCCAACCTCGAATGGGTGCTGGGCCGCATCAAGGCCAAGCACACCCGCCCCGTTTACGTGGGCCGCGCCACCTCTGCCTCGCCCGCCACGGGTCTGGCCAGCAACCACAAAGCCCAACAAGCCGCTCTCGTCGACGAAGCGCTGACCATCAAAGGGAAGAAATAACCATGACAACCGAAGTCCGCGTGCCCACCCTGGGCGAAAGCGTTACCGAAGCCACTGTTGCCACGTGGTTCAAGAAACCGGGCGACACCATCGCCGTCGATGAAATGCTGTGCGAGCTGGAGACCGACAAAGTAACTGTCGAAGTGCCAAGCCCGGTTGCAGGTTCGCTTGCCGATATCATCGCCGCCGAAGGGGAAACCGTGGGTGTCGATGCGCTGCTTGCCACCATCTCCGAAGGGGATGCAGGTTCCAAAGCGGCCCCCAAGGGCAAGGAAACAGCCACTGATCCCAAGGCCGAAAGCTCCGCTGCGCGCACTGAGGCCAGCGACGAATCCGGCGGCGACAGTGTTGATGTCATGGTGCCCACTCTGGGCGAATCCGTGACAGAGGCGACGGTCAGCACATGGTTCAAGGCCGTTGGCGACAGCGTCACACAGGACGAGATGCTGTGCGAACTTGAAACCGACAAAGTCAGTGTCGAAGTTCCTGCCCCCGCCTCCGGAGTGCTGGCGGAAATTGTTGCGGGCGAAGGCACGACTGTCGATGCCTCCGCCAAGCTGGCGGTGATCTCATCCTCTGGCGCGGCGGCAACAGGGTCGGGCAGCGCCAAAACCGAAGGCAGTGCGGAGCCGACAAGCAACTACCAGAACCCACCTGCCGGTCAGGGCACCGCCCGTTCGGATGTCGAAGATGCGCCTGCCGCGAAAAAGGCCATGGCAGAGGCCGGGATCAGCCGTGATGCCGTCACCGGATCGGGCCGCGATGGCCGCGTGATGAAGGACGACGTGGCCAAGGCGGTTGCCGCCGCAAGTGCAGCCCCTGCGCCTGCCCCTGCCGCCGCGCCGCGTGCGCCGGTGGCCGCAGACGATGCGGCGCGCGAGGAACGGGTCAAGATGACCCGCCTGCGCCAGACCATCGCCCGCCGCCTCAAGGACAGCCAGAACACCGCTGCCATGCTGACCACCTATAACGAGGTCGACATGACCGAGGTGATGGCCCTGCGCAGCGAATACAAAGACCTGTTCTTGAAGAAACACGGGGTCAAGCTGGGCTTTATGTCCTTCTTTACCAAGGCGTGCTGTCATGCGCTGAAAGAGGTTCCGGAAGTCAACGCAGAGATCGACGGCACCGACATCGTCTACAAGAACTTTGTCCATATGGGTGTCGCCGCTGGCACGCCCACAGGCCTTGTTGTGCCGGTGATCCGCGATGCCGACGCGATGAGCTTTGCCGCCATCGAAAAGGCGATTGCCGAAAAAGGTGCGCGCGCGCGTGATGGCAAGCTGAGCATGGCCGAAATGCAGGGCGGCACGTTCACACTGTCCAATGGCGGCGTCTACGGCTCGCTCATGTCCTCGCCCATCCTGAACCCGCCGCAGTCCGGCATTCTGGGCATGCACAAGATTCAGGACCGGCCCATGGCGATTGGCGGTCAGGTTGTGATCCGGCCCATGATGTATCTCGCCCTGTCCTACGACCACCGGATCGTCGACGGCAAAGGGGCGGTCACGTTCCTTGTGCGGGTGAAGGAAGCGTTGGAGGATCCACGGCGGTTGTTGATGGATTTGTGATGCGATGACGCTCCGGCTCGCCCTGCTCAAGATTCCGGTGACCGATGTGACCGCATCGGTTGCCTTCTACGAGGCTGTGCTGGGGCGTGCGGCCGTGTTTGTGTCTGACGAATACGGCTGGGCGCAGTTTGACCATCCCGAACCCGGCCTTGCCCTGTATGTTCCGGGCAAGGGCGGGGGTGACGCGACACCGGGCGGATCGGTCGGCTTTCACCTGTCCGCGCCAGACCTGGATGTGCTGCACGCGCGGCTGCGGCCATTGACCGAAACAGCAAGCATTCACAGCAACGCAGATGGGTCCAAAAGTCTCGAACTGAACGACCCGGATGGCAACACTTTGAAAATCATGGAAGAGCACGCATGACCCCCGAACTCACCTACCTCACTTACGCCGTGATCCTGCTGATCGTCCACATGCTGATCCAGGCCACGTTTTCGGACCTGTCCAAAGGCATCGGCTGGGCGCTTGGCCCGCAGGATGAAAAGCGCGAACCGAGCCTTGTTGCGGGCCGCCTTGAGCGGGCGCTGACCAACTACGTCTACAACCTGCCTGCGTTCATCGCGCTGGCCCTGATGCTGGCGGTCACCGGCCTTGGCACCGAAACCACCGCCCTGGGCGCTGCCATCTGGTTCTGGGCGCGCGTGGCTTACGTGCCTGCCTATGCCTCGGCGATCCCCATGGCCCGCTCGATTGCGTGGTTCGCATCGCTCGCGGGCCTTGTTCTGATGATCGGTCCGCTGCTGGGCGCATGACCCTTGCACAGACATATCAGCGCGCCGTCGCCGCGCGGCGCGCCTTTGCCCTGCCGGGCTATCCGACGCTTGCGCAGGCGGGGTTCGATGGCGACTACGTCTCGCCCATCCAGATGACGTCCGGCAATCTGACCGGGCCGCTCTTGATGTCCAAGGACTGGCTTGATGCGCCGTCGGCGGAACGGCACAGGGATCAGCTGCAGGCCACGGGGTATTTGCCGACCAACCCGTTCAATCAGGTGATCGACCGGGTGCTGGGGTTGCTGGGCCTGACGCGGGCCGACATCTACATCACGCCGATCTTTCACCTTTTGACGCCTCGCCGGTCCTCCACCATCCCAGTCGCCCATGCGCGCGCCAGCTTTGACGCGGTGGGGCGGTTCGAGCTGATGGGGCGGCGGCCTGTGGCGCTTGGCACCGACAGCGCGCGGGTGTTGCGCCATTTCGGGGTCCATCACGTGCCTGCCCCCCACCCCTCGGCCCGGATCGGCAGCTATGATGCGCGTGCTGCACAGATCGCAGCGGCGGTGCGTGCCGTATGACGCCCGAGTTGACCGCCCTCACCCTTGCCGCGCTGTTACAGGTGGTCCAGTTCGTGCTGATGGCGGTGCCCGCCAACCTTGAGCTGGGACAGGGCAAAACGCTCAGCCCACGCGACCGCGACCGCCTTGGCGGCAGCCTCGAAGACATGCTGAGCACCCGCACTGCGCGCCTGTATCGCGCGCTCGACAACCACTTCGAAGGGCTGATCCTGTTTTCAATCGCCTGCGTGGTGGTGACACTGGGTGAAAAATCCGGCACGTTCACCACAATATGTGCCTACATTTATCTGATCGCCCGCATCGCCTACATCCCGGCCTACGCTTTCGGGTGGAGCCCGTGGCGCTCCTATATCTGGATGACCGGCTTTTCCGCCACCACCGCCATGCTGATCGCAGCGCTGATATGAGTTTCTTCTGACCGGAAATACCACGGGGGTTCCGGGGCAGCACCCCCGTCCCGACTTGCCAAAAAGGACCAACAAAATGGCTTCTTACGACGTGATCATCATCGGCTCCGGCCCGGGCGGCTATGTCTGCGCGATCCGCTGCGCGCAGCGGGGGTTGAAAACCGCCATCGTCGAGGGGCGCGACACGCTGGGCGGCACCTGCCTGAACGTGGGCTGCATCCCCTCCAAGGCGCTGCTGCACGCGTCCCACATGCTGCACGAAGCCGAGCATAATTTTGCGACCATGGGCCTAAAGGGCAAGTCGCCGTCGGTCGACTGGAAACAGATGCTGGCCTACAAGGACGACACCATCGGGCAGAACACCAAAGGTGTCGAATTCCTGATGAAAAAGAACAAGGTCGACTGGCTGAAAGGCTGGGGCAGCATCCCCGAAGCGGGCAAGGTCAAGGTCGGCGACGACGTGCACGAGGCCAAGTCGATCGTCATCGCCTCAGGGTCCGAGCCGTCCTCCCTGCCCGGGGTCGAGGTTGATGAAAAGGTTGTCGTCACCTCAACCGGTGCGCTGGAACTGGGCAAGGTGCCCAAGCGCATGGTCGTGATCGGTGCGGGTGTGATCGGGCTTGAGCTTGGGTCGGTCTATGCCCGCCTGGGTGCCGAGGTCGAGGTGATCGAATTCCTTGACGCCATCACGCCGGGAATGGACGCCGAGGTGCAGCGCCAGTTCCAGAAGCTGCTGACCAAGCAGGGCCTCAAATTCACCATGGGGGCCGCTGTGCAGTCGGTCGAGGCGATGAAGACCAAGGCCAAGGTCACCTACAAGATGCGCAAGGATGACAGCGAACATACCGTGGACGCGGACATCGTTCTGGTCGCAACAGGGCGCAAACCCTACACCGAAGGATTGGGGCTGGACGCCCTGGGCATCGAGATGACCAAGCGCGGCCAGATCGCAGTCGATGCCCACTGGCAGACCAACGTGTCCGGCATCTATGCCATCGGCGACGTGATCGAAGGGCCGATGCTGGCCCACAAGGCGGAAGACGAGGGCATGGCCGCCGCCGATCAGATCGCGGGCAAACATGGGCACGTGAATTACGGCGTGATCCCCGGTGTGATCTACACCCACCCCGAGGTCGCCAATGTCGGTATGACCGAAGAGGCGCTGAAAGAGGCGGGCACCAAATACAAGGCTGGCAAGTTTTCGTTCATGGGCAACGGGCGGGCCAAGGCGAATTTCGCAGGCGACGGGTTCGTGAAAATCCTCGCGGATGCAGACACCGACCGTATCCTTGGCGCGCATATCATCGGCCCTGCGGCGGGTGATCTGATCCACGAAATCTGCGTGGCCATGGAGTTCGGCGCCTCGGCCGAGGATCTGGCGCTGACCTGTCACGCCCACCCCACCTATTCCGAAGCAGTGCGCGAGGCGGCACTGGCCTGCGGCTTGGGGGCCATCCACAGCTAAGGATCAGCGCGCACAGCCATGTGCATGGGACGTGTTTCAAGGCAGCAGGCCGGGTCTCTCCGGGCGGCGCGGCACGGCTGATCCACGGCCAGCCGTATGGTGAGATGCGTCCCTAAGTACTTTGCGCCGCCCATCATCGGGCGACTCTTCGCCGATCCTGCGCGGTTTGTCTGGAACTTTTCTGCCAAGGCCTACGTTTGACCGTACGCAGGCGTGGGCTGGGGATATCTTTTGTCGCTCGCTTGCTTCTTGTTTCTATCCGAGCGGAAGGCGTCGCCTTGCCGCCAGACAAAAAAGCAAAGGATGACATCATGAACCGTCGCAGCACTCTGAAACTCATTGGGGGCGGTGCCGCCCTGCTGACCCTCGCCGCATGTGCCCAACCACAGGGTGACGACATCGTCGATATCGCAGCGGGTGATCCGAACTTCTCGACCCTTGTCGCCGCCCTTCAGGCCGCCGACCTTGTGGATACGCTGCGAGGCGATGGACCATTTACCGTGTTTGCGCCGACCAATGCCGCCTTTGCCGCGCTGCCCGCTGGCACACTTGACAGCCTGCTGCTGCCTGAAAACAAAGACACGCTGACCAGCATCCTGACCTATCACGTTGTGCCCGGTCAGATCACCGCGGGCGATGTGCTTGGCACCCGTCAGAACGTCACAACCGTGAATGGCGCGACTGTCGATGTGAACGGGATTGTCGGAAAGTTCGGCTCGGGCGTCAAAGTCAACGATGCCAATGTCATCGCCGCCGACATCTTTGCGACAAACGGCGTGATCCACGCCATCGACAAGGTGCTGCTGCCCTAAGCGATACCGGCCCGGACCCGTCGGGTCCGAAGCCAGACTACCACATGGTCCGCGCAGCACGCGCGGGCCATTCTGCGTCGTAGGCTGTGCCGCCTTCTTCGCCATTTGACACTTCGGCCAGAATTTCACCCGGTGTCGGCAATCCGTTCGCATCATCGCGCGACCACAGCCCGGCGCGCATCACGGCGCGCGCGCATTGGGTGTAAACCTCGCCCACGGCAATCACGATCACAGTTGCGGGCTGGCGCCCTTTTTGTTCGAACCGTGCGCGCAGATCGGCATCCGCCGTCAGCCGCGCCTGCCCATTCACGCGCACAACCGTGTTCGACCCCGGCACCATGAACATCAGCGACACGCGCCCGTCCTCGACGATATTGCGCAGTGAATCGAGCCGTTGGTTGCCGCGCCAGTCGGGCATGGCCAGCGTGTACGGATCGAGCGGCGTCACCACCGGCCCGTCATCGCCGCGTGGACTGCCATCTGTGCCCGCCGGCCCAACGGTGGTCAGCACAGTGAACCGCGAGGCCGCGATCCATTTGGCGTAAAGCGGGGTCAGATGATCGGCGACCTTGCGCATCGAGGCCGCCCCGGGCGTGCCATAGAGCGCTTCGAGCCCCGCAACGCTGTCAATGAATTCCATCAAACCCTCCTTCGTGCATCAGCGCATCGGACCGCGTTTCAACCACATCTTCGAGATGCGCGAGAAACGCGCTTTTTCCATGCCCGGTTCGATGACCGGCAGGAATTCGACCACCGCCAGACCAGGCTTGCGCCACATCCCCTTGCGCGGCCAGAAGATGCCCACATTGGTTGCGACCGGCACGCAGGGCTGGCCCAGCTGTTCATACAGCACCGCGGTACCGACCTTGTAGGGCTGTTTCACGCCCGGTGCGACGCGCGTGCCTTGCGAATAGATGATCAACTGTCCCGGATCGATGCGCCCCGCCTGCACGTCTGCCACCATTTTGCCGATGGCCGCGCCCCGTTTGCCCCGGATCACCGGGACGCAGTCCAGCCGTTTGGCGTAGAACCCGATGATCGGCGTCCACAGGATGTCGCGTTTCATGATGAACTTGGCCTTGGGCAGCGCCGTAAAGATCATCATGATGTCGAGGAAGGACTGGTGCTTGGCCGCGATCAGCACTTCGCCCTCGGGCACGTCCCCGCGCACTTCGTGGCGGATGCCGACCATCCAGCCCATGCTCCAAAAGACATAGCGGCTGAATGTCTTGCAGCACAGTCGCGCGCCTTCCTTGTTGAACAGCGCATAAGGGAAAAAGCCGAGGCCGATGACCAGCATCATGACGTACATCTGCGCGATGAACAGGTAGGATCGGATGGTCTGTATCATGACAGGCTCCTCAGGGCGCGGCTGGCGGCAAAGGCAGTGGCGGCCAGCGCCACCACGGCGCAGACAAGCGGCAGCACAAGGGGGACGAGCCACCCGACCCCCTGAAACCCGATGCCTGTGAGAAAGCTGGGCGCATCACCGCCCGAGGGCAGCAGCCAGACGGCGACAAGGCCGATGACCACCCCCACGCTCGATCCCACAAGGGCGCGCCATGTAAAGCGGCGCACGAAGGCCTGGGCGATGTAACTGTCGGTCGCCCCCACAAGGCGCAGCACGGCCACGACCTGGGCGTTGGCGGCAAGGGCTGCGTTCGCCGCGAGCGTGACCATCGCAGCCACTGCCGCAAGGATCAGCGCCGCCGCGAGCCAGCCCAGGACACGCAACCGCTGTGCCGCGGCCACAAGCGGCGCGCGCCAGCGGCCGTGATCGTCCAGAACGGCACCCGGTACTTCGGCCGCGAGGCGCAGGCGCAGGCCCGTCGCGTCAAAGCCCTGCCCGGCGCTCACAATCTCGATCAGGCGCGGCACGGGCAGGCTGTCCAACGGCAGGTCCGATCCAAACCACGGGGCCAGAAGGGCCTGTTGCTCGGCATCGGTCAGGGCACGGGCGCGCGCAATGCCGGGTGTGGTTTCAAGCACCTGAAGGGCCGCCGCAGTCTGTTGCGCGCGCTGGTCCTGCGGGGCCACGATGCGGATCGTCGCCGTGCCGGCCAGTTCGTTTCCCCAGCGTTCGGCCAACCGCCCGCTGGCCAGCGACAGGGCCAGCGCGAACACCGCCAGAAAGGCCATCGCGCCAGAAGCAAACAGCGTCAGTTGCGCGGTAAAGCCCGACGGCGGCACCACCCGGCCCGCATAGGGGTCGCCCAATATCAGCCCGCGCAAGGTCTTGAATTTGAACGTCACAGGTCAGCCCCTGCCAATTGTACGCGGCGGTTGGAAATGCGCAGCACGCGGGCCTGCACCTGCGCCTTGGCCGCCCGGATCAGGCTGAGGTCGTGGGTCGCGATCAGCACCGTCTTGCCCATGCGGTTCAGCTCGACCAGCAGGGTCAGCAGGCGTTGCGACATTTCCCAGTCGATATTGCCGGTGGGCTCATCCGCGAGCACGATGTCCGGTGACATGATCACGGCGCGCGCAAGGGCGGCGCGCTGGCGTTCCCCGCCCGACAGTTGCGGCGGCAGGGCCTCGGCCCGGTTGGTCAGGCCGACCCAGTTCATCAACTCGGCAAGGTCCGGGCCCGCTGCTTCGGCGTGGCGCCCTGACACGGTCAGGGGCAGCGCCACGTTGTCCGTGACCGACAGATGATCCAGAAACTGCACATCTTGATGCACCACACCGATCTTGCGACGCAATTGCGCGACGTCATCGCGTTCAAGCGAGCGCACGTCGGTCTGAAACAGGCGGATGTAACCGGCAGAAGGCAGCAGCGCCCCATAGCACAGCTTGAGCAGCGTGGTTTTGCCCGCGCCCGACGGTCCGGTCAGGAAATGAAACGATCCCGGCGCGAGCTTGACGGAGATATCCGACAAAAGTTCGCCCCCACCGTAACTGTACGCCACATTTTCAAGCTCGATCACGCGTGCCCCCGCCCATCGCGCCTGTTGTGCCTCAGCATCATGCGGGATTCAATTGGTAAGCTGGGCCACGGATACGCAAATATTACTTTTCTGGAAGTTCAACACAACATATGGTGGAACGTAAAAAGAGAGCAGGAACCGAGATGCGGCTGATTTGTCCCAATTGCGATGCGCAATATGAGGTGGTGGATGACGTGATCCCGACCGAAGGGCGGGACGTGCAATGCTCCAACTGCGGTCAGACCTGGTTTCAGCACCACCCCGACCACATGCCAGAGGCGAGCGAAGAGGTCGACGAGCCTGCGGATCTGGGCGAACCCGATGACGCCCCGGGCGAGGATGAGGAACGGGTCGCAACCACGCCGCAGCGCAAGGAACTCGACACGTCCGTCGCAGATATCCTGCGGCAGGAAGCGGAACTGGAAGCCAAGGCCCGCGCGGGCGATGCGCTCGAAAGCCAGCCGGAACTGGGGCTTCAGGACGGTGAGAGTGACGCCGAGCGCCGCAACCGCGAAGCCCAGGAGCGCATGGCCAAAATACGCGGCGAAGAAACCCCCGAACGCGCTGTGAGCGAAGCGGCGGCCACGGCCGCGGCACTGGGATCGCGTCGCGATCTGCTGCCCGATATCGAAGAGATCAATTCAACGCTGCGTTCGTCCGGCGACCGGCAGGCCGGAGTGTCAGGCCCCTCAAGTGATGCCCATGCCGCCCCGGTTGCGCCCCCTGCAAAATCGGGGTTTCGCCGTGGTTTTTCCCTGATGATCCTGCTGACAGTTGTTCTGGGCGCGATCTACGTGATGGCCCCGCAGATTGCGCAGTCGATCCCGCAGGTCGATCCGTATCTCAGCAGCTATGTGGCGCAGGTTGATACGGCGCGCGCGTGGCTGGATGGCCATGTGACGTCTGTTTTGACGTGGCTCGACGCAGTTGCGTCCTCTCATGAAGGCTGACGTCGCAGCGCTTTTCGCCCAAGATCAGACGGTTCAGAATCGATCCAGCAGGCGCTTGAGGTAATCCAGCTCGACATCCGGACGTTCCCCTTCGCCCGAGCGGCGGCGGATTTCGTCCAGCAGATCGCGCGCCCGGCGATAGACATCCTCGCCCTGCAACAACCCTTCTTCGGTGCCCACGGACCCGTTTGACCCGGGATCACGCCCCAATGGATCGCGCGCGTCGGCCCGGCGATCGGAATCGGCCATGCCCTGACCCTGCTGACCATTCTGCGCCTCTTGCTGCATCGCCTCACCCAGCGCGCGCATGCCTTCGCGCAGCGCTTCCATGGCCTGGGACTGGTTGTCGATGGCTTCGGCAAAATCATCCTGGCGCAGCGCCTCTTCGGCCCCGTCCATGGCGCGTCCTGCGCGATCCAGCGCGTCACGGGCGGCATCCCCTTCGGGCGTGCCCGCACCGGGAAGGCTGCCTTGCTGGCGGTTCAACTCATCGCGCAGCGCCTGCTGGCGGTCGGCGAGCGACTGTGCGCCCTGCCCCTGACCCTGCTGGTCGCCTTCGGCGCCTTCCTGGCCGTCACCCTGTTCGCCCTGACCTTCACCACCCTGACTGTGCTGCTGGCCCTGACCCTGGCCGCCACTGCGCCCTTCATTGCCCTGACTTTCGCCGGCCTGTGCCCCGGGATTGAACTGTTCCTGAAGGTCGCGGAAGGCCTGATCGGACAGGCCCTGCTGTTCGCGCAGTGTTTCGGCCAGCCCTTCCATCGCCTGTTCACCGGGGGATTGGCCGCCTTGGCCCTGCCCTTGGGTGACGCGCATGTTTTCGAGCATTTCCTGCAATTCCTGCAGCGCCTGTTCGGCTTCGGCCATGCGGCCCTGTTCCATCAATTCCTGAATGCGGTCCATCATGCGCTGCAGATCGTCCTGATTCATCTGCATCTGGTTCTGGCCGTTTTGCTGATTGCCGCTGTTGGGGTTGGCCTCGTCGTCAAGCTCGGCCTGACGCGACAGCTGGCGCATGTAGTCGTCCGTGGCGCGGCGCAACTCGCGCATCAACTCTTCGATCTCGGCCTGACTGGCCCCGTCGCGCATCGCCTGGTTCAACCGTTCCTTGGCGCGGCGCAGGCGTTCGAGTGCGCTGGACAAGTCCCCCTCTTCGATCCCGAGGGCGAGGTCCCACATGTCGCGCGCGATGTCGTCCTGCTGTTCGTCGGTGAGGCCGTAGCTTGCCAGCGTTTCGAGTTTGGTGATGACGCGGCGCAGGCGCAACTGGTCGACTTCCTTGCGGAACACCTCTTCGGGGCGGTGGGCGACGGCGCGCAGGATCTGGCCGATGCGCGTGGCGTTGTCCCGCGACCACAGCAGATCGCGGCGCTGTTCGATCACAGCCGCCGCCAACGGGTCAAAAAAGCGGCGCCCCGGCAGCACGATCTGGCGCGGCTCGGTCTCGGCCTGTTGTTCGGCGGCATCCAGCACGCTCAGCACCACGGTCACGGGCAGGTTGGCCCATGGGTGTTCGGAAAAGTCTTCGATCAGGCTTTCCTCGAACTGGGCGCGGTCGCCGGCGATGGGCATGGGCAGGGACACCGTCAGTTCGGGCCGTGGATCAGGGTCGATGGCCAGCCCGTGGCGGCGGTCAACCGATGGCAGATCAAGTGCGAAACGCGCCTCGCCTGCCTCGACGCCGTAGTCGTCCGATGCGCTATAGGGCAGCGACATCTCACCCAGCGCATCCGAATCCGGCCCGTTGAGGATGGAAACACGCGGGGCGGTGTCCGGGATCACCGCGACCGACCATGTGCGCCCGCCAGGGCCGCTGATGGCGATTTCGCCCGAATTGACGACTGTGAAATCCTGTTCGGAGGCCGAGGCCGGGGGCAATTCGCCCGTCCGTCCCGACACTGTTTCGGAAACGGTCAGCGCACCGACTTCGCCGTAAAGGCGCAAGGTGATTAGGCTGCCTGCGGGCACTTCCAGCGGCCCTTCGGCGATATCGTTGAGGTAGATCGTGGGCCGCCCGGTGTAGCGCGGGCTTTCTGCCCAGCCTTCCCAGACCGGGCCTGTGGCAAGGCCCTCGCCCGCGCCGGGGGTCATGTTCGTGACGGACCCGACGCGCCATATCGATCCGAAAATCAGCGCCACGGCAAAGATTACCACCGCCACATAGCGCAGCGCATAAGGGTCGCGCCGTGCGATGCGCAGGTCGGCGGGAACCGGTTTGGCCTGCGCCGCGCGCTCTGCCATGCGCGCCTGATGTGCGCGCCACACCGCCATCGAGGCGGCGTCGGCATCGCCCACGGCTTGCGTGTCCATCAACGCCTGAATGGGCCGTCCGGGCAGGGTTTCATCAAGCCGCACAAGGGCAGCCCCTCGCGTCGGAAGCCTAAAGCGCATCACGGCATAGATCAGAGCACCAAGGCCCGCGAGAGCGGAAACGACTGTCGCCCCCCAGACCGCTTCGACCACAACGCTGTCCTGCAGGCCCAGCATCAGAACGGCCAGAACTGCCAGCACCACCGTGGCCAGCGGCCATGTGGCGCGCCAGAAGTTTTCGGCGAACATGCCAGCGCGGGTCCAGAACAGCGGCCAGCGCAATCCGCTTAGCCCGCGGCGCACGTCATGTTTCGAAAAACTGGCCATATCTCGCGTCCCTTACCGGCGGCGCGGCGCACCATAGCACCATAAACCCTCAATATAGGCTCTGATCGTATCAAAGCCACTCGGGGATGCTATCGCGATTTATCATTTCTTCAAAGGTCGGGCGTTGGCGGATCACCGCGTATTGATCGCCTTTCACCAAAACCTCCGGAATAAGAGGCCTTGTGTTGTATTCGCTGCTCATTACCGCGCCATATGCGCCCGCGGAACGGAAGGCGACGAGGTCGCCCGCATTCAGCGGCGGCATCATGCGCTGTTTGGCGAACGTATCACCAGACTCGCAGACTGGCCCGACGATGTCATAAGGCACCTGTTCGATGCCCGGAGCGGGTTCGATCACGGGCACGATGTCGTGGTGTGCCTCGTACATGGCGGGGCGGATCAGGTCGTTCATCGCGCCGTCCAGGATCAGGAAATCGCGGCCCTCGCCTGACTTCACATAGATGACTTCGCTCACCATGCAGCCTGCATTGCCTGCGATCAGACGGCCCGGTTCGATCTCGATCTCGCAGCCAAGGTGGCCGACGGTGCGTTCGACCAGTTTGCCGTAGTCGCTGGGCAGCGGCGGGGCCTCGTTGCTGCGGGCATAGGGAATGCCAAGGCCCCCGCCCAGATCAAGGCGGCGGATGGTGTGCCCGTCGGCGCGCAGGGTTTCGGTCAGCTCGGCCACCTTTTGATAGGCCAGCTCGTACGGGGCAAGATCGGTCAGTTGCGATCCGATGTGAACGTCGATGCCGATCACTTCGAGATGTTCCATCGCCGCCGCCATAGCATAGACGTCGCGGGCGCGTGCGATGGGGATGCCGAACTTGTTTTCCGACTTGCCGGTGGCGATCTTGGCGTGGGTTTTTGCGTCCACATCCGGGTTCACGCGGATGGTGATGGGGGCGATCACGCCGACTTCACCCGCGACGCGGTTTAGCACCTCCATCTCGGGTTCGGATTCGACGTTGAACTGGCGGATGCCGCCCGTCAGGGCCATACGGATTTCGTCTGCCGTCTTGCCGACACCCGAAAAAACGATCTTGTCGCCGGGCACGCCGGCCGCCTTGGCGCGCAGGTATTCCCCGCCCGACACCACGTCCATGCCCGCGCCCGCCTGCGCCAACGTCTTGAGGATCGCCTGATTGCTGGCCGCTTTCATCGCGTAGCACACCAGGTGGTCCATACCTGCAAGCGCGTCGTCGAGCACCTTGAAATGGCGCAGCAACGTGGCCGTGGAATAGACATAGAACGGCGTGCCGACCGCTGCCGCAATCTCGGCAATCGGGACGTCTTCGGCGTAAAGGGCGCCATCGCGATAAAGAAAATGATCCATCCCTGCGCCTTTATCGGGGCGCAAGGGCCAGATCAATTGCTGTTTACGGGCTGCGACTTAACGCTTCTTCTTGGCGCCTTCGTTCAGCCGCGCGACCTGTTTGGTCTGGCGGGCGGCAACAGCGTCCCAGATCGGGGCCAAATCGGAGTTCGCAACCCCGCGCGCAGCGGCAATCTGGTAAAGCATGTGCGACGGGTTGTCGTTGCATTCAACAATGTGCGGACCGTTTGCAGTCACCGCGATGTCGAACCCGCAGATGCCGAATTCCGGGAACACCGCATGGGCGTCACAGGCGATTTGCAGCGTTTCGGCCCAATGGGGCAAGGTGATGCCGATGACCGGTTGGCCGGATGTCGGATGATCAAGGATCTCTTCGGCCTTGAGGCCGGTCCCGCGCACGCAGGACAGGACCTGCCCACTGGTCAGATCGAGATGGGCCAGAAGGCTGCCCGCCTGCCAGAAATTGTCCGACATGGCGTCGGGTGCGGGCAGTTTCCACACTGCATATGCCGGTTTCGGGCCACTGCCGTCATTGGTGGTTACGACGCGCACGCAGCCGATGGCCGCGCCTGCGATCCCGGCCATGGTCGGATCGGGCGACAGCGCGTCCTGAAACAGGAAGCCACCGGGATAACGCTCCATCACTTCGGCAGCGAACGTGTCGATGTTGAGGATGTTGCCATTGCCCAGACGCAAGCTGTCGCCATCGCGCGCCTGAATGCGCACAGACCCTTCGGACAGCGAACCGTGATGGGGTTTGCCAAACAGGGGATAGGTTGCGTCGTTGCGCAGGAACGCAGCGACAGCCGCCGCATCGCGCAGCACAGGCAGTTTGCCTGCGTCACGAAAACCGCTGACCAGTGCCTGCGTTTGCGCAGTCGCGATCCCGAGTTGGGTCAGAAGTTGCGTGTAGAGCAGCTTGTTGCCCACAAAGGCGCGTGTCGGCACGGCCA
Source organism: Tateyamaria armeniaca (assembly GCF_045797845.1). Taxonomy (NCBI): domain Bacteria; kingdom Pseudomonadati; phylum Pseudomonadota; class Alphaproteobacteria; order Rhodobacterales; family Roseobacteraceae; genus Tateyamaria; species Tateyamaria armeniaca. The sequence goes on from NZ_JBHDIY010000002.1 coordinate 313,922, forward strand.
CGGGCGGGTTCATGGAGGTGTTGAGCGCGTTCACCCCGGCCTGCCCCAGAAAGGCGCGCTTGTCCTCAGCGCTTTTGGCCGGATCGAACAGGCGCAGGGAATAATACTCTGGCCCGCTCAGTTTTTGCGCGCCACGGCGCATCGAAAAGATATCGCGCATCTGCCGGAACGGGCTGACCCCGTATGCTTTGGCGACTTGCGCGATCATTGGGGCTTCGGCCTTTTTCGCCTTGCCCGGCGCGTCCAGAAGCGCCCCTTTTGGTGCCTGTATGCTTGTATCTGTCATGGTCTCGTGCCCCGTTTTTGATACCCAATTCTACCTCGGGTTCAGCCATAGAGCGCGAAAATGGCAACAATTGGGCGGGATTGTTTCCGAATTGGTGAGAATTTTAGGAGAGTGCGGTGGCGACCTGGGCCGGGCCTTACGCCCTAGCTAACGGGCCGTGAGCGCAGGAACAGGTAGAGCGGCAGGCCACAGCTGACCCCGATGCAGAAGGTCGCGGGGATCGCCAGCAGGCCGATCCAGTTTCGCCGCACCGCGACTTCGGAGATGATGAAGACCGTAAGGGCCACAGCCGCGATTGTCAGATCCCAGACCAGACCACTGGTCGCGGCATTGACGTGCCACGCATCGACCATTGCCATGATGTCATAGCCGTTTTCGTTGAACCACGAGATGAAGTAATACATCGGGTGGATCGACCCCCAGATCGCGAGGGCAAGGTACAGGATACGGATCGGGGCCATCAGATCAGAAGATGCCCACGCCGACACTCAGCGGCCCGCGAGAGACACCGATCGTGCCGCCCACATGCCCGCCAGACCCGACAGAGATCCCCACATTGGTCGAGATTGGCCGTTCGGGTTCACCGTCCACGCCGCAGGCAGCGACGCCGAGCAGGGCAATCAGGCAAAGGGCATGTTTCATGACAGCATCTCCTTCCAGCGGGCGACTTGCGCGCGCACCTGATCGGGCGCGGTGCCTCCGTAAGATGTACGCGATGCGACGGAATTTTCCACGCCCAAAACGTCAAAGACGTCAGATGTGATGCCGTCATGGGCGGATTTCATCTGTTCCAGCGTCAGATCGGGCAGGTCACAGCCTTGCGTTTCGGCCATGGCCACAAGGGCGCCGGTGATGTGATGTGCGTCGCGAAAGGGCAGGCCCAGCACCCGCACCAGCCAGTCGGCAAGATCGGTTGCCGTGGAAAAGCCGGAGCCTGCAGCCGCGGCAAGGCTTTCGCGATTTGCAGTCATATCCCGCACCATTCCGTCCATCGCGGCCAGCGCCAGCATCCAGTTGTCGGCTGCGTCAAAGACCTGTTCCTTGTCTTCCTGCATGTCCTTGGAATAGGCGAGCGGCAGCCCCTTCATCACCATCATCAGCGCCGTATTGGCCCCAAAGATGCGGCCCACCTTGGCGCGGATGAGTTCTGCCGCATCCGGGTTTTTCTTTTGCGGCATGATGCTGGACCCGGTCGAGAACCGGTCGGACAGGGTGACAAAGCGGAACTGGGCCGAAGACCAGATCACCAGTTCTTCGGCAAAACGGCTGAGGTGCATGGCGCAGATGCTGGCCACGTTCAGGAATTCTAGGGCAAAGTCGCGGTCACTCACCGCATCAAGGCTGTTGGCGGCGGGGCGATCAAAACCCAGGGCCTGCGCCGTCATTTCCCGGTCGATGGGAAAGGATGTGCCTGCCAGTGCCGCGGCCCCCAAGGGGCTTTCGTTCATGCGGGCACGCGCATCGCGCACACGGGACAGATCGCGGCCAAACATCTCGACATAGGCCATCATGTGATGGCCCCATGTGACCGGCTGCGCGGTTTGCAGATGGGTAAATCCGGGCATGACCCAATCTGCGCCGGCCTCGGCCTGATCGAGCAGGGCCGAGATCAGCGACAGCAATGCCCCTTCGGCAGCGTCGAACTGATCCCGCACCCAGAGTTTGAAATCGGTCGCCACCTGATCATTGCGCGACCGACCCGTGTGCAGGCGGCCCGCTGGTTCGCCGATGATCTCTTTCAGTCGCGCCTCGACGTTCATGTGGATGTCTTCCAGCGCGGTTGAAAACGCGAACGTGCCGCCCTCGATCTCTGACAAGACCGTGAGCAGGCCTTCCCGTATCGCCTCGACATCCTTATTGCTCAATATGCCCGTGGCGCCCAACATGGCGGCGTGGGCGCGCGAGCCTGCAATATCCTGGGACGCCATGCGCTGGTCAAACCCGATCGAGGCATTGATCGCCTCCATGATCGCGTCCGGCCCGGCGGCAAAGCGTCCGCCCCACATGGTGTTTGCAGATTTATCGGTCATCACAGTGGCCCATCAGAGGTAAGAAAATGAAAAGACTAGTTGCTGCAGCCCTCTACATGGCCCTCGCACTCAGCGCAATTCCCGGCCATGCCGACACGTCTGCCGCTGCCGCCCTGCGGGACGGCGATATGCGCAAGCTGATCTTTCACGACACGCCCGAAGCGGTGTCTTCGGCCGCCTTTTACCTGGCCGATGATGCGGGCACGGCGACCCTTGAGGATTATCAGGGCAAGTATGTGCTGCTGAACTTCTGGGCGACGTGGTGCGCGCCCTGCCGCCACGAGATGCCCATGCTGTCCGAACTGCAGACCGAATTCGGTGGTGATGATTTCGAAGTGCTGACCATCGCGACCGGGCGCAACTCGCCCGCTGGAATTGTCAAATTCTTTGCCGATACCGGTATCGACAACCTGCCCCGCCATCAGGACCCCAAACAGCAACTGGCCGCCCAAATGGGCATCTTTGGCCTGCCCATCACGGTGATCATCGACCGCGAGGGCCGCGAGATTGCGCGGCTGCGCGGAGATGCGGATTGGTCGAGCGATAGCGCCAAGGCGATCATTGCGGAACTGATCGGGGCCGAGGGCAGCTGACGCAACGCCACGCTTGACGCATACGACCCAACCCCGATGAGATGGGGCCGGGAGGATGCGACGTGCCACTGCACATTCTGCTCATAATGGTGATCGGCGGCATCGCGGGCATTGCGCTGGCGCTGCACCTGCTGGGGCTGTCACGCCAGTCGCCCTTTACCGAAGGGACCGCACGCGCCGCTTGGCTGCGCCATCGCCCGGACGACACTGTCCTGACTGTCGATCTGACCAATGACGGGCTTGCCGCGCGCATCCTTTCGGACAAGGGGCGCGGCATTCTGTGGCACATGGGGGCCGACACTTGTGCCCGCCTGCTGACTGGGGGCGAAGAAGCGCATGTGCGCCGGAATACCGTCACCCTGCATCTGAATGACTACACCGCCCCGAAAATCCGGCTGCACCTTACCCCGGACGAGCAGGAGAGTTGGGCCAACTGGATTACCGAGCGATGATGAGCGATCTGACCTATCCGGACGTCGTGCAACTGGCCGTGCCCTTCTTTATCGCCGCTATCGCGATTGAACTCACGTGGATTGTGATCAAGGGGCGTGGGGGGCGGTATGAAACCCGCGATGCGGTGACATCGCTGATAATGGGGGCGGGCAATGTGGCGTCGGGCATCCTTCTGGGCTTTATCGCCTATGGGTTTTTCATGTGGCTCTGGACGATCACGCCACTTGATCTGGGCACGTCGCTATGGGTGGTTGCGCTATGCTTTGTGCTGGACGATCTGCGCTATTACTGGGTCCACCGGTTCGGGCACCGCATCCGCTGGGTCTGGGCCAGCCACGTCAATCACCACTCGTCCCAGCACTACAACCTGACCACAGCGCTGCGCCAGACATGGACGGGGACGTTCACCTTTATGATGGTGGTGCGCGCGCCGCTGATCCTGCTGGGGTTTCACCCGGCCATGGTGCTGTTCTGTGGCGGGCTGAACCTGATTTACCAGTTCTGGATTCACACCGAAGCGATCAAGAAGCTGCCCCCGTGGGTCGAGGCTATCATGAACACGCCGAGCCATCACCGTGTGCATCACGGGCGCAACGCGCGCTATCTGGATGCGAACTATGCCGGCGTGTTCATCATCTGGGACAAAATGTTTGGCACGTTTGTGCCCGAACTTGAAAAGGAGAAACCGGATTACGGGCTGGTCGAAAACCTGGGCACGTTCAACCCGATCCGCGTAGCCTTTCACGAATGGGTCGGCATCTGGCGCGACATCACGCAGCCGGGCCTCAGCCTGCGCGAACGGGTGATGTACGCCGTCGCACCGCCGGGGTGGAGCCATGATGGAAGTCGCGACACATCCGAGCAGATCAAGACCAAGCATCTGGCGCGCAGACCCGGCGACAAAGGCACGCCGGGCTTTTCGTGAGACAGCCGCCTCAGGCCGCGTGGCGCAGGATCGCCGCCTCGCTGCTGCTGAGGTTGCGCCGGGCATAGGTGCCATAGGTGTGGGGATCGAATTCCAGCTCGGGCAGACGGTGCAGCAGCCGCGTGCGATCAGATTCGTCCAGCGTTGAGAGCGCCGTGTTCGCGGGATGAAAGCTTTCGGTTTCGACGCCATTGGCGCGCAACACTTCGTGGCGGGGCAGCAGGAGGTGCACATATGTCACCTGAGGCACATTCAGATCGACACTGATGGTTGTGCCATTGATCAGGTCTTTGGCGGCGACAAGCACTTCGTGTGCGTTGAACAGATCGCGCGCAACCGGGCCGTCGATCAGCATCCGGTGTTCGGGAGAGACGAGCAGTTCCTGATCCGGGCGTTCCACACCCAGTGCGCCGGTCGAGATACGCACCGGACGCAGGCGCGGCATGGCAAAAAGGCGCGCGCCGGACATGCGACGCGACCCGATCCACTGGATGTCCTGTGCGCCGTTGTCCTTGGTCGACACCTGATCGCCCTCGCGCAACTCTTCGATCAGGCGCGGGCCGTCGGGCGTGTCAATCAACGTGCCCGGCGTGAAGCAGATCACCCCACCGGCCCCTGCCCCCATCCCGTCACCGGGTGAGGTGTTGAGCGTATGGTGCACGACCCACAAATCAGTGTTGCGCGGCGGAATGTCGTCGACAAACATCAACAGCGGCGGCTTGTGCACGCCGACCTCGATCAGCGTCACGGTATAGCTTTTGCCGCCATCGGTGACGACAAAGCTGTTGTCACTGAGATGCTGCGGCGCGTCAGGATCGGGCGGGGTCAGGGGTGCGTCATCAAGGGCCGCACCCACAAGGCGATGCACCATGCGCGCCGCCCGTCTGCGCAGCGCTTCACTTCCGTCCGCCTTGTCCAGACGCAACACATCATGCGGCCCATCCACGCGCACGACGTCCCCGCGCCATGCCCATGCGGCCCCCACTGCCAATGCCGGCAACGGTGCGGCCTCAAGACCATCTACTTCTGTTTGCGACCAGGAGATGACAAACGTGCCACGAAAGCCCGTCTTCATTGCCCTATGTGCCTGCCTTGTCTTTTTTTATTGCGGCTATCAAAGCGGCTGGCCGACGAGAAGTCAAAATTTGTATCGGATTCCAGCAGGTTGAAGGGTGAAATTCACCCGATTTCCTGAAATGTGTGGCATAAGTGTGATAATTTCGGCCTCAGGCGGGCCTAGAACGGGACGCGCAGCCGTATCGATCCGACGACCTGTCCTTCGGTCTGGCCCTCGAATTCCTCGCCCAGATAGGTCAGCCCGTAAAACGCGGTAATCCCTGTTTCGCTGCGCCATGTGAGGCCCGCGCGCACCCGTTCACGCGTATCGCGCAAGGTCACCGACCCGGCATCGGGCAGGAATTCACTGTCGCTCACCGCCGCAATATCTGCGCCCAGAACAAAGCTGTATCCGCTCCATTCGCCCTCGACCGCGCGGTAGCGGTGGCCGCTGACACTGTCGCGCACCAGCAATTCACCCCGGCCCAATTGTCCGAAAGTCACATCAAAGCCCACACGCGCCAGCGTTTCATTGCCCAACCTACCTTCGACAAAGGGGCGGATCGTGGTGGTGTCATTCAGGGCAAAGTTTTGGGCGATCTCGACCACCGCGGTGGGATTGATCGCGTTGCCGATCTGCGCGGCGCGCACCGAGTCGGATGGGCGAGGAATGTTGAAGAGGTCGTGGAACGCATCCTGAAACTCGTCCAGTTTGGTCTGCGGACCCACGAACACCACGTCGCCGCCCATGGCAAATTCAGTCTGTCCGCGCTGGAAATGGGTGTGGAGCCCAACCGACAGCGCACCTGCATAGGCACGATCACCGGGCGAGACATTGCGAATATCATCCGGCGCGAGGATTTCGGCACCCAGCCGCAATTCCAGCAACTGCCCGAACCCTTCGGGTGCAACGCCCGTCCAAGAAGGCCCCCACACGCGCGAGGACTGGATGCTGCCTGTGCGCCAGCGGTCCTCTCCATCCCCAAAGAAGTCATTTGTGATCAGGCGCCCATAGCCCAGCCGCGTTCTGTCTTGCGCATCCGCTGCGTGGGAAAGGCAAATCGACGCCACAAGAGACGCCGCAATCAATCGAAACATCAGGCCATCCTGAACAAATGTGCCCCCCGAGCCATCTCTGGATAGTCGCCTGCGCGCGCCTTGCCTAGTGCGCACGCGCCTTGCCGGGATCAGTTCACCCCGGTTGCGTGCAGCAACGCCACAGTTTCGCGCCCGTGGCGGGCAAGATCACATCATCCGCACTTGGAAAAGCCGCAGGAGGCGCAGGTCATGCACCCCTCGACCATGCGCAATTCATATGAGCCGCAGCTTGTGCACGCCTTGCCGCGCGGCGCGCCGAGTTGCGCCACATCAGCCTTGGGATCAGCCTTGAGGCCCATACCCTCGCCCGCGATAAAGCCCGTGGCGATCATGTGCTGTTCGATCACGCCCCCGATGGCGGCAAGGATCGACGGGATATATTTGCCCCCCATCCACGCGCCCCCGCGCGGATCGAACACGGCCTTCAGTTCCTCGACAACAAAGCTCACATCGCCCCCGCGCCGGAACACCGCCGAGATCATGCGGGTCAGGGCCACGGTCCAGGCGAAATGCTCCATGTTCTTGGAGTTGATGAACACCTCGAACGGGCGGCGATGCCCGCCCAGCACGATGTCGTTGATGGTGATGTAAAGCGCGTGCTCGCTGTCGGGCCACTTGACCTTGTAGGTGTTCCCTTCGAGTTCGCTGGGCCGGTCGAGCGGTTCGGACATGTAGATGACGTCGCCATGGGGCTGCATGGGCTCTTCGTCACCCTGCGCCACCACCTCGGCGACGACGGGTTTCTCCTCTGCCACCGTCAAAACGGACCCGGTCACCGCATTGGGCCGATAGGTCGTGCACCCTTTGCACCCCGTATCCCACGCCTGCATGTAGACATCCTTGAACGCATCAAAGCTGATGTCCTCAGGGCAGTTGATCGTTTTCGAGATGCTCGAATCCACCCATTTCTGGGCCGCCGCCTGCATCTTTACGTGATCGGCGGGCGCGAGCGTCTGGGCGTTCACGAAATGATCAGGCAATTCGGCGTCGCCCTTGAGGTCGCGCCACATCTGCACGGCATAATCCACCACCTCTTCCTCGGTGCGGCTGCCATCCTTTTGCAGCACCTTGCGGGTGTAGGCATAGGCAAAGACCGGCTCGATCCCCGAACTGACGTTCCCGGCATAGAGCGAAATCGTCCCCGTGGGCGCAATCGAGGTCAGCAACGCGTTGCGGATACCGTGTTCGGCCACTGCGTCGCGCACGTCCTTGTCCATCGCCTGCATGGTGCCGGAGGCCAGATACCCGTCGGCGTCAAACAGCGGAAACGCGCCCTTTTCCTTCGCCAATTGCACAGAACCCAGGTACGCGGCGCGGGCAATCGCTTTCAACCAGCTTTCGGTCTGACGCGCCGCCTCGTCCGATCCATAGCGCAGGCCGACCATCAACAGCGCATCCGCCAGCCCGGTGACCCCAAGGCCGATCCGGCGCTTGGCCGCCGCCTCGCGCGCCTGCGCCTCAAGCGGGAAGCGCGAGGCGTCGACCACATTGTCCATCATGCGCACGGCAGTGCCGACGAGGTCCACGAGCTGATCTTCATCCAGTGCGGCGGCATCGCCGAACGGGTCCGCAACCAGCCGCGCGAGGTTGATCGAGCCGAGCAGGCACGCCCCATAGGGCGGCAGCGGTTGTTCACCGCAGGGGTTCGTCGCTGCAATCGTCTCGCAATAATTCAGGTTGTTGGCCGTGTTGATCCGGTCGATGAAGATCACGCCCGGTTCGGCATAATCATAGGTCGCCTTCATGATCCCGTTCCACAGATCGCGCGCCTGTACGGTCTTGTAGACGTGGTCCTCGAACACCAGATCCCACGACCCATTGGCCTTCACCGCCTCCATGAACGCATCTGTCACCAGCACGGACACATTGAACATACGCAGACGGGCGGCGTCGGATTTGGCGGAAATGAAATCCTCGATATCCGGGTGATCGCAGCGCATCGTGGCCATCATCGCGCCGCGCCGCGAGCCTGCGGACATGATGGTGCGGCACATGGCGTCCCACACATCCATAAAGCTGAGCGGCCCGGAGGCATCCGCCGCCACGCCTTTGACGCCCGCGCCCTTCGGCCGGATGGTCGAGAAATCGTAACCGATCCCACCACCCTGCTGCATGGTCAGGGCCGCCTCTTTCAACATCTCGAAAATGCCGCCCATGCTGTCGGGAATCGTGCCCATGACGAAGCAGTTGAACAGCGTGACCGAGCGCGCCGTGCCTGCCCCTGCGGTGATGCGGCCAGCGGGCAGGAATTTGAAATCTTCGAGGGCGGCGTAAAACTGGTCTTCCCACGCGCTTGGGTCGTCTTCGACCTTTGCCAGATCACGGGCAATGCGGCGCCAACTGTCCTCGACGGTGACGTCGATGGGCGTGCCATCGGCCTCCTTGAAGCGATACTTCATGTCCCAGATCTGTTCGGCAATCGGCGCGGCAAAGCGTGTCATCAAGGCATCCCCGTGAGGGCCGCCGATTCTGTCGGCAGCAGTGCAGGCATTCAATCTACGCGAATTGAACCACAACCACTAGTCAAAAATGTGGCGCGAACTACCAAATGTAGGGGTGTGACAACCACAACACCTTGCAGGTCAGCCGCGCTCTGCTACAATATTTGGTGTGGGGAGTGTTGAGTCTGTGGACAAACCTGTGAGCAACTACATCAACCTGATAAAACTGTCGGTGGGCAGCGAGACCTATGACGACATCGTCGCATGGCAATCGACCAAGCGCGCCCAGACCCCTGACGGCCTGCCCCGCCATGTCACCCGCATGTGGCCCAAGCGCGAGGCCGAAATCCTCGCAGGCGGGTCGATCTATTGGGTGATCAAGGGAGTGCTGACCTGTCGGCAACGTATCCTGCGGCTGGATGAATATGTCGGCCAGGACGGCATCCGCCGCTGCGCCATCGTGTCAGACCCTGAATTGGTGCGGGTGCAAAGCGCGCTGAAACGCCCGTTCCAGGGTTGGCGTTACCTCAAACCCGAAGATGCGCCGCCTGACCTGCCCAAAGGGCGGGAAAGCGAAGAGCCGCTGCCGGTCGAGTTGAACCGCGCGCTTGCGGAGATTGGCGTGCTTTAAGTGCCGTGAAATGCGTTGTACGTTCCTGCATGCGCAGGCACTCTGAGGCGATGCGCCAAATGACACGTGACATACTGGGGACTGTCTTTTCGCCTTTCGTCTCCGCGGTTCGAGTCCTCCCGCTGGTGTTGCGCAATTACCGGACAGTCGGCGATTTGCTTGCCGCAGGTGATATCACCGTCAGGGATTGGGCGTCGGCCTTTGTTGCGGCCAATATTCCCTTCTTTCTATTCCTGTTTTTTCAGTCCCGGACGATCACCCAGAACCTGCCATCCGAGGTCATTCTGGTGATGTTCTTTGTCGGCTACGCGGTGACGTCGGCGTTGTATTATGCTGCCACACGCCTGCTGGGGCGCCACCCGGTGAGGTTTGACGTGGTGATGGGCGCGCACGCGTTGTCCTACGTTCTGGCCATCGCCTATGTCTATGTCGTGCTGTGGCCTCTGGGCTATCTGTATCTGGCCGTCGCGTGGGTTTTCGAGCTGCAGGTCGCAGTCCCGACGGCTGTGATATGGCTGTCGCTGGCAGTGGGCGCGGTTTGCATATTTTCGTATGCAATCTGGCTTGCGCCGTTGTTCCGGGTGCACCTGGTCGTATCGATCCTGATTGGCCTGGTGACGATGTATGCTGGCATGTGGTTGACCGCTGTGATGTCACGCATGATTTTTGGCGTGGACATGTACAGCTTCTGACCTCGGATGCCGTAGGTCTAGCCCAACTGGTCCAGCAAACCACGCAAGACCACGCGATCCGCGTCATCCACCTGCGCCACGCGCGAGCGCCACAGAGTTGCCTGCGAGGCAAGGATCAGCCCGTCGTTCAGTATCTTGAGGTGATTGGCGCGCAGGGTTTCGCCGCTGCTTGTGATGTCGGCAATGGCCTCTGCCGTCTCGTTCGCGACCGTCCCTTCGGTCGCGCCCTGACTGTCGACCAACTGGTAATCCGCCACCCCGACTTCGCGCAGGAAATCGCGCACAAGCCTGTGATATTTCGTGGCAATCCGCAGGCGAAACCCATGGCGTTCCCGAAAGGCCGCCGCGACGGCGTCCAGATCATCCGTCAGATCCACATCGACCCAGCCCGCAGGCACGGCCAGCACCAGATCAGCGTGGCCAAACCCCATTTCGGCCACCGGTGCGACCTGTTGTTCCCAAAGGGGCAGTTTTTCCTGCACCAGATCGGTGCCTGTCACCCCCAAATGAATGCGCCCGGCGGCAAGTTCGCGCGGGATTTCACCTGCCGACAACAACACAAGCGCCATGCCATCGACGCCCGCAACCTCGCCTGCATATTCGCGATCCGACCCCGTGCGGGTCAGGGTCACACCGCGTTTGGCAAACCAGTCAAACGTCTTTTCCATCAGCCGGCCCTTGGAGGGCACCCCCAGTTTGATCGTCATGTCGCGCCCTCCAGCAGGGCCATGAGGTCGGGGCGCAGCACAGCGCCCACTGCCGGGATTTCCGTGCCACCGCCAAGGCGTCGGGTCAGCGCATCATAGCGCCCGCCCGTCGCGACCGGGGGCAGATCAGGGCGGGATTCGGCATAAAATCCAAAGACAAAGCCGTCGTAATACTCCATCGAGGTACGCCCGTAGCTGGCCTCGAACTCCAGCCTGTCCACATCCACACCGCGTTTGACCAGCGCCTCGGCACGGGCATCGACGCGGGTGACAGCCTTGGCAATGGCGGGCAAATCAACGGTGAGGTTCTGCAATTGCGAGAGCGCAAAGGGCAGCGTTTCGCGCACGGACAGCAGCGCATCAAGGCCCTCCATTTCCGCGGCACTGATGGGCGGTTCGGCGGCATCTTCGGCAAGGGCCTTGATGCGCGCATCGACCTCGGCCTGACTGCGCAGACCGGTGAGAGGGGCATCCAACGTCACAACGCCCGCCAGCAGCGCACGGCGGGTTTCCGGCACCTGCACCCGTCCCCCGAAACGGTCCAGAAGCGCGCGGAACCGGCGGGGCCGCCAGATGTGGCGACGCAGCGCAGCCTTGCGGCGCGCAGAGGTCTTCAACCCATCCACGGCGGCCATCAGCACACCGATATCACCCGTGGCCGCGCGCAAGGCGAGTGGCGCAACCGCTTGCGCAATCAGCGAAAATACGTCGGCATCTGCGGCTGCCGGGTCAGTGCTGTCAAAGACTTCGTAGCCGACCTGCAGGTATTCGCTGGCGCGGTCGGGATCATCTTCCTGTCGGCGAAACACCTCGCCAGCATAGGTGTAGCGCGCCGGGTCCGCCCCGTTGGCCATGTGCATCTGCACGACAGGTACGGTGAAGTCGGGGCGCAACATCTGCTCGCCCCGCATCGCGTCGCTGGTCACGTAGGCGCGGGCGCGGATGTCCTCGCCATAAAGGTCCAGCAACAGGTCTGCCGACTGCAAGACGGGGGGTCGACCGCGCGTGCCCCTGCGGCGACAAAACTGTCGCGCAAGGCCAGTGCGCGGGCCCGCACGTCGCTCATCCCGCCAGGATCTCGCGCACTTTGGCCAGCATCTCGGAGCGCGGCACTTCGAACTGACTGGGGCGGTCTTTCCATTCTTCGTGGGTCGCCGTTTCGGCAATTTTTGCGCCAAGGATCAGGTCCTTGATCTGCACCACGCCACGCTCCTTTTCATCGCCGCCTTCGATGATCGCGATGGGGGAGTTGCGCTTGTCCGCATATTTGAGCTGATTGCCAAAGTTCTTGGGATTGCCCAGGTACACCTCGGCCCGGATGCCATCTGCGCGCAGTTCAGCGACCATCGCCTGATAGTCGGCCATGCGATCGCGGTCCATGACGGTGACGACAACGGGGCCGTGGGTTTCGGAGCCAATGCGCCCCGTGGCACGCAAAGCGGTCAGCAGGCGATCGACGCCGATGGAAACGCCGGTTGCGGGCACTTCCTGCCCGGTAAAGCGTTTGACCAGATCGTCATAACGTCCACCGCCCGCGACGGAACCGAACTGAACCGTCTGGCCCTTGTCGTTCTGAACGTCGAAGGTGAGTTCCGCCTCGTAGACGGGGCCGGTGTAGTAGCCGAGACCGCGTACGACGGAGGGGTCGACTAGTACCCTATCGGAGCGATAGCCCTGCGAAAAAAGTAGTTGTGCAACTTGGTCGAGCTCTTCGACGCCTTGCTTTCCAATTAAAGACCCACCTACCAACCCTCGAAGCATTTGAAGCGTAGTAGCGTTTGGGTTTTCTCCGCCAAACGCAGCTTGGTCTATCGGATTGCCAGATTTCACTACTTCAACCTGTCTGCTGACCTTTGCTTTATGGGCGTTCAACTGCGCTACACCGACTTCCAGATAAGAAACGATTACCGCAGCCTGTTCCGCAGTCAGCCCTGCGCCCTTCGTGAAATCCCCACTCTCATCCTTGCGGCCCTCACCGAGTAGCGCGCGCACCCCATCCGGCCCCAGCCGGTCCAGCTTGTCAATCGCACGAAGGACGATTCCGCGCTCGGCCTCCTTGTCGTCGCCCGAGAGGCCCGCAACCTCCATCACACCATTCAACACCTTGCGGTTGTTGATACGGATCACATAGTCACCACGTTCAATACCGACGGCCTCCAGCGTATCCGCCAGCATTGCACAAATCTCAGCATCCGCGGCCATGCTTGCCGTGCCCACCGTATCTGCATCACATTGATAAAACTGGCGAAACCGACCCGGTCCCGGCTTTTCATTGCGCCAGACGGGGCCCATCGTGTAGCGGCGATAGGGGCTTGGCAGATCGCCCCGGTGCTGGGCATAGACGCGGGCCAGCGGGGCAGTCATGTCATAGCGCAGCGCCAGCCAGTCGCCGTCTTCTTCCTGCCATGCGAACACGCCCTCGTTCGGGCGGTCCACGTCAGGCAGGAACTTGCCCAGCGCCTCGACCGTCTCAACCGCGCTGCTTTCCAGCGCGTCGAACCCGTAGCGATGATAGACCTCGGCGATGCGCGACAGCATCGCAGTCCGCTCGGTCACGTCGCTGCCGAAATAGTCGGCAAAGCCCTTGGGCGTCTGAGCCTTGGGGCGCGGGGTCTTTTTGGGCTTGGCCATGGTGCCACTCCGATTGGGTTCGGGCGCGTCGTATCGCAGGGCGGGTAAGGGGGCAAGGTGCGCGCGGCTTGCGCAAGCGTCCCTTTTGCCCCACATGAGGCTCATGGACAGCCGCATCAACGCCCTTGAAGAGCAAATCGCCCATTTGACCCGCACGGTCGATGACCTGAGCGATATCGTTGCGCGGCAAGAGCGCGAGTTGGCGTTGCTGACGCGGCGGGCACAGATGCTGATGGCGCGCGAGGCCGAACGCGAGGCCCAGGGCAGCGGCGGAGTTGTTGTCGGGGACGAGCGCCCGCCGCATTACTGAAACCGCAACAGGCGGCCCGTTCAGGGCGTCTTTACGGACATCGCCAGCAGCGCCCCGTCGTGCAACAGCATGTCCGCCCAGCGCCCGTTGTCACCGAAATGCTCGTAAACACTGACAAAGGCCGTCGTCTTTTCGAGCCGTGATATGCGTGGCCCGCATGGTTTGTTGCGCCCGACATTGCAAACCTTGGCCTTCACCTTTTCATAGGCGCGGTCCGTGGTTGAGTAGGGGTATTCGCTGGCAGGCAGACCATAGCGCAACTGTTCGTGAAATTCCGGCGTACCAAAGATCGCCAGTTCCGCCGTGAACTGGCGCGCGCAGTTGTCACCAAAGCCGGTGACAAAGAATGACCGTGGCTCAGCGCTGTTTGGCGCGCTGTCAAACAGGTTATAGCCCCGCCCTTTTCCCGCAGCCTGTTCGACCAGTTTGCCCAGATCGCGCGTGCGCACATCGCAGACACGGGCGACTTCGCCGAAGGGCAATACCGCACCCGGGTCCACATCCCGCAATGCCATGCCCGCAGCGGGTGCAGGTGCCGCACGCCCAAAGAGGCGGCGCCGTTTTTGCGGCTCGACCAATTCTGGTGCAGGCACCGCAGCGCTTTCCGGGGACAATGATGCGACCTGAACGTCTTCGATCTGCGGATCGGTTTCAGCATTTCCAGGGATGTCGAGATCGAGGTCATCGCCTTCGTCTGTTCCGTCAAACACCTCTGCATTGCTCACTGGTGCGGCTTCGGAAACCGGGTCCCGGCGCAGCCAGCCAAACACACCTTTGCGTCTTGGTTCGGAATCGGCGGATGCGGTGACGATTGCTGAAGTCTCGGCATCATCGGGCAGAGCCTCAACGGGCATATCCGATACCACTGTAACGCCATCATTCGCGGCCTGTCCGATGTCAGTTGTGCCAACGTCTGCCAAAAGTTCTTCAGGCTCTGCCCGCTTGCGGAACAGCCCGGACAGGATGCTCGTCTCGCGCGCCAGCTCGTCTTCGGTCGGCAAGGCCGTGGTGACAACGCTGTCCGGAAACGCCACACCGTCAGACACACGCTCGACCCCGGCAAGGGGATCGCCACATGCGCCAAGCACAAGTAAAGATGGAATAATCGCCCACGCCTTGCGCATATCGTTTTGCCTCCCCCGGCGGCAAAACTAGCGTGTGAACACTTCGCCGTCCAGTCAGGCGGGCGAAACCCGCCTACATCTCCTGCACTTCGACGACGCCGGACAGCGACTTGATCGCGCCTTTGATCTGCGGGGTGACGGGGAATTCCGCGCCCAAATCCATTTCCACTTCGCCCGGCAGGCTGTCATCCATCAGGCAGACGGTGATTGGCCCACGCCCTGCCCCTTTGGCCGCTTGCGCGGCACCATCCAGAACGGTCGCAACCGAAGACAGGGCCGATGGCGCGTCCACGAAAATGCGCAATCCCATGCTGCCCACATCCGCCACGACGGTGTCGATGGGTGCGACCGACCGGCCGAGCAGTTTCAGCTGATCCGCCTCCATCGTGGCCTCGACGGTGACCAGCACCTTTTCACCTGCGACGAGAAAATCCTGCGCTTTTTCGAGACTGTCCGAGAACAGGGTGACCTCGAAGGCGCCGCTCGTGTCCGACATCTGGCAAAAGGCAAAGCGATTGCCGCGGGCCGATTTGCGCACCTGCAAACCCGCGACGACACCCGCCAGTTTCGCGATCAATGGCTGGTTTTCGGCCTTGGCGGTGACTTCGTCCAGCGTGATCACGCCCTTGCGCTTGAGCGCGCCCATGTAGTCGTCCAGCGGATGGCCTGAGAGGTAAAAGCCCACGGCCTTGAACTCTTCGCCCAGCCGCTCAGCCGGCAGCCAGTCGTCCACCGGCATCAGGCGCGGTTCGGGAAGATCGTCGCCGGCCTCCCCAAACAATGACACCTGGTTTGAGTTCTTCTGATCATGTACCGCCGCAGAATAGGCCGACAGCGCATCCAATGCGTCAAACACGCGCCGCCGGTTGGGATCGAGCTGATCAAACGCCCCGGCCCGCGCCAGCATTTCCAGCGGTCGCTTGCCCACTTTCTTCAAATCCACCCGGCGCGCCAGATCGAACAGCGTGGCAAAGGGCTTGTCACCACGCCCCTCGACGACCAGCCGCATCGCCTCGACCCCGACGTTTTTCAGTGCGCCCAGCGCGTAGACGAGCGCACCGTCAACCACCTTGAACGTCGCATCAGACCGGTTCACACAAGGCGGCACCCACGGCAATTGCAGGACTTTGCGCACTTCCTCGAAATAGACCGCCAGCTTGTCGGTCAGATGGATATCACAATTCATGACCCCGGCCATGAATTCAACCGGGTGGTTCGCCTTCAGCCATGCAGTCTGGTAACTGACCACCGCATAGGCCGCCGCGTGGGATTTGTTGAAGCCGTAATTGGCGAACTTGTCGAGCAGGTTCCAAACCTCGATCGCCTTGGCTTCGTCCACCCCGTTTTCGCCTGCTCCTTTCAGGAATTTGGGGCGTTCTGCGTCCATCGCTTCTTGAATCTTTTTGCCCATCGCGCGGCGCAGCAGGTCAGCGCCACCCAGCGAGTAATTCGCCATCTCCTGCGCGATCTGCATCACCTGTTCCTGATAAACGATGATGCCTTGGGTCTCGTCCAGAATGTGATCGATTGTCGGGTGCAGCAACTCACGCTCGGACTTGCCGTTTTTGACCTCGCAGAACTTCGGAATGTTCTCCATCGGGCCCGGTCGATAGAGGGCGACAAGAGCGATGATGTCCTCGATACAGTCCGGTTTCATGCGTTTCAGGGCATCCATCATGCCCGAGCTTTCCACCTGAAACACCGCCACCGTCTTGGCCGAGGCATAGAGCTTGTAAGAGGCCTCATCATCCAACGGGATACCGCCGATGTCATTCTCCATACCCTGCGCGGGGGTGTAAAGTTCGGTGCCATCGGCGGCCACGTGCAAGGGACGGCCCGAGACAAGGATCTGGTCCACCGCGTTCTGGATCACAGTCAGGGTTTTCAGCCCCAGAAAGTCGAATTTGACGAGGCCCGCCTGTTCCACCCACTTCATGTTGAATTGGGTCGCGGGCATGTCGGATCGCGGATCCTGATAAAGCGGGACAAGCGCGTCCAAGGGCCTGTCGCCAATCACCACCCCGGCGGCGTGGGTCGATGCGTTACGCAGCAGCCCCTCGACCTGCTGGCCATATTCCAGAAGACGCGCGACAACTTCTTCGTTGCGGGCCTCCTCGCGCAAGCGGGGTTCGTCCGCCAGTGCCTTTTCGATGCTGACGGGTTTGACCCCCTCGACCGGGATCAGCTTGGACAAGCGATCCACCTGCCCGTAAGGCATCTGCAAGACGCGTCCGATATCGCGCACCGCCGCTTTGGACAAAAGCGCACCAAAGGTGATGATCTGCCCCACCTTGTCGCGCCCGTATTTGCCCTGCACGTAGCGGATCACTTCCTCGCGCCGGTCCATGCAGAAATCGATGTCGAAGTCAGGCATGCTGACCCGCTCGGGGTTGAGGAACCGTTCGAACAGAAGGGCATAACGCAAAGGGTCAAGGTCCGTCACTGTCAGGGCATAAGCCACAAGGCTGCCCGCACCCGAGCCTCGGCCCGGGCCCACCGGAATGTTCTCATCCTTGGCCCATTTGATGAAGTCAGCAACGATCAGGAAGTAGCCGGGAAAGCCCATGCCCTCGATGATATCCAGCTCGAAATCGAGGCGCTTCTGGTATTCTTCGACCGATGCTGCGTGGGGAATGACCTTGAGCCGCTCGACCAGCCCGGCATTGGCCTGCTTGCGCAACTCTTCCACCTCATCGTCCGCAAATTTGGGCAGGATCGGGTCGCGCCGATAAGCCATAAATGCACAGCGCCGCGCGATTTCCACCGTGTTTTCAATCGCTTCGGGCAGGTCCGCAAAAAGCGTCACCATTTCGGCCTGGCTTTTGAAGTAATGCTGGGCGGTCAACCGGCGGCGCGGTTCCTGCTGATCGACGTAAGCCCCGTCGGCAATGCAGATCAGCGCATCATGGCTTTCATACATGTCGGCCTTGGGGAAATAGACGTCGTTGGTGGCGACCAACGGCAGGTCCATCGCATAGGCCATCTCGACAAAGCCGCGCTCGGTCAGGCGTTCAGCCTCGGGGGCACCGCCCTCACCGGGATGGCGCTGCAATTCGACGTAAAGGCGATCACCGAACACATCGGCCAGCCGCGTCATAAGGGCCTGCGCGGCAGGGCGCTGGCTGGCCTGCAACAGCATACCCACTGGTCCGCTCGGCCCGCCCGTGAGGCAGATCACGTCGCTGGAATGTCCTGCCAGTTCCTCGACCGTGACAAAGGGCAATTCGGATCCGTCCCGCAAATACAGGCAGGAATTGAGCTTCATCAGGTTCTCATACCCCGCCTCGGACTGCGCCAGCAGAACAAGCGGCGCCGGGGCGCGGGGCCGTTCGCCGGGGCGCGAAGTGATGTATTGCAGGTCGACCTGACAGCCGATGATGGGCTGGATGCCCGCACCCGCCATACCGACGGAAAATTCGAGTGCCGCGAACATGTTGTTGGTGTCCGTCAGCGCGATGGCAGGCATCCCTGCGCCCCGCACCAGATCGGGCAGCTTTTTCAGGCGCATCGCCCCTTCCAGCAGGGAATATTCGGAATGGGTGCGCAGGTGAATGAATCGGGGGGCATCTGTCATGGCGACCAGATTAGGGCCAGCACGCCCCTATATCCAGTGGTGCCGCAAAGTTATGCACACCAAATCGGCATCATCGATTGCCACGTAATGCCTCTTGCAAAGGCCCGACTGACCCGCATAGCCTCAAAACCAGTTCCGCCCTGGCAACTGCCTCTACGCCGCATCGAGGCTGCCAAATCAAACGGGCTCAAGGTAGCGCGGCAGGTCATGAGAATGCACACGACATTTCTTCTCAACGGAAGGCGCGTCACTGCTGACACAACTCCTACAACGACCCTGCTGGACTGGCTGCGCGAGGATCAGCACCTGACCGGCACCAAGGAAGGGTGCAATGAAGGGGATTGCGGGGCCTGTTCGGTCATTGTGACGGATGAAAGCGGTGCAAATGCTCTGAACGCCTGCATCCTGTTCATACCGCAACTTGAGGGCAAGGCGGTTCGCACCGTCGAGGGGATCGCAACCCCCGAGGGCGCATTGCACCCGGTGCAAAAGGCGATGATCAAGCATCATGGCAGCCAATGCGGGTTTTGCACGCCCGGCTTTGTCACCACGATGGCCTGTGCACATCTGAATGGCGCGCAGGATCACGACACACAACTGGCCGGGAACCTGTGCCGCTGCACGGGCTACGCGCCCATCATCCGTGCCGCGCAAGAGGCCGCAGAGGCGCCAGTGCCGGATCACATGCACGACGCCCCGCTTCTTCTGACCGAGAATACGGCGGGGGAGGCGACGGGGGCAGAGCCCCCCACCACGCCCGAAGCCCTTGCAGACTGGCTGGATCAGCACCCGGGCGGCACCCTGATTGCAGGCGCAACTGATGTGGGCCTTTGGGTTACTAAAGGCTTACGCGATCTGGGGCCTGTCGCCTTTCTGAACCGCATTCCCGCGCTGGCCGGTGTGACGGTAACCGATGACCAGATCCACATTGGCGCAATGACCACGCTCAGCGCGTTGCACAGCGCAGTGGGCCCACTCTACCCCGCCTTTGGCGAACTGATCCGCCGCTATGGATCCGTGCAGGTGCGCAATGCGGCGACTATCGGGGGCAACATTGCCAACGGCTCCCCCATCGGGGATGGATCGCCCGCGCTGATCGCGCTTGGGGCCACGTTGCATCTGCGCAGCGTGAACGGGCCGCGCAGCCTGCCGCTTGAGGATTTCTTTGTCGACTACGGCAAACAGGACCGCGCGCGGAACGAGTTTGTCGAGGCAATCACGGTTCCGCGCGCTGGCGATCATTTGCGCTGTTACAAACTGTCCAAACGCTTTGATCAGGACATATCGGCGGTCTGCGGATGTTTCTGGATCGAGGTCGCCGACGACGTGGTCAAGTCCGCGCGCCTTGCCTTTGGCGGCATGGCAGGGACACCGAAACGCGCAGCGCAGGCCGAGGCCGCCTTGATCGGGAAACCCTGGAGCGAGACCACGGTTGCGACCGCCATGACGGCACTGGCGCAGGACTTTACCCCGCTGTCGGACATGCGCGCCTCGGCCCGCTACCGGATGGCGGCGGCACAAAACATGCTGCTGCGTGCGTGGCTTGAGGATCAGGGCCAAGAAACAAATGTGCTGGAGGTGACATCGTGAGTGTCGCCAAGCCCCTGCCCCATGACGCCGCGCACCTGCATGTGACCGGCGCTGCGCGCTATGTGGACGACATGCCGATGCCCACAGGTACGCTGCACCTCGCCTTTGGCCTCAGCACTTGTGCCAGTGGCTCGATCACCGCGCTTGATCTGAACGCCGTGCGTGATGCACCGGGCGTTGTGGCCGTGCTGACAGCACAAGACCTGCCGTTTGCCAATGATGTCTCGCCGTCTGCTCATGACGAACCGCTGCTGGCCATGGACGCGGTCCATTATTTGGGCCAGCCCGTTTTTGCCGTGATCGCGCAAACCCATCTGCAGGCGCGGTATGCGGCGCGACAGGGCAAGATCGATATCGCGGAAACCACGCCGATCTTGAGCATCGAAGAAGCGCTGGAGGCTGAGTCAAGGTTCGAGGATGGCCCACGCATCTATGCCCGCGGAGATTCAGCAAGCGCCCTGGACGCCGCCGAAAACACACTCAGCGGCACGCTGCATATCGGCGGGCAGGAGCACTTTTATCTCGAAGGGCAAGCGGCCCTCGCTCTGCCGGGCGAGGATGGCGATATGCATATCATTTCCTCGACCCAGCATCCGACCGAAATCCAGCATAAGGTGGCCGAGGCCATCGGCCTGCCGATGCATGCCGTGCGGGTCGAAACCCGGCGCATGGGGGGCGGGTTTGGCGGCAAGGAAAGTCAGGGCAACGCGCTGGCCGTGGCCTGTGCAATCGCCGCGCGCCTGACAGGGCAGGCCTGCAAGATGCGCTATGACCGCGACGATGACATGATCATCACCGGCAAGCGTCACGATTTCCGCATCGATTATGACGTTGGTTTCGATGATGACGGACGCATCACCGCGCTTGACGTGCGCCAGTTCACCCGCTGCGGTTGGGCGATGGATCTGTCCCTGCCCGTTGCGGACCGCGCGATGCTGCACGCTGACAATGCCTATTGGTTGCCCAACGTCCGGATCGAAAGCCATCGCTTGCGCACCAACACCCAAAGCGCGACCGCCTTTCGCGGCTTTGGCGGCCCTCAGGGTATGTTGGGGATGGAGCGGATCGTGGATCACGTCGCCGCCGAGCTTGGGCTTGATCCGCTGCTGGTGCGCCAAAGTAACTTTTATGACTGCGGCGAGGACTCTGTCGAAACAGAAGACGTGCAAACCACGCCTTATGGCCAACCTGTAACCGATTTCATTCTGGATGATCTGGTCGATCAACTGCGCGAAAACGCCGATTATGATGCGCGGCGCGACGCGATTGCCGACTGGAACGCGGCCAATCCGGTTTTGAAAAAGGGCATCGCGCTGACCCCTGTGAAATTCGGCATCAGTTTTACACTCACGCATCTCAATCAGGCTGGTGCGCTGGTGCATGTGTATGCGGATGGCTCGATCCACCTGAACCACGGCGGCACGGAGATGGGACAGGGCCTGTTTCAGAAAGTGGCGCAAGTGGCCGCAAGTCGGTTTGGTGTCCCGCTTCCATCCATCAAGATCACCGCGACAGACACCGCGAAAGTACCCAACACGTCGGCCACCGCCGCCTCGTCCGGCAGCGATCTGAACGGTATGGCCGTCAAGGCCGCCTGCGACACCATCCGCGACCGAATGGCCGAATACCTTGCGCAATTGCACCAGTGCAGACCGGACGCTGTCGTCTTTGAGGACGGGCATGTGATGGCAGGGACAGCGCGTTACAGTTTTGCCGAAGTCGCGGCCATGACGCATCAGGCGCGCATCAGCCTGTCCGCGACCGGTTTTTACAAGACGCCCGACATCGAATGGGACCGGATCAAGGGCCATGGTCGCCCGTTCTTTTACTTTGCCTATGGCGCGGCAGTGACGGAGGTGGTCGTGGACACGCTCACCGGTGAAAACCGTATCCTGCGCGCGGACATCCTGCATGACGCAGGCGCGTCGCTGAACCCTGCGCTCGACATCGGGCAGGTCGAAGGCGGGTATGTGCAGGGCGCGGGCTGGCTTACCACCGAAGAACTGGTGTGGGACGACAAGGGCGGCTTGCGCACCCACGCGCCGTCAACCTACAAAATCCCGGCCTGTGGCGACCGGCCAGATGTGTTCAACGTGGCCCTTTGGGACGGGGAAAACCGCGCCGACACGATCTACAAGTCCAAGGCGGTGGGCGAACCTCCATTGATGCTGGGCATCTCTGCCTTTCTGGCGCTGAGCGACGCGGTGTCCGCGTGCGGACCCAACTATCCCGACCTGCACGCACCTGCCACGGCGGAAAGCGTTCTGGCCGCCATCGACCGGGCCCGCGATGTTTGATCGCGACACGCTGATCGCTGCCTGCACGGCCCATGGGCGCGTTGTCCGCGTGGTGATTGCTGCTGTGCACGGGTCGGCCCCGCGCGAGGTCGGGGCCGCCATGTGTGTCTGGGAAAGCGGGCAATCCGGCACAATCGGTGGGGGTGCGCTGGAATACGAACTGGCAATTGCCGCGCGTGCGCTGACGCAGGACACAACCAGCCGCCATGCCCTTGGCCCTGATCTGGGCCAATGTTGCGGTGGGGCCGTCGAGGTGCTGAGCGAAGTCTTTGACCTGCCCCGCGCCCTCGCCCTGCCAACAGACGTAATCGCACGCGGGCCGGACCCCATGCCGCTATCAATCAAACGTATGCTGAGCGCGGCGCGCAATCAGGGTCAGATACCAGATGCGCAACGGATCGATGGCTGGATGATCGAAGGGGTGCGTCCACCTGACCACGCTTTGTGGATTTGGGGGGCAGGCCATGTGGGGCGCGCCTTGGTCGATGTGCTGCACCCCATCCCCGGCATTGCTATCACCTGGGTCGATACGGCGGCGGATCGTTTTCCGGATGATGTGCCAAACTGCGTCACAGTTGTGCCAGCCGGTGATCCATCCCGCTTGGTGCCACACGCGCCCGTCGATGCAGACCACCTAATCCTGACATATTCCCATGACCTTGACCTGTCATTGTGCCACGCAGTGTTGCAGCACGGGTTTGGCTCTGCCGGGCTGATCGGATCAGCGACGAAATGGGCCAGATTTCGCAAACGGCTGAGTATGCTGGGGCACGGGAGCGATCAAATTGCGCGCATCACCTGCCCGATTGGCGATCCGGCTTTGGGCAAACAACCACATATGATTGCGATCGGGGTGGCGCATCGGCTACTGATGGAACGCAGGCGGGCCCACGTCCGGGCCGAGGTACGCGCATGACGACCCCACTTCTTAATCTGTCAGGCCTGACCAAAGCATATCCCGGAGTCCTCGCCAATGATGACGTGAGCCTGACCATCGGCACCGGTGAAATTCATGCGCTGCTGGGTGAAAACGGGGCCGGAAAATCCACGCTGGTCAAGATGATATACGGGTTGGTCAAGCCTGACACCGGCACGATGCAGATGCACGGGGCCGAATTTGCACCTGCCGATCCACGCGCCGCGCGCAGTGCCGGTGTTGGCATGGTCTTTCAGCACTTTTCCCTGTTTGACGCGCTGTCTGTTGCAGAAAACATCGCCCTTGGTATGGAAGCGCCTCCGCCCATGGCGACACTTGCAACCCGCATCCGCGAGGTGTCCGAGACGTACGGCCTGCCCCTGTCACCGGACCGTACCGTCGGGGACCTCTCCGCAGGGGAGCGCCAGCGTGTCGAAATCATTCGCTGTCTTTTGCAGGACCCGAAGCTTTTGATTATGGACGAACCCACGTCAGTGCTGACCCCGCAAGAAGTCGACATTCTGTTCGAGACATTGCGCAAGCTGAAGGCCGAGGGCACGGCGATCCTGTACATCTCGCACAAGCTCGAAGAAATCCGCGCACTCTGCGACGCTGCCACCATCCTGCGGGGCGGAAAAAACGTGGGCACTTGCGTGCCGCGCGTCACATCGGCGCGCGAAATGGCGGAAATGATGGTGGGCACCACGCTCGCCACGCCAAAGAGCGCGGCACATACGACGGGGGATGTGATGCTGTCGGTCAAGGGACTGTCCGCATCCTCGCCATCCGCGTTTGGCATGGCGCTGAAAGACATATCGTTCGATGTGCAGGCGGGTGAAGTGTTGGGTATCGGCGGCGTCGCCGGAAACGGGCAGGATGAATTGCTCGGCGTATTCTCGGGCGAATTGCCTTGCGCGCCGGGCATGGTCACGTTTCAGGGGCGCGATTTGGCGGGGATCGGCCCCGAAGCGCGGCGCGGCCTTGGTGTGCTTGCCGCCCCCGAGGAACGGCTGGGCCATGCTGCAGCGCCGGATATGTCACTGACGGAAAACGCGATGCTGACCGGCATGGCGCGCGAACAATTGGCGCGTGGCGGTATGCTCAATTGGCCGAAAGCACGCGACTTTGCGGAACGGATCATCGCGTCCTTCGATGTGCGCACACCGGGGCCACACAACGCTGCACGCTCGCTGTCGGGCGGCAATTTGCAGAAATTCGTGATCGGGCGGGAAGTGCTGCAACGCCCGGAGGTGTTGGTCGTGAACCAACCCACATGGGGTGTGGATGCCGCCGCAGCGGCGGCGATCCGTCAGGCCCTGCTGGATCTTGCGGCTGGTGGCACGGCGCTTGTGATCATCTCGCAAGATCTCGACGAGTTGATGGAAATCTCTGACCGCTTTGCGGCCCTGAACGAAGGGCGGCTCAGCGCGCCCAAGCCGACCTCGGGTCTGAATGTCGAGCAGATTGGCCTGATGCTGGGTGGCGCGCACGGCATGGAGGTTGCGCATGTATGACACCGGCCCCTCGGGGAGGATTTTTTCAAATCAGAGAAGCAGGGGACGGCCATCGTGATCCGCCTAGAGAAACGCCCCCAACCGTCACAGATGATGTCCTGGGCCACACCCTTGCTGGCGGTGCTGGCCACGATGATCTTTGGCGGCGTGCTGTTTGCGGCATTGGGCAAGGACCCGATCCAGTCGATCCTCACCATTTTCTGGGAACCGCTGTTTGGCGAATTTTCCTTCTTCTATCGCCCGCAATTGCTGATCAAGGGCGCGCCGCTTGTGCTGATCGCCATCGGGCTAGCCCTTGGGTTCAAGGCTGGCATCTGGAACATCGGGGCCGAGGGTCAATACATCGTTGGGGCCATATGTGGCGCCGGTGCGGGCCTTGCGTTTTACCCGGCAGAGAGCATTTTCATCTTTCCGATCATGATACTGGCGGGTGCTTTGGGCGGCTGTCTATGGGCGCTGATCCCGGGAATTCTGAAGGTGAAATTCGGCACAAACGAGATCCTTGTCAGCCTCATGCTGGTCTATGTGGCCGAGCAACTTCTGGCCTCCATGTCATTAGGATTGCTGAAAAACCCGGAAGGATTTGGATTTCCCGGGTCGCGCAACCTGCAGCAATACCCATCGGCCCACAATGCCGAGTTGATCGCGGGCACGGGCATGCATTGGGGTGTCGTTGCGGCCCTGATCGCCGTCATTTTTGCCTATGTCCTGCTGACGCGCCACCGGTTGGGCTTTGCCATTCGGGTCACGGGTGAAGCACCACGTGCCGCGAGGTTCGGAGGCGTGAACCCGGCGCGGCTGGTGCTGTTCTGCCTTGGAACATCTGGCCTGTTGGCGGGGCTGGCAGGATTTTTCGAAGTCTCCGGCCCGGCGGGACAGATCACTATCGATTTCAATGTGGGTTATGGGTTCACGGCCATCATCGTGGCCTTCCTCGGGCGGCTCAATCCGCTGGGGATTGTGGCCGCGGGGCTGCTGATGGCGCTCACCTATATCGGAGGGGACATCGCGCAATCCCAACTCGGCCTGCCTGCGGCAGCGATACAAGTGTTTCAGGGGATGCTGTTGTTTTTCCTGCTCGCGCTGGATGTGCTGACCAACTATCGCGTGCGGTTTGGAACAAGCGAGGTGGCGACATGACCCGACACAGTCTGATGCCCTTTGTCATGGGTGCCGTTATGGGCCTGGTGATG
This sequence comes from Tateyamaria armeniaca, assembly GCF_045797845.1. NCBI lineage: Bacteria > Pseudomonadati > Pseudomonadota > Alphaproteobacteria > Rhodobacterales > Roseobacteraceae > Tateyamaria > Tateyamaria armeniaca. The sequence goes on from NZ_JBHDIY010000002.1 coordinate 339,983, forward strand.
CTCTGGATGCTGCACATGCAGATCACTGGCGAAGGTGATCAGAGCATCGCTGCGCTGGTTGTCTTTGCCGCTGCACATGTCGGCGCACTGGCCGCCATTCTTGTCGTGCCGCTGTTCGCCGCGCGGCGGCTGGCATGGGTGCGCCGCCTTGCAAAACACATGCACAGGCCGCGCCTGTCCCAAGCTGTCTACATGCTGGCCGGTGCCGTATTTGCCGCAGCCATCACGCATGTGATCATCCACGGCGGGGTGATCTGACATGGACCTATCCGCCATCAACCCCATCCTTCTGGTCGCCGCGATGATTGCCGCATCGACCCCCATTCTGCTCGCCGCCATCGGCGAGTTGGTCGTCGAACGCGCAGGTGTTCTGAACCTCGGGGTCGAGGGGATGATGATCACGGGTGCGGTCTGCGGCTTCATCATCACCGTCAACACAGGCTCGCCCGCTGTCGGCTTCATCGCCGCTGCTTTGGGCGGTGCCGTGCTTTCGCTGTTGTTTGCGTTCCTCACCCAGGTCGCGCTGGCCAACCAAGTGGCAAGCGGTCTCGCGCTCACCCTCTTTGGCCTCGGCCTGTCGGCACTGATGGGGCAAAGCTATGTGGGGATCAAGCCGCCCCGGACCGAAGCAACGCCCCTGGGTCCACTGGCCGAAATCCCGGTCATCGGGCCAATCGTCTTTGGCCATGACCTCGTTGTGTACCTCGGCCTCGCCATTGTCGCCGCCACCTGGGCGACGCTGAAATTCACGCGGGTCGGTCTGATTTTGCGGGCTGTGGGGGAAAACCATGACGCGGCCCACGCCCTTGGCTACAAGGTCAAGCGCATCCGCACGGCTGCCATCTTTTTCGGCGGTGCCTGCGCGGGACTGGGCGGGGCCTATATCAGCCTGATCCGCGTGCCCCAATGGACCGAAGGGATGACGGCTGGTGTGGGCTGGATCGCTCTCGCGCTGGTTGTTTTTGCATCATGGAAACCGTGGCGGGTGTTGCTGGGTGCCTATCTTTTTGGCGGAATCACCCAGTTGCAGCTGAACCTGCAGGGCGCAGGCGTTGCCATTCCGGTCGAGTATTTGGCAATGTCCCCCTACATCGTGACGATCATCGTTCTGGTGATTCTGTCGAGCGACAAATCGCGCGCGCCGGGATCGCTGGGGCGTACATTCCACGCCTCGGGATAAGGGGCGAAAGTAAACCGTGCCCCGATGGGGCGACAACAGGGGGAAACCTACACATGAAATTCACCACACTGATGGCCAGTGCGGCGCTTGCGCTCGGCTTTGCCGGGACGGCGATTGCCGACGGACACGAAAAGACCAAGGTCGGCTTCGTCTATGTCGGCCCCGTCGGCGACGGCGGCTGGACCTACGAACATGACAAGGGCCGCCTCGCGGTTGAAGCGGAATTTGGCGATGCGGTCGAAACCGTCTTTGTCGAAAACGTCGCCGAAGGCCCGGATTCCGAGCGGGTGATGACGCAGATGGCGCTGGACGGTGCGGACCTGATCTTTACCACGTCCTTTGGTTATATGGACGCCACCAACAACGTGGCCGCCAAATTCCCGGATGTGAAGTTTGAGCACGCCACTGGCTACAAGCGTCTGCACCCCAATGTGTCGACCTATTCGGCAAGGTTCTATGAGGGGCGCGCCATTCAGGGCCACATCGCGGGCAGCATGACGGAAAGCAACATCATCGGCTATATCGGTTCGTTCCCGATCCCCGAAGTGATCCGGGGCATCAACTCGGCCTACATCCACGCCTCGCGCGTGAACCCTGACGTCGAATTCAAGGTGATCTGGGTCTACACATGGTTCGACCCCGCCAAGGAAGCGGACGCTGCCAAGGTGCTGATCGAACAGGGTGCCGATGTTGTGCTGCAGCACACCGACTCGACCGCCCCACAGGCAGCCGCGCAAGAGGCGGGTAATGTGATCACTTTCGGTCAGGCGTCGGACATGGGCCAGTACGCGCCCTTCCCGCGCGTGTCGTCGATCATCGATGATTGGGCCCCCTATTACATCGCGCGCACCCGCGCCGTGATGGACGGGACGTGGGAAAGCACGGACACGTGGGATGGCATCGGTGCTGGTATGGTCGGCATTGGTGAGATCACGGATGCTGTGCCCGAAAAGGTCCGCGAAGAGGCACTGGCCCTCAAGGCCTCTCTGGCCGACGGGTCCTACCACGCCTTCACAGGCCCCCTGAACAAGCAGGACGGCTCACCCTTCCTTGCCGAAGGTGAGACGGCGGATGATGGCACGCTGGCGGGGATGAACTTCTATGTCGAAGGCATCGAAGGCGAAATCCCGCAGTAAGCGACGCCCCTAAACTGAAACGAAAGGCCTCGCAATTTGCGGGGCCTTTTGCTTTAGGGCGGTTGCTGAGCAACAGTCCTTGTTCTGAAAAGTGCATCCGGACGCACAAATGTGCATGGATCGCAGCGATCAGAAAAACAGGCGCGTGGCGGTGCGAGGCTGTTCCAATGCCGTTGAGACGCCAATAGGCGAAAAGGCACAACTGTGCTGAGTGCGACTGCTTCCTTAGGGTCACGTCACGGCGGCTGATGCCTTTGTCGCTCTGCACTTACAGCCCGAGACGTTTGGACCTGGCAGTGGCGCAGCCGCGGTCATAGCTGGCGGCGTTGATCGGAACGCGTCTCGCTTCGCCTTCTGTTTGTTTACTGCGTTACACCTTCGAGAAAACCACAGAAGTTGAAATCAAAACAACAAAGCAACAAAGTTTGAGGAGAGGTAATCATACTTAGCTCTTATTTTGCGGCCTATTTTCCAATTTCTATGGCAGATCGCTGAAAGAAGAGGCAACAATAATGTTGTTTTGTTGCTTTTTTCCTCCTAACGTCACCGCAGACACAGGGCCCGGGGGCGGAATGTCATCAAAAAAGAAAAAACGACGCCACGCGATCTCGACTTTGGTGTTGGAGCGCGGCGCGGTCACCGTGGGCTCATTGGCGGAGCGGTTCGATGTTTCCATGCAAACCATCCGCCGTGATGTGGATGCCTTATGCGAAGGTGACATGCTGCACCGCGTTCATGGCAGGATCGAGCTGAGCAAAGAGTTTCTGAACACGCCATTCGATCAACGTGCCGCGACCAACCTGTTGGGCAAGCAGGCCATCGGCAGTGCAGCGGCAAGTCTGATCCCGGATGGATCGACAGTTTTTATCTCCATTGGATCGACGCCGCTGAGCGTCGCACAAGCCCTGTGCAGCCGCAGCAATCTGACGATCATCACAAACAACCTGAGTGCGGCCATGGTTCTGAGCGAAGAGGTGTCCAACCGGATCATCCTGCCAGGGGGCGAGTTGCGTTTGCCCGATCGCGATATTCTGGGCGATGACGTTCTGGAATTTTTCGGCCGGTACCGGGCGGATTTCGGAGTATTTGGTGTCGCTGGCATCGCCGAAGACGGTGCGCTGTTGGACTTTCACTCGACCGAGGTCCGGGCGCGCCAGAAAATTCGAGCCAATTCCAGCACGTCCCTTCTGGTTGTCGATCAATCCAAATTTGGCCGTCCGGCACCTGCGCTTGGCGACAACATCGCAGACATGGATGTGACGATTGTCGACCGGATTCCGGCAGGGCCTTACGCGCCTCTGACGCACAACATCAATGGCAGGCTGCTTGTGGCCGAAGGAGATTCAACATGACGACGCCTCCCTTTGTGGTGCTGAAGGACGTGGCAAAGCGTTGGAACGGCCAATTGGGTGTTGAGGGCATAACTTTGGATATCCCCGAAGGCAGCTTTACCGCATTGCTGGGGCCGTCAGGCTGCGGGAAATCAACCACGTTGCGATTGCTGGCAGGGCTGGAATTGCCGGATGAGGGGCACATCCTGATCGATGGCAAGGACGTCACGACCAGTGCCGCATCCGACCGGAACCTGTCGATGGTGTTTCAGTCTTACGCACTGTTCCCCCACCTTTCCGTGGCCGAAAACGTCGTGTTCGGTTTGAAAGTCCGCCGCGTCCCCAAGAAAGAGCGGATGGAGAAACTGCACCGCGCGCTGGAAATCACCGGGTTGCTTGGCCTTGAGAATCGCAAGCCGGGTGAGTTGTCCGGTGGTCAGCGCCAGCGCGTCGCCCTCGCCCGTGCAATTGTGGCTGGACAACGCCTGTGTCTGATGGACGAACCACTGTCCAACCTTGATGCAAAACTGCGCAACGCGGTGCGCAAAGACATCAAGAAACTGCAACGTGATCTGGGCATCACGGTCGTCTACGTCACTCACGATCAGACCGAAGCGATGAGCATGGCCGACACGGTCGTGTTGATGAAAGACGGGCATATCCAACAGGTCGGTGCACCCGAAGACCTATACAGCAGGCCCAACAATACGTTTGTCGCCGAGTTCGTGGGAGCACCGCCCATGGCCCTGCTTCAGTCCGGCGTTGTCGATGGGTTCGGCGACGACAAGACAATCGGCATCCGGGCTGAGAACATTCAAATCGTCCCCAAGGGCGATGGCCGGATGCGCTGCACCGTCACGGAAAGCGAGTTTCTGGGTGCAGAGACCTTGATCGGGCTCAATCACGCAGGCGCCACAGGGCTTTGCGTGCTGAAACCCGGGCTGCCGATGATGGCCGAAGGCAACGAGATCGACATCACATTCAACGATGAAAACCTGCACGTCTTTGACGCGGCGGGCCAAAGGTTGGCGGGATAATCCCTGCCCAACCAAGACAATGAAGACTGAAAACCAAGGGAGAGAGACATGAAACTATTTTCGAAAACGGGATTGGGGCTGGCCACTGCGATGGCGGTTAGCCTGACCGCCCCGGCAAGTGCTGAGACTGAACTGACGATGTATTATCCGATTGCGGTCGGGGGCGCATTGACCGAGGTGGTGGACGGCATCGTGGCCGATTTTGAGGCGGCCAACCCGGATATCAAGGTGAATGCCATCTATTCGGGCAACTATGACGACACCCGCGTGCGCGCATTGTCTGCACTTGCTTCCGGCGAACCTGCACAACTGGCGGTGATGTTTTCCATCGACGCCTATGACCTGATCGAGCAGGAGTTGATCATTCCGTTCGAGGACGTCGCGACCACGGACGCCGACAAGGCATGGCTGAACAGCTTTTACCCCGCGCTGATGGCGAACGGCAAAATCGAAGGCAAGACATGGGGCATTCCGTTCCAACGCTCGACCATCGTGGCCTATTACAACAAGGACATGTTCCGCGCCGCAGGCCTTGACCCCGAAGCCCCGCCAACAACCTGGGACGAGATGATCGAGATGGGCAAGGCCCTGACCGAAGGCGACACCTACGGCGTGATGATCCCATCCACCGGATATCCCTACTGGATGTTTCAGGCGCTCGCGATCCAGAACGGCAAGGAAGTCATGTCCGGCGACGGTCTGACCACATATTTCGACGATCCGACGGTCGTCGAAACGCTGGAGTTCTGGAAATCGTTGTCGGCTGAGCACGGCATCATGCCGACGGGCACTGTCGAATGGGGCACATTGCGCCAAGCGTTTCTTGAAGGTCAGACCGCAATGATGTGGCATTCGACAGGCAACCTGACGGCGGTGAAAAACGGTGCAAGCTTTGACTTTGGCGTCGCAGAACTGCCTGCCAATGTGCGCAAAGGCTCACCCACGGGGGGCGGAAACTTCTATCTGTTCAAGGAGACGACGGATGAAGAACGTGCCGCAGCCCTCAAGCTGATGCAGTTCATGACCTCGCCTGAGCAAGCCGCTGCATGGTCCATCGGGACCGGTTACATGGGCGTGTCACCTGCCGCCTATGAGACAGAGGCGCTTCAGTCTTACACGGCTGAATTCCCGCCTGCTCTGGTCGCGCGCAACCAGCTCGAAAACGCTGTCGCCGAATTCTCGACCTTCGAGACGGCGCGTGTGCGGGATGGTCTGAACAACGCGATCCAGTCTGCATTGACCGGCGCCAAGGAACCGGCAGAGGCCCTGGCCGAAGCGCAGGCCGCCGCCGAACGCCTGTTGAAAGACTACCAGTAAAATTTGGATGGGCCGGTGCGTCATGCGCCGGCCCATCCCTTGCTGAAACCGGAGACGCGCAATGTCAGCCCATGCCAACCTAGAACGCCGCAGGCAGGCCATCTGTGGCTGGCTTTTGCTTTCACCTGCCGCCGTTCTGCTGACGTTGTTTGCGTTCTATCCGTCTGTCGCGACCCTGTGGTCGAGCATGTTTTCGCGCGGCACCCGCCGCAACCCGACAGAGTTTGTCGGCACCGAGAACTACGCCGACCTGTTCGCGGACCCGACTTTCTGGATCGTGGTCAAGAACAACCTGCTTTACGCAGGCGTCACGATCCCCGTTTCGATCTTCATCGCCCTGTCGATGGCACTTTGGGCCAATGGCAAGATCCGCGCGCGCGGCTTTGTCCGCACCGCCTATTTCACACCAACTGTCCTGCCGATGATCGCCGCGGCAAACCTGTGGCTGTTCTTTTACACCCCCGGCCTTGGCGTTCTGGACCAGATCGGCAGCCTTTTCGGCCTCCCTTCCGTGAACTGGCTCGGACAGCCGGAAACCGCCCTTTGGGCGATCATCATCGTGACCATCTGGAAAGAGGCGGGGTTCTTCATGATCTTTTACCTTGCCGCCCTGCAGACGATTCCCGAAGACCTGAAAGAAGCCGCCGACATCGAAGGGGCCAGCCGCTGGACCTATACCCGCCGCATCGTCTTGCCGCTTCTGATGCCCACAACGCTCTTTATCGCGGTGAATGCGATGATCAACTCGGTCAAGCTGATCGACCACCTCTTTATTCTGACCAAAGGCGGTCCGTCCGACGCCTCCAAACTGATCCTTTACTACATCTGGGAGATGGCGTTTGCCTTCTTTGATGCCCCAAGTGCCGCAGCCATGACGATCATGGTCATCGCGGTTCTGGGGATCGTCGCGGCGATCCAGTTCTTCTACCTTGATAGAAGGACGCATTACCAATGAAGGCCCTGACCAGTTTCATGGACAGCTTTGGTGCGATCCTGCTTGCGATCATCTGGATCGCACCTTTGCTCTTTGCCTTCTGGGCCGCGACGCATTCCACATCCGATGCGGTCAATCTGAACCTGTTCTCGCCCTGGACGCTTGAGAATTTCCGCGTAGCCTGGTCCGGTGCGCCATGGCTGAAGTATTTCATCAATACCTTCCTGCTGGTGACCGTGATCCTGATCGGACAGTTCGTCCTGACGACACTCGCCGGGTTCGCCTTTGCGCAACTGCGGTTCCCGGGCAAGGACTACGTGTTCATTCTGGTGCTGATGCAGCTTTTCATCCTGCCCGAAGTGCTGATCGTGGAAAACTACGCTATGATCTCGCGCCTTGGGCTGTTCGATACCATCCTCGGCGTCGGCATGCCCTACATGGCGAGCGCCTTTGGCATTTTCCTGATGCGACAGGCGTTCAAAGGGGTTCCCATTGAATTGCACGAGGCTGCGCGGATCGAGGGCTGCGGGCTTCTTGGTATTCTGTGGCGAGTCTATGTGCCTTTGGCGAAACCGACCTATCTGGCCTACGCGCTGGTGTCCGTATCGACCCACTGGAATAACTTTCTGTGGCCGCTGATCGTCACCAACTCGCCCGAGACACGGCCCCTGACCGTCGGACTATCAATCTTTGGCGCACCTGAAAACGGTGTCGATATCAGCATCATTTCTGCCGCGACTCTCATGTCTGTCGCGCCCTTGTTGATCGCCTTCCTGATCTTCCAGCGACAGTTCGTGCAAGCCTTCCTGCGCGCAGGGATCAAATGACGGCGATCCTGCAACTGTCCGACACGCATGTCGTGGCCGAGGGCGCGCTGGTATCAGGCCGTCTTGACACTGTGGATGCTTTGACGCGGCTGGTCGATCGGATCGGCAGCATCCGCGAACAAGTCGGGCCGATCGATGCGCTGCTGGTCAGTGGCGATCTGAGCGATGATGGAAGTGCCGAAAGCTATGAGCGGTTCAAGGCGCTCATCGCGCCGCTGGATCTGCCGACCTATGTGATCCCGGGCAACCATGACGCACGCGAACCGATGCGCGCCGCCTTTACCAGCGATCTTCCATCAGATGGCCCGTTGAACTGGGCCCGCAAAGTGGGTGACGTCCATATGATCGGGCTGGACACATTGGTCGGCGGGCAAAAACACGGGATGCTCACCGCTGACAGCCTGTCTTTTCTGGACACCGCATTGTCCAAAGCAGGGGATGCGCCCGTGCTTTTGGCCTTGCATCATCCACCGTTTGCCTGCGGCATCAGCTTCATGGACGATATCGGGCTGCACAACCGGGCGGAGTTGCAAGACGTTCTGAGGGGGTTTTCCGGAACCATGCGAATTCTTTGCGGTCACATCCACACGATGATCGTCAGCGATGTTGCAGGGCAAATCGCCATTTCCGGGCCTTCACCGAACAGCACCTTCGCCTATGATCGTCGTCCAGATGCGCCGGTTGGATTCATGACGCAGGAAGATGGCTGCCTGTTGCACCGCTGGGACGGCGGGTTTCAATCGATCCGGATCGATCCTGTGGCCGGGTCCGGCCCGTTTCCGTTCTGATCGCCACACCTGACCAAAGGCAACACCATTGAATGAACCGCACATGATCCAGATTCTGATCCACATCGCAGGCGCTGCGGCCCTGTTGATTTGGGCCGTGCGCCTAGTGCGCACCGGGGTCGAGCGTGGGTTTGCCGCCCCCATGCGCATCTGGATGCGCCATTCCGCCAAGAACCGGTTTCTGGCGGCCGGAACCGGGATGGCGGCGGCGGTCTTGTTGCAAAGCTCCACAGCCGTTGCTGTCCTTGTGTCCAACTTTGTCTCGAAAGGGGGGCTCGCGACAGCGACCGGTCTGGCGATCTTGTTGGGGGCCGATGTCGGATCGGCGGTTGTCACGCAGCTGTTGATGGTGCGCCAGCCTGTGCTGATCCCCCTGTTGCTGTTGATCGGTGTGACGATTTTTCTGCGCGGCGAAGGCGGCAACACCCGTCAGATCGGGCGGATTATGATCGGGCTTGCGCTTATTTTCGTCTCGCTGGACATGATCCGCGCCGCGACCGAGCCGATGTTATCCAACCCGGGCACACAGGCAGTGATGGCCTATCTGGGTCGCGATTTGCTGACCGCCTTTGTGATCGGCGCCATTTTTGCCTGGGGTGTCCATTCAAGCGTCGCAGCCGTGTTGCTGTTCGTCACGCTTGCAGGTCAATCTATCCTTCCGGCCCCTGCGGCTGCGGCCATGATCCTCGGGGCCAATCTGGGCGGAGGGTTCATCGCCTACGTTCTGACCTATTCCGCACCACTTGCGTCGCGGCAAATGGTCATGGCCAACCTGATCCTGCGTGGCGGCGGGGCGGCGCTGGCGGTCCTTGTGGTCAACGCGGTGCCGGACCTGTTGACCCAACTTGGCACTGCACCCGCCCGGCAGGCCATCAATCTGCACCTCGCCTTCAATCTGGCGCTGGCCCTTGCAGCGCTGCCGTTTGTCGGGCCGATCACTGCGCTGTTGTCGCATGTCATGACCGAAAAACCCAATGCGGACGTCGCCCTGAGCATCACAAGTGCGCTTGACCCTGCTCTGCTGGACCGCCCTCAGCGCGCCATCGACTGTACGGCGCGCGAACTGCTTGGGATGGGCCAAAAGATCGAACAGATGCTGGTTGCCGTCGAACCGCTGTACGACCAGTGGAACGCGGCCACCGCCAATGTCATTGCGGATCAGGACAAGCTGATCAAGCAGACCCATCTGGACATTAAACTCTATCTTGCGCGGCTTGCGCAAAAGGGAATGGACGAAGACCTGAGCCGCCGCTCGATGGAGCTGGCCTCCATTTCATCCAGCCTTGATTCCGCGTCTGATGCGATCGCCCGCATCATGCTTGATCTCGCCCGGCGTCTGGATACGCAAAGGCTGCAATTCTCCCCTCAGGGCCGCGAAGAAATCCGCGACTTTGCAGATCGCGTACAAAGCAACGTGCAACTGGCGCTGAATGTGATGATGAACCAGAACCCCGCCGAAGCTCGCGAACTGGTTGCAGCCAAGGAAAAGGTGCGCAAAGTCGAGCAAAAACTGCAGCGCAGCCATATCGGCCGTCTGCGCGAGGGGCTCGCCGAAAGCATAGAGACGAGCAACATCCACCAGGAAACGCTGCGCGCGCTGAAACAGATCAACACAGCGTTTTCGATGGTGGGTCATCCGATCCTTTTGAAGTCAGGCGATCTGCTGAAAAGCCGTCTCGCTTAGGTCCATAGCTTAAACAACAGGGAAAGCTCTTTTCCCTATCAAAGCGGTGTTTCCGTGGGTGATCACTGGGCAACTGCATAGGTCCCGCCGCCGACCCGACACGTCAAGAGTGACAGCCCAGTAAGGTATCTTGGCGATCAGGCACGCTTCAGCATCGCGGTTCGAAAACAATTGCATGATTGACCTTTGCTTCGTCAGATGATGGCCTCCGGCGCGTGTACCCACCCTTCAAATGGGATGCCCTTATGGACGACCTAGACCTTATCGCCTTGCGCCATGACTTTCACAAAACGCCCGAACTGGGCTTTGCTGAAGACAGAACGAAGGCGCGTGTCGCTGCAATTCTCAATGATCTGGGCCTCGAAGTACATGTCGGCACTGGCGTTGTCGGCGTCCTGAAACGCGGCACTGGCAATCGTGCCATTGGCCTGCGCGCCGATATGGACGCACTGCCGATTCACGAGGCCAGCACGCATGATTATGTGTCCCAAACCCCTGGCGTCATGCATGCCTGCGGCCATGACGGCCACGTGACGATGCTCTTGGGGGCGGCGGCGACGCTTGCCAAGAATACCGACTTTGACGGCACGGTGGTCTTCATCTTCCAACCCAACGAAGAACATGGGCTGGGCGCACAGGCCATGATTGCCGAGGGCGTGCTGAAGCGTTTTCCGGTCGAGGAGATCTATGCGATTCACAACCTTCCGGGCGCGCCCGTGGGGCAGGTGTCCACACGGCCTGGACAAGTCTGTTCCAGCGAAAGCCTGTTCGAAATTCTGATCGAAGGGCAAGGCGGCCACGCCTCCATGCCGCATGTCGGGCGTGATGCGATCACCATCGGCGCAGAGATCGTGCAATGCCTGCAAACCATCGTCTCGCGCAAACTGGCCCCCGGTGCAGGTGTTGTGGTTTCGGTGACGGAGTTCCTGACCGACGGTCAGCGCAACGTTCTGCCTGGCACGGCCACCCTCAAAGGTGATGTGCGCGCACGCACGCCTGCGGATCGCGAGGACGCAGATCGCTTGATGCGCCAGATCGCAGAAGGGATCGGAGCCGCGCATGGCGTAACGGTTTCCGTGAAATTCTACACGGAGTTCATTGAGACGATCAACGCATCCGAGCCAACCCGCGCAGTCGTAAATGCAGCACGTGCGATGGGCCTCGAGGCGGACGGCAACTGCGCGCCCATGAGTTTCTCAGAGGATTTCGCCCATTTCTCTGCCGCTGTGCCGGGCTGCTTTCTGCTGATGGGCAATGGGCAAGAAGGACCGTGTGGCCAACCGCTCCATTCGGATGACTATGACTTCAACGACGATCTGCTGCCCATCGGGGCCGCTTTTTGGGCGCAACTGGTGCGCGACCGTCTGCCAGTGACCCTAGCCAACGAGGTGTGAAATGTTCCACGCCCGCATGAACACACTTCGCACCCGCATGGCCGAAAAGGACATCGACGTCGCACTCATCACCGATGACGATACTGTCTATTACCTCACCGGCTATTACGACTATCTGCATATGGAGTTTGGCCGACCAACCATTCTGGTGGTCCCGCGCGATGGTCCCAGCGTGTTGATCACACCATCGATCGATCTCAACACGGCCCGGTCCGCCGCGCGGGTGGACAGGATTGCGGCGTGGAATGACGGGATGGGGGAGGAGTGGCGCGCCGAATTGCCCGCTGCACTCAAAGGGGCGGCAACCATCGGGATCGAGCCCGATCACATGCCCGCGCTGGTACGCAGATGCGTGGATGAGTTGGTGGGTGCACAAAACCTCACCTCTCTCACCCCGATCCTGTCCAAGATGCGGATGATCAAATCCACGCAAGAGCTACAGCTTGCACGCCATGCCGGTGAGGTTGCCAACGCAATGATGAACGCAGGCCGCGATGCAATCGGGGACGGTGTGCCGGAATTCGAGGTTGCCCTGGCCACATCACAGGCCGGCACGCGCAAGGCGGCCGCCCTGCTGAACGCACATTATGACGATGCCGATATGTCGCCAAACACTCATTTCCTGCAGATCATGGCCTCTGGCGAGACGATCACCAAGACCCATCACCGCGCGTCGACCCGCATCATGCGACGGGGAGATCCCGTGTTTTTGTGCTTTTGCGGAATGACCAATTTCCACCGCTTCAAGCTCGGGTTTGATCGCACCTTCTGGATTGGTGAGATGGCAGACCCGTCTCAGGCAGAGGTGTGCGAGGTCGCTTTGGCCAGCCAGCAAGCCGCCCTTGATGCGCTGCGCCCCGGTGTGACGGCAGAAAGCGTGCACGCCGCCTATGCCGAGGTCATTCAGGGCGCGGGATATGAATATCCCTTCCGGTGCGGGCGCGCGACCGGCTTCAGCTTTTTGGAGGCCCCGCAACTGGTCACCGGAGACACGACGGTACTGCAACCCGGAATGGTTCTGGCCGTGGATGGGTCCGTCACTGTTGATACATTCCGCGCGCAGATTGGGGACAGATTCATTGTCACGGAAGATGGGTATGAGCCGCTGACGGACCATCCGAAAGCAATTGATCAGCTCATCCTGTGACACGATTAAGCCATGTGCCCTTGCGGGGTGCCACGTCACTGCGCGGATCGTATCAGGTGCAGTGCGCGCCGAACCCTGCGCCGACTAGCCCCAGCCGCCTCTACAAATCAACCCACGCCGCGTTTCGCTTGGACGAACGCACGCAGGCATCAATGAACTCCACCCCGCGCAAACCATCCTGAATGGTTGGGTAGATGACATCCCCCGACAGTGGCGTGCCGGTGCGATGCGCCTCGATCGCATCCGCAGCCTCGGAATAGATGTTGGCAAACCCTTCCAGGTACCCTTCGGGATGGCCCGGTGGAATGCGGCTCATCCGGGCGGCGGCCTCCCCTGCTCCGGCCCCGTTGCGGGTGATCTTGCGCTTGGGTTCACCAAAGGGTGTGTGCCACAGGTAGTTCGGATCTTCCTGCGCCCATTCAAGGCCGCCCTTGTCGCCATAGACCCGGATGCGCAGGGCGTTTTCGTTGCCCGGTGCGACTTGCGAACACCACAGCATCCCCTTGGCTCCGCCTTTGAACCGCAGCATCACATGGCCATTGTCATCAACCTGCCGACCGGGAACGAAGGCGTCCAGATCCGCGGCCAAACTCGCAACCTCCAACCCGGTGACAAAACAGGCAAGATTGTGTGCATGAGTGCCGATGTCGCCGGTTGACCCGCCGGCACCGGAACGTGCCGGGTCGGTGCGCCACTCGGCCTGCTTGAAGGTTTCTTCCTGTGTCAGCCAATCCTGCGGATACTCGACCTGCACGACGCGAATGGTACCAATCTGCCCACTCGCCACCATCTCGCGCGCCTGTCGCACCATCGGGTAGCCAGTGTAATTGTGGGTCAGGACAAACAGCGCGTCCGAGGCCTCGGCGGCCTTCAACAGCTTCTTTGCATCTGCCAGGGTCGAGGTCAGCGGCTTGTCGCAGATGACGTGAATACCTCGCTTCAGAAACTCGCGCGCGGCGGCAAAGTGCACGTGGTTGGGGGTGACGATGGACACCGCTTCGATCCCCTCTTTCAAACGGGCCTCACGGATCGCCATCGCCTTGAAATCATCATAGATACGCGGCAGGCCCAATGCCTCACCCGAGGCCTGCGCCTTTTCAGGGGTCGAGGACAACGCGCCTGCCACCAGTTCAAAGCGATCATCTATGCGGGACGCGATGCGATGCACACCCCCGATAAAGGCGTCATTGCCTCCACCCACCATTCCCAGTCTGATCCGTGCCATATTTATTTTCCTCATCTCGTGGAGTGCCAACGCCACACCACTTCAGCTTCATCTCGCCAAATAAACTCCCCCGGAGGGTCGCTCAGCCGTCTATGCCCAGCATCTTGCGGTTGGCCGCCTCGTCCGTGCCGCCATCGGCAAAATCGTCAAAGGCCCGCTCGGTCACCCGAATGATATGGTCAGAGACAAATTGCGCCCCTTCACGTGCGCCATCCTCGGGGTGTTTCAGACAGCATTCCCATTCCACCACGGCCCAGCCATCAAAGTCATTGGCCGCCATCTTGGAAAAGATCGCCGCGAAATCGACCTGGCCGTCACCCAAGGACCGAAAGCGCCCGGCGCGATCCACCCAGGGCTGATAGCCGGAATAGACGCCCTGACGGCCCGTTGGGTTGAACTCCGCATCCTTGACATGAAACATCTTGATGCGCTCGGCGTATATGTCGATGTTGTCCAGATAGTCGAGGCACTGCAGCACATAGTGCGACGGATCGTAGAGCATGTTGCAACGTGCGTGATTGTCGACGCGCTCAAGGAACATCTCGAACGTCACGCCATCATGCAGGTCCTCGCCGGGATGGATTTCGTAGCAGATGTTGACGTCGTTTTCCTCGGCGTGATCAAGGATCGGACGCCAGCGGCGCGCCAGTTCGTCAAATGCAGTTTCGACCAGCCCTGCGGGGCGTTGCGGCCATGGGTAAACATAGGGCCACGCCAGCGCGCCCGAAAAGGAGACGTGGTTCTTGATCCCCATATTGGCCGAGGCCGAAATCGCCTTCATCACCTGATCGACAGCCCATTCCTGCCGCGCCCTGGGATTGCCATGCACAGACGGGTCGGCAAAGCCGTCAAAGGCGGCGTCATAGGCCGGATGCACTGCCACCAACTGACCCTGCAGATGGGTGGACAACTCGGTCACTTCAACGCCGTTGGCTTCGGCCTGTCCCTTGAATTCGTCGCAGTAATCCTTGGATTCTGCCGCACGCGCCAGATCGAACAGGCGCACATCCCAGCTGGGCACCTGAACCCCCTTATAGCCGCAATCGGCCGCCCATTTCGTTATAGCGTCCCAAGAGTTGAACGGTGCTTCGTCGCCTGCAAACTGCGCCAGAAACAGCGCAGGGCCTTTGATGGTTTTCATGTCTGATCCTCCCAAATCCGTGCCCTTACTGGGCCATGTTTTCCTTCAGATAGATGTCGATGCGAATGCGTTCCTGTGCCGGATTGATCGGCATCCGGTCGCTGTTGGCGCGCATGATCCGCACGGCACTGCGCACCAGGTGACCCGCATCCTGACTGATGACCGCATCAAAGCGACCCTGCGCAAGAGCCGCACGCGACAAGGGCGTAAGTTCGTGCGCGATCACCACGGGTCGGCGCGCCATCTCATACGTTTCAAAATGGCGCAGCAGGCCGTCATTCCCGGCTGCCGATGAATAGATGCCGACGATATCAGGGCTGTCGGCAAAGGCCTCGGGCAGCAGGCGCTGGATCAGATCCGGATCGTCACGCCCCTCAAGCGAGGCAAGCACATCCAGATGCGGGAAATCCCGGGCCATCACCTCGTCAAAGCCAAGGCGACGTTCAAGATGATCGCGTGCCAACATCGAACCAGTGAGCACCAGTATTTTGCCGGTGGCGTTGCCCAGAAACCGGCCCAGCAACTGCGCGGCCGTCCGCCCCGCCGCGATGTTGTCAACGCCGACATAATTGTCGCGCTCCGAACTCGGAATGTCAGAGACAAGGGATACCACGGTCACCCCATGCTCTTTCAGGTGGGCAATGGAATCCCGCACGGAGGGCGTTTCCGGGCCAAAAATGGCCACGCCGTCCACCTGGCCCGGATCGATTGCATCAATCGCACCTGCCAGCGCCATAGGATCAAAGGCGGCAACGCGGACAAAGGACAGCTTGGTGCGTTCGTGACGCATACCCCGCGCCAGCAACTCGATCTGCGCCTTAAGCAGCGCGATGAATTCATTTTCGTTCGACGGTAGGATGAAGGTGAAGTGATAGACACGGCCCCGGGCCAGATTTGCCGCCGCCGTGTCGCGGACATAGCCGAGTTCCGCAATCGCTTCATTGACCTTGCGCACCGTGACCTCGCGCACACCGGGGCGCGCATTCAAGACACGGTCCACCGTCGCAAGACTGACCTCAGCGACACGGGCAATGTCGTTGATCGTCGGGTTGGAAAGGGTCGCGTCAGGGTGCTTCACGTGCGTCCTTCTTGTTGTCTCACATGGCCTTGGCCAGCCCTTCAAACAGGCGCGCGACGGCTTCGGCGCCCGGGTCATTGTGGCCGAGCAGGTTTTCTTCGGGCACGTAAGAGGCACGGCCTGCCTTGGCACTGCCCATCGCCGCCGTTCCGTCCGCGCCGGTGCGCGCAGCCGTCGCTGCGGCTGCGACGCCCTCGGGCAACGCGCTCAACGCCGGGGCCAGGGCATCAATCATCGTTCTGTCGCCTTTTTGTGCGCCGCCGACCTGGCTGATCCGATCCAGCCCTGCCATCAGCGCCTTGGGCGTCGGTTTGCCACTGGCGCAGGCATCCCCTGTCGCCCCAAAGAAGATGGCAAGGATCACGCCCGACGACCCTCCCATCGTCTGGCTCAATTCGTTGCTGATGGCGCGGAACAGTTGCGTGAGGTCGGCCAGCGGCATCCGGTCCAACGCGCCCTTCAGCGCGCGCGCCGCCGTGGCGAGGGTGCTGCCGGTGTCGCCATCGCCCGATTTCGCATCAAGTGTGTTCAGGTCATTCTCGGCCGCGATCAGCAGGTCACAGCATTGCGCAATGATCTGGGCCGTCTTGTCATTGGCGGACGGGATCGGCTGGATCGGGCTAAGGCCATCCGGCAGCGGTTGAACCCGCGCGGGACCCACATCGTTCATGCCCGGCCAGGCCGCCAAGTGAACGGGCGTGGCCAGATGCCCAAGGTTCGCCTCGTCCACGGGAAGGACAGAAACCGAGAACCCGTGCATGTCGAGCGAGGTCATGAGCGGCGCCGGGCCAATGATGTGTTGGATGTTCTTCGCCTTCGGCGAGGTCGCAAGACAATGGGCAAGGATCGACATCTCAAGCGGGGTGGTCGAGCCGAGGTTGTTCAGGATCGCCACATGCGTGCCGGTTTCAATCTTGGCGCTCAACTTGTCGAGCACCATGTCCATCGCCGAATGCGCACCATCCAGCGTTACCTGCTCGACACCCGCCTCGCCGTGGATGCCAAGGCCCAGTTCAGCCTTGCCTGCCGGAATGCGGTTTTCCTTGGCCGAGCCGGGAACAGTGCAGGTGTCCAACGACATCCCGATCGAGGACATGGCCGCGATGGTGCGATCTGCTGCTGCGCGGACTTCGGCCAGATCGGCACCGCTTTCGGCCAGATCGCCCGCGATCTTGTGGACGAACAGCGTGCCTGCGACGCCGCGCGGCTGGGGCAGATGCGGCAGGGCGATGTCGTCATCCACGATGACCATCTCGACGTCCAGACCAAAGGCGCGCGCCCGTTCCGCCGCCAGACCAAAGTTCAACCGATCCCCGGTATAGTTCTTGACGATCAGCAAGCACCCCGCCTTGCCGGTGACCGCCAGAATGCCCGCCAGCACAGCATCGACCGAGGGTGAGGCAAACACCTCTCCGCACACCGCGGCTGTCAGCATGCCTTTGCCAACGAACCCCGCATGGGCAGGTTCATGGCCCGACCCACCGCCCGAGATCAGAGCGACTTTGGACTTGTCCCAATCACTGCGGCACACCACCTTGATATGAGGGTATCCATCCAGCCGGCTCAACCGCCCGCCGGAGGTTTCCAGCAGCCCGTCCAGGGCATCGGTGACAAGCGTGTCCTTGGCGTTGATAAACTGGCTCATGTCGGTGTCCTTCCTTACAAAATCCGCGCGCCCTGGGCGTCAAAGCACAGCGGGTTCTTTGGTGCGATCTTGATATGCGCGCCGGGTGTGTAGGTCGTGTGCGGGTCGGCAATCGTGGTGATGGAGTGGCCCTTGAGGACCAGATGCAGACGCGCCTGATCGCCCAGATGTTCGACCCGCTGCACTTCGGCCTCTTGCCCCTCGCCCTGCAGAATATGTTCGGGACGCATCCCGATCTGTGTCGCGCCGGCGGGTGCGCCGCCAAACAGGTCGGCAGGCACAATGTTGATGCGCGGCAACCCAAGGCGCGAGGCGACATAAAGGCTGTTTGGGTTTTCGTAGATCTCGCGCGGGGTGCCGTATTGCACCAGCCGTCCTTCGTTCAGCACACCGACTTGGGTGGCCATGGTCATCGCTTCGATCTGGTCGTGAGTGACATATAGCAGCGTCGCGCCAAGGCTGGCGTGGATACGTTTCAGCTCCACCCGCAGATCGGTGCGCAACTTGGCATCCAGCGAGCTGAGCGGTTCGTCCATCAGGTAAATCGACGGATCGCGCACCAATGCACGACCGATGGAGACGCGCTGCATTTCGCCACCTGACAGTTCAGTGGCCTTGTTGTCGAGCTTGTGGGCGATCTGCAGAACGCTGGCCACTTCAGCGACCTTGCGCTCGATCTCGTCCGAGGGCGTTTTCAGGATCGGGGATTTAAGCGGGAAGGCTAGATTATCCCGCACGGTCAGATGCGGATAAAGCGAGTATTGCTGGAACACCATCGCCACATCGCGCTGTGCCGGAGTTTCGGAACCGACATTGCGCCCGCCGATCCAGACCTCGCCCGCATCCGCCTTTTCCAGCCCCGAAATCAGCCGCAGAGTCGTGGTTTTGCCCGCGCCGGTTGGGCCCAGCAACACGACAAAAGCACCGTCGGGAATGGTCATCGACACATCCGCGATCCCGACATCCTTTCCAAAGGACTTGGACAGGTTCTTCAGCACAACCTCAGCCATGGGTCAGCACCTCGTCGTTGAGTTCCGAGCGCAAGGCGCGACCAGACCCCCGTCAAACAGCGTCACGGTCTTGGGATTGAACCCCAGCCCCACTTTTTCGCCTACTTTTGCGACCTGCGCGCTGTCGATGCGGGCCTTCAATTCGCCATTGGGTGTGTCCAGCGTGATGATCTGCGTGGTGCCGAGGTATTCCGAGGCCAGAACCTCGCCCCTGTATTCACCACCGTCGGACAAGGTCACATGTTCCGGGCGCACGCCAAACACCAGCTTGCCGGATGCGCCATCCATATGGCGCGGAACGTACATTGTCTGACCGTCGAGGGTGACACTGTCCGCCCCGTCACCGACCGATCCATCAAAGTGCAGAAAGTTCATCGAGGGCGATCCGATGAAATCGGCCACGAACATGGTCGCGGGCTTGTCATAGATCTGCTGGGGTGTGCCGAACTGTTCGACCACGGCGTTGTTCATCACCACGATCTTGTCGCCCATCTGCATCGCCTCAAGCTGATCGTGGGTCACGTAGACGGTTGTGGCCCCCATGCGGTCATGCAGGTTGCGCAACTCTTCGGACATGTGTTCGCGAAATTCGGCATCCAGCGCGCCCAGCGGTTCGTCCATCATGAAGGCCTTGGGTTCGCGCACAATGGCCCGACCCAGCGCAACGCGCTGCCGGTCCCCGCCCGACAACCCGCCGACGGGGCGGTTCAGGATGTCGGTGATGCCGAGGATCTGCGCGACCTCTTCGACCTTGGATTTCACATCACGGCGCGTCATGCCCTGACTGACCAGCGGATAGCTGAGATTGCGGCGCACGTTCAGATGCGGGTACAGCGCAAACATTTGGAAAACAAAGGCAATGTCGCGCTTGGACGGAGGCAGCTGGCTGATCTCTTCCCCGTCCAGATAAATCTCTCCTGACGTGGGCAGTTCCAGGCCCGCAATCATGCGCAAGGTGGTGGTCTTGCCACAGCCTGAGGGGCCAAGCAGCATGAAAAATTCGCCATCCTCGATGGTAAAGCTGCTTTCCTTCACAGCGTTGAAGCTGCCAAAATCCTTGCGGATGTTCTTGATGATGATCTGCGCCACGCGGACCTACTCCTTGAAGTGGGACACGATGATGAACATCACGGTGCCCACCAGCGTGACGATGAAGGAATAGGTATAAAGCCACAGCACAAAGGGCTGCATCAGCATGAACACTCCCAGTCCGATGAGGATGGTTGCCAGCATCTCCCACGGGCCGCGCCGCAGACGCATGAGACCGGATATGAAATTGCTCATTTGCGCACCGCTCCGAATGTGATGCCTCGCAGCAGGTGCTTGCGCAGCAGAATGGTGAAGATCATGACAGGCAACAGGAAGATGGTCGCGCCCGCCGCAACCGCGGGCCAGTCCAGACCGCCCACGCCGATGATCGTGGGGATGAAGGGCGGTGCCGTTTGCGCGGTGCCGGATGTCAGCAGCACGGCAAAGGCGTATTCGTTCCACGCAAAGATCAGACAGAAGATGGCGGTCGATGCGATGCCCGTGGCCGCCTGCGGCAGCACCACTTTGTAAAAGGCCTGAAACCGGGTGTAGCCGTCGATCAACGCCGCCTCTTCGTATTCCAGCGGAATTTCGTCGATGAAGCCCTTGAGCAGCCAGACGGCGAGGGAAATGTTGACCCCTGTATAGAGCAGGATCATGCCCAGATGCGTGTCCGACAGACCGAGTTGCCGGTACATGAGGAAAATGGGGATCGCGACGGCAATGGGCGGCATCATCCGCGTGCTGAGGATGAAAAACAGCAGATCATCCGCGAGCGGTATCTTGAAACGTGAAAACGCGTAGGCCGCCAGAGTGCCAAGAAAGATGCTCAGGAAGGTCGATCCAAACCCGATGATGACCGAGTTCAGAAAACGCTCGCCAAACTTCGAGGGGCCCGCGATGACCATGTCATATTCGCGCACGATCTCTTCGTACCAGGTCTGGGGCGGGTTGGCCTCAAGGAACTCTGGCGTTTGGCGGGTGCGGGTTGTGAACAGGTTCACATAGCCTTCCAGCGTGGGTTCAAAGACCACTTTGGGCGGATAGCTGATCGCATCCGAGGGGGATTTGAACCCGGTCAGCATGATCCACGCCAGCGGCACCATGGTGACAAGCGCGTAGATGATGACCAGCGTGCCTGCGAACCACTTGGAGCGTTTGGAAGGTTCTGTGACGGAGTAACTGCTCATGATTTTTTGCCCGTCTGGGTTTTCCGGGTCCGGAGGGGGCTGTCTGCCCCCCGCGCTGACGCGCCCCCCGAGAGTTTTTCTGGCGAGATGAAGATGCATGAATACGGTCATCGTTCTTTCACCTTGTTCAGTGCTTTGACGTAGATCGAGGCAAGCCCGAACACAGTGACAAAAAGGATGATAGCATAGGCGCTCGCATACCCCGTGCGCCACTTTTCGAACGCCTCACGCTTGAGGTTGATCGAGGTGAGTTCCGTGGTCGACCCCGGCCCGCCACCCGTTAATTGCACAACCAGATCGAACATTTTGAAGTTTTCAATGCCGCGGAACAGAACCGCCAGCATCAGGAATGGCAGGACCATCGGGATGGTAATGGTAAAAAACTGACGCAACTTGCTGGCGCGATCCACTTCGGCGGCTTCATAGATGTAGTCGGGAATGGATCGCAGGCCCGCCAGGCAGATCAGCATCACGAATGGCGTCCACATCCACGTGTCCACGATGACGATAGACCAGGGCGCGAGTTGAACAGACCCGAGCATCTCGAAGCTCGACGGATCTTTGCCGGTGAGGAACGATACGATGTAGTTAAAAAGACCGATCTGCGGCTGATAGAGAAATTTCCAGAAGTTGCCGACGACGGCGGGCGACAGCATCATGGGCAGCACGATGATCGTGGTCCACAGATCGTTGCCCTTGAATTTCTTGTTGATGAGATAGGCGAGCGTGAAGCCGATCAGCACCTGAAAAAAGATCGTCCAGAACAGGAAATGCGCCGTGGCCTGCATGTTCAGCCAGATATCGCTGTCGGTCAGGATGCGCTCGTAGTTGCGCAGGCCGATATAGTCGACCTCCCGGTTCAGGCGGTTGGCCCTGAAATTGGTAAAGCTGAGGTTGATCGTCCAGATCAGGGGAAAGATGTTGATCGCGAGCAGCAGAAAGATCGTCGGGCCGACGAAAATCCATGCGATGGCCCGGTCGCTCAGGCCTTTGATCTTGCGGGCCACCCGAACCGGGGTCGCTTTGGCTGCGCGTGTGGCGGGAGTATCGGTCATCGACTCAAAACTTTCCTGCGGCAAGGCGGGAATATCCCCGCCCTACCTGAGAGGTGTGTCCAATGGGCGGGGTCTTTACCCCGCCGCACTGTTTGGTTCAGAGTTTGCCTTCGTCTTCAAAGACTTCGGTCCAGTCCTCGACCAGTTTGTCGAGCGCTTCCTGCGCGGTGCCCTGATCGGCAACCACATAGTCATGCAGGCGTTTCTGCATGGCCAGCAACAGTTCGGCATAGGCCGGCTCCTGCCAGAAATCCTGCACAGACCCCATCGCTTCGAGGAAGTCACCGGCAAAAGGCGCGCTGTCCTTGAACCCGGGATCATTCAAGACCGAATTGTGCGCCGAATAGCCGCCCAGCGACCACCACTTGGCCTGCACTTCGGGGTCAGCAAACCACTTGATGTATTCAAGGGCCGCGTCCTGCTTGTCCGAATAGGCCACGACTGAAATGCCCTGACCACCCAGTGTCGAACCAGCCTGATTTTGCGGTGGGTTCACGAAAAAGTCGATCTTGTCACCACCCACGTCCGGATCGGCATAAAGACCGGGGAAGAAGGCAAACCAGTTCATCGCCATAGCGACCTGACCGGATTTGAACGCATCAAGGCTTTCGCCCATATAGCTGTTCGTATAGCCGGGTGGGGTCGCTGTTTCGTAGAATTCCTTATAGAATTCAAGGGCCTCAACCGCTTCGGGCGAGTTCACGGCGCCGTCCATGTCGTAAGAGCCGGGCGTGTTCTCGTATTTGAACCCCCAAGGATAAAGCGCGGATGTCACGCCCATCGTGATCCCTTCGGACCCACGCTCGGTAAAGATCGACGCGCCATAAACGGTCTTGCCGTCGATCTCGCGACCTTGGAAGAATTGAGCGATCTGCAGCATTTCCTTCTGGCTTTGCGGCTCGCGCAGATCCTGACCTGTCGCGTCCTTGTAGGCGGCCTGAATCTCGGGATCAGCAAACCAGTCAGCGCGGTAGAACCAGCCATTCGCATCGCCCATCGCAGGCAGCGCGTAATAGTTTGGCGTGCCCTTGGGCCACGTGGAATAGGCATACACAGTCGCCTCGGCGAAGTCGTCCATGCTGATGCCCTCGGCATCAAAGAAATCGTTCAGCTTGACGTAATGTCCGTTTTCGGCACCGCCACCAATCCACTGGCTGTCACCGATCAGCAGGTCGCACAGCTTGCCGCCCGAGTTCAGTTCGTTCAGCATGCGGTCGGCAAAATTGGGCCATGGGATGAACTCAAAGCTCATGGTGTGGCCGGATTGCTCTTCAAATTCCTTGCTGAGTTCCACAAGCGCGTTTGCCGGATCCCAAGCAGCCCAGCACAATGTCAGGTCGTCGGCCTGAGCAGAGCTGGCAAATGATGCCGCTGCAATGCTCAAAGCGCTGGCTGAGGCCAGTTTCAAATGTTTCATAGGTTCTCCTCCCAGAGTGAAATCGACAGTTCAAATGCTGCCGTCGAGATCGTCCATCAGACAGGTTAAACGCTATTTGAGGTACGCACCTCACGTCCACTCATTTTTTGAGGTACGCACCTCATTTGAAGCTTTCGCATATCTAAATACATATTTTATATAGACTAATTTCTTATCTGGAGGGTGTTTTGATTTGGCGTACAATCTCGCCCACCTCCGTGCCTTTCCAACCGTAGGTTTGTAGAGATTGCTCAGGACCACTTGCCTGTCTCAAAATTCTAATCGGACATTTTGGGTGCATGGGAACGTCCTGTGGGACAGTTTCAAACAGGCTAGCAGCACGGCCCTCGGCCATCCACTGGCTTTGTCAGCCAGGAAAAATGCGGGCCATTTGCGCGTCAAAGAAGGTCCAGGTCATTGTCGCCTTGTTGCCTGCGAAACCGTGATAGTGCGACTTGCCAGTGTCATTGGGCAGTCCCGCCCAAATCTTGGCAAGGTTGTTCATAAACACCTGCCGCTCCATCTCTCCGCGAAGGAAACGGTGCAAGCCTGCTTCCTGCAGCAAGATGTCTGCCAGTTGATCCTGTACGTGCGGGCTGAACCGCGCTTTTGGACTGATGCCCAGTCGTTTGACCAGCCGGTGCAATGTCGGCGGGATGAACTGGTAGCGCCCGATCGCGTGCGGCTGTCCCGGTGTCTCGTCGATCCAGTCGAAAATCTCTTGCAAGGTCAGCGACGTCGGTGGCCCGTCTGGCAGAATGTCAGCCCCGTATTGCACCGCGTCATACCCTTTGGCACCCGCCTCGGCGTGCGCGATCAGCGATCTGAGTTGACCAACAGGTCCAAGACCGGGGGTGGGAATGGAACCAAATGCAGGTGGTGCGGCCAGCGAAACGGGCATGGGGGCAAACAGGCTTTTGCCGCTTGTCCCGGCAAACAGGCTGGGTGAAGAGGGTGCAGAAACCGATGTCTGGACATATAACGGAGCCCGTTCGGTCAAAAGGCTCGCCCGGCTCGCCATCGGCAACGCTTCGGCCCAGGCATAAGCGGCCTGAACACACAATCCCACGCAGGCCAACAGGCCCCAAACACGCTCCATACCAACCTCATTCTGAAATCATCGCGTGAGTACAGATGTGGAACATCAGGCGTTGACAATCGGTTGCCACCGGCCACGCCGCACCGGAATTTTCGTTCAAATGCGATCTATAAATGCCGCACGCTGTGCTTGTAAAAACCGGATCACCGGGGCCTCTGTCGCCAGTGCAATGGCCTTTTGGTAGGCCACATCGGCCCCAGCAGCGTCTCCGATCTGGGCCAGCAATTCGGCGCGCGCGGCCCACAAAGGCTGCAAAGCCAGCCCTGTTTCGGCCTCAATGCGGCCCAGCGCGTCCAACCCGGCAGTTGCCCCATGCACCCGCGCTGTCACAACGGCCTGTGCAACCAACGCCCCCGCCGACGGCGCAATCTGCACCAGCGCGTGATAGAGCCGATTTAGGGCGTCCCAGTCCGTAGTGCCGGTGGTCTTGCGCGCCATGTGCACCTGTTGGATTGCCGCCTCGATCTGGAAACGGCCCGGAGCACCCAATGCAAAGGCGCGGGTCAACTGGCGGTCTGCGTATTGCTGCAACGGCACATTCCATCGCGTCACATCCTGTTGGCTTGTTGGCACCAAAACGCCGTCAACAACGCGCGCATCCGCCCGCGCATGCCCAAAGGCGATCAACGCGGCAAGGCCCGCCGCCTCGGGATCATCGGGCAACAGGGATGTCAGCAGATCGGCAAGGTACAACGCCTCGTCCCCAAGCCCATCCCCGGGATCGACCCAGTCCAATCCGTGCACGCCATAAATCGCTTCGCGGATGGCCTCGGCCCTTGCGGGCAAGTCATCCGGACCGGGTAGGGAAAACGGAATTCCGGCCGCTTTCACCTTGGCCTTGGCGCGCCCCAATCGTTTGGTGAGCGCCGTCGGAGAGACCATGAACAGGCGGGCAATGACACGCGCCTCGACACCAAGAACTGTCTGCAACATCAACGGCGTATGCAAGTCGCGAGCAAGGGCGGGATGCGCGCACACCATGAGCAACGCCAGCCGTTCGTCCGGCAAATCGGTGACCGTTTCCGGGGCAGGCATGTCAGGCACCTCCGCATCGTCGTGAAATCGCGCCAGGCGGCGCTGTTGGTCGGTCATCGCGTTGCGCGCCACGCGCATCAACCATGCATCCGGCTTGTCCGGGACACCCTGCGCGGGCCACGTGCTCAGTGCTTTGGCAAAGGCATCCGAAAGAGCATCTTCGGCAAGACCGATGTCGCGCGTACGCGCCGCAAGATAAGCAAGCAAGCGCCCGTAACTGTCCCGCGCCGCCTGTTCGGCAGCGCGGGCTGCATCGCTCACTCGGCCCCCATGGCGGTGGCACGGATTTCGACTTTGCCGGTTTTGGCCGCTGGACATTTCCGGGCCCAGGCCAAGGCCGCATCCAGATCAGGCACATCAATGACGAAGTATCCGCCGAGTGTCTCCTTAGTGTCGGCAAAGGGACCATCCTGCACGACCTGTGTGCCGCCCTTTAGCGTGAGTGTTGTTGCGGTTGTCACAGGTTGCAACCAATCAGTGTCCACAAACACTCCGGCCGCATTCAGCGCGCCAATGTAAGCGCCATAGACTTCCTTTTCAGCCGCCCAGTCCTCGGGCGTCATGTGGGCCAGATCCGCCGGATCGGTATAAAGCAAAAACGTGTAACGCATGGATAGTCCTCCTTCAGATCTTAGCGGCAAGGTTGCCCAGGCCGGTTTCGAAAGTCTTGCCGATCATGCCGTCAAGGAAAAGGCCCATGACGCGCCCCACGGGGTTAAATCCCATATCGGAGTCCATGCTCCAGGTGACGCGCACGCCCTCGGGCACCGGCTCAGCTTTGATCGTTTGCGTCGGCTGACCCATGGGACCGAGGTCGATGTCATAATGCACCGCCGTTTCGTTCACTGCGGCGATGACCAGCGTGCCTTTCCCGTCCTTGCCGTCAAAGGCAAAACCCGACCCCACGCCCGTTTCAGGGCCGAAGGGTGCTATTTTCAACGCCGGATCAGCGCTGAGATAGGGGTTGAACTCTTGGTAGCCCGTGTTGGAAGCGGCCAGCGCAAGCACAGCCTCGGGGGCGCCCTGCAGGGTTGCGTGGCGTTCGACATGGACGTGGCGGGGCAACAGCAAAGTGCCCGCCGCAGCAAGGGCAAGCACGCCTGCGCCGCTCGCAAGTAGGGTCCAGATGGTCATGATCGTCTCTCCTCATGTTGGCGAAAGCGTGAGTGCTTTCACTTCCATGACGAATGGGACGGGCGCCGATGGACATTGGGGTTAAAAAAATCTGCGGATTACTGGGACAAGCAGTTCAAAGACAGCGTCGTGGCACTGTTTGTCACCGCCACTCAGCAGATGAAGCCGTCAGAGATGCTTGTCGAACATCTCCCACACTGGCAGCAGCCCTTCGACATTGTTCAAAGTCGCCTTGACCACACCCGTGTCGCGCCAATTCTCGGGGATCGGCGCACTGACAGCCAAGGCCTTGC
Organism: Tateyamaria armeniaca; assembly: GCF_045797845.1. NCBI lineage: Bacteria > Pseudomonadati > Pseudomonadota > Alphaproteobacteria > Rhodobacterales > Roseobacteraceae > Tateyamaria > Tateyamaria armeniaca. The sequence goes on from NZ_JBHDIY010000002.1 coordinate 367,109, forward strand.
GCTTGAGCAAGTCAGCATGCGGATGGTCTGCATCATAGGGCTTGGGCACTTTCTTCAGCGGCGCCGGCCCCCAGTCGCTCAGCGTCGCACCAAGATCGGCAGCCGCATCATCCAGCGCCTCTTGCAAGCCATCACCCCAACTGTCCACAAAAGCGCGGTAACGGGTCAGGCTTTCGCCCTGCAGCCCCATCACGCCCATGCCAAGGATGAAATAGTCCGGGCTCAGCCCCCAGAACCACGACGGGGCAAGCACATCTTTGTCAGCCGGGGACCACATCACATGCAGATGGGTGTTCAACGGCGTCTTGTCCTTGGAAAACCGCACATCGCGGTAGATTCGAAAGACCTTGGGGGCGTGTGCCTTGCCCGTAAGGCGCGCAAGGTCTTCGGCCATCAGGTCAGCAAAGAATCCAGCCGGGGCCGCAATCGCCTCCTTGTAATGATCCTTGCGCGGGTTGAACCAATCCTTGGAGTTGTTCGCGTCCAACTGGGTGAAAAAGGCGCACGCCTCGTCCACCATCTTTTCGAACCCATCAGCCATAGCGTTCACCTCCTCTGTCGGGTCAAATCCTAGCACAGGACACGTCACTGCGATAACCGTTGCGTACCCGGTGCCGGTCATGGCACCAATCGGGGATGATCACATCCCTCGACGGCACCCCGCTCTCGCCCCTCACTTTTGGCACCATGCAATTTGGCGGACGCTCTGACGCGGCGCAAAGCCGGGCGATGTATGACGCCGCCCGTGCTGCCGGGATCACGCATTTCGACACGGCTTTTGTCTACAATGGTGGCGCCTCCGAAACCCTGCTGGGTGAGATGATTAAGGACGAACGAGACAGCCTGATCATCGCGACCAAGGCCGCATTTGAAGGTGGGTCGACCCGCGACAATATCCTCACCGGTTTCGCCACGTCCCAGCAGCGCTTGCAACTCGATATGGTCGATATCCTATACCTGCACCGCTTTGACGACGACACGCCCTTGCAGGAAACCTTTGACGCCCTCGCGACCCTCAAACACGAAGGCAAGATCAGGCATATTGCCGTCTCGAACTTTGCTGCGTGGCAGGTGATGAAGGCACAAACCGTCGCTGCCAGTTTCGAGATCAGGATCGAAATGGTGCAACCCATGCACAGTCTGGTCAAACGGCAGGCTGAGGTTGAAATCTTTCCGATGTGTGTGGATCAGGGGCTTGAGATCGTACCCTATTCCCCGCTTGGCGGCGGGCTGCTGACCGGGAAATACGCGCGCGGCGAAACCGGGAGGCTGACCGAAGATCTCGATGTACGCGGCACGCTACAACGTGGAATGGATGCGCCAGGCAGCGGTACAAATCAGCGATCTGGCTGCCGATCTGGGCACCAGCGCGGCAACCCTCGCCGTCGCATGGGCGATGGCCCATCCCGCACGCCCGCGCCCCATCATCTCTGCCCGCTCGGCTGAACAACTTGCGCCGTCACTTGCCGCGCTCGACTTTGACATGACGACAGAGGTTTATGATCAGATCACGGCCTTCAGCGTCACACCGCCCCCCGCCACGGACCGGATCGAAGAGGCATGAGCGATATCATCGTGATCGGAGGGGGCATTGCAGGTGTCTCGGCCGCCGCACGGTTGTCCGCCCATGCCAAAGTGACGCTGATCGAAGGCGAGGATGCACTTGGCTACCATGCATCCGGACGATCCGCCGCGCTGTTCGAGGAAAACTATGGGCTGCCGTCTGTTATTGAACTCAACCGGGCTAGTGCCGCGTTCCACCAACCTTATCTGAGCCCGAGAGGATTCTTGCTCGTCGGTCGAACAAGCGAGGACGCCTTATTCGAAGCGGATGCGACAACCATGAAATGCCCTGAGATTTCCGTGAAGGACGCACGCGATCTCGTTCCAATTCTGAACGACACAATAACCCGCGCGGCCTATCACGCAGATGCGTTCGACATCGACACCGACCGCATGATCCAGGATTTTGCGAAAACAGTGCGTGCCAACGGCGGTGAGGTGCGAATTGGCAAACCTGTTACAGCGATCACCCATGACAAACAGTGGAGCGTCAGGTGCGGTGATGAAGTTACAACCGCCGACATCATTGTGAACGCCGCCGGTGCATGGGCCGACCAGATCGCAGGTATGGCTGGCATCATGCCAATCGGGATCACACCACAGCGCCGCTCCATGGCGCGCATCCCCGCACCAGGGGGGCACAACGTGGCGCATTGGCCCATTTTCTTTGGGGTTGGTGAGGCATGGTACGCTAAACCAGACGCGGGCGCCCTGCTTGTTTCACCGGCGGACGAGGATGCGGTGGAACCGCATGACGCATGGGCCGACGACATGGTGCTGGCCGAAGGGTTTGACCGCTATGCACAGCACGTCACCGAACCGGTCACACGGGTGGAAACCTCATGGGCGGGCCTGCGCAGCTTTGCGCCTGATCGCACGCTGGTCTTGGGGCGAGACCCCGAAAACGCGTCCTTTGTCTGGTGCGCAGGGCAAGGCGGCTATGGGTTTCAAACTGCACCCGCCGCCAGCCAGTTGCTCGCTGATATCGTCTTTGGGCACAGTCCTGAAATTGACCATGCGACCATCGCATCCCTGTCCCCCGCACGTTTCCACGAGAGGCCGCCATGCTGATCCGAACCTTCGCCCTTCTGCTCTTTTTCCTTGCCGCCTGCGCCCCAGGTCCTGCGCCGTTTAATGGCCCTATGGTCATCGGGGACACGGACCCGGTCAAATTCTCGGGTCGCCAGCCGACCACGTTTCCGGTGCGCGGCATGGACGCTGCCCGCTTCCAGACCTTTGTCGATTGGGACCGGGCCAAGGCAGTGGGCATCGAATTCGCCTTTCTGAAAGCGACAGAAGGGGGCGATCTGAAAGACATCAAGTTCGATGACCACTGGCAAGGTGCAGGCCGTGCTGGGATCAAACGTGGCGCCTACCATTTCTACTATTTCTGCACCGCGCCCGAGGTACAGGCGCAGTTCTTCATCGACAACGTACCCCGTACACGCGGCACCCTGCCCCCGGTGCTCGACATGGAGTGGAACCCGTTTTCGCCCACCTGCCAGCGCCGGCCTGATGGGGCCACCGTCCGCAATGAAATGCAGCGCTGGATGGACATCGTTGCCGCCCATTTCGGACAGACACCGATCATCTATACCACCCCGAGGTTTTACCGCGAGAACGGGCTAGGTGCCTTCAAGGGCGTTGATTTCTGGCTGCGTACGACGGCCAAGGCCCCGCGCGAAGCCTTTCCCGGTCAGCCCTGGCGCTTTTGGCAGTACACCGCCACCGGCACTCTGCCCAACACGCCCGGCTCCGTCGACATCAACGCCTTCAACGGCACGACGGAAGCTTGGGAATCGTGGTTGCGGCAACGCACAATCCGGTAACTTGACCAAGCCTTACCCGTCCTTGCGGATCACCTCGTTCTTGGGATCATAGGGGCTGTCTTGCACAACTTCGGCGTCCCAGAGCTGGTCAAACATCTTGACCTGCAACTTGGTGCCCGGCACCGCCTGCTCTGGTCTGACGTAACCCATGCCGATGGATTTCCCGAAGGCCACTGAATAGCCACCGGAGGTCAGACGACCGACGCGGGTGTCGCCGTGATAGAGCGCCTCTCGCCCCCACGGGTCCGCATCGTCGGGCCCGTCTATCAGCAGCGTCACGCACTTTGAACGCACACCAATCGCCTCCATCGCCGCTTTGCCATGAAAGTCTTTGCTGAGATCGACAAAGCGCGGCAAATCCGCTTCAAGTGGCGTCGCATCGCGCCCCAGTTCGGTACCAAAAGCGCGATAGGACTTCTCTTGCCGCAACCAGTTCTGTGCCCGCGCGCCGACCAGCTTCATGCCATGCGGCTCTCCGGCGGCGACCAGCTGATCCCAAAGGTAATTCTGCATCTCGATGGGGTGATGCAATTCCCAGCCGAGCTCGCCCGTATAGGCCACACGGATCGCTTTCACCGGGCACATCCCCAGTTCGATATCTCGCACACTCAACCACGGGAACCGCTTGTTGGACAGCGCGGTGTCAGGGTCGGCATCCTTGATCAACGCCTTCAAAACTTCGCGCGACTTCGGTCCCGCAATGGCGAACACGCCCCACTGGGTTGTCACCTCTTGTTCGTTGATACGGCCAAACTTGGGCTCCATATCCTCGATCGCCTTGTAAAGGTAATCCTGATCATAGGCCGTCCAGGCCCCCGCAGAGACCAGATAGTAATCATTCTCGCCATTGCGCACGATGGTATATTCCGTGCGTGTCGTTCCGGCAGCCGTCAAAGCGTAGGTCAGGTTGATCCGGCCTACTTTCGGCAGCTTGTTGGTGGTGAACCAATCCAGAAACGCAGTCGCACCCGGCCCGGTAATCCGGTGCTTGGTAAAGGCGGTGGCATCGATCAGGCCAACGCCCTCACGGATCGCCTTTGCCTCGTCCACCGCATATTGCCACCAGCCACCGCGTCGAAATGATCGCGCGTCATGGTCAAAGTTTTCCGGTGCATCCAGAGGGCCATAGTAGTTCGGCCGCTCCCACCCGTTCACAAACCCGAACTGCGCGCCTTTGGCCGCTTGGCGGTCGTAGGCGGGCGAGGTGCGCAAGGGGCGACAAGCAGGCCGCTCCTCATCCGGGTGGTGCAGGATATAGACGTGGTCGTAGCATTCCTCGTTCTTGCGCGCGGCAAACTCGGTGGTCATCCAGTCGCCGTAGCGCTTGGGGTCAAGCGAGGCCATGTCGATCTCGGCCTCGCCCTCCACCATCATCTGCGCCAGGTAATAGCCTGTGCCGCCCGCCGCCGTGATGCCAAAGGAAAAGCCCTCGGCCAGCCACATGTTGCGCAGGCCCGGCGCAGGGCCGACCAGTGGATTGCCGTCGGGTGTGTAGCAGATCGGTCCGTTGAAATCGTCCTTGAGGCCACTTTCCTCACAGGACGGCACACGGTGGATCATCGCCATGTACTGTTCCTCGATCCGCTCCAGATCAAGCTGGAACAGGTCCGCGCGGAAGCTGTCAGGCACGCCGTATTCAAAACGCGCGGGCGCATTCTTTTCATAGACACCCAGAATCCAGCCGCCGCGTTCTTCACGCACATAGGATTGTGCATCCGCGTCACGGATCACCGGGTGCTCTGGGTTGCCAGCCTCGCGAAACTTCACCAGTTCGGGGTCCTGTTCCATCACAATAAACTGGTGCTCGACCGGGATGGCGGGCATCTTGATGCCCAGCATCTTGGCCGTGCGTTGTGCGTGGTTGCCCGAGGCTGTGACCACATGCTCGGCGGTGATCACGATCTGCTCGTCACTGGGCACAAGGTTGCCGCCTTTTTCCACCATCTTGGTGGCCGTCACTTCCCAGGCCTCACCATTCCAGTGAAAGGCGTCCGCCTGCCACTTGCGCTCGATCATCACACCGCGCTGACGGGCCCCCTTGGCCATCGCCATGGTGACATCAGCCGGGTTTATGTAGCCGTCGGTCTGGTGATACAGCGCGCCCTTCAGATCCTCGGTACGGATCAGCGGCCATTTCGCCTTGATCTGCTCTGGCGTCATGAATTCGTAAGGCACGCCGCAGGTTTCGGCGGTCGAGGCATAGAGCATGTATTCGTCCATGCGCTCCTGCGTCTGCGCCATGCGCAGGTTGCCTACGACAGCAAAGCCCGCGTTCAGGCCGGTTTCTTCCTCAAGAGTTTTGTAGAACTTGATCGAATAGTCGTGGATGTGCGTCGTTGCGAAAGACATGTTGAAATAGGGCAGCAACCCGGCCGCATGCCATGTGGACCCAGAGGTCAACTCGTCACGCTCCAGCAGCATCACATCGTCCCAGCCCGCGCGCGCCAGATGATAGGCGATCGAGGTTCCAACGGCGCCGCCGCCGACCACCAGTGCTTTGACTTGCGTTTTCATGTCCCGACTCCCTCGCACAGACAGGTATCTTCTAGAAAACCCAGCGGAAACGCGCGCCAACAAGCCGACCGCTCACAGTGAAAAAACGACGTGTGACGCGCATCTGACTTCTCTTGGCCCAAATTACCACGGGGAGGCCGCACGGCCGGGGGCAGAGCCCCCTTAACAATCGCGTCGAGCGCCTGCGCGTCCGCCAGATTACGGGAGGCGGGTGAAAGTCGCCGTTCCGATGGGCCTCATCCCATCTGGCCGCAAGAATGCGGGATGGGTCAGCAGTCGCACTGATTGTCGTGGTTGTGTGTCCACATTTGGCCCTTCAAAGTCGGGGCCGCTGTCAGCGCCTGCGTCCCAGACCCATAAAGGCACACGCACCTGTTCCAACCACGCATCATCCACGTACAAGGCCACGCCACTGACACCCGAAAACCAATCCGGGCTGGGGGCCAGCATCGTCACAAAGGCGACATGCGAGAGTTTTGTATCCAGCTTCAGTTGCAGATCAAACGTCCCGACACCGCTTGCAAGGCCCGGAACAACCACTGGCTCACCTGCCCGCCCCCGCCGACGCGCCTCGGCCAATTCCGCATCCAGAACGGATACCCGCCCGTTTGTGGCAACGAGGGCGAGGCCCGAAGACGCCGTGCTGCCATCTTCGAACAGCGCGTATCGAGAGGAATGTGCAACGGCGATCAGGCGCGACCAATGCGGATCAGCCGGATGACCCTCCGCCGGATCTGCTGACCAGTCGAGCGCGATCTCGATGCGATAGGCCGCGCTGTTGTCTTGAGCAAATGCTGCAAAAGGTGACAACATCAGGACCGCGGCAAAGATCAATCGCAGCACTGGTCTAACCCTGACGCGCGCTGAAAATCTTGCCCGGGTTCATAATGCCCTGTGGATCCAGTGCGCCCTTGATGGCGGCCATGAACTCGACAGCGGCTCCCAATTCCTTGACCAGATAGGGCATCTTGCCCTGCCCAATCCCATGCTCACCCGTGCACGTGCCATCAAGGCGGATCGCCTCATCCGCAAGGTACGCGGTGAACATTTCGGCGCGGGCCACTTCATCTTTGTCGTCCATATCGATCAGCACGAGGCTGTGGAAATTCCCATCCCCGACATGACCGACAATCGGGGCGAGAAGGTCCAATTCCTTGGCCTTGGCCTGCGCCCCCGTAACCGCTTCGGCAAGACGAGAGATTGGCACACAGACATCCGTCGAAATCCCTTGCGCGCCCGGGCGCAACTGCAACGTCGCCCAGTAAAGATCATGGCGTGCCTTCCACAACTTGTTGCGCTCCTCCGCCGATCCGGTGGCTGCAAAATCAAAGCCGCCCGCATCCTCTGCTATTGACCCAAACATCTCGGCCTGTTCCACGACCGAATTGTCCGAGCCGTGAAATTCCAGCAGCAACAGCGGTGTTTCCGGCAGATCAAGACCGGCATAGGCGTTGGCGGCGCGCACGTTCAACTCGTCCATCAACTCGATACGGGCGACGGGGATGCCATACTGGATCGTGGTCATCACCGCCTGACAGGCCGCATCAATTGATGGGAATGACATCCGAGCGGCGTGTATTGCCTCGGGTATGCCCTGCAGTTTCAACGTAACTTCGGTGATCAGGCCCAGTGTCCCTTCGGATCCGATCAAAAGCCGTGTCAGATCATAGCCCGCCGACGTCTTCTTGGCGCGCTGCGCTGTACGGATCACGCGCCCGTCCGCCATCACGGCTTCAAGCGCCAGAACGTTGTCCTTCATCGTGCCATAGCGCACCGCGTTGGTGCCCGACGCCCGGGTCGAAGCCATGCCCCCAAGCGACGCATTGGCCCCCGGATCAATCGGAAAAAACAGGCCACGGTCGCGCAGATAGGTGTTGAGTTGTTCGCGCGTCACGCCGGGCTGCACCACGCAATCAAGGTCTTCGGCGTTTACGCAAATGATCTCGTCCATCCCGCTCAGATCAACCGAAATTCCACCCGCAGGCGCATTCACATGTCCTTCCAGCGACGTGCCCGTCCCATAGGGGATAACCGGCACCGAATGCGTGGCGCACACTTTTACGATGTCCGACACTTCTTTGGTCGAGTTGGGGAAGACAACAGCGTCAGGGGCCTGGGGCACGATCCATGTGGTTGTGTGCGCGTGCTGGTCGCGCATCGCCTGCCCGGTGTGGAACCGGTCGCCAAATTGCTGCTTGAGGACGCCGAGCGCTGTGGCGATCCCATCCTCATTGCGTGGCAGATCAATAGCTTGTGCCATAAGTGTTCTCTTTCCCCTTGGCCGGGCTCAGTCGCCCAGCGCAATCCCTTCACGCCTTGGATCGGCCCCGCCTTGCAACACATCGCCAATGGCAATGGCATGAAGGCCCGAATTCAGATCGCGCACATTGACTTCGAGATCCCATGCCCTCAAGGGCCGGTCCGAGATCGGTGGCCGTAGTGCCGTCTTCGACGTCATATGTCCCGAACCGGTTCACCGCATGTGGCAGGCTGACGGCCTGTTGAACGTCCATATCCCAGTCGAGCCACGCAATGATCGATTTGGCGGTATAGCCGATGATCCGACTGCCACCGGGGCTGCCAATTGCCAGAACCGGTGCACCATCCTTCATAACGATGGTCGGGGCCATCGAAGATCGTGGCCGCTTGCCCGGCGCAATGGCATTGGCAATCGGCACGCCGTCAACATGGGTGGCAAAGCTGAAATCGGTCAACTCGTTGTTCAGCAGGAACCCGTGCACCATGAGGCGCGAGCCAAAGGCATTTTCGATGGTCGTCGTCATCGAAACGACATTGCCATAGCTGTCGACGATCGAGATATGAGAGGTCGATGGCAGTTCGATGCTTTGATCGTCTGCCCAGTTCAGGCTGTGATCAAAGGCGGGGCTGCCCGGCGCAACCTCGGGCAATGCGGCATCTGCGTCCAACAGGGCAGCACGCTCGGCCAGATAGGATGGGTCCACCAGACCTGCCGTGGGCATCGGCACATAATCACTGTCCGCCATGTAGCGCCCGCGATCCGCAAAGGCGAGGCGCGAGGCATCCCCGATCAAACGCCAGCTTTCCGGGTTCTCAGGCCCAAGGTCCGCCAGATCATAGTTTTCCAGCATCCCCAGGATTTGCCCAATCGTCAGCGCGCCGGAAGATGGTGGACCCATTCCACAGATATCATGGGCCCTATACGTGGCGCAGACCGGCGGACGTTCCTTGACCTGATAAACGGCAAGATCAAGCTGAGACAGCACACCGGGATTGGCGGAGAATTGCTGCACCGTCGCTTCGATGTCCTGAGCGATCTGACCGGTATAGAACGCGTCCACCCCGCTTGTGGCAAGGGCGCGCAAGGTGACCGCATAAGGCGTGTTCTTGAGCGTGGTGCCCGCCGCCAACGGCGCTCCATCCGGCAGGAAATAATCGGCAGTCTCTGGAAAAACAGACAACCGCTCAGCGTCCCGCTCGATCAGGCCTGCAAGGCGCGGCGAAACTTCAAACCCGTCCGTTGCCAGATCAATGCCCGCATCAAACAGACCTTCCCACGGCTGATTGCCCCACCGCGCATGCGCCTCGGCCAGAAGTGCGGGCGTGCCGGGTGTTCCGACAGAACGGCCACCAACAACCGCGTCGAAAAAGCCCATCGTTGTGCCATCATCGTTCTGAAACAGCGTAGGCGTGACCGCAAGCGGTGCGGTTTCGCGACCATCCAGCGTTGTCAGGCTTTGCGTGGCAGCGTCATACCAGACCAGAAATGCGCCACCGCCAAGACCTGACGATTGCGGTTCGACCAAACCCAAGACCGTCTGCACCGCGACCAGCGCATCGGCGGCTGTGCCGCCCTCGGCCAGCACATCAACTCCGGCCTGCACGGCCAGCGGATTTGCGGCCGCGACCATATAGTTCTGGGCCGTGATCGGGGTGCCGGCATCCTTGGCGGCCAATGCGGCAGCGACGTTTTCAGATGTGGCAACCGCAGCTCCGGTCGTCCCGCCCTCGGGCTGGACAGCGTCGGCGGTCTGCTGGGCAATCGCGGCCCCCGCGATCAGGGAAAAGGCAACAGTCAGGCAAAAGCGCATATCTCTCTCCTTTTGAGCAAACAGGGTCTTTTGGAGACCCTCGGCGGATAACGGGGTGTTGTCCGCTGTCTTACAACATGGAAGGCACCACCTGATCAGGCGGACGGTGCCCATCGTCGAAGGTCTTGATATTGATGATAACTTTCTCGCCCATCTCAACCCGGCTTTCGCGCGTTGCCGACCCCATATGCGGCAGCAGGACGACATTCTGCAATTCGCGCAGGCGCGGGTTCACCTGTGTGCCGCCCTCGTAGACATCTAGGCCTGCGCCCGCAATTTCACCTGCACGCAGCATACGTGTCAGCGCGTTTTCGTCGACGACCTCGCCGCGCGACGTGTTTACAAGCACGGCGTCGGGTTTCATCAACTTCAGACGGCGCGCGTTCATCAGATGAAATGTCGACGGTGTGTGCGGGCAGTTCACGCTCAGCACATCCATCCGCGCCACCATCTGATCAAGGCTTTCCCACCACGTGGCTTGCAATTCGTCCTCGACTTCCGGGCGCAGGCGACGGCGGTTGTGATAATGCACCTGCATGCCGAACGCAGCGGCACGCTTTGCGACCGCCCGGCCAATCCGCCCCATGCCCAGAATGCCCAGACGGCGCCCCGCGATGCGACCGCCGAGAAACGCGGTCGGGGTCCAGCCATCCCATGTCCCGGACTGCATCGCCGCCAGCCCTTCGGGCATGCGCCGGGTCACGGCAAGGATCAGACCCATGGTCATGTCCGCTGTGTCCTCAGTCAAAACGCCGGGCGTGTTGGACACCAGAATGCCGCGCTGGCGGGCGGTGGCCACGTCGATATTGTCCACCCCTGCCCCGTAATTCGCGATCAGTTTAAGGCGATCCCCGGACTGTCCGATCATCGCGGCATCAATCGTATCCGTGATCGTGGGCACCAGCACGTCCGCGGTCTTCATCGCCTCGACAATCTCGGCCCGGCTCATCGCGTCATCGCTGTCGCGCAGACGGACGTCAAACAATTCGCTCAGCCGGGTTTCCACCTCTGCGGGCAACCGTCGCGTAACGACAACACTCAGACGATCCTTTGGCATTTGCGCCCTCCCCGGCCTTGGCGTTTGCGCCATTTCAGAGCATGGTGGCGGATGTGAGCACGAGGCACAAGAACCTCGGCCATTTCAAGAGGCGAGAGATGCGCAAAACTTCACAAATCGTGGATGTCCTGCGGGCACTGCTATGCGTTTGCATTCTGGCGGGGCCTGCGCTGGCCAAGGATGTCGGCCCGGTCACCAATCTGCCACTGCCCCGCTACGTGTCTCTCAAGGCCGCCGAGGGCAACGTGCGCCGTGGTCCGTCCCTGTCCCACCGGATCGACTGGGTGTACACCCGCCGCGATATGCCGCTTCAGATCACCGCCGAACATGGCCATTGGCGGCGGGTCGAGGATCGTGACGGTCTGGGCGGCTGGGTGCATTATTCGCTGCTTTCAGGTACCCGCACGGTACTGATCGAACAGGACATGCTGACCATCCGCACCCGCCCCGAGGCCGAGGCGCCGGTTGCCGCAGCACTTGAAGCAGGCGTGATCGCACGTCTGGGCAAATGCGATCCGGAATGGTGCCGCGTGACGGCGGCCGGATACAAAGGCTGGGCACCCAAGGCACGTCTATGGGGTGTCGCCATGGACGAATTGCGCGACTAGCCTGCCGCGCCCGGCAACGCCGCCACTGCCCGGATTTCAACAACAGCTCCGATGCGGCGCAATCCCGCCACTTCGACAGCCGTCCACGCCGGATAGGGATCGCTCAGATACATTCGCCGCACAGTATCGAAGTCATCGAAATGCGCGCGCAGGCCCACATGATAGCTTGTCATCTCGACAAGATTGTCCAAACCCATATCCGCCTCGGACAGCACCGATGCAATCTTGTCAAAGCAGGCTTTGAATTGCGCCACGTCCTCTGTTGGCATCGCCCCATCCGGCGCAGAGCCCGTCACCCCGGTCAAAAACACAAAGCCCCCGGATTGGATGCCGGGTGACATACCTGCCTGCGCACAGGCCGCGCGCAGCGCTGGCGGGATGAGGACGCGTTTGGTCATTTCGGGTTTTCCTGTCAAAGTCGCGGGTCTGGGCTGGCCATTCCGCCCCGCTTGTTTAGTCTTGGTGACATAACATCGCCTTGCCGGACAATTATCATGCAATCCGTATCCTACACCACTTTCGGCCCTGCACGCGACGTGCTTGAGGTCACGAACATTCCGACGCCTACGCCCGGACCGGGCGAGGTGCTGGTGCGGCTGGCATTCTCCGGTGTGAATCCGTCCGACGTCAAGGCGCGCGCCGGGACGCGCCCCGGTGTGACAAAACCACCGTTCGAGCGGATCATCCCGCACAGCGATGGATCAGGCGTGATCGAGGCTGTCGGCGCTGGTGTGCCGAGCGGGCGTATCGGCAGCCGTGTTTGGATCTGGAACGGGCAGTGGCAACGCGCCTTCGGCACGGCGGCCACGCATATTTGCCTTCCAGCCGATCAGGCAATCACCTTGCCAGACGCCATATCACTGGAAACCGGCGCTGTTTTGGGCATTCCGGGCCTGACGGCCGCCCATGCAGTCTTTGGCGGTGGCGATGTGGCCGGCCAAACCGTGCTGGTGCAAGGCGGCGCGGGAACCGTGGGGTTGCTAGCGGTTCAACTGGCAAAATGGGGTGGTGCGCACGTCATTGCGACAGCGCGTGGTGATGGGCTGACTGCGGCCAAAGATGCTGGTGCGGATGCGGTGATTGACTACACCAACAACAACCTTGCGAAGGCGATCCTTGAAGAAACGAACCAAGTCTTTGTGGACCGGATCGTCGAAGTCGAATTCGGCGTCAACGCCGCCGTTGATGCCGAAGTGATCGCGCCCAATGGCACCATCGCCGCTTACGGTTCGGCCAAGAATATGACACCCGAACTCGCCTTTGGGCCAATGCTGTTCAAGGCCGTGACCATCGACATCCTTCTGATCTACCTGTTGCCTCCGACTGAACGCGAACAGGCGATCAAGCGCCTGCACGCGGCCCTCGAACAAGGCGCTCTGAAATGCCCCATCGCCGAGGTTCACGCCCTGAAAGACTGCGCCACCGCGCACGAAGCGGTCGAGGCCGGCAATCGCGCGGGCGCAATCCTTGTGGATGTCAGCCAATGATGCGCGTTCTCGTTCTGCTGTTATGCCTGTGTGCGGCACCGGCACTTGCTCAGAACACAGACCAACCCCAAGGCACGATTGAGGTTGAGGACAGTGCAACGCAGGACGCGGCCATCGCCGTGCGTATCCGCGACATCCTTAGTGAATTGGACGGCTACGAAGAGGTCACCGTCACCGTGTCATCCGGCATCGTGACCCTGCGCGGCACAACCATCGACGGCCCCAAGGCCGACCGGCTGAACGACATCGTGGCCCGTGTCGCAGGGGTCGTGGCCATCGAAAACGAAGTGACCGAAACGACGGACGTGGTGGCGCGCCTGAACCCGGCAGTCGAACGGTTCCAGACCCGTCTTACCCAGGCCATTGCCCTGTTGCCACTGGCAGCGGTGGCCTTGTGTGCGTTTCTGGTGGTGCTGTTTGCCGGTATTCTGCTCGCACGCATGCGCTACCCTTGGGATCGCATCGCGCCCAACGCCTTCATCGCCAACATCTATCGCCAGATCGTGCGCATGGTGTTCTTTGTCAGCGGGCTGGTGATAGCGCTCGATATCCTCGGGGCGACGGCCCTGCTGGGCACGATCCTCGGGGCTGCGGGGATCGTCGGCCTTGCCATCGGTTTTGCGGTGCGCGACACGGTTGAAAACTTTATCGCATCGATCATGCTGTCGATCCGCCAGCCCTTCCGGCCCAATGACATTGTCGAGATCGAGGGGGATGTCGGCAAGGTCATCCGCCTGACCAGCCGGGCCACCATCCTGCTCAGTTTTGATGGCAACCACATCCGCATCCCCAACGCGACCGTGTTCAAAAGCCGGATCGTGAACTATTCGACCAACAACGAACGGCGTTTTGATTTCGAAATCGGCGTGGCCTCGGACGCTGATCTGGATCAGGTGCGCACGCTGACAGACCGTGTGGTGGGAGAGCTGCCATTTGTCCTCAAGGATCCCGCGCCAATGTCGTGGATCGAGCGGATTGGCGACGGATCGGTGATTCTTGTGGTGACGGGATGGATCGATCAGAACGATACGTCCCTTGCACTTGCCAAGGGCGAAGGGATCCGCATGGTCAAGGCCGCCATCGAAGCCGAGGGGATCGAGGTGCCCGACACGACCTATCGTATCCAGATGGTCGGCGGCGCGCCAAGCCTCGAAGAAATCGCCCGCCCCGAAGTGCGCCCCGAGCCACCCAAGGCAGCCCTGACAGTCGCCACAGATGTCGAGGACACATCCAAAGCCGCCCTTGACCGCATCGCCGAAGCCGAAAGAAACGATCCCGAAACGCCGGATCTTCTATCTGACAACGGGCTAACGGAATGATCAGCTTTTTGCGGCAAAAGGGCTTGCGCGCTGTGCCGTGGCAGACTAATTAGCGCGTCACGTTGGGATGTAGCCAAGTGGTAAGGCAACTGTTTTTGGTACAGTGTACCGTAGGTTCGAATCCTACCATCCCAGCCACACTCACCTGAAGTCCGAACAACAGCCGCGCTTTGCGCATTCTCATGACAGTCAATGTTGCCAAACGGACGCTCATCCACAGCGCTCTGCCTACGCGTCACATGAATGGCCTCCCTCCAATTGCGGTTCGTCGCGTGGCACCTTAGCGTGTCGGGACGAATGGACATCGTCATCGTCATCACAATTGTCGTATCGCTTTTTGCGGTCATCGGGTTTGCCGAACCGCTCGCTGCGCGGTTGCGCCTGCCTTATACCGTCATTCTTGCGATGCTGGGCGTGCTGATCGGGGTCAGCGCGACCTTTTTCCTGCGCACGCACCTGACGGATGCCCTGAACCCCGTGGCCGAGGCGATCCTCAGCTTTCCCATCCGCTCAAACGTCTTTTTGTATCTCTTTCTACCCACACTTCTGTTTCAGGCGACGCTGGGCATGAATCTGCGGCGCGTCATTGACGACTGGGTGCCCATTCTGGTCATGGCCGTGGTGGCCGTCGTCGTGGCGACACTGTTCGTGGGATACGCCCTGTCCTGGGTCAGTGCACTGCCCCTAGCCGGGTGTCTGCTGATCGGCGCGATCATCTCAACGACGGACCCTTCCGCCGTCGTCAGCATCTTCCGCTCCTTTGCAGCGCCCAGCCGACTTGTGCGGATCATTGAAGGGGAAAGCCTGCTCAATGACGCCGCCGCCATCGCGCTGTTCGGGCTGTTCATGGGGTTTGTTACGCTTGGCATGCCTGACCCTAATCTGGGTGATGCGCTGGCCCGCTTTCCGCTTCTGATGTTGGGCGGCGCTGTCACGGGTTGGATTGTCGCGCGCATTGCGCTGTGGTCCATGGCCCTCTTTGCCAACTATGATCGTGCGCAGATTTCGATCTCGGTCGCGCTGCCCTATCTGGCCTATATCATTGCAGAGCAAAGCGTGGGCGCATCCGGCGTCATTGCCGTTGTGGTGTCTGGCCTGACGCTTGCATTTCTGGGGCCGGGGCGTCTGTCGCCCGCGTCATGGGGCAATCTGCGCGAGGTGTGGGACCTTCTTGCTCACTGGTCCGGCTCCCTGATCTTTATTCTTGCGGCCCTGTTGATCCCCCGGATGCTCGAAGAAGTCCGGCTGTCCGATTTCTGGTTGCTGGCCGTTGTTATTCTGGCCGCCACCGCCGCGCGGGCCGCTGTGCTTTACGGGTTGCTTCCGGTTCTGAACCAATTGCGCCTGTCACCGCCCGTGGAACGCCCATATCGCACGGCAATTCTGTGGGGTGGTCTGCGCGGGGCCGTCACATTGGCACTGGCGCTGGCCGTCACCGAAAGCCTGCGCATCCCGCTCGAACTCAAACGGTTGGTTGGTATTCTGGCCACGGGGTACGTGTTGTTCACGCTGATTGTGCAGGGGACCACCTTGCGCATGGTGATTGCGTGGCTTGGGCTTGATCGCCTGTCCCCGCTGGACGAGGCCCTGTCCCGGCAGGTGGTCGCGGTCTCACTGCAAACCGTGCGCGAGGACATCGCCGAAACCTCGCGCAACTACGAACTGACCCATGACATCGTGCGATCCGAGGCCAAACAATTTGGCGAACGGTTGGAAGACGCGGTCCGCGCCGCCGAAGAGAGCAAGGATATCTTGGACCGGGACCGCATCACGCTGGGCCTGATCGCATTGGCCGGAGCGGAGCGGGACACCATTCTGAGCTGTCGCCGCGAGCGCACCATTTCGGCACGCATGAGCGAGCAGTTGCTGAACGGCGCGGATCGCCTGATCGAAAGCACACGCACAAACGGGCGCACGGGATATCGCAAGGCCGCCCAGCAAAGCACGAATTACGGGCCGTCCTTCCGCCTTGCGCTGTTGCTGCATAACACGTTTCGGCTGCCTGGAATGCTCGCGCGGATGACGGCCGACAGGTTTGAGTTTCTTCTGTCGCTAAAGCTGATCCTGCGCGATCTCGACGACTTTATCGGCGGGCGCATCCGGCGCATTCACGGGCGACGCGTGGCCGATCTGCTGGCAGAGTTGCTGGCACGTCGGATCGAGACGGTCGACACTGCTCTTGAGGGTCTGCGCCTGCAATATCCCGGATATGCGGACGAGTTGGAGCGACGGTTCATTCGGCGCACGGCGCTGCGGCTGGAAACGCGCGAATACGCGGCCATGCGCGACGACGGTTTGATCGGCTCAGAGCTGTTCATCGCCCTCATGCAGGACGTCGCCACCCGTGAAAGCGATGTCGAAGAGAGACCCAAGCTCGACATTGCTGTGCAAAAGGCAGAACTGGCCCGCCAGGTTCCGATCTTTGCGTCCCTGGGGGACAGTGACCTGCGGCGGCTGGCGCGCGTATTGAAAACGACATTCGTCGATGCCGGAGAGTTGATCGTCGCGCGGAACAGCCCGCCCAAGGGCGTATTCTTTATCGCGTTGGGGGCGGTGGAGTTGAAGGGGGCCGGGCACACATGGCGCCTTGGCCGGGGCGAGATGTTTGGGCAGATGGCCATCCTGACCCAAAAACCCTTTCGCACAGACGCGCGCGCCATTGCTCCGTCAATCCTGCTTGTTCTGGACGAAGCACGGTTTCGTCGTTTGCTGGCCAAAAACCAGACCCTGCAAGAAGCAGTCACTGCCGGTGCCGCGAAACGGGGTCTGGAACTGCCAATGGACTTTGGGGGGTAACCGGACGCCCGCCACCAAACAAACATGTTGGGCAATACCGGCTTTTAACTCTATCCTGAGAAAACAAGCCGAGTTTCTCGTCGTGGTCCGACACCAACGCATGGAATTCGATACTGCGTAACGGGATACGTCTGGTCTATGGTCAAAAGCCTTCTGTCACTGGCCGCACTTCTCTTGGGTTCAGCATTTTTGTTGTTCGCCGGGGGGGTCAACAGCCTGATCCTGCCCATCCGCGGCGAGGCCGAAGGTTTCACCGCAACATCACTTGGACTGCTCGGGACGGGCTGGGCGATTGGTTACGTGACCGGATGCCTGCGCACCCCGTCACTTGTGGCGCGCGTCGGACATATTCGGGCATTTGGCGCGATGTGCGCGATTGCCGCCATTGCCGTCCTGCTCTCGCTGGTTGCGATCACACCCTGGGTGTGGATACCCGTGCGCGCCCTGTCGGGCTTTTGCTTTGCCGGTGCGGCGATGATCGTGGAAAGCTGGCTGAACGAGCGGACCGAAGCGTCATCGCGCGGGCGCGTCTTTGGCATTTACACGATGGTGAACCTTGCCGCGACAACGGCGGGCCAGATGGTCTTGACGCTTGGGGATGCAAACGGGTTCTTCTTCTTTGTGCTTGCGGCCATGGTCTATTGCCTCGCACTGCTGCCCACCGCGATCAGCGCGACAACAACGCCGCGACCGCTGACACAGGTGTCCCTGAACCTCAAAAGCCTGTGGAAAAATTCGCCAATTGCCTTCTTTGCGGTGCTGATGGTCGGAGTGTCTAACGCATCCTTCGGCACGCTGGCTGCGGTCTACGGTGCGCGGATCGGTCTTTCGCTCGGGGACATCGCGCTGTTCGCCAGCATTCCAATTCTGGCGGGCGCCGCGCTGCAAATTCCGGTCGGCATCGCGTCTGACCGGCTTGATCGGCGCAAGGTGCTGATTGGCATCACGGGCTTTGCGCTGCTGGCCGATGTTCTGTTCCTGGTCAGCGGCGCGTCCCATCCGGGCGTCGTTCTGGGCCTGTCTGCACTGTTTGGCGCAACTGTGTTCTCAATGTACCCGGTGATCGTCGCCCATGCCAATGACCATGCCGAACCCGGCACCTACATTCAGGTCAGCGGCGGGCTATTGCTGGTGTTCGGTCTCGGATCAATCGTCGGGCCGACCGTTGCCGGGTTTTCCATGGCCAATTTCGGTCCGGCCAGTCTGTTTGCTGTCACCGGAATCGCGCACATCTTCCTGATCGTCTTTGCCGTCATCCGGATCAGAAAAGCGCCACCTGTCAAAACCGAGAACAAAGTGTCGTTCCAGGCAAAACCAATGGCCCGCATGTCGACGCCGGAAACAGCCGCGCTGGGTGCGGACCAGGATGAGTTGGATGCAGATCAGCCAATCGAGGCTGCAGACACATCAGCGGCCCCCAAAAGCGAGTCAAAAGAGTGATGAGCATCCAAGGCGTTCAGATGTGTTAGAACCTGACGCAACCGGCCTGGGGATCCCGTGCTCAGGCGGCGGGCAATGCGAGGGCACGCGAAACAAGTGACCGGCTTTCTCATCATATGCGCGACAACGGCTGCGTTTTCGATGATCGCACATCGTCTGTCCACAACCAGCCTGACACCGCCGATGGTCTTTATTGCACTCGGGGTCGCTCTGGCGCTGTCGGGGCTGGTGTCAGAGGCCAACAGCCATCGGCTTTTGCATCCTGTCGCAGAGATCACTCTGGTCGTGCTGTTGTTTCTTGATGCCGCACAAATCGACCTTGCGGCCTTGCGCAAGCGGCATGTCTGGCCCCTGCGGATGCTGTTGATCGGGCTACCGCTGGCGATGGTGCTGGGCACGCTTGGCGGGATGATCTTTCTGCCTGCGTGGCCAATCGTTGCCGTTGCGTTGCTGGCCGCGATCCTGTCGCCGACGGATGCCGCCCTTGGGCAGGCCGTTGTCACAAACTCGAACGTCCCGATCCGGCCAAGGCGCGCGCTGACCGTCGAAAGCGGACTTAACGATGGCCTTGCCCTGCCGGTTATTCTGTTTTTCACCAGCCTGACGGGCGCGGAAACAGATGTGGATGGCGGCGTCTGGCTGGTCTTTGGGCTCAAGCAGATCCTGCTCGGCCCTCTGGTTGGCATCGCTGTGGGTGCAGTTGGCGGGTGGGCCTTGCTGCGCGCAAAGGCGCTGAAATCGACATCCGAGATATATGAAGGCGTCGGCGCGCTTGCCATGGCAGGGGCGGCCTACCTCGCCGCTGTGCAGGTCGGGGGCAACGGCTTTATCTCGGCCTTTGTTGCGGGCCTCGTTTTTGGCGCGATCATCAAGGGTGCGTGCAAATTCGTCTACGAATTCACCGAAAGCGAAGGACAACTCCTTGCCTGGGCCTCCTTCCTGCTCTTGGGGGCCGCACTGGTGCCGGAGGCGATTGCACATCTGAACGTCACGATGCTTGCCGTCATCCTGTTCAGCCTTTTCGTTGTGCGCCCCCTGGCCATCTGGCTGTCGCTGATCGGGACCGATGCAACCTTTATGACCCGCATCTTTTTCGGCTGGTTCGGGCCGCGCGGACTGGCCACAGCGCTATTCGCGCTTCTGATCGTGGAACAAATCCCCGAAGCATATGGTGATCCTATTTTGCACACCGCCATCAACGCCGTCTGGATCAGCGCGGTCCTGCACGGGATCACCGCCGCACCCGCGGCACGCTGGTATGGGAACAAGATCAGGAACATGGGCGATATGGCGGAAACGCGCGCCATCGAACACAGCGCAAAACCGGTAATCACACGGGATGGCGAAGGCTAAGCCGGACGGGAGCGAACACATCTACAGCCACTGTGCCGCAAGGTAAAATCCAAGCATTATTTCCCAACATACGATTATCAGTTAACAACTTGCAGAACCAAGGATCGGGCAGGGTAGCAGCAATGAAAAATACGGATCGACCGTGGAGGTCGTTTTACGCACCGGGCGTGCGGGCTGAAATAGATACGCCAGCGTACAGGAACCTGCCTGATTTCATCCACTCGGTCGCCGAGACATTCAAGGACAGCAAGGCGTTTACCTGCTGTTTGCCCAACGGGATGAATGGCACCGCGACCTATGGCCAGATCGACGAGATGTCGGATGCCTTCGCCGTCTACCTGCGCGAAGTTGCGGGACTGTCGGTGGGGGACCGGGTCGCAGTTCAGATGCCCAACTGCCTCAGCTTTCCGGTTGTGGCCTTTGGTGTTTTCAAGGCTGGCTGCATTCTGGTGAACGTGAACCCGCTTTATACCGCCGAGGAAATGGCCAAGCAGTTCGAGGATGCAGAACCGCACGCGCTGGTCATCGTGGACATGTTCGCCGACAAGATCCCGGCCGCGACCCAAGGCCATCCGATCCCGAACGTGATCGTGACGCGCGTGGCCGAATTCCTGCCATCCATGCCGCGCGGCATTGTCGGGCTGGTGCAGAAATACTGGGATAAGTCGGTCAAGCCCATCGAATTGGCGCATATTCGACTGCCCGACACTCTGGCCGCCGGGCGCACGCACAAGGCGCGCAACAATATCGAGGTCCGGTCCTATCATCAGGGTGTCGCCACCGATGACGTCGCCGTATTGCAATACACCGGCGGCACAACGGGCGTTGCCAAGGGCGCAATGCTGACCCACGGCAACCTGCTGTTCAACACAGAGCAGGCGATGGAACTGCTGGGAAGTGACCTTGAAAAAGGCAAGGAAGTCATCCTGACCGCCCTGCCGCTTTATCACATCTTCGCCTTCACGGTGAATATGATGGCGTTCTTCAAACTGGGCGCACACAACATCCTGATCCCCAACCCGCGCCCCCTGTCCAACCTGAAACGCGCGTTCGAGAACTACAAAATCACGTGGATGAGCGGCGTGAACACGCTGTTCAACGGGCTGTGCAACGAAATCTGGTTTCTGGACTCACCGCCCAAGCACATGAAATTCGCAGGGGCGGGCGGCATGGCACTGCAATCCTCCGTTGCCGAGCGCTGGCGCGAGATCACGGGCACAGAAGTGCTGCAAGGCTACGGGTTGACTGAAACCTCGCCCGTTCTGACCTTTGAACCGCCCGGAAAGGCGCGCGAGGGCACAATTGGTATCCCGGTGCCCTCAACGGATGTTGCCTGTTTCGACGACGCGGGCAAACAACTCGCCCTCGGCGAGACCGGAGAGATCGCCGCCCGTGGCCCGCAGATCATGAAGGGTTATTGGAAAAAGACGGACGAAACCGCGAACGTCATGATCGACGACTGGTTCCTGACTGGCGACATCGGGTTCATGGACCCCGATGGCTACTTCCGCATCGTGGATCGCAAGAAGGACATGGTGGTCGTTTCCGGGTTCAACGTCTATCCGAACGAGATCGAGGATGTGCTGGCCGCTCACCCCGCAGTGATCGAGGCTGCGGTGATCGGCGTGCCAGACGGGGCCACTGGTGAGGCCGTCAAAGCGTACATCGTGACAGCCGACACCGCATTGAACCAGGCCGCGATACGCGCCTACTGCAAAGAGCATCTGACCGGATACAAAGTGCCCAAGCGGGTGGAATTCCGCGATGAGTTGCCGAAATCCAACGTCGGCAAGATCCTTCGAAAAGACCTGCGCGCCGAAGCGCTGGCACAAACAGCGGCGGAGTAACGGACCATGGTCGGAGCATTTGAACAGGCCATTCTGGCGCTGATGATCTTTGTGATCATGCTGGGAATGGGCGCATCGCTGACACCCCGCGACTTTTACCTTGCACTGAAACGCCCACAGGGACTGGCAATCGGGGTGATCAGCCAATATGGCTTCATGCCCTTCATCGGCTTCATGCTGATCACATTGCTGCCGCTGCCATCAGCGGTCGCTGTCGGTGTTCTGGTCATGTCGTGCATGCCGGGTGGCACGACATCCAACATCTTTACCTATTTCTCCAAGGGCAATCTGGCGCTGTCGGTTTTGATGACAGTCACATCGACCGTGTTTGGCGTGATCTTGATCCCCATCATACTGGTGCTTTATGCCGCCGCCCTTGATCTGCAGATACCGCGCGAAAACATCATCGCCACTCTTGTTCTGCTGCTTGTGCCCGTGGCCATCGGTATGATCCTGCGCAAGGCGAATGCCAATGTGGGCGCCGTGACCGAATTTCTGGGCTCTGCCCTCGCGCTCTTCTTCATCATGTTCCTGCTGCTCAGTTGGGTGCCGCGCAACTGGCAGTTTCTGGTGACCACGACCCCGGCGACATATGTCGCGGCGATTGGGCTGGGGCTGTTCGGGATTGCCATCGGCTATGCCTTTGCCCGCGCCCTGCGTCTGCATCCGCGCAATGCCCGGACTGTCGGCATGGAAACAGGCATCCAGAACGGTCCGTTGGCGATTGCCATCATCGCCTTCACCTTCAGCGGGGATGAAGCGCAAAGCTATATGGCCGTGCCTGCGCTTTATTCGCTTTTCATCGTGATCACCGCCAGCCTCGTGACGCTTGTGTTCCGGCGCGCCAATACGGCGGCCGAGCAAAAGATGCCCGACGGGCTATTGTAGGGTTTTGGCGTCCCCAGCGATGTGATCCCGTCGTCATCCGTGGTCGGGATCACTCCGCCGCAACCGGCTCTGCCGTTTTGGCAGCACTGGGCGCAGTGGACAGAACCAGCCGCAGCAGTGGCGGAACAGTCAACAAAGTCAGAAAGGCGGACATCGACAGCCCGCCAACCACAACTGCCCCAAGGCCACGGTAAAGCTCGGAACCCGCACCGGGAAAGATCACCAGTGGCAGCATCCCGCAAACCGAAGTCAGCGTGGACATGAAAATGGGCCGGATGCGGTTGCGCGTGGCTTCCTCGATCGCATCCACCGCTGACATGTCTTCTTCGCGCAGGTGATAGAGCGATTGGTGCACGATCAGGATCGCGTTGTTCACCACGATCCCGACCAGAATGACAAAACCCAGAAGCGTGAGCATATCGAGCGGTTGCGTGCCCACCATGTTGAGCACCGCCAGCCCCCCGACACCCCCGGCAGCAGCAACAGGCACCGAGATCAGGACCACGAGGGGCAAAACGAAACTTTCAAACAGTATGGCCATCACAAGGAACACGATCAGCAGCGCGACGATCAGATTGATCTGGATCGCGCTCCACGTCTGCGACAACTGATCTGCCGTGCCTGACACGGACAGGCGAACGCCCGGTGGCAGACCCTGCGCCTCGAGCTGTTCGATCACATCGTTTTGCAAGATCTCGACCGCGGCCTCCAGCGGCAGCGCATCTGACGGGCGCACCTCCAGCGTCACGGTGCGCAGCCGTTCAAGGTGCCGGATTTCGGTCGGCCCGGCGGTCACGCGTACTTCGGCAAGTTCCGAGGCAGGCACGATCTGCCCCGACGGCGTCACAACCGGGAACGATCCGATGTCCTGTGTGCGCAAGGCCGATTGTACAGTCTCATCACCTTTCAGGGTCAGATCAATCCGGCGATTGCCGACGTTGATTTCAGCCACCCGGATGCCGTCATTATAGGCGTCGATGGTCGAGGCGAGTGCCTGCGTTGTCAGCCCGGCATCGGCCAGACGCAAACGGTTCGGGATCAGGCGTACCTCTGGCGCACCAAGTTCAAGCCCGGGGATCGGCCTGAACTGGTGTCCTTCGGAGCGCGGGAAAAGCTGCGAGATACTGCCAGCGGCGCGTCCGGCAACGCTCAGGATGTCTTCCAGTTCATTGCCCGACACATTGAGTTCGATGGTGCGCCCACCCCCGACGCCGCGCCCGAACAGCGATGGCTGGGTCATGAAGCCGAACGTGCCCGGTTCTGCAAAGATAGGGCGGGACAGGATCGGAATGACTTCGGCGACGCGTTCTCCGTTCACTGCTGCGGCCCCGACAAAACTATTGCCCGGCGTAGCCACGAAAAGAAGCTTTCCAATGTCGGTGTGCCATCATCGGTCTGCGCCTCAGGCGCGGCTTCCCACAAGGGGCGCGCTACGTTTTCGATCCTTTGGGCAATCGTCTCTGTCGTTTCAAGATTGTAACCCGGCGGCGGGATGATCAGCCCGAACACGAGGTTGCGATTGCCTTCGGGCAGGTATTCCAGTTTGGGCAGGAAGGTGATGGCAGCCAGGGCAGCCCCGGCCGTGATCCCGGAGACGACCAGCAGACCCAGCAGGCGAAAGCGCACCGTCAGCTTGACGTATTTCATCACCAGCCAATGGAACGCGCCCGCGACGTGGTCCACGACGGGCAGGCGCAGCGTCTTGGATTCTCCACTGGCCAGCAGGCGGCTGGACAGTGCGGGAATGACGGTGACCGCGACAAGCAGCGACAACATCACCGAAACCGAAATGGCAACGGCAATATCGCGGAACAATTGTCCGGCCTCCAACTCCATCACGAGGATCGGGATGAACACCATGACCGTCGTCAGCGCCGACACAAGGATGGCCCCCCACACCTGCCTTGCCCCGTGATAGGCCGCATCGCGCCGGTTCATGCCATGTTCGCGCAGGCGGTAGATGTTTTCCAGCACGACAATGGCCGCATCCACGATCATCCCGATGGCAAAGGCGATGCCCGCAAGCGAAATCACGTTCAGGGTGCGCCCCGTTGCGGCCATCGCCACAAAGGTCGCCACAATGGAAACCGGGATGGCCAGACTGATCACAAGCGT
The DNA here is from genome assembly GCF_045797845.1 of Tateyamaria armeniaca. NCBI lineage: Bacteria > Pseudomonadati > Pseudomonadota > Alphaproteobacteria > Rhodobacterales > Roseobacteraceae > Tateyamaria > Tateyamaria armeniaca. Next base: position 391,995 of record NZ_JBHDIY010000002.1, read on the forward strand.
CGCACGCGGGCTGCGCAAGAACAGCAGAAGGACAACCGCCGCCAGCAACCCGCCAATCCAGATGTTCTGGACAACCAGATCAATCGCGCCCTCGATATAGATCGTCTCGTCGTAGACCTGTTCCAGAACTAGATTTTCACGGGCAATCGGGCCTGCATCAAGTTCTTCGATGACCGCCTTGATTTCTTCCATCGTCGAAATGACATTCGCGCCCTGTTCGCGAATAATATTGAACGCAAGGGCCTGTTCACCCCGGAAACGCAATTGCGACGTGTTCTCTTTGTAGGCAAAGGCGACGTCGGCCACATCAGACACGTGCACCCGCCCCAGAATGCCCGCGCTGCCCTGCCCTTCGCTGCGCAACACCACGTCCTGAATGGCCTGGATGGTGTTCAACCGCCCCTCGGCGCGTACCACATAGCGCCGCTTTCCTTCGTCGATCACGCCCGCTGACACGCTGATGTTCTCGGTGCGCAGGCTGGAGACCACGGCAGGGATCGTCAGGTTGAAACGTGCGAGTTCCTCGGGCTTGATGATGATCTGCAATTCGCGCGAAACACCACCAAAGACATTCACGGCAGACACACCGTCAATCCGCTCAAGCCGTTCCTTCACTTCGTCTTCCAGAAAGTCGCCGTATTCGGGCAAGGGCCGGGTATTGCCCTCACCTGCGCGCACCATCACCCATGCAATCGGACTGTCATCCGAGCCGGACGTGTTCATCGTCGGCTCACCAGCCTCTTCGGGGTATCCGCCCACGCGGTCCAACCGGTTGGAGACCAGCAACAGAACGTCGCCCATATCCGCACCAACCGCAAATTCCAGCGTAACGGAGGCTTCGCCCGTCCGCGACCGGCTGGTCATGCGCTCAAGCCCCTCAAGACCGCGAAACGCGTCTTCCTGCGGGATCACGATTTCGCGCTCAACTTCTGCTGGGGCAGCACCGGGCCAAACGGTTTCGACAACAACAATCGGTTTGCGGACATCCGGGGCAAGCTGGACGGGGATGCGGGTCAGGGCCAGGGCCCCGAACAAGACGGCCATCACGACGAGGGCCACAACGGCGATGGGACGCTCAATCGCGATGCGGATCGGGTTCATGGGCTAGCCCTTTTCCGCGCTGGAGCTGTCGCTGCTAGACTGTGCGTTCCCATCTGACGGCTGATCCGCACTTGGTGCAGGCGCGATGTCCTGCCCCGGGCGCAGTCTTTCATTGCCGCGCACGACAACTTCGTCGCCGGCTGCAAGCCCGTCGATCACCTCGAATGTGTCACCAATGGCGGCACCGATGCTGACTGTCCGGGGCGTAGCTTTGCCGTCTTCGTTCACAAAAGCGGTCCAGCCGCCCTGCCCTTGCACCAGCGCGTCCTTGGGCACGACAAGCACGGCGCGCGAGGCCCCAATCGGCACATCCAGCGTTACGGGCTGGCCGATGGCGAACGACGGGTCGATCCCTTCCAGCGAAAAGCGAACTGGACGCGTTCTGGTCTCCGAAAACTCGGTCGGCAATACGGCGCGCAAGGTCAGGGTCAACGTCGTGCCCGCATCATTCTCACCCCGGACTTCGCCGCCGGTTTGCAAAGCGTGGATAAAGCGCGACGGCACATTGGCCTCCACCTCCATCGTGCCGATGTCGAGCAAGGTGGCAACCGTGCTGCCCGAGGCTGCAAACTGTCCGGGTTGCGTATTCACACTCAGCACGATCCCATCGAAAGGCGCGCGCACAGTGGCATTGCGCAGGTTGTATTGCGCCAGTTCGATATCGTTTTCGGCGGCTGCAATACGGGCGCGGGCCTGCGCGATCCCGCCTTGCGCCTCTGCCACGGCACTTGTCCTGTCGTCCAACTGCGCGCCCGAGATCGACGCGTTGACTGTCAACTCCCGCGCCCGCTCAAGTGCCTTTTCTGCCCGCTCGGCCTGCGCCTCGGCGACCTCGAAACCGGCATTGGCAATTGCCAGTTCAGCTTGCGCGCTTGCCAGTTCAATGCCCAGCCTTGCGGTGTCCATCGCGGCAAGCTCTTCGCCTTCCGAAACAACTGAGCCCACCTGTATTGGAACTGCATTCACCACGCCGCCCACCCGCGTGGCAACGGCACTTTCGCGCACGGCGACGATCTGGCCAAAGACTGTGACCGTCTCGGTCATCTCGCGCATTTCGACGACATCCGTTTGCACCGCCGCCGCGCGGCCCTGAGCAATTGCAGATACCGGAAGGAAGATCGCCAGCAGAAAGGCCTGTGTAAGAATGCGACGGCGCATGCGGCGTTCCCCATAAACATGTAGCTTGCAAGGTTTACGTGCCCGAGCCCGCATTGGATTGATATTCGCTCGGCAAGCCCAGCCCCAATTTTGCGGGCATTTTGGAGCTCAGCAAACACGCACACCTCGATCAGTCCTGCGTTTCCCAAAACCAGTCACGATTCGCGCAAACATCAGCGTAGACAGCGCGCTTTGACAATTTGCCGCAGGCTTGGCGAGATCAAAGAACGCGAGAACCCGTATACAATTGTATGCCGATGTATGCCCAGGGGCTCTTTCCCGTTAACCTACCTGCCGGAAAACATTGACAGAAACTGTCGCCTGAAAACTTGTTATCATATTGACATAGTTTTCGGCGAAAAACTTTACAAGAAATGTGTTTAAAATCTGTATATTGAACAAAATCTGACAAATCTGTGTATTTTCCTACTGCAAGCGCCCCACGTCCATCGATCAGACGGATCAGTCGGCGCAGCGTTAGGAGGACGCCCATGCAATCCACGGATTTGATCAAACCCATTGATGCGCCGACACCGACAAAGCCCGGCCCAACGCCCCATGTTTCCGCCGCCGATTATAGCTCAATGTACGCCGCTTCCTTAAATGATCCGGACGCGTTCTGGGCCGAACAGGGTCAGCGCGTTGACTGGATGAAACCATTCACCAAGGTCAAGAATACGTCCTTTGAACCGGACAATATCGACATCCGCTGGTTCGAAGACGGCACGTTGAACGTGTCCGCAAACTGCATTGACCGCCACCTGGCCGACCGTGCCGACCAGACCGCCATCATCTGGGAACCAGATGACCCCAGAACCGAAGACGCCCGGCACATCACCTACGCCCAGTTGCATCGCTCTGTCAGCAAAATGGCAAATGTGCTGCGCGACCTTGGTGTGGAAAAGGGCGATCGCGTCATCATCTACCTGCCCATGATCCCCGAGGCGGCCTATGCCATGCTGGCCTGCACCCGGATCGGGGCGATTCATTCCATCGTATTTGCCGGTTTCTCCCCGGACGCTCTCGGGGCGCGGATCAATGGTTGTGACGCCAAAATTGTCATCACCGCAGATCACGCACCCCGAGGCGGACGAGAAACGCCGCTGAAATCAAACACCGACACAGCGCTGTTACACTGCAAGGATGACGTGAAATGCCTCGTTGTGAAACGCACCGGTGGTCAGACAACGTGGACGGACCGCGACTATGACTGCAACGCGCTGATGGCAGAGGCATCCGCCGACTGCCCTGCGGTCGAAATGGCCGCCGAAGACCCGCTGTTCATCCTCTACACCTCCGGCTCGACCGGCCAGCCCAAGGGCGTGGTGCACACAACGGGCGGCTATCTGGTTTACGCCGCGATGACCCACGAGATCGTTTTTGACTACCATGACGGTGATATCTTCTGGTGCACGGCAGACGTGGGCTGGGTCACCGGGCACAGCTATATCGTGTATGGCCCCCTCGCCAATGGCGGGACCACGATCATGTTCGAGGGCGTACCAACCTATCCCGATGCGGGCCGTTTCTGGGACGTCTGCGCAAAGCACAAGGTCAACCAGTTCTATACCGCGCCCACGGCCATTCGCGCCCTCATGGGGGCGGGCAACGATTGGGTGGAAAAGCACGACTTGTCTGACTTGCGCGTTCTGGGATCAGTCGGCGAACCGATCAACCCCGAGGCCTGGAACTGGTACAACGAGGTTGTCGGCAAGGGCAAATGCCCGATCGTCGACACGTTCTGGCAGACTGAAACCGGGGGCCACATGCTGACCCCGCTGCCTTGCACCAAGCTGAAGCCGGGTGCGGCGCAACAGCCGTTCTTTGGGGTGCAGCCGGTCGTTCTGGAACCCACAAGCGGTCAGATCATCGACGGCAATGATGTCGAGGGTGTGCTGTGCATTGCCGACAGTTGGCCCGGTCAGATGCGCACTGTCTGGGGTGATCATGAACGGTTCGAAAAGACCTACTTCTCGGATTACAAAGGCTACTACTTTTCGGGTGATGGCTGCCGCCGGGACGCAGATGGCGATTACTGGATCACGGGCCGCGTCGATGACGTGATCAACGTCTCGGGCCACCGCATGGGCACCGCCGAAGTCGAAAGCGCGCTGGTCGCTCACCCCAAAGTCGCGGAAAGCGCCGTGGTCGGGTACCCCCACGACGTAAAGGGGCAAGGTATCTATGCCTACGTCACACTGATGAACGGTCAGGAGCCTTCGGACGAGCTGCGCAAAGAACTGGAAAAATGGGTACGCACGGAAATCGGCCCCATCGCCAAACCTGACCTGATCCAGTGGGCGCCGGGCCTGCCAAAAACACGGTCCGGCAAGATCATGCGTCGCATCCTGCGCAAGATTGCGGAGGACGATTTCGGAGCACTTGGCGACACGTCGACCTTGGCCGATCCGTCCGTGGTGGATGATCTGATTGAAAACCGCATGAACCGGGGAGAGGGATGATGAACGGCACCGACACCATGACAGCCGCGCCGGTTCTGATACTGCTTGGCCCGCCTGGTGCCGGCAAAGGCACGCAGGCCCGGATGCTGGAAGAGACGCACGGGCTGACCCAGCTGTCCACCGGCGATCTCTTGCGCGCCGCTGTGGCAGCCGGGACAGATGCGGGCAAACAGGCCAAGGCGGTGATGGAGGCAGGCGATCTGGTCAGCGACGAGATCGTCATCGCAATTCTGCGCGACCGTCTGGGCGAACCTGACTGCGCACGCGGCGTGATCCTTGACGGTTTCCCTCGCACAATTGTTCAGGCTGAGGCGCTGGATGCGCTGCTGCGCCAGACAGGCCAGCGCATCAACGCCGCCATCAGCCTTGCAGTGGAAGATGCGGCCATGGTCGAACGGATCTCGGGCAGGTTCACCTGCGGGGGATGCGGCGAGGGGTATCACGACACCTTCAAGCCAACCGCAAAGGCGGGCACCTGCGATCACTGCGGCGCGACGGACATGAAACGCAGGGCCGATGACACCGCAGAAACGGTGGCGCAACGGCTTGAGGCCTATCACGCCCAGACCGCACCGCTGATTGACTACTACCAGACCAAAGGGGCGGTTTCCCACGTCCCCGCGATGGGGGCGATCAATGACGTCGCCACCGCACTCAACGCCGTTGTGCGCCGCGCCACGGCATAACGCCTTTTGGGAGGCCGGCCCCACCCTGACGGGGCCAATCGAAGGAGGAGCATATCCATGTCCCAAGACAACGAAAACAACGCCTATTGGTCCGCCAATGTGCGTCTCATCCTGATCAGCCTCGCCATATGGGCGCTGGTCTCATTCGGGTTCGGGATCATCCTGCGCCCGCTCTTGTCGGGCATCGCCGTGGGTGGCACCGACCTGGGCTTTTGGTTCGCACAGCAAGGGTCGATCATCGTCTTTCTGATCCTGATCTTCTTTTATGCGTGGCGGATGAACAAGCTCGACCAGCAACACGGCGTGGACGAGGAATAAAATCATGGATCAGTTTACACTTAACCTGTTGTTTGTGGGCGCGTCCTTTGCGCTCTACATCGGCATCGCGATCTGGGCTCGTGCGGGGTCTACATCTGAATTCTATGCAGCCGGACGCGGCGTACACCCTGTCACCAACGGCATGGCGACCGCTGCTGACTGGATGTCTGCCGCGTCCTTCATTTCGATGGCGGGCCTCATCGCCTTTACGGGCTATGACAATTCGTCCTTCCTAATGGGCTGGACCGGTGGCTATGTGCTGCTGGCCCTGCTGCTGGCCCCTTACCTGCGCAAGTTCGGCAAGTTCACGGTGTCGGAGTTCATTGGCGACCGCTTCTATTCCAAGACCGCGCGCATGGTGGCGGTGATCTGTCTGCTGGTGGCCTCTATCACTTACGTGATCGGCCAGATGCAGGGCGTGGGTATCGCCTTTGGCCGCTTCCTTGAGATCGACGCCTTCTGGGGTCTTCTCATCGGCGCCTGTGTGGTCTTTGCCTATGCCGTTTTTGGCGGCATGAAGGGGGTGACCTACACTCAGGTCGCGCAATACTGCGTGCTGATCACCGCCTACACGATCCCGGCGGTCTTCATCTCGCTGCAACTGACGGGCAATCCGATCCCGGCCCTGGGTCTGTTTGGCAACACCGAAAGCGGCGAGCCGCTGCTGGCCAAGCTGAACCAGATCGTCACCGACCTCGGCTTTGCTGAATATACCGCTGCGCATGGATCGACCATCAACATGGTGCTATTCACCCTGTCCCTGATGATCGGCACCGCGGGCCTGCCCCACGTGATCATGCGCTTCTTTACCGTTCCCAAAGTGTCGGACGCCCGCTGGTCTGCAGGCTGGACGCTGGTGTTCATCGCGCTGCTGTATCTCACGGCCCCTGCGGTTGGTGCGATGGCGCGCCTCAACATCTCTGAGCTGATGTGGCCCAATGGCACAGACGGCGAAGCGGTTAGCGTTGAGCAGATCGAAAGCGATCCGGAATACGCATGGATGGCGACGTGGCAAAAAACCGGCCTTCTGGGTTGGGAAGACAAGAACGGCGACGGCAAAATCCAGTACTACAACGACGCCAATGCCGATCTGCAAGCCAAGGCAGCGGAGAACGGGTGGGAAGGCAATGAGTTGACCAACTTCAACCGTGACATCCTCGTGCTCGCCAACCCCGAGATCGCGTCGCTTCCCGGCTGGGTGATCGGCCTTGTCGCGGCAGGCGGCCTCGCGGCGGCTCTGTCCACGGCGGCGGGTCTGTTGCTGGCAATCTCCTCAGCGGTCAGCCATGACTTGTTGAAAGGGCAACTGACGCCGAACATGTCGGAAAAGAGCGAGTTGCTGGCAGCCCGTATCTCGATGGCAGCAGCCATTGTGGTTGCGGTCCTTTTGGGGCTCAATCCACCGGGCTTTGCGGCGCAAACTGTGGCTCTGGCCTTCGGACTTGCGGCGGCCTCAATCTTTCCGGCGCTGATGATGGGCATCTTTTCGACCCGCATCAACAACGTGGGCGCGGTTGCGGGCATGTTGGCCGGTCTGGTTGTCACCCTGCTCTACATCTTCCTGCACAAGGGCTGGTTCTTTATCCCTGACACCAACTCCTTCACCGATGCCGATCCGTTGCTTGGGCCGATCAAGTCCACATCCTTCGGTGCCATCGGGGCGATGGTGAACTTTGGGGTCGCCTTCCTTGTGTCCGGCATGACCAAGGAGACCCCGCAGGAGATCAAGGATCTGGTCGAAAGTGTCCGGGTGCCACGAGGTGCCGGTGTGGCGGTCGAAGGCCACTAAGCTGATCGGATACCGCAGCGCTGCGGTATCCCCTTAACTTCCTTATCCTGCCCGCGCACCCTGCGTGGGCAGGATGTCCCTCTCAAAGAGGCCCGGTACATGTCCCTTTCGGCCCCGCTGACCCAGTTCCTTGCTTCTGTGCATCCCTACGACGCTCTGGCCGAGGCTGATCTGACGGCCCTTGCCAACTTGTGTTCCGAGCAGACATTCGCGACCGGCGACTCGGTCTTTACCGTCGGCGATGCGGCCCAAACCCTGTTTGTCATTGCGCGCGGCGAGATCGAGATCACCGACGAGACAGGCGTCCAACTTTCAATTCTGGGCCCGCGCAATTCGTTTGGTGAACGTGCCATCCTGCGCAACGACACGATCAAGCGCACCGCAACCGTGACTTTGGATGCGACGCTGATTGCCATCCCGGCCAAGACGCTGCTTGCATTGATCGAAGCCCATGCGGCTGTGGCCAGGTTCTTTGACCGTCGCCGCCCGCCCCGGTCTACAGCGCGTGATCTTGCAACCCTTTCGGTGGCCCGGTTGATGACCCGTGATCCGATGACCTGCACGCCCGACACGCCCATTCGCGAAGCGGCGGGGCAGATGCACGCGGCGCGCATCTCTTCGATCTGCGTTACGGACCATGATGGCTTTCGCGGCATTGTCACCGTGCGCGACATCAACGGGCGAGTGGTGGCCAAAGGGGCTGACCCGGCAGGGCCCGTTTCTGCTGTGATGACGGGCGATCCGTTGACGCTTGGCCCGTCCGCGCTGGTCACCGATGTCCTGCACCTGATGATGGAGCGTGGCATCGGGCATGTTCCAATCGTCGAGGGGGCAAGGCTTGTCGGGATCGTCACGCAAACCGACCTGACGCGCGCGCTGGCGATGTCGTCAGCCGACCTTGTGGGCCGCGTGGCCAAGGCGAAAGATGCAAGCGCCATGGCGCAGGTCACGGCTGACATTCCGCAACTGCTGTTGCAACTGGTCGAGACAGGCAATCGGCACGAGGTGATCACACGGTTGATCACCGACATCGCCGACACGGCCACGCGAAGGCTTCTGACACTGGCTGAGGCCGCGTTGGGGTCGCCGCCCGTGCCCTATCTGTGGCTCGCCTGTGGCTCCCAGGGGCGGCAAGAGCAAACGGGCGTCTCCGATCAGGACAACTGCCTGATCCTGCCCGACACCGTCAGCGCCGCCGACATGCCCTATTTCGCCGCCTTGGCGAAATTCGTGAGCGACGGGCTAGATGCCTGCGGCTATTTCTATTGCCCCGGCGATATGATGGCGACCAACCCGCGCTGGTGCCAACCCCTGCACGTCTGGCAGGACTACTTCAAAGGATGGATCGCCAAGCCCAATCCTGAAGCGCAGATGCTAGCGTCGGTTATGTTCGATCTGAGGCCCATCGGTGGGGACACCGCCCTGTTTGACGATCTGCAGACCGAAACCCTGCGAATGGCGGCGAAAAACTCAATCTTCACCGCGCACATGATCGCCAACGCGCTCAAGCATCAGCCACCACTGGGCCTTTTGCGCGGGCTGGCCACAATCCGGTCGGGCGAACATCGCAACCAGATCGATCTGAAACACAACGGGGTTGTGCCCGTGGTCGATCTGGGCCGCATCTATACGCTGCAGGGGCAATTGACCCCCGCCAACACCCGTGCCCGGTTGGAAGCGGCAATCGCGGCGAGCGTTTTGTCCCCATCCGGCGGGGCCGATTTGCTGGATGCCTACGACCTGATCGCAACGACGCGGCTTGAACATCAGGCCAACCAGATCAAGGCGGGCCAAAAACCCGACAACTACCTCGACCCCGCAACGCTGTCGGACTTTGATCGAAGTCATTTGCGCGATGCCTTCGTTGTGGTCAAAACGATGCAATCCGCTGTGGGATCAGGTAAAAGCGCGTTAGGATGACCTTATGTTCGTAGAACTTATCGCCACGGTTTTCGCCGGGATCGCCTGCGCAGGCGTTGCCATGTTGCTCAACACAGTGACGGGCCGGCGGTTGCCCAAATGGGTCATGCCGGTGGCCGCAGGGCTGGGCATGATCGGTATGACGATCTCCAACGAATACACGTGGTTTGGGCGGACCGCCGAACGCCTGCCCGAAGGGGTCGAAATCGCAACCACCGTAGAGGAACAAAGCTGGCTGCGGCCCTGGACCCAGATCTGGCCCTATACCAAACGCTTTGCCGCCGTGGACAAAGCCACCGCGCGCACCAATGCCAACCTGCCTGATCAACGGCTGGCAGATGTCTATTTCTTTGGCCGCTGGTCGCCGGTCAATCAGGCCCCGATGCTGTTTGACTGTGCCGGTGCGCGGTCTGCATTGCTGATCGACGGGGCAGATTTCGGCGACGACGGCACCGTCACAAATGCGGATTGGGAGGCGATGCCCACAGGTGATCCGATGCTGACGCTGGTGTGCGAGACCTGACATGTTCACCGGCCTGTCCCTGCGTTTCCGCATCTTCCTTTTCTTCTGCCTTTTGGCCGTCGGGGGCGCGGGGCTGGCAGCGGCAGCGCTGATGTTTGGCTGGTCACGTGCGGACCAAACCTTGCCCACGGGTCCATTTGTGACCGCCTTTGTCCTCTTTGCCTTTCTCAACACCGGGTTGGCGGTGACGGTCTGGCTGCTTTTTGATGAAAACGTGGCCAAACCGATCAACAGGCTGTCCGCCGCCCTGCGCCTGCACGCGCATTCCGGGGTCGATGCGGAATTTGATGCCGAGGCCGCTCGCTACCTTGGTGACCTTGCCCCGGCCGCCAGCGCGCTGAGTGAAACCGCCAATGCCTCCGTCATCGATACTGCCGCGAAGGTCGCACGCGAAACGCAACGCCTCAGGGCTCAAAGCGATCAACTGACCGCGTTGCTAAGTCAAATCCCGATCGCCACGATCCTGCTCAATCCCGCGCAGGAAATCGTTCTCTATGACACACAGGCGGCAGATGTCCTGTCACAGATCGCGCCACCCCGGCTCAAGGCTCCGCTGGGCGACTATTTCGATCTGGCCGAACTGCACGCGGCGATCAAGCAGTTGTCCGACACAACGAAAGAAGTGCCTTTCACCTTGCATGATGTCGCCCGCACACAGGCGTTTACCGCAAGACTGAAGCCCTTGGGCGATGACGGCCACATGATCTGCATTGATGTCTCGCCCGCGCAGACAACGGCAATTGAATCGCGCCCGCTGGTCTTTGATTTCGACCTCATGAATGCGGCCGAGACCAAGCACATCACTGACACGCCGCTGTCTGAGCTGTGCTTCGTGCCCTTCGACACAGAAACCACGGGGCTGTCCGTTGAAAAGGATGCCGTCGTGCAACTGGGGGCCGTGCGTGTCCTGAACGGGCGGATTGTCGATGGCGAAGTCATGGACACATACGTGAACCCCGGCCGAGCGATCCCGCCTGCCTCCACAAATGTCCATCATGTCACAGACGCGGATGTCGCTGATGCGCCGAGCATCGCAGAGGTTGGGCGCGCCTTTCACCAATTTGCGCGCGATGCAGTGCTGGTTGCGCATAATGCGCCGTTCGATATTGGCCTGTTGCGCAAACACGAAACGGATATGGGTGTCGCTTGGACCCATCCCGTTCTGGACACGGTGCTGTTGTCAGCCGTTGTGTTCGGCACGACAGAAGACCACTCGCTTGACGCGCTGTGCGAACGGCTTGGCATCAGCATCCCAAGCGATCTGCGGCACACCGCCCTTGGCGATGCGCAGGCCACTGCCGAGGCGCTTGTCAGATTGCTGCCACTTGTCGAGGGCAAAGGCATGCACACATTTGGTCAATTGATCGAGGAAACCCGCAAGCACAGCCGCTTGCTGCGCGATCTGAACGAGTGACGGATGCGGCTTGGATCGTGTGAACATAGCGCAGGGGCCAGATGTCACTCCGTCCAAAGCGCCAGCAACGCCGCCGCCGGTTCCTGCCTCGTATCCGCATAAACCGCAACTTCGAGCGGTTCCTTCCCCAAGCTGGACGCAAGCGATGTCAGTTCGCCGCTTTCGATTTCGCGGTGCACCATGCTGAACGGCAACCAGCCAATGCCAAGGCCCTTCAGGATCAACTCGCGCACACCACTTGAGAATGCGGTTTCGCACACCGGATTTGCGCTGAAGGTTTGCGTTCCAAAAGGGCGTTCGCGTTGGCGCAACAGCGCACCGAACGAACTGGTGTCCGGGTAGACAATCGCAGGCGTATCAATTGGCACGTCTCCACCATCATCCATCGCAAGGCGCAGGGCGCCGCCAACTACCGGCACCAGATAATCGTTGCCCCACCTGCCTCGCAAAACACCGCCGCCGAATTGCAAAGGCGCGGAGCCTTCCGCCTCGTAGCACAGCAACATGCTGGTATCGCCGCGCAGGAACATGGTCGCGCAGTCATCCAGATTGCCGGGACGGATTCGGAACTGGATTCGGGGAAAGGCGGTCTTTGCCCGCAACACCATGTCCGGCAGGGTTGATGATACTGGCCCATGCTGCGCCGAAATCGCAATTGTGGATGCTGTCGCATCATGATGCGCAATTTTTGTGCGCAACTCCGTCAGGCGCGAAACAAGCGCGCGGATCTCGACTTCGTTGGACACAAGCGACGGGCTGATGTCGATCCGGTTGGTTTTGCGCTCAATGACAGACGTGCCCAACCAGTCCTCAAAGCTGCGGATTCGCCTTGAAAACGCAGGCTGCGTTATGTTTCGCCGTGCCGCAGCGCGTGTCATGTTTCCCTCTTCCAAGAGGGCAAGAACATCGTCCAGCCATTGCATATCCATCGCGATACTCCGCTTGCTCATACAATCTGTATGGGCAGCCATAGCAAAAAGCACTGTTTTTCACGTTCGACACCAGCAAACCTGCGTTAACTGTTTGGGAAGGGACGCGCCACGTGGCACATACAGATCAAATCATCACACAGGCCGACACGGCACAAACGGACAAGGCCGCCGATCTCGCCGCCGTGCTTGCCACATTTCCAAGAGTCAGCCTTGGCCACTTTCCGACACCGCTGGAGCCGATGGATCGGCTGAGCGAAATCCTCGGTGGCCCCCGCCTGTGGGTCAAACGCGACGACTGCACCGGCCTGTCGACCGGTGGCAACAAGACCCGCAAGCTGGAATTCCTCATGGCGGATGCCGTGCAGAACGGCGCAGATACGATCATCACCCAAGGCGCGACGCAATCAAACCATGCCCGCCAGACAGCAGCGGCAGCCGCCAAACTGGGCATGGCCTGCCACATCCTCCTTGAGGACAGAACCGGGTCAAACGATCCGAACTATATCATGAACGGGAACGTGCTGCTCGACCAGTTGCACGGGGCGACTGTGTCCAAACGCGCCGGTGGCACGGACATGGCGCAAGAGATGGAGGTGCTGGCCGAAAAGCTGCGCGCAGAAGGACGGTCTCCTTACGTCATTCCCGGTGGCGGGTCGAACCCTATCGGCGCCCTTGGCTATGTGAACGCGGCGCGCGAATTGGCGGATCAGGCGGCAGATGCTGGCTTGAAGATTGACGCGCTGGTCCATGCCACCGGCAGTTCGGGCACGCAGGCGGGGCTTGTTGCCGGGCTTGCCGCACTGCACAGCGATATCCACCTACTTGGGATTGGCGTGCGCGCCCCTCAGGAAAAACAAGAGGGGATGGTGTTCGATCTGGCCGTCAAGACGGCAGCCCACATGGGCACCGGGGTCGAAATTGCCCGCGACGGCGTGCGTGCCAACTGCAACTATGTCGGTGCGGGCTACGGCATCCCCACCGATGGCATGATCGCCGCCACGAAACTGCTCGCCCAGACCGAAGGCCTGCTGTTTGATCCTGTCTACTCCGGCAAGGGGTTGGATGGACTCATCGATCAGGTCAAAACTGGATATTTCGACGGCATGGAAAATGTCGTCTTCTTGCACACAGGCGGCAGCGCGGCCTTGTTCGGCTATTCCGACACCTTCGGATTGCCCGGCTACACCTCGTAAAAAAAAGACCCGAAATCAACATGGAGACCAAGATATGAAAACGACCAAAACCCTTATCAGCGCGGCGATACTGGCCGCGATCAGCGCCCCGGCCTTTGCCGAAGAGGTCAAGATCGGTGTGCCCTCGTGGACGGGGGCGCAGGCGATTGCCTATGTTCTTGGCGAAGTCGTCACCACCCGCATCGGCGGCACCGTCGAATATGTGCCCGGCAACAATGCTACGATTTTTCAGGCGATGGACCAGGGCAAGGGTGACATCGATGTGCACCCCGATGTCTGGCTGCCGAACCAGGAAAGTTTCACCAAGGAATATGTCGACGGCAAAGGCACCGTCACACTGTCGTCCAACCCCTACGAGGGTAACCAGGGTTTCTGCGTGTCCAAGGATTTTGCGGATGCGAACGACATCACGGACATTGCCGATCTGGGCCGTCCTGACGTCGCCGCGTTGATGGACAGCGACGGCAATGGCAAGGGCGAAATGTGGATTGGCGCACCCGGCTGGGCCTCTGCCAACGTGAACGAGGTCAAGACGCGTGACTATGGCCTGCTCGACTTCATCGAGCCGATCCGCGCCGAAGAAAGCGTCAAGACAGCGCGCATCAAGGACTCCATCGCCAAGGGCGAAGGCTATGCCTTCTATTGCTACAAGCCCCACGCGGTCTGGTTCATGTTCGACGTCGAAATGCTGACCGAACCGACTTTTGATCCGGCCAAATACGTGATGGTGCAACCCTCCGATGACGCGGACTGGTACGAAAAATCCAGTGTCGCCACCAAGGATGCCCTGAAGGAAGTGCAGATCGCGTGGTCCAATTCGCTTGTTGAGCGTTCGCCTGCCATCGCCGACTTTTTCGCGAACTTTGCCCTGACTGCCGACGATGTCAGCGGACTTGCGTTTGAAATCAGCGCGAACGGGGTCGAACCTGCGGATGCCGCAGCGGCCTGGGTCGAGGCAAATTCGGACCGTGTTGACGCGATGCTGGGACTCTGAGCGTCAACAACACCTCTCGCTGCACCGGCTGATGTCGGTGCAGCCCACTCACCACACAGGCGCGCGCAGCAAAATGAGCCAGGATACAGTCATTGAAATCTCCAACGTCTGGAAGATCTTCGGCGCCAAGCCCGAGGCCGCCCTGCAGGCGATCCGCGACCGTGGGCTGAACAAGGCGCAGGTGCTGGACGAATTCAACTCGGTCGTTGGCGTGGCAGATGTCAGCCTGTCGGTGAACCGGGGCGAGATTTTCTGCATCATGGGGCTGTCGGGCAGCGGCAAATCCACGCTCGTGCGCCACTTCAATCGGCTGTTGGAACCTACCGCAGGCAAGATCGAGATCGAGGGCACGGATGTGATGGCCCTTGGGCCCAAAGATCTGCAAAGCTTTCGCAACCAGAAGATCGGCATGGTGTTTCAGAACTTTGCTCTGATGCCGCACCGCTCGGTGCTGGACAACGTGGCGATGCCGTTGGAAATCCGGCAAGTAGCCAAGAATGAGCGGATGCGGCAGGCGGCCGCCATCCTCGATATCGTCGAATTGGGCGCGTGGGGTGCGAAATTCGCCCATGAACTGTCGGGCGGGATGCAACAACGCGTCGGTCTGGCCCGCGCGCTGGCCGCAAACCCTGACGTGCTGCTGATGGACGAACCATTTTCCGCGCTTGATCCCTTGATCCGCCGCCAGTTGCAGGACGAATTCATTCGCCTGTCGAAAATCCTGAAGAAGACCACGGTTTTTATCACCCACGATCTGGACGAGGCCGTGCGCATCGGGGACCGCATTGCCATCATGCGCGACGGCAAGATGGTGCAGATCGGCACGGCCGAAGACATCGTGATGAACCCCGCAGACGATTACGTCGCCGATTTTGTCGCCGGAATTTCGCGGCTCAAAGTTGTGCACGCCAAGGCGGTGATGCAGCCCCTTGATGCGTTCATCGCCGATCACGGGCCATTGCCCGCCGATGCGCCCCGGGTGGGCGACACCGAAACACTCAGCACGCTGATCAACTTGGCCATAGATGACAACAACCCGATTCTCGTGGCCGCAGGCGGCGATGATGTGGGCGTGATCACGCGCGCCGATCTGTTGCGCACAGTCGTGGAAGGGACGGAAATGTCATGAGAGACGATGACTTCAACCCGCTCGAAGACACTGAAAGCGACGCGGCGCTGGCCTATGCGCAAGAGCGCAAGGACAACATCCGCACCTTCGTGCGCACCAGCCCTGACTACTACATCGCCAATTTCGACAAGGTCGGCGCGTCGGCACGGTTTACCGCGACGTTCAACGCGATGGCGGGTCTGTTCGGTCCGATCTGGTTCGGTGCACGTGGCCTTTGGTCTTGGGCGCTGCCCTTCCTCGTGATCGAAGCCATCGCGTTTGTCCAGATCGCGCGCGGACTGTTCGGCGATCTTGCAGCGGACGCGATGGCACGCATCGCCTCCATCGAAGGGACGCTCGAACTGCGCCGCCAGCAACTGGCTGCAGCGATTGAATCCGGCTCGGACCGGGTGGACGCCTTTCAGCGCGCCGTAGACGGGCTTGAGGCCAACATAGGCGGAATCCGCGCCGAGGCAGAGGCGCTGGCCGAAACCGGCCCGACCATCGCACTAACCGGCCTTGCCATCCTGTTGCTGGCCAAGCTGGCCCAGTCGCTTGTCGCAAACTGGGCGCTGGAATCGAGGTTTTCGGACTGGTTGTCTGACCGCTCTATCCGGTCAGGCATGCCCGTGCCGCAGATCGTGTTCAGCGCGGTTTTCATGGTGCTGATGGTGGCGGTTGCGATGCTGCATTACAGCTTTCCGGGTCGCTATGAATTGCTGAGCAACTTTCCGACTGATCCTGATATCCGCCTGACCAGCATCGACGGAGTCGAGGCGTTCTTTAACTGGGCCGTTTTGAACGGTGAGGCGCTGTTTGACGGGATCACCTATGGCATCCGGCTGATGCTGGACGCGCTGGAGCTGGTCTTTGTCAGCACGCCGTGGATCGTGATTGCCGCCCTGATCGTGCTGCTTACATGGCTGACAGCGGGCGTGCGCATGGCGATCTATTCCGGGGCGTTCCTCTCCTACATGGGCCTCTTGGGCTTTTGGGAAAAGGCGATGACAACGCTGGCCTTGTTAGGCACTGCAGCGTGCCTGTCGATCATCATTGGCATTCCGCTGGGTATGTTCGCCGCGCGGCGGCCGCGGTTCTATGCCGCGATCCAGCCAATCATGGACTTCATGCAGACGATGCCCGCGTTCGTGTTCATGATCCCGGTCATCGCCTTCTTTGGCACCGGGAAACCCGCCGCGGTCGTGACCACGATGATTTTCGGCGGAACCCCCGTCGTGCGCTTGACGGTGCTGGGTCTGCGCGGCGTGCCGGAAAGCGTGCGCGAGGCTGCGATCAGTTTCGGGGCCAACAAATGGTACCTGCTGACCAAGGTGGATTTGCCGCTTGCCAGCCCCTCAATCCGCGCGGGGATCAACCAGACCATCATGCTGTCACTGGCCATGGTTGTCGTCGCCTCGCTGATCGGGGCCAAGGGTCTGGGCGAGGATGTGCTGGAAGCCCTGCAATACGCCAATGTCGGTCAGGGCATTCTTGCCGGGTTTGCGATCCTGTTCTGCGCCATGATCCTTGACCGGATCGTGCAGGGACAACGCAAGTGAGCACCCTTGTCATGGTCCATGGGTTCATGGGCGGAAGTGCGCAATGGGAAGATCAGCGCGCCGCTTTGTCGGATGCGTTCGACGTTGTGACCGTGGACCTGCCGGGGTTCGGGGCGAATGCTCACATGCCGGCGATCAACTCCATTGGCGGTTTTGCCGATTGGGTCATCGCACATCTTCGCGCCCAAGGCATCGAGCGCTATCACCTGCTGGGCCATTCCATGGGCGGCATGATCGTGCAGGATATGGTGCGCAAGGAAGCGGACCGCATCGACAGCCTGATCCTTTATGCAACCGGTGCAGTCGGTGTGCTGCCCGGTCGGTTCGAAACCATCGCCCAAAGCACGGCGCGCGCGCTGGCCGACGGGCCCGCGGCGACAGCGCGCCGGATTGCGGCGACATGGTTTCTGGAAAATGAGCAAGCCACCGGTTTTGCACCTTGCGCGGAAATTGCCGAACAGGCCGGTATTGAAGCGATCCTCGCAGGACTGGATGCGATGGAGGCGTGGTCAGGCACTGACGCACTTTCCGATATCGCGGCAGAGACGCTGGTGATCTGGGGGGACCGCGACCGCACCTATGCGTGGGCACAAACCTACATGTTATGGACGGCCATCCGACAGGCCAGCCTTGCCGTGGTTCCGGGCTGTGCGCACGCCGTCCACTTGGAAAAGAGCGACATGTTCAACGCGATCCTGCGCGATTTCCTGACACGTTGATCCAGCGCCCAAGGTTGGCAGGCAGTCTCAGTTCCGGACGCGCCCGAACGTGGACAGCCGATTGATTTCGTCCAGCCGATCAAGGTTGACAACCGTGGACAGCATCAGGCGGTCCTGACTCCAGTCTCCGGGCCGCTGGATCGCCACCGAGGTGAAGGCCACAGCCGCGATCAGCGGAATGGCCGCCGCAACGAACACCAGCTTTTCATGGCGCAAACGCCGCGCATCCAGAACGGAGAGTATGCGGCGTTCAAGCAGGCTCTTGCCGACTTTCAGCGGTGTGCGATCCGCAGTGACCAGCGTGACCTTTGGCACCGCGAGCAGGAACGCACGGTCCCGGCGCAAAGTCTGCTGGCATACGGACAACAGGGTTTCGCAGTATTCCTGCACGTCGATGCGTCCGTTCGACATCACCTGACTGTCACAACTCAACTCGCGCAGATGTTCGACCTGCCGCTTCCACGCGTGATAGGCGGGGTTGAGGAAAAAGAACGGTTTCAGCGCCTCCAGCAGCACTTCCCACTCAAGATCACCTTGGCGGATATGCTGAAATTCATGCGCCAAGGACACTTTCATATCGTGCCGCATTCCGAGCATGTGCGAGGGAATGACAACAAAGTAGTTGCGAAATCCACGGGTCGAGAACGGCACGCGAACCCTGTCGGACACACGGATGCGCACGCGACCGATGCGGCGGATGTCATAGCTGTCTGTCACGATGCGCCACAGGCAGAAGATCGAATAACACAGGCGCACAAAACCCAAGGTGACACCCACCAGGAAGGTTGCAATGGCCGCTTTGGCGACGATCCCGTCCGCGTTCATGACGTTCAGAATGAAGGTATCCCGCATCAGGATCAGCCCCTCGAAATCCGACGCTTTCATGTCGAGACCGCCATTGAGGTAGTAGGACACAACCATGTCCGACAGATTGACGTTCACGCCTTTTGCAACGCCGGATCCTTGAAGCGCATTGAACCCCGCCACCAGAAAGGGCGCGCATATGATGGCAAGGAAAACTGCATTCAAAAGCCAAAGCTGGGTGCCGTAGGCGTGTCTGAGACCAACGCGGCACATGACGGCCCGGACAAGGAACCACAGAACAAATGCCACGCCAAACAGGATATTGGCGTTAATGAACGCATCGAGCAGAGCTTCACCCGCTATCATTTTTCAACCTCCGATCCACAAGTGCCCGGATTTGCCCCAATGCTTCTTCGGTCAATTCATCGTCGTTCACCAGACGCGCCACAAGGGATGCAGGCGTGTCGTCAAACAGCTTCATCGACAGATCCTTGAGCGAGCGCGACTGATAAGCATCCTTGGCCAGCGTCGGTGTGTAGATATGGCGCTTGCCGGATTTCCGGCTGGTCACGAATGCTTTCTGTTCTAGGATGCGCAGGATGGTGGCGCCGGAAGTGTAGGCCAGGTTGCGCGCGTCCGGCAGATTGTTCAGCACGTCGCGCACGGTTCCTTCGCCCAAAGCCCAGAGCTCATTCATGAACTCCAGTTCGACCTCCGTCAGTAACTCACTTTTCTTCTTTTTCATCACCATTCCGTCCCGGACAACCGCTCACTCTTTACGCCTATCGAGTTAAACGCATCAGTATGGTTATCCAAAGCTAAATCTCACACTTTCCTGAAACAAAAGATGCCCCAAAGGATCGAAATCCCAAGCGGCCACCACAAGGGCTGACCTACAATTCCGAGCCACGCGAGGAAGATGTAGGAGGTGCCGAGCAGCGTTATGAACAGCCGGTCGCCCAGCGTTGTGGTGAGCCCAAGAATGCCCTTGCGTTCAAGCCCGTCCTTGTACTTGAACCCTTCCAGAATACCGATCAGCGCGATCACTCCGAACAGGGTGCAAAACAGCAGAAAGGTGGCAGGCGTCCACGCCATCCAGAATGCCGGCCACAACGGATCGGTCCATGAAAACGCTTTTTCCTCTTGCTGGTTGCCGACGTTGCCCCAGCCTTTCGCGAATGCGGGGCTGGTCATGAGCATTGCGAGCGGCAGGATCAGACGGTTCATCACACCCTCCCCAGGGCAAAGCCCTTGGCGATGTAGTTGCGGACAAAATAGATGACGATGGCACCGGGGATGATGGTCAGCGTGCCTGCCGCCGCCAAGAGCCCCAGTTCATACCCGGCGGACGACGCCGTCTTCGTCATCTCTGCGGCGATGGGTTTCGCCTCCACGGCCGTGAGGGTCTTGGCCAGCAGCAATTCCACCCATGAGAACATAAAGCAGAAGAACGCCGCCACACCCACGCCCGCCTTGATGGTCGGCAAAAAGATAGTGACGAAGAAGCGTGGGAAGGAATAGCCATCGACATAAGCCGTCTCGTCCAACTCCTTGGGCACACCGCCCATGAACCCTTCCAGAATCCACACCGCGAGGGGGATGTTGAAAAGGCAGTGGGCAAGCGCCACGGCCAAGTGTGTGTCGAACAGCCCGACCGACGAATAAAGCTGGAAGAATGGCAGCGCGAACACTGCCGCTGGCGCCATGCGGTTTGTCAGCAGCCAGAAGAACAACTGCTTGTCCCCCAGGAACCGATAGCGCGAGAACGCGTAGGCCGCGGGCAGCGCCACGCAGACCGAGATCACGGTGTTAAGTGAGACGTAGATGATCGAGTTGATATAGCCCCAGTACCAGCTTGGGTCGGTGAAAATGACGGCGTAGTTTTCCAGCGTGAAGGTTTGCGGGAACAGGCTGAAGCCCGACAGGATTTCGTTCGTGGTCTTGAAGCTCATCGAGACCAGCCAGTAGATCGGCAGCATCAGGAAGGCGATATACAGGATCGGGATGAGGGATCTTTTTCTCATTTCTCGTCATCCTTTGTCATCAGGGTGTAGAACAGCCACGACACCAGCAGCGTGATCGCGAAGTAGATCAGCGACATCGCCGCCGCAGGCCCCAGATCAAACTGGCCCAGCGCGATCTTGACCAGATCAATGGACAATAGCGTGGTTGAATTGCCCGGCCCCCCGCCGGTCAGCACGAAGGGTTCTGTGTAGATGTTAAAGCTGTCCATAAAGCGCAACAGGATCGCGATGGTCAGCACAGTTTTCAGCTTGGGCAACTGGATGAACCGGAACACTTTCCAGGGGGAGGCCCCATCGATCTTGGCCGCCTGATAATAGGCATCCGGGATCGACACGAGGCCGGCATAGGTCAAGAGCACCACAAGCGACGTCCAGTGCCAGACATCCATAACGATGATCGTGATCCAGGCCGCCAGCGGGTCCTGCGTCATGTCGTAATTCACGCCGAGCACATCATTCATCAGGTACCCAAGCAGCCCGATCTTGGGCAGGGTAAAGATGTTCCACATCGCACCCACGACGTTCCACGGGATCAGCATCGGCAGGGCCATCAGCACTAAACAGACGGGCACCCAGAACCCTTTTTTCGGCATGGAAAGCGCGATGATGATGCCCAGCGGCACTTCGATGATCAGGATCAGGAAGGTGAACAGGAACTGCCGCCCAAGGGCCGCATGGAAACGATCCGAGCGCAAGATCTGCTCGAACCAGTCGAGGCCCTGCCAGAAAAACACGTTGTTGCCAAAGGTTTCCTGCACCGAATAATTGACGACTGTCATGATCGGGACAAGCGCGTTGAAGGCAACGAGCAGCAAAACGGGCAGGACAAAGAACCACGCTTTTGGGTTTTCGGTCTTCACGATGACACCTCCGTGGCGATCCATCCGTCTCGGTAAAGTCTGGTGTGTTCGGGGGCAAAGTTGAGGTGCACGGCAGCGCCCTGTTCCGGCACATCGCCTTCGACGACCGCCTTGACCCGGGTGTCGCCCACCATCGCCTCGACCACCGAATGGCGACCCACATCGGACACTTTGCGCACACGTGCTTCGAGGCCCTTTTCGGCAAAGGTCACAAATTCCGGTCTGATCCCCAATTCGGTCCTGCCGCCCTGCCCTTTGATATTGCCCTCCAGCGCGACGGTCTCACCTTCGAATGTCGCGCGGCCATCGGCCTCGACCACCGGAAGGACATTCATACCAGGTGAGCCGATGAAATGGCCCACAAAGGTGTGTTGCGGGCGTTCGAACAGTTCCACGGGCGTCCCGATCTGTACCACTTCGCCCTCCTGCATCACCACCACCTGATCCGCAAACGTCAGAGCCTCTGTCTGGTCATGGGTCACGTAGATCATGGTGGCCCGCACGCGTTGGTGCAGTTCCTTGAGCTTGGAGCGCAGTTTCCATTTCAAATGCGGGTCGATCACGGTCAGCGGTTCGTCAAACATCACGACGTTCACGTCATCGCGCACAAGGCCCCGGCCCATCGAAATCTTTTGCTTGTTGTCGGGCGACAAGTGGGATGCGCGCACGTCCAGCATCTCTTCGACTTCAAGCATGGTGGCAATTTCGGCGACACGCTGGGCAATCCGGGCCTCATCCACGCCGCGATTGCGCAGCGGGAACGCGAGGTTATTGCGCACTGTCATCGTGTCGTAGATCACCGGAAACTGGAACACCTGCGCGATGTTGCGCTGATCGGGCGGCAGGTCGGTCACGTCGCGGTCGTCAAACAGAATGCGACCTTCGGACGGGACCAACAGGCCCGAGATGATGTTGAGCAAGGTGGACTTGCCGCACCCCGATGGACCCAGCAAGGCATATGCGCCGCCATCCTGCCAATCGAGGTCGATTTCCTTGAGCGCGTAGTCATCCGGCCCGGTCGGGTTGGGCATGTAGGAATGGCGCAGGTTCGATAGGGTGATCTTCGCCATCAGGCCGCGAGCCTCCCGTCAGGAGAAAAGAAAAACGCTTTGCTCGCATCCATGTAAAAGCGGTGGCTTTCGCCAACCTGATAGGGGTGCACGCCATGGGCCAGCGAGACCCAGCCGTCATCCCCCAACTGGAAATGCGCGCTGGATTCTGACCCGGACAATTCGGTCACCAGAACCGTGCCGTCCATCGCGACATCGCTGGGTGATGATGACACCGGGCTCACATGATGCGGGCGGATCGCAACGGTGTAAGGCCCGTCCGCCAGTTCGGCGGCGGGGCCGTTCAGGCCCCAGCTAACACCGGTTTTCATGTGGACCGTGTTTCCTGTTTTGGTGATGTCTGCCGAATTTATCGGCGGGTCGGAAAAGACGCGCGCGGCTGTCAGGTTCTCGGGCTTGCGGTAAATCTCGGCCGTGGTGCCAAATTGGGTGACCACACCATCATCCATCAGGGCGGTCTTACCCCCCAGCAGCAACGCTTCTTCCGGTTCGGAGGTGGCATAAACCACCACAGCGCCCCGACCTGCAAACAGCTCAGGCAGTTGTTCACGCAATTCCTCGCGCAGTTTGTAATCGAGATTGGCAAGCGGTTCGTCGAGAAACACCGCACGGCTCTCCTTGGCGATGGCACGGGCCAAGGCGCAGCGCTGCTGCTGGCCGCCGCTCAGCTCTTGTGGGCGACGTTTCAGCATCGGGCCCAGTTGCAGGATATCCGCAGCCTCCTGAACGCGGGCTTCAAGTTCGGACTTTGCCATGCCTGCAACCCGCAGGGGGGAGGCAATGTTGTCGAACACGGTCATATGCGGGTAATTCACAAAGAACTGGTGCACGAGGCTGATGTTCCGCTTTTGCGTCGACAGTTTCGACACATCCACACCGTCCATGAACACCTGACCACCGGCCAGCGGATCAAGTCCCGCCATCAATTTGATCAGTGATGTCTTGCCCGAACCGGTCTGTCCCAAAAGCACATTGAAATGCCCGGTTTCCAGCTTGAGCGATGTTGGCTTGATGTGAGTGATCCCACGGACCGACTTGGTCGCCCCTACTAGCTCAACTACCATGTTTTCCCCACCCCGATAGAGGATGGCCAAGGGCTAAGATGCACGCCCCGGCCAAGACGCCGGCCCCTCGATGAAAGGGGCCGGCAATTGGTTTACTGGTTCCAGCGCGCGACCAGATCGTCGTAGTTGACGGTCTCGCCCTGCGGCTTTTCGTTGTCCAGTTTCGGCTTGGCACCGCCATTGGCGAACCACCACTCGGCGTCACGCGGCTCGTTGAGGCGCGGGCCACACCCGCCATAGACGCCAGCGGCTTCGTCGACTGCCTGCATCCGGGCCATGGTGATGTCCATTTCCTCAGCCAGACGATCCATCGCCTGTTGCGGTGTGAATGCACCCGAGTTCACGTCACCGATTTGCTGCCACCAGATCTGCGCCAGCTTGGGATAGTCAGGCACGTTGATCCCGGTTGGCGACCAGGCTGTGCGATCAGGCGAACGGTAGAATTCGACCAGACCACCCAGTTTCGGTGCACGTTCGGTGAAGCTCTCGTGATTGACTGAGCTGTCGCGGATGAATGTCAGACCCACATGGGACTTTTTCACATCCACCGTTTTGGACGTCACGAACTGAGCGTAGAGCCAAGCCGCCTGTGCACGATCCGAAGGCGTGGATTTCAGGAACGTCCACGATCCCACGTCCTGATAGCCGACCTTTTGCCCTTCGGTCCAGTATGGGCCGTGTGGGCTGGGGGCCATCCGCCACAGTGGGTTGCCATCGGCGTCCACCGTGTTGTTGCCCTCGGCCTGTGGTTTGACCATGTCTGCCGTGAATGCAGTGTACCAGAAGATCTGCTGGGCCACGTTGCCTTGCGACAGGGCAGGCAGAGACTGATAGAAGTCAAACGACGCCGCACCGGGAGGTGCGTATTTGCGCAGCCATTCGTCCCATTTGCGGATCGCATAGACCGCTGCCGGGCCGTTTGCGGCACCACCGCGTGTCACACTTGCCCCATTCGGGTTGCACGAACCGGCTTCCATACGGATGCCCCATTCGTCGATTGGCACACCGTTGGGTTCACCAACAGATCCCGCACCAGCCATCGACAGCCACGCATCCGTCATCCGCCAGCCAAGGTCAGGCGCGCGTTTGCCGTAATCCATGTGGCCATAGATGCGCACACCGTCGATTTCCTGCACGTCCTCGGAAAAGAATTCGGCGATGTCTTCGTAAGCGGACCAGTTGACGGGAACGCCAAGGTCATAGCCGTACTTTTCCTTGAAGGCCGCCTTGTTGGCTTCATCATCAAACCAGTCCTTGCGGAACCAATAGAGGTTTGCAAATTGCTGGTCGGGCAACTGGTAGAGGTTGCCATCCGGGCCAGTCGTGAACTGGATGCCCATGAAGTCTTCGAGGTCCAGCGTGGGCGATGTCGTTGCCGCCCAATCACCTGCCATCTGTTCTGTCAGGTTGTAGGCCAGTTGAAGCCGCGAGTGCGTGCCGATCAGGTCACTGTCATTCACGTACCCATCATAAAGGTTCCGCTGCGTCTGCATTTGCGTCTGCACGGCCTGAACCACTTCGCCTTCACCAAGGATCTGGTGGTTCACCTTGATACCGGTGATTTCCTCGAACGCTTTGGTCAGCACTTCGCTTTCGTAGCCGTGGGTTGGAATACCCTCGGACAATACGTTGATTTCCATGCCCGAGAATGGTTCGGCAGCTTCGATGAACCACTCCATTTCAGCCAACTGATCGGCCTTGGACAGTGTTGAGGGTTGGAATTCCTGATCAATCCATTTTTGAGCTGCTGCTGCATCGGCAAAAGCAGACCCTGACCCCGCGATGACGGCAACAACCGCAGTCGCGGAGAGCAGATACTTGCGCATCTTTTCTCCTCCCAAAGATTATATGAGCTGACCTATGCCAGCAGCTTAACGCTAAGCGGTGCTTCGCCACCGTGTCAACTAATTCCTTAGTAGACATCGCCTGACGAAACTTAAGGCATTGATTTCGCTTCGGTCTCAAAGCAAATTTGGTCAGCGGCTGCTGGCGCCAGCCGGAATCGATCCAGTGTCCAAGCCGGTTGAGAAGATGCAAATGGACAAGCGGATTGCTTTGCGTGCGCGGCCTATTGCCATTTGCGAGATACCAAAGGACGCGTGATTTGATCAGGTGCTGTATGTCTCCCGAAGGACATTCTTTTGTACTTTACCCATCGTGTTGCGGGGCAGCGCATCCACGATAATGTACCGGCGCGGATGCTTGAAACGGGCAAGGTGCGGCTCGACTTCGGCCCCGATTTCGAGATCGTTTTGACCCGCACCTTCCAGCACCACCACGGCCAGCACGCTTTCACCGAAATCAGGATGAGGGACGCCAAAAACCGCGCTTTCCAGCACGCCGTCAACGTCGTTGATCACGTCCTCAATCTCCTTGGGATAAATGTTGTAGCCCCCCGATATGATCAGGTCCTTTTGGCGCCCGACTATACTGATACGCCCCTCTTTATCCGCGACGCCCAGATCGCCAGTGATGAAAAACCCCGTTTCGCGCAGTTCTTCGGCGGTTTTTTCGGGCATGTTCCAATAGCCCTGAAACACGTTGTCCCCGCGCACTTCGATCATGCCGACCTCGCCTGGGGCGACGGGTGTATCGTTTTCGGTGATGATCACCTCGGTGCCCGGCAGCGGGAATCCCACCGTCCCTGCGATCCGCGCGCCGTCATAGGGATTCGAGGTGATCATATTCGTCTCTGTCATTCCGTAGCGTTCCAGAATGCGGTGGCCCGTGCGGTGTTCAAACGCAGTATGCGTTTCCGCCAAAAGCGGCGCGGAGCCAGACACGAACAGACGCATGTTTTCCGCCAGTTCGCGGGTCAGCCGGGCATCGCCCAGCAAACGGGTGTAGAACGTCGGCACCCCCATCAGCAGGGTCGAGCGGGGCATTTCAGCAATGACGTTGTCCAGATCGAACGCCGCCATGAACCGCACCTGCGCACCCGCCAGAAGGGCCGTGTTCATTGCGACAAACAAGCCATGCGTGTGAAAGATTGGCAGGGCGTGGATCAGCCGATCCTGATCTGTGATTTGCCACAGATCGGTCAGCGACACCGCGTTGGACAACAAGTTCTTGTGGCTCAGCATCGCGCCCTTGGACCGGCCAGTGGTGCCCGAGGTGTAAAGCAGGGCGGCAAGATCATCCGGCCCCCGCTCTGCCGTTTCAAATGTGGTTGGCTGATCGTCGGCGGCCTCGCTCAGACTGCCCGTTTCGTCCATGGCAAGCGTCAGCACCTGTATGTCTGTTCCGGCGCACAGCTCGGTCATCTCACCCAGACTGGCGGGATCGCACACAATCAGCGACGGCGCGGCATCGTCGACGAAATAGCGCACTTCGCCTTGGGTATAGGCGGTGTTGAGCGGCAGATAGATCGCGCCTGCCTGCAGCGCCGCCCCATAAAGCGCGATGGCATCCGCCACTTTGGGAGCCTGTACAACAACCCGGTCACCCACACCAACGCCGACGGTACGCAACACATGGGCAAGTTGTGCCACACGCCCGACAAAGTCGGCATATGACCAACGGGTCCCGTCATCGCAGTCCAGAAACACAGCCTGATTGTCAGCGTGCGGTGCGATCAGCGCATCGTATAGGGTATTTGTCACGACGAGAGTTCCTTGGGTCTTGATATAAATGAAGTGGCCGCCAGTGCCGTCACGAGTTTGGACGCCGCGACGGCGCCGTTCAGCGCAAAGTCTTCGTGATTGCGCTCGGTCCGGGACAGATCATAGAGGTAATTCACCATCGCCCCACCGGACTGTGCCCGCCCGCTGTCGGAACTGTCAGCATCGGCATGAATGTCGTGAATCTCGGCGCCATTGCCCAGATGAAAGCGGGCCACCGGATCAACGGGCAACCCGTCCGCACGTTTGGCTGAAAGCAGATACCGCGCGGCCATCGCACGCGTGTCCTCAGCCGTGGCTGAGCCGTCAAGAGCGGCAGCAGCCACAGCGCCATGTGCTGCACCATCTGTCTGCGAGCCAAGCCATTTGATCAGTCCGGGGATCGGCGAAAGCGTCACGAAGTGGTCGAGTTGGGGGAATTCCATCGCCAGCTCGGCCACCACCTGTTTGATGAGCAGATTGCCGAAACTGATGCCCGCCAGCCCTTTCTGACAATTGGAGATGGAATAGAATACGGCAACACGCGCATACTCTGCCGCCAATGGGTCGCGCTTGTCTGACAGCACCGAATCGATTGAGCCGGGGACGTCTTCGGTCAAGGCCACTTCGACGAAAATCAGCGGCTCGTCCGGCATGGCCGGGTGGAAAAAGGCGAAACAACGCCGGTCGGGTGGATACAAACGGCGACGCAAATCGTCCCAGTCGTTGATCTGGTGCACGGCCTCGTACGCCACGATCTTGTCGAGAATGCGCGCGGGCGTGTCCCAGTTGATCTGTTTCAGGACAAGAAAGCCGCGATTGAACCAGCTGCGCAGCAGATGCACGAAATCATGATCGGTACGCTCAAGTTCAGTATTGTCTTTGGTCAGGCGCAACAGGTCGGTGCGCATCGCGACCAGTTCCGCCGTCGCTCCGGGTGGCTGGTTCAGACGACGCAACAGTTCCTGTCGTTTGGGTTCGGCAGCGCGCGACAGGCGCTTGAACAGCGCGGTGGTCGGCGCATTGGCATAGTCTGCCGCCAATGGGGCAAGGGCCGCCGCGTCAACGTCGAGATCGGTGTTGAGCATCTGGAAAAACGCCACTCTGCCCTCATCAGACAACGCGCAGTAGCGGTTGAGGATGCCAGCGGCCAGTTTCTGACCCGACACTTCGCCCTCTTCCGACATCAACGCGTGACAGAGCGCAAAGATGTCACGCGTGTCATCGGGGTTCAGTGACGCGTTGCGCCGATCAAACAGGGTCGACAGGATGTCGGTCAGAAAACGATTGCGGTGCATGCGCAGCCTCCGGCTGTTGCAGGACGGATCCTAGAATTCCAGCTTCGTCACAGCTCGCTCAATGGTCCGGACAGGTACTCTCCCGTCACACGGTAGTGGTTGATCAAGGCGGAGGATGCGGCATCGGCATCGCCGCGCACGGCGGCATCCAGTATCTCTTCATGCTCGGCTGCGACATCACGTTTCTGGTAATGCGTTCCGCCCGCCGCAAGGTAGCGGTACCTGATGTTGAGATCGTATAGCTGGCCGCAATAACGGATCAATATCGGAGAATCCGCATTGCTAAGCAGCGCCATGTGAAAGGATTTGTGCGCCACTTCGAACGTCGCCACATCATTGTCCGTGCTTGCACGTTTCATCCGGTGATGGGCAAGGACAAGCTGTTCTTCCCAGGCCGAGGTCGCCCGCGCAATGGATTGACGCAGGGCCATGTCCTCAAGAACGCAGCGCAGCGACAGGATTTCCTGAAAATTCTCAAGACTTGCCGAGGCGGCACGAAATCCGCGCTGGTCAAACCGTTCGACCAGCATGTCCGAGGTCAGCAGGCTCAGCGCCTCGCGCACGGGGGATGCGCCAGTGTCCAGCATGACCCGCAACTGCTCGATCTTGAGCTTTTCACCCGCGGGCAACTCTCCGGTCAGGATCTTTTGACGCAACGCCATATAGGCCGACCGCGTGGCGGAGGTTTCTTTGCCCTCTTTCTGCTGCATCACATTCATGTGGCCCATTTCCTCATAGGTCTAAGATAGATCGATTCTTTTCGTGGACAGCCCGACATTCAAACTGATCGACCCTTCATTGATCATCCAGCGGCGCAACACAAAGATGCGTGCACCACTTTGGTGCATTGGGTCTGCCTCTGCCAAGGCGCGTGCAGCGTCCAAATCTGATGCGCGGTAGATGATCAGGCCCATGCCTTGCATTTCCTCACCTGTCTCGTCCGACATGGGGCCAGCAAAGGCCAATGCGCCCTCAACCTCCAGCGTGGCCTGATAGGCCAGATGTGCGGGCAGCGATGCCTTGACATCCTCTGGGCCCTTGGCCGGAACGCTGTGCGCAACGTACAGCTCCAGCGCAAGCGCGCCGCGATCCCTTGCCTGTTTCTTGTACTCCGCCCACTTCATCTCGAATTCCTCTCAACATCAAAAATATCGATATTCGTTGACTTCTTGATTAATTGTAGGCAGAAATTTTCCAAACTTACAAGGATGAGCTGCAATGAAATACATGGTTGGAAAGACGTCTCACGGTGATGCGGTGTTCGCTGTGCAGGGGGAAAACGCCATTGATCTGACGGCTTTGGATGCAAATGTGGGCACGGATCTGATGGCGCTGATCAACGATCCGGCATTAGTGGAATCAGTGGTTGCCAAGATGGATGGCGCACCGTCCGTGCCTGTGGCATCGATCACGCCCGCCCTTCCCGTTGCACAGCCCGGCACGATCATTTGCCTTGGCCTGAACTATACCGACCATATCAAGGAAGGTGGCTACGACATTCCCGACTACCCCGCGCTGTTCATGCGCGGCAGGAATTCCATCATGGCTGCGGGCAGCCCGATGGTGCGACCCAACTGCTCGGACAAGCTTGATTACGAGGCCGAGCTGATGCTGATCATCGGCAAGGGCGGGCGCCACATTTCCGAGGCCGACGCACTGTCCCATGTGTTTGGATACACCGTTTTCAATGACGGATCGGTGCGCGACTACCAGCGCAAGACGCATCAATGGACGCCGGGCAAGAATTTCGACCAGACGGGTGCAATTGGCCCGTTCGTGGTCACCCCGGACGATCTGCCCGAAGGGGCGAGCGGTTTGAAGATCGAAAGCCGGGTCGGGGACGAAATCCTGCAATCCTCCAACACCGGCAATATGATCTGGTCTGCGGCGCAAACCATTGCCACCATTTCAGAATATGCCACGCTGGAACCGGGCGATCACATCGCCCTTGGCACGCCCCCGGGTGTCGGCCACGCCAAAAAGCCCAACCCGCGCTGGCTGATCCCCGGCGAGGTTGTGGACATCGAGATTGAGGGGATCGGCATCTGTTCGAACCCCATCGTGGACGAGGCGGATTTTGTACGCGGGGTCGCTGCGGAATGAATGCGCCAAGCGGCACAGAACTGGACGCCCTGCGCGCCAAGGCCCAAGCAGATCATCGCACCTTGCGCGAACGCATCGGACGGCTTTCGGATGACGCGATTGACCTGATCCTTCGCGATGCGCGTTCGCACTACGCATGGTCCGACAAGCCGATCCCGGACGGACTGCTTGAGGAAATCTACGAGATAACGATCAACGGGCCGACATCCATGAACACGCTGCCCGCGCGCTTTGTCTTCGTGACAACGCCCGAAGGCAAAGAGCGGTTGGCCAAGTCGCTCAAGCCCGCAAATGTGAAAAAGATGATGGGCGCGCCGGTGACGGCGATCGTCGCCCACGACATGGACTTCTGGCACGAACTGCCCTTTCTGTTTCCACACGAAGACCGGCGGCACCTCTTCGACGGCAAGGACGACTATGTGGCCGACACTGCCTTTCGCAACGGCACGCTGCAGGGGGCGTATTTCATGATTGCCGCGCGCGCCGTGGGTCTGGACGTGGGCGCGATGTCCGGGTTTTCGAACGCCATCGTGGATCAGGAGTTTTTTGCAGGCACCAGCCTCAAGTCGAACTTCCTGTGCAATATCGGCTACGCGGACGAAACCGCGCTGTTCCAGAAACTTCCGCGGTTTCCATTTGAAAAAGTCTGCAGTTTTGCCTGAGGGGGAATGACCATGGCCGTCAAGATGAAAACCGTCGTGACCTACCGCACGACAGCCACCTGCCCGACCCATGCCCGCACAGAGATTCCAGTGCGCGACCTGAATGTGATCATCGACGAACCTGTCGAACGTGGCGGCACCAATATGGGCCCGTCCCCAACCGAAACAGCGATGACAGCCCTGATTGCCTGTACCAACGTCATTGGCCACAAGAACGCCAAACGGCTGGGCATTGATCTGGGCGAGGTCACTATCGATGCGGACGCAAAATTCGACCGGCGCGGCGTTCTCATGGAAGAGGAAATCGACGTGCCCTTCCCGGCCATCACCCTGACCGTCAACTGCAAAACCCCGGCCACTCAGGATGACCTCGACACCGTGGGCCGGGAAACAGCCAAGTATTGCGCCATTTCCAAGCTGTTCGAAGCAGCAGGGACCGATCTGACCGTCACTTGGGTCAAGAGCACATAAACATTCACAAGGCGTAACGCCTCAATTCTTTGGGAGGAGAAATCATGATCAACTGGACCAAGCGCACCCTGATGGGTGCCACACTGGCCGCAATGACAGCGCTGCCCGTCACCGCACAGGAAACCGTGTCGGCTGTCGTCATCGACGGTTATCCGGACCGCGCCATGTGGGTAAAGGAGTTCACGAACTTCTTCATCCCGCAGATGGACGCCAAGCTGGCCGAGGCTGGCAACTACAAAATGGGCTGGCAGGAAAACTACGGTGGCTCCATCGTGAAACCCAAGGGTGTGCTGGAAGGCGTGCAATTGGGACTGGGCGATATCGGCATCGTCACCACGATTTTCCACTCGTCCAAACTGCCCAGCCAGGGCATCTCCGGCTCGACCCCGTTTGTCGCCTCTGATGCACGCGCGGTGGCCAAGGCGGTGGATGAAATCGCGCGGGAATTTCCTGCGATGAACAACGAATTTGCCGCGCAAAATCAGGTCTATCTGGCCACCGGCGTGGTGCTGGACACCTATCAGGTGTTCTGCTCCAGCGAGGTGTCGTCGATTGCAGACCTCGAGGGCAAGAAGATCGCAGGCGCGGGTCTTAATCTGCGCTATCTCGAAGGGATCAAGGATGCGGCCGGTGTGCGTGGTGGCCTGACGGACTTCTACAATATGGTCCAGACCGGCCTTGTGGATTGCGCAATGCTGTGGCCCGAAGCGGCCTCGACCTTCAAGATCGCCGAAGTGGCCCCTTATATGCTCAAGGTTGATCTCGGGGCCGTGAACTCGAAAACGATCACTGTGAACGCGGATTACTGGGCCAAATTGCCTGATGAGGTCAAAGAGGCGCTGCAGGCCGTCGCAATCGAATACCGCGACCATGTTGCCGGGATCGCCATGGACCGCGCCGAGGCGTCGCGCAACACCTATGTCGAGCAAGGCGGCACCATCATCGAAGTGTCAGACGAAGACCGCGCGGCATGGGCCAATGCGATGCCCAATGTGGCACAGGAATGGGCCGCCGTTCTGAATGACCGTGGCGAAGCAGGTACCGAGATGCTGGCCGCCTACCTCGGCAAGCTGTCCGACGCTGGCTATGACGGCGTGCGCGACTGGACGGCAGAGTAGGCACGGCAGAGATCCGAAAGGGGCAAGATTATGCTTAAGTCTGCATTCGCGGGCCTCTCTCGGGTCGCCAACTTCCTCGCGATCTCGACCAACACGCTGGGCACACTTGTGGTGCTTGCCCTCGTGATGGTCCTGAACGTCGACGTCATTGCGCGGGGTCTGTTCAATGCCCCGCTCAAGGGCACCTACGAAATGGTGCAGTTTTCCGTTGTACTGATCGTGTTCCTGCAATTGCCGGATGTCGTGCGGGTGGATCGCCTCACCCGTTCGGACGGTTTTCTGAGCGTCATTGGCAACAGACGGCCCGGTGTGGCGGCCAACATGCGCAGGATCATCAACGCCGTGTCGGCCATTTTCATGGGTCTTATCGCCTACATCACCTTCCCCGAATTCCTGCACATGTGGGACACGAACGACTATTTTGGCGTGCCCGGCTTGTTCACGCTGCCGTGGTGGCCGGTCAAGCTCGTGATCACCGTGGGCACCGCGCTGTCCTGCCTGATCTTCGTGCTCAAGGTCGTCTCGGCGCAGGATCGCCCCGCGCTGGTGCGCACCCCTGAACATGACGAGCCGCGCACATGACCCCGATTGAGATTGGCCTGATCTCGGTCGTTGCCATCGTCTTTCTGATCTATTCCGGCGTCTACATTCCGGTCGCATTGGGCGTGGTGTCATTCGTTTCGATCTGGCTGATGCGGGACAATTTCACGCTGGCGCTGAACCTGCTCAAAGTCGCAGTCGGCGATTCCGCGATGGAGTACAGCTTTGCCACCATTCCACTGTTTACCTTCATGGGGCTCATAGTCTCAAAGGCCGGATTGGGCAGGGACATTTACGAAGTCATGACCATGCGCTTTCGCAAAGTCAAAGGCGGCATCGGGATGGCGACCGTTGGTGCAAATGCCGTGTTCGCCGCGGTCACCGGATCTTCGATTGCATCCGCATCGGTCTTTACCAAAGTGTCCGTCCCGCAAATGATCGCACAAGATTACAACCCGCGCTTTGCCGTTGGGGTGGTTGCGGGATCATCGGTCCTGGGCATGATCATTCCACCCTCGGCCATGCTGATCATCTATTCCTTTGTGGCAGAACAATCCGTGGGGGACATGTTCCTTGCCGGTGTAATCCCCGGCATCATGCTGGCGATTGCCTATGTGGGCGCAATCTGGGTTATGGGGCGGTTCACACCAAACTTTGTAGGCGGGCGCGTGGTCGAAGACACCGAATGGATGTCCAAGCGCGAGGTCGCCTCGAAAACCCTACCCACGCTTGGCCTGATCACCATCGTTCTGGGCGGTATCTACACCGGCTGGCTGACAGCGGTCGAGGCGGGGGCCGCAGGCGCACTGGTCGCCCTGCTGATCGCCCTTGCACGCCGGACAATGAGTGCACGCACTTTCTGGGATGCTTTGCTGGAAACCGGGCATATTACGGCCGCGATCCTGTTCCTGATCACCGCCGCCTCGATCTACAGTCGGATGCTGGGTCTGGCCGGACTGCCCAACCAGCTACAGGACATTCTGGCAGGCAATGCAGCCTCCTTCTGGACGATCATGCTGCTTTACGTGCTGTTGATGCTGTTCCTTGGCACATTGCTCGACACCGCATCCATCATCCTGATCGTTGTACCCCTCTTCCTGCCGCTGGCCGAGGCGCTGGATATGTCGCTGATCTGGTTCGGCATCATCACAGTGGTCGGGGCCGAGATCGGACTGCTCACGCCGCCCTTGGGCATATCGTGCTTCGTGATCAAGTCGACGATCAATGACGACCGCATCAGCCTCAAGGACGTGTTCATGGGCGCACTGCCTTTTGCCTTTGTCATGCTGATCGTTCTGTTTATCCTGATCGAGTTCCCGATCCTCAGCCTCGCACTCATCTAAGGAGCCCTGACATGCGCACTGTCACCAAGGACAACATCACCGACGTCTTCAAAAGCTACATGTCCAAAGACATGGAGCCGCGCATGCGCGAAGTGATGGGATCGCTTGTGACCCATTTGCATGACTTTGCCCGCGAAACCAATCTGACCCACGACGAATGGCGCGCCGGGATCGCATTCCTCGAAGGCTGTGCTGCCATCGAAACCGAAGACCGTCACGAGTTCATCCTGGCCTCTGATGTGCTGGGTCTGTCGTCCCTCGTGGACATGCTGCATTCCAGCCCGACAGCGACGTCGTCATCCGTGCTGGGGCCTTTCCACGTGTCAGGCGCGCCGCCCCTGCCGGTCGGGGGTGACATGAAACGCGATTTTGGCGGCCCGATCCTGCTGGCCGAAGGTGTGGTGCGCGACACCGACGGCAATCCGATTTCCGGCGCAACCATCGACATCTGGCAAACCGCGCCCAATGGCCTTTATGCAAGTCAGGACGATGCTCAGGACACCTATTCCTTCCATGGCCTGCAGACGGTGGGCGACGACGGGCGCTATGCCTTCACCACGGTGAAGCCGGTGGAATACACCGTGCCAACAGACGGACCCGTCGGGGATATCCTGCGCGCATGCGGACGGCATCCGTGGCGGCCATCACATCTGCACTACATCGTCGAGGCCGATGGGTTCAGTCCGCTCGTGACCGAGATTTTCCCGGACGACGATCCCTACCTGGACGAGGACACGGTCTTTGGCGTCCGTTCTGACCTTGTCATGTCGTACGAAGAACGGCCCGCCGATGCCTTTCCGGACGGCATGGTCATTTCGGGCAAAGTGGACGAGCCGTTCCTGTACGTGAAATTCGACGTGATCCTGTCGCGTCGCGACTGAGCGCCAAGGCCGTCAACTCAAGCCCAGATTTTTCACCGTACTGCCTGGGATCAATTGAAATCCGATATCGCGCACAGGCTGGACAGGTTCGCCCGACAGGCGCGACATCATCATCTCTGCCGCCGCCTGTCCCAGCCGTAGATGCGGTACATGCATGGATGTCAGACGCTTGGGCAAGACAGCGGCAATGGGCAAATCGCCCCAGCCTGCAATGCCAATGTCACCGGGTACGTTCAGCCCTTTGGACGCGCAATACTGCATTCCGCCAAACGCCATCGCATCGTTTTGGTAAAAGATACAGTCCAGCGTGGGTGCCGCGGTCAGCAACTGTTCGGTCCCGTAGTAGCCCGGATAGTAAGCGGCCGTGTCATGCAGGCACAGCTGTTTGGTCACTGCACCGTCCCCGCCTGTGACCGCTTTGACAAACCCGGCAAGCCGCGTGGTGGCGGCATTGGCCGTGTCGTGAGACGTGCCCACATACCCGATGTTGCGATAGCCACACCCGACCAGATAGCGGCCCATATCGAACCCCGCATCAAAGTGGTTGATGCCAACGCTCATATCGAGGGGGCTGGAGTTCAGGTCCCAAATCTCGACAATCGGAATGCCTGCGTTGCGTAACATGTCCATGGCACGCGGCGCATGAAACCGTCCCGTCAAGATCAGCCCGGCGGGCTGCCATGACAAAACCGTGCGTATCCAATCTTCTTCTGCTGTCTCGGTATGCTGGGTCAGGCCCAGAACAGTCTGGTGCCCGAACGAACCCAGCTTGTGATCGATCCCTTCAAGCACCTGCGCAAAGACTTCGTTGCCGAGGTCCGGGATGGACACCCCGATGAAGGTCGAGCTTTTGTCGCCCGCAAACACGGTCGCCAGACGATTCGGCAAATAGCCAAGGCGATCGACCTGTTGCATCACAAGATCGCGCGTCTTTTCGGAATAACCGCCCTCTCCGCGCAAAACCCGGCTGGCCGTCATCTTGGAAACGCCCGCGGCATTTGCGACCTGAGACAGACTTACCTTGTTGTTTCTAGATGATTTATCGGCCATTCCCACCCATTACGTTACCGGTAACTAAATCCTTGACACAATGCGTCCCTTGGCCAAACAATAGCGTAACGTTACGGGTAACTCAACGGGAGGGTTGAGCCGGAACGCAGGAGGGGCACACGATGCAGAACCTGCAATCAGGTCTGTTTTTTGACGGCATCGAAAAGCATTTTGGCGGCACATATGCGCTCAAGGACGTGTCCTTGTCCGTCGGGCGCGGCGAAGTTGTCGCCCTTCTGGGCGAGAACGGTGCAGGCAAGTCGACGCTGATCAAGGTCCTTGGGGGCATCCATCAGCCCGATGCCGGTCGTGTGCTGATCGACGGCGTCCCCTATCAGCACCGCCCCGCAGGCTTTGGTGAGCGCCAGAAGGTGGCTTTCATCCACCAGGACCTCGGACTGATCGAATGGATGACAGTGGCCGAAAACATAGCACTTGCCTTGGGCTTTGCCCGCAAGGGCGGGCTGATCCGCTGGGGCTCGGTCGAGGCGTTCGCGGCTCAGGCCCTCAGGAAAGTTGATTGCGACTTTGATCCCACGACACGGGTCGAGGCCCTGTCGCGCACCGAAAAGTCGCTGGTCGCCATTGCCCGCGCCCTGGCCGTCGACAGCGAGTTTCTGGTGTTGGACGAACCCACCGCATCCCTACCAGCAGACGAGGTCGAACGCCTGTTCAAGGCCCTGCGCCCCTTGCGCGCACAGGGCGTCGGCATGATCTATGTCAGCCACCGGCTGGACGAGATTTTTCAGGTCGCCGACCGGGTCGCTGTTCTGCGCGACGGCATGATGGTCGGTATCCGCGACATCGCACACACAACCCCCGAGGAGTTGGTGCAAAAGATCGTCGGACGCAAAACCCGCGAAACAATCAAAAGCACTGCACCAAAAGGCGATAACATCCTGCAACTGGACAGTTTTCGTGTGGCCGGTGTCGGGCCGTTGAATTTTCAGCTGGCCGAAAACGAAATCGTCGGGCTGGTCGGTTTGCGTGGGGCCGGTCACGAGGCGATCAGCCGGGCCTTGTTCGGTCTGGTGCCCTGCGAGGGATCTGTGACGCTGAAAGGGAACACACCCGACCTCTCCACCCCGCAGCGCGCGATGGCGTCGGGCGTGGGTCTGGTGGCCAAGGACCGGACGGAAGAATCCGTCGCCATGAACCTGACGATCCGGGAAAACACGTTTTTGAACCCCGACGGCATTGGCCGCAAGTTACTGGACATTCTATCGCCCCGCACCGAAGCCGGACAGGCCAGCGTGATCGGCGCCGAACTTGGCCTGTCACCCAACGACCCAAGCCTCGCCATCGAAGCGTTGTCAGGCGGCAATCAGCAAAAGGTGGTCATTGGCCGCTGGCTTGCCACGAAACGCACCCTCCTGATCTGCGAGGACCCCACAGCGGGCGTCGATGTCGGGGCCAAAGCCGAAATCTACGCCTTGCTCAACCGCGCGTTGGCCGAAGGGGTCGGGATTATCGTCGTCTCGACCGACTTTGAGGAAATCGCCACCATCTGCCACCGCGCCATCGTCTTCAGTCAGGGCACCATCGTGGACGAGTTGAGCGGCACCCGCCTGTCCACCGAGAACCTGATTCAGTCCGCGTCGGCGGGCAATATCGCCCCATCACAGGAGCCCACAAATGCAATCGCTTGAATCCGGCGCGCTGGAACCAACCAAGGCCGACCTCAAGGGCCTGTCCTTTGGCGCGCGTCTGGCACGGTTCCTGCCGGTCTACGGGCTGGTTATCTTGACGGTGTTTCTGATCGGCCTGTTTTCGATCCTGTTGCCGAATACCTTCCCGACCATGCTGAACCTGCGCGCCATCGTGTCGGACAAGGCCATCATAGCGCTGCTGTCACTTGGCGCCATGATCCCCATGGCAGCGGGGCGGATCGACCTGACTGTGGGGTACGGGATCGTGCTGTGGCACATCCTCGCCATCAGCCTGCAGACGATCTACGGGTTTCCATGGCCTGTGGCGGTGGCCGTTGTGCTGATCCTCGGGGCCGTATCGGGGTTTCTCAATGGTCTTTTGGTCGAAGTGGCCAAGATCGACAGCTTTATCGCCACGCTTGGCACCGGCACCGTCCTTTACGCTTTGGCGCTGTGGCACACGGGCGGACGGCAGATGGTTGGCGTGTTGCCCGACGGGTTCCTGTCGATCAACGGCACCTTCATCGCGGGTCTGCCCATCACCGGGTTCTACGTCCTGACCATCACCGTGATCATGTGGATCGTCCTCGAATACACGCCTGTCGGGCGCTATCTTTATGCCATCGGGGCGAACCAGAAGGCCGCCCAGCTCAACGGCATCCCGACCCGCAAATACGTCATTGGCGCGTTCCTGTGTTCAGGCACGATCACCGCGCTGGCCGGTGTCATTCTCGCGTCCAAGCTGCGCATCGGACAAGCCTCAGTCGGGCTGGAATTCCTGCTGCCAGCCCTTGTGGGCGCATTTCTGGGGTCCACCACGATCAAACCGGGACGGGTCAACGTCTGGGGCACCATCGTGGGCGTCGCCATTCTCGCCGTGGGCATTTCCGGCATTCAACAATTCGGCGGCTCGTTCTGGGTCGAGCCGCTGTTCAACGGTGTCACACTGCTGATCGCCATCGGCATCGCAGGGTACGCGCAACGCCGCAAAGGCGCGAAGAAATAGCGCAAAAAGCGCAGTCATGTAACGGGAGGAACGACATGAAAAAGAGAACATTTTTGAACACCGTATTGGTGGGTAGCGTCATCGCGGGTTTTGGCCTGCCCACATTGGCCGAGGTGCCTTTCGACGGCCCGACTGATGGGCCAACCGCCGCCGAGGGCAAGTCGATTGTCGTCCTTGCCGGGGACCTCAAGAACGGTGGCATCCTCGGGGTCACCAACGGTGTCGAAGAGGCCGCCGCTGTGATCGGTTGGGACGTGCGCGTGCTGGACGGCGGAGGTTCCATCCAGGGACGCACCGCCGCCATCGGTCAGGCCATGGCCCTGCAACCCGACGGAATTATCATCAACGGCTTTGATGCCGTGGAACAGCAGGCAGCGCTTGAGGGCGTCGTGGATGCGGGCATTCCGATGGTCGCATGGCACTCCGGGCCCAAGATCGGCTGTGACGCACCCGGCGGCATCTTCGCCAACGTCTCGACAGATGCCATGCAGGTGTCCGAAGTGGCCGCGGAATGGGCGATGGAAGACGGCGGCGACAATGTGGGCGTCGTGATCTTTACCGACAGCACCTACCAGATCGCCATCGACAAGGCCGACCGCATCCAGGAAACCATCGAAGCGATGGGCGGCACTGTCCTTGAATATGTCGATACGCCCATCGCTGACACATCCAGCCGCATGGGGCCACTGACGACTTCGCTGCTCCAGAAATACGGGGCAAGCTGGACACATGCGCTGGCCATCAATGACCTCTATTTCGACTTCATGGGGCCTGCCCTCGCTTCTGCCGGGATCAAGGGTGATGGTGCACCACTTGCAGGCTCTGCCGGGGACGGATCAGAGGCCGCATTCCAGCGCATCCGATCTGCCCAGTACCAGGCCATCACCGTGGCCGAACCGCTGAACCTGCAAGGCTGGCAACTGGTGGATGAACTCAACCGCGCAGTGCAGGGCGAACCCTGCTCGGGCTATGTGACCTCCCCTGCTCTTGTGACCCAAGAAGGGTTGTCCAAGCTGGGTGACAACAACCAGTTCGACCCCGACAGCCCCTACCGCGCCGCATATTCGGCGATCTGGGGAAAATAGGCTTCGTCCGGTCCACCCCGGCGCGCGCGCCGGGGTGGACCGGGGGCAAATGGCACACGGCAGCAAGGGACATCCAAGATGAGCGAACCACTCGTAAAAATGCGCGGCATTACCAAGCGCTTTGGGGGTGTGACCGCCCTTTCGAATGTTGATCTGGATGCCCATCCGGGCGAGGTCCTTGCCATCGTTGGCGATAACGGCGCCGGTAAATCGACGCTCATCAAGATTCTGACCGGCGTTTATCAACCCTCGGCGGGCGAGATGATGCTGGACGGCCAGCCTGTTGCCTTTTCCAACCACGCCGAAGCGATCGAAGAGGGTATTGACGCCGTCTATCAGACCCTCGCGCTGGCCGATCACCTCGATCCGGCGGCCAACATGTTTCTGGGCAACGAACTGACGCGCAAGATCTTTGGGATCACCATGCTCGACAACAAACGCATGCGGGACGAGACCGAGCGCGTGCTGATGGAGCGCCTTGGCGTCAAACTGAAATCGCTGGATGCGCCGACCGAAAGCCTGTCGGGCGGACAGCGCCAGGCCGTCGCCATCGCGCGTGCGGTCTATCACGAGGGCTTGCGCGTCTTGGTCATGGATGAACCCACCGCTGCCCTTGGCCCGCAGGAAACCGCACGCACACTGAAACTGATCGAAGCGGTCAAGGCGCAGGGGCTGGCCGTGATCCTGATCAGCCACTCGCTTGATGACGTCTTTCAGGTGTCCGACCGGATTCACGTGCAGCGGCGCGGACAATGCGTCGGCGTCGTCAAGACAGCGGACAGCAACGTAACAGAAGTGCTTGGCATGATCGTCGGC
Organism: Tateyamaria armeniaca; assembly: GCF_045797845.1. NCBI lineage: Bacteria > Pseudomonadati > Pseudomonadota > Alphaproteobacteria > Rhodobacterales > Roseobacteraceae > Tateyamaria > Tateyamaria armeniaca. The sequence goes on from NZ_JBHDIY010000002.1 coordinate 433,314, forward strand.
GCAGAGGAGGCCGCGTAATGGCGATGACCGACACCACGTCCCGTTCAATGACCGAGCGGCTGGAACCCTACATCGCGATCATCGGCCCCATGGTCATGATCCTCGCCATCCTCGTGTTCATGGGGATCGTTGAACCCACACGCTATTTCCGGGTTACCAACCTGAACCTGATCCTGCTGGATGCCGCGCTTTATATGCCGATGGCCATGGCGATGACCTTCGTCATCACCCAGCGCGGGATCGACCTGTCGATTGGGTCCATCGCGGCCCTGTCTGGCATCATCATGGCCTTTTTGATCAAGCAATATGGCGTGTCCGTCTATATCGCGGTGCCCATTGCGATCTCGCTCGGGGCGGTGATGGGCCTGATCAACGGGCTGATCATCACACGCTTCAACGTGCCCGATTTGATTGGAACGCTGGCGATGGATCTGGTCTATCGGGGCTTTGCCCTTGTGCTGGCCAAAGGACTGGTGCTGGCGCGCTTTCCCGATTTTCTGACGGATATCGGGCGCGGCCAAATCCCCGGTTTCGTGCCCATCCCGGTGCTGATCGGATTGGCCACGATGATTGCAGGCTACATCATTCTGCACCGGACCTATTTTGGACGCTACACAGTCGCCATCGGTTCAAACCCCGAAGCGGCGGAACTGACGGGTATCTCGGTCAATCGGCACAAGGTCTATGCCTATGTGCTGTGCGGCGCTTGCGCGGCATTGGCGGGTGTCATGCTGACGGGCAAGCTGAATGCAATCCAGGCGACCTCGGCCCCTTATTTCAACCTGCATGTCATTGCGGCTGTGGTTGTGGGCGGCACATCGTTGTTCGGCGGACGGGCTGCAATTGTGGGCTCGCTCGCGGGCGTGCTCTTGCTGTCGATGATGATCAACGCACTGGTAACGCTGCGCATCGAATTCTTCTGGCAATCGGTGGCCTCGGGCGTAGTGATCATCAGCTCGGTCGCCCTTTACACATGGATGCAAAAGAAAGACCGCGACGGTGCGGGCGGCCTGCTCGCAGGCCTCGCCACGCCCGAGGGCAAGAAAATGCTGCGCTTCTGCGCGGCCCTGATTGGTGTGCTGATCGCGCTTGTTGCGATTGGCCTGCTGACAGCCGGAAACCCAAATCCAAGCGGGTAATCGGCACCGAAAGCGGGGTGGGATGGCCGGGCATTTTCCGCAACCACCGCATAACCCCGCACTTATGACTAGGGAGGAACGACAATGAAACTACTCACCGCAACAGCCCTGCTGGCAAGCGTTGCCACAACCGGTGCCGTACTTGCCGATGGCCATTTGCCATTGCAGGAACTGCCCGGCATTGCAGACCGCGATCACTGGATACCGGGCGAAGTCAACGCGGAAGGCAAGCTGGAAGCACTGCAAGCCGTGGTCGGCAGCGAAGCGGTCGCCTTCAGCGGCACGCTGGATGCTCCGGTGCAGATTGCGCTGATCTACCCATCCGCGGACACGTCCGATTTCTGGGCGCGCAACTATCTGGCGATGACAAAACGGCTGGACGAACTGGGCATCGGCTACGAGACCACCGAATTTGCGTCGCGTCAGATCGAACACTCGCTGCAATCGACCTATGCAAGTCAGGTGGATCAGGACGCGGACCTTTATGACTACGTGATCTTTGGCCCATCGGAACTGGCCATTCAGGGCGACAACATCGAAAAGCTGGCCAAGAATGATGGCTTTTCCACCTATGTCTGGGCCTTTCACACGCCGCTGAAATTCCTCGACCCGCAACCCGCCGCATGGTTCGACTTTTCGTCCGCTGCGGGTGCGTTGACCATGTGCGACTACATGCTGAGCCGCCTTGGCAATGATGTCACGATGGCGATGAACCGGGGCATTCCGGGCATCACTGACAACCAGCGGTCGGGCGATTTCAAAGCCTGCGTCGAGGAAAAGGGCAACTGGACCACGGTCTATGAGCACTATGGTGAATACCAGACCGAAGGCGGGTTCGAGGGCACGTCCCTGATCCTGCAATCCTACCCCGAGGCCAAAATCATCCACAACGCCAACACGGCGATGGCGATGGGTTCGGTCGAAGCACAAGTCTCCATGGGCAAAGAGAAAGAGATTTTCTCGACTGGCTGGGGCGGCACGGGCCTTGAACTCGAAGCGATCCGTCGCGGCGAGTTGGACGCCACGCCCATGCGTATGGGTGACGATGTGGGTGCCGCCACTGCCGAGGCGATCAAGGCCGACCTGGAAGGGCGCGCGGATGAATTGCCGCTTGTCTTCCTTGGCCGCATCACCGTGGCCCACGACCAGATGAGCGCGGATGAACTCAACGCTTTGGAACAGGAGGCTTTCCGCTTCTCGGGCGTTGGCGCATTGACCCGCTAAGCACAAAATTGGCGGCACCCGATTGCGGGTGCCGCCACCCAACAGGACACCCCCTGAGCGCTTTGCACAAGACTGTTCCAATCCGTTGAACACGTCACTACCCTGTTGCAGAACCCGTGACACGTCACACAGCCCAAGGGATTGAATGCACCCCCTGTCCGACATCCGTGTCCTTGATCTGACCAACGTGCTTGCGGGCCCCTATTGCTGCCACCATCTGGCCCATCTGGGCGCCGAGGTGATCAAGGTCGAGGCCGTAGGGCGCGGCGATCTTGCCCGCGAACTGGGCGCTGATCCTGATCTGAACGCCAAGGGTATGGGCGTGTCCTTTCTAGCGCAGAATGCAGGCAAGAAATCTGTCACGCTCGATCTGAAGAACCCCAAAGGCAAGGCGCTTTTTCTGCGGCTGGTGATAAGTGCTGATGTACTGGTCGAAAACTTCCGACCGGGCGTGATGGACCGTCTGGGTGTTGGTTACGAGGTTCTGAAAGGTGTGAGACCAGAGCTGGTCTATTGCGCCATTTCCGGCTTTGGGCAGGACGGGCCGTGGGTGCATCGCCCGGCCTATGACCAGATCATTCAGGGTGCGTCCGGGGTCATGTCGATCACGGGCGATGAAAACAGCGCGCCGTTGCGCGTCGGCTATCCCGTGGCTGATACGATGGGCGGCATGACAGCGGCCTTTGCGGTGGCTGCGGCACTGAATAGCACGCCGCGTGGCGCATTTATCGACGTCTCGATGCTGGAATCCGTGCTCGCGTCGATGGGCTGGGCGGTCTCCAACCATCTGATCGGGGGTGTCGCGCCCAGCGCAAATGGCAACGAAAACATGACCTCTGCGCCGTCCGGCACGTTCCAGGCCCAAGACAGCCTGATCAATATTGCCGCCAACAAGGACGAACAGTGGGTGCTGCTGAGCGATCACCTTGGATTGAGCGCACTGCGCGACCGCCCCGAATACGCCACCCGCGAACAGCGCAAACTGAACCGCACCGCGCTGAAGGCAGAGTTGGAAAGCGTCCTTGCGACTCGTCCCGCGCGCGCGTGGGCCAAGGAGTTGAACCGCATCGGCGTGCCCGCAGGCGCAGTTCTGACGGTGCCAGAAGTGCTGGACATGCCCCAAATCGCAGATCGCGGGTTTCTGAACACTTACGAGGATGCACCCGGCGTCGGGCGCGACATCACGGTTGCGACCACTGGCATCAAGATCGACGGCGACGCCTTGTCTGTTGCAACGCCTCCCCCGATCCTTGGCGAACACAACGATACTGTCTGGGGTGAGCTGGGCATTGACGACGCGGAACTGCGCACCCTGAAAGAGGAAGGTGTCATATGAGCGAGACGGGTAAGGACGTATCGGACTGGTGGTCCACCGACATCATCGACATGGCACCGGGCGAAATTCGGATGCGCGGATACCCGATAGATGACCTGATCGGCCACGTGTCCTTTGCGCAGATGATCTGGCTGATGACGCGGGGGGATTTGCCAACCAACGATCAGGCCACCTTGCTGGAGGCCGCTCTTGTCGCCGCCGTCGATCACGGGCCGCAAGCGCCCTCGATTGCTGCGGCGCGGATGGCTGTAACCTGTGGTGTGAACCTGAACGGGGCCATGGCCTCGGCGGTCAACATGCTGGATGATGTGCATGGCGGCGCGGGCGAACAGGCGGTCGAATTGTACACATGGATCGACACGGCTATCCTCGAAGGGGCCGCCCCAGACGATGCAGTGGCCAAGATGGTTGACCGATGGCAGGCCGAACGCACTGCATTCATTCCCGGCTTTGGCCACCGCTTTCACACACCCGAAGACCCCCGCGCGCCCCGTTTGCTGGCGCTGGTGGATGAGGCTGCACGGGCAGGCACAGTCAATGGCCGCTACGCTGAAATCGCGCGCGGCATTCAAAACACGCTCAATGCACGCAAGGGCAAGCCGGTCCCAATGAACATCGATGGGGCAACAGCAGTCATCTTTTCCGAACTTGGATTTGCCGGACCGTTAGCTCGTGGGTTGTTTTGCCTGTCGCGATCTGTTGGTATACTTTCGCATGCTTGGGAGCAAATGAACCAGGGTGGACGGAACAAGGGTCCGACACCACCAGCTTACAAGTGGACGTACACAGGTCCGAATCCAATCGGACAAAAAGAGCGCGCCCTGAAAGAGGCCGAACCAAAAGACTGAAAAGACCCAATTAGGAGGAACACCATGAAATTTCTGAAACACACACGGCGCGATGCGATCAAGCTGGTCGCCGCGACAACGATGGCACTGGGCCTTGGCTCTGCCGCGATGGCAGACGGTCATCAGGTGGTCGACAGCATCCATTTCCTGATCCCCGGAGGCGCTGGCGGTGGCTGGGATGGCACGGCACGCGGCACGGGCGAGGCGCTCACGGGTGCGGGCCTTGTGGGCACGGCATCTTACGAAAACATGTCTGGCGGGGGTGGTGGCAAGGCCATCGGCTTCCTGATCGAAAACGCGGAAAGCAACTATGGCACGCTGATGGTCAACTCGACCCCCATCGTGATCCGCTCGCTCACTGGCGTTTTTCCACACAACTTCCGTGATCTGACGCTCGTCGCGGGCACCATCGGTGACTATGCCGCGATCGTTGTGGGCAAGGACAGCCCCGTCAACTCCATGGCCGACCTGTTGGCGGCCTATGACGCGGACCCAAGTGCAACAGCCATCGGTGGCGGTTCGGTGCCCGGTGGCATGGACCATCTGGTTGCAGCGATGGTGATGGAAGCAGCTGGCAAGGACGCGCTTGGCGTCAAGTACATCCCCTATGATGCAGGCGGCAAAGCGATGGCGGCGCTGCTCTCCGGCGAAATCGCAGCCCTGTCCACAGGCTTCTCCGAAGCGGTCGATCTGGCCGAAGCGGGTGAAGTGAAAATCATCGGCGTCACCTCGCCCGAGCGTGTGCCAGCGGCCCCGGATGCCATGACCATGATGGAGCAAGGCATCGACACAACCTTCGTCAACTGGCGCGGGTTCTTCGGCGCACCCGGTATGCCTGAGGAACAGGTTGCGGCCTATCAGGACGCGCTCGCCAAGATGTACGACACGCCCGAATGGGAAGAAGTGCGCGCACGCAACGGGTGGGTCAACATCCACAACAACGGCGCGGATTTCGAGGCATTCCTTGAAGATCAGGAAAAAGCCATTGGCGATCTGATGAAGAAGCTGGGCTTCCTCTAAACCACACCACCGGCAGAGCGGGACACCGCTCTGCCGATCCTACATCTGGGGGAGGGGAACATGGCGCTTGACCGTTGGATCGCACTGATCTTGCTGGGCATCTGTTTGGCCTATGGCTATGCCGCATGGTTCACGATGGACGCCGAACTGGCCCCCTTCATGCGCCGAAATCCGATCTGGCCCAGCACCTTTCCCAAGGTTCTGTCCATCCTCGGTATCATCGCCACCACTGTTATCCTGCTTGGGTTCGAGAAATCCGAACCAAAAGAGGCGGAAATCGACTACCGGCGTCTGGGTGACTATCATCTCGGGCAAGCCCTTATCCTGCTCGCCCTCATGGTGGCCTACGCCTTGTGCTTGCGCCCCCTTGGCTTTCTGTTTTCGACCTCGGCCTTTCTGATTCTCGGCGCCTATGTGCTCGGAGAACGGAAATACCTGATCATGGTCCTTGTGTCCGTGATTGCGGCCTTTGTCGTCTGGTATCTCGTTCAGGAAGTTCTTGGCATCTACATGCGCCCCCTGCCGGGCTTTATCGGAGGCTGATGTGCTTGAAGGAATTCTGATCGGCCTGCAAACGGCCCTGTCCATCCAAAACCTTCTTATGGTCATCGGCGGCTGCCTCATCGGGACATTCATCGGGATGCTTCCGGGGTTGGGGCCCATGTCCATCATCGCAATCATGATCCCGGTGGCAATCTCCATGGGCGATCCGTCCGCGGCGCTGATCCTGCTGGCGGGTGTGTATTATGGTGCGATCTTTGGTGGCTCGACGTCGTCCATCCTGCTCAATGCGCCCGGTGTTGCGGGCACGGTGGCTTCAAGTTTCGACGGCTATCCGATGGCGCGACAGGGCAAGGCCGGCAAGGCCCTGACTATCGCCGCCATTGCCAGTTTCGCAGGGGGCACCATCGGCGCGATCCTGTTGATGGTGTTCGCGCCTGCCCTTTCCTCCGTCGCGCTCCTGTTCCACTCGGCCGAATACTTTGCCCTGATGGTTGTGGGCCTGTCGGCCATCGCGGCCTTTGCGGGCACGGGCCAGGTTGCCAAGGCGATGATCATGACGATCCTCGGCCTGATCATGGCGACGGTGGGCGAAGGGGCGCTGTTCAACCTGCCCCGCTTCACCATGGGGATCATGGATTTGCAGTCCGGCTTCGGCTTTATCACGCTGGCCATGGCCATGTTCGCCCTGCCCGAAGCGCTGTTTCTTGTCCTCAAGCCCAAGGACCTGAAAGGCGATGAGGGTGAGATCAAGGATCTGCGCATCACACGCGCCGAAGCACGCTCCATCGCCCCTGTGATCGGACGCCAGTCCATGCAGGGCTTTTTCATTGGTGTCCTGCCCGGTGCCGGAGCCACGATTGCCAGCTTTCTCGGCTATGCCGTTGAACGCAACATCGCGACCAAGGCCGAACAGGAAGAATTCGGCAAGGGATCGATCAAGGGCCTCGCCGCACCTGAATCGGCCAACAACGCCGCGTGCACCGGATCGTTCGTGCCATTGCTGACACTGGGCATCCCCGGGTCGGGGACCACCGCGATCCTGCTGGGTGCACTGATTGCGCTGAACGTGACACCGGGGCCGCGCCTGATGCTGGATGCCCCCGAGGTGTTCTGGGCAGTTATCATGTCGATGTTCATCGGCAATCTGGTGCTGCTCATTCTGAACCTGCCGCTGATCCCCTACATCGCCAAGGTCCTGTCGATCCCACGCAACTATTTGATCCCGTTCATCCTCTTCTTCACGCTGATGGGCGCTTACATCGGGCAGAACAACGCGACCGAATTGTTGATCCTCGTTGGTTTCGGTATCTGTGCCACAGCACTCAAATTCGCAGATTACCCGCTGGCCCCGCTTCTGATCGGTTTCATTCTGGGCGGTATGATGGAGAACAACTTCTCCCGCTCCATGCAGCTTTATGACGGCATCAGCTTTATCTGGGAACGTCCGATGACCCTCGGGCTTCTGGTGATCGCGGTGATCCTGATTGTGCTGCCCAGCTACCGCGCGCGGATTGCGCGGCGCAAGGCAGAAGGGGTCGCAGACGGCGACTGATGAACAGCGACAGAGTGGGAGTGGCCGCTCTCACATCAGGCTGGGGCGGCTCTTTGCAATGACAGCTCAGCTCAAGCATTTGGTGGCAAGGTTCCCTTGACAGGCAATGCGCGCGGACCCTTCGGGCATCGCCACGTCCCATCCAGTTACGCCCGCGCCCGTGCCGATACAGCGCTCGCCCGCCTGTTCATCTGAACTTTCACCTATTTCACCGTCGTATGCGCGGTATAGCAACGCCCTTGTTCACACTGTCTTCAGGTCCACCGGTGTGCCGGTATCCAAGGATCGCTGCGCGGCCTCGGCCATGGCAAGGGCATCCACGCCGTCCTGCAAAGTGACGGGCATCGCGCTCGCCTCGGTCACCGCCGAAACAAAGGCTGCCCATTCAGCAGTGTATGCAGGCATGTACCGCTCAAGGAAGAAATGCACCGGCTTGGCACCGGTCACGCCCTCTGCGGTCGATTTGATCAGATTGTTTTCCAGCATATTCTGCGCCTGCAGCATGCCGCTCGCACCCAACACTTCGACCCTTTGATCATAGCCAAACGCGGCACGCCGCGAATTCCGGATCACTGCAATCCGTCCGTCGCCATAGCGCAAGGTGACCACCGCCGTGTCCACATCCCCCGCGGCCCCGATGGCCGGGTCGACAAGAGATGATCCGACCGCGTGGATGGTTTCGGGTAAATCGCGCATCAAAAAGTTGGCCATGTCAAAGTCGTGGATCATCATGTCGCGAAACAAGCCGCCCGACACCTTGATATAGGACACCGGGGGCGGTGCGGGATCAAAGCTGGTGATTGACAGCAATTCGGTCTTGCCGATCTCACCGGCTTCCAGCGCGGTTTTCATTGCTGCGAAACCAGGATCAAAGCGGCGATTGAACCCGACCATCACGGGCATCCCGTGCTTGGCAATGGCCGAGGCGCAACTGCGCGCCCGGTCAAGGCTCAGATCCACGGGCTTTTCGCATAGCACGGCCTTGCCTGCTTCGGTCGCGGCCTCGATCAGGTCGGAATGTGTGTCGGTAGGTGTCGCGATCAGCACTGCGTCAATGGACGGATCGGCAATGATCTCTTCATTGCTGCGCGCCTGCGCGCCGTAGGCCGTTGCCAGCTTTTGCGCGCTTTCGGGAATGAAATCAGAAACAGCCGCAAGGGTGCTCCCCGCATGGGCGGAAATCGCGGCGGCATGAACGACAGCAATACGACCTGCCCCAAGTAATCCGACTTTCAGCATATGTTCATCTGCCTGTGTTGGCGCCCATGGCGCAGGTTCAAAAGACTGCCCGCATCGTCAGCAAAACAGCCATCACGCCGACATCTCTACAAGGCCGAGGCAAGCAGCGCAAAGGCGTCTTACACCGAAAGGTTCTTACGCAGGTACGCTGCATCCACAGGCAGGTCTGAAAACAACGACCATGCGTGAATGCCCTGAAACAGGAACAGCTCCCATCCGGAAATGACTGTCAGCCCAGACGCAGCGGCATCCGTGAAAAATTTTGTGTTTACAGGGGTATAAACAGCGTCAAAGGCCCAATCCGCCCCGCGCATCGCTGTACCGGACAGCGGCGTGCCCGCGTAGCCGACCATTCCCACTGGCGTGCAATTTATCAGCCCCGCGACACCTTTGGCAGCTACATCGGCGTCGTCGAAAATCGTGACATGCATCCCGAAAGGGGCCAGCGCATCCGCCAAGGCGACGGCCTTGTCGTGATCGCGGTCGACCAAGCGTAGTTCTTTTGTGCCAAGGGTTGCCAGACCAAAGGCCACGGCCCGTCCCACCCCGCCCGCGCCGATCATCAGAACAGGCCCGGTGTCGTCCTCACCCCGCACCGCGCGATATGCCGCGACGAAACCGGAATGATCCGTGTTGTAGCCGACCGGGCCATCGGCCTCGAACAGAACTGTGTTCACAGCCCCCATTGCGCGAACCAACGGGTCGTCAATACGCACAAGCGACACGGCCCGTTCCTTGTAAGGATAGGTGATGTTCAGCCCGCGATACCCGTCGCTTTGACATGTCCGGAACACCTGTTCGAACGTGGCACCAAGCGTGGCAGGCACCAGCCGATCATAGGTCACGGCAATGCCGTTCTGCTCTCCGGCCAGAATGTGCAGGGCAGGCGCACGGGACGCCGCGATATTGTCACCGATAAGGCCAAGGCGCAGTGTCATGTTGGCAGCCCCTGAATGTCAGGAAGGCTGCACAGCCGGCGTGCTGCGTCCGGGCAAAGCCAGACGAACGGCATCGTTTTCGAAACTGTCAAAGCTTTTGATCCATGTCTTGCCCGGCCAGTGCAGCTCCATCGACCGGTCACGCGGGCGGTAGGCGGCGGTGTAAAGCGTCCCGAAACCGGATGAAAACGCGGTTGAATACAAAGGCGGCTTGAGGAAGGCCCCGATAAAACGCTCTTGGGATTCCGGGTGCAGGGTCAGACGCTGCAACAGATAGCGTTCGCGTTCGACCGTGGCTGTAAAGCGGGCGTGGCTTGACCATTCCACACGTTCCTGATGGTTCGTGGCGACAGGTGAATGGGTGATGATGGCGGGGCGGTCAGGGGCCAGATAGGCGGTCAGGAACCGCCGCTTGGTGTCCAGCACGGTGACGTTGTAACTCATGTGGCAAGGCATGCGTTTCAGCACGGCCTCGGCCTCGGGCACAGTGGTGCAGGTCTGCAGGATATAGCGCAGGATCAGTGGCACACCGAACCCGATCCCGACCTCGCGCCGCCCGCCGAATGTAAGGGACAGGGCTAGGCCCGCGTCGTTGATGCCATCGACCAGACCAAACAGGCCATCGCTGGTGCCCATCACACCGCGCCCCATCCATTTGGTTTTCAGCACGATGGCATCGAACGCGTCCGGGTCATAATCATAATTGCGCACGATCAGTGGCTGGTCGCCAGGCCAGACAGCCTGAGAACATCCGGCCAGATATCGCGGCGGACAATAAAAGCTGAGGAAGCGCGCCTCCATGTCCCCACCACCCGCCTGATCGCACAAGGCGTCGTAAAGGCCCAGCATCTCGGGCATGTGGGTGGCAAGTGCGCGGCGACACTCCGTATAGGTCGGTCTGCCCGACAGCCCCTCGCGCGACCACCATTTGGAATAGGCAGGCCAGTAATCGGCAAAAAGCCCGGACCAAATCGGTCCGGGCTCATCTTCTGAAAGTGCGCGAAAGGTAAGACTCATGAGCCCCTACATGATCTTGAACGCAGGCTCCTGCAAGGCCTGAGCCGAAGGAAGTGGACGTGCCGAGAACGCGCTCTTGATCCCGTCGATCCATTTCTTAGACTTGGCCGTCAGTTGGAAACTTTGCGTCATCGACCGGCCGCGGGTCACGAGAATGCCAAGGTCGGCCCCCTCGTAGCGGTAATCGCCCGGGCGCTGGATGCGCAGGAAGAACGCTTCGTCCTCGGATTCCACGGCGCGACGGTGATAGTCGAACCGGTCGAACACAACCTGGCCATCGGGCAGCATCTTGTAGATGCCGGACTCAGGCGCATTGGTGATGATGTCCACGCTGTCATCGGTGTGCTTGATCACCATCTGCGACCAGCTGTCGATCATGTCCGGGTCGGCCCAGCGTGCGTTCAGCTCCTCAACATCCAGCTTGAATGGCTTTTTGGAGAACTCCAGCAGGTGGAACAGGAACAGCGGCGCATCCGCATGGGCAAAGGCCGCGTGGTTGGTCATCGACGAGGCGCCGGTGATACGCGGGTTCAACTCGCCCAGCCAGATATCGCCCGTCTTTTTGTCGATCAGGAAATCGAGTTCGAAATACCCGCGATAGCCTTCCTTGCGCAGCTGCTCACCAAACTTAAAGGTCAACTCGCGTGCCTTTTGGCGGGTTTTGGGTGGGAAGGCGGTCGCGAAAATCTCGTTCCCGCACCAGCCACCTCGGTAGGGGTCAGATCCTTGAAGCCGACGAGTTCGGTCATCAGCGGGCCAACGATGGTGCCTTCCTTGGTCGCGCAGGCCTCGATCGCCGAACCGCGGCAGTCGATCCGCTTCATGATCTTGATTTCGCCCTCGCCTACGATCTCGTGCTCGTGTTTGCGGAAATCTGCTTCGGACTTGATAAAGAACGTGGTGTGGCCGCTGTCGCCAAAGGCGGATTGCAGCACCAGATCATGGCCGATCCCGGCCTTTTCGGTGATCTCGCGCAGATGTTCGTAGCTTTCAACGACACTCAGCGCGTTGGGCACGGATGGCACACCCGCCTTGTCGCCGATCCGGACCGTTTCGATCTTGTTGTCCATGGCGGTGCGCAGCTTGGCCTTGGGGAACCAGACTTCTCCGCCCAGTTCCTTGACCAGCTTTTCGGTTGTTTCGTCGAACATCAGGAACACGAATTTCGGCTTGCCGCCGCGCGCTTTGACGTAATCCACCACTTCCTTGTGCTGCAGCAAGTAGTTGTTGATGTCCTCAATGGACTGGAATTCGTCATGGGGCAGTTCAGAGGGGCACAACACGTTGGGGTGCCGCCCGTCAAAACAGTCCATATAGCAGATATATTTGAAGTTTTTCGTCCACTCATCCAACCCCAGCAGATTGAAGTTCGTGGCCGAAACGAAATAGATCGGGTCTTTGTTGGTGTGAAAATACCGGCGGATTTCCGAAATATTCTTGAGTGTCTTCTTCGGCATCGTAGATGTCCCTTTCTATTTCTTCTTGTGCGCTTCAAGCGCCTCTGGCGTGAAAATTCGCAAGCCAAGATCGTCGCGATATCCATGGATTTCGCTGACATCCAGAGCCCGCATGAATGCCATGATTTCAGTGCTGATCACCTGCCCCGGCACAAGGATTGGAAAGCCGGGCGGGTACGGGATGATGAAGGACGCGGATACTAGTTCTTCGCCTGCCTCCAGCCGCGTCATCAATGCGTCGTTCAAAGTCAGGTAGTCACAATTGTCCTCGTCGTAGGCGAGGAAGAACGCCCCCCGGATGTCGCCTTCGGGTGACGTTGTGCTGGCCCGGAACGCATCGTGGAACCGGCTGAAGTCAGGCAAAGGCGGTACGTCTTCAATCAGCGCCTTCACCCGGTTCTCGAACGACCGGCGCTCCATTTTGGAGGCGTCATCAAGAAGATCGTCCAACTCGTTCGCGATCTCGACCAGCACTTCGATCAGATAGGCGACAGAAGACCGCGTGGTGCCGATATTGGTCATGAACAGGACCGAATTGCGCGAGGTCTTGTTGATCTGGATGCCGTATTTGTCCATCAGGATCTTGGTCTTGAACGTGTCGCCGTCCCATCCTGTGCCGCCCACGGCCAGGGTCACGCGGGTCGGATCAAGCACGAATTCGTCCTTGGTCCAGATGTCCCACTTGTCCGACCATCCCTGATCGGCGTTGTAATAGGCGTTGACCCCGCTTTCGCGATACTGTTCGGGGATCATGTCGGCGGGCGTCAGCACTCTGAAATACTTTTTCAAGGTCGGGTGGGTCTGCACCGCCTTGCGGATCGCCATCGCGCTTTCGATCTGGCGCTGGACAAATTCGAACCCTTCCAGCTCAACTTGCCTGCGGCCTACATCAAGGCTGGCAATGATCTGGTAGTTGGGCGAGGTCGACGTGTGGGTCATGTAGGCTTCGTGAAAGGCTTGTTCGACTTCGCCTTTGAAATCCTGATCGTTCACATGAATCATCGACCCCTGCCGCAGCGACGTCAGCGTTTTGTGCGTCGACTGGGTTGCATAGGCACGCACGCGCGCATCCGGGGGTGGTACCAGCCGGGCGTCCAGCCACGCTTCTACATCAGCGCCTTCCAACTCGGCCTGCTGTGCCTCATAGGCGCGCTTGGCCTCTTCCGTGCGCAATGTCTCGCGCAGCGTGTTGGCCACCCCCATGGCCGTGCGCTGGCGGTAGGTGGGGCCAAAACGGGCAAAGGCAAACCACGCCTCGTCCCACAGGAACACAAGGTCTTTCTTAATGGCGAGGCACTCTTCCATCACCCGCTGCACGTTGTAGACAAGCCCGTCAAAGGTGCAGTTGGTCAGTGTGATCATGCGGACCTGATCCAGCTTGCCCTCGGCTTTCAGCTTGAGCAGCGTATGCTTGATCTCGCGCAGGGGGACAGCGCCGTACATCGAATATTCGTGCAGCGGATAGCTGTCCATGTAGACGACGTTCGCACCCGCCAGCACCATCCCGTAGTGGTGGGATTTGTGGCAGTCGCGGTCCACCAGAACGATGTCGCCGGGATGGACCAGCGATTGCGTCACGATCTTATTGCAGGTCGATGTGCCATTCGTGGCAAAGAAGGTCTGCTTGGCACCGAAGGCGCGGGCCGCCATGGTCTGCGCTTCCTTGATCGGGCCGCGCGGTTCCAAAAGGCTGTCGAGGCCACCGGACGTGGCCGAGGTTTCGGCCAGAAAGATGTTGGGGCCATAAAACGCACCCATGTCCTGAATCCAGTGGCTGCGGCTGATCGATTTGCCGCGGCTGATGGGCATGGCGTGAAAGACGCCGGTGGGTTGCTTGGAATACTCGACCAGTGCGGTAAAGAACGGCGTCTTGTAGCGCCGGTTCACACCCCGCAGGATGTTGAGGTGCAGTTCAAGGAAATCTTCCTGATTGTAGAACACCCGCCGACATTTGCCGAGATCGAGGCCCGCGATATCTTCGGCGGAACGGTCGGTGATCAGGTAGGCGTCAAGTTCGGGGCGCACCTTGGCGATCAGGCGGCACGCCTCGGGGCCATAGTCACCCGGTTGCATACCATCCACGTCTTCGCTGTCGGCGGCCTGATGCAGATACTTCTGCAGGATCGGCATCACGTTCTCAGATTTCAGGACCAGCCCCGGACGCACAACGACAGCCTGCACATTGTGATTGAACAGGATGCCCATCAACGCATCCTCAAGACTGGGGACGACAACGGGTTCATAAATGAACGGGTCTTCGGGACGGCGTACGCGATGCAGGTTGTTGCGCAGGAACCGTTCCTGATGTTCGTTGACGTTGTCCACGATCAGAATTTCAAAATACGGACGCCCCATTGCGCGATCTTCGAGGGACAGCGCCGTTTCATCCTCGAAATCCTCGTTGTCGAGATCGCCGCTGTTGATCGGAATGGTACGGCGGCGATAGGCCCCGGATGTCAGCGCACGGGCGACACGCCGCACGGCCAATGACAGTTCTTCGATGCTGCGATGTTCCAGCATACGCCGCAGTTGTTCGAACGCATGCGCACCGGGAAAGGCCCAGTACAGCTCAATCGGCGCGAGCGCTTCGAACAGGGCCTCGGCGGTGGCCAGCAGCTTTTTGCCCTGCCGCCCTTCGATGCCATGCAGATGCAGGGACTCGGCAGTTTCCCGCAGAGAACTCCACCTGTCGGCCCGCAACTGCGTGGCGCTGTAATATTCGCTTATCGATGTCAGCTTGCTGGGGTCGGTCGACTGGATGTTCATTCGTTCGTCCTTTTGCTTGCACCGATTGTGTCGATGCGGGCCCTTGCGTTCAGTTCAGGACCCGGTTGTTCCTTTGAACATGGGGATGGGCTGGGCGGCCGACTGGGCCTCGCCCTCAAGAGCGGTGCGTGGGTCGGCGACGTCGACACCGGCAAGTGATCCCTTATGGGGTGTTTTGAGCGGGCCAAGCGTGTGCAGGTAGGCATCCGTCCCGCTGCTGCGGTCATAGATGGAAAAGTCAGCCTCGCGGTCGCGGAAGCTTTTGAGGACCTGGCCCAGCCCTTTGAGACCGGTTTCGCGCTGGCGGCGCACCATGTCGAGGTCGATTTCGATGGGAAACATGTCCTCTTGGCCTGCCGATTGGTGCAACACTGTCGCTGTCGGATCAACGACGAGTGAGCGGCCAGAGCCACCGGCGGACAGGCCGTTGACATCAAAAACATAGCACTGGAATTGCGCCGCAGTCGCGCGGGCAATGGCAATCTCGGCTTCGCGATCAGTGGTGCCTGTCAGGACGGGGTGCAACAGCACCTCGACCCCTTGGCTGGTCAACTGGCGCGTGGTTTCCGGGAACCAGATGTCATAGCAGATCGACAGGCCGAACCGGCCCACGTTCGGCACATCGAACACACAGAAATCCGTCCCCGACGACACACCCGCCTCGTAGGGTTTGAACGGGAACATCTTGGAATAGCGGCTGACGATTTCGCCCTGCGGGTTGATCACAACCGACGTGTTCAGAATGCGCCCGTCTTCGGTCTTTTCGAACATCGAACCGGGGATCAGCCAGATCCCGTACCGCCGCGCATCATCCTGAAACTGCGCGATGGTGTCGTTGGGAAAGGGCTGTGCAAAACGGTCCAGCGGACCAAACGGTGCCAATTCGGAAAACAGCACCATCTGTGTCCACGGAAACCGGGCCATCAAAATCTCTATGCGCTGTCGCATACCCTCGACGTTGGACTGGAGGGCGCCTACGTGCATCTGCACGCCGGCAATGGCAAAAGGGGTCATTCGGTAAGTTCACTCCGTTGATAGATCATTGGATCGACGCACCTGCGCCCACCCTGTTTGTTTGTCTCAGGCGGCGACGGGTTCCCGCCGGGCCGCACGGCCACGTTGCAGCATGATGATCAGGGCCAGCAGACCAAGTGCGGGCAGGAACATCAGGTACTTGGTTGGCTGGGCCACAGGTTTGCGCACGATGTCGACAGTCTGGTCCCAATCGAACCCGGCCTCTGCCGCCGGACTGCCAAAGGCCACGTTGTCGATGACGACCGAGTCGCCGTTGACAATGTATTCCAGACCCGATGCCAACAGACGATCGGCACCTGTCTCGCCCTCGCCCACAGGCAACAGCGCGGTAAAGGTCACCGGATCGCCCACTGCGTTCAGGCCACTGACCTGCAGCCTCAGGTTTTGCCCTGGTTCGGCCTCCATCGCGGCGGTTTCGATCTGTGCCGGTGGCACGGCCTCGTAAGGTGGGGCCACCATGTCCATCCAGAATCCCGGACGGAACAGGGTAAAGGCGATCAGCAACAACGCGATGGTTTCATAGAACCGGTTGCGCGTGAGGAACCAGCCTTGCGTGGCGGCTGCGAACAGCAGCATCGCAATCGTGGCCACGACAAAGACAAGTATACCCTGCCCCCATCCCACATTGATCAGCAGCAGGTCCGTGTTGAAGATGAACAGGAACGGCAGGGCCGCCGTTCTGAGCGAGTAGAAGAACGCAACCACACCTGTTCTGATCGGATCACCACCCGACACGGCGGCAGCGGCAAAGCTGGCCAACCCAACAGGCGGTGTCACATCGGCCATGATGCCAAAGTAGAACACGAACAGGTGCACTGCGATCAGGGGCACGATCAGACCGTTCTGCTGGCCAAGCGTCACGATGACGGGGGCAAGCAGAGCGGACACAACGATGTAGTTGGCTGTTGTCGGCAGGCCCATGCCAAGGATCAGCGACAGGATCGCCGTCAGCACGAGAATGGCCATGATATTGCCACCTGACAGCACTTCGACCACGTCCGCGAGGGCAGAACCAACGCCGGTCTGGCTGACTGCCCCCACGATGACACCCGCCGTCGCCGTGGCGATGCCGATGCCGATCATGTTGCGCGCACCGGCCACCAACCCTTCGATCAGGTCGGTGAACCCTGCATTAACCGCAGCGCCGAATTGCCCCTCGCCCCGCAGGATCGCCATAATGGGACGCTGCGTGATCAGAATGAAGATCATGAACGACGCCGCCCAAAAGGCCGACAGGCCGGGCGACAGGCGGTCGATCATCAACGCCCAGATCAGAACGACCACAGGCAGGATGAAGTGCAGACCGGACCGGATCGTCGGACCCGGAGGGGGCAGTGACGTGACCGGCGCGTTGGGGTCTTCCATCTTGAGCGGCGGTTCGCGCGACGCGATCCACAGCAGCCCGATATAGACAGCCACCAGAAGGCCGAACACGACATAGCTGGACACGTCGCCAAATGCGGGCCGGATCCATCCCATCAGGAAATAGACCGCAAAGCTGAGCGCGCAGATCGCAGCAATGGTGAAGGATGTGCTGATCAGCCATGCGACCAGCGGTTTGGGCGCAACGGCGCGCGGCAGCCCCTCCATGCCCGCCTTCATCGCCTCAAGGTGCACAATATAGACAAGGGCGATGTAGGAAATGACCGCAGGCACAAAGGCCGCCTTGACCACATCAAAATACGGAATGCCGACATATTCGACCATGAGGAAGGCCGCAGCCCCCATGACAGGCGGCATGATCTGGCCGTTGACCGAACTGGCCACCTCGACCGCGCCCGCCTTTTCGCTGGAAAAGCCCACCCGCTTCATCAGCGGAATGGTGAAAGTGCCGGTGGTCACCACGTTGGCGATGGACGAACCCGAGATCAGGCCCGTCATCGCCGAGGACACAACAGCCGCCTTAGCTGGACCGCCACGCATGTGACCCATCAGGGAAAACGCGACCTGAATGAAGTAGTTGCCCGCGCCCGCCTTGTCCAAAAGCGAACCAAACAGAACGAACAGGAACACGAAGGATGTCGAGACACCCAACGCAATGCCGAACACACCCTCGGTGGTGATCCACTGGTGGTTCACGACTTCGGACAGGTTGTTGCCCTTGTGGGCAATGATCCCGGGCATCAACGCACCAAGGAACGTGTAAACAAGAAACACAGTCGCGACGATCATCAGGGCCGGACCGAGGGCGCGGCGCGTCGCCTCAAGCAGCAGCAGGATACCGATCACAGCAACCACATAGTCCTGCAGGATGGGTGCGCCGACGCGGCCCGCAATGCTGTCGTAAAAGACGTATAGATAGAGGGCCGATATGGCCCCAAACACGGCCAGACCCCATTCCCACAGTGGGATGCGATCCTTGGGCGATCCCAGCAGGATGGCAGCGATCAGGGCGACACCGGGAATCGGTATCCACCATGTCGGCACGCCTTCCTTGGCGCCGTACATAAAGAGAAATGTCAGAACCACCGGCACGCCGATGCCCAGGACCAGTTGAACCGTGCTGCGCGCCGCCGGGTAGGCCGTAAAGGCAAGCAGCAGGGCAAAGGCAAGGTGGAAAGACCGCGCTTCGGTGTCATTGAAGACGCCAAAGCCGAGCATGAATGGAAAGGGCGATGCGATCCAAAGCTGGAACAGCGACCAGATCAGGGCCACCGCGACCATGAACTTGCCGACAGGGCCTGCCGGCGATCGACCGCCGGTGTCGGAGGAGGCGACAAGTTCATCCAACTCTGCCTGACTGAGACCACCCTTGCCTGCAGCTTCGTTTTCAACCGCTGCGGCCTGGAACTGTTTGTCATCGCTCATTGGTCATGTCTCCCCGTGTGTCCGGATGCGCGCTTTGGATGCTGTTGTCCAAATTCGACGCAGGATGGCGGCCCCGACATGCGGGACCGCCTTTTGGCTTCAAACGATCAGGATCACTCGATCCAGCCACGCTCTTTGTAGTATTGCGCAGCACCGGGGTGCAGCGGAGCGCTGAGACCGTCAGCAATCATTTCCTCTTCGCTCAGATTGGCGAAGGCAGGGTGCAGACCCTTGAAACGATCAAAGTTGTCGAACACGGCCTTGACCACGGTGTAAACCACGTCATCGGCGACATCGGCAGATGTCACAAACGTCGCCTTCACGCCGAATGTCTGTGTGTCATTGTCGTTGCCGGAATAGAGACCACCGGGGATGGTCGCCTTGGCATAGTAGGGGCGTTCCGACACCAGTTTGTCGATGGCTTCACCGGTCACATCAACCAGACGCGCATCCACTGTGGAGGTCGCCTCCTGGATCGAACCGTTCGGGTGACCGACAGTGTAGATGATGGCATCGACCTTGTTGTCACCCAGCGCGGCGGACTGCTCGGCTGGTTTCAACTCGGAGGCCAGAGCAAAATCGTCAGCCGATTTGCCCATCGCGCCCAGCACAACGTCCATCGTGGCGCGTTGGCCCGATCCGGGGTTGCCGACATTCACACGCTTGCCGAACAGATCATCAAAGGTTGCGACACCGCTGTCGGCACGCGCAACCACTGTGAACGGTTCGCCATGGACGGAAAAGACAGCGCGCAGCTTGTCATATCCTGCACCTTCAAATTCGGAAGACCCGTTGAAAGCGTGGAACTGCCAGTCGGACTGGGCCACACCCATGTCCATGTCGCCTGCCTTGATCGCGTTGATGTTGGCGATGGACCCACCGGTCGACGGTGCCGTGCACTTGAGGTTGTGCTCGGCCGTGCCGCGGTTGACCAGCCGACAGATCGACTGACCGACGACAAAGTAGACGCCCGTCTGGCCGCCTGTGCCGATTGTGATGAACCGCTCTTGCGCCACTGCGACCTGCGCGGTCAGCGTGGCCGCGGCCATCATTGATGCCAATTTAAGATACTTCATGAGTTTCTCCCTTTGTTAAACTCGCTGCGGCCTTATTGCTGACCGTTAATGCTTCGACGATAGCAGACCGGATCATTCCGGCAACCAAGTTGCACGCATAGGGGGCAACTCTTCTGTAACACACTGTTTCAAATAACAAATACCGCCCATCAGAACGACGGGGGCGTACAAGCACTGACAATCACGCACGGCTGATCGCCAATATTTCGAAACCGGTGCGGCAACCGGCTGTCAAAGATGTATCCATCGCCCGGGTTCAAAACCCGCACCTGATCTGCCACGGAAATCTCGATCACACCGGTGATGACGACACCCGCCTCTTCGGCGTCATGGGCCAGCATATCTGGGCCAGTGTCGCTGCCGGGCGGGTAGGTTTCGTGCAGGACCTGCAGGCTGTGCGTGCCTGCGTTTCCCAACTGGCGCAATGACACCCGCGCCGCTGCATCACCCAGACCGATGTCTTGCGGGGACAGCTCAACAAACTCATCCGCGCTGAAGAAGAATTTGGGCGCGCCGTTTTCCTCCACCTCGGAAAAAATTCCGACATGGTCATCGGAACGGCATCCAGCAGACGCTTGAGCGAGGCCACCGAGGGGCTGCTCTTGTTCTGTTCGATCAGCGAAATCGCGCCATTGGTCAGCCCCGCACGGGCCGCGAGGTCACGCTGCGACAGGCCTTTGGCTTCGCGTACTGCTTTGAGTTTACTGCCGATTTCCAAAAGCGCTTCTTTCTGAAAGCATCCGTTAAGAATAGTAAGCACACGTTTCAACAGCCGTCAACGTCAATGTTACAGGGCTTTCAGGCCCCGCATTCCCGCACAATCTGGGCGACACATCGCTCCATATTGACAAATATACTAATCGGAGTATGAGGATTTTAATCAACCACTGTTCTCAAGGCGGAATCATCCATGAGCACCACAAAGAAAACCACTCGCACCAAAAAAGCAGCTGCCAAGGCACCCAAAGCCCGCAAGGCAAAGGCCGTGACCGCACCCAAAGCCGCAGCGGCCCTTGCCGAAATGGCAACCGATGCGCACATCACCCCGCTGACCGAAGTGGCGCATGTTGCCCCGGTCATAGGCAGCAACGCAGACTTGCTCGCCCGTCGCGAGGCCGCAGTGCCACGCGGTGTCGCCTCTGCCGCGCCCATTTTTGCCGCACGCGCCGAAAATGCCGAACTCTGGGACGTTGAAGGCAACCGCTATGTCGATTTCGCCGGTGGGATCGCAGTGCTGAACACCGGGCACCGCCACCCCAAAGTGGTCGAAGCTGCCAAAGCGCAGGAAGACCTGTATACGCACACCTCGTTTCAGGTTGTTCCTTACGAACCTTATGTTGCGCTGGCCGAAAAGCTGAACGCACTGGCCCCAGGCGATGCACCAAAGAAAACACTCCTCGTGACCACCGGCGCCGAAGCCGTTGAAAACGCAGTCAAGATTGCCCGCGCCCACACGGGCCGCCCCGGCGTCATCGCGTTTTCGGGTGGTTATCACGGTCGCACATTGCTGACGCTTGGTCTGACCGGCAAAGTGTCGCCCTACAAGAAAGACGTCGGCCCCTTCCCTTCCGATATCTTCCGCGCGCCCTTCCCCGATGCGCGCACTGGCGTGACGGTTCAGGATGCGTTGAATGCGCTGGAAACCCTGTTCCTGACCGATGCCGATCCGGACCGCGTCGCGGCCATCATCCTCGAACCTGTTCTGGGCGAAGGCGGCTACATCCCCGTCCCGACCGAGATGTGGCACGCCCTGCGCGCCATCTGTGACAAGCACGGCATCCTGTTGATTTCCGACGAAATTCAGGCCGGGTTCGGGCGCACAGGCGCATGGTTTGCAATTGAGCATTCCGGCGTTGTGCCCGACATGATCACAGTCGCGAAATCGATGGCAGGCGGATACCCGATTGCCGGTGTCATCGGACGTGCCGATGTGATGGATCTCGCTCGCACCGGGTGGTCTGGGTGGCACATATGGCGGCAATCCCGTTGCCTGCGCCGCTGCCTTGGCCGCAATTGAGGCGATCGACAGCGAAGGTCTGCTGGCCCGCTCGACAGCGCTTGGCGAAACTTTCCGCGCCCGCTTTGCCGAAATCGGTGCCCGCACAGCCCCCTACCGCATGTGGGACATTCGCGGTCTGGGTGCGATGCTGGCGGTCGAATTCGTGACGGACTTTGACACTGCCAAACCTGATGCGGCCTTTACCAAGGCGGTTATCGCACATGCTCTCAGACGCGGGCTGATCCTGCTCGCCTGCGGCATGCACGGCAACGCACTGCGAATCATGGTGCCCCTGACGGTATCCGACGCCATCATCGAAGAAGGCCTCGCCATCTTCGAAGCCGCTTTGGCGGATGCCGTCACGGATGAGCAGCGCATGGCCGCCGAATAACGGCTGTAACCCAACCACTTCTCCGGCACGGTCCACCACGCCCGTGCCGGAGAAGCCTTGCAAGACTCCGCGTGCAGTGCACAATCGGCACACGCGAGGATGGACCAACACGTTTCGGGCCTGACTCTTGCCCGGCGCAGACGCGCTGAAACATTCAGGAGCCCGCCCATGTCCCATATCTTTCCGCGCCACTCCAAACTGAACGCACCCGTCGCGGTGTCAGGACAGGGCTGCTATCTGATCGATCTCGAGCGGCAAGCAGTACCTCGACGGATCGGGCGGTGCGGCAGTGTCCTGCCTTGGCCATGGCGACAAAGTTGTGACCGAAGCGATCAAGGCACAGCTTGATCAACTGGCCTTTGCCCATACCGGTTTTTTCACCTCTGAACCTGCCGAAGCGCTGGCGGATCTGTTGATCGAACATGCGCCCGCGGGCCTCGACCGTGTCTATCTGGTGTCAGGCGGGTCCGAAGCGACCGAGGCCGCGATCAAACTCGCGCGCCAATATCACGTCGAGAAGGGCGAACCGGACCGGGGCCGCCTGATCGCCCGCAAGCAAAGCTACCATGGCAACACGATCGGTGCGCTGAGCGCCGGCGGCAACGCGCGGCGGCGCGCGCAGTTTGCACCCTTGTTGCTGGACGTCAGCCATATTGATCCGGTCTATGAATATCGCCTGCGTCATGACGGTGAGAGCCTTGAAGACTACGGCCTGCGCGCTGCACAAGCCCTTGAGGATGAAATCCTGCGTGTTGGCCCCGAAACGGTCATGGCCTTCATGGCCGAACCGGTCGTGGGCGCGACGGCAGGCGCCCTGACTGCGCCGCCGGGCTATTTCAAACGCATCCGCGAGATTTGCGACAAATATGGCGTGCTGCTGATCTTGGACGAAGTCATGTGCGGCATGGGGCGCACGGGATCGCTCTTTGCCTGCGAACAGGACGGCGTGTCACCCGATATCCTGTGCATCGCCAAGGGGTTGGGGGCCGGATACCAGCCCATTGGGGCGATGCTGTGCAGCAGCGATATCTACGACGCGATTTCGAACGGCACCGGGTTTTTCCAGCACGGTCATACCTATCTGGGTCACCCGGCTGCGGCGGCAGGCGGATTGGCGGTTGTGAACGCCCTGCTGGATCGCAACCTGATCCCGCGCGTGCGCGAACAGGGTGACAAACTGCACGACCGGCTTGTGGCCCGTTTTGGCCAGCACCCCCATGTCGGCGATCTGCGCGGGCGCGGCCTGTTTCGTGGCGTCGAACTGGTCGAGGATCGGGATACCAAGACGCCCTTTGACCCCTCTCGCGGGGTGGCAGGCAAGATCAAGAAGGCAGCGTTCGAGGCCGGTCTGATTTGCTACCCGATGTCGGGCACCATTGACGGCAAGACCGGCGATCATGTGTTGCTGGCCCCCCCGTTCATCATCGAGGACGGCCAGCTTGACGAGTTGGTCGACAAGCTCGACACAGCCATTTCCGCCGTTATCTGATCTTCAAGGACATTTGATATGACGCGCTACAGCCTTCTTTTTGCGTCCACAGTGCTGACGCTTGTCAGTCTGATTGCCCTGTTCTGGTCAGGCTGGATGATTTTGTTCGTTGCACTCTTTGCGTTCCTGACCGCCCTTGGTGTCTACGACGTCATGCAGCCCAGCCATTCGATCCTGCGCAACTACCCCGTCATGGGCCATTTGCGGTTCCTGTTCGAAGGCATCCGCCCCGAAATTCGCCAATACCTGATGGAAAGCGATCAGGACGAAGAACCGTTTTCGCGCGATCAACGCTCGCTTATTTATCAGCGCGCCAAGGGGGTCGAAGACAAGCGCCCCTTCGGCACCCAGCAGCGTGTTTACGACTCGGGTTATGAATGGATCACGCATTCCGTGGTCCCGCAGCACCTGACCAACCACGATTTCCGCATTACAATCGGCGGCCCGGACTGCAAAAAGCCCTACGAGGCATCCATCTACAACATATCCGCGATGAGTTTCGGATCGATGTCGGCAAATGCCATTCTGGCCCTGAACACAGGTGCCAAAAAGGGCGGCTTTGCTCACGACACCGGCGAAGGCGGGATCAGCCGCTATCACCGCGACGGCGGCGGCGATCTGATCTGGGAAATCGGATCAGGCTATTTCGGCTGCCGCACCCACGAGGGGCGGTTTGACGTCGAAAAATTCGCTAAACAGGCCCGCGACCCGCAGGTCAAGATGATCGAGGTGAAATTAAGCCAGGGGGCCAAGCCCGGACATGGCGGCGTCTTGCCTGCCTCGAAAATCACCCCCGAGATCGCCGAAGCCCGCGATATTCCCATGGGCCAGGATTGCGTGTCGCCCTCGGCGCACCCCGAGTTTTCGACCCCCATCGAATTGATGCAGTTCATCGGCACGTTGCGCGACAACGCGGATGGCAAACCGGTCGGCTTCAAGCTGTGCATCGGGCACCGGCGCGAATTCATGTGCATCGTCAAGGCAATGATTGAAACCAAGATCGTGCCGGATTTCATCGTCATCGATGGCAAAGAGGGCGGGACAGGCGCGGCGCCTCTGGAATTTGCCAACCACGTCGGCATGCCACTGGTCGAGGGGCTGACATTTGCCCACAACACGCTGCTGGGTGCCGGTCTGCGCGACCGGATCAAGATCGGTGCCTCGGGCAAGATCGTGTCGTCCTTCGATATGGCCAAGATGCTGGCCTTGGGCGCGGACTGGGCCAATTCGGCGCGCGGCTACATGTTCGCCATTGGCTGCATTCAGGCGCAGGCCTGCCACACGAACCACTGCCCTGTGGGTGTGGCGACCCAAGACCCACTGCGCCAGCGTGCGCTGGTCGTGCCGGACAAGGCCGAACGGGTTTACCGGTTTCACAAAAACACCCTAAAGGCATTGGCAGAAATGACCGGGGCCGCTGGTCTGGCTCATCCCAGCGATTTTCGCCCGCACCACCTGCTGATGCGCGAGGGGGACCGCAACATGGTTACCGGCCAACAGGTTTATCCCTACATGCCGGACGGGTTTCTGCTGCGTGCAGAAGAAGATAAATACGGCTATCTCAAACGCTGGAATCGCGCCCGCGCCGACAATTTCGAACCCTTCGACGTCGAATAGCCCGGCACCCGTCAGGTCAGAACGGTTGCGTCTTGCGCGCATTTTTGTCTGAACTTGCCCACGCCCTGTCGGATTTGCCATGGCGTGCGCGGGCGCGTTGGGTTTTGGTACGTCCTGACCACCACGGACAGGACCCACACCATGCACTTTGGCCTCAGCGACGAACAAGAGATGATTGTCTCGACCGTGCGCAGCTTTGTCGAGAACGAGATCTATCCCCACGAGGCCGAGGTCGAGCGCACCGGCGAAGTCCCGCATGAACTTGGCGAGGCGATCAAGGAAAAGGTCATCGCGCTTGGGTTTTACGCCTGCAACTTCCCCGAAGAGGTGGGCGGCGCGGGGTTGAGCCATCTCGATTTCACGCTTGTCGAGCGCGAGCTGGGGCGCGGGTCGATGGCGCTGACCCACTTCTTTGGCCGCCCGCAAAACATCCTGATGGCCTGCGATGCGGATCAACGCGAACGCTATCTTTTGCCTGCGGTGCGGGGCGAACGCATGGACGCGCTGGCGATGACCGAACCGGGGGCCGGGTCGGACGTGCGAGGCATGAAATGCAGTGCGGTGCGGTCGGGCGGTGATTGGGTTGTGAACGGGTCCAAGCACTTTATCTCCGGCGCCGATCACGCCGACTTCTTTATCGTCTTCGTCGCCACCGGCGTGGATGAGACTGCCAAGGGCCCGAAAAAAGCGGATCACCACCTTTCTGGTGGATCGTGGCACGCCGGGGTTCGAGGTGCGCGAAGGGTACAATTCAGTCAGCCACAAGGGCTACAAGAACTGCATTCTGGATTTCGATGATTGCCGCTTGTCCGACGCGCAAGTGCTGGGCGAGGTCGATGGCGGGTTTGCGGTGATGAATGAATGGCTTTACGCCACGCGCATCACTGTCGCCGCCTTTTCCGTGGGCCGTGCGCGGCGCTGTTTCGACTACGCGCTGAGTTACGCGGCTGAACGCGAGCAATTCGGCCAGCCCATCGGCAAGTTTCAGGGTGTGGGTTTTCAGATCGCCGACATGATCACCGAAATCGACGCCGCCGACTGGCTGACCCTTGCCGCCGCATGGCGTCTTGATCAGGGCTTGCCTGCGAACCGCGAGATTGCCAGCGCAAAGGTATATGCCTCCGAAACGCTGGCGCGGGTGACGGATGCGACGCTGCAGATCTATGGCGGCATGGGCCTGATGGACGATTTCCCGATTGAACGATTTTGGCGCGACGCGCGGGTTGAACGCATTTGGGACGGAACCAGCGAAATTCAGCGCCACATCATCGCGCGCGATCTGTTGCGCCCGTTGGGGGCGTGACGGTGCGTGGCGACTCCGTACTCTGGGCGGCACTATAGATGCGCAGTCTGGACCGCCTGTTACGTCCCCGCTCAATCGCGGTGATCGGCGGGGGCGCGTGGTGTACGCAGGTCATTATCCAGTCGGAAAAGATCGGTTTTGTCGGCGCGATCTGGCCCGTGCATCCACGGGAGGCAATGGTCGCAGGGCACGGGGCGTTCCCGTCGCTTGACGACCTGCCGGAACCGCCCGATGCCGCATTTGTCGGGGTGAACCGAAACACCACAATCGATGTCGTCAACGCCCTGTCGCAAATGGGGGCCGGGGGTGCGGTCTGTTTTGCCTCCGGCTTTTCCGAAGCGGCGGCCGAAGACGCAGAGGCACAGGATCTGCAGGCGCGTCTTGTTGCTGCGGCAGGCGATATGCCGATCTTTGGGCCAAATTGCTATGGGTTCATAAATGCGCTCGATGGTGCGCTGCTTTGGCCCGATCAGCATGGCTGCACCCCCGTTGAGCGAGGCGTAGCGATCCTGACCCAAAGTTCCAACATCGCCATCAACCTGACCATGCAGCAGCGCGCCCTGCCCATTGCGTACATGATCACATGCGGAAACATGGCCCAGACTGCCCAAGCTCAGATCGCCATAGCCCTGCTGGACGACCCTCGCGTCAGTGCGATCGGGCTGCATATCGAAGGCTTTGGCAACCTGCGCCATTGGGAAGAACTGGCAGCCAAAGCGCACGCGCGCGGTATCCCCCTGATCGCCCTGAAGGTGGGTGCATCGGATCAGGCGAAACAGTCGACGGTATCCCACACGGCCTCGCTTGCAGGCAGCGAAGCTGGCGCACAGGCCCTGCTTGATCGGCTGGGTATTGCCCGGCTGCGCGCCCTTTCCGACTTTCTGGAAACATTGAAACTGCTGCACGTCTACGGACCGCTTGGCGGGACAAGGCTGGCTTCGATCAGCTGCTCTGGTGGAGAGGCCAGCCTGATTGCAGACATGGCGCTGGACACAGCCCTGACCTTTCCCCCGCTGGAGCACACGCAGGAAACCCAGTTGCGCGCCGCACTTGGCCCCATGGTCGCGCTGAGCAATCCACTGGATTACAACACCTACATCTGGCGCGACGCAGATGCGATGGCCGCAGCGTGGTCCGGGATGACCGGCGATGGGATCGATATGACCGTGTCGGTGGTGGACTATCCGGTCACAGATGCGGGCGACTGGACCTGCGCCACCGATGCCGCACTGAAAGTGCGCGCAGATACAGGCCGTCCATTCGGTGTGGTGGCCACCCTGCCCGAACTGATGCCTTTGGACGTCGCCTCCCAACTGATGGACGGCGGTGTGATCCCGTTCTTCGGATTGCGTGAGGCATTGGCGGCGATCGCGGCAGCTTCGACGCTGACCAAACCGCATGATCTGCCCTTGTGCCTGCCAGGTGACGGTGTGCCGACACAGACGCTGAACGAGGATACGGCCAAAACGGCTTTGTCCGCATACGGATTGGACTGCCCCGCGCGTATAAGCGGAGCCGTGCAAGACGTGATCGATATGGTGCAAAACTTGCGTGCGCCGCTGGCCGTCAAGGGCGTCGGGCTAGCCCACAAGACTGACGCCGGTGCGGTTCTTCTTGATCTCGATCACCGCGATATTGCCGATGCCGTGGCCCGTATCGGCACCCGTGACATACTGGTCGAAGAGATGGTGACAGATGGCGTGGCCGAACTGCTGATCGGGGTGACACGGGACAAGGCGCATGGGTTTGTCCTGACGCTGGGCGCGGGCGGCGTTCTGACGGAAGTGCTGCGCGTCACCGCCTCACTTTTGCTGCCGGTGACCGACGATGACATCAGGGCGGCCCTCGATACGCTCTCCATTGCACCAGTACTTGACGGCTATCGCGGCGGCCCTGCCGCAGACCTTGATGCCATCGTCAACGCCGCACTTGCGATCCAGGCCTATGTCCTTGCGCATCACAGCACGCTCAGCGAAGTTGAGGTCAACCCGCTGATCTGCACCCCCACACGCGCCGTCGCAGTGGACGCGCTGATCCAACTGGCCGAGGAGGCGTAGCCCATGCGGAAAATTGCCGCCGTGATTTTCCCCGACTTCGAGATGCTCGACCTTTATGGACCGCTTGAGATGTTTTCGTTTTTCCCCAAGGCCTTCGAAATCCGGACTGTGTCCACAGCGGCCGGACCGGTCAAAGCCTCGGGCGGGCCAAGCACTGTGGCCGAGGAGGCGTTTGGCGATGGAGTGGACTATGACATCCTGCTTGTCCCAGGCGGGCGTGGTACCCGGATCGCGCACAGTGACGAAACCTTGCTGTCATGGCTGAAAGATCAGGCAAGCAAGGCGGAATACACCACCTCGGTCTGCACCGGATCGCTGCTGCTGGCCAAGGCGGGCGTGCTGGAGGGGCGACGGGCCACCACGAACAAGCTGGCCTTTGACAAAGTGGCGGATCAGACCGATGGCGTCGACTGGCACCGCAAAGCGCGCTGGGTGAAAGACGGTTCGATATACACCTCGTCCGGCGTCTCCGCAGGCATGGACATGGCGCTGGCCGTGATCGAAGACTGCCTTGGTCCCAAGGCCGCGCAGGATGCTGCAACATATGCCGAATATATCCGCAATCCCGACCCCGACAATGACCCCTTTGCCGCCACAGGAGAGACCAAATGACAGACAGCCCGGTGAAGACACGTCGCGACGGTGCAATCCTTGAGGTCACCCTTGATCGGCCCAAGGCCAATGCCATCGATCTGGCCACCAGCGTGATCATGGGCGACACGTTCATGGCCTTTCGCGATGATCCCGAACTGCGGGTGGCGATCATCACCGGTGCGGGTGCCAAGTTCTTTTGCCCCGGCTGGGACCTCAAGGCGGCCGCAGACGGTGACGCGGTTGATGGCAATTATGGTGTCGGCGGTTTTGGCGGCTTGCAGGAAATGCGGGACATGAACAAACCCGTCATCGCGGCCGTCAACGGGATTGCGTGCGGCGGGGGCCTTGAACTGGCGCTGAGTGCTGACATCATTCTGGCGGCGGATCATGCATCCTTTGCCCTGCCCGAAATCCGGTCGGGTACCGTCGCGGATGCCGCGTCGGTCAAATTGCCCAAACGCATTCCCTATCACATCGCGATGGAATTGCTGCTGACCGGGCGCTGGTTCGATGTGCAAGAGGCGCATCGCTGGGGGCTGGTCAATGAAATCGTGCCCGGCGACGGGTTGATGGAACGGGCATGGGAACTCGCCCGCCTGCTCGCCTCGGGCCCACCCCTTGTCTATGCGGCCATCAAGGAAATCGTGCGTGACGCCGAGGATGCCAAGTTTCAGGACGCCATGAACCGCATCACCAAAAGCCAGCTGGCATCTGTCGAAACGCTGTATCGATCCGAGGATCAGATGGAGGGCGCGCGCGCCTTTGCGGAAAAACGCGATCCCGTCTGGAAAGGGCGCTAGGGCAGAGGCCCGTCCACCGGCAGCCCGCTGGGCACAGCGTCCGGAATGCCCAACCGGTCCGCCTGCGCCGTTGCACCGGTAAGAGCGTTCAGAAAAGCGATGATGGCATCGACGTCGCCGTCATTCATCGCAATCACCGTCCGGTTCTGCACCGCCCGCTGCCGCGCCATTTCGCGACTGTCCTGCCAGACCGCAAAGTCGATTTGCGCCAGCCATGGCACGTCCGGGAGTGCTGCGAGATCAGGCGACCAGTCATCAAACGACGCGGCGGGATTAAGGTGATGGCGCACAATCCCCTCAAGCGTCGGGTAGGCGCCGTTGTGCCCGTAAGGTGCAGTCAGAGCCACGTTGCGCAGCATGGGCGTGCGGAAGGCATAGGCATCTTCGAGCCGGTTGCTTTCCCCCATATGCCCCACATCGCGCACCATAGGGTCCCACTGGCGTGTGCGCCCCGGTCCGAATGGTGGTAGACCCAGTGCGTGAAACTTCTGATCCGTCATCAGCGCACCACTGTGGCAGTCGGCACAGCCCGCCTCTCCATAGAACAGGTCCAGCCCCCGTTTCTGTAGAGGTCCTAGCGCCTCGCCATCTCCGGCAAGGTAGGCATCAAAGGGGCTGTCAAAGCTGGTCCATTCCCAAATCATGAAAGCGCTGAGGGCATTGGCAATATCGGCAATGGTGATGTCGCTCGACTGGTCGATATGTGGGTATGCGTCGACAAACAGCGCTGCATACTCGGGAATGTGACGCACCCGATCCGTGAGGATGGGCCACGCATAATCGATGCGGTCATGCACCGCGCCCGCCACTTCGTTCTCCTTCGGATTCCCGGCCATTTCGAACTGCGCGACAAGGGGGAACACCGCCTGCGCGGCCAGCAAGTTGTCGAGACCGTCCGGCAGCCGTTCTTCGGCTGGGGAATTGAACCCGTTCTCGAAAGTGTCGGCGAGGCTGAGCCGTCCATCATGGAACATGACGGTCAGGTCCCGCGCGCCGAGGTTCCACAGACCCGGCGCATTGCGCGGGATGCGCTTGCGGATGCGGTCGTCACCGGTGCCGGCGGTGCGGTGCGGGCCAAGGCCAACACCCCCTCACCGATCCCGAGGCTGAGCCCGTCACCGGTGCCAAGGTCAGGGTGATGGCAGGTGGAACAGGCGATATTGCGGTTGCCCGACAGGATACGATCATAGAACAGCAATTGCCCCAGTTTGGCTTGTGCCGCGTCCACTGTGATGAAATCATCTGCGCCCAAAGGCTGCGGCAGATCGGTGGCAAAAGCCGGTGTCGCACTCAGGAGGATCACATGCGCAAACTTGCGATAGCCCTTGTTTTTCTTGCCGCCCCGGTTTTCGCCGAGTTGGAAGAGGCGCGCGACATGATGGAGGCCGGTCAGTACGAGGCCGCCTATGACGCTTTGTGGCCTGCGGCGCGGTCGGGCAATGCGGAGGCTGAGGAGTTGATCGGAGTTCTCTACGCCCTTGGCCTCGGGGTCGAGCGGGACGACGAGCGGGCGTTTGAGTGGTACCTGCGCGCCTCGATGAAGGGGCATCCCGGCGCGCAATCGGGCGTGGGCTGGTATTACGAGGTCGGGCGCGGCATGCCTGCCCCGGACCTTGTGCGCGCCTATATGTGGTACACTCTGTCGGCCATCGGAGGTGACCCCGATGCCGCCATCAGCCTTGAAGAGGTGGTCAAGAAAATGACCCGGGAAGAGATTGATCGCGCGCATATTCTGGTCAGTGACTACAAGGTCTGGATGTATCCGTTCCGCTAGAGTTTGGCAGGGCTTTCCACCTTTGAAAAGGACTACCGTGCCCGGCCTATCCCATGGGGTGTCCCATGGGGTGTCCCACGCAGGGACACGCCCCGCCCCTAAGGATATCAACAGGTTACAGAGGCGGTTTAACGATTTGTTCAGAAATTGACGACCTGAAGACCAACTGTGTTCTGGTCACAAAGGCCCCTCCGCGCTAGCGTGTTGCATTGATGTTAGGGGAACGGATTTTGAAAACAGTATTGATCACGGGCGGCTCAAGTGGTGTGGGTGCTGCGACCGCCAGGCGGCTGGCGCGCGACGGCACGTCGGTCATATTGCTCGCCCGCTCGGGCGATGCGCTGCAAGCCGTTGCAAAGGAGATCGGGCCAAACGCCACCCCTATTCCCTGCGACGCCTCTGACCCGGATGCGGTTGCACAGATGGCCGGGGACGTGATCGACCGCTTTGGCGTGCCGGATGCCATCATCAACAGCGCGGGTGCGGGCCAGTGGAAGACGGTGCAGGACACGACACCCCAAGAAGCGATGGCGATGATGCAGGCGCCGTATTTTGCGGCCTTCAACACGGCCCACGCGTTCCTGCAAGGGATGCTGACGCGTGGCAGCGGTGTGATCGCCCATGTGAATTCGCCCGCCTGTTTTGCGCCGTGGCCCTCAAGCGTTGGCTATGCCGCCTCGCGCGCCGCTTTGCGTGCCCTGCACGAAGCGATGTCGCAGGATCTGGTGGGCACGGGCGTGCACAGTTGTCACGTCGTCTTTGGCGAGGTCACGTCGCCCTATTTCGACAACAACCCCGGCACGGCAGAAAAGATACCGATGCTTGGCAAGATGATCCCGAAGATGAGCATGGAGGCTTGCGCGGATGTGCTGGCGGACGTGTTGGCCCGGCCAAGGGCGCAGGTGATCCAGCCCTTCATGTTGAAACCCAACGTGCTGACCGCGCGGCTGTTTCCGCGATTTGCGCGGTGGGCGTTGAGGTTCTGAGATAGCGTCAGCGCCAGACACCAAACGGCCGATTTCGGGACGACGCACAGCCGGTGAACCTGCTAGGCTGATCGTATGACCGGCATCCTCACCTACAGCTTTCGGCGCGTGACTGCTGATGATCTCGCCCTGCTTGCCACATGGCAATCACAGCCGCATGTGCGCCGTTGGTGGGACGCAGATGCGCCCTATGAGGCCGAAGATTTGGCCGACCCGAAAGTGGCGCGCTGGATCGTCTCGCTGACTGATCGCCCGTTTGCCTTCATGCAGGATTACACCGTGCATGGCTGGGACGACCATCACTTTGCCGGTCTTCCGCAAGGATCGCGGGGCATCGACCAGTTTATCGGAGAGCCCGAGATGATCGGCTGCGGGCACGGATCGGCGTTCATCAAACAGCGAATGAAAGCTCTTTTCGAGGACGGGGCCCCTGTCATCGCAACCGACCCGCACCCGGACAATGAGATGGCGATTGCAGTCTATAAAAAGCTGGGCTTCAAGCCGCTGGGACCAACTCAGGACACCCGGTGGGGTTTGATCCTGCCGATGGCTGCGAAACGATAGCGCAATCCTGATGACCAAAGCGCCTGCACCAAGGAGTAAGCTGTAATGATCGAAAAGAAATATGCCCAGACGATGGCGCGCTATGACAGATGGCAGAACCAGTCGCTTGTCGCGGCGGCGGACAAGTTGACGGACGCAGAGCGGTGGGAAAAGCGGGGCGCGTTCTTTGGCTCAATCGCGGAAACGCTCAATCATATCCTGTGGGATCATCGCATCTGGCTTGCGCGCCAGCGGGGCGACAGTGCGACGGCCCGTGAAATTGGCCCGAACCATCCCTACACCGATGCGCCGCGTGACTGGTCGGATTACAAGCGCCAGCGGGCTGAACTGGACGATGAGATCAGAACATGGTGCGATGGCCTGACCGATGCTGACATGTCGCGAGACGTGCAGTGGATGCGGGGCGATATGGCTGTCGAGACAGGCTTTGGCTTTAACCTTGTTCACATGTTCAACCACGCCACGCACCATCGGGGGCAGGTCCACGCCATGCTGACGGGTGCCGGTATTGATCCGGGGTCAACGGATCTGCCGATGATGCCGGAGACTGTTTGAACAGGAAGAGGCGGCGGGTTTTAGGTGCGCGAGGCGCAGGCTGACGGTGGCCGACCTGTGCGAGCGGGAGCCGATCTATTGCCAGTCCGCGGGGTGGCGATGCCACGCTCATTCCCGGGCACTTTATGGATCGAGGTTATCGCATCGCTGGCCTTTCATGCCAGCGTCAGCCAAATCGCCAGCCCGGGGGGCGGACTGGCGATGGATCGGCGCCTTCGGCTTGACTCCGATCCGGTTTTTGAGTGGTGGCGTTTCGATACGCGGCACGTTTGTCCCGCATCGCCGACCTCAACCGGATGCCGCGTCGCGCAGTTCGCCGCCGCTAAATCTCCACCGATGCGAAACGGGTGCGTTCCTTGACCGCCGTCCGACCGTCCGCGCGGTCCATCACGAAAGGGCCACCAACCTCGAACGGGAACTGGATGCGCCACGTGCCCTTGATCCGCTGGCCGTCCTCGCTGACTTGCCCGGCGTAGAACACGACTTCTTCACCGCCCTGCACAGAGGCCTGGTATTCCTTGGAAAAGGTGACTTCCCGCCCTGTCCGCAGGCCGGAAATCGACGCCACCAGATCCTTGTCCGGGATCGGGGAAAAGCTGTTGGGTTCGGATGTTTCGCCCCAGATCACGCCCGCGATGTCCGTCAGAGTGGCGACAAAGCTGACCGCGTCCTGGCCCGGGTTGTCGTAGTCGTAGACACCCGTCCACGCCCCGCTCAGGCTGAGGGATGGTTTGGTCATGACGCAAGGCTTTCAAAAACGAAACAAGCGGCGCCGGGATAGCGCCGCTTGCATTGAACGTCGAGTCCGATCAGTTCAGATCGGCTGCTCGGCTTGCATTCACGTCTTCTTCGGCCGCAGCAACGGCTGCTGTCAGCGCGTCAAAGATTTCGGGGCCGCGGGCCACGTTGTCCTTGAACCAGTCATAGACTGGTGTTGCGGCTTCGGCGAAGGCTGCCTTTTGCTCGGGCGTTGGGACGTAGAGGTCACCGCCACCGGCGACGAACTCTTCATAGGCGGCAATCGACTTGCGCTTGGGCGAGGCGAATGTGGCCTGTTGCAGGGCATAGAACCCGTCCACCACGACGCGGCGCATGTCTTCGGGCATCGCCATGAAGTTCTGGTTGCTCATCCACCAGAGCGCACCCATGTAGGCGTGCCCGTCCAGCGTGACATATTGCAGGCCCGCATCTGGGAATTTCATGCCCATAATGTCGGTGATGCCGTTTTTGGAGCCTTCGACAACGCCCGTCTGGAACGAGGTGAAGAGTTCAGGCCATGGGATCGGGGTCGGGGATGCGCCCAGCGCCTTGACCAGTTCCTGTGGCAGGTCGGCGACCACGGTGCGGATTTTCAGCCCTTCCATGTCGCCGGGCTCGGCCACGCGGCGTTTGGTGTTGGCAAAGTTGCGCCACCCGCCTGTATTGCCCACGGTCATCAGGCGGATCGCGCCGCCGGAATCCTCAAGCGCCATGTCGCGCATGGTGCGGGTGAAGTCGCCGGACAGAACGTGTTCGGCGATGCGGTCGTCGGCCATCAGGTAGGGCAGATCGAGCACCTGCACGTAAGGGAAGATGCCGGAGGCGCCGCCCGATGTGGAGATGTAGACGTCAATCGAGCCGTCGGCCACGCCTTGCAGGCACTCGGCGCCGTTCGAGCACAGTTGCGTGCCGATGAACAACTCGACTTCCATGGCGCCGTTGGACGCGGCCTCCACATAGTTCTTGAAGACGACGAGGCCGTCATAGTCTTCGTCATTCTCGTTCGAGTTGGCGGTGGCGCGGATCGTGTATTCCTGCGCGGTTGCCATCATGGCAGAGCCTGCGACAAGCGCGGCACCCATGAGGGTTTTGAGGGTTGTGTTGAGCATGTATTTGGTTCCTCCCGTTATGTCTCAATCGTTTAGTTTGCGAACCCCGTCAGACGGGGAATGGTCATCGAAATGGCCGGCACGTACGTAATCAGAAAGATGACAGCAATTTCGACCGCAAGGAAAGGCAAGATCGCCTTTGCGATGGTTTCTACTTTCTCCCGACTGACTGCGGCGGCCACGAACAGCACCAGCCCCATGGGCGGCGTGGCAAGCCCCACGGTCAGGTTGACGCTCATGATGATGGCAAAATGGATCGGGTCGACGCCAAGATCGGTGAAGATCGGGGCGAGGATGGGGCCGAGTATGATGATCGCGGGCCCCGCATCCAGGAACATGCCGACGATGAACAACAGCAGGTTGATCAGGAACAGCAGGACCAGCGGGTTTTCCGACAGCGTCAGGATGTAATCCGCGAGGATCTGGGGCGCGTAGGACAGCGACACCACGGTCTTGAACGCCATGGCTGCGCCCACCAGCAACAGCACGATGGCCGAGGTCAGGCCCGCCCGGCTGAGGATGTCGGGCAGGTCGCTGAGGCGCATGGTGCGCAGCACGAAAAACGCCACGAACACCGCATAGGCCACGGCGACAGCGGCGGCTTCGGTCGGAGTGAACACTCCGCCCAGAATACCGCCAAGAATCAGCACAGGCGTTTGCAACGGCACGATGGCGCGTTTGCAGATTGTGCGGAATTCGCTGCTCACCAGGGTGCGCAGGGCCAGCATCAGCGCATGTGCAATCACAATTGAAACGAGCAACGGTGCAAAATACGCCACCAAGACTGCCAAGCGCGACGGCAATACGGAAGCCAACGGGATCGCCAGTTCGGATATACTAGAAGTCACAGCCTCCGGTAGAAGGGCCCAGATCAGCACACCTATGTTCAGCCGCACAAGCGCGAAGGACACCCAGTTTTCCAGCGGTTTCAACTCGACACCGTCGAATTCGACCCGTTTCGCCGCGGGCAGGTCGTAGTGATCAGCCGTCAGACGGATCATGACCATCAGGCCGACACCCACAAGGATGCCGGGCACGATGCCTGCAAGGAACAGGGCGGCCACGCTTTCGCCCATCACGTAGGCGTAGATGATCATGATGCCCGAGGGCGGGATGATCGGCCCAATCACCGAAGAGGCGGCCGTGATTGCGGCGGCGTAGCGGCGGGTATAGCCCTCTTTCTCCATGGCCGGAACCAGCATGGACCCGAGCGCGGAGGTGTCCGCCACGGCAGAGCCGGACAGACCCGCAAACAGAATGGACGACAGCACGTTCACCTGCGCAAGACCGCCGCGCAAATGGCCCATGAGGGCTTGGGAGAACTGCACAAGGCGGATGGTGATCCCGCCCTTGTTCATCATCTCGCCCGCCAGCATGAAGAACGGGATGGCCATCAGCGGAAAGCTGTCCATACCGTTGTAAACATTGCGATAAAGCAGCGTGAGATCTTTTTCCTGACCGTTGAGCCACAAAAGCAAACCGGGCGCGGCCAGAAGGCCGAAGAAGACCGGCAGACCGATCAGCAGGAACAAGAGGAAGAGTGGAAGGAACCAGATCAGCATTTATTCGGCCCCCGCCATGTCTGCGCCATCGATCACCGGCAGGCGATCACCGCCGCCCAGCATCTGAACGATGCTGCGCAGGATCAATTCGATGTTCACCACCAAAAGCAGGACGACCCCGACAAGCAGCGACAGCATC
Source organism: Tateyamaria armeniaca (assembly GCF_045797845.1). Taxonomy (NCBI): domain Bacteria; kingdom Pseudomonadati; phylum Pseudomonadota; class Alphaproteobacteria; order Rhodobacterales; family Roseobacteraceae; genus Tateyamaria; species Tateyamaria armeniaca. The sequence goes on from NZ_JBHDIY010000002.1 coordinate 470,971, forward strand.
ATCCAGCTGCGCGGAATGCGGAACCACCCGTCAAAAGTCGGGATGTAAAGGGATGCGGTGGCAAAACGGCCCCCGAAGCCTGTCACTTCACTCCACCCGATCTGGACGGCGACAAACAGGATCAGGACGGAAATCAGCAGAAGGATAAGCGAAAGCACCGCGCCGACCCGTTCAGACATAAGGCCCGAGATCATGTCGAGCGCCACAAAACCGCCGCGCCGGAAGGCCGTCGGCGCCATCAGGCCCGTCATCCACAGCATACAGAAACGCGCGGCCTCGTCCGGCCAGGGAAGGGCGTTGTTGAACACGTATCGCGCAACGACCTGAATGAGAATGGCAACCACCATGACAGCAATTGCGACTATGCCGATCGCGCGCCCAATCTTGAGAACGAATGCGATCACGGCATCCATCGGTGCAAGCACCGCCAGCAAAAAGCCCATGCGGGCCCTCCCTCTTGTGGTGGCCCGATGGTTAGTCCATCGGTGCCGTATATGCGCGGTTTTCCCGCGCGTTGGATGCCCGCCTTTGGCGGTGCGTGTTGTTGTCGGGCCGCGCGGCGGGTGCCGCGTGGCCTTTTGTTTTGCCGCGGCTCCTAGCCGTTCAGCGTGCCGAAATCACCGGCGAAAAACGTCAGCGGGGCCCCGTCGCGCATAGACGTACGCTGAACCTGGCCCACGACAATCACGTGATCGCCTGCATCATGTGCGGCCACCCTGCGGCATTCGAACCGGGCAAGGCAATGATCAAGCAACGGTGCGCCATCCGCGTTCACCTCGTGCGGGATGTCACCAAGCGCGTGGGCGTTGCGGGCGACTTGCGTGCACAGGTCCTGCTGTTCGGCGGCCAGCACGTGTATCGCATAGTGATCTGCCGCGTCGAAATAGGGAAAGCGCCGTGCGGCCCGGTCCACCGACCACAGCACAAGCGCCGGATCGAGCGAGACCGAGGAAAAGCTGTTGGCCACGATGGCCACAGGCCCATCCGCACTGGCAGCCGTGATCACAGTAATGCCGGTGGCGAATTTGCCAAAGGCGTCGCGCAATTGGCGCCCCGACGTTTCGTCAGGCGTAAACATCGTGGGTTGGTTGGGGTCTTGCATTGTCATCATGCCACCTCGTGTCCAAGGGCTGCCTCGTAAAGGCGGAACCATGTGGGTCGGTCGAGCGACACGTTCGTCGCGTCGCTGATTTTCTTGATCCGGTCCAGATTGTTGGTGCCCATCACCGGAAGGATGCCTGCGGGATGTGCCAGCAGGAAGGCCACCGCGATGGCGGCGCGGTCAACGCCATGGGTCGCGGCCAGTTCGTCCATGACGGCGTGCAGCTTGTCACTGCCCGACATCAGCCCACCGCCACCCAAGGGCGACCACGCCATCAGGTGATGCCCGTGGCGCTGGTGGAATGCCATGTCGCCATTGGTGAACGGGTTGATCTCGCCCAGCGAAATCTCGATCTGGTTGGTGACCAGTTGCGTTTTCATCGCCGATTGCAGCAGGTCCCAGTCATAGGGGCGGAAGTTCGACACACCCACCGCGCCGACCTTGCCGGATTTCACCGCCTCATCCAGTGCCGCGCCGGTTTCGTGATGATCCATGAACGGGTCGGGGCGGTGGATCAGCAGCAGGTCGATGTGGTCAATCGCCATGTCCCGCAGCGAGTTTTCGATGCTGGACATGATGTGGGCGCGGGACGTGTCGTAATATTTGACGGGCGCATCGGCATAGCGCCCCATCGGCGCGACGATGTCGCATTTCGTCACGATCTCCATCTTGGCGCGCAGACCGGTGTCGGCCTTGAGTGCTTCGCCCAGGATCGCCTCGGCCACGTAGCCGCCATAGATATCCGCCTGATCGAAGGTCGTGATGCCCTGATCGAGACAGGCGTTGATCTTGGCCTGCACATGGGCCGTCGAGGTGTCGGTGTCATCGCCAATCCGCCACATGCCGTAGACAATGCGGGAAAAGTTGAGGGTCTGGGATAGTTGGACGCGGTCCATCAGCGGCGCTCTCCTGCGGCAAGGGGTGTGGCAGGTGCGCTTGCGGGCACCCGGCCATAAGCATGGGGCAGCGAGCAGGTTTTCAAGTGCGGCATGACGCGCGATCCGAAATGTTTTGCCTCGTCAATGTGCGGATAGCCCGAGAAGATGAAGGCGCGGATGCCCATCTTTTGATACTCTTCGATCTTGGACAGGACCTGATCGGTGGAGCCAACCAATGCCGCACCACAGCCTGAGCGCGCCCGGCCCACGCCGGTCCAGAGGCCCGGTTCGACATAGCCGAATTTGTCCGCCAATTCGCGTGCCTTGGCCTGATGCGCCACGCCGAGCGAGCCGGAATCGAGGCCCCGTTCGCGGATCAGCTGGCCGTATTCGTCGTCGAGTTTCGATACGATGTAGTCCGCGTATTCGCGCGCCTCTTGTTCCGTATCGCGCACGATCATGTGCACGCGCAGGCCGTAATCGAGGGTGCGGTCGTATTTCTCTGCCACTGCGTTCACGTCACGCATCCGCCCGGCGAGGTTCTCCTGTGGTTCCGGCCACATGAGGTAGACGTCGCAATGCTGCCCGCAAAGCTCCAGCGCGGACGGTGAATAGCCCCCGAAGTACAAGAGCGGGCCGCCGGTTTGGTAGGGGCGTACGGGGTCTGTTGTAAGCCCTTTGAAATTGTAGACTTCGCCCTCGTAATTGATCTCGTCCCGGGTCCAGGCCTGTTTCAGGATCTCCACCACTTCGCGCGAGCGCTGGTAGCGGTAATCGCTGTCGGCTTTCTCTCCGGGGAAATCGGACGAGATGATATTGACCGTCAACCGGCCCTCAAGCATGTGATCGAGGGTTGCGATGGTGCGCGCCAGCATGATCGGCTGCACCTCGCCGCAGCGCACGGCGGCCAGCAGGTTGATCTTTTCGGTGATGGGCGCACAGCCTGCAACAAACGACAGCGTATCCTGCCCGACCTGATAGGAAGACGGGCACAGGATGTTGCGAAAGCCCTGCGCCTCGGCCTCGCGTACGATGTTGCTGCAATGCGCCCAGCTTGACCGCAGATCGCCGTCCGGCACACCCAGGAACTGATAGTCATCCGAACACAGTGCCGAAAACCACGACACCTCGGCGGCATCAAGATCAGGGGATGTGATGGGGACAATGGTCATATGGGGCAGCGCCTTGGTTCGAGTGGTAACTTGCCTCTTGCGTAACATTGTCATTGATGTAGATCAATAGTGTATCAATTTTCATCTGCCCGGACCAGACGCCGCCGTGTCACAGCCCCAGAACTCACCCCATGCACTGCCGATCTACGTGCAGATCGCCGAGTTGCTGACGCGTGATATCGTGGCGGGTCGGCTGATCGACGGAGAGCGGCTGAAGCCTGAACGCGAGATGGCCAGCGAACTTGGCGTCAGTGTCGGCACATTGCGCAAAGCCCTGCGGGATATGGGCGAAAAGGGGCTGATCGAAAGCGTACAGGGGTCGGGCAACTATGTCCGTGCAGGCGGGGATACGGGCACGGTCTATGCCATGTTCCGGCTCGAACTGCTGGACGGCGGTGGCCTGCCGCGCGCCAATGTCCTGTCGCTCGATCACATCGACAAGCCCGAAGACCTGCCGCCATTTGGCACATCACAACGTGCGACTCGCATCCGCCGCCTGCGCTCCCTCAATGACACAATCATGGGGGTCGAGGAGATCTGGCTGGACGCGGATGCCGGATTGATCGATTCAGCGACGATGTCCGAATCTCTTTACGCCACCTACCGCAAGGAACTGGGCCTGTGGATTCAGCGCGCCGAAGACCGGGTGAGCCTTGGGCCTGTGCCCGACTGGGCACCCGACGCCTATGTGCCACGCTCCGGCCAAACGGTCGGCTATATCGAACGGCTGAGCTGGGCCGACCGCCCCAAACCTATCGAGTTTTCGCGCACGTGGTTCGACCCGGCCCGCGCGGTCTATGTCCAACGATTGAAATAAGGAACGCCCCGGGATGGCACAAATGGTGAGATACGGCATTATCGGATGCGGCATGATGGGCCAGGAACACCTGCGCAATATCGCGCTGTTGCCGGATGCGGGTGTGGCGGCGGTTTTCGAACCCGATGCCGGGATGGCCGCAAAGGCACAGGAATTCGCGCCCGGTGCGGCCATTGTCGGCAGCGTCGAAGAATTGCTGGCCGTAGACGATCTTGATTGCGTGGTGATCGTCAGCCCCAACTATTGCCATGTCGCGCAACTGGAAGAAATCGCGGCAACGCGGCCCCTGCCCTTGCTTGTCGAAAAGCCGCTGTTCACCGACCCCGAGGACGTCGCAAAGCTGGCGGCATTCCGCGACAGCTATCCCGCGCCGATCTGGGTCGCGATGGAATACCGCTATATGCCCGTGATCGCCAGTTTTCTGGCGCACTCACAGGCGGCGACGGGCGGGATCAAACAGCTGTCCATCCGCGAACACCGCTTTCCCTTTCTGCCAAAAGTCGGCGACTGGAACCGGTTCAACCGCTACACGGGCGGCACCTTTGTCGAAAAATGCTGCCACTTCTTTGATTTGATGCGCCACGCCCTTGGGGCGGAGCCGGTGCGTGTGATGGCATCGGCCGCACAGGCCGTGAACCATCTGGACGAGTCCTATGACGGGCAAGTGCCCGACATCATCGACAGCGGCTATGTCATCGTGGATTTCGACAACGGCACACGCGCCATGCTGGAATTGTGCATGTTCGCCGAAGGATCGGCCTATCAGGAGGAACTGTCCGCCGTCGGCCCCGTGGGCAAGATCGAAGCCTTTGTGCCCGGCCCGGGCCGGTTCTGGCCTGCCCATCTGGGCCCTGCCCCGGTGGCGAAACTGGTGACGTCGCCGCGCGCGCCGCAAGGGCCGATGGTGCATGAGATCCCCGTGGACCCGCTGCTGTTGCAGGCGGGCGATCACAACGGATCGACGTTCTTTCAGCATCAGCGGTTTTTGGCGCTGGTGCGGGGGGAAACGGATGTGCCCGAGGTGTCACTGCATGACGGCTGGGCGGCGGTCGCTATGGGCATCGCCGCGCAGGAAAGCGCGCGGACGGGTGCGGCGGTGGACCCGCGGCGGTGGATGTAGGGCAGCGTTGGATGTGAAGGAGGGTTTGAGCGCCTTGTTTCCAATGTGACCACGCCAAAGGCCATGAGCTGAATAGTGGGTGCTCTCTCGCTACAGTTCGTCGACTTCTGTGCTGTAGTATTCGGAACTTCTCGACGTGGCTCGATTGGTTTGACGGGTTCCGGGACGACCTTTGGTGCGGCGCTTTAAGAAGGTCAAATACAGTATAAAGGCGATGAATGGCACAGATTGGAGAATGTGATAGTCATATAGAAAGCGAAGAAATTCCATACTAGCCTCAATCGTATCCACTTCCTGCCTTCGCCGTTTCAGGCGAAAACTTGGAAGTGAACTGTGTACCAAAACTTGGACCCAAATAAGGCATCCAAGTCCTGCAGTGCGGCCACCCCTCGCCTACCTGCTCAGCATGTCCCTGAACGCATGCCAGCTTGCCTTGGGCGTGCGTTCCAGCGTGTCGAAATCGACGTGCACCATGCCGAACCGCTTTTCATAGCCCAGCGCCCATTCGTAATTGTCCATCAGCGACCAGGCCATGTAGCCCTTGACCGGAACACCCTTGGCAATCGCGTCGCGCACGGCGGCGAGGTGGCTGTTGAAATATGAAATGCGCGCCGGATCGTCCACGACGCCATGCGCGACCGTATCGGCATTCGACATCCCGTTTTCTGTCACATAGATCGGCAGATCGCCGGTGTATTCCTGTGCCGTGCGCACAAGGAAATCGTGCAGGCCCTGAGGGTACACTTCCCACCCCATTTGTGTCTTTTCCAATGGTCCCTCGACGGCGTTCAGGTGCGGCCAGGGGCCGTCGTTCCCGGCCAGAAGCGAGCGGGTGTAGTAGTTGAGCCCGGCCCAGTCGAGCGGTGCGGCGATTGTGCCGAAATCGTCCTGCCAGTTGTCGGGCAAGTGCGGGCCCAGCGCCTTGACCAGCCGGTCGGGATAGCGGCCCTTGAAGGCGCCGGAGACAAAGAAGTGGTTGTAATAATCGTCATAGAGCGCCGCCGCCTCGATGGCTTCGGCGCTGTCGTCCGCCGGGGCGGCCCATTCCATATTGAACACCGCCCCGAGGTTCTGAACGCCCATTGCGCGCATACGTTCGATGGCCGTGCCATGGGCCAGCATGACGTGGTGCATGGCCCGCGCCGTTGCGCGGATGTCGCGCAGACCGGGTGCGTGCGCTCCGACAAAATGGGACAGCCAGGACACGCACCAGAATTCGTTGATCGTGGCGACCGAAAACATCCGGTCACCAAGGCGGCCCATCACGGCCTCGGTAAAGTCGCCGAACCAGCCTGCAATGTCGCGGTTGCGCCACCCCCCTGATCGGCCAGCGCCGAGGGCAGTTCCCAATGGTACAGCGTCGCCATGGGTTTGAGGCCGCGTTCCAGCATCGCGTCCGTCAGCCGGTCATAAAAGTCGAGCCCGTCCGGATTGACGTGACGCCCGTCCGGCATCACCCGCGCCCAGCTTGTCGAGAAACGGTAGGCATCAAAGCCCCCGTCCCTGAGCAGATCAAGGTCTGCCTCGTAGCGATGATAGTGATCGCAGGCCAATGCCCCGTCTTCGGCGCGCACCACGTTGCCGGGTGTGGCCGCAAAATCGTCCCACATCGCGCGGCCCGCGCCGCCGAATTTGTGACCTTCGATCTGGTAGGCCGACGTGGCCGCGCCAAACAGGAAACCATCGGGAAAATCGGAGCGTTTGTGGGTCAACATGCGCTTACTCCTTCAGTGGACCGGTGGAGCCGCCGACGACGAACTCGGCCTCCCACAAGGTGTGGACATGTACAGCGCCCGGCGTGTCGATCCGGTCGATCAGCATCTGGGCCAGCGCCTTGCCTGCTGCGCGCACCGATGATTGCATGGCGGTAAACACCGGCGGCACCGCGCTGTTGCGGAAATAGCTGAGGCAGTCGTCAAACGTGGCAATCGACACGTCCTGACCGGCGCGCAGGTCGCGATCATCCAGCGCCCGGCGCACACCAGCGGCACAGATGATGGACGAGACAAGAAAGGCAGTGGGCGGATCGGCCAGATCGAACATGTCGACCGCGCTGCGGTAGCCGTAATCCTCGGTCATCTCATCCTGAGTCATGAGGGCCGGATCAACGATCAGGCCGGACGCCTCCATCCCTTCCTCGTATCCCTTGCGGCGGCGTATGGCGAAATCCAGCTTTTCCTGACCGTTGATCAGCGCGATCCGGCGATGCCCCAGAGTCGCCAGATGCCGGGTTGCCTCGTAAAAGGCGCGGCGGTTGTTCACGTCGAGGTATGAATAAGGCACCCGCGCACCGCTTGAGCGGCCATGGACGACAAAAGGCAACCCAAGGTCGTCGAGCAGTTGGAGGCGCGAATCGTTGAACCGCGGCGCGTGCATCACGATGCCGTCCACGGCCCCGCGCGCCTTGAGACGGCGATAGGTTTCGGCCTCATCGCGTTCGCCGACACGGGTGAGCATCATGTCATAGCCATGCTCGGCATAGGTTTCTCCGGCCCCGGCCATGAAGTCACCAAAGATCGGGTTCACCATTTCGCCCGAATCACCCACCGAAATAACGTGCCCGATGCAGCGGCTGTGACCGGTCGCGAGGCCCTGGGCACGGGTGTTGGGACTGTAATCATGCGCTTGCGCTGCGGCCACGACACGGGCGCGCGTGGCCTCGGACACTTCGGGATATCCGTTCAGTGCGCGGCTTACCGTTGTCTGGCTCAGCCCCAGATGTTTCGATAGTTCCTTAAGATTCACAGCATTCCGATCCAAAGCGCTTTAAGGTTCGGCGACGCTACCCAATGGCGGCACCTTCGTCAAAACCTTCGCAGATTCCACTCTTGCGTGTTAATCTTTATTCAGCCCCATCGCGCACAGGGTTTGACAGCCATGATTTTTTGAGCGACGGTCAGGCCATTCCAAAGCGCTTTGGCAATTTGTCATTGCGCAGGCGGGCTGTCCACTGGACGGTGCGACTTGGGCATAAAATGGGAGGATAACCAAGATGACCAGAACTCTACTGGCCAGTGCAGCTGCATTGGCGATCACGGCTGCCACCGCGCATGCGGACGGCCACATTGCTTTCCCGATCGGCGAAGGCCCCTTTAGCTGGGACAGCTACAACGCATGGGCCGAAAACGCACCGGACCTGAGCGGCCAGACTGTCACAGTCTTTGGCCCATGGCTGACACCAGAAGATGGTTACCTGAACAACGCTCTGGCCTATTTCGAAGAGGCGACAGGCGCGGACGTGATCTATACCGGGTCGGATTCTTTCGAACAGCAGATCGTGATCGACGCCGAAGCGGGTTCCGCCCCCAACATTTCCGTCTTCCCACAGCCCGGCCTTGCGTCGGTGATGGCGGGCAAGGGTCAATTGTCGCCGCTGGGTGATGACATGGCATCCTGGGTTGCCGAAAACTACGCGGCTGGCCAGTCCTGGGTCGATCTGGGCACCTATGCGGATGCCGACGGCAACGACCAGATGTTCGGGTTCTTTTACAACGTGAACGTCAAGTCGCTGGTCTGGTACAACCCCGAGAACTTTGAAGATGCAGGATATGACATTCCTGAAACCATGGAAGAGCTGAAGGCGCTGACAGACCAGATCGTCGCCGATGGCGAAACACCATGGTGCATCGGTCTGGGAAGTGGTGCGGCGACAGGCTGGCCTGCGACCGACTGGGTCGAGGACATGATGCTGCGCACGGTCGAACCCGAAGTCTATGACCAGTGGACCACAAACGAAATTCCGTTTGACGATCCACGCGTTGTCGCCGCCATCGAGGAATTCGGCCACTTTGCCCGTGACGATGCGAAAGTGTCCGGCGGGGCGGGTGCAGTTGCCTCCACCGACTTCCGCGACAGCCCCAAGGGCCTCTTCTCGTCACCCCCACAGTGCTACATGCACCGTCAGGCGTCGTTCGTGCCTGCCTTCTTCCCTGAAGATGTGGAATTTGGCGTGGACACCGGCTTCTTCTACTTCCCAAGCTATGCCTCCAAGGATCTGGGCAACCCGGTTCTGGGCGGTGGTACGCTGATGGCTGTGACAAGCCCTTCGGATGCGACGTCTGAACTGATGAAGTTCTTCCAGCTGCCGATCAGCCACGAGATCATGATGGCGCAGACCGGGTTCCTCACACCCCACAAGGGCGTCAACACCGAAGCCTATAAGGACGACACGCTGCGCGCGCTGGGTGATGTTCTGCTGGGCGCGACCACGTTCCGCTTTGACGGATCCGACCTGATGCCCGGTGGCGTCGGTGCGGGCACGTTCTGGACCGGCATGGTCGACTATACCGGCGGCAAGGATGCAGCGGCTGTGGCCAGCGACATTCAGGCCAGCTGGGAAGCGCTGAAGTAAGCGATCTCTCCACTCACGACAACGACCAGTCCGCCGCATCGGTGGGCTGGTCCAAGACCAGACCGCAAACGGTCAACAAGGGCCAAAGGCCCGTGACAAGGGAGACAGTCCATGAACCCGGCAATCCAAGGCTTGATCACCATCATCATCGGCGTCGGTGGGTGCATCGCCTATTTCTACTTTTCCAATCAGTTTCTGGACAAGGTCCTGTACCCTGCCAAAGGGCCCAAGGCGGGTCAGAACATCAACCGCGCCAACATGATCCGGCCCTGGTTGTTCCTGTTCCCCGCGATGTTCGCCCTTGGCCTTTACCTTGCCTACCCCGTCTTCGAGACCCTGCGCCTGTCCCTGACAGATCGCGATCTGGACGGCGGGTTCGTGGGTTTGGCCAACTACAACCAGATGTTCGGCGAACCCAAATTTTGGGAGGCGCTGCGCAACAACCTGTTGTGGCTGATCATCGTGCCCGCCGCATCGACCGCGTTTGGCCTTCTGGCCGCGCAACTGACCGACCGGATCAAATGGGGGTCCGTGGCCAAGTCGCTGATCTTCATGCCCATGGCCATCTCTTTTGTCGGCGCGGGCGTGATCTTTAAACTGGTCTATGAAACGCGCCCCGCGGATCAAAACCAGATCGGCATTCTGAACGCCGTCTGGCTGCAGTTTGAGGGCGGCATCGGATCGCTGTTGTTCCTGCAATTGCTGCCAGCACTCATTCTTTTGGCATTCGGCGCCATCGTGGCCTACGTGGGCTGGATTTTTGTCCGCCCCATCGCGGAAAGCCGCCAAAACGGCGGTGGTGCCGGGCTCATTCCGCTGCGCCTGTTTGTCGGCGCTGGCGCGCTTTATCTGGTGTACCTGTCCGTGACCTCGTTGGTCGGCATTTTCACCTTTGACTATCCTTATGGCGAACCGCAGACATGGCTGACCATTCCGTTCTGGAACAGCTTTATGCTGATGGTCGTGTTGATCTGGATTCAGACAGGTTTTGCCATGGTGATCCTGTCCGCCGCGTTGCGCGGCATCCCAGAAGAAACAGTCGAGGCCGCCATCGTGGACGGGGCCAACCCGTTCCAGGTCTTCTTCAAGATCAAGGTGCCGCAGATCATGGGCACCATCGTCGTGGTCTGGACCACGATCACCATCACTGTTCTCAAGGTCTTTGACATCGTGTTCGCGATGACCAACGGCCAGTGGGAAACACAGGTTCTTGCCAACTACATGTTCGACAAACTGTTCCGCGCAAATGACTGGGGCGTCGGGTCTGCCGCAGCCATCGTCATCATGGTGATGGTGTCCCCCATCCTCGTCTGGAACGTCTACAACGCCCGTAAGGAGATGAAATAATGGACAATATCGCTGGTTCCAAATCTTCCCTTGGCTGGGCCGTCAATATCTCGGTCGTGCTGCTGGTCGCCTTGTGGGTGTTCCCCACCTTCGGTCTTCTGGTGTCGTCCTTCCGCACCGCTGACCAGATCTCCGGCTCCGGCTGGTGGGCTGCCCTGTTCCCGTCCGAGCAAACCGAACGCTACCGGGTCGCTGACCCGGACGACAACCGCGTGGCGCGCGGCGATCTGTTCGTGGTCGAGGGCAACCTCTTTGAAGAGGGCAGCGACGTCGGCGAAATCCAAAGCTGGGGCACCTCGTCACGTGCGGTCGATGCCTATGCCGCCGGAGAAGTCGCCGACCTAGGGGACGGAGAGACATTTACCGTCGATGCAGACGGCAACTATGTCTGGACGGGCAATGACGAGCAGATCAGTGGCCGCGGGCAACGCGCCTTTGTCACGGCTGTGTCACCGCCGGAATTCACCACCAACAACTACGTCAACATCATGACCAGCGGGGATTCCAACGACAACATGGCCAAGGCGTTCTTCAACACGCTGACCGTGACGATACCGGCGACGATTATTCCCATCGTGGTGGCCGCCTTTGCGGCTTATGCGCTGGCGTGGATGGACTTTCCGGGCCGCGCGATCCTGATCGCCTGTGTTGTGGGGCTGTTGGTTGTGCCGCTGCAACTGGCGCTTATTCCGCTACTGAAACTGCATGTGGGGATCGGCATCGGCAAGGGATACCTCGGGGTCTGGCTGGCCCATACCGGCTTCGGCTTACCGCTCGCCATCTATCTCTTACGCAACTACATGGTCGGTCTGCCCCGCGACATCATCGAAAACGCCAAGGTGGACGGCGCGACGGATTTTCAGATCTTCACCAAGATCATCCTCCCTCTGTCGTTCCCTGCCTTGGCGTCCTTTGCAATCTTCCAGTTCCTGTGGACATGGAATGACCTGCTGGTGGCCAAAGTGTTCCTGATCGACGCAACAGGCCAGACAACGGTGATGACCGACCAGATCGTGAACCTGCTTGGGACACGGGGCGGCAACTGGGAGATCCTTGCCACGGCGGCCTTTGTGTCGATTGCCGTGCCACTGGCCGTGTTCTTTGCGATGCAGAAATATCTTGTTCGCGGGCTTTTGGCCGGTTCGGTAAAGTAAGGGGTTTCGATGAACGAAAGGGCTGATATCGACATGGGCAAAGCGCTTGTAGCCGACAAGGACTGGTGGCGTGGTGCGGTGATCTATCAGATCTATCCGCGCAGCTTTCAGGACAGCAATGGCGACGGGATCGGTGATCTGAACGGCATTACCCAGCGCCTGCCCTACATTGCGTCGCTGGGTGTCGATGCGATCTGGATTTCGCCCTTCTTCACGTCGCCGATGAAGGATTTTGGATACGACGTGTCGGATTATCGCGGGATCGACCCGATGTTCGGCACCATGTCCGATTTCGACGTCCTGACCGAAACGGCCCACAGCCTTGGCCTGCGCGTGATGATCGATCTGGTGCTGTCGCACACGTCCGACGAACACCCGTGGTTCAAGGAAAGCCGTGCGGACCGCGTCAACGAAAAAGCCGACTGGTACGTCTGGTCCGAACCCAAGGATGACGGCACGCCACCCAACAACTGGCTTTCGATCTTTGGCGGCTCTGCCTGGCAGTGGGACGGGCGGCGCGAACAGTATTTCCTGCACAATTTCCTGACATCGCAGCCCGATCTGAATTTCCACTGCCCCGAAGTGCAGGATGCGCTGCTGGACGTGGTGCGGTTCTGGCTGGACCGGGGTGTGGACGGCTTCCGGCTGGACACGATCAACTTCTATGTCCACGACAAGGAACTGCGCTCGAACCCTGCGTTGCCCAAAGAACAGCGGGACGCCACGATTGCGCCCAGCGTGAACCCTTATAACCACCAGCTGCACCTTTATTCCAAGAACCAGCCCGAGAACCTCGCCTTTCTCGAACGGTTCCGCGCAGTGCTTGAGGAATACGATGCCGCCGCCGCCGTGGGCGAAGTCGGCGATGCCCAGATGGGCCTTGAGATCATGGGCGAATACACGACCGGCGATAACCGCGTGCATATGTGCTACAGCTTTGAGTTGCTGTCGCCTACAATGCCGACGGCAGACCGCATCGTTAAGGTGATGGGTGACGTGGACCGGCTGGTCAGCGATGGCTGGGCCTGCTGGGCGTTTTCCAACCACGACGTGATCCGACACATGACGCGCTGGGATTTGTCACCGGCGGCGGCACGGGCACTGTCAACGCTGATGATGTGCCTGCGCGGCTCGACCTGCATCTATCAGGGCGAAGAGCTGGGGCTGCACGAGGCCGACGTCGCTTTTGAGGATTTGCAGGACCCGTACGGCATCGAATTCTGGCCCGAATTCAAGGGCCGCGACGGGTGCCGCACGCCGATGGCGTGGGAAGCATCCAACCGGAATGCGGGCTTTACCACCGGTGATCCGTGGCTGCCCGTCAGCCCCGAACACGCGCACAATTCCGTTGCCGCGCAAGAGGCTGATCCGGGATCGCTGCTGCACCATTACCGCAAGGCCATCGGCTTTCGAAAAACCCACCGCGCCTTGCAAAAGGGCGGACATGACGGTGTGAAGGCCACCGGTGACGTGGTCCATTTCATCCGCCAGCACGAGGGCGACGAGATTTTCTGCGCCGTCAATCTGAGCGAAACAACCGCGGCCCATGATCTGCCGGATGGCACATGGGTCACCATAGGCGCCGAGTTGGGAAGTATCGGACCCGGCGCTGACAACAAACTGCACCTGGGGCCCTGGCAAGTGGCTCTGGCGCGCAAGACCTGAAGATATCAACAAGCGCCCGAACCAGCGGGCGCGTCCACGGGAGGGGACGACCATGGCTGACTTGAAACTTACAGATGTTGCCAAGACGTACGGCGGCACGGTCAATGTGCTCAAGGAGATCAATCTCGACATCGAAAAGGGCGAGCTGATCGTCTTTGTCGGCCCGTCGGGATGTGGCAAGTCCACGCTTTTGCGCATGATCGCGGGGCTGGAGAGCATTTCGGACGGCACGCTCGAAATCGACGGCACGGTGGTGAACAATGTACCCCCGGCGCAGCGCGGCATCGCGATGGTGTTCCAGTCCTACGCGCTTTACCCGCACATGACGGTGCGCGACAACATGACGTTCGCACTGAAACTGGCGAAGAAGTCGAACGAGGAAATCAACGCCGCCGTCGACAAGGCCGCGCGTATCCTGCAACTTGAACCCTACCTTGATCGTCTGCCCAAGGCCCTGTCGGGCGGGCAGCGTCAGCGGGTTGCCATCGGCCGTTCCATCGTGCGTGATCCCAAGGTGTACCTGTTTGACGAACCGCTTTCGAACCTTGATGCCGCCTTGCGCGTCGCCACCCGGATCGAGATCGCGCAGCTCAAGGAATCCATGCCCGACAGCACCATGATCTACGTCACCCACGACCAGGTCGAGGCGATGACACTGGCCACCCGGATCGTCGTGCTGGCCAACAAGGGCATCGCGCAGGTCGGCACGCCGCTGCAACTGTATGAACGCCCCGAAAACGAATTTGTTGCGCAGTTCATCGGCTCACCCGCCATGAACCTGCTGCCCGGTGAGGTTGTCGAAACTGGTGCGCAGACCAAGATCAAGATGGCCACCGGTCATGTCATTTCTTCGAGTGTGCCCACGACGGATGCGGACAAGGGCCTGAAGGTCAATGTCGGCGTGCGCCCCGAGGATATGACCGTGACGACAAGTGATGACGCGGTCTATGAAGGGGTCGTGGATTTCACCGAAGCCTTGGGCGAAGTGACCATCCTGTATTTCAAATCGGAAGGTGGCGCAGAACCGGTTCTGGCCAAGATGCCGGGCATCCATCAGGGCCTGCGCGGCAAGACAGTCAAGGTCACAGCCGTCCCTGAAAAGGTGCAGTTGTTCGCCAACGGCCAGTCGCTGCACTATCGTTGATTGGGCAGGCGGGGTGCGCCCCGCCTATCCGTGATCAAACATCGCGGCAGAGCGATCCAGCATCAACTGACTGATGATGGGGCCTGCCGCGGCCCCGATCCCGCGGGCATTTCCACCGATATGTCCTTCGACGATGACCGGGGCAATCAACCCGCGCATGTCCTTCTTTGCCAGATACTTGCGCGTCAGTTCGATCAAACGCTGGCGCACTGCGGCAGGCAAGGCACCATCAATCACCACCGCCTCAAAATCGATGATTGAACAGCACGCGATCATGGCCGTGGCAAGGGCCTGCGCGGCCTGATCCAGCCATGGCTCTACGTGCGCGGGCCAATGCGACCAGTCCTGCGGCCGTTGCCAAAGCTGGCGGGGATCCTCGCCAGCTTTGGCAAGGGATTGCTCAAGCGTGCTGATGGATGCCAGCGCAATCAACTGACGTTCGACGCCGTTAATATCTGCCACGGGCAACGGGCCAAAGGCACCGGCATTGCGTTGATTGCCCTCGAACACCGCATGATCCAGCACGATGCCCCCGCCGATGAAGGCGCCGACAAAGAAATACACGTAGTCGCGAAATTCGCGGCCGATGCCAAAAATATGTTCAGCGCGGCAAGCGGCAGTCGCGTCATTCACCATATGAACCGGCAGGCCGGTGATCTCGGCAGCCTCTGCAACAAAATCCGCATCACGCCACGCGGCAAAGTCCGCTGCCGGAGCGCCGATCAGTTCGTGCCAGTTCCACAACTCGAACGGGGCAGCAACGCCGATACCACACAGGCGGCTGCGCATTTCTTGGGGCATGTCATCGATCAGGCTGGCATATCCTGAGCGCAGAAATCCAAACACGGTTTCCGGCAAGGGATAGTCATAGGTTTCACGAATTTGCTGGCGCACACGGCCCAGCAGATCGAGCACAACCAGATCGGCACTGCGCCGACCCACCTTGAGACCGATGGAATACACACCATCGGCATTCAGCGCATACGGCACCGACGGTTTGCCGACTTTGCCTTTGACCGGCTCGCCCTTCCGCAACAACCCGTCATGATCCAGCTTGCGCAAAATGACCGACGCTGTCTGCGGCGACAGGCCGGTGCGCCGTGCCAGATCACTGCCGGGCAAGGCTCCGTTGCGTTGCAGAATCGAAAGCAGCAACCGTTCGTTGTAAGCGCGCACGCCGGTCTGATTGATGCCACCAGACAGCTTGCGCACATGGTCGACTGTCATGACCAATCTCTCCCCGCCGCATATTCAGACTCAGCGGAGTTAATAAATCAAGTTTATTTATTAATTGACACCAGATCAGAATCGCGTTTCCCTAAGGGCAGTCGACGTCGGGTGGAGGCCCGGATTGACCAACAACTTGGGAGGATACCATGAAGAAACTACTTCTCGGCACGGCCTGTGCCATGACGGCAATGGCGGGTGCGGCATTCGCGGATGGCCACAGCCCCTCGGCCTGCCTGATCACGAAAACCGACACGAACCCGTTCTTCGTGAAGATGCGCGAAGGCGCGGCGGCCAAGGCGGAAGAGCTTGGCATTACCCTCAATTCCTATGCGGGCAAGGTCGACGGTGACCATGAAACGCAAGTGCAGGCGATTGAAACCTGCATCGCGAACGGTGCCGACGGTATCCTGCTGACTGCGTCCGACACATCGTCCATCTCGCCCGTTGTCCAACAGGCACGGGATGCCGGCCTGCTGGTCATCGCACTCGACACCCCGCTTGAGCCCATCGACGCGGCGGACATGACATTCGCGACTGACAACTTCCTTGCTGGTGAGTTGATCGGCAAATGGGCCGCCGCCACGCTGGGCGACGAGGCCTCCAATGCCAAGATCGGCATGCTGGATCTGGCCATCAGCCAGCCCACGGTTGGCGTTCTGCGCGATCAGGGCTTCCTGACCGGCTTTGGCATCGACATCAAGGATCCCAGCAAATGGGGTGATGAAGACGATCCACGCATCGTTGGCCACGACGTGACATCTGGCAACGAAGAAGGCGGGCGTCGCGCGATGGAGAACCTGCTGGCCATCGATCCCTTCATCAACGTGGTCTACACGATCAACGAACCTGCGGCTGCGGGTGCTTACGAGGCACTGCGGGCCATCGGACGTGAAAACGACGTGCTGATCGTGTCCGTGGACGGTGGTTGCCCCGGCGTCCAGAACGTGGCCGAAGGCGTGATCGGTGCCACATCGCAGCAATACCCATTGCTGATGGCATCCCTTGGGATCGAAGCGATTGCAGCCTGGGCCAAGGATGGCACCAAGCCCGAAGCGACCGAAGGCAAGAACTTCTTTGACACAGGCGTCTCGCTGGTCACAGATCAGCCTGCCGATGGCGTCGAAAGCATCTCGGTTGCCGAAGGTACCGACCGCTGCTGGGGGTGAGTGTCTGAACGCCGGGGCTGCGGTCCCGGCGCAAGCGCTCCGGTGGGGCGTTTGAGACAATCACAGGCGGCTCTCCGGGGATGATCCCCTTCGGGAACCGAACTCCAAGACCATCAAGGGGCGGGCCATTCGCCTGCCCCTTTTCACGCCGTCAGGAAGGGAAGCCCAATGTCACCATCTGACAACCACGAATCTGCAGCCAGCAGCGCCGTCGATGCGGTCGCTCAGTTCGAAGACACGCGCACTGGCCTTGTCGGACGTTTGCAAAACCGATTGCACCAGACACCATCGCTTGTGCCGCTGATCGTCCTGCTGTTTTCCGTGATCCTGTTCGGCGTCCTTCTCGGCTCTCGCTTTTTCTCGCCCTTCGCGCTGACACTGATCCTGCAGCAGGTGCAGATCGTGGGCGTTCTGGCCGCAGCCCAGACATTGATCATCCTGACTGCCGGGATCGACCTGAGCGTCGGAGCCATCGCAGTGCTGTGCACCGTGGTCATGGGCAAGGCGACGTTCAGTTACGGCATCCCACCCGCAGTCTCGGTTGCCATCGGTCTTACGGTCGGCACAGCCCTTGGGGCCATCAGTGGCTGGCTGGTCAGCCGCATGAAACTGCCCCCCTTCATCGTGACGTTGGGCATGTGGCAGATCGTGCTGGCGGCGAACTACCTTTATTCCTCAAACGAAACCATCCGCAGTCAGGACATCGAGGCTGACGCGGCGTTCCTGCAATTCCTCGGCACAAAGCTGCAATTTGGCGGGGCGACCTTTACACTGGGCGTGGTGCTGATGATCCTTTTGTTCGTGGGGCTCGCCTATGCGCTGCGCTCGACCGCGTGGGGGCGACACGTTTATGCCGTGGGGGATGACCCCGAGGCGGCGCAGCTTTCAGGCGTTGATGTGCACAAGACCTACATGTCCGTCTACATGGCAGCCGGGCTGATCTGTGGGCTGGCAGGTTGGGTGATGATCGGGCGTTTCGGGTCCATCTCGCCCTCTGCGACGACGGGGGTCATTGGCAACATTCAGGCCATCACGGCCGTTGTGATTGGCGGGATATCCCTGTTTGGCGGGCGCGGATCGATTGCAGGCGCGTTGTTCGGCGCGCTGATCGTGGGCGTCTTTGAATTGGGTCTGCGCATGGCGGGCGCTGATCCGCAATGGACCTTCATGTTGATTGGGTTGCTCATCATCGCAGCCGTCGCCGTGGATCAGTGGATCCGGGAAGTGAGCGCATAATGGAACCCATTCTCAAAGCACGCAATCTGGTCAAACGCTACGGCAAGGTGACGGCACTTGATCATGCCGACTTCGACCTCTACCCCGGCGAAATCCTTGCGGTGATCGGCGACAACGGGGCCGGAAAGTCCTCGATGATCAAGGCGGTGTCAGGGGCGACCATCCCGGACGAAGGACAGGTCTGGCTGGAAGGCAAGGAAATCAAGTTCCGTTCCCCCATTGAGGCCCGCGACATGGGCATCGAAACGGTATACCAACAGCTGGCCATGTCCCCTGCCCTGTCGATTGCCGACAACATGTTCATGGGGCGCGAGCTGCGCAAACCGGGGATCATGGGCAAGGTATTCCGCCAGCTCGACAAGTCGGCGATGGAAAAGTTTGCCCGCGAAAAGCTGTCTGAACTGGGCCTTGCCACCATCCAGAACATCAATCAGGCGGTCGAATCCCTTTCGGGTGGTCAGCGTCAGGGCGTCGCCGTGGCCCGCGCCGCGGCCTTTGGATCAAAGGTGGTGATCCTCGATGAACCTACTGCCGCGCTCGGGGTCAAGGAAAGCCGCAAGGTGCTGGAACTGATCCAGGACGTGCGCAGCCGTGGCATCCCGATCATCCTGATCAGCCACAACATGCCGCACGTGTTCGAAATTGCCGACCGTATTCATGTGCATCGCCTCGGGCGGCGGCTTTGTGTGATCGACCCAAAAGACCATTCCATGTCCGACGCCGTGGCCTATATGACCGGCGCCGCGGTTCCGGAGATGGCGGCCTGACATGACCCTCGACCAGATCTGCGCGCGCATCCTCGCGCAGCCACCCGCCCCGCACCGGCGGCTCGTGGCCGTCGCGGGCCCGCCCGCAAGCGGCAAAAGCACTGTGGCGCAGGCTCTGGCCGCGCATCTGACGACACAGGGCGAAGCGGCGGCAGTCGTGCCCATGGACGGCTTTCACCTCGACGACCGGCTGTTGCAACAGGACGGCACCCAGAACCGCAAGGGCGCGCCGAACACCTTTGATGCAGACGGTTTTGTGCGCATGATCAGGGCCCTGCAATCCCCCGATCCGGTTATCTACCCCATTTTCGACCGCAGCCGCGAGATTGCCATCGCAGGCGCGGGCCGCGTTCCGGCCAGCTGCAAGACCGTGATCGTCGAAGGCAACTACCTGCTGCTCAACATGTCGCCATGGGACCAACTGCACGATCTCTGGGCCCTGTCCATTGCGCTCAACCCGCCGATGGAGCTATTGATCGACCGTCTTAAGGCCCGCTGGGTCGAACATGGCAAACCGGGCGCGCAAGCCTGGATCGACACAAACGACGTGCCCAACATCACGACTGTACAAAGCAAGTCGGCCCCGGCTGACATTATCTGGACGGAGGTGCCCCAATGATCCTGTGCTGCGGCGAAGCGTTGATCGACATGATCCCGAACGAAGCCGGAGCCTACACGCCCCATGTGGGCGGGGCCGTGCTGAACACCGCTATCGCCCTGGGGCGTCTGGGTGTCTCGACCGGGCTGATCACAGGCCTGTCCTCCGATCCGTTCGGGGCGATGATTGCGGAGCATATGACCGCCAGCAATGTCTCCACCGCCTACGCGGTGCGCAGTGCACGCAACACCACGCTGGCCTTTGTGCATCTGGACGAGGGGCAGGCCACCTACACGTTCTACGACGAAGGCACGGCCACCCGCGAAATCCGCCCGGATGACATCGATCCCGCACCGCCGGAAACCGAGGCGATGTTTTTTGGCGGCATATCGCTTTGCAACCCGCCCGTGGCCGACAGCCTGTTGACCCTTGCCTTGGCACAGCCCGAACGCCGTCTGGTGATGGCCGATCCCAATATCAGGCCCAGCTTTGTCTCGGATCACGACGGCTACCGCGCCCGCCTCAACGCGCTGATCGGGCGGGCTGACATCATCAAACTGTCCGATGACGATCTGAACTGGATCGAACCGGGGACTGCATCGCTGGCCGACAAGGCGCAGGCGATCCTTGCACGCGGGCCAAAGATGTTCCTGCTCACCGAAGGCGGGGATGGGGCCACGGTCTATCTGCAAGGCGGGCGGCACCTGCACGTGGCTGCGCAAAAGGCGACGGTCGTGGATACCGTCGGTGCCGGGGATACGTTCAACGCAGGCTGTCTTGCGGCATTGCGTGCGGCCGACGCGCTGCACCCCGCCGCGATAGCCGATCTGCCCGAAGCGATCCTGCACGACATGCTGACACTTGCAGCACGCGCCGCAGCCGTCACAGTGTCTCGCGCAGGGGCAAACCCGCCATGGGCCAGCGAACTGGCCTGATCAGGCGCGCCCCAGCCGCACTTGTCGGCGCAGGAAATCCATCACCGCGCGCACTTTGGCCGGCAGGTAGGCCCGACTGGGATAAAGCATCCACGCGCCAGTATCGAATGCGGTCGCGGTGACATCGTGAGCCGGAAACAGGTCGATCAAAGTGCCTTGGCTCACGTCATCATCCGTCATCCAGTCCGCCAGCAATGCAGGGCCTAATCCGTCGCGGGCCGCGGCCCGCAGCGCCAAAGCGTTTGAGATCAAGAAGGGGCCGCTCACCGGTACAATGACCGCTGCGTCGTTGCGGCGGAACCGCCATTCGGTGCGATACTCGGGCAGTGTCATGCGTAGACATGCAAGGTCGCGCAGTGCCTCGGGGCCTTCGGGCATTCCGAACTGCGCCACCCACGCGCTGGACGCAACCACACGATAGCGTGTGGTCATCAAGCGCGTGCTGATCAGATCACCCTTGGGCGCAGGGGCCAAGCGGACCGCCAGATCAACTTGCGCTGCCACCAGGTCCACCGGCTGATCGCTCAGCAGCATCTCTAATTCGATCTCCGGCAATGCGTCATGCAGGGCCGCCAGACGAGGTACGATCACCTCCTGCCCGAAGGCCACGGAGGCCGTCAGCCGCACGCGCCCACTTGGCTGCGCGCCAACCTGTGCCGCCGCATCCCGCGCCAGATCAAGGTCATCCAGCAGCGGCCCGATCCGGCCCAGATACAGCGCGCCAGCCTCTGTCACCGTCAACTGGCGGGTGGACCGCTGAAACAGGCGCAATCCCAACTGCGCCTCGACCCCGGCGACAATGCGACTGACAGACGATGGGTCGATGTCCAGCACGCGGGCGGCCCCGGCAAAGCTGCCGTGATGCGCAACAAGCTGCAGGGTTCTGAGGGCATTCGTGTCCATTAATGTGATTATTGCACGATAGTAGTGGGTTTTGCAGCATTTTTTGCAAATTTTGCACGGGTTAAACCACTGTCATCACCAAACCTGAAGGAAAACCCGTCATGATCCGCACCCTCCCCCTCGCCGCCCTGCTGATGGGCACCCTGCCCGCTCAGGCGGCCCCGACAGAATGGACACTCGACCTTGGCCACGCGCATATCGGTTGGGAAATCAATCACATGGGCCTCAGCCGTACAGTGGGCCGCTTCAACACGTTTGACGGCACATTTCTCATTGATGAGGACAACCCAGCGAATTCCAAAATCACTTTCACAATCGATGCGGAAAGTATCGACAGCAACCATCCGGAACGCGACGCGCATCTGCGCCACGCTGACTATCTGGACGCCGAGAACGCGCCGCAGATCACGTTCACCTCGACAGAAATCCTGATGCTGACCCCCACCAGCGGCAAATTGACAGGCGATCTGACAGTGCGCGGGCAAACGGCGCCCATCACACTTGAATTCACCATGGTGCGCGACCGGACCTATCCCGATTTCATCCCCAACTATGACGAGGTCCGCGTCGTCGGGTTTGAGGCGACCGGAGAGATCCTGCGGCTGGATCACGGCATGGATTTCATTGCTTTTCTTGACAGCCCCACGGGTCTGAGCGTCGATCTGGACCTGCATTTAGACCTCGTGCAATGCGCAGGCTTACCCGACACCAACATCCCCTGCACATGGGGGCGTTGAGCGTTGGACCACGTCAAAGGCAAGACTGTCCTGATCACCGGGGCAAGCAAGGGCATCGGCGCAGCAACAGCGCGCACACTGGCCGGAATGGGCGCGCATGTTGTCCTTGCCGCACGCTCGGCAGAGGCGCTGGCAAAGCTGGCGCAGGAAACGGGAGGGCGCGCTTTTCCATGCGATGTCAGTGACTTTGCACAAGTGCGCGCACTGATAGAGGCCACTGGCCCCATCGACACATTGATCAACAACGCAGGCCTGATCGATCCGATTGCGCGGCTGGCGGACAGCGACCCGGGCGCGTGGGGACGTGTTGTCGACGTAAACGTCAAAGGGGTATATCACGCCTTGCGCGCCGTCCTTCCGGGTATGATTGAACGCGGATCCGGCACGATTATCAACATCTCGTCCGGGGCGGCCACTTCCGCGCTGGAAGGGTGGAGCCACTATTGCGCGACCAAGGCCGCCGTCCTGTCACTGACCCGTGTCGCGGACAAAGAAATGCGCAGCGCCGGCGTGCGCGTGATTGGCCTGAGCCCCGGCACAGTCGCCACGGACATGCAGCGCAAGATCGCCGCCAGCGGGATCAACCCGGTCAGCCAATTGGGATGGGAGGCGCACATCCCCCCGGAGTGGGTCGGTCAGGCGATTGCCGTTCTGCTGGGCCCGAAGGGCGACGCGTATTGCGGCACGGACTTTTCCCTCAAGACCGAGGAAGGAAGAGCGGCGGCCGGACTGCCCCCGCTGTGACACAGACCCGGTGCGCGGCGGAATGGTCCGTCATACCGCAACTGTTCCGAACTCTCAGACAAAAGGCAGATAGTAGTCGCGCACCTCATCCACCGACTTGTCTTTCAACCGCTTCCATTCGTCCTGCTTCAGGAAGATGACGGCATCGCAGATCTCTTCTCCGACCGCCATACGCAGAGGTTTATCAGCGTCGAGCGCATCCAAGGCCCGGTCCAGCGCGGAGGGAACATGGCGGGTCGCGCGCACATTTTCGAGCCCGTCCAGATCCTCGGCCTCAGGCAGCGCATACTCGTTTTCAACCCCAAGCAATGCCGCCTGCAACACCGCCGTCACCGCAAGGTAGGGGTTGGTGGCGCAGTCCGCCATGCGATGTTCCAGACGCGCAGATTTCGGCGAGGCCACGGTCGAGCGGACCGTGACCAGACGGTGATCGTCAGCCCAGTTCGCCCAGTAACCAGCCATCGACGCAGGCCCCAGCCGATCATAGCTGTTCACAGTCATCGCAAGCAGTCCGGCCAGCCCCTCGTGGTGATGGATCAGCCCAGCAATACACCCTTTGGCCACATCAGACAGCGCCCCATCCGCCGCGATCACATTGGCCCCGCTTTCATCCGCGAAGCTGAAGTTGACGTGCAGGCCCGACCCGCCCCGATCAGGAATTGGTTTGGGCAAAAAGGTAAGCAACAGACCCAGACCTGCCGCCACTTCGCGCGCCATGGTCTTGAACAGGAACGCGGCATCACAGCCCGCCACGGCATCATCGAACTGCATCGTCAGTTCGAACTGCCCGTTGTCATATTCGCCGTTCATCGACTCGATCGGCAGGCCGACCTCCTGCGCTGTTGTCCACAGGGCGTTCATCAGACCCTTCGGGTCGTTCTGCGGCCCCGTTCCGTAAACAAAGGCGCCGGGCGTGTCATACGGAGTCCACACCCCATCTGCGTCCTGCTCAAAGACGTAAGCCTCCATCTCCAGACCGATTTTCGGAGTGAGCCCGCGGGCCTGCCACTCCGCGACAGTGGCCTGCAAACGCGCGCGCGCGCACAGACCAAAGGGTTTGCCATCGACGTGCAGCGTGCCAAGGGCAATCTCTGTATCTGCCTGCCAGTCGGGGCGACGGGCACCATCCAGAACCAGTTCGACATCCGGAATGCCATCAAACACGCCTGCCCCCGGCACAGGGATCAAGTCGCGATCAAAGGTCGTGCCGAACACGCCCCTTGCAAAGCCGATCTTGCCGCCAGCAGCGACCTCTGACGGCACATATTTGCCTCGCGGCAGGTTGAGCAGATCACAGAACAGAACACGGGTGCGTTGGGTCATGGGCGTCACTTCAATTTTGGGCGCAGGGTCAGCGATTTGACCCCGCAGATAAAATTCGAACGGGTCCAGGTCGGCGCGGATGTGGCCTCAAGGCCCGAGATGCGCGAGGCAAGTTCCTGCAACACGACCTTCAGTTCCAGCTTGGCCAGCCACATGCCAAGGCACACATGCGGGCCACCTTGCCCAAAGGCAACATGGCGGTTCGGACTACGATCAAGATGCGCGGTGTTGGGGTCGTCGAACACGGTTTCATCACGACTGCCTGACACGAACCACATCAGCACCTTGTCGCCTTCGCGGATCGTTTGCCCGTGCATTTCGACATCCCGCGTGGCCGTGCGGCGAAAGTGCAAGGTGGGGGAGGCAACGCGGATGAACTCGTCCGCGCAGGTGTCCCAAACCGCACCGGATTGCAACTGACCCAGCAAGTCCTTTTGCTGGGTGAGCAGCCAAAGCGCCATGGCGATGGAATAGCGCGTCGTGTCGTTCCCCGCGGCCACCAGAAGGCAGAAAAAGTTCTTGAAATCCTGCCCGTGAATGGCGCCGCCTTCGGCCTGCAGCACGCGCGCCAGAATGCCCGCATCGTCCACTGCGCGCGATCCATCAAGGATCTGCTGGGCATAGTCATACAACTCCACACCCGCAGGCGAGCGGAAGGGCATCATGGCGTAGGCGTCCGTGTTGACCTTGTCGATGACGGTGGTGGTGAAATCCGGGTCCGTGTTCCCGATCAGCGCATCGCCCCGCTCCACCAGCCAATCAAGATCAGCGTCCGGCACCCCCAGAATGCGGCCCAGCATCAGCATTGGCAGGCGCTTGGCGATGTGCTCGACCCCGTCAAACTCGGCATGGGCAAGCGCTTCATCCACGATGTCACGGGCCAGATCACGGATCAGCTGTTCGAACCCGGCCATCACAGGCTTGGCAAAGGCCGGATTGACGATGCGCCGCGTCGCGGTGTGTTCCGGCGGGTCCGTTTCCTGAAAGGTGCGGCGGGCGAGGTATTCTTCACGGCTTTGATCTTCGATCCGGATGCCTTGGGCGCTGGAAAATGTGCCCGGATCCTTTTGCGCAGCCATGATGTCGGCGTAGCGCGTGAGCGACCAAAACCCGCGGTCACCGCCATGATCCGGCGTCCAGTGGACCGGAACGTCGCGTCGCATCTGGGCGAACGTGGCGTGCGGCACCCCGTCCACAAAGCTGTCGTGATCGGCCAAATTCTTCACGGCGTCCCTCCGAAAAAGCAGGTGGCCCACCGGGCGAACACAGCGCCATCATTGCGGGCAGTCAGTGTCGCCTCGGTTTCAGCCATTTGCGCGGGCGTCAGCACGGGTTTGGTGAAATCGAGCACGCAACGCATGAACGGGTCAGTGAATTCGGGATGCGCCTGCGTGGTCAGGATATGGCTGCCCTTGGTGAACCCGGCGACTGCACATTTGGCGGAACGGGCATAGCTCTCGCATCCCGCGGGCAGTTGCGTCACCGCGTCGTGGTGAAACTGGTAAAGGTTCAGATTGTCTGCGGGTGGCAGCATGTAGGGCAGCGTCCGCGTGATCTCGACCCGGTCGATCCCGATGTTCCAGTCCTGCCGCGCCACCTGCCCCCCCAGCGCAACTGCAATCGCCTGATGACCAAAACACGCACCCACCAGCGGTTTGCGTGCCGCGTCACACCCCCTGATGAAATCATAAAGCGCAGGCAGGAAGGCCAGATCATCCAGCACACTCAGCGGCGAACCGGTGATCAGATAGGCATCCTGTTCGTTCACATCTGCCGGCACCTCGCCTCCAATCGTCATGTAGACACGATAGGCAAAGCGTTGATCCTGTTGATCAAACAGGTCGCGAAAGCGGTGCGCGTCGTCAGGAAACGCATCGCCGACCTCGACCGAACGGTCGTGGTTCACTTGCAGAATGCCGAGTTTCAGACGGGCCATATGACTACCTGCTGCGAAGGGGCGACCCGAAAGGGCCGCCCCATCAGTTCAACGGCCAAGGATCTCGTTGATCTCGGCTGATTTCGCGCGATCCGCCTCGATACGCGCCTGCGCCTCGTCCTGACCTTGCCAGTACACAGCAGCCCCGGTTTCCGCCATCAGCGCCTGTGCCTCGGGGGACGCCATCGTTTCTGCGGCCACGGCAGCGATGGTGTCGATCACCTCTTGGGGGGTGCCCTTGGTCACGAACAACCCGTTCCAAAGTTCGATATCATTCACACCGGATTGCGCCGCGACAGTTTCGACACCGTCCAGTTTGGCAATCGGATCGGCCCCGATATTGCCCAAGACGTTGATGTCGCCAAGGCAGGGTTCGATCAGCGCGAGCGTTGTGTTGATCACATCCGCATCGCCCGAGGACAGCGTGTTGCAGTCCAGCAGATCGAACGCACTGTCATCAGCGAACTCGAACCCCATCTTGACGGCGGCGGCCATGGACACGGCGGTGGGTGTCAGGCCCGCACCGAAGTGGCCCAGCACGACGTCATTATCCTGTGCGTGTTCAGCCAGTTCCGCCATGTTGGAATAGGGCGCGTCACCAGAGGCGGCCAGCACAAACGGATAAGTCAGAAAGATGCCCACCGGTACGAAACTGTCTTCCTCGATACCGATGTCGATCTTCGGGCCGACAATCGGCACACCAATCACGAAAGAGCCAATGACCGATCCGTCATTGGGGGCATTCAGCACTTCAAGCGCGCCGGGGAACGGGCCATCGCCGCCACCGGGGCGGTTCACGACAGACGCAGGCTGGCCCGTCGCTTCGGCCATGTCTGCGGCGATCATCCGTGTCAGGATGTCCTCGAAATCGCCCGGAGGCCACGGCACGATAAACTGTACAGGTCCCGTCGGGTATTCTGCCAGCGCAGGCCCGCTTAACGCGGCAAGCGCGAAGGCTGCTGATGTCAAAAGCTTTTTCATAGTCACTCTCCCTGAGTTTGTTTTGCTTTTTCAGTTAATGCTCGAACCTTCGGCTTCGAAGGCTGGTGAAGACCGTGACACTGATCACGATCAGGATAACAACGAACAATGTGCCCGACACAGGCCGGTTGACCAAATCGAACACGGTTTTGATCTGTCCGGACCCGGCGGTCAGCTTGTCGATCATGATCGAGCCGAGGACGAGGCCAAGCACGATGGGCACAAGGGGCCAGTCCAGACGGCGCAGGATAAACCCGAGGAACCCAAACCCGGCTGCAAACATGCAATCGGTGAACGAATTTCGGATCGAAAACACGCCGACAAAGGCGAGGATCAGGATAAACGCGCCCAGCAGGCGGTTTGGAATATAGATGATCCGCGCAATATGGCGTGTCGAAACCAGCAGCGTGATCACCACCAGCACGTTGATGATGAGCAGCGCGAAAAACAGCGAAAACAGGAAATCCGGGTTGTTCTCGAATATGTCCGGGCCCGGCTTGATCCCTGCGTCGAAAAACACAACCATCATCATGGCCGTCAGCGCCTCGCCCGGCACGCCTAGCGCCAGCAGGGGCACCATGGCCGCCGCAGGCACGGCATTGTTGGACGCCTCGGATGCGATCAGCCCGTCAGGCGCGCCGCGCCCGAACTTGCCGGGGTCGCGCGATATGGCGCGCGCGGTCGAGTAGCTGAAGAACTGTGCTACAAACTCGCCCACGCCGGGGATAATCCCCATGATCGTGCCGTATCCTGCACTGATCGCCGCGACGGGTTTGAACCGCCCCAACTCACCAAATCCGCGCAGCAACCCACCCTTCAGCCGTGCCTCGGGCGGGTCCGCGTCTTTGCCCGTCAGCAGGAACAGGGCCTGCGAAATCGCAAAAATGCCCACGATCACCACGATGAGGTTGAAGCCGGGAAAGAGGTATTCGACATCGAACGTATAACGGTCGATCTGCCGCGTGGTCTGTCGCCCCACCAGCGAGATGAGAAAGCCGAGACCAAAGAGCAGCGCGGCAATCCCCATCGTCTTGCGGTGCGCCGCCACGAGCAGGACGGCGCCCAATGCGGCGGCCATAAAGATGTCTCGCTGTCCGAACAGCGCCCCAAGGTCGCGCAGATACGGGCCAAACAGCATCAGCGCCGACAGGCCCAGCAATATGGAAAAGCATCCGCCAAAGAAGGATGCAGCATAGGCCAGCGACAGCGCGCGCGCCGCCTCTCCGCGCCGGGTCAGCGCATAGCCGTCATAGGTCGTCAGCGCATTGACCGGTGTGCCGGGTGTGTTGATCAGAATCGCCGGGATCGCCCCGCCATACATGGACGAGCCATAAACCCCTAGCAGCAACACGAGGCTGACCAGATCATCCAGGAACACCGTTGCAGGCAACAGGATGGCGATGGCGATGGCAGGGCCAATGCCGGGCACCGCCCCGATGGCAAGCCCCCCAACCGACCCGATCAGAATCGCGACCAGAACGGGCCAGCTGGCCAGATTGTCCAGACCTGCCCAAAACGCCTCCATCTCAGAACCAAACCTGCATGAAGGTTTCCATGGCCGGCGGCAGTTGGTCATAAAGCCAGATGTTCGCCGGCGTGCGGATTTGCAGGCCCGTGCGAAAGATCAGCACGATTACAAAGCTGGCGGCCAGACAAATGCCAAACCAGCGCAGACCACGATAACCCAAGCGCCATGGCAGGGCAGTTCCAAGGATCAGTGTCGCAACCAGATAGCCAAGCACGGGTACAAGGGCGGTATAGGCCACGAACCAGCCCACATATTCCAGCGCCCGCAGCCATTGCGTCAGCTCATAGGCAACGCCAGTGGGTTGCTTGAACCGGACCCGCCATGCCTGCGCCCGCAGCGCGCCGCGCAGGTTCCAGAACGCAGCAGGCACAAGGATGCAAAGGCAGATCAGCGGCGCGACCCAGCCCTGTTTCAGAATACGACCCAGACGCGATACCCGGCCCTCGGGTGTCGCGAGCCCGAACTGGTCCATCCAGTAGCGCGCCATGTTGGCAGGCAATTTGCGGTCCTCCCACCCCGTCTGGCTGAAGAAAAAGACCAGAAAGAACAGCGCCACACCAACCATGAACAGGGAAAAGATCAGATCCCCCCGGCCACGGCGAAAGTCGGTCACATCCTCGACGTTGATCATGTGCGCTGGCGGGCAGGTGCTGGAAAAAGCGCGCGTTTCGATACGGGCGCGCAGCGGGGCCTGCCGCACAGCGCTTTTGAGCGCAGGGGCGCAGGCCCGGCTTTTCATGTGGCGGCAACCGCTTTCAGGCCTGCCTCGGTCGCGGACAGTATCTTTCGCACGTGGCTTTCATCGACGATCAGGGGCGGGGACAGGATCACGTTGTTGCCCGACACACGCACCATGACGCCGTCTTCGTACGCGGCCTTCTGGAAGGCCAGCGGTGCGGCCTTGCTCACTGGCGTCTTGGCGGCGCGGTCGCTGACCAGCTCGATGGCGCACATCAGGCCCTCGCCGCGCACATCGCCCACGACTTCATAGCGTGTGGCAAGTTCCTGCAAGCCCGCCTTCATCTCTGCCCCGCGCGGTCCGGCGTTTTCCCAGGGTTTGATGCGCACCGTTTCCTGCATCGTGGCCACCGCGGCAGCAGCCCCCACAGGGTGCCCGGAATAGGTATAGCCCATGTCGACGGACCCGGCCCCGCTGCGATCATCCTCGAACACAGAGACGATGCGATCGGCAATCATCACCGCCCCGAAAGGAAAGTAGCCGTTTGTGATGGCCTTCGCCGTGCACATCAGATCGGGCTGCACACCCCAGTGGCGCGAACCTGTGGGTGACCCGGTGCGGCCAAAGGCGGTGATCACCTCATCCACGATCAACAGCACGCCATGCTTGTCGCAGATGTCGCGCACAAGGCCCATGAAACTGGGATGCGGCGGGATCACTCCCCCGGCACCCAGTACGGGTTCCATGATGAAGGCAGCCACGGTATTGGCCCCCTGAAAGGCGATCTCGCGCTCCAGCATTTTTGCGGACAGGTGGGCGAGCTCTTCGGCCGTCTCTGCCCCGAACGGGTTGCGATAGAGATAGGGGCCGGGAATGTGATAACAGCCCGCCAGCAAAGGCTCATACGCATTGCGGAACTTGGAATTGCCATTGATCGATATGCCGCCAAAGTGGGTTCCGTGATACCCTTTTTCGAGGCTGATGAACTTGGTGCGCGTCCCCTCGCCCCGGATGCGATGGTACTGTCGGGCAAATTTCAGCGCAATTTCGATACTGTCCGACCCGCCGGACGTGAAAAAGCTGCGCGTCATCCCGTCCGGGGCAAAGAAGTCGGCGAGCAAATAGGCCAGCTCGATCGCCTTATCATTGGTGGTACCGCGAAAGGTCGAATAGTACGGCAACGCCTCAAGCTGGTCCGCAATCGCGGCTTTGACCGGTGCGCTGGAATAGCCGAGGTTCACGTTCCAAAGGCCGCCCACAGCGTCAATGCTCCGGTGCCCATCCACATCCGTGATGTAAACGCCTTCGCCCCCGGTCAGGATGGTTGGCGGGTTGGCATTGCTGTCTGCCGGATGCGCCATCGGATGCCAGAACTGGCGGGCATTGTGTTCTTTCAGGAAATTGCTGTCTTTCATGACGCCGCCTTTTCTTGGCTTGGGGTCCATGCGTTCTGTACGTCCGGTGGAACAGTCCCGCCCATGGCTTCCGAGATGTCGCGCCCGTGGTCCATCAACAGGCGGGCCAGACGCGCTTCGACCTCGTTCCCACCCCGGCTGGTCGGATAGGCGACAGAGCAGGTGGCAACGGCGCGGCTTGCCGCATCAAAGACAGGAATGGCAACTGATGAGACACCCAAGCGCAACGCGTCCCGGTTGCGGGCATATCCACGCCGCGCAATCGTGCGCAACTCGTCCGCAAGGGTGGCCTTGTCCGGTGCCGCACCCCCGGCACCCAGGTGCGCGGATCGGCCAATGCGAGGTCCAGAACACCGCCGGGTGAAAAGGCAAGGTATGCCTTGCCAGAAGACGTCGCAAAGAGCGGTGGCAACCCATAGGCGTCAAAGCTGACGCGCACCGGATGGTCGTGATGTTCCGCGTGGTAGACATCGACTAGGTCGAGATCCCTGCAAGCGCGAGATGTGCACAAGTTCTCCGGCAGTGCGGCTGAGGGCGTCGATGACGGTGCGGACCATTTCGACCTCGGGCACGGTGCGCGACCTCATCCCGGCCAGTCGGGTCAGCGCCGGGCCAAGCCGATAGGCTCGCGTTTCCTTGTCCTGTTCCAGAAACCCAACCTGTTCGAGCGCGACAAGGTGGCGGTGCACAGTCGCCTTGTCCCGCCCCGTCAGGCGCTGCACATCCGACAGCCCCAGCCGTGGGTGCGTGTCAGAGAACAGGTCCAGAAGTCCAAGAGCTTTGGCGACGGTCGACATGGACCAAAGCTTGACTCACCTCGTTTCACCTTGCAACGGATTTATGCGTCCATTGGTTCATTATATGAACCAATGAGCTGGATATTTCAGATGCGTTAGCAAGCCTTCACGCCGCTTTGTCGATCACCGACAATGCGTTAGGCCAAATCCGATGAGATGAAATAGACGCCCTACTGTGTACCGACGGTCAGAAAACGCGCGCAGCCCTGCAGGGCCGATGCATCGTCGTTGAGCAAGTAAGTGGGAATGCCCGCCATCCGCCCACCGAATCCCGTTTCGTCCAACAAAGGGGCCAGCGCAAGCGCACGGGTGTCCCCACTCAGCAAAGTCCGCGCGAGGCTGCCGTTGAAATAGATGCCCCCTTCGGGAAGGTAGAGATACGCCATTTCGCGCACCAAAGCGCCCAACGCACGGGCCACGATGGCAAGGGTTTCGGGCCCACCTTCGGCGGTTTGGACTTCTTCCGGCGCACAGGCATGTCCGGTGCGACCGGCATGCAGTTTCGCCAGCCCCTTGCCCGCCAGCAGATGCTCAACAGTATCAAACACATCCGTTTGACCAATTGCATCCGCCACGATGGCCTCGACCGAATGGGGTAGACGGGCATGTCCCATCTCTGCCGAAAACACCACGCCGGATGGGCGATGGGTCAGGGCCACGTTGAACCCGGTGCCCAGCCCCACGACCAGTGCCTGCGGTTCGTCCGGTGTGGGTGTGCCGCTCAGATGTGTGAGGGACGCGTCGGGCAACACGCAGATCGCGTGACCCAAGGCTTCAAGATCATTCAGCAGATGCACCCGTGGCAGGGACAACTCGCGTTCCAACTCAACCGCATCAAAGTGCCAGTTGCGGTTGGTCAACCGCCCCTCGCCCTTGCCCACGGGGCCGGCAATGGCCACGGCGGCCGAGGCGATCATGGGTTGATCCGCGATATAGCCACGCGCCAGATCGGCAAAGCTGTCGTAGTTGTCATTGCGAAACCGTTGCACGGTGTCGGCGCGCACGCCGCCCGCGTCGGCCAAGGCCAGGCGGCAGTTTGTGCCGCCGACATCAGCTACGAGGTTCGGAGCGCCCGCACCTTCACGCATCAACCGTCTCTCCGGGTTTCTTGCCCATGATGATCATCGACAGCACGTCGTCCTCGGTCACGTCCTCGACCCGTTCGGTGCTGACCAACTGGCCGTTCTTCATCACCGACACACGGTCGCACAACTCCATCATTTCGCGGGTGTCGTGGCTGATCAGGAAGATGCCGAGGCCTTGGGCCTTCAGCTCTTTGATCAGGTCCGCGACCATGGCCGTTTCGTGCACACCAAGGGCCGCAGTCGGTTCGTCCATGATCAGGATACGAGCGTTGAAATAGACCGCACGCGCGATGGCCACCGACTGGCGCTGACCACCCGAGAGCGAGCGGACAGGTTCCGAGAACCGTTTGAAGTTGGGATTGAGGCGCGCCATGATCTTGCGGCTTTCGGCCTCCATCTTGGTGTCGTCCACCAGACCGAACCGGGTCGTAATCTCGCGCCCCAGGAACAGGTTTGAGGCCGCATCGAGGTTATCGGACAAGGCGAGCGTCTGGTAAATGGTCTCGATGTTCTGGTCGCGTGCATCTGCGGGTGTGCGGATATCGACCTTCTTGCCATCAACATAGATCTCGCCAGCGTCCTTCTTGTAGGCCCCGGACAGGATCTTAATCAATGTGGATTTGCCAGCCCCGTTGTGACCCAGCAGGCCAACCACCTCACCCGGCATCAGGTCGATGGACACATCGTCCACCGCCTTGATCCCGCCGAAGTGGATCGAGATGTTGCGCATTTCAAGCAATGGAGTTGTCATCAGGCTTCTCCCGTTCTGCGACGATAGAGGATGTCGACCCAGACAGCGAGGATCAGAACCGCCCCCACAATGATATTCTGGAACGGCGCATCAACGCCGACCATGCCCATGCCGGACACAAGGCTTTGCATGATAAAGGCCCCAAGGATCGCGCCATAGATCGTGCCAACCCCACCGGCAAGGGCCGTACCCCCGATGACGGCGGCAGCAATCACGCGCAATTCGTCCAGCGTGCCCAGATCGTTGCCGGCAGAGGCCAGACGCGCCGAGGCGACGATGGCGGCCACACCGGCCAACCCGCCCATCAGGGCAAACACCTTGACCGTCAGCAGTTTGGTGTTGATGCCTGACAGCTCTGCCGCATCCGGGTTGCCGCCCATCGCAAAGATATAGCGGCCAAAGCGGGTCTTGCGAGCCACGATGGTCATGATGATGGCGATGGCGATCACGATCAGAACCGAGATCGGGAAGCCGTAGGCCTCGGTATAGCCTTCGGGCATCTCAAGGCCCTCGCGTTCGAAACGGCGTTGCAGCACGCGCGTCGGCACTTCGTAGGCGTTGATGATGGCCGTGATCCCGGCGATGGCGGCAACCAGAATGGCCGCCAGCGCGTATTCGGCCCACAAAGGTTTGACGGCGATGTCATGCGACATCTGCTGACGGCGCGAGCGCATCAGGAACCAGACAGTTGCGGCGGCCCCGACAGCGGCCAGCAGCCAGCTTGCCGTGACACCGATGGTGCCACTGGCCCCACCCAGCATGACAAAGTTCGCATCCAGCGGCGACACGGTTGTCCCGCGCGTCACCCACCATGCGGCCCCGCGCCAGATCAGCAGACCACCCAAGGTCACGATAAAGGACGGGATCATGAGGTAACCGATCATCCAGCCCTGAAACCCGCCAATCAACACGCCCAGACCTATGCCGACAAGCACAGTCACAACGACAATCACCGGGCTGCCAAAGCCCACGATTTCCGGCAACCAAAAGGCCTGCACCAACCCCATGACCATGCCGATCACACCGACAATGGACCCGATGGACAGATCGATATTGCGGGTCACGATCACAAAGACCATGCCCGTCGCCATGATGGCCACAGAGGCGGTCTGAAGTGTCAGGTTGAAAATGTTGCGCGGCGTCAGGAACGTCCCGCCCGTCGCGATATTGAAGATGATGGCAATGAGCAGAAACGCCCCGATCATCCCCAGCAGCCGCGTGTCCAGCTGCAATGTCTTGATAAGTTTCCCAAGGCCGCCCATTGGTGGTTCCCCCGTATTGCCGCCAGACAGGCGGCCCCCCTATCCGCCCTCCCGGCGGATGTTGTGAAAAGGGCCCCACCCCCGCCGTGGAGGATGGGGCCCCTTTTCTCAGTGAGACTGCCTTATTCGCAGACAGCGACGCCCGACACGCCCTGGCACAGCACGTCCTTGGGGATCCAGCCGGCATCCAGAACGAGGTTCAGGTTGTCCTTGGTGATCGGCTGTGGAGCCAGCAGCATCGCGTTGACTTCCACACCGCCGGGAGATGTGAATTTGCCCGCGCCTTCGATGGAGTCCATGGCTGTGCCATTGGCCAGCGCAACAGCGATCTCACCGGCGTTGCGGCCCAGTTCGCGGCTGTCTTTCCAAACGGACACGGTTTGGGTGCCTTTGGCCACGCGGTTCAGCGCGCCATGGTCACCGTCCTGGCCGGAAACGGGGATACCGTCCATGCCTTGCGCTGTCAGGGCTGCGACAACGCCGCTCGCCATGCCGTCATTGGAAGAGATGACCGCGTCGACGTTGTTGTCGTTCTGGGTCAGGATCTGCTCCATGTTGCGCTGTGCGTTGGCCGGGGCCCATGCGTCGGTGTAGGTTTCGCCGACAATGGTGATGTCACCGGAATCGATCGCGGCCTGGATGACCTCTTGCTGACCGCCACGCAGGAAGTCGGAGTTCGGATCGGTGGGCGAGCCCTTGATCATCACGTAGTTGCCGGTTGGCTGCAGGTCGAACACGGCGCGCGCCTGCATCCGGCCGACTTCGATGTTGTCGAATGTCAGATAGAAGGCACGCGGGTCTTCAATCAGGCGGTCATAGCCGATGACGGGAATGCCTGCGGCTTCGGCGGCATCAAGGGCCGGGCCGATGGCCGCGCCGTCCTGTGCCAGAATGATCAGCGAGTCGACGCCTTGTGTGATCAGGCTTTCGATGTCTGCCAGCTGTTTCGTGGAAGAAGACTGCGCATCTGCGGACAGATAGTTCGCACCAGCTGCGTCCAGCGCCGCCTTGATCGCCGCTTCGTCAGTTTTCCAGCGCTCTTCCTGAAAGTTCGACCAGCTGACGCCAACCGTTTTGGCGTGACCGTCTGCAAAAGCCGGGGTCGTGAGCATCGTGGCAGCCGCGAGGGCGCCAAGTATCGTACGTCGTTTCATTAAGTGTCCTCCCAAAGACATAGCCCCGCCGTCATGGGTTTGCGGTCGGGTCGCACATTGATAGCCGTTTAAATTCGAAAAGCAAATTAAATTGGACAGCCCTCTCAAAAACCGCCATCATCCCATGCAAGGGGTTCGCGGCCATGTCGCGAACGGGAGGAGAAAAAGGAAGTCTTTTCATGGCGTTCCGCCACCAGAAAGTCGAAAGCAGACGGCTGTTGCTGCGCGAGATTTCTCAACGCGGCCCGGTGCCGCGCATTGATCTGGCCGACCGTACAGGAATCAGTCGGGCCACGGTAACCTCCATCACAGCCGAACTTTTGCGCGGTGGTCTGATCGAGGAAGTGCCAAGGGATTCGTCCAGTGACGAGACACCGCGCGGGCGTCCGCGCGTCGATCTCAAGATTGCGGGGCGGGCCCACTTGATTGCCGGTCTCAAAGTGTCTGATGTCTCGATCTCCCTCGTGTTGATGGATTTCGAGGGGGCCGACGTTGCCTTCCATGAACACGCGATCGCACCGCGTCGCTACACCCCCGATGCGCTGGCGGATGAAGTGTATCAGGGCCTGGCCAGACTGTCGGAAAAGGCACAATGCGCGCTGTCAGATATCTCGGGCGTGGGCGTCGGGCTGGCGGGTATCGTCGATGCGGGCAATGGTCTGGTCTATTGGTCCCCATCGCTTGATCGGCGCAACGTGCCCTTTGGTGCGGTCCTGTCCGAACGTCTGGGCATCGCCGCCTATGTCGACAACGACGCGAACCTCGTGGCGATGGCTGAACTGACCTTTGGCATTGGCAAGAACCATTCCGACTTCATCGTCATCACCATCGAAAGCGGTGTGGGCATGGGCATGGTGCTGGGCGGGCATCTTTACCGGGGTACACGCGGCTGCGGGGCAGAATTCGGTCATACCAAGGTCCATCTGGACGGGGCCCTTTGCCGTTGCGGCCAACGCGGCTGTCTTGAGGCCTATGTGGCCGACTACGCCCTCGTGCGCGAGGCCCACAGCGTCGGCAACGTTGCCCAGATGGCCCCAACCTCCAAGGCCGTCACCGCCGTTCTGGCCGCGGCCCGCGAGGGCGACCCAACCGCGCGCACCGTAATCGAGCGGGCGGGCAAGATGTTCGCGCTTGGTCTGGCCAACCTCGTCAACATCTTTGACCCCGAACTGGTGATCCTCGCAGGCGAGCAGATGCAGTTTGACCACCTCTATGCCGATGCAGTGATCGAACAGATGCGCAAAAGCATCGTGGACATCGACAAACCCGCACCCGACGTGGTCGTTCACAAATGGGACACGTTCATGTGGGCCCGGGGTGGTGCGGCCTATGCGCTTGAGTTCGTGCAGGACACTGCCGTCGAGGCCCTAGAAGATGCGTAGCGCCG
The DNA here is from genome assembly GCF_045797845.1 of Tateyamaria armeniaca. Lineage (NCBI taxonomy): Bacteria > Pseudomonadati > Pseudomonadota > Alphaproteobacteria > Rhodobacterales > Roseobacteraceae > Tateyamaria > Tateyamaria armeniaca. The sequence continues at coordinate 508,335 of NZ_JBHDIY010000002.1, forward strand.
CAATCCTCGTTGCGACCCTGATCGGCCAAGATGTCACCGCAGACACACCGCGATTTCAACCCGTCGACGTCCCGCCCCACGTCTATGACGGCGGGTGGGAGCATTTCGTGGGCGGGGGGCTGGCCGTGCTGGATTGCGACGGCGATCAACGCCCCGATCTGGTCGCCGCCGGGGGCAGCAATCCGATGCAACTGCTGCGCAACACCTCTGTTGATGGCGGTGCCATCCACTTTGAACCTGCGCCGTCCCAGGCACTGAACCTGACAGGCACAACCGGGGCCTACCCGCTTGATATCGACAATGACGGCATCCTTGATCTGGTTGTGTTGCGCGTTGGCCCCGACACCGTTTTGCGTGGGCGCGGCGATTGCACGTTTGAGGCGATGCCCTTCACCTTCGCCGATCACTGGACCACTGCCTTTTCGGCCACGTGGGAGGGCGGACAGACCGCGCCCACCCTCGCCTTTGGCCATTACGTCGACCGGCACGACCCCGACGGCCCGTTCGAGGCCTGCGATGTGAACCACCTGTGGCGTCCCGACGGCGCGACATACACAGTCACCGATCTGGCGCCCGGCCACTGTGCCTTGTCGATCCTGTTCACCGATTGGGCGCGCACCGGTCGGGCGGACCTGCGGGTGTCCAATGACCGCCACTACTATGTGCGCGATGGGCAGGAACAGCTTTGGGCGATGGAGGACAAACCCCGGCTTTTTCCGAAAAAGACGGCTGGGCGCGCCACATGCTTTGGGGCATGGGGATCGCGACCCGCGATCTGGATCGCGACGGGCGGGACGAGGTGTTTCTCAGTTCCATGGGCGATCAACGCCTGATGCGCCGGACTGGGGATGCCCCGGCTTTTGCAGATGTCCCCTTTGCCATGGGCGTGGCGGCGCAGCGCCCCTATGTGGGCGGTGATGGCCGCCCCTCGACCGGGTGGCACATCGCCTTCGGGGATGTGGACAACGACGGGCGCGACGATGTGTTCATCGCTAAGGGAAATGTGCAGCAAATGCCCGGCAATGCGATGGAAGACCCCAACAACCTCTTGATGGCGCAGGAGGATCGGACCTTTGCCGAGGCCGGCGATGTGGCCGGTGTCGCCTCAATGCATCGTGGCCGGGGGCGGCCTTGGTTGATCTGAATGCGGATGGATTGCTTGATCTGGCCGTGGTGAACCGGCGCGCGCCGCTGGAAGTCTGGCAGAACTTCAATGCCGATACGGGTCATTGGCTGAGCATTGATGTGCATCAGGACGAGGCCAACACCCAAGCCGTGGGCGCGTGGATCGAGGTCGATGACGGCGCAAGCGTTCAGGCGCGCGAAGTCACTGTCGGCGGGGGTCACGCAGGCGGGGTCGCAGGGCCGCAGCACTTTGGCCTGGGTGATGTTGAAACCGTGCGCGTCCGGGTGCGCTGGCCTCATGCTGATTGGTCGGACTGGCGCGAAGTAGCTGTGGATCAGGTTCTGAACCTCACGCGGTAGACCCAAAGGCCGCCTGTCGGCGACACCAATTTTTTGGGGGCTGGGCCTCAGCGGTCGATGGGCAGCCCACTGGGCACTGTGTCCGGAATACCAAGCGCGCCGCGGATGCTTTGCGGATCAGTCAGCGCGTTGAGAAAGGCGATAAGGTCACTGACCTCGTCGTCAGACAGGGTTTGCGGAGCCAGCACGTTGGCAGCCGCTATGGCGTCCATTTCCGGTTGATCCGTGAGCACCCGCAGATCATCCGCGTCAAACCCCGGCATGACCGCTTGGGAAATGTCATACGCCCTCAGTGCCTCCACGGGATCGAGATGGTGGCGCACCACCCCTTCGAGCGTGGCATAGGCCCCGGCATGTCCATAGGGCGCAGTTTGCGCAACGTTGCGCAAGGGGGGCGTGCGGAAGGCGTAGGCATCATTCGGATCGCCCGTCACCCGCATGCGGCCCGTGTCGCGTGCGTGGCGTTCGAACCGTGCAGCCTTGCCCGGCCCGATCTGGGGCATGGCGATGGCGTGAAAATCGTGATCCGTCTGGAACCGGCCCGCATGGCAGTCAGCGCAATCCGCTTTACCGTAGAACAGCTCCATCCCGCGCATGGCGGCGGGCTCCATCTTTGTGCCGTTGCGCAGATAGAGGTCAAAGGGGCTGGCCACGCCGCGCCATTCAAAGTCGAGAAAGGCGGCGAGTGCGTCGGAGATGTCAGTGAAGGCCACCGCCTTTGGCCCGATCACTGCATCGAAACGGGCGCGATATTCCGGGATCGCCTCGACCCGTTTGGACAGGATATCCCATGCGCCGCCTGCGCCCGTGAGCAGCCCCTGACGGACGGCTTGCGCCACGTCGTTTTCGGTGTAGTGCCCGGCCATTTCATCCGCCGACAACACCGGGAACATGGATTGTGCGGAGAGGGCAGAGGCGAACCCTGCCTCCATTTCCGAGCCCAGAGGTGTGCGGATGCCCGAGGGGCGGCTTGCGTCTTCTTCCAACCGGCCATCGTGGAAGAATACGGTGAATTCGGTGGCCCCAAGATTGAACAGCGGGGGCGCGTTGCGCGGAATGCGCTGTTCGGGCGGGTTGTCGGCAACGACCGTGCGGTCGGGGCCAAGGCCCTTACCCCCATCCCCGATCCCCAGCGACACCCCGTCGCCGGTGGCGAATTTGGGGTGGTGACACGTGGCGCAGGACACGGTGCGCGACCCCGACAGGACGGGGTCGTAAAACAGCAGCTGACCCAATTCGATCTGCGCACTTGGATGATCGGGAAAGACAGGTTCTTCGTACGGCAGATCGCCCGCCCACAAAGGCGCAGCGATCATTCCAAACAAAAGGGCCTTAAACGAAACGCGAGACATAATTCTCCAATATCTCCTGCCGACCGGACCGGGGTTGCGGCTCGATTCCGTGGCCCAGCACCCGTTCTGAAATCGTGGCGAGATCGCTTTTGAGCATCGCCTGCGCCTCGTCCCGGTCCCATCCGGCATAGCGGGCGCTCAACGCGTCTTCCAGACCACCATCCTCGATCATCGCCGCCGCAGCTTTGAGCCCACGCGCACAGATGTCCATCGCCCCGACATGGGCGGCGATCAAATCCTCGGCATCAAGGGACTGGCGGCGCAGTTTGGCGTCAAAGTTCGTCCCTCCTGACCCGAGACCACCCGCCTTGAGGATGTGGTAGTAGCACAAGGCCACTTCCGGCACGTTGTTGGGGAACTGATCAGTGTCCCAGCCGGACTGATAGTCGTTGCGGTTCATGTCGATGGAACCGAGCATCCCTTCGGACGCAGCCACGGCAATCTCGTGTTCAAAACTGTGGCCTGCCAAAATCGCATGGCCCTGTTCGAGGTTCAGTTTGACCTCATCCTCCAGCCCGTATTTGCGCAAGAACCCGATGCAGGTCGCCGCGTCATAGTCATACTGGTGCTTTGACGGCTCCTGCGGTTTCGGTTCGACAAGGATCTGGCCCTTGAAGCCGATCTTGTGCTTGTACTCGACAACCATGTTCAGAAACGCGCCCATGTGGTCCAGCTCGCGCCCCATGTCGGTGTTGAGCAGGGTTTCATACCCCTCGCGCCCGCCCCAGAGCACGTAGTTTTCACCGCCCAGTTTCAGCGTCGCATCCATGCAGGATTTAACCGTCGCAGCGGCATAGGCGAACACATCTGGGTCGGGGTTGGTCGACGCCCCCGACATCCAGCGCCGGTGGGAAAACATGTTGGCTGTGCCCCAGAGGCAGCCAACCTTCTTGCCGTCCATCTTTTCCAGGAAATAGTCGGTGATCTCGTTCAGACGGTCGATGCTTTCGGACAGCGTGTCGCCTTCGGGGCGCACATCCGCGTCGTGCCAGCAGAAATAGGGCACGCCAAGGCGCTCGAACATGTCGAACGCCACATCCGCCTTCATCTTGGCGCGGCCCATATCGTCCTGCGGATGCCAGGGGCGGATGAAGGTCTGGCCACCAAACGGATCGCCGCCTTCCCACGCAAAGGAATGCCAGTAGGCGACGGCAAAGCGCAAATGGTCTTCCATCCGCTTGCCCATGACCTTTTCGTCCGGATTGTAGTGGCGGAAGGCCATCGGGTTTGTGCTGTCTGGCCCCTCAAATGTGGCGGGCGGGACGGCGTCGAAAAACGTGGAGGTCATGGCATGGCTTTCAAAGTTGGGTAGGCGGCCGCAAAACCGCGATAGGCGTCCTCGTAGGCGGCGACGAGGCTGCCCTGGGGGTGGATGATATCCGCGATGGGCGGTTTCGTCATGATGCTGGCCGGATCGGCACCGGTCACACCGCACATGGCAAGACGGGCGGCACCGAGGGCGGCGCCGAACGCGCCCTCTTCGGGGCGTTCCAGCGGGATGTTCAGGGTGGTGGCGAGCATACTGCACCATAAATCCGAGCGACTTCCGCCCCCGATGGCAAGGGCCGTTTCAAGGCTGGCCCCGGTCGCCTTCAGCGCCTCGAAACTGTCACGCAGTGCGAATGACACGCCTGCCATGACAGCGCGGGTCAGGTCGGCACTGTCCGTGCCCACGCCAAGCCCGGTAAACCCGGCCCGCACATGGGCGTCATTGTGCGGAGTCCGTTCGCCGGAAAGGTAAGGATAGAACTTGACCGCACCGGGCGCTTGCAACGTATCGCCCGCACCTTTGGCAAGGGCCTCGGCACTCTGGCCCGTCACACGCGACAGCCAGTTGAGGCTGTCCGTCGCGGCCAGCACAACGCCCATCTGATACCAGCGGCCAGGGATCGCATGGCAAAACGTGTGCACCGCACTTGCGGGCAATGGGGCATATGTGTCCCGCCCTGACAGCACCACACCCGAGGTCCCGAGCGAGACAAAGCCCTGCCCTTCGCCGAGCGCGCCCACGCCACAAGCGGCCACCGCATTGTCCGCGCCACCCGCGATCACCTTGCAGGTGGCGGGCAGGCCAAGATCGGCGCGCGCCGGTTGCACATCGCCTACCACCTCGCTGCCCTCAACAAGGTCGGGCATCTGGGCTTGTGTCATCCCCCCGACGGAAAGCAGATCATCCGACCAGCTCCGCGCGCCCACATCCAGCCACGCCGTGCCTGCAGCATCCGACATCTCGGTCACATACCGCCCAGTCAGCCACCACACGACATAGTCCTTGGGCAGCATCACGCGGGCCACCTTGGCAAAGATGTCGGGTTCGTTGTCGGCAACCCATGCCAGTTTCGGCGCGGTAAAGCCGGGAAAGACAATATTGCCGCTGATCGCGCGCGCCGCAGGATCGCTGTCGATGGCACGGGCCTGCTCAAAACTGCGCGTGTCGTTCCACAGGATGCATGGGCGCAGCACCGCACCCGCTTCATCGACTATTACAGCGCCGTGCATGTGACCGGACAGGGCCAGCCCCTCCACTGCGTCAAAGGCTTGTGAATGTTCGGATTTCAACGCGGCGAGCACGGCCGAGACACCGGCGATCCAGTCGGCAGGGTCCTGCTCGCTCCACCCCGGCACGGGGTTGGACACATCATAGGTTGCGTCAGCACTGCCTACCGCACGGCCCTCTCCGTCCACCAGCAACGCCTTGACACCCGAGGTGCCCAGATCAAGCCCCAGAAACATCGAATTTCCTCCCTGACGGGCACTGTCACCCGCATTAATTTGTATGTCAAATTAAATAAACCCGATTACGAGAACGACGATGAAGTCGACGATAGACGAGTCCCGCTTCTCTGATTTCAAGAAATCCTTCCCGAACGGTCCCTTTCCACCCGGACAACGGCCCGCTATATCGCGACCGACCCTGACAGGAGCCTGCCATGACATTTGATCGCGCCATCAAAATCGCCCCCTCCATCCTCGCCGCAGACTTTGCCAGTTTCGGTGCCGAATGCGCAGCGGTCGAAGCACAGGGCGCGGATTGGATTCATGTCGACGTCATGGACGGGCATTTCGTGCCCAACATCACCTTTGGCCCGGCCACCTGTGCGGCGATCCGGCCCCACATCAAGGGCGTAATGGACGTGCATCTGATGATTGCGCCCGTTGATCCCTATATCGACGCCTTTGCAGATGCAGGGGCCGATGTTCTGACCGCCCATGTGGAGGCTGGCCCCCATATTCACCGCACCTTGCAGGCGATCCGCGGCGCGGGGATGAAGGCCGGTGTTGCGCTGAACCCCGGCACGCCAGCCAGCGCGGTGGCTGAGTTGATGGATATGGTCGATCTGATCTGCGTGATGACGGTGAACCCCGGCTTTGGCGGTCAGAAGTTCATCGACATGACGGCCAAGATCAAAACCCTGCGCGACATGATCGGTGACCGGCCTGTGCATATCGAGATCGACGGTGGCGTTGATCCCAAGACCGCGCCACTGGTCGCAAAAGCAGGGGCCGACGTGCTGGTCGCAGGATCAGCGGTGTTCCGGGGTGGGTCGGTCAGCGACCCGGCCCCTTATGGTGATAACATCCGCGCCATTCGCGCAGCAGCGACAGGCGTCTGGGCCTAGGTCAACAGGTCGGCAAATGTCTCGATCAGCTTGTGTTTGAGGATCTTGCCCGTGGGCGCGGCGGGCAGACTGTCTGCAAAGACGTAGACCGACGGGCGCTTGTACCCGGCCAGTCGCGCCGCCACAAAGTGCGCAAGGCCGCCTCGTCCAGTTGCGCACCACTGGCAAGCTGGACAAAGGCCAACACGTCTTCATCCCCGTCCCGCGCCCGTCCGATTACAGCGGCCTGCACAACATCCGGATGATCGTTCAGCGCCGCCTCGACCTCGGGCGGGTAGACGTTGAAACCGCCATGGATGATCAACTCTTTGCACCGTCCAACAATGTGCAGCCGCCCGTGATCATCGACGCATCCCAGATCACCCGTGCGCAGCCAACCATCTGGGCCAAGCACTTGTGACGTCGCTTCGGCGTTGCGAAAATAGCCCTTCATAACATGCGGACCGCGCGTCAGCACCTCGCCCGTGCCGTTGCCACCACCTGCCACGGCGTCGTCGATCCTGATCTCGACATCGGGCAAGGCCGGTCCGACCGAGGTATCGGGATCGCCGATCGCGTTATGCGTCGCCGCAATCCCCGCCGTGCTTTCCGTCATCCCGTAACCGTTCTGCAGGGCCACGCCATAAAACGCCTCGGCCTTGCGCTTCCATGCGGGATCAAGCGGGGCCGCCCCCGACGACACAAAGCGCAGAGTGTCCGAGCCAAGCTGTTCAAGCCCTTGCCCCTCGGCATGGGCCATCAGTAGCGCATGCATCTGCGGCACGCCCGAAAACAGGGTGATGCCGCGCCGCAACCCATCAAACACCGCACTCACATCGAAGCGCGGGATCAGCCGGACAGTTGCCCCCACATGCACCGATGCCAGAAGGATCGAACACAAGCCAAACACATGCGTGATCGGCAACACGCCATAGATTAGATCGTGCGATGTCATACCCCGGAATGTGGCCGATGTGGCCCCGCCAAAGCGCAGGTTGGCATGGGTCAGCATCACGCCCTTGGGATCGCCCGTGGTGCCGGTGGTGTAAAGGACAACGGCCACATCCGCGTCACCGGGCAGATCGTCACCGGGCGCACGCACCATATCCAGACCACCCCACGGCCCAAGGCACGGCGCTGCCTGATGGTGCAGCGCATGTCCCGCCGCATCCTTCGACACGTCTGAGGTAAACAGCAGCACACGCGGGCAGGCATGCGCAATAATCCTGTCCATTTCTACGGCGCTTTGACGGGCATTGACCGGCACGGCCACAGCCCCCAGCCGCCATGCGGCAAACAGGGCAGCGACAGCAGCGGCGCAGTTTTCCGAGGCGATCAGCACGCGGTCGCCCCGCCTCACTCCTGCGGCTGTCAAAACGTGCCCGAGAGCGGTTGCAGCGTTATCCAGATCGGCATACGTCCATGCCGCGCCCGTCGCATCTTCCAGCGCCAGCGCCTGACCACCCAACGCGACCTGATCGTCCAGCAGATGTTCGACGCGCGCGCCTATGATTTCACCCGCTTGTAGACACCTGACGCAGTGGCGATCACGGTGCCGTCCGCATCCGTCACAACCCCTTCTGCAAAGACAAGCGACCGTCCACCCCCGAAATCTCGCCCTGCGCAGTCACCCGCCCCGCACGTGCAGGCGCAAGGTATTGCGTGGTCATCGAGATCGTCATGAACCGCGTGTCACCTGCCGCATCACCCGTCAGGGACGCCGCAAAGCCCATTGCATTGTCCAGCATGCACGCCAGGATACCGCCATGCAGCCCGCCGTGGCGGTTGGTGTGCTGCGGGCCGATGTCGAGGTGACACCGTGCGGTGCCATCCCCGGCGGAGATGTCGACGACATAGCCCAGCAGCGTCTGCGCGCCCGTCTCATCCCGGATAATGCCCGCTTCAGGCGGCAGAGAGGGCAATGAACCGCTCCAGATGATAATCCGTGTCGCCAAAGCGGTGATCGGCCATGATGATCCGCTTGGCGATATGGGCCAGTTCATATTCCTGTGTCATGGCGATGCCACCATGCATCTGGATCGCTTCTTCGGCAACCAGCCGCCCGGCGCGTCCAATCAGGTTCTTTGTGGCCGACAGATGCAGATCGCGGTCATGCGCCTCAAGGTTGCCCGCCGCATTGATCACCGCACTGCGCACCTGTTCCAACTCGATCAGCAGGTCCGACATGCGATGCGCAAGCGCCTGAAACGTCCCGATGGGCCGCCCGAACTGCTTGCGGGTCATCAGGTAGTCCTTGGTCAGCGCCGTGGCGGTTTCCATCGCCCCCAGCGCCTCGGCACTGATGGCGACAAGCGCGAGGGTGTTGACGGCCTCGTAGTCGGCAAGCGTCAGGCCAAGCGGGGTGGCGGGCGTTTTGTCCAGCGTCACTTCGGCGGCACGTCCACCCGCCAGCAACGGATAGCCCTGAATGGTCAGCCCCGGTGCGCCCTGCGCCACAAGGTAAAGCCCAATGGCATCTCCATCGCGCGCGGACACGATCAGATGGTCCGCGGCCTCGGCATTCATGACCACCGCCTTGCGCCCGGTGAGTGTATCGCCATCCGCCTGCGTATGCACATGGTCCAGATCATAGCGCCCACCGGGCTCGCCATGGGCCACGGCCAGATGCAGCGCACCTGCGATGACCTCTTCGACCATGTCGGACTTGCCAGCAGCTGCCAGAAGCCGCCCGCCCATCAACACACTGTCAAGCACGGGTTCCACGACCCCCGCCCGCCCCAGTTCTTCGAACACGACGGCGATGTCGAATCCAGCACCGCCAAAGCCGCCCTGCTCTTCGGTGAACAGCGCACCCAGCACACCCAGTTCGGCCAGTTCCGCCCAAATGCTGTCAGACAAGCCCGTATCGGAGTCGATGATTTCGTTGCGCACGGACGTGGTGTATTTGTCACGCAAATACCGGCGCAACGTGTCCTGCAGCATTTGCCGCTCTTCTGTCAGATCGAAATTCATGCGCCACCGCCCATCGTCACCTTGGCGATGATACCGCGCTGGATTTCGTTGGACCCGCCAAAGATCGACAGTTTGCGGTTGTTGAAATACTGCGCCGCGACCGGGCCCGCCTCAAGTCGGTCAGGGATCATGTCATTGGCCCCCTCAACGGCTTCAGAGGCGAAGGGCATGGCGTAAGGCCCCACGGCACGGCGTGCCAGATCGTTGATTTCCTGGCGGATAATCGATCCCTTGACCTTGAGCATCGACGCCTCAAGCCCCGGTGCGCCCCCGGCAGCGGCCTGAGAGACGATGCGCAGGTTGGATGTCGCCATCGCGCGCATGTCGATTTCAACCTGCGCCACGCGTGCGGCAAAATGCGGGTTCTGGATCAGTGGTTTGCCATTGTGGTTCTCGGCGCGCGCCAGCCGTTTGACCGCTGCAAGCCCCGCCTGGCTGGACCCGACACCGCCCAGACCCGTGCGTTCATGGGTGAGCAGATACTTGGCATAGGTCCAGCCCTTGTTCTCCTCGCCCACAAGGTTTTCGACCGGCACTTTCACATCCGTGAACCAGACTTCGTTCACCTCCGGACTGCCATCCAGCAGAATGATCGGCCGCACCTCAACGCCGGGGCTGTCCATATCGATCAGCAGGAAACTGATCCCCTCCTGCTGCTTTACATCCGGATCCGTACGGACAAGGCAGAAAATCATGTTGGCGTGCTGGCCAAGGGTCGTCCACGTCTTTTGCCCGTTGACGACATAGTGGTCCCCGTCGCGCACGGCCTTGGTTTTCAACGACGCCAGATCAGACCCGGCACCGGGTTCGGAATAACCCTGACACCACCAGTCCGACCCATCCAGAATGCGGGGCAGCCAATGGTCCTGCTGTTCCTTCGATCCGAATTTCTGCAAGACCGGCCCCAGCATCGACAAGCCGAAGGGCACGATGCGCGGGGCGTGTGCGGCAGCGGCCTCGACATCATAGATGTGGCGCTGCACCGCGCTCCATTCCGCGCCGCCAAAGGCGCGTGGCCAGTTCTGCGCCAGCCAGCCTCGGGCATTCAGGATGGCATGCCAGCGCTCCATATCCGCCTTGTCCAACTCACGGCCACTGCGCACCTTGTCGGCGATATCGCCTGGCAATTCGTCGCGCAGAAACGCGCGCAATTCGTCCTGAAAGGCCAGTTCTTCGGGTGTGTAACTCAAATCCATGTCTCAGCCTTCCTTGTTCAGATCATCGAAAGTACGGCCCGTCGCCACCAACTGTTCAAGCAGCGGGGCGGGTTGCCAGAAATAGGGGTCTTCTGCGGCATAGGTCCTGATATCGGCCAGCAGCCCCTCAAGCCCGACAATATCCGCCCATTTCAGCGGCCCGCCGCGATAGCGCGGAAAGCCATAGCCAAACAGCAGCGTCATATCGACATCCAGCGGGCGGCGCGCGATGCCATCGCCCACAACTTTGGCCGCTTCGTTGACCATGGCCGCCATGTAACGGCGCACGATTTCCTCATCCGAAAAATCGCGAGGGGTGATGCCTTGGGCGGCCCGCTCGGCCTCGATCAGCGGCATGACATCCGGGTTGGGCACGCGCGCCTTGGGGCCTGCCGCATAGTCGTAATACCCCTTGCCGGTCTTCTGGCCGAAATGCCCGTCTTCGCACAGCCTGTCGGCATAGCCCGCGTCGCGTGCGCGCGGGTCCAGCCCTTCGGCCCGTTTGCGTTTGCGCACGGCCCAGCCGATGTCGAGGCCCGCAAGGTCAGCGACCGCAAACGGCCCCATCGCAAAGCCGAACGCCTCAAGTGCAATGTCGATCTGATAGGGCGAGGCCCCGTCAAGGATCATGTGATCGGCGCAGGTGCGATAGGTCGACAGGATGCGGTTGCCGATAAAGCCGTCGCACACCCCGGCACGCACGCTGATCTTGCCAAGCGCCTTGCCCAGCGCGAACCCGGTCGCCGCCACATCAGGTGCGGTCGCATCGGCAACCACCACCTCAAGCAGCTTCATCACATGTGCAGGCGAAAAAAGTGCAGACCCAGCACATCCGCAGGGCGCGAGGTTGTCGCGGCAATCTCTTTGATGTCGAGATAGGAGGTGTTGGAGGCAAGCACCGCCCCCGGCTTGCACACCCGATCAAGTTCAGCGAACACCGTTTTCTTGACCTCCATGTCCTCGAACACCGCCTCGATGACCAGATCAACCTCCGCCAACGCGTCATAGCTGGTGGTCACTGTCAGGGCGCGGTTCAGCATCGCGTCATGCTGATCCACGCTGATCTTGCCGCGTTTCAGCGCACCGGACAGATTGCCCGCGATGCGCCCGCGCGCCGCTTCGCCTGCCTCGGGCGACATCTCCAGCATGTGAACCCGCAAACCCGCCAACAGGGCGGCCGTCGCGATCCCCGCACCCATGGTGCCGCCGCCGATCACACCGATGTCGTCCAAGGGCCGGGGTGTAATCCCTTTGAGTTCGGGCAGGTTCCCCACTGCGCGTTCCGAGAAAAACGCATGGATCATGCCCTTGCGCTGGTCTGTCTGCATGAGGTCAAAGAAGATCTGGCGTTCGGCCTTCAGACCTCCGGCAAAGTCGTTCTCGTAAGCGGCCTGAATGGCACGCACGCACCACGCAGGCGACACCTGACCTTTCGAACGGGCGAGCGTAGCCTCAAAGGCCGCATCCCAGTCAATGGGGTCAGGCAAGGGCAACTCGCTCACCGCGCGCCGACCCGCGCCATCCGCAAGCAAGCCTTCGGCATAGGCGATGCCGTTCTCCTTGGGGTCGCCGTCCTTGATCACGTCAACAATGCCAAGCTCATGCGCTTTTTGGGCCCCGATCTGGCGACCCGTGGTCATCACATCCAAGGCGGCTTCAACACCCGTCAGGCGCGGCAGGCGTTGCGTTCCACCTGCACCGGGCAGCAGACCAAGGTGTACCTCGGGCAAACCCACGCGGGCCGAGGCAACCGCGATGCGGTAATGACAGCCCAGCGCGACCTCAAGCCCGCCACCAAGCGAGACCCCGTGCATCGAGGCGACGACAATCAGCGGTGAGGCTTCGATCCGATTGATCAGGTCAGGCAGGTAAGGCTCAAGCGGCGGCTTGCCAAACTCGGTGATATCGGCCCCGGCAAAGAACGCGCGCCCTTCGCCCACGATCAGCACCGCGCGCACGCCCGCGTCGGTCTCGGCCTTGTCCATGCCGTCCCACAGGCCCTGACGCACCGCCTGGGACAGCGCGTTCACGGGTGGGTTCTGAACCGTCAGCACCGCGATATCGCCGTGGCGGGAATAGGCTATCTTGTCGCTCATGGAACCTCCCGGTGTTGCTGGCAGGTGCGGGCCACGCGCCGCACTTCCACATGCACCTGTTCAGCCTAAGACACGCGGCCAAAAGGGCAAGCCCTCGCAAAACCGACGCCACGTCCATCTTCTCTGATTGGGAAAAATCCGCCCGGAGGTTCAGTCAACAACACGCGCCGAAGCTCAGGCCTCGCGGCGATAGATGAAACAGCGCCCGGGCACTGCGCCGTCGGGAAGGGGTTGTTCCACAAGACGCTCAAAGTACATCCGGTCCGAGGATACCATCAGCCCGCCCACCGCCAACAACGGCTCCACAAGCGGAGAGACATTACGGGCAAAGATGTCATTCTTGACCCTGTCATGCCCGCCCAGATCGGCGTGGATCAGGGTTGCCGTGGCCCCGAACCGTTTGAGCGCTGCGGGCAAAGTATCAAACACATCGCCCAGCAACACCATGTCAACGGGCGGCGTGCTGTCGGGATGCGATGCAACGGCGCGCTCAAACACAAAAATGTCACGCGCAGGCATGATATGGCGCATGTGGTGATAGGTGCGCCCATTGCCCAGACCCAGTTCGAACACCGGCCCGGGCAAATCTGCAATGGCGCGCGCGGCGTGGTCCAGACAGGCCCGCTGCGACACCATCCGGTCGACAAACAGATCAAGGCGGCTTTGGGTCATGCACATATTCCTTTGGCTTTTGACTTAGATGGTCCAGATTCTCGAAAATGTGTAGCAACAATCGCGACATAACCTGTGTATGGACGTGACTGTCGGAATCGGGTTGACTGATCTTCGGCATGCCTGCGCAACAAAGGACGGTATATGGCCCCCCTGCTGGACGTGAGAAACCTGTCGATCGGCTTTGGCGAGGCACCCCCGGTGGTGGCAGGCGTCAATTTCTCGGTCGATGCCGGGGAAACGCTGGCACTTGTGGGCGAAAGCGGGTCGGGCAAGACGCTGACCTGTCGTTCGGTCCTGCGCATCCTGCCGGGCACCGCACAGTTGCGCAGCGGTTCGGTGGAATTCGGCACAGGGGCCGCGCGCACCGACCTTCTGACTCTTGGCAAGAAAGAGATCAGGGCCATTCGCGGCAATGTGATTTCCATGATCTTTCAGGAACCAATGCGCTCGCTGTCTCCGCTGCACCGGATCGGCAATCAGGTCGCCGAGGTGCTGACCCTGCACCGCGACATGTCGCCGGCCGAGGCCAAGCGCGATGTGCTGGCGACCTTCGAGCGCGTCGGCTTTGCAGATGCCGAACGGGCCTTTCGCGCCTATCCGTTCGAGATGTCGGGGGGCATGCGCCAGCGCGCGATGATCGCAATGGCGATGGTGGCCAAGCCCGAACTGCTGATCGCGGATGAACCCACAACCGCGCTTGACGTGACGACGCAGGCGCAAGTGCTGGGCCTGATGAAGAACTTGCAGCGCGACACCGGCATGGCGATGATCCTTGTCACCCACGATCTGGGCGTGGTGGCCAACATGGCTGACAGCGTTGTGGTCATGAACAAGGGGCATGTGATGGAAAGCGGGCCAGCCGCGGCTGTGCTTGGCGCGCCGGGACACGGCTATACCAAGAAACTCTTTGCCGCCGCCCCGATGATCCCGCAGGTCGCCGAACCCTCGGCCCCCGTGGTCGAGGATGATCTGATCCTTGAGCTGAAAAACGTCTCCAAAACCTATGCCGTGCGTGCAGGGGGTGGCGCGAACGCAAGCTGGTGCATGCCTGCAGCGACGTGTCCTTGAAACTGCCACGCGGCAAGACGCTGGCCGTGGTCGGCGAAAGCGGGTCAGGCAAGACAACATGCGCGCGCATCGCGCTCGGGGCCGAAGTGCCGGACGAAGGCTCGCAGGTTCTGTTCCGCCCGGACGCCAAGGGCGATCCGATCAACATCACCGCGCTCAGCCGCGCAGAAAAGGTGGCCTTTCAGCGGCAGGCGCAAATGGTGTTTCAGGACCCCTATTCCTCCCTCTCGCCCCGAATGCGGGTGCAGGAGGCGCTGACCGAACCGATGGAAATCCACAAGATCGGCAACAAGACGGCGCGGCGCGACAAGGCGGCCGAGATGCTGCGCTGGGTCGGGCTGAACCCCGACATGCTCAAACGCTACCCCCACGCCTTTTCCGGCGGTCAGCGCCAACGCCTGTCCATCGCGCGCGCATTGACACTGGACCCGGTTCTGCTGGTCTGTGACGAACCCACCTCGGCGCTGGATGTGTCGGTGCAGGATCAGATCCTGACGCTGCTGGAACGCATCCGCGACGGGATGGGGCTGAGCTATCTGTTCATCAGCCACGATCTGGCCGTTGTGGCCCGCATCGCCGATGAAGTGGCCGTGATGCGTCAGGGGGTTGTCGTCGAACAGGCCCCGCCCGACACTCTGTTTTACAGCCCCCGCCACCCCTACACCAAGGCCCTGATCGCAGCGCAGCCCGAACCGGACCTGACGCGCCCGATCGATCTGGAACTGGTGTCGCGCGGTGCGGGATCGCCCAGCGGCTGGGGTGAAGAATTCCGTTTTGAGGGGCTCGATGCGCCCGACCTCATCCAGGTCGAGCCCGGACACAAGGTACGTTGCCATGTTTAACCGATTGAGTGCCCTGATCCTTGCGACCCTCGTGGCCCTGCCTGCCGTCGCCCAACCTGTCGTGCAGGAAAGCCCGTTCTGGGAAAGCGAAATCCGCAAGGGCAATATGGACCCGGCGGCAATGCGCATCCCCGACACGCCGCTGATCGTCGATCTTGAGGCCAAGGGGCGCACCTTTGGCACCCAGGGCGGCACATTGCGCACAATGGTCACGCGGTCCAAGGACGTCCGCCAGATGGTTGTCTACGGCTATGCCCGCCTTGTGGGATATGACGAGAACTACCAGCTCAAGCCCGACATCCTGCGCGACGTCGAGGTTGAACAGGGCCGCGTCTTTACCCTGCATCTGCGCCCCGGTCACCGCTGGTCAGATGGGGCGCCCTTCACCTCCGAAGATTTCCGGTATTGGTGGGAACACGTCGCCCAGAACGAAAACCTCAGCCCCAATGGGCCACCCGAAATCATGCGGGCGGGGGACGAATTCGGGACGATGTCATTCCCGGATGAACATACGGTCGTTGTGACCTTCCCGCGCCCCAATCCGATGTTCCTGCAGACGCTGGCGCAGGCCGCGCCGCCCTTCATCTTCCGCCCCTCACATTACCTCAAACAGTTCCACGTTGATTTCAACACGCCCGAGGCGATGGAGGCGATGATCGACGCCAAGCGGGTGCGCAGCTGGGCGCCGCTGCATAACAAGATGGACAACATGTACCAGTTCGACAACGCGGCCCTGCCCACGTTGCAGCCGTGGATGGTGGCCAGCGGCACGTCCTCGCGGCAGTTGTTTATCCGCAATCCCTATTTCCACCGCGTGGATGCGCGCGGCACGCAACTGCCCTATATCGACGTCGTTGAAATGGGCATTGTCGGGTCGGGACTGGTCGCGGCGAAATCCAACGCGGGCGAATCCGACCTTCAGGCCCGGGGCCTCGATTTCCGCGACGTCTCCATCCTCAAGAAAGGCGAAAAAGACGGCGCACCCTACCGGACCTACCTGTGGTCCAATGGCGCGGCGAGCCAGATTGCCATCTATCCCAACCTGAACTTTGCCGATCCGGTCTGGCGCGACGTCATACGCGATGCCCGCTTCCGGCGCGCTCTGTCGATGGGGATTGATCGGCGCATGATCAACCGCGCCCTCTATTTCGGGCTGGGCAAAGAGGGCGGGATGACCGCGCTCGCCAAAAGCCCGTTCTTTGACAGCAAGAACCTGACCAAATGGGCGATCTACAACCCTAGCCTTGCCAACCAGTTGCTGGACGAAATGGGGCTGACGACGCGCAACAAGGCGGGCATCCGCCTGCTGCCCGATGGTCGCCCGATGGAGTTCGTGATCGAAACCGCGGGCGAGCGGCAAGAGGTCGAAAATGCACTGGCCATCATCACCGACACGTGGCGCGATCTCGGAATTCAACTGATCATGCGCCCGCTCGACCGCGACATCCTGCGCAACCGCGTGTTCTCAGGCGTGACAATGGCGGCTGTGTGGTTCGGTTGGGACAATGGCATTCCACAGGCCTTCACCCCGCCCGACTATCTTGCGCCCACCGATCAGGTGTTCTTTGCCTGGCCCAAGTGGGGTCAGTATTACCAGACGCGCGGCGCCGCAGGTGAACCCATCGACCTCGCCCCCGCCAAGCGTCTGATGGAACTGAAAGATGCGTGGCAGAAAACCAACGTAGAGGCCAGGCGCGCCGACATCTGGCGCGAGATGCTGGCCATTCACGCCGATCAGCAATTCGGCATCGGCATCCTGTCCGAAGCCCCCAACCCGTTGTCGTGTCAGACCGCTTGCGTAATGTGCCCGAATACGGCGCATGGGCATGGGATCCGGGCGCCCATTTCGGTGTGCACCGGGTGGATGAGTTCTATTTCTCGGACGACGAGCAGATCGCGCAGGTTTCGAGATGATGTTCATCCGCTACGCCGTGTGGCGGCTGCTGACGATGCTGCTGACGCTGGCCGTGGTGTCGGTGCTGGTGTTCATCATCATCAACCTGCCCCCCGGTGACTACCTGTCCAACCAGATCGCCGAACTGCGCGCCACCGGTCAGGCGGAAGGAGTCGCGAAGGCCGAATTCCTGCGCACCGAATATGCGCTCGACCGGCCCTTGTGGCAGCAATACCTGATCTGGGTGGGTGCGATCCCCGGACCACAGGGGTTTTCCGGTCTGTTGCAGGGGGATTTCGGCTGGTCCTTCGAATTTGACGCGCCCGTCGCGGATATCGTCGGCGACGCGCTGTGGCTGACGGTTCTGGTGAACCTCTCCGCCGTGCTGTTTGTGTATCTGGTGGCGCTGCCCCTTGGCGTGCTGGCGGCGGCACGCTCTGCCACATGGGTCGACTACACGACGGCCTTTGTCGGTTATCTGGGTCTGGCCACGCCCAACTTCCTGCTTGCCCTCATGCTGTTCTATTACGGACACAAATACCTCGGCCTGCCCATCGGCGGCCTCATGTCGCCCGAGTTCGAGGGCGAGCCGATGTCCCTTGCCAAACTCCAATCCATCCTGATCCACCTGATCGTACCGACCTTCGTGATCGGTACGTCCGGGGCCGCAGGCATGATGCAGCGCCTGCGCGCCAATATGTTGGACGAGCTTTCCAAACCCTACGTCGAAACCGCGCAGGCCAAGGGCCTTGCCCCCACCAAGCTGCTGACGAAATACCCGCTGCGCATGGCCTTCAACCCGTTCGTGGCCGACATCGGCAACCTTCTGCCCGCGATGGTGTCGGGGTCCGTCCTTGTGTCGGTGGTGCTGGGGTTGCAGACAATCGGGCCCGCCCTGCTGACGGCCCTCAAATCGCAGGATCAGTTTTTAGCCGCCTTCGTTCTGATGTTCGTGGCCCTGCTGACACTGATCGGCACGATGATTTCCGACCTCCTGCTGGTGCTGCTTGATCCCCGCATCCGCTACGGCGCGCGAGAAGGATAAAGACATGAGCAACCTTCCCGACGGCCGCTTTATCGACGACGCCCCCTACGATCCAAATGTGGACCTGTCCGCGCTTGACCGCACGGACATGGACGCCCCCAACTGGCTGCTGGTCTGGCGCAAGTTCCGCAAGCACCGGCTGGGCCTGATCTCGGGCATCTTCCTGTTTCTGGCCTACCTCGCGATCCCGTTCGCCGGCTTCTTTTCGCCCTACACGCCCAACGAACGCAGCGCCGAATACCTGTACCACCCGCCACAGGCGATCCGGTTCTGGCACGAGGATGAATTCATCGGCCCCTTTGTCTATCCGACCGAGGCGTTTGCCGATCTGGAAAACTACCGCTGGACCTACACCACGGATACGACCCGACCGATGCCGTTGCAGTTCTTCTGCAAGAAATCCGAATACAACCTCTTTGGCTTTATCCCATCAGAACGACACCTGTTCTGCGCACCCGAAGGGGCAACAGTGTTCATCTTCGGCTCTGACCGGCTTGGACGGGACGTGTTCTCGCGCATCTCTTATGGCGCGCAGCTATCGCTGACCGTGGGCCTCATCGGGATCACGGTGTCCTTTATTCTCGGCATCGGGTTCGGCGCGATTGCAGGCTATTTCGGGGGCTGGATCGACTGGGTCGTGAACCGCGCCATCGAAATCCTGCGCTCCCTTCCCGAACTGCCGCTATGGCTGGCCCTATCGGCGGCGGTGCCCAGCAATTGGGGGCCGGTGTCGGTCTTCTTCATCATATCGATCATACTCGGGTTACTGGATTGGCCGGGGCTGGCCAGGGCGGTGCGAAGTAAGTTCCTCTCGCTGAGAGAGGAAGAATATGTCAGAGCAGCAGAGATGATGGGGGCCAAACCGGGCCGCGTGATCCGCCGCCACCTGTTGCCGAACTTCATGTCGCACCTGATCGCATCGGCCACGCTGTCCATCCCCGCGATGATACTCGGCGAAACCGCGCTGTCCTTCCTTGGTCTCGGCCTGCGCGCACCTGCGGTCAGTTGGGGTGTGATGCTGAACGACGCGCAGAACCTCGCAAGTATCGAGATTTATCCTTGGACGGCGATCCCGATGCTGCCGATCATCATCGTGGTGCTGGCGTTCAACTTCCTTGGCGACGGTCTGCGCGACAGTCTGGACCCCTACAGCTAAGGCGTGGTGGGGTGAAACCCCACCCTACCCTTTGCGTTTGGGGGGCTGTCCGCCACCTTGCGCGGCTGCACGGCGGGCCTTGTTCTTCTTGCTGTTCCACTTGGCCTTTTTCGGCGCGCTGACACTGCCATCCTGGACGGCTTTTTCCATGGTGCTCGGCGCCTTGGCGAACGGCTTTTTCCCACCCGGTTTGCCCTTGGGCTTGGTCCCCGGCTTGGGCTTGCGTGGTTTCGGGGTCGAGGTGTCGTTCCAGTCAATGGGGGCGGCATCATTGCGCGGCTTTGGCGCAGGTGCTGCATCCGGGTCCCAGACCTTTTGGCCGAAGGCTTCTTTGGCTTGGGCGCATCGGCAAAGCCACGTTTGGGTTTGTCACCATAGTCGCGTTTGGGCTTGTCGCCATAGTCCCGCTTGGGCTTGCCACCGGGCTTGCCTTCAAACCGTGGCTTGGGCTGGCTGGCCGCATCCGGCACACCGTCAAGCTGTGTGACCTTGGCCCCGCCTTCGACCTGCATCGCATCCCCGAGGTTCTGGACAAAGCCTGCGACCGCTTCGGTCTTCAACTCCACATAGGACATATCACCCTGAATGCGGATCGCGCCGATGTCGTCCTTGGTGATGTCGCCCGCATTGCACATGATGGGCAGCAGGCGGCGCACTTCGACGCCCTGATCGCGCCCGCCGGTAACGGAAAACCACGTGCTCGGCCCGAAGGGCGCGCGCGCCTTGGGCGCCTTGTCGCCACCACCGACAGCCGACAGGTGTTCAGGCGCGGAATGGCGCAGGCCATGGATGCGCAGCACTGCGGCGGCAAGCTGTTCGGGGCTAAAGGCGTCGACAAATTTGGCGACCATCTCGGCCTCGCCCTCTGCGATCTCATCCGTCCACATGGGATCATCCATCAGACGGGTTTCATCCGCGGCGCGCACAGCATCGGCAGACGGCGCGTCGATCCATTCCGCATCAAGTTGCGCGGATCTCAGGATGCGGTTGGCCTTGGACCGCACCTTGGCAGTCACGATCAGCGCGCTAGTGCCCTTGCGGCCCGCACGGCCCGTCCGACCCGAACGGTGCAGCAGTGTTTCGTGGTTGGAAGGCAGTTCGGCGTGCACCACCAGATCGAGGTTGGGCAGGTCGATCCCGCGCGCCGCCACGTCCGTGGCCACACAGACCCGCGCGCGCCCGTCACGCATCGCCTGCAGCGCGTTGGTGCGCTCGCCTTGGGTCAATTCCCCCGACAGCGCCACAACGGAAAACCCGCGATTGGACAGACGCGTGGTGACGCGGTTGACCATCGCGCGGGTGTTGCAGAACACAATGGCATTGGGCGCCTCGTGGAACCGCAACACGTTGATGATCGCGTTTTCGGCGTCGTGATTGGCCACCATCATCGCCTGATAGGTGATGTCGGCGTGCTGCTTTTCGCCCGTGGTGGTGGCAATACGGATGGCGTCTTTTTGATAGGTCTTGGCCAGCTTCGCGATCTGCGCAGGCACCGTGGCCGAAAACATCAGCGTGCGGCGGCTGTCCGGGCATTCGCCGAGGATGAATTCAAGGTCTTCGCGAAAGCCCAGATCAAGCATCTCGTCCGCTTCGTCCAGCACAACGCCGCGGATGGCGCTCAGATCAATAGAGCCGCGCATGATGTGATCGCGCAACCGCCCCGGTGTGGCGACGACGATGTGTGCACCACGGGCAAGGGCGCGCTTTTCATCGCGCATGTCCATGCCGCCAACGCAGGACGCCATGACAACGCCCGTCTCACCGTAAAGCCAGCCAAGCTCGCGTTTGACCTGCATCGCTAATTCGCGCGTGGGGGCAATGACCAATGCGAGCGGCGCATCCGCCATCTGGAAAAGTGGCTCATCTCCCAAAAGCGTCGGGCCCAGCGCCAGACCAAATCCCACCGTCTTGCCCGATCCCGTCTGGGCCGACACCAGAAGGTCAGCGCCCACAAGGTCCGGGTCAGTCACAGCCTCTTGCACAGGGGTAAGGTCGGTATAGCCGCGGGCGGTCAGTGCGGTCTGGAGCGGTGTGATCACGGGGTCAGGTCCTGTCAAAGCGAGGGCCACGGGCACAGGCCCGCCGCCAAGCCTGCGCGCCTATGCCCTTTGCGTCCGCTTGTCGAGGGGCTTTATCGGTCGTCTCCGTCCTGCGCGCCGCCTTCCATCAGGTCTTCTTCGATCGAGGCCTGGGCGGCGGCGGTGATCGCCTTGCGGTCTTCGTCGGTCAATTCGTCGAGCTTTTTGTCGTCCGCCAGACGCACGGTGACTTCGCGATGGGCAAACTTGATGCCTTCGCGCGCGAACAATTCGCGGATTTCCTCATAGACCTTCTTGCGCACCAGCCACTGATCGCCGGGCTTGGTCATGAACTTGACCCGGATGATCATCGCGCTGTCCTGCATCTCGATCACGCCCTGCGATTTCAGGGGCTGTATAAAGTTCTCGCCAATCACCGGATCATCCAGCAGCGCCACGCCCAGCTTCTTGATCAGCTTGCGCACATGCTCAACATCCGTGTCGTAGGTGACGCGCAGGGGCAGTTTCATGATCACCCAATCGCGCGAATAGTTTGTCAGCACCTGAATCTCGCCAAAGGGCATGGTGTGCAGCGCGCCAAGGTGGTGGCGCAACTGGAACGAGCGCACGGAAATCTTTTCGACCGTGCCTTTGACACCGCCCACGTCGATGTATTCACCCCGCCGGAACGCATCGTCAAAGAGGAAAAACGCACCCGAAAAGATGTCGCGCACAAGGCTTTGGCTGCCAAACCCCACGGCCACACCCAGAATACCGGCACCGGCAAAAAGCGGGCCGACATTCACGCCCATCTCCATCAGCGTGATCAGGAAGATGGTCAGCACGATCAGGATCAGCATGAAGTTGCGGAACAAAGGCAGCAATGTCGCCAGACGCGACGCACTGGTGCCGCCACCTTCGTCACCCAACTCACCCTCACCCATATCGCCCTGCTCATCCGCGATCTTGCGGTCGATCCAGATGCGAAAGGCATAATAGGCGATGTAGCCCAGAAAGATGATGACCACGATATCAAGCAACCGCTCGGCAATGCTGCCTGTTTCAATACCAACGCCCGGGCTCCACATGCCGATAAAGGCATAGCTGCCCGCCACAAATGCGATGATGCCCGCGATGCGCCGCGCCAGATCCTCAAACGAGGTCAACTGGCCACGGGGCGGGCCGGCAGGCGCTGCGTCTTGCCCGCCTTCGACGGCGTCATCGGCCTGATGTTCGCGCAGATAGCGGCGGCGCGCAAAACCACGCTCGATGTAGAAATTGAGCACACCATACACCACGACAATCGTGGTAATGATCAGCCAACTGCCCACCAGCAACGGCACCCCGTCCGCATCGCCAAGGACCAGACGAAAGGTCTGCTCGCCCCAGGCAAACAGGCAAAAGACAATGCTGATCGGCGCCCAGATGCGCGACAGGGTGCGCAACGCCCAACTGGCCGCCTCGGGCGCGGTGCCATTCAGGATCGCCTCGGTCACCGCGCGCCAGTTGAACAGCACGATCAGGATGCTTTGCACCATCGCGACAAAGGACAGCAGCGACAGCAGAAAAACATAGACTTCGTAATTCAGGCCCAGTTCGCGGATCCACACGCCGAACAGCACGGTGGAAATCCCCAGAAACGTGCCGACATACAGCCAGATATACAGCTTTTTGGCATCCCGGTCCGACAGCATCGGAATGCGGTATTGCGCAAGGTAAGGCGACAGGATCATGCGCCAGACGCTGGCCACAACGCGGATCACGAAATAGGCGATGTTGATCATCGTCGCTGTGAACTGCAGCGCCGGGTTTTCGAGCGGGCCAAAGATGATTGTCCCGACGATAAAGGCCACCGCAATCGACACCAGAATGCCGATCAGACCCATGAAGAACCGGAACATCAGGAAGGGCATCTTTTGCCCGTAACCTACGGGATTTTCCATGATGCGCCCGACGACAAATCGCTTGATGATGCGCCTGCCATAGACTTCGTTCTGAAAAAGGATGCCGATGCCCAGCAGGCCCAGCGACAGGTACAAGACCTCGAAATAGGCGAAAATCGTGCCGTCCGGGCTCGTGGCCCTCAGGATGTAAAGCACTTCGTTGAACGACGCCGGAAGGTTGCGAAAGCCGTCTGTCAGGGCGGTGCGAAAGGCCATCGCGTCGTCCTGAATGGACATCAGCGCACTGCCCATATCCTGCGATTCCGCGTCGGCCGCCGCGGCTTCGACATCCGTCAGGACGCGCCCATTGGTGTCGATCACAACGACGCTCACACCATTTTCGGAGGCTGCGCGCATCACCTCGTCGATCTCTGATGGGCTGCTGTCTTCGGCGCTGCCGATCAGGCTGGTCAGCCCCTGGGCCTGCGCAGGCAGGGGCAAAAGGCCAATGGTCCACATAAGGGCCGCGGCCATCAGCACCCAAATCGCGTTCTTCTTCATCTTGGCCCCGCCCCATAATCAAGCACGGTGACGCTAGCGCTGCACAGGTGCAAAAACAATTGCACTCTGCGCTAAATGTGAACGCGCTTGTTTTGCAATGTGAACTTTTACGTGCCATAGCGCGTTGGCGGGTCAGGCGTTTTGCGCTTTTGACCGTTATCGGGCGGTTGGTCGGCAATACGGCCTATGACTTGAAAACACGGGGCGCAGTGCGCTACCAACCAATGAAGTTTTCCGGACACTCCAGGGAAGTGGCCGGAAAGAACAGGAACAAGACGATCACGATGGGCGCTTACAAACATGCCACACCGGGTTTGTCCGGGCAGCGCCCGAGACGCGTCGTTCTTTACAGCCACGATACGTTCGGCCTTGGGCATCTGCGCCGCAGCCGTGCACTGGCCTCGGCCCTCACGCAATCAGGCACTGTCGGCTCGGCCATCATCCTGACGGGCAGTCCTGTGGCGGGTCGCTTTACCTTTCCACGCGCGGTCGATCACGTGCGCCTGCCGGGCGTCAAGAAACTGGCCGATGGCAGCTATGTCAGCCAGAACTCCGGCATGGGGCTTGAGGCCACGACATCGCTGCGCGAGGGTCTGATCAATTCGACCATCACGCAATATGACCCCGACCTGTTGATCGTCGACAAGGAACCCACCGGTTTTCGCGGCGAACTTTTGCCGACACTTGAAACCCTGACACAAAGCGGGCGCACCCGTATCGTGCTGGGTCTGCGCGACGTGCTGGACGAACCCGAAGTGCTTGAATCCGAATGGCAGCGCAAAGGGGCGTTGGAGGCGACCGAGAAGTATTATGACGAGGTGTGGGTTTATGGCCCGAAATCCGTCTATGACCCGACGCAGGGCCTGCCCTTGTCGGACGCGGTGCGCGCCCGGACCCATTGGACGGGCTATTTGCGCCGCGCCATCATCGACCCGGCAGACGTGCCCGACACACCCTACATCCTGATCACCCCCGGCGGGGGCGGCGATGGTGAGGCGATGGTTGATCTTGTCCTGAAGGCCTACGAACAAGACCCCGACCTTGGCCCCCACGCGGTGCTGGTCTACGGCCCCTTCCTGTCCGGCGACACCCGTGATGCGTTCGAAACCCGCGTCGCCGCACTGGACGGACGCGTGACGGCGACCGGTTTTGACAGCCGCATTGAATCGCTGTTTGCAGGCGCGCAGGGCGTGATCTGCATGGGCGGCTACAACACGTTCTGCGAAGTCCTGTCTTTCGATCAGCGCGCTGTCATCGTGCCCCGCACCAAGCCGCGGCTGGAACAGTGGATCCGCGCGCACCGCGCCGAAGAACTGGGGCTGGTGCGCAACCTCGATGAATTCCGCGACGGGCTGTCAGCGGAGTCGATGATTGCCGCCATCCGCGCCCTGCCCCACCAGCAACGCCCCTCGCAGGCCGGGGCCGACGGTCTGCTGGATGGTCTGGACGTCGTGATCGAACGCGCCCGCCTGCTGATGCGCTCATCGCTGATCGACGCAGCCGAATGAGGTCAAGCGGGCCGCGTCTGGCCGTGGCCGTCAAAGGATGGCCGCGCCTGTCAGAAACATTCATCGCCCAGGAACTGGTGGCGCTGGAACGTGCGGGCATAGACTTTGCTATATGGTCGCTGCGTCATCCCACAGATACCAAGACACACCCGCTGCACGATCAGTTGGCAGCACCTGTGCATTACCTGCCTGAATATCTGCATAACGAACCGTGGCGCGTGCTGCGCGGCGTGTTTTCGTCCATGGCGCGCCCGGCCTTCTGGCGCACGGGCGCGCAGTTTCTGCGCGACCTGTCCCGTGACGTCACCCGCAACCGCGTGCGCCGTTTTGGTCAGGCCTGCGTGATGGCCCGCGAACTGCCCGCAGGCACCGACGCGATCTATGCCCACTTTCTGCACACGCCGTCCTCGGTCGCACGCTACGCGGCGGGCCTGCGCGGCGTGCCTTGGGCCTTTTCCGCCCATGCAAAGGACATCTGGACCTCCCCGAGTGGGAGCTGCGCGAAAAGCTGGACGAGGACAGCACCGGGGCCGCGTTTGGGGCAACCTGCACGGCCTTCGGGGCGGATCACCTGAACGATCTGGCGGCCACCACCCCGGTCGATCTGGTCTATCACGGCCTCGACCTGTCCCGCTTTCCCGACCCGCCCGACCGCGCGGCGCGCAAACCGGGTGACCCCTATGCCCTGCTGTCTGTCGGGCGGCTGGTCGAGAAAAAAGGGTTTGACCGACTTATCGACGCGCTCGCCCTTTTGCCCCCAGACATCGACTGGCACTGGACCCATATCGGCGGCGGTACCCTGAACAACGACATGCGTGCACGCGCCGAGGCGCACGGGATCAGCGCCCGCATCACGTGGCGGGGCGCCTGCGATCAACCCGAGGTGATCGCCGCCATGCGCGCCGCCGACCTGTTCGTGCTGCCCAGCCGCATCGCCACGGACGGTGACCGCGACGGCCTGCCCAACGTCCTGATGGAAGCGGCGAGCCAACTGCTCCCCATCCTCTCCACCCCCGTCTCTGCCATCCCTGAATTCATCGACACTGGCGTGCATGGCATCCTCTGTGCAGATGATCCCGAAACACTGGCGGGCGAAATGGAACGGCTCGCCAAAACGCCAAGCCTCGGGCCAACCCTCGCGAAAGCAGCACACAAACGCCTGCACGCGGATTTCACGATGCAGCCCGGCATCGACCACCTTGCGCGTCGGTTGCGCGCGGTGATGGCGCAATGACGGTCGCCTTCTTCGCCCCGCTCAAACCCCCGGATCACCCGGTGCCCTCCGGGGATAGGGCCATGGCACGGGCCCTTGTCGCCGCCCTTGAGGCGGGCGGGTACACCGTGCAGCGCGCCTCCGCTCTGCGGCTATACGACGGGGCCGGAGACAGCGCGCGGCAGGACACCCTGATCGCTGAAGCAGAGGCCGAGGTGACAAGACTGCTGGCCTCCGACAGCGCAAAGAACTGGCGCATCTGGCTGACCTATCACAACTACTACAAGGCCCCCGATCTGATCGGCCCCAAGGTCGCACATGCCCTCGACATTCCATACATCCAGGTCGAAAGCACCCGCGCGCGCAAACGGCTGACAGGGCCGTGGGCACAGTTCGCGCACGCTGCCGAGGCCGCCAGCAATGCGGCACAGGCGATCTTCTACGTCACCCAAAGGGACGCGGAAACGCTGCGCCGGGATGCACCTGACGGCCAAATGCTGCACCACCTTGCCCCATTCCTTGCGCGCAGCGACTTGCCCGGGGCCAGCACGCTCACCGGGCCTATGCTGAGCGTCGGCATGATGCGCCACGGGGACAAGCTGGCCTCGTACCGGCTGATCGCAGACACGCTTGCGGCCCTGCCCGACAGGCTCGACTGGCGGCTCGACATCGCAGGCGATGGACCGGCCCGGGATGACGTCACCGCGCTGATGGCACCCTTTGGGCAGCGCGTGCACATGCGCGGCGCGCTGGACGCAGATGGGCTCGACGCGCTTTATGCACAGGCCAGCATGATGCTCTGGCCCGGCGTGAACGAAGCCTTTGGCCTGACCTACCTCGAAGCGCAGGCCGCAGGCGTGCCCGTGATCGCACAGGACCGTCCCGGCGTGCGCGACGTGGTGCACGGGCCAATGTGCAACATCGATGGCGGGCCTGTCGAAATGGCCGAACGCATCGTCCACCTGGCCACGGATGCCAGCGCACGCCGGGCCGCAGGGACACGCGCACGCACCGAAGTCGACGCGCATCATCTGCTGGGGGCGGCGGCCCAAACACTGCACCAGACGATCGAGGCGCTGACATGATCCGGCTTGCCCTCTTGCGCCACGGCCACACCGCGTGGAACCGCGCGGGCCGCATTCAGGGGCGCACTGACATCCCGCTCGACGACGCGGCGCGCGCGCAACTGCGCGACCTGCGCCTGCCGCCGGGATGGGAAAACGCCGACATCGTGGCAAGTCCGCTGTCGCGCGCCATGGAAACGGGCGCACTGGTCACCGGGCGCACACCCCGCGCCGAACCCGCCCTGATGGAGATGAATTGGGGCGATTGGGAAGGGGCACATGGCAAAGTGCTGAAGGCGGACCCGGACTCCGGGTTTCGCGATATCGAACACTGGGGATGGGACTATTGCCCACCGGGCGGCGAACGCCCCGAAGACTTGCGCGCACGCTTGCACCCATGGGCCACAGCCCTGAACCGCGACACAGTCGCAATTTGCCACATCGGCGTGATGCGGGTCTTGATGGCCATGGCGACGGGCTGGGATTTTGACGGCCCCGCCCCCTTCACGATCAAGCGCAACCGGCTCTTTGTGCTGCATATCGACGGCACAGACTGGACAACATACGACGCACCCGAACGCCTGATCGGACGCACGCCATGAAGGTGATGATCGTCGTCACACACCTGCTGGGCACGGGCCATCTGGCACGGGCGCTGACCTTTGGGCGGGCGTTCCGCGATGCCGGGGATCAGGTGCTGGTTGTGAGCGGCGGAACAAGGGTGCCGCATTTTGATTCCACTGGGCTGACCCTTGTGCAATTGCCCCCCGTCCGCTCGGACGGCACGGACTTTACCACCCTGTTGCAGGACGGCCCTGACATCGCAGGCCCCGATCACATGCAGGCGCGCGCAGATCAACTGATCAAGACGCTCACTGACTTTGTGCCTGACGTGCTCATTACCGAGTTGTTCCCCTTTGGCCGCCGCATCCTGCGCGACGAATTCCGCACTCTGCTTGAGGCGGCGACTGGCATGGGCAACCCCCCGCTGATCCTCGGATCTGTCCGCGACATCCTTGCCCCACCCGGCAAACCGGCCAAGGCCGCCTTTGCCGAAGACATGGTCGGGCGTTTCTATGACGGCGTGCTGGTTCACTCGGACCCCGACGTGGTGGCGCTGGAGAGCAGTTGGCCGGTGTCGGAAGTCATGGGCCATGCCCTGCATTACACCGGCTTTGTCGCGCCTGCGCCCCCTGCATACGACCCACGCCCGAACCACACGATTCTTGTCAGCGCAGGCGGCGGCAGCGTCGGCGACCGCATGTTCGACGCCGCACTTGATGCCGCTTACCTCATGCCTCAGGTGCACTGGCTGTTTCTCGTCGGAGGGCCAAGTGCGCGGCGCGACAAGCTGATCAGCAAGGCGCCCCTGCATGTGGGCGTTGAACGCCCGCGCCCCGACTTTCGCAAGTTGCTGCAGGGGGCGGTGGCCTCGGTATCCATGTGCGGCTACAACACGGCGCTCGACGTGATGCAAACCGGCGTCCCCGCTGTCTTTGTGCCCTTCGACGACGAGGGCGAAGTCGAACAGGGCCTGCGCGCCGACGCGCTGAGCGCGCAGGACGGCATAGAAGTTCTGCGACAGGATGCGCTGAGCGGCCCTGCCCTGGTCATGGCGCTTGACGATGTGCAGGGTCAACGCGCCCGCCCGCCCCGCACCATTGGGATGGACGGGGCAGCGCGGACAGTCGACATCACGCGCGCGTTGCGAACAAGGCAAACAGATGGCCTGTGACTGGACACCGCTGCGCGCCGCCCTCGCCCGGTATCGCGCCGACGGCCTCGATTTGCCGTTCTGGTGGCGCGACGATGACGCCGTGGCGGCAACTCCGGCCTTGGATCGCCTCGCCGCCCTTGGTGCGCGCACGGGTATGCCGATCCACCTCGCCATCATCCCGGCCCACGCGCAGGACACGCTGGTGCAGGCCATTGATCCCGACCGGCTTGTCCCGGTTGTGCACGGCTGGGCGCATCACGATCACAGCGCGGGTGACGACAAAAAGAACGAATTCATGACCCAACGCCCGGATGCTGCCCGTGATGCGGCGCGCGCGATGGAGCGGATGAGACACCTGTTCGGAGTGCAACTCAGGCCCATGTTCGTCCCCCCGTGGAACCGGGTCAGCGCCGATGTCATCCGGGGTCTGCCCGCCCAAGGCTACACGGCCCTGTCGACCTTTGGGCCCCGCAAAGCACCCGATGCCGCCCCCGGCCTTGCCCAGATCAACACCCATATCGACCCTATCTGGTGGAAAGGGACGCGCGACCTTGTGGAGCCCGACCAGCTGATCACCCAAACCTGCGCGCACCTTGATGCGCGCCGGGCGGGCGTCGAGGACCATACTGAGCCGTTTGGCATTCTCACCCACCATCTTGTGCACACAGACGCAATCTGGAACTTCACCGCAGCCTTCGTTCAGGAAATGCAGGATGGCGGCGCAACACCATGGACGACGGAGACCACAACATGAGCAGACTAGAGTCCATGCGCCGCCGCCTCAGCGCGCAGATCGACGGGATCAACTGGGCAGCCAGCCTGATCCGGGACACCGATGGCGACGTCCTCGAAATGGGGCTGGGCAACGGGCGGACCTATGACCACCTTCGGCAGGAAATCCCGAACCGGCGGATCTGGGTGATCGACCGGGTGCTGAAACCGCACCCCAGTTGCGTACCGCCTGCGGAAAACTTCCTGCAGGGGGAGGCGGACGACATGCTGCGCCATCTGGCCTCTCAGGGCTGCAAGATGGCGCTCGCGCACTATGACTTCGGGCACGGGATCAAGGATCTGGACGTGGCCGAAGGCGGGGCGCTGTCACCACTGATTGCGGCCGTGATGGCGCCGGGCGGGCTGGTGCTGTCGCAACAACCGCTGATCGGGCTCGAACAGATCACAGGGCCGGACACAATCGACCCGGAACGCTACCTGTTCTACCGCGCGCCGTAACGTCCGCATCACAATCGCCGTGTGACCGGTTGTCATCCGCGCGTGCTCCATTTTAGACTGTTGCCAATTCAAGGCCACAGCAAAGTGGCCAGTCCAAGGGGAGTAAACGGAATGACGATGTTAAGAACGGCTGCGCTGGCAGGCGCAGCACTCATGGTGGCGGGCGCCGCCTTTGCCGCACCACTCAAACTGAAACCAGCCAACCCGCAGCCCAGCGGCCTCAAATCCGGGCTGGCCGTGGAATATGTGTACCCGCTGGACGTCAAGACGCTGCGGCAGGCCGAACGCTACCTCAAAGAGGCCAAGCCCGGCACACCGCTCAAAGGGCTCGACTACCGCGACACCGCACAGGGGGAAAAGACACTCACCTCCAAACAGGCCGAACACGTGGTGGCCGGGATCACGGGCTATGTGAAATTCGACAGTGCGGGCACCTATACAATCGAATTCCTGACCAATGACGGGCTCGACGCCAAGATCGGCGGACAAGAGGTCGGCTATTTCGACGGGCGGCAAAGCTGCCGGGAAACGCCTGCGGTGCAGGTCGAGGTGCCACAGGCCGGATGGTACCCGGTCGACATCACCTATTTCCAACGGGTGGGCACGTCATGCCTGCTGATGAAGGCTGGTCAAGGCGCACCCGACTGGATGCCGGACTCCGCCTTCGGCTACAAGTAACCCGCAATCGCGAAACCATCCAAAGGGGGGTGCCTCAACAGCGCCCTCCTTTTGTCGTCCGCTCACACAGCGCAGGACTTGCAGAACGGCGTCGCGGGCAGCAGATCCAGACGGGCCTTCGAAATCTCGACCCCGCATTTCACGCAATCCCCGTAGGTCCCGGCCGCAATCCGGGCAAGGGCGGCGTCAATGCGGATGACCTCGTTCAGTTCGGCATGGCCCAACGCCTCCAGCACCTCGTCCCCCTGCCGCTCGGACGAGCGATCTTCGAGGTCTTTCGGGGCCGGGGCATCCAGCTGCTGCTCGATCTCGGTCAGATCGCCCACCAGTTCGGCGCGGCGGGCCTCAAGGGCCTGTTGTCGGTCTGCAATGCGCATCACACATCTCCTGTCTTGTTTGACAGACAGGATGGGGCGGGGCGGGCCTGCGCGCCTTGACACAAATCAAGCCGTGCGGCGGCGTGTTGCGCAGGGCTGGAAAAGCGAAAGGCGCCCGGTGGTCCGGACCGAAGCCCTCGCCATCCTGACGCCTTCTTGAACCTATCATCCCCCCAGAGGGCGATTTGGGCCCAGCTTGCTCGGGGTGTTGCCACCCATCGCCGAGAGTGCGCGCCTTGCGACCCACGCTCCCCCGCATCAACCCTTTTGACACCGCCCTGTCGTCACGACCGTTTCCGATCCACACGATATGAGCCTGCATCCTCCTGGCTTCTGCTCGACTGACCTGACCCCGAGGGATCTATCCAGTTCTGCTTGCCACCCTGAGGGGCCTTTGCGTCCACCGCTTTGTTCGAAGAACGCTGCGCCGGTGAGTTGAGATTGCGATAGGGGGGCGAGTCGTGCAACAGAAAAATAGGGCCGATGCGGAATTTCTTGTGGATAAAGTGTTGAATACTATGGGTTATTTTCGGGGGATAAGTCGGGGATAAGTGCGAAATTCTGTTGTGGGACGGTGCGTTAGAATGGGTCAGATTTGGTGTCGTATGGGGCGGGTTTTGGGGGCCGCAAAAAACGTCGGGTGCGTGGTTTCACGCACCATTAACCATCCCACACCCATGATCCGATATGCCCAATTACCTCCGCCCCAAGGTCACCGGCGCCACCATCTTCTTCACCGTCGCCCTCGCGCAACGGGGCGGGCGGTTGCTGGTTGATGAGGTCGAGGCGCTGCGCACAGCTGTGCGGATCACCCGCAACGAACGCCCGTTCGACATCGACGCCTTCGTCGTCCTGCCCGACCATTTACATTGCGTCTGGACGTTGCCGAGCGGAGATCGCGACTACGGCACACGCTGGGGCGCGATCAAAGCACGTTTCACACGCAACATACGTGACAAGGGTAGGGTGGGTTTTCAACCCACCCATGCGAAACATCTCGGACACGCGGTGGGGTGGAACCCCACCCTACCCCGCTCCCCAAGCAAGATCGCGAAGGGGGATGCAGGCATATGGCAACGCCGGTTCTGGGAACATCACATTCGGGATGAGGCCGACTATTGGGCACACGTCCGCTACTGCTGGCTGAACCCCGTGAAACACGGCTTCGTCGAACGCCCCGAAGACTGGCCCTATTCCAGCGTACATCGCGACACCCGTTTTCAAGTCCACATGAACTTGACGTAGGGCGGGGCTTCACCCCACCGATGGCGTCAATTGACTGCACTTAAGCTAATCGTCACTTTTCGGTCAAAACCTCCAAAGAAGTTCACTACCTATAGAGTTTCTGTCATCGTGTTCAAAAAGGTATATTGGTGAAATATTTCGAGCCACGTCAGAAATAGCATTGATTAGGATTGGATCAACAACATCCTGTTCATCTTCGAATAAAAAATATACATTTCCACATGATACAGAAACAAAGAAATTACTTCTATTTTTAAAAAATATCTCTCTATTTTTTGCGCTCGGCCGCGCTCTTTGTAATAGCTGTCTGGTTTCATCGTCGGAATATAGAGAAGAAATTCTTTCCGCACGAAGGATCGCCGCGTCTTCACATGCGGCATTTAGTCCTGCGGCCAAGTTGTCGATCGTTGCTACAGCTTCAATCGCGGCAAGGAATGCATCCTCCAACCTTTCTTCACTGTTCGCGACCTGCAACTTCAACTCGTCAAGTTCTTCGATGCGTTCCGGCAGCATCCCAAGACGTCCATCGATGCGACCGACATCCTCAGATACACGAAAAAGAACTTCGGAAATGGATGTACGCTCTCGTTTATCTGAGTTTATCAAACCAGTATTTGTAACGATTTTCGAACCGTTCGCTCTTACTTCCGTAATTGCAGCCAAAATACTGGCTGAGTTGTCTGAAGCAATCGCTCTGATTTCAGCCAAGTCTCCAGAATTTGATGCAATATCCGCCCTTATGTCTGAATAGATTAAGAATAATGCACCGGCTATGCCGACAAACAAAAGTCCAAATATACCCACAATCTGTCGGCGAAACGCCTTCACTACAATCTTTAACTGATCATCATCCATAATATTTCAGTCTCTAAAAAAACATCTTCAGTTGCAATCCAATCTCGACATCAGAATACTAGTCTTCTGAGACTTGGCAACTTTTTCTTACGTATCCGAAAAAAAATTAGCGCCCCAAGGCGAATACGAATGCGCTACAGAAACTTTTTTGGTTTTAGGGTCCTCAAAACCCTAACGAACCCCTAATTCACCTCTGTAACCCATTGATTTCACACACCCCGAGTCATGTCCCACGCTGGGACACCCCTCAACGGCAGCAAAAAACCGGAGCCGTTACCCGTCCATTTTCAGCGCTGAAATGAACGCTTCCTGCGGGATGTCGACCTTCCCGAACTGGCGCATTTTCTTTTTCCCGGCCTTCTGCTTGTCGAGCAGCTTCCGTTTCCGGGTGGCATCCCCCCGTAGCATTTGGCCGTCACATCCTTCCTCATCGCCGACAGGGTCTCGCGCGCGATCACCTTGCCCCCGATGGCCGCCTGGATCGGGATCTTGAACATGTGGCGCGGGATCAGGTCCTTCAGCTTCTCCACCATCGCCCGCCCTCGCATCTCCGCCCGGTCGCGGTGCACCATCATCGACAGCGCATCCACTGGCTCATCGTTCACAAGGATCGACATCTTGACCAGATTGTCCTGCCGGTACCCCGTGAGTTGATAATCAAAAGACGCGTACCCCTTCGTCACCGATTTCAGCCGGTCATAGAAATCGAACACTACTTCGTTGAGCGGCAGATCATAGACCGTCATCGCGCGGCTGCCCGCATAGGTCAGGTCCATCTGGATGCCCCGCCGCTCCTGACACAGTTTCAGCACGTCACCGAGGTAGTCGTCGGGCACAAGGATCGTCGCCTTGATCCGCGGCTCCTCCACATGGTCGATGGTGGACGGGTCAGGCATGTCGGCCGGGTTGTGCAGCTCAGTCATCGACCCGTCGCGTTCATAGACATGATAGATCACCGACGGCGCCGTCGTGATCAGTTCGATGTCATATTCCCGCTCAATCCGGTCGCGGATCACTTCGAGGTGCAAGAGCCCAAGGAATCCGCATCGAAAGCCAAAGCCCAGCGCGGCCGAAGTCTCCATCTCGAAACTGAAGGAGGCGTCGTTCAAGGCCAGCTTGTCGATGGCGTCGCGCAGGTCTTCGAACTCGTTGCTGTCGACGGGGAACAGACCGCAGAAAACTACCGGTTGCGCTGGTTTGAAGCCCGGCAGCGGCGTCACTTCCTTGCGCTCGTGTGTGATCGTGTCGCCCACGCGGGTGTCCCGCACCTGCTTGATCGAGGCGGTCAGGAAGCCGATCTCGCCGGGCCCGAGGCTGTCGACGACCTGCATCGCCGGACGGAACACGCCGATCCGGTCCACGTGGTGGACTGTGTTGTTGGAGAGGAACCTGACCTTCTCCCCCTTTTTCAACCGCCCGTCGATCACACGCACCAGAACGATCACGCCGAGGTAGCTGTCGTACCAGCTGTCCACCAGCATCGCCTTCAGGGGCGCATCCTCGACCCCCTTGGGGGCGGGCAGGTGCTGTACGATCGCTTCGAGCGTTTCGGTGATGCCCTGCCCGGTCTTGGCAGAGACCTGAATGGCACCCGAGGCATCAATCCCGATCACGTCCTCGATCTGTTCGGCGACCCGGTCGCAATCGGCGGCAGGCAGGTCTATCTTGTTGAGAATTGGGACAATTTCATGATCCGCATCGATGGCGTGATAGACGTTTGCAAGCGTCTGCGCCTCGACCCCCTGGCTTGCATCGACAACCAAAAGCGAGCCTTCGACCGCGCGCATGGAGCGGGAAACCTCGTAGGCGAAATCCACGTGGCCGGGCGTGTCGATCAGGTTCAACACGTAATCCTCGCCATTTTGCGCGGTGTAGTTGATGCGGACTGTCTGGGCTTTGATGGTGATCCCGCGCTCGCGCTCGATGTCCATGCTGTCAAGCAGCTGCGCCTTCATATCCCGTTCAGAGACCGTGTTGGTCGACTGGATGAGGCGGTCGGCAAGCGTAGATTTCCCGTGGTCGATATGGGCGACGATGGAGAAATTGCGGATATGTGAAAGCGGTGTCATGGTTGGGATATGTAGGGGTTTTTGGGGGTGGTCAATGGGGATGGTGTTTTGCGGGTTGGGTGTGTGTGACTGAGGTTGATTTTTCAAACGCAGCGAGCGTGCGAGCGTGGCTCGAAACTCAAAGCATTGAAAAGCGATGTGTGATGTGCAGCCGAGTGGCCCTGCGCGTTTTGGCGGGAATTGGCCAAGCAAGGGGGGATTTGCAAGACAGGCTTGCGCTGGCTGTGTTTCGTGCAGTGCTTGCGACTGCGGTTCTAGGTGTGGGTCGACAGGAAGGTAGGAGTGAGTTGGAATCCGCCGCCCAATTTGCTGCTGTTGCCTTAGATTCCGATGACGTTCGCTGGGCCGCCGGTAGGGCCAGCAATGTAGAGCATTCCACCGCGAGTTCTGCGGACTCTAGCGCCATGGGCCTTATTGCTTCCAGTCGATCCTACTCCACTGTTGTAGACGCGGCCAATGCCGCTTGGGACCTAGACGCAGCAGCCCGCTGTCTAACCTTTGTACATGGTCGCATCATTGATGCCGCTGAGGCTGATGCTCAGAACCAGTCAAGCATGTTGTTGCAAATGGCTGTTTGGGATCAAACCGAAGAAAGAATTAGTCAAGACCGAGATCATGTCGAATTATTGACCTTCCTTGATAGTCACTCGGACTGGACCTTTTTCCGGCGCTGGTACGCGCAGATGTGGGACGGCACGTTCCGCGATTGGGACCTCGCAATCGAGGTGGCGACATTGCCGCCTGCTCTGTGGGAAGGAGAGGATGCGCTGGCCAAGGTTGCCGAGGCGATCCGGGGATTGAGGCGCGTCGGCGGACACAAGTGTCTGTTCCTCTGGTGCGCAATGCCGACGATACAGCATTTCAACTGGACGCCGAAGAACCGCTCCCCACGGAACTGCTGCAATACATTAGAGAGCGCGTTGGCGGTGCGCTGACAACCGCTCTCGAAAGTGGCGGAAATAATGGCTTTGACGACACCTGCCCGGAAGCGGTCGCAATTTCCCAAGCACTTCAAAGCAGCAATCCAAGCGCGGTTGCGGGTCTTTTGAACGACGCAAGTCTGATGTTTCAAACCAATTTGGGTGATTTGTATCCAGAAGATGGGGCATTGATCCGGCTTCAAGCCGCTGCGTTCTCGGGTGCCGAGGAAATATGTGACACAGATGACCTCGCGCGCAAACGCTGTCTGCGCGCAGCGCAATTGTATGTACGCCAGAATCCAGAACCTATTGATCAACAGGAATTGGAGGAGTTCACCGACGTTGTCGCTGAGGAAGCCATCGGAGAAGCTGCGGAAATCATCCGTGCTGACGGGCGCGCGGTAGCGAGCGGCAAAAGGGTTGGAAGATTTGTTCGCGCCCGCTTTGCGAATTACTCAACAACTATCGTCGAATGGATCGACAAAACCAAAAAAGGGGCTGCTCGCATCGAATGGTTGTGGAAAATGGCGCGCAAGCTTTTGGATGCATTTCAAGACCCGCCTGAAGGTGGTCCGCCGCTATAACCTAGCCGCACCATCGGCAGACCACTTGAAGAGCGTGGATACTACAGCGCTCGACACTGGGTGGGCGTGTAGCGCCCTCCACGAGGGGAGGCTCGGGCGCGGCACAAGCTTTGATTTTGCATGAAGCCAAAAATACCGAGTTTGCCGCTAAGGTGGCGTGGTGGGGTGAACGACGCCCTACCGGTGATGACCCACGGCGCGACGCTTAAATCGCCCGATCAACCGCATCCGCCGCTCGCGTGATGTCCCGTCCTACCCCTTTGGCCGTTTCGCAGGCGGCGAGGGTTGCGGTTGCGATGAGTGCGATCAGGATCAGGCGGGTGCGGGCCATGGGAAACTCCGGTTTTGCTCGCCCCGATATAGGCGGGCCTCTGGCGCGGGTCAAATGCCGCCTTGCACCGGGGTAAACATCGCCCAAACGGCACGCTGCTTCGTGAATTGCTCTTGGCGGCGAAATCCGGCATAGTCTGCGCCATCAGAGCGGGACAACCCGCCAGAGCAGATCAGAGCAGTTCCTTTATGAGACCAACGTTGATCCTGATCACGGGTGTAGCCGCCATCGCCCTGACCGCCTGTTCCAGCGGGTCCGGGCGCTATTCCAGTGCCGCAGCACCACGCGCGCCGGTGTCCCTGTTTGCCACCGGGCCGATCTATTCGGCCTGTCTGCAATCGGATCGCAAACAGGCGAACCGGGCGCAATGCGGCTGCGTGCAGGCGGTGGCCAACCAGTCTTTGGCAGCGGACGACCAGCGGCGCGGTGCGGGCTTTTTCAAGAACCCGCATCAGGCACAGGAAGTACGCACCTCGAACCGCGCGATTGACGAACGGTTCTGGCTGCGCTGGAAGGCTTTTGGCGACAGTGCGGCACAGATCTGCCGCTGATGGTCAGTCAGAGATCGCGCGCCCAGATCTGCAGGGGCTTTTCCGTCTCGACCACCTGATCCACGTCTTTCCACGCATAGCGGGCCACGACGCCCGGAAGGCGCTCGTATCCGCGCTTTTTCCAGAACGGGTCAAGCGGCAGGTAGGCTGATGGTCTGAGCGGATGATCAGGCGGGCGCATGACGCTTGCGAAACAGATTTGAGTGAACCCCATGCCGCGTGCGTATTCCTCGCGCTCGTCAAAGAAACGGTGGCCCAGCCCGCGTCCGCGATAGCGCGGCAACAGCACGCTTTCCCCACAGTAAAACATCGTATCAATGTCGATAGAGGAGCCCGCGAAGGCGCGCGCAAAATCACCGATATGTTCGGTCAGCGGCGCGCCAGTCGAAGCCCCGACAAGCCAATCCCCGTCATAGACAGCCAGCGCCAGCGCACGCTCGGAATGCTCGTAGGCCTGCAGGTACTCGCGTTCGCTTTCAAGCGTCCCTTCATAAAGATAGGGCCAATCGCGAAAGACAGCGATGCGCACCCGGGCAATGTCATCCAGCGCCTCGGTCAGGGCCGCGCCGGTGAGGGTTTCCAACCTCATGCCGACACCTGCCGGGTCCAGTCTGCTAGGTTGTAATAGGTTGTCACCCGCGCGATGCGCCTGTCCACGATGTCAAAGAACGACCCGGCGGGCAGCTGATAGGTTTGCCCATGCGCTTCGGGCAGGCCCTCATCGGTGACAAGATAGGTGCCGTTCACAACATATTCGGCGGCAGCGCGTGTGCCCGAGGGATCAGACAGGATCACGATATCGCTCAGCGTCTCGGCATAACAGCGGCTCATGTGGGCGCAGAATTCTGCAAAGGCGGTGCGCCCTTTGCGCACTTGCCCTTCATTGACGTGATGGGCCACGTCATCGGTCAGGCACGCCAGCATGGCATCCGTATCGCCCGCATTGAACGCATCAAAGTAACGCGTGACCACTTGCATCATGATGCCTCCTGCGCCGGGCCCCAGCGTTCCACCAGACGCGCAATGATCTGATCACGGGCCGAACGGTAGCTGGTCAGTTTTGCTTCGCGGGTCTCGCCCAATCCGGTGGGATCAAGGATGGGCCAGTATTCGACTTCAAGGTGATAAAAACGCGTCAGTTCCAGTGCGCGGCGCTGGCTGGCCGGGGACAGGGCGACGACCAGATCAAAGGATGACAGATCATCGCCCCACTGTTCCATCTCG
Source organism: Tateyamaria armeniaca (assembly GCF_045797845.1). Lineage (NCBI taxonomy): Bacteria > Pseudomonadati > Pseudomonadota > Alphaproteobacteria > Rhodobacterales > Roseobacteraceae > Tateyamaria > Tateyamaria armeniaca. The sequence goes on from NZ_JBHDIY010000002.1 coordinate 547,744, forward strand.
TCAAAACTGCGAGACCGGTGGCGGCTCAACTCGACATCCAGCTCCTGACAGACGGCTATGGAAAAACCGTCGATCTCCATATCGTTCTTGACGCCAACCGACTGGACATAGGTGCCCTGGCCGTAAAACTTCTTCATGATCCCTTCGGCCATCGGGGACCGGACCGCATTGTGATCGCAGCAAAAGAGCACGGATTGCGGCAGGGGGTGCGTCATTTATCCGCCAAAATGCAAGACACAGATCAGGGTGAACAGGCGGCGGGCCGTGTCGGTGTCGACTTCGGCCTTGCCCTCAAGGCGTTCCTGCAAGACCCGGCTGCCTTCGTTGTGGATACCGCGGCGCGCCATATCGATGGTTTCGATCTGCGACGGGGGCAGTTTCTTGACCGCCTCGAAATAGCTTTCGCAGATTTGGAAATAGTCTTTGACGACCTGCCGGAAGGGTCCAAGAGACAGGTGAAATTCCGCCGCCTTTTCCGCCGCTTCCGTCTGCACGTCAAAGACCAGCCGCTTGTCACGGATGGACAGGCTGACAGAATACGGGCCTTCGGGCACGGCGCGCCCGTCCCGCGCGGGCAACACAAATGTGTTGTCCTCAAGCAGGTCAAACATCGCCACCTTGCGCTCTTGCTCGATCTCGGGCGTGGGCGCAGGCAGGTTGGCGTCGTCAAGGGTGATCTGAGCAATACGGGTCATAAACAACGGTCATATCAACGAAGGTTCAGGCCGTGATCCTTACGCAAGCGACGCTGGCAACACAATGGCAGCGGGAAATTTTCATGTTGCCGTCCGCAATGCCGCTTGTCTGATTTCAGAAAATTCCGGGCGACGCGCCCAAAGGCGCGGGGGCGCCCCCCCTTTGCCCTATCCGTTCAGCTTGCGCAGCCGTGCCGTGACCGACAGCCCGTGCGCCTCAAGGCTCTCGGACGTCGCCAACCGCTCGGCCCCCGGCCCGATGGCGCGCAATGCGTCCGGCGTCATCTGTGCCAGCGTCGTGCGTTTGACGAAATCCATCACGGACAGCCCGGATGAAAACCGGGGCGAGCGCGCGGTCGGCAACACGTGATTGGGCCCGCCGATATAGTCGCCAATGGCCTCAGGCGTCCATTGCCCCAGAAAAATCGCGCCCGCATGGGTGATCTGTGCCGACAGCGCCTGCGGGTCATCGACGCAAAGTTCCAGATGTTCGGGTGCGATGCGGTCCGACAATGCGGCGGCAACATCCAGCGAGGGCACAGTGATGATCGCCCCGAAATCCCGCCAGCTTGCCCCGGCAATCGCACGCCGTTCCAGCGTTTGAAGTCGCGCTTCGACCGCTTGCGCCACCGCCTGACCAAAGCCCGCATCGGTCGTGATCAAAAGCGACTGCGCGCTTTCGTCATGTTCCGCCTGGCTCAGCAGATCCAGCGCGATCCAGTCGGGATCATTGTCGCCATCCGCGATCACGAGGATTTCGGACGGGCCTGCAATCATGTCGATGCCGACCTTGCCGAACACCCGACGCTTGGCAGCGGCAACAAAGGCGTTGCCGGGGCCCGTGATCTTATCCACGGGCGCAATCGTTTCGGTGCCATAGGCCAGCGCCGCAATCGCCTGCGCCCCACCGATGCGATAAATCTCGTCCACGCCTGCGATCTGTGCGGCCAGCAATACCAACGGGTTCAGCACACCATCCGGCGTGGGCACGGTGATGGCCAGACGCCCGACACCGGCCACCTTGGCCGGAATGGCGTTCATCAGGACCGAGGACGGATAACTTGCCAATCCGCCGGGCACATAAAGGCCCGCCGCAGATACCGGCGTCCAACGCCAGCCAAGTGTCGCGCCCACATCATCCGTCCACTGTGCGTCTTCGGGCATCTGGCGGGCGTGATAGGCCCGGATGCGCGCGGCGGCCAGTTCAAGAGCCTCACGGTCCCCCGTGTTGACTTCGGCTATGGCGGCGTCCACCTCTTCGGGGCTGATCCGCAGGGTGTCTGGCGTCAGCGCGACCCGGTCGAACCGTTCTGTCAGCTCGATCACGGCGTCATCACCCCGCGCGCGCACGTCCGCAATGATGTCCGCGACAACGGCGTCGACATCCGGGCTGTCCTCGCGCTTGGCAGTCAGCAGGGCCGTGAACCGCGCCTCGAAATCCGCATCGCTGTAGTCAAGAAACTGGGGCATCGGGAAACCTCGTTGATTGCTGCGGACATAGCGGCGCGCACCCGCGGCCTCAAGCCTGCAAAACGGCGCAGCCTCAGGGCGTCTCAGTCCGGATCATCATCACGTCCCGCTCTGGCCCGTCCGCACCAAGAATGGCATTGGGAATGGCCCCCGCCTCGACAAAGCCAAGACGTTCATAAAGTCGCCGGGCAGCCACGTTCTGATCGTTGACGAACAATTCGAACTGCCAGATGCCGTGTGCCCGTCCGAAGTCCATCGCGTGATGTATCAGCGCCTGCGCCACGCCCTGTCCACGTGTGACAGGTGAGACATATAGCGGTCCAATCTCGGCACGGTGGCGGGCGCGTTCCAGCGTGTTGGGGTGCAAGCCGACAAACCCGACGGCGGTATCTTCCAGAAAGGCCAGCCACCTGTCCTTGGCGGCACATGCCTCGGCGTCCTGCGCCAGCGGGATCGCGCGCGCCGCCTCTGCGCTCATCATAAACGCCTCGGGGTGGCGCATAATGCCGTCCAGGCGAAGCGCGCGCCACGTCTCCACATCATCCGCAGTCGTTGCGCGGATGAACAGGTCAGTCATCGTGGTGCGGCGCGGATTTCGACGGGGCGACATAAGGACGTGTCACATCCTTCAACGTCGCCTCGATCGCCTCGACTTGCAAACGGACCGCACCGTCCCCTGCCAAGGTCAGCACGATGTGCCCGGACCCGTCCTCGCCCGGCTCAAAACTGATGGACAGCAGGGACAGGATCAGATCCTTGTCCGCGCGATCAATGCCCTGGCTCGCCACGTTCAGAACCGTGTCAAAGGCCAGCACCGATTGCACCCGTTCCGGCGCGTGGCGATCCTTGCCCGCATCTTCCCAGCGGAACCGGTTGACCAGCATCGCGAAACGACGCTGGCTGCGCGCGTATTTCATCTCGGTGATCGGAAACACGCAATCCTGCGCCAGCGACGAGATGACCTGCAAGTCATCTGCGTCCAGCGCGCCAAGGTTCAGCGGCGCCTCGCGACCATCTTCAAACCGTGCGTCACTCATTCGCCCTGAACCCGTTCGATCTGCGCACCCACGCCCGAAAGCTTGCGCACCACATGTTCATACCCGCGATCAAGGTGATAGACGCGGGCAACGCGCGTTTCACCCTCGGCGGCAAGACCTGCGAGGATCAGACTGACAGAGGCGCGTAAGTCCGTGGCCATGACCGGCGCGCCTTTCAGCTTGTCCACACCCGTGACCGTCGCGGTGCCGCCATGCACTTCGATGCTTGCGCCCATCCGCGTCAACTCGGGGGCATGCATGAACCGGTTCTCGAAAATCTTTTCTTCCAGCACCGATGTCCCTTCGGCGGTGCACAGCAGCGCCATCATCTGCGCCTGCAGATCGGTGGGGAAACCGGGGAAGGGTTCGGTGGTCACATCAACCGCCCGGATACGCCCGTTCTTGCGATGCACCTTGAGGCCCTTGTCCGTCTCTTCCACGCTGACGCCAGCGGCATCCAGCTTTTCGCAGAATGTGCCCACCAGATCGATACGCCCGCCCAGCAACTCGACTTCACCGCCACAGATGGCGGGGGCCAGCATATAGGTCCCCAGCTCGATCCGGTCCGTCACCACCCGGTGGGTCGCCCCGTGCAGGCGATCCACGCCCTGAATGGTGATGGTCGAGGTGCCGTCGCCGTCGATCTGCGCCCCCATGGCCCGCAAGCAATCAGCAAGATCAACGATCTCGGGTTCGCGCGCGGCGTTGTTGATGACGGTCGTGCCCTTGGCAAGCGTCGCCGCCATCAGGATATTTTCAGTCGCACCGACAGAGGCAAAGGGAAAGTCGATGACTGCCCCTTTGAGTTTGCCGCCCACCGCCTTGGCATGCAGGTAACCATCGCGCAGATCAATCTCGGCGCCCATCTTCGCCAGACCATCGGTATGTATGTCCATGGGGCGCGCGCCAATGGCGCAGCCGCCGGGCAGCGACACCTCGGCATGGCCCTCGCGCGCCAGCAGCGGGCCAAGCACGAGGTTCGACGCCCGCATCTTGCGCACAATGTCATATTCGGCGCGGGTGTTGATGTGGCCATGGCACGACATCGCCTGCACCTGCCCGTCCTGCATCGAGGTGACTTCGGCCCCCAGCGATTGCAGCAGTTGGGTCATGGTGCGGATGTCGCTGAGACGCGGCGCGTTGGTCAGCGTCAACGGCTCGTCACTCAGCAAGGTGGCGGGCATCAGGGCGAGACACGCGTTCTTGGCCCCCGCAATCGGGATCTGCCCGTTCAGCGGCCCATTGCCGCGCACCACAATACTATCCATCGTCCTGCTCCTTGCCTGTGTCATCCGCTTGGCCCGTGTCTTTGCGCGCTTTGGCTTGTGCCTTGCGTCGACCCAGATTCGCCTGCAGCGCCGCCTTGAGGCGGGCCTCGCGGTCATCCTTGGCCTTGGATTGGGGTGCGGTTTTATCTGCCATGCCGCCTCTCTATCGCAGGGGTGCGGGGGCGTCCAGAATGGGGTTGCGCGAGGTGTCGATTGGCGCTAGTCACCCGCCCACGGCGCTGTGGTAGCTCAGTGGTAGAGCACACCCTTGGTAAGGGTGAGGTCGAGAGTTCAATCCTCTCTCACAGCACCAGATCATTCAATTCCCGAACCAACCGCGCGCCATGTCGTTCTGTCAGGTCTCGACTTACGGGCAACCTTTCAGGTTACCCTGAGTGCGAGAGTTCAATCCTCTCTCACAGCACCAGCCTTTCCAATTCCTGAACCAACCGCGCGCCAGGTCGTTCTGTCAGGTCTCGACTTACTGGTAACCTGTCAGGTTACCCTGAGTGCGAGAGTTCAATCCTCTCTCACAGCACCAGACCTCTCAATTCCCGAACCAACCGCGCGCCAGGTCGTTCTGTCAGGTCTCGACTTACGGGCATGCCTTCGGTCGGCGCTCTTTCACGCCTCCCCCAATGTCAGAGTCACCCTTTCCCCGGCGAACCACGTGCGCCCGTATTCGACCTGCACGCCATCAGGGTCCACATTGATCCCGACGCTCCGCAATATTGGGGCCCATTCCGAAATGCGCAGGTGCAGACGGGCAAAGCCACCGATGTCGAGGCAATGATCATGGACCCGTTGCGCGTTGCGGCCGAGGCGCGCAGAGCGTCCCGCGCCGCCAAGGCCGCTACCACCAAAGTCGATTTTTTCACCATGGCGCGGGGCGAAGACTGATGAACTCTGCCAGGCTCAGCGGCGGCTTCGCCGATCCGCCCATGCAGTCCGCAAATGCGTTTCGGGCCGTGATGCAGGCCATGGCGCGCCCCGGATCGGTGTACGAGATCGGTGGGGCCGTGCCGCCAGCACCCTTGTCCGTCGCGGCCGGAACGGCGATCCTGACGTTGTGCGACCCCGACACCGGGATACATCTGGCCGGCCAGAACGATACAGCCGACGTGCGGGACTGGATCACCTTTCACACTGGCGCGCCCTTAGCTGGCGCAGAATCTGCAGCCTTCGTCATCGGCACCTGGGACGCCATTGTCCTGAACGAACTGCCAATCGGCACACCCGAATATCCGGACCGATCCGCCAGCTTCATTGTCGAATTGGCGCGACTGGACACCGCGGGCGCAACATTGCGCGGCCCAGGCATCCAAGACGTGGCGCACGTGAGCCTGCCTAAGCGCGCCGCATTCCAGCGCAAGGCGGCACTGTTTCCGTTGGGGCTCGATTTCATCTTCACCTGCGGCGCGCAGATCGCCGCCCTGCCGCGCTTTGGCAGTGCGGCACCGCTGGACACCGAGGCGATGGCCTATGACCGGCGCATCTCGGCCACGTTCAAGGACGCGCCGGGCGGGCAGGTGCTGGGTCCGACATTCGACTACACGCACCGTCTGCTCGATCTCAAACTGGCCGCGGATGGCGAGGTGCCGGAGGCGGCGCGCGGTGATGAGGCGGAAACTCACAAACCGCACATCATGGCCTTTCTGGAATAGGAAGGCTTGGTTCAGCCCGAACCGCAGGGTCCGGACACACCGCCCGACCTGACCCGCGAACCGCTGGAACTGCCCGCCAGCCGTGTGCTGCGTCTGCAGTCGCTCGCGCGCGGAGATGAAGGGTTTGTGCTGGGCAGGGCCTATTCCACCCAGCGCGGATACGCACGCACGCACGCCTTTGTCGCCGAACTGCGCATCGGTATCTGCACGGTGGAAATGGAGAACCCCGAACTTGGGTTTGCCATCGAAATTGGCGAGATCGAAGTGACCGAATGCGAGACGGTGAACCAGTTTCAGGGTTCAAAAACCGACCCGCCCCAGTTCACGCGCGGTTATGGGCTGGTCTTTGGGATGTCAGAGCGCAAGGCGATTTCCATGGCGCTGGTGTATCGGGCCTTGCGCTGGAAAGAGTTGGGTGAGGACGACATGGGAGCCCCTGCGCAGGACGAGGAATTCGTTCGCTACCACTGCGACAACATCCAGGCGACCGGGTTCCTCGAACATATCAAGCTGCCACACTACGTTGATTTTCAGTCCGAACTTGAATTGATCCGCGCATTGCGGCGCGCGGCGCAACAGAAGGGGGCAGAATGAGCTTTTTGCAGATTTCGGGAGCCTCCGGCGGGAGTTTATCTGGCGAGATGAAGGGACAGGCAGGCGGTTGGAATGAGTCCGTGCCCGCCAGGATTTCTATTCTTGGGCGCAGACATGGGGAGCAATTCATTGTCTGATTACAACTTCGCCTATCTCGACGAACAGACCAGGCGGATGATCCGCCGCACGATCCTCAAGGGGCTGGCGATCCCCGGTTACCAAGTGCCTTTTGCCAGTCGCGAAATGCCGATGCCCTACGGCTGGGGCACGGGCGGGGTGCAGGTGTCAGCGGCGGTGATGACGGCGGACGACGTGTTCAAGGTGATCGATCAGGGCGCGGACGACACAACCAACGCCGTTTCCATCCGCCGTTTCTTTGAACGCACAGCAGGTGTGGCGACGACCGAGGCGACGCGTGAAGCCACCATCATCCAAACCCGCCACCGTATCCCCGAGCCACCGCTCAGCGCGGATCAGATCCTCGTCTATCAGGTGCCGATCCCCGAACCCTTGCGCTTTCTTGAGCCGTCCGAGGTTGAGACCCGCAAAATGCAAGCTCTTGAAGACTATGGGCTGATGCAAGTGAAACTTTACGACGATATCAGTATGCACGGGGCGATTTCGACCGCATATGCCTATCCGGTGCGCATCGAGGATCGTTACGTGATGGATCCCTCGCCCATCCCCAAATTCGACAACCCCAAACTGAGCATGGCCGCCATCCAACTGTTCGGAGCGGGGCGCGAGCAGCTGATTTACGCGCTGCCGCCCTACAGCAAAGTCGTCAGCCTCGATTTCGAAGACTTCCCCTTTGCGCCGACCAAGGCCGATCACCCTTGCGCGCTGTGCGGGGCCACCGACAGCTATCTGGACGAGGTGATCACGGATGATGCGGGCAGCCGCCTGTTTGTTTGTTCGGACACCGATTACTGTGGCGGCAGACGCGCGGCAGGACATGTCGGGGCAGAAGACACATCCACCTTTGAGGAGAGACAGACATGAGCGAAACCCTTGGCATCGATCACCTTGGCCTGACGGTAACGGACCTGGCCGCAAGTGTGGCCTTCTTCACCGGTGCGCTCGGGTGGACGCAATTTGGCGGCAACGCCGATTATCCGTCGGCCTATATCACCGATGGCCATTCCAAACTGACGCTTTGGCAGCAGCGCGGCGACGGTGCCTTTGACCGGCACAAGAATGTCGGGCTGCATCACACGGCGCTCAAGGTGGCATCCGCGGCACAACTTCTGACCCTGTTTGATACGGTGGCGGCATGGCCCGGTGTCGAGGTCGAATTCGCCCCCGAACTGTCCGGCAAGGGACCAAAAGAGCATTTCATGATCCGCGAACCGGGCGGCACCAGACTGGAACTTGCCTATGACCCAAGATGAGGCGCGGCCTCTGCTGCAGGTGCATGGCCTGTCAAAACGGTTCGGGGCCCGGATCGGGTGCGCGGATGTGTCCTTTGATCTTTATCCGGGCGAAGTCATGGGGGTCGTGAGCGAATCCGGGTCGGGCAAGACCACCTTGCTGAACTGCCTGTCCGGGCATCTGCCACCCGATGCAGGCCGCGTGATGTTTGACACCCGCACGGACGGGATGCGCATGAATGTCAGCGCCGGTGGCAATGTCGGGGAACGGCTGATGGCTGTGGGCGCGCGGCATTACGGTGACATACGCGGGCAGGCGATCGACTGGCTGGCCCTTGTCGAGATTGCCAACGACCGCATCGACGACCGACCCAGCCAGTTTTCCGGCGGTATGCAGCAGCGTCTGCAGATTGCACGCAATCTGGTGACCGGACCACGGCTCGTGTTCATGGACGAACCGACCGGGGGCCTTGATGGCGACAACCGCGCCGTGGTGATCGACATGATCGCCGAGGCCAAGGCGCGCGGTGCGGCCATCGTGAGCATCTTCCATGACGATGCTGTGCGCGAACAGGTGTGCGACCGCGAAATCGATGTCAGCGCATTTGCCCCGGGGTTGCGGCATGACGGGCCGCATGATCGCAATTGTGGGTCCCTCAGGCGTGGGCAAGGATACGGTGATGCAGTCGATGGCCGGGGCTGATCCGCGCCTTGGGCTTGTGCGCCGTGTGATCACCCGACCCAGCACCGCCGGGGGCGAGGCGTTTGACGGCGTCGACATGGCCCGCTTTGCGGCCATGCGGGATGCCGGGGACTTTGCGCTGTGGTGGGCGGCCCACGGGCTACACTATGGCATTCCGGCAGGCGTGGATGCGGACCTCGCAGCAGGGCACGATATGCTGGCAAACCTGTCACGCGGCGTGCTGGACGCAGCACAGGTGCGCTTTCCCAGCCTCGTGATCATCGCACTCACAGCCAAACCCGACGTTCTGGCCAGCCGCCTTGCAGGACGGGGCCGCGAGGATGCGGCAGACATCGCACGCAGGCTTGAACGGGCCGGATCAGGTATCCCGGACAGCATCAACGCCGTCGTGATCGACAATTCCGGCGCACTGGACACAACGGTCGACACCGCATTGTCCGCGCTCTATCCGGAAAGGGTATAGCGATGAATTTGCTGGAATTTCCCATGCTCATCCTCACCCAGAAGGGTCAGACCGTCGATGTGGTAGGGGGCGAGGTCAAGGTCGGACAACGGATCGGCAAGGGCCGTTTGCGCATGGTCCGCCGTTTCATCATCAAGCGGGCCGGTCAGCGTCAGATGAAAGCGGAACTGGTCAAGGACATAAGGGTATCCCCAGCGCACCAATTGCGCTTCTTGGGCCGCGCTCAGCCGTGCACCGCGGCGCTTGGCCAATTCGGCCTCGGTCGGCGGGGCGCGATAGGCATCCAGTTCCTGAACGCCGCGTGCTGCCAGCGCGGCCAGATCGGATGCATCCCCGGACGGCACGAGCGCCAGAAAGCGACCCAGCCGCGACAGTTTCAACCCGTCAAGCGCGACAGGTGCCGCATCCGCACACAAGGCATCCACCGCGTCCGACAGCCCCTGGGCCGTTGTGCCCTCGGCCAGATAAAACGGCGGTTTGATGGTGCCATGGAACCCGTATTTTCGCGGACGCGCCGTGATATGCGCCACATCAAGCCCGTTCATTTTCGGATGCGGGCGTGCAACGCCGTCGGCGCTGTCCCATCCCAGCCAACGCGCCCCGAAATCAGCCAGTGGCGTGCCCGGTGCGGGCGTGTAGTAGATGGCGTAGCGCGTAAACATGAACGATCCCATTCCAGTTTGAGATGACAGTCACATGACACAAGAAACGATCCTCGCCAACGCCAAGCTGATCCTTCGGGATGAGGTTGTGACCGGCAGCCTGAAATTGCGTGATGGGCTGATCGCATCCATGGATACCGGTGCATCCGTTCCCGTCGGGGCGCTTGATTGCAACGGCGACTACCTCGCGCCCGGTCTGATCGAATTGCACACCGACAATCTTGAACGCCACATCACCCCACGCCCCAAGGTGGAATGGCCGCATGGGCCCGCCATTCTGGCACATGACCGCGAAATGGCGGGGTGTGGGATTACGACCGTGTTCGATGCGATGCGCGTCGGCTCGATCCCTGAAAGCAAGGGGCGCTACCTCAAATATGCGCGCGCTTTGTCGTCAGAGCTGTTGGCCCTGCGCGCCCGCGGTGCGCTCAAGATCAGCCATTTCCTGCACCTGCGCGCCGAGATCTGTTCAGAAACCCTGCCTGATGAGCTTGCCGAATTCACGCCCGAAGACCGCGTGCGCATTGTCAGCCTCATGGACCACACGCCGGGGCAACGCCAGTTTCGCGATATCGAAAAGATGAAGGGCTATGTCATGGGCAAGCGACAGATGAGCGAAGAGGACTTTACCGAACACGTCGCCAACCTGCTGGACTTGCAAAATCGCCTTGGTGCGATCCACGAGGCCGCAGCCGTGCGCGATGGCACACGCCTTGGCGCAGTTCTGGCCAGCCATGACGACACCACCGCCGAACAGGTGGGCACGTCGGCAGGGCACGGGGTGACGATGGCCGAATTCCCCACCACGGTCGAGGCAGCACAGGCCTGCCGCGACCACGGCATCGCCATTATCATGGGTGCCCCGAACCTTGTGCGCGGCGGGTCACATTCGGGCAACGTCGCAGCACAGGATTTGGCGGAACGGGAATTGCTGGACATCGTATCGTCAGATTACGTGCCTGCCGCCTTACTGCTGTCAGCCGTGCAACTGGGCGATGTCTGGGGCAATCTGGCGCGCGGCATCGCCACAGTGACGGCCAATCCGGCACAAGCCGTCAGTCTAAAAGATCGCGGTGTTCTCGAAGTCGGGAAACGCGCGGATGTGATCCGCTTTGCCATTGATGACGGCACAGCAGTGGCGCGTCAGGTCTGGAGCCACGGCACGCAGGTGGCCTGAGGCGGAAAGCACCCCGCAGGCGACATGCCCACGGGATGCGTCCGGAGTGGCTTAGGGCAGCAAAACGCTGTCGATGACGTGGATCACGCCATTGGAGGTCAGGATGTCGGCTTGAGTGACATTGGCCTGCTCGACCTTGACGCCATTGCGTCCGTCAATGTGCACGTTGGCCCCATTCACAGTCGCAACGCTCAGACGCTGACCAGCCAGATCGGCGGCAAGGGTCTGACCGGGCACCACGTGATAGGTCAGGATCGCAACCAGCTGGTCCTTGTTCTCGGGCAACAACAGGTTGTCGACCGTGCCGGCAGGCAGCTTGGCGAATGCAGCGTCCGTCGGGGCGAACACGGTGAAGGGCCCTGGGCTTTTCAGCGTATCAACCAGATCGGCAGCCTGCACGGCGGCAACCAGCGTGTTGAAGGACCCGGCAGCAACGGCGGTATCCACGATATCGGGCTGCGTGTTAATCTCGGCGCAGGCGCCCAGAGCGGCCAGGGTTGCACCAGCTACGGTCATCTTCACAAAGCTACGGCGTTTCATCATTCTGTCTCCTTTTGAGGTGAGGCGCGGGCGGCCATCACAATTCTTGAGTGGGAATTTTTCCCACACGAGGCGAAGTGACGCACTGCGCCGCAAAATCAAGGTTTGGCGTGGAAAAAAATTCCACGCAGCGCTAATGTCTGGTCATGGCAAGTGAAAATCAAACCAGCGCATCAGACGCATTTCTGCGTGTTCTCAGGGGGCTACTGCGCCCTCTGGTCCGCACAATGATCGCGCGCGGGCTGACAGCGCCGGTGATCTATGCCCTGCTGAAACGGGTCTATGTCGAGGTGGCACAGGAAAGTTTTGGCCTCGACGGCACGCCCCCCACCGACAGTCGCATCGCATTGCTGACCGGTGTGCACCGCAAGGATATCCGCACGATCCGCGCCGAAACCGACGACGGCACCGCCGAGGCGCGGCGCAAAAGTGCGCTGCTTGCCACGGTCATCGGCCAATGGATGTCGCACCCCGACTTCACCGACGCCAAAGGCGCGCCATCACCCCTGCCCCGCGCCGCTGACAACGCGCCCAGTTTCGAAACGCTGGTACAGTCCGTCAGCAAGGACGTGCGCCCGCGCACCGTGCTTGACGAGCTTGAACGCGGCGGACTGGTCAGCGCATCCGGTGACCTGCTGCACCTCAACACCGACACGATTGTCGGCAGCGCGACATCCTCCGAAAAAGAGGCGTTCTTTGGTGCCAATGTCGGGGACCACCTGGCCGCCGCCACAGAAAACCTGTTGTCCGACACACCGCCCTTTTTCGAGCGATCCGTGTTCTACAACCAGATGACACCAGAGGCTGTGGACGACATCGAAGCGCAAGCACGCACCCAATCCCAAACACTGCTCGAAGATCTGAACCGCCAAAGCAGTGCCGCACACCGGCGCGACAAGGACTCAGGCGGACCGCGCCAACGCTACCGTCTGGGCATTTACTTTTACCGCGAGGACGCAGAAAAAAGCGCCGAAGAACAAGGGCCAAAAGACAAGTGACACGCCTGAACCGACGCCATCTTCTTAGCCTGATGGGGGCGACAGCCCTTACGGGATGTGCCCCTGCCATTTCGACTGCACAACTCGGCGACGACCCGTTCGAAGGCGGGATCGGCGGCACCGGTATCGTCGGGTTGATGACCGGTGCAGGCTCTGTGCTGGTGAATGGCCTGCGGGTCGAATTGCCCTCGAACGTGCGCGTCTTTGCCAATGGGCGGGCCGCAAGTGACACGATGCTTGTGCCCGGCACGGCCCTCAGCCTGGTGGCCCGCACCCGGCTTGGCCGGTTCGAGGCGCAACAGATCGACATCGATGCCCCGCTGACCGGCACGTTGACCCGTAACCGTCAGGGCTATGCGATCAATGGAACGGCGCTGCGCCTTGATACGGCCCAATCCGCCGCGGCGGTGATCGGCCAGCGCGTTGTCGCACACGGCTTGTGGCAGCCCGACGGATCGCTGCACGCCAGCCTGCTGCAACTCGCCCCGCAAAGCGGCGACAGCGTTGCGGGTGTGGCCGTTGGCAGCCCGGATACCGGATGGCGCATTGGTCAGACGCCAATCAAACTGGCCGATGGCGACATCCTGATCGCCGGGCAATTCGCAATCGTGTCGGGGCAGTTCACAGGCGGCGCGCTTGCCAGCGCATCGGTGGAACTGGGGCGGTTCCGGGGCGGTCAGTCGCTGCGGCAACTGTCTATCGAAGGGTATCTCGAGCCCATCGAGGAAGACCCGGGCTTCCGCATTTCGGGCCTCGGGCACAGTTTTGCACGCCGCCTGACGCTCGATCCGTTCGCACGTCTGCGCGCGGTCTATTTCGGCCCCTATGACGGACGATTCCGCGCGCGCCGCGCCGTTGTGCTGCCCGAACCGCAACGTCTGCGTCAGGCGTTGCTGCAACCGGAAGAGGGCGAGAATTTTGCCAAAGGTCTGACCGGATCAGCGGCACGGGCCATCGACACCCGCTAGACCGAAACCGCCGCCAGCAGCGTGTCGCGCTCGATCTCATCAGCCCGCCCGCGCAGCTTTTCCGCACCACGTTCCAGCACCAAAAACTGATCGCCAAGCTCGCGGGCAAAGTCGAAATACTGCTCGACCAGCACAATGGCCATGTCGCCCCGGGCACGCAGTTGTGCAATCACGCGGCCAATCTGCTGGATGATGTTGGGCTGGATGCCTTCGGTCGGTTCATCCAGCAGCAGCAGCTTGGGGCGGGTCACAAGGGCGCGGGCGATGGCCAGTTGCTGCTGCTGCCCGCCGGACAGATCACCGCCGCGACGGCCCAGGAATTCTTTGAGGATGGGAAACAGGTCGAAAATCTCCTCAGGCACCGACCGTTCAGATCGAGGCAGGCAGGCAAACCCGGTTTCAAGGTTTTCCTTCACGGTCAGAAACGGAAAAATCTCGCGTCCTTGCGGGACGTAAGCCACGCCTTGTTGCGCAAGTGCATGGGCCGAAGCGCGGCCAATCTCGACTCCGTCCAAGCGATACGTCCCGCCCGAGCGCGGATGCGTGCCCGAAATCGCCTTCAGAAGACTGGTCTTGCCCACTCCATTGGTGCCCATCACGCAAGTGACTTCACCGCGGCGCGCGGTCACGCTGACCCGGTTCAGGATCTGACTGCCACCATAGTGCAGGGTCAGGTCCGTGATGTTCAGCACGTCATCTGCCAAGATAAACCTCGATCACTTTTTCATTGGCGGTCACATGGTCCAGCGTGCCCTCGGCCAGCACAGACCCCTCGTGCAGCACCGTCACCTTGCAATTGAGACGGCGCACAAATTCCATGTCATGCTCCACCACGACAACCGCGCGGGTCTTGGCCGCCTCGACCAGAATGTCGGTGGTGTGTTCCCGCTCTGCCGGGGTCATGCCCGCCGCAGGCTCATCAACCAGCAGCAAGCGCGGGTCCTGTGCCAGCAGCATCCCGATCTCCAGCCACTGTTTCTGGCCATGGCTCAACTCGCCCGCCTTGCGCGGCAGTTGATCGGTCAGCCCGATTTCGTCGGCCAGTTTCGCCACCGACGCGTGGTCCTCTCGCCTGGGCCGAAAGCGCAGAACCGCCCACGGGCTGCGGTCCTTTTTCAGCGCCATCATCAGGTTGTCGCTCACACTCTGATCCTCGAACACGGTGGGGCGCTGGAACTTGCGCCCGATGCCCGCCTGCGCGATCTGGCTTTCCGTCAGCTTCAGCAGGGACTGCGACTTTTCCCCGAACAGCACCGTGCCTTCATCCGGTTTGGTCTTGCCCGTGACGATGTCCATGAACGTCGTTTTGCCAGCCCCGTTCGGGCCAATCACTGCGCGCATTTCCGGCTCGCCGATCTGAAAGGACAGGTTGTTGATCGCCTTGAATCCGTCAAAGGATTTCGAAACACCGGAGACTTCGAGAAGGGTGCTCATTTGTCCGCCTCGCTTTCGCGCAAACTGCCCGGATCAGGGCCCAGATCCGCGCCGTGGCGGTTCGGGCCGGGCACAAGGTCGATCAGTCCGCCGATGCCCTTGGGGGCAAAAAGAGTGACGACGACAAAGGAAAAGCCAAGCAGCACGGTCCACCAATCCACCCAAGAGATCGTGTAGAACCCAAGGTTGATGTCCGGCGCCTGTCCGCCTGTGAACCACGTGGAGACAAGCGAGACAAACGCCGCCCCGATCACCGCACCATAGAGCCGCCCGCGCCCGCCAATCGCCACCCAGACCGCCAGATAGATCGACGCGATGGGCGCGATTTCCGCCGGGTTGATGATGCCCGCCTGAGGGTAATACAGCGCCCCGGCAATGGCGGCGATGACGGCGGTGAGGGTGAAGATGGTCAGCTTGTAGGCCTCCACCGAATAGCCCAGAAAGCGCACGCGCGCCTCGTCATCGCGGATGGCGCGGATGACCGAGCCGAACTTGCCCGACACGATCCACGCGCAAAGCAGGTAGGCCAGACCGAGGGCCAAAGCCGAAGCCCAGAGAAACCAGATCGACACGGTAGATTGCGGCACATCCCCAAGGCCCGGCAGATTCTGCAGACCCGACAACCCATTGTTGCCGCGCAAGCCGGAGTCGTTCTGAAACAAGTAGAGTGACATCGCCAGCGTCATCGCCTGCGTCAGGATCGACAGGTACACCCCCGTCACCCGGCTGCGAAACGCCAGCCAGCCAAAGACCAACGCCAGCAGCCCCGGCACAATCACGATGGCGGCCAGTTGCAAAGGCAGCGAATGGGCAAAGGCCCAGATCGGTGGAAACTCCGACGCACCCACGACGCCGAAAATCTGGGTGGCGATGCCTTGGGAAATCTCGCCTGCCGTGGGGGTAAGGGCGCAGCGGCAAGGCTTTGCACCACGATAATCTCGGTGCGCGCATACATCAGCCACATGCCGATGGCATAGCCGCCGATGCCAAAAAACGCCATGTGCCCGAGGGACAGGATGCCGCAATAGCCCCAGACCAGATCCATCGCGAGCGCGACCATGCACAGGCACAGCGTCTTGCCAAGTGTCTTGACGAAACTGGTGGAGATCACGCCGATCCCGAACCCTTCGGACAGGATTGTGACGCCAAGGGTGAAGAGCGCGAGGCAGGCAATGAAGATCAGCACAGACGGGTGGCGCTGGATGAATGGACGGGACTGGGGGCCAGCCGCCAGACCCCCGTGGTATTTTCGGCCAGAAGAAGCGGTATCAGTCATCTCAGGCCTCCGCCGCGCGGCCCTTGAGGGCGATGATCCCACGGGGGCGGAACTGGATGAACAGGATGATGAACAGGATCATGTAGGTCTGCGCCGCCAACGTGTTGGAGGGGTTGAGGAACTCGATCCCCTTCTGCATGGACCCCACCATGGCCGCACCCAGAAGTGTGCCCCAGATGTTACCGACGCCACCCACAACCACCGTCATGAACGACTGCACGATATAGTCGCTGCCCATTTCCGAGGTCACCTTGGCGTAAAGCCCGATGGCGACCCCTGCGATGCCCGCAATGCCCGACCCAAAGCCGAAGGTCAGCATGTTGATGCGATCGGGGTTGATACCCATGCTTGCCGCCATGCGCGGGTTTTGGGTGACCGCACGCACCTCTAGGCCCAGCCGCGTGCGGTTCATCACGATGAGGAACAGGGCAAGGAAGATCAGCGCCAGAATGAAAATCGCAATGCGGATATAGCTGATCGAAACAACGTCGTTGATCACCATCGACCCATCCAGCCAGCCGGGCGCAGTCAGCGGACGGGCCTGCGTGCCAAAGATGTTCTTGGCGAGCTGCTGCAGCGCGATGGACACCCCGAACGTGGCCAGCAGTGTTTCCAAGGGCCGGTGATAAAGCCAGCGGATCACCAGCCGCTCCATCGCGACCCCGGCGGCGAAGGTCACCATAAAGGCGAGCGGAATCGCCAGCAGGATCGACAGGGTGTGATCGGGCACAAAAAGCTGCACCACATAACCCGTATAGGCCCCCATCATGATGAACTCGCCATGGGCCATGTTGATCACGCCCATGACGCCAAAGGTGATGGCAAGGCCAATGGCCGCAAGGAAGTAGATCGACGCGAGCGAGATGGCATCGAGCGCCAGATCGGCAGTCTGGTTCAGCGCAAGCTTGGTTTCGATGCCGCTCAGCACCTCCTGGGCGGCCAGCGCCACGCTGGGTGGCGCTCCGATGAACACCTCAAAGAACTGGTAGGCGGCCAGCGCTGTGTCGATCTCTTCTTCGGTGGCGGCGGGGTCGGCCAAACCCTCGGCCACCAGCGTGGCAAAGGCGGCATTGCGGGCGCGGTCGGTGTCAAGGCTCGCCACCTGCACACCGGCCACGGTGCTGCCGTCAATGTTGCGGATCAGGGCCTCGCGCACTTCGCTGGCCGGGATCAGCGGCGGGGCGAGGTCGGCATCGACAAGCAGTTGATAGGCTTTGGTTTTCGGCAACGCCTCGTCACCCGTGCGCAGGGTACGCACCACCTCGGGGCCTTCAGGGACAGTTTGGCCCACTTCGATCCGCGTGGTGACAAGGGGGTTGAGCGCAGCGCGCGCATCGACGCCCAGATCACCGTCGAAATGTGCAATCGCCGCGATCTTTTCGGCCTCATCATCCCCGAATTCGATTGTCAGCAACCGTTCCAGCCGGGTCATGATAGCGGCCAGCGCCGGGCTGGGTTCGTCCGCGATCACATCGCGCAGGGCGGCAAGGTGGCTCTCCTTGGGGTCGCGGGCGATCGCGTCGAGCGCAAGGCGGCGGATGGCGGGGCTGTCATCGATCAGCTGGAATTTCACAAGGCCCGCCGCGATCAGGCCACGCACCCCGCTGTTGGGTTTAAGCTGGTCATAGGTGTCATCCGGGACTTCCCCCAGATCGGCCCCGTCAGCCACATCAAAAATGCGGATCGTGTCGCGGTCGATTTCCTCGGCAAAGACGAACAGGCCGGTTTCCTCGTCCTGCCACATCTCCTTGTCCTGCCAGCGTTCCAACACCTCTTGTGCGGCAGGCAGGCCGCTGGCGGTGAGTGCGTCGATGGCCGTCTGGATGGTGCGGCGCGAGGCCTTTGCGATCAGGTCGGCGTGGGTTTGCAGCACCTTTTGAATGGGGGCGTCCGCATTTTGTGCAGCGGCAGGCATCGCCAGCGCAAGGCAAACCATGAAAGCCAAAAGTCGTCGCATACACACCTGCCCCAAGTGGTCAGAGGGCGAAAGCCGCCCCCTGAATTGTCTTTTCAGATCAACGCGATCAGTAGTTGGATTCGATCTGCACGCAGGTCTCGGTCTGGGTGTTGTACATCCCGCAACCCAGCTCTTTCCAATCCGACACAAGCACAGCGGATTCAGGCAGGAAGTCGGTCCACGCATCGCCCGGCACTTCGGACGTCTGGCTGATGATGTCGAACTGTCCGTCGGCCTGAATTTCACCGATCAGCACGGGCTTGGCGAGGTGATGGTTGGGCAGCATCACAGCGGTGCCACCGGTGAGGTTCGGGAATTCCTGCCCGTACATCGCGGTGCGCACGGCATCGACATCCGTGGTGCCCGCCGCCGTGGCCGCGTTCACCCACATGTTGAAACCGATGTAATGTGCTTCCATCGGATCATTGGTCACGCGGTCTTCGCCCATGCGGGCTTTCCACGCTTCGACCCATGCTTCGTTGGCGTCGGACTCGGCAGATTGGAAGTAGTTCCAGGCCGCGAGGTGGCCGACGAGGTTGGATGTGTCGAGACCGGCGAGTTCCTCTTCACCGACCGAGAAGGCGACGACGGGGATGTCATCGGCAGAGATCCCGGCAGCGGCCAGTTCCTTGTAAAAGCCCACATTCGCATCGCCGTTGATCGTGGAAATCACGCCAACCTTCTTGCCATCCGCGCCAAGGGCGACGACATCCGCGACGATCTTGGACCAGTCAGAATGACCAAACGGCGTGTAGTTCACAAAGATGTCTTCGGCTGCGATGCCCTTGGCCTTGAGGTATGCCTCAAGAATGTTGTTGGTTGTGCGGGGATAGACATAGTCGGTGCCAAGCAGCGCGAATTTTTCGACGCCCAGTTCCTCAAGGAAATAGTCCGTGGCCGGGATCGCCTGCTGGTTGGGGGCAGCGCCAGTGTAGAACACGTTTTTCGAGGACTCTTCGCCCTCGTATTGCACAGGGTAGAACAGCAGGCCGTTCAGTTCCTCGATGACGGGCAGCACGGATTTGCGGGACACGGACGTCCAGTTGCCAAAGATCACATCGACCTCGTGCACGGTTAGCAATTCACGCGCTTTTTCAGCAAACAGCGGCCAGTCGGACGCGGGGTCGACCACAACGGCCTCCAACTCGCAGCCCAGCACGCCACCGGCGGCGTTCTGCTGTTCGACCAGCATTTCCATCGTGTCTTTGAGCGTCGTTTCAGAGATCGCCATCGTGCCGGACAGCGAGTGCAGCACACCCACTTTGATCGGGCAGTCCTGGGCGGCAGCGGGGAGCACAGTTGCCAGCAGTACGGCAGCGGTGGTTCCAAGAAGGGATTTTGACATTTCGTTTCCTCTAGCGCGGTGCGCGAGGGCATTGCGAAATGGACCAATCGGCCTCATATCACCCTTGCGCTTTAAGTTAGGCGCGTGCGGTGGTGTCCAGGGTTCCAATTCTGATGCCGCCGCACAATTAAACGGCCCTGACTGGACCGACGCCTATCTAGATGCGCCGCCGCGCAGAGGCCGAGTTCATCTTGTGGGTTGGTCAGGCCGCCCGACATGGCCGATTACTAATTGGGCAGAAATCCCGCCATGCGCGTAATTTCTGAGCGGAAAAACAGCGGATTTTCGGGCTTAGCCCTCAAGTAGCAGGTTTTGGCAGGCCTGCACGTTCAACTGCGTCTGCTGCCTCGCCATCTTTGACAGGCGCGCATCCGTCCCGAAATGGGCCGTGGTCAGCATCGCCGAATGGGCCAGCTTCGCCTCGATCCGACGCCCAAGTGTTTCACGCGCACGCTCGGACGGCATGACCGCATCAAGGATGGAGACAAAGCGCTGCCGCTGCGCCTGCAAGGCGTCACCACGCCCATCGCTCATCAGCCACGAAAACTCCATTTCAGCAGAGAGGCGCCCGGTGCATCCGGCAAAAACCAGCACCAGATCGTCATTGGCCCGCGCTGCGCCACTTATGCCTGTTATGATCAGCGCGCCTGCGATCAGCGTTCTTAATCTGCTCATATATTGAGCATTGCAGCCCAAAAGGCGTCGCGCAAGCGTGCAATATATAAAAATGAAACCACGCGTGCAGGGCGAACACAGGTCCGGACGTCAAAATGCGCCGCGGCTCAATCGGCCACGGCACATCTCATTCCCTACGCTGGAAGGCTCAGGTCTCGACCAGCATCACCTTGCAGAACTTCTTGCGCTGCGGAAAAATCTGCGCGCTCATCACAAAACGCTTGGTCTTGAGATAGCTGCAGATCAGGTCCGCCCGCTGCGCAGTAATCACGTCATCAAACACAAACGTGCAACCCTTGCCCGCCATCTTGGCCAGCTTGGGCAACGTGCGCTCAATCTCGGCATCATCATGGGTCGTGTCACAGAAAATCAGGCTGTACTTGCGCGAGATTGGGCAATCGATGAAATCACCGCGAATGAAATTCGACACATAAGGCAGCAGACGGTTGTCCTTCATGTTCTGGATCAACACGGCCACCGTGCCACCGGGGTGATAAACGGCGTCGGCCACACGGCCGTTCTGCTTGTTCAGATCCAGCGTTTCACCGAACCTTTCCTGCCATTCATTCGCGCTAGTGATGCCGAAATCGATGGTGTCGAAACTGACGGGGGCCGCACCATCGGCCTGCCGGTCACGCAGCCCCATCGCCAGTGCCGTGGTCGAACGACCGAGCCACGGACCAACCTCAAGCACGTGACCGGTGCTGAGATAGGCGGCGTTATAAAGCAGTGTCAGATCGTTGGGTGACATCCAGCCGTTGGGGTAACCCTTTGGGGTGTCGGGCAAGCGACGCTGATAGTACCGGTCATAAAAGACGTCCGGCACCACCATGTTATCCATGTTGGTAAATTGGTTCATCTGACGTTCCTCAATAGTGGACCTTTTGGCGGTCCTTAACCCTTGGTTAAGACAGTCTGGCGCGATCTGGCAACAATTATTGATGAATCAGAGGTGGTTACGGGATCAGAATTCAAGACTGTGACCATTGGGTCATGATCGAGATCTGGACACGCGCGGGTGTCGGGCGTACTTGTAGCGGCGCTCAAACCCGGATCGCGTGCCGCGCCGGGCAGTAACTCCAAGACTCCCAAGGCACGGAATCAAGGCCGCAGGCCGCCGTGCCATCGCCGGACCGGCCCGCGGTCAGGCGATTTTGCAGCCACATGCGCTTAGCTTGAGCAGACAACGTGTCTTGGCTACCATAAAACGCCTTAGCAGACAGGTCGGTTCGCCAGCCCCCGCTCCGCCGACGCCACGGGCTCGTCACCCATCAAAGGTATTCGAAAAAACGCTGGCGATCCCGGAAGGACTCGAACCCTCAACATCCTGATTAGAAGTCAGGTGCTCTATCCAGTTGAGCTACGGGACCGCGCGTTCCCCTCATGCCGCAGGTGCGGCCACGGGGCAAGGGTGTCAAAGCGTGGTTGTCATGAAAACGCTCAGCGGATCGACAGTGTAATCGCCAAATGGCGGGCATTCTTCGAACCCGTGCGCGGCATAAAGCGCGCGGGCCGGGGCGAACATCCCGGCCGTGCCGGTTTCAAGGCTGACACGGGCCATGCCCTGCGCGCGCGCCTCGTTCAACAGCCCGGCAAGGATGGCGCGGCCCACACCGCGTCCCCGCGCCTCGGCACTGGTGTGCATCGATTTCAACTCGCCGTGCCCGGGTTCAACCTGCGCCAATGCGCCCACGCCCAGAACGGCATCTCCATCACGTGCGGCCAACAAGGTCACATCGCGTTCCAGCAACGCGCCCGGTTCCATCACATGACAGCTTTCCTCGGGCGAGCTTGCGCGCATCAACTCGAAATGACGGATCAGCAGCGCCTGAACGTCCGGGCTGTCAGGCCTGTCGCGGGCAATGTTTAATGCGTCCATGCCCCACGCCGCCCGGTTGCGAAATTCTCGCCATAGCCGCCGGGGCGGATGTTGGCGCGGCGTTTGTTGGGGTCCTGAACCACGGCGTCGATCCCGTGATGATCTGCATATTCCTGCGCCGCTTCCTTGGTCTCAAAGGTCATGCGGACCTGTGCCTGCGTGTCATCGGACGACGTCCAGCCCATAAGCGGATCGACCGACCGCGCAGAGGCAGGCGCAAATTCCAGCACCCAGTGCTTGGTCTTGGCCGTGCCGGACGACATGGCAGTCTTGGCGGGCTGAAAGATGCGTGCGCGCATGGGATGGCTCCTGATGTTCCGCCCTCGTATATCGGAAATTCGCCCTGCCCGCGCAAGATACGATTTGTCTCAGATCGTAACAGTGCCATATCAGACAGATGCATGATGCCGTCCCTCTCATTCACTGGATCCTGACTGACGGGCGGATGCACGGGCTCAAGGCCCTGACCGACGGCCTCGGCCCCCGTCTGCGGGACGCAGGCGTGCCGCTGATGCGTCTGCGCATGGGGATGCGCACCACCCACCCCCTGATCGCCGCAGTCAGCTACATCTGGGACCCGCACGGAACCGATAGCGAAAATCCGGACCAGTTGCGCACCGGGCACGGCATGGAAACCCGCACCACCTATGTCGGCAGCCCGATGGAGATCATCTCAAACACCCAAGCCCCCTATCGCCGCCGTCTTGACGACAGTTTGGGGCCAGATGATCACCTTGTCCTGCACGAGCTGCGAGAACGCGGTGCCTCTGACTGGTACGGCAGGCCCATGGCCTTCGCCACCGGGTCGTTCGGCATGGTCATCTTTGTCGCCGATGGGCCGGGGTTCAGCGATGACGACATCGCGCTGCTCGACACCTTGTCAGACGTTTTGGCACCAGTGGTCGAGGCGCACCGCCACGATCACCTCGCCACCGCCATCGCCACCAGCTATCTGGGTCCCCGCACGGGCCGCCGGGTGCTTGAGGGTCAGATCACCCGCGGCGACATCGAAACGATCGAAGCGGCCATTCTGTTCTCCGACATCCGCGGCTGGACTGCGCTTAACGCCACCCGACCAGCGGGCGAAGCGCTGGAAATCGCGAACCGCTATTTCGAGGTGATCTCGGACGCCGTCGACTCCCATGACGGCGAAATCCTCAAGTTCATGGGCGACGGGGTGCTGGCCCTGTTTCCCAGCGACGGCAGCGAGGACGGACGACAGAACGCCTGCCGCCAAGCCATCGCCGCCGCCCATGCCGCCAAGGGGATCGCGGCCCTCGCCGAACTGCCCGTGGCCTTCGGGATCGGCATCCATTTCGGGTCTGTCCTTTATGGCAATGTCGGGGCCCGCGCCCGCATCGACTTTACTGTGCTGGGTCAGGCGGTGAACACCGCCGCGCGGGTCGAGGCCTGCTGCACCCGCCTGAACGAGGACGTGCTGGTGTCTCAAACGCTCGCCGATCAATCCGGCCTGAACATGCGTCACGTCAGCACCGAACCGCTCAAGGGACTCGTTGAACCCATGGCCCTCTTTGCCCCTGCCAATTCCTGACAGCAGCAACGCCGCACCCCCTTGCACGCAACGCCAATCAGGCCAAGTTAGCATCATGCCCCACGTACACACCGATTCCACCGACACCTTCCTCGCCAACCCGGCCGAAGATGTCCGCACCCGCCTCAAGCTCGAAGGCGGGCAGCGGCTGCGCATGAACACCGAATTCCAGCCCGCAGGCGACCAGCCCACCGCGATCCAGGAACTGAGCGCAGGTGTCATGGCAGGCGACCGCGATCAGGTGCTTCTGGGGGCCACGGGCACAGGCAAGACCTACACCATGGCCAAGGTGATCGAGGAAACCCAGCGCCCCGCCATCATCCTTGCACCCAACAAGACACTGGCCGCGCAGCTCTATGGCGAATTCAAAGGGTTCTTCCCCGACAACGCCGTCGAATACTTCGTCAGCTTCTACGACTACTACCAGCCCGAGGCCTACGTCGCGCGCTCCGACACCTACATCGAAAAAGAAAGCCAGATCAACGAACAGATCGATCGCATGCGCCACTCCGCCACGCGGGCGCTCTTGGAACGGGACGACGTGATCATCGTCGCATCGGTCTCCTGCATCTACGGCATCGGCTCGGTCGAAACCTACGGCGCGATGACGCAAGACCTCAAGGTCGGCAAATCCTACGACCAGCGCCAGGTCATCGCCGACCTCGTCGCCCAGCAATACAAACGCAACGATCAGGCGTTTTTCCGGGGCACCTTCCGGGTCCGGGGCGACGCGCTCGAAATCTTCCCCGCACACCTTGATGACCGCGCATGGCGGCTCTCCTTCTTCGGCGAGGAACTGGAAAGCATCACGGAATTCGACCCCCTGACGGGGGAAAAGACAGCCGTGATGGAGCATATCCGCGTCTACGCCAACTCCCACTACGTGACGCCAAAACCGACGATGTCCCAGGCCATCATCAAGATCAAAGAGGAACTCAAAATCCGCCTCGACCAGCTTGTGAACGAGGGCAAACTGCTCGAAGCACAACGGCTCGAACAGCGCACCAACTTCGATCTCGAAATGCTCGAAGCCACCGGCGTCTGCAACGGGATCGAGAACTATTCGCGCTACCTCACAGGCCGCGCCCCGGGCGAACCGCCCCCCACGCTCTTCGAATTCATCCCCGACAACGCCATCGTCTTTGCCGATGAATCCCACGTCTCCGTCCCCCAGATCGGGGGCATGTACAAAGGCGACTACAGGCGCAAATTCACACTGGCCGAACACGGGTTCCGCCTGCCCTCCTGCATGGACAACCGCCCCCTCAAATTCGAGGAATGGGATGCCATGCGCCCGCAATCCGTCTTCGTCTCGGCCACCCCGTCCGCATGGGAACTCGAACAGGCGGGCGGCGTCTTCACCGAACAGGTCATCCGCCCCACGGGCCTTCTGGACCCCATGGTCGAAATCCGCCCCGTCGGCACGCAGGTCGACGATCTGCTGGACGAAGTGCGCCGCGTCACCGCCGCAGGGATGCGCACGCTCTGCACCACGCTGACCAAGCGCATGGCCGAGGATCTGACCGAATACATGCACGAACAGGGCATAAAAGTCCGCTACATGCACTCCGACATCGACACGCTGGAACGGATCGAAATCCTGCGCGACCTGCGCCTCGGGGCCTTCGACGTTCTGATCGGCATCAACCTGCTGCGCGAGGGGCTCGACATCCCAGAATGCGGGCTGGTCGCGATCCTCGATGCGGACAAGGAAGGGTTCCTGCGCTCCGAAACATCCCTCGTGCAGACCATCGGGCGCGCCGCACGTAACGCCGACGGCCGCGTGATCATGTATGCCGACAAGGTGACAGGTTCGATGGAGCGCGCACTGGCCGAAACCGACCGCCGCCGCGCCAAGCAGATGGCCTATAACGAAGAACACGGGATCACGCCCGAGACGGTGAAAAAGAACGTCGAGGATGTGCTGGCGGGCCTTTATAAAGGCGACACCGACCAGTCCCGTGTGACCGCCAAGATCGACAAAAGCATGGCGGGCGGCAACCTGCAAACCGTGCTGGACGGGTTGCGCGCGGACATGCGCAAAGCGGCGGAGAATTTGGAATTCGAAGAGGCCGCGCGGCTACGGGACGAGGTCAAACGGCTGGAAGCAGTGGATTTGGTTGTGGCGGACGACCCACTGGCGCGGCAATACGCGGTGGAGAAGGCCGTGGGCGATGCGCAGAAGGCGGCTGGGCGGAGTACGGCCGGGCGGGCTGGGCAGCGCGGGGGAATGTAAAGCGGCGGAAGAAGCAATAAGCACCTTCCGCCGAGTTGTTTTAACCAGTAAGTGCACTTTCAACTGCTTTTGGATCAGCGTCTATCACCTTAAGCAGTGTGCGAGCAGGTCCGTCAGGAAACCTGCGACCTTGCTCCCAATTTCTCAAGCTCGACAAGCTAAAACCGAAACGGATTGCGAATTCCGCTTGAGAAATTCCGAGTTTTTCTCGAATTGCACGCACATCTATGTTGTCCGGAACTCGAACCTTTCGAGTTTTCGTTCCATTGATACCCCCCGTGCATGTTCGAGGGCCTGCTCTAGGCCCTTAATAACTTCATGCATGGTACATTCTCCTTTGCCTCTATCTCCAAGCCTGGGTAATACCTAGGCACTGCTGTTTGACGCTTTTCTCGCGTCTTTAATGCTAGTTTGGACAAGCTCGGCAGCTAGGCGTTCCATAGTTATTTCCTCCCGTGTTGTGGGTCCTGAAACCCGTTCACCCTCGTACACCGCAAGGATGTACAAAGGCATATTTAGATCATGGAAGAAGTACACAACCGTGATCTCGTCGAAGCCATTGGCCGTCTCAAATGCGAATACATTTGTCCGCACTTGGGAAAGCTTTCCCAATGGTTCCCCCACGTCTGGTTGGTAGGCTAAGCAGTCTACCAATTCATCGCGCTGACATTCTGTCAGCAATTCTTCAAGCATGACAGTTGCTTGAGGAACCTCTGCAACTGTAATCGGGTAGTCCGTCGCCATAAACGGAACACCCGGCACAGATTTCAAAATCTTTGACACTGTCCAACTCCATATTATCCTGCCTGTCGTTGCTGCCTTCCGGGTTTCTACTGCCCCTTGATACCCACATACGCCATTGGCGCACATACGTCAACGGCGTACCCGGCAAGTTTGCACCCGGCGGCACCGCCGGGCAGCGCCCGACCTCCCCCGGGAGGGCGCTATTGGCGAAGTCACCAGCCACCCATCCCACATCCATGCTTCAAAGCCATCCAGCAAACCAACTGCTCCAAAGCGCCCACCCAGGTCGGGCGCCGCCCTACGCACCAACGATCACCGTTGGCCTGACGCGTCAACCGGACTACCTTCCCGAACATGCGCCACCTCATCCCCCTCCTCCTCCTCACCACCCCGGCCCACGCGTGGGAGTTCACCCCAACTCCCATCTGCACCCTCACCCACACCGAGGCGCGCGCGGATGTCGAACTCACCTACGACCACACCACCCGCCTCTACGCGATCAAGGTTACCACGCCGCAAGCATGGCCCGCGGCCCCTGCCTTCTCCATCCGTTTCGACGGGGCGGCCCCAAACACCATCTCGACCCAAAGGCACCAGACCGACGGCGCGACGCTCACCGTGACGGACTCCGGTTTTGGCAACGTCCTCGACGGGCTTGAGTTCAACACAACCGCCACTGCCTTCACCCAGACCGCCGCCGTGACGGTGTCTCTGGAGGGCGCAGCAGAGCCCGTCCAGAAGTTCCGCGCCTGCACAACAGCACCCGTGGCCTGAGGCCAAAAGGTTAAGAGTCCCCTAATTCAGCTCTGTAACCCATTGATTTTTATAAGCCA
Organism: Tateyamaria armeniaca; assembly: GCF_045797845.1. Taxonomy (NCBI): domain Bacteria; kingdom Pseudomonadati; phylum Pseudomonadota; class Alphaproteobacteria; order Rhodobacterales; family Roseobacteraceae; genus Tateyamaria; species Tateyamaria armeniaca. Next base: position 575,284 of record NZ_JBHDIY010000002.1, read on the forward strand.
AAGGGATGTCCCAGCATGGGACACCCTGAAACCCCAATGGTCGGGAATACCCCACTACGCGGCGCCCACAGGGTCGGCTACCCTCAACCTATTCAAGAATATGACTGCCTCCCGCCGTGCAAACGGCCTCAAAAAGGCGATTTTCATGACCCATTTATTGTTCGGCTTCGGTTTCACCCTCATCACCGCCCTGATCGTCATCATCGGCGACACGGCCATCAAATTCGCCGCCGACGGAGGCCACCCCATCTGGTCCGCCCTCGTTGTTCTGGGCTGCGTTCTCTACGGAATTTCAGCGCTGTTCTGGTTCTTCGCCATGCGCCACGTGACGCTGGTGCAGGCCGGCGTGGCCTACTCCATGATCACATTGCTGGCGCTGGCCATGATTGGCGCGCTCTGGTTTGGCGAGAGGCTCTATGCCCGTGAATATGCCGGGCTGGCCTGCGCCCTGCTCGCCATGGTCCTGCTGGCCCGCGTCGCCTAGAAGTCGAAAATATCGCCCAGCAGATCGCCCATGCCGCCCTTGCGCTTGCGCCCGCCCGGCCTGTCATAGCGGCGGTCCTGGGTACGTTCGCTCGGCTGTGGTGGGGGTGGTGGCGCGCTGTAGGCGGCCGCACGTTCAATAATCTTGTCCAACTCGCCCCGGTCCAGCCACACGCCACGGCACGCCGGGCAATAGTCGATCTCAACACCAGAGCGATCCGCGATCACAAGTTCGGTTCCGTCAATTGGGCATTGCATGTGTGTCCTCCTTTGGTCCTGACGGACAGATAGGTCGGGACCTGCCCCGGTACATCCGCACAAGTGGGTATCACCAGTGCCGCGTGCCCGGCGCGCCCTTGATCTGCCCGGTAAGATTGGGCGTCACCCAGCCGCCGTAAAAATCTCCCGGCTGCGGGATAACCTGCACCGCGCCGACAAAACACGCCTCCATCCGACCTGCATAAAACGCAAGGTGATCCCGAAGGGCAGCGAAACGCGCGGAGGGACTTGGATAGCTCCAGGCCGCGCCTTTCGCCTCGACTTCACCGGCGTTAATCGTCCAGTACGTTGCCCGCCCTTTCCATTCGCAAAACGACGTGCCTGACGATGGCGACACGTCACCGGAAATGTCCACGCGCGGCACGTAGTAGCTGGGCGCATGGTGCGTTTCGAGAACACGCAAAGCGGCAGTCGTGTCGACAACGACCGCTCCGCCCAGCATCACCCGCACCCGTTGCGGCACCGGTTCAAGCGCAGGGGGACGCGGGTAGGACTGAACATTTTCAACCAATAACTCCATGCCGCTGGACTTAATCCGCCCCGCCCCGAAGGCGAGGCCGTCCTAACGGAATGTTAACCAAGATGATGGCCAAGTCAGGTTTCATTAACCACTTTGGATCGCCCCGAATGCGCATTGCAGCGTTGCTCATACCCCTGATGTTGCCTCTGCCCGCCCAGGCAGGTGCATGGATGCGTGATGTGGGAACGGCGTTTTTGTCGTTCGGAACAACCCTGAACGAAGTCGGACAGGCAGACGGCTCAATTTACTTCGAATACGGTTTGCGTCCCAAGCTGACGCTGGGGTTCAAGGCCGACGCAGAAATGGATGTGGTCGAAGGGCGCATGGGGGATGGCACGGCATTTCTGTTCCTGCGCAAACCGGTACCAACGGGCGAACGCGCCTACAAACTGGCCTATGAAATTGGCCTTGGCAGCACGTTCGGCAGCGACACAGCGCCCCTTGTGCGCGCGGGTTTAAACTACGGGCGCGGCGTCACGTTCTGGGATCGGTCCGGGTGGGTGTCCATCGACACAGCGGCCGAATGGGAAACCACAGGGCAGAACATCACGCTCAAAGTTGATGGAACCGTGGGGCTGACACTGTCCGACAGCGTCCAGGTCATGATGCAGGTGTTTCTCAGCCGCACCGAAACAAACACCTCCACCACACTCGCGCCATCGTTGATCTGGCGGCCCAAACAGGATGGAGAAACCCGCTACCAGATCGGCTTGGAAGCCGAAGATGGAGAATATGCGCTGAAACTAGGGCTCTGGCGCAGCTTTTAAATCCGGGCGGACCCCGAAAGGCCCACCCGAAAAGAAATCTTAGTCTTTGTCCATGCGAACCGTTGCGCGCACCTGGCCCCGGACGGTCGAGGCGAACTCCAGCGTGAATTGATCTTCATTCGCGCCGATGCGACCCTTGCCAACCGGGTTCTCGAACACGCGCGCATTGGAGGTATTGCGGATGTCCCCGGTCAAGGCGACCGAGTCCACAAACTGGCAATAGCTCTCAAAGGGCAGTTGCTTGTTGGTGCTGATGGTCCAGATCTTGGCATTCGTGTTCTGATCATGGGCAACCAGCAACGGATTGGACGCCTGCTCCTGCACGTTGTGATAGGAATTGCCTTCGAAGTAGACCGAACGATTTCGATCATGGTTCAGATCGGAAAAGCTCGTATCGACACGCTCGGCCCGGGTCATCGATCCATTGATGCAACGGAACCGGTTCCCCGTGACCGAAACGCCGTTCAGGAAATGCCCTGACCCATGTGGTTTGACCACCAGATAGCTGAACCAGTCCGCCACATCGCTGGCCAGGAACACATTGTCGGTCAGGCTAAACGAGCTGAACGAGAACCCGGCGGTAAACTGTGGTGTCGGGTCCCGCTCGTTCGTCCATTCGACAAAACAATTGTCGATATAGTTGCCGCTGATCACACTGGCGGTGAAGTTGTCCTGCAGGACAATACCTGCCGTGCGAATGCCACCGGACACACCATCACCCTGGAAAAAGTGGTTGCCCATGATCAGGTGGTTCTGACCCGCCGCGCAGATGAAATGGCGGAACTGCGTGGCACGACAATCACGTATCTTGGCGTCGTTGGAATTCACGTTCAGCGCGATGGACGTACGCTGATCCACGGTCTGACCTTCTTCGGCGGACAGGAACTGGCAGCGATCAATCAGGATGCCCTGGCACCCGCCGCCAATGGACGTCAGGCCACGATCCTTTGGACGGCTGATAAAGCATTCCTGCAACTCGAATGTCGGCCCCGTCGGGGCAAGCAGGATGCCGCTGCACTTGCCGTTACACTGGAATTCGATGTTGGACATGTTGAACTTGGACAGCTTCGAAAAGCCGCTCAGGTCGACAAGATAGGGAAACCGGCTGAACGTGTAGGTCTGCGTGCCGACCGCATCATAGATCGGCGCGTTCAGTGTGATTTCTTCGGCCGCAATGTTGACATCACGGACATAGATTTCCCGACCCACGCCGTTGCCTTCAACAAGCGACCCGACCTCGATATTCGCAATGTTGGTCACGTTGGTGAGGGTGCGCGCATTGGACGTGCTGTAGGTTGCCGGGCTTGTGGCGACAATCGTGTCCCAGTTGTCACCGACGGCCTCAATTTGGCCATTGCGAATGACGCGACGGGTGTTGAACTGATCGCGGTTCGGCACAGCGGCTTGCATATCGATGGGTCCATCGACCTGCACCCGTCGTCCACCCAGATCCAGACTTTCGTGATCCGAACTGTTCAGCAGGGCCTGAAACGCCTTGCGAAAGGCAACGCCTTCCTCTCCAAACGCTTCGATGTAGGTCGGCAGATCAAAATTCTTGCGCAATAGCAGCATCTTGTCGACAGGCATATCGACTTGGCCCTCGAACTTCGCGGGGTGGTCAAAGGCGACGTCCTTTTCCAACCGGAATGTCCCTGCAGGCACCAGAATGGTACGCCCATTGGCTGCTGCGTTGGCCGCATCAAACGCATCGCTGTCATCCGTCGTTCCGTCGCCAACGGCACCAAAATCACGCACGTCCACGGTGGAAACAATATCACCCAGAAAGACCGACGATACGTCTTCAATCTCGATGTCATCAATGCGCACGATACCGCCATTTGGTCCCGTCAGACTGATACCAAAATGCCCATAGGCGGCGTCGCCGCCCCAGACGAAATCCACGCCACCCCGATTGCCAATTCCGACGATCGCCGACACCTCAACGACCTCGCCGTAGGATGTCAGCGGCACACTGGTCGATGTGACAGTGACTCCGCTGATCCAACTGCCGTCGGCCCGTGCGGCATATGCCGAGATCCAAGCCGTGGGGAGGTTGCCGCTAATTGCTTTGACGCGCGCTGTCACGCGCAGATAGCATCCGGGCGACACAGGCGTCTCACCCATATAGCGGACCCGCGTGTTGTCGGACACTTTCAGCAACTCCAGGCAACCGCCAAAATCCTGATCGGCTGGGACAAGCGCAGCGTTCGCAGCGTTCTGATACGTGTCAGACCCCGGCGTTCCAATCCCGCTCGACCAAACATCCAGACCATTCGCAAAGGGCGGCGGCATCAGCAGCACGCCATCAGTGATCGCCTTGTTCATCCATACATCCTTCTTTGCAGAGGCCGGAGGTTCGGCCTGTTCGGGATGTGGAAGTATCAACAGGGTGTTAACGGGCGGTCAGGCGGGCGTGCGATGGGCGATCGCGCCGCGCAACACAACTGTAAACCAAAGTTGACAGATCGAAGACTCATGCTCTACCGTCTACCCAGCGTTGAGATTCCGACTCGCCACCGGATTCGGCTGCGCCCCAAGGGGAGGGAACGCCAAGATGGACGCCAACCGACAGTTCGCCCATGACACCTTTCAGAAGGCACATTCCGACGTGCGCCGCCTCAAGGCGAAACTCCCCGAAGATTCAATCGATGGTATCGTCGCTGAAATCCTGAACCGCATCAAATCGCGAAATGCGACCAACAACACCTTGATCAACGCACCCTCTGCCCAACAGATCGAAAGGCTCGCCTACGCTCTGATCTCGGACGACGATCAGGAAGGCGCGCGCATCATTCAGAATCTGCGCGAAGATGGTGCCAGTCTTGAGGCCGTCTACCTCAGCTACCTTGCGGGGGCGGCCCGTCTATTGGGTGAGTGGTGGACGGATGACCACGTGTCCTTCGTCGAAGTGACAGTCGGCACCAGCCGTATCTATTCGATCATCCGCGGCCTCAGCCATCTGTTCACGCCGCGCGGCCCTGTCGAGGTCAAGTCAGCCGTGTTCGCCGCCGTTCCGGGCGAAACGCATGTTCTCGGCGTGCGCATGGCCAGCGACATCTTCAGGAAAGAAGGCTGGGATATTGACCTCAAAGTCGGCAAATCGCACGACGAACTGGTCGATGCCTTGTCGGCATCCGAAACCCCGATCATCGGATTGTCCGCGGCGGGCAGGCATTCTGCGGCTGATCTGGCGAAACTGGTCCTCGCCCTGCGGATCAACAACCCCAACGCCCGGATATTTGTCAGTGGCAACATCGCGCATGCCGCCGACGACATTGTCTCACTGATGGATGTGGACGCGGTGGCGACGGACATCCCGGCGGCACGCCAATTCATTGAAAAGGCATGGCTCAAGGGTCATCACGCCTGACGCACAGCCATCAATGCCAAGTGATCAGACTGTCAGATGCCGCGCCCGCGCCCCACGCTCAATCGCCGCTGCATGCAGCCGATCAATCTCCAGCTCATATCGCATCTCTTCGAGCAGGCGCAGTTCCGTCTCTTCCAGCGTGCCGTCCGCCGCAGCGACGTCACAGGCCAGGGCATAGGCCGTCTCATAAAGCCGCTCGGGCAAAGCCTCGCGCACAAGGCCGAACAACGCATCCAACCCGTCCTCCTGCTCAAACAGGTCAAACACCGTCTGCGCGACACCGTTCATCCGGTCCAGATCATAGCTGGCAAAAACCGGCAGGTGGTTCACGGCTGCATTGATCTTGACCAGTTCAGCCGTGCGGATGTCCTCATCCGAGGCCGAAATGGCGATCATCACAGCGACAAGGGCGTCCTGCGGCGTCAGGCTCAGTTGTTCGGTTTCGGACATGGGTCTTCCTTTCCACTTCGGCACCCCCTCAATATTGACGCCTGCCCCCCTCGCAATAGGTACCGGCGGGATGATGCGCGCCACAGGCCGCGTCGAATTGACCCCCGCACCGGGCGGACGGGCATGGATTGGGACAATACCTTATGTCGAGTTTGCGTGACAGTGCGATGACAAGCAAAGCGTGGCCATTTGAAGAGGCACGCAAGGTCCTCAAGCGCTATCAGAACGCCCCGCCGGAAAAGGGTTTCGTCCTGTTCGAAACAGGCTACGGACCGTCCGGCCTGCCCCATATCGGCACCTTCGGCGAGGTGTTGCGCACAACGATGGTGCGCCGCGCGTTCGAGGTGATCTCGGACATCCCCACCAAACTGATCTGTTTCTCTGACGATCTCGATGGGTTGCGCAAAGTGCCCGGCAACGTCCCGAACCCGGAACGGCTGGAACAGCATTTGCAGCGCCCCCTGACGGATGTGCCCGACCCGTTCGGCACCCATGAAAGCTTTGGACACCACAACAACGCTATGCTGCGGCGGTTTCTCGACACGTTTGGCTTCGACTATGAATTTGTCTCGGCGCGCGAGTTCTACGCATCCGGGCAATTTGACGAGATTCTGCTGAAATGCGCGGATAAATATGACGACCTGATGAAAATCATGCTGAAATCCCTGCGCGAGGAACGCCAGCAGACATACTCGATCTTTCTGCCCCTGCATCCCGAAAGCCGCCGGGTCATGTATGTGCCCATGAAAAACGTGGACGCGCAAAATGGCACTGTCACCTTTGACGATGAGACGGGCAAGGAATGGACGCTGCCCGTCACAGGCGGCAACGTCAAACTACAGTGGAAGCCTGATTTCGGGGCGCGGTGGGCCGCCCTTGGCGTCGATTTCGAGATGTACGGCAAGGAACACGCGACCAACGAGAAAATCTATGACGCGATCTGCCGGACACTCGGCGCGCGCCCGCCCGAGCACTACAGCTACGAGCTTTTTCTGGACGACAAGGGCCAGAAGATTTCGAAATCCTCGGGCAACGGCATCAGCATTGATGAATGGCTGACCTATGCCAGCACGGAATCGCTGTCTTACTTCATGTATCAAAAGCCCAAAACGGCGAAGCGGATGTATTTCGACGTGATCCCAAAGGCCGTTGACGAATACCATCAGCAACTGCGCGCCTACGCGACACAGGACGAGACTCAACAGCTGAACAACCCGGTGTGGCACATCCACGGCGGTGACGTGCCTGCCAGTGACATGGTGGTGCCGTTCTCGATGCTGCTCAACCTCGCCTCAGTCAGCAGTGCCGAGACCAAGGATACGCTTTGGGGCTTCATCCAGCGCTATGCGGCAGGCACAGGGCCGGAAACGCATCCCGGCATGGATCAGGCCGTCGGGTTTGCCGTGCGCTACTACAACGACTTCGTGAAGCCCACGAAAACCTATCGACTGCCCACAGATCAGGAGCGTGAAGCACTGGAGGCCTTGCGCAGCGAACTGACCGAATATGACGGCGCGCTGGATGACGAGGCGCTGCAATCCGTGGTCTACGCCGTGGGGCGCGACCGGTTTGACCCGCTCAGGGGTTGGTTCACCGCCCTCTACGAGGTGCTGCTCGGCGCAAGCCAGGGGCCCCGTTTCGGCGGCTTCATCGCGCTTTACGGCGTTGATGAAACCATCGCCCTCATCGATCAGGGGCTGGCAGGCGAACTGGTCCGCTAGACACCGGGCTTGGCGGACATCGGACATGCGCTATCATTCTTCTTGCACACAAGGAGATGACAGATGCGGAAATGGATGATGGGCGTCGCACTTGCGTCAGCCATGGCAGGGTCGGCATGGGCCCAGGGCACAGAGATTGAAGGCGTGATCGGCAGCCAGATCGAAGCCTTCAAATCCGACAACTTCGCCGAAGCCTTCGAATTCGCCTCGCCCAACATCCGTGGCATCTTCCGCACGCCGGAAAATTTTGGGCGCATGGTCACGCAAGGCTATCCGATGGTCTGGCGCCCATCCGAAGTCACCTATCTTGAACTGCGCGAGGAAAACGGCAGCTACTGGCAAAAAGTGCAGATCGTAGACGCCGAAGGGCGTGTACACGTGCTGGATTACCGGATGCTGGAAACCGAAGCCGGCTGGAAAATCAACGGTGTGCAGCTTCTGGAAAGCGTCGGCGTCAGCGCATAAGGATCAGAAACGCGGCGCGCCATATGCCGCGATTTCGCGAATGCTCCATTCCACCGCATCCCGCAACGTGCCGCCCAAGGCGAGATCGAACGCCAGGGTGACGTCACTTGCACTGTCAGAGGCCGCTTGCGTGATCTCTTCGAACGAGCGTGAGGCGATGATACGATCCGAAAAGGCATCCACAACCTTGATGTTCAGACGGACATCGACCTCAAGCGGTGCGTCCGAATTTTCCAGTGGCACAATCGCCTGAAACTCGCGAATGTCCGTCACGATCAGGAAATCGGCCCGCAAACCAATTGCGGAACTGCCCACCGCAGGAACGCGGCCGGAGTTTTCAAAACTCTCGATCATCAGCGACTGTACGATCAACGGCGCCCGGTTGACCCAGCGCGCCTGCGGCAAATACTGCACCCGAAGCGGCGTTGGCTGCACGGCAATCTGATCCGTGTCGACAGATGCGGTCGCAGTCGGTTCCTGCACCGCGATCTGATAGCGCAAGCGCGGCAGATCCGCGTCAAACGTACTTTTGGGTGTCAGCACATACAATTCGTTGGGGATGCTCGCCGCCGTCAAACCCGACAGCGCAGCACAGCCCGGCATGGCGATCAAAAGCAACAGAGCAAGCGGCCACGGTTTCGAAAAAGAGATCATCTACTGAACCTTGAGTTTTGAGTGCCCAGCAAAAAGCGTGCCGGGTCGCGTTCGATCTTGTTGACCAGCCGCTCGATATTGACGACCAGACTGCGCGCTTCTTCGGTAAAGCTGAGCGCCGAGGGCAAGCCAAGCCGGACGAAATCAGACAGTTGGCGCTGGTTGTTGCGCACGACTTGCTCCAGCGATGCCGTAAGGTTGGCCGCAGAGGTGGACGCGGCCAGCACCTGTTCGGTGACAGTGTCGATACTCTCCGCCGTCTTGTTCACCGTCGACGTCAGCGCGGTCGCCGCACCGCTCAGATCGGCGATCACACCTTCGACGTCTTCTTCGATGATGCGGTTGGCCATTTCAAACGTCCTGTTGGCCGAGGCCAGCGTGACCGACGCATCCTCCATCGCGGTAAAGACGGCTGCCAGCGTAACGTCCGCATTGGTAAAGGTCTGGTCCGCCGTCGCGATCAACGCAGTTCCGTCATCGGCAAAGGTGATGAACCGATCCGCAACCACCGACGCGCGGCTGCCAACCTCGTCGATCACACGGTTGGCCGTCTGCGTCGTGGTGCGCAGATCGTCCGTAAGGGGCGTCAACTGTTCGTCAAAATACGTGTTGGCGCGCGCCACCGTGGTGCGTGCATCGCGGATGGTCAGTTGCGCGTCATCCAAGGCCACCGTGGCGGAATCAAGCGCAACACCACTGCGATCCGCCAGATCGTCGATGCGACCCGCAATCCGCTGCACCTCGCTACCCGCCTCTGTGATGACGCGGTTCGCGGTCTGCGTGGTGGTGCGCAAGTCATCCGACAGGGGCACAAGGTTGGCGCTTGTGAACGTGGTGATCCCCTCAATCGCCGTATTGGCCGACGCAAAGGTCTGGTTCGCCGTTTCCAGCGTTTCAGTCGCGCCGTCCAGAACCACGCCGCCCCGCTCGGCAAGGGCGTCAATCCGTTCCGCAATCTCACCCGCCTGCACGCCGACTTCGCCAATGACGCGATTGGCTGTCTGGGTCGCGGTGCGCAGATCACCCGCCAGCGGCACCAGATCATCATTCGTGAACGTGCTCACCTGCGCGATGGTGCTATTCGCGGTTTCCAACGTGCCTGTCGCCGTCGTCAGCGTGGTTTCAGCCGTGCTGGCCAGTGAATCAAGCCGGTCGGTAAATGTCGCGATTTCGCGCGCGGCTGACCCCAGATCACCCGACAAAACTTCAAAGTCATCCAAAACAGTGTCGATGCGGGCCGAGGCAGAGGCCAGATTTTCCAGCATCGTCGACACCGCCTCCTGGTTTTCGGTGTTGAACACGTCATTGACGTTTTCCAGCAGCTCGACCGCACGGTCCAGAACCACCGGCGCGCCTTCGAACACCGACTGCAAGGCCGTGCGTTCCGACGGGATTTCACTGTTGCTGGGCAAGGCGACAGATGTCTCGGACCCACCGGACAGGCCGACAAAACTGACGCCTGTGACCCCTTGGGACTGCAACTGGGCCACGGTTTCGGTGTTCACTGGTGTGTCCGCCGCAATCTCGATGCGCACGCGCACCTGCGAGGAATCGTCCTCGTCCAGTTCCAGTCCCACCACCTGCCCGACAGGCAAACCGTTATAGCGCACGTCGCTGGCCGACCCGAGGCCCGAAACATCCTCGAACAGAATGTCGTAATAGGCGTACTGGCGGTCCACCTCGACCTTGGCCAGCCACAGCAGCAGGCCAAGGGCACCGATGATGCCGAACAGGGTAAACAGCCCGATCAGAACGTAGTTGGCTTTGGTTTCCATGTTCTTGAGCAGCCTTCCTCAGGTTTTCTCTTGTGCGGCGCGTGCGCGGGGGCCGGTAAAGTACTCCTGCACCCAAGGATGGTCGATCTCTGTCATGCCTTCAATCGGCCCTTCGAACAGCACCCGCTTTTCAGCGAGTACCGCAATTCTGTCGCAGATCGCATAAAGAGAGTCGAGATCATGGGTCACCATAAATACCGTAAGGCCCAACGAACGCTTCAATTCATTGATCAACTCATCATAGGCCGCCGCCCCGATAGGATCGAGACCCGCCGTCGGTTCATCCAGAAACACGATGGCCGGGTCCAGCGCCAGCGCGCGGGCGAGCGAGGCGCGCTTGCGCATGCCACCAGAAAGCTCCGAAGGCAGCTTGCCACAGGCCAGTTGCGGCAGGCCTACAAGGCTGATCTTCAGCTCCCCCAGCGCCTTCATCAGCGACGCGCTCAGTTTCAGATGCTCGCGCATCGGCGCTTCGACATTCTGCAACACGGTCAGCGATGAAAACAGCGCACCATCCTGAAACGCGACACCCCACTGCTTTTCTGCGCGCAACCGCTCTTCACGGCTGCCATGCAGCACATCCGAACCCAGCACATTGATCGATCCGGCAGCGGGGCGGTTCAACCCCACAATCGTGCGCAACAGCACCGATTTGCCCGTACCCGATCCGCCAACGATGCCCAGCACCTCACCCTTCCAGACATCAAGGTCCAGATTGTCATGCACAACCTGCGGGCCAAACTGGTTTCTCAGCCCACGCACAGTGATCACCGCCTCGCGGTCGCTCCGGGTTGCGGGGCTGTCGGTCATACACCCAGCTCCGAAAAGAAGATTGAAAACACGGCGTCGGCCACAATCACGAGAAAGATTGCCTGCACCACCGAGGTTGTTGTGTGCCGCCCAACACTGTCCGCAGATCCCTGAACTTGCATCGCCTGCCAGCACGCCACGGTCGCAATGATCGCGGCAAAGAACGGGGCCTTGATCATCCCGATGGCCAGATGCCAGATGTCGGTATTTTCCTGCAGGCGTGTGATGAACATGCTCGGGCTTACACCCAGTTCGATCCAGCTCATCAGCGCGCCACCAAACAGGCCGGACACGTTGGCGATGAAGCCGAGGATGGGCAACATGATCACCAACGCGATGACGCGGGGCAGCACAAGCACTTCGATAGGGTCAAGGCCAAGGGTGCGCATCGCGTCCAACTCTTCGCGCACCTTCATGGACCCGATCGAGGCGGTAAAGGCCGATCCTGACCTGCCCGCCACGATGATCGAGGTGAGCAAAATGCCCAATTCGCGCAGGATCGAGATGGCGATCAGATCGACGACAAACACCTCGGCCCCGAACTGGCGCAATTGCGAGGCCCCCTGAAAGGCAAGAACGATCCCGATCAGAAAGCTCATCAGAATGACGATGGGAATGGCGTGAAACCCGGTCTCTTCCATCTGGCTGACAAGGGCCGCAGTGCGCCAGCGACGCGGACGCACCACGCCATAGGCAAAGCGGGACAGTATCTCGCCCAGAAAACTCACAAGCGACATCGCCGATGCACCAATGCCAGCCGTCGCCGCACCGATACCCGCCACCCAAGGGATAAGGCCCCGTGGCGGAGCCTCAGCGCCATCCTCTTTCGGCAATGCCTCTTGGACGGTGTCGATCAGCGCCGTGCGATTGGACGAGGTATCGATCAACTCGACACTGACACCCTGCGCCTCAAGCCGCGTCTTGAGGGTCGCAATCAACCACGCGCCGCTGGTGTCGAGCGCCTCAAGACCATCCAGATCAATGCGCAGCGTTTTGGTGTCTGGCGTGGTCTTGCGGAACGCGGGTTCAATCGCCTCAAGGTATTCAATAACCAAGCGCCCGGCTACCTGCAGAACGGGCACATCTTTCGACTCGTCAATACGAAGCGTCGGGGCGGTCATACAACGTCAATCCAGCAGAGAGATCACAGAAAATCTGTGCGGCAACCCGTTTGTGATACCCCAACCCAACGGCAATGGCCACGCCTTTGCAGGGGGGCGGGCACCACGTTCGTGTCGCGCCGGACACGCTCGCCAAACACGCATCAAATCGTGCAATCAAATCGATTGACCGAACGGCATCCAACCCCCTATATCGCGCTCAGTCGCCAAGGCTGACATGGGAGAGCGCAGGTCGAGATCACCTGCCGCCGAAGGAGCAACGCCCCGACAAACTCTCAGGCACACAGAACCGTGCCAGCCGCGCCCGCCAAACGGGTACATCGACGATCTGGAGAGCGGTCGGGCGCAGACGCCCCCGGCCCACCGAAGGAGAAAGCGCCAGACCACCGGCGTCAAACTCTCAGGTTACGCAACAGATGGGGACGCGAACCGGCATGCCGCCGGGCGCGTCCATGTCAACTGCGTCGCTTTTTCGGGGGATCCCCACATGACCCATATCGCCGTGATCGGCGCCGGTATCACCGGTATCACCACCGCCTACGCTCTGGCCCGTCGCGGCTATGAGGTGTCCGTGTTCGACCGCAACCGCTATGCGGCGATGGAAACGTCTTTTGCAAATGGCGGGCAGCTGTCGGCGTCCAATGCCGAGGTATGGACACGTTGGGGCACCGTGATGAAGGGGCTGAAATGGATGTTCCACCCCGAAGCGCCCCTGCTCGTGAACCCCAAACCCAGCTGGCACAAACTGTCGTGGATGGCCGAGTTCATGGGCAACATCCCCCAATACGAGGCCAACACGATTGCCACAGCGCGTCTGGCCATCGCCGCGCGCGAACACCTGCTGGATTTCGCCAGCGAAGTCGGCGTCGACTTCGACATGGAACGGCGTGGCATCCTGCACATCTACAACAAACAGTCCGAATTCGACCACGCCCGGCGCGTGAACGTGCTGCTGGAAAAGGCGGGGCTGGAACGGCGCGAGGTGTCGGCAGACGAAGTGCGCAAACTGGAACCGGCCCTCCAAACCGAAACGCTTGGTGGGTTCTACACCGAAAGCGATTTCACCGGCGACATCCACAGCTTTTCGCGCAAACTCAGCGATGCCTGCGAAAAGATGGGCGTAAAATTCCATTACAAATCCATCGTCACCGAAATCCAGCACACCGGCGCCGACGTCCGGCTGGACTGGACTGAAGGTGCGGCGAAAAACAGCGAAATCTTTGACGGCATCGTGGTCTGCGCCGGGGTGGCCAGCAAGGCCATCGCCGGCCAACTGGGCGACCGCGTGAATATCTATCCGGTCAAAGGGTACTCGATCACCGTCAACCTCGACGATGCCGCGAGCCAAGAGGCCGCACCTTGGGTCAGCCTGCTCGATGATCAGGCCAAGGTCGTGACCTCGCGTCTGGGCAAGAACCGCCTGCGGATTGCAGGAACCGCGGAATTCAACGGCTACAACCTCGACATCCGCGATGACCGGATCAAACCACTGCGCGACTGGTGCGAGACGTTCTTTCCCGCCGTTTCCACGGAACACTGTGTGCCATGGGCGGGCTTGCGGCCCATGTTGCCCTCGATGATGCCAAAGGTCGGACCCGGCAAGAAACCCGGCGTCTACTACAACACCGGCCACGGGCATCTGGGCTGGACCCTGTCTGCTGCCACCGCCCAAGGGGTCGCGGACTGCATCGACGCGGCACGGATGAAAAACGCCGCGTGACAGGCGGGGCGGATCAGGATCCGCCTTACCTGCCTTAACTTCCGTACACAGCACCCCACCGGTCGATCAGCCGCTGCTGCATGACCTTGGCCCGTCCATTCCAACTGCGTGCGCCCTGCGGGGCCTCGCGGTTGGCCTTGGCGATCCGCGACCGCGTCGCCTCGTCTGCGGCAAAGATGGCGAATGCCATGACCCGCCCATCGCGGGCGGTCATGTACCCGGCCAGCCCGGACACAAAGTTCAGCGTGCCCGTCTTGGCATCGACACTGATCGGGTGGTTCTTGAGGATGCGCCGCTTTTCATCGCGCATCGCCACAGGTTTCAGGATCGGGCGCAGCACGGCACTGCCATGCGCCTTCACCAATGCCTGCACCATATCATCGGCTGTCATCTTGCTGTCGCCACCAAGGCCCGAATGATCGACCAGCCGCATCGCGCTGGTGCCAAGGGCGGCTTTGGCCCAGCGGTTCATCTCGGATGCGGACGCCTTGAGGCTGGCAGGCACGCGCCCTGTGCGACGCGCCGTTGCCGACATGCCGACCATTTCGGCGGTGATATTGGTCGAATAGCGCAGCATGGCCCGCAGGATGGTCCGCAAATCATCGCTTTGATGTTGGGCCAGCACCGTGCCACGCGGGGCGCGATCCACAACTTTGGGGTTCTTCAGCACGATACCGTGCGAGCGCGCCAGCGTCTGGAACACGTCGCCTGCATAAAGCGCAGGCTTGCGCACCGGCAACCAGCGCGCACCACCATTGCCCAAAGCGGCCTTGGCGACAGTCCAGTTGTCGCTGCGCCCCCCATCCGCGTAGGTGTAGACCGGCACACGGCGGTCCACGATCTGCATCTTGGCAACATACACACCCGGGCGCAGACGGTCCGAACGCGCATCCATCGTCACCCCATAGGAGCCGCCAGACCGCTTCCATTCGAAATGCACACGATTGTAATTCAGCGCGACGCCACTGACGGCAGGGCTATAGCCCACGTGATCCGGCTGATCCTTGTCGATGGTCTTGATGTAAGGCAGCGCACCTTCGGCCACTTTGAAATTTCCGCGCACTTCCCGGATGCCCTTGGCCTTGAGGGCAGCGGCCAGGGCGGCGAGCGCATTGGTGTCCAGTGTCGGATCACCCCCGCCCACCAAAATCAGATCGCCCTGCACCACACCACCGGACACCGATCCCGTGGCCATCACTTGCGTGGTAAACCGATGCGACGGTCCAAGGACGTTCAGGGCATAAAGGGCGGTCACCGCCTTGGCCACACTTGCCGGCGGCGTGCCGGTCTTGGCATTGCCACCTTCCAGTCGCGCTCCTGTTCGTGCGTCAGCAACCGCGTAGCACACGCGACCACCCAGCTTGGCCGCAGCGACAATCGCATCCGCACCGGGAACCGATTTCTTGAAATGGCCCACTCCGCGCGCCACGGGCCGCAAGGACGCCGTCGGAGGGGCGGACAAGGCCGTTGTGGCGGCACCGCTGGCGAGAAAACTCAGGAATACGCGTCTGGAAATCGTGCTGAACATAAGCGCATGTAACCCCAGCTTTGCGGGCCAAACAAGCACTCAACTGATCACGTTTCCTCAACCGCGCCCCATGCCCCCGCCGCGCGGATCGCGCTGGAGGATTGGCCCGACATCGCCACATTCACAAAGCACCACGCCGGGGCCTCTACACGCGACAGCATGTGGCTGGCCCGGCCCGAGATACGGTACTGTGCGTATAGTCGCGCCGCCCGGCTCATCCTTGCGGAAATCCGGTCACCGGGGCGGGCCAGAACGCCCACGGGAACACGCTCCATGATCCATTCCCAATCCTGCCAGTGATGCAGCTGGGCCAGATTGTCCGCCCCCATCAACCACACGAACCGCACGCCCGGATAACGCGCCATGAGGGCGGCCAGCGTCTGCGCGGTATAGCGGGTGCCAAGGTGCGCCTCGATATCCGTGACGGTGACCCGCGGGTCCTGCATGACAGTTCGGGCACGCGCCATGCGCCGTTCGAGCGGCGCGGGTCCGCGGGTTTTCAGCGGATTGCCAGGGCTGACCAGCCACCAGACATGGCTCAGGCCAAAACGCTTCATCGCCTCGCGGGTGATGTGCACATGCCCTTCATGGGCCGGGTCGAACGATCCCCCCAGCAGACCGATGGTCTGCCCGGGTCTGGCGAGTGGAAAGGCGTGGCGCATCAAGGGACTGTCCTGAACAAAAGGGGCCGCGACGCGGGACCGGACAGCAGATGGGCGCAATTGTCAATCAACGGGGCGCACCGGATCACCCAGCCTGACAAGACCGGGCGCGACAACGCTGGCGCACCAGCCCCCATGGCCACGCACCGCCACATACCCGCCCTGCCCGAACTCTTCCTCCATGCGCGAACAAGGCGCGCAAATCGTGCTCAGATGCAAAATGGCACCCCCCACAGCGATACGGCGATCCTTGAGGGCAGCCAAATTCAGCCCGGCAATCACGATGTTGCGCCGCAACGGCACTGGCAAAACCGGGGGACGGCCCAGATATGCACCAATGGCCGCAAGATGCTCTGCCTGAACAAGGGTCACGGCTCGCTTGCCCGGTCGCCCATGATCACCCTCAAGCCCGTCCTCCGTCACCTCAACCGCGTCGAGCGGCACCATATCGGCGCGGCGCTCCGGGCGCACACCGATCCAGTCCACACGGCCCGATTGGGCGTAACGGGCCATCATCGCATGCAGATCGCTCATCCCAATTCCCCCACTTCGCCCTTCACGCAGACGCTGACAGACACCGCCCCCACACGCAAACACCACAACCACACGACCCGCCATTGCACACCGCCATGTGCGCCTGTATCTGACGGGCAAACCAGTCCTTCGACAGATCAGGAGCGTGCCATGGCCGCCTACCAATACGTCTATCACATGTCCGGCGTTTCCAAGACCTATCCGGGTGGCAAGAAATGCTTTGAAAACATCCACCTCAACTTCCTGCCCGGGGTCAAGATCGGGGTCGTGGGGGTCAACGGCGCGGGTAAATCCACGCTGATGAAAATCATGGCCGGCCTCGACAAGGATTTCTCAGGCGAGGCCTGGGTCGCCGAAGGGGCCAAGGTCGGCTACCTGCCGCAGGAACCCAAGCTCGACCCCGACCTCAGCGTGCGCGACAACGTCATGCTGGGCGTGGCCAAGAAAAAGGCGATCCTCGATCGCTACAACGAACTGGCGATGAACTACTCCGACGAAACAGCGGACGAGATGGCGCAACTCCAAGACCAGATCGACGCCGAAAACCTCTGGGATCTCGACAGCCAGATCGACGTGAGCATGGAGGCGCTGCGCTGCCCCCGATGATGCGGACGTCACCAAGCTGTCAGGCGGCGAGGCGCGGCGCGTCGCCTTGTGCAAACTGCTGCTCGAAGCGCCTGAAATGCTGCTGCTGGACGAACCGACCAACCACCTTGACGCCGAAACCATCGCGTGGCTGCAACAGCACCTGATCGACTACAAGGGCACGATCCTGATCGTCACGCACGACCGCTATTTCCTCGACTCGATCACGGGATGGATTCTCGAACTGGATCGCGGCAAGGGCGTGCCATGGGAAGGCAACTATTCCTCCTGGGTCGAACAAAAGGCCAAGCGCCTCGAACAGGAAGCGCGCGAAGACAAGAGCCGCCAGAAAACGCTCGAACGCGAACTTAAATGGATGCGTCAGGGGGCCAAGGCCCGGCAGGCGAAATCCAAGGCGCGGATCAACAACTACAACGACATGCTGGAAACGTCCGAGCGCGAGCGTTTGTCCTACGCCCAGATCGTCATCCCCAACGGCCAGCGCCTTGGCGGCAAGGTGATCGACGTGAACGGGCTGACCAAGGGCATGGGCGACAAGCTCTTGATGGAAAACCTCGAATTCTCGATCCCCCCCGGCGCCATCGTTGGCGTGATCGGCCCCAACGGCGCGGGCAAATCGACCCTGTTCAAGATGATCACTGGGCAGGAAACCCCCGACGCAGGCAGCGTCGAAATCGGCGATACAGTGCAGATGTCCTATGTCGACCAGTCCCGCGATGACCTGAATCCGGACGACAACGTATGGGAAGCCATCTCGGGCGGGGCCGAACTGATCCAGCTTGGCGATGCCGAGGTCAACTCCCGCGCCTACTGCTCGTCCTTCAACTTCAAGGGCGGCGATCAGCAGAAAAAAGTCGGCCTCTTGTCCGGGGGCGAACGCAACCGCGTCCACATGGCACGGCTCTTGAAATCAGGCGGCAACGTGCTGCTGCTCGACGAACCGACCAACGATCTGGACGTCGAAACCCTGCGCGCGCTGGAAGACGCTCTGGTCGATTTCGGCGGCTGCGCCGTGGTGATCTCGCACGACCGCTTCTTCTTGGATCGGATTTGCACGCATATGCTGGCGTTCGAAGGGAACGCGCATGTGGAGTGGTTCGAGGGGAACTTTGAGGACTACGAGGAAGACAAAAAGCGTAGGCTTGGACCGGATGCCCTTGAACCCAAACGACTGAAACACAAGAAATTCGCTCGTTGACGTTGAACTTTACGAAGTAAATTCAACGGGTGCGAGGCAGCGTCCGCCCTGGCGGGCGCGTTCGCTCTTAGACGAAAAAAAGTGTTATTGGTGAGAAACTGAATTTCGAGAGGTGTGGTTTTGGATAAGTCAAAAAAAGTTGTTTTGTTGTATGCCCCATTGGTGACGAAGGATCACAAATCCGTCGCCAAAGTGACTGTCTACTCGAATATATTATCAAGCCGGGCTTGGAAGGTTTAGGCTATGGAGATCCAATTAGAGTAGATAAATCTGATAAACCGACTCACATCACTACTGAAATCATACAACAGTTAGTCGCAGCCGATTTGGTTATCGCTGATCTGTCAGCCTTGAACGCAAATGTTTTTTATGAACTTGGGATACGTCATGCCTACAAAAAACCTTGCATCTTGGTTTCCGATTGGGTTGAAAAACCTCCTTTCGATGTGGCAGGCATTAACACCATCAAATATGTTTACGATGACCCGACATCACATGCTCAAGTGATCAAGAGGATTCGTGTTCAACTAAGTGAATTGCACAAAAAAAGGAAGTTAGCAATCCGGTAACTGTTGCTCTTGGATTTGAAAAACTTGAAGAGAGTGGTGACAATTTGGAGCAACTAGTCCTGCAAATGTTTAAAAAAATTGAAGACCTTTCTCAAATTGTTGACGAACCAAATCATTCAACAGCTCCTCCTCCAAGAGTCAGACCGAGAGGAGACCAAATTTCCAGCCATAGCATTAGAACTCGGCGACAGCGTCTTTCACCAAAAATTCGGTGAAGGAAGGGTGACAGATATTAAAGGCGACAAGATTGAAGCTCGTTTTAATAAATCAGGAACAAAGACAGTTGTTTCGCGCTTTCTTCAACATCTTCCGTCCTAGACATGCCTCACAAGCCAGCCCAAGCCCCCGCCCGCGGGTCGAAGGCCGTCTTGCAAAGGCTCCTGTGGAGCCTTTGAGGCCGCAGAGGGTCGCAAGAACCCGGGGGCGGCAAAGTCGCCCCCGCCCATGGGGGCGGTCGGGGGCGGCGAAAACGCGGGGCGTTTCCGCTGGGAACAATTCAAACCTATCAAGTCGGACCCTCCCGCGCATCGCTTCGCGATACGCTGCCGGGTGACGCGCCCGCAAGCGGACGCTGAGCCGGCGAAAACGCGGGGCGTCTTGGCTCCAACCAACCCCAAACCCCCTACAGCTTTCCCCTACTTCCCGCATCGCCACCCGCCATGCTATACTCCCTCGTATTGAACACATCCCCATTGGAGAAGCCGCATGGCCAACGACAAAATCAAGAAGATCGTCGATAAGGTGAAGGGCAAGAAAGCCAAGGTCAAACCGATCAAGACCGAACCCGAGGGCACCAAGGCCTCCAAGCTGCCGCCGGACGTGGTCGAAGCACTCGAAACGGAATTCGGGGCCGACCTGAAAAAGGCGCGGGTCCATGTCGGCGGCAACGCGGGCGACATCTGCAAGGAGCTGGGCGCCAAGGCCTTTGCGATGGGCCCCAACATCTACATGGCCAAGCCCGGTGACGCCAAGAACAAGGAACTGCTGGCCCACGAACTGACCCACGTCATTCAGCAGGCCGGGGGCAAGAAGCTGCCCAAGGAGCAAAAGGGCAAGGTTCTGGTCTCGAAATAGGCTGAAAAACGTGGTGTCGGAAGGCGGACAAACCCTAACGGTTGGTTAATCCGCCTCTGTAACCCATTGATTTTTCATGAACCAAAGGGGTGTCCCAGCGTGGGACACCAAAAAAGGCCCCGCAGCGCGGGACCTCTCGGTCATCGTCGGATTTGCCCGGATCAGAGCAGGACCCACCACACCAGAAACGGCGGCACGGCGCAGCCAAAGGCGATCATGAACAGCTTGGCCCCGTGGCTGATCTTGCCAAACCAGCCATCGCCCAGCGCGCCCTCACCATAGGACATCGCCCCGCCCATCACCACGTAACCCTTGCGCTCGACCTCCCGTCGGGAGGCGTTGATCGACGACATCGCCCGCTCATAGACGGCGTCCTGACGGGCCTGTTCATCAAGGTCTGGTTGCAAATTTTCCATACGTGTCATGTGGCGCACTCCCTAATCAGGTCAAGAGATGGAGCGGCGATTGCTGATTTCCAGCGATTTGTCGCAAAAAAGGCCAGCCGTGTGGCTGGCCTTCGCTGTTTCAGTGATGGATCAGCGCGTCAGTTCAAAGCCTTGTCCGTGATCGCGTGGGTCCATGCCCCCTCGGGCGCCTTGGAAATCACCGGGTCTGACCCGCCCGACAGCAGCGAGGCGACGGTGCGTTCATAATCCGCCGGGTCCAGCGCCCCATTACTGCCCGCGGTCAGCTTGGCCACTTCGCCCATCATGCGTTTCTGGTGTTTTTCGGTCTGCGCCCCAGACGCATCGTTGTCCAGAACGATTTCAGCGGCTTCATCCGGGTTTTCCTCTGCGTATTTCCAGCCCTTCATGGACGCCCGCACAAAGCGGACCATCTTGTCCTCGAACTCCGGATCAGCAAGGTTCTCCTCAAGCACGTACAGCCCATCTTCGAGTGTGGCGACACCCTGATCTTCGTATTTGAACACCTGCAACTCTTCGGGCGTCAGACCCGCATCAATGATCTGCCAGTATTCGTTGTAGGTCATGGTCGACACGCACGCCGCCTGGCCCTGAAGGATCGGATCGACGTTGAAGCCCTGCTTGAGCACGGTAACGCCCCCATCAGATCCGTCCGTTGCAATGCCAAGCTGGCTCATCCACGACAGGAACGGGAATTCATTGCCAAAGAACCAGACACCCAGCGTCTTGCCCGCGAAATCGTCCGTGCTGGTCACGCCCGCATCCTTGCGGCAAGTTAGCATCATGCCCGACGATTTGAAGGGCTGCGCGATGTTGACCATCGGCAGACCTTTTTCACGCGCGGCCAAAGCCGCAGGCATCCATTCCACCGTCACATCGGCACCGCCCCCGGCAAGCACCTGCGTGGGCGCAATATCGGGGCCACCAGGCTTGATGGTGACGTTCAGGTCTTCTTCCTCGTAGAACCCTTTGTCGAGGGCCACGTAATATCCTGCGAACTGCGCTTGCGTGACCCATTTGAGTTGCAGCGTGACATCGTCAGCCGCGTGCGCTGCAAATGCGCTCAGGCCCAGTGCCGCACTCGCGGCTAAAGTTCTGATGGTTTTCATTTCATACTCTCCTTGTTGTATTGGTTGGTGGTCCGGGCCTTCATGAACGGGCCCGTTGGGATGGATGCCAGAATGTCACGACCCGCTCGATCAGCGCAACGCCTCCGTAGGCGGCGGACCCGACCAGAGCCGCGACAACAATTTCAGCCCAGACAAGGTCAAGCGCAAGCTGCCCCACAGACGTTGAGATGCGAAACCCCATACCACGGATGGGAGAGCCAAAAAATTCGGCAACAATCGCCCCGATCAGCGCCAGCGTGGTTGCGATTTTCAAGCCGTTGAAGATGAACGGCATGGCCATGGGCAGGCGCAGTTTGATCAGCGTGGTCATCGGGCTGGCCGCATAGGTCTGCATCAGATCGCGCTGCATCTGGCTGCTGGCCTGCAATCCCTGAACCGTGTTCACAAGCATCGGGAAAAAGACCATGACGACAACCACCGCCGCCTTGGACTGCCAGTCAAACCCGAACCACATCACCAGAATCGGCGCCATGCCGACAATGGGCAAGGCGGCCACGAAATTGCCCACGGGCAGCAAGCCGCGCCGCAGAAACGGAAAGCGGTCGATGAATACTGCCGTCAGGAACGCCGCGCCACATCCCAGAAGGTAGCCGCTAAGGGCCCCCTTGATCACCGTCTGGACGAAGTCCTCCCACAGGATGGATGTGGAAGCTGCAAAGCGCGCGGCGATGGCGGACGGTGCAGGCAACAGCACGGCAGAGATGTCGAGCCCGCGCACAACCCCTTCCCAGATCGCAATCAGGGTGACGCCAAACACAATCGGCATCAACAGCCGGACCAGTGCAGTGGCAGGCCGTCGCGACAGCCAGACGTTCAAGGACCACCCGACGATCCAGACAACCAACGCAAACAATAGCCAGCCCATCACGCCATCCCCATCCGGGCCAGCATGATCCGTTCGATCAACCCGATGATCGCTACCAGCAACGCGGCAAGGGCCGCCGCCATGATCAGCGCAGACCAGATCTGGATCGTCTGCCCGTAATAGCTGCCCGCCAACAGGCGCGCGCCCAGACCGGCCACGGCACCTGTGGGCAATTCGCCTACAATCGCGCCGACAAGGCTTGCCGCGACACCCACTTTGAGGGACGCAAACAGATAGGGCATCGAGGCAGGCAACCGCAGCCGCCAGAACGTCTGGGACGCATTGGCATTCCACGTGCGCATCTGGTCAAGCTGCATGACCTCAGGGCTGCGCAAGCCCTTCACCATGCCCACGACGACCGGAAAGAATGACAGGTACATCGAAATCATCGCCTTGGGCAAAAGCCCGGAAATTCCAACAGCATTCAGCACGACGATGATCATCGGGGCCAGCGCGAGGATCGGAATGGTCTGGCTGGTAATCACCCACGGCATGACCGACCGGTCCATGACGGTGTTGTAGACGATGCCCACCGCCAATAGAATGCCAAGGCCTGTGCCAAGGGCAAAGCCCAGCAAGGTCGCGCTGAGCGTCACCCAGGAATGCCAGACCAGCGAGCGTTTCGAGGTGATCTTTTTCTCCACCGTGGTGTCCCAGATTTCGACCGCCACCTGATGCGGCGCGGGCAGTTTGGGCTTGTCCTGCGCCCATGTGTCGGCAACCAGTTCGACCGCGCTCAACTCGACCCCGGCCCGTGTCGCCTTGTCATAGGCCCATGGCGCGTTCAGCCAGATCGCCGCCAGATACCAAATGGCAAAGATCGCAGCGACCACCGTCAAAACAGGCACAAGGTTGCGCATCACGGGCATGTTCCCCATTTCTCTGTTTTGAAAAAATCCCCACTGAAGGGCCGATCAACCATCTGCGTGCCCCGCCCGCAATCCCTCGCGCACCCGGTGCGCGACCTCCAGAAACTCGGGGCTTTCACGAATGTCGAGCGGACGTTCCTTTGGCAAAGGGCTGTCGATTACATCCGTGATGCGACCCGGGCGTGGGCTCATCACTACGATCTTGGTGCTCAGATAAACCGCCTCGGGGATCGAATGGGTCACAAAGGCGATGGTCTTTTCCGTCCGCGCCCACAGGTGCAAAAGCTGCTCGTTCAGATGGTCACGCACGATCTCGTCCAGCGCCCCAAAAGGCTCATCCATCAGCAAAATGTCCGCATCAAAGGCCAGCGCCCGTGCAATCGACGCGCGCTGCTGCATGCCCCCTGACAATTGCCATGGAAACTTCTTTTCAAATCCCGCCAGTTCGACCAGGTCCAGCACACGCGCGACGCGCTCGGACTGTTCGGCCTTGGAATATCCCATGATCTCCAGCGGCAGCGACACATTCTTGCCGATGGTGCGCCACGGATAAAGCCCGGCGGCCTGAAACACGTAGCCATAGGCGCGTGCCATCCGCGCCTCTTCTGGGCTGACGCCGTTCACGGTGATCGTGCCGCCCGTGGGTTGCTCAAGGTCCGCCATTACCCGCAAAAACGTCGTCTTGCCACAGCCCGACGGGCCGATGAAGGAGACGAAATCGCCCTTCTCAATATCCAGCGACACACCCTTCAGGGCATGGACCGGTCCGTCATTGGTCTGGAAAGTCAGATCAAGGTTCTGGGCGGAAATAACCGGATCAGGCACGTTTCATACCACGCAGCCTTGTCGCCAAAGCCTCCGTATTCGCATGCAGGCACGGGTTCTTCTGCCGCTCGCGCGCAACAAAAGATTCCAGACGATCCCAGTCTTTCAAGAACACTGTACCCCAATAGGAATTTATCATTTCCACTCTCACACCGCCATGCGCATGGGCAAGCGATACCAAACCATAGCGATGCAGCACCGCCTTGATCGCGGCACGCGTTTCATCACTCATTTTCTCAAGGTCCTGATCACATTTGGCCCCCAAAACACGGCGTTCTTCGCGGAATGTGTCATTACCGAAAACATCATACAGGAACACGGCACTTTCGCGCGCAAGCCGGGCTTCGTCCGCATTGACAGACCGGCGCTGAAACAAGACCTGCACCGCAATCAGGATAATCGCCAGACCCGCAAGGGTCGTGGCATAGGGCTCAACCGTCTCGATGGACGGCAGGCTTTCCCAGAACTGCAGCGCGCGCGGCGCTATCATACTCGCCACGTCTTCATACCGTATTCGACTGCATCAAATCCCCGCCGGAATATTCAAAGGATCACGCTCGATCATCTTGGGCGCGGTCAGCGCCTTCCACTTGCTCAAGGCCTGACTTGCCGACGAAAACGCAGGGCGCGGCACGAACTTGCCCCGCCCGGGTGCGGGTTGCGAATTCTGCCCCCAAGCCCAGATCACCTCACCGCGGGACAGCGTATAGCGGCTCTGCGCCTTCACTTCGAACCCTTCGAACACGTTGTAATCCAGCACCGAATGATGGTTGCTTGGCGAAATCGTCTTGGTGATCTTGGGGTCCCACACCACGATATCCGCATCGGCGCCTTCGACGATGGCCCCTTTCTTGGGATAGATGTTGAGAATCTTCGCCACATTCGACGATGTGCAGGCGACAAATTCGTTCGGCGTCAGCCGCCCCGTCTCGACCCCTTCGGTCCACAGCACGGCCAGACGTTCCTCCAGCCCGTTCGATCCGTTGGGGATGATGCGGAAATCGTCACGGCCCGCGCGCTTTTGGTCGGTATTGAACGCGGCATGATCTGTTGCCACGACCTGCAACGATCCGGCCTGCAATCCGGCCCAAAGACTGTCCTGATGGTCCTTGGACCGGAACGGCGGCGACATGACGCGACGCGCAGCATAGTCCCAGTCGGTGTCGAAATACACACTCTCATCCAAGGTCAAGAACTGGATCAGCGGCTCGCCATAGACGCGCATGCCCTTCTGACGCGCCCGGCGGATCGCCTCGTGCGCCTGCTCGCAGGACACATGTACGATATACAATGGCACGCCCGCCGCATCCGCAATGGTGATGGCACGGTTGGCCGCCTCCCCCTCGAATTCGGGCGGGCGGGAATAGGCGTGGCCCTCAGGCCCCGTGATCCCCTGATCGAAATATTTCTGCTGCATTT
This sequence comes from Tateyamaria armeniaca, assembly GCF_045797845.1. Taxonomy (NCBI): domain Bacteria; kingdom Pseudomonadati; phylum Pseudomonadota; class Alphaproteobacteria; order Rhodobacterales; family Roseobacteraceae; genus Tateyamaria; species Tateyamaria armeniaca. Next base: position 601,123 of record NZ_JBHDIY010000002.1, read on the forward strand.
CAGCGACCAGATCGCCGTTTTCGGCATGGACCATGGGCAGCGCGCCCAACTCCGCGCAGCGCTTGAACGAGGCGAACATCTCGTCATCCTCAATCATAAGCGCACCCTTGTAGGCCATGAAATGCTTGAACGAGTTGACGCCCATATCGACGGCATCCTTCATCTCGTTGAAGACATCCTCGTTCCAGCCCGTGATCGCCATGTGATAGCCAACATCGGAACAGATCTGCGGCGCAGACTTGCGGTGCCATTCGTTGATCGCGTTCTTGATCGACCCATCCGCGCCCGGCAGGCAGAAATCCACGATCATGGTGGTGCCGCCGACCGCAGCCGCCCATGTGCCGGATTCGAAGGTTTCGGCCGCCGTGGTGCCCATGAACGGCATCTCAAGATGGGTGTGGGGGTCAATGCCGCCGGGGATGACGTACGCCCCCTCGGCGTCGATATATTCGTCGCCAGACAGGTCCTCGCCGATCTGCTTGATCACTTCGCCTTCGATCAGCACATCGGCTTTCCACGTCCGGTCTGCCGTGCAGACCATGCCACCTTTGATCACCTTGCTCATGTCATCTCTCCTCTGTCAGCTGTTTCTTCTGACGAAAAATACCACGGGGGTCTGGGGGCTGGCCCCCGGTCATACCGACGCAAAACACCCCAACGCCGGCCCATGCACACCTATGTCCAAAGGCCCGAAATCACTCTCAACACACAGCGAGAAATACCCCGCCAGCGGCAGATATACCACGCGATAAGACCCGTCAGTCCGGGTCACGCTCCAGCAGCGCTGTGTGATGCCGCCGGAAAAGTTCACTGTCGTCTCGAATGGCGGAACCAACGCGGACTGGAATGCGACCAAAGCGTTGCACTCGGCCCGCGTGGTGATCGGTGCCTCGACGATCTCCTCGCCGATCATCGCCTCGATACGTTCGGCCACACTCAGGTCAGGGTCAATCATCACGCGCCCCTCACCCGACAATCTCTGCTGTTTCGACCACCGCATGCATCAGCACATCCGTGCCCGCCATGGCCCAGTCTTTCGAAATCTCCTCAGCTTCGTTGTGGCTGAGGCCATCGACGCAGGGGCACATCACCATGGCTGTCGGGGCCACGCGGTTGATCCAGCACGCATCGTGCCCGGCGCCGGAAATTAGGTTCATGTGACTGTACCCAAGGCGCTCTGCTGCCGTGCGCACCGCACCCACACACCCCTCGTCAAAGGCCACCGGGTCAAACCCGCCCACTTTCTCGAATGCGATCTCAAGGCCCATGTCATCGGCGATCTTCTGGCCCTCGACACGCAACCGCGCTTCCATATCCTCGATCACGCTCAACTCGGGCGAGCGGAAATCGACGGTAAAGACAACCTTGCCCGGGATCACGTTGCGCGAGTTTGGATAGACATCGATATGACCTGCGGCACCCACAGCGTGCGGGGCGTGGGACCATGCGATCTCGTCCACTTTTTCCAGCACCCGCGCCATGCCCAGCCCTGCATTCTTGCGCATCGGCATGGGGGTTGAGCCGGTGTGACTGTCCTTGCCCGTGATGGTCACTTGGGTCCATGACAGGCCCTGACCGTGGGTCACCACGCCGATGTCCTTGCCTTCGGCCTCAAGGATCGGCCCCTGCTCGATGTGCAGCTCAAAGAACGCGTGCATCTTGCGCGCGCCTACGTCTTCGTCGCCACGCCAACCGATCCGGGTCAGCTCGTCGCCAAACTTTTTGCCGTCAGCGTCCTCGCGGTCATAAGCCCAGTCCTGCGTGTGTATGCCCGCAAACACGCCCGAAGACAGCATCGCAGGGGCATAGCGCGTGCCCTCTTCGTTGGTGAAATTCGTCACGACGATGGGATGTTTCGTCTTTACATCCAGATCATTTAGGGTGCGGATGATCTCCAGCCCACCCAGGACACCCAGCACGCCATCGTATTTGCCGCCCGTGGGCTGCGTGTCCAGATGCGAACCCACGTAGACGGGCAGTGCGTCCGGGTCAGTGCCCGCGCGCTCTGCAAACATGTTGCCCATCTGATCCAGACCCATGGTGCAGCCCGCCGCCTCGCACCACGACTGGAACAGGGCGCGGCCCTCGCCGTCTTCGTCCGTCAGGGTCTGACGGTTGTTGCCGCCCGCCACGCCGGGGCCGATCTTGGCCATTTCCATCAGGCTGTCCCAAAGCCGGTCGCCATTGATACGCAGGTTCTCACCCGGTGCCGCCATCTTATCCCCCGTCATGTCCGCAGCCGGACACTTTTTGACCAATTGGTAAAGCCACGATTGCCAAGGTGCGCTTTTGTGTCAAGAACTGCTTTGGTCAGAATTGCCTAGAGGGCACGCATCTGCCTAGACTTGTAGCATATCATTGCAAAGGATTGCACATGGCCGATGGCGTCCCCAAAAAGCCCACCCGCATCCAGCAGCGCAACAGGCACTTGATCCTCGATGCTGCGCTGGATGTGTTTTCGGCCCACGGTTATCGCGGAGCGACCCTTGATCAGATCGCCGAGGCCGCCGGGTTGTCCAAGCCGAACATCCTCTACTACTTCTCCGGCAAGGAAGAGATCCACGTCACCCTGCTCAATCAGTTGATGGAAACATGGCTCGACCCGCTGGTCGAACTGGATGCAGATGGCGATCCGATGACCGAACTGCTGGACTATGTGCACCGCAAGATCGACATGGCGCGCGATCTGCCACGCGAAAGCCGCCTGTTTGCGGGGGAAATCCTGCAAGGCGCGCCGCGTATGCATCCGCATCTCGAATCCGACCTGAAACCCCTGTTCGATGAAAAATGCGGGATCATTCAGGGCTGGATCGACGCGGGCAAAATCGCCCCGGTCGATCCGCGTCACCTGATCTTTTCCATCTGGTCGACAACGCAGCACTACGCCGATTTCGACGTCCAGGTGCAGGTGCTGTCAGATCAAGAGCCAATGGAAGGCGCGCGGCGCTATCTCGACACGCTGTTTCGCAGGGTGCTGGCCGTGTAGCGTACGGACGTGAACCACCTGAAGGCACGTTGCGCCATGAGGATGCCAAACTAGAAAAACAGAACATAGACCAACTGGATGAGCGCACCCGCCGGAACGGCAATCGCGCCTGCCACCAATGCAGCAGCCAGTAGAGTAGGTCGCACGGCAGGGGCGGTGATTCCAGCGACCGGTTTGGACGGGCTTTGTTTCATACCGTCTGTTAACCACGCTTTAGGTTTCTAAACGCTTAATCGCCGCATGGAATTGCCTCTTCAACAACATCCCAGCTTCGGCGCAGCGCTCGAAAGGCTCGGCGCGCATGTGGAGCGGATCGACATCAGCGGAGCAGCCCCGACCCAGATCATCAAACGCTTCGGGATGGCTTTCGCGCCGCGCGGGCCTCTCTGGCATGCCGAAGATGCAGTCGCTCTGCGCCGATCTCCGCTGCGGATCATCAACGCTGATCAGCCGAGTGATACGTACAGAAAGGCGGGGTTTCGCGCGCTCATGACCCCTGCCCATGTCGCCGAAATGAATCTGCGGGATACCGACCTGTTGGCAAGGGCAGGTGGAAAATGGCGAAACGCATGGCGCAAGTCGCAAAAATCCAACCTCAAACTCCGGCACACGCAATTCGATGCGGCCTTGCACAACTGGCTTCTTGTCGAAGATCGTAAACAACAACGTCGGCAAAAGTATCGCTCATTGCCGCACAGTATCATCCACAGCTTTTCGGCCATCAGCCCGCGTGATGTCATCGTGTTCTGCGCGCGGAAAAAGCACGACGACGTCGCCGCCATGCTGTTCCTGCAACACGGTGAGGTCGCGACATATCACGTGGGCTGGAGCAGCGCCCATGGCCGCCAGACAAATGCGCATTACGCCTTGTTGAAACACGCGGCCGATCACTTTGTCAGATGTGGCGTGACCCGGCTGGACCTTGGCACGGTGGATACGGAAAACGCGCCGGGTCTGGCCCGGTTCAAAATTGGCAGCGGCGCGCGGGTCCGTCCGCTGGGCGGCACCTGGCTGCGCATTCCGGGGCTATGATCCATGCCGTGTGACACCGGCCCACGCCGAGGCCCAGCCTAGCAGCAAGTCCGCCAAAACCGGTCCGCACTCACTCCGCCGCTGTCGCACTCGGGTTGTTGGGATGCGTCGTCCAGTTGGCGTATTCCGGTTCCACAACCTTTTTGGTGCGCGGATCGACTGTGCCGGGGTCCATCGCCTCCATGGTGATGCAATCTTCGACCGGGCAGACGTTGACGCACAGATTGCAGGCCACGCATTCCTCGTCGATCACCTCGAATACGCGGTCATCGGACATCGAAATCGCCTGATGTGACGTATCCTCGCAGGCCGCATAGCAGCGCCCGCACGAAATACACAGATCCTGATTGATCACAGCCTTGCTGACATAATTGAGGTTCAGGTACTGCCAGTCCGTCACATTCGGCACGGCGCGCCCGACCAGATCATCCAGACCGATCTGCTTTTCATCAAGGTAATCGCTCAACCCCGAGATCATCTCCTGAACGATCTTGAACCCATAGGTCATCGCCGCCGTGCACACCTGCACATTGCCCGCCCCAAGGGCGAGGAATTCGGCAGCGTCCTTCCACGTGGTCACCCCGCCAATCCCGCTGATGGGCAGACCGCGCAGATCGGGATCACGGGCGATCTCGGCTACCATGTTCAGCGCGATGGGCTTGACCGCAGGCCCGCAATACCCGCCATGCGCGCCCTTGCCGTCAATGGTCGGCTCTGGCGAAAACAGGTCGAGGTCGACGGACGTGATCGAGTTGATCGTGTTGATCAGTGACACCGCATCGGCCCCGCCATCCTTGGCCGCCTGCGCCGGTTTGCGCACATCCGTGATGTTGGGCGTCAGCTTGACGATCACCGGCATCCGCGTGTGTTTCTTGACCCAGCGTGTTACCATTTCGATGTATTCGGGCACCTGCCCGACGGCAGACCCCATACCCCGCTCGGACATCCCGTGCGGGCAGCCAAAGTTCAGCTCGACCCCGTCCGCGCCGGTGTCTTCGACCAGCGGCAGGATGCGCTTCCACGGGTCTTCCTCGCAGGGCACCATCAGGCTCACAACCATGGCCCGGTCGGGATAGTCACGCTTGACGGCCTTGATCTCTTGCAGGTTCACCTCAAGCGGGCGGTCGGTGATCAATTCGATGTTGTTCAGCCCCAAAAGGCGGCGATCCGCCCCGTAAATCGCGCCGTATCGTGGCCCGTTGACGTTCACGACAGGCGGCCCTGCCTCGCCAAGCGTCTTCCAGACCACACCGCCCCACCCGGCCTCAAAGGCGCGGCGGACATTGTATTCCTTGTCGGTCGGCGGGGCCGAGGCCAGCCAGAACGGATTGGGGCTTTTGATGCCCAGAAAGTCACTTGTCAGATCAGCCATTTGCCTAGCTCCCTTGCGAAGGGGATCACCCCGCCCCCATCAAAACGTCATGAATGTCCATCGCCGCATCGCGCCCCTCGGCCACGGCTGTCACGGTCAGATCGTCGCCACCCGAAGCGCAATCACCGCCCGCCCAGATGCCGTCCACGCTCGTGCGCCCGGCACCGGTCACCGCGATTTTGCCACCCGTCAACTCGGGCAGGCCGTCGCCTTCCAACGTCTGGCCAATGGCGCGCAGCACCTGATCGGCGGCGATGCGCACGCTTTGCCCTGTTCCGCTCATGTCGGCGTTCACATATTCGAACTCGATCTCACGGACTGCGCCGTTGCCATGAATGGCCGTCGGGACAACATGGGTCATGATCCGCACGCCCTTAGAGGCGGCGAGGTCCTGTTCGAACACACTCGCATTCATCCGATCACGCCCGCGCCGATAGGCCAGCGTCACGTTGAGCGCACCCAACAGCTTGGCTTGCACCGCCGCATCAACGGCCGTCATGCCTCCGCCGATCACAACCACATCGCGGCCCACGGGCAGCGTCGCCACATCCCCGGCCTGCCGCAAATCGGCGATGAAATCGACAGCATTCAGAACGCCCTCCTTGTCGCCCCCGTCGATGGCAAGGCCATTCACGCCGACCAATCCCATACCAAGGAAAACGGCATCGTACTCGGCCTTCAACCCCTCCAGCGTCACATCCCGACCCAGCGCCGTGCCATGTTCCAGCGTGATGCCACCAATCCCAAGCAGCCAGTCCACTTCGGCCTGGGCAAATCCTTCGGGTGTCTTGTAGGCGGCGATCCCGTATTCATTCAGCCCACCGGGCTTCTCGCGGGCATCCATGACAACCACATCATGCCCCAGCATCGCGAGGCGGTGGGCACAGGCCAGACCAGCGGGGCCCGCACCGACTACGGCGATCTTTTTGCCGGTCGCCTCTGCACGGGTGAATGGATGAATGCCCTGCTCTTGCAGATGATCAGTGGCATAGCGTTGCAACTGGCCGATCAGCACCGGCTTGCCCTCTGCCATCTCGCGCACGCAGGCCTCTTCGCACAGTGTCTCGGTCGGACACACACGGGCGCACATGCCGCCCATGATGTTCTGGGTCAGAATGGTCTTGGCCGCAGCATCGGGCGTGCCGGTGGCGATCTGGCGAATGAACAGCGGAATGTCGATATCCGTCGGACAGGCCGTGATACATGGCGCATCATGGCAGAAGTAGCAGCGATCGGCGGCCACAAGCGCTTCGTGCGCATCCAGTGCAGGATGCAGGTCAGCAAAGTTTTCCGCATAGTCCGCGGCATCCAACCGGCCCGCAGCCACGCCCGGCGTGAAAGGAGATTGCGTCATGATTGCTCCACAGCGACAAGTGTTTCGTGGCAAAACGCTCTCATAGACTATTATTTTTATCAACTGGTAAAATTATTCAGAGCGTATCAATTCTGTGCCGCTGCCCAAAGAAGCGGCAAGTTGCCAGAAACACAAAACCGATCCAAAAAACTTGATTTGCATTAAAAACCAGCCATCTTTGGCGTGCTACATCATCTATCGAACTGCTCCTACCGGCTCAGTCATTCGATCTCATGACGACGCCGAGCTGCCGCATAGTGCGGGCAGGACAAGACGAGGAGTAAAGACGATGGCCACTGGCACCGTCAAATGGTTCAACACAACGAAGGGTTATGGCTTCATCGCGCCGGAAAGCGGCGGCAAGGACATTTTTGTCCATATTTCAGCGGTCGAACGGTCCGGACTGACCGGTCTGGCTGACAACCAAAAAGTCACATTCGACCTCGAAGCGGGCCGTGACGGGCGCGAAAGTGCCGTGAATATCGCGCTGGTCTGAGGGCCAAAAACCACCACAAGGTTTCAAGGCGGTGCAGAACCATTGCGCCGCCTTTTCTGTCTGATGTAACTGGCCGTCAATCGCCGCACCCCTTCTCTGATTGAAAAAATTCGGGGAGCCGCGCCAGCGACGGGGCAGAGCCCCTCAGAAAACAGCGTCGCGCAGCGTCATTTGTCTCACACTCCGTCCCAGTCGACATCCCCTGCCTCTGAAATCTCCAGACGCCCCTCGGGCGAGGGCAGCATCAGCGCTTTGGCTGCGTCCAGATCATCCCCCATCCAAACTGTCAGATCATCACGCTCCAGCAGAACGCCCATGCGGTGATGGATCGGCGCGACATCGCCGTTCGGCGCGCAGGTTACCGCAGCAACCTGCGGCACGTTCATGCCCCCGGGTGCAGTCCACACATCGGTGATCGCGGCGAAATACAGGAAACCCCCGCCCTTCGGCGCAATCCGCCACGCAGTCTTGCGCCGCTTTTCACCCGTCCACTCATACCAGCCATTTACGGGGATCACGGCCCGACCGACCCCTTCAAAGGCGGACTTGTCAAACACGGTTTCGCTGCGCGCATTGATGATCTGTTCCATCACTGGTCGGCCTCGCGCATTCACGCGGCCCACAGGCACAATGCCCCAGCGCATCCGCGACAACGCACCGTCAAAGACAACGATCTCCTGCCCCGGTGCGATATTGCGCCGCGCAGGTTCGTTACCCACAACGCCCACCTCAACATTCAATGCGTCGGCCACTGCTGCCATCGGGTCCGTCAGGAAAAACCGCCCCGGCATGTCACTGCGCCCGGTTGATCAGGTCCAGAACTGCAGGCCCCAACCCTTCGACAATGCGCGCCACGCCTGCGGCATTCGGATGAATACCGTCCGCCTGCATAAACGCGCCCAGACTGGCCGGATCGACGCCAGCACCGCCCAACCCCTCAAAGAAACTCTCGACAAACAGCGTGTCATAAGCAGACGCCAGATCCGGATACATCCCGTCAAATGCCGCCTTGTACTCAGGCCCGTAATTCCCGGGCGCTTGCATACCCACCAGCAACACATCCACATCCGCGGCGTTCGCAGCGCTCAGAATACCGTCGAGGTTGGCGCGGCTGACCTCCGGCGCAATCCCACGCAACAAATCATTGCCCCCCAGCGTCACGATCAGCGCATCGACATCCGGGGTGAGGGTCCAATCGACCCTACTCAGGCCACCGGCCGTGGTATCTCCGGACACGCCCGCGTTGATCACGTCGACATCATGGCCCTGATCCTGCAGCCAGCGTTCAAGTTGCGGCACAAATCCCTGCTCCGCAGGCAGCCCATAGCCTTGGGTCAGACTGTCACCAAGGGCCGCGATCGTCACACCCTGCGACCAGGCCAGCGCGGGCCAAAAAACCAGAACAATCACGCCCATTGCCTTGCTCATGCTGATCTGACCTCCATATGACCCCGTAACAGACAATAAAGGCGCTTGTTGATGTCCGATCCAGTCCTGTCTCTTAAAAATGCGGCGCTCAGCCTTGATGGCAATGCCGGGCGGGTGGATATTCTGCACGGCATCACGCTGGATATCGCGCGCGGAGAGACGGTGGGGCTTGTCGGACCATCCGGTTCGGGAAAATCCTCGCTGCTCATGATCATGGGCGGGCTCGAACAGGCCACAGGCGGCAGCATCCACGCCCTCGGCCAGGATCTCACAGAGATGAACGAAGATGCCCTTGCCCGCTTTCGCCGCGGCCACATGGGCGTTGTATTCCAGTCCTTCCACCTGATCCCGACCATGACGGCCCTCGAAAACGTCGCCACGCCATTGGAGCTTGCGGGCGCGCGCGATGCCTTTGAACGGGCCGCAGCCGAACTTGAGGCCGTCGGCCTCGGGCACCGCTCCGGCCACTACCCCAGCCAGATGTCGGGAGGAGAGCAACAGCGCGTCGCCCTCGCCCGCGCCTCAGTCACCCGGCCCGAAATCTTGCTGGCAGACGAACCGACCGGCAACCTTGATGGTGCCAACGGCACGGCCATCATGGACCTACTTTTCGATCTGCGCGACCGGCATGGCGCGACATTGGTTCTTGTCACTCATGCGCCCGAATTGGCCGCGCGCTGTGATCGTGTGATCCAACTGGCCGACGGGCAGATCGCGCCGGACATGAAGGCTGCCGCCGAATGAGCCTTGCCACCTCGGCCCGTTTTGCAGCACGCGAATTGCGCGGCGGCCTGAAGGGTTTTCGTATTTTCCTCGCCTGTCTTGCCCTTGGGGTGGCGGCCATCGCCGCCGTCGGCTCGGTCCGCTCCGCCATCGAGGCGGGGCTGGAGCGCGAAGGCGCGGCGCTGCTCGGTGGAGACGCCGAGCTGGACTTCACCTACCGTTTCGCCAGCCCGGAAGAGCTGGCGTGGATGAACGAGGTCGCCACCGACGTCTCGGAAATCGCCGACTTCCGATCCATGGCCGTGGTGGACGGCCCGGACGGGGCCGAAAGGGGCCTGACCCAGATCAAGGCGGTCGATGATGCCTATCCGCTGATCGGCACAGTCGAACTCACACCGGACATGCCGCTTGATGAGGCCCTTGCCGTGCAAAATGGCCTGCCTGGCGCGGTGATGGAGCGTGCATTGATCGACCGCCTCGGCCTTTCTGTGGGCGACACGTTCCGGCTTGGCACACAGGATTTCATCCTCAGCGCCGAACTTACCCGCGAACCGGACAGTGCCGCAGGCGGGTTCGCTCTGGGGCCGCGCACCATCCTGCTGCGCACCAGCCTTGAAAACGCGCAACTGCTGGCCGCGGGCACACTGTTTTCCTCAAAATACCGCCTGACCCTGCCCCCCGGCACCGATCTGGCAGCGCTTGAGGCCGATGCCAGAGAACGCTTTGAAAACAGCGGTCTGCGCTGGACGGATTCGCGCAATGGCGCGCCGGGCGTGTCGGAATTCGTCGATCGCTTGGGCGCGTTTCTGGTGCTTGTGGGCCTGTCGGGCCTTGCCGTGGGTGGTGTCGGCGTATCCGCAGCCGTGCGTGCCTATCTCGCCGAAAAGACCAGCGTGATCGCCACCCTGCGCACGCTCGGGGCCGAACGCAGCACCATTTTCCAGACTTATTTCATCCAGATCGGCACGCTGTCCCTCCTTGGTATTGCCATCGGTCTTGCGCTTGGCGCGCTGCTGCCCGTGGCCCTTGCCCCGATCATCGAGGCGCGTCTGCCGATCCCTGCCAGCTTTGCCATCTATCCGGGCCCACTGCTGGAATCCGCCATCTACGGTCTGCTCACCGCCTTCGTCTTTACCCTTTGGCCACTGGCACGGGCCGAGGATGTGCGCGCCGCCACCCTGTTTCGTGACGCACTTGGCACGGCGCGGCTGTTGCCCGCGCCGCGCTATCTGGTCTGGATCGCCCTTGGGCTCATCGCGCTGATCGGGCTGGCGGGGCTGTTTTCGGGCACATGGTGGCTGACGCTGTGGACGTCAGGCGGCATCGCCTTCGCACTCGCTTTGCTGGCTATCGCGGCCACCGGCATCCGCTGGCTTTCGCGCCGCGCAGCGGCTCGGGCCCAGGGACGGCCAGCACTGCGCTGGGCGCTGGGTGCGATTTCCGGCACCCGCGAAGGGGCGGCCTCGGTTGTCCTGTCACTTGGCCTTGGCCTGTCCGTTCTGGCGGCAGTCGGTCAGATCGACGGCAACCTGCGCAACGCCATTTCCGGCAACTTGCCCGAAATCGCGCCCAGCTATTTCTTTGTCGACATCCAGCGCGACCAGATGGCAGGTTATACCGAGCGTCTGGAAAATGACCCCGCCGTCAGCCGCATCGACAGCGCGCCAATGCTGCGCGGCATCATCACCCAGATCAACGGACAACCGGCGGCTGAGGTCGCAGGTGATCACTGGGTCATCCAAGGCGATCGGGGTCTGACCTACTCTGAAACCCCCACCGAAAACACGCGCATCACCGAAGGCGAATGGTGGCCCGAAAACTACACCGGCCCACCGCAAATCAGCTTTGCCGCCGAAGAGGCCGAAGAGATGGGGATTGGCATCGGCGACGCACTGACCATCAACATCCTCGGGCGCGATATCACCGGCACGATCACATCCCTGCGCGAAGTTGATTTTTCCACCGCGGGCATCGGCTTTATCCTGTCGATGAACCCAAGTGCGCTCCAAGGCGCGCCGCATACGTTCATTTCGACGGTCTATGCTGAAGATGCGTCGGAGGCACAGATCCTGCGCGATATCGCCAACGCCTATCCCAACGTGACAGCCATTCGTGTGCGGGATGCCATTGACCGGGTGGCTGACGTGCTGGCAGGGCTGGCCGCTGCAACCTCCTACGGTGCGGCCGCCACACTCCTCACCGGGTTTCTTGTACTGATCGGCGCCGCCGCCGCCGGAACGCAGGCCCGCACCTACGAGGCGGCCGTGTTGAAAACGCTCGGGGCCACACGGCGGCGCATCCTGATCAGCTTTGCCACCCGCGCTGCCCTCTTGGGGCTGGGTGCTGGTGCTGTTGCACTGGCCGCAGGGATCGCAGGCGGTTGGGCCGTCAGCACTTATGTGATGGATACGGATTTCACCGTCATCTGGCCCTCTGCCCTTGCCATCATCATCGGCGGTGTGAGTGCGACGCTGATCGCCGGCCTTGCCTTTGCATGGGGTCCGCTCGCCGCGCGCCCCGCCCAGGTGCTGCGCGGGCGCGAATAAGCCGCGTTGCGACCCCAAGGCCCGCATGTCAGTTTGCGCACAGCAATGGAATCATGAAAGGCCCACCATGACCGACCAGTTGCCGATGTCCGTCACCGCACCGCTTACACCTGCCCAGAAAACCCAGTTGATCAACCTGATTCGCCGCGCCGCGTGGGCTGAGATCATGCCGCGCTTTCGGATGCTGGACGCAGGAGAGATCGGCACCAAGAAGGACGAAAACGATCTGGTCACCGCCGCCGACACCGGCGCCGAGGCGATGATCACGCGGGGGCTGCAAATGGCCTTTCCCCACGCCCTCATCATCGGGGAAGAGGCCGTGTCGAAGGACGCCAACCTGCTCAAAGGGATCGCCGAGGCCGAGTTGAGCTTTATCATCGACCCGGTGGACGGCACGTGGAACTTTGCCAAGGGCATGCCGCTGTTTGGAACGATCATCGCAGTGTGCCGGTTCGGCCAGCCCGTTCTGGGGTTGATCTTTGATCCGGTGGGCGATGACCTGATCATCACCGACAACACTTCGCCCAGTGTCTGGCAGACCCGGTCGGGGCGGCACCGTCCGATCCGCACTGCCGATCCCAAACCGCTTGACGAGATGGCGGGGTACATGCACATCCGCCTGATGCCACCGGCTGACCGCGCGCTGATGTGGTCGCGGGTCGGCGTGCTGGGCTATGTCGGCACGTTGCGCTGTTCGGCACATGAATACAGGCTGCTGGCCACCGGGGCTGCGGACTTCATCCTGTCGGGTCACCTGAACTGCTGGGATCACGCGGCAGGCGTTCTGCTGTGCCAGCAAGCCGGGGGCAAATCCGCCATGCTCAGCGGCGAGGCCTACAACGCATCCATGACGACGGGCTACCTTCTCAGCGCGTCGTGCGAGGCGGTCTGGGACACTGTCGCCAGCCATTTTGCAGACCTCGCGTCGGACACATGACGCCCTGGTTCTTTGGATATGGCAGCCTCGTCAATCGTGCCACGCACAGCTATCCCGAGGCTCAGGTCGCAACCCTGCACGGATGGCGGCGGGTGTGGGTGCGCACCGCATTGCGCGAGGTCGTCTTCCTATCGATCCACCCCGCCGCAGGGCACAGCATCCACGGTCTGATCGCAAGCGTGCCGAACGCGGACTGGGGCGCGCTGGACCTGCGTGAAAGCGGCTATGCCCGCATCAACGCAACGCCCCATGTGTCCCACGACGCACCCGCCAGCAGCATCGCTGCCTATCAGGTGCCAGCGGACCGCCAGCGCCATGGGGGTGATCATTGCATATTGCTCAGCTACCTCGACGTGGTGGTGCAAGGTTTCGTGCGCGAGTTCGGAGAGGACGGGGCGCGCGCGTTTTTCGACACGACAGACGGCTGGGACACCCCGGTGGTCGATGACCGCGCCGCACCTCGTTACTCCCGGGCGCAGTCCCTTACGGCGCAGGAACGGGCACTGACCGACGATCTACTTGCGCAGGTTCAGCAGCGACAATAACCGCCCCTCGCGGGCAAACCGGTCACGCGGGGCGTCGGCCACGCCGCCCGCCTCGATCACACGCAGCGCCAGCACCCATGCGATCACACCAAACACAACGCCTGCCAGCGCCTGCCCGATCAACACGCCCGGCGCCCCGAACAGGGCCGCGCCCAGCCAGACCATCGGCACCATGGCCAGCGTGTTGCGCCCCCAGTTCATGCCGGTGGAATAAAACGGATGGCCAAGGTTGTTGAACGCCGCGTTGCTGATGAACAGAACCCCGTTGAAAAAGAACAGCAGCGCCAGCGGCCCGCAGAACAGGTACACCAGTTCGCGGGTGATGCCGGTCGCTGAAAACAGATCGGCAATGGGCCCGCGCAGGGCAAACAGCACGACGGAAATCACCACGACGACAGTGGCGGCAAAGATCAGCGCCGCGTTGAATCCCGCTCTCACCCGGTCATATTTTCGGGCACCAAAATTCTGGCCCAGAATGGGGCCGACAGCCCCCGACAACGCAAAGATCACGGCGAATGACACCGGCATCAGTCGCCCCACAATGGCCATGCCCGCAACGGCCTCAAGCCCGTATTGGGCCATCGACCGGGTGACGATGGCCTGCCCCACCGGGGTGGCGAGTTGCGTCAGGATCGCGGGAAACCCGATACCGACCAGAGGCGTGAAATCCTTCACCATCCCCGACAGGTTGGGCCGCGGAAATCCACCGTGATGGCGCAGGATCGGGATCACCGCGGTCACCCCGATCACCACGCGCGCCGCGACAGAGGCAAGGGCCGCCCCGGTAAGATCAAGGCCCAGACCAAAAATCAGGATGGGGTCGAGCACCGCATTGACCCCTCCACCATAGATCGTGGCCATCATCGCGCGGCGCGCATCGCCGTGGGCGCGCAGAATACCGCCGCCCATCATGCCAACGACAAGGAACGGCAGCGATGGCACGATGATGCGCAGATACCCCTCGGCCAGCGTCGCGGTTTCCCCTGTTGCCCCGATCCAGGACACAAACAGGGGCACGTTGATCCACACAAATGCGGCAAAGGCAGCACCGAACCCGATGCCGTAGATCAGACCGTGAGTGCTGCGCGCCCGCGCCTCCTCTTCGTTTCCGGCCCCCAGCGAACGGGCGACCAGCGCGCCCACGGCAATCGCCATGCCGATGGAAAAGGACGTGGTGAAAAACAGGATCGACCCGGCATAGCCGACGGCAGCGGCCAGTTCGGCCTTGCCCAGCATCGCAATGAAAATCATGTCGATAAAATCGACCAGAAACACCGCCGTGATGCCCAGCGCCGAGGTCAGCGACATCACCGTCACATGACGCAACAGCGATCCCGAAACGAACTTGGCCTGCACATCAGCCACAGGCCCGTCCCTTCTCTGATTTCAAAAAATCCCCCCCGGAGGGCCGATCAAAGCCAACACGCGGGGGGCAGCAGGTCACCGCGCCTTGACCACGTGCAAAAGCGGCATCAGCGCCGCCATATCCGGCCCGTGGGCCTGACCGGTCAGCGCCTTGCGCAACGGCATGAACAACCCACGCCCCTTGCGCCCGGTCGCCTCTTTCACAGCACCTGTCCAGGTCGACCAAGTGTCGGCCTCAAACGGTGCCTCGGGCAACAGCGCGATGGCCTCCGCGACAAAGGCACGGTCCTCGTCCTCGATCACCGGGTCCGCGCCATCGCGGCACAGTGCCCACCACGCCTCCAGATCGTTCAGCGTCTCGATGTTGTCGCGCATCACTGTCCAGAACGCTGACGCCTTGTCGGCAGGCACACCGATGGCTTCGATGCGATCAGCAACCGCCTCAAGCGGCAGGGATTGCAGATAGCGCCCGGTCAGGGGGAACAGGTCTGCGGCGTCGAACTTGGTCGGGGCCGAGCCAAAGCGCGACAGATCGAACCCCTCGATCAGATCGGCCATGTCAGTGCGCAGCTCAATCGGGTCGGACGACCCAAGACGGGCCATCAGCGACAGCAGCGCCATCGGCTCCACCCCCCGTTCGCGCAGATCGCGCAACGCCAGCGTGCCAAGGCGCTTGGACAGCGCCTCGCCCTGCGGGCCGGTCAGCAGCGAGTGGTGCGCGAAGTTGGGCGGCGTGCCACCCAGCGCCTCGATGATCTGGATTTGAGTCGCGGTGTTGGTCACGTGGTCCGATCCGCGCACCACATCCGTCACTCCCATTTCGACGTCATCCACGACCGACGCGATGGTATAAAGCACCTGACCGTCCTGACGGATCAGGACAGGATCAG
Source organism: Tateyamaria armeniaca (assembly GCF_045797845.1). Classification (NCBI taxonomy): domain Bacteria; kingdom Pseudomonadati; phylum Pseudomonadota; class Alphaproteobacteria; order Rhodobacterales; family Roseobacteraceae; genus Tateyamaria; species Tateyamaria armeniaca. The sequence goes on from NZ_JBHDIY010000002.1 coordinate 616,797, forward strand.
ACACCGACGCTGCATCGATGCTGATATCGCCCAGGATGCCATCGTCCCACTCGATACGCTGCTGGTCCAGCTTGAAGCGCCACACACCGGTGCCACGCTCGGCGCGCAGCGCGTCTTTTTCCGCTTCGCTCAAGGCTAGGGCAGCGCGGTCATAGACCGGCGGCTTGCCCATGTTCAGCTGTTTCTTGCGCTTCAGGTCCAGCTCGGTCGGCGTCTCGAACGCCTCGTAGAACCGGCCATTGGCGCGCAGTTGCGCGGCAGCGTCATGATAGCGGTCCAGCCGCTCGGACTGGCGTTCGACCCTGTCCCAATGCAGGCCCAGCCATTCCAGATCGGCCTTCAGCCCATCGACATAATGCTCTTTCGAGCGCTCGGGGTCCGTATCGTCGATCCGCAGGATGAATGTCCCGCCCGCCTTGCGCGCGATCATGTAGTTCATCAGCGCGGTGCGCAGATTTCCGACATGGATGTAGCCTGTGGGGGACGGGGCGAAACGGGTGGTGGTCATGACTGATGCTCTCCGGGCTCTTGGCCCTGCCTTGTCATAGGGGCACTGCCTTGTCCAGTTTTGCGATGCTCAGCGGGTCGCGCGCACCGGCCAATAGGTGCCAAGATCGTTCAGGCCCGCAACGATCAGTTCGGACAGAACGTCCTGATCCACCCGTTCCAGACGGGTGACATACAAACAGGACTTGCCTTTGCTGTGCGGTCCAAGCCGCTCAAGAATGGGTCCGAAATCGGCATATCCCGGCATGATGTAGATCGACAGCTTGGCCTTGCGCGGCGCAAATCCCGTGGCCATCCACGTGCCCGACCGTCCCGAGGCATAGGTGTAGTCATATGCCCCGTAGCCAACGATGCCCCCGGTCCAGACAACAGGCGCAAAACCGGTGGCTTTGCGAAACAGGGCATCAAGGGCAATGGCCTCGTCCCTGCGCCGCTCCGGCTCTACAGTCCGGACCCACGTTTCAAAGGGCGTATCCTCGATCCTGGTCTTTTGGTTCATCACTCCACCCTCAAAAAAATCGATAATTTTTGCGTGAACACCCGTGACTGCGTCAAAATGGCACTATGTCTTGGGTATCTCGCAACAAGGATAACAGCCATGTCGACATCTCCCAAATTCTCTCGCCGCACGGCTTTGATGGGCGCCGCCGCCCTGCCACTGGCCGCCGCAACTGCCACCGCGACCCGTGCCGCCGCCCCGATGCTGGGCGTGGCGCAGGAAAACTTTCGCCGCGTCAAGGTTGGCAGTTTCGAGGTGACCACGCTGCTGGCCGGCACCCGACCTGTCGAAAACCCGCACCAGATATTCGGCCTCAACGTGGATGAAGAGACGTTCAATTCCGTCTCTGCCGCCGAAGGGCTGTCCACGGACGCGGCGCAATTCTTCTTTACGCCCACGCTGGTCAATAACGGGTCCGAACTGGTGCTGTTCGACACGGGTCTACAAGGGGCCGCGACAGTGCAGGCCATTGAATCTGCCGGATATACCGCGGATCAGGTGGACAAGGTCGTGATCACCCACATGCACGGCGACCACATTGGTGGCCTGTCCACCGATGGCACGCCAACCTTCGCCAATGCGGCGTATCTCACCGGCGCTGTCGAATTTGACGCGTGGTCGGGCACCGGCAACGAGAATTTTGACGGCAAGGTGGCCCCGCTGGCCGAGCAGATGACCATGCTTGACGATGGCGGCTCGCCCGCATCAGGCATCACCGCGATGGCCGCCTTCGGGCACACGCCCGGTCACATGGTCTACATGATCGAGGACGGCGGCACGCAACTGGTGATCGGCGCAGATTTCGCCAACCACTATGTCTGGTCGCTGGCCCATCCCGATTGGGAAGTCCGCTTTGACATGGACAAACCCGCCGCCGCCGCGACCCGCAAACGTCTGCTGGACATGATGGCGACAGATCGCACGGCCTTCATCGGCTATCACATGCCGTGGCCGGGTATCGGCTATGTCGAACGCAACGGCGAAGGCGGGTATCGCTACGCCGCGCACAGCTATCAGTTGATGCTGTAACCAGACACGCGTCGGTAGGGCGGGGTGAACCCCGCCTTACACCTTCCCGGCAGCCGCCAATCGCTCCCACGCATAGGCAAGGTAGGACCGGCTGAAACTGTGCCCGCCCTCAAAGGTGCAGAACTCCAGCACATCACCCCGCGCATTGTCCTGGCGCGCGCAATCCATGTCATCGACTGTCACGGTTGTCGCCGCGCCAAACCCGCCCGCAGCGCGGTACATCGCCAGCACATCCACGACATCCCCCTGCTTGGTTGGCCCGATGGGGCGACCCGCCAGCGGCACAGTCCTGTCTGTCGTGCCATGAATGTGAATGACAGATGCAGGCCCGCCACATGACTCTGGCGGCCCCTGCCAGAACGTGCCTGACACCGGCGCAAACCCCGCAAACAGGTCCGGGCGCTGGCAGGCCAGTTCCCACGTGACCATGCCCCCCGCGGAAAAGCCCGACATCATGATCCGATCCGCATCAATTGCAAATCGCGCCACCGCATCCGCAATAACCGCCTCGAAATATGCCATCTCTGCCGCACCAGTCGACTCCATGTCACTTGGCGCGCCCGGAATGTCCCAGTCGTCCCGCTCGGATTTCACCGCGATCAGCGCCAGTCCCATATCCGACACCATGCGGCGCAGGTTCATGTTGCGCATCACCCCGCGCGCAGATCCGCGATAGCCGTGGGCAAAGACGATGGCCCCGACAGGTGCGGCAGCACCATCAGGCATCGCGATGCGGTAGTGACGGTCACCGATTTCGCAATCCGTATCCGGGCCGCACGCAAGTGCTGGTGAGGCAACAAACAGCGCCAAAAGACAAAGGGCAAAACGCATTCGACGTACCTTTCAGGCGGGGCATGAGGACTCCGCCATGGACGGCATCAAAGCCCCCGACACAAGTCACATCCGCGTGTGACCCAGCCGTCAGGACGGCTCGCGCCACTGGTTCACAATGGGATAGCGGCGGTCCAGCCAGAACGCCCCCTTGGTCAGTCGCGCACCGGGCGCAGACTGGAACCGCTTGTATTCACTCAGATAAATCAGCCGTTCAATCTTGCGCGCAGTGTCCGCATCGAACCCGGCGGCCACACAATCGGCAATGGACCCGTTCCGATCCACAAGGATTTCCAGCATCGCGTCCAGATCGGGGTAATCCGGCAGGCTGTCACTGTCCTTCTGATCCTCGCGCAACTCGGCGCTCGGGGGTTTGGTGATGATGCGATCCGGGATCACCTCGCCCGCATTGCCCATCATCCAGTCACGGTGGTTGGCATTGCGCCAGCGGCACGTCTCAAACACGCGGGTCTTGTAGAGGTCCTTGATCGGGTTGTAGCCCCCGGCCATGTCGCCATAGATCGTGGCATAACCCACCGCGACTTCCGACTTGTTGCCAGTGGTCAGCAGCATCTCGCCAAACTTGTTGGACATCGCCATCAGCAACAGCCCGCGAATGCGGCTCTGAATGTTTTCTTCGGTCAGGTCGGCCTCAAGACCCTCGAACAGGGGGGCAAGGGTATCGGTCACCGCTGCCCGCGTGTCTGAAATCGGCACATAATCATAGCGGCATCCCAATGCCTTGGCGCAGGCCTCCGCATCCTCCAGCGAATGGGACGACGTGTATTCCGATGGCAGCATGACGCAGCGCACATTGTCCGGGCCCAGCGCGTCTGCGGCAATCGTGGCCACAAGGGCGGAGTCCACCCCGCCCGACATGCCCAAAAGCACCTGTTTGAATCCGGTCTTGGCGCAATAGTCGCGCAAGGCCGTGACCATTACCCGGTAATCCTGCTCCCATTCACCAGGGTGATGGGCCTTTTGCCCCTCGACCACGCGCCAGCCCTCGGGGCCACGCGCCAGATCGACATGGGCGATGACCTCGTCAAAGACGGGCAATTGCACGGCCAGCGCCCCACCGGGGTTCAGCGCAAAACTGCCCCCGTCAAACACCTGATCATCCTGCCCGCCCACCATGTTGAGGTAGATCAGCGGCAATCCCGTCTCAACCACGCGGGCAACCATCAGGTTAAGCCGTGTCTCGAACTTGGTTCTGTCATAGGGCGATCCGTTGGGCACAAGAAAGAACTCGGCCCCCGTCTCTTCCAGCGTTTCAGTGACATCCGAATGCCAGGCATCCTCGCAGATCGGCGTGCCGACACGAGTGTTGCCAACAGAATAGGGACCCCCAAGGGGCCCCGCATCAAAAATGCGCACCTCGTCAAACACAGTGTCATTGGGCAGATGATGCTTCAGGACGCGCGACGCGATGCGACCGTTCTTGCAGATGAGGTAGGCGTTGAACAACTCCGCCCCTTCGGCCCACGGACACCCGATGGCGAGCGCCGGACCATCGGCACATTCCTGCGCCAGGGCCTCGACCGCCTGCATGGCAGCGGTGTGAAACGCGGCCTTCATCACCAGATCCTGCGCGTTATAGCCGGTGATAAACATCTCTGGCAGGGCGACAAGATCGGCACCTGCGTCCCGTCCCGCTGCCCATGCCGCGCGGGCCTTGGCAGCGTTCCCGGGAATATCACCAACCGTCGGGTTCATCTGCCCCAGCGTGATGCGGAATGTGTCGGCCATAAGGGCGCTCCTTGAAACTCCGGCGTGATGTAGCAGAAAGCTGGGCCAAGGAAACCCGCACGCCACACGGCGCCTTCTCTGATTTCAAAAAAATCGCGGAGGGAGTCGCGCATGCGACCGGGGCTGGCCCCCGCGATACCCGCCACAGGCGAACCCGGCGGATCATTCGGGCAAGGCCATTGCCCCCCGCCACGCCCTGTCTTACCTTCACACCGCCTGCCGCACCACGGCAGGCCGACGATTCTGAAAGGTTGCCCATGTCTTTGCGCAGTTTGATTTTCTGCCTTGCCCTGTTGCCGGGGGCCGCGCTGGCGCAATCCGACGCGGTGCTGACCAAGCAATATGACGATGGCGGCATCTACGAAGGGACCTTCCGCGGCGGCCTGCAACACGGCCAGGGCACGTACCGGCTGCCCAATGGCTACGAGTACACAGGCGCCTGGGTCGACGGCGAAATCAAGGGCGAGGGCGTCGCCCGCTTTCCCAATGGCTCGGTCTATGAGGGCAGCTTTTCCAAGGGCAAACCCCATGGTTTCGGCAAGATCACCTTTGCCGATGGCGGCACCTATGAGGGCGACTGGGACACCGGGGCCATCGTCGGCAATGGCGTGGCCCTTTACGCCAACGGCGTGCGCTACGAAGGCGCGTTCCGCAATGCCAAGCACCATGGCAAGGGCGTCATGCAATCGCCCGGCGGGTATGAATACAAGGGCGACTGGGTGGACGGCGTCAAACAGGGCATGGGTGTCATCACCTACCCCGATGGCGCGGTCTATGATGGACAGATCGAAAACGGTGTGCGCCAAGGCACCGGCACCCTCACCATGCCCGACGGGCTGGTCTATGTGGGCCTGTGGAACAATGGCCAGATCGATGGCAAAGGCACCCTGACCCAACCCAATGGCGACGTCTACGAAGGTGACCTCGTCTCAGGCCGCCGCGAGGGCAAAGGGCGGGTGACCTACTCCAATGGCGACGTCTACGAGGGGCAGTTTGCCGACGACCGCCGCCACGGACAGGGCACATTCATCGGCAATGACGGCTACACGTATATCGGCCAATGGGTCGAAGGGCAGATCGAAGGGCAAGGTCGCGTGACCTACCCCGACGGCGCAGTCTACGAAGGGGCGTTCAAGGACGACCTTGCCGACGGCGTGGGCAAGATCACCTACACCGATGGCTCCACCTATGAAGGCGACTGGGTTGCAGGCGTGATCGAAGGCACCGGCAAGGCCACCTACCCCAACGGTGTGGTCTACGAAGGCGGGTTCAAGAACGCGCGCAACCACGGCAAGGGCGTGATGACCTATGCCGATGGCTACCGCTATGAAGGCGAATGGCGCGACGGGCAGCGGCACGGGCCGGGCACGGCCACCTATCCCGACGGCACTGTCTACACGGGCGAATTTCTGGACGGGCAGCGCCACGGGCAAGGCAAGATCGTAATGGCCTCGGGCTTTGTCTATGACGGGCAATGGACGCGCGGCGAGATCGACGGCGAAGGCGTGGCGACCTATGCCAACGGCGACATCTACGAGGGCACGTTCAAGAACGGCAAACGGCAGGGCTCCGGCACTATGCGCTATGCCACGGGCGAAGAAGCAACCGGAACCTGGGACAGTGGTGCCCTGAACGATGCGGCGGCCACCGACGATGACACCCCTGAAACAGACCCCCCAAGCGACGGCTGAAAATGCGCGCGCCATGGTGGCTTGCCCTGATCGCAACGGCCAGCCCGGCATGGGCGGACTGGGAATTCATCGACCGCTGGAGCGAGCCAATTCAGGATTTCGAGACGCGCGTGGCCACGACCACCAACGCGGATGGCTACGCGCTGCACCTTTACCGCAACCCGGTCGGGCGGGTCTATGTGCTGATCACTCTGCCGCAAGACAGCCCCGATCTGGCCCTGAGCGGACCAGTGGCGACACTCACGCCCGACGGTTTCGCGGCCAAGGTCATCGAGGCACAGGATGAACGCGGGCGAGTCGTCGAATACGCCATCAGCACCGGGCGCGCTGTGCGTGACCGCCTGTGGCACGGCGAAGGGCAGGCACCCGCCTTTGGCACCTTCCATGATTTGCTAGAGGCACCACGCCTTGACGCAACCCTGACGCTGGAAACCGAAGACATGGTGACAACCTCGTGGACGATGGAGGGTGCCGCAAAACCTATCGCGCAGGCCCTTGGCATATCGATGGGCGGCATCCCGGCCGGGGAAGAATGGGAAGAGGCCGCCGCGCAGGCCCTGTTGGCCGCCATGACCGCCTGCCAGTTCCCGAAACTGGACGTGATTTGCGTGCAGAAAGTGTCAGAGTGCAGCGCACAGATCAGCGACGCGCGGGACATCGACGCCTTTGAAACTTGCCTGGGCGGCGACGGCTAATTCGTCAAAAGACATCGACGACATGCGCGAATCACATGGGGCGAACCGCAATTTAAGGCGCAGAAAACACGGACATAATGCGCCAATACCGGCGGCTCCCCCAAACACTTCGCGTCAGGGGCGAGAAAACCTCCCGCCATGATGGAATTGCACGCGAAATCCGATTTTGACCGGGATCCCGCCGCAGAATGTGTTAATTTTGTGGCCTATTTTTGTGGGGGGTCTTCGGTTGAGACATTTTCTATTTGCAGCGGCTGCATTTGCCGTATCGACGGCAGGTTTGATCGCTGAAAAAGCACACGCCGTCACGATATACTCGGGTTCATACGAAGCAACCAGTGTAACGACGGGGGGCAACGACCACACGGTCTGGCTGCCGGGCCTGTTCAGTGGCGTCGGCGCGTACTGGCAGTTTGCGTCCGGAACCGGCGATTTCGTCGTCGGCGCAGGAAATGCCACGGCGATGCTGGACGGTCGCATCGACAACAACGGCAACTCCAACCTGCAGTTCGATCTGGACATCGATTTGGTCTTGCGCAACCCGAATGCACCGGGCGGCGGTGGCACCAAGGATGGTGGCATTGACGGTGGGTTGACCCCTGCGGAACGCGCAGCACTCAAAAGCACATGGTCTTTCTACGACATACAGTCGGCCACGCTGACAGGGGTCGGCGTGTTGGATGGTCTGGTCATGACAATGATCGGGTTTCCCCAGGCCCCCGGCGATATCCCGTTCCAGCTGGGTGAAAGCGCTAACGACAAAAATCAGGGCCTTGGCGTGTCCGGGTGGTTCAGCTGGCGCATCGACTCGCAAGCCACGAACACAAACTACGTCGCGCGCCCGAATGGATCGTCAAACAGCCATGGTGACATCAACATCAACATTTCTGCCGTGCCATTGCCATCCGCTGGCCTGCTGCTGATCGGAGGTGTCGGTGCACTGGGCGCAATACGCGCCAGACGGAAAAAGAAAGCGGCCTGATCCGCCCCACCATCCCCACAGGAAACGGCCCGCACGACCATGCGGGCCTTTTTCGTGCACGTCGATGCAGCACAGCTATCTTCGCAGCCACGCCGATCAAGGTGTCAACCTGTACGCCGAACGTCGCAAACGCGCTGCCGTATCAGAAGCATTGGACAAACCCGGCCAATTTCAGATAGGCGAAGCACCAGAGACTACCGTAGGTTGGAGGCCCCGACATGGCGACAGAAGGCAGCGCAGCACATAGTGTCCCCGGTTGGTTCGTGGCACCGGGTGAAGGGGACAGCCTCGCCTGGTTTGCGCTGATCCTGCTGGCCCTCGCGCTTTATGGTCTGGTCACGCTTTACGCCGCCTTTGATCGCTGGGCAGAACGGCAATCCGAAGGGACCCCGCTGGCCAAGACGATCCCGACCCTGCTCAGCATCGCGCTGCTTTACGAGATTTTCCCCTTGGGACATTTCAACATCCTGTTGCCCATCGCCGCGATTCTGATTGCGCTGATGGCAGACTGGTCACGCTTCCATCTCAACCGCACCAAACAGGGCGCGGCCACGCCTGCGGACGAGGTGCAGGATGTTTGAACTTCTGCTGACCTCCTTTCCCGTCATCATCCGCTATTTCCAGCTCAAGCGCCGGGGCGAAGTCATGACTGTGTGGAACATGCGCAGCGCCGTCTTCCTTTGGGCTGTCATGGCCTTTGCGCTGTTCCTGACGATTTTCTACTTCCATCCCAAAAGCTATTCCGGCCTGATCCCGTTCCGCACCGTGTCGGTCGTCGCCCAGACCAGCGGCCCGGTGACGTCCGTCAACGTGCTGAACGGCCAGCGCGTGGCTGCAGGCGATCTGTTGTTCGAGATCGAGGACAGCTCGCAGCAGGCCGCCCTATCGCAAGCGCAGGCACAACTGACCAGCGTCGATGCCTCTGAAAACATGGCCCGCGACCAGCTCGTGGTGGCCGAGGCAGGCGTCGCGCAGGCAAGGGCCGAAGTAGACAAGCTGACGGTTGATCTCGAAAACGCCCAGACCCTGCTGGAGCGTAATGTGGGGCGCGCTGACGACGTGCGCGCAACTGAGGCGGCGCTGACCTCGGCCAATGCGAACCTCACTGCGGCGCAAGCGCAGGTCGATCTGGCCCGCCTCACGCTTGCGGAATCGATCCCCGCCCAGCGCAGCGCCGCCGCGGCCGCTCTCGAAGGGGCCGAGGCCAATCTGGCCAAAACCAAGGTGCGCGCCTTTACGGACGGCACAGTCACGCAACTCGCGATGAGCATCGGCAGCCCGGCCTCGCAACTGATCCTGAGCCCGGCGATGGTCATCATCCCGGATCGGGACGCCGATCACCCCGTGCGCGTCACCGCCGGGTTCAGCCAGGTGGCCCGCGCCACACTGTATGACGGTATGCCAGCCGAGGTGGCCTGTGATGCCAACGTCAACCTGTCCTTCCGCAACGCGATTTTGCCCGCGCACATCTCTGTCATCCAACCTGCCATCGCCGCAGGTCAGGTCGTGCCCGGTGGCACCCTGCGCGAACCCAATAACGGGCTCGTGCGCGGCTCGATCCTTGTCTATCTCGAACTGGAACACCCCGAACACGAAGCCATTGCGCTGAATGGCAGCGGGTGCTTGGTGCAGACCTATACGAACAACCTGCCCGGCGTCTTTGGCCACATCATCAGTGCCACCGGCATCGTCAAGGCGGCAGGCCTGCGGCTGAAAGTGTGGGGATCGCTGGTATCTGGCGTGGGTCTGGCAGGCGGCGCGGCGCACTGATCGCACCGCACTGCACACACGCAGGCAATCACGTCACCAGATCGTTTTCCTTCTCTTCCTCGCGGGACTCGTCATGCGCGGCCAAAGCGATGCCAAAGGTCAGGATACCCACCCGGCCTGCGGTCATCAGCACAATGACGATGATCTTGCCCAGATCGCTCAACTCGCCAGTCAGGCCCATGCTCAGCCCCACGGTGCCCATCGCGGACCAGACTTCGAACAACAGGACTTCAAACGCCACATCGGCCTCGGTCAGCGCCAGCAGAAACAGGGCCACAGCCGTCAGCACCAGATAGTAAGACAGCGATGCCGCCGCATTCTGCAGCCGCTTCAACGGTATCTCGCGCTTGAAAAACCGGATGCGATCCCGCCCTTTGAGGGTCGAACGAACCAGTCCGACCAATGCAGCAAATGACGTCGTCTTGAGGCCCCCACCCGTGCCCGCAGGCGACGCCCCGACGATCATCAGGAAGAACAGCACGATCAAAGTGGCAAAAGACAGCGTCGAAATCGGGTGCGTGTTGAACCCAACTGTGGTCGAGGCCGTCATGACCTGAAAGAACGACGCCATCAGCCGCTCGGGCGGGGGCAGCGCCTGCACGCTGGGTTCGATCACAAAGAACAAAAGCGTGCCCACCAGCAGAAACAGCATCGTAATGCGCACGATGACCTTGCTGGTAAACCCAAGGTGACTGGTGCGCCCGGTCAACCCGCGCAACACATCCACAACGATCAAGAATCCCATCGCGCCCAGAATGCTCAGCGCAGACAGAACGAAATTCACACCCACATGATCGCGAAAGCCCATAAAGCTGTCGGAATTCAGGCTGAACCCCGCCGTCGCAAAGGCCGAGATTGAATGGAAAATCGCACTCCAGACCGGATCGGGCACCTCTGCGGCGACAAACATCGGGTAAAGGGCCAGCGCGCCTGCCGTCTCGACCAGCAGCGTGAACAGAACGACCGAGCGCACGAAGTATCCGGGTCGCACGTCCTCGGGCAGGTTGAAGACGTTGCGCGTCGCTTCTTTGCGCACCCGACCCAGACTGTCCGTCACTGAAAGCACGATGAACGTGCCAAGCGTCATATATCCCAGCCCGCCGATCTGGATCAGCAACAGAATGACCAATTCGCCCGCAAAACTGTAGCTGGTTCCGGGGTCAACTGTCACAAGGCCCGTGGTCGACACCGCGGATGTGGCAATGAACAGATTGTCGATGGCCGCCACGGGCACGGCCTGCATCAAGGGCAGCGACAGCAGCGCCCAGCCCAACAGAATGTAGCTCGTATATCCCAGCAACAGCAGTTTGGCCGGGCTGATATTCATCACGGCCATGCGCAAAGACGCCTGCCCGCGCGCAAATCTGCGCCCGACGGTCTGCCGTGTTGTGGGATCAGACATGCAGCCCCTCGTTTCAGATCACATTCTGGACAACGATCTGCGCGCCGTCCGGTTCCCGCTCAAATCACTTCGCCGTTCTGCATCTTGTCCAAAACCTGCTGCGCCTCTCGCAACACGGTTGCGCGCCTGTCCTCATCCATCCGGTCCCACGTGCGGTACATATTGCCCATCCGCGCATTGTTCGAAAACCGGTCCCGGTGCCGATCCAGAAAATGCCAGTAAAGCAGGTTGAACGGGCACGCCCCCTCGCCTGTCTTCACACTGACCTTGTAATGGCAGCCCTTGCAGTAATCTGACATCCGATTGATGTAAGCCCCTGAACTGACATAGGGTTTTGATGCAATCACACCGCCGTCCGCAAATTGCGACATGCCCACGACATTCGGGGCCTCCACCCATTCAAACGCATCCGCATAGACTGCCAGATACCATTCGGACACTTCTGACGGGTCTAGCCCCGCAAGCAGGGCAAAATTGCCGGTGACCATCAAGCGCTGGATGTGATGGGCATAGGCCTGCGTGCCCGTTTGTGCGACGGCCTTGGACACACAGCGCATCCTTGTCTCGCCACCCCAGAAAAACTCCGGCAATTTGCGCTGGTGGTTCAACCCGTTGCGGCGCGGATAATCCGGGCCCTCGTGGAAATAGATGCCGCGCACATATTCCCGCCAGCCGATCACCTGCCGGATGAATCCCTCCGCGGCGTTGATAGGGACATCACCGGCCTTCCACGCCTCTTCCACGGCGCGGCACACCTCCATCGGGTCCAGCAACCCGATGTTCAGATAGGGCGAAACCAGCGCGTGATAGAGGAACTGGTTGTCCGCCAGCATGGCGTCCTGATAATCGCCAAACTTTGCCAGCCCATAACGCACGAAATGCGCCAAGGCGCGACGCGCCTGACCCTGATCGGTGGCAAACCAGAAGGGGCGCAAATCCCCGAAATGATTGCCAAACCGGGCCTCGACCAGATCAAGCACGTCTTCGACCACATCGTCGGGCGTAAACTGCATCGGACCTGAAAAATCGACATCATCGGGGGCCGGTTTGCGGTTGTCGTGATCAAAGTTCCACTTGCCCCCCGCCGGCTGATCGCCTTCCATCAGCAGCCCGGTCTTGCGGCGCATCTCGCGATAGAAATACTCCATCCTCAACGCTTTGCGCCCCTCCGCCCACGCCTCGAATTCCGCATGGCTCGCGATAAACCGATCATCCTCAAGCAGGCGCACATCCAGCGGACAGTCCTCAAGCGCCTCGATCAGACGAAACTCCCCGGGCCGTATGGCAATCACCTCAGATGTGCCAAACTGATCGGCGCGGCGGATCAATTCACCCGGGATCGACTGGGTGTTGTCGGTATCATCCAGCTCTGAATAGGCCACCTGCCATCCGTCATCGCGCAGACGGGCCGCAAATTTGCGCATCGCGGCAAGGATCAGGGCAATCTTCTTGGGGTGATGGGGCACGTAAGACCCCTCCTCGCCCACTTCGGCCATGACGATCACGTCCGATGCCTTGTCCGCCGCATTCAGGGCCGCGATGCTTTCGCTCAACTGGTCGCCAAGGATCAGGATCAGCCGCGCTACCATGGGACAGTCGCACCCGAATAATCAAAAAACTGGCCTGTTTGCGCCGCACTCAACCCTTCCATGACCGATATCAGATTGTCCGCCGCTTCCTGTGGCGACACAGCCGGATGGCGACCCAGGTATTTTTCGGTAAATGCAGTTGCCACGGTGCCCGGATGCAGCGCCACCACCGCCGCCTGTCCATGGCTTCGCGCCAGCTCGATCGCGGATGTATGCACGATCTGGTTCACCGCCGCCTTGGCACTGCGATAACTGATCCAGCCGCCGATCCGGTTGTCCCCGATGGACCCCACGCGTGCTGACAACACGGCCAACACTGCGGGGCGATCACGTGGCAACAGATCGTGGGCATGGGACAGGACCAGGGCCGGTCCAATGGCGTTCAGGGCAAACTGATCCGCCATCGCAACGGGATCAATGCCCCTGATGGTCTTTTCCGGGGCCGCACCCGCAATCTCAAGGGCACCCGTGGCCACCACAACCCGCTCGTAAGGCCCCCGACCGGTCAGATGCATCGCCACCGACCCCGCATCCGTCACATCAAACCCGTCCACCGAGCGTGACAAAAGCTCCACCTCCGCGCCGCGCGCTGCAAACCCATCAGCCAAGGCCGACCCGATCCCGCCCGACGCACCAATAATCAAAACTCTGCTCATCGCCCAGACGTAGACGGCGCAGACGATCCATCAACTTCATCTCGCAAAATAAACTCCCGCTGGAGGCTCCCGCAGGGACCGCTTGGACAATGGCGGGAATTCCGGACTTCCCATTTGCCAAAGGCGCGGTATAACTACGCCCATGACACGCGCCACACATATCCCAACCGCACGCCTTTCGGGCGCGCTTGGCCGTGGCCTCCTGCTCCTAATCCGCCTCTGAGCGCAGCCCGTCGGCGCGCCCGCTCAGAGGATAGCCCGCGCGCCAAAAGGCTTCAGGAACAGACTTCAAAAAGAGATACCAAAATGACCGATACCGACAAATCCCAGGACCGTGTTGTCATCTTCGACACCACGCTGCGCGACGGCGAACAATCCCCCGGCGCCACCATGACCCATGCCGAAAAGCTCGAAATCGCGTCGCTGCTCGATGACATGGGCGTGGACATCATCGAGGCCGGATTTCCCATCGCCTCCGAAGGCGACTTCAACGCCGTCAGCGAAATCGCGAAAAACGCAGCAAACGCCGTGATCTGCGGCCTCGCCCGCGCCCAGATCGGCGATATCGACCGCTGCTGGGAGGCGGTCAAACACGCCAAGCGCCCCCGGATTCACACCTTCATCGGCACCTCGCCCCTGCACCGCGCCATCCCCAACCTGACCATGGACGAAATGGCCGAGCGGATCGAACAGACGGTCAGCCACGCCCGCAACCTCTGTGACAACGTACAGTGGTCGCCCATGGATGCCACGCGCACGGAACTCGACTACCTCTACCGCGTCGTCGAAATCGCGATCAAAGCCGGGGCGACCACCATCAACATCCCCGACACGGTCGGCTACACTGCCCCCGCGAAAGCGCGGACCTGATCGCCAAACTGATCGAAAACGTGCCCGGCGCGGATGAGGTCGTCTTTGCGACCCACTGCCACAACGACCTTGGCATGGCGACGGCCAACTCTCTGGCGGCCGTCGAAGCAGGCGCACGTCAGATCGAATGCACCATCAACGGTCTGGGCGAACGCGCGGGCAACACCGCACTGGAAGAGGTCGTAATGGCCCTCAAGGTGCGCAATGACATCATGCCCTTCCGCACCGGCATCGACTCCACCAAGATCATGAACATCTCGCGCCGTGTGGCGACCGTCAGCGGCTTCCCGGTACAGTTCAACAAGGCCATCGTGGGCAAAAACGCCTTTGCCCATGAATCCGGCATCCACCAGGACGGTATGCTCAAAAACGCCGAAACCTTCGAGATCATGCGGCCCGAAGATGTGGGCCTGTCAGCGACCAACCTCGTCATGGGCAAGCATTCAGGCCGCGCCGCCCTGCGCTCCAAACTCGAAGAACTCGGCTTCGAGCTGGGCGACAACCAGCTCAAGGACGTCTTTGTGCGGTTCAAGGAACTGGCGGACCGGAAGAAGGAAATCTACGAGGATGACCTGATCGCGCTGATGCGCACCACCACCGACCCCGAAGAGGACCGGATCAAGCTGGTCTCGATGCGCGTCGTGTGTGGCACCCACGGACCGCAACAGGCGGACATGGTGCTCGACATCGACGGGACCAGGCATGAGACCACCCAAAATGGCGACGGCCCGGTGGATGCGTCCTTCAACTGCATCAAGGCGCTGGTCGAGCACAACGCGCGCCTGCAACTTTATCAGGTGCACGCTGTGACCGAAGGAACCGACGCGCAGGCCACTGTCTCCGTACGGATGGAAGAAGACGGGCGGATCGTCACCGGCCAGTCGGCGGATACCGACACGGTGGTGGCGAGCACACGGGCCTATATCCACGCGCTCAACCGCCTGCTGGTGCGGCGCGAAAAGACCGGAAGCGACAAGCGCGAGGTCAGCTACAAGGACGTCAGTTGATGTCTTGACGGCATGTGCCGGGGTGGTAACGTCTCGGCACATATCCATTTGATAACAGGTCTAATTTAATGAAATATATTGCAATATCGGCGCTCGTCGCGCTGATCGGCGCCTCTGCTGCCACGGCCAACACAGTCACTGTTCTGGAATCCAATGCACCCGTCGGCAACTATGCCAACGCCTTGGGGGCAAGCGGAAACAACCTCGGCGCAGCGCCTTCAGGCACAACCGCATCCAACGTGATCGGCACGCTCTCGTGCCGCGCTGCCAGCGTTTGCGTCGGCGGACGGGCCGACCCGATTGATGCTTTCTATTTCGAAGTCAGCGCCAATCAGCAGATCACCGAATTGTCGATCTCCGGCACTTTGACGGGCACCCAAGCGCTGCAGTTCATCATCAACGATGTGACCACATCGACGGTGAGCAACCTGTTCACGGGCACAATTGCACCATCAGGCGCGCTGCAAATTCTGTCGACCACCGGCACGCCCATCGGGCCGGGCATCTACAATGTGGGCCTTGGCTTTTTCGGCGATCTGCAGACCGTGAATGACTTCAGCTATGCCTACACGATAAGTTCGACCATTGTCGAAACCAGCCCCGTCCCCCTGCCCGCCAGCCTGCCACTGGCACTTGCCGGGCTTGGTGCACTGGGTCTGATGCGGCGGCGCAAACGCGCCTGACGCGCCGGTCGGTCCATCTGATCAAGGTGGGCAATCTGTCCGCCTGTTCCCATTTTGCAGGCAACCTGCCTTTTGACAGCCTCGCACCGCCATACAGTCATTTGATCGGCACAATGGCGCTTGTAACATGGCGATTCCGGCCTTTAACCCACGCCCGCGCAACCCTATAAGAGCCCGAATTCCACGCACCCCCGAGTCGGGGTGCCAATAAGCATTCGAGGTGCGCAGCAGATGTCGATCTTCGGAAATCTTGGTGGGTTGTTTTCGTCCGACATGGCGATCGACCTCGGCACTGCCAACACGCTTGTCTACGTGAAGGGCAAGGGCGTCGTGCTGTCCGAACCCTCCGTGGTGGCCTACCACATCAAGGACGGCGTGAAAAAAGTGCTGGCGGTCGGCGAAGATGCCAAGCTGATGCTGGGCCGCACGCCCGGCAGCATCGAGGCGATCCGCCCCATGCGCGAAGGTGTCATCGCCGACTTCGACACCGCCGAAGAGATGATCAAACACTTCATCCGCAAGGTCCACAAACGCTCGACCTTTTCCAAGCCCAAGATCATCGTCTGCGTCCCCCACGGTGCGACTCCGGTTGAAAAACGCGCCATCCGCCAGTCGGTTCTGTCCGCAGGCGCACGCCGCGCGGGTCTGATTGCCGAACCCATTGCGGCGGCCATCGGTGCGGGCATGCCCATCACCGACCCCACCGGCAACATGGTCGTGGACATCGGCGGCGGGACAACCGAGGTGGCCGTTCTGTCCCTTGGCGACATCGTTTACGCCCGCTCGGTCCGCGTTGGGGGCGACCGTATGGACGAGGCGATCATTTCCTACCTGCGCCGCCAGCAGAACCTTTTGGTGGGTGAAACCACGGCGGAACGGATCAAGACCTCCATCGGCACCGCCCGTATGCCCGATGACGGGCGCGGGACGTCCATGCAGATCCGCGGGCGCGACCTGCTCAATGGAGTGCCCAAGGAAATCGAAGTCACGCAGGCCCAGATCGCCGAGGCGCTGGCCGAACCCGTCCAGCAAATCTGCGAGGCGGTGATGACGGCCCTTGAAACCACTCCGCCCGACCTTGCGGCAGACATCGTGGATCGCGGTGTGATGCTGACGGGTGGCGGCGCGCTTTTGGGTGATCTCGACCTCGCGCTGCGCGAGCAAGCGGGTCTGGCCGTGTCCATCGCGGATGAAAGCCTGAACTGCGTGGCCCTCGGCACCGGCAAGGCGCTGGAATACGAAACCCAGCTGCGCCACGCCATCGATTACGACAGCTAGGGCGCGTTAAGACTCTGCTAACCACGTAAGTATTTGAAATTATTGTGAATGCGAAATGTCCCAGCGTGGGACACCAGGTCACTTGCTATGGATCGGCAAATATCAGACCATCGCATCAACCTGCCCCAACTGAGGTGAGCAATCTTGGCCAAGGACAGCACAAATGTCGACTATACCGGCCCGCTGCGGCGGCTGGTTCTGGCTGTGCTGGTCCTGCTCCTGACGGGCACCTTCCTGCTCTGGCGGATCGACAGCCCCCGCGTCGAAAGGTTCCGCGCGCAGGTCACCGACCAGATCGTGCCGAACCTCGACTGGGCCATGGCCCCGATCACCGGCACCATCAACCTG
Source organism: Tateyamaria armeniaca (assembly GCF_045797845.1). Classification (NCBI taxonomy): domain Bacteria; kingdom Pseudomonadati; phylum Pseudomonadota; class Alphaproteobacteria; order Rhodobacterales; family Roseobacteraceae; genus Tateyamaria; species Tateyamaria armeniaca. The sequence goes on from NZ_JBHDIY010000002.1 coordinate 634,383, forward strand.
GCCCGCGATTTTCAAAGCTACCGCCGCATTGTCGAGCAGAACTCCGAACTGAGGCGCGAACTGCGCCAGATGCAAAGCTGGAAAGAGGCGGCACTCCAACTCGAACAGGAAAACGCGCGGCTGCTCGATCTCAACAACGTCCGCCTCGACCCGCGCCTGACATATATCACCGGCGTCGTGCTGGCAGATTCCGGCTCCCCCTTCCGCCAGTCCGTGCTGCTGAACGTGGGCGCGCGCGACGGCATTGTTGAGGGCTGGGCGACCATGGACGGGATCGGCCTTGTGGGCCGGATTTCGGGTGTGGCGCAGAACACGTCCCGCGTGATCATGGTCACCGACGCCTCCAGCCGCATTCCGGCCGTCATCCAACCGTCAGGCCAGCGCGCCATCGTGGCAGGCGACAACTCGGCAGCGCCCCCCATCGACTTTCTGGAAAACCCCGACCTTGTGCGCCCCGGTGACCGGGTTGTGACCAGCGGAGATGGCGGCGTCTTTCCCGCCGGGCTGCTGATGGGGCAGGTCGCGGCGGACCCCGGTGGGCGGCTGCGCGTGCGGCTCGCGGCGGACTACGAACGGCTCGAATTTCTGCGCGTGCTGCGTCACTATGGCACCGAACCCGTGTCCGACACGACGGACGTTCTGGGCGGCAGCACCGCCGCGCAACTGACCCCCGAATTGACGGAGGTGACGGAATGAACGAACAGGTGTCTTCCCGCCTTTGGACCATGCGGCTGAGCTTTGGGCTGCTCGTGCTCGTCATCCTGTTTCTGCACCTGTTGCCGCTGCAAACCGGGGGCGGCGGGTTGATCTGGCCGGACTTCGTTCTGTGTTTTGCGCTGGCCTGGTCTGTGCGACGGCCCGAATTCGTGCCTGCTATCCTGCTTGCGGCCATGTTCCTGCTGTCCGATCTACTTTTGCAACGCCCGCCGGGTCTGTGGGCCGTTCTGGCCCTGATTGCCTGTGAACAGATGAAAGGGCAGTCGCGCGCGCTGCGTGATGCCCCGGTCGCAACCGAATTCGTATCGGTTGGAATTTGGATCGTGGGCGTGGGCATCGCGTACCAGATCATCCTGGCGATCATGCTGGTGGACGGCACGCCGATGATACCGGCGCTGATCCAGATCGTGGTCACGGTTCTGGCCTATCCGCTGGTCGTGGCGATCACCCACGGCATCATGGGCGTGCGCAAGGCCGCCCCGAACGAGTTGGGCGGCAAGGGGTTTGGCTCATGAAACGGCCCCGCATCGATGCCGAAGCCAGCCACCGTCTGATCACGCGCCGCGCAGCCATTCTGGGCGGCGTGCAACTGGCCTTTGTCGGGGCGCTCGGCGCACGGATGCAATTCCTGCAGGTGGATCAGGCGGATCAGTTCCGCCTGCTGGCCGAAGAAAACCGGATCAACATCCGTATCATCCCCCCGTCGCGCGGCGAAGTGTTCGACCGCAACGGCGTCGCATTGGCCCGCAATGTGCCCAGTTATCGCATCGTCGTGGTGCGCGAGGATGCAGGCGACGTTGACGAGGTGCTGGAGCGGCTGGCCAAGGTCGTGTCACTTGACGAAGAAGAAGTCGAACGCGCCATGGCCGAGATGAAACGCTCTGCCCCGTTCCTGCCCATCACTGTGGCGGACGAGGTCGCCTGGGAAGATCTGAGCCGTGTGTCGGTCAATGCCCCCGCCCTGCCCGGCGTCACACCCGAAGTCGGTCTGTCGCGCGTCTATCCCTTCGGATCGGACTATGCGCATGTGTTGGGCTATGTGGGCCCGGTCAGCGATTACGACCTTGAACGGCTGGATGACCCGGACCAGTTGCTCCGCATTCCCCGTTTTCAGATCGGCAAGGTCGGAGTAGAGGCCAAGGCCGAGAACCTGCTGCGCGGCAAAGGTGGTGCCAAGCGGGTCGAGGTGAACGCAACCGGTCGCGTGATGCGCGAACTGGATCGACGCGAAGGCACGCCAGGCTCGGATGTGCAACTGACCATCGACTCCAAGTTGCAAAGCTATGTGCAGGCGCGGCTGAGCGGTGAAAGCGCGAGCACGGTCGTCATGGACGTGACCAATGGCGATCTGTTGGCGATCTCCTCCGCGCCAACTTACGATCCCAACCTTTTCGTGCGCGGTATTTCCAGCCGCGATTACAGTGCGCTGACGGAAAACAAGTACCGCCCGCTGGCCTCCAAGACCGTGCAAGGCATCTATCCGCCTGGGTCGACCTTCAAGATGATCACGGCCATGGCGGCACTCGAGGAAGGGCTGATCGGCCCCGATGACACCGTCTATTGCCCCGGCCATCTTGAGGTGTCGGGGCGGCGCTTTCACTGCTGGAAACGGGCAGGCCACGGCTGGGTGAACCTGCAGAACTCGCTCAAGCAGTCCTGCGACGTCTACTATTACGATCTGGCGGTGAAGGTCGGGATCGAAAAGATTTCCGCCATGGCCAACCGCTTTGGTCTGGGCATACGCCACGATGTGCCGATGTCTGCCGTCGCGCAGGGTCTGACGCCAACCAAAGCGTGGAAGACACGCACACACGGACAGGATTGGCGGGTCGGGGACACGGTCAACGCCTCGATTGGGCAGGGCTATATGCTCGCCTCGCCCTTGCAACTCGCGGTCATGGCCGCACGTCTGGCAAGCGGCAACGAGGTGAAACCGCGCCTGATCAAATCCGTCGACGGTATCGAACAGCCCGTGCTTGGCGGCGGCAGCCTTGGTCTGAACGAAAACAACCTGCGCAAGATGCGGCGCGCGATGTTCGACGTCGTGAATGACCGGCGCGGCACGGGATATGGCAGCAGGATCATCGAAGACGGGATGCGCATGGCGGGCAAGACCGGCACCAGCCAGGTCCGCAACATCACAGCCGCCGAACGCGCGCGCGGCGTGACCCGGAACGAGGATCTGCCCTGGGAGCGGCGCGATCACGCCCTGTTCGTCAACTATGCGCCCTACGACAACCCGAAATACGCAGTGGCCGTGGTGGTCGAACATGGCGGCGGCGGCTCGCGTGCTGCGGCGCCCATTGCCCGGGATGTCACGCTTCAGGCCCTGTTCGGTGGCGACCCGCCCCTTGAGGCGTACCCGACCAAAGACCGCGACCGCATCCGGGAACAACAACGCGTGCTGCGCAGCATCCAGCCGCTTGCCAACATAAACGGCAAGGATCAGGCATGAGTTATCTTGAGTACAACGCCAAATACGTGCCCACCGGGCCGCGCAAGATCCTGTATCTGAACTGGCCGCTTGCCCTGCTGCTGGCGGCTGTGGCCGGGGTTGGTTTCCTCATGCTCTACTCGGTCGCCGGTGGGTCATTCAGCCCGTGGGCCGAACCGCAGATGAAGCGGTTTGCGCTTGGGTTTGTGCTGATGATCATGGTGGCCATGGTCCCGGCATGGTTCTGGCGCAACATGGCGTCGGTGGCCTATCTTGGCTCCCTATTGCTGCTTTTGGCGGTGGAATTCTTTGGCTCTGTCGGCATGGGGGCGCAGCGCTGGATCGACCTTGGGTTCATCCGTCTGCAACCGTCCGAGTTGATGAAGGTCACGCTGGTTCTGGTGCTGGCGGCCTATTACGACTGGCTGCCATCCTATCGCAAATCGCGGCCCATCTGGGTGATATTGCCCGTGATCCTGATCCTGATCCCGACGGCACTTGTGCTGCGCCAGCCCGACCTTGGCACATCGATCCTGCTGATGGCCGCAGGCGGCGGGCTGATGTTTCTGGCCGGCGTGCACTGGGCCTATTTCGCGGCGGTTTTCGCCGCCGGTGTCGGCCTGATCACCACTGTACTGCAATCACGCGGCACATCCTGGCAATTGTTGCAGGACTACCAGTTCAGGCGGATCGACACGTTTCTTGATCCTTCCTCTGACCCCCTTGGGGCAGGCTATCACATCACGCAATCCAAGATTGCGCTTGGTTCGGGCGGATGGACCGGGCGGGGGTTCATGCAAGGCACGCAAAGCCGTCTGAATTTCCTGCCGGAAAAGCACACTGACTTTATCTTTACCACGCTGGCCGAGGAATTCGGGTTCATCGGGGCGTTTTCGCTGCTCGCGCTTTATGCGCTGATCATCCTGTTCTGCGTGGTGTCGGCGCTGGCGAACAAGGATCGGTTTTCCTCGCTGCTGACCTTGGGCATCGCGCTCAACTTTTTCCTGTTCTTTGCAGTGAACATGTCGATGGTGATGGGCCTCGCACCCGTTGTCGGCGTGCCCCTGCCGCTGGTCAGTTACGGCGGGTCGGCCATGCTGGTCCTCATGCTCGCCTTCGGTCTGGCGCAAAGCGCGCATGTCCACCGTCCGCGCTGATCCCCATGCATCACCTCGCCCCCTTTGTCCCCCGCCCCGTTCTGCCGCTTGCCCCCATCACCGATCAGGGGTGGACGTTGAAACGCTACGCGATCCTGGCAGACGGGCGCCGCTATGACGACGCCATTGCCGCCGCTGCAACCACAGCAGCGCTGGCCCGGCTGCCGGACCCCGGACCATTGGAAGAGGAGGGCGGCAATCACGGGATTGGGTTCCAGATCATCCACTTTGCCGAAACAGCCGTCGTCGCACCCCTGTTCTACTGGCAGTGGGGCAGTGTGCTGGCCCATTGCGATCAGATGCGCGCGCCATGGGATGCACCAACCGCCTTCGGAACCGGCAAGACCGAGGTCTTTGGCTGCGTGTGGGAAATGGACATCGTCTCCTTCGAGGTGAACGCCTGGCGACGCACGATGCTGAGCGGGCAAGGCGCACCTGAAGCGCGGCTGGCAAACTACCTCGCCACAATGGCCACCTGACGCGGAGCATCAAAGGGGGTGCGTCTGAGGGCGGTGTTGTGCATCCGACCCGTCTGGCGCTACACCGATCCCAGACACCGCAGACCGGAGTATCCCATGGCCCTGTTTCACCTCGCTTTCAATGTCCGCGATCTGGACGACACGCGTACATTCTACGGCGATCTGCTTGGATGTGCCGAAGGGCGCAGCACGGACACCTGGGTGGATTTCGATTTCTTCGGGCATCAACTTTCGTGCCACATTGGCACGCCCTTCGCCTCTGCCCCGACCGGCAAGGTCGGTGATCATGATGTGCCAATGCCCCACTTCGGCGCGGTACTGCCCATGCCCGAATGGCGCGCGCTGGCAGACAAGCTGACGGCGCACGGCGTCGACTTCATCCTCGCGCCACAAATCCGGTTCGAAGGAGAGCCGGGCGAGCAGAGCACAATGTTCTTTACTGATCCCGCGGGCAACCCGATCGAGATCAAGGGCATGTCCGACCTGGACGGGGCCTTCGCCACATGAGCGTCAATGTCCTGTTTGCCGCGAGCGAGGCGCGCTGGTCGGAATACGAAGGCCCCATGCGCGACGCCCTCGCTGCCGTCGGAGTAGAGGCGCATATCGCCACCGACATGGCACCCGGCGACGTGGATTACATCGTCTATGCGCCCAATTCGGACTTACAGGATTTCACTCCCTACACGCGGGCCAAGGCTGTGCTAAATCTTTGGGCGGGGGTCGAGGCGATTGTGGGCAACCCGACGCTGCACCTGCCGCTGGCCCGCATGGTGGATCCGGCCCTTACCCAAGGGATGGTGGAATGGGTGACGGGCCACATCCTGCGCCTGCATCTGGGAATGGATGCACATATCAACGCCGCCCCCGGCACGTGGAAACCCAAAGCGCCGCCGCTGGCCTTTGATACCCGCGTCACGGTTCTGGGGCTTGGTGAACTCGGGGCGGCCTGTGCCACGGCGCTCAGCCAGCTTGGGTTTGATGTGGCCGGGTGGAGCAGGTCGCCAAAAGAGATCAGCGGCGTCACGTGCCTGTCAGGACCGGACGGTCTGGACGAAGCGCTGCAACGCGCCGACTATTGCGTGCTGCTGCTGCCCAGCACCTCGGCCACCGAAAACACGTTGAATGCACGCACCCTCGCATTGATGCCCAAGGGCGCCCGCATCCTCAACCCGGGGCGCGGCCCCCTGATCGACGATGACGCGCTGCTTGCCGCACTGGACACGGGCCAGATCGACCACGCCACGCTCGACACCTTTCGTATCGAACCACTGCCCGCAGACCACCCGTTCTGGACTCACCCAAAGGTTACGGTGACCCCGCATGTGGCCTCTGAAACGCGGGCGGCCTATTCATCCAAGACCATCGCGGAAAACATCCGGCGGGGCGAGGCGGGCCGACCATTCCTCTACCTGGTGGATCGGCAGGCGGGCTATTGATCTTCTTCTGATCGGAAGTACCACGAGGGTTTTGGGGGCAGAGCCCCCATTCACAAAAATAGATAGCGTCGCGCAAGCGGCCTTTGGATCACGCAGCCGCCAGCCCGCGTCCCTTCAGCAACGCCTCTACTCCGGGCAAGCGCCCGCGGAAGGCCTTGTACAATTCGCCCGCATCCACTGACCCGCCCGTACTCAGAATGTGAGCCTCTAGCGCCTGCGCCTGTTCGGGATCAAACGGCCCCCCTGCCTCTTCAAATGCCGCGAAAGCATCGGCATCCATCACCTCGGACCACATGTAGCTGTAGTAACCCGACGAATACCCGTCGCCCGCAAACACATGCGCGAAATGCGGCGTGGCATGGCGCATGGAGATCGCATCTGGCATGCCAAGGTCTTTCAGAACCTCGGCCTGCTTTGCCATCGGATCAGCGGGGGCCGCACCATCATGGAACGCCAGATCAACGATGGCCGAGGCGACATATTCCACCGTCTGAAAGCCCATGTCATACGTCGCCGCCGCCAGCACGTTGTCGAGCAACGCCTGCGGCATCGCCTCACCGGTTTCGGCATGGACCGCATAGTCACGCAAGACTTCCGGCACCTCCAGCCAATGTTCATAAAGCTGGCTGGGCAGTTCCACGAAATCGCGCGCAACCGAGGTGCCGCTGACAGATTCGTAGGTCACATCCGACAGCATCTGGTGCAGCGCATGGCCGAATTCATGAAACAGCGTGCGCGCGTCATCATAAGACAGCAGCGCCGGATCGCCCTTGGCAAAGTTGCACACGTTGATCACGACAGGGGCCTGGACCTCGGGAAACTTGGCCTGCGCGCGCATCGCCGAACACCATGCACCCGACCGTTTTGATCCACGGGCGAAATAGTCGCCGATGAACACCGCCACATGTTTGCCCGCCCGCGTCACTTCCCACGCGCGGCAATCCGCATGGTAAAGCGGGATGTCGAGCGGTTTGAACTCCAGCCCGAACAGGCGGTTCGCACAGGCAAATGATGCCTCGATCATCTTTTCAAGCTGAAAGTACGGCTTCACTTCCGCCTCATCCAGATCGTGCAATTCCTTGCGACGGCGCTCCGAATAAAACCGCCAGTCCCACGGGGCGAGCGGGCCGTTTACGCCATCCTGCACCATCATCTGCTCCAGTGCCCAGGCGTCGGCCTCCGCCTGCTGCTTGGCAGGTTCCCACACGGCCATCAGCAGATCACGCACCGCCTCTGGCGTCTTGGCCATTTCCGTTTCCAGCTTGTAGGCGGCAAAATTTTCATAGCCGAGCAGTTTGGCACGCTCTTGGCGCAAGGCGAGTATCTCGGCAGCGATCTCGCGGTTGTCCGTTTTGCCTCCATTCGCCCCGCGCGCCGTCCACGCCTTGTAGGCTTTTTCGCGCAGATCACGGCGGGTGGAGAATTGCAGAAATGGCACAATCAACGAGCGGGACAAGGTCACGACAGGTCCGTCCACACCTTTTTCCTCACCCGCGGCACGGGCCGTGTTCACGACAAAATCAGGCAGGCCGACCAGATCGCCCTCGCTCAGTTCCATGAACCAGTCCCGCTCGTCGGCCAGCAGGTTCTGGGTAAAGGACGTGCCCAACTCGGCCAGGCGCCCCTTGATCTCTTTCATCCGCGCCTCGTCCGCACCTTCCAGCGCAGCGCCCGAGCGGACAAACCCACGATGGGTCAGCATCAAAACCCGCGCCTGCTCGTCCGTCAGATCCAGTTGATCGCGCGCGTCATAAACCGCAGCCACGCGGGCAAACAGGGCCTTGTTCCCTGATATCTCGGCAAAATGCGCGGCCAGTTTGGGCGAAAAATCCCGCTGCAGGGCTTCACGCGCCGGATTACTGTCAGCACCTGCGACCGTGTAAAACGTGCCCAGCACCTTGTTCAGATCGCGGCCCACCGCTTCCAACGCTTCGATCGTGTTGGCGAACGTGGCGGGCGCGTCAGATTGCGCAATCGCATCGATTTCAGCGCTGTGGCGGTCCAGCGCAACCGTCAGGGCGGGCGCAAAATCATCATCCGAAATGGCATCGAAAGAGGCGATCTGGAACGGCGTGTCCCAGTCCTGCAAAAGCACGTTGGTCATATGGGCAAACTCCTTTGCACATCATGTAAGGTGCAGATCAGCCCGCCGCCACCGCCGATCCGCATGCGGGGCAATCGGGTCGGCATTTTACCGCGATTTTGCGGCTCTCGCTATAAAGTGCATCGTAAATGACCATTTCGCCGCGCAGGGGCGCACCGGCACCGGTGATCAGCTTGACGGCTTCGACGGCCATCATCGACCCGACAACCCCAGGCAAGGGGCCAAGCACGCCCGCCTCGGCGCAAGAGGGGGCAAGGTCAGCGGACGGGGCCTGTGGAAAGACGCAGGCATAACAGGGAGCACCGTTGGCGGGATCAAAGACGCTCACCTGCCCTTCCCACTGCGTGAGCGCACCGGAAATCAGCGGAATGCCTGCATGTACGGCGGACGCATTGACCAGATAACGCGTATCGAAATTGTCGCTCCCATCGATGACCAGATCATAGTCGGCCAACAGCTCATCCGCGATCTCATCCGTCAATCGACGGTGATAGGGGCGCACGGTGACGAACGGGTTTTGCGCCTGCATCGCACCTTGTGCAGAGAAAACCTTGGGGGTGCCGATCTGCGCATCGCGGTGAATGACCTGCCGCTGCAGGTTGGTGTTTTCCACAACGTCGTCGTCAATGACACCGATGGTGCCGACACCGGCCGCCGCCAGATACTGCAACACCGGCGCACCTAGGCCGCCTGCCCCCACAACCAGTACACGCGCATCCTTCAGCGCCTTTTGACCCGCGCCGCCAATCTCGCGCAGCACGATGTGGCGGGCATAACGGTTAAGCTCGGTGTCGGAAAACGAGCCGTCCGGTGTCGGGGCGGCCTTGTCCTCTTCGGCCTTTGCGCGCCGACGCAAGTGGCGCAGACCCGTGCGGTAGGCCAGTACCAGTGCTGCAAACCCACCAAGGATCAGCCAGAAGGCCGGGCTTTCGCCCGTCGCCATCCGAACCGGATGCCCGACCGGCAGGGCCACCTGCAACGCCAGCACAAGAACATAGAGAAGGGCAATCATGTTCCACCGCGCGCGCCGCGGCACTTTCATCATCGCGCCTGCCCCCCACAGAAGGGCGGCGAATGCAAAAACAGGAATCATCAGGTGCGCCCCGTCGATCCAAAACCGCCCGCACCGCGATCGGTTTCATCAAGACTGTCGGCAAGGGTGAACGCGGCCTGCACAACGGGGGCCACGACCATCTGGGCGATGCGCATACCGTGGGTGATCTCAAACGGTGCGTCGGATGTATTAAGCACGATCACCCCCACTTCGCCCCGGTAGTCGCTGTCGATGGTGCCGGGGCTGTTGACCAGCGCAATCCCGTGTTTCAGCGCAAGGCCGGACCGGGGGCGCACCTGCACTTCAAACCCTTGCGGAATGGCCATGGCCAGCCCCGTGGGGATGAGGGCACGCTGGGCGGGGGCAAGGGTGATGCCCGTCTGACCGGGAAAATTCGCGCGCAGATCCGCCCCGGCGGCACCGGGCGTCTCATACGCAGGCAGGGGGATGGACGCATCCGACCCCGCGACCCGCATCAGTGTCAAAACAACCGGATCCATCTTCATCTCGCAAAATAAACTCAATTTCCGACCTGACCAGTGGCGATCAGGCCAAAGCGTCCGCGATGCGCTGCGCCAATTGCGCCGCCACATCGTCCTTGGACATCCGCGCCCAAGTCTCGGTCCCTGCGTCCGAGATCAGGACCACCGCATTTTCGGACCCGCCCATGATGCCCGTTTCCGGAGACACGTCATTGGCCACGATCCAGTCACAGCCCTTCCGCTCACGCTTGGCCGTTGCGTTTTCGATCACGTCATCGGTTTCAGCCGCAAACCCGACGACAAGCCCGGGGCGGCCTGCCTCCATCTGCGCCACGTGGGCGAGGATGTCGGGGTTCTCTGCAAATTCGAGGATCGGCATCTTGCCCGCCACTTTCTTCAACTTGCGCCCGCTTGCGCTGGCCACCCGCCAATCAGCAACGGCTGCTGCGAATACGGCCGCGTCCACGGGTAGTGCCGCCTCAACTGCGTCTTTCATCTCTTGCGCGGTCTCAACTGCGATCACCTCGACACCCCCAGGCGGGGCCACATCCGCGGGGCCGGTGACAAACACGACCTCGGCCCCCAGATCGGCCAGCGCCCGCCCAAGTGCTGACCCTTGTGCGCCGGATGACCGGTTGGCGATATAGCGCACCGGGTCAATCGGTTCATGCGTCGGACCAGAGGTGAGCAGCACACGCTTGCCCGCCAAGGGGCGGGGGCCAAAATGCGCCTCGACTGCGGCCACAATCTCAAGCGGTTCGGACATGCGACCGGGGCCGAATTCACCGCAGGCCATGTCGCCCTTGTTCGGGCCGACAATTGCAACACCATCACCCGTGATCTGCGCCAGATTGCGCTGGGTCGCGGCATGATCCCACATGCGCACGTTCATCGCGGGCGCGATCATCACCGGCGTGTCCGTGGCCAGCAACAGGGTCGAGGCCAGATCATCAGCCCGCCCCTGCGCCATCTTGGCAATTATGTCCGCCGTCGCCGGGGCCACAAGGATCAGATCAGCAGAGCGGGACAGCTGGATATGCCCCATCTCGGCCTCGTCCGTCAGATCAAACAGATCGCGAAACACCTTTTCCCCCGCAAGGGCAGAAACGGACAGAGGCGTGACAAACTGCTCTGCGGCGCGGGTCAGCACCGGGGTCACCGCCGCCCCGCGTTCGCGCAGACGACGGATCAGGTCGAGGCCCTTATAGGCCGCAATCCCGCCGGTCAGGATCAGCAATATGCGTTTGTCTTGCAGCATGGCCGTCACTCCGGCTGGTTTTTGGGCTGTGCGACCATATGACGACCAGTCGACAAGGGCCAGCCCCGGAACCATTGGGGGCCAGCCCCCAAACACCCGGGGATTTTCCAAATCAGAGAAGGGGACAGGTCAGTCCTGTTTCTGGAAGGCCAGACAGGGATCATCACGGTCCACGCCTGCCGTGAACTCGATCACATCAAAGGTCCCGGGTGGCGCAATTCCGTCTTCGCCCTGGCCCAGCGCCACAACGGTCAGGTCCGGCGCCGCTTGTTTGAGGTAAACGGGCATGCCCCAATCGGTGCGCGCATGGCCATTGCCTGTGATCACCACGACCGGCCCGCCGGTCAGCTCAAACGCCCGCAACGCCATCTTGGCCAGTTCCGCATCGCGCAGGCGCTGGATGTCGACCATCGTTGGTAACATGTCTTCGGGCAATGCGTCGCAATGGGCGGTCATCTGCATCGATTCTCGGGCCGCTTGCATGCCCTCATCGAGCGGCGTCGTCAGCCCATAGGCCCCAGCGCCGATGCCAAAGGCATAGGCCAGCCCATCGGTCATCGCCTCGCGCGCCATCGTGCGGGTCACCCCGGCACCAAACACGCGCGCATCGGGGGCGGCGGCAAAAATCGGATAATACATCGCAAAATCGGGCCAGCCGGTGTTTTCCCACCCAAAGGCCGCAGACAACGTCGCCTCGTCCGCGCCAGGCACATGGGCCAGCGCCTGCCCGTTTGTCAGCATCTCAAAGACAAGCGCCTTGGGCTGCACTTCGGCAACAATCTCGGCCTGCCGCGCGTGATGGTGCGGGTTGTCATGCAATTCACCCAGCACGACGACATCCGCAGAAAAAGGGCCCGCCGAAACAGGCAGGCCCAACATCAGACAGATGGAGAGGGCGGCGGCTCTCATACCAGAAAGTGGTGAACTTCGCGGCTCTGGTTCTCAAGAGACTTGCGCATCTTGCCGAATGCAGCGGCCTCAAGCTGGCGCACACGTTCCTTGGACAGGTTCAGTTCCGCGCCAAGGCTTTCAAGCGTCCGGGGCTGGTCGCGCAGCTTGCGTTCGCGCACGATGAAGCGCTCACGCTCGTTCAGGGAATTGAGCGCAGACAGCAGCCACGCGCGCAATTGTTCCGTGTCATGGCTGTGCTCAACCATCTCGTCGGCCTGCGCGCTTTCATCAACCAGAGCATCGATCCACTCGCGCCCCTCATCCTCGACCGACTGCGTGGCGTTGAGCGAATAGTCGGACCCCGACAAACGCCCTTCCATCATCTCGACATCGTGCAGCGGCACGCCAATCTCGGTCGAGATCATCTGGCGCATCTGGTGTTTGTCCAGCACTTCGCCTGCCGCAGCGCTTTCACGTTCAAGACGGGCCTGAACGCGGCGCATGTTGAAAAACAGGGATTTCTGCGAGGATGTGGAGCCTGTGCGCACCATCGACCAGTTGCGCATCACATAGTCCTGTATGGATGCCTTGATCCACCACACCGCGTATGTCGAAAACCGCACGCCCCGGTCAGGGTCGAACTTGTCTGCCGCTTTCATCAATCCCAGACCTGCTTCCTGAATCAGGTCGTTCATGGGCGCGCCATAGCGTTTGAACTTGGACGCCATCGATATGGCAAGACGCATGTAAGCGGTGATCAGGCGGTGCAGTGCAGCTTCGTCCCGGTCATCGCGCCACGCATAGGCAAGTCGCAATTCTGTCTCGGCATCCAGCAGTTCAGCTTTCATCGCTGTGCGAGACAGCGAAAATTCTCGGGCAGTGTCCAATGGCATCTCAATCATCCCCCTGTGGATGTTATGCTTGTTTTGCGCACTTGATATGATTACGCACGGGGTCGCCTATTGGTTCACTCACGAGGTCGAAAATGTTGCCTTCTTTGACCTTTGTGCTAGGCGGTGCCGCGTCGGGTAAATCACAGACAGCAGAAAAGATAATAATTAACAGCGGGTTAATACCTGTGTACCTCGCGACGGCCCGGATTTGGGATGATGAGGTTCAATCGAAAGTTGATCAGCACTGCGCCCGTCGCGGCCCGGAGTGGGTGACAATCGACGCGCCCGTCGACCTGACGGCGCCCCTGTCCCAAGCGACCCCCGACCAAGTGATCCTGCTGGATTGCGCGACGATGTGGCTGACCAATGTGATGCTGGATGAGCTGGATCTGGCAGCCGCTCAATCCGACTTGCTGGAGGCCCTCGCCGCCTGTGCCGCCCCGGTTGTGGTGGTCTCAAACGAAGTGGGGCAGGGGATCGTGCCGGAAAACGCCCTCGCCCGCCGCTTTCGCGAGGCGCAAGGGCGGCTCAACATTGCGCTGGCCGCGCAGGCCGATCACGTCCTGCATGTGGTTGCCGGTCTGTCACGCACGCTGAAAGGGGCAGCCCAATGACAACATGGCACTGGGTGCGGCACGGGCCAACGCATCAGAAATCCTTTACCGGGTGGCGCGACGCCCCCGCCGATCTGTCAGACAGTGCCACGGTGGAACGGCTGAGCGCCTACCTTCCCGAGAATGCACTGGTGATTTCTTCTGACCTCACCCGCTCCGTCGACACAGCCAGCGCGATCCAAGGCACCCGCACGCGCCTGCCACATGATCCCGGCTTGCGCGAATTCCATTTCGGCACGTGGGACGGGGTCGGCTTCGCAACGGTGGCAGACTGGCATCCGGACCTCAGCCGCGCCTATTGGGAAGAGCCGGGCGATCACACCCCACCCGGCGGAGAATGCTGGAACGCCTCAGCCGCACGTATTGCCACAGTGGTGCGCCGTATCGAAGCCGCGCAGCCAGAGGCCCACATTATTGCCGTGGCCCATTTCGGCGTGATCCTGACACAAGTGCAGGCGGTGCTGGGTCTGTCGGCCAAGGACGTGCTGGCCCACAAGATCGACAACCTGTCGGTGACGACCCTGATCCCCCGCGCAGGCCAGGCGACACATATCAATCACTGTCCGTGATGACGCGCGCCACAAATCAGCGTTGGTCAGAGGGCACGCCCGGCGCTAGCGTCCGCCCCATGACCTATGACCTCTATATCGGCGATCGCACCTTTTCGAGCTGGTCCCTGCGCGGCTGGCTGATGATGGAAAAGTTCAACATACCGCACCGCGTCCACTTGGTTGGCCTCTACGCCGGGACGATGACGGCTGACATGGCACATCTTGCGCCAGCGCGTCTGGTCCCCGCCATGCAGACGCCCGACGGCACCATCGTCGCAGAAAGCATGGCAATGGCCGAAACTCTGGCCGAAGCACACCCCGCATCAGACATGTGGCCCACAGACCCGGTGGCGCGTGCCACCGCGCGCTGGTTGTGTGCCGAGATGGCAAGTGGCTTTGGCGCATTGCGCGCTGAATGTGCGATGCAACTGCAGCACGTCAACGCAGGCTACACCCCTTCGGACGCAACGCGCACCGACCTTGCGCGCATCGAAACGCTCTGGGCCCATGCCGCACAGTTCAAGACAGACGGTCCATGGCTGTTCGGACGTTACAGCCTGGCCGATGCCTTTTACGCACCTGTCTGCGCAAGGATTGTCGGGTATGACTTGCCTGTTGGCGAAGCCGCGCAAACCTATTGCGCGACAACCATCAATGACCCGGCCTTCAAGGCATGGCGGGCCGAAGGACTAAAGGTCACTTACGACCCCTTTCCCTACGATATGGGCGTCGCCACAACCGACTGGCCCGCCTGAGATCGCGTTAACCAATCCTAAACCACCGCAAGCTAGCCATTAACCATCTTAGGTAAGGGTGAGCAGATGGTGGCACGGGCCTACACGGTGGCATTCCAGGGGGTCGAGGCGCGCGAGGTCGAAGTGCAATGCGCCATGACGCCCGGCCTGCCCGCCTTTTCCATCGTCGGCCTGCCGGACAAGGCGGTGTCAGAGGCCCGCGAACGGGTGCGCGCCGCGCTGACAGCGATGTCCATCGCACTGCCCTCGAAACGGATCACGATCAACCTGTCCCCCGCCGACCTGCCCAAGGAAGGCTCGCATTTTGACCTGCCCATCGCACTGGCGCTGTTGGCCGGGCTAGGCATCCTGCCCGCCGATGCGGTCGAGGGGACAGTGGCCTTGGGCGAATTGTCCCTCGACGGCACGCTTGTGCCGGTGCTGGGTGCGCTGCCCGCCGCGATGGCCGCCGCTGAACAGGATCGCGGCTTGCTGTGCCCCGCCGGATCGGGGTCAGAGGCGGCGTGGGTCGACGCCACGCGCGTGATTGCCGCGGCCACGCTGGCCGATGTCGTGCGCCACTACACAGGGCTGGTCCCGCTGGAACCCGCCAAGGCCGGACAGATCGCCAGCGGCACGGGCCTGCCCGACTTGCGCGACGTCAAAGGGCAGGAACGGGCCAAACGTGCGCTCGAAGTGGCCGCTGCCGGGCGCCATCACCTCCTGATGGTCGGCACGCCCGGCTCGGGCAAATCCATGCTCGCCGCACGCCTGCCCGGCATCCTGCCGCCTCTTTCCGCGATGGAGGCGTTGGAAACCTCGATGATCCACTCCCTCGCCGGATTGCTGGATGCAGGCGGTATCTCCATGGACCGGCCATTTCGCGAACCGCATCACACGGCCTCCATGGCGGCGATCATCGGCGGCGGGCGCGGCGCCAAACCGGGCGAAGTCTCCCTCGCCCATAACGGCGTGCTGTTCATGGACGAATTCCCGGAATTCCCGCGCACCGTTCTGGAAACTTTGCGCCAGCCCATCGAAACGGGCGAGGTGATGATCGCACGCGCCAACAATCATGTGAAATATCCCTGCCGGTTCATGCTGGTGGCGGCGGCCAACCCCTGCAAATGCGGATACCTGTCTGAACCCGCGCGGGCCTGCGGGCGCGCCCCGGCTTGCGGCGACGACTATATGGGGCGGATATCGGGGCCTTTGATGGACCGGTTCGATCTGCGCGTGGACGTCCCACCCGTCAGTTTTACCGATCTCGATCTGCCCAGCGCGGGCGACAGTTCGGCCGAGGTCGCAGCACGGGTGGCCACCGCACGCGCGCGCCAGTTGGCCCGGTTCGAAGACACATCGCACCGCTGCAATGCAGACCTCAGCGGCGCGGCGCTGGACGAAATGGCCGCACCGGATGACGAAGGCCGCACGTTGCTGACCCGCGTCGCTGACCGGTTCGGTCTGTCAGCGCGCGGCTATCACCGGGTACTGCGGGTGGCGCGCACCATCGCCGATCTGGACGGATCGGACACAGTGTGCAAACCCCACGTCGCCGAAGCGGTCAGCTACCGGGTCGGGGCACTCGCCGCCGTCTGATTGATCATCCATTGCGCGATGGCATCAAGTGTCGCGTGCGCCTCGGGGATAAGAGTGTGAAACATAGGCCAGACATGGGGCAAGTTGTGCTCGACCGTCAGGTCAACATCGACGCCCTGTGCGCGCAGCGCCTCAGCCATGCGCAAGGTGTCGTCGCGCAGAATCTCGGAATCTGAAACGGCCAGCCACACCGGTGGCGCGCCCGTGAAATCGGCATGCAACGGGCTGACGCGCGGATCGTCGACAGCCTGCCCGCACAAATACGCATCCACCATGGTCTTGAATCTGGACGGCGGCAGAATGACCTCGGATCGATCATTCTCGATCATGCTCGCCCCGGAAAAGGCGAAATCCGTGATCGGGGACAGGCCGAACACGCCTGCGGGCATGGGCGCTTTGATGGCGACCAACTGGCCCAGAACCGACAGGGCCAGATTGCCGCCCGCACTGTCGCCGCCAATGATGATTTGCGAGGGGTCAATCCCCTCGTCCAGCAGGGCCTGATACGCGGCCAGCCCATGATCGACCGCCGCCGGAAACGGGTGTTCCGGGGCCAGCGGGTATTCGGGGATCACAGCACAAAAGCCCGCCTTTTTCGCGAGATGTCCAGCCATCTTGCAAATCGTGCGCGGGCTGCCAAACACATAGCCACCACCATGGAAATACAGCAGTGTGGGCGCGTCCTGCAGGCGCTTGGGGCGCATTTCAAGGGCCGGGCGACCCGCCAGATCGCGCCAGTTGGGCGCAACAGCAAGAGACCCGCGAAAAAACAGCTGCGCCTTGATCTCAAAGCTGGCGCGCAACGCGCGCGGGCTGGTGGCATAGGTCAGAAACGTCCGCTCCGTCCAGCGCAGGTACTGGTTCAGCAGGTCCGAACGCAGGCTCACGCCAACCTGCCTTCAATGGCCACCCAGATCTTTTCGGCGATGTTGACGCCGTCGAACCGCTCAAGTTCCTGAATGCCGGTGGGTGACGTCACGTTGATCTCGGTCAGGTAGTCGCCGATCACGTCGATGCCGACAAACACCTGCCCCTTTTCCTTGAGCAGAGGGCCGATGCGGGAACAGATTTCCAGATCGCGCTCGCTGAGGCCGATCTTTTCCGGGCGCCCGCCCACATGCATGTTCGAACGGGTTTCGCCCGCCGCAGGGACGCGGTTGATCGCGCCCACCGGCTCACCGTCAACAAGGATCACGCGCTTGTCGCCATTGCTGACATCGGGCAGGAATTTCTGCACGATCAGCGGCTCGCGGCTGAAACCGGTGAACAGTTCGTGGAGCGACGACAGGTTGCGATCGTTGACATCAAGGCGGAACACGCCCGCGCCGCCATTGCCGTAAAGCGGTTTCAGGATGACGTCGCCATGCAGCGCCTTGAACGCCTTGATCGTGTCCAGATCGCGGGCGATGGTTGTGGGGGTGTGAGGTCTGGAAAATCCAGAACCAGCAGTTTTTCGGGAAAGTTGCGCACCCAGAACGGGTCATTCACGACCAACGCGTGCCCCTTGAGGCGATCCAGCAGATGGGTCGAGGTGATGTAATGCATGTCAAAGGGCGGGTCCTGGCGCAGCCAGACAACATCGAAATCGGCCAGATCGACCTCGCGCATTTCGCCGAGGTGCACGTGGTCACCTTGCACACGCTGAACGGTGAAATCCTGCCCACGCGCGGTGATGCGCCCAGCTTGATAGGCCAGGTGATCAGGGGAGTAGAAGAACAGACTGTGCCCGCGCGCCTGCGCCTCTTCGGCGAGGCGAAAGCTGCTGTCGGCGTTTATGTCCACGGCCCCGATCGGGTCCATCTGAAAAGCGATCTTCATGGCGCATCTCCGGCAAGTGTTCTGCCCTAGATGGCGCAGCTATGTCGGGGGTGCAATGAAAATGGGCTGTGCAAACGCGCACCGAACCGGGTTCAACGGCCTGCTGCTAGACCCAACCGCAGAACGCGTTTTCCAGAATCGACACTTGGGCGTGCTGATCCATCAGCGCCACGTCAAAACGGATATCCGTCAGATTGCCCTGTGGACGTGTGCCGACAAACTCCTCTGCCGATGCGAAAAGACGGCGCACCTGCGCAGGTGTGATATGGGACATGGCGGCTTCAAAACTGTGGCTTTTCTTGACTTCGACCATCACAACGCCCGGACCGTCTGCGAAAATCAGATCAATCTCGCCGCGCTTGCCACGCCAGCGCATTTCCAGCAGCACATAGCCGCGTGCGCGGTATTCTGCGGCAACCGCATCTTCGGCCGCCAATCCCGCCAGATAGGACATGCGCCCACGGCTTTCGCGTCCAAGCGCAATGGCAGAGCCACTGTCAAATTCACGAGGGGCAGGCGCATAGGTCATCGCATCATCCTTTGGTCGTCTACATCAGTCTCGCGCGAGAGAAAGTGCCTGCTGATATACTTTCCGTCTGGGCACATTGAATGTTTCAGCCACGAACGCCGCCGCATCCTTCACAGACATATCCCGCAACGCTGACTCTAGGGCCGATTCGATGTCTTTTTCATTAACAGCCACCTGCGCCCCCCGCCCGATCAGCACCACGACCTCCCCTTTCACGTTTGCACTGGCATAGTGCTGTGCCAGCGCCCCCAACGTGCCGTGCCGTGTTTCCTCAAATTTCTTTGTCAGTTCACGACACACTGTGGCAGGCCTGTCTTCGCCCAGAACATCGGCCGCATCACGCAGCATCGCGCCCAGCCTTTTGGGGGATTCATACATGACCAGCGTGGCCTTTGTCCCCGACAGGTCCGCCAGCGCCGCTTTGCGCCCGCTTTTGGCAGCAGGCAGGAACCCCGCAAAATGAAAGGCATCCGTGGGCAATCCCCCGACAACCAGTGCCGTCAACACAGCCGACGGGCCGGGGGCACATGTGACGGCAACGCCTGCGCTCCGTGCGGCACGCGCCAGTTCAAACCCCGGATCGGCAATCAGCGGCATGCCCGCCTCGGACGCATAAGCCACGCTTTCCCCCGCACCTGCCCGTTCGACAAGGCGCGCAACCACGGCCTCCTTTGAATGCTCGTGCAGCGCCTCGATCCGGCGCCCGTTCAGCGGAACACCGTGTATATCCATCAATTTGCGCAGGGATCGCGTGTCTTCTGCCACCAGCACGTCCGCCGAGGCCAGCACATCCAGCGCCCTGAGCGTAATGTCGCGCGCCGTCCCGATCGGGACCCCGACAAACCACAGTCCACCGCTCAGAACGACCTTGAGATGATTCAACGCTGGACCCGCCTTTTTGTACGTTTATTATCCGCCCAAATGGAGCGGGCCAGAAGTGCACCGCCCGGGACAGCTGGGAGAGAGTTTTCATGTTTGCGTTTTTCAAGTCTCTGCGCAAGGCGACACGCCGCGCCATACTGCCCTTTGCGGCCCTTGCACTTGCCGCCTGCGACCCGGCAGCGCTTGGCGGATTGGGAGGCGGCGGCGGTGGCCCGTCGATTGATGCAACCAAACCTGTGCCCGTGGCCCTGCTTGTCCCGCGCGGATCGGGTCAGGCCAGTGACGACCTGCTCGCCAAGAACCTCGAAAACGCCGCCCGTCTGGCGATGCGTGATCTGAACGGGGTCGAGATCGACCTGCGTGTCTATGGCACCGCCGGAAACGCGCAGACCGCCGCCAATCAGGCCGCCGCTGCGATCAATGACGGCGCGCGGATCATCCTTGGCCCGCTTTATGCCGAGGCCGCAAATGCCGCCGGTGTCGCAGCCGCCGCCGAAGGCGTCAACGTGCTGGCCTTTTCCAACAATCCGACCATCGCGGGCGGCAATGTCTTTGTCCTTGGAGCAACCTTTGACAACACGGCCAACCGGCTGGTCAGCTACGCCGCATCACAGGGCAAGAACCGCATCGTCGTCGTCCACGCCGATGATGTGGCAGGACAGTTGGGGCGCAACGCCATCACGCAAGCCATCGCGCGCAATGGCGCATCGCTTGCAGGCACCGTCGACTACCCGCTGTCCCAGCAGGGGTTGATCGCCGCCGTGCCACGGATCAAGGCGACGGTGGACAATGCCGGCGCCGACAGCGTGTTCCTGACAGCGGCCCCATCCGCCGGTCTGCCCCTTCTGACACAGCTTTTGCCCGAGGCGGGCGTGTCGCCCACCAGCACGCAGTATATCGGCCTGACCCGCTGGGACATCCCGTCCCAGACGCTGGACCTGCCGGGCGTTCAGGGGGTGGTTCACCCTGCCCGACCCGAACCGAAGCATCGCCTTCAACAACCAGTACCAGGCCGCCTATGGCAGTGCGCCCCACCCGCTTGCAGGCCTCGCCTTTGACGGGATCGCAGCCATCGGGGCGCTGGTCAGCCGGGGCAACGCAAATGCGCTGTCGCGCTCTGCCCTCACACAAGGGTCGGGGTTTCAGGGGGCATCGGGCATCTTTCGGCTGCGCGGAGACGGGACCAATGAACGCGGGCTGGCCATCGCCACCGTGCGCAACAACCAGGTTGCCATCATAAGCCCCGCACCCGGTGGATTTGGTGGGGCAGGATTCTGAGCATTCACCGACCCCGCACGAGCATGTTGTGAGCGATATTGCCCTGCACGCGCCTGTCGCGCCTGCGCCCAAACTGATCTGTGAGGCCAGCGATATCTTTGATACCGCCGCGTTTGATGCGTTGCTGGACGCGGCTGTTGCGGACAATGCCAAGGGCGCGCGAACTGACATCCTTGCGCACCTGAAGGCGGCGCAAAAGGCTGGGCGCGCGCGCATTGCTGATGCGTTTCGGGCTGACCCATTTAACGCCCGCCCCACAACGCGGGCCTATTGCTATCTCGCCGATTGTCTGGTCGGTGCGGCGTTTCGCACGGCAAATCTGTTGCTGCATCCCAACCCGACCCCGACCAAGGGCGAGCGGATTGCCGTGCTGGCCGTCGGGGGATACGGGCGGGGCGAAATGGCACCCTTTTCAGATGTCGATCTGCTGTTCCTGACGCCTTACAAAATCACACCCTGGGCCGAAAGCGTGATCGAGGCGACCCTCTACATGCTTTGGGATCTCAAGCTCAAGGTCGGCCATTCCAGCCGCACGGTGCGCGATTGCATCCGACTGGGGGGCGAGGATTTCACGATCCGCACCGCCATGCTGGAACATCGGTTCTTGCTTGGCGATTCAGCGCTGGCAGATGAACTGGACACGCGCCTGCGCGCCGACCTTTTTGCAGGCACCGAACGGGACTTCATCCGCGCGAAACTGGCCGAACGCGAGTCGCGCCACATTCGGCAGGGGCAGCGCTATGTGGTCGAACCCAACGTTAAGGAAGGCAAGGGGGGCCTGCGCGACCTGCAATCCCTGTTCTGGATCGGCAAGTATATCTACAAGGTGCAGGACGCCGCAGAACTGGTGCCACTGGGCCTGTTCACGGACGAGGAATTCGACACCTTCGTCAAGGCCGAGGATTTCCTGTGGGCCGTGCGCTGTCATTTGCACCTTCTGACGGGGCGGCCCACTGAACAGCTTACCTTTGACATGCAGGTCGCCGTGGCGGATGCCATGGGATATGAGGACAAGGCCGGGCGGCGCGGCGTTGAAATCTTCATGCAGACCTATTTCCTTGAGGCCACGGATGTGGGCGATCTGACACGCATCTTCCTGACGGGGCTTGAGGCGGTGCACCTCAAGGACGAACCGCTGCTCGAACGGCTGTTCAAACGTAAACCACGGGTCAAACCCGGCTACGCCGTGATCCACAACCGCCTCGCCATCGAAAACGACACCGCCTTTCTAAGCGACAAGCTGAACCTCCTGCGCATCTTCGAAGAGGCGTTGCGGACCGGGATGCTGATCCATCCGGACGCGATGCGGCTGATCAAATCCAACCTCGATCTTATCGACGACGAAATGCGGCGCACACCCGAAGCGCAGGGCATCTTTATCGATCTGCTGCTGAAACACGGCAATCCGGAACGCGCATTGCGCCGGATGAACGAACTGGGGGTGTTGTCGGCCTTCATCCCCGAATTCGAACACATCGTCGCGATGATGCAGTTCAACATGTATCACAGCTATACGGTCGACGAACACATCATCCAGTGCATCGCGCAACTGGCCAAGATCGAGAAAGAAGAGCTGGTCGAGGACCTGCCTGTCGCCTCCTCCATCCTCAAACGCGGTGTAAACCGGCGGGTGCTGTACGTGGCCCTGTTGCTGCATGACATCGGCAAGGGGCGCTCCGAAGATCACTCGATCCTTGGCGCGCAGATGGTG
This sequence comes from Tateyamaria armeniaca, assembly GCF_045797845.1. Lineage (NCBI taxonomy): Bacteria > Pseudomonadati > Pseudomonadota > Alphaproteobacteria > Rhodobacterales > Roseobacteraceae > Tateyamaria > Tateyamaria armeniaca. Next base: position 657,004 of record NZ_JBHDIY010000002.1, read on the forward strand.
CGCAAGATCGCGCCGCGTCTGGGCCTGAAACAGGAGGACGTGGACACCGCCGAGTGGCTGGTGCGCTATCACCTCCTGATGTCGGACATGGCCCAGAAACGCGACATCGCCGACCCGCGCACCGTGCGTGACTTCGCCAAGGCGGTGCAGACCGTCAAACGGCTCGATCTGCTCTGTGTTCTTACGGTCTGCGATATCCGCGGCGTTGGCCCCAATGTCTGGAACAACTGGAAGGCGGTGCTGATCCGCGCCCTTTACCGGCAGACCAAGCGCGCGCTGGAAGACGGGATGGAGGCGCTGACCCGCGACAATCGTGGCACCGAGGCCAAGAAGGCGCTGCGCGAGGCACTCTCGGACTGGCCGCGCAAGGATCTGCAGATCGAAACGGCGCGCCACTACGAACCCTATTGGCAGGGCCTGCACGTCACCGCCCACGTGGCTTTTGCCAAACTGCTGCGCAACGCCGATGAATCCGGGATCGCCATAGATCTGCACCCGGATGAGGATCGCGACGCAACGCGCATCTGCTTTATCATGCCCGACCATCATGGCATCTTTGCCCGCCTGACGGGCGCGCTGGCGCTGGTCGGGGCCAACGTGGTGGACGCCCGCAGTTACACGACAAAGGACGGGTACGTGACGGATGCGTTCTGGGTTCAGGACGCAGACGGCAACCCATTTGATCCATCTCGCCTGCCGCGCCTGCGCAAAATGATCGAACGCACCCTGGCCGGAGAGGTCGTGACGCGCGATGCCATCCGCGACCGCGACAAGATCAAGAAGCGCGAAAAAGCGTTCAAGGTGCCCACCCACATCACCTTCGACAACGAAGGGTCCGACATCTACACCATTATCGAAGTCGACACGCGCGACCGCCCCGGCCTGCTGCACGATCTCACACGCACGCTTGCGGCCAGCAACGTCTACATCGCCAGTGCGGTGATCGCGACCTATGGCGAACAGGTGGTGGACACGTTCTATGTCAAGGACATGTTCGGGCTGAAGTATTTCTCGGAAAGCAAGCAGGCGAGCCTTGAGAAAAAGCTGCGCGCGGCCATCGCCGAAGGCACCGAGCGGGCCGAGGGGTAGGGCCGCCTACGGCTCGCTGTCCGCCGCGCCCAGGAAACTGCCGATGGTCTTCATGCTCTCGACATTGTCGCAGATCACCTTGAACACCAGCAGGAACGGCACCGCGACCAATGCCCCCGCGATACCCCATAGCCAACCCCACAACACGACGGTCAGGAACACCGCAACCGTGTTCAACTCAAGGCGCTTGCCCACCAGATAGGGGGTCACGAACTGTGCCTCGAACGAGCTGAGCAGTTGATAGACCAGCGGGGCGAGCAATGCGTAAGACAGGCTGTCAAAGCTGAGGATCGCATAGGCCCCGATCAGAACCGACCCGATGATCCCACCCAGTATCGGCAGGAAATTCAGCAAAAAGGCGGCGATGCCCCAGATATAGGCGTATTCCAGACCGATCAGCCACATGGCGATACTGACACACACGCCAAGGGCCGCGTTGATGACCGTGATCGCCAGCAGGTAACGCGATACACGCCGCTCGATGTCATAGACAGTGTTGAGCGCGCGTTTCTTCTCGCTCATCGTACCAAAGGCGCGCACGATCTTGCGATAGAACAGATCGCCAGACGACAACAGGAACAGGGCGAGGATCAGTGCCACGACAATTGATGTGGCTGTACCAGCGGCGACGGAAAAGGCCGAGTCCATCAGGCCCGGCTGGCTGACAATGACCTCCTGCGGCCCAGCGTCAGTATCGCTGGCAAGCGATTCCACCTCTGCCGAGGCATCTTTGACGCGCTCAATCGTTTCGGTCACACCGCTTAGCTTGACGCGCAATTCCCGCATGATCTGCGGGGCATCGCGTGTCCAGGACGACACCGTTTCGCCCGCAAACAGGATCACAGCCGAAATCGCCGTGGCCACAAGCGTGATCAGAAAGGTCGCGGACAGCGCCGCCGGTATACCGACGCGCTGTGCGCCACGGTTGAGGGGGCTGAGGGTCAGCGCAAACAGAAACCCGAGAAGGACGGGAAGCAGCAGGTCACGCGCAAAATAGACCACCACGAAGGTGGCGAGCGTCGCCAGAATGGCGGCGCTGATGCGAAGTGCACGAATGTCTTCGTTCAACATATGTGACCGGCAAGGGCGCCGTCCCGATCCGCTGCTTTTTGGATTATCTCAAACCGAAAAACGACAGCACAGCGATGATGACCACAACCAGCCCGATGATGTAAATTAGTCTGTTCATGTCGTTCTTCCTTGTCATTTTAATGCGGCCAGACGTGACCTGCCCACTCTAACTCACCCGCCGCCATGTTCGTTCCATCCATGTTGCATTTTAATTCCGACACGTCCGAACGGGTGCTGCGGCGTGGTGCATGCTATTGCGCCGCTGACGCCCAAAGGCTACGCCAAAACCCATGAAACCGATCCGCCTCATGTCCGGGTTCCTGACCGTGGGCTTCTGGACACTGGCCAGCCGCGTGCTTGGCTTTGTGCGCGAGATCATGATCCTGTCGCTGATTGGTCCGGGCCCGCTGATGGACGCCTTTGTCGCGGCCTTTCGCCTGCCCAACATGTTTCGCCGCTTCTTTGCCGAGGGGGCGTTCAATGCCGCGTTCGTGCCGATGTTTTCCGCCAAGCTGGAAGGGGACGAGGACGCCGCCCGCTTTGGGCGCGACGCGCTCAATGGGCTGGCACTGGCGACGCTGGCGCTGACCGCCTTGGCGATGATCTTCATGCCTGCGCTGGTCTGGGCCACGGCGGGCGGGTTTGACGACAACCGCTTTGATCTGACGGTCGGATATGGGCGCATTGTCTTTCCCTATATCTTCTTCATGTCCCTATCGGCGCTGTTTTCCGGCATCCTGAACGCAACCGGGCGCTTTGCCGCCGCCGCCGCCGCGCCCGTCCTGCTGAACGTGTTTGTCATTGCTGCGATGACGCTGGCATGGGCCACCGGCGGCACAGTGATCACTTGGCTGATCTGGGTCATTCCCGCCGCCGGGATCGCGCAGCTTGCGCTGACCTGGGGGGCAGCGGCACAGGCGGGCTTTGGTCTGAAACTGGGCCTGCCGCGCTGGACACCTGACATGAGCCTGATGGTGCGGACCGCAGTGCCCGCCGCCCTTGCTACCGGTGTGATGCAGATCAACCTTGTCGTCGGGCAACTGGTCGCCAGCCAATATGACAACGCCGTCAGCTGGCTGTTCGCAGCCGACCGGCTTTATCAGCTGCCCCTCGGCGTGGTTGGCATCGCCGTGGGCATCGTTCTGCTTCCTGACCTGTCCCGCCGCCTCAAAGCGAATGACACAGGCGGCGCGCGCGAGGCATATTCCCGCGCGGGTGAGTTCGCGATGGCGCTGACCATCCCGTCGGCCATCGCGCTCATGGTGATCCCACTGCCCCTCGTGTCGGTCCTCTTCGGACGGGGGAGACGGGCGCCGACGATGTAGCCGCCATCGCGGTCGCCGTCGCCATCTACGGGCTGGGCCTGCCCGCATTCGTGCTTCAAAAAGTCGTGCAGCCGCAGTATTTCGCCCGGGGCGACACGCGGCGGCCCTTCCACTTTGCGCTGGTGGCCATGGTGATCAACGCAGGGATCGCAGTCGGCCTGTCGCCCATCGTTGGCTGGATCGCACCGGCGCTGGCGACAACCGTGGCGGGCTGGGCGATGCTGGGGCTGCTGTATCTGGGGCTACGCGGCATGGGCGACACAGTCAGCGTCGATGACCGCTATCGACGACGCCTGCCCCGCATTTTCGGGGCGTCCCTTGCGATGGGCGCCGTGCTGTGGATCGCGGCCATCATGCTCAAACCGGCACTTGGCACGGACTATGTGCGCTATGTCGCGCTGCTGGCCTTGATCGGATTGGGGGCGGGCAGCTATTTCGGAGCGGCACAGATGTTCGGCGCGCTCAAACTCTCGGAAATCAAAGGGGCCGTGCGCCGCCGCTAACGCCGCCGCAATGCGGACAGGACACGCGCCATGCCACCGGGAACGACAAAGGCGGTCAGGGCAAACCCCGCGACAAAGCCAGCCAGTTCACCGACCCAGGCATAGCCGACCTGAAACAGCATCCCGAAAACCAGCTGGATGCCCATCAGCACCCCGATCAGCATAAATGCCTGCCCCTGCGGGCCGCCACTGGCCACCTGCCGCTGCCAGTAAAGAAAGGTGTAAGTGCCGATCAGCCCATAGACACACGGGTAGGCCCCGACCAGCCAGGGCTGGTTGGTGAGCAGCCCAAACACCAGCGCACCAAAGATGCCGGACAAAAAGAACATCAGGACAACGGCCCAGCCGCCCAGAACCTCGCCCACCATCTTGCCCATGGCCAGCAGGATCACACCTGCGAACAGGGACGAGGTGAAGCTGCCGAACACAAAGGGATAGGTCACAAACCGCAGCATGTGCTCCGGCAGCAAACGGCCCTTTTCGACCATGAAATCAAAGGCCTCTCCCGAAAAGGAATAGGCATTGAGGGCATTAAGCCGCCAGCCCACAGCACCCGGCCCGCCCGCCAGACCAGCCTCGCCCGCGCTGAAAATCAGTTCCGGCAGTGCCAGCGCAGCAAACAGCAGCCACACGGCGGGCGGCAAGGGGTTCACGGGGCTGGGTTCACGGGTATAGGACATCGGCTTGGCCTGCTTGACGACTGTTGGCCCCATGGGTAAGCCAGCGACGCAGATTTGCCCAGAGGAAGCCGATGTCAAATGCTACATTTACCCCCCGCGTTTTCTCGGGCATCCAGCCATCGGGCGGGCTGACGCTTGGCAATTACCTCGGCGCGATCAAACGGTTCGTGTCCATGCAGGACGAGGCATTCGAGACGATCTATTGCATGGTCGATCTGCACGCGATCACCGTGTGGCAGGACCCCGCCGCGTTGCGCCACAACACGCGCGAACTGGCCGCCGGGTATATCGCGGCGGGCATCGACGTCGAAAAATCCATCCTGATCAACCAGTCCCAAGTGCCCGAACATGCGCAATTGGCCTGGATCTTCAATTGTGTCGCCCGCATGGGCTGGATGCAGCGGATGACGCAATTCAAGGACAAGGCGGGCAAGAATGCCCAAAACGCCTCGCTGGGCCTGTTCGGCTATCCGGCGCTGATGGCCGCCGACATCCTGATCTATCATGCCACGCACGTGCCGGTGGGCGAGGATCAGAAACAGCACCTGGAATTGACGCGCGACATCGCGACCAAGTTCAACCATGACTACAAGGTCGATTTCTTTCCCATCACCGAACCGGTGATCGAAGGGGTGGCGACGCGCGTGATGTCCCTGCGCGACGGGTCCAAGAAGATGTCCAAGTCCGACCCCTCGGATGCCAGCCGCATCAACATGACGGACGATGCCGACACGATTGCGAAAAAGATCCGCAAGGCCAAAACCGACCCAGACGCCCTGCCGTCCGAGGCCAAGGGGCTCGAAAACCGCCCCGAGGCGCGCAACCTCGTCAACATCTACGCCGCGCTTGCCGAACTATCGGTCGATCAGGTGCTGGCCGAACACGGTGGCGCGCAATTCGGCACGTTCAAACCCGCGCTGGCCGATCTGGCCGTGGCCAAACTTGCGCCCATTTCAAGCGAAATGGCCCGCCTGATGGATGACGTGACCGAAATTGACCGCGTGCTGGCGCGGGGTGCCGCACAGGCGCGCGAGATTACGGCACCCATCCTGAAAAAGACCTACGACATCATCGGGATGGTCGGGGGCTGAGGTGGCGCAATCGCGCTCCGACCTGTTCAACATGTTCACAACCCTTGCAGTGCTTTCAAGGAAATGGAACGCGCGGTAGGTAAAGCGTAACAGGGGCAAAGATCAGCAGGATGCCAATCACTCCTCCAGCGTCACGGACAGCACTGTGCCTGTTGTCAGCCTGCACTTTGATGGGTGAGGGCCTCAGGGCGCAGGTCTCTGCCGAGGCGCTTGATATCGGGCACCTTGTTCAGGCGACGGGCAATGAGGTCGCAGACTCAACAATCATCGTCAAACGCCTATCAGACGGCCAGATTTGGGCAAGCAATCCTGTGCGCGCGCAACACCGGTTTTCCCCGGCCTCGACATCGAAGATTCCGCACACACTGATCGCTCTCGAAAGCGGGATAGCCACCCCCGCCACAGTATTTCGATGGGATGGCGTGCCCAGAGGGAATGCCAGGTGGAACCAGGACCATTCACTGGAATCGGCGTTCAAATACTCTGCCGTTTGGGTCTATCAGAACATTGCCCGGACGGCCGGGCCGGACATCATGTCCGAAGGATTGGCCAGTTTCGAATACGGCAACGGGAATACAGGCTCGATCGATCACATCACCACCTACTGGCTGGATGACACGCTCACGATATCTGCCAGCGAGCAAATTGAGTTTCTCTCGAAGCTGGCCCTTGAACAATTGCCGCTGTCCAAGGCCACTTATGCGGCTGCCAAGGACATCATGAAAAGCGATCAGAATGCCAATTGGGTGATGCGCTCCAAGACCGGCTGGCGCTACAGCGCCGACGGCATGGATATCGGCTGGTATGTCGGTTGGCTGGACTGTTCGGACGAGACCTTTGTCTTTGCCCTGAACATGGACATGCCAGACACAAGGTACCTCTCGAAACGCAAAGACATCACCTACTCAATTCTCCAGGACATTGGCGCGTTCAACTGCGATTGATGGCCAGTGGCCCTTCGTGCGTGCGCAATGGGTCAGGTTGAGATTGATCCCTTGCCGGACGGCGGGAAAACGGATGGTTCCGATCACTGCCTTGCACGCAATCACAGACCTTCAGGCGCAAAGGCAAAAGGCCATTGCCGGTCCTGAAACCTGTGCAGATCGCCACGTTCGGTGGGTATGGGGCAAACGCCGAGTTTCTGAACAGATGGTTAATCCGCCTCTGTAACCCATTGAAAAATCATGGCCCACCAAGTGTCCCAGCATGGGACATGCCTGAGCCTACCCACCCAAACTCCGCAACAAGCCCACAGACGGATCCCCCGTCGCCGGTTGCCCGATACTGGTCTGATAGGCCGAAATCGCCGACTGACTCTTTGGCCCGATCACCCCATCAGCCCCGCCCGTATCAAACCCCCGCGCCGTCAGGCGCTGTTGCAGGGCGATCCTGTCATCCTTGGTCAGTCCGAAACGATCCGGCGGGAAGCTACCGCGCAAGGGTCCGCCCCCCGCGATCCGATCCGCCAGATGACCCACCCCGATGGCATAGGAATCCGAATTGTTGTACCGCTTGATGGCGTTGAAATTGGACGTCACGCTGAACGACGGCCCGCCCGGTTGCGGCGTGATGGTCCGTCCCGGCCCGGCCCCTTCCGTGCCCCAGCGCACGCCTCTGGTCCAGCCATTGCGCGACAGGTAGGCGGCCGTCGAGGCCAGCGAATCCGTGGGATCATCCGACCAGATATCGCGCCGCCCGTCGCCGGTGAAATCGACCGCGAACGCCTGATAGGAGGTCGGAATGAACTGCGTGTGCCCCATCGCACCCGCCCATGATCCCTTGAGATTGGCCGCAGACACATCACCCGATTGCAGGATTTTCAGCGCCGCCACCAACTGCTTTTCAAAGAACGCACCGCGCCGCCCGTCAAAAGCCAGCGTGGAGGTGGCCGAGACAACAGGCACATTGCCGCGCCGCTCGCCAAAGAAACTCTCAAGCCCCCAGATCGCCGTCACGATCTCTGGCGCCACACCATATCGCTGCTCAACCGCGGCCAAGGTGGCGCGATGCCGGGCATAGGCGGCACGCCCCTTGGCAACGCGTTCATCCGAGGCGGCGATGGACAGGTAATCCTCAAGCGTGCGGGAAAACTCCACCTGATTGCGGTCGCGCTTGACCACTCCGGGCAAATACCCGGTGCCGCGAAACCCTGCCGACAGCGTGGCATCCGACAGCCCCTGCGCGCCCGCGCGCGCCCGAAACGCGCGCACCCACGCATCATAGGCTGCATTCGGTGCCGGGCGCAGATCGGGCGGTAGCGCACCACCGGTGGAATGGGCCACCGCAGCCGGGCCAACGCCCGTACTGCACGCGGCAAGGCCAAATGCGCCCATGCTCAACAGGGCGGTTCTACGGGTCAAGGTCATGGGTCTGCACGCCTCATTGCTTTTGATCAGCGTAGCGCGTCCGGATTCCAGCGCAAAGCATGTTCTGAACGTATCGGCGGCACATCGCATCCATGCACCCTTTCTGCGCGCACGCGCAGCTTGTTGGCGCAGGGCGGAACACCCTATCTTTTCACCAGCCTTACCAAACAAAAGGATCGCCATGCCCGCCAAAGTGCACCCCGACACCCGCGTCGGTCATATCCACCTCAAAGTCAGCGATCTTGAGCGTGCCATCCATTTTTACAGTGACGTGCTGGGGTTCAGCGTCACCCAGCGCTATGGGACGCAGGCCGCATTTCTCGGGGCGGGCGACTATCACCACCACATCGGACTGAACACGTGGCACTCGCGCGGGGCAGGCCCGGCACCCGAACGCGCCGCGGGCCTCTATCACGCAGCGTTTCTGTTTCCCGACCGGGCCTCGCTTGGGGTGGCGCTGCAAAGGGTGCTGGATCACGGCACCCCCTTGGATGGGGCCGCAGATCACGGTGTGTCCGAGGCCGTCTATATCCGTGACCCGGACGGCAACGGTATCGAACTGTACCGCGACCGCGCACCCGCCGACTGGCCACGTGACGCAAACGGTGCCCTCAAGATGGTCAATGACCCCCTCGACGTGCCCGCCCTTCTAGCCGAAGCGCGCTGAGCACATCCTTTGGCACAATCCTGCCCTGCGTTGCGTCCACCCCCGATTTCCGCCAGTTTGCGCGCAAGTATTGAGGGGCGAAGATGAGCACAGGATTTTACTGGGACGAGCGGACGATGTGGCACGCCGGGGGCAACTATGCCTTCACCGTGCCACTGGGCGGTCTTGTGCAACCCTTGGCCGCGGGCGGTCTGCCTGAAAGCCCGGAAACCAAACGGCGTCTCAAGAACCTGATGGACGTTACCGGGCTGACAGATGCGGTGTCGGTGTCGAGTGCCCTGCCCGCGACAATGGATCAGATCCTGGCTGTGCATAGCGCAGACTACATCATTGAGTTCAAAGCGATGTCCGACGCCCAAGGTGGTGAAATCGGCCACCACGCCCCGTTTGCGAAAGGAGGGTTCGAACTGGCGGCCCTGTCCGCCGGCCTTGCCACGCGGGCAGTTGCGGACGTTCTGGCAGGCACGCATCAAAACGCCTATGCGCTGTCACGCCCACCGGGCCACCACTGCCGTGCGGATGAACCCATGGGCTTCTGCCTGCTCGCCAATATCGCCATCGCGATTGAGGCCGCCAAGACCGCACAACCAGACCTCAAGATCGCCGTGCTCGATTGGGACGTCCATCACGGCAACGGCACTGAAAGCATCTTCTATGACCGCTCAGACGTGTTCACACTCTCCTTCCATCAAGAGGGGAACTATCCCCTCGACACCGGGGCATTGGAGGATCGCGGGAGTGGAGAAGGCGTCGGTTACAACCTCAACCTGCCTCTGCCCGCAGGTACGGGCCACACCGCCTATCTGCACGCCATCGACCGGGTCGCCGTTCCGGCCATTGAAGCGTTCAAACCTGACCTGATCATCGTTGCCTGCGGCCTTGATGCCTGTGCCATCGACCCCCTCGCGCGGATGCTGGCCACCGCTGACACCTTTCGTCAGATGACGCTGAAGATCAAAGGGTTGGCGGACCGTATCTGCGACGGCAAACTGGTTCTGGTGCACGAGGGCGGCTATTCCGAAGTCTACGTGCCCTTCTGTGGCCACGCCGCGATCGAAGCGCTGTCTGGCAGTGCCATCACCGCGCCCGACCCGATGGAACGCGCGCTGACCTCGCGCCAGCCGGGTCCGCGTCTTGGCGCCTTCCTGATCAGCGAAATTGACCGCATGGCGTTGGAATTGGGCCTCTAACCCCTTGACGACACGCGGCTTAGCCCCGACATGGGGAAAGACATGTAAAAAGGCGTAACATATGCCCACACCCAACCCCGCCGCGCTCGACTTCCTGCTGACGCGCCGCTCGCGCCCGGCCAAGACACTGGCAGAACCCGTGCCTGATCGCGCAACACTCGAAACGCTGCTTCGGGCAGCAACGCGCACGCCCGATCATGGCAAGCTGGAGCCTTGGCGATTCATCGTGTTGGGTAAAGGGGCAATGCCCCGTCTGGCAGAGGCGGTACAAACTCGGGGCGAAGCGATTGGCCTTGATCCGGAACAGATCACAAAGGGGCGCAGCCAGTTTGATCAGGGGCACCTCGCCGTTGCCGTGATCGAAGTGCACAAACCGTCTGAAAAGATACCCGCGCTGGAACAGACCTATTCCGCCGGGGCCGTCTGTCTGGCCCTGCTGAACGCAGCACTGGCGGCCGGTTGGGGGGCCAATTGGCTGAGCGGATGGCCAAGCCACGACCGCGAATTTATGCAAGCCGACCTTGGGCTTGCCGACCACGAGCGCATTGCCGGGCTGATTCATATCGGCACCGAAACCAGCGCGCCGCCGGACCGCCCTCGCCCTGACCTCAGCACCATCACCGAATGGGTCGACGCATGATCCTGTCTTCTTTCTTTTCCGCCCTTGGCCAGATCGGCGACGCCCGCTTTCGCCGCGTCCTTTTGCTGGGTCTGGCACTGACCATCGCCCTGCTGATCGGGGCAACGTCCGGCTTTGTCTGGCTGATCGGATCGCTCACATCCGACAGCATGAACGTCCCGTGGGTCGGCGAAATCACTTGGCTGGATGATGTGATCAGCTGGGGGTCGTTCTTTCTTTTCTTTGTGCTGTCGATCTTTCTGATGATGCCTGTGGCCTCAGCCATCACCTCGATGTTTCTGGAAGAAGTGGCCGCCGCCGTCGAAGACCGTCACTACCCCAACCTGCCCCCCGCGATCAAAGTGTCCTTTGGCGATGCACTGGTCGACACGGTCAACTTTCTGGGCGTGCTGATCGGGGCCAACATCCCGGCACTGATCCTTTACGTGATGTTCCCGCCCTCGGCGATCTTCATCTTCTGGGGGCTGAACGGGTTTTTGCTGGGGCGCGAATACTTCACCCTCGCAGCCATGCGTCGCGTGGGGCGCACGCAGGCAAAAGAACTGCGCAGCGCCCATTCCGGCACCATCTGGCTGGCCGGCACGTTGATGGCAATCCCACTGTCGATCCCGCTGGTGAACCTGCTGATCCCGATCATCGGGGCCGCCACATTCACCCATCTTTATCACAAGATTACAAAGGCTTGAGTGCCCGATCAAACCAACTCATATCGCTGAGGGTGATCCATCCCGACAGGATGATGCCCGCGATGATGCACCACAACACAGCCGCCACGCCGGTCACGATCCACGCCTTGCGCTTGATGTTGTGAACCTGCGGAGCCCCTGCATGGGTGCCCGGCTCGATCTTGCCCAGATCGCCTTGCGTCTGCACCTTGATCGGCAGCGCGATCAGGAAGCACATCCACCAGATCACAGCATAAAGAACGAGGGCCGAGGTGATGCCCATCAGACCTGCTCCAATTCGGTCAGGGTGCCGTTCATATCCTTGGGATGCAGGAACAACACGGGCTTGCCGTGTGCTCCGATCTTGGGCTCGCCATCGCCCAGAACCCGCAGTCCGCTGGCCTTCAGGTGGTCGCGCGCCGCGATGATATCCTCTACCTCGTAACAGACATGGTGAATGCCGCCCGACGGATTCTTTTCCAGAAATCCGTTGATCGGGCTGTCATCGCCCAGCGGGTAGAGCAATTCAATTTTTGTGTTGGGCAGCTGGATAAAGACAACGGTCACACCGTGGTCCGGTTCATCCTGTGGCGCCCCGACATCAGCGCCCAGCGCAGTGCGGTACTGGTCGGCGGCGGCCTCAAGGTCAGGCACGGCAATGGCAACGTGATTCAGGCGACCGATCATGCGATGCTCCTAAAATGGGGTGGTTTGGCGCCCTTATCGCCAAGCTGCGGATGCCTTGCAAGGGTGGCGTTAACTCGCTGTTAGGCAACGGCACGTAACGATGAGTCGCAATAGCTGCTTGGAGAACGAAAATGGATACGACAGACCCGTTTGCGCCGAACTACCCTGCACCAACTGCCATGCGTCCGCTGCTTGGGCTGACAGTGCTGGTCATCGAAGACAGCCGATTTGCATGCGAGGCGTTGCGCCTGCTGTGTTTGCGCAGCGGGGCGCGTATCCGGCGTGCCGATACGCTGCGTGCGGCCCGGCGGCACCTGCAGGTCTATCGACCATCAGTTGCGATTGTCGACGTGGGCCTGCCGGACGGCAACGGGACGGACCTGATCCGCGAACTGGCCCCCTCCAACCAGCGCCCCGACGTCATCCTTGGCCTGTCCGGCGATGTCGACAGTGAGGCATTGGTGATGGAGGCTGGCGCTGACGGCTACTTAAGCAAGCCCATCGTGTCCCTCGCGGAATTCCAGGACCAGATCCTGTCGCATCTGCCGCATGAACGTCATCCCGCGGGCCCCCGCTCTGTTCCCAAGGAGATCGTGGAACCCGATCCCATCGCCTATCGCGATGACATGGCCCACGTGGCCGACGTTATGGAAGGCGCCAGTGACACTCGCACGCTTGACTACATCGCGCAGTTTCTTGGTGGCGTTGCACGCAGCGCGGATGATCGCGAGCTTGCCCACGCAACCGAACTGCTGGCCGCGAAACGGGCGCGCGGCGATTCAGCCGCGTCCGAGGCTGCGACCGTGGCAGGGCTGGTCCAACGCAGGCTCACCGAAAAAATCGCAATCTGACCCGGGTCAGGTCACCAGCGACGGGTCCTCGGCGGTGCGCACCAATTGCGTCAGATCAGACAGCCGTTCTATCTGCGCGCCATCAGCCGTGAAATTCGCCGGGTCCAGCCAGACGCGAAATGCCTCTTTCAATGCGGGCCATTCTGCGTCGATGGCGGCAAACCAAGCGGTGTCCCGATTGCGCCCCTTCACGACAGCGGCCTGACGAAACACACCTTCGTAACTCAGGCCCAGACGTTGTGCGGCGCGCCGCGACCCTTGGTTCAGCGCATCGCATTTCCATTCAAAGCGGCGATACCCGGCGTCAAAGCTCCACGCCATCATCAGATACAGCGCTTCGGTCGCGGCGCGGGTTTGCTGCAAGGCCGGGCTGAAATTGATGTGGCCAACCTCGATACTGCCCGCCGCCGGAGAGATGCGCAGGAAACTCGCAACCCCCTCATAGGCGTCCGTGATCTTGTTCCGGATCGCGTAGAATTCAACGGTGCTGTCTTCTTCGGTTTCACGAATCCAGCGATGATACTGCGACGAAGACGAAAAAGGACCGTAAGGTAGATAAGCCCAGACGTGATCCTGCCCCACATAGGCCCGATAAAGCAAAGCGGCATGCTGATCAGCGACCAGCGGCTCCAACCGGCAATAGGCCCCCTCCAACACCAGCGTGTCGCCCGGTGCGGGCGGGGGTGTCCAATCGGGGACGGGATCGTGATGCGGGCGATAAAGCGTAAACATACCGGGACGTTAGGCGCAGTGCTGCATGACGCCAAGCGAATTCACGCAAGCCCTAGAGCAACAGACCGAAATCCCGCCCCAGATCGAGGCCGGGAAACACCGTCCCTTCGAGGGTCGCGCGATCAACCCCGGTCAGGCCGCGCATGATCCATGCCGCGTGAGCGCGCACATCACCAGTCGGCATCAGGTCTCTGTCCTGATAGAGATTGCCTTCGGCCAGGCCGGGCCAGTCGCCGAAAACACGCCCTCCTCGCACCGCGCCGCCTGCCAAAACCATGAGGCCACCGGTGCCATGATCCGTGCCTTGCGTCCCGTTCTGGCGCACCGTGCGCCCAAACTCGGTCATCGCAACCACTGCCGTCTTGTCCCAGATATCACTTTGCAAGCGCGCCTGCAGCGTCAACAGAGTCTCGGACAACCGCCCCAACGCATTGCCCAATCCCCGTTTCTGAACATTGTGCGTGTCCCACCCGTTCAGCGAAAAGGCGGCAATGCGCGACTCCCGAGACAGTTGCAGTGCCGCGAATTCGGCAATCTCGACATGATCAGGCGATCTTTTCGTTTTGGTGCGATCCCCCACAGCCGCCAAAATCCGCGCCTCTGACAAGGCGGCATGCATCGCCGGGTCGGATTCCGTCACGAGATCAAGCAACCGCTCGGCCTGCGGGCTCAACTCCAACTCGGCATCGGGCGCCCAGTTGGCGACGTCCGCCGCTCCTGTCAGCAAGCGCATGTTCTCGCGCCCGATGGCATAGGCGGTCTGCCCCGTCACACCGGGCACAGTCTGCAACATTCGGTTCAACCATCCGTCGCGTGCGCCCGACAGGCTGGCTGTCCCGGCCTCAAGCAGATCCTGACCGTCAAAATGGCTGCGCTTGTTGCGGTATGGGGTCGAGACCGCGTGCACAAAGGCCAGATCGCCGGCCCGCCACATCGGCATCAACGCACCAAGACCCGGATGCAGCGCAAAATACCCATCCAGATCGTGCGCGCCCGCCTCCGGCCCACCGGACAGAGTCGCGCGCAGCGCAGCAAACGCCGGATCGCCGTAGGGCTGCACGACGTCCAGCCCGTCCATCCCGCCACGCAGAATAATCACGACCAGACGGGTGTCCCACGGAGCAGCGGCAAAGCTGAGCGGGGTCAGCAGCGGGCTGGCCGCCAGCGAACAGCCCACAACACCAGAGCGGAGCAGGAAATCACGACGGGACAAGGGCGCAGGCATGATCAGGCTCCTATCGGCGTTGAAAGGCGGGCGACATCAGCACAATGCCAATCGCCTCGGCCTTGCTTTCAGCGGCCTTGGCGGCAAAGCGCACCGGTTCATCGGCAAAGGCGCCCAGCGCTGTGTCCACAAACACACGCGGGTCTGGCAGCGGTTGGATCATGCGTTGGGGCATACGCATCGCCCATGTCACGCGGGCGGCGATCCCTTGCGGGGTGATCCAGTCTGCGTCGTTTTCGGACCACCCGTCCGGGCCAAGGGGCTGTTCCCACTTCTGTCCCATCGTTGCCAGCGGCGTCAGAATACCCTTGATGATCTGCCCCGGTTTGACGTCGGCAATTGCCTCTCTGGACGGTGCAAGCGCGCGGATGGACGAGGCGACAAAGTCAATCGGTGGCTTGTAGTTGTTCAATTCGCGCTGCCAGCATGACGGATGATCCAGCAGCGTTTCATAAAGCGGCAAAAGGGCGCCATCATGCGCCAGATAGGTCGCCTCAAGCGCATCAACCAAGGCACCGTCCGGATCGTCAGAGGTGAAATGCACCGCCAGTTTTGAGGCGATATGACGTGCCGTGGCCGGATGCGCGGCCAGATCAGCAAGGGCCGCGCGCACAGATGAATCATCGCCCCGGTCTTCGTAAGACTGCCCCAGAACAGTCTCCGCGCCCGGTTCGATGAATGCCTCGCGAAACTGATACCCCGTCTTGGCCTGAAAGGTCATGCCCGTGAACAGTTCAGCCAGTTGCGTGACATCCTCTTGGGTGTAGGGCCCCCCGACACCCAGCGTGTGCAGCTCCAGAACTTCGCGCGCCAGATTTTCGTTCAGGCCAGACGGTTTGCGTTCGCCCCGCCGCAGCGCCAGCTTGCTTTGCGGCCCCATCGATCGCGCCTGATCAAGGTAAACCAGCATCACCGGATGCATCACCGCAGATTGCAACAAGTCAGCAAAACGCAAAGAGATTGCCGGACGGATTGCATCGTCAACATAAGGCGTTGCCGCCTGTTTGAAGATACCGGTATTACCACGCGCGGTGAAATGATCCGCCCAAAACGCAACGATCCGCTCGCGAAAGGCAGTTTGGGTGAAACTGCGTCGCAACATCGCGTGACCGGCCCACCCGATCCACGCGCGCCGGGCGTTTTTGTTCAGTTGCTGGCGTTTTTGCCTGGCCACCTGTTCCTGCGCGGTCCCACGATGTTCGCGCTGCTCGACCCGGGCGGCCTGAACTGCGACGACACGGTCAAGGAATGTGCGGAACGCTTCGGTCGGAAACTGCGCTGCCATGTCATCCGGCCCGGTGAGGCCCGCCAACATCTCGGCGGCATCTCGCGGCGGCGCTATGACCGGCGACAGGCCATACCCGAACCGAATTTCAGCCAGTTGAGGGTCAAAGGAACGCATATACACTGCCCGGCAAGTTGCCCGATCCGATGGCTCAACTTACCACAGACCACAGACCGGTGCACATCGCGGTCGCGCGATTTGCGAACTACCGCTTAGTCCTGCGGAATGACGCGCAGGCCCAGTTCCATCAGCTGATCGCTGGTCGGTTCCGAGGGCGCGTTCATCATCAGGTCTTCGGCGCGCTGGTTCATCGGGAACAGGATCACCTCGCGGATGTTCTGCTCACCCGCCAGCAGCATGACGATCCGGTCGATACCGGCGGCACAGCCCCCGTGGGGCGGCGCGCCGTATTGGAACGCGTTGACCATACCGCCAAAGCGTTTGCGCACTTCGGCCTCGTCATAGCCTGCAATCTCAAACGCCTTGAACATGATTTCCGGGCGGTGGTTCCGGATCGCGCCGGACACCAGTTCATAGCCGTTGCACGCCAGATCATACTGGTACCCAAGCACGTCCAATGGATCGCCCTGCAACGCCTCCATCCCGCCTTGGGGCATGGAAAACGGGTTGTGTTCAAAGTCGATTCTGCCGGTTTCCTCGTCCTTCTCGTAGATCGGGAAATCGACAATCCACACAAAGGCATAACGATCTTCATCCGTCAGGCCCAATTCGGCCCCGATCACATTGCGCGCCCGTCCGGCGATCGCCTCGAACGCCTTGGGCTTGCCGCCAAGAAAGAACGCCGCATCACCGACATCAAGGCCCAGTTGCTGGCGGATCGCTTCGGTGCGTTCGGGGCCGATGTTTTTGGCCAGCGGTCCTGCCGCTTCCATGCCACCTTCAACCTCACCGGATTTCAGCTTGGCCTGGGCCTCTTTCACCGGGATGCCCAGTTCCTGCGCCACGGCATCTGCGGTCTTTTCGCGCCAAAAGATGTATCCCATCCCCGGCAGACCTTCCTTTTGGGCATAGGCGTTCATTCGGTCACAGAACTTGCGGCTGCCACCCGTGGGCGCTGGGATTGCGCGGATTTCGGTGCCGTCCTGCTCCAGCAGCTTTGCGAAAATCGCAAAGCCGGAATCGCGGAAGTGGTCAGAGACCACTTGCATTTTGATCGGGTTGCGCAGGTCTGGCTTGTCCGATCCGTACCAAAGTGCGGCATCGCGGTAGCTGATCTGCTCCCACGTCTCGTCCACTTTCTTGCCGCCGCCGAATTCTTCGAACACGCCCGTCAGCACGGGCTGGATCGTGTCAAACACGTCCTGCTGGGTGACAAAGCTCATCTCAAGGTCAAGCTGGTAAAAATCGGTGGGCGAGCGATCTGCTCGGGGTCTTCGTCGCGGAAACAGGGCGCGATCTGGAAATACTTGTCAAAACCCGACACCATCAACAGTTGCTTGAACTGCTGGGGGGCCTGCGGCAGCGCATAGAACTTGCCCGGATGCAGGCGTGATGGCACTAGAAAATCGCGCGCACCCTCGGGCGAGGACGCGGTGATGATCGGCGTCTGATACTCGCGAAACTCCTGATCCCACATGCGCTTGCGGATAGACGCGACAACATCGCTGCGCAGCTTCATGTTGGCCTGCATCTTTTCACGGCGCAGATCGAGATAGCGATAAGACAGCCGGGTTTCCTCGGGGTACTCCTGATCGCCAAACACCATCAGGGGCAACTCATCCGACGCGCCCAGCACTTCGAGGTCGCGCACGAACACTTCGATTTCACCTGTCGGGATCTTGGCGTTGATCAGGGACGCATCGCGCGCCTTCACCTCACCGTCGATGCGAATGCACCATTCGCTGCGCACCTTTTCCACCTCGTTGAACACGGGGCTGTCCGGGTCGCACAGCACCTGCGTGATGCCGTAATGGTCGCGCAGGTCGATGAACAAGACACCACCGTGATCGCGCACCCGATGCACCCAGCCCGACAGGCGCACAGTATCGCCCACATTGGCCGAGGTCAGCGCGGCGCAGGTGTGAGAGCGGTATGCATGCATGGTCAGGGATCCCTTCGGGGGTGTTCAAGATATCGGCGCAGGTACACCGCCCGCGCGGTGGAAAGTCAAGGCGGCAAAGCCCTTGGTCGCCCTTGTTTTCGGTGCGCAGACGCAAAAACGCGGGACAATGCCTGCCCCGCGTTTCATTTTCATTTTGGTTCAGGCTCAGGCCAGATCAAAGCGATCCGCGTTCATCACCTTGGTCCAGGCCGCGACAAAGTCACGAACGAACTTTTCGGCATTGTCGTCCTGGGCGTAGACTTCGGCATAGGCCCGCAGGACCGAGTTTGAGCCGAACACGAGGTCCGCGCTTGTCGCGGTGAACTTGGTTTCACCCGTCGCGCGGTCGCAGATCTCGTAGATGTCGTCCGGGCCGGGTTTCCACTCATACGACATGTCGGTCAGCGTCGTGAAAAAGTCTTGGGTCAACTGCCCCACCCGGTCGGTAAAGACGCCATGCGCCGTGCCACCATGGTTTGTGCCCAGAACACGCATCCCACCCAGCAGCACAGTTGCCTCGGCACCCGTCAGGTCCAGCAATTGCGCACGATCAAGGAACATGTCCTCACGGCTCTTGCGGGCATCTTTGGAATGCCAGTTGCGGAACCCGTCCGAAATCGGTTCCAGCACGTCAAAGCTGTCGACATCCGTCATCTCTTCGGTCGCGTCCCCACGCCCGGGGCTGAACGGCACTTCGATGTCGTACCCCGCGGACTTGGCTGCCGCTTCGATTCCCATGTTGCCTGCCAGCACAATGATGTCCGCCAGCGATACGCCGGTTTCTGCGGCAATCGGCTCCAGCTTTTTGAACACGCCGTCCAGACGTTCGCGCTCATTGCCTTCCCAGTCGCGCTGTGGTGCCAGACGGATGCGCGCGCCATTGGCCCCGCCGCGTTTGTCTGACGCACGGTATGTGCGCGCACTGTCCCAGGCCGTCGTGATCATGTCGGACTGGCTGATACCGGCGTCTGCGATCTTGGCCTTTACTGCGGCCACGTCGTAGTCGGTCTTGCCCGCAGGGATCGGGTCTTGCCAGATCAGGTCCTCAGCCGGAACGTCGGGGCCGATATAGTTGGCCTTGGGCCCCATGTCGCGGTGGGTCAGCTTGAACCATGCACGCGCAAACGTGTCGCGGAAATAGGCCTCGTCCGCCATGAACTTTTCGCAGATTTCGCGGTAGATCGGGTCGACCTTCATCGCCATATCCGCGTCCGTCATCATCGGCATACGGCGCACGGACGGGTCAGAGGCGTCGACCGGCATATCCTCTTCCTTGATGTCGATGGGTTCCCACTGGTTTGCACCGGCGGGCGATTTGGTCAGTTGCCATTCATAGCCGAACAGCAGCTTGAAATAGCCCATGTCGAACTTGGTCGGTTCGGTTGTCCACGCACCTTCAATACCCGACGTGATCAGCGAAGCGGCCAAGTCCGTCTGGCTCGGGTTGCCCCAGCCAAAGCCCTGCGCCTCGACGCCCGCACCTTCCGGCTCGGCCCCAAGCGCACCCGCATCACCATTGCCGTGTGCCTTGCCGACTGTGTGACCACCCGCAGCCAAAGCCGCAGTTTCTTCGTCATTCATGGCCATGCGGGCAAAGGTTTCGCGCACGTGCAGCGCGGTTTTCGCCGGATCAGGGATGCCGTTCACACCTTCGGGATTCACATAGATCAAACCCATATGCGTCGCCGCCAGCGGGTTGGACATGGTCGACGTGTCCTCAAGATCCTCATACCGGTTCTCGGACGGGGCAAGCCATTCGTCCTCTTCACCCCAGTTGATGTCGATCTCGGGCGCCCAGATATCGGCGCGGCCAAAGCCAAAGCCAAAGGTTTTGAGCCCCATGGATTCATAGGCGATGTTGCCTGACAGCAGCATCAGATCAGCCCATGAAATCGCATTGCCGTACTTCTTTTTAATCGGCCACAACAGGCGGCGGGCTTTGTCGAGGCTGGCATTGTCCGGCCACGAGTTCAGGGGCGCAAAGCGCTGGTTTCCGGTCGCACCGCCCCCGCGTCCGTCAAAGTGGCGATAGGTCCCTGCCGCGTGCCATGCCAGCCGGATCATCAGACCACCGTAATGGCCCCAGTCTGCTGGCCACCATGGCTGGCTGTCGGTCATCAGTGCATGCAGGTCAGCCTTGATCGCGTCGTAATCGAGGCCCTTGACCGCTTCGCGATAGTCAAAATCGGGGTCCATCGGATTGTTGGTCTTGCCGTGTTGGTGCAGCACATCGACTTTCAACGCATTGGGCCACCAGTCTTCATTCGTGCGCCCACCAAAGCTGGTCGTAAGGCTTGCGCCATGCATCACTGGGCATTTGCCGATATCGTTGCCGTCCATGTGTCTCTCCGATCAAATGTTATCTGTGCGCGACGTAAGGCAGGTCTGGAACGATTCTAGTCTTGCGCCGCGATTTGTTTCTTTAGGCCATGAAAGGGGTTTGGGTGCCATAGGATTCGGGCATCCCGGTGTCTCCCCCACCATGAATTGATCACAACTTACCAAGTCACAACCATTAGTTTAAGTTGCATTTCTTTATCGCGGTCATAGTTTGAGTTTATGAACAATCTCACCCTCCGCCACCTGCGCTATTTCGATGCCCTCGCCCGCGAAGGGCATTTTGGGCGTGCCGCCGAACGCTGCGCCGTCTCGCAACCGGCCCTGTCCGTGCAGATCAGGGATCTTGAGGAAAGCCTGGGCTTTGCCCTGTTTGAACGCGGGCCGCGACAGGTACGACTGACCGCGCGCGGCGACGCCTTTCGCATACGGGCCAGCGACATCCTGCGCGCAGTCGCGGATCTGGGCGAATGGGCAGAGACGGCGCGCGGCGGCGGGTTCGAGCGTCTGCGCCTTGGCGTGATCCCGACCATCGCCCCCTACCTGCTGCCCCGGTTCATCAGCGATGTGACCCAAGCCCATCCCGACATCGACTTGCATATACGCGAAACCGTGACGCCCCGCCTGATCGCGGAATTGCTCGAAGGGCGGCTTGATGCGGCCATCGTGGCCCTGCCCGTGGATGAACCGAGCCTTACCGAGTTGCCATTGTTTCACGAGGATATGGTCCTTGTCCGCCCCGAAGCCGACGCAGGCGCACCGCCCGTGCCTGCCGACGCGCTTGAGGACATGCGCCTTTTGCTGCTTGAAGAGGGGCACTGTTTTCGCGATCAGGCCCTGTCCTTTTGCAACATCAACCCATCCCGGCCACGCGACGGACTTGATGGCAGTTCCCTGTCCACGCTTGTGCAAATGGTGGGGGCAGGCATTGGCGTCACGTTGATCCCGGATATGGCGGTCGGCGTCGAAACCCGCTCGGCCCCGGTGTGCATCACGCGTTTTCGGACGCCGCCCCCGTCACGGACAGTCGGCCTTGTCTGGCGCAAGACCAACCCCATGGCCGATGCCCTTGCCCGGATCGGCGATATCGTGAAGGGCGCGGCACAGGGCTGAGCCCTCTTTGCACTGCCGACGAGACACGCTAAGCCGACTTTGAAACCAGCGGATCACGACGACAATGACGCGCCACACATGACAGAGATTTGGGAGGGGCTGCGCGCCGCCTTTTGGCTGATCGTCAGCCTTGATGCGGATCTGGTCGAGATCACGTTGCGCTCGTTGCATGTCAGCCTGACGGCGCTGGCCGTTGCCTGCCTGATCGCGCTGCCTGTGGGTACGTGGCTGGCGGTGCGCCGGTTCAAGTACCGCCGCGCAGCCATTGCAACCCTCAATGCGTTCATGGGCCTGCCGCCCGTCGTCGTCGGTCTGATCGTCTACCTGCTGCTCTCGCGTGGCGGGCCATTTGGTGTCTTGGGGCTGCTTTTTACCCCGACCGCAATGATCATCGCACAGGTGATCATCATCACCCCGCTGATCATGTCGATCACCCATCAGGCCATGCGCGAATTATGGGCCGAATACCACGATCTGCTGATCTCACTGAACACCACGCCGGGTCAGCGGGTCAGAACGCTGCTGTGGGACGGACGGCGCGCATTGCTGACGGCGGCACTGGCCGGATTCGGACGCGCCATTGGCGAGGTCGGCGCGATCATCATCGTGGGCGGCAACATTGATCACGCGACCCGCGTTCTGACCACTGCCATCGCGCTGGAAACCTCCAAAGGGGACTTCGCTTTGGCCCTGGGCCTCGGCTTTGTCCTGATCGCGCTGTCGCTGGTGGTGAACTACGCCACCCACGCGCTGTCCCAAACGGAACGGAGCGGGCGATGGTAGACAACCTGTTCCCGCTTGAGGTCACGGACCTCACGATCAAACGGCGCGGCAAGACGTTGCTGGGGCCGGTGAACCACACGTTCGAAGGCACTGGTCTGACCATGGTGATCGGGCCAAACGGGGCGGGCAAGACGACACTGCTCAAGGCGCTGCACGGGATCGAACGCATTTCATCCGGCGACGTCACATGGTCCGCTGCCGATGCCATCGTGCGGGCGCGACAGGCCTACGTGTTCCAGACTCCGACCATGTTGCGCCGGTCCGTGCGCGACAACCTCGCCTATCCGCTCAAACTGGTCGGCACGCCCCGCGCCGAGA
Organism: Tateyamaria armeniaca; assembly: GCF_045797845.1. Taxonomy (NCBI): domain Bacteria; kingdom Pseudomonadati; phylum Pseudomonadota; class Alphaproteobacteria; order Rhodobacterales; family Roseobacteraceae; genus Tateyamaria; species Tateyamaria armeniaca. The sequence continues at coordinate 679,684 of NZ_JBHDIY010000002.1, forward strand.
TTGAGGCGCAGTGCAAAGCGTGGGCTGCGCATATCGGCCTGACAGACGCGCTTGACCGCCCCGCCCCGCGTCTGTCGGGGGGCGAGCGGCAAAAACTGGCCCTCGCCCGTGCGCTGATCCGCAGGCCCGAAGTCCTGTTCCTTGATGAGCCTTGCGCGAACCTCGACGGGCAGGCCACCTCCGAGATCGAAGCCCTTCTGCTGAACGCGCTGCAACAGGGCACGCGGATCATCATGACCAGCCATAACGTCGGCCAGATCAAACGACTAGCCAGCGACATCGTGTTTCTGCTGTACGGACAAGCACACGAGGTGGGGGACGCCGAACGGCTGGATCAGCCCGAAACACCCGAACTCGCCGCCTTTCTGAAAGGGGACATCATCCGATGATGCGCCTTGCCGCTCTGATTGCCCTGTTCTGGACTGCCTGCGCGCAGGCCGAAACCCTCAGGCTGGCCGTCACAACGTCCTTTCACAACTCGGGCCTGTCCGACATCCTGTTGCCCGCGATTGAACAGGACACAGGCATCGACGTCCAGTTGCTGGTCGTGGGCACAGGGCAGGCATTGCGCCTTGGGCGCGCAGGCGATGTGGACGCCATTCTGGTGCACTCGAAAGCCGCCGAAGAGGCTTTTGTCGACGAAGGTCACGGCACCCATCGCACCGAGATCATGTACAATGACTTCGTGTTCGTCGGGCCCACACAAGACCCTGCAGACATCGCCAATGCCGACAGCGCCGCGCAGGTGATGACAGCCATCGCAAGGACGCAAAGCGCGTTCGTCAGCCGCGGTGATGACAGCGGCACACACCGCAAGGAACGCGCGCTGTGGCAAGCGGCCGGGGTGACGCCGGACGATCTTGGCGCATGGTATCTCGAAGTTGGCGCGGGCATGGGCGCCAGCCTCAACACTGCCGCGGGCCTCAATGCCTATATCCTCGCTGATCGCGCAAGCTGGTTGAATTTCGCCAACAAGGCAGAGCTGGCCATGCTGTTTTCCGGCGATCCATCCCTGTTCAACCAATACAGTTTCCTGCCCGTGAACCCCGAACGCCATCCGCACGTGAAATCCGGCGCGGTGGCGACGCTGGAAACGTGGCTGACAAGCCAACGTGCGGCGGCCCTGATCAACGGGTACATGATTGATGGACAAGCTCTTTTTGTCTTCAACGCAGGCGTCACCGACTAGATCTTCGTCGACATCAATCCGCTGCATCGCCTTCGCTCAAACCTGGACAGACTCCACATCATTGCAATCACCCTGACCCCAAACGAACAACGCCCCGCAGAAATATCTGCGGGGCGTTCGTTGTCAGTGGTTGCGGGAGGGCGCAACAGACGATTCCTGCGGCTAGCAGAGAGCGCGGTTCCGCGGCTTGTAGCGTAAAGCCATAGCCGGGTCTAAGGTCTCAACAGTGGTTTTGCACAACCACACCGCTAGGAGACTGGCTATGACCGCCACCTATTCTACCGCTTCGATCGTGCTGGTCGCCATCGACATTTCCAAACACCGCCATGAAGTGCTGATCGGCATCCCTGGCAAGAAGCACCGCCGACGTGTGACGGTGATGAACACGCTGAAAGGCTTCCAGCGCCTGTCTGCGAACATCGCCAGCTACGATCTGCTGGTGCGGATCGGATTCGAGGCAACTGGCAACTAACATCGGACGCTCGCGCACCATCTTGGCCAAGCCGGATTCGAACTGAAGCTCATCTCCTCTGTCGGCCTAGCCCGAACGCGCGAGGCTCTGCACAACAGCTGGGAAAAGAACGACCCGAAGGATGCCCAGGTCATTCTGCATATGCTGGAGATCGGCGCCGTACAGTTCTTCCAAGATCCGCTGGTGACCGGAACAGCCGACATCCAGGAACTGTCGAAGACCCACGAGATCGTTTCGCGCTCGAAGACCGAGCTTTGTCGAATACAGCCGCACGACAGAGTCTCCGCTCGGCCAGGAGATGATCGACCGCCTCGCACAACTACAGCATCGAGGACGAAATCCGCGGCAAGGATCCTGCAACCCGGATCGTGGTACGTCAGGAACTGTCCAGACCTATCGTCGAGGCGCTGCGCCCCCGGCTCGAGGCGCAACTCGAAATGTTGCCGTCCAATTCCGACCTTGCCCGGCACATCAGATACGGCCTCAAGCGCTGGCAGGGCCTGACCCGGTTCCTGGACGACGGGCGGATCGAGATGGATACAAACGCTGTTGAGAACGCAATTCGTCCGATTCCTCTTACAAGAACAAATGCTCTATTTGCGGGTTCCGATAACGGTGCGGTCACCTGGGCCCGCATGGCATCGCTGGTCGGCACATGTAAGCTAAACGGGATCAATCCGCAGGCTTATCTCGAACATGTCCTCGAGAAAATACTCGGCGGGCAAATGCAGGGCGATATCCACGAACTCATGCCTTGGAACTTCACCGCATAGTCAAGTCACAACTGGCACGGTGATCAGCCGACGCTTACGCATCATCGACAGTTCCTGAAGTTCTGCGGCATGGACCTCGCCACGATGCAATCGGGCATGTTCCGTGGCCAGAGCCGCATATCGAAATATGGCAACGCCCGGTTGCAGCGCACTCTTTGGATGGTCGACCATACCGCGGTTCTCAAGCCGACCAACAGCTTCCGGGACAAGTTCGAGCGCTACATCTCCAAGGATCGACACAACGCGCATCAGCGTCGCAAGGCCTATACGGCGATCGCGGCGAAGATGGCGCGCACCGTACACGCCGTGGTCAAGCATGGCGAACCCTATCGCCCCTTCTTCGAGGGGGTGAGCCCAGGCGGAAGGACCTCTCTCTGAAGAGCCGTGGAGGCAGCTTGCTGACGTTGTAGATAATGTTCGGGCCTTCTGCTTGGGATTTGGGACCTCGTATTGAGGACGGTGAGGGCCGCCATCGCGCGTACCCTTTGTGTGTGCTATGGAGCGCGCAGACCAATGCTATTGCCAATGACTGTGATAACGGTCGCCGCAAGCAGGAGACCCAGCAAGGCATGAATTACAAAATAGGCTCGCACCCATGCTTGGTGCCGAAATCTAAGCTTCTTGTGAGCATCGTTTATTGTGACAAGCGGTATAAGCCTGTCAAAGCTAAACACGACAGCATCGAACCAGATCCAAGCAATTAGCTCCCGCTTCCACTTTCGTCTGATCTTATCTCGGCGTTGCGCAAGTGAAACTTGACGCAGCCTAGGAACAATCTGGCGGTACAGGAAGTACCGGCCTTCTAGGGACAGCCGCGCCACAACGGCTCCAAACAAAACGGCGACCAAGGCAACCCAAAGAGTGCGATTGGGCATTAGCCCGTAGCCCCCCAGTCGCTCGGCGATTTCCCGCAAGACGCGGCGAGCAGACCATCCCAAGGCATCAGTCTGCGTCTTCGCCCTTTCGAACTCCAGAGCCGAAGCTTCCGTCACCAAGCCATTGCTACGAAGCGTTTCAGCAAAGACCCTCAGAGCAACGCTCTTTTGATCGTCGATCCCGATGCTATCGACGAGGAATCCGATCCTTGTAACCAGTCTGGATGTTTGGTCGCCAGCATCATGGAAATCCAGAGAACCGACCGAAACGGCTGACAACCGGGTATCTGACGGAAGCTTGGTAGTTTGTGACACAGTAAGGCGCGGCGTGGCGAAACCCGTCAGGTCGAGAATCTGATTGGTGTTGGGAAAAGTCGTGTCTCCGTGAATGTCGGAGGCCAACGCCAGTTTTACTCCAGCATGCGTCTCTGATAAATCGAGGATGGTTGCCGAGAGTCCGCTGACGTCGACAGTATCTGTGACACGCATATTGTTCAGGCAAAGCCGCCCAGTCGCGATCGAGGGATGACGCACTTTAGCGACCTCTATCGAGTTCACTTCAATCGATTCGCCGATGTTCGCGCCTGCGAAAGAAACAAAGTCCGTCACGTACCGGAAGGCAACGTCGATTGAGCATGTATCTCTGTTGGATGCTGCGCCAAGATTGGATGCTTTCACCTCCACGTTTCGAGCAATCAAGTCACGAAAGTCGGCAGCTGGGAGCGAAGCAGAATGAAACCGCAGGAGGTCGACCTCCAGTCCTAGCGCACTGATTGCTCCGTCGACGCGCAGGGCATCGCCATAGAGCTCCGACGCAATGACTGCGCGCCAGAGCTCGACATTGTTGGCGAAAAAGACGTTGGGGTAACCCTCAATCGGTTCATTTGAAGATAAGTCATACTTTTCGTCAATCCATGAGCGCGTCCGATTGTATATGTCCGATGATTGGCGGGATCGGGCCAGCGCGAGGACCTGCATTTCACCATCAGCGAAAGACGCATGGCCAAAGACGGCCTCGGTTACGCCAACGGTTCCGCCTACTCGAATACCTGAGGCAATCAGACCTCCGAAACGGCTAAATTGTAACTCCAGATCATTCGCAACGTGCAATCCCTGTGCGAGAATTAGCCCCTCCCGGGTTTCTCCACTGCCGGCAAGTACGAGGTTGCTTGTCAGAAAAAGGTTTCCACCGAAAACGGAGTTTCTTAAGCCCATGTTGCCGCAGAACACGCTGCCGGAGATCGTAAGTGAGTAGGGGAATCGGGGAGGCGCATTGAACGCTCCAACAACAGTTAGGCCCGACAGAGAAACCGCGTCTTGCGGAACATTCACATCTTCCCGTGCGAGGTGATCCAACAAGGCTGTCAGATCCACACCCAATATCCCACCTGTGGGTTTGGCTGGGCAAAGTCCTCGCGGGACCTCGGCAATAGCCGTTCCAATGTGTTCCTGCGGGACAAGCGCGGCAGCAAGGGCCGCATTGTCCTGCGTGCCTGTTGCCGATCCATCGGCCAAGATATCGATACAAAGCCACTGTGCCGCCGGACTCGAAAGTTCCTCGCATTCAGCTGCCGATGCAGGTGTTGGCAATACACCCTGCAGCGCCACGCCAAGGCAAACCCAAGTCAAGACACGGATCATCGCAAGTCAATGGTACCAAAGGACTGGAAGCTAATTTCGTTTTCGATCATCCCGTCCCATCGCTGGCTTCCGGAGCACTCACCTAGGACTGTTTCGGCCCATATTATAGGCATGTCTCCACTAGTGGATTCTAAGAGAACGTCGCCTCCATGAACCCCATTGGCTTGAGTCCAATCCACTTCAGAGAAGCTGTGGTTCGCGTCGAAATGACTCATTAATTCGGCGGCGTCTTCGGTCGGCGCACCAGAGTAAAGAACATATCCGTCGAAGAACATATCGGACCGGTCGGCGGCCCATGGCTTTATTGTGGATACTCCAGATTCGGATTGACCGATTGCGCTCAGTTGTTCAACAGCCATCCTTACCGCCTGTGAGTAATCATAGCCGACGCGCGACCCGTCATAACTGCTACCGATGGAGCTGTAGACGTCTGCGACAGCAATTTGATCTTGCGAACGGACGGCGATTGCTAATTTCACGTTATCAGGTTGGTTGAGTTCGGATGTCCAATCGTAGTCATCCGCCTGATTAACAAACACCATAAACGTGGTCGGTTGCCCCTGTTCGGCCAGACTGTTCAGAGCTTCGTTCATGGACTGCAAGTCGGGTGTGTCGTACGATTGGATTACGACAAGAGAGTCTGCGGCAAGCTGGATCCTATCTGACAGGTCGTACCCGTTGGACTGTTCAATCGTGACAGGTGATCGAAACTGCGTGTATGCAGAAGCTACGTCGTTTAACACAGCGGCATTTTGGGTATCTACGATAACGGCTGTCTGTGCCCGCAAAGATGTCCCGGCAGCGAGAGCCAGAACCACCACCAAAACCAAGGTTGAAGTTGCCGCCTCCGAGCGCAGCGCCTCAATGTTCTTCAAAATCATGACTGCCTCCAATTTATTGCCAATTTCAAGGTGCAGACCACCTCAGCTTCCGTCAAGTTGCTTTGGCAGGTCACTGTGTTCGGGTCTCAACCGCAAATCATGAATCCAAGTAGTTTTCGATTTTCGAAGCGCTTCGAGATGCTTTTCACACCCAAGCCCGCGGCCGTCGGGGCAAATCGTCAGGCGACAGATCAAGTTATTTTGTTTCGCCACACATCCGTCTTCCAGAAATCTCGATTTGTACTCAGACATTTGGTTCTCCTTCTTGCGATTGAGGCCCTATCAACTCACTCGGAGACGATCCCGGCTGCGCGGGCTCAAGCGGCGAAAATCCGCGCAAGATCGGTGATGATTTTCGTCACGAGCGAAACGGTGACGAGTGCTTCATTCACCTTGTTCAGGTTTCGCGTGGCCTTGGCTGCGGCGTCCCGCGCGGCCTTCAAATCACGAAGTGCGACCGCAGTACCCTTGGCGGAACGCAGATACGCGTCTTCGGTATCAGCGAGAACGACAATATTCTTGGCAACCTCGCGGCGCTTTGCAATCACTTCCTCAAGGCGTGCCTCCTCCGCAGAGGTGCGGGACTTCTTTCGTTTGAGCGCGAGTTCCTCGGCTCGAATCGGTCGGAGCTGTTTCAAGAGCGCGCTATGCAGCGTTCGGAAATAGCCGCGGCTTTTATTGTCGTGACTAGGCATTAGGATTGGTCCTCTTCTGCGATGGCGACACGAATGTCAGCCACTTCCTTGGTTGCGTCGCGAAGTTGCGCGAGCGAGGCGGGCCCAAGCAGTTTTTCGGCCATCGCGCGATGGGCGAGACGAAACGAAATGAGGCCTGCCTCAAGCGACTGTTTTCGGCCAATTTCAACGCGGTCAGTTGTCCTTTTAAGCGCGTCAAGGGCAGCCTGGTATTCTGCGGGGTTGCCGGAGGCGCGCGTGTCCTCGACCCGGTCCGCGGCGGCGCTGATTTCAGCCAAACCGCCGGCGCGGGGCGCATCACCGCTTTCTCGCAAGAAGGCGATCATGGTGAGAACTCCGAGTTCAACCGCCTCGTCACCGGAACGGACAGCTTTCCGCAGGGCATTGTTTCGCGCCTGCTCAGCTGCGAATTCGAAGATTATCGGTACCGACGTCGACCGCTTCTGGAGTCCTGCATTGGCATCCGAGTCCAGAATACCGGGCGCCGTTTTCGACAGGGTATCGAGATCCGCAAAGAGCTGTTGGGTGTTGGCAGCGATTTTTCCCGGCGTATCGCTCGCAGCTAACTGCGCGACGCTCTTGAGATAAAGCTTCATGCTCTCCAGGATCGCGCGCGCGTTGCGATACCGAATAAGGTCCGAGTCGGGCGTGAACGCTTCTTCCAGTGCGCAAGGTTCCGAAGTGAATTCGTTGTTGCCGATGAGATAGCAAGCTTCACTTGGCTCATAGACGTACTCACCTGCACGAATAAGCGCGTCGACCTGCTGCGCCAGAGCGCGCGCTTCGCCGGCCGCCAGCACCTTGTCCATCGGCATATCCACCGCCTGAAGCGCCTTTTGGCTGACGCCGATCTCTGTTTTCACATCCGGCACAGCGCAGGCGTTCAGACAAATGATGGACAGAATGCAGAGTGACGTAGCACTCGCCGGTTTCATAGTCATGGGTTGCTCCTGTTTCTTTTGATTGGATTCAGGTGGGAAGCGCCCGCGGACCGGCCCAGCCCCAAACGCCGCTGCTGTCGGCTGGCGCATGGAGCAGGGCAAGTCTCACGCTACGCCTTGCTCACCTTGACCACCTGCTCGGTTGGCGCGGGAGGGACCATGTACGCAACGATGAAAGAGACGAGAACCGTCAAGGCACCCTGAACTTCAGGCGGTACTGCTGGCCCTCCCATCTGTCCATTCAGCCACAACAGGAGCTGAACGATGGCACCCGCAAGCACGCTTGCCGTGACCTTTCTTACAGGGCGGTTCGAATTCATACGCGTTTGGATCTTTTGCTCACTTCCGGAAGTTGCATCCGTCATCACGATTCTCCTATTGGGTTGATGTCATTCACAAACCGAAGCATGTCGGTCATGGTGAAGTGTCCGGGTTTCTCGCTGGGCAATTCAGGCACCCAATTCTTGCGTTGCCACAGGAATGACCGCTGATCGCCATGTACGAGACCGAGGAATGTCTCGGCCACGATGGTCGATCCGACCGGTCCGAGCCGCTGGCCTCGGTGAAGCTGTTCAGCTTCCTTGAGGATATAGAACCATAAGGGCGTCTGCTGGTGCAGGCCGTGCTTGCGGGCTGCCTCCCCGCCAATACCGGTTGCGACGACCTCAGGTACCAAGGGCTCGAGCCCCATATGCCGCGCGACTGACTGTCCGGACGGCAGCCCGACCTCGGACGCCGCGGCTTAGGTTTCGAAAGGCCAAAACCGCGTTTCTGTCAGTTTCCCCGGGCAAGGTGCTGAGTGCCGGGGCCACTAGGGCATCCAGCTTGCGCGACGCATTGGGTCGCACTGCGGCATCGAGATCGAAGAATCGCCGCCAGTCGATGATCCAGTTGCCGGGCAGATCCCGCAGTTTCCCGCCCGGGATTCCCGGCGTCGGCGACACGCCGGGATCATCGGCAAGCGCACCTACAATTGCACCCGACTTGCCCGTGAACCCAAAGAGCAGCTGCAGGCTTGCCGGCGTCAGGGCGCTCGGGTCCGTTCCGAAGACCCGATTGTAATCATAAATTTCGCGGATCATCGAGTGGCCCAAACGGTAAGCCGCCGCTGAGAATTCCGCGGGAATGTAGGGCGTGGTCTTGAAGCGGTAGAACCTGCGGCCCTGCTCCTTGATCTTTCGGACCAGTCCCGGTTCGGTCAACCGCTCGACCCAGTCGAAAAGAACGATCCACTGGTAGTGCCAGGTGACGATCCGCCTAGCCTCGTCGAACTGTTCAGCACTCGTCAGCCCCGGTTGTCCTTCGCTCAGGAAATTGACGACCGCGTTGTGAAACTTGAGAAACGCCAGATGGGTCTGAGCGACCGCAAGGTTCTCGTCGTTGCGCTCGTCCCCGATCAGAGCGCGCCCAACTCCGTTGCGTGGCAGGTCGTTCGGCAGGGCCGTCGGTACGTTCTGGGCGGGGAAGCCGACGTCGTTCCGATTAGGAACTTGTTTGTGGGTCCATAGGGTGGGGACAGACTCCGCGCGTAAAGCTCCGGTGACCGGCCGGGACCTTCAGCGTAGAGCGAGTCGAGATCCAGCGCCGGCGTCCGGAAATTCTCCGTCGCCAGCGGATCGGCCTTCTGCACATGCAGTGGCGTCGTGTCGAGGGTGATGTCGTGATCAACGAACTGACCGAAATAGGTGTACCCTGCCGGTATGTCCGGGTTGTCCCCCGTGGCATCCATCGCGGTGTCAACCATCGCCTCGGCAAGTTCGAAGAGTGCATCCTTGCTTGCGACGAGACCGGGCAAATCGGGGAACATGCGCCCGAACTTGCCGGGATCCCCATTGCCGCTGCGCACATCGAGCGTTTCCGCCGTCAGCGATCTGAGATGCTGCCCATGCGAACGCGGCCCATGTGGCGAAAGTTTGTTCGAGCTCGCCGGCGGTTTGAAAGATTTGTTTAAGTCATCTGGTGCCATGCTTGACTTCCTCCGCTGTCACGGCGCCGAATCTGGCGCTAAAAAGGCATGGAGACTGTCCGACTGCGGTGTGAGCCGATCGTCATTGGCGCGTGAGCCAAACGTCAAAGATGAGTTTCCAGCTCGTAAAATCGCTCTTTTCCACCGTTTAGGAGAGGTGGTTCAGGGAAACTTTAGAGCCGGAAGAATAGACTTTTTGTGCGACCGCGGCATGATGCTGCGAGCGAGGAAAAGACTGCGGCAAGCCGACCAAGTCAGAACCACAGCCCGGCATTCGAGGCAAAGATGGCGGTTGCCGCGATCAAAGTTGAGTAGGCCCCGATCGATCTGAAGCAGGATCTCAACTTGCATCCGAAGCAGATCAAGCATTGGCGCGATCAGCTGCTCTAGGGTGCGGCCGGGGTGTTCTGCGACGGTGCAAAGTCCGAGCTGGAACCTGCGATCGAAGTGAAGAACCAGAATGCGAAGATGGGAGAGGTCAGGCTGCAGAAGGAATTCTAATGCGGCGCGCTCGGCAAAGCGAGTCTGCAGCCGAACGCAAGAAGATGATCGATCTTACACCCGATACCTTACACTTTGCGGCAGACGACGTCCGCATTTGTCGCTTGACTGAAAAACTCCCAATCATGCTTACTGAATGAGGGCTATGCGCGAAGCGGCGGCGGCACAACCGAGACGAAAATAGGTTTGAGAAACACACGGAACCCGAACTGACAATCCGAACCAACTTTGCGTTCGCAAATGTTTCTGATGTTATGCTTGAATATTAAACTGAAATTTTGAAAGCGCTGGGTGGTTTAGTTGGGGACAGAACTTGATCGCAGAATAATATTACGCATTTGCGGCACCCCGACACTGACATGGAACGGTCGGAAGGTGGAGGTTCCTGGGAATAAAGCGCGGGCTCTTCTGGCATATCTAGTTCTTGGGAAGGCGGCCGCGCATAGCCGGGACCATCTTTGCGAACTCCTGTGGGGCAATGTTGGTCACAATAAAGCGAGAGCGTCTTTGCGCCAGTGTCTCGTCGGTCTACGACGCGTGTTAGACCCAATATGCCCGGCAGCGCTCAATGCGGACGTGAACTCAATTTCCTTACGTAGCGGGGTTTTCACGACCGACATTGATGACCTCTTGAGTGAAATCAAGGAGGGAAATGCCGATAGCCCGATGCTGAAGCAGCTACCTCTGGCGCATCAATTGTTCGTGGGTACCGACGGTTTGAACTCGGAATTTGATGACTGGCTAAGTTCCGCACGGTCCGCCATTCTGTCGGATATTCTAGACGGATTGCGCAGTATTTATCTGGACGAGACCATTCCGCAGAACATCAGAATTCTTTATTCTCAGACCGCGCTATTACTTGATGATTTGGACGAACAAGCCGTGCGCACCCTCATGCTTTGTCACGCTGCTTGCAGCAATCCGACCGCGGCACTGCGAGTCTACAATGAGTTCTACAAGCGGTTGGAGGACAATCTCGATGCCGAACCTGCGATCGCCACGCAAGACCTGGCGGTGCAGATAAAACTTTCAAAGGCCGAGAATGCTCCGAAGGAACACAAGCTTGGCTTAAGCGTGCTACCAGCGACCGCGCGCACGGGTACCGCCAAGATTGCGATCATGCCTTTCGAGATCGTGGGTGGGAAAAACGAAGATCCATATCTGCCAATCGGCGTTCTAGATCACATTACCTGCCATATGGCATCCTTTCGTGCACCAGCTGTGATTTCCAGCAATTCGACGCGCAGATTCCTTGGCCAGCCGCCGCGTCCCGCCGACGTCGCGCGGGAACTCGATGCCAATTACGTTCTGACGGGCACTATCCGGATTGATGGCGCCGACGCAGGCGTTTCAGTTCAACTTGTCGAAACGCAAAGCGAAAGTGTGCTCTGGGCTAAGGTAAGTATCTGCAAGACAGACGATTTGAAGTCACTGAACGTTCCGATTGCAGAAGAGATCGCCCGCGCGATCGTGCCTTCCGTCGATGCCGAAGAGCTGCGCCATTCGAAGTCAGTACCCGCGGAAGAACTGGAACCCTACCATCTGGTTTTGCAGGCGAAGGATTTAGTGTTCCGGCTGAAGAGAGAGGATTTTGTCAAGGCGCGCGACCTCCTGCGCAGAGCTGTGGAAAATGGCCCACAGTTTTCGCCAGCGCATGCGCTATTTGCGGAATGGCATTCCATCAACCTTTGGGAAGGATGGTCGAAAAATGCACTCAAAGACAGGGCGGCGCTTGAACATCACGCCTTGAAGGCAATCGCGCTATCGCCGGGCGACGGTCGCGTGATGGCGCTTTGGGCGCACAATCGGATGATGTTTGAGCGTGAATACGACTCTGCTCTATCGACATTTCATGACGCGATAGAGCTTTGCCCCAACGATGCCGATACACTGGCTTGGTCGGTTCCAACACTCGCAAACACGCGGAATTCCGAGGCGGCTGTGCGAAACGGCGAAAAGGCTCTCGCCCTGTCTCCCTATGATCCGTTCATCTTCCGAAACGAGCATTTTCTGGGACTTGCTCACTATACGAATGGCGATTTCGATAAATCGGCGGAATACGGGTTGAGTAGCTTCCGTCGGGCACCAAACTACCAGGGAAACATTCGGGCTACGATCGCGGCGCTCTGCGGCGCGGGGCGACAGGCTGAAACGGTTTATCTGGTCGAGCACCACAACAAGATCGCCCCGAGTTTTTCGGTGGCGGAGTTTAAGAAGAGGCACGGCTTGCGCGATCCAGAAGACCGGGAAGTCTTTGCTTCAAGATTGATTGCAGCGGGATTACCGTCATAGCCTTTGACACTGAATTGACGCGGCGATGACGCAGCGCCGTTATCTTGATTGAAAGGGATAAGGAGGGATTTATTGTGATTCACGGCAGCACACATGGTTCATCACACGGGTCGTCGCACGGGTCTTCACATGGCTCATCGCACGGATCGACTTCGGGGGGCATGGGACCCGGCGCAGGAACCGTTATTCCTGCCGGGAAACAACTGGAGACAATCGCTGAGAGGGTGGATCGGTTCAATCACTTCAAGCCAACAAGCTTTGACCGTCGAAACCTCCATCCGGACTTATTTGTCCAAACGAAGTTGAAGGATGTCCTGCCCGCTATCGTCAAGGAAGATAGTTTCTACCAGACCATGCTTAGCGATCTGCTTGAAGCGCAATCTGTCAAAGACGACCTGAACAAGGCCCTTGCAGACAGGGATGAAGTCCTGCGCGACTATGGTGCGGAAATTAGGGATCAAGCCGACAGTTTTCACCACTACTTCTATAATGTCCTCTCTCTGCACCCTTTGACGCACCCAAAGACCGCGCAGCTGATATCTTTGGCAATGATTGTATCTGGCATTGTCGGAATGCATTGCAAGCTGTTATTCATGCGACCGCGCCCCGTGCAAGTTTGGCCGGGTCTGCTGCCTGTACTACCGACGCCTCCGCACCCGTCTTTTCCGAGCAATCACGCGACGCAGGCTTACACAGTCGCCTTTCTGATCGCCGATGCTCTGGGCTCCCCAATGGACCGTGGCATTGGGCAATACTTGTCAAGCCTGGCTAAGCGCGTTGCTGAGAACCGTGAGAGGGCCGGCGTCCACTTCATGTCGGACAGTGAAGCGGGCGAGCGGCTGGCGCGGAATGTCGCAAGCGAACTCATGACGACTTCCTTTGTCAAGGATGATCTGATCGTTGGGTGCAAAGAAGAACTGCTCCATTTCGAGAACGCTGCACCGTAGAGACAAACCGCGACACTAAGGGAGATCAATACCATGGCGCAACGACGTTATGTATTCGGAGGAGCTGTGCCTCCCGGCTGGTCCGCTTCGGTTGCCATCGACATTATGCGGAGTGCGAAGATCCGCCTCGACAATAGGTTCTTCAAAACTAAAGACTTGGTTGGCGGACTCATCAGGGCAGAAAACTGGCAGGTTCGGGATCAAGGTGAGCGGGGGACCTGCAATGCGTTTGCCGTGGCAGCTGCTGAGGAACTTCGGGAGTTTAATCTGTCCGGGAAGTTGAACGATTTGTCCGAGGAGTATCTCTACGGGAAAATGCGGTCATATGGTCTCGAACCATTAAGTGATATCGGGATGGATGTTTCTCACGTAGATACGGAGGCGATTGAAGAGTCAGGAGGTACCTTTCTGGAGCAGGCGCGGAAGGCGCTTTCCGAATGGGGAATATGCAGCGAAGACCTGGCAGAGTATCAGAAACATGCGGAGGAGAATACGTTTGAAGACAACTTTTCAGAGAATGCAATCAATCAAGCGCAAGAGAACAAGATCGGTGAGAGCCTACTCGATCACGATATCGTCTCGAAACCAGTGGTCGGGATAGGAAAACCTTGGCTGCGGGCATCCACAAACCGACGCATTTCTGAGGTTTTGGCCGAAAAGATTCAGTCAGGGCTGCCGGTAGCCGCATCCTTTGCAGTCCTCAGCGGTACTGGAAAGCAAGCCTGGACGGGACGGACAGCTTTGAAATTTGGGAAAGTTGAGTACCCTACGGATGAGGTTGCCAAGGAGATGATAGCTATTGGCGGCCACTCAGTTTGCTTGGTCGGTTTTGTCGAAAATCACGACCCAAGCATTCTGCACGGAGGCTGGTTTGTCTTTCGGAACAGCCATGGGGAGGATGGCTTCGCAACTTCGATTGAGACAGACGAGGAGGAGCCTAAGGCACCGGCTGCAGGTTATGGCCTGATATCCACACATGATGTCGATAGATATTGCTGGGAGTATTTGGCGAGGACTTCAAGTGGATCCGGGCACCCCGTTTTCTAGCCTCAGCAGCCGTCTCGTGAGTTTTCAGATCCGGCACTCTAGCGTCGATCAGTCGCTACGAAACGGTACATCTTGGGCGATGGCCGTTGAGAGAATTATTTGACTGAGCAGTTGCGCACGCGATCCTCGGCAGAGACGGATTTTTCTTGTGGCGTGAACGCAATTTTCTGGACACAAAAGATTTTTTACTCCCAATGAAAGCAGGAGGAACTTATGGCGACCCTCATTGCCGCACCCGAGTTTTCCGTCGTTAGGCATGACGGTTCGGATATCACGGCACTCGATTTGCAGACAGCGCTCAACAAGGCGGACCCGGGAGATACCGTCCTTTTGATGCCGGGCGTCTATCGCGACCCGGTCTGGTTGCTGCGCGGCGGAACGAAAGACGCGCCGGTAACCGTTAAGGGCCCAGCGCACGGGATTGCCATGTTCGACGGGGGGCGCAAGCCGCGTGACGGTTTACATCACAGCAAATGGGCTATGGATGGGCAGTGGGCCATGTTCAAGATGCTCGACGTTGGACATGTCGTATTCGACGGATTTTCATTTTGCGACTGCTGGCCGCAGGTATTCTATCTCAGAGGCTGCCATGACATAGCGTTCCGCCGCATAAGGGGAACAGGCGCTCGGAACGTGATCTTTGTGCGCAACTCCGATAAAACCCTGTCGCGCAGTTTTATCATAGAAGAAATGCACTGGGTCCAAGACGTCTATCAGGACATGTGGAACGGTCGGGTCAAATGGAAGGAGGTCAAGGAACGGGACGGCTACGAGAACAAAAGCTGGTTCAACGGCGCCTTGTTCGAAAGCTACGATATTCTTGGTGACGTAGTGATCCGTGACTGCGATGTGTCTCATGCGTTCAATGCGATCCGGATGGATATCAAGCCGGAGCGGGTTTCCGTCCAAAACGGAAAACCCGTCGTATCCAGAAATCGAAATGTCAGGATCTATCGAAACCGGTTTTCGTATATCAGAGATAATGCCGTCGAACCGGAGAAGGGCCTTCACGGCTGGTTGGTTGCAGAAAATACGTTCTTTCAAGTCCATGCAGCCCTTTCCTGCGATGCAGTTTCGATCCGCGATGGCGCATTTGTGTCAAATAGTTTTCTCAATCTCAGCCGTCCTGACGATGCCAGCAATACAGGCGGCAAGATCTTGAAGTTTCTCAGCTTGGGAGATCGAACACCGCGCCCACCTTGCTCGGGTTTCGTAACGGCGTTCAATTCGATCCGCAGCAGAACGCGGCTGGTCGCGGGCGCTCGGCTGAAGGATTGGTGCAACGTCAATAATGTAGTGGAACGCTTTGCCGCTTCCGATAGGGACGACGTTGCGCTTTTCGCTGAAATGGAGTGGTTTGAAGACGCCTTCACTGATGCGATGGCCACCAACGACCCCGGCTATCCTGACGTTTACCTTGCAGAAGGAGGCAAAGTCGGAGACTGGAGCGCTTTGCCGAAAGTCTTTGACTTTGAAGATCCGGTCAATTTGCGCACAGAGCAAGACTTCGACTGGGATGGGTCCTTGCCCTTGAGCAGCGAGGCTGCGGCCCTGAACTCCATTCCCGTTACGATCCACGGGCCGGAGGACTTGAACAAAGGGATTCCGGGCGGTGGGTCGGTTGGATTTAGGAATCTGGTTGATCTGGGTTTGGATCAATGGATAATTTAATCACTTTACCTGACGGCGGTATGGCAAAGCACTTCGCCGACGTGCCCCAATCGGCTCTAGAAGCTTTCAGTACGGACCAGCCTGGGTGGAATTCGTTGAGAAGCTCAACACAGACCTGCGTACCCCAACCTCGCCGGTGACCACCTCAGCCTGAACCTTCATCACCCGATGGGGCACTTTCCGGCACTGAAAGCAACGTTCATCGCAACCAATTACTACCACGCGATGTGAACGACTTCGGCTCATCTTGCTTCTACAGTGTTTCGAAAGGTTAAAAACCATACGCCGCCCTGTAGGGCGTAAGCGTCCGGCCTGGCTGCTCTGACACGCGATAGAGTGTGTTGATAAGTGTCCACCATTGATAGTGGACATCTTGGGGACGGATATGGCGGGTAAGAAGGGTCAGAAGAAGCGGTTCTGGTCGGATGAGGAGAAGGTTTCGATCTGCCTGCAAACATGTGCGCCGGGGGTTTCGGTTGCGCAGGTTGCGCGGCGGTATGCGATGAACGCCAATTTGATCCATAAATGGTTGCGTGATCCCAAGTTTGCGCCTGATGTGGAGACGGTTGTAGAACAGATCGCCCCGGATTCGTGCTTTCTTCCAGTTGAGATTGTTGACCGGCCTGTGATCGAAGAACCGGCCCCTAAGCCAGCAGCCAATGTCATATCCGGCCACAGCTCGATTGAGATCGATATCGCAGGCGGTCATCAATTGAGGATTGTCGGTACTTACGATCCCGAAGCACTGGCTCGGCTAATCCGAGGTCTGTCTGCATGATCCCTGTTCCGGCGAACACGCAGGTCTGGCTGGCAGCTGGCGTGACCGACATGCGGCGTGGGTTCACTACGCTGGCGGCGCAAGCCGAACAAACGCTGAAGCAAGATCCGTTCACGGGGCATCTGTTTGTCTTTCGTGGTCGCCGGGGTGACCTGATCAAGATTATTTGGTGGGATGGCCAGGGTGCGTGCCTGTTCAGCAAGCGGCTTGAGAAAGGCCGGTTCGTGTGGCCATCGGCCAAAGAGGGCAAATTTGCTCTCACGGCGGCGCAGTTGGCGATGTTACTAGAAGGGATCGATTGGCGTGTGCCACAGCGCAGCTGGACACCGCTCAAGGCGGGATAAATGCGCGTGTGGGATTCCCGCCCAGCCGTTGTTTTGCTATGGTCTGGCCATGCTGGACGTCGACAAATCTCTGCCGAAAGACCCTGATGAACTGAGACAGTTCACAGCGCTTTTGCTCGCGGAGGTGAAGTCGCAAGCGGTTTTGATCGAGAAGCTACGGCATCAATTGGCAGGTCAGCGTCATCACCGGTTTGGATCGTCATCAGAAAGCATTGAGCAGCTTCAACTGGCCTTGGAGACGAGCGAGATCGCGGTCGCCAAGATGACAGCCAAGCTGCGTCTTCCCGATGAAAAACCAAAGGATAAACCCAAGCGACGCCCGATCCCTGACCACATCCCACGCATGGAAGTCGAACTGACCACTGGTGACGACGACTGCGCTCAGTGCGGTGGTGGCCTGCGCCGTCTGGGCGAGGATGTGACCGAAGAACTGGAGTGTGTGCCTCGGCGCTTCATCGTGAACCGCATTGTGCGGCCGCGCTTTGCGTGCTCGGGCTGCGAGGCCTTTACGCAAGCCACATTGCCATCGCGTCCCATCGAACGGGGCCGCCCCGGTCCCGGGCTGCTGGCGCATGTGTTGGTCAATAAGTACGCGGATCACCTGCCGCTGCACCGCCAAAGCGGCATCTTCGAACGCGACGGGATTGATATTGATCGCTCCACGCTGGCCGACTGGGTTGGTAAATCCACAGCCCTGCTGGAGCCACTTGCAGACGCCATCGGGCGACATGTGCTGGCAGGACAGGCGATCTTTGCAGACGACACGCCAGTGAAGATGCTCGCCCCGGAACCGGCAAAACCGCGACGGCGCGATTGTGGGCTTATGGGCGCGACGAACGACCCTGGGGCAGCGACGTTCCACCCGCCAGTTGGTATCAGTTCTCGCCGGATCGCAAAGGGCAGCATCCAAAGGATCATCTCGCAAAGTATCAAGGCTGGATGCACGCGGACGGATATGCCGGGTTCGAAGATCTATATCGTTCCGGCGGCATCCGTGAGGTGGCCTGCATGGCCCACGTCAGACGCAAGTTCGTCGATATCCACCGCGCTCAAGGTTCCGCCATCGCTGACGAGGCAATCGGGCGCATCGCGCAACTCTACGCGGTCGAGAAAGAGGCGCGTGGATCAGCGCCAGAAAGACGCGCTGCACTCCGACAGGAAAAGGCAAAGCCAATCTTCGATGATCTCGAAACATGGCTGCATGCCCAACTGCCCAGTATCTCGGGAAAATCGCCGCTGGCGGGAACGATCCGCTATGCCCTGACGCGCATGGCGCGGCTCAAGGCATACCTCGATCACGGCATCTTGGAATTGGACAACAATACCGCCGAACGCGCGATGCGATCCGTCGCCATCGGGCGCAAAAACTATCTGTTCGTCGGATCACAAACAGGCGGCAAGGCCGCCGCCATCGCTTACACCTTGATCGAAACCGCCAAGCTGAACGATATCGATCCGCAGGCATGGCTGGCAGATACTCTGGCACGCATCCAAGATTATAAGATCAACCGCGTCGATGACTTGTTGCCGTGGAAAACTGCACCGTAGGGCGGTCAGACCGGACGCTTACTGTAGGGCGGCATACAAACTTTGAAAGTGTACAATAATTTGGCTGCGAGAAGGCGCAGCAGATGATCATGGCACTAACAGTCCACAAAAGCAAAGAAGTCCGCGGCAGTACCGGCAGAAGCATCGCGAATATCGTTGGTTGCGTGGGCTCGCAACTCACGATTTCTGCGGTTGGTGGAGAGCGTGGTGCCAAGGCTTGCGGCGTAGAATTGCCAGACGTGGGGTGAAAAGGTGCGGATGACGTGATTTCAGCTTGGGCGCCCGCAAACGAACGTGCCGATACGCCCCGTGCACACGATCCGCACATGCTAACCGAGTAACCGCCTTTAGCCATTTCGGTTTCGGCCCGATCCTCCATTACATACACGTGAAACCACAGAACGCCCCCAAATCATTCATAGGGGATATCCTAGACCATACATCTTACCCGCCAATCTTCTCTACTGCAGAAATTGCCTTCTAATTCCGCTCGCCAGAAAGCAATTTGAGCAAACCCTTATACACGGCCACATCGAGCGGCAATTGCAGCTCATTCTGTACCGAACGAAGGGCCTCATAGTCTGAACGTACAGCCGCTCTGTAAGCACGTGAAATCGAAGGTCCATCCGGCCAATCTTCATCAATCACTGGCGCTGGCAGTACATTCACAAGTCTATCAATCTCGTTCGAGTAATTGGGCCACATTTCCCTAAGCCTCGCCCCTGTCATTATGGCTGCATGAACATTTGATCGAAAGTGTAAACGTACCGAATTCAAAAATCTTCATAACCCTTCTTTCCGGTCTTCACAACAGAACTTGCAGCGCGAACCTCTGCCTCAGCCAACGAATCTTCGCAAGCTCTTAGTTCACTAACCACAATTGAAAACGACTTGAGACAATGTTTCGCCGGTTCAGAAAAAAACATAGGTTCCGCAAGGGCGCCGAAGGCAAACCACTCACAAAAAGAAACATGAATAGCGGCTCGTTCACTCCTGGCCCTCATTACACGAGATAACTGCCCACTTTCAGTGTGAACGTTGATCGCCTCAACGAGTATCGCGTCAGCTGACGACAACCAATCTTCCCAGGCGTTAGAGAACCCGACATCAACAGAAGGTTCGAAAGAGGAAATTCTAAAACGCTGAGCAACTGCAACAAGGTACTCGTATTCATAATGCTCATCTGGAGTTGCACCGGAATCATCTAAGTACTTTGTATTCTCCAAAGACGCAATTGCGGCTAGGTTGGAATAACGTGCGGCCTCAATCCATATTTCAAGCCTAAAAGCAATTAGAGCGGCGAGCGCAAATAGCTTGGCCGGCGCCTCAGTCAAAAATTGCAGTTCTTTATGAACAACATCAAGCCCAAGTTCTGCAAACCGATTGATCGCTAAATCTGCCTCCTCCGCATCGCCGGAAATTGAAGTCACAAACTTCAGTTGTACATGAACCGTTGCACGACGGGTACGCTGGTAGAGCCGATCACGATACTCGTCAAACAGACGAGTAACGGAGTCTGGTGTTGTTTGTAACGAAAAGTGTGCGCCAATCTCTCCTGCCGACGCGAGCTTCTTCTCAATTTCAATAAACAGCCGCTCACCACCGTTCTCTGAAGCCTGTTCAAAGCTTACACGCTCTTGCTTGAGACGTGCAGCAACAAGTTTTGGAAATGCCTCGAGCATAAGCTGCTCGATTGGCCGCAACTCATTGACCAACCGCTCGAGTTCAAAGACTTTTTCACGCAGCCAAACTATTTCTTGTGATTGTGGAAATGCTTCAACAACTTGTGCGATTGCCTCATCGATCTGCGCCTGGACGTCCAACACGAATGCATCGCGCGCGCGCAATCTCTCCTCATCCTCCGCCTCAACCAAAAGATGTAGGTTAATCGATACCAACAAAAACTCCAAAACTTGTTGAAGCTTTCGAAATGCATACTTCTGTGTCGATAAAGTGGCTTTTGCACTCACGGCGTTGAAGATTGGCGCATAATGGCTTATTGGCCGGACCAAATACTGTTCCTGCCGAGGGTTTTTCACATGTCTTGATCGATAGGCCTCCAGCAAAACTGTGTCTCCGGTCACCAAAAGAATTCTTACATCTTTGAATTTCCTTTGGCGCGCCGCCCAACTTATTAGCCCCAGAGCTTGACAGTCCGCCTTGAAACCTTCGCGGGTTTTGATATTCGAAGGATGACGGCTCATGACGTCAGCTAGTTGCGCACGCCAGGACTCGACCTCCTCATTGATCTCATTTCTTTCGTTTGCATCCGGCGCAAGACGTGATTCAAGCGTTCTAAAGCGGCCGGCTATTTCACGTGACCTGTATCGAAATAGTTGATTGGCAGGTTCAGCGACGTCGTCACTGGCAAGCAACCGACAAACCTCACGAGAGCGAAGCCCCGCAGCACGCTCGCTGAATTCTTTTCCCGATAGCCCAGCTAGTTCACTCAACCAAGGAGAACTATACGGAAGTTGATTTGCCCAAGCTTCAAAAGTTCTTCTATCACCTTTAGGATCAGCTTCGATCGCATCACTCAAATTGGACATGTTTTGGAGAACTGAATTTTTGAAGTCTTCATCACCACGCATACGCTCGACATTGTCTTTGATGTAGGATCGAAGGTGGTACTCCTGACCGTCAAGCTCCTTTTTATGACCCACAGTCATATGCCAAATGCAGTTTTTTTGCCCGGGCAATTCACCAGAAAAAAGATACTCCGCAGAAATCAAGCAAGCTTGAGAGTTTATGTCGAGATCGAACTCACGATTCGTGCGCCAAAGAGGAGTATGAAGGACCTCACAAAAATGTGGATTCTTATACGGCTCAAGAAACATTTGAACTATGTTTGTATCAAAAACATATATGACTTCGTGCCCCTGGGCCGAGTACCTGTCATCATCTTCATTTCTATCAATAGTGCAGCATAAATCGATGAGCTGGCCAAGTTGGGCAGTGAATCGCTTTAGATGTTGCTGCGTGCTCATTGCGGAGTTTCCGAACCGTCTGTATCTTCCGCATCTCCAAACTCCGGAAATGACATGTCCGTAAGGTTCTTAAGGCCACTGAGACGCTGTGCGGCTACCTTCTTGGCTGATGGTGACAGATTTAGTACCAAGACGTTGCCTGGATGGGATAGATGAAGCAGCACTCTTCGAAATTCCGCAATCTTCTCATCCTCACCTTCTATGGGACGGAGAGAAGTTCGAAGGTCTTCAACACCGAAGTTCGAACGAAGCGCTGCCGCAATTTCGCGAACGAACGTGTGCGAATGCGGCGGCTCAACCAACGCCGGCATTATCGTTGCAAGCCTATTAGGCAACATCTCCAAACCACCATTATCTTGGCGGGCAAGGAGCAAGGCAAGTTTTGCCAGCAACTGTGGTGTCGCAAGGTCTTCGCTCCACAAGAGCTCAATCAGACTGACCAGCTCCGTGTATTTGTAACGTAGCTTGGCAGCCTCGACAGCCACATATGCAAGTTCGGCGCGAGCATCGGGAGGCAAGTCTTGTGAGCGCGCGATCAAATTCCAACCTGCATCTGCAACGCCACGCCCGCCGAGGCGTGCGGAGATGCTTAGGAGAAGAACCGCGCCCTGCCAACCATCCAAAGCCGGAGACCAAGTTCGCAGAGCTTCTACCGCCGCAGCCCCGGCAACTCCCTTATTAGCCAAGTGTATGGTCCGTATCTGAGCCACCAAATCACCTGCTGGATTAACTGAATCAGGGTCAACAAGAAGAGGCGAAAACGCCCTAAACCTGACTGGGGTAGGTGCTTCAGCTGAATACAAAATCACCCCTTCCCGGAGCCAATTAATCCAGAGATCAACATCACCTTCGGCCAGTTCTTTTGCGGAAATCTCATTCATAACTCAATTACTTCGGCCAATTTGAGTAACAGTTCCGCCGCGCTCTTATCCTCAATACCTAAATCTCTGAGATAAGAACCGGCTCGGTCAACGGGTTTAGCGGTTAGCGGTCCTAAAGATGTACAACTGATAAACGCTCCAACATCCATGTTTGGCCGTACTATCTCCAAGGCTCCAGCGTATTCGCCCCTTTGTTCAGCAGCCGCTCTGGCCGCATCGTCAATTTCAAACGTCCGTCCGTAGGGATTGTCCTGGTTTCTCGGCCAAGCTCGGAAACGTCTGTGACCACGAGCCTCTATGGCCGTCGATCCAGTTGGCATCTGCGTATTCCTGTCATCCGGCCGATCAAAGAGCAGCTGTCCCACGGACTCGCGAGTTACAAACGCGAGAAGCTCGGTCGTTGGCTGAATGTGCGACAGCCCCAAAAGCGCGACCACGCGACGCGCAATACTTGCCTTCTGAGACGGCGAACAGAAAGTATCTTGGGCCTGTTCGATTAAATCTGCCACCTCGCCAAAATATGGCGTCAGCCAAAGCGGTCGATCAGCCCGCCCGACCCATCCGACGCACTCATTCTGGCGAAATGCCTCAGCTATCTCATCGCTTCCCGCACGCCTCGGCGGCGAAAGCAAAAAACGACCAAGCATTCCGTCTTCATTCGCCTGAATTGTGATGGCGTGATTATCCAAGTGCTCATTAAGAGGACCTGGCCGAAAGTAGTGATCTTGAAGCCCAAACACACTCATGGCTGTATCGAGCTCTAGCAGTAGAGATCTGAAATCACGAAATGATGTTCGGTTGAAGTTCTCGGCCATCTCGGCCAATCGACGCTTGACAGAATCAACTGAGACATGACCACGCTCGAGGCCAATCAGAAGATTTGCAAAACAAGCACGGACTTCGCGCTCCATTGGCGCATCCAACGAAACATCTCGCAGTTCATTTGCGATGACACGAAGCTTCAAACAGTTTACCCCCCGTTTCCATGCCCGAAAGTACAATGACAATTGGCTTGCTGAAAGAAAAATCTGGCTCCCTTCGACCTCGCTTTGTCAAGGATGAACCTATCAGGCAAATCCCAGACCCGAAAAAGCCAAAACTCGGTCTTTGGCATGCATGCTAAAGTGCATCCTTGATCGTCTCCACCGGGAGAATCAAGGAACGACCAGATGTCGGAGAGGGTATAAAGCCATACTGCTGATAATAGGGCACCGCGTCATCGTCGATGGCGTGAACAAGTAGCGCTCGAACCCCAATCGTCTTGGATACTTCCAGAGTCCGTAGCATTGCTTCACGCAGCATACCGCTACCAAGCCCCAAACCTGAGTGGTTCCGATCCACCGCAAGCCTTCCAAGAACGATCACAGGTATGAATTCCGGTGAATTGTGCCGTTTGCGTCGAGGCAGATCTCTGCGATCAATCCGACCGGTTGCTAGGGTATAATACGCTATCACTGAGTTGCCAGCATCCGCAATTACGTATGTACGTGATACGACACCTTCATTATCGAGGGCGTGGGTTTTCAGCCATGACGTCATCGCCTCGTTTCCGCAGTCAAACGCCTTCAAACTGTGGCGAGAACTGATTAGCTCCGGAGGCGTAAACAGTGGGTTGAGTAATTCACTCATTTCTCCCAAGGTGCCCTGCTAGCCATCAAGCGTCTCAATTTTTCTACAGACGCAGGAGGGTTCGAAAGGAGCTCATCTAATCTCTCAGTCTGCTCTTCATCAAGCTGAAAAGCACGGGCATCTAGAAGCGTGTCAACAGCAGCTCGTCGAGCACTATCGACCATGAACTCAGTTCGCGACTTGCGAGCGACTGCTGCCGCCGAGTCGATTAGACCGCGGTCGTCCATACTGATGCGCATCGAGAGCTTAGGGCCATCGCGTGACACATGGCTTTTTTTCTTTTCGGACATGGAGCTATACCTCAAGTTTTTAAGCCCTTTGTCAGCTCGTATGGACAATGTCAATACAAAATTGTCGAAGCGAACTTAGGGCATGGGGACTTGGCAACACCACGGCCGATGCAGTTCCCTTCAAGAGCGCGGGACCGTAAGCAAGCCCTGCTGACCTCCAACTGCGTCGACTCCTTTCGCGACGTCGAGGAGCTCAGTGCACGTGAACGCGTTTCGCCAAGCAACGCATGTTCCAAAGTTCTGCATATGCTGACCAGCGTGTGTTCGAGCTTCAACACCATTTCTAGCCGTCATGCTGGCTTCCTACGCCAATGCAAGTTCCTGGTCAGTCTTTGGGCCCACAACTCACGTACCTAAGTGAGTTAATACGCTGTGGAAAACCGCAAAGAACACGCCAGAAGACGAAACGACGCGATCGAAGCATGAACATGAGCTGCACACGACGCCTCGCAAATCACTGAAATAGAAGTTAAATCGCCACTATCCATCACGAGAACGACGGCGATTGGACGCTGCTCTACGTCGTCGCAATTGGTTGCGGGGTGATTTGAACCTACGGGGCTAAGCCATTGATATTGCGCGAACCGAATGAACGGCGATATCCTGCCGCTCGCCAAGGCACTGAAATTAATATGGTTTCTTTAGAGGTTTGGTTGCGGGGGCTCGCAACTCACGATTTCTGCGGCTGGTTGAGAGCGCGGTCCCGCGGCTTGTGGCGTAGAATTGGCAGCCGCGGCGCGAAAAGGTGCGGATGACGGGTTTTCAGCTTTGGCGCCAGCAGGGGAACCCGCCAATGCGCCCTCTACACATGATCCACACACATAAACGCCGATGACGCCTTGGGTTTCGGCCCGGTCTTCCAGTGTACTGAAGAATGATCCTTTGGAGCCAGCAAGTTCTGGAGGGAACAGGTCGGGGCTCGAATGTTTTCTGGCACCTAAGCCACTGAAGTAACTGGATCGGGCATTGATCTTTGCGGCCATCCGTTCCAGTCGCGACTGGCAGTTAATCTTGCGGAAGCAATCGAGGCAGCCCTTGGTGGAATAGGACGGAGCCCCCGATCTACTGCTTTGACATCCACCATGTGCTTGGCGAGATCAACAACCATGATGCTGCCCTCTCGCTTGCATGCCCTCCCTTCTGAAAACACGGGACACCTCGTGTCTGACGCAGAGTTCCGCAATCAGGGGAAAGGAACAGCAGCCCTTGGAAATGCACTCTCCCACCTGCAGGTCGGCACCGAGCCCGAGCACCCTGCGGGAAATGTATAGCCACCATTCGACTGTCACGGTGTGCCGCAATTCACGCTGTCGCGGCATACCACGTGAACATCGTATGGAGTAACATCTTGGCCAGCTTTTCGATCTTTTCGATCTATGTCGGCGCAGATGCGCACGGCTTCTTTGCCTACATCGCGCCCTTGGATGGCGGCTTGCACGTCCTCGCACGATCCTCCTGCCCCAGCCGTGCCCGTGAACTTGGCCGGCGAGAGCTTCGTCGCCTCGATCAGATCAACAACCGTCAAAGCGCGTGAGGTGACGCGCATCTCGGAAACACGACACCGTCAAACGTTCCGTTTCGCGCCCTCTTCGCCGAGGCTTGGCCGCGAACACTCAGCCGTTCTGCAGGCTGCCATGCCGAATTACTACTGCACCGAATAGCGCGCGCCACATGCCGCTTTGGACGGCCAACCGGTGCCACGACCTTCTCGAACGCCCCTTCAACGTGTTCACCAACCGCTCAGCCGCGGGAAAACACAGCCCTCTCTTCGACTGACTGGATGTGGAACTCCAGAACGGGGGTGAAGGTGGATAGCGCGAACTTCTTGTCGGCCTTTGACGAAGCCGTCGCCAAGGACGCCGGCGATTGGGTTTCTGAAGTATTTGAAATCGTTGATCCCTTTCTAGAGCACTTGTTCGGCGTCATCGACCCCATCACGGCGGTCGCATTTCTTGCCGGTGCCGTTGCGGCAATGACTGGCGCCCGGCTCGCCCTGCTTGGTGCAGTGATCCTGGTTCTGGCAGAGCTCGCAGTCGCGTCGGAGATTCTCGCGGGGGTTCCACCATGGTCGGCACCGGCGGCGATCGCGCTACTGCTCCTCGGCGCCGTGCAAGGCGTTCTGACGCTGGTCGTGGGCGAGCAGACGGCCGGTACCCTGCTGGCGGCAGCAATCGTCGGTACGATCTTCTTCATTCTGTGGCGGGGACCGGCTCGGGCACTTCGAATTCTTGGTGCGGTCGCACACCGGATGGCGAGGCGCTGATCATGGTCGATACGCCGCTCTTCGCATTCGATTACGGTCACGTTCTGGCTGGCGCTGCATCGGGCCTCGTCCTTTCAGTGCTCCTCCGCAATCCCGTCGTGGCCGCTCTGGTGGCTACTTCCCTTGCGGGCGGGCTCGTCTGGACCATCGCGATGGATCCATCGGGACCGACTGCGTTCTTCGAGTTCGCCGCCGAAAGGCTATCACAGCTCGCAACGCAGGGTTTCCTGACCGGAGCGCTTCTCGCGAAGGCCGCGGTCGGTCTTGTCGAAGGTCTTGGAAGAGCTGGTCGGAGGCGGCGTCGATGAACGCGCCCTTCCACAACAAGAAGCATCTCGGCAGCCAGTTGTCATACGATCAGATCAACCAGATCGTCGACCGTTTCCTTTCGGATGAAGCCCGCCGCGAAGCCACCTTCGATGCCTACCGAGAGTCCGATCTGGAGCGCTTTCTCTGTCGTTTGAACAGAAAGCGTCGTCGCGCATTTCTTCGGAGGCTGGTCCCGTCCGTCCCGGTTCCCAACCTTCTCCGTCGGCGATCGACATGGGGCAGGAAAAGCGAACCGGTCGATATTTCGCAAGGTCAAGGCACTGACCCGAGCATCCCGGTTCGGCAGGCGACGCGCTGGCACCCTAGATGGCAGAGGTCTCTCAGGTTTCTTGTATTCCTCGCGCTCCTGAAGGTGGCGGGATTCTACGCCGCCGAGCCCGTTCTCGGGCCCGTCGTCTCCACATTGCCCAGCGGCCTCGCGGCTCGCGCGGAAATCGCTCTTCGATGCGGTGATACTGTGATGTTCCGCGACGACACCGGGAGTTTCGTCGGGGCCATTCCCGTTGATCCCTCGGGCGCTTGTACGTCCGGCCATCTCACCTCCCCCTTCAACGACGCGACAGCGCTGCGCGTGGCAGAGGCAATTGCGGTTCTCGAGGGTAGATGGGCGCGGTCGCCGCTGACACTGTTCGGACAGGATCTGGTTGGCCTCGTCCGAGGTGCGGCTTTCGAAATCGAGCGCTCGATCAGAGGCCTCGACCGCCAGGAGGTGCTGAACCGCTGGTTGGCAGGTGAACGACCGACCTTTCTCCAGCCACGTGGCAGCGGCCCCGTCCTGTCCGCTTTTGAAGCATTGGTCGGGCAGCCCGGACGCGTCGACGAACCGCTCGACAAAGCACGCAACGTCGGTGCCGCCATGGTGTTCGTGGCGAGAACCATGGGCATGGACGAGAACGCGCGCGCGCATTTCCTCGCCGAACGCATGACGGTGATCCATGGCGAGGGTCGTCCACTGGCCGGCGCACTGGCGGCTGAACTGCTGTTCGGCGGTCCACCCGGAAACCTGGGCGAGGTGTGCCTCTTTGCGGCGGCATCCACATTTCACTTCTATCAGGATCTTCCCGTCTTCGGCGCACACGTCGATCGACGGTACGAACGTGCCCGTGCTCGGGCACGGGTCTGCGCAACGAGGCTCGCCAGAAACGACGAGGAACGCCTGCTTGCCTACGAGGTCATCGAAGCGTTCCGAAACCCGTCGTCGATGCTTTCCGTTCTGCCCGGCGGCTCCGCAACTACTGTGCGTGACGCTCTCGGCGCGGCCGGGATCACTGAACCGCTGTCTGACGCGCTGTTGCCACTCGACGTGGAAGCGCAGACCGCAGCCCAAGAGACTGTGCGCGATGTTCTTAACCAGCTGTCGTACCGGCTCGCTCCCGGCGTTTGCTTTGCCGGAAATTGCGATGTGCAGGCGGATTACCTCGTGGCGGTCGCCGAAATCGACGACGAGGCCCTTCCCCTGCGCGTGGCCTTCACCAACCGTCATCGATCTCTTCTCGGGCCCTTCGCTGACGCAGACGCGTCGCAACCTGTTGCTCTGGCACCAGCGTTCGGGCTCGGAAGCCAGCACAAGGCGATGCTCGCGCTGATCTCGGCGCGCCATGGCGAGACCCGGCTCTGCAACAGGATTTACGGCACCATCACGAACACGTCCGGTCCGGCACCGGTTGAGGACTGCACCACCCGCTCTCCTTCGGGATGGGTCGACGTTCGCGAGGCCTTGGGAAGATCGATGAATCTCCCCTGGGTCGACGTCGCGCGCCGTCATGCTCTCGAGATGAGCGTCCTGGAGACCAATCTCGGGTTCCTCGGGGACCCGGCCGGACCGGGAGGTGCGGCCCTCGGTGTCGGTCGCCGGGCGCCTCCCGAACGCTTCATGGCGCTGTTCGCCGCCGTAGTTCGAGCTGCTGACGGCTCCCGCCCCGCAACCGACGGCCTGATGGTGCTTGACGGCTATCCAGCTCGATCGGTGGATCTTGAAGCCGTCGGTTACGAAGCAGATGTCGTTCGTGAAACTGCTGCGCTGTTCTCGGCCCCGTTTGAAGAATACGGTACGCTCCGGCATCTCCCCGACCAATTGCGTCCTCTCGGATGCACCCCGACGCTTGGGAAGACCGGCACCACCGAGATCGCCGGTGGCGGCCTCGCGCGCTCCCGCACGGCGACAGTTGTCGTGTCATGTGGCGACCGGCAGTTCGTCGTGTTTGCGAGCATCGAAAGCTCGATCGCGCAGCAAACGGTCGGTGCCATCACCGCACGAGAACTTGGTGAACTGATCGCTGCCGCCTTGTCGGGACTTGGCGGTCAACGCCGGGAACCGTGACCGCGAATGGCGGCACGAGCGGTTGGTCGGACCGTCTCATGTATTTCGCCCTGACCATGATGCGTGATTCCCAGACCGGCCAAGTCTACTTGCCGTACTTCCGCGGGAAAACGCGCACTGTCCTTCGACTGATCCCTTGAATGCCGCCGAAACGGTCTTGGCGGCCTTTTAGCGGAGGAGGACGACAACATGGAAACGGTGACCCTGACGGCTCACGCCGAAACACGCGCCAACCAGAGAGGCATCCGCCGGGAGACGATGGCGATCCTTCTTGACTACGGCGTCGCCAAGATCCGCGGCGGCGCGGAGGTCATCTACATGGATCAGGCGGCGCGCCGGAAGGCCCGCGAAGACCTCGGCGACAAGGTCTATGCCCGCATCGAACGTGCACTCGATGCGTACCTCGTCGTTGCGGAAGATGGCCGCGTGATGACCTGCGCGCACCGCCGCAAGCCGCTTCGGTTCAGGAACTGATCGTAATGCAGCCCGAGACATCCTGCCTTGGTCAGGAACGCGAGCGGCCCATCCCAAAGGGCGGCGTTCAAAGCGAATATCGCGCTCACGGAGAAAATCTCTGCGGCTCGCGGGAAAAACAGCGTCGCGCTTCGACTGATTGATAGAAGCCAGTCTCGGTTTCCTGGTCGCCTGGCGGTGGCCCTTCCGTCCGCCCCGGTTTCGGGGCGGGCGGCGCACCAGACAAAGACGACAGATGTGCCCGCGAGGGACTGGAACCAAGGCTGATCATGAGCAAGATCAAGAAATTCACCGTGCTGCTCAACGGCGTTTCGGCCGCGCTAACAGGTGCCGGGTTCTACACGTTGCTGGAGCCGTGGGCGGAGCGGCTCATCCCGCACGATTATGGCTGGATGGCGGCCGCCGGGCTTGCTGGGCTGGGAAGTGTGGTCGTCCAGGGCCTTCTGCACGAGGCCTGGTGGCGGGCTGGTTCCGAGGGAGTTCTTCGTGCTCCGTTCAACCTGTTCGTCGGCGTGACGATGAGCGGCCTGAGTTGGCTAGGGGGCGCAGGGGGCGCAATGCTCGTCTCCAGCTATAGCGACCTGGTCTACGGCCAGCAGCAGCGGGAGGTCGCGGGCACAGTCGTTCCCGTGCGCGCCTTTGCGAGCGACTTCGCCGAATTGCGCGCGGATCTACTCGGCCTTTCAGATGAAGCCGCGCAACTTGCGGCGACGGAAATGCGTCAGGGCGGCACCTGCACCAATGATGCCAACCCCAGCAGCAACTGCGGCCCGCGCTGCCGCATGCGGCAGCGCCACGCGCGTGAACTCGCCGAGATCGACTCGATTGCCGCTGGGCTCGAGTCCCGCGCGCGCGACATCTCCATCGCGATGTCTACCGCCGCAGACATTGTGGCTCAGCGCGATATTTATGCTGAAGCTGTGCGCCTCCAGGCGAACACCGAACAGCGACGGATGGCGGACCGGCTGCGCTCTTTGGCCGAGGAGTTTGGCAGAGAACTGATCGACGTTCACCCCGAGACGGGCGTGGAACAGGCGTTTGTCTGCGAAGACCAGGAATTCGCCGCGCGTCTGGCCGCCCTTGCGACAAGGTCTGCAGAACGGGTCGATCTTCCTTCCACCGCGCCACGCGAACAGCAGGTCGATCTTTCGGACGCCCTCGGCTGCGTGGTCGCCCGTGTCGGTGAGTTGGCCTGGGGCGCGCAGCCCTGTCTCGGCAGGATCAGCGACGGACCACTGAAAGCGGCTTTTGTGCTCGAGTTCGTTATTGTTATCCTGCTTCTCGGAGAGGCTGCTCGCCAGCGTCGTCTTGGGCGTATTCCGACCATGGCGCAGCGGTTCTTCAAGGAGGGGGCGACCGAGAACTTGACCGATCGTGACGTTGAAAATGCCCATTGGTTGATCCGGGCCGCCAGCCTCTACATCGTCGAGGCCGGACGACGTGGCAAGTTCATCGCCGTGCCGAACGACGGCGCACCAGACGCGCGTGCGGATGCCATGCGCTTCGTACGGTTTCTTGGTGAAAGCCGCCCCGTGCTATTCCGTGTCCCGCTTGCTGACCTCGACCGC
This sequence comes from Tateyamaria armeniaca, assembly GCF_045797845.1. NCBI lineage: Bacteria > Pseudomonadati > Pseudomonadota > Alphaproteobacteria > Rhodobacterales > Roseobacteraceae > Tateyamaria > Tateyamaria armeniaca. Next base: position 710,987 of record NZ_JBHDIY010000002.1, read on the forward strand.
GGCTGGACGCTCGCCCGCGGACTGGCCTTCGAGGATGCGACCGAGTTTGACCTGTATCGTTGGCCGAATGAGGCGGACGCGATTTTGCGACAATCCGAAAGGTGCACTCGTTGGCGGACTGCCAGGCCCGCAGCGTAGCTGACATGCTACTCTCTGATAAACTAGGAGACGGACAACTGGAAAATCGAATGGAAAGACGGGAAGGCCTCAGCTCGTTTTATGGTGAGTATGTCCGTTCTGTGTGGAAGGCACACGGTCGAGAACTGTTGAAACTTGCCTTGAGCGGATCTGTAATCAAAGAGCGGGGAGCGCTGGTCCCTCCGTTAAGCGACGCTGAAGCAAAAGTCTGTGTTCAGGAAGTATTCTCGTACTTTCTGACCGGTATTGAACAGCGAAAGCAAAATGTCATGGACGTCATCGAAGAGTACCCGCCAGAGAGCGAGACCCTTCGACATATGCTTATACCGTTTGTTCAGTATCGAGCGATCGACATCAAGAGAAAGAAAACGAAACGAGCTACGGTTGAACGCGAGATCTCGTCCGATGTAGAGATCGTAAGTGCTCTTCACCAACCCCCAATTAGCCCAGAAGATTCGCTTATTCAGCGAGAGAATTCGCCAGTCTCTCGTCTGACCGATTTTCTTCATCAGGCGGCGTCGGCCGGGGAACTAAATGATCAACAAAAGAGAGCGTTTCAGCTTCTCATACAAGAGACAGCTGGCGAGATATCAGAGCATGCGGCAGCCTTGGAATTAGGTGTGTCAATCAAGAGATATAAGAACCTCAAGAGCGAAGCGAAAGGAAAGCTTAGAAGCTTTGCCAATAGCAGGAAAGGCAAGTAGCATGTCCAATGAAAACAAGAAAAATAGAGCGCAGGATAAATCCTTGACAAAAGGAGTTGATCTTGAACTGAACTTTCTTTTGGCTGAAGTGGAAGGTCGACTTCGTGAACCCAGCGATGAGCTTGTTCGAGATACGTTTGCCTCCATTGAGTCCCAGATCCAAGAATTCGAGTCCAGGCAGACTGATTTGCCGGCCAACACCAGTTATGCAGACCCACTTGCTGTTGCTCGGAAAATAAAGAGTTGGATTGACGTAAAAATCGATACGGCTGCCGCTTGGTTCCCTGATCCCGGAGAGGCAAGTGCAATCGGAGGTATGGCTCATGTAAAACGACGCCGTGCCGAGGGCGCATTGAAAGCGCCCTATGAATGGCAGCGCGTGGGCGGGGTGCCGTCCGTTCTTTCGGATGTTTGTAGTTTCGAACTTTGGGAACGTGGGCGCGAGAGAGAGGTCCGCATCGTTCCAGGTAGCGCCCTCGGCAACGTCGTCGTGCATCAGGTGCTGATGCCGGCATTGGTCTCGAGCCGGGATCCGGCCGCCTTTCCGGTCGTGGTAAAGAGCGAGGAAGGGCAGGACCCGCGTCTCGTCGTGGAAGGCCTGAAATCCTCGCGACTGAAGAACCTGAAAGAGGCCATCGAGGAGGCCCAGGCAGCAGGCGACGAGGACGAGGTTGCGCGTCTTCTGCCGCGCCTCGGGCTTGAAGCCAAGTAACGAGGATCCACAAATGCAGACCGCTTCATGTTCCAAGCCGTTGAACCTGGCGCATCACTGGATGCTCGATCAGCGTCGGGTTTTCTGCGCCGGATTCCTGTCCGGTGTCGGAACCGACGAAAGGCAGGAACTGCGTGTCAACGGAGCTGCAGCTTTCCTTGCCGAGATGCGGGACGACGAGTTTGCGACGGCCTCAGACTCCCTGCTCGGACTTCTCGGTGACATGCACGAAGACGTCTACGCTCCCGACCCTGACGACACACATATCAAGGTCTCGGTCGAGAGACAGCATCAGCTCGCCCGAAAGGAGCTTGACCGGCGCCAGGGCAAGGCCGGTGGGCGCGAGCGAAGCGTTCTACTTGATCACGCTGCATGGCTTCTCCAGGACGACCGATTGAACCTCGAGAATGTCCTGAAATGGTTGAAATGGAACAGTCCGTCCCTCACCAAAGAAGTCGTATTCCTGCTGAGGCAGCTTTCCGGCGCATCGGCGGATGAAACAACCCAACTGGAGCGTTGGCTGCTGCAGGCACGAGGTAGCCATTACGGACAGTACCAGCGGCTGCGGGCAGTCGATAACATCCACGGATGGGTGCTGACCCGGCTGGCCGAATTTACAGCGGGGGAAACGGGACGCAGAGCAGACGAAAGAACCCTGATTGCTCCTTGGTGGACGAGGCTTTGTAACACTTGGAGAAATGCTCACTTTTTCTGGCCTCTATTCTTCTGCGGGCCCGACGACCTATTGAACGAACAGAATCCTGAGGCTGATCTATTCTATGGGATGAGCCTGCCCGTTGCTCTCACACTGTCTCCGAATGCCGACAGCAAGGTCCGCTTTGAACCAGAACCCGACCGCCTTGAATTGGCAGCTGAGTGGCGCGCCGCTTTCGATATTGGACTTAGGGCAGGCAAAGCAATGTGGAGATCCCAGAACAGCCGGCTCCGCCTCCATGCGGCCAGTTCTGTTGCAGACAAGGAACGGTCCGACCTCATCGTCGACATGAGTATGGCCGAGGAAATCGTTTCGGTCCTTGGGTTCACCGATGAGGCGCGCTACCAAATCGGCGGTCGGAGCGCCGAAGCTTACTGGGCGCAAGCGTGTCTCAGCCTTCTACTCGATGCCGGTATGGCGCCGGCTGGCGTAGCCACGGGCTGCATCGAAGAGGTGCAGGGGGCGCTGCGCGTCATGCCTGTCGGGGGCCTCGAACAGAAGCTCTACTATGCGAACGGTTTTGGGTTCTCTCGGGTAATTGTGCCAGGACAGGAGCGCGCTCTGATTGAGGCCGAGACTGCGCAAGAGCAAAACGAAGTATCCGAGACCGAAGCGGCATCACCCTATGCCGACGCGATCGCGGCCTATCTTAGGTTCCGTTCAAGAATCGAAGAACGGAACATGGACTTGAGGGTGGAGGTGAATTTCTGCCCGGATGCGAGGACGTCGGCGGACGCGCTACAGTCGAAAGGCTGGCGGCGCGCAAGTTTTTTCCGTCTTCCCGAAACCCAACGCGAATTCGGAGAGCATCTCCGTCGCCTTCACCTGTCCGACGCAGAGCCACGGAAGCTCACTGCCTTCGAGCGTCGAGCCGCGAAAGATGACCCATGGCGCCCCGAGGAGACCGAGGCCCTCGAAGTACTGGACGCGTTCTTGTTGGGGGACCAACCCCGTGCCGTGCGACACATCAGCCGCAACGAATTCGATCTTCTTCTTGGCAAGATCGCTGGTGGCACCAAGAACGCCAGCACGGGCAATGCCATTCCGCAAAATGCCGAGGCGGCAATTGGAAAATGGCTAGCATGGCAAGATCACAAGACAAGGCGCGGGCCGATGACACAAGCCGAACGCAGACGAAGTGGTCTTGGAGTTCTCGCTCTGAAATCCCAAGTCGGAGATTACGAGTACCGTTTGTGGGCGACGATCGCCGAGCAACTCGACGCAACATCCGACTGGTTTACGAATTTCCGCTGGGCAGACAAAGAGCGGGCGGCAGAGCGGTTGGCTGGTCTGCTTGGAAACACTCATGTCGACAAAAGAATTTCGCGCACGGCGCCGCCGGACCTTGTCATAATCTTCGATGAAGCTTGTTTCACTGGTCCGCGCCCTACGGTTGTGCCGTTTGAATCCGACTTTAGCGCAGACTGGCGGCCGATACTCGATCCAAGATGGCGGGATACGGACACGCCCTTCCCTCTCGAAGAGCATCTGCACGCCAGTTCTGACGGTCTCGTTGGGATCAGAAACAGCCTCTGGCCTGAAGACGATCGCCGTAGAACCAGGATTCTAATTATCCAGGGGCCATCGGCTGACCTTCAAGACCAGAAACGGCAACGAAACTATGTTCCTAAAAAGTTCGAGGATGTTCTAGCCCGCCTTTCCATTTTTCGCTTCGGTTTCAGCGTGCACGCAGCTTACGCCATTCTGAACCATGGCGTTGAAGAGGTGACAAACTTCACACGAGTTCGAAGGATTCTCTCAGAAATGCGTGCCCGAAATTTCCTTCAATATTCTCGCGGGACGTATTTCATTAATCCGCACTTTCGTGCTGCGAGCAGGACTTCTACTTACCAACTCGAAGCCACTTACCACATGCAGGCGGCATTCGCATTGTGTCCGCTACTTAGACCCTCAAAGAGGTTCGTGTCTGAGAACCGGGACAAGAGCCTCAACGTTGAGAATGTTCAGGAAGCGATCTGGCACCTAAAACAAGCCGTACGACTTCTGCCGCCAAAAGACCGCACATACAGGCAAGATGCCATTGCCGCGCAAAAATCTCTTTCTTTAATCCCGCGAATACCAGACTGGGACACATTCAACGAAATGCACCGCCGTGGGCGGGCTCTACTGGCTGATGCCTATGCCTTGGGGAGCGAGCTCTTTTCTGCGGAAAAGCATGTGGCTGCTTTGGATGGTCACACCTTTCAAACGCTTGGTCATCGTCCAGGCAAGATGCTCGACGTTATCGGAGCTTATGGGGCTGACCTTAGGAAGAGGCTGGCATCAAATGAATTTGATCCAAGTGAGCAAGACGAAGTGGGCCGGATCCTTAGCGATCTGACAAGAGAGTGCCAAGAGCTGTTTCAGGAATATGCCTGCAATCCAGAGTTGCCAAAACGCGTCGCGCGTAGAACGGCCACTCAGTACGAACAAGCCGCCGTATCGCTTGGCACTTGGGTTGCCGACGAGGCAAACGAGATCATTCAGAGGTGCCTCGACGAAATAGGCCAAGCCTCGTACCTGGCCTGCTCTGAGGAGGAGTTCCTTGACACCTACCTGATCCACCCATGGTGGAAGTGGAAGATCTATTCCGAGGACGACCGGGTGCATCGGCGAGAGTTGTGCCGTCTTGCTGCGCGTAGTGAACTAATGAAGCAGGTCCACACAGACTGGGATCAGAAGTTCGAGGAGCCCTGGACGATCTTCTTTCAGGACCTCCCGGACCGAGGCTGCGATCTCGAACTTTCGGAGATGCTGGCGTTGTGGTGGGAGGCCCGTGGATCAGATCTGGTTAGGCGCGCCGCTTACCGCGATGTCGTTCTGGGGCTGCGGGGCCAAAGAGGAACGATCTTCGAGAACTATTTAGGAGTTCTGCAAAGAGGAGGTACGAGGCTTTTGGGTCGCGTCTCTCGTTCGCAACTAAGCGAGGAGGAAGAAAAACAAGCGCTCGCCTACTTATCTGCAGTGAATCTTTCAGATCCAGTTCTCGCCTTCGACCTCATTTCTAAGTGGAATGACGCTGAGATAAACAACAGCGGCCTTCCGTTAAGCTTCCAAGACTGGGTCGGAAGCTCTCAGGCTCGTGGCGAGTTCGTCGGTTCGGTCGTTGCGAACAAGGGTAGTTGGGCAGCGATGTTCCAATCAACTCCGAAATCCGAGCATGGGCCTCGAAAAAAGGCTTGGTATATCGCAAAGCGATTTTACCAACCAGCAAAACTGCCTGCCGTCAACCCATTGCTACTCAACACAAAAAGAGGAAGAAACTGATAGCCGGTTGTGTCCGTCGGAAAGATGCAGCGTCGATGCTTTCAGTACAGCGGTTAAGATCGATCAGGAGGCCGTGCCGCTCCGCACGTCCTTTCTCGGCCCGCGCCAGAGTTTCCTGAAGGTCTAGCACCAAGACGAAACAGTCGAGCCCGCCAACAGCACGGTCGGCGAGGGGCTTGCGCGCGGGAAATCCTATCGCCCTTCTCGACTGAACGGGTGAGCCCATTGCCGCAACCGACAGGACGGTCCCCATGTCCGACGAAGATCACGTGCCTGCGCCTGCAGTTTTGAACAGCCTCGCGCTGTGCGAACTGAGCGAGTATGCCGGGTGCGCACACCACATGTCGTTCGATCTCGCGATGAGACGAGCGATGGTCGATGCCCTCGCAAAAGCGGCGCAAAATGCGGCTGGCAGATCCTTCGCGCCGACCACTGGTTCAGTACTGTGAACCGCCCCTTGTTTGCCGGAGACCCAGAAGTAAGGATACTGGGTCATGGGAAAGACGAAGAACGGAGCACGTTATCCAGAGGAATTGCGCGCCAGAGCGGTGCGGATGGTTTTGGATCACGAGAGCGAATATGCGAGCAGATCGGCAGCAATCTTGTCGATTTCGCAGAAGGTTGGATGCAGCAGGGACATTCTGCGCATTTGGGTCAAGCAGCATGAGACGGATGCCGGCAAGCGTGATGGTCTGACGACGACCGAACGGGATCGCATCAAAGAACTGGAACGCGAGAACCGGCAGCTGCGTCAGGCCAATGAGATCCTCAAAAAGGCTTCTGCATATTTTGCTCAGGCGGAGCTCGACCGCCCATTCCGCAAATGATCGCCTTCATCAAGGATCAGCGAAGTGTCCATGGGGTCGAGCCTATCTGCCGGGTTCTGCAGATTGCCCCTTCGACGTTCTATGAGAACCTTGCCATCGAACGTGACCCCAGCCGTGTCTCGGATCGGGCCAAGCGAGACGCTTATCTGCGCAAGGAGATGGCCGACGTTTGGACAAAGAACAGGTCTGTCTATGGGGCACGCAAACTGTGGCATGCGATGAAACGCGACAAGATCGATGTCGCCCGCTGCACCGTCGAGCGATTGATGCGCCAGCTTGGCATTCAAGGCGTTCGGCGCGGTAAGAAGATCAAAACAACCCAAGGGCAGCCTGCGGATCAATGCCCGCTGGATAAGGTCAATCGCCAGTTCCGGGCCTCACAGCCCAATGAGCTATGGGTGTCAGACTTTACATTCGTGTCCACCTGGCGCGGCTTTGTCTACGTTGCGTTTGTCATCGACACCTTTGCTAACCGGATCGTTGGCTGGAAAGCATCGACAACACAGGACACGCAGTTTGTATTGGACGCTCTTGAACAGGCGATCCATGCGCGCAAGCCTGCTGAGAACCTGATCCATAACTCTGATCGCGGCAGCCAGTACGTGTCGATCAAATACACAGAGCGTCTCGCAGACGCGGGGTTGGAACCCTCCGTCGGCAGCGTCGGTGACAGTTATGATAATGCACTGGCCGAAACGATAATCGGCCTGTTCAAAACCGAAGTCATCAATCGACTGGGGCCGTGGAAATCCAAGGATCAGGTCGAATGGGAAACCTTGCAATGGGTCGATTGGTTCAACTACGAGCGTCTGCTCGAACCGCTCGGCTACATCACGCCAGTCGAAGCGGAGGAGAAATACGAACAAGCCTTGAAGTCAGACAAAATCGCGGCTTGAAATACGAACTCAACAGTCTCCGGCAAAACCGGGGCGGTTCACGCATCCACTCCGTCCGGGTTAGCCACCTCTGTACTACTGGGAACTGGAGCCGTGGATCATGGTCCTTGTTTCGCCACCTCGCGTTTCGGAAGCGCTCGTCGCCCCTTGGCGAAGCCACGATCCGTCGCGACAAATCGCTCGAGCATGGGAACAATCAGCTTTGCCGGTTCGATCGGCCCCTGTCCTCCTTCCCGTCCTAGGATTTCACCATAGGCGATCAGGTCACGGTGTAGCTGCGCAGGCAATTCCACGGTCAGCTTCACAGGCTTGTAATCCGGGATCGGACCGAGTTTCAGCTTGGTCATGTCAGCCTCCGGATGGCGCGAAGACGAGATCGCGCGTGACGATCACACGGACGGGGAAGCCCGGGCGAATTGTGAGGGTTGGCGGAACCTCCAGCTGGCGTTGAACGATGCGCTGCCCGGCCTCGTTGATCGTGTCGAGGGCTCCGTCCCGGAGGGCACGAGCGAGGCGGTCTTCCTCGTCGAGGGACAACTCCGCGCCAACGGCGAGCAGGGTCGAAAGCCCCGCCGCGCGCAGGATGCTGGCCCAGTGATTGTCGACGCGGTCCTCGAGACCCGCATAACCCGCGGCATCGGCACCGGGCTGGCGTTCGAGCACGAGGGACCGTCCATCGGGGAAAATCAGCCGGGTCCAGACCAGGAGCACACGACGCTGGCCGACGGTGATGCTGTCGTCATAGGCCCCGATCAGGCGGGTGCCCTGCGGGATCAGGAGCAGGCTGCCGGTGGGGCTGTCATAGACGTTCTGGGTGACCTGCGCCGTGATCTGACCTGGCAGATCGGAGCGGATGCCGGTGATCAGCGCGGCCGGGATGACGGAGCCGGCCTGCAGGAGCCAGGGCGAGGCCGAAGGTTGCACGCGGTCGGGGGCGACCGTGCGGCGGTCGATCGGCCCGGTCAGGAAGGCATGGCGCGGATCGGTTTCCGGGCGGGCCACCATCCCGCCCCCGGGTGCCGCAGGCGGCATTTGGAACCCCGGAGACGCGGGCGCCCCGGACCGTGTCTGGAAGAACAGGTCGCTGACACGGGCGGCCTCTAGTTCGGCAAGCCGCTGCTGCTCCGCCGGGTCCATGGTCGGGGGCGCGAGGCTTGGAGCCGCAATGGGCTGGCCGCGTTGCTGCGCGTCGAGGATGCCGCCGCCGAGGTCGCCCGGCAGGGGCGGACCGAGCCGGGGAATGGCATCATAGCTACCGGGCAGATCGCGAAGGCCATCGGCGGGCTGGCGTCGGTCGGTGGTGATCAATTCCTCCGGCGCGGCCGTCCGGTCCGGGCGTTGTAGGCCATAGATCAGCGCCGCACCGATGCCGAGACCCGCGGCGACGCCGAGCCCGACAATCACCTTGCGGGAAATCCGCGTGACGCGCGGCGGATCGGCGCGCAGGCGCATCGCGGCAGCGGTGTCGGTCGATGTTTCGCTCATGTCCCCTGCTCCGGATTGTGCCGCACCACCGTTGCCTCGGTTTGGGGCTCGATCCTCAGGATACGGACCACCTCCTGCCGGGGTCCGCGGCCAAGGCGCAGTTCCGCCGCACCAAAGAGTCGGTCGACGATAAGCACATTGCCGTGGATGCGGGAGTTGACGATCTCCAGCTCGCCATCGGCCCCGAGAACGAAGAGCGGTGGCATCTCGCCCTGGGCAATGCCGCGCGGAAAGACGACATAGACCCGGCGCCCGTCATCGAAGACCGAGACCGGCCGCCAGGGCGGGTTGTCGCCTTGCAGCCCGTAGCGGTGGTTGCGCGCATGCGCGGGCGGGATACGCGGCGTGGCCGGCGCGACGCGGGGTGTCTCGGGCGCGCGCGGATAGGCCCAGGAGATGGCCGGCATCCAGGTCTCTTCGCTGGCGTTGAGCTCGATCAGGTAGGTCCGCCGGTCAGTCGAGATCACGAGGTTCGTGCGGATATCGGGCCGCGTGGGTTTCACGAGGACGAGGACGCGGGTGTCCCGGCCCGCGCCGCTTTCGGTGTCGCCGATGATCCAGCGCGCCGTGTCGCCCGCCGCGATCGGGCCGGTGCCCGACAGCCGTTCGCCGGGTTCGAGCGCGATGGTCGTGATCTGACCCGGGGCGGCATAGACCTGATAGAGCGCGCCCTCCGACCAGGGATAAATTTGGATCGCGTTGAAATACCCCGCCTGCCGCGGTTCGACGCGGGCGGCTTGATTGGCATTGCCGACCTGCGCGACGGGTGTGGCGGCGGCCTCGCCGCCCCGGCTCGGGGTCGAGGCCGGCGGGACATGGAGCGGGCGCGTGCGGTCGTCGGGTCCTGTAGCAGGCGGTGACGGCAAGGGTGGGACCGCGTCGTCATAGGCGAATGCCGGCGGGCGGTCGCTGGCGCAGCTGGCAAGGAGCGTGAAGGCCAAGAGGATGCTGGGTAGGATCGGTCGGGTCATTGGCTCATCTCCCGCGACCAATTGATCGCATTCACGTAGATTCCGAGAGGATTGGCGCGCAGGCGGTCCGCCGTGCGCGGCGGCTCGATCACGATGGTCAGGATCGCGGTCCAGCGTTCGGTGCGCGCGAGCTGGCCGTTCTCGTAGTGCCGTTCGGCCCAGGCCACCCGGAAACTGTCGGGCGAGGCACGGATGACGCTCGAGACCTCGACCGAGACCTGATCCTCGCCGACCCGCGTGAAGAGGTCGTTGGCGCGGGCATGATCGTTCAGCGCCAGCGCGCCACGATCGGTGGTGAACTCATACGCCCGCAGCCAGTTCTGCCGCACGATGATCGGATCGGCTGGCAGGCCCCGGACCTCCTCGATGAAGCGGGCGAGATGCCAGGCGATCTGCGGATCGCTCGGGCGATACCCCGCGCTGGCCGCCTCGACAGCGCGGGCCTCGCCGTGGCGGTCGATCTCGACGACGTAAGGCACGACGGTGCCGCGCGCCGATTGCCAGACCAACGCCGTTGCGAAGCCACCCGCGAGGACCAGGCAGCCGAAGGCCATGAGGCGCCAGTTCTTCGCCTGCACCCGGGCGGAGCCGATGCGCTCGTCCCAGACCTGGGCGGTCTTCTGGTAAGGGGTCTCGGGGTCCGGGGTCTTGCCGTAATGCGCGGCGGCGCGTTTGAAGAGGTTCATGGGCGGTCGCTTTCGGACAGGGAAACGGAGGCGCCGGAACCGGGACTGTCCCCGGCACGCAACGCATGGGTGGCGGCGGAAACGCCATGGCTCATGGCCTGGCTGCGGCGCATCGAGCGCGCCCAGGCCGGTGGACTGCCTGCCGAGGCGGTCATGGCGGTCGACGCACCTGCCACGCTGCCGAGCGAGGAGGTGCCGCCGGTGGCGGCGAAGCCCGCGCGCGCGCCTCCGGCGTGGCTTGACTTGACCGCTTCGGAAGCCGAGGCGGCGGCCCGGCGCAGGGGCGATGCAGCCGCGGATCCCGCGGCTCTTGCTACGCCGCCGAGACCAGAGGCCACACCGGCGGCCCCAGTCTGACCCATGGATCCGAGGCTGTAGGCTGTGGACGCAGCCCCGGTGGCGGCAGCAGCTCCGCGCGTGGCAGCGGCCCCGCCAGAGGCGAGTGCGCCAGTACCTCGAGCCGCGAGCATGGCCCCGCCACCCGCCGCGACCGCGGCGCCGCCCACGGCAAGCCCGGTGCCGACGGCGGCCCCCGCGCCCAGTTGCGGCCCGCCGGAGACGAGGCCCGTGGCGATGCCGGGCCCGAAGATGCCGAGACCGAGGAGCGAGAGCGCGGCCAGCACGATCGCCATGGCCTCGTCGATGGTGGGCGTCACGCCCCCGAAGCCGGCGGTGAACTGGCCGAAGAGCGTCGAGCCGATGCCGATGATCACCGCCAGCACCAGCACCTTGATGCCGGAGGAAACGACATTGCCGAGCACCCGCTCGGCCATGAAGGCGGTCTTGCCGAAGAGACCGAAGGGGATGAGGACGAACCCCGCGAGGGTCGTGAGCTTGAACTCGATCAGCGTCACGAAAAGCTGCACGGCGAGCAGGAAGAAGGCCAGAAGCACGAGCGTCCAGGCGAAGAGCAGGCAGGCGATCTGGATGAAGTTCTCGAAGAAGGCGACGAAGCCCATGAGATCGGCGGTGGATTCCAGAAGCGGTCGCCCGGCATCGAGACCGGTCTGCGCCACGCGGCCCGGGCGCAGGAGATCGGCGGGCGAGAAGCCGGTGCCGGAGGCCAAGAGACCCAGCCCCGCGAAACTGTCGAAGACGATGGCCGCAAGGCTGTTCCAGTTGGAGATGAGCCAGGCGAAGACGCCGACGAAGAGGGTCTTTTTCACGAGGCGGGCGATGATGTCGTCATCCGCACCCCAGGCCCAGAAGAGCGCCGCCAGCGTCACGTCGATCACGATGAGCGTGCTGGCGATGAAGGTGACCTCGCCCCCAAAAGCCCGAAGCCGCTGTCGATATAGGAGGTGAAGACCCCGAGGAAGGTGTCGATGACGCCGGTGCCGCCCATGGCTCACTCTTCCCCGGCCCGGTCGCGCCCGAGGAAGCGGTCGCGGGTTTCGGCCCAGATGGCGAGGCAGTCGGGATCGGAGGCCGCGGCCTCGCCCAATTCCTGGCAACGCCGCTGTTCGGCGCGCAAGGGATCGGCCTCCGGAACAGGCAAAGCCGCCGGACGCACCGTCTGCCCCACCTCGTCCCGGCCCATCTCCACCAGTGCCGCGGTGATCGCGATGGCGACGAAGACGATGGCGGCGATGCGCGCGAGGACCGATCCCTCCATGGGCCTGTCCCCCCTCAGTTGTTGAACATCCGGGCATTGCCGGGCTGGTAGCCCGCGCCCGGTGTGAGGAACCGCTCGCGCTGGACCCGGCCCTGTTCGGCCGCCGCGGACCGCTCGGCCTCGACCAATGCCGAGGCACGGCCGTTGGCGGCGACGACGGCGATCAGGTCGGCGATCTGCTGGGACTGCAGCGCGAGGAGCTGGTTACCCGCTTGGGTCGCCTGCAAGGCGCCGACGGCGGATTGGCTTTCGCCGACAAGGGCGGAGAGCTCGGCGCGCTGACCGTCGAGATTGCCGACGACACCCGCCTGCACGCGCAGCGCGTCCTGCAGCCCGCCGACGGTGTTTTCCCAGCGGGAGCGCGCATCGGCCAGAAGCTGCGCCTCGGGCGCGGCCATGGGGATATTGGCGTAGTCCAGCTGAAAGACCTGGTCGATCTGGGCGACATCGAAGGCGATGTTCTGCGCCTGGGACAGAAGCTGCCGCGTCCGGTCGACATTCTGCTGCAGCGCCTGCAGCGAGGAATAGGGCAGGCTCGCAAGGTTGCGGGCCTGGTTCATCAGCATCTGCGCCTCGTTCTGTAGCTGGGTGATCTGGTTGTTGATCTGCTCCAGCGCCCGGGCGGCGGAGAGGATGTTCTCGGCGTGATTGCGCGGGTCATAGACGATGCGCCCGCCCCCGCCGAAGAGGAAAGCCTGGGCGGGCGTGGCAAAGATCGGCGAAAGACCGATGGGGGCGGCCAGCGCCAGGGCCAAGGCGGAGGCGCTGGCGAGGCGGGACAGGCGATGGGCGGCATGGGTCATGGGGTGGTCTCCTCTGCGGGTTCGGGGGCTTGGGGGATCGGTGCATCCGATACGTCAGGCTCCAGCGCGAGATTTGTCAGGTCGGGGATCAGCTCGGCGGCCCAGCCGACCCCGCGGGCCTCGAGCCAGGCGGCGAGAAAGCCGTCGCGCCCATGGTCTGCGAGGATCTCCGAGATCAGCGCCTGGTCGGACTTGGACGAGGCGGCGCAAAGGGCGAGGCCGACCTCGGAGGGGCCGAGTTCGAAGAGCCGATTGCCGCGCCGCGACTGGCAGTAATAGTCGCGCTTGGGCGTGGCCCGGACGAGGATCTCGATCTGGCGGTCATTGAGGCCGAAGCGGCGGTAGATCGCGGTGATCTGGGGCTCGATGGCGCGCTCGTTGGGAAGAAGCAGCCGGGTCGGGCAGCTTTCGATGATGGCGGGCGCGATGGCCGAGGCGTCGATATCCGAGAGCGATTGAGTGGCGAAGATCACCGAGGCATTCTTTTTCCGTAGCGTCTTCAGCCATTCGCGGAGCTGGCCCGCGAAGCCCTCGTCATCGAGCGCGAGCCAGCCCTCGTCGATGATCAGCAGCGTCGGCCGCCCGTCGAGCCGGTCGCCGATGCGGTGGAAGAGATAGGAGAGAACCGCGGGCGCCGCGGCGGTGCCGACCAGCCCTTCGATCTCGAAGGCCTGGACCGAGGCCGCGCCAAGCTCTTCCGTCTCGGCATCGAGCAGCCTTCCATGGGCACCACCGAGGCAATAGGGGCGCAGGGCCTGTTTCAGATCGGAGGATTGCAGCAGGACGGCGAGACCGGTGATCGTGCGCTCGCCCAACGGGGCCGAGGCCAGCGAGGTCAGCGCGGACCAGAGATGCTCCTTCACCTCCGGCGTGATCGTGATGCCCTCGCGGGCGAGGATCGCACCGATCCAGCCTGCGGCCCAGCTGCGCTCGGCGGGATCGTCGATCCAGGCAAGTGGCTGCAGGGAGACCGTCGCGTCCGCGGCCTCGGTCAGCTCGCCGCCGAGATCATGCCAGTCCCCGCCCATGGCCAGCGTGGCGGCGCGGATCGAGCCCCCGAAGTCGAAGGCGAAAACCTGTGCGCCCGGGTAGCGGCGGAACTGCAGCGCCATGAGCGCAAGGAGCACCGATTTGCCCGCCCCGGTGGGACCGACGACCAGCGTGTGGCCGACATCGCCCACGTGGAGCGACAGGCGGAAGGGCGTCGCGCCCTCGGTCTTGCCGTAGAGCAGCGGCGGTCCGTCGAAATGCGCATCCCGCTCCTCCCCGCCCAGACGGCGGAGAGCGGGATCATATGGGCGAGGTTCAGGGTGGAGATCGGCGGCTGGCGGACATTGGCGTAAGCCTGCCCCGGCAGCGAGCCGAGCCAGGCATCGACCGCGTTCACCGTCTCGACCATGGCGGTGAAGTCCCGGCCCTGCACGACCTTCTCGACGAGGCGCAGCTTCTCGTCGGCGCGGCGCGGATCCTCGTCCCAGACGATGAGCGTCGCCGTGACATAGGCCTCGCCTGCGATATCGGCGCCGAGTTCCTGCAGGGCCATGTCGGCATCGGCGGCCTTGTTGGCGGCGTCCGTGTCGACCAGCGCGGATTGCTCGTTGGTCATCACCTCTTTCAGGATCGCGGCGATGGATTTGCGCTTGGCGAACCATTGGCGGCGGATGCGCGCGACCATGCGGGTCGCCTCCATCTTGTCCATCAGGATCGCGCGGGTCGCCCAGCGATAGGGGAAGGCCAGCCGGTTGAGATCGTCGAGGATCCCGGGCGTGGTGGCGGTCGGGAAGCCCGAGAGGGTCAGGACGCGCAGATGGGCGGTCCCGAGCCGCGGCTCGAGCCCGCCGGTCAGCGGCTGATCGGCCAGAAGCGCGTCGAGATAGGCCGGGGTTTCCGGCACGCGGACGCGGTGGGCCTGCGTCGAGATGGTGGAGTGCAGATAGGTCAGCGTCTCGCTGTCACCCATCCAGCGGCATTCGGGCATGATCCCGTCGAACAGCGCCAGCACGCGATCGGTGCGGTCAATGAACCCGCGCAGCACCTCGCCTGCATCGATGCCGGTCTTGTCGCGGCCTTCGTAAAGCCAGGTCTCGGCCCGCGCAGCCTCCTCGGCGGGCGGCAGGTAAAGGAAGGTCAGAAGATAGTCCGACTGGAAATGCGCCCCCTGCCCGGCGAACCCCGCGCGGCGCTCGGCATCGACAAGCGCCGAGGCCGTGTCGGGAAAGCGGCTGTCGGGATAGTCGGCCGCCGGCACGCGCTGCGCCTCGACGAAGATCGCCCAGCCGGACCCGAGACGGCGAAAGGCGTTGTTGATGCGCCCCGCCACGGCCACGAGTTCCGCCGCGACCGCGCTGTCGAGATCGGGGCCGCGGAACCGGGCCGAGCGTTGCAGGCTGCCATCCTTGTTCAGCACCACGCCGGGGGCCACCAGCGCCGCCCGGGGCAGGTAATCCGCCAGCCGCGTCCCTTTCCGGCGATACTCCGCGAGGTTCATCATGTGCGCGCCCTCAGACCTCGAGATGACCGGGAAGGCGCAGATGCCGGCGACCGACCTCGACGAAGAGCGGATCGCGTCGTGCGGCCCAGACCGCCACCACGTGGCCCAGGAGGCCGATGACGATCCCGGCGACCCAGAGTTGCAGCCCGAGCCCGATAGCCCCGGCCAGTGTGCCGTTCAGGATCGCGAAGGCCCGCGGCGCACCGGCCAGCAGGATCGGCTCGGTCAGCGCCCGGTGGACCGGGACGGTGAAGCCCGGCACGTCCGCCAGCTGTTCGAAAGCGGGCCATTCGCTACCGCTCATGGCGTTCCTCCCTCGCGGCTTTCCACTGGAAAGCCGCGTTCCCCTGCGGTGAACCGGTCGTCACCATCAAATCAGCGCCCCGCCGCCGAAGCTGAAGAAGCTCAGGAAGAAGGAACTCGCGGCAAAGGCGATGGAGATGCCGAAGACGATCTGGATCAGGCGGCGGAAGCCCCCGGAAGTGTCGCCGAAGGCTAAAGTCAGGCCGGTGACGATGATAATGATCACGGCGATGATCTTGGCGACCGGCCCCTCGATCGACTCGAGGATCGATTGCAGCGGCGCTTCCCAGGGCATGGAGGATCCCGCCGCCCGGGCGGGTCCGGCCAGCATCAGGGTGACGGTGGCGTAGGTGACGGCATGGGTGGCCTGCGCGCGCAGCCAGGTGAAAGAATTGGGTCATGAGGGGTCTCCTGTCTTGGTTTCCAGCCCGGTCGGCCGCGCCGCCGGGATGATGCGGTAGTCTCCGTCCGGTCCGAGCCCCTCGATGCGGGCGAGTTCGGCGAGATGCCGGCTGGCCCCGCGCCCGGAGAGGACGGCGATGAGATCGATGGTCTCGGCGATGAGGGCGCGCGGCACGGTGACCACGGCCTCCTGGATGAGCTGCTCCATCCGGCGCAGCGCGCCGAGGGCGGAGCCCGCGTGGATCGTGCCGATCCCGCCGGGATGCCCGGTGCCCCAGGCCTTCAAAAGGTCAAGCGCCTCGGCCCCGCGCACCTCGCCGATGGGAATGCGGTCGGGGCGCAGGCGGAGCGAGGAGCGGACAAGATCGGAGAGCGAAGCGACGCCGTCCTTGGTGCGCAGGGCGACGAGGTTGGGTGCTGTGCATTGCAGCTCGCGCGTGTCCTCGATGATCACGATGCGGTCCGACGATCCAGCAACCTCGGCCAGGAGCGCATTGGTCAGGGTCGTCTTGCCGGTCGAGGTTCCGCCCGCCACGAGGATATTGGCCCGCGCGGCAACGCCCGCGCGCAACAGCGCCGCCTGGGTCTCGCCCATGATCCCGGACGCGACGTAATCGGCGAGCGTGAAGACCGCGACGGCGGGTTTGCGGATCGCGAAACAGGGCGCGGTGACCACGGGCGGGAGGAGCCCCTCGAAGCGTTCCCCGGTCTCGGGCAGTTCGGCCGAGACGCGCGGGCGCGCGGCGTGCACTTCGGCCCCGACATGATGGGCGACGAGGCGCACGATCCGCTCGCCATCGGCGGGCGACAGCGTGGCGCCAGTGTCAGAGAGCCCCTCGGACAGCCGGTCGATCCAGAGCCGCCCGTCGGGATTGAGCATGACCTCGACGGTCATCGGGTCTTCCAGAAACCCGGCGATGGCGGGCCCGAGCGCCGTGCGCAGCATCCGCGCGCCGCGGGCCATCGCTTCCGGTTTCCGAACTGCCTCTGCCATGCTGTCCCCGTTCCGTGAGTGGCCACCGACGGGCGGCCCTGGATCGGGTCCATCAAGAAAACCGGAAACCGGCCGCGCTCAACAGTGATTCAAGGGGCGTAGGGCTCTGGCGTGCAAAGACAGGGAAAGGGCAGGCCACCAATGAGAGCAGTCACGCAACTGCCGCTCAAGTCAAGTCATCAAACTGAAAGTGAGCGCCACTTCCCACACGGCGCGACACAGTTATTTCGCATCAGGGATTGCCAACCACGCGCAGTTGTTTTGTTGCTCAGGTCTGTATGTTGTGCAATAACTGCAAAGCCACACGCTGCCGGTGCCCTGAAGTTGAAGCCATTAGTTCTGATTCCCTGTACTGATCGCAAGCGGATTCGTCCGCCTGAGACGCTCCTGGCGCGCAATCTTCCCAACGGTTCCGCTTTCGAAGTAGCCGCGGAGTGGGAAGCGCGGTTGTCACCCCAGTGCTGCCATGCGGATCACAGCATGGTCTACTGTGGTCGCGCCTACCAAGAAGCCGCCACGGCCGCCAAGATTCTTTCGTCCGAACTGGTTGTGATCTCTGCCGGCCTCGGGTTGGTAAGGCAAGGCCACCCGATTCCTTCCTACAGTTTGACGGTTGCGCCATCAGGCGAAGATGCCATCCTTCGTAAGATTACTGAGGGACAATCTGGACCTGGCGTTTGGTGGAGGGCCTTGAGGGCGTCACGAACCGCTTCATTCGGAATCAATGATCTCCTGCGGGAAGCTTCAGAAGTATTGGTGCTGATTTCTTTATCCGCCAGTTACGCAAAACTCATCGATGAAGAACTTTCTGCCGTTTCAGAAGAAGATATCGGACGCCTCCGGATATTCGGCGCTGGGATAAACGAACACCTTCCACGCAGGCTGTCCTCGTCAGTCATGCCGTACGATATGCGTCTCAACGGACCTAACAGTCCGATAAGTGGGACGATGTCTGATTTCAGTAGTCGTGCGCTACGTCACTACGCAGATTGTCTCGCATCAGGAATGATCGAGGGCGCAAGCCCACATGACGACGGCGCTGTCTTGTCAGACATCATGAAGAACTGGGAGCACCGTGAAATCCCAGTGCGCACGCGCATGACCGACGAAGAGGTTGTTGATTTTGTCCTGGACAATTGGAGCGCTGCCGGAGGCCGCTCTGGTGTATCCCTGAGGCTGCTTCGGGATAGCGGTCATGCCTGCGAGCAAGGTCGATTTCGCGACCTCTTCAAGGTCGCGAAGAAAAGACGTCTGGAGGGGATAGCATGAGTGGTAAGTTGCTTCACCTTCGGGCTCTAAAGGCGCAGCAAGGCGCAGATGTCGATGTCTTCAGCTTCTTCATGCGTGGCGCAGACGTCTTGCGGATTGCAGATATCTCCCGTGTTCACAGAGATGATGCGGATGAACTCAAAGGCTTTCAAAGGAAGGAAATCCAGAACCACGTTCGCAGTATTGTCGAGTACTTGGATCGTGGAGAGGTCCTTTTCCCGAACGCTATCATCCTAGCCTTTCAATCCAGCATCGAATTCAAGCAATCGCGCGGCCCAAGTCCCGAAGGAGCCGTAAGCGGCACGCTTTCAATACCTCTGAACGACATTGATCGAAAAGCCGCCTGGATTGTCGATGGACAGCAAAGAGCGTTCGCCCTTAGTCGTAGCTCCAACCAAGACATTATGGTTCCAGTCGTTGGCTTTGTAGCTCCGAGCATCGACGTTCAGCGCGAGCAGTTCATTCTCGTGAACAAGGCAAAACCTTTGCCGCGGCGACTTATCAACGAACTACTCCCTGAAATCTCCGCCGACCTGCCGCATGATTTGCGTCCAGCAAAGATACCTAGCGAGCTCTGCGGTATCCTGAATAAGGATGCGAAGTCGCCCTTCTACAAATTGATACGGCGGGTCTCAGATGAACAAGACAACTCCACAGCCGTGGTCATCGACACAGCTCTCATCAACATGATGAAGCATTCAATCAACAACTACGGGGCCTTGGCACTATACAAAAATACCATGGCCGACGGTGCCGCCGATGTCGAAGGGATGTATCGTCTCCTCTGCGTTTATTGGAGCGCGGTTAAGTCAGTTTTCCCCGAGGCTTGGGGACTAAAGCCACAGGACAGTCGATTGATGCACTCGGCAGGTATCCAAGCCATGGGTGTTCTCATGGACCGCATGATGCCCCGAATGCACCAGACGAAAAATGTGTCTGAAGAAGTCGAGGCTGCTCTTCGACGCATAGCACCCTATTGCTGTTGGACAGATGGTACGTGGGATGCGCTTGGCTTACCCTGGAACGAAATCCAGAACACGCCTAGGCATATTAAGGCGCTCGCGGAGCATCTCGTACAGCTTGATTTCGCTGAATCTCAAAAGCAGGCGGCGAAATGAAGTTCATCTTTGCAGACAGCTTGGACTACGTCGATCCGCGATACGATTTCTTGACGGATCGCTCACCGTCTACCCGGGAACCATATTGGGACGACAGTTATCCGCATGAGTATCTGGGCTACGCGCCCTATGACGGTGTGCTCGTTTCGCGAGCGATTGTCGGTGGTTATCAGGGCGGGGGTAAATACTCCGAAAGCCAAGCCATGCGTTTTAGGCGCGTCGGGGCAAGGGAGTTCCTGAGGCTCCGTGAGAAGGATTTTCCTGGTTCGCTCATGTTCGGTGACTGCGGAGCGTTCACTTACCACAAGCTCGAGTATCCGCCCTATACCGCCGAGGAAATGGTCGATTTCTACGGAGACGGACAGTTTACACACGGGTGCTCAATCGATCATGTCATCTTCGATTACGATGAGGATAGTGACGACGCCAGCACTGAGAACTCTCAACTCGAAGAAAACCGCCGACGGTTTGAGATCACGTCCGTGAACGCAGAAGAGTTCCTCAAGAAGAGCAAGAGACTAGGTAATAGCTTTACTCCAATGGGCGTTGTCCAAGGATGGTCGCCAGCGTCTATGGCGGAGGCCGCGTTGCGCCTAAAGAAGATGGGGTACCGCTACATCGCAGTGGGCGGAATGGTTCCGTTGAGAGCGCCACAAATAAAAAAGGCGCTTGAGGCGATACGCGCCGCTATAGGAAATGATATCGGAATGCACATCCTAGGATTTGCAAAGGCCGAAGAAATTGCTTCTTTCAGCCACCTTAACATTACCAGCTTTGATACGACCTCACCCCTTATCCGAGCGTTCAAGGATTCTAACCGGAACTACTACGCGCTGAGGCCAGAGGGTGGGCTTGAGTATTTCTCTGCAATCCGGGTTCCTCAGGCTATCGAGAACAATGGTCTCAAGAACCTCGCGAAACAAGGCGCGTATTCGCAGGAAGACCTTCAGTCTCGTGAGCGGCGCGCTTTGGAAAACCTTCGTGCTTATGACAGAGGTGAAGTCAAAGTAGTGGACGCGCTCGAAGCGGTGATGGACTACACAGCGCCCTTGGCCGTGGGCCGAGATGATGACCATACTCCGAATGAGGCTCGTAAACTGAAAGGTCTCAAGGAAAGATATCAAAGAACTTTGGTAGAAAGACCTTGGAAGGCGTGCCGATGTCGCGCCTGCGCAGAAGCCGGAATTGATGTGATCATTTTCCGCGCAAGCAACCGAAACAAGCGTCGCGGCATCCATAATCTCCAAGCTTATCGCAAGCATTTGGGACGTATTGAAGAGGCAAGAGATCATGTCGAAAAAGTTGAAGTTTAAAGCTATCCGCGCGCGACAGAGCGATAGCCACAAGGTATTTTCGTTTGTCGCAACGGCTAAGGACATCTTCGCGATGGCGCGGATCGAGCGGGCCGGACGAAGCGAACAAGGAGAGCTTTTTGGCTTTCAGCGCCCCCAAGTTTCCAAGCACATCCATGAAATCCGAGATTACCTCAGCCAGGACTCGGCGGTGCTTCCAAACTCCGTCGTTCTGGCATTTGTCGACGGAGTTCGGGTGACGGACTTAGACGAGAACCTCTCAACAGTTGAGGTTGAGATTGGAGATACTCCTCCGGGACAGATCGTTGATGGGCAACAGCGTTTGACGGCGCTTCATGGCCTGCCAGACAAGGACTTCCAGGTTTTTGTCAGCGCGATCGTTTGCGAGGACGAGGAGGACCTTCGTCGGCAGTTCATACTGATAAACAACACCCGACCACTTCCGAAGGACTTGATCTACGAACTGCTGCCGACTGTTTCGGGCTTGCCAGATCGAATGTCCTCTCGTGCATTTGCTGCGGATATGGCCACGCTTTTGAACTACTACGGGCGCGACATGGATACACCGCAAGCGCTCTTGGGTGAGATCAAGCAACACACAAACCCAAAGGGCTCGATTTCGAGCAACGCGATCCAGCGGGTCATTATGAATTCACGTTCTAATGGAGCGCTTCGCGATATCGCAAGGAGTGAAGATGCACCAAAGAGGTCCTTGAAACTCATCGCGGATTTCTATGGCGCCGTCATGGACCTCTTCCCGGAAGCATGGATTGGCATGAGTCCGCGGACATCGCGCCTCAAGCACAGCGTGGGAATCATCGCGCTGGGATACGCAATGGAGATGGCATATGCGCTCCATGGTGCTCGAACACGAGAAGATTTTCGCGAAAAGCTGAGTTGTCTAACGTCTGATGGTTTGTGTGCGTGGACTTCAGGAACGTGGATCCTCAGCCATGAGGAACGGAGACCCTGGGACCGTTTGCAAAACACTCCGCCCGATATCCGAATGCTGAGTGATTACCTGGTTCGCCTCGTTCGGGACCAGGGGGTCCGCCAAGGAAGTGACCTAGAGCATGCTCGCGCGACGCTTCCCGGACAGCCTGCGTTCCTGAATTGAGATTGGAAACAGCAATGGAAGGCACAGCAATCGTGATGTTCTCGGGTGGACAAGACTCGGCAACATGTCTCGCTTGGGCGCTGGAAAATTTTGAACATGTTGAAACCATTGGATTTGATTACGGCCAGACGCACAGAGTGGAACTCGAGGTTCGCCAGAAGTTTCTTGAGATCGCTATGCAGAAATTTCCCAAATGGGCTGACCGACTTGGCAAAGATCACTTGGTTGACCTTGGCGTTCTTGGGGAGATCAGCGACACTGCACTCACGCGAGACCGGGCCATAGAACTCTCGGACGCAGGCTTGCCGAATACTTTTGTTCCCGGCCGAAACCTCTTGTTCTTAACGGTCGCGGCGGCAGTAGGATACCGGCGCAATGCCAAACACATTGTCGGTGGAATGTGTGAGACCGACTACTCGGGGTATCCAGACTGTCGTGATGATACCATCAAGGCTCTTCAGGTCGCGGTCGGCCTTGGAATGGAGAAGCGATACGTCTTCCACACACCACTGATGTGGATTGACAAAGGGGCCACTTGGAAACTGGCCCACGAGTTGGGCGGGGCAGAACTCGTTGAGCTTATCAAGAACGAGACGCACACTTGCTACAAAGGTGACAGAAGCGAGTTGCACGAGTGGGGCTACGGGTGTGGAGCATGCCCAGCCTGCGAACTTAGGGCCTCGGGGTGGGCGGTTTTCGCCAATCAAAAGCAAGACTGGTCATCGAAACCATCACAAGCACAAATCACATAAGGAGAGAACCATGTCGAGCAGGAGACAAGGATACTTTTTTCTAGCGGCTTTCGCACTCTGTATTCCGGCGGCCAACTGGCTGATCGGCAATGTTGGTACATTCTGTGTACCGGACGGCCCTTGTCTTATCCCGGTTGCACCAGGCCTGACGGCCCCGAGCGGCGTCCTTATGATCGGATTGGCTTTGGTGCTGCGCGACTTGGTGCAGCGTAGCTTGGGAGTGAAGTGGGCCGCTAGCGCTATAGTCATCGGTGCCGCCCTTTCCGCTTTCTTCGCGCCACCGGCATTGGTGATTGCATCGGCTGCCGCGTTCTTACTCTCAGAACTTGCGGACCTTGCTGTCTATACTCCCCTTCAGAAGAAAGGACTTGTGCTAGCTGTCTTTGCAAGCAGCGTTGTAGGGCTAGTAATAGACAGCGCGGTCTTCCTCTACTTGGCCTTCGGAAGTCTTGATTACATTTCCGGGCAGATTGTTGGGAAAGTTTGGATGGTTCTAATTGCGCTGCCGATTATCCATATTATGCGGAAGAAACATTTCGTTGCTCTGCAGGAGTCGGCGACACTATGACGGCTCTTACGTCAGCGTAATTTGATCCTGACATTTGCGATTGACTTTGCTTTCAAAGGATATCCACGGCGGCCATCTGTCGCCGTGGATTACTATTGGGGGAGTTTGCAGGCAGGCCAGGTCGACTTGAGACCAGCGCGCGAACGCTCGATATAAGAATGACTCCAAACTGGGGTTGATCTCTCGTGCGGAGAAGGGGAACACTCGGTTGCTGAATGTTGAGCAGGTTTTTTGAGCAGTTGTTCGTAAGAGCCACAGTTGAGCGCCTTGCACCATTGGGCATTGGCAAGCTAATCGGCCGCAAGGGATCACGATGCTCTGTAGAGTATTTCGAGTCCCCGGCTTCCGAGACCATTGTGCACACAATTGAGGCTCAAGACCTCGAACGAGTCAGGATCGCGGAACAAACACGCGTCTATCACTTCGACGCTACGTCGGGCGCATGGGAGATCGGTAGACTGCTCGACGATCATGGCGATAGTCAATTGGTCCAGTTTCCCAATAGAGTGACGAAACACCTGACAGCCGAAGACCTATACGTCAGGTGGGACCGACCCATCGAGGATCCAACGCCTTTTCTCGCCAACCGAATTAACGAAAGTCCGCGATTTTCTGACGCGCGCAGCGCCTTCGTCCGCTCGCAAATGCGCCAACGGGCAGCGTCTCTCGGGATGTCGTCACTGCTTTCGTGCGCTGTTGAACTCGAGGCGCACCAGATTGAAGTCGTGCGGCGGGTTCTTCAGGATCCTGTGCAACGCTACCTGCTCGCTGACGAGGTAGGACTCGGAAAGACGATTGAGGCCGCTGTGCTCATCAGGCAATGCGTTCTTGATACGCAGGAGAGTGGAATAATCTTAGTGATTGTTCCGAAGGCTCTGGTCGGGCAGTGGCGATCCGAGCTTGCTAGCAAGTTCTTCCTCGAACGGTTCTTCGACCAAAACATCTTTGTTGTCGCTTTTGACGATCGCGAACAAATCATGGCATTGCTGCCAAAGGCGACGATGTTGGTTATCGACGAAGCACATCATCTAAGCGAGCGAGGATCAGGTGGCGTAGACGAAACCTATGAAGTGATCGCAGCCGCCGCGCCCGAGATAGATCGGGTTCTTCTCCTTTCAGCAACGCCAGTTCTGCACAACGAACGCGGCTTTCTATCGATGCTGCATCTACTTGACCCGAAGACTTATTCTCTGGACGGCGAGGACGCGTTTCGCCGCAAGGTCGAAAGCCGCCAGGCCATAGCTGAGATTGTTGCTGGTTTGACGCCAGAGAATGCTCTCTACCTCGAATATACTATCGATCAACTCGCTGACCTATTCCCAGACGACGATTTGGTGCAGAAGCATGCGGCGGCGTTGCGGGAGATCGTCGAAACGATGCCGGATGAGAGCGACCCGGAACTCATCGAGGCCATCGGTCGGCTTCATGCGCATTTGAGCGAGGTTTACCGTCTGCATCGTCGTATTCTGCGTCATCGTCGGCGAAGCATTGGTGGGCTGACGCCCGAGAGGTCGGGTGCGGAGATTGTCCGTTACCGTAGTAATGATCGGGCAGCGCTCACCGAGGCAATTGAAGATTGGCGGTTCGGCGAGGCCTTGAACCTCGACGCCCCTGAAACTGGCTCGCTTAGGAAAGACCGTGTACGTGCTTTCTGGCAAGTGCTCGAAAGAATTTCGCAATATCCCGGATCAGGTGCGGGCACAGTTGGCGTCCTCGCGCGCCAAGCGGCGAAGATCGGCGACGCCGACCGGTTTGCGTCGATCAACCGATGCCTTGAGCGCAAGGGCCTTTTTGAGGATCGGGCGGATGCACTGATCGATGCGCTCCGGCCGTTTCTGGATGCAAAGGCGCAGTGCGTAGTCTTCTGTTCGGACCCCCAGACTGCCGATATGCTGGCAAAGCGGATTGCAGAGCAACTCGGTATTGCGGTAGACCGACACGATACAGAAGGTTCGGAATGGATGGCGTTTCACGACGGCGGCGACAATCAGGTGCTGGTCTGTGATCGTCATGCAGAAGAGGGTCTAAACCTCCAAGGCGGAAAGAAGGTTGTTGTGCACTATGACCTTCCGCTTAATGCCAATCGAATCGAGCAACGTCTGGGGCGTGCCGATCGCTACGGGTCGGGGGACGCCGTCCGTTCGATCGTTCTCGTTTGCGACGATGATCCAGTCGAGGTTCGCTGGGTTGCGTACGTCGATAAAGCGCTCAAGGTCTTTGATCGCTCTGTGGCGAGCCTTCAGTATTTGATCGATCAAATGGTGGGGGATATTGCCCGGGACTTGTTGATGGATGGCGTCGATACGCTCGTTGATCTGACAAAAGACAGCGCAGGCGATCAGGGTCTGATCGAACGCGAGTTCAAGGCTATCGACCAACAGGACGCCCTCGATGCGCTTGGCGCGCCGCCGAACGATATGGTTGACGAACTTTCCGATGTAGACGACGACTGGAAATCTCTTGCTAGCGACACCGTACTCTGGCTCGAGCAGATGCTCCAGTTCCAACGCATCGATGAGCAAACCGAAAGCGACATGCCATCGCCGCCGTTCCGCTATGTCTATTCTATGTCTAACAAGCGCACTTTGCTTCCGCTAACCTCGTTCATGTCGCACTGCGGCGGAGCGCTAGACCTCGATCTGAGTGGGCGCCGCGGCCAGTCGATCAGGACCATTCCTTATACGTTTCGTCGACGAACTGCGCTCAGCCGCAGCGCGCGGGCAAACGGTGTGGCTCTACTGCGTTATGGCGACGCACTCATAAGCGGTGTCACGGAATTCACCGAGGCCGACGATCGCGGCAAGTCGTTTGCGATGTGGCGATTTGCGCCTGACCATGTCGGTGATCCAGTCGCGGATATCTACTTTCGGTTCGACTTCGTGCTCGAGGCGGATGTCGCGGGCGCCATCAAAGTTTTGGGCGATCACAGGCGTGAAACCAGCGCAGCGAACGCGGCGATCAGACGACGCGGGGACATGGCACTGCCGCCCTTCTATCGTTCTCTGTGGCTAGACCGCGAATTGGTTCCTGTTGCCGACAAGGCTCTGCTCGCACGGCTCACGCGGCGTTATTCAGTGGAACCAGATCACAGCGGTGCAGTCGATCTAAACCTCAACGACCGGAGCTGGAAGCGCGTACTCCAGTTGGGCATTCCTGAACTCGAGTTTTGGTCGGATCTGAGTGGTAAGGCACGCGTTGTCGCCGAAACTGCGCTACGTGCCGATCCAGAACTCATCGAGAATCTTGTCAGAGCGGAGCAGCATGCGTTTCAGGTGGATCTCGGTCGAATTGGGCAATTGGCTGCAAGGGTACGCGCAAACGCAGATGCTGCAGACGAAAGCGATCTCGCCTTTGAAGAAATACTCGCAACTGCGTTGAGAGCAGGCATTCGAGCGCCAAGCGTGAGGGTAGATACCGTCGGCGCTGTTTTCCTCTCAGCGAACCGCGCCATTACCGACCGCGTATCAGGCGGTTCGTAATGGCTGAGTTTGATTTCGCCGCTCTTCAGGAACTTGTGCTCGATCCGGGCGCCGAAAAACGCGGTGAAATTCATGACGGTATTTTCGACCGAATTAGCCAGATATTAAGGGCATCGCAATCAACCGGGCAGTTGCCAAGTGCGCCGGACGCGGTTCCTCTATTTCGGCATGTGCTGCTTCGCCAGTCATTACGAGACGGCCAACAAGCACAATTGCGCGTGCCCACTCGACCAGGATGGCCGGATCGTGAAGCGTGGGCATCGTGTGGCGTGCGCGCGCACAGCGAGGCGAATGGCCACGTGCTCATTGAAGCGCAACCATGGAGTGCATCCTGGCTAGGGAGCACGGACAATCCAGTTTTTGAGGACATCTTTGCCGAGCGGAATGTACGGCTTGATTGGCAACGACCTATCGACCCTTTCCTCGGGGAAACTAGCGGTTTTCGGTCGTATGTGTCGCCTGGGCAGCGTGAGGCCGTACGCAGCGCGTTTCTACTTCCACCGGGCGAGACACTGATCGTTGCGTTACCGACAGGTTCCGGCAAGAGTTTCGTAGCCCAGGCGCCAGTGCTTGTGCGTGGACTAGAGGGCGGTCTATCGCTGTGCATAGTACCGACGACCGCTCTTGTGCTCGATCAGGCAAGGCAGATGCGGGATATGCTCAAGCGGCGCTTTCCGCGCCGCGACGTCCCACCGCTTGCCTGGCATAGTGGGCTTGGTGTTGAAGATCGGGCGGCCATAAAAGCCGCGATCCGAGAAGGTCGCCAAGGTATCCTCTATTGCTCGCCAGAAGCGGCCACGGGGGCCTTGCTGCCCGCGCTTTATGAAGCGGCAAAGGTCGGATCTCTTAGCTATCTGATCATCGATGAAGCGCACCTAGTGAGCCAATGGGGAGACGGTTTTCGGCCTGCATTCCAAATGCTTGCGGGTGTTCGGCGAGGATTGCTAGCAGCTTGTCCTGCGGGGGCGCCCTTTCGAACCTTACTGATGTCCGCGACGTTAACACCGGACACCGTAGCAACGATAGAAGCGCTCTTCGGTCCAACTCGAATCGTCCATATGATTGCATCGATCCACCTTCGGCCGGAGCCTCAATACTGGGTACACCGCGAAGACGATCCGAACGAGAAGGACCGAAAGGTCCTTGAGATTTTGCGCCATGCGCCTCGACCCTTCATACTATACGTAACCAAGCGTAGCGACGCGAAGCGCTGGATCAAATTGCTCCGACAGACTGGCTATGCCCGCCTCGATTGTTTCCACGGCGAGACTTCCGATTTGTCTCGGCGGCGCATCATCGAGCAATGGTCGGAGAACAGACTTGATGGCATCGTCGCCACCTCAGCTTTTGGGGTCGGGATCGACAAACAGGATGTAAGAACCGTTGTCCACGCTACCGTCCCAGAGACACTCGATCGCTATTATCAAGAAGTTGGTCGTGGCGGTCGCGATGGCTGCCCCTCGGCCTCCTTCCTGATCTACTCACGAAGAGACCAGGAAATCGCCGACCAGATCGCCTCGCCATCGCTAATCAGTGACGAACTTGCCTTTGAACGCTGGTCGACAATGTATGGCGGCAGCAATCAGCTTGATGGAATTGGTCAGTTGCTCGAAGTCGATCTCGCTGCGGTTCCGCCACGCCTTAGGCAGCAGTCCGACTACAATCAATCTTGGAATATGCGCACTCTCATCATGATGGCGCGTGCTGGTATGATCCAACTAGAGTCGCAACCGCCGTCCAAAATCGCACAGCATGAAGTGGAGGCTGGTTCAGACTTCGAGGCCCGAAATGAAGAATACTGGTCGACTTATTTTCAGCGCGCGGTCATCGGAATGCATGAATTTGGGCTTCTGAGTAAAGAGCGGTTCGAGGAACTGATCGGTCAAGAGCGTCAGCGCTCGTTAGTTGCAGCGGACGAAAATCGCAGCTTACTCGACAAACTGCTTAGCGGCTCGGTAGAAATCTCTTCGCTGCTAGACAAACTCTACCGAAGCAACGCACCGGGCCGATCGGTGATCGTTTCGCGTGCGTGCGGTGGGTGTCCAGTCCATAGACGCATAGGGTCAGTGGACACGAACTATTCCGCGCCGCCCGCTTTCGGAATCGAAGAGGTTGGTGCTTATGATCTTAGCTCTTTTACGTCCCGATTCCCGCAACTTGATCTTCGCGAACCGGTGATCATGCCGATAGATGGAACTAGCGACGATGCAGCGCTCATCTCTCTTCTCAAAGACTTCGTGTCGTTGTTTGGAGTGCGCGAGGTTGCAACGACGGCCGCATTTCGGCACCGCAACTCTGCTATTGCAAACCTGCACAAGCAGAGCGAGGATCATTTACTTTTGCTCCACTCGCTCGAAGAAGAAGCAACACTTCCGTCATCTTATAACTCCCTCGTGTAACACTCTGGACCGGCGCACCCGCTGATAGTCTTCCAGAGTTTCTGTTCAACATGAACCGACCCTTGCACGTAGTCATTGCGCCTGCCTCGACACCGGATACTCGGAATTTCGGGCGCCACATTGCCGACACGGGTTCGAACGTACTGACGGTTGATCAGTTCAAGCTTGGGGCGCGGCTGTGAGCATCCTTAACCAAGCGAGTGACGGACTCTTCAATGTACTGATCGTGCTGGTTCGCGCTCTCGTTCGCTTTGGTCCAAGGGAACGGGACGAACTGATCCTTGTCTGTGGTGGTGCAGCCGATCCGGTCGACACAAGCCAATTGACCCGAACACTAAACCGCTGGACTGAACTAGGCCTATTCGTAGAAGACAAAGGAGCCATCACCATAGCCGAGCCGTACCTTTCTGCCCTGGGCAAGAAAGCCGATGACGCCGAAGCCCGTCTTCCGAAAGTCGCTCGAACCGTAGCATTTCTGCCGGCAAACAATGTGCGCTTTTGGGAAAGCGAGGAAGCTAGGAGCGCCGATCTGTCACGTGGCGTAGCATGGATGCTGGCTCAGGACGTCTATTCGCTCGACGTTAACGCAGATCGTCTCACCGAACTTGAAGGTGCTCAACTGATTGATAGCAGCGCTAAGAAGATCGCCCAAAACAACACACGATGGAATGGCCTTAAGACATGGATGCTTTATCTCGGTTTCGCTCGTGACAGCATGCAGTGGGTTATCGACCCGACCGAAGCACTACGAGATACACTGCCCGACATCTTCGGCCCTAGTCGCGAATTGACTGGTCCGGCCTTTGTCGAACGCGCCGCGTCAGTGCTGCCCGTACTCGACGGCGGAACATATCGGACTCAAGTGGAAGCGGTGCTCAAGGAACGTGCATGGCCGCAGCCGAAAGATGGAAGTCTGTCCTCCTCTCTTTCGCGGGCAATCCAGCGGTTGGACCGGGAAGGCGCAATAAAACTAGCGAACCGCAGTGACACAGAGGGCGTGGTGACGCTGACCGGGACCAATATGCGCACCTGGCGAGATGTTTCGCACGTGTCTCTGCCGCCGGCGGAAGAGGTGGATTGATGCTCGAAAAGTATTGGCCAGAGGCGGATGAGGTAAATGCCTGCATCAAGAATGAGGCGGAGACCGCGGACGTATCTGTACTGCTTGCGGTTCATCAACCGTCGCCTCTCACCACTCGGAACGCTGGCACGAACATCGAGATGCCAGCTTCGGAGCAGGAACTGCTGGACGCATTCCTCTCCGATAACGTGCCCGGGGGCTACTTGCTCTTTCCGATTACTGGTCCGTCGGGGATTGGGAAGTCTCATATCATTAGATGGCTTGACGCTCAGCTTCAGAGGTCACCAAAGCACGATCACCTACATATCATTCGGATTCCCAAGAGCGCGAGCCTGCGCAAGGTAGTAGAACTCATTCTCGAGCCGTTGGCGGGAGACTCACGCTTTGAGAAGTCACGATCCGACTTAACTCGGGCAGTGGCGGAGGTGGATGAGCGCAGGGCGGTTGTATTGTTCCGAGCGCAAATCGAGAACGCTCTCAATGGACTTGCTGAGGCGATGCAGATCGAAGCGCGCGAACACCCGGATCGTCGTGCTGGGTTGGTCCCACGTATCGGTCACGCGCGTGATTTGCCAAAACTCTTCGGAGATGCCGCGCTCAAAGATCACTTTGATAATAACGTACTGAATCGCGTCATCTCCCGAGCAGTAGAAGGACGCAATGAAGGCGCTGAAGGAGATGAGACGCAATCCCAGTTCTTCGCTGAAGACTTGATCCTACCAGACGAGATTGACCTCAACGGCGCTGCTTTCTCTGTAAAGACCTATTACCAGACACAATTGGCTGTTTCGGATCCGAAGCGACGGCAGGTTGCAGTCGATCTACTCAACTCGATAGTCGACACTGCAATCGGTAATGTTTTTCAGCTTGAGCAGAGCACAGGCGGTGTCACGCTACAGGAGATTATCCTAGGGGTTCGTGAGATCCTGTTGAAAGACGAAAAGGATCTCGTTCTTCTAATCGAGGACTTCGCAGCACTTTCCGGCATTCAAGATGTTCTTCTGAAGGTTTGTGTCCAGGAGGGAGCGTATGACGGCAAGAAGGTTCGCGCGACCATGCGGACAGCCCTTGCTCTCACCGACGGCTATCTGGCTTCGCGTGATACGATACTAACTCGCGCGCAGCGGGTCTGGGTGATAGGCAATCGAAAACAAAGCGACGAGGAGATCACAAACGCCGTTGTTGACCTCGTCGGAGCCTATTTGAATGCTGCTCGGTGGGGCGGCGATGGCTTGCGAAAGCTCTTTGCCCGGCGTGACGTAGGCGACAGCCTTACTGACTGGCTTCCGCCATGGATTGACGAGGAGCAAACCGACGAGGACGCCGAAGCGCTAGATGCGTTTGGATTTTCTTCCGTAGGACACTCTCTCTTCCCCTTTAATCGCCTAGCCATAGAGGAGTTAGCCCGGCGACACTTGGCTGACGCAAGCGGCCTTCTTTTCAATCCACGGCGCGTGATCAACGAAATCCTGCGCCGCCCCCTGCTAATGCGCGACAGTTTTGTCAGCGGGGCCTTTCCGCCCGTCGACTTTCAGGGCTTTCTTCCCAATCGCTACCTTGCAGGACTTGTTCGCGATTCAAGCCAACCGGAGCCTGTGAAGGGGAGACTTCGTTCGGCACTTGCCGTCTGGGCCGGAAACGCAAGCGTCGAGAGTGAACTTGAGAAAGTGCCTCCGGCAATCTTCAAGGCTTTCTCTCTGCCGACGCCCGCAGACCTCGCCAACGTGGCTTTTGTGCCGGACGAGCGGCCAACCAATCCGCCGCCGCCCAAGGTGGGAGGGGAGGTTGCACCCGCGCAACCCACAGCGCCTTCAGACTCACATGAACCGCGTATTGCCGAATGGTCGAAGAAACTCGACGCTTGGGCGGGAGGTGCAGAACTTATCCATTCCGACGCGAACGCCCTTCGAAAGGCGCTTGCAGCGATGCTGAAGGGTGCCATCAACTGGTCGGCGCTTCGAATTCCAGAACAGGAGATTAGCCCAAGATGGCTTAAGATTGCGGGTGCGCGAGGCAACCCGGTTGGCGGGCGCGAACTCGTTGTTTGTGAGAGCAACGAAGACGAGGATGGCACCCTACGCGAAGGGTTCCTTGGCGCACTCCGCTTCACTGAAATCCATAAGGGCAAGCATTGGTCTTATTCGGAGGCCGATGTCGACTACGTGGCAAGTGCAGCGATCATAGACCGGATAGTTGATCAATTGGTCCCGCTGTTGGTTGCCGAAGCGGCCTCGCAGATTACCGCCGTCGGGAGAGCCTTGCTCAATCAATCCCGCATCGTCGGCCTGTCTCCTCCAGTGCAGACAAACAAAGCAGAACCTCTTCTTCGAGGGATATTCGCTCCGTCGCCGCAGACCGAAGTAGAACCGTTTGAGGAAGGGTGGGACGAACTAAGGAGGTTGGCACTCGGGCGAAAAAACGGGCACAATGTACGGAGCATTTTGCAGTCGCTACTGCTTGAACGAATTGCAAGTTATCAAGGGTCAGGAAACAAGCCTTTTGCAATCGATACTTCGCGCTTGCTAGCGGCTTTATCGGCCGACGCCCAGACCGAGAAAAACACCGAAGGATTGCCTGACGAGGCTCGCAGCTTTATTCGCGCTACAAGTGATCAACGGCTGTGGCCGAGACTTCAGAAGGTCATCATCAAGCTTCGCAGATTCCGAGACGAAACTGTGGACTTTGCTGATGACGACTTCGATAAGAACGCGTTTGTAACTGATCTCCGCGAGATCATTCCGTTGCTGCAAAAAACGAACTGCTGGCCGACTGCAGTTTCGGTTCGCGGTGCTGAGTTTGAGCAATTGTTGATTGAGTTCCAAGCTAGCCGCTTCGTCGATCTGTTGGACAAGACAGCAACGATCGTTGACGAGGCTGATCGTGAGCAAATCCCGAAACTCTTGAATGCTCTCGGCTCAATCGATCTCGGATTGATCCAGCGCACAATGTCGTTTCTGGAGAGCACCAACCAGATTCTTACGCAAGCGGAACCGCGTGTAGCTCAGCAGGAGGCGATCCGTGGACAAGCTGATCCGGGCGTTGCGGCAGCGGAAATAATCGAGCTTCTCGAAGAGGTGAGTAGTGTCGAAGTGGCCGCTGCGGAGGAAACGTCATGAGCGCTTCCATTCCAAATCGCGCAAAGGCACTGCGTGAACGACTGGAGGCACTTGAAAGCCTTGGTGCCAATATGGAGGAAGCGAGCAATTTAGAGGGCTTGCGGTCCGACCTTGTTAGTCCGGCATCCGATCTATCGCGCGCCTTGGATCAGCGGGCGCTACTAGTTGATTCTGGGATTGACGTGGAGGCGCCACCGAGCCTCACGGCGGTTCGGAAACGCGCAAGTGAAATTCTAGAGAAGTTCAAGGTCGAGCAGACGGCGGCAATACTCAAAAAGGGTACACGTTGGCCCAAGCTAATCAGCGAATTAAAGATCGCTTCAAATGATGTCGCCGATACGGTTGCAAAAACCTGGAAGGCATATCGCCAGGAAATCTTTACAGGAGAGAACCCTGCGATCGTGAAAGGGCGTATCGCCTTTACCCCGGCCAACAAGACTGCGTTTCAACTCTATGAGAAACAGCATCGGGACTTCCTGGAGGAGTTCAAACGGCTCCCTTCAGATCTGACAGGTATTGAACGTGTACAATCCCTTGCTGCGGCGTTGACGGAGACTACTAAGAGCTTCGACTACAACGTTCCGGTAGAAGTTAAGAGCTTTTTGGAAGCGGTGCAGAGCGGTGGCGCACCGCTGGATTTGCTTACTGATACAGTCAAGACTTGGCTTGCAGAAAACGACGCCTTTGCGAGTTATCGCATCTTGCCCCGAGGTGCCGATGGAGGCCGATGAAACTCTGCTGCTCGCCGCGCTTGATGAAATCGAACAGCGCGAAGCCAAACTGCTAACGTGGGGTTTGGTGGACGGTCACGTTTCAGCAGGTGAGATAAATGGGATAATCGATTCCCTGCTTGATGATCCCGCAATAGGTGTTGGCGTCAGCTTCTACGATGCTGGGGGTGTTGTCGCCGAACTGGTTGAACGGGCACTACTTTTCGATATCGGTGAAGAACAGGGTACCCACTACCGCTCGCGGATGGCCGAGGGCGT
The DNA here is from genome assembly GCF_045797845.1 of Tateyamaria armeniaca. NCBI lineage: Bacteria > Pseudomonadati > Pseudomonadota > Alphaproteobacteria > Rhodobacterales > Roseobacteraceae > Tateyamaria > Tateyamaria armeniaca. Next base: position 745,197 of record NZ_JBHDIY010000002.1, read on the forward strand.
TCGGTTGCTATTCAGGCTTCGCCAACTGTTTCCCCAGCATCAGGGACCGACCGGCTGGCAGACTGCGCCGACGCTTGTCGCCGATTTTCGATTCATCTGGCGCCGCCGCCGTTATCCGAGGCGCGAAGTGGACCCCACCACCGCGTTGAGACGGATCGCTGCCAAGACTTCTGACCCGTCGGTTAGCGCCGTACTGTCCGCCTTGATTGGAAGTTACGGGACAGACTTCAAGCTAGCAGGATTTCAGGTCGATGCCGCAGCTCGGATTCTTGGCGGGTTTGAGAAGTCGCAGTCGATCGCAACACTAGTAAGCGCGGGTACCGGCAGCGGCAAAACGTTGGCTTTTTATCTGCCGGCGCTGTCGCGTGTTGCGTGCCATATCCAGCGGGACGCGGCTGGTGACCGCTGGGTCAAGGTCCTAGCTCTCTACCCGCGAAACGAATTGCTTAAGGACCAGTTTGCCGAGGTGTACAGCCAGGCCCGCCGCCTCGACGCTACGCTAGCCAATCGTGGTCGGCGCAAGATTATTATAGGGACCTTCTTTGGTCCGACACCGGAAAGCTCGGACAATCCTCACAAAACTGCCGCTGGAAAGGATCGAGGAGGTTGGCGCAACTCTGCGGCCGGCGTCGTTTGCGAGTACCTGCGTTGCCCGTCGTCTGGTTGCGACGGCGATATGGTCTGGCGCGACGCGGATCGAAGCGCAAACCTTGAACGTCTTGAATGCACTGAATGCGCTGGCTCTATTGAAAGCGACGAGATCATTCTGACGCGGCGGAGACTCCAGACCGAAGCGCCCGATATTCTGTTTACCACGACCGAGATGCTCAATCAGCGGATGGGTGACAACCGCTATAGGCATCTCTTCGGCATCGGGAACCGCGCACAACGCTCAGTTGAGATGATGTTGCTCGACGAGGTCCATACATATGCCGGGAGTTCAGGCGCTCAGGTAGCGTTTTTGCTGCGGCGCTGGCGACGAATGTTGCGTCGGCATGTCGGCTTTGTTGGGCTTTCGGCGACGCTGAAGGACGGCGCTCGCTTTTTCGCACAACTGACAGGTCTCTTTGAACAAGCTACGGTCGAAATCAGGCCTTCCAATCGCGAAATGATCACAGAGGGAGCCGAGTATCTGCTCGCGCTTCGCGGCGACCCGGTGTCGCGCACCGCGTTACTGTCGACGACGATCCAGACGGGTATGCTGCTTTCACGGCTGCTCGATTCTCCTGATGAGAAAAAGAGCCGCGGAGTCCTTGGTGAGCGGACCTTCCTTTTCACCGATGACATTGACGTGACCAATCGCATGTACTTCGCGATGCTGGACGCGGAGGGACGCAGAAGCAACGGGGCACCAGACCTCGCCAGCAGGCCTGATGGTGGCCTAGCTTCGCTTCGTCGACCTTTACCCGTCGAACAGCGAAAACTGCATGGCCAGGATTGGGAAGCGGTTGTCGAAATTGGCCACAGCCTTCAACCGCAGGACCGGAAGACAGTTGGACGGGTGATGTCGATGGACCCGGGTGTGGGCAACAATCTTGACATAATTGTTGCAACCGCATCGCTCGAAGTTGGCTTCAACGATCCGCGGGTCGGAGCGGTTGTACAGCACAAGGCGCCGCGCGACGTTGCGCAGTTCCTCCAGCGCAAGGGACGTGCGGGTCGTTCGCGGAAAATGCGCCCGTGGACTGTTGCTGTGCTATCGGACTACGGACGCGATCGACTCGCTTATCAGGGCTACGATCTACTTTTCGATCCGGAACTGCCACTCCGCACACTCCCAATCGGAAACCGCTATGTAATGCGTATCCAGGCCGTGTACGCGACGCTCGACTATCTGAGCCTAGCGCTAGCCTCGTCCAATCGCGGAAGTGTCTGGCTCGATCTCTCTTCAAGCACTCACAGAAGTTATCAACGCGCGCGGCAGACGGCGCTAGCAGGATTGATCCAACGCATTCTGACTATCCCAGCCGAACTGGATCGCTATACCGCCTATCTCGCCTCAGCCCTGAAGGTCGAGGAGAGTGCTATAGCACCACTGCTCTGGGATCATCCACGTCCTCTGATGACACAGGTTCTTCCAACGGCGTTGCGACGCCTTGAAAGCAATTGGCGCGCCTGGGGGGAGATCGGCGAAGACTTCCAGGTTTTCAACTCGCCCATGCCTGAGTTCGCGCCTGCCAATCTGTTTAGCGACCTCAACCTGCCCGAGGTTGATATCATCCTGCCCCAGCCAGGCAGGGCGACGCCAGAAGAAGTCGCGATGCCGATCGCCCAGGCGCTTCGCGAGTTCGCGCCGGGACGTGTGTCGCGGCGATACGGGATCAGCCATGCGTTTGAGCGGCACTGGATGTGTCCGACGCTAGATCAGAGCCGCGAGCAAGCCGTACCCTTGGAGCCGTTTGCGCGGTTGGACCCGCTCGGCGACTGGCAGGCCTCGATTGAAGGCTCGGTTCGAAACGTTCCGGTCTTCCGACCGCGTCGTCTGGAGGTCCAGCCGCCACCGGGTACCGTCGTTGATACATCGAACGCCCGACTGCGCTGGCAAAGCCAACTGGTCGCCCGTCAACCGGGCCTCGTACTCGACCCACCTCGCGGCAGCCCTTGGACCCCGCTAATCGAGGATGTGCGGTTTTATAGCCATGAGGGGCAAAGCCCGATCGAGGCACGGCGAATGGCGCTTGGCAGCGACGCAGGCATTCGCTTCCGCGACGGCAGATCGCAAACCAAAGAGTTCACCTTTGAAGTTAATGGAGGACCGGCTGCCCTAGGCTTCAGCCTCGCGGTAGATGCAATGTGTATTCGGCTGCGCTTCCCTGAGGACCTCTGGGCCAGCCTCGGCGACGAGGCTGACCCGCGCTACCGAGCGATGCGCACGGCTCGTTTCCACTATGAGGCGGTCCATGGGGCCTATCTGCAGATGGTAGATAGCCATTTCGCGCGTGACTGGTTGGCGCAACTTATGCTGACTGCAGTCAGCAATGAAGCAATGGCAAAGGCCATTACCCTGCGCGAGGCAGCTTCGCGACTTCGCGACGGAAGTGCGGAGCTCAATCTCAACCAGACTCTCAATGCACTATTTCAGTCACCGATCGTTGACGACGCCAATGCGCAAGGAAACCAACAGGATAGACTACGACAAGATTTGGCGGACTACCTCGCAGATAGGCAGGTCGTCGAGAGTCTTTTCGGTCTGGCTGCAATCCTTTGGACGCCGATTGATGCCGTATGGGAGCCGTGGCTCCGCGAGCGATACACATCAACGGTCGGCGCAGCAGCGCTTAGCGCAATAACGAGCTTATGCCCGCAGATTGACACTGAAAGCCTGGTGCTTGACGTGACCTCAGGACCGCGTGAAACAGACGACGTGCTAGCCGGTATCGCTAATGGAGAGATCTGGATTAGCGAGATGTCGCCGGGCGGAAACGGTCAAATCGAGGAAGCACAGCAACAATATGTCGAGGACCCGCGCCGTTTCTTCAGTTTGATGACTGCAGCTTTGCGCGACAATGATTTTTCGCTCAGCGACTTTCAACTTGGTCGCTTTCTCGCTGTCGTGGTTGAAGGGGACCGCGACGATCCGGTGCCTGCCGCAACGCGAGCCTTCCGGCACGCCTCGAGTTCCGAGGAGAGCAATGAGGCTTTCTCGGTTCTCCGCCATGTTTTGGCCGAGGAAGGCTTTGTCACTTTCCATGCCTTCCTAGTTACACTGGCGAACCGTGTCCTGCGCCCAGGCTCAAGCAGCGATAGCGATGGCTTCTTCTTGAATGCGGTGCGATTATGGAATTCCGAAGAAGAACGACTTGGAGTCGAACTCGACGCCCGATTGCTTGCGTATCGGTTGGCCCGCTCAGACGAAATCGACTCGGCGCTTGGTCTCGCCGGCATTGATGCCCCCTCCGTAAATGCGGACCAGTGGCGCTTCGGTGTGATCTACGGGTTGCTTTGGCCACGGGGGCTGCAAATTCGACAGTCGGGACTGCGTGTCTATTCGCCGTTTGCCGAGTTGCCGGCGCCTGATCCATTGCTGCTGCAATCCTATCTTGGCGAGGATGAACGTCTAATCGATCTGGAGAGAGAAGGCTGGAAGGGCGAGTGTCTTGATCGTCTCGCCAACCTTGGCGCCGCTACATTGGTGTGCCCAATGGCGGCGGCGTCTTTGCTTGCCGACGCCCTAGTGTTCTTAGCTACCAACCCAGTTCAGACAGGATATCTTTCCGTGTTTGCACGCGTTCAAGCCGTCCGTCGGGTTGAGGATGTCTTCCATATCGACGTCGACATCGCGGAGGCGCTGCAATGAGTTTCGAGACGCGACGCATCTTCAAGAGCGCAGTAACAAGCCAGAATTTGATCCGCGAATTACTACAAATGATGTTTCTTGGTGAATTGGTTGCGCCAGGAGGCGAACGTGCCTGGCTCGTCAGCCCATGGATCAGCAATATTGCCCTCTTCGACAATCGGGCGGGAGGTTTTGGCACTCTCAATCCCGAATGGGGTAATCGCGAGATCCGACTGATTGAGGTGATGACGGACTTAATGGCCCGAGGCACGGCGTTAGGTATCGCGACCAGCCTGAACGAACACAATGATCCGCTGATCGACGCCCTTACTTCGGCTGCCGCCGAGGGAGGGCTAGAAGACAAACTGCACATCGTTCGCCGTCAACATTTACACGTAAAGGGTGTTCTCCTGAAACGCGGCCTTCTGACTGGGTCCATGAATCTAACTTACTACGGCCTCGAACTGAACGATGAGATGGTCGTCTACGACACATCTTCCAAGACGCTTGCTGAAGCCCGGATCAACTTCGAATCTTACGTTGAGGCGGGTATTTGATCGAGCACCTCCCTCCAGAAGAGCAGGAGTGGTTGGCGCGCTTCTTCGCTAACCCTAACGAACTGAGTTGGTTGTCGCTTGTCGACGGGACTGCTCCAACGCGAGAAGCAGACCAAGTTCGGCAGTGGCTAGCCCTTCTTGCCGGATTACATCCAGGCGCTCCGCTTGTCCTGCCTTTCGTTCGTGGTGGCACTATCACCGGTTGGTACGCGACAACTCTGGGACGCCACGGCGGAAATGAACTCGGAGAAGAAATCAACGCTTGGCTTGGTCCGACATGGCTTAGCCGTTTCGAGCGCGTGCCGGTTGATACAAAAGACCCAATGGCTGCCGTGCTCTTGGGCCGCTTTGGTGGGACTGTTTATCGGTTCACTGGAGCCGACGAGGTTGCGATGAAGGCGATTTCGGGTCGGTTAAGCGAGTTCGCCGAGATTATCGCGCGACGCCCCCAGGAGAGCCAGGCTCGTGTTCGCCCGGTCGGTGCTATCCGTAGCGATTTTGAACGCGCCTTGCTTGCCGGGGACGTATACCAGGCCGAGGCGATGATCGGCGAATTCAAACAGACTGGGCGCCTAAATGAGGAGAACCTCCGTTACCTCGAAGTCCGGCTGAGCGCGGGTCTTGGACTTTGGCCAGAGATCGCTCGAGATCACTGGCGTATCAAAACGCTAGCGGATCTCGCGCTTCCACCGCAGATTCTGTCTGACCTCATAGAGGCGCTCTACAGGACCTATGTCGACCCGGCAGAAGCAACGGGAGATGCGGAGGCTGTACGAGAAGCATTCGCGGGTAATATCTTTGAACCCTATCCTAAACTCTTCACGTCACGTCGGGGCATTCGTGCGCCGCGCGTAGTCAAGGCATTCGTACTTTACGAGCAATTTCAGAGAAATCCTGACCGCGATATCATTGATGCACTGCTCAATTTGTTGCCTGCGGGCACGAACACCTCGCTGTTCCAAGCGCTACCATCTCTTGGGCTAAATTCCTCGCCAGGTACGACCTTAAATGAGGCCGACGAAGCGTTTGACGATGGGCAATTCGATAGAGCATTCGAGTTCTACTTGCGGTTGCCGCCCAGCAGGAAGACGCTCAGCCGGCTAGTCTCGTGCGTTGGTATCATCGGAACTAGTGACGCCCGTGACCGCTTGTTGGCCGTGGTTGACGAGGTTCCCCCAGAATTGCTTGACGGCCTCGCTCCGGCGGTGCGGACGAAAATTGTGGGCCTTGCGAACGAGCAAGTTTCCGAAGAAGCCCACTCTTCCGATGTCTCAGAGTTGGAAGAAGTGAATCCATGGATGCGCTGGGTCGAGCAATTGCAGGCTGGCAAGAATCTCGCGGAGGCAGAACGAGATGTGCAATCTGCCCCGACGAATTGGGACACAACGGAGATTAGAAAGGATCTGCAGTCAGCGAAGAAATTCGCCGACGCGCTCAGTGGTTTGGATGACGACGCCAGTGCAATTGCTCGAAGTGCGGTTCCTCAGATCATAACCAGCTTTTTCCCAGACGAGAGGGAGGCGCCGCCTGCTGCGAAGCCAATTGCATCTTTGCTGCTCTTACTGATTGCGATGGACGAGACGCTCTCGCGAACTGACCTTGATCTACTAGCTCAGTTGACCGCTATCCTGATAGAGCAAGGATTGTCGTCGGACGAGTATGTTTCATTGGTTGGCGACCTTGAGGACGTGCAAAAGCGGATTGGTTCGTTTGCCTATCTGCCGTGGAGTCTAGATGTGAGCGAGACTCTTGCGATTTTGCCATGTCCTTCTGATGATGCACGTGACGCCCGTCTAAGGTTCTTCCTGCAAGTGCTCAGCCAAGCCACCGGCTTTTCGCATCGGTTGACTGCGGTCGATCTTATGCCTCTGGAAATGCTGGCGAAGGATTACGGTGTAGGCGGCGACGCCGTCGCCACGCTCAAGGGGGTAACAGACGAGAAGGGTCCCGAGGCAAAGTCAAAGCCCGATCTCAATGGCAAGACGATCGGAATCTACACACTCGCGGAGTCAGCGGGTGCCCGTGCCAAGATCGCACTGGAGGAATTATTCCCAGGCTCCAAGGTCGTTGTGAACTCTGATCTCGTCGCGACTGCACAGCTTTCTAATCTTGCAAAGACAGCCGACATTTTCGTCTTCGCATGGAAAAGTAGCAGCCACCAGGCGTTCTACTGCGTGAAGGATGCTCTCGATGGCGACCTGCCAATTTATGCACCGGGCAAAGGGACAGCCAGTATACTGCGTGCCATCTTCGACCATCTCAGCTGAATGTCGCTCAATCAATAATCGCCCATCTGGATTGGGACATGAATGTCCAAGAGGCCGTCTCGATGCCGCATCTGGTGAACCGTTTCAGAACCTACGATCTGGAGGTGCCTGACGTCAGCGCCCACCGGACAGAACTAGGTGTTTGAGCAACGGAGGATTTCTGGTTCATCGAAGCCATTATGGAGCGAAGATGAACAAGACATCCGGAACATCGAAGGACGCCGCCGACAGGCTGGTCAGGGGTATCAAGCGGAAAACCCGCAAGCAGTATTCTGCCGAGGAGAAGATCAGGATCGTTCTGGCAGGACTGCGCGGTGAAAGGTCAACGGCAGCAGTGGGTCGCTCTAATTCTCAAGATACCTATCTACTGTCTGGGACATCACCCGGAAGTTCATCTGCAAACCACCGCCCCTTCTGTACCCGCTTGCCCAGCGTCTCGATGAATCCATCAAACCGTTCGCGACCTTTGGCCTGTGCCGCGGCTTGCTGCTCTGGCGCGATCGGCGGGGTGATGGTGAGCCAGAAGCGTACGAAGAGCGCGAGCGTCTCGATCGTGATCCGCTGGTCTCGTTCGAGGCGGGCGACTTGGCGGGAGAGGCGATCGAGGCGGCGCGTTAGGGCGGCCTCCTGCATGTCGGCATGATCAGGCGAGAGGAAGGACTCGACCGCCGCCTCGACGATGGCGGAGCGGGTCACGCGTTTCCGGTCGGCCATATCGTTGATCCGCCCGATGAGTTCGGCTGGCAGGGACAGGTTGAGACGGTCGCGCATGGATGATGCCCTCAGAGATCGATGCCGTCATTGCGGTCGAGCGAAGCCTGCCGGGCCACTTGCCCCATCTGCTTGCGCAGGGCCTGACGTTGCCGTGCCGCCTCCTCCGGCTCGTCATCGAGTATCATCTCGAACTCGCGCGCCGGTTCTGTCGTCTTTTCCGGGGCTGCGGCCACACGCTCAGGCAAGTCAGGTTCCCGACGCAGGCCTGCATTCGCTTCGTCCGCATTGGTCGAAGCTGTCGAAGACCCCGCTGGCGTATCGGCTTCGATGGTGGGAAGCGATGACCATGGATCATCCTGCAGGACCGGATCTCCTTTCCGCGCTTCTGGCGGCGGCACTACGCGATCGACGAACCGTCTGTCCTCGAAATACCGTGCTTTCTTCGCGCGGATCGGCGGCGATCCTGCGACCATGACGATTTCGTCGTCGGGCGGGAGCTGCATGATCTCGCCCGGCGTCAGGAGTTGGCGCGCGGTCTCGGAGCGCGAGACCATGAGGTGACCCAGCCAGGGCGCCAGCCGGTGCCCGGCGTAGTTGCGCATCGCCTTCATCTCGGTCGCCGTACCGAGCGCATCCGAGACACGCTTGGCGGTCCGTTCGTCATTGGTGGCGAAGCTCACCCGGACATGGCAGTTGTCGAGAATGGCGTTATTCTGGCCATAGGCCTTCTCGATCTGGTTGAGCGACTGCGCGATCAAGAAGCTCTTGATCCCGTAGCCCGCCATGAAGGCCAGTGCGCTCTCGAAGAAGTCGAGCCGACCGAGTGCCGGAAATTCGTCGAGCATCATCAGAACACGATGGCGGCGGCGCGTATCTTTCAGATCTTCGGTCAGGCGGCGGCCGATCTGGTTCAGCACCAATCGGATCAGCGGCTTGGTGCGCGAGATGTCCGAAGGCGGCACGACGAGGTAAAGCGTTGTCGGATGTTCCGCGCCGATGAGATCGTCGATGCGCCAGTCGCAGCGCCGGGTCACATGGGCGACGACGGGGTCGCGGTAGAGGCCGAGGAAGGACATGGCCGTCGACAGAACGCCCGAGCGTTCGTTGTCGGACTTGTTCAGGAGTTCCCGGGCCGTGGAGGCGATCACGGGATGCGGCCCCGCCTCGCCCAGGTGGCGCGCTGTCATCATGGCCTCGAGGGTTTGCTCGATAGGGCGGCGCGGGTCGGACAGGAAGGCCGCTACGCCCGCGAGGGTCTTATCGCGTTCGGCGTAGAGCACATGCAGGATCGCGCCCACCAGCAGCGAATGTGAGGTCTTTTCCCAATGGTTGCGTTTTTCCAGCGAGCCTTCTGGATCGACCAGCACGTCGGCCACGTTCTGAACATCGCGTACCTCCCACTCACCGCGGCGGACCTCGAGTAACGGGTTGTAGGCGGCCGAGGTCATGCTGGTTGGTTCGAAACGCAGCACCCGGCCATGGCGTGCGCGGAACCCGGCCGTCAGGTCCCAGTTCTCGCCCTTGATGTCGTGGACGATAGCAGAGCCTGGCCAGGTCAGAAGCGACGGGACCACGAGGCCCACACCCTTGCCCGACCGGGTGGGCGCAAAGCAGAGGACATGCTCCGGCCCGTCGTGGCGCAGGTAGTCCGGATCTAGCTTGCCGAGCACGACACCATCGGAACCCAGCAGCCCGGCGGCCTCGACCTCGGCCCTGTTCGCCCAGCGGGCAGACCCATAGGTATCGACGTCGGCGGCCTCGCGCGCCCGGATGACGGACATGGTGATGGCCACGGCGATGGAGATGAACCCGCCCGAGGCCGCGATCGCGCCGCCCTCCCAGAACACCGTTCGCCCATAGGCGTCGTAGAAGTACCACCACCAGAAGAAGGCGGGCGGCGGGTAAATCGGCATGCCGAGGGCCTCGAACCACGGGCTGCCCAGTTGCGCCTGAAACCCCAGCCGCCACGCGACCCATTGCGTCGCGCCCCAGGTCGTCGTGAGCACGATCAGGAAGACGGCGAGGAGCTGTCCCCAGAGGATTTTCGTGGCGGTCATGGTCAGGGTCCTTTCGTCAGATGCCGAGCCCTCGCTTGCGCCCGAGGCTCCAGTCGATCCCACCGCCGCTGCGCGCGATCCCGGTGATGTGCTGGCCAAGGCGGGGCTCGATCTCGCGGGACCAGGGGACGAGCTGGAAACTGCGACCGCCGTCCGGGCCGAAACCCTCGATCATCGCGTAGCGGCCGGAGGTCAGACGGAGCTGCCGGGTGTAGGTGCCGGTCACATGCTCGCCGGGTTTCGCGGGTTGATGCTGGAGACCAGTCTCGGCCTCGAGCGTCCGGCCCGTGGCGTCGAGCTCGCGCTGCCGCAGGGTCGCGAGGAAATTGCGCTGAAAGATGATCCGCTGTCCCTGCCTTTGGGCCAGCCCTTCATCCACCAGATGTTCGGCACGGGCATCGAGGGCGTCCCGGACCTCCGCCCCGAACCCGCCCATCGCAAGCGGCATGCGGGAACGTTGGACCAGACGGTGATCGAGCCAGGTCGCGCCGGGCGCGGTGATCTGGCCCTGCAGGTCGAGATCGGACCGGTTGGCCAGGACAAGCGTCGGACGCGGATCGTCCGCGCCGCCGAAGCGGCGGACCTCGACGATGCCGCCAGACGCGGGAGTGTGCTCGAAGGCGTCCAGACCGCGGAAGCGGACATGATGCGCGCGCCCATCCGTCCCATCGATCACGGCATAGGCGGTGCCGGTCTGTTCGTCATGCAGGCCGGTCTCGACCAGGCGCCCGATGATCGGATCCCTTGGCGTGTCCGCGTCGATGGCGAAATCGGATAAGCCGCGGTCCTGCCCCCGCTCGGCGAAGGCGCGGTGCATCGTTTTGATGATGTCGCCGCGCTCGCCCAGGTCGCGGAGCGTGCGTTCGGCCTCGAGCCCGAGCATCCATTCGCCGGGGCGGCCTTCCGACGCGAGACCGAGTCTCCGAAGGTACTGAAGGCGGCCGATCATCAACCGGCGGATTTGCGGGTCCGCGGGTCCGGGTGCTGAGGGGCGCAGGTCGAGCAGACCGAGATCATCGGCCTGATAGCGCAGCTCCCGATCGAGGCGCGTCCAGCGTTCCGCCGTGACCTCCTGTTCGAGCGCATGCCGGATTTCGTGCTCCGGTTTCGGACCGAGCTCCAGCGCGACCAGATCCTCGGCGCGGGACCGCAGCCCGCTGCTGATGTAGTCGCGCGCGATCACGAGATCGCCGCCAAGATCATCCACGCCCCGGACGATCAGATGCACATGCGGATTGTCGGTGTTCCAGTGATCGACCGCGACCCAGTCGAGCCGCGTGCCGAGATCGGCTTCCATCCGCCGCGCGAGATCGCGGGTGAACCCGCGCAGGTCCTCCATATCAGAGGCATCCTCGGGCGAGATGATGAAGCGGAAATGGTGCCGATCATTCTCGCATCGGGCCGCGAAGTCGGAACCGTGCAGACCGTCGGTCTCGGCATCGAAAAGCAGGCCCTTCTCCCCATCCCGGCTGACGCCGTCGCGGCGCAGATAGGCAAGATGGGTCGAGAGCGGAGCCGCACGATAGGCCCGGCCCTTGTGACGGGCGATGCGGGCTTTGACGACAACGCGACGCGCGGGCGAGAACAGTCGGCTGCGCCCGAACCGGCCATGGCCGCGCCCGAAAGTCGAGTGTCCTGGCCGACCCGGACGACGAGACGGCCCGGTGTGCCCGGCCTTCTGAGCCGCGCGCAGCACCTGGTCCACGAAGCCTTTGGAACGCGGCGTTCGAGTGCTCCGGGGTTTGCCGGGCCTGATCCGGAAGTCGTGCTCGGATTCGGTCATGCACAGCCCCATCCGAGGACGGAAATACCCCTGTGCATGCAGAAGCATTGAAACCGCAGGGAAAATCCCGGAAACCTGCACACGTCCGAAAGGCATGCACGCGAAAACGCCAGTCCCGTCAGGGACTTGCGGCATTCGTGGCATGCCCTTTTATCTCGCCCTTTATCCTTCCCGCCCGTTGTCCGAGCGCGCCCTTCCACCGCGATTACGCCACGGCCTTCCAGAGCCTGAGAAAACGCGATCACGGTCATGGCCGTGTCTCCGCGCCGGGCCGAGCAACGAAAATGCTTGGATTGGGGGTGACTGGAGCCATTTCGCGGGTCGGTCGACCTGCATCCGGATTGCCAGCATTTCGCTGCGGACGCTCCGCCGATCTGTCGGTGAAGAGGGCTGCCTCGCGCCAAACGGCAACGATTGCGCGGCTCGGGAGCGGCGCCGCGCCGTCCAGACGTGGTGCCAGCATCGCGACATAGGCGCGGGTTTCGGCGGGCAACGGACGGCCCTCCGAGAGGTATGCGTCATACCGGCCCGGCCCCGCATTGTAGGCGGCAAGCATACCACCGACGGTGCCATAGCGATCGAGCATGGCGCGCAGATAGGCCGTGCCTGCGAGGATGTTGTCGCGCGGATCGAACGGGTCGGTTCCGAGACCGTGGTCCTGCCGCAAGAGGGTCCATGTTCCGGGCATGACCTGCATCAGTCCCAAGGCCCCGGCATGGCTGACCGCACGTGCATCGCCCGCGCTTTCGGCCTGCATTACGGCACGGATCCAGTGCTCCGGGATCGCGAAGCGTACCGAGGCTTCGGCAATTGCGGCGGCATGGGGATCGCGGGCTGGATCGCGGATGACGACCGGGATTTCGGCGAGAGCCGGACCACTGATCGGTGTTGTCACGGCAAGGCCAGAAAGAAGGAAGGCAGCCCAGATTTGCGCGATGCAAGGTCGCTCGACTGTGATCCGGTTGTTGCGTTTCGAGCTGATCAGCGCCATCGCTTACGCCGCCCCGTTGCGCTTGGGCGGACGGTTCCATTGCAGCGACCAGACCGAGCTTTCGCCGTTGCGGAAGAGATTGGCGCGGATGGGCTGCGCCAGCATCGGGTCATCGATCAGCACCGAGAAGTACTCGCCGGCCTTTTCCCCGGTGCGCGACCAGGCCGCGCCGATTTCACGGGCGAGGTCGCCGTCACCGTGAAACAGGCGGTAGTCGGGTGCGTTCTCGACTTCGGTCGGCTCGGCCTTGCTCAGTGTAATCTCGAGGTCGAGTGTGAGTGTCCGGACATATCCGGCAAAGCCGGATTTCGTGCGGGTGAATTCACCGATCTGGGGCATGGCGTGCCTCCTTTCTGTTGCGGTGTTGTGTGGATTCCGGATGCGCCGACCCTGCGATGGCGCCGTTGGAAACAGTCCAAAGCGGTGTCAGCCGGGCGGTTATCGTGGTAAGCGGCAACGGCCCGAAATACCGCCCGTCGAGGCTGTGCGGCGCATCCGGGTTCATGAGGAAGACTTCGCCAGCACCGAGCCGAAGACAGCCCCGCCATACGGGCAAATCGCGGCCGTAGCGGTCCTGCGCATGGGCTTGGCCAAGACGGCGATGATCGACGGTGATCCTGTCGCCCGAGCGGCAGACCAATGCTCCTTCGAGCGCCACGACATGCTTGAGCAGCGGCACGCCGCGCGGCAGATATCCGCGGGAAGCAAGGAAATCCGAAAGCGCCGGGGGTGGTGCAGCGGCCACCAGATCCCCGATGGCCAATCGTTCGACAGTGTGCAGCCGATAGAGCCCGACGGAAACGCTCGCGCTGGCATTCCACAGTAAACGCGGCGACCATTGAACGACTGCGGGAATGACGATCAGGGTGACCGACAGGGCCGACGCCCAGACGATGGTGCGCCGCGCCTTCATAGCCCGAGGCTCCGCCGCTTGAGCCAGGCGCGGTGCTGGAGACGGGTATAGGAATGGGCCGGTTGCGCGGTGGCCAGACGATTGTGCAGGTGTCGCCAGTAGTCCGGCGAGGCATCCGCCGGGTCGATGCCAAGCGTCTCGATAGCGTCGATCGTCTGCAACACGCGTTCGACCTTGGGCCAGCTATGGGTAGAGAGCAGCAATGTCCCTCCAGGCCGTAGATAGGGCAGCGTTTGAAGGGGAGTTCCGGGCTTCGCAGCCTGCAGGATGTCGAAGCGCGAGAGGACCGTGCCATAGGCGTTGGCCGCCCAGCGGTTGACCCCGAAGATCGTCCCCGGCGCGAAGCCAAAGCGGCGCCGAGAAAGATCAACACGCTCTTCGGAGACCGGATGGCCGAACCGAATCCACTGTTCGATCTGGCCCTCCTTCCAGGTCAGCTCGACAAAGGTCAGGTCGCCTTCGCTACCGATACCCTGTGCACCAACCTGGCGCGGTTCGGAGCGGATCGAGCTCATGTCGCCGCCCTCCTCGAAGTGCCGAGAGGTCGCTCGGGCGTGTCATTCTGAGGGCCCGTTTCGAGGGATTGAGCGCGTCCACATGCGGGCTTATCCCCTGCGGGGGCAGCGCAACAAGAGTTAGATTCTGAGTTAGAATCTAAGTTACGGTCCAGAATTCTGTCGTCTTTTGAAATGGATGAACCCAAACCGGGTTCCCGATAGCACGAGGGTCCGGTTCCCGATGGCACGATACCCGGGGTTCCCGATGGCACGAGCCCGTCCACAGCTTGTCCACGGGGCTCGAAGGCGAGCAGTCGTCGCCCCCGCGCCTCGATCTCGAGCGCCAGGCGATAGCCCGGCAATGGCTGTCGGCGGATGATGTCCCGCAGCTCGAAGGCAAACCGCTTGAAGGGCGAGAGGCTGCCGGATTTGATATGGAGATGTCGGAACTCGAACCGCCACCCAGCCTTTTGGCGGCCACCATGCTTGCGCACGAGGCGATAGAGCCAGCGATCGAGGCCGCCCGTCAGATCGAAATAGGCGCGGTCGATGGTCAGGATCAGTGTGTCATTGATGACCGCCCGATAGAACCAGTCCGGCACGATCAGCTCGATTCCGTCTGGGCGACCGCCGGTATCGATCCGTTCGGTCCACTCGTTGATCCAGGAAAAACGGTGCCGACGTCCTTCGGCCGGCTGGCGGATCGAGGTGCAGACCGTCGTCGATTGCAGCCTATCGAGCGCAGCCTTCAGCCGATGATAATCGCGGGCCGAAGTGCCCCGACCGATGAAGGTGAGTATCTGGTACGGCGTCGCCGCTATGAGCCGCGACGTGCGCAACCCGGAATCGCGTGCCTCGACGATCTGGCTTGCGGCCCAGATCAGGATATCGGCGTCCCAGATCGTAGCCATCCCGTGGTCCGCCACGGCCTCTACGCGGATTTCGATGCCGCCCGCTGCGAACTCGATGGGCCGGGTGCGATGGGTCTTGGACAAGGAAAAAAAGGGATAGGACATGAGATCCTGCGCGTCCCGTACTGCGAACTCGCCGGGGAGCGCGTGGAACAGATCGAGCTGGCCGCGTTCTGACGCACTGCGGGACATCTTGGACGTCTCGACCGGATCAGCGGAAGGCCCGGCCCGCGGGCGGGGTCGCGGTCAGCACATGGCGTTTCGCGGGCAACACGCGTCCTCCGCGTGGATCGGACGTCGAGGTCACGGCACCGCGCTGGACCCAAGCCTCGAGATCCTCGATCGAATAGACGACGCGCCCACCCAGCTTGTGATAGGCCGGGCCGGTGCCATAGGTACGATGCTTCTCAAGGGTGCGCGCGGACAGGCTGAGAAACTGCGCGGCCTCCTTGGTGCGCAGATAGCGCGGCGGCAGGGGAGCGTGGTCTGGTCGCATGGAAAGCCTCCTTGGGGTCCGTGAGGCCGCCGGACAACGGCGGCTGGTTGCGGCCACGATGGCGAAGTGCGACGGGTGGGATGGAGTGCGAAGATGGGGGTGCGGAAAACGCACAGCGAAAAAACAGAAGGTCTATCGATGCACATCGGGACGCAGTAGTGATCGGTAACCGCCCTCTACCAGTCTTTTGGCATCACGGATCAGCCTGATCACGGCGAAGCGCTCGGGGGCGCTTTGCCACTCGTCCCGGCTGACCCGGGATAGCCGAAAGACCACTTCAGCAATCTCGCGTTGCGACGCGCCGACTACGCGTCCGTCAAATGCTTGCAACATGCGCTTGGCACGCAGTCGTTTCTGGCGGGTGAGGCGCTTGTCTGCAGGTACCTTTCGGCCATGCAGCCGCGCGAGCAAGCTGTAGACAGCCTCTAGACGGGCAAAGCCATCCTGATCGAGTGGGACGATCGCCACAAACGCATCATCGTCGGGATCCGATTGCAGAACCTGCAGGCGACGTTGCCCGCCAACGCCAAGAAGATGGTGGAGGCCGTCATGGGCGTAACGGATGGTCCCTTCAAGCAGGATCGTCGGTTCCGCCGCGCCGCTCAGGACCTCCGGAATCTTCTGCAGCACGATCACCGACGGATCCACCGTTGGGGCCCAGAGTGCGCAGGCCTTTGGAGCCGGGAGGTTGGGATCGGCCGCGAAATCGTAACCCCCATTTGTCGAGGAGCGCGTCTTTCAGAGACGCGTCGTCCGGTGCGGCCTTGGAAAGGGTCGCATAGTCCTTTGCGTAGCGCTTGTTGCGGCGCAGCCATTCCCAGGCAAGATCGGACGCGCTCAGGTCTTCGACGTAGTCGTACTCTGCCGAGGAACGCCAGCCGGAGCGTTCCGACGGCATGACAAATCCCGTTCGTCAACTTCCCTGAAACGGCCTGATTTTACACGTATTGATTGATTTCCGGGAGTCCGGCCCACCCGACATGAGCGAGTTTCGGCGTGACTCAGCCGTTCGGGCCGTCACCCCCCTGCCGAAGCAGGTCGCGGTAGCCGTGCTCGGTCATCCAGCGGGCCCGCGCGAGGTGACTATCATAGACGCTCCTGCAGCGATCGGGATCATGCATCGGATCGAGGCCAAACAGGACTTCGACCACTTCCTGCCAATCGGCCCCTTCCTCGGCAGCGTCGAAAATGCGGAGGTAGAGAACCATATGAGCATGGTCGTAGTCGGTCAGCGTTTCGCTGTCCGGCGGAGCATCCAGAAATGTCGTCTCGCCCTGTGCCATTTGCCTACAGGATCGCAGAAACGACCCCCCTCCCAAAGTTGCCTTTCCGTACAGGCGCGCCACCGAAACCCGCATCAACCGGTTACGATCACTTGGCCTTTTTCGCCTTGGTCACATCGATCAAGACACCTTCACCTTGGTCCAAACGCAGAAAGGTGATCCCTGCATCCTCGAACACCCGCCGCACCTGATCCTCGGTCGACTCGTAGACACGAAGATCCTTCTCGGATTCGAGCCTCTTCAGTGCGGTCAGTGATACCAGGGCCTTATCGGCTAGCTCCTGCTGCGTCCATCCCAGCAATGCGCGCGCGGCCCGTGATTGTCGGGCGGTGATCATGATGATCACCTCCCACCTGGCCATTCACACATGCCAGAACTACGACTATTTTAGTCGCGTTTCCGGAGGCTTGCCAGTGATCATCGCGGTCAGTGGCCGTTTCGGGCATTGGATCGCGCAGGAGCCGACCAAGGCGCAACTCACCGCGAATTCGGTGGCTGCGCGCGGCGGGATGTCGCCGAGTGATACGAATTGTGATCGGCGTCCGATAGTGCCATCGGGGAAGCCCGGCGGCTCGCGCCGCCGGGCTTCGGTGCTGTGTCAGGACTGGTCGTCCTCATCGTCGATGAGGGAGGGCTCCTCGTCCTCGGCCTGCTTGGCCTTGGTCAGGAAGTCGACCGTCTCGGCGATGATCTCGCAGCCGTAGCGATCGACACCCGCGGCGTCGGTCCACTTGGTGTAGTGGATACGGCCACGGACCAGGAGCTTCATCCCCTTCTCGCAGTACTGCTGGACCGTCTTGCCGAGGCCGTTGAAGCAGGTGATGCGGTGCCATTCGGTGTCCTGGACGCGGTAGCCGTTTTCGTCGCGGACAACCCGGCCCTCGGAATAGCGCGGGCGGGAGGTGGCAAGGGTGAAGGTGGTGATCGAGGTGCCGCCCTGGGTGGTGCGGGTTTCGGGGGTCTGGCCGATGTTGCCGGCGAGGATGACGATGTTCTGCATGGTATGTCTCCGTTGCTTCATCCGGAGGGACCGTCCCTCCGATGAGGCCCGTCAAAGACCGCTGGACGGGGCCTGCACGGGCACCCCCGGTGTCCGCTCGACCCCCAAAGGCGGGACGTGGCGCGGGCAGGCGTGGAACACGCCAACACGGGTCCCTCCGCGCGGGGTTGCTGGCCTCGGCCGGACGGGCTTAGGGGATCAATCAGGAGGAGGGACAGGTCTTCTCGGGGGAGCCCCAACGGGGACGTAGTGCCGAACAATCTTCCTCGCGAAGGGCGACTTGGCCCCCAGATCACGCGCCCATCAGCAATCGGCCTCACGCACCACCGTCGCGTGCCACAGCTGCGCCGTGTCCAATGGCCAGAAACCGCAGGCAGAACCGAGCACGTCAGGCATCGTTCACCGCACTCACAGGCATCGGCCTGGCTGGTCCATCGTCATAGGGCGAGAGAGGGGTGATACGGAGTCTTGGCCTGCGATCACCCAAGGACCGTCACAGCGCAGATTTCCACTGCGCCTGCGATCAACTGACGAGGGACGACCGCAACTAAGGGCTAAGGGTCGAGAAGCCCCTCTCCCAAGGCATTGAGGTTGATCATCGCCGCAACGGCGACGACCGCGCCGCAGCCGCCGCAGAGAAGTGTCAGCAGGACACCTGGATCGAGCGCATGTTTCGCCACGCCATGGGCCAGCGCGTAGCCGGCCACGGCGGCGGGTACCGCAAAGAAACCGAGTGCCCCAAGGCGGAGGAACGGGTTCCGAGCAAAGCCGAGAATGGCGATCACGAGGCCGACGGAGAGCGCCGCCCCCGCCAGTCCGGCGAGGAAGGACAGGCCGAAACCGGCACCGCCACCATGAATCTGCAGGAACGCTGCGATCCCGGCCATCACCGGCAGCGCGAAGACCGCAAAGCGGAAGGCCAGAACGCCGAGGGCGATGGACAGAGAGATGGCAAGAAGAACAAGCGACATGGACGCCTCCATGGGTCAGTGACTTTGGGGATCACTACAGGCTGCCCGAATGTGCGCACCGCCTGCGACTATGCTGCTTCGCCGGTTCTGCTGGCTGGATTATGCCTCAAGATCATGTGTTTACCAAGCCGAGCGATGCACGACAGCGAACCTTCGCGCATGATCCAGCGAAGGGCGGGCCTGTGGGAGCCTCCTGCCTTTCGCCGCATGCGCACCTCCGTTCGAGCAACATGCCCGGAAGGCGGACTGAGCTTCTCTGTGCACATCCCCTAGAGCTGACATTCAGGCAGAGCTCATTGATCGGCTCTTCTGCGTGCTTACTAGCTGCATTCACAAAGTTGTGGACTGACCGCCATCTCGCCCACGAGACGATTTGCACCCGCGGAAGTCTCGCAACCTTCCACACTCAGTTTGCGTCATTCTAGCGATGAAGGCGGTCGCATACCAGCGCCGCAATTTCCTCTCGAATGGAGCCAAGCTTGCCACCAAAAGACGCGAAACTGCGATGTCTTACGTCTAAACTGAACAGCACCGGCGCGAGACCCCTAATGCGCTCTTTTGCTGGCGGGTGGGTCTGGACAAGTGCATTGTCGTCGGAAGGCTTGGCGCTCCGCGACCAAATTTCCTCCAGAACAAGAACGATAGAGAAGAAAATATAGGGAGCAGCCAGAGCTGACTTTAATCGCATGGCTTTGGCGAAGTCCTCTCCAGAAAAGCGCCCGTCAAGAACTCGGTCAAGCGTCGAGGTGTCGATTGTCTTGAGTGAAGGTGTCTCTAGGGATATCTTGTAACCGATTGCATCAGCTTGAAATTCCTCTTCTTGCTGCCGGGAGAGCACCGCGACCTTACCTTTTGGTGTTGGCAACATGTTGCGTGAACCATCCGCCTCAAGATGACCAGCCGCTATATGTCCATATTCGTGGCATAAAACAAAGTGCCAACATGCCATTGCAAGCGTCCCGGCAAGCAGCCCGCTCTCCCCACCCGAAAGCAATGCCGGGCCTGCCAAAGAGCTTCCATACGAAATGTATGCATAAAAAATGTCTGCCAAAATGGATATGGTTTCTTCGGTTGGGTGTATACTTCCTTCTGAATCCCGCTCAAACCTTACAATAACCTCACAGACTTGTCGCAGAAATGGAGAAATGCCGGAGTTGATTAAAACCAGGAAGCCACTGCTCACCGCTACCGTTTCGGCATTAAGAGAACCAGTTGGGAACTCGCAAAATAAGGTTCTATTCAAGAGATCCGCTTGTGCTGCATAGTGCTCCGTGAGAAAGCGACGCAGATGGCTAGCAGAGCGATCTAACGAATGTCGGCTTATGTCGGGATTTTCACCTTCCGAGCGCATTGCGGCGCGCCTTTTTGCTACGTCAGCATACATTTCATTGATGTGTTTGTCGAAATCACTTTGCGAAGGTTTTTGAGTAATCGATTTTAGTACCTCATTCTCTAGAAATCGGGCATTATCCGGAGCCTTGGGCTCGGTCATCCCGTACTCACTGAGGAAGGAGATGTAATCTTGCCGAAGCGCGCATCTCGCAGTCGTCACGGGGATGCTAACTCCAAGCGGATTCGGCTCCGCACGCCTGGCTGCGATATTATAGTTGCTGGGTCAGGCATTTCAATATCGGTAGGGAGCATGTTTCTTCTTTTGAACTTTGGTGTGCTAAATGGGCGCAGCTTAAGGTGAGATAGCTGAAAGAAGGGAGTAGTGCCCTTTGCCGAGAGCATCTTAAAAAGATCCCCCTTCTGACGCTTCAATGATATCTGCGCACTCGCGTCGATTAGTGCTCTGCAGTCATTACTGTGGCTGCCGGAAATCTTGAATTCTAGCGATGCCCCCTTCTCCTTGGCGACAATGATGGTTGCTAAGTCCGCTTTGACTATGTCAGTCACTACAAAAAAATCCCGCTTCCATTCGCCGGATACATACTTATCGATGATGGATGCTTCCAAGCTCGGAGCCTCAACGAGACTTAGGGAAGATGAGTCGTTTATCTCCACTAAGAATGAGCCTTCTGTCTGGAATCCAATATGTAGGGAGATATCTCCGGAATGCTCAAATCCTTCCTGAACTCGGTGTTTGGCGTCAGATGTAAAGTCGACAGAAAAGCTCAACCCGGAGGAGATCTCAAGTGGGCCTCGCGCAGAGCTTCTCTTTATCTTATACGGAATTGAATAGTCATCCAGAGATCCAATTCTTTCAAATTGGGAATTATTCAATCTGCCCACGTCTCCCAATGAGTATACTTTGCTGGGCAGCCAGGCAGCCCAGTAATCGTCCATAAATTCCTTCACGCCCCTTGTGTAAAAGTTCGCAGGATTCATGTCGAAGTCTCCAGATACCGTGACTCTAAAAAAGACCGTAACGCAAGGTGATCCATCCTAGCATAAACAAAGTGGCAGGTGAGGTCTTGCAAGTAAACGGCAAACCGCCTCGATACTGCGTTCCAAGTCAACGACCATGAGCTTCACTAGCGAGTTTGAACCCCTTAGTCAGATGACGGTGTACGCCCGTTCGTCGTCCTTCGCACGCGAGACGAAGGTCCGCATTGCCGGTGGAAGAGCTCTAGGCGAGGGCCATGTTTGGGTTGAGACCGAACAAACGTACTTGCAGCATACGACTGCCCGGAGAGTGCAAGTTTGGTCTCGAACCTAAAGTCTGCTGCAATGAGCATGAAGTCCGGTCTGACGCAGTAGCCGCGTGATGTGCATATCGAGAGAACGCGGCGCTCACGCGCCGCCCTCGTGCTTCAGGACTGGAATGCCCAGCTTGCGGGCCTTGTCGGCAAGGTTCTCCTGGATCCCGGTGCCGGGGAAGACAAGTACGCCAATCGGTAGGACGTCCAGCATTGCATCGTTACGCCTGAATGGGGCCGAGCGGCCGTGCTTGGTCCATTCGGGTCGGAAGGCGACCTGCGGCACCTTGCGGTGATCGGCCCAGCGGGAGGCGATGAGTTCCGCGCCTTTCGGTGAGCCGCCGTGCAGCAGCACCAAGTCCGGGTGCTTGGCGTGTACCCGGTCGAGCTGCGCCCAGATCAGGCGGTGATCGTTGAACACCGCCCCGCCGGTCACGGCCACCTTGGGGCCTTCGGGCAAAAGCAGCTGCGCCTCGGCCCGCCGCCGGGCGGCAAGGAAATCCCGGCTGTCGATCATCGCGGCGGTCAGATTCCGATGGCTGACGCGCGAGCCGTTCCGGGGATGCCATGGCTTGCCGAGGTGATGCTCGAAACCCTCGGCTGCGAGGTCGCGGAAGAGTTCCAGCGCGGTGCGGCGTTCGACCATGCTCTGCCCCTCGGCCACGAGGCGTTCGAGTTCGAGGGATTTCACCTCGGAGCCATCTTGTTCCCGCTGCAAGCGGCGCTGCGCCTGTTCGTTGTCGTCGAGCTGCCGCTCGGCCCGCGTCAGCGCCCGGTGGAAGAGGTTGACCGCGCCCCAGAGCAGTTCGTCGAGATCGGGTTCGAGGCGCGTATCACCCAGCGTCGCGACATGGGCGTCGAGGATATCTGCGACAGCACCGGCGATCAGGTCGCCATCGGGCAAGGGGCGCGGATCGGGCTCATCCTCGTATGGGCGCCAGCCGTAGAGCTGGAGTTCGGTCAGGACATGGGCGGTCGAGGACGTGCTGTGATGCGGCTCGTGGGCATCGGTTTCGGGATCGAGGGTCATCTGCGGGTTCCTTCCTCGGGGGAGCCGCGCGCCACACGCGGCCTTCGTGGCAGAAACGCGCCCACGGGCGGGACGGCCGGGCAGCCCGAGGCCTTCGCGAGGGCCTTGATGGCCAAGCCCGGCTATTTTGTCTCGCGATGCAAAGCGCCCCAACGGGGCGCGGCGGAAAATAGCCGGAGCGCGGCCATTGCCGGGCCGTGCCGATTGTGGGCCTCCTGCCCTCTGAGAAGGACGTGCGCGCCGGCCTTTCCCGTGGATGGGTTCCGCGCGGCAAATCCCACCGAAAGCAATGCTGCGAGCCGTGCAGAGCCAGCCGGATTGCCGCCGTGTCACACCGGCATGAACCGCTCGGCGTCCTCGGCGTGGAGACGAAGCCGCAACCGCGCCCGCAAGGCTGCCAGACCGTAGCGCCGGAGATCGTCGTTGAAGTCGCCCAGCCGCGGCGTGAGGGTCACCGCCTCGATCCCGATCTCGGCTGCGCGCGGCTGCAGTCGATCACTTGCCGCCGCGCCTGCGGGATCACGGTCGCGCAACACGTAGAGTCGCTGCAGCCCTGCGGGAAACCGGGTGGCGGCCAGGTGTCCCGACGACAGCGCCGCTAGGGCGGGTATTTCGGGCAGAGCCGAGCGCACGGAAAGAACCGTCTCGATCCCCTCGCCCGCGACGAGCACGTCAGCGGGCACGCCGAACCGCACCGCATTCCCGAGCAACGCCCCCATCGCTCGCCGCGGTGTGTCGATATCGGCCTTGGCGCTCCCGTCCGGGCGCAGCCAGGTGCGATGGGTCCCGGTATGGCGGCCTTCGAGATCGGTGATGGCGGCCAGCATGGCCGGAAGCCGCGCAACCGAACCGCCGGCCTCTGGCCGATAGAAACAGGCGGAATGGAACCGCAGGCTTGGCATTCGGTCAGCCGTTCCGATGCCACGCCCGCGCAGATAGTTTTCCACTGGAGTGGCGCGGATCGGAACACCCATCGCGAACAGACGCCGCGCCGCTTCCTGGGATCCGGTGGCAGCTGATGGCCGTGAATGTGGAGAATGCTGTCGGGGTGGATCAAGTAAGGGCAGGCTCAGGAAGCGTCGGGCCTCATCGGCAACGTCCTTGAAGTCGACCAAGCCGCAGCTCTCGCGGATAACATCGAGCAGATCGCCGTGCTCCCCCGTGGCTGCGTCGGTCCACTTTCCGGCCGCACGGGTGCCGGACAGAGGCCCGGATAGCCGAACATACATGGATCGACCCGGATTGTTCTGAGCATCACCCACCAGCCAGTAGTGACCCTGTTTCCGACCGTTCGAAAGATAGTGTCGGCACACCGTTTCGGCATTCCGGGCAAGCTGGTGCGAAAGCTCGGTAGCGGGGCTCGGCATGGCAGTCTCCATCAGGCTTGGACGAAATCAGGGGCCCGCCACGCCTGACGGGCCCCTGTGTTAGGAACCTGGGTGGAAGGTCCCGTGCTGCTCGAAGGTCACTCGGCGGCAGTCCGGGCGAAGGCGTCACCGACGACGGGGTCATCTTCCTCCATCGGGTCAGAGTCTCCGATAGCCGGTTCGCCGCCGTCTTCCGCCGATTGCGCTTCGCTAGAGTCGGGATCCTCTTCCGAAGCCTCAACACCGGTGTCGTCCGCCTCGTCGAGCAGTTCGATCTCCGGTGCGTCCTCTTCCGGCAGCGGCGGCGTGCGCAACGGTTCGGGCATCCAGCCGGTGCCGACGAGCAGGTCCTCTGCTGCCATCACCATCTCGGCCTTCTTCAGCCCGATGATCCGGTCAGCGGCGTCTTCGCCTTTCGCCTCGCGCACGGCCTCGAGGATGCGCGCCTTGGTCACGCGGCCGAGGTAGCTGTCGCCCGTCGCCGTCCAGCCCGCCTTTGCCACGTCGAGGCCGACGGTCCCGGCCAGCACATCGGCATGCGCGATGGCGCGCGGACGGCGCTGGTAGGGGTCGTGGACGGCATTGACGCTCATCCCCACGCAATGGGCGAAGAGCGCCTCGCGGCTGCAGCTGTCGAACTCGGTCAGGGTCTCCCAGAGGTCTTCTGGCGCTTTCGGCAGGTTCCGTGCCCAGGTCTCGTGACGCTGGTCGACGGCCTGCGCGTAGGCCGTGTCGCCGAGGCCCGGCACCTGCGATCCGAACCCCGCGTTGCGCTGTTCGATCTCGACGCAGCTGTCGACGGCGTAGCGATAGAAGAGCCGCAGGACCATCGCGTGCAGGGCCGCGAGGAAGGCGACCTGCGGGTCCTGGGCCAGCGCATTGCGCAGCGCCAGGGTGCGATGGGCCGTCAGTTCCATGACGAGGCGGTCGGAAAGCGGTTTCAGGCCGTCGTCCTCTTCCTCCTCGTCCGAAGCCGACGCAACGGTGTTGTCGGAGTCCTCGACCAGCGCCGTTTCCGGTGCGACCTCGCCGGTGTCCTTCACCTCCTCGACCGGCTCATCTTCGGACCGCACGTAGCCGCGCTCGACCCGCAGCCGCCCGGAACTGTCGATGCTGACGAAGGCCCCGGCCAGCGCGAGGTCGTCGGCCTCGTACCGGATCGGACGCGCCTCGAGCGCCTCCATCGCCTCCTCGATCTCGCCCAACCGGGTATCGACGTCGTCGGGCAACTCGTCGGCCTCCGCATGCTCGGCCTCGAGCGCGTCGTATTCGGCCTTCAGCGCCTGGTAGCTGGCGGCTTCCTCGTCGCTCATCGGCACCGCCTCGCCGTGGACCCGGCGCATCCCGAAGGTGTGGCCATAGGGGAACTCGGTGTCGACCTCGACCCATTTCCAGCCCTCGGCGCGCACCAACTCGGCCTCCTCGGCCAGCTTCTCGCGCACCATGACGTCGAGCAGTGCGGCATCCTGCAGCCAGCCGCCATCGTCCTGCTGGAACAGGTCGCGCAGGATCTCGCCCCCGGCCTCGACGTAATCGTCGAGCCCGACAAACTGCGCCCGCTTGTCGGAGGCGCGCACCG
This sequence comes from Tateyamaria armeniaca, assembly GCF_045797845.1. Taxonomy (NCBI): domain Bacteria; kingdom Pseudomonadati; phylum Pseudomonadota; class Alphaproteobacteria; order Rhodobacterales; family Roseobacteraceae; genus Tateyamaria; species Tateyamaria armeniaca. The sequence goes on from NZ_JBHDIY010000002.1 coordinate 770,531, forward strand.
CGCCCTCGGTCAGTACGCGGCGGATCTCGTAGGGCTGGCGGGAATAGTGCCGCTGCAGCGCCTCCCAGACCTGCTCCTGGCGCGCATGGTCGGGATTGACCGTGAAGACCATGAGCTGGTCGAGCGTCATCTCCTCCTCGGCATAGGCGTCGAGCAGTGAGGGCGCGACCGAGGCGAGCTTCAGCCGCTGCTTGACCACGCTGGCCGAGACGAAGAAGGCCGCGGCGATCTCCTCCTCGGTGCGGCCCTTCTCGCGCATCGCCTGGAAGGCGCGGAACTGGTCGAGCGGATGCAGCGGCGCGCGCTGGACGTTCTCGGCGAGGCTGTCTTCCTCGGCGAGCCCGTCTGTGCGCACGATGCAGGGCACCAGCGCGGTCTTGTTCATGCGCTTCTGCTTCACGAGCAGTTCCAGCGCCCGGAACCGCCGCCCGCCGGCGGGGATCGTGTACATGCCGGTCTCGGCGCCGCTGTCGTCCAGCACGGGCCGCACGGTGATGGAGCTGAGCAGCGTCCGCCGCGCGATGTCCTCGGCCAGTTCCTCAATCGACACGCCGGCCTTGACGTGGCGCACGTTCGACTGGCTGAGCATTAGCTTGTTGAAGGGAATGTCGCGCGAGGCGCTGAGGGTGATTTTCTGTTGCTTTGTCATCGGGATATCTCCGCGACGGGCCAGCCGGGAGCCTCTCTCCCAACCTCCAAACCCGTCACGGAAAACCCGGCACCCCTCTCACTCTAAGATGCATTACCCCTGCAAGGTTTCCGCACGAGCGTTTCCTGTGCGGAGCAAACCCAACGCTAAGAAGTTGCGCCAACGATGACATACAACTGAAAGGGTGATAAGATCGTTGGGTCCGTAACCTATTGGGTTATCAAATGGGTGCAAAGAAATTCTCTCTCACAACGTTCTTTTTAGTTGCCGCATTCCCGGCGAACTCTCAAGGAAATGAAACGGGCCACCTCCCTCTCTTGGCTAGCCTCGCAAGCGCAAGCCAGGCGGTTTGCTACGATTATCATATTGAAAGTAACTCGTGCAGTTCTGTGAGCTACTTCACCGCAGTGGAAGACAACCGCGCTATTTCAAATGACGTGCTGATTTTCCCCATACAGGAAATTGAGGCCGTGGAGTTATTCTTTGGAAGACAAGTGAGTTCGGAACTAGCGAACGGAGAGTACCTTAAAATGGTCGTTGTCGGGCCTGTTGAAATTCGGAATTCTTCCTTTTGCTTCACCCTCGAAGACTTTGGCTCCGCCCTTGCCTATGCATCGAACAATCGAAGCCCCTTCATACTCCCGGAAGACCGTCTACTTGCCGACATAAGTCGGAGAGTTGAGTTTCTTTTTGGAGAGTTCGCGAGAATGGAGTTTGGATTAAGCTCCGTCAATGTCTTCTGTGATGAGCTGTCGAGTGCCCCCATTTCAGACGATTTCCTTGAGTTCAGTTATCGCAGCTTTGCCGATGGCATCGAGCTTCCTCAACAGAACATTTCCGAGCAAACAGTTCGCTTCTACTTTAGTCGTAGAATTCCTGAATTAAGGTTAGAATAGCATGCCTGGTTACCTTTCAATCGAATTACTGGCAGCCATATTTGGTGCGAGCTTTCAAGAACTTCTGTACTGGAACAGTCTGAAGAAGAAGCTTTCAAACAAGTCTGTAAAGGCTATGTATAAGAGCGCGGGTTATTGGATTATTACATTTTTAGTTATCGGGGCATCCGCTATCGGAGTAATGATTTGGTCGAATTCTTCGACAGGTTATGAACTTAGAGACTATGCACTTATGGGTGCAGCGTTTCCTGCCCTCTTTAAGCTTGGAGTTAATTCGCTTAGCGGCGGCGGTGAGCCGAAACTTGGAGCGGAAAGCCCCAGTTTTTCAGCTGCATGGAGGAAATACTTCTTTCCGGAGAGAGATCGTGGGTAGAATTATCTTTCCCATCATTGCCGGACTTGCATTGATTATCGTAAAGGTCGGGCCAGAAGACTTTTTTCGGCATGTTTTTCCCGCTTTGCGGGAAACACCAACAGTTCGTCCTCGAGCACCTGAACCTGTAGCGCCGCCGCCAAGGGTCCAAACAGCGGAAGAAATTGCCTTAGAGGATCTGGCTCGGGCCGTCGGCGAGATTCCAGTAAATGAGCCAGATGCAGTTTTGGTCGCTCGAATTGAGACTTCGCCGGCCTTCCAGCAATATCCGACTCCACAGGGAGTGATTGAAGGGCCTCGGTACGCAGCTGATAGAATCGTCTCCGAAGCATCGCGACTTGGACTGGAAAATATTCGCACCTACACGGAATACGTCGAAGCAACACACAGCATTTTGACCACCACTCCTAGAAACGACCAAGAGTTCAGAAGCATTTTCTCCCGAACTCCATCTGCAAGTGAGGCGGACGCGCTTGCGTCTGAAGCTGATACGGTCGCTCGTGAGTTCCAACACGTCGAAGACGAGGAGTCACTCCTTCGGAGCATCGAGGAAGAGGAAACAAACTTCGTCACAATTGTGGGCCACAATGAAGGTGGTTATCTTCAACTGCCCTCCGGTGAAAACCTGCGGATAGAGATCATCGCTGAACACTGCTCTTCCATTGGAAAGAGATGCATATTCTTAAGCTGTAACTCGGCTGATTTCCTGGGCGCATTTGAGGACTCTGCGTTTGGCGTAGATAGGCAAATTACATTTCGTGGCGCGCATATGATTGCGAGCTTCCTCAGTGAAAGGATGGCGCAGCGTGGTGTTTCCTCCTATTTGCAGACTTCAGACGATCTCGGCGAAGAGCTGTTAGTTCTCGCCCGGGCGGCAAATCTATCAGAGGCGATTTCTGCAAGTACCCCCCGTCGTTGTGGCGGGCGGTATCGGTGGCGTCTACCTTGCGGTCAGCGAAGACAGACAAGATTAGGTTTCGCAAGTTCGTGGGTTACGAGCTCATCGATGGTTGAGCAAAGATCAAAGTAGAGGCGCATTGGAGGTGGCCGCACGGACGACCACCGACTTTCTATACGGCTCTCTCCAACAACGCTTTCGCCTTCCCCTCCATCGCCAACCGCGCATCCTGCTGCGGCTTCGAGCGGGCCACCGCCGTAATCCCCTGCACAAAGTCGAAGACGCTCTCGGGCGGGCGACCCTCCTCGGCCAGCACCGTCTCGACGATCCGCCCCGTCTCCGCCTTGGAGAACCCGCGTTTGCGCAAGAAATCCTGACGGTCCGCGTCGGACCGCGCGACGATCTTCTCGCGCGCCGCGCGAATGCCGTTGATGAAGGGTGCGGGCGAGGACTCGGCGAAGCGGCTTAGCGCCGGGGCAGCCTCATGGGCGAAGCGGGAGGCGGCATATTTGGAGTGCCGGATCGTGATCTCCTGGAAATCCTCGACGCCCCAGAGGTTGCGGTTCTGGCAGACCGCGCGCAGGTAGAAGCTGGCGATGCCGAGCGTCTTGGCGCCCACCTCCGAGTTCCAGCAATAGAACCCCCGGAAATAGAGGTCGGGCGAACCGTCGGGCAGCAGCCCCGCCTCGATGGGGTTCAGGTCATCGACGAGGAACAGGAACACGTCGCGGTCGGAAGCGTAGAGCGTCGTCGTCTCCTTCGTCACGTCCACGCGCGGATTGTATATGCCGGTCGACCAGTCGAGCACGCCGGGAACCTTCCAGCGCGTGTCGCCCGTGCCGTTGCCCGCGATGCGCTGCACGGCGGAGACCAGTTCATGGTCGTAGATGCGGCCGTAATCGGGGCCGGTCACGGCACGCAATTCTGTGCGGCCATCCGCGACCTCCATGGTCTTGATCTGCTCGGCCCGGTGATTTGTGAGGCCGTACTGCAGGTTGATCCCCGCCAGCGGCGCGGGAAGTTGCCGCAGATAGGCAGCGGGCGCGCCGACGAGGCTCGAGAGCTGACCGAAGGACCAATGTTTCGGTACGATGGGTTCATCCGCGCCGGGCAGGACCAGCCCAAGGTTCTCCGTGTTGTCGCGATGCGCCTCGACCCGGATCGCCGCACTTTCCACCGTGCGCGTCCGGCTCCGCTCCGCCCGGCCCTTGACCGAGGCGAAAAGGTCGTCGAGCGACAGATACCGCTCGTCATCCGGCCGCGCGAACCACTCGGACGACACGCGGTCCACGTTCTCGCCGCGCGACACATCCACCTTGTAGCCGCCGCTGATATCACCCCCGGCATCGATAATTTCGGTGTTCATTGGGAAACCTCCGCGACGGGCGCCGGAGGCCTCTCCTCCAGCCCTTTACCCGTCACGGCACCACTGCCAGTCTCTCACTCTCTCGCTTGGCCAGTGGCGGCTTCCCGCGCCTTGGTGACACCTGCGTTGCGCGATTCGGGCGGCCTATGGCAGACTTCGTTCAGGCAACGGTCTTCGGGCCCTGCCATAGCTTAGGGCCCCTAAATGGTGAGAATTCGCATAGAACAGCGCAGTATCTCCGGCTTACGGGCCGCCGATTTGCGCGACGCTAGAGCAGCCATCTATACGCCAAGCTACGAAAATGTGCGCTCACCCCACCTCCAACCCGCTATGATGCATAGGCTTTTTCCTTCGTACGTGTGCCAGCCTCTGGCAGGCTGGTGCTTATGGAAAGGGACCAGAAAAGCAGGCCGGGGGCTGACGCCTCAAGGGACGCCCAGGACTCATCTCGGGAAAGCGGAGCGGCTGAGAACAAAATCGCGCGCCTCACGTCTTCTGGCGATGATCCGCGACTGGTCAACCTTGTTCGCTTGTTGGCGCGGCAGGCGGCGAGAGAGTTCATTGAGACAGAGAATAGGCGGCATGCACGGGCTCGCCTCCGCGATTAAGGGGGCTATCGCATGAAGGCAGCGCTTTACGCTCGGTATTCATCTGACAACCAACGTGATGCGTCGATCGAGGACCAGCTTCGCATCTGCCGTGCACGCGCGGAGCGGGAAGGCTGGACGATCATCGACAGCTATACGGATCGCGCGATTTCCGGGGCGTCCTTGCTTCGGCCAGGCGTTCAGGAGCTGATCTCGGATGCGCTGAAGGGGCGTTTCGACGTGATCCTCGCGGAGTCGCTGGATCGTCTCTCCCGGGACCAGGAGGACATTGCCGGGCTCTACAAGCGGATGCGCTTTGCGGGTGTGAGTATTGTGACGCTGTCGGAAGGTGAGGTCAGTGAATTGCACATCGGTCTCAAGGGAACGATGGGCGCGCTCTTTCTAAAGGATCTAGCTGACAAGACCCGGCGCGGTCTTCGCGGGCGCGTCGAAAAGGGTCGCTCCGGTGGTGGGCTTTGCTATGGGTATGATGTCGTTCGCACGGCCGATCCGGACGATCGGGGCGAGCGGGAGATCAACCCAGCCGAAGCAAACGTCGTTCGGCGCATCTTCAGGGATTACTTGTCCGGACAATCATCGCGGACGATCGCAATGACCTTGAACCGGGAGGGCATTTCAGGACCGCAGGGCAAGGAGTGGGGGCCGTCGACGATTCACGGCAATCCGAAACGAGGAACGGGCATTCTCAACAACGAACTCTACATCGGGCGGCTGGTCTGGAACCGTCTGCGATACATGAAGGATCCTGACACCGGTAAGCGCGTCTCCCGCCCGAACCCGGAAAGTGAGTGGGTTGTCCAGGAGGTCCCGGACCTTCGGATTGTGGACCAGGATCTCTGGGACGCCGTGAAGAAGAGGCAAAAGAGCCTTTCGTTTGATACGACGCCGACAAGCAGCAATCCGATGAACGATAGACGGCGACCGAAGCATCTTTTCGCCGGTTTCATCAAGTGTGGGTGCTGTGGTGGTGGGTACTCCCTGATCTCGAAAGACCTGCTTGGCTGCGCAGCGTCACGGAACAAGGGCACATGCGATAACCGTCTGAACATCCGTCGGGATGCCTTGGAGGCGTCGATCTTGAATGGCCTTCGGAAGCATCTCATGTCGCCAGAGCTCTTCAATGAATTCTGTGCCGAGTTCACGCGCGAGGTAAATCGGCTCCGGATCGAGCGCGGAGCCGACCTGGCCGGCTGGAGGAGCGAACTCGAGAAGGTTGACCGAGAGCTCGACAAGATGGTCGATGCCATTCTTCAGGGCTTCCCGCCAGCAAAGCTCAAAGACAAGGCCGAGAAGCTGGAGGCGAGGAAGGCGGAGTTGACTGAGCTTCTGGACAATGCCGACGAGCCGCCGCCGTTGCTGCACCCGAACATGGCACGGATGTATCAGGATCGGATCGCGAAGCTCTGCGAGAACCTGCAATCCGAGGAAGATCGAGGCGCCGCCGTCGACGTGCTTCGGTCACTCGTTGATGAAATCAGCCTCGTGCCCGAGAACAGCGAACTCTCCATCGTCCTTCGCGGCGACCTGGGGGCGATCCTGCGCTTTGCAGCCGGAAAGCAAAACCCCGACTTCCTTTCGGAGGCCGAGGCTTTGGACAACCTGCTTTCGCAGAAATCGTTGGTTGCGGGAGTAGGATTTGAACCTACGACCTTCAGGTTATGAGCCTGACGAGCTACCGGGCTGCTCCATCCCGCGCCATTTGGTCTGGGCGGTTTAGTCTGAGTCGTGGGGGAGAGCAAGGGCGCGCGGAGAGAAACCTGTGAGAAAATCTCACTGTTTTCGGTACGGTCAACTTATCCGACCCGCCTGATCGTGACGGTTCATCCGGGCGGCAATTTCCTGTGCCCAACCGGCATTCATTTCCGCAAGATTGTTGATCTCGCTCGCCACAACCGCAAATCCGCGCCCCACGTCACCGGCACGCGCCGCCTCGATCCGGGCATTGATCGACAGCATCGATAATTCCCGCACAGATCCGGCGATCTTTTGTGCCAAATCCAGAATTTCTTCGTTGGCCTGTTTGGTTGTTTCCACAGAACTGTGAATGTCCGCGCGCAGGCGCGCTTCAGCAGCGGCGTCAATCACAAGGCCCTGCAAATACAGGATCGACCCATCGGGTGCGAACACCGCAGCGCCCCGTTCGCGCACCAGAATCTCGGAAGTGTCGCGACGTATCAGCCGGTAATCCACATCCCAGGGCTGTTTCGCCTCAATGGCCGCATCCACCTTGTCGATCATGGGGCGCAAATCGTCAGGATGGCACAACGATGCATAGTTGAGGTCGCGGTTGCCCAGCAGCGCGTCCGGCTGACAGCCTGTGATCTCGCGCACGCTTCCGGCCAGATGGATCATGGTCACCGCTTCGTCATTCTTGCAGCGATAGGCAAAGCTTTTTGACGCTGCCATCACCTCGTGCAGGAATTGGGTACTGTCCATGTTGTCCGGGAGCGGCGTGACCATAGCACTTCTTTCGCTTGTGAAAGGCCATGCGCCTCACAAGTGCCGGATACACCCCATCAATGGTTACCAGAGCCTATCCAACGCGAAGTCCCGCGGCGTTTGCACCGAAAACCAAAGCTGAAACAGAAAATGCGCCGCAAGATGCAGCGCCTGTCGTCAAGTTGGGGGATAGGTGAAATCGTAAGAGAGACACATGAAAACAAAGGGCTTTTTAGGTTTGGCAGTGACCTACTCTCCCACGCCTTAAGACGCAGTACCATCGGCGCAACAGCACTTAACGGCCGGGTTCGGGATGGGACCGGGTGTTTTGCTTGCGCTATGACCACCAAACCAAAAAAGACCTCTGAATTCCTCAACACGTTGTCCAAGTCGCATACGACTTTCGTTTAAGCTGTGTATGCTTTTGATTTATCGTTCATCACGACGTTTGATGCGCTACCGCTTTGCTACTTGAGCGCGGAACGTATCGAAATCTCGCTTTTACTGGATCAAATCAAGCCTATCGGGCAATTAGTACCAGTCAACTGAACGCATTACTGCGCTTACATCTCTGGCCTATCGACGTGGTGGTCTACCACGGCCCTCAGGGATACCTTGTTTTGAGGGGGGCTTCCCGCTTAGATGCCTTCAGCGGTTATCCTGTCCGATCATAGCTACCCAGCACTGCCGTTGGCACGACAACTGGTCCACCAGTGGATCGTTCACCCCGGTCCTCTCGTACTAGGGGCAACTCCTCTCAAGTATCCTACACCCACGGAAGATAGGGACCGAACTGTCTCACGACGTTCTAAACCCAGCTCACGTACCTCTTTAAACGGCGAACAGCCGTACCCTTGGGACCTGCTCCAGCCCCAGGATGAGATGAGCCGACATCGAGGTGCCAAACACTGCCGTCGATATGGACTCTTGGGCAGTATCAGCCTGTTATCCCCGGCGTACCTTTTATCCGTTGAGCGATGGCCCTCCCACTTGGGACCACCGGATCACTATGGCCGTCTTTCGACTCTGCTCGACTTGTCAGTCTCGCAGTCAGGCTGGCTTCTGCCATTGCACTCAACGAGCGATTTCCGACCGCTCTGAGCCAACCTTCGCGCGCCTCCGTTACGATTTAGGAGGCGACCGCCCCAGTCAAACTACCCGCCACACAGGGTCCCGGATCCGGATAACGGACCGCGGTTAGACATCAAGCAGAACAAGGGTGGTATCTCAAAGGTGACTCCACCGAAACTGGCGTTCCGGCTTCAAAGTCTACCACCTATTCTGCACATGTTCGGCCTAATGCCAGTGTGAAGCTGTAGTAAAGGTGCACGGGGTCTTTCCGTCTAACCGCGGGTAACCGGCATCTTGACCGGTAATTCAATTTCGCTGAGTCTCATGTTGGAGACAGCGGGGAAGTCGTTACGCCATTCGTGCAGGTCGGAACTTACCCGACAAGGAATTTCGCTACCTTAGGACCGTTATAGTTACGGCCGCCGTTTACCTGGGCTTCAATTCAGAGCTCTCACCCCTCCTTTTAACCTTCAGGCACCGGGCAGGCGTCAGACCCTATACGTCGTCTTGCGACTTCGCAGAGCCCTGTGTTTTTAATAAACAGTCGCCACCCCCTGGTTTGTGCCCCCAGCCCCTAGTTGCCTAGGAACCGGGCCTCCTTCTCGCGAACTTACGGAGGTATTTTGCCGAGTTCCTTCAACATAGTTCTCTCAAGCGCCTTGGTATTCTCTACCAGTCCACCTGTGTCGGTTTAGGGTACGATCTTATAGGAGGGCTATTTCCAGGAACCTCTAAGCAGCCCATTCAATCCGATAAGGATGAACTACCCTCGAGATCCGTCACCACTCCATGGCCCAGGAATATTAACCTGGTTCCCATCGACTACGCCTTTCGGCCTCGCCTTAGGGGTCGGCTTACCCTGCTCAGATTAGCTTTAAGCAGGAACCCTTGGACTTTCGGCGAGAGTGTCTCTCACACTCTTTGTCGCTACTCATGTCATCATTCTCACTAGTGATCTCTCCACCGGATCGCTCACACGCCGGCTTCACAGAAAACTCCTTATCCTCCGCTACATCCCGAGGGATGCAAAAGAGGATTGGAGTTATGTCACACTACGCTCTGCTACCATGCACTATGTGCATCCTAAGCTTCGGCTCATGGCTTGAGCCCCGTTACATCTTCGCCGCAGGACAACTTATTTAGACCAGTGAGCTGTTACGCTATCTTTAAAGGATGGCTGCTTCTAAGCCAACCTCCTGGTTGTTATGGTCGTCCCACCTGCTTTCCCACTTAGCCATGAATTAGGGGCCTTAGCTGTAGGTCAGGGTTGTTTCCCTCTCCACGACGGACGTTAGCATTCGCCGTGTGTCTGCCATCTAGTACTCCCGGGTATTCGGAGTTTGGTTAGGATCAGTAAGCCTGTGGGGCCCCATTACCCATCCAGTGCTCTACCCCCCGGGGTATTCGGATGACGCTCTACCTAAATAGATTTCGCAGAGAACCAGCTATCTCCGAGTTTGATTGGCCTTTCACCCCTAGGCACAACTCATCCCGACCTTTTTCAACAGGTGTGGGTTCGGACCTCCAGTAAGTGTTACCTTACCTTCATCCTGGTCATGCCTAGATCACTCGGTTTCGGGTCTGATCCACCTAACTCATTCGCCCTATTAAGACTCGCTTTCGCTGCGCCTACACCTAACGGCTTAAGCTTGCTAGATAGACCAAGTCGATGACCCATTATACAAAAGGTACGCTGTCAGGCCTCAAGGGCCCTCCAACTGTTTGTAGGCGTTCGGTTTCAGGAGCTGTTTCACTCCCCTCGTCGGGGTGCTTTTCACCTTTCCCTCACGGTACTGGTTCACTATCGGTCAGTAAGGAGTACTTAGCCTTCGAAGGTGGTCCTCCGATCTTCAAACAGGATTTCACGTGTCCCGTCCTACTTAATACGTCCAATCGTGCTTCCTATACGGGGCTGTCACCCGCTATGGCCGACCTTTCCAGGTCGTTCTAGTCACATTCATGGCTCGGCTGGTCCCCGTTCGCTCGCCGCTACTAGGGGAGTATCAATTGATTTCCTTTCCTCCGGGTACTTAGATGTTTCAGTTCCCCGGGTTTGCTCTTATAAACCTATGTATTCAGTCTATAAGTACCTGTTTCAGCGACATATTGAGTGCTTGCGCAACAATATGAAACTGTCAGGTGGGTTGCCCCATTCAGAAATCCATGGATCAAAGCTTATTCTCAGCTCCCCATGGCTTATCGCAGAGTATCACGTCTTTCATCGCCTCTTACTGCCAAGGCATTCACCAAACGCCCTTCTCGCGCTTGATTTGATCCAGAAAAAGAAAGACTTGCGTCCAACACGACCGCACAGCTGGTAACTAAATGCGGTCTTCTTCCGGGATCAAAAGCATACTTTACCCGCCGACATGTTTTGTAAGCATGTCGACAAATGAACAGGCGTTGATCTTGCGTTCCGTGCGGGACCGCAAGTACCTGTTCTGGTTAGTGTACTTGACTTGGACAACTCTGTTCGTTTTCAGCAGGGATACGTCAGATCGAACGAGGAAACATTCGATAAGTCGCCTTCCTTATCCGTCTTTCGCCTTGCGACTACTAAACTGGATGCAGAACCAAACTGAGATCATCGCCACACTCGGCGCGATCAAACAGTGTTGATTGTCATTTTGAGATTGCTCTCAAAATAACTGTATCTCTCTATACGATGTCAATTCGTCCAGATTGGACGAGTAAAAGCGCCGTAGCGCTCTTACTGATCTAATCCGTCAGTCAGGTTTTGAACCACTTGGGCAATCTGGTCTTGGCCAGGAATGGTATACCCGGGGACCGTATCACGCCGTCACTCTCGTCATATTTCATGTCAGATGTGATCGTCTCATGTGCGAGCGCCACCGCGTCAGACCATGGCGTAAAGTCCAGTGTTTCTGCTTTTTCAAAGAACCGTTTGGTATGCGCATCAGCGCGTTTCCAACCCCAGCCAGGTACACCCGGCGCTCCGGACCGTGCCACCGCTTTGCGGGTCACGTTTCCATCTGCAAGCGCTGCGATGCTCGCAAACTTGAGGTGTGCAAGGTAGGCACCTTGCGGAAAGGAGTAGCTGTAAGGCTTGTCCGTTTCGTTGGTCAGCTTCACGCCGTGCCTCATCAGAGGCGCATCCGCTTTCACTGCCCATGCCTTACTGTAGTTTCCTGTGATCACCGCCGCATCGCGACAGTCAAACACCGAAACATAGTCGGGCATGTCCTGTTCCTCGGCTTGCTCATAGACATTCAATCCGATCGCAAAGACCGCATCGTCTGTTGTCTGAGTAAGGAACTGTTTGAGTGAACCGTGCAGATCAGGATCTATGCAGATCAACTCATCTGTGTCCGTCCGTATCACCCAGTCGTAAAACTGAAGCAATCCTGTCTGGAACTGGTTAAGCATCCTGTTGCGGCGTTTGTCGAACCCGTCCAGACTGTCCCGTGGGATCGTCCAGATGTTCGCGCCTTGTGCAATCTGGTTCACCTTTGGGTCAGGTCCGTGGACCACAACGTAAAGGTTCTCGATGCCAAGATGTTTCGAGTAGTGTCTGATCCACTGAGCGAGGGCCCAGTAATCTCGGTACACCATTGTAATTGCGCAAATCTTCATGCCCGGATTTAGACCCGAACGTGACGACAAGAACAATATCAAATGGTGGAGCCTAGGAGGATCGAACTCCTGACCTCCTGAATGCAAATCAGGCGCTCTCCCAGCTGAGCTAAGGCCCCACAATTCTGATCCAGAATTGTGGGCGTGCGCAGCAGGGGCTTCCGCAGGAAGCGCCCGAGAGCGGCACCCATTTGCAATTCTGGGTGTCAGCGTTGCGAAGTCGTTCTCGTGACATTCGCTTACGCAAATGCACTGCCACGACAACGCGTTTTCGCCATTGGCGAAAATCGCTTGGTGGGTCGAGGAGGACTTGAACCTCCGACCTCACGCTTATCAGGCGTGCGCTCTAACCACCTGAGCTACCGACCCATACGGGCGGTAGCCCGTGTTCTTTATACTGAAGAGATATGAGGACGGCTCGGTCCTGATGTTTGAGACGCTTTGTTTGCGTCTCTTGCTAAGTGTTCCATGATTGATGCGAACATCAATGGCTAGGAACATCCTTAGAAAGGAGGTGATCCAGCCGCAGGTTCCCCTACGGCTACCTTGTTACGACTTCACCCCAGTCGCTGATCCTACCGTGGTCCGCTGCCTCCAAAAGGTTAGCGCACGGCCGTCGGGTAGAACCAACTCCCATGGTGTGACGGGCGGTGTGTACAAGGCCCGGGAACGTATTCACCGCGTCATGCTGTTACGCGATTACTAGCGATTCCGACTTCATGGGGTCGAGTTGCAGACCCCAATCCGAACTGAGACAAGTTTTGGGGATTAACCCACTGTACTTGCCATTGTAGCACGTGTGTAGCCCAACCCGTAAGGGCCATGAGGACTTGACGTCATCCACACCTTCCTCCCGCTTATCACGGGCAGTTTCTTTAGAGTGCCCAGCCGAACTGCTGGCAACTAAAGATGTGGGTTGCGCTCGTTGCCGGACTTAACCGAACATCTCACGACACGAGCTGACGACAGCCATGCAGCACCTGTCACTGTGTCCCTAAGGAACGCTCGATCTCTCGAGTTGTCACAGGATGTCAAGGGTTGGTAAGGTTCTGCGCGTTGCTTCGAATTAAACCACATGCTCCACCGCTTGTGCGGGCCCCCGTCAATTCCTTTGAGTTTTAATCTTGCGACCGTACTCCCCAGGCGGAATGCTTAATCCGTTAGGTGTGTCACCGAACAGTATACTGCCCGACGACTGGCATTCATCGTTTACGGTGTGGACTACCAGGGTATCTAATCCTGTTTGCTCCCCACACTTTCGCACCTCAGCGTCAGTATCGAGCCAGTGAGCCGCCTTCGCCACTGGTGTTCCTCCGAATATCTACGAATTTCACCTCTACACTCGGAATTCCACTCACCTCTCTCGAACTCAAGACTACCAGTATGAGAGGCAGTTCCAGGGTTGAGCCCTGGGATTTCACCCCTCACTTAATAGTCCGCCTACGTGCGCTTTACGCCCAGTAATTCCGAACAACGCTAACCCCCTCCGTATTACCGCGGCTGCTGGCACGGAGTTAGCCGGGGTTTCTTTACCAGGTACTGTCATTATCATCCCTGGCGAAAGAGCTTTACGACCCTAAGGCCTTCATCACTCACGCGGCATGGCTAGATCAGGCTTTCGCCCATTGTCTAAGATTCCCCACTGCTGCCTCCCGTAGGAGTCTGGGCCGTGTCTCAGTCCCAGTGTTGCTGATCATCCTCTAAAACCAGCTATAGATCGTAGACTTGGTAGGCCATTACCCCACCAACTATCTAATCTAACGCGGGCCAATCCATCTCCGATAAATCTTTCCCCCGAAGGGCGTATAAGGTATTACTCACCGTTTCCAGTGGCTATTCCTTAGAGAAGGGTATGTTCCCACGCGTTACTAACCCGTCCGCCGCTCACCCGAAGGTGCGCTCGACTTGCATGTGTTAGGCCTGCCGCCAGCGTTCGTTCTGAGCCAGGATCAAACTCTCAAGTTGAAAAGCAATTGCTTGCTTATCCTTGACGTTCGAACCTCTGCACATCGTCCCATTGTTCAAATGGGACAGTCTCTGTTTGTTGTGCTTCAGGTTTTCATAAGAAAACAAGAAACCGTCCAAACAGTGAAGCTGACACTGGATTATCGGGTTGCCCCTACCAGCGCGATATACAGACGTTGATCCATCGAAATGAACCAAACCGCCCACATATCTCTTCAGTTACTATCAATTTCAAAGAGCGTAGAGACAAAAGTGACTGGATGCGCCCTAACTTCTTTGGCGCGCCCCGCCTCGATTACCTCTGATTTTATTCTTGCGTCTCGTTTCGGTCTGTTGCGTTTCCGCTCCGTCCCGCCCGTCTGGCGCCCCGTTGGTGCATCTCTGCGCCGCCGGTGAGGGGGTTCTACGGTTAGTGCGGGATACCCGCAAGTGCTTTTTTGCAGAAACCTCATCTTTTTTCAAAAAAGGCCATTTTCCGTGCAAAAACATGGTTTTAGGCAATGATATTTCGCGGACCATACGTCAAATCGACACAAAATTACCGACACCTATGGGTCTGTTGCATGGTCTGACCGCTAGATGTTGGGTTATCCCCAGACCTATCCCCAAGACGATGCACAGACTCACCGCAAAACAGCATGAATCACATCCCTTTTGTGGATCAGGAGCACGGATGATTCCGATTCCGGCAGGATTCTCTGCCCCGACTCGCAAAAACGGCGGCCCCGAGGGACCGCCGCGTGTATCGCTCACTCTATCCTATGGGATTCAGCGCTGGCGCCGCCGCATCACAGCAAACCCGCCAAGACCCGCCAGCAAAAGCGGCAGACCCGCCGGCAATGGAACGGGCGGTGCAGCCACGGTCTCGAATTCGATGGCGGTTAGAAAACCCAAGGTCGTGGCGCTTGGATTGTTGACGCTGACGGAATACGTGACACCCGCCGTCAAAAGCGGCATTGCGCCACCGGAAAACATCTCGACCATCGCTGCCGACGCGTTTGAACCGGTACCACTGAAAGCCACCCCGCTGTCGATCACTGTCGCGCCCAGCGACAGGCTCAGACTTGGGTCCACAAGGCCTGCGCCCCGATTGTACCCGGAATAGCTGCTCAACGTCACATCCTGATCAACACTGAAGTCGAACGAGAACGCTGATACGCCACCGCCACCAACAGCAACACCGGTGCTGCCGAGGCTAAACTGATTGGTTCCACGGCTGATCGGGTTTGAAAACGTAAAAGTTACGCCATCAGCAGTTTCGGTGAATGCGGTTGGCCCAAGACCCGGACCACCCGGCGCACCGGTGACGGCAAAGACACCGTCGGTAAGATCAATGGTAGATGCCAGCGCGCCTGAGCCAAGCAAGGCAAGAACTGCACTGGATGCAACGAAAAGCTTTCTCATTATCGTAATCCTGAAAAATTATTTAGCGGTAGTTCTTTAGACTCCAAATCATCGTTTTTCAATTATTTTGTAGATGTACAATCCGGCAGCGACAATCGTGTGACATTCGAACACGATCACCTATCCCCGCGCGGGCAACCTGACGTCGCGAGATAGACGCAGGCCGGTCAGCACAATCAGCACAGCCAGATAGATCAGCGGCTCGATCTCCCACACCTTCTGTACCATCACGAAATGCACGGCACCCAGAATAGCGGCCGGGTAAACCAGTTTGTGCAAACCGCGCCACGCGGCGGCCCCCATCTTGCGCAGGGACAGGTTGTTTGATGTCACCGCCAGCGGGATCATCAGTACAAAGGCCGCCATGCCGACCGTGATGTAAGGCCGCTTCCAGATATCGGCCCACATCTGCCCCCACAGCAGGCTCATGTCCAGAACAACCCAGACCAGCAGATGCAGCACGACATATGTAAAGGCGAGCAATCCAATGGCACGGCGAAACCGGATCAGGTTGATCCCGAACCATTGCCGCAGCGGCGTGATGCACAGCCCGATGATCAAAAGCTGCAATGCAATCTCGCCCAGCTCATGTTCCAGTTCCTTGATCGGCTCGCGCCCAAGCCCCCCGGTCTGCGCCATATACAAAAGCACCGGCACCGGAATCAGGTACACTATATATAATGCCCACGTGGGAACCTTGCGGGCCAACCCGTTAATTCGATCAACCAGCGTCATGCGCAGCAGGCATCCCCGTCCTGGATCGGCGGACAGGGAACAGTCCCGTAAGAGCAATAAACACAGCAATCTCCCGATAGGGGTTTCAGAACAACGCCGCAGCTCTCGCATTCATAAAACCACTGGCAGGCATCAGTCGGCATGGTTTCAACCTTGCTTTGATTGCAGTGCGGGCAGGTCAGTGTCGATTGCAGTTCAGCCATTGGCCCGCGCCTTTCGGATCCAGGCCACCAGCATCACCAGAACAAACGCGCCCAGCAACGGCAGCAACACCATATCAAGATAGGCGATGGTCCCCGCCAGCCCAATCCCGCTCAGAACAACCACAAGAAGCGGGGTGAAACAGCACAAGGCCGTCACCGCGGTTCCGATAGCACCGATGCGAAACAGCCGGCGGGCATCCATCAGAAATTGACGCTCAGATCCATGCCTTCATACAGGCTTGCGACCTCCTCTTCGTATCCGTTGAACATCAGGGTCGGTTGCCGCCCGGCAAACAGGCCTCCGCCGACAACCCGTTCGGTCGCCTGGCTCCAGCGCGGGTGATCCACTTCGGGGTTCACATTACTATAGAAGCCATATTCCCGCCCATTCGCCTTGTTCCAGCTGGTCGGCGGTTCCTGATCGGTGACGGTGATGCGCACAATCGACTTGATCGATTTAAACCCGTATTTCCACGGCACGACCAGACGCATGGGCGCGCCATTCTGGTTCGGGATCGGTCTGTCATAGATACCCGTGGCCATGATCGTCAGCGGGTGCATCGCCTCATCCATGCGCAGCCCTTCGACGTAAGGCCAGTCCAGCACGGGAAAGCGGACACCGGGCATCTCATCAGGGCGCAGCGCGGTTTCAAAGGCCACGTATTTCGCGCCGTCCTGAACACCTGCAAGGGTCAGCAGATCGGCCAGCTCAAACCCGTTCCACGGGATCACCATCGACCACGCCTCGACACAGCGGAAACGATAGATGCGCTCCTCGATGGTCATGGCCTCCATGATCTGTTCCATCGAATAGTCACCGGGGGCATCGACCATACCGTCGATCACTACGGTCCACGGCTCGGTCGTCAGTGTATGGGCATTGCGGGCGGGGTCGGACTTGCCCGTGCCGAATTCATAGAAGTTATTGTACTCCGTAATGTCCTCCCAGGAGTTGGGGGTCAGCGCCTCCTCCTGGCTGCGCGCCGCACCTGCCGCGCCGATCAGGCCCAGCCCGATGGCACCACCCATCAACTGACGGCGGCTCATATAAGCCCCATAAGGCGTGGCATCAGCACGGGTCAGGTCGTTCTTCCAGCGGTAGGCCATTCACATCTCTCCAGCGGTTTCGCATTTGCTTGTCACATAGATCGCAACGGCAGGAGAGGAAAATAATACTGCCTCACATGGATGTCAGACGGCTGTAATGTCGCCGCCCGCAAACCATCGGCAAAATCCTGCGCCCTGACATTGTTGTGAGTGGAAATGCGATGTTGGCCCAGCTTAGGCAAAATGCGGGCCAGTTCAAGACCATGTGGGAAAAATTTCCACGTGATCCAGGCGATGGTTTCACCCGTTCCCTTCACGATGCCGCGTGACGGTTATCGTAACTCAAATGGGAGAAACACAATGATCCGCACTACATTGCTTGCCACCGCCACATCCATCGCACTCGCCGCGTCCGCCTTCGCGGGTGGCGCGAAAAAGGACATCGTTGACACAGCCGTCAGCGCAGGCTCCTTCGAAACGCTGGTTGCGGCCGTACAGGCGGCCGGCCTTGTTGACACGCTGAAAGGGGACGGCCCGTTCACTGTCTTCGCCCCAACAGACGCCGCCTTTGCCGCCCTGCCCGAAGGCACAGTGGAAAGCCTGCTGCTGCCCGAGAACAAGGACCAGCTGGTGTCGATCCTGACCTACCACGTCGTCCCGGGCAAAGTCATGTCGACTGACCTCTCCGACGACATGGAAGCAACGACAGTACAGGGTGAATCGATCACCATCGATCTGGACAACGGCGTCATGGTCGAAGAGGCGACAGTCACAACCGCCGACATCGAAACCTCCAACGGCGTGATCCACGTGATCGACACGGTGATCCTGCCCGGCGCTGATAGCTAAGGCTGACAAAACCAACGAGGGGCCCCCACCACACGGGGGGCCCCCAACCGCGCGCCCCGGCCCATCCACACGCAACACCACACAGCCTCGCGGCATACTGCGCCCAAACGCAGCAACAGCGCCGAGGCCACCCATGACACACACCCTCCACACCATCCCGCTCAGCGAAATCGACGAACACGCCCTCCCGCGCGACCGGGGCAGCATCGACCCCGAGGCGCAAAGCGAGCTCGAAATCTCCATCTTCACCACCGGCCTGCGCCAACCGATTGAGGTCTGGGAGCTGAGCACACCGGACAAGACCCACAAATACGGGCTCATCTCCGGCTACCGGCGCCTTTCGGCCGCCAAGGCGCTCAACCACGACACCATCCCCGCCTTCCTGCGGACACCCCGCGACATCTCCGACGCGCTCGCCACAATGGTCAGCGAAAACGAAATCCGCGCGCAAATCAGCCCATGGGAAAAGGGTGGGCTGATCCTCGACTGCCTCGCCTCCGAACTCTTCGACACCGAAGACGGGGCGATCAACGCCCTCTTCGGCACCCTGTCGCGCCAGAAAAAGGCGCGCCTGCGCAGCATCACCACGGCGGTGCAGGCCTTTGACGGCGCACTGACCAACCCCGAACTGCTCTCCATCGCCCGCATCGAACGGCTGGCGGCGGCACTGCGGGCGGGGTGGGAAGACCTGCTCTCAGACGCCCTGCGCACATCGCCCAGCGACACGCTCGAAGGGCAATGGGCCGCCCTCGAACCGGTCATCGACGAAGCGCTGAACCCAAGGCACAACGAATCCGCCCCCGGCACCCGCCGCGCACCCAAACGGTCGATCAAGTTCACACACGCCCTGCACATCCGCCGCGAACTCACCCGCTCCGGCTGGATCCTGCGATTTTCGGGGCCCGAGGCGAAAACCCCCGGCCTCATGGACGACGTCATGGACCACATCGAACGGTTGTTCAACGAAGAGCGCTAAGGCCCCACCAAGTCTTCACGGAGGCGCGCGATCTCACGCACCACCCCATCCCCCTCCCGTAAGGGCGGGGTTCCACCCCGCTTCAACGTAAGAAGTCAGAAAAACAAGCACCAGATTTATGCACCATGGGTTGCAAATCGGTCAAACGGGATGTCCGCAGCCAGCCCGAAGCGGACGTGGAGTTTCGTCAGGTCGGACGGAAAAGTGGAATTTCGCTGCTGCGGCTGCCGATGCCTGGAAAGCTCGCGTTTCGAAGTGGCGCATCGTCCTTGATACTAAAAAAACGCCGCCGGAAAATCTGGATCAACACTTCGCAGAAGATCGATCCGTGTTTTTCCATACTTCTCAATGAGGCGTGCCTCAAATTCAGGCTCTATGTCAATCGCGAACGAGAACAAGCCTCGCAAATAAAAGAAACTTTTAGGATCAATTTCCCCCTTAACCCAATGATGGATCAATGCCTTAACTTCCCTTTTCCTTTCTCTACCAATCGACAGGGTGTGCTGCGGAGTGATGACTACCCCTGTTATCACTCTCCGATATTTCTTTGAAAGATACGCAGTTTTCTGGTGATTTAGCCTCAGTCGTATGTGTGGAATTCCTCGCTTATTCTGGACGATGACTTTCTCAAGCCCGTCAAGCTGCCCGGGTTCGTACGAAGAAACGAACAGGTCATCAGCGTACCGTGTATACACCAGCCCTTTCGCATGGCATTCCTCGTGCATACGACGGTCAAACTCGAACATCATGGCGTTTGTAATCGCTGGCGAACTTGGCGCACCAATCGTTAACCTACCGTTTCGGCAAACGATATTACCTATGAATTCCAAATCCCGTTCAGAAAGCTCGATGCCGACAGCTTGTGCCTGTTTACTTATATATTGGACTACCCGCGCCTGAGAGAACGAAGGGAAGAAGCTTGCAAAGTCATAGCGGTTAGTAAACTTCGTTTTACGGTGACGCTCAGCATTTAATCTGATTCCTGTGCCTTTCCGATAAGCGGTTGCAGATTCGTGTAAGGGAAAACGGCCAATAAGCGCCTGCACAATCCAACGTTGGATGGCTTTGAGTTCTCGGCTGGGGTGCTCAATTACCCTTTCACCGCCCGTCCGTTTGGGAATGGTATAGACCTTGTAGCGGCGACTCGCGCTTTCCGACAAACTCAGCAGTTTGGCTTCTGGTATTTTGGCCGTTCTGCTTAGGAGTTCGATCAACATATCAAATTCCCACCAAGGCGATAAACTCAGGGTCCGCACCGAGATAAATAGTTGAGATGTCGACCATCAGAACATCTCGTTCGGTTTTCGCGCCATCTTTAATTTTTAGGATCAGATTTTCCGTGCCACTCGGTTTGAGATGACCGTAGTCACCGACCTCAACCAAACGTCCTGAGCCTACAAGTATGGATACAATCTGCTTTGTTTTCGAGGGCGCAATATGACCTGAGAAAAGCCCCTTTAGGACCGCTTCGATGTCTTCAACTGTAGCGATTCCAAGCATTGAAACGAGCATTTGTATGATCGCAAAGAGCTCAAAGCTATCCATCTCCGCGAATGCCATGATCTTTAGTGTTCGCCGCGTCGGATGAAGTGGTGCTCTGTCAATCAGGCGTTGAGAAACAAGATTGAAGTCCGGATGGCTATAGTCAAACTGTATATTCGGCTGGAAAATCGACACATCCGCAATCTTCTTTGCGGGCCCGATTGAAATAAAGCTGTCCTTCGTCAAATGAGTGGCGTTGATTACAAGTAGTATCTTCGCCGCTATTTCTGGAATAGCTGAGAAATATCCAGTCTCCGCGAGAGAGCCCGGAGCTTCGGGGAAGATCACAATGGAATGCGAGAGCTTTCCTATCAGTTCTTCAAATGTAGTAATGTCAAAGGGTTCATTGTCGCCTAGCGTCCAGTATTTGCGCATAGCAAATTCGGGTTCGAAAAACTCATAACCCGGCAACAGTTCATCAAACTCGCTTTGGAACTTGCGCCGCATATCTGTTGGTTCACTGCCACCACAGACAAATACAATGTTACTCTGCCTTGGAATCGTGAAACCATTCCTGAAAAGGTCGTAGAGCCCCTTGCGCAGTGACTTATGATCATCACTGCGCAAGGGGTGGTCCATTTACATTCTCTTACTTAAGCGTCCGACTTCGAATGGTTTTGTCGGCGCCGAGGCGAAGACCGGGGCCGACAAAACCATTCGAAGTCGGCGCCCAATGTCGTTCAATCAAATTCAGCCTGGCAAATCACCCGGCATAGAGCGTTTCGGCAAAACACCCAGCTAAGAGCACTACGAACGTACCAGTTTCTCGGACAATGGCAATAGAGCGAGAAGGCAGAAATCCGTGCATACCGGGAGCAAAGCTGACATACGATGAGACTATCACGAAAGGCAGGTTTGGGCCGTCTGGACGACTTTGCAAAGTCCGCTTTCTGCGCACAGCCGATGTCTGAGTCGAACGCAAAGCGCTAAATCCCTTGCATATCCTTGGCGAAAACCCCCTCCAAACAGCACCCCTCTCCAACCCCCAAACCTTAACAAACCGTAAAACCGCCTCTGTAACCCATTGAAGTATATGGGGCAGGTGGGTGTCCCAGCGTGGGACACCCCCGATCCGCCCACATCCGGGGCCCATCTATCAGTGCACGACCGCATCATCCGGGCGGGGCCGGTTCGAGGCGCTGATCCGGTCCCCGATGATCAATCCCTCGGGACCCGCAGACACCTCGACCGTGTCCCCGTCCGTCACATCCCCGGCCAGCAGCATCTCTGCCAGCGGGTTCTGAAGCGCCGACTGGATCACCCGTTTCAGGGGCCGCGCCCCAAACACCGGGTCATACCCCTCATCCGCCAGCCAGGTCCGCGCCCCCTCATCCAGAGACAGCGTGATCTTGCGCGCCGCCAGCCGTTTCAAGAGCCGCGCCATCTGGATCGTCACGATGCCATCCATGTCCGCGCGCGCCAGGCGGTCAAAGATGATCGTCTCATCCAGACGGTTCAGGAACTCGGGCCGGAAATGGCTGCGCACCGCATCCATCACATCCCGCCGCGCCGCCGACGCATCCGCCCCGTCCGGCAACTGGCTGAGCGCCTGCGCCCCAAGGTTGGACGTCAGGATGATCAGCGTCTGCTTGAAGTCCACAGTCCGCCCCTGCCCGTCGGTCAGCATGCCATCGTCCAGAACCTGCAAGAGCACGTTGAACACGTCCGGATGCGCCTTTTCGACCTCGTCGAACAGGACAACCTGATACGGTCGTCGCCGCACCGCTTCGGTCAGCGCGCCGCCCTCGTCATAACCGACATAGCCCGGAGGGGCGCCGATCAGTCGCGCCACGGCGTGCTTTTCCATGTATTCCGACATGTCGATGCGGACCATCGCGTGCTCATCATCAAACAGGAACTCGGCAACCGCCTTGGTCAGCTCGGTCTTGCCGACACCGGTGGGTCCGAGAAACAGGAACGAGCCCAAGGGGCGGTTCTCGTCATTCAGCCCGGCCCGCGCACGACGCACCGAGTTGGCGACGGCCCGCACTGCGTTTTCCTGCCCGATCACGCGCGCATGCAGCTGATCCTCCATGCGCAGCAGCTTGTCGCGCTCGCCTTCCAGCATCTTGGACGTCGGAATGCCGGTCCACCGCTCGACCACGCTGGCGATCTGTTCGGGGCGCACTGCTTCGGCCACCATCGCATCGTTCTCGGCACCTTCAGCCTCGGCCAGCTTGCGCTCGAGCTCGGGGATCACGCCATAAGACAACTCACCCGCGCGACCGAGGTTGCCCTCGCGCTTGGCGATGTCGAGCGCGGCACGCGCTTGATCCAATTGCTCTTTCAGATCACGGGCCGAAGCCAGCTTGTCACGCTCGCCCTGCCACTGTGCCGTCATCTCCGAACTGCGTTCCTGCAACTCGGCCAGATCCTTTTCCAACGTCTCAAGACGATCCTTGGACGCGGTGTCATCCTCAAGGCGCAGCGCCTCGACCTCAATCTGCATCTGAAGGATCTGACGGTCCAGCGCGTCCAGCTCTTCGGGCTTGGAATCCACCTCCATCCGCAGACGGCTGGCGGCCTCATCCATCAGGTCGATGGCCTTGTCCGGCAAAAACCGGTCCGTGATGTAACGGTGGCTAAGCGTCGCCGCAGTGACCAACGCGCTGTCCGAAATACGGACACCGTGGTGGAGTTCGTACTTTTCCTTGATGCCGCGCAGGATGCTGACCGTGTCTTCGACAGTTGGTTCCTCAATCATCACGGGCTGGAAACGACGGGCAAGGGCCGCGTCCTTTTCCACGTATTTGCGATATTCATTGAGGGTCGTTGCCCCAACGCAATGCAATTCACCGCGCGCAAGGGCAGGCTTGATCAGGTTGGCCGCATCCATCGCGCCCTCTGACGCACCAGCACCCACAAGGGTATGCATCTCGTCGATGAACAGGATGATTTCGCCAGCAGCATCGGTGACTTCATTCAATACGGCCTTCAACCGCTCCTCGAATTCACCGCGATACTTCGCACCAGCGATCAAGGCACCCATGTCGAGGGCCAAAAGGCGTTTGTTGCGCAAGGATTCAGGCACGTCCCCGTTCACGATGCGCAGGGCAAGCCCTTCGGCAATCGCGGTCTTACCCACGCCGGGTTCACCGATCAGCACCGGGTTGTTCTTGGTCCGGCGGCTCAGCACCTGCATGGCACGGCGAATTTCCTCGTCTCGGCCAATGATCGGGTCGATCTTGCCTGCTTCGGCACGCTCGGTCAGGTCCATCGCGTATTTCTTCAGCGCGTCATAGCCCTCTTCGGCACTTGCCGTGTCAGCCGTCCGTCCCTTGCGAATGTCGTTGACGGCAGAATTCAGCGCCTGCGGGTTCACCTTGCCCGCCTCAAGCGCATCCTTGGCACCGGATTTCACCATGCCCAGCGCCATCAGGACACGTTCCACAGGTACAAAGCTGTCGCCCGCCTTCTTGGCCAGCGCTTCGGCCTCGGCCAGCACCTTGCCGGTGGCCTGATCCAGATAGACCTGTGCGGCATCGCCCGTCACCTTGGGCATCTTGGCCAGCGTCTGATCCACATGGGTCAGCACACGGCCCGGATCACCGCCTGCGCGTGTGATCAGATTTGCAGCGAGCCCCTGATCATCATCCATCAGGGCCTTCAAAAGATGTTCGGGGGTCAGTCTTTGGTGGCTGTCGCGTGTTGCGATGGTCTGTGCGGCCTGCACGAACCCGCGCGACCGCTCCGTGAACTTGCTCAAGTCCATGGTCATTCTCCTTTTGCACAGCGCCCGATTGTCCTGCGCCCTCAAAGAGGCACGCCGAAGGTATGGGCCTACGAGACTAAAGATGGGTATACGACAGGCAGGTCGCAAGAGCGTGATCGCAGCAAATCTACCCTGGCGACACTGCGTATCCTTTGACGTAACCGGGGCGTGTATTGGCCATGTGGCTCGGCCACCCGCATAGTTATTCCCTTGATATGAATGCGTTTTTCGGCGGAATTTTGCCGATATCACGATGCGGGCGTATGGATTTTCGAAAACCACATACGTTAACGAAATATTAATACTTTCAATTGGTTAACCGCAGCCAATCAGACACTTGCTCTTAGGCCCACAGCTTCGTGACTCAGCGTCACACCCCACTGGTCTTTAAAACCAGACGGAAGCGTCCACATAGTTATCCACAAGAGCAGAAACCAAAAACAGGTGTCAAAATGCATACAGTTCCGTTGCAACTTAACGATGTCATCTACAACGCAGCCAACCAGACATTCGAAGCATTGGTGTCGGTTCATGACGCGTCTGGAGCTCGTCGCTATGCCTGCGCTATCGACGCGCCCATCGATATGGAATTCAAAGATGCCGCCAAGGGTCTGTCCAAGCAGGCCCTGCGTCGTCACAAGCGGGGTCAGACAGACTCCTTCATTGAATCGTTCGCGCCCCACACGCGGTCGGCACGGATTGGCAATGCACGCTCGTATCGCCGCGAGGCCACACAGCAAGACCTGCCGCGCGCAGCATAAAACGCGAATTCTCTGACGCACACGGCTCAGTTTCCACCCTCCCTCGGGACTGCGCCACATCGTCAGAGCATTCCCGCGGTCGTCGGACAGCTTCGACAACCCGGTAAAACGCCCGGATGCATCCCCCTGCATCCGGGCGTTTTTCATTTGTGGATTTTGCATCATACCTGCCGTATGACCCCTGAAATCAACCAAAGGGGCAGCGGAATGGCGGATGACAGATTGATCGTGGCGATGGACGTGCCAAATGCCATCGCGGGCCTTGAACTGGCCGAGGCCCTTGGCGACAGCGTCAGCTTTTACAAGATCGGGCTGGGGATGCTGACCGGGGGCGGTCTGGCGCTGGCCAACGAGCTGAAACAGGAACATGGCAAGCGTATCTTTCTAGACATGAAACTGTTCGACATCGGCGCGACGGTCGAAGCGGCCGTGCGCGGGCTGGCCCAGTTCGACCTCGACTTTCTGACAGTGCACGGTGACCCCCACGTGGTGCGTGCCGCCAAAGAGGGGGCGGCGGGTTCATCCCTCAGGATTCTGGCCGTGACGATCCTGACATCTCTGGATCGCAACGACCTTGACGATTGCATGATCAAAACCGGTGACCTGGGCGATCTGGTGCCGGAACGGGCCGCGCGCGCCTTTGAGGCGGGCGCTGATGGTGTCATCGCCTCCCCGCACGAAGCCGTCGCCATCCGCGCCCTGCCTGAGTCGCGGGATCGGCTGATCGTCACCCCCGGAGTCCGTCCGGCAGGGGCGGAAAAAGGCGATCAGAAACGCGTCGCCACCCCTGCAAATGCCATTGCAAACGGGGTTGACCACATTGTTGTGGGCCGTCCGATCTGGCGCGCCGCACATCCGAAAACCGCCGCAACCAGCATTCTGGCAGAGATGGCGAGCCCACAGGCCCACAGCCCAAATCGCTGACACAAAAGACAAAATCGGGATTGTTCTAAGACATACCGACACAGAATCAGGCGCTGATTTTTTAATCAACAGATTGTGCCTTGGGGGCAACATGCCACTCTATATCGCAGGGTATGGATTTCATGACTGTGCCAACTCGCCTTCAGGTGGTAAGTTGACCCTAGGTGATACTCCCCGACGAACCGTTTCTTCCTGAGGTTCGTCACCTCCCCCGCTCACGTGCGGGGGGTTCTTTTGAGGGGTACTTGCTCTGCCCTCCGATCAACATGTTCCGATGCGACACCGGCCAGATAGTCGCCCAGCCGTGGTTTGAACTGGGGCACTACGGTGTCGTGGGCGACGAAGGTGTCAACTGACATCAACGCCCATCCCTGCCCCTCGTCCCCCAGCACGATCTGCGCCTCGACCGCGGCGGCAACATGGGCGGCAAAGAACCACGACACATCCCCGCTGGATGTCCCATAGGCACGTCCCCACGTGATCTGATGCGGGTCAAGGGCAAGGCTCAGCTCCTCACGGGTTTCGCGCAACACGCATTGCAGTGGTGTTTCGCCCGGTTCGATCCCGCCACCGGGAAGATCCCAGTATCCGGCCCACAGCAAACCGGGTGTGTCGTCGCGCTGCAGCGTGGCCAGACGGTCACCGACAAACAGTGCCAGTTTCGCCCCGATCACGCGTCCCGCCATGTTCAATCCCCGTCTCAAGCGCTACACTTGCCAGCACTAGCCACAAAGCCCGCCCATGCCCAGTCTCTGCCGCGAATGCCTTACCGATTTTGACTCCGCCGCGCGTTGCCCCGCCTGCGGCAGCCCCCGTATCGTGTCCCATCCCGAACTGTTCGATCTGAGCATCGCACACATGGATTGCGACGCGTTCTACGCCTCGGTGGAAAAGCGGGACGATCCAAGCCTTGAAGGCAAACCGGTCATCATCGGTGGCGGGCGGCGCGGCGTGGTGTCTACCGCCTGCTACGTGGCACGCATTCGCGGCGTGCGCTCGGCCATGCCCATGTTTCAGGCGCTCAAACTCTGCCCCGAGGCGGTGATCATCAAGCCCCGGATGGACGCCTATGTCGACGCCTCGCGCGCCATCCGCGCCATGATGGAAGAGATGACGCCGGCCATCGAGCCCCTGTCACTGGACGAGGCGTTTCTCGACCTCTCCGGCACCGCCCGCCTGCACGGCGCACCGCCCGCAGTGATGCTGGCCCGTCTGATCAAGCGGATGCGAGAGGAACTTGGCCTGACCGGTTCCATTGGCCTCAGCCACAACAAATTCCTCGCCAAAGTCGCCTCCGATCTCGAAAAACCGCATGGGTTTTCGGTGATTGGCAAGGGGGACACAGACGCGTTCCTGCGCGACAAGCCGGTGCGCCTGATCTGGGGCATTGGCCCTGCGGCACAGGCCTCGCTCGACAAGGCCGGGATTCTGCACCTTTTCCGATCTGCTGCGCTGGGATCAGACCGATCTGATCGCGCGGTTCGGGTCGATGGGCGACCGGCTCTGGCATCTGGCGCGCGGGCAGGACAAGCGCCGCGTGTCGCGCGATGCTCCGATGAAATCGATCAGCAACGAAACCACCTTTCACGACGACACGAACGATCCCGACATCCTTGACGGGCACCTGTGGCGCATGGCCGAAAAAGTGTCGGACCGGGCCAAGGCCAAGGGGTTGGCGGGGCGCGTGGTGACGCTGAAACTCAAGCGGCACGACCACACATCCCTGACCCGCCGTGTGTCCTTGCGCGATCCGGCGCAACTGGCTGACACGGTTTATCGCATTGCGCGCGGGCTGTTCGATCAGGTCGGGGATGAGGGGCCCTATCGCCTTCTGGGCTGTGGCCTGAGCGATCTGTGCAACGAGGATGAGGCCGAAGTTTCCGGCGATCTGCTGGATCCCGAGGCGCGCAAACGCGGGCAGGCCGAACGGGCCGCAGACGCGATCCGGGATCGGTTCGGACATGATGCGATCCTGAAAGGGCGCGCGCTGCGCTAGATCATTCCGCCGCCAGCGGCACCCGCATCTGGCCAATCTCGGCAATCTCGGCGATCACGGACTGCAGCCGCGTGCGCAGGGACTCAAAGCTGCCATTTGGTTTGATCAGCCGTTCGTCCATGTAAAGGGACCGGTCAATCTCGACCTGGATGGCGTGCTGGTTGCGCGACGGACGGCCATAGGCCTGCGTGATATAGGCCCCGGCAAAGGGCGCGTTGCGCGCCACGGTGAACCCGGCAGCGGCAAACGCCGCCTCGACATGATCCATCACATCGCCGCCCGCCGCAGCCCCGAACCGGTCACCCAGAACCACATCCGGGCGGGCCATACCGCCGCGTGCAATGCCATCCATCGCCTCATGCGGCATCGAATGGCAATCGATCAAAATCGCCTGCCCATGGTGCTGATGGGCACCATCCAGCAGCTTTTGCAGCATGTGGTGATAGGGGCGCCAATAAAGATCGATGCGACGATCCGCTTCGGCGCGGGTCAGTTTGCCTCGATAAATGGCGCGCCCATTGGCCACCACACGGGGGATGACGCCGAGGCCGCTGGCAATGCGCGGATTGTGCCCCTGTCGCCGGACCCCTTCGATCAGGCCCGGGTCCAACTCGTCCGCGCTGCGATTGAGGTCGATATAAGCGCGCGGCGCGCCCGCCTTGAGCAGTGGGGCACCCAGACGCGGTGCTGATGCAAACAACTGATCGACAAACGCATCCTCGGACGAACGCACTGTCATCTCGTCCAGAACTGTCTTGCGCAGAAAGCTCCACGGGTAGTCGCGCCCGGAATGGGGCGACGCGAAAACGACGCAACTTGTGCGACGCTCCGGGTGGACGACTTCGTAGGCGACTTTCGGCATGTGGCCTCCTCTTGTCGACCAACATAGCCTATCCAAGTCCAAAGCCAAAAGCCCTTGATCCCGGGATCGACTCCTTTTATAGCCCCCCTACCCGGCGCGGATTTCCGCGCCCGCTTTTATTGTGGGCCGTAAAAATGCGCAGGGGCAACGTGGGGGATTAGCTCAGCGGTAGAGCACTTCGTTGACATCGAAGGGGTCACAAGTTCGATCCTTGTATCTCCCACCACCGCATTCCGCCAGACGGGCCTTCCCGCCCCACGGCACCTACACCGGCGCGTCTCGTGCCAAAACGCAACCCGGCGCTGCTTCGCGCCATTGATAATGAGGAAGAAGCGCCATGAAGGTTCGCAACTCGCTCCGTTCGCTCAAGAACCGGCACCGTGATTGCCGCGTTGTGCGTCGCAAAGGCCGCGTATACGTCATCAACAAGACGCAACGCCGGTTCAAAGCCCGCCAGGGCTAAGGTCCAAGCGATAGAAGTCGAAAAAGCCGTTCCGGGATCCGGGGCGGCTTTTTTCGTTGGCGGGACGTTGTTGCGTGGGCGAGTGTCGGTGAGCGGTCAGTGTAGCGGAGCATAGTTGGCGTTCGCCACGGCTGGACGCGGCCATGTGGCCTATGTCCATGGGGGTGAATGTCACGCTGTCGCCGGGATCAGTGCCAGGCAGCGCAGATTCAAAGCAGTTCACCACATTGCATTGGCGTCGTTGCGATTGACGTTGAGGATCAGATCGTCTTTCCAGCCAACGATTTTGTCGAATGGATTCCATCGGTTGGGGGGCGACCGCATACATCATGCGGCCCTCACCCGGAATGATCGTGTCCGGCATTTCAGACAGCGTCACTTCGCACCCGGCGATATTACTCAGTGTCACGGCTTCAGCAGATGCATCAGGGGCTGATGCGATCATGGTCGCACTGACTGCTATGGCAAATGCGAAACCATGCACACGTTTCGTGTGGAACGCGGGCTTCTTTCAAGTGTGCGGTGGCGGAAACCGGCCACATTGATGTGATCTCTCAATATCTGACCAAAATAGTCAATTACTCTGTTGCTTTTTCTGACTGTTTCACTCAGTTTATTGTCACAGCCAGCCGGAACTGAGTCTTAGGCAAGCCAATCACCCGACATCCTGAAGGGAGTTGGACCATGCAATTTGCCAATGACGATGCGGCGCTGTGCCGACACGAATTGAACGAAACCCTCTATGCGGCGGTGTCTATGTGCCTGCCACAGCTGTTCAATCTGGAATGGCTGATCGATCGGGCCGAGCATGGTGAGTGGAGCGGGCTATGGTGGTAAACGTCGCCCGCGAAGCCACCGAACGACCCGAAGACAGGTTGCCGATCTACGAGGCAACGGATCTGACCAAGGGGGTGAACTGGCCCGGATCAAGCTGGACGACCAGATTTACACGCTCCGCATCACGCGGGCCAGCAAGCTGATACTCACCAAATGAATGCGATGACCCCACCACACCGTGGCGGTGCGCCCGTCGGCTTTGTCAGTGAACTGGGCCCGATCGAGGCCGGAGCGGTTCTGTACCTTCGGCTTTGGTGCGAAGACGCGGATGCCCGCACAGCCGTCTGGAATGACTTGGCCACCGCTCTTGGACCGGCACACGGACGCAAGGCTCTCAAGTCCTTCGAGACGTTGTGCGACCTGTGCGTCCGGCACGGGCGACGCCCACTCATGCGCCATCACGTGACCTGCAAGTGTCTCGGCGCGGACGAATCCTGTTTTGCGAATTTTGTAGGCTATGCCGCCGAGGGCGCGCGCGAGGACGCATTGCTGATCGCAACAACCATCGTACGCCCGGACATCGCACCCTGTCTTGTCGGGGTCGCGCAGGACTTTGGTCTGGCGCTCAAACGGATGGCCCTCAAGGCCCGACTGCCACTCGAAACACCGACAACGCTTCACTGATCAAAGGACTGAACCAAATGCGAACGCTAACCCTTGCCACGAGTGCTGCCGTACTGTGCTTCGGCACCGCCGCCATGGCGGACAAACAAGCCAGCAAAGCGGCTGTGCTTGAAACGTACGCAAACATCGCAGAAGCAAAATATTCCGACAGCCTCAGTGCCGCGCAACGTCTTGCGATCGCCATCGACACACTCGTGAACGCTCCGTCGGCGCAAGCCTTGCAGGCGGCAAAATCCGCGTGGCTGGCCGCGCGCGTACCTTATCAACAAACCGAGGTGTTCCGCTTTGGCAACGCCATCGTCGATGATTGGGAAGGCCGCGTGAATGCCTGGCCACTGGATGAGGGTCTGATCGACTACGTGGACGCCTCTTATGGCGGGCCGACGGACGAAAACGAAGCGGCGGTGCTGAACGTGATTGCGAATACCAGCTTCACGCTCTCTGGCGAGACGGTTGATGCCTCAACAATCACGCCCGCGCTTTTGCAAGAAACGCTGCAAGAGGCTGATGGAATCGAGGCCAATGTCGCCACCGGCTATCACGCCATCGAGTTCCTTTTGTGGGGCCAGGACCTGAACGGCCATGGCGCAGGCGCGGGCAACCGGCCCTGGACAGACTATGCCGCGGGCGATGCCTGCACCAACGGCAATTGTGAGCGTCGCAGCGCTTATCTGACAGCCGCAACCGACTTGCTGTTGTCGGATCTTGAATGGATCACGGCCCAATGGGCAGACGGCGGCGACGCCCGTGCCAATGTCATGGCGGACGAAGATGCCGGAATCGCGGCCATCCTGACCGGCATGGGGTCGCTGTCTTATGGCGAAACCGCAGGGGAACGGATGCGCCTCGGCGTGATGCTCAATGACCCCGAAGAAGAGCATTCCTGCTTTGCCGACAACACCCATAACGATCACTACTACAACGGTATCGGCATCCGTTCCGTCTATCTGGGCAGCTACACCGGGATCGACGGTCGGGTGATCCAAGGCCCGTCCCTGTCCGATCTTGTTGCGGCCACCGATGCTGATCTTGACGCCGAGATGCGGGCGAAATTGTCTGCCGCAATCCTCGCGCTTGGCCGGATCAAAACCGCCGCCGAGGCAGGGTTCAGCTATGACATGATGCTGGAGCGTGGCAACGCGGCGGGTGAGGCTCTGATCATGGGCGGCGTGAACGGGCTGATCGACCAGACCCGCAGCATCGAACGCGTGGTCGCGGCCCTTGGTACGTCCATCGAGGTCGAAGGGTCCGACAGCCTCGACGATCCCGAAGCCGTGTTCCAGTAAGACAGCAGGGGTCCGCCGTCATGATCATCTGCCATTGCCAGACGATTTCTGATTACGACATACACGCCGCAATCGACTGGATGCGGGCGGCGGACCCCGACACCCTTATCACCCCCGGCAAAGTCTACCGCGCTTTGGGCAAGGCCGCTGAGTGCGGCGGCTGCGTCCCGCTGTTTCTCGAAACGATGCGCGCGAACCCGAACCTGCCCATCACCCAAGACATCCCCATGCACCTCTGCACCCTGCGCGGAGCAACACAGGAAAAACCCAATGAACGGCGACAAAAAAGTTATTGAATACCTCAACGATGCCCTGCGCAGCGAACTCACGGCCGTCAACCAGTACTGGCTGCACTTCAGAATGCAGGAGGATTGGGGTCTGGGCCATATGGCCAAGAAATCCCGCGAGGAAAGCATCGAAGAGATGCACCACGCAGACAAAATCATCGCCCGCATCCTGTTTCTGGGCGGCCACCCGAACCTGCAAAAGCTGGATCCGCTGCGGATCGGCCAGACCCCCAAGGAGACGCTTGAATGCGATCTGGCTGCAGAGCACGGCGCGCGGGACCTTTATACCCACGCCTACAAGCATTGCGACAGCGTCGGTGATTTTGTCACCAAGGGAATTTTCGAAGAATTGCTGAACGACGAAGAAGGGCACATCGACTTTCTTGAGACACAACTCGATCTGGTGGCCAAACTCGGTGAAGAAAAATATGCACAGCTCAATGCCTCGAAAATGGATGAAGCCGGGTAAGCTTGGCCTTGTTGTATTGTGCGTCGGGTCTGCCGGGTTGGCGGGCCCACTGGACGAGCCGCACCTGAACATCGTGCCCCGAACGCAAGCCGAAGCCGCGCGGATCGCCGCAGCCACGGCCCTGGCGACAGAGTTCGACCGACCGCAGGCCTTCGAAGCAAAGTCCGCCGGGGCCGCCACGGTGCGCGCGACGTCGAACTCTGATGCGTTTTCCCGGCCCTCCGGCAACATCACTTTCGAGGACCAACTGACCTTCAGAGTCGGCAATGGGCTTTTCCGCAAGCTCTGGGTGTCTTCGCCCTCCTCCACTCTGGCCTCCGACGGGTTGGGGCCGCTTTACAACGCGCGGTCCTGCCAGCGCTGCCATATCAAGGACGGGCGCGGGCACCCGCCGGAAGGGCCTAAGGACAATGCCATTTCCATGTTCCTGCGTGTCTCGATCCCCGGCGGGCCGAACGACGCAGTTTCTGACATCAAAGGCTACCTCGCCACCCTGCCCGAACCAACCTACGGCACCCAGTTGCAGGATTTCAGCGTGGCCGGGCATCCGGCGGAATACCGGCTTCAGATCGACTATGAGGAGATCAAAGTGCCGCTGTCGGGCGGCGAGGTCGCATCGCTGCGCAAGCCGACGTACACCGCCGCTGATCTCGGCTATGGGCCACTGCACGCTCAGGCCATGCTCAGCCCGCGCGTCGCACCGCAAATGATCGGCCTTGGTCTGCTCGAAGCCATTCCCGCATCCGACATTCTGGCACTGGCTGACCCCGAAGATGCGGATGGGGATGGTATCTCGGGTCGGCCAAACATCGTGTGGTCTGTCGAATTCGGCCAGCCGATGCTGGGCCGTTTTGGTCTGAAGGCAGGCAATCCCACCATTCGGGAACAAAGCGCCTCGGCCTTCGCAGGCGACATCGGCATTTCCAACCCTCTCTTTCCCGCAGCGGCGGGCGAATGCACCGACCTGCAGGCTGAGTGCAAGGCCGCACCGCACGGAGATGGCGACAACCGGGTCTTTGAAATCGACGCCGGGGGTCTTGATCTTGTGACCTTCTACAGTCGTAATCTGGGCGTGCCTGCCCGGCGAAACGTGGACGATCCGACAGTGCTGCGCGGCAAAGAGGTGTTCTATGCAACCCGGTGCACCGCCTGTCACCAACCCGCTTTCGTCACACACCGGCTCGCGGATCGGCCCGAGCAAAGCTTTCAGCTGATCTGGCCCTACACAGATATGCTGCTGCACGACATGGGCCCCGGCCTGGCCGACAACCGCCCTGAGGCGCGCGCGACTGGAACGGAATGGCGCACGCCGCCACTTTGGGGGATCGGCCTGACGGCTCAGGTCTCTGGCCACACGTATTTCCTGCACGATGGTCGCGCGCGGTCTTTGCTGGAAGCCATCCTGTGGCATGGCGGCGAAGCGCAGAACCAGCGCGATGCTGTCGTGGACATGGACCCGGTGGATCGTGACGCCTTGATCGCATTTCTGGAAAGCCTTTAGATGCGTATCCTGTCCCTGATCCTTACAGCCCTGCTAGTTGTGCGCGCTGCTGCGCGGATCGACACCGAAAACTCTTGCGCCACGGGCCTCGCGACAGACTCCAAGCGTGGGAGTGTTGCAAGTCCTCACCTGATGAAGTGGCACAACCACCCGATCGCCTTGTGACATGTTCCTGCCATCGCTGGCTTTAACCACCGTTGAGCAACAGATGATGCAGCCGCAGCGCGCCGCGACGGCGAATTTGAAGTGAATGGGATGCCGGGGCCAAAGACTTTGCCCTGATAGGTTTAAAGGCGCTTTGCGGATCCCGAACTCCTGCGCATTGGGATCGCTCCATAGCCGTCAGCCTTGAAAATGGCGGCAGATTTGTCCAAGCTCATTCAAACTTAAGATACTTTGAATAAATCAGTTTAGCTTTTTCGTTTAACACCGCATCGCCGTTGCTGATTTGAGTACTTAGCTTAGAGAGGTGTGCGCCGTGGCCAAGAAGTCTCCGAAAGAACTCAAGGACGAGGGCGTAGCACTTGGTGCCCTGATCGCAAAAGCCCGCAAGAAACCGCATAACTTCGCCTTGGTCATCGCCAAGGATGAGGGTGTCGTTCTTGAGGCGGATCCGCGCAAGGCATCGGCGGTGATGTGGCGGCAGGCCAAGGCCAATGGCGGCACATCCAAAGGCACGATGGGTACCTTTTCGGTCAGGGGCAAACTGCTCGAATTTACCGTCGAAGGCGAAGACTCACCTCCAAAAGTGCTTCTCATGCAGACGAAAAAGCACCTCAAGGACAGAGGGTTGGCCTTTAAGGTCGCCTTTGTCATGCCGAGCGGTGAATCGATCTCAGATGATGGCGACGAAGACGACGAGGAACAACCGAAGGACATTGCCGAGGCAGACGCACCTGACGAACAAGAGGAAGACAAAAGCACGGATGATCGTGCTGAGGCACTGACAGCCAAGATCAAAGAACTGGCTGCCGGTGTCCAAAAGCTCGCCGCATCAAACCAGACAGCGGCGGCAAAAATGGCCGAGGGATTGAAACGCGCTTCGGATGCAGTGGCATCAGGCAATTATGGAGCTGCTGAATCAACAATCGCCAAGATCGAAAAGGCGCTGGGGGCTGCGAGTGCAGCAAGTGAAACGCCTGCCAAAGAAGATGCAGGTGGTCCTGGCCCTACGGTCCCGGACGTTGACACCGACGCCATGCGCGCCGCGGTCGAGAAAGCGTACAAGGACGTTGAAGGCAAGCTGGTCGAAATCAAACAGGCGGGCGGAACGGCCGTGTCCAAGAAGGCGGGACAACTCGAAGCCGCCTATGCCAATTTCCTCAAAAGCGACGATTTCCAGAAAGCGACGGGCCTGATCAATCTGGCCAAGACGTTTGTCGAAAAGGAATACGGAAAGCTGGAAAAATCTGCCTCCGGCTTCATGGATACCTTGTCGGAAATGGCATCTGATGCCGTTGAAACCGTCAAAGAGGTGGTATCGGATGTTGCCGAAGCGGCAGATGATTTTGTCGACAGTCTGACCGAGGATGGCCGCAAAAAGCTTGAACTTCAGAGGCTCGGTTATTCGGAGGAAGAGCAAGACAGCATTGTTGCGGCTCTCAAGACCGACCCCAATGCGGTGAAAAAAGCCAAGGAAAAGCTGGTTGATGAGGCCAACGTTCCCGATACCCAAAAGGCGGCCCTGAAAAAGCTCACAGAAAAGAACCCGAAGTCGTTTGAAGCGGCGATGAATACGCTCAAGGACCTTGAAGCCGACGGGCCGGTCGACGCCGGGCCGGAAAAGATCGCCGAAGGGAAGGCAGCGCTTGATACGGCGCAAAAGACCGAAGCCGAAAAGCTCGCCGTCTTCAATGTCGCAAACACCGCACTCAACGAGTTGAAGAGTGGCAACCCGGCACCGAATTCCGATTGGGCCAAGGGACTCGCCAAGGCAGACGCGGCAGAAAAAGCATGGAAAGACTTCAACGACGCGTTGCCTGATCCGGCCTCGATGACCGAAAGCGAGCGTAACGAAGCAATGCTCAAGGGCATGGAACTGGATCGACTGCGCAAGGAGGCCACGCAATCCGCCGAAGAGGCCAAGGCCCTTGACATCAAAGCGGCACAAGACGCTGCAGCGGCGGCCAAGGACAAGCATGACACCGCGAAAAAAGACACCGAAGCCGCCGCCGAAAGCCTCAAGAAGCAGGAAGCCAAGCAGGGAATTCTGAACGCGATCACCGTCGGGCCTTTGTCAGCCAATCACGGCGCACCCTTCGACGATGCGGTATCCGCCAAGTTTATCGAAGGCTTCCAAAAGGATCCCGGCCTGACCACAAAGGCCATCGAGTCAGCGACCGGCGCGCGTCATCCTGAGGCGGTGGCCAACGCCCTTGGCGGTATTGCCGACAAGCTGTCAGCCGGATTTGCCGACAAAGACGGCAAAACCTTGCCCGAAGGCGCAGACCCCCGTGCCTACGCCGAAAAGCTTATCCAAACCGGATCCTATTGTGGGCCGGAATACTTCGACAAATTGGATGCCTACATCGTGTCGGGCGCCCATCTTGAAGACTCAGGATTCAACGACGATCCGAACGACAAATCGAATGTCCGCGCACAAAAGCGCAGCGTTGCCACCGCGTCTGCGATGATCGACGGCGATGGCAACCTCGATGTCGAAAGCGAAGCCGCGCAAAAGGCTGTTGGCAATCTGTTGTTCCACCCGGATGCGATGGAACATCCGATGCCCACGATGAGCGACACCGCCCTGCGCACACTTGAGGAACTCAAGAAACCCAAAGCGGGCGAGATCATCAATGGAATGACCAAACCGACCGTTGGTGGTGGTGCCCAAGAACTTGTTGGGCGCGCCGTCGGTGTGACAGGTCCAGTCAGCGCGGATCAAGCCAAGACAGCGGTGCTGGCCACGATGCTGAAGTCGCTTGATCAGGGGCCGGTGGGGTCATGTTTTTCCACCGCGCCATCGCGCAATCTGCGCGAAGGGCAACCCTTGGTAGCGATGGAGAAATATGCCGAGATCGCTTCGACCGGCAAACTGACGACAGCCAAAGGGCCCAAAACCCCCGTCATCACGGAAACGCCCCCGGGCGAAGATCCGATCATGCGGTCTTTCGAATACACTTTGGCAACGGCCCTCGCGCGAAACGAAGCAAGCACGCAGTTTAATGCGATCAAAGGCCGTAACGAAGCCGGGGCAGCGGCGATCCGCGGTGATGTAGCCACTGCCATGGGCAAAGAAGAGCCCGAGGTCGGCAAGGACATTGCGAAAATCCTGCTTCAGATCCGCAGAGGATTTGAAATCCAGTATGATCCCAACGCCAAGCTCGATGGTGTTTCCGGCGACGGGCACTCGTCTCAGGGCCGCCATGTCCTCGTGGAAAAAGCGACCAAAACGGTGATCACATCGCGTGAAAAGTTCGTTGCGGCGGTCACACCCATGGTGCTCAAGGCCCTTGGCCTTGAAGCTGACAGCGATGCAGCCAAGGCGCTCAAGCCCAAGATCGAGGCAGAGTTTGTCGACGCGATGGTCACGACCAAACAGGTCACCAAACCTGATGGAACCACAGAAACCGTCGTTGACCGTGCGCCTTGGAAGATGGCGTCTGGTGGGCAAACAGGCGAGGCTGTCGAGCAGCTCTTTGGCGAGACGGACTACAACGTGGCTCTGGCGGAAAACTACGATTACAACGCAGACGGCGATCCAATCCCCAAGTCGAACACACGCGCCAAACAAGGGGCACGAACCGCCCAGGTTCTCGAAGATCTTGTCGGCACGTTCGGGGCCGATCCTGCAGATATGATAGTGATCCGGACTGTCGGCATTCATGGTTTCAACGCCATGCCCAATGATCCGTCCCTCAAACCCATCCTTGAGGGCGAGGGGACCGTCGAAGACCGGATCAAATCCACCTTGATTGACCCTGGCGCAAAGATTGCCAGCGACGACATGTCGGTCGAACAGACACAGCAATACTATGATGACAAGGTCGCAGCCTCGCGCAAACATGTTGAGCGTTGGATCAGCGAGGCGTCGACTCCGCATGAAAAACAACGGCTTGAGGGTTTTCTGGGTGATTTTGATACTGCCGCCAAAGACAACCGCCCCACCGAAGGCAAGACGCCGACGGAATTGGCCGATCTTATCAAAACCGTCCGCACAGCCGCCCATTTCTCAAAACCGGATGCCGGGCGGAATGCGATGGCCGCCGAACTGATAACAGATTTGGGCGCGCCAGAAGTGGTGATTGCTGATACCAACTGGGGAGACAGCACGTACCACGTCTACATTGTGGCCGCGCCCGATCCGATGTCTGGCGAAGTCATCTTGTGGAAAAAGTATGACCCCCTGGCACACGCAAGGTTCTCGAACCAAAATGGATCGATGCCTCCTGGGCAAGCATGATACCGAAGCCTTGAGCTGAAAAAAACGGAAGGACATGAGCCAATGTCAGAATATACCGATTTGATGGAATTCAGCGTGACGGCGCAGGGGGAATGGGTCGTTTTGATTGGCACCCAAGAGGCCCGCACGATTGCCGATGTGATGGCTCTGGCACCCAATGCCTCGCCGATGAACTGGGCCGACATTCTCAACGAACTTGCACATGGCGGTGATTTTGAGGTGATCGAAGACCCCGCTGCCTTTCGTGCGCAGTACGAGGCGACCCTGTCCGACGAAGACCCCGAAAAGGGCTGGAGCCAGGATGCGATGCGGTTGCGTGACTTTGGGATTCCCGATTTTGATGAGATCACCGTGCCGAAAATCAATGGCGGAACCTTGGTCTATTTTGTCCGCGATGTTTACACGGGCCTGCCCTACCGCGCGGAAATTCAACTTGGCGATGTCGGCGCAGAGCCCACCTACGCGCCACTCGACCTCAAACCCACACCAGAACCGGCAGCTTATGTTCCGCCAGTGATGGAAGTGCCGGGGGAGGAAGACGACGACGCGCGCCTCATCGGCGAACCTGCGTCTGTGCCTGACGAACCGACCGGCGACGAACGTTGAGTTGAAGTCAAAGGTGGTGGTGCAAGCGGCAAACGTGAGTGGACGGCAGCCTGTCAGACCCCAACCAAACGATCATTCACACTTTGAACAAAGCGTTACAAGCAGGTGCATCTGACCTGTTCAAGCACGCCGACGGCAAGCCGCCGGGGCGACAAGCAGACCCTGCGCCGCCACGTCACGTGAACTTCCGAAACAGCTTGGTCTGGTCGAACATCTCTTCCAGCCCTTCGATCCGGGCCTTCGTCTCGGGCCAGTTGAGTGTCTGGATAGACGAAATCATCGTCTCAAGCAGAAGCATGATGGTTGTGGCAGAATCCCATGCAGA
The DNA here is from genome assembly GCF_045797845.1 of Tateyamaria armeniaca. Lineage (NCBI taxonomy): Bacteria > Pseudomonadati > Pseudomonadota > Alphaproteobacteria > Rhodobacterales > Roseobacteraceae > Tateyamaria > Tateyamaria armeniaca. Next base: position 810,204 of record NZ_JBHDIY010000002.1, read on the forward strand.
CGGCACAACGATCCGGTTGCTCAGGCAAACCGTCGCCAGTTGATGCACAGGCGAGCGCCATTGGTCCGTCATCAGCACGATCTTGGCGCCCCGTTGATGGGCAAGCTCGGCCAGCTTCAGCGTGTTGTTTTCATATCGCCGCACGTCGAAAATGACGAAAACGTCCCCCTCCTTGGCGTTCAGCAGGTAATGCGGCCATGTGTTCGAGGTCGTCTGTACATGTGTCACATCAGGCCGGATCACCTGCATGTGCAGGAACAGGTATTCGGCCAGCGTGTGGGTGATACGACCGCCTACGATATAAAGGTGACGACCCTGATCAGCCATCAGATCGCAGGCGTGGTCAAAGGCGTCCGGGTCAATTTGCCCAAGCGTGAGGCGTATGTTGTCGATGACGGCATCGGTGAAGCGGTTGAGGATATGGCCCGACGGCGCCGCCTCTGCCCATGTGTCATGTTTGGCAATGGGCGTTTTGACCTTCGCCTTCAGTTCCTCGCGCAGCGCGGCCTGAAATTCGGGATAGCCTTTGTAGCCCAGCTTTTGAACCATGCGGGCGACGGTGGGCACGGACACGGCCGCATCCTTGGCCAGTGCCGTCAGCGGGCCAAGGCCGGATGCCGGGTAGTTTTCAAGAACGGATTGCGCCAACTGCCGCTCCGCACGTGTCAGCACATCAAGCATTTCGTGGATGCGGTCTGAAATCGTTTGTGTCGCGTCTGCCATCGCTGCCTCCATCTTGTTCGCAAATATAACAGAGCAATTCGGCTTGTGAAAATTATCTCACAATTGTGTTGACATCGCGGTGTCATGGCAACCACCTTATCGGCAGGGGTGGCTGTGATCTTGCATCAGGATGATTCAAATATTGTAGAGGTTTCGCGCCGCAATGGCCGCTCTCCGATTGTCCTCGTCTGTGAACATGCCAGTGCGCACATTCCTGCGGACTTGAAGGATTTGGGGGTCAGCGCCGCCGCGCGCCGCAGTCATGTGGCGTGGGATCCGGGCGCGATGGCGGTGGCCCGGGCGATGTCGCAAACCCTTGATGCGACCCTTGTGTCCTCAACGATCTCCCGCCTCGTTTATGACTGCAATCGCCCGCCCGAGGCACCAGATGCGATACCTGTGCGCAGTGAGGCCTATGATGTGCCCGGCAATCGCGGCCTGACTAACGCAGACAGACGGGCACGGGTGGCACGTTACTACGCGCCGTTTCGCGACAGGCTGGCGTCAGAGATTGCCCGCCGCACCGACCCCATCATCGTGACGATCCACAGCTTCACCCCGGTCTACAACGGCCAGACGCGCGAGGTCGAGATCGGGATTTTGCACGACAGCGACAGCCGCCTTGCCGATGCCATGCTGCGCAATGCCCCGCGTCGCGACGTGCGCCGCAACGCCCCCTACGGACCCAAAGACGGCGTGACCCACACGCTGAAAGAACATGGCCTGAAACATGGGCATCTGAATGTGATGATCGAGGTGCGCAACGATCTGATTGCTGATGACGCATCGCAAAAGACCATGGCGCAGATGCTGACGGATTGGATGGGCCGCGCGCTGCAAGACGTGGGGGCGGACGCTTGCAAAGGGTGATGCGGGGATTCATTCGCGGCGTCGACGCTGTGAACCATCGGCTGGGCCGGGTCGTGATGTACGGGATTTTCGTACTCATGGGGATTCTGCTGTGGTCCTCAATCAGCAAGACGTTCTTTGTGCCGACCCTCTGGACGCTGGAAATGGCCCAGTTCGTGATGGTCGGCTACTATATTCTGGGCGGTCCTTATTCGCTGCAACTGGGCTCGAATGTGCGGATGGATCTGCTTTATGGCGACTGGTCGGTGCGGCGCAAAGCGTGGTTTGACGCGATCACCGTCCTGTTCCTGATCTTTTATCTTTGCGTCCTGCTCTACGGGGCCGTCAGTTCGACGGCCTACTCGCTGGGTTACTGGAAAGACGCACCATTCTCGTTTCTGGCCGGTGTCGTGATCGGCACCGAAGAGGTCGGGACGCTGGAACGCTCCCCTTCTTCGTGGCGCCCTTACATGTGGCCGATCAAGATCGTGATGATCGTGGGTTTCATCCTGATGCTGCTGCAATGCGTGTCGGAGCTGTTCAAGGACATCCTGCGCCTCAAAGGGGCTGAAATCTGATGTCCTACGAGTTGATCGCAACCCTCATGTTTTCGACCATGATGCTGATGCTGCTGACCGGGCAGCGGGTGTTTGGCGCGATTGGCTTTGTGGCCGTGGTCGCCGCGCTCTTGTTGTGGGGTGACAGGGGCGGGTTCGACATCGGCTTTGCCGCCGCGATGAAGCTGATGAAATGGTATCCGCTGCTGACCCTGCCGATGTTCATTTTCATGGGCTACGTGCTGAGCGAATCCAAGATCGCAGACGACCTCTACAAGATGTTCCATGTCTGGATGGGGGGCCTGCGCGGCGGGCTGGCCATCGGGACGATTGGGCTGATGGTGCTGATTTCGGCGATGAACGGCCTCAGCGTTGCGGGCATGGCCATCGGGGCAACCATCGCACTGCCTGAGTTGCTGAAACGCGGATACGACAAACGCATGGTGACAGGCGTCATTCAGGCGGGATCGTCCCTTGGAATTCTGGTGCCGCCATCCGTGGTGCTGGTGCTGTATGCGATGATCGCGCGCCAACCGGTGGGGCAGCTTTGGCTGGCCGGGGTTGTTCCAGGTCTGATGATGGCGGGGCTGTTTATCCTCTATATCGTTGTGCGCTGCTGGAAAAATCCGGCGTTGGGGCCTGCGCTCAACGCAGAAGAACGCGACTTGCCCATGGCAGAAAAACTGCGGCTGTTGCGGGCGGGCCTGCTGCCACTGGTGATCTTTGCAGTGATGATGGTGCCGTTTGTGAACGGCTGGACGTCGCTGGTCGAAAGCTCGGCCATCGGGGCGATCACGGCGTTCATGGCGGCTGTGCTCAAGGGGCGCATGACGCGCGAGGTATTCGAAAACTCGGTCCGCAACACACTGGGCATCACCTGCATGTTCATGTGGATCATCCTCGCCGCGCTTGCATTCGGCGCGGTGTTCGACGGCCTCGGTGCCGTCAAAGCCATCGAAAGCCTGTTTACCGAACGGCTTGGCCTGAACCCGTGGGTGATCCTGATCCTGATGCAGCTTTCGTTTATCCTGATGGGCACGTTCCTGGACGACACCGCAATGCTGGTCATCGTCGCCCCGCTTTACGTGCCGCTGGTCGGCGCGCTGGGATTCGATCTGATATGGTACGGCATTCTTTACACGATCACCTGCCAGATCGCCTATATGACGCCGCCTTTCGGCTACAACCTGTTCCTGATGCGGGCCATGGCCCCGCCAGAGATCAGCATACAGGACATCTACCGATCCATCGGGCCATTTGTGCTGGTGATGGTCGGGGCGCTGATCCTCGTGATGGTGTTCCCGCAACTGGCCCTGTGGCTGCCCAATTATGTTTACGGAAACTAAAACAAAGAACTCCGCCAACGGAGCTTAACCCAAACAAGGAGAGTATTATGACCACGAGACGTAATTTCATCAAAAAGGCGGGCCTTGCCGGTGCCGCGACGTTGGCGGCACCTTCGATTGCCCGCGCGCAAGACGCGATCAAATGGCGCTTTCAGACCTATGCCGGGTCTGCATTGGGCGAACATGTGACCAAACCGGTCATCGACTACATCAACACCGCCGCCAATGGCGAGCTGGAGGTCGAGTTGTTCTATGCCGACCAGATTGTGCCCACAGGAGAGCTGTTCCAGGCCTTGCAGCGCGGCACCATTGACGGCGTCCATTCTGACGACGACTCAATGGCGTCCCCTACCCCGCTGCAGCAGTTCGGCGGGTATTTCCCCTTCGCGACCAAGCATATCCTCGACGTGCCTGTGCTGTTCAATCAGTACGGCCTCAAGGAAATCTGGGAAGAGGAATATGCCAAGGTTGGTGTCAAATGGCTGTCGGCTGCCGGGCAGGACCCCTGCAACTTCAACACCACCAAAGAGATCACCAGCGTTGCCGATCTGGATGGTCTGCGCCTTTATACCTTCCCCACGGCGGGCCGGTTCCTGTCGAAATTCGGCGTCGTGCCGGTGAACATCCCATACGAGGATGCCGAAGTGGCCGTGCAGACGGGCGAATTGGACGGCATGGCATGGTCCGGCATCACCGAGGATTACACCGTCGGCTGGGCGGATGTGACCGACTACTTCCTGACCAACAACATCTCGGGTGCGTGGATCGGGTCGTGGTTCGTGAACGAGGAACGCTGGGCTGACCTGCCCGATCACCTCAAGGCGATCGTGATGGCCGCGACCGAGGCCGGTCACACCTATCGCAACCAGTGGTACTGGGGCGGTGAAGCGGCATTGCGCGCCAATGGCGACAAGCTGCAATTGCGCTCTGTCCCGGCCGCCGAATGGGCCGAGGTCGAAAATGCGGCCAAAGAGTTCTGGGAAGAAGTCGCCCAGGAAGGTGAAGTGCACCAGAAGATCGTCAACATCTTCAAAGAGTACAACGCCGTCATCAACCAGGCCGGCGCCCCTTACAACTTCGAGTAAGGCCGCGCAAAACACTCACGGTCACCCCGCGTATTGCGGGGTGGCCATCATACGAAAAAGGACACGCACCATGGCCGGAAACATGACCTTTGAGGCCCTCAAAGCCGCCGTGAAAGACGGGACAATCGACACCGTCCTGACCTGTTTCCCGGACATGCAGGGCCGTCTGATGGGCAAGCGGTTTCACGCGGTGAATTTCGTGAAAACGTCATTCAAGGAAACCCATTGCTGCAACTACCTGCTGGCCACAGATCTGGAAATGGCAACACCGGATGGCTATGCCGCCACCAGTTGGCAAAGCGGCTATGGGGACTACATCATGGCCCCCGACCTGACCACGATCCGCAGATTGCCGTGGCTCGAAGGGACGGCGATGGTGTTGTGCGACATCCTTGATCATCACTCCCATGAACCCGTGCCCCATTCCCCCCGTCAAATGCTGAAAAAGCAGGTGGCGCGGCTGAAGGCGCTGGGCTTTGACGCGATGATGGCGACAGAACTGGAATTCTTTCTGTTCGCGCAGTCCTTCGACGATATCCGCAAAGGCGGCTTTCGCGACATGCAGCCGATCAGCGGCTACAACGAAGATTACCACATCTTCCAGACCACCAAGGAAGAAGGCGTGATGCGCCCGATCCGCAATCACCTGTTCGACGCAGGGCTGCCCGTCGAAAACTCCAAAGGTGAGGCCGAAACCGGGCAGGAAGAGCTGAACATTCGCTACGCCGACGCCCTCGATTGCGCCGATCACCACACGATTGCAAAGAATGCAATCAAGGAAATCGCATGGCAGCACGGCCATGCCGCGACGTTCCTGCCAAAGTGGCATCATGACAAAGTGGGCAGTTCCTCACATGTGCACCAATCGCTGTGGAAAGACGACGCGCCCGCGTTCCATGATACTGATGGCGACCTCGGCATGTCGGACCTGATGCGGCATTACATGGCCGGGCTGATCGCCTATGCCCCTGATTACACGTTCTTTCTGGCCCCCTACATCAACAGCTACAAACGCTTTGCCAAAGGCACCTTTGCCCCGACCAAGACGGTATGGTCCGTCGACAACCGCACTGCCGGTTTCCGTCTGTGTGGCGATGGCACCAAGGGCATTCGCGTGGAATGTCGCATCGGCGGCTCTGACTTGAACCCCTATCTGGCGCAGGCCGCAATGCTGGCCGCGGGGATCAAGGGGATCGAAGACAAGATGGACCTCGCCCCACCGACAAAGGGCGACGTTTATGAAGATGCCAAGGCGCAGGACATCCCGCAAACCTTGCGGGCGGCGACAGAAACGCTGCGCAACTCCGCATTCCTGCGCGAAGCGATGGGGGATGATGTGATCGCCCACTACACCCGCTGTGCGGAATGGGAGCAGGAAGAATTTGATCGCGTGGTGACCGACTGGGAAATCGCACGCGGCTTTGAAAGGGCCTGAAGATGATCCGATGCATATCTCCGATTGACGGGTCGGTTTACGCCGAACGCGCCGTTATGTCCGCCCAACACGCCAAGGCCGCTGTGGCACGCGCGCAGGCGGCGCAGTCCGCGTGGGCCACGCGCCCCCTCGCAGAACGGATTGCACTGGTGCAGGCCGGTGTCGCCAATGTCGGCGCGATGAATGACGACATCGTGCCGGAACTGGCCCACCAGATGGGCCGCCCCATTCGCTACGGCGGTGAGTTTGGCGGCTTCAACGAACGCGCGACCTACATGGCCGACATCGCGCAAGACGCCCTGGCCGATATCGTGATCGAAGACAGTGATGCCTTTCGCCGCGTGATCAAACGGGTGCCGCATGGTGTCGTCTTGGTCGTCGCCCCGTGGAATTACCCCTACATGACCGCGATCAACACGGTGGCTCCGGCCCTGATTGCGGGCAATGCCGTGATGCTGAAACATGCCAGCCAAACCCCGCTGGTGGGTGAAAGGATGGCGCAGGCCTTTCATGCCGCAGGTATCCCCGAGGACGTGTTCCAGAACGTGTTTCTGGACCACCAGACCACCTCTGATCTGATTGCGGCCAAATCCTTTGGCTTTGTGAACTTCACCGGATCGGTCGGCGGCGGTCAGGCAATGGAACGGGCCGCCGCAGGTACCTTTACCGGTGTCGGTTTGGAACTGGGCGGCAAAGATCCCGGCTATGTCTGTGACGACGCAGATATTGACGCAGCGGCCGACACGCTGATCGACGGGGCGATGTTCAATTCCGGCCAATGCTGCTGCGGCATTGAACGGATTTACGTGGCACAGCAGCACTTTGATGCGTTCGTTGAAAAGGCCGTGGCGATTGTCAGCGCCTACAAGCTGGGCAATCCGCTGGACAAGGACACGACGCTTGGGCCCATGGCGCATGTCCGCTTTGCCGATGAGGTGCGCGCGCAGATTGCCGAAGCGGTGGCGGACGGGGCAAAGGCCCATATCGCAACCTTCGCCGAGGATGACGGCGGTGCCTATCTGACCCCCCAGATCCTGACAGACGTCAGCCACGACATGCGCGTGATGCGCGACGAAAGCTTTGGCCCCGTGGTGGGCATCATGCCCGTCAAGGACGATGCAGAGGCGATTGCCCTGATGAATGACAGCCACTTTGGGCTGACCGCTTCGGTCTGGACCAATGACGTGGCCCGCGCCGAGGCGATTGCCGATCAGATCGAAACCGGGACGGTGTTCATGAACCGGGCCGACTACCTCGACCCCGGCCTTTGCTGGACCGGGTGCAAAGACACCGGGCGCGGCGGGGGCCTGTCGCTGATCGGCTATCACAACCTGACCCGCCCGAAATCATATCACCTCAAGAAAGCCTGAACATGTCGCTGACTGCCAATTGGTCCTATCCGACCGCCATTCGTTTCGGGGCGGGTCGCATTTCGGAAATAGCGGATGCCTGCCAAGCCGCCGGTATCAAAAAGCCTCTGCTGATCACGGATCGCGGCCTGGCCGACATGGCCATCACCACACAGACGCTGGATTTGCTTGAGGCTGCAGGCCTTGGTCGCGCGATCTTTGCGGATGTGGACCCAAACCCAAACGAAAAGAACGCCGCCGCTGGCGTGCAGGCCTACAAAGACGGCGGCCACGATGGTGTTGTGGCCTTTGGTGGCGGCTCGGGACTTGATCTGGGCAAACTGGTCGCGTTTCTGGCCGGGCAAACGCGGCCCCTGTGGGATTTCGAAGATATCGGCGATTGGTGGACCCGCGCGGATGCGGACGCCATCGCACCCATTGTCGCTGTCCCCACAACTGCTGGAACGGGATCAGAGGTGGGGCGCGCATCTGTCATCACGAACTCGGAAACCGAAGAGAAAAAGATCATCTTTCACCCCAAAGTCCTGCCAACCGTCGTGATCTGCGACCCGGAACTGACAGTCGGCATGCCCAAGTTCATCACCGCTGGCACGGGGCTCGATGCATTCGCTCATTGTGTCGAGGCGTACTGTTCTCCGCATTATCACCCGATGTCGCAGGGCATGGCGCTGGAAGGGATGCGGTTGGTCAAGGACTACCTGCCGCGCGCCTATGCGGATGGGACGGACATCGAGGCGCGCGCGCATATGATGTCGGCGGCAGCGATGGGGGCAACAGCATTCCAAAAGGGCCTTGGCGCAATTCACGCCCTGTCCCATCCCATCGGGGCGATCTATCACACGCACCATGGCACGACGAACGCCGTGTGCATGCCAGCCGTGCTGCAATTTAACAAACCGGCCATTACTGGCGTGATTTCACAGGCCGCTGACTACCTCGGGATCAAGGGCGGGTTTGACGGGTTTTGCGCTTATGTGGACGACCTCAATGCGTCGCTTGGCATACCAAAAACGCTGACCGACCTGGGTGTGACCGACCCCGACATCGACCGCATCGTTGCGGGCGCATTGCGCGACCCCAGCACCGGCGGCAACCCGGTCGAGATGACCGAGGACAACACGCGGGCCTTGCTGCAGGCGTGTCTCTGATGCGGGCAGAAAAAGAGAAATGACTTAAAAGCGTTACCGATATCCGTTCTAAAACAACCAAAGCGAAACCAAAAAAGGGAGAAAGACCATGAAAACTTCAATCGTCTCTACACTGGCCGTGATCGCGGCACTCAGCGCACATGGGGCACAGGCAGACACGCTGCGCCTGCTGACATGGGGTGGCTACGCCCCCGAAGAGGTGATCGCGATGTTTGAGGCCGAAACCGGCCACACCGTCGAAGTCACCACCTCCAACAACGAGGAAATGATTGCCAAACTGCGCGCCACCAACGGCGGCGGTTTTGATCTGGCCCAACCCAGCCAGGACCGGATCGCCAGCGCTCAGGAAGAGTTCGGGATCTACAAGCCCATCGATATGACAAAGGTGAACGCGGATCAGTTCATCCCGTCGATGCTGGTCGCAACGGCCACGAACACCACCTATGACGGCGAAATCTACGGCCTGCCGCACGTTTGGGGCACCAGCGGCCTTGTGGTGAACACGGCCATGGCGGGCGATGTGACCGACTACACCGATCTGTGCGATGCGTCCGTGGCGGGCAAAGTGTCCTACCGCCTCAAGCGCCCGACCCTGATCGGGTTTGCCTATTCCATGGGCCTTGATCCGTTCGCGGCGTACAGCGACCCCGACGCCTACCAGGGCATTCTGGACCAGGTCGAAGCCAAGCTGACCGAATGCAAACCCAACGTGAAGACCTATTGGGATGGCGGTGACGAGATCAAGAACCTGCTGCGCTCGGGCGAGGTCGTCGCCTCGATGGCCTGGGACACAGGGGGCTGGCAGCTCAACGCGGATAATCCCGACATCACCTTTGTCGCACCAGAGGCCGGGGCACTCGGTTGGATCGACACGTTTGTTCTGCCCGCGCGCGGCCGTGCCGATGACGCCGCCTATGACTGGATCAACTTTGTGATGCGGCCCGAGATTGCGGCGATGATCACCAACACGGCCGGGAACTTCACCGCCGCCGTGGACGGTGATGCAGGCGTCAGCGCAGACCTCAAAGCGCGCTATCAGGGCAGCTTTGATCAGGCCGCGATTGACAACATCAAGTGGTATCCGCCCGTGCCCGCCGGTCTGGAAACTCTCGAAGGCGCAACGCTCGACCGGATCAACGCCGCGAACTAAACCGAATTGAAACCACCATAAAGGGCGCCGCACGGTGCCCTTTATCACCTTGCGAGGGTGCCACGTGTCCGACCCCCATCCCGATCTTGTTTGCAGCGATCTGACCAAGGACTTCGACGCATTTCGCGCCGTCAATCACGTCAGCTTTGAGGTGCCACAGGGCTCGTTCTTTTCGATCCTCGGCCCGTCCGGCTGTGGCAAGACCACGCTGCTGCGCATGATCGCAGGCTTTCAGGAACCCACCAGCGGCGATCTGCGGATCAAGGGCAAGTCGATGATTGGCGTGCCCCCCAACAAACGACCCGTGTCGATGGTGTTTCAGCACCTCGCCCTCTTCCCGACCATGAACATCGGCGACAACGTCGGCTTTGGCCTGCGCCAGCGCGGTGTCGGCAAATCAGAGATCAAGACGCGTGTGGAACAGGTGCTTGACCGCGTCGGCCTGCCGGGCGTGTCCGAACGGCGGATCGACCAGATCTCCGGCGGGCAAAAGCAGCGGGTGGCGATTGCGCGCTGCATGGTGCTGGAACCGGACGTGCTGCTCTTGGACGAACCGCTGGGTGCGCTCGATCTGAAGCTGCGCGAACATATGAAGGTCGAGCTGAAGTCGCTGCAGGCCGCATTCAACACAACCTTTGTCTACATCACGCACGACCAGTCCGAAGCGCTGGTGATGAGCGACAATATCGCCGTGATGAACCACGGCCAGTTCGAACAGATCGGCACCCCGCATGAGGTTTATCATGCCCCAAGCACCGCCTTTGTCGCGGGTTTTGTCGGGGATGCAAACAGGATCGACGGAAAAGTCGCCGCACTGAACGGCACAGCGCTGACACTGACATCAGACGGTGGCACAGAGATGAAAATCGACGCACAGGCCAAGGCTCTGAGCGTCGGACAACGCGCACAAGTCTATCTGCGGCCCGAAGCCATCGAACTGGTCACCTCGGGCGACGGTGTGAACGTGTCGGGCGGTGTGATTGACTCCGTCCTGTTCAACGGGGCCAACAGCAGCGTGACGGTCAAGGATCAATCCGGCAGCCTGCTCAAAGTCGCCCTACCCCAAACCGGGGCCTTCGCAACTTTGCGCAAGGGCGACAAGGTCTTCACCCGCTGGGACCCCAGGCAGGCGCGCTGTTATCCCGTGGCGGGGGCCTGAGCGATGCAGTCTGACGCCTCTCGCCTTGGCTTCTACCTGCTGCTGGCCCCGATCCTGCTGTGGCTGGTGGTGCTGATCATCCTGCCCCATATCGGGCTGTTCGTCGTCTCGATCAGTGAAAAGATCGGGCCGCGTGACTACGAGACTGGCTTTGGCAACTATGCCGCCTTTTTCACAGAGCCGCTCTATTGGCGGACCTTTGCGCGCACGGCGACCATGTCGATCCTGGCAACAGCCCTGACGCTAATCCTCGGCTTTCCCATCGCCTATCACATTGCGAAACTGACGCGGGGCCGGACCAAGACGACGCTTTTCCTGATGTGCATGATCCCGTTCTGGGTCTCTGAACTGGTGCGCACCTTTGGCTGGATGATCCTGCTGCGGGAAACCGGAGTGATCTCGAACCTGCTGCAGTCTCTCGGCCTCGTCGATGGGCCGGTCGAAATGCTGTATAACGATGCGGCCATCATGGTGGGCCTCGTTTACACGTCGATCCTGTTCATGGTCGTGCCACTGGTCACCACACTCGACAGCCTTGACGACAGCCTGATCGAGGCGGGCTATGATCTGGGCGGCACCAGCATGGCCGTCATGCGCGAGATCGTGATACCCCACGCGATGCCCGGAATCGTTTCGGGCTGTATCGTGGTTTTCATGCTGTCCTTGGGGAACTACCTGACGCCGATCCTGTTGGGCGGCAAGGACAGCCTGTGGTTCACCGGCATGATCTACACCCAGTTCATCACCCGGTTTAACTGGGAACTTGGATCAGCCTTCGGGTTCCTGCTGCTGGCGCTGTCATCGCTGGTTGTGTTCGCGGGCCTCAAGCTGTCGCGCCAGTCGCTGACGAACACGATGGGGCGCTCATGATCCCCACCGTCCCCCAACCCGCTTTCGCCAAATGGTGCTATCGCGCCTATGTGACCGCGTTCTTCATCTATCTCGCCCTGCCGCTGACGGTTGTCTGCGTCTTTGCGTTCAACAACAGCGTCTTTCCGTCACTGCCGTGGGAGGGGTTCACCCTCGCGTGGTTCTTCGGCACCGACGCCCCGTTCATCGGGGTGTTCCACGAACGCGCGATCATTCGCTCCATCGGCACATCGGCCTTTGTCGCGGCATGGGTGTCGGGCCTTGCCGTGGCGGTGGGCACCTGCAACGCCTTCCTGTTCGTGCGGCATGATTTCCGGGGCAAGGCGCTGCTTTATGTGTTGATGCTGCTGCCCCTGATCATCCCCGGCGTGATCCTCGGGATTTCGATCCTCGTGTTTTCCAGCGCCATCGCCAACACGCTCGAAGATGCGACCGGCTTGTGGTTCGACGGATTGCGACCCGGCCTGATCCTCGTCATTCTCGGCCAGTTTTCGTTCATCACGACCTTTGCCACCCTGGTGATCTCGGCGCGTCTGCAAAAGTTTGACCCCAGCCTGGAGGAAGCCGCGCTGAACCTTGGTGCCAGCAAATGGGGCGCGATCCGTCAGATCACCCTGCCCTTCCTGCTGCCCGCCATCGTCGCATCCGCAGTCGTGGCAACATTGATGAGCTTTGAGAATTTCAACACGACGCTCATGTTGGTGGGATCGGATTCGCCGCTGACGATCACGATGTTCGACAAGCTCAAACAGGGCTCGACACCAGTGCTGAATGCGGTGTCCTTGCTGTTGATCATGGTGTCAGCAGCGCTTGGGATTTTGTCGTTACTGTTCCAGTCGGGAAAGCGGTAGAAGGGCGGCAAGGCCGTCGTTGGTACCGGAAGGCGCACCAGACAGCGTGGGTTCAAAGCGATCCTTCGGCGCGCATTATCACGGCCCCCCTCTCACAGACAAAAGGACACGTCGCAGCGACGTGTCCCTCAAATCCTTACAAATGGTTAATCCGCCTCTGTAAGCCCTTGAAATGTCTAGGCCCGCCCGATGTCCCAGCGTGGGACACCGGGCGGACCGCTTCACAAACCGATGAAATGATCCGCAAGCGCCATGAAGACAGGGATGCTCAGGATCGCCACCGGAGTGCCAAGGCCCGTCGAAGTGCCCACATAGGCCGAAGGGTTGGCATCCGGCAGCGCAGCCCGCATGGTCGGCGGGCCCGAGATGTCCGAGCTGGACGCCGCCATCACCGCCAGCAGCACCACACCACCGCCCGAGAAACCGGTCAGGTGATGGGCGATCAGCCCCACACCAAAGCCGAGAGCGCCGTGCACGACCGGAGCCGCCAACCCATATAGCAGGTAGGCATGAGCCACGCCGCGCAACTCGGACAGCCGCGACCACGCCTCCATCCCCATGATCAGCATCAGGATCGACAACAGCCCCCGGAACAGCGGCTCGTAAAAGCTGTCATAGACACTCTCGGGCCGCGCAAAGAGGCCAAGCGCGAGACCGAGCAGCAGGGCCGAGATCGCAGGGCTGCGCACGGTATCCGTCAGGATGCCGCGCACAAGGCCGGGTTCGACTGCGTCACCCATACCACCGCCCCCGGACCCGCCGCCCATAACCATGGTGCCGCCCTGCGCCGAGGCCGAGGCCGCCTTGCGTGCAGCCGCCAGCCGCGCCAACACGATGGCCGTGACCAATGCTGCTACATCCATGAAGGGGTAAAGCGCGCCGATAAAGCCTTCATAGGCGACGTTCGCATCATCCAGCATCGCCATGCCGGCAGCCAGGGTCGAGGCGGACACGGCACCAAACAAGCCTGCCGTCGCCATGCCGTCCATTTGCGAGACGCCTTTCAACCGCCCCAGCGTGACGCGCCCCAGCAAGACGATGGCGATCCCGACGGCCGCCGCCAGCAACGCGGGCACGGCCAGTTCGACGAAATTCGCCTCGCGCACCGAGATGCCCGCTCCGATACCGACTTTGAGCAGCAGCAGGATCACGATGAACTTGTAGACCGGCTCCGGCACTTCCAGCTTGCTGCCAAGGGCCGCAATCATCATGCCGCCGATCAGAAAAGCCAGCGTGGGTTTTTGCATTTGTTCTACGATGGTCGTGCCGATGCTGAGGATAATGTCCATGGCCTACGCCTCCTTGTTCCTGAAGTGCGAGATAGCGCAGGGCTCAGTAACTAAAAAATAGATGTTTTGTCATTTTACGTTCTATAAAATAGAACGATGGATCAATTGAACTACCACCACCTGCGCTATTTCCGCGCCGTCGCCCATGAAGGTAACCTGACCCGCGCGGCCGAGCGGTTGAACCTGTCCCAATCAGCCCTGTCGACGCAGATCAAAGCGCTGGAGGCACGGCTGGGCCACGATCTGTTTGACCGTGTCGGGCGGCAACTGGTGCTGACCGAGGTGGGCCGCATCGCACTGGACCACGCTGACCGCATCTTTGGCACCGGGCGAGAGTTGATGGAGACGTTGTCGCGCACGTCCGGCACGGTGCCCCCTTTGCGCATCGGGGCGTTGTCGACCTTGTCACGCAACTTTCAGATGCAGTTCCTGCGCCCTGTTTTGGCCAACCCGGCCCTCGACCTTGTCCTCAAATCCGGCAGTGCCGAACAATTGCTGGCTGATCTGTCCGACCTGGCGTTGGATGTTGTGCTGACAACGGATGCCCCACGCAGCGCCGCAGGGCAGGACTTCATCGCGCATCAACTGGCGGAAACCGCTGTGGGCTTGCACGGCGTGCCCGCGCGGATGCACCACAAGACCCTTCGCGACCTGCTGGCACATGAACCTGTGATCGTGCCGACCGAAAGCGCCATTCGCACCGGGTTCAACAGCCTCACCGCGCGGCTGGGCGTGCAGCCGCGCATACTTGCGGATGTGGACGACATGGCCATGGTCCGGCTGTTGGCAAACAGTGGGGCAGGTCTGGCGCTGGCGCCCCCCATCGTCCTCAAGGACGAAATCGCGTCCAAAACCTTGGTCACCGCGCCTTTCGATCTGGGCATGACCGACCGTTTCTTTGCGATCACAAAGCGGCGCAGTTTTGCCCATCCGATGCTTGAAACGCTGTTGCCCTGAACCCCAGGCACAGACCACTCTGCCGCGATGCACAGACCTGCCCATTGCACATGCCCACCTTTGGCATAGGTTTCAGCCCAACATGACGCATCCGAAAGGCCCTGAAAAATGAGCGATACGACCTACACGCCCCCCGCCAAATGGACATGGGACAAGGAGTCAGGCGGCACCTTCGCCTCGACCAACCGCCCCGTCGCTGGCGCGATGAAAGACAAGGAATTGCCCATTGGGAAACACCCCTTCCAGCTTTATTCACTGGGCACGCCCAACGGTGTCAAAGTCACCATTCTATTCGAGGAATTGCTGGCCGCCGGCGTCAAGGAGGCCGAATATGACGCGTGGCTGATCAAGATCGGGGACGGCGATCAGTTCGATTCAGGGTTTGTCGCGGCGAACCCGAATTCCAAGATTCCGGCCCTCATGGATCATTCCGGTGACACGCCTTTGCGTGTCTTTGAATCCGGATCGATCCTGATCCATCTGGCGGAAAAGTTCGGAATGTTCCTACCCAGCGAAGGCCCCGCGCGCACCGAAGTGATGAACTGGCTGATGTGGCAAATGGGATCTGCGCCCTTCCTTGGGGGCGGCTTTGGCCACTTTTATGCCTATGCGCCCGAGAAGTACGAATATCCCATCAACCGCTACGCGATGGAGACAAAGCGACAGCTTGACGTTCTGAACCGCGAACTGGCGACACGGCCCTATATCGCAGGTGATGACTATACGATTGCCGATATGGCGATCTGGCCGTGGTACGGACAATTGTGCCTTGGGCGGCTATATTCGGCTGGGGAGTTCCTGGACGTCGAAAGCTATACTAATGTCGTGGCCTGGGCGAAAAAGATCGATGCACGCCCTGCGACACTGCGCGGCCGCATGGTCAACCGCACCTCGGGCGAACCGGAATTGCAGTTGCACGAACGCCATGACGCATCTGATTTCGACACACAGACGCAGGACAAGATTGGGACTGAAAGCGCGGACTGATCTGCAAAGTTGCCGATCCCGGGTGGCAGGCTACGTGATGGTGCGAAACCAAAGGATATAGCTATGCGTATTGCCGCCCTCCTCTCTGCATTTTGTGTGGCCAGCCCTGCGCTGGCCGCCGATCTGACCGTCACCTTCCGTGATGGCGCACCCAGGGACAGATTCACACTGTCATATGACGGTTCGTGCGCAGCCCCTGCGATGCAGGTCGATATCGATCTTGGGACAGCGCCTGCTGGCCTGATCTTTGACATCACTGGTGCGGGGGCCGGGGTGGAGGTGTTCCAGCCGCTTGAATGGGTGGTGGGCACGGCGCGCACATCTGCATTGAGCGATGGCGACACTGTTGTCAGCCTCGAACTCGACACGCTGGCACCGGGCGAAACGCTCGCCTTCACGGTCGATATCGATGACACGACCAGCACCCGCCAGATCACGGTCGATGGGTCTGAAATGAAGGGCGCAACGCTGCGCGCGGGCGGGCAGGAGGCGATGTTTGACGCCACTGGCACGGCGCGCGTCGCATTGCCACCCTGCCTGTCCTAACGGCGTCCCACCTGACGGCAGATCAGGATGACAGGCAGCAGGCCGACGGCAACGATCACAAGGCTGGGCACTGCCGCCCCGTCCAGCCGTTCGTCTGACGCAAGGCGATAGGCCTGAACCGCAAGCGTATCAAAATTGAACGGGCGCATGATCAGCGTGGCTGGCAATTCCTTCATCACATCCACGAACACGATCAGCAGGGCCGTCAGCAGGCTTGGCGTGAGGATCGGCAGGTGTATCCGGCGCAGCGTGGCAAACGGGCCCTTGCCCAGTGACCGGCTGGCTGCATCCATATTGGCGTGCACACGCGCCTGCCCGCCCTCGTAAGCCCCCAGCGCCGCTGCCAGAAACCGCACCATGTAGGCAAAGACCAGCAGCCAGATCGACCCTGTGATCAGCAGCCCCGTCGAGATATCAAAGGTGGCCCGCATCCACGCATCCAGCGCATTGTCAAAGGCCGCAAAAGGCACCAGCAACCCCACCGCAATCACCCCGCCCGGCACCGCATAGCCCAGACGCGCCACATAGGTGGCCGCCGCCGATATGCGCCCAGGCTGGGTGCGCTGGAAGAACCCAAGAACAATCGCTGCAACCAGCGTGAGCAGAGCCGCCAGCGACGCAAGCATCAGTGAATTGCGCACGAACCCGACATAACGTGGGCTGAACAGATCCTGACCCGACCCAATGCCAAGACTGAGCAGGGCAATCACGGGAATGACCGCTCCAAACAACACAGGCACGCCGCACAGCGTCATTGCCGCCACAGCCTGCCAGCCTTTGAGGTCGATGGGCGGGTGTTCCTTTTGTCCGCGGCTTGGATCATGGTACTTGGCCCGCCCTCGCTGTTTGCGCTCCAGCATTGCCAACAACAGCGCGAAGGACAAAAGACACAGCGCCAACTGCGCCGCACCCGCACGGTCCGCCAGTGAAAACCAACTGGTGTAGATGCCGGTGGCAAAGGTTTGTACGCCGAAATAGGCCACTGTTCCGAAATCCGCGATCGTCTCCATCACGGCCAGCAAGACACCGGCGGCAATGGCGGGGCGGGCAAGCGGCAGACTGACCCGCCAGAACGCCGCCCATGGGCGCGAGCCAAGTGCACGTGCGGCCATAAAGGTCGATCCGCTCTGTTGCAGGAAAGACGCGCGGGCCAGCAGGTACACATATGGATAAAGCACAAGCACCAGCATGGCCGCCGCCCCGCCAAGGCTGCGGATTTCCGGAAACCAGTAGTCGCGTGGCCCCCAGCCCATCACCGCCCGCAACGTCGTCTGCACGATGCCCGGGTGATCGAGGACATGAGTGTAGCCATAGGCAAGCACATAGGCGGGGAAGGCCAGCGGGATGACCAGTGCAATTTCCAGCGTTTTCACACCGGGAAAGCGCGTCATCGTCACCAGCCACGCCGCCCCGACGCCGACGGCAAACGTCCCAAGCGACACCAGCGCGACCAGAAGAACTGTGTTGGCGATGTAGCGCCCCAGGACACTGCTGGCTAAATGGGCCACCGTGTCCGTGCCACCCGACAGCGCCGCAATGACCACGGCCAGCATCGGCAACAGGCAGATGCCAGCCACCAGAAGGGCCGTCCAGGACAGCAACCGGGGCGTGGTGCGCATGCGTGGAACTGCAGGGGAGAGTGACACGTCAGGACGTCCTTGGATCAACGCCTGTGCTTATCTTACGTTTTCGCTCGGGTTTCCAGCCCCGCATCCCCGACCGGTCAAAGTCTTGACGGTTTTGGTAACCCCATGACACCTTTGAACCCTCTGAACATTTCAATTCAGCAGGAAAGGATATCCCTTGGCCTATATCGACATGTTCGTCGCGCCCATTGCCCCCGGCAACAAAGAGGCGTTCACCAAATTCTCAAAAATCTGCCACGAGGTGCTGATCGACTGCGGTGCGCTTTCGGTTCTCGACGCGTGGGACGATGATGTACCCGAAGGTGACATCACATCCTTTCGTAAGGCGGTGCAGGCAAGTGCGGACGAGGTTGTGACCGCCGGTTGGATCATCTGGCCGGACAAGGCCACCCGTGACACAGGCATGGAAAAGATGATGAGCGATCCGCGCATGAACGACGCCAACCCGATGCCCTTTGATGGGAAACGGATGATCTTTGGCGGGTTCAACCCGATTGTCGAAACGCCTGCGCAAGCCTAGTCGTAGCTGCGCTGATCCTCGATGACGAGGCCATCCTTGGGCAAGCTGCCGGGGGTGTGGATTTCAACGGTGCCCTTGAGTTTCAGCGTATCGGCGACGCTGCTGGCATAAGCATTTGCATCGCTGTTTGTGCTTTCCAGTTGCACCACCATCGCATCCTGTTGCCCATCGCGTTGCGCGATGACCCGGGCGCGCGTGACTTCGGGATGTTTAGCGACAAGCGCTGCGACCTGTTCGGGACGCACGAACATGCCCTTGATCTTGGTTGTCTGATCTGCGCGTCCCATCCAGCCTTTGATGCGCATGTTCGTACGGCCACACGGGCTTTGACCCGCCATAACCGCACTCATGTCGCCCGTGGCAAATCGGATCAGGGGATAGTCGGGGTTCAGGGATGTCACGATGACTTCGCCAACCTCTCCTTCGGCGACAGGGTCGGCCGTGCCGGGGGTCACGATTTCGACAATCACGCCTTCATCAACGATCATGCCTTCAAGGGCGGGCGTTTCGTAGGCGATATTGCCCAGATCAGCGGTGGCATAGGATTGCATGCAGGTGATGCCGCGATCCGCATATTCCTGACGCAAAGAAGGGAACAGCGCACCCCCACCCACGGCCGCCTTGGAGAATTTGAGGGTCACGCCCATCTCATCCGCCTTGTCGAGGATGACCTTGAGGTAGTCAGGCGTGCCCGCATAGGCCGTCGTGCCGATGTCACGTGCCGCCGTGACCTGCAATTCGGTCTGGCCGGTGCCGGCAGGCAGCACTGCAGCACCCACAGCCCGCGCACCGGATTCAAATATCATGCCCGCAGGGGTCAAATGATAGCCAAAGCAGTTCTGCACGATGTCATCGGCCCCGATCCCCACCGCATGCAGAAAACGGCCCATGCGCCACCAGTCGTCGCTGATGCCGCCGGGTTCATAGATGGGGCCAGGGGATTGAAAGACGTGCGCGACGTTGAGCACGGGAAACCCGCCGAACGGCGGCGCTTCGGCCTGTCGGGCCGCCAGTTCGGATTTGCGCAGCACCGGCAGATTGGCCAGTTCCGCCAAATCCGTCACCGCGGCCACACCATGCGTTGCCAACTGGGCGTTGAGACCCACGAGCTGCGCCGCCGCGCGTTCATCCGCACTGCGGGTTTCGAGATCGTCATAAAAACGCGTGTTGGACATCGTTCATACCGCCCTGATCTGTTGTGGTCCCCGTGTGTCGAGGCGTTCAATCTCGCCCCGCACTTCGAGTTCCAGTTTTACCGTCACCACATGCCACCCGAGCTTGCCAAGCTTTGCAAGGGTGTCCGCATCCAGCCTGTCAGCAACCTCTTCGTTCAGGTGCTTGTACAACATCGGCCCGTCACCGAGCGCATCAAGGATCGCCGCGCGCACCGCATCGAATTTCCATGCCGGAATATTGGTGACCCCGGTGCGCCCCGCAGCAGGGGTGCGGCAGGTCACCTTCTCCATCAGCTCAGCCAGCGCTTGCGCCGACGATAGCTGCGCACATCACGGAAGGACTTGCGGCCCTCATCGGACATACCGAGGTAGAATTCCTTGACGTCCGGGTTCTCGCGCAACTCGGCTGCGGGGCCGTCCATGACCACACGGCCCGATTCCAGAATATAACCGTAATGTGCAAAGCGCAGGGCGACGTTGGTGTTCTGCTCGGCCAGCAGGAATGTCACGCCCTCATTCTCATTCACCGATTTCACGATCTCAAAAATCTGTTCAACAAGTTGCGGGGCCAGACCCATGCTTGGTTCATCCAGCAGGATCGTTTCGGGGCGCGACATCAGCGCGCGGCCAATTGCCGTCATCTGTTGTTCGCCCCCGGATGTGTAACCCGCCTGGGATTTGCGCCGCTCGCGCAGGCGGGGGAAATAGTCATAAACCATCTCAAGGTCGGCGGCGATCGCACCCTTGCCATCGGCACGGGTATAGGCGCCGGTCATCAGGTTTTCCTCGACCGTGAGGTGTTCGAAACAATGCCGCCCCTCCATCACCTGCACGACACCGCGCTTGACCAGATCGGCTGGGTCGGCATGGGCGGTGTTTTCGCCGTGATACAGGATCGAGCCTTTGGTCACCTCACCGCGTTCGGACGCAAGCAGGCCTGAAATGGCCTTGAGAGTCGTCGTTTTGCCCGCACCGTTGCCACCCAGCAGGGCAGTGATGCCGCCTTTGGGGACCTTCAGGCTCACGCCCTTCAACACAAGGATCACGTGGTTGTAGATCACCTCGATATTGCTGACCTCAAGAACCGTTTCAGTCTTGGATTCGGCGTCCAGCATGGCGGGCATTCCTGTCATTCCAAAGTTCGCAAAACCCCGGCGGCGACACAGACCGCCGCCGGGAAAGATCGCTTAGCCGCAGTTGGGCTCGATCCCGTTTTCGTTGGCATATGCCGCACTGTCTTCTTCGATCAGTGGCCCGATGATGTCGCCATCGGTGGGCTTGAAGTCAGAAATCAGGGACCAGCTTTGCGCAGATGCATCCCACTGGGTCACACCAACCAGGGCGTCACCACCATGGTTCTCGCAGGACACAGAGAACTCGGGGCCAAAGTTGGGCAGACCCAGTTCGGCCATCTTGGCTTCTGTGATCTCAAGCGCCTCCATACCGTCGCGCATCATGGCGGGCGTGATGTCAGCCGTACCGTGGATGGCCTGTGCCGTCTTGACCGCCTCAGCTGCAAGCATCGCCGCATAGAGACCACGGTTGTAAAGGACCGTACCGATCTGATCACCGGAACCGGCAGCCAGACCCTTGTCGACCACGTGTGTCGCAATGTCCTCAAACACGGGGAAGTCCGCACCCACGCCGTGGAACGTCAAAGCCTTGTAGCCCGTCGCCGCATCACCCGCAGGCAACACATCGTTTTCGGAACCGGACCACCAGATGCCGATAAAGTTCTCCATCGGAAAGCGGATGTTGGCCGCTTCCTGAATGGCAACCTGGTTCATCACACCCCAGCCCCACATCAGGACATTGTCAGGACGCTCGCGGCGGATTTGCAGCCACTGCGACTTTTGTTCCTGACCGGGGTGATCCACGGCCACTTCCATCAACTCGAACCCGTGCTTTTCAGCAAGACCCTGCAATGTGCGGATCGGCTCTTTGCCGTAGGCCGAGTTGTGATAGACCAGCGCAATTTTCTTGCCGCTGATATCGCCGCCGTTGGCTTCCAGCAGATAGTTGATCGCCCCGGATGCCCCATCCCAGTAGTTCGCAGGGTAGTTAAAGACGTGGCTGAACACGTTGCCGTTCTTGGCCGATGTCCGACCGTAGCCCATCGAGTGGACAGGGATGCCGTCAGCGGTTGCCTTGGGGATCAACTGGTAGGTGATGCCGGTGGACAAGGGCTGATAAACAAGCGCGCCTTCACCTTTGGTGGACTCGTAGCACTCAACACCTTTTTCGGTGTTATAGCCCGTTTCGCATTCCAGCACGCGCGCCGGAACACCACCGATGCCACCATCGCGTTCGTTCAGCATGGTGAAATAGTCCGCATAGCCATCCGCGAACGGAATACCGCCCGCCGCGTAAGGCCCGGTGCGATAGCTCAGCGATGGGAACACAAGGTCCGCCATCACAGGGCTGGCGGCCATCATGGCGGCTGTGGCCCAGGTTGCCAGTTTCATATTCATCGGTTTTCCTCCCGTTGGTTTTATCCGATATGCGGCCCGTTTTGGACCATTCCGTAGGGCAGGGTTCACCCCGCCATTGTTGGTGATCGCCCCGCTAATGCGGGAACGGCCACAATCTCAACTTCTCCTTGGCCAGACGCCACAACTGCGCCAGCCCGTGGGGTTCAAGGATCAGGAACATGATGATCAAACCGCCGACAATTACCAGATTGAAATGCGCCACGATATCCGTGGGCCAGCCAAGCATGTCGACACCTACCACCTTGAGGATCACGGGCAGGACCACCAGAAAGGCCGCCCCTGCAAATGAGCCAAAGATCGACCCAAGCCCCCCGATGATGATCATGAACAGCACAAGGAACGACTTTTGAATGCCGAACACTTCGCCCACTTCGACAGCACCCAGGTAGACGGCAAAGAACAGTGCCCCCGAAATCCCGACAAAGAACGAACTGACCGCAAAGGCCGTCAGCTTGGCCTTGAGCGGGTTCACCCCGATGATTTCAGCCGCGATATCCATATCCCGGATTGCCATCCACTGACGGCCCACCGATCCCCGCGTGAGGTTGCGCGCCATCACAGCCGCCCCGACGGTAAAGACCAGACAGAACAGATACGTCGCCCACGCTTCGGTGTTGGGGCCCGTCACCGCGATGCCGAACACAGAGCGTTCAGGCGCGTTGATCTGACCGGAGGCCGAATAATTGTAAAACCAGCTCACCTTGTTGAAGAGCCACACCAGGAAAAACTGCGCCGCCAGCGTTGCCACAGCCAGATAGAACCCCTTGATCCGCAAGGACGGCAGGCCAAAGGCCGTGCCCACCAGCGCCGTGATCCCCCCTGCGATGATCACGTGGAAAAAGATGTTCACGTCCGGAAATGCCGTCATCAGCTTGTAACAGGCATAGGCCCCCACAGCCATGAACCCCCCGGTGCCAAGGCTCACCTGCCCGCAATATCCAGTCAGAATGTTCAGGCCAATGGCCGCAATGGCGTAGATCAGAAAGGGGAGAAAGATCGAATTGACCAGATAATCGGTCATCACGAAGGGCAATACCAGAATGGCGATCACAAGCACCACGTAGTAGCGATACCGATCGAACCTGATGGGGAACGTCTGGCTATCTTGCGGATATGTCGTCGAAAAATCGCCCGCTTCACGATAAAGCATTACGTATCCCCCCTGCGCCATTCATGCTGAACGCGCCGTTTACCACCATCTTCGGTTCTGCTGTTTCGCCACATTTCGCCCCAATCCACATGCCACCTTTGGGTTGGGAAAATGGAGTGGGAACCATGACTGCTATTCTGGACGACATGCGTCGTCTCGATGCCGCGCATGCACGCGGCGAACTCAGCGCAATTGATCTGGCCGCCGCCAAGGCGCACCTGCTGGATTCCGTGCCGGACGCGACAGAACCGGCGCGCAAACCAGAGCCAAAGCCGCGGGTGCGGCGGGCAACCGTCTGGCCAATGTTGATGTTGTGCACAGCTGTTGTGACTGTCTGCGCGGGTGCTGCACTTGCGTTGACCGGTGACATCATGCTGTCGGCAACGCTTGCCATCACCGTACTGGCGGCCATCACGGTCATGCTGTTCCGCCAGCTGGATAGCTGATCATACCCGTTCAATGATCTTCTCCCCGAACAGGCCTTGCGGGCGGAACACAAGGAAGATCAGCGCCAGCACGTAAGCGAACCAGTTCTCGGTCGCATTCATGGTGAAGCCGAACAGCGCCCCGGCCAGGTCGCCCGAGGACATGAAGAATTCGAACAGCTTTTCGCCAACGCCGATGATCAACCCGCCCACGATAGCGCCGGGGATCGACGTGAACCCGCCCAGCATCAGCACAGGCAACGCCTTGAGCGCGATCAGGGACAGAGAAAACTGCACCCCCGATTTCGCGCCCCACATGATGCCCGCAACCAGCGCGACAAAGCCTGCCACTGACCACACGAGGATCCAGATGTAGTTCAGCGACACGCCAACAGACAAAGCCGCCTGATGGTCGTCAGCAACGGCGCGCATGGCCCGGCCCTGCTTGGTGTATTGCGAAAACGCGACCAATACGGCCACGAGGATGATCGCGATGATCGTCGCCGTGATGTCCAGATTGTCGATGAAAAACCCGTAGCCGAATATGTTGAGGGTCGCCTCGTCAATTGCGAGGTTCATGCCCTGCGGCAGGCAGGTGCTGTCGGTCAGGCAAACATCCAGCTTCTTGATCTCGGACCCCCACATCAGGTCCGCAACCCCTTCGAGCAGATACGCAAGACCAATCGTGGCCATGAACAGGATGATGGGTTCCTGCCCCACCAGCTTGGAAAAGATGAACCGTTGCACGGCCCAGGCCAGCAGGATCATCACCACGACCGTCAGCACGATGGCGATGATCGAATGAATTTCCCACCCGAAATAGTGGATGTTGGTGCCAAAGACGGCGTTGATCAGATGGTAAAACGGCACCTGTCCGGTCTGGATGCCGACCAGTGTCATCGCGGCAAACAGCGCCATGACCCCTTGGGCAAAGTTGAAAATGCCCGACGCTTTGAAGATCAGGACGAAGCCGAGGGCCACAAGGGCGTACATCACCCCAGCCATCAGCCCGTTGAGGAACACTTCCATCGCATAGATTAACTGATCCGGCATGACTTAACCCTTCCATCCCATAGAGGAGCAGAACGCGGCCGCCGTAGGCCCCGTTGTTGCGGCAAAGACGACGCGGTCGCCCTCGCCTGCATTGAATAGGACGTAGACATCCGCGGCCTCTGCCGTGCAATTGGCATAGGCACGTTGCGGCGGCGGGAACTTCAACTCCACCAGCCCCGCAGCGCGCAGACGTGCATCCGCACCGATCCAGCCGGTGACGGTGAATTGGGGCCACTGCGGTGACTTCGGCCCAACGCCCGCACAGCTCCATGTGCCGGGGGTCGTCGAAGTGCCCTTTGTATGGGAATAGCTGACCGCGAAGTCAAAGTTGCCACCCGATCCCGCAGGATACACCACACTGGCGTCCGTCCCGCCCTCATCCTGATCGACGCTGGCAGGTGCCGTCTGGAAATTCCAGTCCGCTTCGGGCTGCGCCACGACATAACGTGCGCACTCGGCAAGCGCGGCTTCGAAGGCCGCCTGATCCTGCGCAAGACCGATCTGGGGCGCAATCAGGGCAAATGTCAGGGCCACCCACCTCATTTCACCGCAACCCCCATCAGGTCCGCGGTATGGTCGCGCAGCGGCTGGTAACTGACCCGCAGCCGCGTCAGCCCCTCAAACGTCAGGTTCCAGTTCAACGTGATTTCGGTCACGCGCCCGTCCCGGCGCGGGGCGGCCAGAAAAGCGGCGGCATAGGCGCGCGGCATGGTCATGCGGCTCACCGGCTCGAACCCCGTGGTTGACACGAACCGCGCGCCGGCGCCGTCACGCCATTCCGTAAACGCCAGCAGCAATTCGGAATAACTGAGCCCGCTTGAAATGATCTCGCAGGCCGGTTCGTCATACATGAACACAACCAGCGTTCGATCCAGATCGGTTTCCTGATAGCCCAGCGCATAGGTGTTCAGAGTGCTTTCGAAATAGCGGCGGAACGTACGTGGGATTGGCATGATGTCGCGAGGCGACAGGCTTGCCGGATCGTCCAGATAGGGCAGGCAGCGCGCCTCGATCACACCGCACAACCCGGCCATACCCGGCTGGGATGCGTCGCAAATGGCAGGTTCATCCGCCAGGGCGGGACTGGCCCAAAGGGCCGCACATATAACCAGCGCCTTAATGCGCAAGGTCTGCTCCATAGGTTGTGGCGCTGCCCAAACCTTCAGTCATGCGACACCCCAAGATAGGCATCGATCACGTCCTGATTGTTGCGCACTTCGTCCGGTGTGCCATCGCCGATTTTTTTGCCGTAATCCATCACAACCACACGGTCAGACAGGTCCATCACCACGCCCATGTCGTGCTCGATCAGCGCGATCGTCGTGCCAAATTCGTCATTCACGTCGAGGACAAAGCGGCTCATGTCCTCTTTCTCTTCCACGTTCATGCCCGCCATCGGTTCGTCCAGCAGCAGCAGCGACGGCTCGGCGGCCAGTGCGCGCGCCAGTTCGACACGCTTTTTCAAGCCATAGGGCAGGCGCGATACAGGCGTCTTGCGGATGGCCTGGATTTCAAGGAAATCAATAATCTTTTCAGCGACTTCCCGGTTCGCCGTCTCTTCAGCTTCCGCTTTGCCCTTCCAGAAGGATTGGGCGAACAGCCCGGTCTTCATATGAGTCAGACGACCCGTCATGACGTTGTCCAGAACGCTCATCCCCTCGAACAGGGCGATGTTCTGGAACGTGCGTGCGATGCCCTGGCGGGCAACCTCGAAAGGCTTCATCGGAGGGCGCGGCGCACCCTTGTAATACACTTGCCCCTCTTGAGGGATGTAGAAACCCGAGATGACGTTCAGCATCGAGGACTTACCGGCCCCGTTGGGGCCGATGATTGCGCGGATTTCACCCTCGCGAATGTCGAACGAGATGTCCTTGATCGCCTCAACCCCGCCGAAACGAAGGGTAATATTCTTCATCTCCATGACGACGCCACCGATTTTGCGGCCATCTTCGGTGGTGTAGCCTTCGACCTGATCAAGCATATCCTGCCTCCATCGTGCGACCTTTCAGCAAGATGTTAACTCTTTTCTGCGCAACCTTCATGCATGCCAAGTCGGAGGGCCGAAGATGTTTGACAAAATGGAACGCCGCTATCTGCTGAACCTTGCATATGACTGTCATCAAAAGGGGCTGAGCGCCCGGGCAACGCGTCAGATCATGCGCAACAGCATCGGTGCCTTTACCAATGACAACCGCCTGCGCTGTGCAGTGCGGCATGTGTTCGAGAGCCACTGAGCCGGTCCGCATCACTCCGCCGCCATCTTTTGAACTGCGGCCGAAGTCTGCGCAGTCTGGATCAGCAACGTCGCCGAAATCGCGCCTTTGCGCCCATCCTCGTAAGTCACCTCTGTGGTCGTCGACACTTGTTCTGACCCATCGTATAGCGCGGCAATGATGTCGGCATATTTCTCTTCGATGATCCGGCGACGCACCTTTTGCGTGCGGGTCAATTCGCCATCATCCGCATCCAGCTGTTTGTGCAACACGACAAAACGGTGCACCTGACAGCTTGACAGCATCTCGTCCTGCGCGACAGATGCGTTTACCTCTTCCACATGCCCCTTGATCGTGGACAGTACCTGTGGGTGCTGGGCGAGTTCCTGATAAGACGCATAACCGATATTGTTGCGCTCGGCCCAGTTGCCCACGGCGGTGAGGTCGATGTTGATGAATGCCGTGCACTCATCACGCCCATTGCCGAATACGACAGCTTCCAGAATGTTGGGAAAGAACTTCAGCTTGTTTTCAACATATTTGGGCGCAAATAGCGCGCCCGACGCCATCTTGCCCACGTCCTTGGCGCGGTCGATGATGCGCAGGTGCCCGGTGTCTTCCTCGATGAATCCGGCGTCGCCGGTGGCGACCCAACCTTCGGGGTCTTTGGTGTCTGCCGTGCTTTCGGGGTTCTTGTAATATTCGACAAACACGCCGGGCGAGCGATAGAACACCTCGCCGTTGTCCGCGATTTTCAATTCCACACCGGGGCATTTCACCCCCACTGTGTCACTGCGCACCTCGCCATCGGGTTGGGCCGTGATGAACACGGTCGCTTCGGTCTGACCATATAGTTGTTTCAGGTTGATGCCCAAAGAGCGATAGAAATCAAAAATCTCCGGACCAATCGCCTCACCGGCTGTGTACCCGACGCGCACGCGGCTGAACCCCAGCGTGTTCTTGAGCGGGCCAAACACCATCAACTCGCCCATGCGGTACTTGAGCCGGTCCATGACCCCGACATCCTTGCCGTCCAGAATGGCCGGACCCACCTTGCGCGCGTGTGCCATAAAGTAGTGGAACATGCGCTGTTTGAACGCGCCCGCATCCTCCATCCGGATCATCACATTTGTCAGCTGGTTTTCAAAGACGCGCGGCGGGGCAAAGTAGTAGGTCGGCCCGATCTCGCGCAGGTCCACGTGCATCGTCTCGGCGCTTTCCGGGCAGTTCGTGCAAAACCCCGTCCACAGCGCCTGACCCACGGAAAAGATAAAATCCCCCACCCACGCCATCGGCAGATAGGCAAGGATGTCATCGGACTGACGCAGCCCGTCAAACTCAGATGAGGATTTGGAGGTTTCGATCACGTTGCGATTGCTCAGCACAACGCCTTTCGGCTTGCCCGTCGTGCCAGACGTGTAAAGCATCACACAGGTGCTGTCGTAATTCAGCTTGGCGATCCGACGCTGCATTTCCGGGGTCAATTCATCGCGTTTGGCGCGGCCCACATCCTGTACATGAGAATACTGATGCAGTTTGGAATGGTCGTATTTGCGCAAGCCCCGCGGATCGAGATAGATCATCTGCTCGAACTGCGGCAAGTCGGCCTGCACTTCGATCACCTTGTCCACCTGCTCCTGATCGCCCACGATCACGAACCGCGCGCCGCAATGACCAAGGGTATAGGCCATCTCTTCGGCTGCCGCGTCCTGATAGAGCGGTACCGGGACCGCCCCGCACATCTGCGCCGCCATCATCGCCCAGTACAGCGTTGGCCGGTTGCGCCCGATCACGGCAATGAAGTCACCTTCGGCCAGTCCAAGATCGATCAGCCCCAGCGCAAGCGCTTCGATTTCCTCTCGGGTCTCAGCCCAAGTCCAGCTTTGCCAGATGCCGAATTCCTTTTCGCGGTACGCAGGCGCGGACCCGAATTGCGTGGCATTGCGGTGCAGCAGCGCCGGGATGGACGACAGGTCCTTCCCGCTCACAGGCGTTTCAACCAATTTCTTTCCTCCCATGCGCGCCCCGGTCAATGGATGCCGGGCCCACGCGATCGCTCAGGCGATTCTATCTTACACAAGGATGTTGCTCTATTGATCGAGGTCAACATTTTCCCGATGTTTTCCCAATCCTTGCAGGTTTCCCCACGCCAGATCAAGAGCGTAGGACAGAACCGCCCGACAGAGTACGCAACGCTCAGCCGATCCCGGCGGCACGCGCCAGAACACGCAGCCCGGCGACAAGGTCATCCTCGGCTGTATCTTCTTCAAATGCATGGCTGATCCCGTTGATAGACGGGACGAACACCATGGCCACCGGCAGAACCCGCGATACGTTCGTTGCGTCATGCAACGCGCCCGATGGCATGCGACGCCACTTGCCCGGTGCAACGGCTTCGGCCCCCGCCTCCAGGCGGGCGCGCAAGTCACTGTCCATTGCGACCGGTTCCAGCCCCAACAGATCGCCCATTTCGATGTCGAGCTGCATGTCCTGCGCCACTTCATGCAACACGTCCAGAATGACCGCTTGCATCCGTCCAAGGCGCTCCGCATCCCCGTCGCGCCACTGCATCGAAAACCGAACTGTCCCCGGTACGATGGATGACGCATTTGGTCCAAGGCTCACATGCCCAATTGTCCAGACAGTCTGCGGCGTCACCACATTGCGCAATCGCTCATTGAGACGGGTATTGAACGCGCTCAACCCCTGAAACGCGTCACGACGCAACGCCATGGGCGTGGTGCCCGCATGGTTCTGTTGCCCTGTCAGCGTGATGACCTGATCGCGGATGCCGACGATGTCGGTGACAATCCCGATCTGTTCACCAGCCGTATCAAGGGTTGGGCCCTGTTCGATGTGCAACTCGATAAAACCGGTGAACTGGGACGGTGCCACATCTGCACCCACGCGGTGTCCAAGCGCCGCACGGGCATCCGCCAACAAAACGCCATCGTGATCGCGCAATTTGTCGGCCTCGGCCAATGACAACCCGCCGCTCCACACGTTCGATCCGGTTGTGACCCCGAACCGGCCTTCCTCATCCTGAAAAGACACGACCGAGATGGCAGGCCCACCGCTCTCCTGCGCCGCGCGTGCAACTTCGAGTGCGGCAACAACACCAAGGGCACCGTCCAGCCACCCGCCGGTCGGCTGGCTGTCCGAATGCGATCCCAGCAACAGGGACGGCCCATTCGCCAGACCAAAGAGATTGCCCATCGCATCAAAACATGGGCGTAGACCGGCATCGCCCATCCGATCAGCCAGCCAGTCGCGCGCGGCGATGTCCGGCGCGCTATAGGCCGGGCGGACAACGCCCTTTCCTACGCCCGACGCACCAAACTGGCGCAAGCGATGCAAGTCAGACAAAAACCGTTCAGGATCAAGCGCCATCGCCATCCCTTCTTCTGACCAGAAATACCACGGGGAGTTTGAGGGGCAGAGCCCCTCATTCCCAACATAAAATCGCGTGCGCCGTCAGGCGCGCAATCAGATCATTCCGCAGCAACCGCTCCCGTCACCGCTTCAACCTTCACGGCCGAAAACTTGAACTCGGGGATCTTGCCATAGGGATCGACCGCCGGGTTCGTCAGGATGTTCGCCGCCGCCTCGACAAATGCAAACGGCAGGAAAACCATGTCCGGTGCCACCGCTCGATCCTCGCGCGCCATGATCTCGATCGAGCCGCGCTTGGTTGTCAGGCGCACAACCCCACCTGCAGGCACACCCAGCTTGCGCAAGGTCGACGGGTGCAGCGAACAGTTCGCCTCGGGCTCGACCGCATCCAGCACCGATGCGCGACGCGTCATCGACCCTGTGTGCCAGTGTTCCAGTTGCCGCCCCGTGGTCAGGATCATCGGGTATTCTGCATCAGGCACATCATCCGGCGGGATCACCGAAGCAGGTGTAAACCGGGCGCGCCCGTCAGGACGGGGAAAGCCGTCGCCAAACACAATCGCCTGTCCCGGGTCTTCGGGCGACAGCGAAGGGTAAGTCACAGCATTCTGCGCCTCCAACCGGTCCCACGTGATGTTCTCCAGCGACTTCATATTCAGCTTCATCTCGGCAAAGACATCCGCCGGGCTTTCATAGCTCCAGCCAAGTCCAAGCCGTTTGGCCAGTTCCACCTCGATCCACCAATCCTCGCGCGCATCCCCGGGCGGGGGCAGTGCGGGGCGGCCCATCTGCACCTGACGATTGGTGTTTGTGACGGTGCCCGACTTTTCGGCAAAGGCAGAGGCCGGCAGGATTACGTCCGCATAGTTTGCCGTCTCGGTGATAAAGATATCCTGCACCACCAGATGGTCGAGTTTGGCCAGAGCTGCCCGCGCATGTTCCACATCCGGGTCCGACATGGCCGGGTTTTCGCCCAGCACATACATCGCCTTGATATTGCCCGCGTGGACATCATCCATGATTTCCGTAACCGTCAGGCCCTTCTCATTCGAGAAATCCCCCGACTGCCAGACATCGGTAAAGGCTGACCGCACGCCGTCATCTGTGACCGGCTGATAATCGGGCAGGAACATCGGGATCAGACCGGCATCCGACGCACCCTGCACGTTGTTTTGCCCACGCAAAGGGTGCAGACCCGCGCCGGGCCGCCCCACCTGTCCGCACATCAGCGCAAGGCTGATCAGGCAGCGCGAATTATCCGTCCCGTGGATGTGCTGGGACACGCCCATGCCCCAGAAGATCATCGCCGACTTGGCCCCGGCAAAGGTGCGGGCCACATCGCGCAGCACGTCAGCGTCGATCCCGCACATCTCGGCCATCTTTTCCGGCGCAAAGCCTGACAGATGCGCCTTCTCCGCCTCCCAATTCTCGGTATAGGCGTCGATGTATTGCTGGTCGTACAGCCCTTCTTCGACGATCACATGCATGATCGCGTTCAGCATGGATACGTCCGCGCCGGGGCGGAACTGCAGCATGTGGGACGCAAAGCGTTTCAGCGCCTGCCCGCGCGGGTCCATCACGATCAGCTTGCCACCGCGCTTGGTGAACTGCTTGAAATAGGTGGCCGCGACGGGGTGGTTTTCGATCGGGTTGCAGCCGATGGCAATTGCCACGTCCGCATTCTCGATCTCGTTGAAGGTGGCGGTCACGGCACCCGAGCCGACATTTTCCATCAGCGCCGCAACGGAGGAGGCATGGCAGAGCCGCGTGCAGTGATCGACGTTGTTATGGCCGAAACCCTGGCGAATCATCTTCTGGAACAGATACGCTTCTTCGTTCGTGCACTTGGCCGACCCGAAACCGGCCACCTCGCGCCCACGACCCTTGAGGCCCTTGGCGGCAAAATCCAGCGCCTCGTCCCAGGACGCTTCGCGGAACACGTCACCCCACTTGCCGGGATCCACATTCAGCCCTTTGGCCGGGGCATCGTCGCGACGGATCAGTGGCTTGGTCAGGCGATGGTCGTGATGGATGTAGTCAAAACCAAAGCGCCCCTTGACGCACAGCCGCCCCTCGTTTGCGGGGCCGTTGATACCCTCGACATATTTGACCTTGTTGTCTTTGACCTTCAATGAGATCTGACAGCCCACGCCACAGAACGGGCAGATGCTTTCGACCTCGGAATCGAACTCAGCACTGTCGCCAACCTGTCGATCGTCGACAACCGAGGAAGGCATCAACGCGCCCGTCGGGCAGGCCTGCACACATTCACCGCAGGCCACACAAGTGCTGTCACCCATGGGATCCGCCAGATCGAAAGTCGGATAGCTGTCATGCCCACGCCCGGCCATGCCGATCACGTCATTGACCTGCACCTCGCGACAGGCGCGCACGCACAACCCGCACTGGATGCAGGCATCCAGATTGACGGACATCGCCACGTGGCTGTCATCCAGCAGCGGGATGCGCCCCTCTTCCAGTTTCGGAAACCGGCTGGTCGTCACGCCGTTCGCGTCGGCCATGTTCCAGAGATGGGCAGATTTATCATGGGCAACGTCACGCTCCGGCTGGTCGGCAACAAGCATCTCGACCACCATCTTGCGGGCGTTTTCCGCGCGCGCCGAGTTGGTGGTGACAACCATGCCCTCGGACGGTTCGCGAATGCAGGATGCGGCCAGAACACGCTCGCCCTCGATCTCGACCATACAGGCGCGGCAATTGCCGTCCGGGCGATAGCCGGGTGCCGGTTTATGACACAGATGCGGGATGACAAGGCCACGGCCATTGGCCACTTCCCAAATGGTCATGCCCGCCTCGGCCTCGACCTGCGCACCGTCCAGCGTAAATGTCACCTTGTCCGTCATCGCGCACAACTCCCTGTCTTTGTGCGCAAGCTAGCCGATCATGGACGGTTTCGGGACTCCCATTCCCGACACCAAAACCCGTTTTCGCGGCTTCGGCGTTTCCGATGCACCACATCGCGTCCATCTACTTTGATTTAAAAAGTCCCCGCCGGAGGCTCCTGCGCTTTCCACCACCGGGACGCTGCCCTAGAACAAGGCAAAGAATAAGCCAAAGGCACCAATGTCCCACATTACCCTTATCCGCCACGGTCAGGCCAATTCGCAGGCCACTGACGAAGCAAGCTATGATCAGCTCAGCACCCTTGGCCATCAACAGGCGGCGTGGCTTGGGGATCACCTGCGCGACACGCACCAACACCACCTGCGCCTGTACACAGGCACCCTGCGCCGTCACCGCGAAACAGCCGCCTCCATGGCGACCGGGCTTGATCCGGTCGAGGACGCACGGTTGAATGAACTGGAATACTTCACCCTAGCCGCGGCGCTGCGGGACGAACATGGTGTGCCAATCCCCTCTGAGCAAGCGCATTTCACCAAACATCTGCCGCGCGTTTTCGCAGCGTGGCAGGACGGCATCCTGCAGGGTGCGCCAGAATCGTTCCAAAGCTTTGAGACACGTGTGCGGGAGGCATTGCGCGAGATTGCGGCAGGCGACGGGCCTGCGCTGGTGGTCACGTCTGGCGGGTTGATCTCAATGGCGATGCGCCAGCATCTGGGGCTGACCATCGATGCGATGGCCAATGTGG
Source organism: Tateyamaria armeniaca (assembly GCF_045797845.1). Classification (NCBI taxonomy): domain Bacteria; kingdom Pseudomonadati; phylum Pseudomonadota; class Alphaproteobacteria; order Rhodobacterales; family Roseobacteraceae; genus Tateyamaria; species Tateyamaria armeniaca. The sequence continues at coordinate 844,203 of NZ_JBHDIY010000002.1, forward strand.
CGCTCGCCATCATGAACACCTCCATCCACCGACTGCACCCCATCGGCGGGACGTGGGCGCCGGTGATGTTCAACGCGGTTCCACACCTCGAAGCGCCGGATCGCCACCACGCACAGACCCACGTTTGAAAGGGAGCCGGATGAAACTGTATTATGCCCCACGAACCATTTCCATTGCCGTTGCGATTGCGCTGAATGAGGCCGGGATCGACTACGAAACCCACAAACTGGACTTTGCAGCCGGTGAGCAGAACAGTGACGGCTATGCCGCCATCAACCCCAAGGGCCGCGTGCCCGCGCTGGAGCTGGATGGCACTATTCTGACAGAGACGGGGGCGCTTCTTGAGTACGTCGCGACGCTCGCGCCTGCCCTGATGCCCGCTGACGCGGTGGCGGCGGCACAGGCGCGCAGTGTGATGTACTACCTTGCCTCGACCATGCATGTGAACCACGCCCACAGGCTGCGCGGGCATCGATGGGCGGACAATGAGGCAAGCTGGGCCGACATGGCCGCCAAGGTGCCGCAAACCATGACCGACAGCGCTACCTTTATCGAAACGGAGTGTCTGGCTGGCCCGTTCGTGCTGGGCGACACCCTGTGCATCGCGGACATCTACCTGTTTGTCGTCTGCGGTTGGCTGGAAGGTGACGGCGTCGACCTTGCCCCATTCCCCAAACTGCGCGCCTTCATGGCCGCGATGGAGGAGCGGGCCAGCGTTCAGGCCGTGCGCGCCAACGGTATGCTGCCATGACCCACCTGTGGGTGCGCGCCGAACAGCGCGACAACGAAACCCGGGTGGGTCTGACGCCCGAAGGGGCTGGCAAGCTGATCGCCGCAGGCATCCAAGTCACGGTCGAAGACAGCCCGACCCGCTGCTTGCCTACCGCGCGTTACGCCGCCACCGGGGCGCAAATTGCAGGCCAGAACACGTGGCCGAGCGCGCCCAGCGATGCAATCATCTTTGGCCTCAAAGAGCTGCCAGAGGATGGCACGCCATTGCCACACCGCCACATCATGTTTGGCCACGCGTTCAAGGGGCAACCGGCGGGTCAGCGATTGTTGAGGCGGTTCAAGGACGGCGGGGGCGCCCTTTACGACCTCGAATACCTCGTGGACGCAGACAACCGACGCGTCGCCGCCTTTGGCTATTGGGCCGGGTATGCAGGTGCAGCGGTTGCCCTGAAATGCTGGATCGCCCAGCAAAAGGGGCAGGTTGCAGGCCCGGTCGCGCCCTACCCAAGCTCCAATCACCTACTCGCCGATCTGCAATCCGAACTTGTGGGCACCGGGTCACATCGCCCAAACGCACTGATCATTGGTGCCTTGGGACGCGTCGGTACAGGGGCGGCCGACCTGTGCACCGTGATGGGCGTCGCGACCACCCGCTGGGACATGGCCGAAACGGCGCATGGGGGCCCTTTCCCTGAGGTTCTGGCCCATGACATCTTTCTCAACTGCATACTCGCACGTCCCGGCACACCTGTGTTCGTCCCTGCAAATGCAACACATCAGCCGCGCCGCCTGAGCGTGATCGGAGATATCGCATGCGATCCGGACAGCGACTTTTCCCCGATCAAGGTCTATGACCGCACCACCACGTGGGACGCTCCAGCCCTGCGGGTGCACACGTCACCCGTTCTGGATGTCACAGCGATCGACAATTTGCCGTCGATGCTGCCGGTGGAATCCTCCGAAGATTACGCAGACCAACTGCTGCCCAGCCTACAGGCGCTTGGTGACCTCGACGCAGGGGTTTGGGGGCGGGCCAAGGCCACGTTTGATCAGGCCGTATCACAGACATGAAAAAGGCGGGGAAAATCCCCGCCTCTTACGCCTTATGTTTTGTGTAGGTCAGATACGCGCGAAGCGCTGTGCGATTTTTGGAATAAGCCCCTGGAATTGCAGCGGTGCGTCGGTCACGGCCAGGCAGATACAATCCTCGTGAATATCTGCCACCGGTGTGTGATGCATGTCACTGTCCGCAACCTCGACATCGCCTCGGGCGAAGTAATCGTCATCGTCCTGGAACGCGCCTTGTAAAACCAGCGTCATCTCCGTGCCGTGGTGACCATGATCGGGCATTGCCGCACCAGCAGGGATATACAACAGGCGGGCCGATGCGTCCCGCGACGTCGGCAAGATTGCCTGTTTCACACCCAGGCCGATGCTGCGCCATTTCACGCTGTCCAGGTCGCCGCCCACATAATCCTGCAAGGGACCGGGCAGGATGGAATCCGGCTTGCGCGACACAGATATTTCATCCACCGGGCCGCCTGCGATCAGCGCCATCGTTGCCGCAAAGCTGCCGGGCGCGAGGGCGATTTCGTTGGACGGTTCCTGTGCCAGAATTTCGCCACCGACCGCGTCGTAGCTTTCGACAACCGCGCGGCACACGTCACACATGGACACGTGGCTGGCCACCATCAGGTTGAACGCTTCGGGCAATGTGCCCGCCGCGTACCCCATCAGGATGTCTTCGGTCAGATGTTGTTTAATGTTCTGTTTCATCTCGCTCATCATTTCATTGCATGGCGCAAACGTTCCAGCGCCAGACGTATCCTACTTTTGATCGTGCCGAGGGGCAGACCGGTTTTCTCGGCGATTTCGCTGTGGGACATGTCCCCGAAATACGCCTGTTCTATCAGTTCTCTCTGGGGTGCTGGCAATTCTGCGATTGCCTGACCCAACTGTTCGCTTTCCTGTTGCAAGGCCATCACATCGGCCTGATCAGGTTCTTCTTCGGGACCCCAGGTCAATTCTTCCGGCTCGGGGCGGCGCTGCTTGCGCAGCACGTCGATCTTTCGGTTCCGCGCGATGGTGAAGATCCAGGTCGCCACCGAGGCCCGCGCGGGGTCAAACATATGTGCCTTGTGCCAGCACGTCGCCAACACCTCTTGTGCGCACTCTTCTGCCAGCGAGGCATCAGAGCCGGATTTGATCAAGAACCCTTTGACCCGGGGGGCAAAGTGTTCAAACAGTTCGGCAAAGGCCGCCTGATCCTGTGTGTCCCGGATGCGGATCATGTGGCTGACCCACAACATCCGCTTACCGTCATTGTCATTCATACGTGCAGGTCCTGTAGCAGCCCCCGGGACCATACCCATCGGCGGCTGTGCATCTGTCTGAGCCGTGTCTAAACCCGCATACATGAGAGGTCTACGACTGCTCTGTTCACTTGGATCAAAAAATAAATGTCTGGCGTTTCTTCATCCGTTTTGCGCACTGGGCCGTAGACACTAGCAATACTGAACTACAGGGACGCCCCAAAGATATGCCATTTGAAACTTCTGCCGCCATCCGCAAACGCATTGCAGTGATCGGAGGGGGCATTTCAGGGATGGGTGCGGCCCATATGCTGGCCACCGACCACAGTGTCACCCTGTTTGAATCCGAGCCCCGCCTTGGCGGCCATGCCCGCACCATCATGGCGGGCAAGAATGGCGATCAGCCCGTGGACACCGGGTTTTTGGTGTTCAACTACGCCAACTATCCGCACATGGCCGCCCTTTTCGACGAACTTGACGTCCCGGTGGTCAAATCGAACATGAGCTTCGGGGCCTCTATTGATGGCGGCAGGCTTGAATACGGCCTCGCGAGCCTTGATGCGCTGTTTGCCCAGCGCGCCAATGCGATCAATCCACGTTTCTTGGGCATGGTGCGCGACATTCTGCGGTTCAATCGCAATGCTTTGCGCGTGGCGAACGATGACCGGACGCGCACGCTTGGCCAGTTTCTGGATGTGCTGGGCACGGGCGCGTGGTTTCGCGATTACTACCTGTTGCCGCTCAGCGGCGCGATCTGGTCCACGCCCACTGAAAAGATCATGGATTTCCCGGCACATGCCATGATCCAGTTTTTTGAAAACCACGCACTGCTCAACACGACCGGCCAGCACCAGTGGTACACAGTAAAGGGCGGCTCCATCGAATATGTCCGTCGGCTTGAGGCTGCTATGCGCCGCAACGGCGTCGACATTCGTCTTGGTGCCCCAACCCAATCGGTGCGCCGCACGGAAACGGGCGCCGAGGTCAAAGCCTGGGGCGGTGAGTGGGAACACTTTGACGAGGTGATCCTTGCCACCCATTCCGACGACAGCCTGCGCCTTCTCTCTGATCCGACCGAGGCTGAGAGTGCGGCACTGGGAGCCGTCAAATACCAACCCAACGACGTCATTCTGCACCGTGATGAAAGCATCATGCCCAAACGCCGCCAGACATGGTCCAGCTGGGTCTATACCGAAGACGCAGGCGCACGGAGCGACCGGATTGACCTGACTTACTGGATCAATTCGCTCCAGCCTGTGCCGATGGACGATCCGCATTTCGTGACGCTGAACACCAAACGCACGATCCGGGATGAGTTGATCTATGACAAGACTGTGCTGCGCCACCCGGTCTATGATCTGGCGGCCCTGGCCGCACAGACCAGCGTGCGCGCGATGAACGGTGCCAACAAAACCTGGTTCTGCGGCGCATGGATGCGGCACGGGTTCCACGAGGATGGGTTGGCCAGCGCAGTCGATGTCGTGCGGGCGCTAAACCGGACTCCGACACTGCAGGTGGCTGCGTAAATGACCACAACGGTCGATCATATCTCGGGCGTGACCTATCACGGACGCAAGGGCGAGGTGACCAACGCCTTTCGCTACTCCGTGGACTACATGCTGTTGGATGCCGAGGCGACCGTTACAACGCCATCGCTATTTGCGCGCAATGGACGCGGTGTGATGGGACTGGACGATATCGACCACGGCGGCCCGCCCAAGGATGGGCGTGGCGCGCGATGGGTCCGGGATGTGCTTGAGGCCCATCAGGTCACCGGCGTCGCCCGCATCGAACTGCTGGCCCAACCCAAAGTGCTGGGACACGTGTTCAATCCGGTCAGCTTCTGGCTGTGTCGACGCAGCGACGAGGCGCTGATTGCCGTGATCGCCGAAGTCACGAACACGTTCGGGGACCGCCACAGCTATCTGGTGCATCACTCCGATCTGCGCCCCATTGAACCAGATGACCGCCTGCAAGCGACAAAGATCCTGCATGTGTCACCTTTCCAGCCGGTCGAGGGCGGGTACGAGTTTCGTTTCGACATCCGCGACGACCGTATCGGGATCTGGATCGACTATACCCGCGGCAATGGCGGTCTGGTCGCCACGTTGACCGGCAAGCGCGCCGCCCTGACCAACCGATCCATTCTGCACGCCTTGCTGCGTCGCCCCCTTGGCGCACGCCGTGTGCTGGCGCTGATCCACTGGCAGGCGCTCAAGCTGTGGATCAAGCGCGCCGTCTACCGTGCCCGCCCCTTGCCCCCCACGGACGAGGTGTCGCGTTGAGCAACACACAGCCCCATCGTTTGTCAGCTTATGCGGTTTTTGCCGCGCTGCTCGCCTCGGCGGGTCTGCCGATCTATATTCACGCGCCCAAATTCTACGTGGATGAATATGGCGTGTCGCTGGCAGCGCTCGGGGCCGTCCTGTTCGGTCTGCGCCTTCTGGACGTGGTGCAGGACCCGCTGTTTGGCCGCCTCAGCGAAGCATTGCGCAGCCGTCGGGGCCTTGGTGTGCTGATCGGCTGTTCAGTCATGGCGTTTTCGATGCTGGGCCTGTTTGCCGTCCCGCCACTGCTGCCCCTGTTGATCTGGTTCGCACTGATGCTGACGGGGGTGTTCTCTTCTTTCAGCTTTCTGACGATCAACTTTTACGCACAAGGCGTGGTCAAGGCCGACCGGTTGCCCGGCAACGGGCACCTGTCACTTGCGCGCTGGCGCGAAACCGGGGCGCTGCTTGGGGTCTGCGTTGCGGCAATTGCACCCGTCATGTTGGGCGGGATCATGGGCGCACCGTTCGCTGGGTTCGCGGTTGGCTTTTGCGTGCTGGCGCTCGCCGCCGTGGTGATGATGCGCGGTGAATGGGTCAGCGATGGCCTGCCGCCGTCCGTCGGGTTTCGTGCCGTTCTGGGCGACGCCCTTGCGCGCCGGCTTTTGTTGATTGCGCTGGTCAACGCGGCGCCCGTTGCGGTCAGCTCGACACTTTTCCTGTTCTTCGTGGAAAGCCGTCTGCTTGCCCCCGGCTTCGAAGGACCACTGCTGCTGCTGTTCTTCCTCAGCGCTGCGGTAGCGGCCCCTGTCTGGGGCAATCTGGCCGAACGCTACGGAACGAAACCCGTCCTGCTCAGCGCGATGGTGCTGGCCATCGCAGCCTTTGGCGGTGCGATGCAGTTGGGGCCCGGCGACTGGATCGCCTTTGCTGTCATCTGCGTTCTGTCCGGCGCCACTTTGGGCGCGGACCTGACCCTGCTGCCGGCCGTCTTTGCCAACCGCATGGCCCGGATCAGCCCCTCGGCCGCCGAAGGGTTCGGCCTGTGGTCGTTTGTATCGAAATTCACGCTGGCTTTTGCCGCTGTCACCCTGCTTCCGCTTCTGGAAAATGCCGGGTTTGACAGTGGGGCAGCCAGCAACACGCCCGAAGCGCTCGCGCTTCTCACGCTGCTGTATGCAGCTGTGCCTTGTGGCCTCAAGCTTGTCGCCATCCTTTTGCTGGCGACAACAGATCTGAAGGAGACGTGACATGGACGGACTGATCTATGCGCTGATCGGCGCAGGAGTCATAATTGCACTGAATTGGGCATGGACCCGTTATGCCGGGTTTCTCGCGCAAGCCCCCGAAGACTACGCCGAGGATGGAACGGTGTTTGACATCCGCACCCACCTGAACGGGCCAATCATCTGCGAGGGCGTCATTTATGGTCCCACAGGGCGCGTGTCATCGCGGTTCGTAGGTGAATTTGACTGCCGTTGGGATGGCAACCGCGGCGTGATGGATGAACATTTTCGCTATTGCGACGGATCAGAACAGGCCCGCAAGTGGGACCTGACCATCGGCAATGACGGGCGCATCCGGGCCCTTGCCGATGATGTCGAGGGCGAAGGCACGGGCCAGCAGGCCGGAAACGCGGTGCAACTGAAGTATCGTTTCATCCTGCCGGAAAAATCCGGCGGTCACGTGCTGGACACTGTGGACTGGATGTATCTGGCCCCGAATGGAACCATTGTGAACCGGTCACAGTTTCGCAAGTACGGGGTGAAGGTGGCTGAACTGGTCGCAACAATGCGCCCCGCCCCGGCAGCAGAACTGAAAGAAGCAGCATGAGCGATACAAATTTGCACGGTAAACGGTATTGGCTGGTTGGCGGTGGTGACGGTCTGGGCAAGGCCCTTGCCCATCACATGAGCCGTGCCGGCATCGAGGTCATCGTTTCGTCGCGCAGCGAAGACAAGCTTGCCGCTCTGGTCGAGGAACTGCCGGGCAAGGCATCCTATCAGACGGTGGACATCGCGGACGATGACAGCGTCAAAGCAGCGGCAGAGGCAATTGGTGAGATTGACGGCGTGGTCTTGCTGGCCGGTGTCTACTGGCCCTTTTCGGCGCAAAAGTGGGATGCCGAACAGGCCACAGCGATGGCGAATATCAACTTCACGGGGTTCATGCGTGTTCTGGGTCAGGTCGTTCCGAAATTCGTGGAACGAGACGCGGGCCACATCGTGATCACCTCGTCCCTGACGGGATTCCGTGGGCTGCCCGGCTCCATCGGGTACACCGCATCCAAGGCTGCCACGATGTCGCTGGCCGAATGCATGTATGCAGACCTTCACAAGAGCGGCGTGCGAGTGCAGGTGGCAAACCCGGGGTTCATCAAGACCCAACTGACCGAAAAGAACGACTTCAAGATGCCGTTTATCATGGAGCCCGAAGACGCCGCGCGTGAAATGTTCGAGTTGATGCTGACAGATCAGTTCAAAAAGAGTTTCCCGACTTTCTTCTCACTCTTGTTTCGCGGTTCGCAGTTCTTGCCCGACTGGCTCTATTATCGCATCTTCGCCTGATCACGTGCCGCATGGCTGAACGACGCCCATGCCCGCACCACGGAGGGTTCGCAGATGGATCAGGTCAAGTTCACAGCCATGAAAGACGGCGATCGCGAAGACTATGCGTTTTTGACAGAGCATGAGGTCGCGTTCACCAAAGGCACGGCAGATCGGCTGATGACTGCCCTTGAGACACTGGATGAAGGGCTGTCGGGCTATAAGGTCACGCGGCTTGGGCACTCGCTGCAGTCAGCAACGCGCGCGTGGCGCGATGGGGCGGATACGGATTGGCTGGTGTCCACCCTTTTGCACGATATCGGCGACATCTTTGCACCATTCAACCACGACGAATACGCCGCCAGCATCCTCAAACCTTTTGTGCGCGGACAATGCACATGGGTGGTGGAAAAGCACGGCGATTTTCAGATGATCTATTACGGCGAACATGTTGGCGCGAACCCACACAAAAGGGACGCTTACGCAGGCCATCGCTATTTCGATGATTGCGCCACGTTTTGCGAACGCTGGGATCAGGCGAGCTTTGATCCGGCCTACGACACCCTGACACTCGATCACTTCCGCCCGCTGGTGCGCGAGGTGTTCGCGCGCGCACCTTACGATCCGGCGGTTATACGACCCGGTGCGCGTGAGCCGTTGGTCGATGCAAGTGTCGCCGCGACGCGCGCCTAGCTGTCCGGCGCTTGCAGCGGCACGACGTTCTGCGGTGTTTCCTCAATCTCTTCAAAATCAAAGTTGTCGAGGCGGTTGGCACGTTTGCCTGCCTTGTCTGCGCTGATCTTGATCTCTTCGATGTCCTTTGAGGCTTGCGAGAAGTGGCGGTCAAGGTTGCCGACACGATTGCCCAGCCGGTCCACATCTTGCACCAGCATGGACAGTTCCTTGCGGATCGCACCCGCCTGTTCGCGCATCCGCGCGTCCTTGAGGATGGCGCGCATGGTGTTCAGAGTGGCCATGCAAGTGGTGGGTGAGACGATCCAGACCCGCTTGTCGAACCCCTCGCGCACAAGGTCGGGGAAGTTTGCGTGCAATTCGGCATAGACGGCTTCGGACGGCAAAAACATCAACGCGCCGTCGGCGGTTTCACCCTCGATGATGTATTTGTCCGAAATATCCCCGATGTGCTTTTTCACCGCCACCTTCATCTGCGCCACCGCCGCCTTCAGCGCGTGATCCGTGTCGGCAGCGCGCAGGGCCTCGTAGGCCTCGAGGGGGAATTTACTGTCGATCACGATGGGGCCGGGCGGGTTGGGCAGGTCAATCAGGCAATCCGCCCGCTTTCCGTTGCTAAGAGTGTGCTGCAAGGCGTAGCTGTCGCTGGGCAGCGCCTTGGACACGATGTCGCGCAGCTGGATTTCGCCAAACGCACCGCGCGTCTGTTTGTTGGACAGGATGTCCTGCAGGGACAGCACGTCGCCGCTGAGCTTGGTGATATTGTCCTGTGCCTTGTCGATAGCAGCGAGCCGTTCCTGCAACTGCGTCAGGCTGGTTGTGGTCTGCTTGGACGACCCGTGCAGCGTTTCCTTCATCCGTTCCTGCATTTCGGTCAGGCCGCGCTGGCTGCGCATCGCGTTGTCGGCCAGCCGGTCCTGCATCTGCTGCTGCACATGGGCGAGGCGCTGTTCGATGGTTTGCGCCAGTTGCGCCTGCCCGGTGGTCGAGGTGTCCGATACCGTCTGGATCGAGGCGCGCAAGCCCTCCTGCCCTTGCGCCAAACCTTGCACGTGCTGGCCAAGATAGCCAAGTTGCTGAGCCAGTGGCTCGGTTGCGCGGGCCGAGCGGGAGGCGACGCGCAATGCGGCGATCAGCAACGCAACGATCAACAGGGCCACACCTGCGCTGATCAATCCGGCCAGAACGAGCGGGTCGCTTGTGTCAATTGTCATGTCACCGATCTGGATCATGTGCGCCCGAACAGCCGTTCGATATCGGCCAGTTTGAGTTCGACGTAAGTGGGCCGCCCGTGGTTGCATTGGCCGGAATGGGGCGTCGCCTCCATCTCGCGCAAGAGCGCATTCATCTCTTCGGCCCGCATGCGACGGCCCGAACGGATAGAACCATGGCATGCAACGCGGGACAGGATCGCCTCAACCCGCGCCTGCACCGACTGGCTGGACCCAAGATCCGAGAGTTCGTCGAGGATGTCGTGGATCATCGCCTTGGCGTCGACTTCACCCAGAATGGCAGGTGTCTCGCGCACCGCAATTGCATCCCCGCCAAAAGGTTCAATGCCAAGCCCGGCACGTGACAACGCCTCGGCAATTTCCATCAGCCCGTCACGTTCAGCGGGAGACAAGGTTATGATTTCCGGAATCAGCAGGGCCTGCGCGGCGACGCCATTTTCGGCCATCTGGTTTTTCAGTTTTTCATATACCAGCCGTTCGTGCGCCGCGTGCTGATCCACGATCACCATGCCACTGGCGGTTTGCGCCACGATGTAATTTTCGTGCACCTGCCCGCGCGCCACGCCCAATGGCAAATCGGTTTCGTCGGCCTCGGCCGGTGTTTCAACGACCTGTGCGCTGAAATCCCGGGTCATCTCGGCAAACCCGGTCGAGGGGCGCGGGCCCAGACTGGGGCGGTCCATCTGGTAGATGCGCGGCTGCATCGGCTCGGGCTGCATCGCGCCCAGTGTGGCACTGGCAACGGTGGACGACGCGCGGTGTCCTGCATCGGCCAGCGCATGACGCAGTCCCGACACGATCAGCCCGCGGGCAAGGCCGGGATCGCGAAAGCGCACTTCGGACTTGGCCGGGTGCACATTCACATCGACCAGTTGCGGGTCGCAATCGACAAACAGCGCCGCCGCCGGGTGACGATCCCGGCTGAGGAAATCGAAATAGGCGGCGCGCAAGGCCCCGGTCAGCAGCTTGTCCTTGACGGGTCGCCCGTTCACGAACAGGAACTGCGCCACCGCCGCGCCCCGCGAATAGGTCGGCAAGGCGGCATAGCCGGTCAGGTGCAGCCCCTCGCGTTCCGTGTCGATGGCAATGCTGTTTTCCGCAAACTCGGCACCCAGCACATCCGACAGTCGCGCGCGCAAGGCAGACATGGGATCACGTGTCTGCGCCTCCGCCCGGAACACGGTGCGCGGGTCGCCCGAGACGTCACGCAATTCAAAACGGATGAACGGTTCGGCCATCGCCAAACGCTTGACCACATCGGTGATCGCCTGCGCCTCGGCCCGGTCGGTGCGCAGGAATTTAAGGCGCGCGGGTGTCGCATAGAACAGATCACGCAAGGTGATGACGGTGCCGGAATTGAGCGCGGCCGGTTTCACCGCAGACGTCTCACCACCCGCGACGGTGATCTCGGCGGCCGCTTCACCCGGTACGCGGCTGGTGATCGTCAGGCGGCCCACGGCCCCGAGGCTGGGCAGGGCCTCGCCTCGAAACCCGAACGTGTGGATGTTGAGCAGGTCAGATCCGTCGATTTTGGACGTGGCGTGGCGAGACAGAGCCAGAGGCAAATCCGACGGTGCAATGCCGCAGCCATCATCCGTGACCCGGATCAGGATTTTACCGCCGCCCGACACGTCGATGCCAATCCGTCTGGCCCCGGCATCTATTGCGTTTTCAACAAGTTCCTTGACCGCAGACGCGGGCCGCTCGACGACTTCGCCCGCCGCGATGCGGTTGACGGCAGCACTGTCGAGTTGGCGGATCACAGGACGTATGTTGGGGGTCTGATCGTTCATGCCACAAGACTTAGCATGCCGGGCTCCGATTCGACCACACCTTGCGGCGGGGCGGACGACACGTCCGCCTTACGGATCAGCGGCTGATCGCGGTGCGATACCACGCAACGATAGCCTGCCGCTCATCCTCTTCCATATAGCTCAGATTGGCCGGGGGCATTGCGTGGCTGATCCCGGATTGCAGATATACGGCGCGGGCATTTCGGGTCAGATCCGCCTCGGTTTCGAGCGCGACACCCTTGGGCGCCCACAGCAGCCCCGCCCAAACCGGTTCGGCGGCATGGCACATGCTGCACCGGCCCAGAACGATATCGTGGACCTCTTCGAACCCGTCAGCTTGAGCAAAGCGCGTGACCAACTGCGCCTCCCGCTCGGGGCTGGGCGCGACACTCAGCCAGATGATGGCGATGAAGATCAGGGCCGTCGCCCCCCATGTCCAATGCGGATTTTCGGCGCGCGCGTGATGGGTGTTGAACCAGTGCCGGATCGTGACCCCCATCAGAAAGACGAGGCTGGCGATGATCCAGTTGTACTCGCTCGCAAATGACAGCGGGTAGTGGTTGGACAGCATCAGGAAGATCACCGGCAGGGTCAGGTAATTGTTGTGGGTCGAACGCTGTTTGGCGATCTTGCCGTATTTCGCGTCCGGCGTGCGCCCTGCCATCAGGTCGGCGACAACGATTTTCTGGTTCGGGATGATCACAAAAAACACGTTGCCGGACATGATCGTGGCGGTGAACGCGCCCAGATGCAGCAGTGCGGCGCGACCCGTGAACACCTGCGTGTAAAACCACGCCATCGCAACCAACACGGCAAACAGCGCGACCATCAGCGTGGTCTGGTTCGCATTGACAAAGACGTTGCACAACTGCGTGTAGACGAGCCAGCCAAAGGCCAGGGACGCAAGCGAGATGCCAACGGCCTGCCATGGGGCGAGGTCCATCACATTGGGATCGATCAGGTAGAACTCAGCCCCGAGGTAATAGACCAGCACCAGCAGGACAAAGCCGCTGATCCATGTCCAATAGCTTTGCCATTTGTGCCAGATCAGCCCATCCGGCATGCCAGCAGGGGCCACGAGGTATTTCTGGATGTGGTAAAAACCACCACCATGCACCTGCCATTCCTCGCCATCCGCGCCGCTTTTGAGATTGCGGTCGCGGTGCAGACCCAGATCAAGCGCGATGAAATAAAACGACGACCCGATCCACGCGATGGCGGTGATCACATGCAACCATCGCACGGCGAATTCCGCCCATGCGCCCATTGCGGCCAAGTCATACATCTGCGGCGTCCCCTTGTTTCGACACCGAGAATAGACAGGGCCACAGGGATGCGAAAGGGAGGAAGGGGCTCTGCGCCCTGCCTTCCACCTCCCTCGTGGTATTTTTGGTCAGAAGAAGCCTAGTCGTAGCGCAGCTCGGCCGCCTTGCCCTTGAAGATCGTGTAAGCCAATGCCGTGTAACCCGCGATCATCGGCAACACGAAGACGGTTCCAACCAGGATGATGAACAGGCTTTCCGGTGCACTTGCCGCCTCGTAAATCGTGAGCTTTTCGGGCACGACGTAGGGGTAGAAGGAGTAGGCCAGCCCGCCGAAGGCGAGAACGAACAGGGCGATAGCATAAAGGAAGGGCGTGCGCGCGCCTGCATCCGTCGCGTTGGGAAGCCGTTGCAATGATCGCCAAAGAAGCCAGACCAGCAGCCCCGACAGGATCGGCATCGGTGCAAGCAGAATGATTTCGGGAAAGGTGAACCATTTGTCAAAGATCCGCGTGCTGACCAAAGGTGTGGCCAGTGATACGGCGCCAAGCCCAAGGACAAGCCCCCAGATGCCGCCCTTGGCCCAGTCCACGGCCTTGGACTGCAATGTGTATTCCGTTTTCAGGATCAACCAGCAGGCGCCGATGAACGAGTAGGCCACGGTGAGGAACACAGCTGTGATCATTGCGAAAACCCACGTGCCCAGAGTGCTTTCCAGCCCCATCACGTATTTGCCCAGCATGAAGCCCTGTGCAAGCGATGTCATGAGCGAGCCTGCAAAGAACAGCCAATTCCACGTGGCCTTGTGCGGCGTTGGGGCCTTGACCCGGAATTCAAACGCCACACCGCGGAGGATCAACCCAATCAGCATGATCGCGACGGGCAGGTAAAGCGCCGTCAGGATCGTGCCATGCGCCGAGGGAAAGGCCACCAGCAGCAAGCCGATGGCCAGAACCAGCCAGGTTTCATTCGCATCCCAGAACGGGCCGATCGATGCAACCATCATGTCCTTTTCGTCATCCGAAGCGAAGGGGAACAGAACCCCGACGCCCAGATCGAACCCGTCAAGCACGACGTAAACAAGGATCGACACGCCCATGAGCGCTGCGAAGGTAAACGGCAGCCATTGTGCCGGATCGCCAAATAGCTCCATGTCTTTACTCCGCAGGGACGGTGCGTGTGATCGCCTCGCCCGATTGAGGGGTGCGACGACGCGGAACGTCACCATGTGCCGCCTTGCGTGCGAGGTAAAACAGCACGCCGACATAGGCCGCAAGCAACAGGGCATAGATCGCAAGATAGGTCGTCAGCGTGATGGCCACAAAGGGTGCGGGCACGTCAGCCACCGCCATTTCGGTCGTCATCACACCCTGCACCAGCCAAGGCTGGCGTCCGATTTCGGTGGTGTACCAGCCCGCAAGCGTGGCTACCCAGCCCGAAAAGGCCATGGGCACCATGGCCAGCGTCATCAGCTTGGGCAGGCCGTCCGGTCCACGCCCCTTGCGCAGCATCAGGAAGGCCGCACTCCAACTGAGGAACAGCATCGCAAATCCGGTGCCCACCATAATGCGGAACGACCAGAACACGGGCGCCACAGGCGGGTGCGACACCTCGCCATCTTCGGTCACAAAATCATTCAGACCGGGCACGACGCCTTCGGCTTTGTGCTTGAGGATCAGCGAGGCCCCATTGGGAATGCCGACTTCAAACCTGTTCTCGCGCGCTTCTTCATCCGGCAGCGCAAAAAGCAGCAGCGGCACATTCGGCCCGGTTTCCCAGTTGCCTTCCATTGCCGCTACTTTCTGCGGCTGGTGTTCAAGGGTGTTCAGACCGTGCAAATCACCCATGAGGATCTGCAGCGGGATCAGCAATGCACCAAGGTAGACACCGGTTTTCAGCGTCACGCGCACCCCGTCCGAACGATCCCCCAGCAGCCAGCGGAACGCGCTGAAACCTGCCACAAGGAAAGCCACGGTCAGGCCCGAGGCCAGCAACATATGGGTGAAACGGTAAGGCATCGACGGGTTGAAGATGATCGCCATCCAATCCGTGGCAAAGGCGACGCCATCGCGCATTTCGTACCCTTGCGGTGTGTGCATCCAGCTGTTCAGCACGATGATCCAGAACGCCGACATGGTCGTCCCGAATGCCACAAGGAAGGTCGCCGTGGTGTGCAGCCAGCTTGGCACCCGGGAAAAGCCGAACAGCATGATGCCAAGGAACACCGCCTCAAGGAAAAAGGCGGTCAGCACCTCGTAGGCCAGCAAGGGGCCTGCGATATTGCCGACGGTTTCCATGAATCCGGGCCAGTTTGTCCCGAACTGGAAGGACATGGTGATGCCCGACACAACGCCCATCGCAAAGGACAGGGCAAAGACCTTGACCCAAAAGCGGTACGCTTCCATCCATTTGCCGTCGCCTGTCGCGTTAAAGCGCAATTTGAAGAACAAAAGCACCCAGCCCAAGGCGATCGTGATCGTCGGGAACAGGATGTGGAACGAAATGTTCGCTCCAAATTGAATGCGGGACAGCATTAGGGTGTCCATTTGAGCCTCCGGTGGTCAAAAGCTTCGATTATTGATGTCTTGACGCTCATGTAGGCCGCAAATCCCTAATAACATCATTGGTGCGACAGCATGCACAGCTTCAAAGGATGGGCGTATTGTCGCGGGCATTGAAATTTTTCGGCTGCAGGACGCAAAAAGCGAAGGCGCGTGCCTCCGCTTTCCGTTTTTGCGTGTCTGGATGGCTGCTAGACTTCGTCGGGCAGCAGCAGATTGAGGGCTATGGCGACAGCCGCAGTCGGGGCCACAGCGGACGTCATCAGCGTCTTGACCACACCCGGCAGATACTGGACCGCAGTCGGCACGAGGTTGAGGCCCAGACCGGCGGCGAGAGACACCGCAATGATCACCATGTTGCGCCGGTTCATGTTGACCTCGCTCAGCACGTTGAGGCCCGCAGCGGCCACCATGCCGAACATCACGATCACACCGCCGCCCAGAACGGGCAAAGGCATCGACGCGATGACAGCGCCGACTTTGGGCAAAAGCCCGCACAGGATCAGGAACAAGGCACCGATGGTCACGACATGGCGCGACATGATGCCGGTCATGCCGACAATCCCTACGTTCTGGCTGAACGACGTGTTGGGCAGCCCGCCGAACACGGCCGCCACCGCAGTGCCAAGACCGTCAGCATAGGTCGCGCCCGCAATCTCCTTGTCGGTCGCCTCGCGCCCGGCGCCTGCCTTGGTCGTGGCCGACGCATCGCCGACCGTTTCAATGGCCGACACGATGCTGACCAGCGTCACGGCAATGACTGCGCCAAGGCTGAATTCGAAACCGTAAGGCAGCGGCTGGGGCGTCATAAACAGCGACGCATTGGTCACGGCGCTGAAGTTCACCATGCCAAAGGCGATGGCCAGCAGATAGCCAACCACCAGCCCAATCAGGATCGCCGCGTTTGAAATGATCCCCTTGGTAAAGAATTTGAGCACAAGGGCCACAACCACAACGCTCAGCGCAACTGACCAGTGCATGAGAGAGCCGAAACTTTCAGCCTCCATCTGGAAGGTTGCTGCCCCGCCTGCGGCGTACTTGATCGCCACAGGGATCAGGTAAAGGCCGATGGCAAGGATCACGAGGCCGGTGATCAGGGGCGGAAAGAGAAAACGCAGATGCTGGATGACCGAGCCGAGGAAAAAGTGGATGACCCCGCCGATCAGACAGGCGGTAAGCGCGACGCTCAGCCCTTGTGTCGCGGCAATCCCTGCCAGCACACCCACAAAGGCAAAGCTGGTGCCTTGCATGATTGGCAAACGCGCGCCGATGGGCCCCAATCCGATGGTCTGGAACAGCGTCGCGATACCGGCAAACAGCATGGCCATCTGGATAAGATAGACCTGTTCCGGTCCGCCAAAGGCAAGTCCCGCCGCCCCGGCCACGATGATCGAGGGCGTCACGTTTGAGGCAAACATCGCCAGCACGTGTTGTAGCCCAAGGGGCACAGCTTCGATAAGGGGTGGCGTTTCGTTCGGGTCCGAATACACCCCGTCGGTCATGTCAGTCATAGATTTGTCCCTGGTTCAGGCCGTCTTGATCGCGGCTCGGGCAAACTATGAAACCACGCGATAGGGCGGATCAAGCGAAAACTCCTGCAGGTTCGCGCCCGGCCCGATCCGATCCACAACTGCAAACAAACCGGGCAGGTGCAGCGGCGTCAGCACACCATGCCATGTGCCGCGGTGCAGATTGATGCCCTGACCGGGGGCCGTCAGGAAGGCGAGCGGTTGCCCCGGCGTCCCGTCTTCATCAGGCGCGACGGTCACCAGAAACGGGTGTTCGGACATCGGGATAAAGGCCTGACTGCCCTTTGGATGCCGTTCCAGCAGATTAAGGGTGTAAGGCAATGTGCGGGGCGTCGCCTTGAACAGGCTCAGACCGGCCCGCCCATCGGTGAACTCCATCGACGCACGGTCGTGGAAGCGCCCGCACATGCCCTGGTTGATCATCTTGTCCGGCGCTCCGGCGCAGTCCAGCACGTCGCCGAAGGGCCCAAAAGCCTCTGCCGTCAGGGGCTGACAGCGGATGTCAGAGCGGAACATGCCGGTTCACATCCTTGTACAGCAGATAGCGGAAGGGTTCGGTGCCCGTCGCGATGCACGCTTGGGGGCAAAACGCACGCAGCCACATGAAATCGCCCGGCCCGACGCTGACCCAATCGGTGTTGAGCAGGTATTCCGCCGTGCCCTGCAGCACGTAAAGCCCGTGTTCCATCACATGCGTCTCGGCAAAGGGAATCCGTGCACCGGGCAGGAAGTTCACGAGGTTTACGTGACAATCGTGACGCAGGTCGAGCGGATCAACGAAACGCTGCGTGGCCCACGCACCGTCTGTTCCGGGCATCGGGACGGCGCGCACATCGGTTTCATGGGTGATGACCGGCTCAGGCAGGGTTAGCCCGTCGCCCTGCACAAAGCGTTTGCGCACCCAGTGAATGCCGCAAGGCACATCCTCCCGGTTCCAGAGCGTCCATTGCGCGCCCGGCGGGATGTAGGCGTAGCTGCCTGGCGTCATCACATGTACAGTTGCACCCAACGTCAGGTGCGCTGTGCCATGGGCCACAAACAGGATCGCCTGCGCGTCCATCTCCGGTTCTGGTGTGTTGCTGCCGCCCTCGGGGCCAAGCTCAATCGCGTATTGAGCGAAGGTTTCGGCAAAACCGGACAGCGGGCGCGCCAGTATCCATGCCCGCGTGCTGTCCCAACCGGGCAGGAACGAGGTGACGATATCGCGCTGCGTGACGGCGGGGATCACAGCATAGGCGTCAGTAAAGATGGCGGTGCCCACGGGCGAATTGCTTTGATCCGGATGACCCCCGGGGGGAAGGCGTAGGTGGTCATAGGGCCTCCAGCCGCAGACGCGCGATGCGTTCGACCTGCCGACAGGCTTCGGCAAATTCGGTGTCGGTGTCATTGGCGATGCGCCGTTCAAAGGCGCGCAGAATGCCCGCCTTGTCGTGATCTTTGACTGCGATGATGAAGGGAAAACCGTGCTTGGCCACGTAGGCGTTGTTGTGCGTATCAAACCGCTGGCGTTCATCGTCCGTCAGCGCATCAAGGCCCGCGCTTGCCTGTTCTTCGGTGCTTTCGCTGGTCAGCCGCTTGGCCGCCGCCAGTTTGCCAGCTAGGTCCGGATGGGCGCGCAGCACGTCCAGACGCTGATCATCCGATGCCGCACGAAAGACACGGCAAAGGGCGCTATGCAGCCCCTGCGGTGTGTCATGGGCAGGGCCCAGTTCCAGTGCATGTGCGCCTTCGGCAATCCATGGCGAGTGTTCAAAGATCCCACCGAATTTCGTAACAAAATCGGCGTGTTCCATCTGGTGCCAGTTGCGACGCGGCTTGGCTGGATGCGTCGCCGTCCAATGTGCGGCAATATCGGCCCGGCGGGCGCACCAGACACCTTCGTGTCCCTGCACATATTCAATGAACTTGCGCAGCGCCTGCACCCGACCGGGCCGCCCGATCAGGCGGCAGTGCAGGCCGATGCTCATCATGGCAGACCGCCCCGCCGCCCCTTCGGCATAGAGTGCGTCGAAACTGTCGCGCAAATAGGCAAAGAACTGATCGCCTGCATTGAACCCCTGTGGCGTGGCAAAGCGCATGTCGTTGCAATCAAGCGTATAGGGGATGATCAGCTGATCCTTGTCCGCGATGCGCGTCCAGTAGGGCAGATCGTCATCGTAGGTGTCGCTGATCCAGTCAAAGCCGCGTTCCGACGCCAGCGCCACGGTGTTGATCGAACAGCGGCCAGTGTACCAACCCTTGGGGCGTTCACCCGTGACCTCAGTGTGCAGTTTGATGGCTGCATCCATATCCGCAGCCTCGTCCTGAGGCGAATGATCCTTGTAGTCGATCCATTTCAGCCCGTGACTGGCGATTTCCCAATCCGCATCCTGCATCGCCTCGACCTGTGCCGGGCTGCGGGCAAGGGCGGTGGCGACACCATAGACGGTGACCGGCAGGCGGCTTTCGGTGAACAGACGGTGCAAGCGCCAGAACCCGGCCCGCGCGCCATAATCATAGATGCTTTCCATGTTCCAATGGCGTTGCCCGGGCCAAGGGGCGGCGCCCACGATTTCGGACAGAAACGCCTCGGATGCTGCATCTCCGTGCAGGATGCAGTTCTCGCCCCCCTCTTCGTAGTTCAGCACGAAAGACACCGCGATACGCGCACCACCCGGCCACGCCGCGTCCGGGCGATCAGGCCCGTGCCCGTAAAAATCGCGCGGGTAACGGGGGCTCGTGTCGGCCATGGACTTCCCTTCGGAAACGGAGTGAGATGCACATAATCTGAGCGATGAAGAGGCGGGATGCAATGGCTGCTGGATATCTGACCACCCATGTTCTGGACACGGCACGTGGCGTGCCAGCCGACGGGATTGCCATCGCGCTTTACCGTGTGTCCGGCAATTCCCACACAAAAATCGCCGAGGCGGTGACCAATGCCGATGGCCGGACGGACGCACCGATCCTGCCAAAGGGCAAGATGACCGCGGGACAGTACGAGCTGATCTTTTACTGCGGTGACTATCTGGATGCGCACGATCTGAACGACGATGCGGTCAAATTTCTGGATCAGGTGCCCATTCGTTTCGGGATCACGGACGAGGACGCACATTACCATGTGCCGTTGCTGCTATCGCCCTTTGGCTACTCGACCTATCGCGGCAGTTAGGTCCGCTCGATCAACGTGATGTGGGACGTGCCGAACTTGCGTTGATCCACTGGTGCAAACCCGTCGGGCGGGGCCATGAATGCACTTTCCTCCCAAACCACCAGCGCACCGGGGGCCAGCCAGTCGCGCACAGCGTCCAATGCACGCTCCCCAAGGCCTTTGTCATAAGGTGGATCGAGAAACACCAGATCAAAGGGCGCGCCGGGCCAAGGGCCGACACGTGTTGCATCGCCGCGCATGACTTGCGTCGCGTCCTGCGCCTGCAGCTTTGCAATATTGTCGGCAATCAGACGCTGCCCGACACGCCCATTTTCGACAAACACCGCATGCGCAGCGCCGCGCGACAGGGCCTCAAGCCCCAGCGCACCGGTGCCCGCAAACAGGTCAAGCACCTGCGCGCCCTCGATCACGCCACGGCTTGTCAGCATCGAAAACAGGGATTCGCGCACGCGGTCCGGGGTCGGGCGCAGATGCGCGCCGGGATCACCCTTGCCGACAGTTGCCAGGGTACCCCACGCCAGCGCCCGGCAATGATCCTCACTTCAGCAACGCCTTGAGGTCACTTGACGGGTCTGCGATCACATCTGCATCCGGGCTTTTGCCCGCCTCGATCAGGCGTTTGCCGATCATGTATCCGCGCGGATCGTTGGCCGCATCGACTGCCAGCAACGTGCCATCCTTGAAGTACCAGAACGATTTTGCCGCCCCGCCATCGCGAGTCACAACGTGGGTGTAGCCGGTGTTCAGGCCCGCGATCTGCAGTTTCACGTCATACTGATCCGACCAGAACCACGGGCGCGCGACGTAATCCTTGCCCGCGCCGATGATGTTCTCTGCCACGCATTCGGCCTGATCAATCGCGTTTGGCACGCTTTCAAGGCGGATGCGCGCGCCGCGATACGGGAATGACGCACAGTCCCCCGCCGCCCAGACGTGGCTGGCCGATGTCCGCCCTTGCGCATCCGTTGCGATGCCGTTGTCGATTGTGAGGCCTGCAGCTTCTGCCAGTGCGGTGCCGGGCGCGATGCCGACACCCACGATGACAAAATCCACATCCAAGGTGCTGCCATCGCTCAGGGCTGCCCCTGACACGGCCCCTTCACCGATCAAACGGTCAAGGCCCACACCCTCGCGAATATCGACACCGTGTTCAGCGTGCAAAGCGCGGAAATAATCACTGGTCTCGGGCGCGGCGACACGTTGCAGGATGCGATCCGCCATCTCGACCAGCACCACCTCCAGTCCCAGCTTGGACGCGACCGAGGCCGCTTCCAGCCCGATATACCCGCCGCCGACGATCAGGACGCGTGCGCCAGTCACAAACCTCGGGGCCATCGCATCCACATCCGTCAGATCACGCACAACGAACACGCCATCAAGATCACCGCCGATCGCAGCAGGCAGGCGTCGCGGCACCGAGCCTGTGGCCAAAACCAGATCGGAATAGCGCAACTGTTCGCCGCCTGCGGTAACTGTCTGCGCGTCCGTATCTATGGCGGACACTTCGGTGCCCAAACGCAGTGAAATGTCCTGGTCCGCGTAAAACGCCTCTGGGCGCAAAAACAGCCGCTCCAGCGGCATGTCACCCATGAGGTATGCCTTGGACAACGGCGGGCGCTGATAAGGCGGCGCTGTCTCGGCCCCGATCAAGGTGATGTCACCCTCAAAACCACCGTTGCGCAACTTGGCCACGCAGGATGCGCCCGCCTGCCCTGCCCCGATCACAACCACATGGTCCATCAAATTAACCTTTGTTCTCGCCCTTTGCCGACGCTCAGCCTATATCGCACAGCAAGACGCATGCAATTCCAAGAAAGGCCCAACACGATGGCAATTTCCCAAGGCGACACTCTTCCCGACGCATCTCTGGTCTATATGGGCGAGGACGGCCCCGAAACCGTCGCACTCAGCGACAAGACAAAAGGGCGCAAAGTCGTGATCTTTGCCCTGCCCGGCGCCTTCACCGGCGTGTGCAGCACGGCCCATGTGCCCAGTTTTGTGCGCACCAAGGATCAGTTCGCGGAAAAAGGCGTGGAAGAGATCATCTGCATCTCGGTCAATGACCCCTTCGTTCTCAAGGTCTGGGGCGAGGCGACAGGCGCGACCGAGGCTGGCATTACCATGCTGGGCGATGCGGATTCGGCGTTCACCAAGGCTATGGGCCGCGAATTCACAGCACCCCCTGCCGGGTTGATCAACCGTTCCAAACGCTACGCGATGGTGGTCGAGGACGGCACAGTCACGCTCCTGCAGGAAGACGAAAATCCCGGTGTCTGCGACGTATCCGGCGGCGAAGGCCTGCTTGCATCCATGTAAGCCCACGCCAATTCAGGCATGAAACAAAAGGCCCCCGATTTCCGGGGGCCTTTTTCATTTGGATCACTCCGCGGCCTGAATGATTGTGCGGGTCGGGAAAGGAATGGGCACGTCGGCATTGTCCAGCGCCTCCTTCACCCGGCGTTTCATATCCGCCTGATACTGAAAGTAGTCGCCGCTTTTGCACCAGACACGCACCAGAAAATCCACCGAGCTGTCATTGAGGTTGTTGACCTGAATGAACGGGGCAGGTTCGGAATGCGACCGCTCATCCGCCATGATCGTGTCGCGGATGACGTCCTCTGCCTGTTTGAGGTTGGCGCCATAGCCCACACCGAACGTCCACTCGACCCGGCGCGTCGGGTAGGTCGAGTAGTTGTCGATCACATTGCCCCAAACCTCGGAATTGGGGATGATCACCTGCACATTGCTCAGGTTTGCCAGTTCAGTGAAGTTCAGCGTGACATCCTTGACCGTGCCCATCTTGCCCGCGACTTCAACGAAATCGCCGATCTTGAGGGGGCGAAACAGGATCAGCATGACGCCTGCCGCCACGTTTGACAGCGTGCCCTGCAAGGCCAGACCAATGGCCAGACCCGCCGCACCAACAGCAGCCACAACCGACGTGGTCTGCACGCCGAACGTGTTGAGCACGATCAGAGCGGTGAACCCAAGGACCACGTAGCGCACGATGGACCCAAGGAAGTTGAACAGCGTGTCATCCAGATGCTCGGCTGCGCGCGCCGACGCGGGCCACGCGGCGGCCAAGCCATGCGGCGATGGTCCAGCCGACGATCAGAATCAGGATGACGGCCAGGACCGACCCCATGAAGGACACGAGGAATTCAAGCGACAGGTAGTCGCCAACGGTGTTGCCCGCCCATATTTCGATGGACAGGAATTGCTGCAATTGTTCCATGTTGATTACCCTGCCAGCCCGTCCATTTTGCGCGCCAGCTTGATGTCCAGCGGGCTCAGGCCATCGACATCATGCGTGGTCAACGTGACCTCGACGGTCTTGTAGACATTGGACCATTCCGGGTGGTGATCCCATTTTTCGGCCCAGATGGCCACGCGGGTCATCCAGCCGAACGCGTCAACAAAATTATTGAATTGAAAGGTCTTTTGAATGGCGTCACGCCCCTGCGTGACCTCCCACCCGGTTTTCAGAAGCGGATCCAGCAGGGTGTCCCGCGTCTCTTCGCTTAGGCGTTCTGTCATTCCTGTTCCTCGATCTTGACCCGTTTGAAGGGCCCATATTCCGTGAGAATTTCAATTTCTTCCTCGACCGCCTCACGCTCGGCCCTGAGGTAGTTGGCGATGGCGTCGGCAAAACCGGCGTCATTCACCCAGTGCAATGAATGGGTCTGCGTCGGCAGGTACCCCCGGGCCAGCTTGTGTTCGCCCTGCGCTCCGGCCTCGACCCGCGCCAATCCTTTGGCGATGGCGATATCGATGGCCTGATAATAGCACAACTCGAAATGCAGGCACGGGTGATGCTCCACACACCCCCAATAGCGCCCGTACAACGTCTCTGCCCCGATAAAGTTCAATGCGCCCGCCACATAACGTCCATCCCGCTCGGCCAGAACCAGCGCCATGTCATCCCGCAGGGTCTCTTGTGCGATCTGGAAGAACCGGCGGGTGAGGTACGGCGTGCCCCATTTGCGCGCGCCTGTGTCCTGATAGAATTCCCAGAATGCGTCCCAGTGTTCAGGTCGCAAGTCGTCGCCGGTAAAGGTGTGAATGGTCCCGCCAAAGTCCTGCGCCTGTCTGCGTTCCTTGCGGATATTCTTGCGCTTGCGGCTGCTGAGGGTCGCAAGAAATCCGTCAAAATCCGCGTATCCATCGTTCAGCCAGTGAAACTGTTGCGTGGTGCGCGCCATGAGGCCCAGTTCGGCACCGGCATCCCGCTCGCTTTCGGTGCAAAACGTGACGTGCAACGAGCTGAGGCTGTTGCTGTCGGCCAGTTGAACCGCCCCCTGCACCAGCGCCGCCAACCCCGTTTCCGCAAAATCGGGATGCGTCAGAAATCGCCGCCCGGTGGCGGGCGTGTGCGGCACAGCGATCTGCAGTTTTGGATAATATCGCCCGCCGGACCGCTCATAGGCATGCGCCCAGTTGTGATCAAAGATGTATTCGCCCTGGCTGTGCCCTTTGGCATACATCGGCGCGACTCCGATGGTTTGGCCCTGCATCACCGCTTGCAGATATTGCGGCTGCCAGCCTGTGCCCGGCCCCACCGAATTGCTGTCCTCAAGCGCCTTGAGAAAGCGATAGGTCGTGAAGGGATCGGTCGGACGTGCACCATTGACGGCCTCCGGACAGGCGCAGGCATCCCAGGTCGCCGCGTCAATGGCCCCGAGGCTGGGCAGCACACGAATTTCAATCTCTTGCTCGGACACACCGGTTCCCTATGGCCTGTGGCGTTCAATGTGTGGCGCGGGACCAAGGCTTCAACCGGGGTGGGCGGCCAGATATCCTTCAAAGGTCACATTCTCGGCGATCTTGCGCGCCTCGGCCTCGGCCTCTGGCGATTTGATGGTCCAGCACAGGATATTTGCGCCTCGCGCCTTCAACTCCGCAATGCGCGGACGCGCCAGATCTGCGGCCTCGTGACTGACAAAGCTAGCACCGACACGGTCATAATCCGGTATCTCGCGTAGGTGCGCGCAGACCGCCTTGGGCAGGGGCCAATCGTCGGGATCATACGCGCTGGTCACAAGACCACGTGGGATATCGGGACACAGCGCGCGCATGTGCGCAACGGAATGCGGATTGAACGACATGACCGCAACCGGACCTTCATAGCCCTCAAGGGCCGCAGCGGTGGCCGCCTCAAGCGGGCCGATCCGATCTCCCATTGCCCCATCCTGATCCTTGATTTCGATCAGCAAGGGGACACGGCCGGACACCATCCCAAGGACTTCGGGCAAGTCCGGTATCCCTTCACTGACGCCACGCAGAGGGGTATTGGACAACGCAGATGCTGACACCGCACGGACAAGGCCGGACCCTTCGGCCAGCCGATCCAGAGCATAGTCATGAAACACCATGGCCGCGTTGTCAGCGCTCAACTGCACATCAATTTCGATACCATATCCGTGCTCAATTGCGGCCTTGATGGCCGCCCGGCTGTTTTCAGGTCGGCCATCTCTCACATCGTGCAAAGCGCGGTGCGCCAACGGAGCGCCCAGAAAGGCGCGATCAAGGTGCGGTGTCATTTGATCTGAAAAATGCCTTCGATCTCGACCGCGACGCCAAGGGGCAGAGATGCCGCCGACACGGCCGAACGGCTGTGGCGTCCGGCATCGCCAAGGGCTTCGACCAGAAAGTCGGACGCGCCGTTGATGACCTTTGGCTGGTCCGTGAAATCAGCAGTCGAATTTACAAATCCTGTCAGTTTCACGACGCGCACGAGGCGTTCGATGTCGCCGCCGCAAGCCGCCTTGACCTGCGCCAGCAGGCTGATGGCACAGGTTTTGGCCGCTGTCGCACCGCCTGCCACGTCCATGTCCGCGCCCAATTTGCCGGTGATCAGGCCATCGGGCCCATTTGAAATCTGGCCGGACACGTAGACGATGTTGCCAACTTGCACGAAGGGCACGTAGTTTGCCGCAGGGGCGGGCGCGTCAGGCAATGTGACGCCAAGGTCGGAAAGGCGGGAAGCGATGGACATCTGGTGATCCTTTCTGGGTGTGTTTCTGATGCGGACGCTAGACGTAAGCCCTGCAACACAAAAGACCCAAGATCAGGATTCGCGAAACGCCCGGTTGAAATAGTCCGCCATTGGGCGGATCAGATAGGCAAGGGGCGACCGGTCAGCCGTGCGAATGAAGGCCTCGACCGGCATGCCGGGGATCAGAACCTGTCCTGCGTCCAACTTGGCCAACTCACCGGGGTTGAGGACAATTTCCGCCCGATAGTAAGTGGCGCCGCGCGCCTCGTCCTCGAACGCGTCGGCCGACACCAGTATCACCTGCCCGACAAGTTCCGGCGTTGTGCGCTGATCAAGCGCCGAAATGCGCAAGTTCACCTGCTGCCCGGCCACGATCTGGTCGATATGCAGCGGATCAACGCGCGCGGCGATGACCAGTGGGCGATCTTGCGGGATCAGAAACAAAAGCGGATCGGCACCGCGTACAACCGAACGACGCACTTCAACACGCATGTTGTGGACGATGCCGGAAACAGGTGCGCGGATCTCCATCAAGTCAATTTGCGCGGCGAGAGCCATGCGTTCCTGCTGCAATTCCAATTCGCGGGCGCGCAGGTCGCGCAGACGCGAAATGGCTTCTTCGCGCCGGTTTGAGGTCAGGCGCAGCACCTCGATCTCGATTTCCGTGATCCGTTGTTCGGACTGTGCGCGCGCAGCGGCCAGTTCGCCCAACTGCCCGTCAAGCGAGGCGGCCTGTCGTTGCAGCGCCAAAACCCCTGCCGCTTGGGTCAAGCCACGCGCCAGCAGACTTTGCTGCGCTTCAAGTTCCTGTTCGATCAATACCAACTGACGGGCAAGGGAGGCCTCTTGCGCGTTGATCCCGATAATCTGATTGCGGGTCTGCCCGATGCGTTTGCCCAGCTGTTCCCGTTGCCGGTCGACCGAGTCGCGCCGTGCAAAGAACAGGGCGCGCTGCCCGTCCATCATTTCGCGCACCTCTGCGCGGATCTGCGCGGCATCCACCAGCATCGGGTCGAACGTCACCGCGTCATGACCATCCCGTTCGGCAGCCAGACGGCCACGCCGCGCCATGAATTCGAACATCTGCCCTTCGACGATGGCAAGGCTCGACTGCATCTGCGCGACGTCAAGGCGGATCAGCAGATCACCGGTCTTGACGGTATCACCTTCCTTGACTGCAATTTCGGCGACAACGCCGCCGCTTGGGTGCTGCACCACCTGCCTGTTCTGATCGACCTCTATCCGTCCGGGCGCAATGATGGCGCCCGCGATCTGGGTCAGGGTCGCCCAAGCCGTAAAGCCACCCAGCAAGACGACCAATCCCACCAGCCCTAGCAAGACGGGCACCGTCGCAGGCCATCGTTTGTCGCTCATGCCACACCTCCGGCCCGGGCGGGCGCGCGCTGAATGTCATGGTGGTTCCTGATCATGGACTTGAGGATGTCGTCCTTGGGTCCGAACGCGGTGCAGGCACCACCATCCAGCACCAACAGCAGATCGCATTCCTGAATGGCCGCCGGACGGTGCGCCATGATCATGACCGACCGCCCCGCGGATTTGGCGGTGCGGATCGCATCGTTCAGCGCCTGCGTCCCTTCGTTGTCGAGATTGGAGTTGGGTTCGTCCAGCACCAGAATGACCGGGTCGCCATAAAGGGCGCGTGCGAGGCCGATGCGCTGGATCTGACCACCCGACAGACGCTGCTGCCCGGCGCGGATGCGGGTATCGTAACCGTCAGGCAGTTCAAGGATCATCCGGTGCGCATCGGCCTTTTGCGCGGCAGCCACCACCATTTCCGCGTACGGCTGCAAGGACAAGCGCGCGATGTTTTCAGCGATGGTGCCGTCAAACAGTTGCACCCGCTGTGGCAGGTATCCGATATGGCGGCCCAGCACGTCAGGTGCGTATTGATCCAATGCCGCATCATCCAGCCGGATCGACCCTGCCGCCGGGTGCCAGACCCCGTAAGACAGCGGGCCAGCGTGGACTTGCCCGCGCCGGATGGTCCGATCACACCCAGCGCCTTTCCGGGTGGCAGATCAAAGGCCAGCCCCCGCAATGCCGCCACCTTTTCACCGGGCGGTACAACCGTCAGTCCCTTGGCGACCAGATGCGCGGCAGGCACGGGCAAAGCAGTGCGCGGCGTTTCCGGATGCACTGCGTCCAACAGAACGCTCAAGCCATCCCAGCCGCGCAATCCGCGCTGCACAATGGGCCACTGGTTCAACATCACCTCGATCGGCGCAAGTGCGCGACCCAGCAGAATCGAACCGGCGATCATCGCCCCCGGCGTCATCTGCCCCTGCAACACCAGCCAGGCCCCAAGACCCAGCATCGCACTTTGCAGAAACAGGCGCAGAGTCTTGGTCAGGGACGAAAACCCGCCCCCGATGTCCGTCGCGCGTATCTGCTCTTCGAGCGCTTGACCGCGTGCCTGTTGCCAGCGATCAAACCCGGCATCGCGCATGCCCATGGCCTGTACCATTTCCGCCTCGACGCGCAGTTGATCGGACATCGTGTCAGCAACCTGACCGGCCTGCCCGGCCCGCATTTGCGGCTGGCGGGACAGCAACTGGTTGGACACGGCAATCACGATCAAAAGCGCACCACCCCCCACGGCCAGCCAGCCAAGCATCGGGTGAAACACAAAAATCACGGCGAGGAATATCGGCGTCCAGGGCAAATCGAAAAACGCCATCAAAACCGGCGAGGTCATCAGCCGCTGGATCGCCTCAAGATCGGCAAGGCCGGACTGTGTGCGGGTGTCCGGTGCAAGGGCCGATTTGCGCACAACCGCATCAAAAACGCGACGATCAAGGTCAGCCTGAAAACGCGCCCCGACACGCGCCATGATGCGTCCACGCACAAAATCAAGAAGCCCCATGACCCCGTAGAGGAACACGACCAAGAGCGACAGGGCGATCAGCGTTTCCTCGCTCTTGCTGCCGAGCACGCGGTCATAGACCTGCAACATATACATCGGGCCGGTCAGCATCAGCAGATTCGCAAACAGGCTGAACAGGCCAACAATCCAATACAAAGCGCGGCTTTTCTTGCGCGCAGCACGCAGTTCTGCCCGCCCGCGATGTGTCAGTTCGTGTTGCATCAGCACCTTTTCGCCCGCCCTCGGATCAACCCTGAGCGAACGCCAGCCATTGATCCCGCTTGGTGTCACGCAACGGCCACATGCGAGCAAATCGACATTGCGCCTTTTGCATTTTGCACAGAAACACTAGGTAATCGTTACGAAGTCGCCGGAGATTTTAATTGTCACTATTTGCCCGTCTGCACCGCGCCGCAGCGTTTGTGCTTGTTATTTCAATGTTGGGGGCGTGCGCCGGGTCAAATCAGACGGCTTTGACACCCGAAGGCATCAACGACCCCTATGAGGCGCAAAACCGCAAGGTGCACGCGTTCAACCGGGGGCTTGATCGTTCTATCGTGCGCCCTGCAGCGCTCGGCTATACGAAAGTGTTGCCTGACGAAATCGAAGAAACCATCGGCAATTTCGCAACCAATCTTGGACAGCCTTCGGTGATGGTGAACAGCCTGCTGCAAGGGGATCTGCGCGGCTTTGGCCAGTCTACATTGCGCTTCACCATCAATTCGACCTTCGGATTGCTTGGCTTTTTCGACCCGGCGACGGAATTCAAAATGGCCGACCATAACACCGATTTCGGCGAAACTCTTTTCGTCTGGGGTGCGGAAGAAGGCGTGTATCTGGAACTGCCTTTCCTTGGCCCGGCAACGACACGCAGCGCCACGGGCCGGTTTGTCGATCTGTTCACGAACCCGCTGACATACGTTCTGGAAAGCCCCGAGGAATATTACGGAACCGCAGCCTCTGTGGCTTCCGGCCTTGGCGCGCGCGGACGCTTTTCCGAGACGGTGGACTCAATTCTTTACGAAAGTGCGGACAGCTACGCACAAGCGCGACTGATCTATCTGCAAAACCGCAGATTTACTCTGGGCGATACGGAGTCCACGACCGATATCGACCCGTTTGAACTCGACACCGAGGGATTTTGATATGCAAAGACGTTATTTTCTGGCGCTGACAAGTGCCGCTGCGGTGGCCCCGGCGCTGCCTGCATGGGCACTGACCGAAGCCAGCGCCGAACAATTGATCAACACTGTCATCAAAGACATCAACAAGGTGATCGAATCCGGCAAAAGCGAAGGGGCGATGATCGCAGACTTTGAGCGTATTTTCGCGCGCTACAGCGACACGTCCTACATCGCCGCCTATGCGATGGGCGCTGACGGGCGCAGCGCCACAAATGCGCAGAAACGCGCGTTTTCAGATGCTTTCCAGGGTTACGTGGCGCGCAAATACGGGAAGCGGTTCCGGGAATTCATCGGAGGACGGCTTGAGGTCAAGGGCGTGCGTCAGGTCAAGAACTGGTTCGAGGTCGATACGACCGCCTTCCTGCAAGGCGAGGCGCCGTTCACAGTGACCTTCCATGTTTCCAACAGGTCGGGGCGCGATCTGTTCTTCAATATGTTCATCGAGGGCATCAACCTGCTTTTGACCGAACGGGCCGAGGTTGGCGCGTTGATCGACCGCAATGGCGGGAGCATCGACAAGATGATCAGGGATCTGGCGTCCGCCGGTTAGATCGCAACAACGGGATGGCGGGCCTAACGATTGCCGCCGCCAAGTATCTCACGCACAAGCATTTCGATCAGCCCTTCGGTGGTGCGCGGAACCTCGCGTTGCCGGGGTTGGGCGGGTGCGGGTTGCGGCTGTTGGACCTGCGATCCTTCCGGCGCGCGCATAGGCAGGCCACGTGCAGGCACGCCCTCGTGGACACGCACCATCGTTTCGCGCCAGATTTCCGCCGGTAGTCCGCCGCCCGTAACCCCGGTCAACGGGGTGTTGTCATCGTACCCCATCCAGACACCGGCCACGTAATCGGCGGTAAAGCCCACAAACCATGCATCGCGCGCTGCTTGCGTCGTGCCCGTCTTCCCCGCGATCTCGCGCCCGCCGAATTGGGCCCGCTGACCTGTACCCTGGCTGACGACTTTCTCCATCATCCAGATCAGTTCAGTGGCTGCCTTGTCCTGAATGACCCGTTCGCGGATACCACCGCCCGTGCCCATCAGCGGTGCGTCATCCCCTTGCAGGCGTAGATCGACTAGACCGTAGGGCGTCACCGACGACCCACCGTTCAGGATGCCCGCATAGGCCCCGGTCATATCCAGCAGCGTGCTTTCGGACGCACCCAGTGCCAGCGCAGGTCCGTCCGCCAGGTCGCTATCGATGCCAAATTCGCTCGCCACCCGGCGCACAAGATCGCGGCCCACGAATTCCGACACCTTGACCGCCGGGATGTTCAGCAGAATCCTGCAACGCCTGAGTCAG
This sequence comes from Tateyamaria armeniaca, assembly GCF_045797845.1. Lineage (NCBI taxonomy): Bacteria > Pseudomonadati > Pseudomonadota > Alphaproteobacteria > Rhodobacterales > Roseobacteraceae > Tateyamaria > Tateyamaria armeniaca. The sequence continues at coordinate 875,644 of NZ_JBHDIY010000002.1, forward strand.
GGTGACCCGCCCTTTGTAATCATTCGTGTAGTTGCGGGGCGACCATGGGCCAGACCCGGGGATGTCGATGGTCAGCGGTGCATCTTCGACCGTATCAATCGGCGAATATCCCAGTTCGAGCGCGGCCGCATAGACGAACGGTTTGAAAGCAGAGCCAGTCTGACGCTCGGCCTGAATCGCGCGGTTAAAGACGCCGGAGGCCCGCGTTTCGCGCCCGCCTACCATCGCACGCACTGCGCCATCCGCGCTCATCACCACGACGGCCGCCTGGGCCTTGGACCCTTCCCGCACCTTGTTCTCGAAAACAAAATTTACCGCCTCTTCGGCAGCGCGCTGCAGGCGCTGATCGAGGGTGGTGCGGATGATGACATCTTCGACAGTGTTGCGGGTAAAGAATTCAGGGCCGGTCGACATCACCCAATCGGCAAAATACCCACCTGCGTTACGCCGGGCTGCGGGGGCCAATCCTGACGGGTTCTGCTGCCACTTCGCCACTTCGGCGTCAGACAGGTACCCCTGTTCGCCCATCAGGCGCAGGATCGTCGCCGCGCGGTCATGCGAGCGTTGCAAATCGGACGTAGGCGCCAATCGCGATGGGGCGGTCAGCAGACCGGCAATCATCGCGGATTGCGACGGGTTCAGATCAGACGCTGGAACGCCGAAATACCGTTGCGCCGCAGCCTCGGCCCCATAAGCCCCACCGCCCATGTATGCGCGGTTGAGGTAGATCGACAGAATTTCGTCCTTGGAATACTTGGCCTCCATCGCCAGCGCATAAATCGCTTCTTTCGCCTTGCGCTGAATCGAATTGCGGCGGCAATCAGCGACATAAGCGGCCTCGTTCTCCCATTCAGAGGGGACATATTCATCGCCCAGACACAACAGCTTGGCTGTCTGCTGGGTGATCGTCGATCCACCATGACCCGACAGGGGACCGCGCCCTTCGCTCAGGTTGATGCGCACAGCGCTTGCAATGCCCCGTGGGCTTAATCCGAAGTGGCGATAGAACCGCTTGTCCTCGGTCGCAACGACCGCGTCCCGAAGGGCCGGGGACACCGATTGCGCTGTCACTGCACCGCCGAACTGATCACCCCGGCGGGCAAAAATCTGATCTTGATGGTCCAGCAAAGTCACGGACCCGCGCGCGCGACCATCCAGCAGCGCCGTTACATCCGGCAGCGTGGTCCAATAATACCCGACGAACATCGCCAGAACGGCGCAGGCCGCGACAGTGACGCGCCAGGTGATCTTCCAGATCAGGCGCAGAATCCATCGAAACAGGCGGGTCAAGATATTGCCCGTCGGTTTTTTGCGCGGACTGCGCTTGCGCCGCGTCGGAGCGGCCTTTTTCGCAGCCGGTTTCTGGGTCTTCGCACCATAGCGACGCTCTGCCACCAAAGGCCGCTTGCCCTTTTTTGAATCACGCATCTGACGACCCCTGCCCGGCCTTTTGTTTCATGACACCATATCGACTTTGACGGGCATTGCCACGCCCCGACAAAACAGCATCACGATTCTTGTTTGCCCGATATTTGTGCAGACAAACGAATTTGCGCATTTTTTATGCACATGTCAAAGACCGGGGTCGCAAAATCCACCGCCAAATCTTTGCGCGCCCCCGCGAATGCCATCTTTTGCCCGCGTACCGCAGGGCGACCTGCCAATCTAAGGGGACACGTGGTGAAACTCATCATTGCAACGATCAAGCCGTTCAAGCTGGAAGAGGTCCGCGAAGCGCTGACCGAAGCCGGTGTGCGCGGTATGATGGTCACGGAAATCAAGGGCTTCGGCTCGCAATCGGGGCACACGGAAATCTATCGCGGCGCAGAATATGCCGTGAATTTCGTACCCAAGGTCAAGATCGAGATCGTCGTGGCAGAGGCCATGGCAGACCAGATCGTCCAGACCATCACAAACACAGCCCAGACGGGCAAAATCGGCGATGGCAAGATCTTTGTCCTCGACGTGGAACAGGCCGTGCGTGTGCGCACCGGCGAAACCAACGAAGACGCCATCTAAGCGCACCAACAAAGGGAAAAACGGAAAATGAAACTCACGAAATCTCTCCTCGTTGGCGCAGGCTTGACCGCTTTGCCGACGCTGGCGCTGGCACAGGATGCCGCCCCGGGCTTTGACGAGATCGGCCCCTATATCATGACAACCCTGCTGTTCTGCATGGCGGGTTTCCTTGTGTTCTTCATGGCCGCCGGTTTTGCCATGCTCGAAGGCGGGCTTGTCCGTTCCAAGAACGTCACGATGCAGATGACCAAGAACATCGCGCTCTTTTCAATCGCGGCGATCATGTACTGGCTGGTCGGCTTCAACACGATGTATCCCGGCGACTTCAACGGTTACTTCGCCTTGGGCGGGCAAACCGTGCTGGACGCCGTGGGCGTGTCGGCGGCGGATGCGGCCCTTGACTATGCTTCGGTCGGGTCGGACTTCTTCTTCCAACTGGTGTTTGTCGCTGCGACCGCATCCATTGTGTCGGGTGCCGTGGCTGAACGTATCAAGCTCTGGCCCTTCCTGATCTTCGTCATTGTCTTGACCGGTTTCATGTACCCCATCTCCGGTTCCTGGCAGTGGGGCGGCGGCTGGTTGTCCGAAATGGGCTTCTCCGACTTTGCTGGTTCAACTGTCGTGCACTCCGTTGGTGGCTGGGCCGCTCTGGCAGGTGTGATTGTTCTGGGGCCTCGCGTTGGCAAATACGGCAAGGACGGCAAGGTGACACCAATGCCCGGTTCGAACCTGGCGCTGGCCACTTTGGGTACGTTTATCCTGTGGCTGGGTTGGTTCGGCTTTAACGGCGGTTCGCAGCTTGCGATGGGCACCGTGGGTGACGTGTCTGACGTGTCGCGCATCTTTGCCAACACCAACATGGCCGCGGCAGCCGGCGCTGTCACAGCCCTGGTCCTGACGCAGATCCTCTACAAGAAGCCTGACCTGACCATGGTGCTGAACGGCGCGCTGGCGGGCCTCGTTTCGATCACTGCCGAGCCTCTGGCACCCACATTGTTCGGGGCGCTGTGGATCGGTTCCGTGGGCGGTATCATCGTGGTTCTGGCCATTCCAATGCTCGACAAGTTCAAGCTGGACGACGTGGTTGGCGCGATCCCGGTTCACCTCTTTGCAGGTATCTGGGGCACAATCGCGGTGGTCTTTTACAATGGCGATGCAAGCCTTGTCACACAGCTTACCGGCATCGTGGCTTATGGTGTGTTCACCTTCGTCGCCTCGCTGATCGTGTGGTTCATCCTCAAGGCTGCCATGGGCATCCGCGTCAGCGAAGAGGACGAAATCAACGGCCTCGATATGTCCGAACTGGGCATGGAAGCGTACCCCGAGTTCTCCAAGGGCTAAGGGCCGGCGAAACGTCTAAGAAAATCAAAAAGGCCGGGCAGCAATGTCCGGCCTTTTTCATTTAGCGTACAATGTGTCTTCAGACGCCCGAAGCGATGATCGCATCTGCAAGAATTGGCACCGACTTCGCGTTCAGCCCGGCAATGTTCATACGGCTGTCGCCGACCATGTAAATCCCGTGCTCTTCGCGCATTTTCACGACCTGCTCGGGTGTCGCGCCGATGCGGGAAAACATGCCACGGTGCTGCGCGAGAAAGCCAAAGCGATCTGACCCGGCGCGCTGCTGCAAGGCCTGCGCCAGTTGTTCACGCAGACCCAGCATCGACAGGCGCACGTCTTCCAGCTCTGCCATCCAGTCAGCACGCAAAGCGTCATCATTGAGGATCATCGTGACCAGACGCGCCCCATGATCAGGCGGGAAGGAGTAGTTCTGCCGGTTCAGAAAGGCCAGCGTGCCTTGGGACACCGCTTTGTCGGTGCCATTCGCAACCATCATCAGAATGCCGGTGCGTTCGCGGTAAATCCCAAAGTTCTTCGAACAACTCGCCGCAATCAGGCATTCGGGCACGGCCGCCGCAACCGCACGCGTGGCCGCGGCATCCGCGTCCAGCCCGTCGCCAAAGCCCTGATAGGCGATGTCGATCATCGGCGTGGCCCCGGTTTCGAGAAGGACCGCGATCACTTCATCCCATTGCTGCGGCGTCAGGTTGGCCCCTGTCGGGTTGTGACAGCATCCGTGCAGCAATACGACGTCACCCGCCTTGGCAGTCTTCAGATCGGCAATCATGCCATCGAAATCCACACCACGAGTCGTGTCGTCGAAATAGCGGTAGCTCACGCTTTCCATCTCAAGAAACTTGAGGATCGACAGGTGGTTGGGCCAGGTCGGGTCGGATACAAAGACGCGCGCATCCGGGTTGGTCATCTTGATCAGCTCGAATGCCTGACGCACAGCGCCCGTGCCACCGGGTGTGGCCGCGGCAGAAATTTTGTCACGCGCCACGGCGTCGCCCAGCACAAGGCTGATCATCGCGTCGGAAAACGCTGGATCACCGGCAAGGCCCACATAGGACTTGGTGGTCTCGGCCTCCCACAGCTGATGCTCCGCCGCCTTGATCGCACGCATGACCGGCGTGTTTCCCGTGGCATCCTTGTAAACGCCAACGCCAAGGTCGACCTTGTCGGCGCGCGGGTCTTCGCGAAACATCTGCACAAGCTGCAGGATAGAATCCGGTTTTTGGGCGGTGAGGTGTTCGAACATTATGCGTCTCCTGTGGCGACGGGAACGGTGGGGAACATGCCCCATTCGGCCCACGACCCGTCATAAAGCGACCAACTGTCATGGCCGAGGCGTTCAAGGGCCAGCGCAAGGATCGCCGCCGTGATCCCCGACCCGCATGTGGTGATCACCGGTTTGGTGACATCAATGCCAGCTGCTTCGAAAACAGCACGGGTGTCTTCGGGAGATTTCATCGTCTTGTCGTCGTTCAGCAGCGCCGTATAGGGCACGTTGCGCGACCCCGGAATGTGACCTGCGCGCAGCCCCTCGCGCGGCTCGGGGGCATCGCCGCGAAACCGTTGCGCGGCGCGGGCATCCACGATCTGGGTAGTCCCAAGCTTGGATGCCTGAGACACTTGGGTCACATCGCGCACAAGGTGGTTCTGAAAGCGGACAGTCAGGTGGCGATCCTTGATGACGGGCGGCATATCCTCGGTCTCGCGCCCCTCGGCCTGCCATTTGGGCAGACCGCCATCCAGCACGGCCACATCACGGTGGCCCATCAGGCGAAACAGCCACCACACGCGCGCGGCACTCAGCAGGCCTGCGCCGTCATAGACCACGATCTGGTGCCCGTCACCGACGCCAAGTCCGCGCATCCGGCTCATGAACTTTTCCGCGGGCGGGGCCATATGGGGCAGATCAGACCGGGCATCGCTGATTTCGTCGATGTCAAAGAACCGGGCCCCGGGGATATGTGCCGCCTCGTATTCGGCGCGCGCATCGCGTTCTGCGTCCGGCAGATACCACGACGCATCCAGCAGACGCAGATCAGGATCCTTGAGATGGGCGGCCAGCCACGCGGTCGAGACAAGTGTTCTGGGATCGTCGGACATAATCATGCTCCGGAGGCTGCAAAAAACGCCCTTGGGTAGCGCCCCGTGCCATGTCTGGCAAGAGGGAGCAGGCCACGCATCACGGCAAATGAGCGCTATTTCAGCCCTGCTTCAAAAGGCGCTGTTTCTGGCGTCCCCAGTCGCGTTTGGCCGATGTGTCACGCTTGTCATGCAGCTTTTTACCCTTGGCGATCCCGATTTTCAGTTTCGCCATGCCCTTGTGGTTGAAGTAGAGGACAAGTGGGACAAGCGTCATGCCCTTCCGCTGGGTCTGGTTCCACAGGTTGGACAGTTCCTTGCGGCTGACCAGCAGTTTGCGACGGCGGCGTTCTTCATGCTTGAAGGATTTCGCCTGCAGATAGGGGGCGATGTACGAGTTCACCAACCACAACTCGCCATCTTCAACGGCGGCATAGCTTTCGGCGATATTGGCACCACCCAGACGCAGCGACTTGACCTCAGAACCTTCAAGGATAATGCCACATTCGATGTCATCCTCGATGGCATAGTCAAACCGCGCGCGCCTGTTCTCTGCGGCGATCTTGTAGTTCGGATCTGATTTGCCTTGTGCCATGGGAGTGGGATGTAGGCTGTGGGGTGGGATCGTGCAAGGGGATCAGCCTCGAGGCCACCGATCGCGAGGGACGCGCCAAAGGTCGTTTTACCAAACGCGGACACTGCAAATTCAGGCCTGTGCCTTTCCTCTTTACAGTTTTTCAAAGCTATGGCTGGCTCGATCAAAAGTAAGGACGGGCATCCATGGATCTTCAAATCTGGCTGGCATTTGTTGCAGCCTCAATCGCACTTCTACTCATCCCCGGGCCGACAGTTCTGCTCGTTCTCAGCTATGCGATCAGCCAAGGGAAACGAGTCGCCCTCGCCACAGTCGGAGGGGTCGCACTGGGGGATTTCATCGCCATGTCGGCGTCGCTGGTCGGGCTTGGCGCCCTGGTTTTGGCCTCTGCAACGCTGTTTACCTTGTTGAAATGGATCGGGGCGATCTACCTCGTTTATCTCGGCGTCAAACTCTTCAGAAGTGCGTCTACCACAGCGCTTGGTGACTTGGAAAATGTCACGCATACCAGTGCGACCAGCGTATTTGGCCATGCCACGGCCGTCACCGCGCTGAATCCAAAGTCCATCGTGTTCTTCATTGCTTTCGTTCCGCAATTTGTCGTCTTGGACGATCCGCTGTTCCCGCAATTTGCAATTCTCGTCGCAACCTTCGTTGGGCTGGCCGCGATGAACGCTCTGGCTTACGCGCTGTTGGCGGACAAGCTGCGTTCCAAAATTGCGCGCCCGTCCGTGCTGGCATGGTTTTCGCGGCTTGGTGGCAGTGCCCTGATTGCCATGGGTGTGGCGACAGCCGCGTTCAAACGGGCCCAGTAGCGGGCATGCAGTGCACGTTGGGACGTTGACCAGTTAACAGGTGACCGTGAACGACGGTTAGTCGCCCAGCTTTTTGTGCACTTCGTCCAGATCAATCTCGGCAATGGGCATCTTGTTGCCCGGATTGTCAAAATCGTATTTGAACAAATCAAAGTCGCGTTTGTAGATTTCGCGGACCAGATGCATCGACAGGTCGTCAAAATAGTCCTCGACCGGGTGGGCACGTTTGGGCCCGTGCCCTTCGCTTTCATTAAAACGGGGGATGTCGGCAATGTTGACGGCGTGGGGCGTTTCAATCGCCTTCATGACATCTTCCATCCCGTCGTTGAACTTTTCAGTCCACACAATCTTGTCGTAGGTGCCGCCGTTCACGATGAAAGTCGACACATGCCCTGACATGGCCGACCAGTGAATGTCGGGATCCATCGGGCGCCGCCAGCGGATTGTGTCGCGCGCGAACAGCAGAAAGCGGCGAAAGGATTTGATTTGGTCAAAGTCCTGCTTGCCGTCCGGGCCGCCGACATCGATGCCGTATTTCTGGATCAGGAGCGGCACGAGGTTGCCGCGATAGCGTTTGCCATTGCGCTGGATGCCGCAAATCTTGTCAAAGAAGGAACTGAGGATGCGGGTGTAGGGGTTGCGCACGCAGGTAAAGGCATACGATTGGTGCGCCTTGACGTTGCTGGTGATCATCGGCTGACTGTCTTCGAGCGCCCATTTGTGCATCCCGCCTTTAGCATCGTGGATGTCGCCATCAAAGAACGCACCATGGTCGGAATAGTACATGATCTGCCCGATGGTCGAGCAGGCGCATTTGGGCACCACGCGGTAAACCACGCTTTCGCTTTGTGTCATCCAGGTACCAGGAAAACCCATACTGCCCGTTCCTTATGCGTGCTGCGTTTCTGTGCAGCTTGACTTGTAACTAAAAAACCAAAGAAATCCTGTTTATTCAATCACTCCTTACCTTTATCTACGTAAACAATCATAGGTAAAGAGGCAGTAAAGTTTCCAAATATGGCTAAAATCGCCTACATCCTTCTGTGTCACAAGGACCCGGATGCCGTTGTCAAACAGGCAGAACGGTTGACCACGGCTGGCGATTACATGTCGATCCACTTTGATGCGCGTGCCGACCCCGCCCATTTCAAGCAGATTTCCGCCGCTCTCAAGGACAACCCAAATGTCACCTTTGCCCATCGCCGCATTCGCTGTGGCTGGGGCGAATGGAGCCTTGTTCAAGCCACGCTGTACGCTGTCGAATCCGCGGTCGAGGCATTCCCCCGCGCCACGCATTTCTACATGCTGTCGGGCGACTGTATGGCGATCAAGACCGCACAATACGTCCATAATTTCCTCGATGAAAACGACGCCGACTTCATTGAAAGCTTCGACTATTTCAAAAGCGACTGGATCAAGACCGGGATGAAAGAAGAGCGGTTGATTTACCGCCACTTCTTTAACGAACGCAGCCATAAGCGACAGTTCTATGCGAGCATGCATTTGCAGCAACGCCTTGGCCTGACGCGCAGCATTCCGGCGGATGTCGATGTGCAGATTGGCAGCCAGTGGTGGTGTCTGCGCAGGCGCACCATCGAATGGGTCCTTGATTTCACTCGCCAGCGCCGTGACGTGATGCGCTTTTTCCGCACGACCTGGATTCCGGACGAGACGTTCTTTCAGACTGTTGTGCGCCATGTCGTACCCGAAGACGAAATTCGATGCCGTACGCTGACCTTCCTGTTGTTCAGTGACTACGGGATGCCGGTGACGTTTTACGATGATCACTACGACCTGCTGCTGGGTCAGGATTTCCTCTTTGCCCGCAAGATCAGCCCCGAGGCGCTCGACCTCAAACGCCGTCTTGGCCTACTCTACGCGGCTAAAGATGTGCCTTTCCAAATCTCCAACGAAGGAACCAGCCTGTTCAAGTTCCTGTCCGGGCGTGGCCGGATCGGGCGCCGCTTTTCCACGCGGTTCTGGGAAACCGAAAGCACGCTGGGGCGCAACCGCGAATTGCTGATCATCATCTGCAAGAAGTGGCACGTGGCCAAGCGGATGCTGGAACGCATACGGCAGATGACCAACGTGCCCGCCATCGAATACCTCTTCAACGAAGAACACTCGCCCCTGCCCGATCTGGGCGGCATACAAACCACGCTGGAAAAGCGCACGCGCCACCGCCGTGCGCTGATGCGTATGCTGTTTGACTACTACGAAACCGACCGACTGATCGTGTGCATGGACCCGGGCAACCTTGATCTGCTTGAGGATTTCGCAGGTGACCGGTCGATCACGCGGATGCTGGAAATCCAGTGCAACTTTACCGACGAATACCTTGTCGGTCACGCGATGCGGGTTGGACTGGCGGGCGAGCAAACCGGGGCAGAAACGATCGAGCGGCTGTTGCCCACGATCCGCAACGACATGATCTTTGAATCTGACCGCATCCGAGATGCAGATTTCGAACATCTGGGGCGCATTCAGGAATCAGCTGATCTTGACGACAATGCACGTGCGTTGGCCCAATTCCTGTCCGTCCCCGAGGACAAGGCGCGCGAGATCGCCGAGGTTGACTATCTCTTTGCCGACTAAGTTGGGAAGGCGACGTTAGGGCGACGGATGGTGTCTGAGGCGAAGGTAAACTGGGCTGGTTGGTCTAAGCCCGTGGTTTCCGCGCAAACAAATATCGCTCGAACACCTGCGCCGGACCGCTTAAGCAGGCGGGCATGACCAATGCCCCCTGACCCTTTTTGCCATCACATTGCCCGGCCTCGAAACCACACTTGCTGAAGAAGCCCGCGGCCTTGGTTTCGAGGTGACGGGCACCGAGGCGGGTGGCGTTACGATGGCGGGCGACTGGTCAGAGGTGTGGCGCGCCAACCTTGAACTGCGCGGTGCGACGCGTGTACTTGTGCGCATTGGCGATTTCATGGCCTTCCACCTCGCCCAACTCGACAAACGCGCACGCAAGTTTCCATGGGGCGATGTGTTGCGCCCCGATGTGCCGGTGCGGGTCGATGTCGCTACGTCTCGCAAGTCGAAAATTTACCATGCCGGTGCCGCAACCCAACGGATCGAGGCCGCTTTGCGCGAAGAGGCTGGCATGACCATCGCCGCAGATGCCCCCGTGATCCTCAAAGTGCGCATCGACGACAACCGCGTGACCATCAGCGTCGACACTTCGGGCGAGCCCTTGCACAAGCGCGGGCACAAACCTGCCGTGGGCAAGGCCCCGATGCGCGAAACACTGGCCGCGATGTTCTTGCGCCAGTGCGAGTTTAACGGGACGCAAACGGTGTTCGACCCTATGTGCGGATCGGGTACCTTTGTGATTGAGGCGGCAGAGATCGCCGCGGGGCTGCAACCGGGCCGCTCCCGCCGCTTTGGATTTGAGCACCTGACCACCTACGACCCCAACGCCGAGGCGCTGCGCCGCACGACCCGCCTGCGTGCCCCTGATGCCCGGTTCTATGGGTCAGACCGCGACGCAGGCGCCATCGATATGGCGCAGGCCAACGCGGAGCGCGCAAGCGTGGACGATCTGGTCACATTTTCCGCCGCCAACGCAGGCGAGGCGACACCGCCCGCCGCCCCGCCGGGGCTGGTGATCGTGAACCCGCCCTACGGCACGCGGATCGGCGATAAAAAGGCGCTGTATCCGGTATATGGCCGTCTGGGGCAGGTGTTGCGCGAACGATTTTCCGGATGGCGGGTGGGCATTGTCACAAGCGAAGGCGGGCTTGCCACCGCCAGCGGGCTGCCATTCCTGCCGGACGGACCCAGCATTGCCCATGGCGGGTTACGTGTCAGGCTTTATCGCACTGATCCGTTGCCCTGACCTATTTGGCTTTCCACGTGTCCAGCCAGCGCCGGATGCGGCCCCGTTTGGCGCTGACGGCATCGCCTGCCGCCTCCCAATTGTCCTGCAACTCTTCGAGCTTTGGATCGATCCGTGCGCGGCGGAACCGCCGCCACCGGACCCAGATCGCATAGAAAAACGCGGCAATCAGGGTCAGGACGATGATGTTGATCCACGGGATTCCCTTGGATGCTTCCGGCCCGTCGACCGGTCGGATCGAGATGGCATTGGGGAAAATCGTCAGGAATTCGTTGCGCCAGCCGTAATGCGTAAGCACGTACCATTCCGGGGCTGCGCGGGTTGAAACGGCGTCAGCGGCCTCGGTGAACAGGTTTGAGGTGTCAAACTTGAAATAGGGCGGCCAACTCCAGCCGGTGTCCTCGTTGCGATAGACCATGGGGCGCCCGTTGGCCTGCACGGTTTGCAGGAACTGGACGTCGCGGTTGATCAACCCGTCGGACTGTTCATCCGGGCGCGACCAGAACATGCGCGTCCAGTCGTTCAGATCCTGACGCTCCTCGAACACCCGCACAATGCGCACGATGTCGCGCTGCGGCAGGGTATAGTGCAGAAAGGCCGCGAAAAAGACCCAGAAGGAGATCAGTATGGTCCAGCCGATATAGCGCATATGGGGTTCCTTCAGGCGAAGTTCACAAGGTAAATGATAAGACAGACAAGGGACATGGGCACCACATAGACGCCCAGGATCAGTTTGCGGCGCAGCGATCCGTCGTATTCGACAAGGCCCGCGCGCACGTAGGATTCACGCGGGATGTCGAAATCGCCCGCGTCCCATTCCGCCTCCAGCCGGTCACGGGCCCGCGAACGGGAATAGAGTGACAGCGACAGATAAATGACGCTTAGCACCACAAAGGCGATAAAGAGCAGTCGAACTAGTACCATATCCTACCTCCGTACAGCGCCCCACGGACCGACGCGTGCAATTAGGTCGAGGGGTTCGGGTTTGGGGGCCTCCATCGGGGCATCATGCCCGAACAGGGCCGCGCGGGCGCCTGCCTTGTCCGCCTTGTACTCGGCTTCGAGGAAGCGCGCGACATATTCCTTTTTCGCGTCCGGCCAGTTGGCATAGGCCGCATACAACGCTGGTTTGTGACAGATGAACAGCTGCCGCACGTCATGTGGCGACAGTTCGGACAACAACATATTGATCAGGTCAAGCTCGGGCGTCGCAGCGGCGCGAAGCGTGTAGAAATAGGCCGGGTGGTCGGACGAGATACGCGGCCACTTGCCACCGTTTTCCGCCCAGTTGACCAGCTCTGCCAGCCCGTGAAATTCGTCCGGCAAAAGGGTGCTGTGGCGCCGTGCAAGCATCCGCATATCGCGCCGGGTGGTCCCGTTCAGATCCACGCCTGCCTCGGTCACGGCCGACACAAGGATAAAGTCCATCTTTTGGCGCAGGATCGCCGCCCCGTCGATGCCGCGCGCCTTTACGATAGGTTCGACCAGGTCGTTGTACTCAAGGAATTTGGCGATCTGGTTCCGGTCGCCCAGATCAAAGTTGTATTTGGTCGGCACTTCTTCCGGCTTGTCCCCGGCGGCGATGGTCGCGGGGTGATCGAGCGTCTGAAAGATGTAAAGCCCGCCGAAATGCGCCGTCCAGAAATTGCCCTGCTCCACCTTGAGCGGTTTGAGCGTCACAGGGTTGCGGGTCACGTCCCCGGTTTCCCCGGCAAGCTCGATCATCCGGGCGATCAGCACGTCATCAAACCACGCATCCTCTTTGCGCAGAAAGGTGTCGACTTTGTCCGCCAGCGTACCCGCATTGCGCACCGTGCCGCTGGTCGTGTCCGCTTCGACTGTGATGGCGCGGATGTCGAACAGGCGCGCAGGGTTCGAGATGTCGTAAACCGAGTTGATGAGTTCCCCCGCCACCGCATCGCGCGCAGTGAGCGCAAAAAGGGCCGCCTCGTTTTCCGCGATGAACTGTTTGAGGATGCCATGGCTGGTCGAGAATTTGGCGTCGAGCAGCGGGCAGTGCCGTTGTTCGGTCGACAACAGGATGAACTGCCGGTTGACCCCGTTGTGGTTGAGGTAAAGCGGGTCGTTCAGGTCCGCACCCACCTCGGGCGAAAAGCCGGAGATGTCGATGTAGAAATCGGTCAGGCTGGTGCGCTTGCCGGTGAGGTGTTCCAGCGCGCGGTTGTAGCGCTCCACCAATGCAGGCGATGCGACGTGAAAGAGGTTGCCATACATGAGACCGGATTGGATGAGGCGGATCATGATCCCTCCCCCGCGCCATGTCCTTGCCCCGCAGCACCTCGACTCGCTGCGCCATGTTGAACCATGCAAGCGCCACCATCGGCACCCATGCGATGGCGAACAGGGCAGAGTTCTGCAGAGCGATTTCAGCGACCAGCAGCGGGCCACTGACTTCCAGCGCGCCCCGATAGGCGGGGGTGTCGAAGGCCACTAGAACCAGAGCGGACACCGCGATCAGGGCGAGGACGCTGAACAGCACGCCCAAACCGACGCGTTTATGCGCGCGGGTGTCTTCGGGCACCAGCATCTTGGGCAGAACCCACCCCAACGCGCCGAGGATCAGCAGCGGCAGGCCTGTGTTCCATATGTTGGGGGTATCCGTCACCCTTTGCTCTCCAACCACCGCTTCTTGGCCTCTTCCTGACGCCCGAAATCGCGCACCATCGCCTCGATGGCGACTTCATCCGACTTGTCCGCATACCGGAATTCGCTGTCCGCATAGCGGTTGATTTCCTGCACGACCATGTCGACCGTGATCGGCACGCGCAGTTCAGAAATCATCGCCTTCTTGCCCTCGTAATCCTTGAACAGGAACAGCTCGGGGTTTTCCATCCACTCGTCAGGCAACTCAAAGTCCATGGCGCGGACTTTGACTGCATCCGTGATGTTCTTGATTGCACGGCCCGTGAACCGCTCGTCGGCCTCTTGGATGCCTTTCAGGTACGTGCCAAGTTTGGCAATCGTATCCAGATCGCCGATGTCGGAGTGTACTTGGTCAAACACTTTCATCAGCCCCTCTTCATGCGGGCGGGCGTGCGACTCGAAGGACGCGGCAACCGCCTTCTTGATCTCTTGCGCCGAAAAGACTTCGTGCTGACCCACGGGGATGTCGTGGTTCTTGCCCATCAGCAGGTAGAGGATATCGATGTAATCCTCGCGGGTTTGCGGCCCGTCCACAAGGAACCGCGCGCCAGCCCGTTGGCGCAGCGCGTCGTCCACGTTTTCGGGGTAGTTCGAGAACATGCCAAAGGTGCAATTGCCCCGCACGACCGTGTTGGCCCCGGCAAAGCTTTCCATCAGCACAGCAGTGATTTCCAACTGTCCCGCGCTGGACTGCCGGTCGCCGCGCTTGCCCGCAAGCTGGTCGATATCGTCGATGGTGCCAAATCCGATGGCCCCGGGATCAAGCACATTGTTGATGAATGCCTTGGCATTTTGCCCCGACTTGCCCTGATAGCTGTCGATGTTGTCGGTCGAGAGGTTCTGATAGCGGAACGGATAGCCTGCGACCTGACAATAGTCGTTCAGCAGCCCGGCCATCATCTGGATCAGCGTCGTCTTGCCCGTGCCCGGCTTGCCATCCCCCATAAAGGTAAAGATGAACCCGCCCAGCTCCGCAAACGGGTTCAGGCGGCGGTCAAAGTCGTAGGCCATCAGCATCTTGGCCAGCTTCATCGACTGGTACTTGGCGATGTGGTTGCCCACGACCTCGTTCGGTTTCTTGAAGGTCATGGTCAGCGTTGTGGATTTCGCCTTATGCGCAGGGGAAAATCCCTGCACGGTGAAATCATCCGCCTCGACCCGCCAGCTGGCGGCGGTAAAGGGCGCAAGGCGCGGCGCGTTCTGGGCACGCAGGGCGACTTTCTCCATCAGCGCCTCGGCATAGGCGGTGAGGGTGGCGACAAGATGCGTGTCGTCAGGCGCATGTGCGGCAATGTCCTGATCCAGTTCCCAAAGTGCGCCGTGCAGGGCGGTCTGGCCGTTGTCGGTCAGCACTTCGTCGACCTCGCCCACCTCGACCGTCACTTCGGTCTGATGCGCAGACAGCAGGTAAGCCGTGGCATTGCCAAAGACATAGAGGGTGATCAACGCCTCAGCCCCCAGCAGTTCGGCAAACTCGGTCTTGCGGGCGGCGGGCAGTGCCCCTTCGAGGTTGGCGCGTTTCAGATCGCCCAGTGCCCGAGACACCCGCGTAGTTTTCGGCCACGGCAAGGGCAATTGAGATGGCGCGGCGCAAGGCATTGAGGGCAGTGGCCTGCACCGGCGACATCAGCGCATCGTCGTCATCGGCTCCTTCGATAGTGGCAAGCAGTTGCACGGCCCCTGTGGGCGTGCTGCGGCGTGTCACCAACCCCGGCGTCGTGGTGCGGAACCGGCGGCGCGTACCGATGCCAGCAGAACGCTCCGCCTGCGGTGCCTCCACCCCCTTGCCGATACGGGGTGCGTGATCGAAGCCTTGCAACATCGCCAACGCCATTGGGTAGTGCGCCACGATCTCGGCCTCGCGAAGTTCCATCTGGTCAGATGTCTGGCTCATTTCTTCTTTCCTTTCCGGCCACCCAACCAGCCGCGATAAACGATGTAATTGATGGCGAGCCACATCGGCAGTCCCGCCACGACAATGAACCTGACCGAGGAGCTGTAGCGCTCACCCCGTTCGACCAGACCCGGAAACAGCAGCCAGATCAGGGCCATAGCCAACCATACGGTACCGAAGGCATAGTGATCCTGCCTGCGCCGTTTGAGAAAGGCGGGAAAGCCGCTCTTTGTCGTCTTGCGCGCCATCAGTACCTCAACACCCGGCCTGCCGGGCTGACAACGAATTTGCGCACCGAGGCAAATCCGGGCGGGTTCATTTCCTCAAGCGCTTGAAACGGCCGTTGCGGCAGCACGATGGAGCGTTCCATGCGCGTGGTCCCGGTTTCGGCGCCGCGCCCGGCGAAGGGGTCGAGGGCAAAAACCTCGCGTTCAACGGATGAAAACCACCCCGCCCGTTCTGTCATCACGCGCTCCGATCGCAGATCTTCCTCGGTCCAGACAAGGGCCCAGTCCTGCCCTTCGGGCGCGCGGGCGGTTTCCAGCACTTGGCTAATCGGGCCTGACTGCTTGGTAAAGGCAGACGAATACATTGGGCCCAAATGAAAGCGACGCAGACGTTTGGGGTGGAGGTCGCCAAAATCCTCGTCGAACCCGGTCGCAATTGTGACGAGCTTCAACCCGCCCAGAGCCTGTGCCATCAGGTGCGCCTGCGCCTCGGGCCAGCGGCGCTGATCCTTTGGCAAGGCCGTCGATCCGGTGTCCTCAAGCTCCATCATGTAGACAATCGGCAAGTTCACCTGACTGTCATAGACCGCCCAGTGCAGCCGAAACGTGCGGCGCTGTTCGCTGATATTGCCCGTCCACACAATCTGCGGATCATTGCGGGGCCAGAACAGATCGCCGCGCAGCAGCTCTTCGTAGTATAGCCGCTGGGACAGCGCAAACTGCAGTTTGGTGGGCGGCGTGCGCTCGCTGATGATCACCTCTACCATCTGCTTTTTCAGCTCGTCCGCCGACGGCATACCCGCCAGATGACGCTCCGCCTGCTGGGCGTCGCTGGCCATGGTGATGATCTCTTCGGCCGCCGGAAACCCGGATTCAATCGCATCAATGGCGAGGCTTCCGAAAAAGCGACCCGTGTCGCGGCCCACCAGCAGGTACTTTTGCGACAGCGCGCGAAAGGTAAAGGTCAGCTCGGTGATGTAGCGGGTGAGGATGTTGACCTCATCCCGATTGAGATCACCCTCGGCTTCCATCACGCCGGCGACACGACCCAGATGAGATGTGATCGTCTCGAATTTCTTGAAATAGCGGCGCGAGGCGAACAGGTCAGTGAGGCCGATGGTTTCTGTGTTGGTCATGCGGGTCCGTTCATCCGCGTTTTCGACTCAGCAGATACAGCCCCGCGATCCCGCAGAAGAACCCGACCGCGTTCACCCAAAGCGGTGCGCCGAATGCGATAGTAGCGATGAGGCAGAGGATAGAGACCGCGATGGCCGCGAGACCGAGTTTCATGGTCTAGCCCCCATACGCATTGCTGTCGTGCTTCTCGACGATCTGCGCGAACCGGCGGGCAAAGCGTTCATCGGCCTTCGCCTTCTGCTCCAGCACGTCACGGGCAAACACCATGTGATCCTCATGCGCCTCCAGCATATCGGCCATCTTTTTGTTGGTTGCGGCACCGATTCCGGCCATGGCGGTCTGCGCCTCTTGATCCGTTTTCACACCGATTTCATTGATACGGTGGGCCACGTCCTGCTGCTGCGCCGTCTTCAACGATTTGGTCAGCGCATCATAGAGAACGACACGCTGCTTGGTGTCGGTCTGCAGCTTGTTGATCAGCACCATCTGCGTCGCTGCCTGGTTCTGCAGCGAGTCGATCCAGGTTTTGCCCTTTTCGATGTAGCGCTCAAGCGTCTGCGACTTGGCCAGCTTGACCTGTTCGTCCTGCACCATCTGGTTATACTTGCTGTTCAACTCGGCCAGTTCCGTTTCCAGCGCAGTCCGCTTGGCCGCATCGGTTTCCGAGGCGATCTTATTCTCCAGCGTGATGATCTGCGGGTCCATCGCCTGGATGTCGCCTTGCAGCGCCGCCAGTTCCTGAACGGTCATCTCACGTTCGTCCAATGTTTCGGTCAGATTGCCCTCGACCTTGACCTTCTGTTCTTCAAGCATGGCCAACTGACCCTCGAGCAGTTGCACAATCACGTCGGATTTCGAAATCAGGTCCTGCAGCTTGTCGTCAATCGACGCGCTGCGCACGCGTTCTTGCCGCATGGATTCAGCCTTGGCCCGGGAAAAGATGCCAATCAGGCTTTCCATGCCCGTCTTGTTGCGCATCTCGTCAAAATCTTTGGAAAAGGCCGCCGTCACATCGTCCAGACCCATGATCAACTCCGCGATGTTGGCGTTCATCACGTCAGTATGGGCGTGCACGTCTTCCAGCGTCGCATTCTCGATATCGATGGAAATGTCATCGCCTGACTTCATCTTGGCGCGCGCAACCTCAATCCTGCTGGTCAATTCAGCGATCTTGGACTGGGCTTCCGCCACCTGATCCTGAGATTCTTTCACCTGGCTTGCGAAGTCGGCCATATATTTCTCCCTCGTTTCAATTAGTTGAGACTAATATAGGTAATGTTATGCCAATTTACATCCATTGACACTCACGATTTAGCCGATAGTTGCAAAAAGCCCGCGCCATGGGAAGGCGCGGGCTTGGCTTGAGCTGGCAAAATCCGGCTGCGTTCATCCGACCACGTTATGCTCGGGGCCATAGGGGAACCCGGTGATGTTTTCCGCGCCATCTTCGGTGATCACGAGAATGTCGTGTTCGCGGTAGCCGCCAGCGCCCGGTTGACCGTTAGGTATGGTCAGCATCGGCTCCATCGAAATCACCATGCCGGGTTCCAGCACCGTGTCGATATCCTCGCGGAGTTCCAGCCCGGCCTCGCGGCCATAGTAGTGCGACAAAACCCCAAACGAATGCCCGTAGCCAAAGCTGCGATATTGCAGCAAGTCGCGTTCAGCGAAGAAAGCGTTCACGGCATGAGTCACCTCGGCACAGGTCACACCGGGTTTGAGGAGTGACATGCCCAGTTCATGTGCGCCCACATTCGCCTCCCACAGCTTGAGGCTGGCGTCGTCAACGGTTTCGACGAACAGCGTACGTTCCAGCGCCGTGTAATAGCCCGAAATCATCGGAAACGTGTTGAGGGACAGGATATCACCGCGTTCCAGCGCCCGCGCGGTGACCGGGTTGTGCGCGCCATCGGTGTTCAGACCAGACTGAAACCACACCCACGTGTCGCGGTATTCGGCATCAGGGAAGCGTTTGGCAATCTGCAACTCCATCGCGTCGCGGCCCGCCATGGCCACGTCAATCTCACGCACACCAACCTTGATCGCATCGCGGATTGCATAACCGCCCACATCAGCCACCTGCGCGCCATGGCGGATCAGCGCAATCTCAGCGTCGGATTTGTGCATGCGCTGGCGCATTGTGGTGTCGTACAAATCGACCGTCGCCACAGGTTTCAGGAAATCCTCCAGCTTGCCCTGCTGAAGCAATGTCAGGTGGTCGGATTCAACCCCAATCACGCCGCCCTCGCCCGTCACTTCGCGCACCGCGCGCCAGAAATTGTCGCGCTGCCAGTCGGTGTAGGTGATGTTGTCGCCATGGCAGCGGCGCCATGGCTGGCCTGCATCAATACCTGCGCTGATTGTCACACAAGCATCTTCGGTTACGACGCAGGCGTAAGGACGCCCGAATGCGCAGTAGAGAAAGCCCGAGTAGTAGGCGACGTTGTGCATCGAGGTGAAAACGGCGGCGGTGGCCCCTTGGGCCTCCATCCGGTCGCGCAACTCGGCGATGCGGGCGTCGTATTCGGCGGCCTCGAACGGCAGTTGGGCCTGTTCACCATTGTGAAAGCGAAAGAATGCGGGGCGAGTGGTCATGCCTGACCCTCCTTTTTACGAGAAGGTCCCGGCGTGCAGGACATTTCAGCGCGAAAGTGCAGGCGACGCCATCGCCTGCGGCCAAGGCGATGTTGCCGATCAGCGCGCGGTCGTCAAGCGCTGGATCATATCAGATGACGGGTCTTTCAACGCATCGATGATGTTGAAGTGATGTTTGTCCGGGACAATGACATGACCACAGCCCCACGCATCAGCCAACCAATGCGCCTGATCAAGGAATGCGGGGCGTTCCCCGGCTCCCACCCATACCGACACCGGCACATCAGGTGCTGGCTGATGCACCGGGCTTTCGGCGCGCGCCATGGCCGTATCCATCCGGAATTCAGCATTCATGCTGGTGCGCAGGAACGGCTCAAGGTCGGACAGTGGGGACATCGGCGCCACATAGGACAGGCGTTTCAAAACTGAGGCGGGCAGCATGCCCGGCGCCAGCATCCGCGCAACAAGGTGGCCGCCTGCCGAATGCCCTGCAAGGCTGATCGGGCCGGTGCTGTCATCGGCCACCTGCATCACCGCCTGCGCGATCTGTTGCGTGATACCCGCGATACGGACACTTGGGCATAGGTCATAAGAGGGCATCGCGACGGCCCACCCCTTTGCCAGGGCACCAGCAGCAAAGTGCGACCAATAGGTCCGATCAAACTTTAGCCAATAGCCGCCGTGCACAAAGATCAACGTGCCTTTGGCCGTCCCTTCGGGCGAAAAATAGTCCAGCGCCATGCGGTCGGACGGCCCATAGGACACATCCAGTCGCGCCCTTGCACCCAACTGTGCGCGAAAATCGGCCGCCTCCTGCGCCCAGCGCGGCGGATAGGCCTCAGCGCCTTCAATATAGGCGCCATTGGCATACGCATCGTCCAGATCTGGCATGATCCCTCCCGGCTTTGGAACTGGACAATCCTACCTTGTGTTGAAAGAGATGCACCAGACTCGAAAGGAAGCTGCCATGCTTGATCAAACGACAGACCTGAAATCCTTGCTGAAGGACCCGACGCTTCTGGAAACCCGTGCCTATGTGAACGGCGCGTGGATTGATGGGGCCAACGGGACCTTTGATGTAACCAACCCCGCACGCGGTGATGTGATCGCCGAAGTCGCCGACCTGAGCCGCGAGCAAGTGGCCGAAGCCATCGCAGCCGCCGAGGCGGCCCAGAAGGAATGGGCCAAATGGACCGGCAAGGAACGCGCCGGCGTCATGCGCAAATGGTTCGACCTGATGATGGAGAACCAGGACGATCTGGGCACGATCCTGACGGCTGAACAGGGCAAGCCACTGGCCGAAGCCAAGGGCGAGGTCGCCTATGGTGCGTCCTTCATCGAATTTTTCGGCGAAGAGGCCAAGCGCATCTATGGCGAGATGATACCCGGCCACCAGCGCGACAAGCGAATCATGGTGCTGAAACAGCCCATCGGTGTGGCCGCGTCGATCACGCCATGGAATTTCCCCAACGCGATGATCACCCGCAAGGCTGGCCCCGCGCTGGCCGCTGGCTGTTCTTTCGTGGCGCGCCCGGCCAAGGAAACTCCATTGTCTGCCATCGTGATGGGCGTGTTGGCCCAACGCGCAGGCATCCCTGCGGGCGTGTTTAGCGTCGTACCATCCTCTTCATCTTCGGCCATCGGCAAGGAATTCTGCGAGAACCCTGCCATACGCAAGCTGACCTTTACCGGGTCAACTGAAGTCGGCCGCATCCTGATGAAACAGGCCGCCGATCAGGTGATGAAATGCAGCATGGAGCTGGGCGGCAACGCGCCGTTCATCGTATTTGACGACGCCGACCTGGATGCAGCCGTTGAAGGCGCGATCCTGTGCAAGTTCCGCAACAACGGACAGACCTGCGTGTGCGCCAACCGCATCTATGTGCAGGCCGGTGTCTATGACACCTTTGCGGAAAAGCTGAAGGCGCGCGTTGCTGCGATGAAAGTCGGTGACGGGCTCGAAGCGGGCGTGGACCTTGGCCCGTTGATCAATCCGGATGCCTCCGAAAAGGTTGTTGAGCACATCAAGGACGCCAAGGATAAAGGTGGCAAAGTCATTCTGGGCGATGCGCAGGACGATATGGAAGGCAACTTTTTCGCGCCCACCATCATCACTGGCGTCAAACAGGATATGAAAGTGGCCAGTGAAGAAACCTTTGGCCCGCTGGCACCTCTGTTCAAGTTCGAAGACGAGGACGACGTGATCGCCATGGCCAATGACACGATCTTCGGTCTGGCCTCGTACTTTTACGCCAAGGATCTGAGCCGCGTCTACAAAGTGGCCGAGGCGCTGGAATACGGCATCGTAGGTGTGAACACAGGGATAATCTCGACCGAGGTGGCGCCGTTCGGCGGGGTCAAGCAATCCGGCCTCGGGCGCGAGGGATCACACCACGGCATCGACGATTATCTGGAAATGAAATACGTGTGCTTGAGTATTTAATCTCGCTGGAGTGGCACTAGCCAGGTAAGGGAAGAAAATGAAGATCGGGCAAAATTTCGCAGCATTTGGAACTGCGCGCGCGGAACGGAGACGGGCCAGAGCATTGTTTCCAAAGGACCCGATTGGATATGCCGACGAAAAAGCGGCACGCACGGCCATTGCAAAGGTGCGCGATCGCACGATGATCGCGTATCCTGCATTGACCTCGTTGTGGGAAATGATCCGCCATTGTGAACTGAACGAAATCCCCGGTGCGTTTGTTGAATGTGGCGTCTGGAAAGGCGGTGTTGGCGGTTTCATGGCGCTCGGAAATCTGGCCATGAGCAGCCGTCGCCGACCCATTCATTTGTTCGATGCGTATGACGACATCTGTGAACCGGATCCGGAAGTGGACGGAGAGCGGGCCGTAAGCGAAGTGGAAGCACTGTCTGGGCGTAGCCGGTCAACCTTGAGCGGGAAAATGGAGCCACTGACCGGGGTTTATGACAGCTTGGGAGGTGCTGGAGATGCGGAAGTCGTGCGCAGATTTGTCGCTGATGACTTAGGCTATGGCGATCAGAACACACATATTCACAAGGGCTGGTTCCAAGACACGGTGCCAGCGTCGGACACAGGTCCAATTGCAATTTTGCGATTGGACGGAGATTGGTACGAATCCACCAAAGTATGCCTAGAGAACCTATACGATAGGGTCGTATCCGGTGGATTTGTCATTATTGATGACTACGGGACCTACGAGGGGTGCCAAAAAGCTGTGGACCAGTTTATCGAAGAACTCGGCCATCCTGTTTTTCTGAGCTTCGTCACACCTGATGTGCGATACTTTATCAAGCCGTAAACGCCGACCAGCGACGTGGCCGAATACCTGACCAGATGCCAGGCATTCACACCGGTTTTGCCCAAATCACCTATTCGGCGGCGCGCCGTGGCAGAACCCAACCGGGGCGCACGAAGTGGCAGGTATAGCCGTTCGGAATACGCTCAAGGTAATCCTGATGCTCGGGCTCCGCTTCCCAAAAGTCGCCAACTGGCTCGACTTCGGTCACAACCTTGCCGGGCCACAGACCTGATGCATCGACATCTGCAATTGTGTCTTCGGCCACCTGCTTTTGCTCATCATCCACATAGTAGATCGCCGAACGGTAGCTCAGACCACGATCGTTGCCTTGCTGGTTCGGTGTGGTCGGGTCGTGAATCTGAAAGAAAAACTCCAGCAATTCGCGATAGGACATCACCGCCGGATCGTAGATGATTTCGATCCCTTCGGCATGGGTGCCATGGTTGCGATAGGTCGCGTTCGGCACGTCGCCCCCGGTATATCCGACGCGGGTCGCCTTGATCCCCGGTTTCTTGCGGATCAGATCCTGCATGCCCCAGAAACACCCCCCGCCAGAACTGCGCGTTTGTCACTCATGCCACATCCTCCACTTGGTTCAGATATTCGCCGTACCCCTCTGCCTCCATATCGTCACGATGGACAAAGCGGAGCGAGGCCGAATTGATGCAATACCGCAGGCCACCCCTATCCCGCGGTCCGTCCTCGAACACATGGCCCAGGTGACTGTCCCCATGCTTGGAGCGGACTTCGGTGCGGATCATGCCCAGCGATGCATCGCGCAACTCTTCCACATGTGCGGGCTCGATCGGTTTGGTAAACGACGGCCAGCCGCACCCGGATCTGTATTTGTCCGATGATGCAAACAGCGGCTCGCCCGACACGATATCCACGTAGATACCGGGTTCCTTGTTGTTGAGCAGCTTGCCAGTGCCGGGTCGTTCCGTCCCACTTTCCTGAGTCACATAGTATTCTTCGGGCGACAGTGTCGCGATAACGTCCGGGTTTTTGGTGTATTGGGTCATGTTTGCCTTTCCCGTGATGTGTCGGGGTCTGCCTCATATTTGGGGCATTTGCGTTCAATTGAAAGAGGGTGACGCTGGCGGAGTTTGAACTAGCTATAACGCATCGGATGTCAGGAGAGGATCGCATGTATCGCGCCATCGTTGCCCTAGTATTCATGTTCGTCGGCCAACTTGCGGCCGCGGGTATGCCTGATGTGTCGTTTCCGTCGATTGACGGCGGGCAAATTCATATGTCCGATTGGGACGGGCAACCTGTTTTGGTCGTCAACACCGCATCACAATGCGCCTTCACCGGCCAATATGCAGAGTTGCAGGCCTTGTACGATGCCTATCGCGCGGATGGGTTGATCGTTCTGGCCGTTCCGTCAGACGATTTTCGCCAGGAACTGGACAGCGCGGAAGAGGTCAAGGAATTCTGTGAAATGAACTTTGGTTTGGACATGCCGATGACCGATATCATGCAGGTGAAAGGCGCTGATGCGCACCCGCTTTATCAGACCGTAAAGGATATTACTGGCTTTGTACCGAAGTGGAACTTTAGCAAAATCCTGTTTGCACCTGACGGGGAAGTGATCGCGACGTGGGGCTCTCGCACGCCACCAATGTCAGCACCGATCAGGCGTGCGGTGACGGATGCGCTGACAAGGCAGTGATGACATGGGGCATGTCCTAATCGACTGAACCGATTGTGTCGGAGAGCCCTTTGAGATCAGGATGGCCTGTTTTTAACGTAAGCCTGACACTCGACCCGCGAATGCTCCGTTCATTGCACGTTCGCGAAATGTCCGACCGTCTGCCAAAACCCATCGACTAAAAAATATCATTTGGGCAAAAAGAAAGGCGTGCTCAATTGCACGCCTTTCCGCTCAAATCATCATGGCTTCGAAGCGTTCAGTTTGTCGAGGTGCTCGACGCAGTAGAGACAACAAGCATCGAAGCCGCACTTGCGACAGACGCCGTTGTCGAACTCGCGGCGTTCAGAGAACCAACCGCCTGACCTTGCACAGATTCACCGCCTGTGCTGCCGGCAACAAGAATGTTCAACGGGATATCCTGCGCGAATGCCGCAGTTGAAAAAACGGTTCCCAATGCCGCTATGGAAACGGTACGCAGTGTCTTTTTCATGCCATTGGCTCCTCTGAAATACAGAGGAAGATTTAAGTCAGATTTGATGAAAACGCAATCTGACAGGCCAAAAACCTGAACAATTGGTTAACGCGTTATCGTCCTATGTTACCCCTACTTCTTCAAAAGACGCGTCTTCATGTAGCCAAGCGAGGGGCCAGCCCATTGCCGCGATTGCCAGACAGTTGAATCCTCTGGATCGACCCAGAAATTATAGGTAACGGCGTTACTGCCTGCGGCACATTCCGCCCTTAAACGAAGGGTTTTGATCAGCCGTTGAACGATCTCAAGCGTTTCCGGCCCCACGACGGTCATGTCACAGGCCAAGTCCACGCGTTCTGTACCATTCTCACCGGTAACAACGTAAATCTGGTGTAGCCCCGCAGAAGGCGTGCGCAATGTCAGCAATTTGATCATGGACGTTGCCTGCGTGGATCCGATGTCGTTGCCTAAACCGCGCGTGGCAATCAGCACCCCCTCACGGAACACAAGTTGAGAACCATCAGCGCTGCGCCAGGTTCGCAATTCTCCAAGTTCAGGATCAAGGCGATCCGAATATAGTGACAGGATTGCGACCGTGCCCGTCCGTTCCAAAGTAACTTCCAACGTGGGTGTTTTCAGGCCCGCAAGAAATTGTGGGGTGAGCGCGGGCAACTCGACTGCATCCGCCTGTGACGACCGCATACGATCAGCAAGGCTGCGCGGCTCCGAAGACCTTGCAAAGGGGTCGTCGCCTGCGCCCGAACATCCGAACAGGAAAGACACAGCCAAGACCACTACTGCCCGTATCGGAAACATCATTGCCACACCCTCCCCCAGTCGTTGCTCAGATCTGTCAGCTGCCCGCTCCGTATTTGCTCGTAGAGACGACCGGATACGTTGAGACGGGCGCCACCGTCGCGCTGCACGGGCCGGATTGTGGTGCTCAGCGATTGTCGGGTCGGGCGCCCGGTGAACCAGCTCAAAGGGATTGTGACGCTGATGCCCTTGTCAAAAGACCCCTCGCCGAATTCCTCGGATGACACGTCGGTCAGAGTAAAAAAGCCGCCGACGCGCCAGCCATTCGCAAATCGCCGTTCCAGAGAGACTGTGACGCCCACGTCCCCGGCCAGGTATCGCCCGACATCAACTTGGCCAAAATACCCGTTACCAAAATCGTAATATGCAGAAAGATGGCCCGTTGCGACTTCGTAATCCTGAAATCCAAAACGCTGGTTGAAATCACGTTGCTTGACGTAGTTCACCTCGATCCCCAGCCCAAGGCGACTGGCGGCGGGTTTCCACAAAAACTCGGCGGAAACACCACCAAACATCTGTTCCAGATAGCCGACGCTGATCCGGGCATAGGTGTTTTTCCCGGGCTTCCATTGCTTTGACAGAACCAACCGTTCGAGCGTCGTATCCGCCGCGCGGACATACAGCAGCGCGTCGGTCCGGACGCGGGGCAAAACGGAGTCAGACAGTCTGGAGGCGTTTTTGATCGTACCGACAACGCGGTGGCGCACTTCACCCATCAATTGCCATCCCGGTGCGAACCTGTAGCGTGCCACAGCAGCAATTCCGACGTCTGCGCGAACGGGTTCGTCCGGGTCAAAAAAACTGGGACGAATGTAGGGGCCTATGGCCCAGCTGAAATGCGGATACAGGCTGTCGACCTGTGATGTGTTGCCGGTAGGGGCTGGTGCTGCGTCAGCAATCACTATGCGCGACAACAATACCTGGCTTGCATTCGGTCTGAATTCCAGCGTTTCGAGGTCGCGGCGCGACACTGTCACTTTCGACACCGCCAGCCCGTTGGTGACCAGTACGATGTCGAAGATCTCTATCGAAGGCGGCAAGATGCGCGCCATGGCACGGCCCGTGCGGCCGACCACGATGGCGAAGTTGTCGAACCGATCGCTTGAAACACGCGCTTCGGCCCGCGTGGCAGATACAGATACACTGAGCAAAACGATCTGGTCCTGCTCCAGTTCTGGCCTCAGGGCATTGCGGATGACAATCGGCGCATTGTGCGCGGCCATCCATCCGGTGTCATATGCTGCCGGATTAACCAACCTTTCAGGTCGAACAATGACAGGCCGCGGGCCTTCCAATCGGTACGGCGCTGCGGGGGTCTTTGGATTGAACTGAAGGTGCACGTTCACCCCAACTTCGGACCCATAAAGCCAGTAGACCCCAATCCGGACCGCCTGGCGCACCTGGTATTCGAGACCAAAATTGAGGTTTGACTCTCGTGCAAATACGCCGCGCGATGTTTCAGGCAGATATGCGTCGGTTGCGTATTCGACCTTGAAGCCAAGCCGTTCGTTGGCCTGCCATTCGATACCACCAAAAACTGCCATGGGACCGCGAAACCATTGATCAACCGCAGGCTCACCGCCCGGATCGCCGGGAACAAATTGCGGCCTGTTTGAGCCAAACGGCGACCCGAGCGCACTTGAGGTGCCCAGTCGTCCCCAACCCAATCCAGCTGTGACTTTTAACGAGCGACCAAATCGAAAAGGGCGATCAAATGTCTTTGTCGCGACAATGTATTCGCTGGCATAAATTCCGGTGCCTGCAAAGTCCTGAAGACCGATGGTAACCGCTGGCGCGATCCGCCCTTCCTTGATCAGGAGGTACCGAAAATCAAAACTGCGATCCCTGTAGGTGCCAAAGCCATCAGAATTCCAGTCCTGAATGCCGACATACCGGAACGTCACAGATATGCGGGGGGAAAATTGAAACGTGAAATTCGTACGGGTTTGACCCGCAAAACTGGAAACACCGATCGCAACTTGGCTGTCCGGGAGCGCTTCACCGCTGGGCATATCAATCAGGCCGGGGACGCCAAAAAATTCAGCGAGGGTGAGGTTGTTGTGACCTCAGTCGTATCTCGAACCTGTGTCTGCGCAGCGGACAGTGTGGCAGCACAGCAAAACACGATCAGGAGATGGATCAATTTCAGCTGGAACGGCATGGCTGTCCAACATCCGCGCGACGGCGGCCAAATCCAACTTTGACAATCATTGATGCCCCACTTCCAACTGGTTATTGCCAAAGGATTTTGAAGCAAATCCAGGTTTTGAATCGTGCTTGCGAAGAACGGGAGAGATGGGCTTTGGAGGACTTGTTCTGTCTGCGAGGCCCTCGACCCAACGGCAGGCATTTGTCGCGGCACCTTCCTCGTCCTCGTCGGCCAGCGCTTGGCGCAACGCCCGCAATGCGGCAGCAACCTCGAACTCGCTAAGACCTTTTTCAATGGCGGTGAAGATCTTGGGGTGACGCGTCCCGGCGCGTTGCCCGGTGTGAGTAAGTTCCTCACTCATTTTTTCGCCACACCGCAGACCAGTGAACTGAATTTCTATGTCGCCAGTTGGATTGTCTTCGTCACGAACACTCAAACCCGCGCAATGAATGACGTGTCGGGCAAGCGCGTTAATTTGAACGGGTGGTCCCATGTCCAGCACAAACACTTCGCCTCCCTTCGCAAGGGACCCGGCATGCAGAACCAGATGCACCGCCTCTTGCACGGTCATCAAATAGCGCGACACATCGGGGTGCGTAACAGTCACGGGTCCCCCCATGCGCACCTGTTCCTGAAACAGCGGCAAGACAGACCCGGACGACCCGAGGACATTCCCGAATCTCACGATTGCAAAAATCGGGCTGCATGATGTGTCCAACCGCTTGGCAAAATCCTGCACGACCAATTCACAAAGCCTCTTGG
The DNA here is from genome assembly GCF_045797845.1 of Tateyamaria armeniaca. Lineage (NCBI taxonomy): Bacteria > Pseudomonadati > Pseudomonadota > Alphaproteobacteria > Rhodobacterales > Roseobacteraceae > Tateyamaria > Tateyamaria armeniaca. The sequence continues at coordinate 904,003 of NZ_JBHDIY010000002.1, forward strand.
ACGCGCCCATGACATTTGTTGGCCGGACAGCCTTGTCCGACGAAATCAGCACGAAACGTTCAACACCCGCCGCGACAGCCTCGGTGATCAATGTGTGGGTGCCCATGACATTGTTGGACAAGCCGGCAAGTGGGTTCTGTTCAACAAGTGCCACGTGTTTGTAGGCGGCGGCGTGCAGGATCACCTGTACCTTGTGGCGACGCAGCGTGCGGCGCACCTTTGGGCCATCGCAAACCGATCCCAGCACCGGCACGACTTCGATGTTAGTGTCAGCGACAGCCGCTAGAATGGTGCGATGGATTTCATAAAGCGCCATTTCGTTGAGTTCGAACAAAACGATCTTTCTGGGTTTGCAGGCGAACACCTGCCGCACCAGTTCTGAGCCGATGGAACCGCCCGCACCGGAAACCAGCACAACACGATCCTCGTAGGCCTTCGCCTCGTCTCCCAGAGATGTGTCGATCTCATCCCGTCCAAGGAGATGTTTGGCATCCACAGGCGGCCACGTGGGAGCGCTTGAGACTTGAGTATTCAGCGCACTCAGTGTGGGCGGCACCTGAAGTGGGCTCGTCGATTTGTGTACGTTGCAAAACGCTTGGACTTGTAACCCAGAGACATACAGATGTCGGGTTGCCGGAATTCGAGCCACCTTTAGACCGCACATGGTAATAAGTGATGAGGCTGCGAAAACGGCCACAAGATCAAATTCGGCCGAAAGCCCGATGGCGTGGCAAAGCAATGCTGTCAGCAATGTCACAAAACACGTGAAAACAAGCGCAGCAGGGACCGCAAAGCCGTCTGTGAGAGACAAGCGCGACCAGGTGAATGGCAGGGGTTTTGTCAGACCAATCATCGCGCCCTCTTTTGTGGCGCATCACGACGTTTACGTCAGGAGATGCAGCATCAACGGTTCTGTTCCAGTGCGCGATCTGCCTTGACACATCGCGGGATCACCATTGCGCACTCAGGCTTAAGGCCGCGTTAAACGGGGTGCCATTTGTCCGCGCGGTCGCGCGTTGAGTGGATTGAAAGCGCGTCGGGTATTGGGCGGCACGCGCAGCAGCGTACCGGCTGTTTCAAGCGCGAGACGAAAATCGTACCCAATGCTTTGATTGCGCTGATAAATCAGGTCAAGGCGCGCTTTGCGCGGGACACAGACACGGGCATAGACCGCATCGGTTTGTTGCGCCGTCCGGCAGCGGGCAAGAATGCGCGATTCGTGTCTGTGAAACCGCAAGGTGGCAAGCCCGGTCACACCGGGGCGCGACGCAAGAACCTGCGCATAAAGGTCAGGGAATCGATCCACATATTCACGCAACGGAGGGCGCGGACCAACAAAGCTGATGTCGCCTTTGAGGATGTTCCAGAGTTGGGGCAACTCATCAAGCCGGGTCGCTCGCAGCTTAGCACCAATGGCCGTGATCCGCGCCCGCTTGTCTCCTCCGGAAACGCCACCGTCGCAATCCACCTCGGTCATGGTGCGAAACTTCCACAGCCCAAAGCCTTGCGTGGGTGTTTTCATACGCTCGGCCACATAAAAGACCGGGCCATCCTGCGCCCGCCAGATCAACCATGCAATACAGACGATCACCGGAGCGAGGAGCACGATCAAAACACCCGCAAAAACCACGTCCAGTGTCCGTTTGTACCAAGTCATCAAGCCAGCCTGTTTTGCCAATCCGAAACAATGCCGTCCGGGGTATCCTCCGAAGTCTTAAATCCGGTGAACGCCTGCAAATTCGTGGTATCAAGGTTAACAGTTGGTATCGTATCGCGCGTGGCAGGCCGGGGCGTCCACGCCAAACCAGCTGCATCCAGAAGCGCACCCATTTCCACGCAACCCGGGGCCGCCACGTTCAGAATATCAGGCAAGGTTGCAGCCGCCGCAAGGTCCAGCAAAGTGCGCGCCAAGGCATGAGGCCCGATATAGCTGCGACGAGGCGTGGTGCCATCCGGCAGTGCGTCAAGTTTGAACGCAGGGTGCCAACCGCCCAGAATGGCGTCAGCGCCGGCCACGTTTCCAAGGCGCAGAACGCAGTTGGGGTGGGCATGCCGTGCAGCGGCCCGTTCCATGGCAAGCTTCGCACGCGCGTATTCGTAAAGCGGAGCAGTTGGCCCATCTTCGGTTAACAGCCCCGGCGTGTTCCCGTAAACCGCCGCGCTTGAGAACAGCAGGACTCTCCCGGCACCCACCTCCTGCGCTGCATCCAGCGTGCGGATGGCAAGGTCAGAGTTCATCCCTAACCGGTCAGAACAACCTTGAGTGACGCCCGCCATACAGATAACGCAGCCTGCACCGCGCAGGGCGTTCCGCAATGCCTCGCCGTCGCAGATGTCAAGGCCAGCACGATCAAGCCAAACGGCATCGTCTGAAATGATGGGTTGGAGAAGCCTTCCCAGCTTCCCGCCTGCCCCGAGAACGATGATACCCACGGGCTAAGGCACCGGAATGCGCAGATCCTCTGGCACCAGCGCATTCATCTGTCGGATATGTTCGGGCAGGCACACTGTCAGGAAATCGTAGTTGTCGACAACGTGCTGACGCGCGGCGGGCCCGAGATGGGCAAAATCCGCAGGCCGCGCCAGAATCTCAACCACCTGTGCGGCCAGCGCCTCGGGATCAAAGAAATCGACAAGCTGGCCCGTTTCGCCGTGCGTCATGACTTCTCGCACAGGGGCGACGTCGCTGGCGACGATAGTGGCCTGCATCGACATGGCTTCGAGCAGTGACCAGGACAACACGAAGGGCATGGTCAGATAGATATGGCACGCGCTGATCTGAATGATCTGCTGATAGTTCTTGTAGGGAACCTGCCCCAGAAAATGCAGCCGGTCCCAGTCCAGCAAGTGACCCACCTCAGTCTCCATCTGGCCACGCAACCCGCCGGGATGCTTGGATTTGCCGCCATAGGACGCATCATTGCCGCCAATCACCAGGATGCGGGCGTTCGGGCGCGCCTTCTGGATCGATGGCAACGCGCGCATGAACTGGTGAAAGCCGCGCGTGGTTTCCAGATTGCGGGCCATGTATGTCACGATCTCGTCTTCCGCCGTCAACGGGCGACCGATACGACCCAGTGTCACGCTGGCCTTTGCATCGGGCACCAGTTTGTCGGTGCGGATGCCGTCGTGACACACGTAGATTTTATCGTGAAAGCTGGCTGGAAACCGATCCCGCTGCCAGATTGTCGGGCTGTGGCCGACATCGACAGCCTCGATGTTGAGCAGTGGAACGACGTTGTGGCCATGCATGATATAGGGCGCGTGATCGCTGACCTCATCCTTGGGATCGAACCCCACGGGTCCACCGCGCACGGAATAAAAGTATTCGAAAAACCCGATCATCGGCGTCTTGGGCAGCACTTCGCGGAAAAAGCTCATCTCGCCCCAACCGACATGACCAATGACGATGTCCGGCGTGAACCCTTCGGCCATGATCTTGCGCAAGGCAGTGACAGCCCCAAACCCGTTGCCCGCCGCCGTTTCCCACGTTTTGGACAGGGCATACGCATCCTCGCCCGGCTTGTGATGCGTTTTGTAGACAACAGTGCGCACGCCGGTGATCTTTGGCGCATTGAGGCGCTGGGTCAGAAACACAATCTCGTGCCCGCCTTGCGCGGCCAGCCATTGCACCAGTTCGCGGTATTGGCCCGGCATGTTCTGGTGCACAAAGAGTAGTTTCATCAGATCCTCGCCGCCTTGTTCCGTGGATAGCGTCCACAAGCGTTCCACACAATCACGGGTGTGCAGGCCATATGGCTGCTGTACCGCGTTTTTCTTGCCCGGGGCTTAATCCAAACGCAGCCCGGTAGCTTTTGGAAAAATGGGACAGGGATTGAAAACCACAGGCCACGCATATGTCCGTTACGCTCAGGCTCGTCTGGCGCAGCAATCCGCGCGCCTTTTCCAGACGCATCCGCAGGTAGTGCCGCTTGGGCGCGACGTTCAGATGTTTGGCAAACAGACGCTCAAGCTGACGCGTGCTGATCGACACGAGGGCGGCGATTTCATCCGGGCGTAGCGGGTCTTCGAGATTGTTTTCCATGATCTGAAGCGCCATGCCCAGCTTGCCATGGGCAAGATCAGGACGCGCGCGCCGCGACAGGCGCTGTCCGTGTGTCGCCATGCGCGGGTCGGTATAGACCATTTGGTCCGCCACCCATGTCGCCAGATCAGTCCCGAAATCCACTTTGATCCGCGCCAGCATCATATCCATTGACGCCGCCCCGCCCGCCGTCGTGAACACGCGCCCATCCACAGAAAACAGCGAATTTTCGATAATCACGTCGGGCAGCAGTTCAACGAGAGCGTCATAGTATTCCCAGTGGGTCGTGACGCGTTTTCCGCTTAGCAACCCGGCAAGAGCAAGCGTATAGGTCCCCGACGACAAAGCGCCGAAATCCATACCCTTGCGCGTCTCGCGGCGCAGCCAGTTCAATACCGGTCGGGTGCTGCCGCCCGCCGCATTCTCGCCCGCGCAGACCACAAGGGTTTCGTGCCGATCCAGCGCGGGCAGGGCGGCATCAACGGCGCAGGTCACTCCGTTATAGGCGGGCACAGGCGCATCCGTTTCACCGATCACCCGCCAGCGATAAAACACCTGACCGGAAGGGTGCCGATTGGCGAGGCTTAGCGCCTCAAGGGCGCAGGCAAAGCCCAGTTGGGAATACCCGGGAATCAGCAGAAAGGCGTAAGACTTGGGTGCGGCACCCTCAGGCGGCAAGGGCGGTGTCCAGAAGGGCGCGCACCTGCCGGGCATAGGGTTCATTGACCAGCCGCGCGACTTCCTTGCCGTTTTTCATCACCAGCAGCGTCGAGCGGCGTTCAACCTTGAGCCGTTCGGTCAGTTGCGACTGACCGAACGTGTCCCAATTCACATCCACGAATGTCAGTTCCCCATAGGCCGGGTTTTCGGCAATGGCCTCTGCGATCAGATCAGCCTTGATCTGGCACGTCAGCGACCAGCTTGCGCGGTAGTTCAAGATGACCACGCGGTCCGTCTCGCGCAGATCGCGCCAGACTGCTGGAGAAAAATCCTGCGAGGGGTAGGCAAATGCCAGCGATGGAACACATGCGGCAACAGACGACAGCAAAAAGGTACGGCGGTGCATGACGGCGCTTTCGAAAATAACCAAACAACTCTGGCGCAGGATATGAAAGCGGACATTCAGTGCAAGGGGGCAGACATCAGGTTTTCGCGGCCCGTGACAATTGCACCGCAAGGATGCCGGCGGCAATGACAGCGACACCAATCACGTCCCTCGCCCCCAACCGTTCGCCAAGCAGTAGCGCCGCAATGGCCACCCCGAAGAACGGGTTGAGAAAGTGGAATGTGGCCGCTTTGGTTGCCCCGATCCGCGCGACCAGTGCAAACCAGATCCACGTGGCCAGCAACCCCGGCGCAAGGGTGGTATAGGCAAAGGCGGCGATCAGTTCGGGCGTCACGTTGACACGGATGGTTTCCGTCAGGGCCGAGGCGACGGCCAGCACGCCCGCGCCTACGAACATCTGCAAGCCGACGACCATCATCAGGTTTCCGCCCGCCGACATGGTCCGCATCGATAGAGTGGCGACGGTCAACGCGATGGCAGCGATCAGGCAAAGGACAACGCCATAAATGTCCACGCCCGCCTCCATCCGCGCGGACATGATCAGGGCCACTCCGCCGATCCCGAGGATCAGACCGATGATCCCGATGGCAGGCAGGCGATCACGAAACACGACCCATCCCGCAAAGGCGACCATCAACGGCATTGTCGACGCGATGATCGAGGCCAGCGAGGCTTCGACCGTCTGCATCGCATAGAAATTGAGACCGAGGTAAATGGCGTTCTGGCACACACCAAAGATGATCGTTGCGCGCCACTGATCCCGCGTCAGGCGCCACGTCTGCCCCAGCATCCGCGCAATGCCCACGCCAATCAACCCGGACAGAAAGAACCGCAGGGCAAGCGAGGCCAGAGGCGAGGCATCAGCCACGATGATGCGCGCCGAGGTAAAGGCCGACGACCAGATCAGGGCAAAGGTCAGCCCCATCAATAACGCGCGAATATCCATGCCTGCCCCTTTTGCCGGGACGTTCGGGGAAATGGCGCGGGGATGCAAGGCACCTCGATCACAACCCTTTTGGGTGCACGTGATCGACAAGGGGTGCAGAAAAGGGGCCAGCCATGCGGAGGAACGCTCATGAAACTCAGTCGACGTCAATTTGCCGGTCTTGCACTGTCGGGGGCCGCCTTGCCACGCGCTGCATTGGCGCAGGATTTGACACCGGCCGAAGCGCAGCGGGCTGCCATCTTTGGCACATCATCCGAATTCCGCGAGGCGATGGCGCTCATAGAGGCGCGCGGTGACAGCGACATGGTGGCGGGTCTGCTCTTGTCGCTCAGGTTTTCGCGCGCCCGTGCGCCGCGCATTTCACAAACGCTGGAGGCTTTAACCGGAGAGGATCACGGGAGCGACTGGTTTGACTGGATGCTCTGGCAAGAGGCGAACCCGCAGATCATCCCCCATGACAGCTACCCCGCCTTCGCGCGCGAGATGTATCTGCGGCTTGATCCGAACTTTGACCAGTTTCTGCGCCCGGAATACATCACGCGGGACAAGACGCGCATCCGGCTGGAAGAGGTCACATGGGGTGGGGTGGTCAAGGACGGTATTCCGTCGCTCGACAACCCCGACCTGATCGCGGCAGGCGCGGCGGATTATCTGCGCGGCGACGATCTGGTCTTTGGCGTCTCGATCAACGGCGATGTCCGCGCTTACCCGCTGCGGATCATGGGCTGGCACGAAATGTTCAACGAGGTGATCGGCGGCGTGCCTGTCGCGCTGGCCTATTGCACGCTGTGCGGCTCGGGCATCCTGTTTGAAACGAAAGTGGCGGGGCGGGCAAAACCATTCATATTCGGCTCCTCCGGATTTCTTTACCGCTCGAACAAGCTGATGTTTGACCGGGGCACGAACTCCCTTTGGAACCAGTATACCGGCGCACCTGTGATTGGCCCCCTTGTGGACAGTGGTATTGCGCTAAAGCAACGCCCCGTCGTCATCACCACATGGGGCAATTGGAAAGCGTCCAACCCCACCACCCGCGTTTTGTCGCTGAACACAGGGCACCGGCGCAACTACGGCTCGGGTGTTGTCTACAACGACTACTTCGGCTCACCCGATCTGATGTTCCCCGCGCAGGTGGATCAACGCGATCACGCGCAAAAAGACTATGTCTTTGCCGTCCGTCAATTCGGTGCGGCGCGGGCCTGGCCGCTGGAGGCGTTTAAAAGGACTCCGGTGATCAACGATGCGATCGCAGACACGCCCTTGCTGCTGGTCGGGGACAGCGCAACGCGCAGCGTGCGGGCCTATGAGCGGGGTGTGCGCACTTTCACGCCCGCGTCGGGCAGGATCAAGGATCAGGATGGTGTTGAATGGCAGGTCACAGAAAGCGCGCTGATCGGGCCGGATGACACACGGCTGCCGCGCGTGGCCGGTCACATCTCTTATTGGTTTGCATGGGACAACTACATGGGGGATGCAGCGACGGTTTACGACGGCTGAGCCCTGACCACAAAAAAGGGCCGCCCGAAGACGACCCTTTTTCCGTCTGATAGCGGACTTAGCCGTTCACGCTGTCTTTCAGCGCTTTGGCGATGGTCATCTTGACCACCTTGTCGGCGTCTTTCTTGAATTGCTCACCCGTGGCAGGATTGCGCACCATGCGCTCGGGGCGCTCGCGGCAATAGATTTTGCCAACACCGGGAAGCGTAACGGCACCGCCGCCGGATACTTCCTTGGTGATCAGGCCGCAGATTGCGTCCAGCGCTGCGCCTGCAGATTTCTTGTCAGTGCCCATATCTTCGGCCAGTGCGGCGACGAGTTGGGTTTTTGTCATTGGTTTTGCCATTTTCTGGTCTCCTTCGTCTGCCCGAGAATTAGGGCCTCCTACCCGTTTTGTAACGGTATGTTGTGGGAAAACACAACGAATAGTGGCCTCTTGCAAGGGAAAATCCGCCATTTTTCGCGGTTTTCAGCCCATTTCGGTACTTTGCGTTTGATCCAGGACCAAAAATCGCAAGGCGCGATCGGCCAAAGGGGGAGGCAGCACCTTGTGATTCATCCGGAACGTAAAGTGCTTTACAGGAAGGCAGTCTCGTCAAATGCCCGCAATTTCCGGCTATGAATGCGTTCTAGAGGCATCTCGCGAAGCTGTTCCATGGCCCGGATTCCGATCATCAGATGCCGCGCGACCTGCTCTTTATAAAAGTTCGAGGCCATGCCCGGCAGCTTCAATTCGCCATGCAAAGGCTTGTCCGAGACGCACAGCAACGTGCCGTAAGGCACCCGGAACCGGTAGCCGTTGGCAGCGATTGTGGCGCTTTCCATGTCCAGCGCGACGGCACGCGATTGGCTGAGGCGCTGCACGGGTCCGTGCTGGTCGCGCAGTTCCCAGTTGCGGTCGTCGTAACTTGCCACCGTGCCCGTGCGCATGATGCGTTTGAGCTCGTATCCTTCAAGCTGCGTGGTCTGTGCCACGGCCTGTTCCAGCGCGATCTGGATTTCCGCAAGCGCCGGGATCGGCACCCATGGCGGCAGGTCCGTGTCCAGCACGTTGTCTTCGCGCAGATAGGCATGGGCCAGAACGAAGTCACCCAGCGCCTGAGAGTTGCGCAACCCCGCGCAGTGTCCGACCATCAGCCACGCATGGGGGCGCAGCACGGCGATGTGGTCCGTCGCGGTTTTGGCGTTGGATGGTCCAACGCCGATATTGACCAGAGTGATGCCGGACCCATCGGGCCGTTTCAGGTGATAGGTCGGCATTTGCGGCGTCTTGGTACTGTCGGGCAAAGGCTGATCACCCGCCGTGATCTCGGCATTGCCGGTCGATACGAATGACGTATACCCGCTGTCGGGGTCATCCAGTTGCTGGCGGGCGTAGGCTTCGAATTCGGATACGTAGAACTGGTAGTTCGTGAACAGCACGTGGTTCTGGAAATGATCCGCATCCGTTGCCGTATAGTGCGCCAGTCGCGCCAGTGAATAGTCGATCCGCTGCGCGGTGAACGGGGCAAGCGGGCTTATCCCGTCCGTCGGCTCGTGCGTGCCGTTGACGATATCGTCGTTCGTATTGCTCAGATCCGGCACATCAAACACGTCCCGCAGCGGAAAGGCCGCCGCCCCTTGTTGGGGCACGGTGATGTCGGGGTTGTTGGCGACCGCGAAATGCACCGGCATCGGCGTGTTGGAATATCCGATCTCGACCGGCTGGTCGTGGTTGGCAATCAACAGACCGATCTGTTGTTCCAGATAGTTCTGGAACAGGTCAGGGCGGGTGACCGTGGTGGCGTAAATACCGGGGTCCGCGACGTGCCCAAAGCTGAGCCGCGTGTCAACGCGGGCATAGGTAGAGGTTCGGAACCGGATTTCGGGATAAAATGCCCGAACTCGCCCTTCCGGTGCGCCATGTTCCATGGCGTTCTGGAACTGACCGCTCAGGAACTGGACCGCGTCGTCATAAAGGTCCCGCAAGCGGGCGACGGCCGCGATGGCGTCGTGAAATTCAGTGTGGCCGTGACCGGCCTGTTCTAGGGTTTTCATGTTGTTGGCTCAAGTATGGGTATGAATTCAAAGCTGCGCACATCGACCAGTCCAAGGTCAGAAATGCGCAATTCGGGGATGACGACAAGCGCCAGAAGCGAGTGTTGCATATAGGCGTTGTTGAGGGTGCAGCCACAATCCACCATGGCCTGCACCAATGCATCGGCCTTGGCCGCCACCTCGCGCGCCGGACTGTCGGACATCAGGCCCGCGATGGGCAGTTCAACCAGTGCCAGTTCTTCGCCGTCGCGCCAGATGGTGACGCCGCCACCCACCTCGGCCAGTCGGTTGGCCGCCAGCGCCATCTGGTCCCGGTCCGTGCCGACGACGATCATGTGGTGGCTGTCATGGGCGACGGTCGAGGCCATGGCCATTTTGCCCTGATAGCCAAATCCGGCGACCAGCGCATTGACGACGCCGCCTGTGGCACGGTGTCGTTCGACCAGCGCGATCTGGCACGTATCACCGTAGCTTTCGACCTTGCCATCGCTCACTGGCATGTCTCGTTTCAGCGCCTTGGTCGGGGCCTGATTTTCCACGACACCGATCACATTGGCGGTGACCGAATTGCGCCCCTCTGGTGCGGCAATCTCGAAATCTGCGGCGGTTTTGGGCGGACCCACGTGAATGGTCTGGCGCGCGCTGTCCGGCCAGTCGAGATGTGGACAATCCACAGTCAATGCTCCGTCAACCGCAACTGTCTTGCCGCGCGCAATGACGTGCTCAATCGGCAGGCTCTCCAGATCCGAAGTCAGGATGACATCCGCCCGACGCCCCGGCGTGAGTGATCCGATCTCGCGTTCCAGCCCGAAGTGGGTGGCCGTGTTGATCGTCGCCATCTGCAGCGCCACCAGCGGATCACATCCGCAGGCAATGGCGTGGCGGACAACGCGATTCATATGCCCTTCGTTCACGAGGGTGCCGGAATGGCAATCATCGGTGCACAGGATCATGTTGCGCGGGTCCAGCCCCTTTTCGGTGATCGCCGTGATCTGGGTTTCCACGTCATACCAGGCCGATCCTAGGCGGATCATCGACCGCATGCCTTGCCGCATCCGCGCAATTGCATCGGCCTCGACCGTGCCTTCGTGATCGTCCGCCGGGCCGCCAGCCACATAGGCGGCAAAGTCCGGCCCCAGATCGGGCGAGGCATAGTGCCCGCCCACCGTCTTGCCTGCGCGTTGGGTCGCCGCGACCTCGGCCAGCATTTGGGGATCACCCGCAGCCATTCCGGGAAAGTTCATCATCTCGCCAAGGCCGATGATGCCTGGCCACGCCATCGCTTCGGCCACATCCTCGGCACTGATCTCGTATCCTGTCGTTTCCATCCCCGGGGCGGAGGGTGCACAGGATGGCATCTGCGTCCAGATGTTCACGGGCTGCATCAGCGCCTCGTTATGCATCAGGCGCACGCCCTTCAATCCCAGCACATTGGCGATCTCGTGAGGGTCGGTGAACATGCTTGTCGTACCATGCGGGATGACGGCAGCGGCGAACTCGGCCGGGGTCAGCATGCCGGATTCGATGTGCATGTGCCCGTCACACAGTCCGGGGATCATGTAGCGCCCGTTGGCCTCGATCACCTCGGTTTCAGGGCCGGTGCAATAGCTGGCATCGGGCACGACGCAGGCGATGCGGCCTGCCTTGATCGCGATATCATGACCCGGCAGCGCCTCGCGGGTGTGCACGTTGACCCAGATACCGCCGCGAATGACAGTATCGGCGTGCGCGCGCCCGGCAGCCACATCAACAAGGTCCGGGGCGGTGTCTGGCCAGCTTGGAAAAGGAGGGGAAGAAAGGTCGTGTTCCATGACCCAATATTTCACCGAGCCCAAGGGGCTGCAAGCGATATTCCCGCAACAAGGCAGGGAACTGCCTGAGGGGTTCAGCCGTTGTCCCGCATGACAGAGGCCACGCATATCCCCGACAGCCTGATCTGGTACGCCGATGACCAGCCCGGCATCAGGCGCAAACGGGCGGGCCGTGGGTTCAGCTATGTCGCCCCAGATGGGACGCGCATCGACCAACGCAGCGAACGCGCCCGGATCGAGGCACTGGCGGTGCCCCCGGCCTACGAAGATGTCTGGATCAGCCCACGGCCCAACGGCCATCTGCAGGCCACCGGATATGACGCACGCACCCGCAAACAGTACAGGTATCACCCCGACTACAGCGCCTTTCGGGCGCGCACAAAATTCGACGACCTCGCCCGCTTTGGTGCGCATTTGCCCGTGATCCGGCGGCGCGTGCATGCGGCCCTGACCGAGGCACGCGGGGACGAGGAATTCGCTATCGCAGCCGCCCTGCGCCTGATGGACCGGGCATCCCTGCGCGTTGGCACGCCTGATTATGCGACCGACAACCAGACCTATGGGGCGACAACGTTACGGGCGCGTCACCTGCGTCTGGATGGCAACTTGATCAGGCTCGACTACACGGCCAAAGGTGGTCAGCGGGTGCGCAAACGGTTCAACGACCGCACCCTGATGCGGGCATTGGAAAAGATGGACGACCTGCCCGGTGGCGCGCTCATGCAATATGAGGACGCAAATGGCACCCTGCGCCAGTTGGGCCCGGAACAGGTCAACAGGTGGCTGCGCGGCATCACCGATCAGGACGGGCTGACGGCCAAGACGTTTCGCACATGGAACGGATCGGCAACCGCCCTTGATACCGTTCTGCGCAGCGAGACACCCGTGACGATCACCCAGATGGCCGAAGCCGCAGCCAAGGCCCTGCACAACACCGCCACGATTGCGCGCAACAGCTACATCCACCCGGATGTGATCGCCTTGGCGGGATCAGACGAAAAGCTTGACGTGCCCGACACGCCAACTGGCTTGCGCCAAAGCGAACGGGCCTTGCTGGCGCTTCTCACTTGACCCCGCGCGCCCGTCACGTGACGGTCAGCGCATGGATTACGACACGATAGATGCAGATGGATTCGGGCGCGGATTGCGGGGGATCGGGCTGAACCTGCTGGTACGGGATGTAGGCGTCGAGGTGGCTTTTCTCAAAACTGTGTTTGGCATGAAAGCACACCAGCCCACCGCGGACTTTGCCATCATGACGTACGGGGATCAGGTGTTTCAGTTGCATAGCGACGGGACGTATCATGCAAACCCTTTGCTGGGATTGGTGCCCGAAAACCCACCGCGCGGAGGCGGTATCGAGATCCGACTCTATGACACGGACCCCGAAGACGCTTGCACGCTGGCAGAAGCCGCAGGCGGAACGATCCTGCAGGAACCGACAGACAAACCCCATGGCCTGCGCGAAGCGTATATCCTATGTGAGAACGGATATGCATGGGTGCCATCGCGGGCAAAGGATGCCGAATAGGTCGACTCCCACATAGGAATCAGGGTTGATCCGCGCGGTCGCCGCCGTGCAGGCTTGCCTCAGACACAATCGGAGAACGCCCCCATGACCCTCACAGACATCCGCCCCAACATGGACCACTGGCAGGAACGTGTGGACCTTGCCGCCGCGTTCCGCTGGACGGTGCGCCTGAACATGCACGAGGCTGTGGCAAACCACTTTTCCCTGTCGATCAATGAGGATGGCACTCGGTTTCTGATGAACCCCAATCAGATGCACTTTTCCCGCATCAAGGCGTCCGATCTGATTGTCGTCGATGCTAACGACCCGGCCAGTATGGAGGGCCCGGATGCACCCGATCCGACGGCGTGGGGGCTGCATGGCGGTATGCATAAATTCTGCGCCCATGCGCGATGTGCGATGCATGTGCATTCGCCCTATGCCACCGCGCTGGCCGCGCTGGCCGACAGCACCTTGCCCCCGGTCGATCAGAATGGCTGCATGTTCTATGACCGCGTGGTTGTCGACGGTGACTATGGCGGGCTTGCCTTTGAGGAAGAAGGCGAACGCTGCGCCAGGATGTTCGACGACCCGAAAAAGAAGGTCATGGTCATGGGTAATCACGGCATCATGGTGCTGGGCGACACGGTGGCCGACACGTTCAACCGCATGTTCTATTTCGAACGGGCCTGCCAGACTTACATGCTGGCCTTGCAGACGGGCAAGCCGCTGCGCCTCATTCCGGACGATATCGCGGAAAAGACGGCCCGCGAAATCGAGGAATATCCCGAACAGGACGAACGCCACCTGTCAGAACTCAAGGCCATTCTGGACGAAGAAGGTTCGAACTACGCGAGTTGAGGTGTCTGTCAGGCCTTGCGGAAAGCCAGCAGAAGCGCGGTGTCACGCGCATGGGGGCCTGTCGCATGGTCGGCGTAGATTGCGACTTCGGTCTCGCTCAGCGCATCGATCCGCGGGGCGAGGTCTGCCATCTTTGCGGCGAATCCGGCAGTGACATAGTGCTGCGTGTTGACCGACAAAACGATCCAGCCGCCGGGGCGAACGGCGGACAGCACCGCATCGATACCCTCGGCCCCCACATGACCGCTGGTGAACGTCCCGGAACTGACCGCACCCTGATACAAGCCGTCGCGGAGCGGAATCCCCTCAAGAATATTGGCGGTGAAAAGGTGGCGATACTCACCCTTGGCACGCGCCTGTTCCAGCATCTCGGGTGAGATGTCGGTGCCGTCCACCGGGCGAATGCCCCGATCGGCAATGGCCGCCCCGCACAGACCCGTACCCGCACCCACATCAAGTACAGGACCAAACCCGCCCATCAGCGCATAGTGCCGTGCGACCTCAAGATGCAGGACATATCCATTGGCGATGGCAAAGCCATGGTCATAGCTGTCCGCCCACGCCGCATACAGCGCGACCGAGTCCTCGGGCGTTTGAAGCGCGTAGGCGCGTTCCAGATCAGGATCATCAGACATACGGCAATTAGGCGGAATGGCGCATCTGATGGCAAGGGGCTTGTCCACGGGCGCACCAATTGGCACCTATGTCCCATGACAAAAACACTCCTTTCCTTCGGGCACGGGTTTTCGGCGCGCAGCTTGAGCAGACTGCTGTTGCCGCAGGGCTGGCGGATCATCGGCACCACCCGAAGCGCAGAGAAAGCCGAGGCGCTGGCCGCGACCGGCGTCGAACCGGTGATCTTTCCGGGTTCGGATATGGCGGACGCAATTGCCGGGGCCACGCACTTGCTGATCTCTGCCGGGCCGGACGCAGAGGGCGACCCGGTGCTGCGCGAGGTCGGTGATCTGATCCGCGCGCACGCAAATCGCTTTGAATGGGCCGGATACCTGTCCACGACCGGTGTATACGGCGACCATCAAGGGGGCTGGGTCGATGAAACCGCCCCACTGACCCCGGCGACAAGGCGAGGACAATGGCGCGTCGAGGCAGAGGCGGCGTGGTCCGCCATTCCCGGTCTTCCACTACACATCTTCCGCCTCGCCGGGATTTATGGCCCCGGGCGCGGCCCCTTTGCCAAGGTGCGTGGCGGGACGGCACGCCGGATTATCAAGAAAGGGCAGGTGTTTTCCCGCATTCACGTCGATGACATCGCCCAGGTGGTCGCCGCCTCAATCGCGCAGCCCAATCCGGGCGCGATCTACAATGTGTGCGACAACGACCCTGCCCCGCCGCAGGACGTGATCGGGCATGCCGCAGAGCTGCTGGGCCTGCCACTGCCCCCCGCGATGGATTTCGAAACGGCCGAAATGACGCCGATGGCACGCAGTTTTTATGCCGAAAGCAAACGGGTCAAGAATGACAGGATCGGGGACGAGTTGGGCGTCACGCTGATCTATCCCACCTACCGCGAGGGACTGGCCGCACTTCTGGCCGAAGAAACGACGTAGGTCAGGCAGAAATCCGGGGGCGCGTCACCCGGTAGATCGCTGTACCCAGCACGCCAAAGACAACCAGCAGGCCCAGCGCAGTTCCGGCATTCACCACATAAAACATCGCCCTCTCAGGCAGTTCCATGTTGTTGAGGAATGGATAGGGTAACCCGCTGGTCACTGACCCGGCAGGGCGTTCATTGAACCGCTGCACGAACAATTCGGCCCATGCCACATAGGCCGCGATGATCGCCATCAGCGGCAGGATAGCCCGCCAGACCCGCCGGAACACCGCGCCGATGAAAAGGGCATCAATGATCTGCAGCGCCGGGCCCAGTCCGTGCAGATAGTATTCCAGCCACCAGATGATCGGACCACCGTTGTTCACCAGGGCGGGATCCGTGAAATAGAGGCGCCAGTAGAGAAACACGACCATCACGTTCAGCACAGCGGCGGACATTGCAGTCACCTCGTGCCGGCGCGTGATCCGATGTTCGCTGAGCGCCAGCATCCGGCTGGCGGCGTAAAAGGACAGGAACAGCGCCCAGATCGTGAGGTATCGGAAAGGTCCACCCGGGCCGGTCCATGACCCGAACAGGATCTGATACAGGCAATATCCAGCGGCCAGAAGAAACACGAGCCAACGGTAATAATGGACGGGGCGGCTGTGGATGTTCATGCCCGCAGGGTGGCGCACTGGGGCCGTTCGCGCAAGCGTCAGGCGCGCGCCTCACCAAGTGACGCCACGCCAAGCACGCTCAGCACTTTGGCTTCGATCTGTTCGGCGTTCATGCCCGCAACCGCGTACATATCCGCGGGGTTGGCCTGATCGATGAACGTGTCCGGTAACACCATTGAGCGGTATTTGAGGCCGCGATCAAATACGCCCTCCTCTGCCAGCAGTTGTGCGACGTGACTGCCGAAACCGCCCACGGCCCCTTCCTCGATGGTGATCAGTGCGTCGTGGCTTTCGACCAAATCAAGGATCAGGTCGCGGTCCAGAGGCTTCGCAAAACGTGCATCGGCCACAGTTGGCGTGATCCCCTTGGCCGACAGGTTCTCAGCGGCTTTTTCCACTTCGGACAACCGGGTGCCAAAGCTGAGGATTGCAACGCCTTTGCCTTCCCGGATTATGCGCCCTTTGCCAATTTCGAGGGGCGTGCCGCGATCAGGCATTTCGACCCCGGTGCCTTCGCCACGCGGAAAGCGGAATGCGATAGGGCCGCTGTCATGGGCCGCAGCCGTGGCGACCATATGCGCCAGTTCCGCCTCATCCGCAGCGGCCATGACGACAAATCCCGGCAGGTTCGCAAGGTAGGCGACATCGAATGCCCCTGCATGGGTGGCCCCGTCTGCGCCAACAAGCCCAGCGCGGTCGATAGCAAAGCGCACAGGCAAGCGTTGGATCGCCACATCATGCACCACCTGATCGTAGCCGCGTTGCAGGAAGGTGGAATAGATTGCGCAGAACGGTTTCATCCCGCCAGCCGCCAACGCCGCGGAGAAGGTGACCCCGTGTTGTTCAGCAATGCCTACGTCAAAGCAGCGGCTGGGATAGCGTTCGGCAAAAAGGTTAAGGCCCGTGCCATCAGGCATCGCGGCGGTCACGGCGCACACCTTGTCATCAGCCTGTGCCTCTTTGATCAGGTGTTGAGCAAACACCGACGTATAGCTGGGCGCGTTGCTGGGAGATTTCTTTTGCGCGCCAGTCACCACGTCGAATTTAGCCGTCGCGTGCCCCTTGTCGCGCGCAGTTTCAGCAGGCGCGTATCCCTTGCCCTTCTTGGTCAGCACATGGATCAGAATTGGCCCCGTCGCGCGCGCCTTGACCGTACGCAGAACCGGCAGCAACTGATCCATATCATGCCCGTCGATGGGGCCGAGATAGCTGAAACCCAATTCCTCAAACAGGGTCCCGCCCACGGCCATGCCCTTGAGCATCTCCTTGGCCCGTTTGGCACCCTCGCGGAAGGGTTCGGGCAGCATGCTGACGGCGCCCTTGGCCGCGGCCTTGAGGTCGTGAAACGGGTTCTGTGCGTATAGGCGCGACAAATAGGACGACATCGCGCCCACAGGTGGGGCAATCGACATTTCGTTGTCGTTCAGGATCACGATCAGGCGTTTGCCAAGGTGGCCGGCATTGTTCATCGCCTCGTAAGCCATGCCCGCGCTCATTGACCCGTCGCCAATCACCGCAATCGCGTCACCCGTGCCCTCAGGTGGTGTGCCGCCCAGATCACGTGCCACGGCAAAGCCTAAGGCTGCACTGATCGAGGTCGAGGAGTGGGCCGCGCCAAACGGGTCATAGGGCGACTCAGAGCGTTTGGTAAAACCGCTCAGCCCATCCTTCATCCGCAGGGTGCGGATACGGTCGCGCCGCTCGGTGAGGATCTTGTGGGGATAACACTGGTGGCCCACGTCCCAGATCAACTTGTCCCGGGGGGTGTCGAATACCGCGTGCAAGGCGATAGTCAGCTCAACCACACCCAGACCCGCACCAAGGTGCCCGCCAGTCACCGACACCGCCGAAACCGTTTCGGCCCGCACCTCGTCCGCGATCTGGCGCAGCTGCGCATCCGAGAAGCGTTTGAGGTCGGCAGGGCGCTGCACCGTATCCAGCAGCGGGGTCTTGGGGGCGTCAGTCATAATTGTCTTTCACGTCTTGCGGGTCACGACAAAGCGGGCGGCATCCCGCAATATGTCTGCTTTTCCCTGATACACACTTAAGGCATCACATGCCTCAGTCACCAGCGCATCGGCGCGACGTATCGCCTCGTCCAGTCCCAAAAGGGAGACGAAGGTTGCCTTACCCGCGTCCGCATCCTTGCCTGTGGCCTTGCCCAGCGTGGCCGCATCGCTGGTCACATCGAGCACATCATCAGCAATCTGAAAGGCCAGACCCAGCGCACGGGCATATGCCTGCAACGGGGCAAGATCGGCCTGCGCCATGCGCGCACCAGCGGTGGCCGACCATTCAATCAACGCACCCGTCTTGCCACGCTGCAAGGCGGTGATCTCGCCCAAGGTGAGCGGAGTGGTCACGGTTTCCGCCGCGATATCGAGCGCCTGGCCCATCACCATGCCTTGAGGGCCCGAGGCGCGGGCGAGGGACAGCGCGAGATCAGCGCGTACCTCGCCACTGCCCACACGCGGATCGCTGACCATTTCGAAGGCGAGCGTTTGTAGCGCATCGCCTGCCAGCACCGCCGTGGCTTCGTTCCATTTGACATGCACGGTGGGCGCGCCGCGACGCAGATCGTCGTCGTCCATGCAGGGCAGATCGTCGTGGACCAGCGAATAGGCGTGCAGCGCTTCGATTCCCGCCGCGGGCCAGATCGCAGCCTCGGCAGTGATCCCATGCAAACGCGCGCTTTCCAGCACCATGAACCCGCGCAGACGTTTGCCACCATTGGTCGCGTGCGCCATGGCCCGGATCACCGGCAGATCGCCCATGTCGCCAAGAACGGAATCAAACTGCGCCTGAATGGCGCGGCCTGATTCTTTCAGATGGTCGTGGAACACGTTCAGAGATCGCTGACCGGCTTCAAACCGGTGGGGTTGCCGTCGCCATCCAGCGTGATCGCGGCCACCTTTTCCTCGGCCTCTTTCAGCTTGGTCTCGCAGCGCGACTTGAGCGCAGCCCCGCGTTCATAAAGCGTGATCGAAGCATCCAGCGCCACGTCACCCCGTTCCAACTGGCCCAGAACCTGTTCCAGTTCGGCCATCGCCTCTTCAAAGCTCATTTCATCTACGGGGCGGTCTGTCATGCGGCGGCCTTTATCAGCGATTGAACGTGGGCGCGGGCGCAAGCCGCCAGCGCGTCGAGATCATAGCCACCTTCCAGCACCGACACCACCCGGCCCTTGCACAGCGTTTGTGCAGTTTCCGTGATCATGTCCGTCAGGCGCGCAAAGGTGTCGACACTCCAATTCAATTGCGCCAGCGGATCATCCTGATGGGCGTCAAACCCGGCAGAGATCAGGATCAGATCGGGTTTGTGTCCGATCAGCGCGGGGATCACCTGACGCTTGTACTCCGCAATCGCATGTGCCCCATCCGTGCCTGGTGCGAGGGGTAGATTCAGCACCGTGCCATGCGGCCCACGATCCGACGCCGCGCCCGTTCCCGGCCAAAGCGGCATCTGCTGGCTGGTCACAACCAACGCACGCGGATCGTCCTGCAACAGCGCTTGGGTACCATTGCCGTGATGTACGTCGAAATCGACCACCGCCACGCGGTCCAACCCGTGCATTTCAAGCGCATGTTTGGCCGCAATGGCGACATTGCCAAAGATGCAGAACCCCATGGGCAGTTTCTGTTCGGCGTGATGCCCCGGCGGGCGCATGGCGACAAAGGCGTTTGTGACTTCCTCGTCCAGAACCATGTCGACGGCTTTGACCGCCCCGCCCGCCGCGCGCCAGATGGCGTTTTCAGACGTTGGGCACAGGAAAGTTTCGGCATCGGTTTCGCGATCAAGACCGGCATAGCCGTGCGTCGGTATCCTGGAGCGCACAAAGTCGATGTAGCTTTGCGGATGGCAGCGCGCTATGGCGGCATCATCGGCCAGCGGCGGGTCCACCCGAAGAAGGTCAATGTCCTCAAGGGCGCGCTGGACATAGGCCAGACGCGCCACTTGTTCCGGCATGCCCGGCGGGTTGACGTGCAACAGGCCGTCAGCATGGGTGAGAAGAGCCGTTGTCATGGTGTCATCATTCCAAAAACCGGGATCAGTCCGGCGCCAGCATATAACCCGCCCCGCGCACCGTTTGCAGATAGCGGGGCTGTTTCGGGTCGGTTTCGATCTTGCGGCGCAAGCGCGTGATCTGCACATCGACCGCGCGTTCCTGCGCCTGTCCGCGATCACGACCCAGGTCCTCGACCAGCTTGGCGCGGGTGATTGCCTCGCCCGGTTGGGCGGAAAAGATCTTCATCAGCTGCATCTCGGTCGCGGTCAGGCGCACAAGGTCTTCGCCCTGCCACAACTCGCCGCGCTCCATGTCATAGCGGATCGGACCGAGAGTCAGGATTTTTGGCGTCGCCTCATCCTCGGGAATGTCCGGGACGCGGCGCAGGATCGCATTGATGCGCAGCAGCAGTTCTTTGGGCTCGAAAGGTTTGGGCAGATAGTCATCCGCTCCGGCCTCAAGCCCCTCAATCCGGTTTTCGGTGTCACCCTTGGCTGTCAGCAGCAGGATCGGGGTTGCATGGGTTTCGCGCAAGGCGCGGCACAGGCTAAGCCCGTCCTCGCCCGGCATCATCACGTCCAGCACGATCATGTCGAAATCGAGGCCCGCCAGAATGCGGCGCGCATGTTCTGCACTGCGGGCGGCAGTGACCAGAAAGCCGTGGCGCATCAGGAACTTCTGCAGCAGCGTCCGGATCCGCTCGTCATCATCCACGATCAGCAGATGGGCATCAAATGTGGTCATGTGCCGCTCTCCTTCAGACGTGTGTAGGCGCGTTGCATTTCGCTGTCCATCATCGCCTCAAGCACTTGACGGAAACCTGCCACTGCCTCGGGACCCGCATCGCGGAAGGCGGCACGCATGCGTGCCCGCTGGGCATCCGACAGGCGGCCTTCAAGGGCGCGCCCCTCGTCCGTCAGGTACAAATGCCGCTCGCGCTTGTCGATGCGACCCACGCGGCTTTCGACCAGACCGTCAGAGATCAGCGTGCGCAGGACCCGGTTCAGCGATTGCTTGGTGACCCCAAGGATATTGAGCAGGTTGTTGACCGTGGTGCCCGGCGCGCGGTTGATAAAGTGGATGGCGCGGTGATGCGCGCGTCCGTACGCCATGTCGGCGAGAATGCGATCGGGGTCGGCGGTGAACCCGCGATAGGCAAAGAACATTGCCTCGATCCCCTGGCGCAATTGTTCGTCCGTCAGGAACAGCAGGTTTTCCCCGCTGATCGCGGCACTTGGGCGTCCGTCGGCCATGCTGTCCCCGTTACTTTACTGATCGTTTTGCGGGCAGTTTAAGTCAGCCTTGTTGACATTCCAAGGGCGAAGCGATATCGAATCGCAGGTTTTGCGCAACTTTATGTCCGTTACGGCCCTAATTGCGCAATTTTCGCAAATTGGGAGGCTAAGATGGCTGGCTATGATGATCGCGACGGTAAAATCTGGATGGACGGCCAACTGGTCGACTGGCGCAGCGCCAATGTCCACATTCTGTCCCACGCCATGCACTATGCCAGCTCGGTCTTTGAAGGTGAGCGCGCCTACAACGGCAAGATTTTCCTGAGCCGCAAGCATTCCGAGCGGCTGCACTTTTCCGCCGGAGAGCTGGATTTCCAGATCCCCTATACCGTGGACGAGATCGAGGCCGCCAAGCAGGAAGTGCTGACCGCTCAGGGCCTGACGGACGCCTATGTGCGCGCCGTTGCATGGCGCGGCGCAGGCGAAGACATGGGTGTTTCATCCGCCCGCAACCCGGTCCATCTGGCCATCGCGGCCTGGGAATGGGGCAGCTATTATGGTGACGCCAAAATGAAGGGCGCCAAGATCGACATCGCCAAATGGAAACGCCCAAGCCCAGAGACCATTCCGGTTCATGCCAAGGCCGCAGGTCTTTACATGATCTGCACCACTTCCAAACACGCCGCCGAGGCCAAGGGCTGTTCAGATGCGCTGTTCATGGATTATCGCGGTTATGTGGCTGAATGCACCGGTGCGAACATCTTTTTCGTTAAGGATGGTGAAGTGCACACGCCCAAGGCCGACGTGTTCCTGAATGGCCTGACACGCCAGACCGTCATCGGTATGTTAGAGGATCGTCAGATCAAGGTGCACGAGCGGGTCATCATGCCGGAAGAACTCGAAGGGTTCGAGCAATGCTGGCTGACCGGCACCGCCGCCGAAGTGACGCCCGTAGGCCAGATTGCAGACTACAACTTTGAAGTCGGATCGATCACCCGCGACATTGCCGAAGGGTACGAAAAGATGGTGCGTGCATAGGTCTCGTGGACTTTGACGCATTTGCCGAGGCGTGGGAGGCCGCATGGAACTCCCACGATCTTGACCGAATTCTGGCCCACTATTCCAACACTGTAACCTTCCGGTCGCACAAGGCGATGCGGCTGGTCGGCACCGGAGAATTGCAGGGCAAGGCTGCATTGCGGGACTATTGGGCCAAGGCACTGGCCGCGCAACCTGACCTGTCCTTCGTAGTGGTCGATGTGCTGCACGGGCACGGAATGATGGTGATCACCTATCGCAACCAGCACGACGTGCTGGCGGCGGAAACCCTGCGCTTTGGGCCGGATGGTTTAGTGGTCGAGGCGTCGGCGTGTCACGCGCCTGTACGCTAAGGCTGTCGCCTGTAAGACCAGCAAAGTTGGGGGCCGTATCCACTGTCACCCCAACGGCGCGCAGATCATCTATGGCGGCCCTACTATTGGCATCAGGTCCTGGGCCGGGCTGGCGCAGGATCACCCGCTCAATGCGTCCGGGATGGCGCAGTGCTGCGTCCAGATAGACATGTGCGTCATGCTGCCCGGTATCCCCGATCAGCACAAAGGGCAGTGTCGGGTTCGCCGCCAGCAGCGTGTCGATGGCCGCCCCCTTGTGATCACCATGGGTGCCGGTAATGAACTGCGTTTCCGACAGCCCCAGATCGCGCAGAAACATTGGTGCCCGCAGCAATCCGTGACGTTCAAAAATTGCGCGCAAAAAGTGAAACAGGTTCCATGGCGAGGAACTGACGTAGAACACCGGGTTGCGCCCGTCATGCAGGTGGTCAATCAGCGCTATGCTGTCGGCAAAGATTTCGCGGGTCAGTGCGTTGCCGGTCAACGAGGTCCAGAGGTTGCGCGCGAGCGAGTAGGCCCCCGTTTCAAGCATCGTGTCATCGATGTCCGAAATAATCCCGCGCCTGGCATCGGGATGGGGCACTTGCGCCTCAAGCTGTGCTGAGACGCCTGCAAGATCGACAAGGTCGGCAGTGTGCGTGATCCAGCCTATGTCCTGTGACTGGCGTGGCAGGGTGAGGGTGAAATACCCCTCTTCATCGGACAGCGCAGTGACCCCGGCGGCGCGGACCTGAACGCCCCCGACCTCATCCGTGGCAAACAGCGACAACATCTGGCGAAAGTTCGTCCACCGGCTTTGATCCGGTTTGGGCTGACCCCGGCGCTGCGCGCTGAGCACGCGGCCCCGCAGGATGATCGTGTCTGGCGTCGCATAGCCGAGGTAGGGTTCGATCAAGGGCTGCTGTGCCTGTCGCCGCTTCAGGCGGTCAACCAGACGTTCGATGGGGTGCAACACGCGGGCGAGAGTTGTTTTGATGCTCATGCAGGCTCAATGCGCCACAGGGTCGTTTGTTCCGTCTACCCTTTGGGGTCGGTCACCTGCCGTGCCTTGCGTCGGTCCATCCCCAACTGCCGTTCGCGCCAGATGATCAGAATGCCGCCCAGCACCACCAGCGTCGCCCCGGCGACCATGTTAAGCGTCGGCACCTCGGCAAAGACGAAATAACCGATGATCGCCGCAAAGATCAGGGATGAATAATCAAACGGGGCAAGCATTGACGCCCCGCCAAAGCGATAGCTGGAGGTGACGAGGATTTGCGCCACGCCCCCCACCAGACCTGCGCCAATCAGCAAAGCGATGTTGAAAGTCGACGGGATCACCCAGCCAAATGGCAGGCTCAACAGGCTGAGCAAGGTAGCCGTCAGTGAAAAGTAGAACACGATGGCGGCTGTGTGTTCTGTCTTGACCAATGTGCGGATGTGAATCTGCACGAAGGCGCGCAGGATCGATGCCCCCAGCACACAAAGCGCACCGATGGTCCCGGCAGTGCCGAGCATATCGGCATCGACACTCAAGCGGGGCCAGATCACGATCATCACCCCCACAAGGCCCAGCGCGACGGCGCTGATGCGGAACAGGCGCACTGTTTCCCCTAGCATCACAGCCGCCAGAATGACCGTAAACATCGGCGTGGCGTAACCGATGGCCGTTACTTCGGGCAGCGGCAGCAGGCCCAGCCCGGCAAATGTCAGAGCCATAGCCGTGGTGCCGAAAAGCCCGCGCCAGATGTGACCGGCAAGGTTCACCGGAATTAAAGCCTCGCGCAGATCACCGCGGTGCCAGATCCACGCAAGAATGATAGGCATGGCAAAGAATGAGCGGAAGAACACGGCCTGTCCGGCCGGCACGGTCTGCGTCGCTTCCTTGATCATCGCCGCCATGACCATGAACAGAAACACCGCCATCAGCTTCAAAGCGATGGCGGTGCCCGGTTTGTTTTGTGTCGTTGGCGCAAGCATGTCCCGAACCCATGGGCCGTAGATGCACGCTTGGCAACCGTCAATTGATGGCGGCAACACCCAAAGGCACGCTGAACTTCAGGCACCAGATGTAGATTTCATTATAGTCCGCAGGGTCCACGCCCGCAGGCACCACAAAGGATTGCTGGCCGTTAAGCGATTTCAGCAGGCCCATGCCGGTGGCAGTGTCGTATTTGCCATCCTTGCCAAAGCCCACTCGTGGGTCGGGCGCGCCGTCGAGGCTGAAGTCTTCGCCCAGCACAACGGTATGGCTGCCATCGTCATTCTTGATGACTTCCACGCCGCCAGTCGTGATGTGATCGGATGCACCGACAAAGGTGCCCGAGGCGACGCTGCCTGCATTTGCCGAAACAGCAGCGAAAGAGATAAAGCCCGCGAGGGCGATGGCGAGGATGTTTTTCAGTATCGAGATCATGTCGGTGTCCTTTGTCGGGTTCGGGGTTGGTATGACAAACATCTAGCGTAAGGAACCGAACAGTACAAAACACGTTTATGTGAGTTCTGGACTAACCAGTTCCGAACGCTATATTAGGGCGCAAGCAGATGGAGAAACACCGATGGGCCGCCCCCGTTCCTTTGATACCGATGACGCCATAGAAAAAGCGATGCAGGTCTTTTGGACCCACGGCTATGAAGGTGCGTCGCTGCCTGACCTGCTCGACGGGATGGGGCTGACCCGTGGAAGTCTTTACAAGGCGTTTACCGACAAAAAGACGCTCTTCCTGAAAGTCCTCGACCATTACGAGGGTAAGGCCGTGCGGGCGGGCGTCACGCTGTTGACCGACGCGGGCATTCGCGACGGCGCAGACCGCATCATGGCGATGTTCACCAATTCATACCGCACCGTAACCGAAGGTGACCGGCGCGGATGTCTGCTGTGCACCGCCGCTGCTGGGCCCAGCATGTATGACGACGAAATCGCGGCTGCCGTGTCACAAGGGCTCGGCGCGCTGCGCGATGGCATCGATGTGGCACTGAAAGCATCGCCAAAGCACGCAGGCTTGTCAGAAGAGGATCGCGGCGCATTGGCCGACATGCTGATCGCCCAATACATAGGGCTGCGCACAATGGCGCGTGCCCGCATCGACGCGGATACGTTACGCAATGCAGTGCGGTCCGTCGGAGTGATGCTGGCCTAGCCGATCGGGCCGCGCACGCCGCCGGTCTGTCCTCGGTCCAGAAGCAGGTGATCAAGGATCACGCAGGCCATCATCGCCTCGCCCACCGGAACGGCGCGGATACCCACGCACGGATCGTGACGGCCTTTGGTGATGATTTCGGCCTCTTGGCCCGATTTGGTGATCGTCTTGCGCGTCTGCAGAATGGACGAGGTCGGTTTCACCGCGAACCGCACAACGACGTCCTGCCCTGTCGAAATACCGCCAAGGATACCACCCGCATGATTGGACGAATATTCAGGGCCATCTGGCCCCATCGCAATCTCATCCGCATTTAATTCACCCGTCAGCATGGCCGCCGACATACCTTCGCCGATCTCAACTCCTTTGACGGCATTTATGCTCATCATTGCTGCCGCCAGATCGGTGTCCAGCTTGCCATAGATCGGCGCGCCAAGACCTGCAGGCACATTGCGCGCAACGATCTCGATCACCGCACCGACGCTGCTGCCCGACTTGCGCAGACCATCCAGGTACTCCGCCCAAGTTTGCGCAGCTTTGGCATCCGGCACCCAGAACGGGTTCTGGTCGATCTGGCCCCAGTCAAAGGCGTCCCGATCAATCTCGTGCGCGCCCATACGGGTCATGTAACCCTTGATCTCGATTCCGGGTACCAACTTGGCCAGTGCCGCACGGGCCAGACCACCTGCGGCCACACGGGCAGCGGTTTCGCGGGCAGAGGACCGCCCGCCACCACGATAGTCGCGAATGCCGTATTTCTGCCAATAGGTGATGTCGGCGTGGCCGGGGCGGAATTTCTCGGCGATGTCGCCGTAATCTTTCGAACGCTGGTCAGTGTTCTCGATCATCAACTGGATCGGCGTACCGGTGGTCTTGCCCTCGAACACGCCGGACAGAATACGCACCTCGTCCGCCTCGCGCCGCTGCGTAGTGTATTTGTTCTGGCCCGGTTTGCGCTTGTCCATCCACTGCTGGATGAACGCCTCGTCAATTTCGACACCCGGCGGGCAGCCGTCGACCGTCGCGCCAAGGGCAGGCCCATGGCTTTCGCCCCAGGTGGTGACGCGGAATAGATGGCCAAAGCTGTTGATCGACATCGGCAGGCTCCTTGCTCGGTCCCCGTCTAGCGGTGCGGCATCATCGGCTCAAGGCGTTTTCCGCTTGCGGGCGATGTGCGCCCGCTTTACCTTTGCCCTACCTCGGGGTGCTGGAAACAGCTGAGATGCACACGCGCGAACCCGTTGAACCTGAACCGGTTAGAACCGGCGGAGGGAAGGTTGAGCATTTCATCCTCTTTCGCCGTTCGACGCATAGAAAAAAGGATGACCCATGCGAAGAACACTCATCATGGCTGGCATTGTGCTGGCGTCCCAGGCCGCCGCTGAAACACCCGTTCTGACGGTATATGCGGGCGACTATTTCACCTCTGAATGGGGTCCCGGTCCCAAAATCGAAGCGGGTTTCGAGGAAATCTGTGACTGCGATCTGCAGTTTTCCACGGGCGATCTGATGCCCCGTCTTTTGCTGGAAGGCGAGAGGACCAAAGCGGATGTCGTGATCGGTCTGACCACGGATGTCACCGCGAAAGCACGTGCAACGGATTTGTTTGCACCCCACGGCCAGAACACCGCGGACCTGACCCTGCCTATCGCGTGGGACGATGACACGTTCCTGCCGTTCAATTACGGGCACACCGCTTTCATCTATGACGAAACCCGCATCGATACGCCCCCGGCGAGCTTTGAGGATCTGCTTGCGATGGACGACGACATCAAGATCGTCATTCAGGACCCGCGCACCTCGATCTCGGGCCTTGCGCTCGTCTTGTGGGTGCATGCGGTCTACGGCGATGAGGCGGACGCAGCATGGGCCCAACTCGCCCCCAAGATCCTGACCGTGACCAAGGACTGGTCGGCCAGCTACGGTCTATTCACCGATGGCGAGGCAGACATGGTCCTCAGCTACACCACTTCACCCGCCTATCACATGTTCGCAGAAGAGGATTTCAACAAGAAAGCCGCGATCTTCCCCGAAGGGCATTATTTCATGGCCGAAACCGTGGGAAAGGTTGCGCAAACGGACGTGCCCGAATTGGCCGACGCCTTCATGGATTACGTGATGAGCACGGATTTTCAGGCGATGATCCCGACAGCGAACTGGTCCCTGCCCTCGGCTTTGCCGCAGGATCAGTGGCCCGAAGGCTGGGCGCAACTGCCGCTCCCTGAAAAGGTGCTGTTCTATTCCGAGGCCGAAGCTGCGCAGATACAGGGTGAGGCCATCGAGACATGGCGCGCAACGCTCAGCCAGTAAAAACCGGAACGATCACGGGGCCAGTTGCGGCGGGAACAGTCTTTGCGCTGATCCTTGCCGCGCTGGTGGCCGTGGCCAGCAAAGCGACGTGGCCTGTCAGCTTTGGTGTCGCGGACTGGGCGGCGCTACGGTTCACCGTCTGGCAGTCGTTCCTGTCGGCGCTGTTCAGCGTGATTTTTGCCATCCCTGTGGCGCGCGCACTGGCACGGCGACGGTTTTCCGGACGCAGCGTGCTGGTTACGTTGCTGGGCGCCCCTTTTATCCTGCCGGTGATCGTGGCAGTGATGGGCCTGCTGGTCGTGTTTGGACGCGCGGGATGGGTCAGTCAGTGGCTTGGGCTGCTGGGCCTGCCACCGCTGTCGATTTACGGGCTGCAAGGCGTTGTTCTGGCGCATGTCTTTTTCAACATGCCGCTGGCCACCCGCCTGATCCTGCAAGGCTGGCAGGCTATTCCAGCCGAACAGTTTCGCCTGGCTGGGCAGTTGGGCCTGCCCCCGATGGTAATGTTTCGCACACTGGAATGGCCGGTGCTACGGCAGGTGGTGCCCGGTGCCTTTGCCCTGATCTTTGTCATTTGCCTCACCAGCTTTGCCGTCGCGCTCACTTTGGGCGGCGGGCCGCGGGCAACGACCATTGAACTGGCGATCTATCAGGCCTTCCGCTTTGAATTCGATCTGGGGCGGGCCGCTGTCCTCAGCCTTTTGCAATTGGTTGTGGCCGGATCAGCGGCAGTGGCCGCCCTATGGATACTGCCACCGATCACTGCGCAAATGGGCCGCGACCAGCCCGTGCAACGCTGGGATGCGCAAGGCACTGGACTGCGGCTGCTTGATGCGGCGTGGATCGCGATGGCATCCGCCTTTTTGCTGATCCCGCTGGGGGCCATCGTTGGATCAGGTGTTGTCGGTCTGGCACAGATGCCCGTGCAAGTCTGGCACGCGGCCTGGACGTCGATCTGGGTTGCGACCCTGTGCACCACCGTGCTGGTGGCGCTTGCGCTTCCGATCTCGGTCTGGCTGGCGCAGACGCGCTGGGGCGGGGCGGAGGCGCTCACGCTGATCGGGCTGGCCGCCTCCCCCTGATGATCGGGACGGGGTGGTTCATTTTGATCAACCCCTTTGCCGCGCCCGCGGACCTCGCTCTTGTTGTCACGGCACTGGTCAACGCAACGATGGGCCTGCCCTTTGCTGTGCGCATCCTGATTCCTGCGATGCGGCAAGTGATGAACGACTATGGGCGGCTCAGCGCCGGTCTGGGCCTGTCGGGCGTCGCCCTTTGGCGCATCGTCATCCTGCCACGTGTGCGCACGCCACTGGGCTTTGCCGCGGGCTTGTCGGCGGCGCTGTCCATCGGGGATCTGGGCGTTGTGACCCTGTTTGCCGACAATGACCGGGCGACATTGCCCTTGCAGATGTACCGCCTGATGGGCAGTTACCGGACAGATGCAGCAGCAGGCGCAGCCCTTTTGCTGCTGACCCTCGCGTTGGGGATGTTCTGGATGTGCGATGCATGGGGGCGACGACATGCTGAAGGTTGACGGGCTGCACATCACGCAAGGCGCATTTGAGCTTAGCGCCACCTTTGAGGTCGCCAAAGGCCAGCGTGTGGCCGTCATCGGCCCGTCAGGTGCGGGCAAGTCGACACTGCTGAACGCGCTTGGCGGATACATCGACAGCATCGGAACCATCCGTGTCGATGGACAGGATGTCAGCACGGCCGCGCCTGATCAGAGGGGCATCGCGATGCTGTTTCAGGACGGCAACCTGTTTCCCCACCTGACGCTGTCGCAGAATGTGGGCCTTGGCTTGCGTCCGGCGCTGCGCCTCGACAGCGAGGAACAGGCGAAAGTCGCAGCCGCACTCGATAGCGTCGGACTGGCCGCGTTTGGATCGCGCAAGCCCGGCGACGTGTCAGGCGGGCAGCAAAGCCGCGCGGCTCTGGCCCGTGTTCTGGTACAGGGCAAGCCCCTGCTCTTGCTTGATGAACCCTTTGCGGCCCTTGGCCCTGCGCTGAGGGGCGAGATGCTGGACCTGACCAGCACCGTGGCGCGTGAAACCGGCGCCACAGTGCTGATGATCACCCACGCTCCCGAAGATGCCGAACGCGCAGCGGATCAAGTGATCTTTGTCCATGACGGACGTGCCGAGGCACCCCGCCCGGTGGGCGAGATCATGTCCAACCCACCGGAGGCTTTGCGCGCCTATCTAGGCCGCTGAGCGCAAGGCGCGCCGTGTTTCAAGGATACCAAGTGCCGCTTGCGCCGCCTCGCGTCCTTTGATCACGAAATGATCGCCATAAATGCCCATGTGATGCGCGGTTTCCTGAAACTGGTGCGGCGTCAGCGACACCGACAGGACAGGCACGCCGGTCTTGAGGCCGACCTGCATCAATCCGTCGACCACAGCGGAGGCGACGAAATCATGGCGATAAATGCCCCCGTCCACCACAAGGGCGGCACAGGCGATGGCGTCATATCGCCCCGTTTCAGCGAGGGTCTGTGCCATCAATGGCATCTCGAACGCACCGGGCACGTCATAGCTGTCGACCTGCGCGGGCAGGATCAATTCGGTAAAGCCCTGATATGCGCGGTCGACGATATCGGCATGCCAGCGGGCTTTTACGAATGCGAAGCGGGTGTGTGTCATTGCAAATCTCCTTTAGGTTCAGACACGTCACCCAAGGCGATTGCGTGCAGTGGCACACGCCTGTCCGGCGCGCGCCTGCACGTTCTCTTTCATCCGGACTGTGACCGTCGGCTCAGGCCTCTCACCTGATCTGCTAGACCCTCGCCACTGGCGAAGCGCTCGCGGGCTCGCAGGTCGTGCCTACATACCGCCGGTGGGGAATTCCGCCCCGCCCTGAGAACAGCAGCAGGTTGCCAAGCCGCGCGCGCAGAGGCAAGAGGGACGCGACGTAGAATGGACAAGACCGATGCACCCCAACCCCGTTTTCCATGACCAGACCGCACAGGCGAACCTTGCCTTTGCACATGCGCGGGCTTTCGGCATTCTGGCGGTGAACGGCGAGGCCGGGCCGCTGATGGCGCATGTGCCATTTCTGATTGATGAGGATGCGAGCCACCTTCATCTGCATCTTGTGCGCTCCAACTCGATCGCACGGGCGCTCAAGGCCCCGATGGCGGCGCGGATCGCGGTCAGTGGCGCGGATGGCTATGTCTCTCCTGACTGGTACGAAGTGCCCGATCAGGTGCCCACATGGAACTATGTCGCCGTGCATCTGACAGGAACACTGGAACTGCGCCCCCATGAGGAAATGCGCGCGCTGCTGGACCGCCAGTCGAAACACTTCGAAGATCAACTTGAACCCAAGCGCCCGTGGAAAACCGACAAGATGACGCCGGAAGTGCTCGATCGGATGATGCGCCAGATCGTGCCCTGCCGGATGAAGATCGAGGGCGTCGATGGCACATGGAAACTGAACCAGAACAAACCCGACGATGTGCGCCTGCGCGCCGCCGACTATATGGATGCCTATGGGATGGGCAGCGAAACGCGCATCCTGGCCGGGCTGATGCGTGGGGCCGATAGACAGGACTGAACACTCTGCTACGCTGAACCGAAATCAGACAGGATACGACATGAAGCTCTACTACTCGCCCGCCTCCCCATTTGCGCGCAAAGTCGTTGTTTTACTTCACGAACTGGACAAAGCGGATGCTGTTGAACTGGCGCAGGTGACCACCACGGCACTGGACTCGGATGCGAGCCTGACGGCAGCCAATCCACTGGCCCGGATACCTGCGCTTGAGCGGCCAGAAGGCGTGACGCTGTATGACAGCCGGGTGATCACCGCCTATCTCGATGACCTGTATCAGGGCGGCCTTTACCCGACCGGCGCGCGCCGTTGGGAAACGCTGACGCTCGAAGCCACGGGCGATGGCATCATGGATAGCGCTGTGTCCATGGTTTATGAAGTTCGCCTGCGCGATGAGGCGCAACAGTCGCAGGACTGGATCGAAGCGCAGTGGAGCAAAGTCGACCGGGGTCTGGATGCGCTGAACACCCGCTGGATGAGCCATCTGTCGGGGCCCATCGGCGCTGGCCACATTTCAGTTGGCAGTGCGCTGGGGTATCTGGATTTTCGGCACGGGCCGCGTGAATGGCGCAAAGGGCGTGAAGCACTGGCGGGCTGGTATGACGGGTTTGCAGCACGCGCATCGATGACCGCAACAGCGCCCTGACCGGGATTGCGCAAGAAAAATGACGCGCGGGGCGTCACGTCTGCGAAAAAACGACTCCCCGATTGGCCCGCGCCCAAACACAGTCGGACGCTTTGCGCACTTTCGAAGTTGAAAACCGACAGCCCGGTCCGTGAGTCTTAACAAAGGGTTAAACAAGACCCCTGCGACCACGTGTGCCAGATTGCACGCTGGACGTGGCCTACGGACAGCGCTAGATAGCTTTTCAATGTCGGTGGCGCGTTTCGCGCGACCTGATCTGTCATTGACCCTTTGTGGTCGCTTGGAAACTGGAGAAGTCCCCGTGTCCCACGCAGAAGAAGAACATGACGGCGACCGCCGCGATTTCCTGTACTACGCCACTGGCGGTGCGGGCGTCGTGGTCACAGGTGCAGCCGTATGGCCGCTTGTGAACCAGATGAACCCCTCTGCCGACGTGCGTGCGGCCAGCACGATGCGCGTGGATGTGGCTGACTTGCAGCCGGGCTCGCAATTGCGGGTTCTTTTTCTGGGCAAACCCGTCTTCATCCGCCGCCGGACAGAAGACGAGATTGCCGAGGCGCGCGCAGTTGAACTGGCCGATTTGCCCGACACATCGTCGCGCAATGCCAACGCCGAAGGCACCGACGCCCTTGACGTGAACCGCAGCATTGACGAGGCGGGCGAGTGGCTCGTTATGACCGGCGTTTGCACGCATCTGGGGTGCATTCCACTGGACAATGCGGGCAATTTCGGCGGCTGGTTCTGCCCCTGCCACGGCTCGCACTACGATATTTCCGGGCGCATCCGCCAAGGTCCCGCGCCTGAAAACCTGCCGATTCCGCAGGCAGAGTTCGTCGATGACACCACAATCTTGCTTGGTTAAGGGAGAAAACGACCATGGGTGGAATTCCTCACGACCACTATGAACCAAAGGCGGCCTGGGAAAAGGGCCTCGCCAAGCGGTTGCCAATCGTTGGCCTGATGTACGACACGCTGATGATCCCAACCCCCAAGAACCTGAACTGGATGTGGATCTGGGGCATCGTGCTGACGTTCTGCCTTGCGTTGCAGATCATCACCGGGATCGTTCTGGTGATGCACTACACGCCGCACGTCGACCATGCGTTCTCCTCGGTTGAACACATCATGCGCAACGTGAATGGCGGGGCAATGCTGCGCTATCTGCACATGAACGGCGCGTCACTGTTCTTTGTCGCTGTATATGCACATATTTTCCGCGGTCTCTATTACGGTTCCTACAAGGCGCCACGCGAGATCACGTGGGTGATTGGCATGCTGATCTACGTTCTGATGATGGGCACCGCCTTTATGGGCTACGTGCTGCCATGGGGTCAGATGTCGTTCTGGGGTGCCACCGTGATCACCGGCCTGTTCGGTGCGATCCCGTTCATCGGTGAGGCGCTTCAGACCTGGTTGCTGGGCGGACCCGCCGTGGACAATGCCACGCTGACCCGCTTTTTCAGCCTGCATTATCTGCTGCCCTTCGTCATTGCGGGTCTTGTGATCCTGCATATCTGGGCTTTCCACACCACGGGCAACAACAATCCCACGGGTGTCGAAGTACGCCGTGGCTCGAAAGAGGAAGCGGCGAAAGACACGCTGCCCTTCTGGCCCTATTTCGTGATCAAGGACCTGTTCGCGCTTGCCGTGATCCTCGTCGTGTTCTTTGCGGTTGTCGGCTACATGCCCAACTATCTGGGCCACCCGGACAACTACATCGAGGCCAACGCGCTTGCGACGCCTGCACACATCGTGCCCGAATGGTACTTCCTGCCGTTCTACGCCATCCTGCGTGCCTTCACGGATGAGGTTTGGGTCGTGCAACTGGCAGGCTTCCTGACCGGTGGCATCGTGGACGCCAAGTTCTTTGGTGTGGTTGCGATGTTCGGTGCGATCGTTGCGATGGCGCTGGCGCCATGGCTCGACACATCGTCGGTCCGCTCGGCCCGCTACCGCCCGATGCTGAAGTGGTGGTTCTGGCTGTTGGTTGTCGACTTCTTTGTTCTGATGTGGGTCGGTGCACGGCCAGCCGAAGAGCCATACAACACGATCTCGTTGATCGCGTCGGCCTACTGGTTCGCCTACTTCCTCGTGATCCTGCCGCTGCTTGGCGTGATCGAGAAGCCGGATGCGCAACCTGCGACCATCGAAGAAGACTTTGCCGCACACTATGGTGGTGGCGATGCGGGTGCAGCCCCATCGACACAACCCGCGGAATAAGGAGAGACTGCAAATGTTCAAGAAACTTGCAGCAAGTGCGGTGGTGGCAGTCATGCTCGCCACCGGAGCCTCGGCCGCTGGCAAGGCGGGCGGTCATGTGGAAAACGTCGACTTTTCCTTTGACGGTCCGTTTGGGTCCTACGACCAGAACCAGTTGCAGCGCGGTTTGCAGATCTACACCGAGATTTGCGCCGCCTGTCACGGTCTGAAATTCGTACCCCTGCGCACGCTGAGCGATGAGGGCGGCCCCGGGCTGCCTGAAGATCAGGTGCGGGCCTATGCCCAGTTCTATGAGGTGTTCGACGCCGAACTGGACGATTTCCGCCCGGCAAACCCCAGCGATCATTTCCCTGAGTCCAACCTGGAAAACGCCCCTGACCTGAGCCTGATGGCTAAGGCGCGGGCCGGTTTCCACGGTCCTTATGGTCTGGGCATCAACCAGTTGATGAACGGGATCGGTGGCCCTGAATACATCACAGCCCTGCTGACCGGGTACACCGGCGAAGAAAAAGAAGAAGCAGGTGCGATTCTTTACGAAAACACCGTCTTCCCCGGTGGCTGGATCGCCATGGCACCTCCGCTTTATGGTGATGACGTTGAGTTTGCAGATGGCCATGCAACGGACTTGCAGCACCTGTCCGAGGACGTGTCTGCGTTCCTAATGTGGACAGCAGAACCCAAGCTGGCGGCGCGCAAACAGGCAGGTTTTGTCGGCGTTGTGTTCCTGACCATTCTGTCGGTGCTTTTGTACCTGACGAACAAACGCATTTGGGCACCGGTCAAGGCGCGCTACAAAAAGTAGACGCAGCTCTGCATACGAATTTTGAGAAAGCCCTGCCTTTTTGCGGGGCTTTTTCTTTGCCCGCCCGACGTGCCGATGGCGATGGAGATGGCGATGGTATCAGGCGATGAGCTGTGTGCCTGAATTGGACAGAATCCGCGTTGTCACGATCTGCCCTTCGACCTGCGGTGCGTCCAAACGAACCTCGGCAAAATGTTCGGTGCGGCCCATCGTCGGGTTTTCCATCAGGATGCGGTGCGTTTTGCCAACCTGTGCGTTCAGGTGCTTTTCTACCTGGGCCTGCCCAGCGGCGCGCAACCGTGCCGCCCGATCCTTGATCGCTTTGCCATTCACCTGCGGCATACGCGCAGCTGGCGTGCCCGGGCGTGGCGAGTAGGGGAACACGTGCAGCCAGGTCAGATCACACTCCGACACCAACGCCAGAGACTGCTGGAAATGCGCCTCTGTTTCCGTCGGGAACCCCGCAATGATGTCAGCGCCGAACGTCATGTCCGGGCGCAGCCTGCGCGCCTCCTGTGCAAAGCGGATCGCATCATCGCGCAAGTGCCGCCGCTTCATCCGTTTCAGGATCAGATCGTCGCCATGCTGCAAGGACAGATGCAAATGCGGCATCAGACGCGGTTCGGTGGCAATGGCTCGCATCAGGGCTGCGTCCACCTCGATTGAATCGATGGAGCTGATACGCAAGCGCGCCAGATCGGGCACCAGTTTGAGGATCCGCAGCACCAGATCACCCAATCGCGGTTCTGAAGGCAGATCAGCGCCCCACGAGGTCAAATCGACCCCGGTTAGCACCACCTCGTTGAATCCGCGATCCACCAGACGCTTGATCTGATCCACCACCACGCCCGCAGGAACCGAACGCGAATTGCCGCGCCCATAGGGGATGATGCAGAAGGTACAGCGGTGATCGCACCCGTTTTGAACCTGCACATACGCCCGGCTGCGGGTGCCAAATCCGTCGATCAGATGACCGGCCGTTTCGGTGACCGACATGATGTCGTCCACCTGTACGGGCTCTGTGCCGAAATCACCTGCGAGGCCTGCCCAAGTGCTGGCTTGCATCTTTTCGGTATTGCCGATGACGACGTCCACTTCGTCCATAATAGCGAACGTCTCGGGTTCGGTCTGGGCCGCACAGCCCGTCACGATCAGCTTGGCGTCCGGGTGTGTGCGGCGCAGTTTGCGAATGTCTTGACGGGCCTTGCGCACGGCCTCTGCGGTCACCGCGCAGGTGTTGATCACGACGGCATCCTGCATGCCGGCCTGCGTGGCCAGCTCCTCCATCGCCTTGGTCTCATAGGCGTTCAGGCGGCAGCCGTGATTAGAGAAAACAGGCGCGTTCATAGCGAGTCGAGAAAGCTTTGGGTCAGCACACCGTCAAAGACATGCGCAGTGGGCCCGGACATCCAGACACCGTCATCCCGCCAGTCGATGCTGAGCGTACCCCCATCAAGGTCAATGCGCACAGCACGTCCGGTCAGCCCCTTGCGGGCTGCCGCCACGGCGACAGCACAGGAGGACGAACCAGAGGCCAGCGTGATCCCTGTGCCACGCTCCCAGACGCGCATACGGATGTGGTCGGGGCCAATCACCTGGGCGAATTGCACATTAATGCGTTCGGGAAACAGCGGATGAACCTCGATCCGTGCGCCTTCGGTGGCCAGATCAACGGCAGTCACATCATCAACAAAGAACGTGCAATGCGGATTGCCCATACCCGTCGCAACCGGCGCCCCGTCGATGGGCAGGGCCAGCGTATCGACGTCATGCGCCAGCGGGATGTCTTGCCAGTCAAGCAGCGGCACGCCCATGTTGACAGATGTCACCCCATCCGCGGTGCGGACCGCCTGCAAGGCGCCACGCCCGGTGACATCAATGCTGAGCGTGTCGGCACCGCTCAGGTCCATCTCACGCGCTGCGATACAGCGGGTGGCGTTGCCACAGGCCGCCGATTGCGAGCCATCCGCGTTGTAGAAGGTGATTGTCAAATCGCGCCCTTCGGTGATCACCGCAAGCTGGTCAAATCCAACCCCGCGATGCCGATCCGCAAGCGCCTGCAACAACCGTTCTGTCACGGCAACGGGCCGCACACGTGCATCCACAACGACAAAGTCGTTGCCCAGCCCGTGCATTTTCATGAAAGGCCAATCAGAGAAGGAAGGTTCATGCATTGCGCGCATATAACGCCACGCATTTGGGGAATCCAGTATGTCGCAGAAAAACAGGACAGAATCGGCTTGACCCGACGGACTGCCCTTTCTAGATAGGCCGCCTAGTGGGGCCGTTAGCTCAGTTGGTAGAGCAGCTGACTTTTAATCAGCGGGTCGCAGGTTCGAACCCTGCACGGCTCACCATTTTTCTCAACGACAGATGCACCGCAGTGTTCGTTTATGTGATCGCCCTCGCTGCGCTCGTGACGATTTTCCAGTGAGTCCTGACCCTTAGTCGCAAATGTGGCACCCACGTATTTAAGTTTTTTGTACGCAAACCGCTCTGGTCGTTTGGTGCCACCGCGCGCGCTTTGTGTCTCTTTTCTTGCAATCATAGGCAAGATACAGGACACTTTTTTGGCGCGCGTTAAAATTCATTGTCATTCAGCGACATCCAGCCACGTGCACACAAAGTCAGGGAGGCACCGTTCCGTGCAGAGCGACAAGAAACGTATCGACACGATGGAAGAACTGGCCGTCGCAATCGGCGTATCTCGTCCAACCCTGTCACGCTATTTCCAGGACCCGGAGCGCGTCAGCCGCACCTCGCGGGACCGTATCGCGCAAGGTCTTGAGCGTGTTGAATATGTTCCGAATTTTTTTGCCACACGTCTCAATCGCAAATCGACCGGCATGATCGGGGTCATCATCCCCTATCTGAATGATCTGTTCTTCACCAAGCTACTCGAAGCCATTGAACGCGCCGCGATGGAAGCCGGATTTACAGTCATCACCCAGTGTTCGCATTCCGACCCGCTGATCGAAGCGCGTGCCGCCGAGACATTCATGTCGATGAGCGTGGATGGCGCCCTTGTTGCCCCGTTGGGCAATCACAGCGACATGAAAGTGCACGACCGCCTGCGATCCCGCCTGCCCTTTGTGCTGTTCGATTCGCGTCCAAAAAACATGCCGGACGTCGATTTCGTAGGGACAAACCACGACCAGAGCACGGGGCTTGCCACGGAATATCTGTGCCGCGTCGGTAAGCCACCCGTCTTTCTTGCCATGCCGCGCGTGAACTTCAACGCGATGGAGCGCGAGCATGCCTATATCGCGAAAATGGACGAGTTGGGTCATGAACCGCAGATCATCGGCACGGAAATGATACAGGACAACGGTCTGTTTGAGGCTCATGGAGAGGCGGTTCTGGACAGGGAGTTCGCTGCGGGACGGCTGATCGATTCCTCCATCCTCTGCGTAAACGATCGGGTGGCTATTGGCGCGTTGCGCGCGGCTGCGTCACACGGGCTGGAACCCGGCAGCAAGCGTGTCGGTGGGTTGCGGATCATGGGCCACGATGACTACCCACTGTGCCCTTACACGGTGCCCAGCCTTACCACCGTCGCTCAGAACGTGGACGAAATCGGGCGCACGGCGGTGTCTCGCTTGGTGGGGGCAATACACGCAAAAAAATCGCCGGAAGAACAATTCGTAAAACTGTTCGATGGTGAAATCAAAGTGCGCGGATCCGCCTGACCACGTAAACACTCGGTGGCATCGACGCCTAAGTATTTGAAGCGCTTTGGGTGAACACGCGTCAATATTATCAAACAGGCCCGGCTTTGATCGCCGGGCACAACTGAATCTGGCCTACTCGGCCATCTGGCGATCCACCTGCTGTTCCTCGTTGATCATCGCCTGAAGCTGCCGACGGAACCGCAACTGCCCGCCATCAATGGGCAAATCGATGTGTGGCGACGTTTTGTTGGCCATGCCGATCTGCACTTGATTCAGTACGTCGCGGTCTTCTTCGAACGCGTGTTGGACATCCTCGCTCATCATCTGCGACAGGGATTCGTCATCCGCGCGAATATTGCGCAGCTGGAACCAATAGTAACGCGTCTGGGACTCGGTCACCGGCGTCATAAAGTTGTAGCTGTCCATGATGAACGTCTTGTCATGCAATGGCCCGTCCGGCCCACCCGTGCCGGCTGGCGTGAACACCGCTTTGATCAGCGCATGGCTGGGATAGCGCACTTCGTAGTGCTGCAGTCGGTCGCAATTGCCGTCGAACTCAACCACTTTCTTGTAAAACGGGGCCGGTTCATGATCCATCATCCAGCGGTGCACGATCACACCTTCGTCGGTTTTGGTCACGCGCAACGGCGTATCCTTGGTGGCATCGGTGGCAAAGCTGCTTTGGTGGACCCAGGCCACATGCGTCGGGTCCAGCAGGTTGTCGCACATCAAAAGATAATTGCAGTCCAGTTCCATCGCCGCACCGCGATTGATGCCCCATGCCGGGTTGTCGTAGTTTTCGATTTCGAAGATATCGTTTGGATCAGCCAAGGCCGGATTGCCCATCCAGATCCAGACCAGCCCGTATCTCTCGTGCAGTGGATAGGCATGTACGCGCGCCTCGGATGGGATGCGCCCGGTGCCCGGTGCCCAGACGCATTGGCCCGCGCAATCAAAAGTCAGCCCGTGATAGCCGCATTCGACCGTGTCGCCCTTGATCCGCCCTTTGGAGAGCGGCAGCTTGCGGTGCGGGCAGGCGTCCTCCAGCCCGACCAACTCGCCACTTTCGAGGCGAAAGATGCAGATCTTTTCGCCGAGTACCGTGATTTGCTGAAGATCACGCATTACCTCGTGATCCCATGCGGCGACGTACCAGGCGTTTTTCAGAAACATGATTTACCTCGACAGAATGCCCGGCAGGTTTAACCCCTGTTCGCGGGCACAATCCAGTGCCGTGTCATATCCTGCATCGGCGTGGCGCATGACGCCCGTGGCCGGATCGTTCCACAGCACATTGGCGATGCGCCGGTCTGCATCCTCTGTCCCGTCACAACAGATCACCATGCCCGAGTGCTGCGAAAAGCCCATGCCGACCCCACCACCGTGATGCAGCGACACCCAGGTAGCGCCCGAGGCGACGTTCAGCATGGCGTTCAGCAGGGGCCAGTCGGACACCGCGTCCGAGCCGTCCTTCATCGCCTCCGTCTCGCGGTTGGGCGACGCGACGGAGCCGGAATCAAGATGATCGCGCCCGATCACAACCGGAGCGGAGAGTTCACCGTTGCGCACCATCTCGTTGAAGGCGAGGCCCAGCTTGTGCCGCACGCCCAACCCAACCCAGCAGATACGTGCGGGCAACCCCTGAAACGCGATCCGTTCACGCGCCATGTCGAGCCAGTTGTGCAGGTGCGGGTCGTCCACCAGTTCTTTGACCTTCGCGTCGGTCTTGTAGATGTCCTCGGGATCGCCGGACAGCGCGCACCACCGAAATGGCCCGATGCCACGACAGAACAGCGGGCGGATATAGGCAGGCACAAAGCCGGGGAAGGCAAACGCGTTTTCCAGCCCCTCCTCTTGCGCGACCTGCCGGATGTTGTTGCCGTAATCGAGCGTGGGCACGCCTGCGTTCCAGAAATCGACCATTGCGGCGACCTGCACTTTCATCGACGCGCGGGCGGCCTGTTCCACGGATTTGGGGTCACTTTCCTGTTTGGCGCGCCATTCGGCGACACTCCACCCTTGCGGCAGATAGCCGTGGATCGGGTCGTGGGCGGAGGTCTGGTCGGTGACGATATCTGGCCTGATCTCGCGCTTGACCAGCTCGGGGAAAACATCCGCCGCATTGCCGATCAGCGCAACGGATTTGGCCTCACCCGCCTTGGTCCAGGCGTCGATCATCGACAGCGCGGTGTCGAGATCATGCGTTTTCTCATCCACGTAGCGGGTGCGCAGGCGGAAATCAGCGCGGGTCTCGTCACACTCCACCGCCAGACAGCAGGCCCCGGCCATGACTGCGGCGAGCGGCTGTGCGCCACCCATGCCACCCAGCCCGCCAGTTAGTATCCAGCGCCCGGTCAGGTTGCCATCATAGTGCTGACGCCCGGCTTCCATGAACGTCTCGTAGGTGCCCTGCACGATGCCTTGCGTGCCGATATAGATCCAAGACCCGGCGGTCATCTGGCCGTACATCGCCAGCCCGCGCTTATCGAGTTCGTTGAAATGGTCCCACGTTGCCCAATGCGGCACGAGGTTGGAATTGGCGATCAACACGCGCGGCGCATCTTTGTGGGTGTTGAACACACCCACCGGTTTGCCCGACTGCACCAGCAGGGTCTGGGTGTCTTCAAGGTCTTTCAGGGCCGCGACGATGCCATCAAAATCCTCCCACGTGCGCGCCGCGCGCCCGATGCCGCCATAGACAACCAATTCGTGCGGGTTCTCGGCCACGTCTGGATGAAGGTTGTTCATCAGCATCCGCATCGGGGCCTCGGTCAGCCAGCTCTTGGCTGTGATCTCGGAACCTGTCGGGGGAAAAACATCGCGGACGTTGTGGCGCGGGTTGTTCATTGAGTCGCTCCTGCGGTTGGGACGAGGGAAGCAAGTGTTGTCAGAATGCGAGTAAGGTGGTGGCGCAGCGCATCAGCCTTGGTTGGGTCGTAGGTCCACGGCGCATGTTCCGCCTCAAGGTAGGTGGACTGGGCGAGCTCCAACTGGATCGCATGCACGTTATCTGCCGGTCGACCATAGTGGCGCGTCGTCCAGCCGCCCTTGAACCGGCCGTTCAGAACGCATGTGTAGCCCGACGCTGTTTTGCAGATGTCGTTAACAGCCTGCTCGATTTCCGGCGCGCAGGTCTTTCCCCGATCTGTGCCGATGTTGAAATCAGGCAGCGTGCCATCAAACAGGAATGGAATACGCGACCGTATGGAATGGCAGTCGAACAGGATTGCCACTCCGTGCAAGTCGCGAATGCGCGCGATCTCGGTTTCAAGCGCGGCGTGATAGGGCGTGTGAAACGCACTCAACCGCGGAGAAATCGCAGACTCAGTCGGCGGTGTGGTCCAGATATTCTGCCCGTCAAAATCGGTCAGAGGCACCAGTGTCGTCGTGTTCTGGCCGGGATACAGGCTGACGCCCGCAGGATCACGATTGGCATCAATGACGTAGCGGTGAAAATTCGCACGTACTGTCGTGATGTCCGGCAACAGACCGGCATAAAGCCGGTCAATGTGCCAATCCGTATCTGCCAGGGCGCGCCCGGCTTCATTCAGATCAGCGGCAGTGTCGGGTGGCACATGAGTTCCCGCATGGGGGAACCCGAGGATGATCGGGCTGGACCCTTTGCGCACCGAAACGGGGGTCATGCGACGTCCCCCCTGACGAATCCGGGCAAATCCACTGCAATACACAACGATCCAGTCGCAACCATCCTTGCGGCGGCCTCGATACAAGGAGCCATATAGCGATCCTCGGCGATTTCAGGGACGTCGCGGCGCA
Source organism: Tateyamaria armeniaca (assembly GCF_045797845.1). Lineage (NCBI taxonomy): Bacteria > Pseudomonadati > Pseudomonadota > Alphaproteobacteria > Rhodobacterales > Roseobacteraceae > Tateyamaria > Tateyamaria armeniaca. The sequence goes on from NZ_JBHDIY010000002.1 coordinate 946,737, forward strand.
GCACGGCGATGACGGATTGAAGCGGCGCACTGGTCGGCAAGGGCGCGCGAAACGCGATCCCTTGGGCTCCACAAATCGCCTCGACCCCAAGAATGACGTTTAGGTTGGCGTTCATCCGCTCCAGCCGACGGGCGGCATGGGCCGCCATGCTCACGTGATCCTCCTGATTGGCCGAGGTCGGCGTGCTGTCTGTGGTGCAGGGGTTGGCCAGATGCTTGTTTTCGCTCATCAGCGCTGCCGTCGTCACCTCGGCAATCATCAGCCCCGAATTCAATCCGGGATTCGGCGTCAGGAACGGGGGCAGGTCAAAGGACAGGGTCGGGTCCACCATCAGCGCGACACGGCGCTGCGCGATGGCCCCGATTTCCGAAATCGCGATGGCGATCTGATCGGCGGCAAAGCCCACGGGTTCAGCGTGAAAGTTTCCGCCCGACACGATCAGATCATCATCGACCAGCACCAGCGGGTTGTCGGTGACAGCGTTCGCTTCGATTTCAAGTGTCTGTCCGGCAAAGTGCAGCAGGTCCATCGTGGCGCCAGTGACCTGCGGCTGGCATCGGATGCAATAGGGGTCTTGGACGCGTGTGTCGCCGGCGCGGTGGCTTTCGCGGATTTCAGACCCTTCCATCAACGCCCGCTGTGCGCGGGCCACTTCGATTTGCCCCGCATGGCCGCGCAATGTGTGAATGGCGTCTTGCAATGGCGCGGTTGAGCCCATGATCGCATCCGTGGACAGCGCACAGGTGATCACGGACGTCGCTGCATTGGCCCATGCCCCCCACAGACCGACCAGCGCGCAGGCGGTCGAGAATTGCGTGCCATTGATCAACGCCAAACCTTCCTTTGGGCCCAGAGTGATGGGCGACAATCCGGCCCGTGCCAACGCTTGCGCCGCTGGCAGACGCTGCCCCTCATGAATCGCTTCCCCTTCGCCCATCATCGCTGCCGCCATGTGGGCAAGCGGGGCCAGATCGCCAGAGGCCCCGACAGACCCTTGCGAGGGGATGACCGGCAGAACATTCTTCTCCAGCATTGCCTCGATCAGCGCGACGGTGGTCATGGCGACACCAGATGCACCGCGCCCCAGCGACAACAGTTTCAGCGCCATCATCAGGCGCGTGGTTGCGGCGTCCAAAGGCTTCCCCACGCCACAGCAGTGAGACAGGATCAGGTTGCGTTGCAGTTGTACGACATCGCGCGGGGCGATTTTCACGCTCGCCAGTTTGCCAAAACCTGTGTTGATGCCATAGACCGCCACGTCCCCGGCAGCGGCGCGGGTGACTGCATCTGCAGCAGCCTGAATGCCCGCATGTGCAGAGGCATCAAGCGTGACAGCCCCTTGCCCGGACCAGATGGCGCGCAATTGTGCTAGCGTGGCCACCCCGGGCGTGAGGATCATAGCACCCCCTGAATATGCGGGCATGCAGCGGATTGAACCCGATGCGATAGGCCAGTTCAGCAGGCTCAGAAACGTCCCAGACACATAGATCGCCCTGCGCACCCGCGACGATCCGCCCGCAATCCGGCACGCCCAGCGCAGCAGCAGCATGCGCGGTGACGCCCAGTAACGCCTCAAGCGGGGTCATACGAAACAGGGTGCAGCCCATGTTCATCGCCAGCAAGAGCGAGGTCATTGGTGAAGAGCCGGGGTTGCAATCCGTGGCCAGGGCCATGGGAACTCCATGGGTGCGGAAGGCATCAACCGGCGGGCTCTGCGTTTCACGCAAGGTGTAGAATGCGCCTGGCAGCAGCACGGCAACGGTGCCGGATTTTGCCAATGCGCGCGCGTCCTCTTCGGTTGCGTATTCCACATGATCCGCGCTGAGCGCGCCGTAGTGCGCCGCCAGTGCAGTGCCGCCGGTATGTGACAGCTGTTCAGCGTGCAGCTTGACTGGCAGGCCAAGGGACACCGCCGCATCGAACACCCGCGCGATCTGGCCTGTGTCAAAGGCGATCCCCTCGCAGAACCCGTCCATTGCATCCACCAGCCCTTCGGCGAACGCAGCGCGCAAGACGGGGATGCAGACGGTGTCGATATACTCATCTGCGCTGCCTGCGAATTCAGGGGGATCGCGTGTGCCCCAAGGAAACTGGTACGAACCTCAATCGGGCGAACCTGCGCGATCCGGCGGGCGACACGCAACATCTTCAACTCGGTTTCTAGGTCAAGACCGTACCCCGACTTGATCTCGATCAGCGTGACCCCTTCGGCAATCAGTGCATCGACGCGCGTGAGGGCATCATTCAGAAGATGGTCGATGCTCGCAGCCCGCGTGGCCCGCACGGTCGAGATGATCCCGCCCCCCGCTTTGGCCACTTCGGCGTAGCTTGCCCCGTTCAGGCGTTGCTCGAACTCCGCCGCGCGGTTGCCTGCGAACACGACATGGGTGTGGCAGTCGACCAGCGCGGGCGTTACCAACCGACCGCCAAGGTCATGAGCGGTATGGCTGGAAAACACATCCGGCACCTCGGCCAGTGTCCCGACCCACCGGATCGTCGACCCCTCAAGCGCAATTGCGCCGCTTTCGATCAAGTCGAAATCGTCGTTGGAGCGCAGCGTTGCGATCTTGGCGTTGGTCAAAAGCATGGGCACGACTCAGTTGCGATATACCTCTTTTAATGTTTTTATGTGCGTACATAATAATCTGTCAAGCGAGGCGGTGATGCAAACGATCTGGGCGGAAACGGCCTTGTTGCCGGATGGCTGGGCGTCGGCTGTTCGGGTGGACGTGCTGGATGACGGGCGGATCGGTGCCGTCACAAAACAGGTGGAGCCGACGGGCACACGCGTGCCGTGCCTGTTGCCCGCCCCGGTCAATGTGCACAGCCATGCGTTTCAGCGGGCGATGGCAGGATTGACCGAAAGGCGCGGACCACACGCCAGCGACAGTTTCTGGACATGGCGGCAGCTTATGTTCCGTTTTCTGGACCGTCTGACACCGGATCATATCGAGGCGATCACCGCGCTTGTCCAGATGGAGATGCTGGAGGCCGGATACGCCACCAACACCGAATTCCACTATCTACACCACCGGCCGGGCGGCGTGCCTTACGACAACCCTGCCGAGACATCGGTCCGCATCTGCGCTGCCACTTCCCTCACCGGGATCGGTCTGACCCTGCTGCCTGTTCATTACGAATTCGGAGGGTGCGACGGGCGTGGGCTTGGCCCGGGACAAATACGGTTCGGCAATACGCTGGACCAGTTTCAAACCCTGCACGAAGCGGCATGTGACGCTATGCAACACCTGACGCCGGACGCAAATCTGGGCGTCGCACCGCATTCGCTGCGTGCGGTCAGCGCGCAGGATCTGGCGACATATGCGACACTTTTCCCCAACGGCCCGATCCACATGCACCTTGCCGAACAACGCGCAGAAGTAGAGGAAGTCGAGCACCATTGGAACGCCCGCCCTGTCACATGGGCGCTGGACAACATGGACCTGTCCGACCGCTGGTGTCTGATCCATTGCACGCAGATGACACCGGACGAAACGAGCCGGCTGGCGAAATCCGGGGCTATCGCCGGTTTGTGTCCGATCACCGAAAGCAGTCTGGGCGACGGCATCTTTGACGCTGTGCGGTGGTGCGACGCGGGCGGTACCTTTGCAATCGGGTCCGACAGCAACATCCGCATCGCGCTTGGCGAGGAGTTGCGCACGCTGGAATACTCCCAACGCTTGCGCGACGGATCGCGGGCGGCATTGGCGACGGCTGATACATCGACCGGACGGCGCATGTTCGATGCGATACTGCATGGCGGAGCGCGGGCAGCAGGGCGTCAGACCGGACAGATCACGGCAGGATTTTGGGCCGACCTGATGACGCTCGATACCACGTCCGAGCACTTGTACGACCGCGCTCAGGATGCCACGCTGGATGCATGGATTTTTGCGGGCGACGATCGTCTTGTGAAAGACGTATGGGCGGCGGGGCGGCACATGGTGCAAGACGGAACACATATCAAAAGGGCGCAGATCGTGGCCGCCTACAAAGGCACAATTGATGCGCTGAAGGATGCGATATGAACTCGCTTGTTTTTCGTAATTGGCAAAGCGTGCAGGACGAGGTGTTGCGCCGCATTCGGACCCGTATGTGGAAGCCTGGGGAGCTGATCCCGAACGAGGCTGATCTTGCGCAGGAATTTGGCTGTGCGCGCTCGACTGTGAACCGCGCCTTACGCGCCGTGGCAGAGGCGGGCCTTCTGGATCGGCGGCGCAAGGCAGGCACGCGCGTGGCGGCCCAACCCGTCGCAAAGGCCACACTCAACATTGCCGTGATCCGGCGCGAGGTCGAGGAGCGGGGCCGCAAGTACAGCTATCAGCGTATCACCCGTGATCTGCGCACCCCACCGCTGGACGTGAGCGCGGCCATGCGCACACCTGCGAAAACCGCGTTGATGTATGTGCGTGCGCTGCACCTTGCGGATGACGCACCCTATGCACTGGAAAGCCGCTGGATCAATCCGCACGTGGTTCCGGGCGCACAGAACGAGCCGTTCCAGAACGTCAGCGCGAATGAGTGGTTGTTGCAGAATGCGCCATATACCCACGGCGAGATTTCGTTTTCCGCCCTTGAGGCAGAGGCTGAGGACGCAGCCGTTTTAGCCTGTGCGCAGGGTAGCGCCCTGTTTGCGATTGATCGCCTGACCTGGGATGACGACGCGTCGGTGACCAAAGTGCGCCTGCTGTTTGCCCCGGGTCACCAGATGCGCACGGTGCTTTAGTACGGCAATCCGACATAGTTCAGAGCCATGGCCGCCTGCGCCTCGGCGCTGTCACGCAGCAAGGCCAGTTCGGCCAGTTGCATCTTTTTGTCGAAATCCGTCTGGTCAGGATAGTGGTGCATCAGGTTGGAAAACCACCAGCTGAACCGTTGCGTTTTCCAGACCCGCGCCAGCGCCTTTTGCGAATAGGTGTCTATGCCGTGGCTGTCGCCGTCCGCATAAAACTGCCGCAAACCCTGATTGAGATAATGGACGTCAGACGCTGCCGTATTGAGACCCTTGGCCCCGGTCGGTGGCACGATATGCGCCGCGTCCCCACACAAGAACAACCGCCCCCACCGCATCGGTTCAGTCACGAAACTGCGCAACGGCGCGATGGATTTCTCGATACTTGGGCCTGTCACCAGTGTCTGCGCGGCAGCGTCCGGAATACGGCGGCGCAATTCGTCCCAGAACGCGTCATCGGACCAGTTGTCCGGACTGTCCCCGTTTGCACACTGGATATAATACCGGCTGAGTTGCGCATTGCGCATCGAACACAAAGCAAAGCCACGGTCGGAATTCGCGTAGATCAACTCGTCATTGACCGGTGGTGTTTCCGAAAGAACGCCCAGCCAGCCGAAGGGATAGACCTTTTCATAATCGGTGCGCACGGAGTCTGGTATCGTTTTGCGACTGACGCCGTGAAACCCGTCGCATCCAGCAACGAAATCACAGTCAATGCGCGTCGTCGCCCCGTCCTGTTCAAATGTCACATAGGGTGCCAAGGTGTCGGCATCATGGATCACGACGTTGTCGACTTCGAACCGCGTGTCACCACCCATCGCCTCACGCGCCTCGTAGAGATCGCGAGTCAATTCGGTTTGCCCGTAAACGACAACAGTCGCATCCGTATGTTTCGAGAAATCGACGCGAAACATATCGCCGTCATAGGCAATCAGCGTGCCGTCATGCACAAAACCTTGGGCCTTCATGCGGGCATCGACGCCCGCCTCGCCCATCAGTCCGACAAGGCCGCGTTCAAGCACGCCGGCGCGGATACGGCCCAGCACATAGGCGCGCGACTTATGCTCCAGAACAACAGTGTCGATCCCCGCCTTGTGCAGAAGCTGGCCAAGTAACAGCCCGGATGGCCCACCGCCGACGATCACAACTTGCGTACGCATGTACCCTGCACATCTCCCTTTGCCAGACGCTACACGCCACCTTCAAACCGGCGCAACCTCGAAAGCGCTATGTCAGCTTTCCGGGGCGCACCCACCCGCGGCGATCCGGTCATCGATGTAGTGATCTAGAGCGGCAAGCCGATCACCGTCACCCGCTGGGGGAATAAAGTCACGCAGGATGCCCTGCCAGATCCCTGTCGCACGCGTGGTTGCGTCGACGCTCCCGCGTTCCTCCCACGTGCCGATATTGGCAAAATCAGCGACAAGCGGTTCGTAGAATTCGGTCTGATACCGCTCCATCGTGTGTGCCGCACCGAAAAAGTGACCGCCCGGCTGCACCTCTTCCAACGCATCCATCGCAATCCCGCCCTCATCCGCCGCAGTGGCCGTACAAAGCTCGGCCATCATCTGAAGCACTTCGACATCTGTGATCAGCTTTTCGTACGAGACTGTCAGCCCCCCTTCGAGCCAACCCGCGGCATGCAGCGTCACGGTGGCCCCGGCAAGCAGACAGCCCCATGTACCGAATTGCGTTTCATTGGCGGCCTGCACATCGCCAAGGTTCGCCGCCGACCCGGAGGCGCACCGCCACGGCAGACCGATGTGGCGCGCCAGTTGTCCAGCGGCAAGCGACGCCTTGAAATGCTCAGGCGTGCCAAAGATCGGCGCGCCGGATTTCATATCCACATTCGAGGTGAAGGTGCCGTAACAGACCGGCGCACCGGAGTTGATCAACTGTCCAAGGGTGATCGCGGCCAGCGCCTCGGCATGGGACAGGGTCATGGCCCCCGCCACAGTGATCGGCGCCATCGCCCCCATCAGCGTAAACGGAGTGATGATCGCCATCTGGCCCGCGCGCGCGAAATCCATCACCCCTTGGGCCATCGGAATGTCGAGCTGACGAGGTGAGTTGGTGTTGATGATGGTGTAGCAATGCGAATGCGCGGCGAAATCACTGTCCGAAATGCCACGCGCGATCTGCAACATCTCGAAGGCTTCGCGCACCTGCCCTGCCCCACGGGCGTAGATGAACGGCACCTTGTCCGTCAGTTCCATCTGTCCCTTCGTCATCGCATAATGCCGCAGGTGGATCGGCACATCCTGCGGTTCGACCAGTGGCGGTATCATGTGCAGGACATCAAAGTGCTGGGTCAGCGTGATCAGTTCGCGAAAATCCTGTTCCGTGCCCGGCCGGCGACCCCGTTCCAAGTCAGTCGCGTGCGGGCACCCGGCGCCGGGTTGAAACACCATCGAACCAAGCTCCATCAGCAGATTGCGGTCCGGGTTGCCCGCGATCAGGGGGAACGATTTGGGGGCCGTGGCAAGTGCGGCTTTAACCATGTCGCGCCCGATATGCACCATTTCTGTGGTTTCATCGACGCGCGCACCACCTGTCTTGAACGTGGCACGAGCCTGCCGGTGCAGCACCTTCACGCCCAGCCGTTCAAGCACATCCAAAGCCGCATCATGGATCGCGGCAATGCGATCGTCCGAGAACACGTTCATCGGTGGGAACGGGTTGCGCAAATTGCGGTAATCCGTGTGGCGCGTCTTGCTGGGGGTGCGCCGCGCCCGCGTCTTTTGGGGCGTCTGCTCATCCTCTCATAGCTTTGCCCGCGGGGTCATAAGGCGAGGCGGCGATGACCTTGGCGGCGCGTTCCACCCCCACGATGTGAACCTTCAGGTCAGTCCCTTCACCGCTGTGTTCGGTGTTGACCAGCGCCATGGCCAACGACTTGCCAAGCGTATGCCCATAGCCCCCCGAAGTGACAAAGCCGACCTTTTCGCCATCTTTCCATACCGGCTCATAGCCCGACGCATCTGCACCGTCCGCGTCGATATCCAGCGTCACCTGCATCTGCGCAGGGCCATTTCCGTCCCGTTCAGCCACTGCCGCTGCCTTGCCGACAAAGTCCTTGTCCCAGTCGATCCAGCGATCCATGCCCGTCATTCCGGGCGTATAGCCTTGGGTAAATTCCGCAGACCAGATGCCGAATGACTTTTCCAGCCGCAGGGAGAGGAGGGCGTTAAAACCAACCTCGACCATTCCCTGATCCGCGCCAGCGTCCAGCAGGGTTTTGCGCAGGGTGATATGATCGCCCATACGGCAGTGTATCTCGTACCCCATCTCGCCTGTGACAGAGAGCCGCCCAACCTTGCAGCGCAGCATCCCGATGTCGAAATCTGCACACCCCATAAAGGACAGATCGCCCACCGGGCCATCCGTCAGTTTTTCGATCACGGCCTTTGAGTTCGGCCCCGAAAGGGAGAATCCAGCCACTTCTTCGCCCAGATCGCGCACCGTGACCCCGTCCATTATGTGATCGTCAAACCAGCGCATGTGCCATGTGCGCAAGTAGTAGCTGCCCATGATCCACCATGTGCCGTCGCCCCAGTTGAAGACTGTAAGATCGCCCTTCAACCGCCCATCTTCGCCCAGCATCGGGGCCAGCCGTGCGCGGCCCGGCTTGGGCAAGCGCGAGGCCATGACGCTGTTCAACCAGGCTTCGGCATTTTCGCCCGACACTTCGAAGCGGGAAAAGCCGGTGATGTCGAGCAGGCCAACCTTTTCGCGCACTGCCTTGCACTCAGCAGCCACGATGTCGTGGGCGTTTGAGCGTTTCAGCGACGGCGTTTCCTTGAACCCTTTTGGGGCAAAGTAAAGTGGCACCTCCAGATCCCAGCTTTGGCCCCACTGGCACCCGGCGGCCGTCATATCGGCATAGGCAGGGGCAGTTTTCAGCGGGCGGCCCGCGGGCAATTGCTCGTTCGGATAGGTCATCACGAAGCGACGGGAATAGAACTGGCCCGTGGTTTCCTTGATGTACTGCTTGTTCTCGGCCCAAACGCCGTAGCGGGCGATATCCATGCCATAGACATCCGCCTCTGGTTCACCATGGATCATCCATTCGGCCAGCGACTTGCCCACACCGCCCCCTTGCAGGAACCCGGCCATAACCGCGCAGGCCGACCAGTATCCGCGCTTGCCCGGCACAAGGCCGACCAGAGGATTTCCGTCGGGTGAGAAGGTGAAGGCCCCGTTGACCCACGTCTTGACCCCGACATCCTGCAAGGCCGGGTAGCGCTCGAACCCCATGATCAACTCTTTTTCGATGCGGTCCGGGTCTTCCTGCTGCAACTCAAACCCGTACTCCCACGGCGCGCCATCCATGTTCCAGTGCTGGTGGTCGATCTCGTAGATGCCCAGCAGCACACCTTTCTGGTCCTGACGCAGATAGGTGAACCCTTCGAGATCGACGGTCATGGGCACTTCGAAGTCGATGTCCTCCAGCGCCGGGATCGTGTCGGAGATCAGGTAGTGGTGGTTGAGCGGAGAAACCGGCAGTTCGATCCCTGCCATGCGCCCCACCTGCTTGGCCCAGAGACCGGCGGCATTGACCACATGTTCGCAGGTCACGGTGCCCTTTTCGGTCACAACCTCCCAGCCCTCAAGCGTTTGGTTCAACTCCAGAACCCGGTTGTGTTCTACCACCGTCGCGCCGTGTTTCTTGGCCGCCCCGGCATAGGCATGCACCGTGCCCGTGGTGTCGATGTACCCCTCGCGGTCCGCCCACATGCCGCCCAGCAGACCGTCGCCAGACATGATCGGGTTCAGCTCCACTGCCTCTTCGACAGTAACAAGGCGACAATCCTCGATCCCGATGGATTGGAATGTGCGGTAGGCCGATTGCAGCCACTCCCAGCGATCCGGGGTTCCGGCCATGGTCAGACCACCGGTCATGTGCAATCCGATGTTCTGGCCGGATTCGGCCTCAATTTCGCTCAGCAAATCGATGGTGTAGGCCTGAAGCTGTGCAATGTTGGGGTCCGCATTCAGCGCATGGATTCCGCCGGCGGCATGCCAGCTTGATCCGGCTGTCAGGACCGAGCGTTCGATAAGGCACACATCGCTCCACCCCATCTTGGCGAGATGGTACAGAACCGACGTGCCCACGACACCGCCACCAATCACAACAACCCGGTAGTGCGAATTCATACCTGTCCCCCGTCACAAAGCGTGGGGAAAGGGTCTTGCACGGCGTCCGGCAAGTCCAATGGTTTCACGACATCTGGGCGACAGCCTGCGACGCACCGATCAAAGCGCGATGCCGGTCAAATGGCGCAACATCGCCTCGGTCAGGCGATCCTTGACCCGGTCATAACGTGTGCTCGGCACCGGGGTTGAAATCGCATAGATGTCGCCGCGCGGGTCGCGCATAGCGTAACCAATGGCACTAACCCCTTCGGTATGTTCATTTTCATCGCGCGCCAAAGCGCCCTGCCGGATGGCTTCGACTTCACGCAGGACTGTGGCAAGGGGCTTGGCCCCGTGTTGACCCAGCTCAGCCAGGATCAGTTTGGTCGCAAGCGCTGGATCCATGACCGCAAGCGCCGCCTTTCCATTGGCCGTGGTAGTCAAGGGAAAGCTTTCGCCAATGCTGGACACCGTGCGCAGACGCTGACTGCCGACGATCTGATCGATGAACAGCATACGGGCGCCGTCCAGGATCGCCAAGTCCACCGTCTCTCCAGTCTCATCCGCGATGCGTTCCATCACGGGGCGAATGCGGTCGCGCGCATCGGTTGCTGCGGCTTGCGCAAGGCTTTGGATTTCAGGCCCCAACCTGATTCCCCCATATCCTTTGTCCGATGAAATGAACCCCTCGATCGTCAGCGCCGCAACGATCCGCTGTACCGTAGAACGGGGCAAATTCACGCGAGCAGCAATTTGCCCAAGGCTCAAGCCATCTGTTTCTTGGGCAAGGGTACGCAGGATGTCAGCAGAGCGAGAAATAACCTGAATACCTTGTATTTGCTTCACTTCTTGCCTTCCCATCGCAATGCTACGCTGATGCTATCCGTCGTGTACCACTGTTCGGACCCTATGAAACGACGCGGTGTAAATCAACGCTTGACCGCAATACGGTACAAGTTCCACCATATCCCGAAACACCTATCACCGCTTTTGGGAGGAACGGATGGTCGTCAATATTCGCGGAATCGATTTTCAGGAAAACGACAACAACGACATGGGGCTGGAGTTTGTGAACCTCAGCCACCGCTACGGATTCCAGTGCCCGAACTGGCCGTATTTCAAGGACGTGCAGATCGACCGCAAGCATTACATGGCGAAGTCCGGCGTGCTGTCCCAGACCATTACGACCACGATGCACGTGACCACCCATATCGACGCGCCCGCCCACGTGGTGCAGGGCACACCCTTTATCGACGAAGTGCCGCTGCCGCATTTCTTTGGCTCGGGCCTCGTGGTGAGCATCCCCAAGAAAAAATGGGAACAGATCACGGCGGACGATCTGGAAAAAGCCTGCGGTCATGCCATTCGCAAGAACGATGTGCTGATCATCAACACAGGCTGGCACAAGCAGTACGAGGACGGTGACTACTTTGCCTATTGCCCCGGTCTTGTGCCTTCGGCAGCCGATTGGATGGTGGAAAAAGGGATCAAGGTTGTGGGCCACGACACCCAAGCCAACGATCACCCGCTGGCCACCGCCATCGGCCCGCAACGCAATGGCCCCATCCTGCCGCATCTGGAAAAGGAATACCTTGAATGGTCCGGCGGCACCCCGTGGGAAGTTGACTTTCCCGAGTGGGAACCCGTGCACCAGAAATTGTTCAAGAACGGTATTCTGGGCATCGAGAACGTGGGCGGTGATCTGGATCGCGTCACCGGCAAGCGCGTCACCTTTGCCTTCTTCCCCTGGAATTGGGATCGGGGCGATGGCTGCATTATTCGGCTCGTTGCCATGATGGACAAGGATCAGGGATACCGCATCGAGGCAGGCGAGGACTTCTGAAATGCACGTCAAACGCTTTGCCGATGCAACGCAATACGAGGCCCCGAACCATTGGGGTGTCACAGGGCTTCGGTTGCAAGGCTTTGAAGAGGGCGGGCCAGAAAACCAGTGGGTCGGCTTTTCGCAATTCCTGCCCGGTGGTGGCGCAGGCCCGGACGCAACGCCGTTCGAAAAGGTCTATGTCGTGATCGAGGGTGAGATGACTGTGACCATCGACGGCACCGACACAGTGCTGAGTGCGATGGACAGTTGCACGATCCCGCCGGGCGAGGTCCGCAAGATCGAGAACCGCAGCAACCATGTCTGCAAGATGCTGGTGGTGATTCCCTATCCCGAAGGAGGGCGTCCATGAGCCTTGATAACCCCCTGTCCTTCTTTGATGTCTCGGGCAAGGTCGCGCTGATCACGGGTGCTTCGGGCGCGTTTGGCGCGGTCGCCGCGCGCTGCCTGTCCGGGGCCGGGGCCAAGGTTGTCTTGGCCGCCGGAAATGCGGACGCCATGGCCGACGTGGCAGCCACCTGTAAAGGCGACACGCACCAGATCAACGCCCGCCCCGACAGCGAAGATGCCTGTGCCGCGCTGGTCGAGGAAGCCGTCGCCACCTTTGGTCGTATCGACATTCTGATTGTTGCGTCCGGCATGAACAAGGTGGCCAAGATCGGGGATATGGAGCCTGCGACCTTCGAGGGTGTCATGGATGCAAACGTCACCCAAAGCTGGCTGATGGCCCGCGCCGCAAGTGCGCGGATGCAAGCGCAGGGGGATGGCGGCAAGATCGTTCTGATGTCTTCAGCCCGCGGACTGCTGGGCCATCCTGCGGGTTACACCGCCTATTGCGCGTCCAAGGCTGCTGTGGACGGGATCACCAAGGCGCTGGGATGCGAGTTGGGGCCGATGGGCATCACGGTCAACGCCATCGCGCCCACGGTTTTCCGCTCGCCCCTCACTGCGTGGATGTTCGAGGACACCGATCAGGCGCAGACCGTTCGCAACGGGTTCCTGACCCGCGTGCCCAAAGGGCGCTTGGGCGAGCCCGAAGATCTGGCCGGGCCGCTCCTCTTCCTGTCCTCAAAGGCGTCGGACTTTTACACCGGACACATCCTTTATGCCGATGGCGGGTACACGGCGGGATGACCAAGAACCAGCAAATCGCGGTGATTGGTGCGGGCCTTATGGGCCACGGTATTGCGCTCACCTTTGCCCGTGCGGGTCAGTATGTTGCCCTGCATGATCCGAACCCGGACATGCTGCGCAGCGCGCCGTCGCGGATTTCAGACAGCATGGCCCTTTTGGGCGCAAGCGAGACCGAGATCGCCAAGGCGCTCAAGCGGATAGAACTGTGCGACACGGTAAAGTCCGCAGTGAGTGACGCGGCATATGTTTTCGAGGCGGCACCGGAAAAGCTGGACCTCAAGCAGACGATTTTCGCCGAAGTCGAGGCCCACACGCCCGAAGACGCGGTTCTGGCATCGAACACATCCGTCATCCAGATCACCAGGATCATGGGCGGCCTGAAGTCCCGTCACCGGGCGCTTGGCACGCACTGGTGGAATCCGCCGCACATGATCCCATTGGTCGAAGTGGTGAAAACGGAATGGACGGATGCGGCCATCGCCCAAGGCATGATCGAGTTGCTCGCGGATGCGGGCAAGACGCCAGTGATGGTGGAAAAGGATGTTCCCGGCTTTATCGGCAACCGCCTTCAACACGCCCTGTGGCGCGAGGCGATCAGTCTGGTCGAGAACGGGATTTGCACGGCCAAAGCGGTGGACGATGTGGTCAAGGCGAGCTTTGGCCGCCGCCTCGCCGTGCTTGGCCCCCTTGAAAACGCCGATCTGGTGGGCCTTGAGCTGACGCAGGACATTCACCGCCAGGTCTTGTTCGATCTGGATGCGCGCCCTGACCCGTCGCTCCATCTGCAGACGTTGCTGGATGCGGGCCACACCGGCATGGCCGCAGGGCAAGGGCTGCGCAGGTGGGCCAAGGGCGATCTTGAGGCCACCAAGGCGCGCGTCGCACGTCATCTGGCACAGCTTGAACACATTCTGGAGGCGGACGGCTGAAACACCAAACCCAAATCCGGAAACGCATCGGATTACAGGAGACTGCAAACCATCGGCACGGAGATATCGTTTTGAATGCATGGTTTCATCTGCAAGGGTGAGACATTCGACATAACAAACACCTGCGCAAACGCGGGGAACGACACGAAAAGACATGATTTCTCAGGGAGGAAAGAAATGAAAACCAACACCACAAGACGTCACGTCCTTGGCGGGCTTGCAGCGACTGTCGCAGCACCCGCAATTCTGACATCGACGCGGGCGTATGCGCAAAATCCCACGATCAGGGTTGGCTTTGTCACGCCTTCGACCGGGCCACTGGCCGGGTTTGCAGAGGCCGACGATTACATCCTCGAAGGGCTGCGCGCCAAATTCGCAGGCGGTGTGACCAACAACGGCAAGTCCTACAATATCGAGATCATCAAAAAGGACAGCCAGTCCAACCCCAACCGCGCCGCAGAAGTGGCCGCGGAGTTGATCCTGTCGGACGAGGTCGACATCATCACCGCCGCCGCGACGCCCGACACCACGAACCCTGTCGCCGATCAGGCCGAGATCAACGAAGTGCCCTGCGTCACAACCGACGCGCCATGGCAGCCGTACTTCTTTGGCCGTGGCGGCAATCCTGCCGAGGGCTTTCGCTATACCTACCACTTCTTTTGGGGGCTTGAGGATGTGATCGCCAACTTCACCGGCCTGTGGAACGACGCAGGTGTGGCCAAAAAGGTCGGCGGCTTGTTCCCCAATGATGCCGACGGCAACGCATGGGGTGACCCGCAACTTGGCCTGCCCGGCCCACTTGCCGAACAGGGCTTCGAACTGGTTGATCCCGGCCGCTTCCAACCGCTGAACGACGACTTTTCCAACTACATTGCCGCGTTCAAGGATGCGGGTTGCGAGATTGTGACAGGCGTCATGATCCCACCGGATTTCGGCACCTTCTGGAGCCAGGCAGCACAGCAAGGTTTCAACCCCAAGGTCGCGACCATCGGCAAGGCACTGCTGTTCCCCTCGGCAATCGACGCCCTCGGGGATCGCGGCATTGGTCTGACCACTGAAATCTGGTGGTCTCCCAACCATCCGTTTAATTCTTCGCTCACAGGGACGTCTGCAGGCGAATTGGCCAGCGGGTTTACCGCCGCCACGGGTCGCCCCTGGACCCAGCCTATCGGGTTCAAACATGCGCTGTTTGAGGTGGTGGCCGATGCCATCACCCGCTCGGAGGATCTGGAGGACCCGGATGCAAATGCCGCAGCGATCCAGGCCACGAACATGTCCACCATCGTCGGTGACGTGAATTGGTCAAACGGCCCAGTGCCGAACGTGTCCAAGACACCCCTTGTGTCCGGTCAGTGGCAAAAGTCCGGGGACGGAGTCGAACTGGTGATCACCAACAACAAGCACGCGCCCGCGATCCCCGTGGGTGGCGAGTTGCAGTTGCTGGGATAAGCCACGCCTATGTCCGCCCTGCTGTCCATCTCGGGCCTCAAGAAGTCGTTCGGCGCTGTCGTGGTCGCCGACGACACCAGCTTTGACGTCGCCCAAGGCGAGGCAGTTGGCATTCTGGGGCCCAACGGGGCGGGCAAGACATCCCTGTTCAATCTGATCACGGGGGCGCTTGGCCCAGACGCCGGGCAAATTGCTTTTGCGGGTCAGGACATCTCGACAACCTCAGCCGCGCGGCGCTGCAAACTGGGCATCGCGCGGTCATTTCAGGTGCCGCAGCCCTTTGGCGGCATGACGGTATTTGAAAACGCACTGGTCGGTGCAACGCAGGGCGCCGGGCTGCACGGCCATGAGGCCGAGGCGCATGTGCTGGCCGTACTGGAGGACACCGGCCTGCTGCCCAAGGCCAACATCCGCGCCGGTGCGCTGTCCCTGCTGGATCGCAAGCGCCTTGAGATGGCGCGGGCACTGGCGGCCAAACCGAAACTGCTGCTGCTTGATGAGATTGCGGGTGGACTGACAGATGCCGAATGCATCGCATTGATCGATACCATCAAACGCGTGCACGCGGGCGGCACCACGATCATCTGGATCGAACATGTCGTGCACGCCCTGCTCGCCGTTGTTGAACGGCTGATCGTCATCGACTTTGGCAAGAAGATCGCAGAAGGGCCGCCCAAAACCATAATGGACAGCCCCGAGGTCAAGGAAATCTATCTGGGAGTCGATCCGGATGTCTGAACCCCTTTTGAAACTGAACGGGCTCGATGCACATTACGGCGACTTTCAGGCCCTGTTCGGCGTCGACTTGGAACTCGCCAAAGGCGAAGTGATTGCCATCATCGGGGCCAACGGGGCAGGCAAGACGACACTGATGCGCTCAATCTCGGGATTGCTGCGCAACGCTGCGCAGCAGGTGCAGTTCAACGGGCACCCCATCGGTGCGCTGCGCGCAGATCAGGTGGCCTACGCCGGAATCGCACTGGTGCCCGAGGGGCGGCAGTTGTTCCCATCACTTTCGGTTGAGGAAAACCTGCGGCTTGGCAGCACGGTTGGGCGCGCGGGGCCGTGGTCACTTGATGCGGTCTATGACCTCTTTCCCATCCTCAAGGAGCGGCGCAACCAGCCGTCCACCTCGCTGTCAGGCGGGCAACAGCAAATGGTGGCCATCGGGCGCGCGCTGATGTCCAATCCGGACCTGATCCTGTTTGACGAGATCAGCCTGGGCCTTGCCCCAGTCATCATCAAATCCATCTACGAGGCGCTGCCAAACATCATCAGCGGCGGCATGACGGCCATGATCGTCGAACAGGACATCACCAAGGCGCTGGCCGTTTCGTCCCGTGTCTACTGCCTGCAAGAGGGGCGCGTGTCGCTGACGGGCCGGGTCGAGGATATCACCCGCGACCAAATCACGGCCGCCTATTTCGGAGTGGATGCATGATCGAATGGGTCAACGCAGTGGTGCAGGGCATCCTGTTGGGCGGGCTATATGCGCTTTTTGCCGCCGGTCTGTCGCTGATCTTTGGGGTGATGCGGCTGGTCAATATCGCCCATGGCGATCTGATCATTCTTGCTGCCTATCTGGGTCTCAGCACAACTGTCCTGCTGGGCATTCATCCGTTTGTCGCCCTGCTGATCGTCATGCCCGCCATGGCCGGGATTGGCTATGTGCTGCAGCGCGGGCTTTTGAACCGAACGCTTGGTGACGACATTCTGCCACCCCTTCTGGTCACCTTCGGACTGTCTGTGATCGTGCAGAACGCCCTGCTCGAAGGCTACACTGCCGATCCGCAAAAGCTGAACGCGGGGGCCATCGAAACGGCCAGCGTCGCTGTGGGTGGTCTGTCGCTCGGTATTCTGCCGCTGCTGACTTTTGGCATGGCCATCGTGGTGATCGCCGGGCTGCAATGGATCTTCTATTCCACCGCTTTGGGCCGGGGCTTTCGCGCGGTTTCGGACAATCAGGACATCGCGCAGTTGATGGGACTGAACAAGGCGCATGTCTTTGGGATGGCCATGGCATTGGCGCTTGCCGTCACCGCCATTGCGGGCATCCTGCTGGGCGTGCGCACCAGCTTTGATCCGGCCATCGGCGGCGGGCGTCTGATCTTTGGGTTCGAGGCTGTGATCATCGGCGGGCTTGGCAACATCTGGGGGACGCTGGCAGGGGGCGTGATCCTTGGCGTGGCACAGACCATCGGGGCCAAGATCGACCCGGGCTGGCAGGTTCTGGCCGGGCACATCGCCTTCCTCGTGGTCCTTGCCGTGCGGCCCAACGGCCTGTTCCCGAGGGTTGAGCATTGAGCACGCCCGCCGTCACCCGCGCCACCCGTGCCAGCCGCATCGCGATGATCATCGCGGCCCTCGCCCTGATTGTTCTGGCCCTTGCCCCGTGGTGGGCCGGGCGCGCCGATCTGCGGCTGATGGGCGAGATTTTCCTATACCTGTCGCTGGCCTGCCTGTGGAACTTAATGGCGGGCTATGCCGGTCTTGTGTCCGTGGGCCAGCAGGCGTTCGTGGGCTTTGGCGGTTACATGCTTTTCGCCCTTACCATATTCGGCGGGCTGCACCCGATTGCGGCAATCTTATTGGCGGGTGTGTTGGCCGCTGCCCTTTCGGTGCCAGTGGCCGCCCTGATTTTCCGACTCAAAGGGGCCTATTTCGCTATCGGCACTTGGGTCGTGGCCGAGGTGTTCCGCCTGACATTCGCGCAAATATCCGCGCTTGGCGGTGGATCGGGCACGTCGCTGCCCGTTGGCATCGTACGCTCCCTCGCGGACTCGCGGTCTGGTCGCGAGGCGCTCAGCTATTGGCTGGCCTTGGGGGCCGCTGTCACAGTCATCACCTGCGTCTACCTCTTCCTGCGCTCACGTCGCGGGCTTGCTCTTACCGCGATCAGGGACAGCGAAGTTGCGGCCTCCGGCCTCGGCATCGACATCTGGCGCACCAAACTTGAGGTCTATGTCGTCACGTCGGCCTTCACTGCCGTCATCGGCGGGTTGCTGTTTCTGCAAAAACTGCGCATCTCGCCCGATGCGGCCTTCAGCGTGAATGACTGGACTGCCTTCGTGATCTTCATCGTGGTCATTGGCGGCATCGGAACTCTTGAAGGGCCAATCATCGGCACCATCCTGTTTTTCCTGCTGCGCGAGACGCTGGCAGACTTTGGCACAATCTATCTGATGGTGCTGGGCGCAGTTGCGATCGTTGTGATGCTGAAAGCGCCAAAGGGAGTCTGGGGCCTAGTACGCGACCGCTTTGACCTCGAGCTTTTTCCGCTCAGCTACCGTGTGAACACGAAACAAAAAGGCGACTGACCCATGGCCAAGACGAAAACGATCATCACCTGCGCAGTCACCGGGTCGATCCACACGCCCACCATGTCGGACCATCTGCCGATCACGCAGAACGATATTGCCGAACAGGCCATCGCCGCCGCCGAGGCAGGCGCGTCGATCCTGCACCTGCACACACGTGACCCTGATGATTTTCGCCCCTCGGTCGAACCTGACCACTACGCCCCGATTTTGGCGCGGGTGAAACAGTCAACCGATGCGGTGCTGAACATCACCACCGGCGGTGCACCCACCATGCTGATCAAGGAACGGATCAAGGCCGCGACCAAGTTTTCACCCGAGATGTGCAGCCTCAACATGGGGTCGATGAACTTTGCCTTTCACCCGCTGGCCGGGCGCTATGACTCGTGGAAATTCGACTGGGAAAAGGACTATGTCGAAGGGTCAGAGGCGAACATCTTTCGCAACACGTTCGCCGATATTCGCGAGGCCGCCGAAACCCTCGCCCCGCATGACATCAAGTTCGAACACGAGTGTTACGACGTCGGCCACCTCTACAATCTGAAATTCTGCATGGCGCAGGGACTGTTCAAGGCGCCCGTGTTCATCCAGTTCATCTTTGGCATCCTTGGTGGGATCGGGCCCGAAGTCGACAATCTGATCTTTATGAAACGGACGGCGGACCGCCTGTTTGGCGATGATTACCGCTGGTCCGTTCTGGGGGCAGGTGGCGCGCAGATGCCGTTGGCCACCACGGCCAGCCAGATGGGCGGCAACGTGCGCGTCGGGCTGGAGGACAGCCTGTTCATCAATCGCGGAGAGTTGGCGACCTCTAATGCTCAGCAAGTCACCAAGATCAGGCGGATCGTCGAGGATCTGGGCAATGAGGTCGCCACGCCGGATGAAGCGCGCGACATCCTTGCGCTGAAAGGCGGCGACCGGGTCGCATTCTAAACCTGCCCGTCGAAATGCAGCGCGTGCGTTGCATCATGCAGCATCTGCACGACGTGATAGATGCCGAATACGGGCAGTCCTGTTTCGGCCTGAACTGCGGCGGCGTAGGGCTGCAGGTTCGTACACTCGAAGACCAACGCACCCAAATCCGGCACGTCCCGATGCAAGGCACGCACGATGTCGACGACTGCGCTTTGTGTCGTTTCCACATCCAGCGATTCTGCCCCACGGAGGATCGGATCGCTAAAGGCCGCGACGTCCTCCATGCCGCGCACGACGGCCCAGTCAGGGTCTATGCCACAGGCCGACAGATGACGTGCCGACAGATGGCCTGAATGCGCGGTGATCACACCCACGGGACGCCCCCCGACCATTTGGCGCACAAGCGGGACCAATGACAGGCTGGACGCAACAAAGGGGACAGACACGGCGGCGGCCATTTCCGCCTGCACCACGCTCAGGAACCCGCAGGAAGTGGTGATGGCTCGCACGCCTGCCGCCTCAAGATCGCGCGCGGCGGTGATGAACGCAGGTAACATGGCACGCGCCCGATCTGCGCCCGCGACCACCTCGTCCGTGGTCGCGCCCTGCACCACGTGAAAGCGCACCGGAAACGGATAGGTCCGGGCATTGCCCACATCGCCGTGGATTCTGCGGAAACCCGGTGTCGAGCATCAGGATACCAACCGACCGCTCCTCCATCGCTATTTGCTGAGCGTTTCTGGCAGCCACAGGGCCAGACCGGGGAACAGTACTAGCACCACGATGAACACGCACATCACACAGAACATCGGGAACGACGCCTTGGCGATAAAGCCCATGTCCTTGCCCGTCATGCCCTGCAACACGAACAGGTTGAACCCGATGGGCGGCGTGATCTGCGCCATCTCGACCACGATCATGAGGTACACGCCGAACCACAACATGTCGAAGCCCGCCGCTCGGACCATCGGCTCGATCACCGCCATGGTCAGTACGATCGAGGACAACCCGTCAAGAAAACAGCCCAGAATGATGTAGAACACTGTGAGGATCAGGATCAGCATCACCGGCGACGGGTCCCACGCGGAAATCCCGGTCGCGAGCGCCTTGGGGATGCCGGTAAAACCCATGGCCAGCGACAGGAACCCCGCCCCCATAAGGATCAGCATGATCATGGCCGTGGTGCGCACCGATCCCATGATGCTTTCCTGCACGTTCGTCCATGTAAGTCCGCCCTGAAACGCCGACAGGAGGAACGCGCCCAGCACGCCCAGCGCTGCCGCTTCGGTGGCCGTCGCGACGCCGGAATAGATGGAACCAATCACCGCCCCGATCAGGCATAGCACCGGCAGCAGGTCCAGCAGCTTGCGACCCAGATTGGAGACCTC
Source organism: Tateyamaria armeniaca (assembly GCF_045797845.1). Taxonomy (NCBI): domain Bacteria; kingdom Pseudomonadati; phylum Pseudomonadota; class Alphaproteobacteria; order Rhodobacterales; family Roseobacteraceae; genus Tateyamaria; species Tateyamaria armeniaca. The sequence continues at coordinate 967,580 of NZ_JBHDIY010000002.1, forward strand.
GACCGTCAGGTCAGGCTTGAAGGTCGCCCGGTTCAGAACCGACCAGGCTGCCACGTAGATCATGAAGAACAGGGCCAGACACAGGCCCGGGATCATGGCCGCCATGAACAGCTTGGTGATGCTTTCGTTGACCGTAACGCCGTAGATGATCATCGAGATTGACGGCGGGATGAGCAAGCCGAGGGTGCCCGCGCCAGACAGGGTGCCAATGATCATGGACTCAGGATAATTGCGCGCCCGCAATTCCGGGATCGACATTTTTCCCACTGTCGCCACAGTCGCCGCAGACGACCCCGAGATGGCAGCAAACACTGCCGAAGCACCGATGTTGACGTGCAAAAGCGAACCCGGAAGGCCCCGCATGAACGGCGCGAGGCCCCGAAACAGGGTTTCGGATAATCGGGTTCGAAACAGGATTTCGCCCATCCAGATGAACAGTGGCAAGGCCGTGAGGGTCCACGACGATTGTTCGCCCCAGATGGTGACAGCCATCGAATCCCCGATGGGCGCATTGGTGAACAGGGCCATGCCAAGGATGGCCGTGGCCAGCAGCGCCGCACCCACCCAGACACCAAGGCCCAGCAGGATGAAAAGCGTCGACAGAAAGACGATGATGGACAGGGTTTCAGTCATACTTCACCGGGTCCCGCCGCATGCTCGGGATTGACGGCGTCATAGTCAAAGATCGCCTGTATCAGCGTGTGCACCACGGCCACGGCCAGCAACCACGCACCAGCGGCCACAGGGGCCTGCGGGATCCACATCAGGATCGCATCCGCCCCCTGACTGCGCTCGCCAAAGTCGTAGCTGTCATAGGCCAGCCGGGTCATGTACCACGCGACGAAAATGGCGATGCCGGACATGAAGGCCAGGCTGAACACCTCGATCCGCCGCCGCGCCGGACCCGTGAACCGCTGGACCAGCAATTGAACCCGGATGTGCCCGTTCGAGCGGAAGGTATAGGCCAAAGCCATGAAGGTGCTGGTTGCCATGACATATCCGGCCACATCTGCCGCACCGCCCGCATAAAGGCTGAGGAGGCGCGCCACGATGCTGTAAAGGATCAGGCAACACAGCAGGATCAGCAGCAGCCCCGCCAGGAACCCGGCGATGCGATAGACACCGTCCAAAGCGTTTGAAAGTGCCCGCATGCCGAAATCCTCTCCGTTGTGAACGAGGCGCGGCGGGCGACAAACCCGCCGCGCACGTGCCTTACTTGGCCGCTTCGAACGCTGCGAGGGCCGCAGCGCCCTTGTCGCCTGCACGCTCAAGCCATGCAGCACGCAGATCGTTACCGACCTTTTCGAACTCGGCCTGCATTTCGGGGTTCAGAGTGCCCACGTTCATGCCGTTGGCCGTGAACTGTTCGATGTACCAGCTGTCCAGTTCCTCGGCCTTGGCCCAGCAGGTTTCTTCTGCCGTGGCGGCGGCAGTTTCAATCACGGCCTTGGTGTCGTCATCAAGGGCCGCCCATGTGCGACCGTTCACGATCACCATGTTGCGGGGCAGCCATGCCTTGACGTCGTAGTAAAAGTTCACATGCTCCCACAGCTTACGGTCATAGCCTGTGGACCCGGACGAGATCATCGATTGCGCAACGCCGGTGGCAAAGGCCTGCGCCAGCTCTGCCGCTTCGATAGTGGTGGGGACCATGCCCAGACCATCGGCGAACTTGGATGTGGTCGCATTGTAGGCGCGGAACTTCATGCCCGAGATGTCATCGAGCGAGTTTGCCTCGGACACAGAATAGAACCCCTGTGGCGGCCACGGGCAGGAATACAGCAGATGCACACGGCTTTCTTCCAACGTCTCGATCAGGGTCGGTTTCGTCGCTTCGTAGAGCGTCTTGGCGTCGGCAAAACTGGTGGCGAGGAAGGGCACTGAATCCAGCTCGTAGATCGCATCGTCATTGCCCAGCGCGGAAATCAGTCGCTCGCCAATCGGTGTCAGACCACGGCGCACGGCGTTGAAGATTTCACCACCCGCGAACAGCGACCCCGACGGGTGCGTCACAATCTCGATATCCGAATTTGCGGTGACCTCGGCAGCAAAGGCTGCCGCGATTTCCGAATGGTAGTTGGTTGCGGAATAGGCCAGTGCCATGTCCCACTTTTCGGCCTGCGCGGCCCCTGCCATCAGCAGGGCGGTAGCCCCTGTCAGTACAAAGCTTCTAAATGTCATTTTGGTCTTCTCCCGGTTGGTTTTCTGTTGATCGAATGTCAGCGGATAAAGCGCGATGGCGCAAAGGGGTCGGCCGGTATTTCTGGCGATGTGCCCTCCATGAGGTCGGCCAGTACGCGGGCCGTTCCGGGGCCCGTATTGAAACCGACATGTTGATGCCCGAAGGCAAGGTACAGTCCCGGCCGTCCGGGTGCCGCGCCAATGACCGGACGGCTGTCCGGAAAGGTCGGGCGGCGTCCCATCCAAGGGGTGTTATCCCGCCGTTCGCCCAGATTAATCGCTTCGCGTGCGGACGCTTCCGCAAGGTCAAGTTGTGCGTGATTTGGCGGCGCATCGCAATCGGTGAGTTCAACACCGGTTGTCATCCGCAGCCCGTCCTCCATCGGGGACAGCACATAACCACCGGAAACATCGTAGACCGGGCGGGTCAGAGCCAGGTTGCCACCATCGCCCGCGCCCCCGAAATGCATATGATATCCACGCTCGTAGGCCATGGGCACGCGCATACCCGCCCGTTCCAGAAGGCTGCGCGACCATGGGCCCATTGCGACGACCACACGATCTCCGTCGAACGGCCCTTTTTCGGTGTTGGCCAGCCAGCGATCATCAAGACGTGTGAGCGACGCAACTGACGCCTGCACGATCCGCCCGCCACGATCCGTGAACAGTTTTGCATAGGCTTCGACCACGCGGCCCGGCGCATTCACCGACATCGCATCCTTGATCCAGAGGGCGCGTTCAAAGATCGGGTTCAGCCCCGGCTCAAGATCGCCGAGGCCGCGTCTGTCCAGCGCTTCGGTTTCAACATCGAACCGGTCAAGCATATCCCGCCCGAATGCGCCGGCGTCAAAGGCCGCACTGTTGCGATAAAGATAGATCCACCCGGTTTCGCGCAGCCGATCAAGCACGCCCGCCTCGCCGAGCAGCCGTTTGTGCGCCGGGAAGGACAGGTTGATCAGCCCGTCCATCGCGCGTGCCGTTTCCAGAAACGGAGCCATCCGCGCATTGGCTAAAAACCCGGTGGCCCAACCTATATTGCGCAGCATGAAGGGCCATGAATAGCGCAGACCGACAGATTGATTTCCCAGCAATTTGGGCAATCCCGACCAAAGTGCGGGATTGTTCAGCGGCATCAGGGACGAGCGGGCGATAACCCCTGCGTTGCCATACGACGTCTCTTGCCCGGGTGCGCGGCGGTCGATCAGTGTCACCTGTGCGCCGCGCGTCTGCAATTCGAGTGCTGCACAGACGCCGACCATTCCGGCGCCCAGAACGATAACTGTCTTGTCTTTCAAACCGGCATGCATCTGATCACGATAGGCGGACGCGCGCGGCGTGACCAGCGTCTGTCAGTTGCGTGGATGGGTTGGAATGCGATCCACGCCGATCTGCGCCATCGCGATGCTCATCTCGTCACTCAGCACGTCCCACAACCGGGTCAGACCGGGTTCGCCCGCCGCCGCGATGGCAAATTGCAGGATACGTCCGAAGAACACGAAATCCGCGCCCGCCATCAGAGCTTTCAGCGCATCCTCACCCGACCGCAGCCCACTGTCATAAAAAAGCGGAAAGGTATCGCCAACAGCCTCGCGGATCAGGGGTAACATCTCGATTGGGGCAGGTGCGCTTTCAAGTTGGCGCGCACCATGGCTGGACACCTGAATGGCGTCGACACCCGCATCACGCAAGGCGACGGAATCCTCAACGTCCAGCACACCCTTGACCACCAGATTGCCGGGCCACGCGTCGCGCAGGCGCGCCAACGTGTCCCAATCGGCTTTTGCGCGGCTTTCGGTGCGATCAAACTCGTACCCCGGCATCTCGAAATTCGCCATCTGTGGCTTGCCCGCCGCCAGCGAAGTCAAGGACCAGCGCGGATGCAAGGCAAAGTCGATGAACTGACGCGGGCCGATCTTGAACGGCATCTTGAACCCGTGGCGCAACTCGCGCGGTCGGCGGCCCACTTCGGGCACATCCACAGTCAGCACCAGTGTCTTGTACCCCGCCGCCTTGGCCCGTTCGACCAGCTTGAAGGTGCCCGTTCCGTCACCGCTGAAATAAAGCTGAAACCACGCATGCCCCTCGGCCACTTCGATGATCTGTTCCATCGGGGTGGAGGCGACAGTGGACACGCCATGCGGTATCTTGTGACGTGCGGCAAGACGGGCCAGCATCAGGTCCGCACCAGGGCCGGACAGGTTGCACATGCCCATCGGCGCAATGCCAAAAGGGCGCGCGGTTTCTTCGCCAAACAGGCGGGTGCCAAGAGAACGGTTGCTGACATTGCGCAGGATGCGTGGGCGCAAGGTAAGGGCGTTCATCGCGGCACGATTGCGATCCGCGCCGGTTTCGGCCCCTGCCGATCCGTCGATATAGTCAAAGATCATCCACGGCAGACGGCGGCGGGCCAGCCGCCGCGCGTCTTCCGCGGAATGGATGTGGGCAGCAGCCCCCATACCTTAGCTTGCAACCGCCTTCATAAAGCGGTCCTTGATCACCACAGGATCCATCGTAATGACAGGCAGCTTGATGTTGCCGCTGTCGCATTTGGACACGATGATGGTCATCTGCTTGCTGTCGATGGCCGCCTGCAATGCCTTGCCGGTGTCGACGTCCTGACAGGTCACCACGTTTTCACAGCCACAAGCCGCAGCCACGTTTTCTAGCTTGGTCTTTTTGCCCGCATATGTCGGCTGGTCACCAGTGGAGCCATAGGATCCGTTGTCGATGATCAGCAGGATGAAGTTGTCGGCCACGTTGTTTGCGATCGTCGGCAAAGTCCCAAGGTTGGTCAGGACGGACCCGTCACCATCAATGGAGATGACCGTCTTGTCCTGTGCCGGGGCAAGGCCAAGGCCGATGGAAGACGACAGGCCCATGGTGCCGAGCATATAGAAGTTGCGTTCGTTGTCGTCGATCATGTGCAGTTCCTGGCTGGGCAAACCGATGTTGCAGACAACCAGATGATCCCGAAGGATGGGCGCGATTTCGCGCAGGATTTCTGAACGGATCATTGGTCGCCATAGCCTCCCCAGAAGTTGGCGTCGGTCAGGATCGCCACGGGTTTGTTGCACATGAAGGTGTATTTCAGGATGTTATCGAATTCCTCGACATCCTTTTGCCAGTGAAAGTGGTAGGTCGGGATGTTCATCTGAGCGAGCAGCGCCTTGGTGTGAACCGCCATTTCTACCTGACAGGCGACCGGTTCGCGCAGCTCACCACGATAGGAGATCAGCATAGGCAGCGGCATCCGGTAGTACTGGGTCAGCGTCGCGAGCGTGTTGATGGTGACGCCAATGGCGGTGTTCTGCATGATGATCATCGGACGTTTTCCGCCCATATGAGCGCCTGCGCACAGCCCCATGCCCTCGTCTTCCTTGTTGGCGGGGATGTGGAAGATTTCTTTGCGCGCCTCGACTTCCTCAATCACCCCGGCCAGCTGTTTGCAGGGCACGGTGGTCACAAAGGAAACGTCGTTCGCGACAAGATCATCAACGATCTTCTTGTCGATATTCATGGGGGTTTTCGCCTTTCTTGGGTGAGGCCCGAAGCGGGCCGGTATCGCAGGTTAAGTGTCAGATCGGTGGACGTGCACGGCGCAAGGCGCGTGACGCACCACGCGCGCGGACGTCGAGCCGAGGAAATAATCGCTGAGGCCGGGTTTGTGCGAGCCAAGGACAATGCAGTCGACATCGTGGCTGGCTGCATAGTCGATGATGGCGCGCGCCGAATGGCCTTCGACCAGAACACCGTTGATTTCGGGATGCCCGGCCAGCTTGGCCGACATGTCAGTGCGGGCTTTTTCAAAGCCCGCGGCAATGGTTTTTTCGTCGACATATGCGCGCACGGATCCTTCGGGGGCTTCGTGCACGTGCAGCCCGACAATCTCGCCGCCTTCGTTCAGCAACGCCTTTGCGATGGTGAGTGTCTGTTCGGATACGCCGTGATCAAGCGCCATTGCGACCATGATTTTATTGTACATCCCAATTCTCCATTCTGTCTGGTTTCAACCTCACGCCCATGGGTCCAAGACGATTTTCGGAGCCGCGACTGTGCCTGCGCGCAAATCGGCAAAGGCTTGTGCCCCTTCTTCAAGTGGGCGGTGCTGGACCCAGTCCAGCGGACCAAGTCGGCCGTCGAAAATGGCCTGCGCGGTGTCGCGGAAGTCCTGGGCGGTGTAGGTATAGGTGCCGATCAGGGTGATTTCCTGCAAGGTCATGCGGCGGATATCGAGGCCGCCGGTGTCCTCGCCCAGACCCACATGCGCAATCGCGCCACCTGGTGCCGCAAGGGCGGATGCGGTGGCACGCGTGGCGGCATATCCGACTGCGTCAATAACAACGGCAAACTGGCCTTCGGCAAATTCGACGGCCTCTTGCCCGCATGTGTCAGTCAGAAAAGCACGCCGCCCTGCATTGGGTTCGGCAATGACGACGTCCTGAACCCCCATCGCCCTGAGAGCGAGGGCGGCTGCCAGCCCAATGGCCCCGCCACCAAGAACCAGCGCGCGCTGTTCCATCGCCGGATGCAGACCAGCAAGAGCAAGGCGCACGGCGTGCCAACTGACGGCCAACGGTTCTGCGAGCGCGGCAATGTTCAGCGCGATGTTGTCCGGCACATCCACTAGGTTGCTGTCCGGCATGGTGATGAACTGGGCAAAAGCCCCTTCGCGCGGCTGCATCGAGATGATCTGCCGTATCGGGCACAGGTTCTCACGACCCGACAGGCAGGCGGCACAGACATTGCAGGTGACCAGCGGATTGACTGTCACACGCGCACCATCACGCGGCCCACCCACAATCACGCCTGCAGCCTCATGGCCGAGGATCAGGGGCGCAGGCCGTCGCGCGTCGTGCCCGAGATAGGCATGCATGTCCGACCCGCAAATACCGACGGCCTCAACCTTGATCAGGTGTTCGCCGTCCTGCGCCACCGGATCGGGCACATCACGTATCGTCAGCGTTTCGACACCTTCATAGACAAGCGCTCTCATTTCGCGGTGAACCCCCCGTCAACCATCAGGATTTGCCCGGTGACATATGCGGATGCGTCCGAGCATAGAAACAGGATCGGGCCGTCCATATCCTCCATCGTGCCGTTGCGATTCATGCAGGTTTGCGCGGCATTCCGCGCCGCACGCTCTGGGTCGGAAAACACGGCTTGTGTCAACTCGGTCGGGAAAAACCCCGGGCCTATGGCATTTGCGGTGATGCCGTCACCCGACCACGCTTCGGCCATGGCTCGGGTCAATTGGCCAATCCCGCCCTTGGTCGCGCCATAGGCGATGCCTGACGGAAAGGCGCGCGTGGTCTGCAAAGAGGCAAAATTCACGATCCGCCCCCACCCCTTGGCCCGCATCGCAGGCACCAGCGCCTGGGACAAAAAGAACGGAGCCGACAGGTTCAGCGCAAGGGTCTGATCCCACGCCTCTGCTGTGACGTCATCTGCGGCCTGCCTCGGGTTCAGACCGGCGGCGTGGATCACGATATCCGGCGCGCCAAAAGGGTCCGAAATCGCAGCGCAGGTTGCGTGCACCGCATCGCGGTCCGCCACATCCGCCACAACGACATCCGCACTATCGCCAATGTCGTCCTTGAGCGATTGCAGCGCCTCGGCGCGCCGCGCCACGCCAATCACCTTTGCGCCTGCAGCTGCCAGAACCATAGCAGTACGCCGACCGATGCCAGAACTGGCCCCGGTCACACATGCCACGCGGCCTGTCAGATCAAACAGGCGGCACGGATCATCCATCTGCAGACAGATCGAAGTTTTCGCCGGGGAAGTATTTCGCCAGACGCACATCCGCCGCGCGCGCGTGGCCTTCCATGCCTTCAAGCCGTGAAATACGCGCCGTCGCTTCGGCCACGGCCTTGGATCCGTCGCGTGTGGCGCGCTGCCATGTGACGATTTTCATGTATTTGTGCACGCTCAGACCACCGGTATAGGAGGCTGCACCTGACGTGGGCAGCACGTGGTTGGTTCCGGTCGCCTTGTCGCCGTAGGACACAGTGGTTTCTTCACCCAGAAACAGCGAGCCGTAGCAAGTCAGCTTCTTGAGCCACCAGTCGAGGTCAGCGGCCTGCACGGTCAGGTGTTCGGGCGCGTATTCATCCGAACAGGCGGCCATGTCCTCGCGATCCTTGCACACGATCACCTCGGCATAGTCGCGCCACGCAGCAAAGGCGTTTTCGCGGTTGAGCTCGGGCAGATCGTCGATCAGGCCGGGGACCATATCCATGACCTTGACGGCCAGATCACGATCATCCGTGACCAGCCAGACGGGCGAGTTATACCCATGCTCGGCCTGGCTGACGAGGTCGGTCGCAACGATATGGGCGTCCGCGTCCTTGTCGGCGAGGATCAGGCTGTCCGTGGGGCCCGCGATCATGTCGATGCCGACGCGGCCAAAGAGAATGCGCTTGGCTTCGGCCACGAACTGGTTACCGGGTCCGACAAGGATGTTGGCGCGCGGCAGTCCGAACAGACCATAGGTCATCGCCGCGACACCCTGCACACCGCCCATGGCAAGGATGTTGTGCGCGCCGCAAATGTGGGCCGCATAGACGATGGCCGGGGCCACACCCACACCGGGGCGCGGCGGTGAACAGGCCGTGATGCTCTTGCAGCCCGCAACGCTCGCTGTTGTCACGGTCATGATGGCGCTGGCGATGTGGCTGTAGCGCCCGCCCGGGACGTAGCACCCGGCTGCATCCACCGGGATCACCTTTTGACCGGCAACAAAACCGGGCGTGATCTCCATCTCCACATCGGTGGTCGTGCCCTTCTGCAACTCTGCAAAACGGCGCACGTTGTCATGGGCAAAACGGATATCGGCCTTGAGCTTTTCGGGAACAAGATCGCATGCCGCGTCGATCTCGTCTTGCGTCATCAACACGTTGCCCTCGTAACGGTCGAACTTGGCCGCATATTCCCGCGCTTTGTCGTCACGGCCAGCCTCGATGTCGGCAAGAATGGACTTGACCGTTGCGTGGACTTCGGATGCGTCCGACGCGGGCGTAAGTGACGCTTTTTTCAGGTATTCACGTGTCATGATCTGCGGATCCTAGTCATTTGTGGCCATCTGGCGCTGATCGGCGCGGATTGGCATCGGGATGGTGAGGCGCGGAGGCATCGAATGGGCAAAATACAAAAGCAAAACGGCGTCCCGTGACATTCAGACGATACCCGGTTGCAGCGGCCGACGTCCTGACCAGACATCGGTGATCGCATCTGAGCGCCCTGAGAACAGCACGATTCGTGGGTCAATCTAGGCGTTTCCATACCTCAAATGCAAGCGCTTACATTTTGTGCGCGACATTTCGATTTTTTGGAATATGATGTTCGAGATACATGAATCTCTACACCAGGTTTTTGATGTCCAGCTTGCGATCCATCCCAACCCTAGACGATGTTGCCCGCGCCGCAGGCGTGTCCACGGCAACCGTATCGCGCTGTCTCAATTCCCCCGACAGGGTGATCGAAAAGACCCGGATCAAGGTGATGGCAGCGGTGGAACAGCTTGGCTACACGCCCAACTTTGGCGCACGTGCGATGGCTGCCAAGCGTACCTTCACCATTGGTGCCATCATCCCGACCATGGAAAACGCGATCTTTGCGCGCGGGCTTCAGGCCTTTCAGGAGGCGCTGCATGCACGCGGCTATACCCTGCTTGTGTCCAGCAGCGGTTATAAAGCGGATGTAGAGGCGGAACAGATCCGCGCGCTGGTCGCAAGGGGTGCAGACGGGCTGTTGCTGATCGGTCGCGACCGCGATCCGTCTATTTATGAATTCCTGCAGCACCGGTCCGTCGCAACCCTGATCGCATGGACGTTCGAGAAGGGCAGCACGCAGCCGTCCATCGGCTTTGACAACCACGCAGCGATGAAAGCGTTGGCCACAGCGGTCATCGGCAAGGGGCACCAGCACATCGGCCTGATTTCGGGCATCATTGAAGGCAATGACCGGGCGGCGGGACGGTATGCGGGGATATGCGACGCGTTGCGCGCCCATGGGCTTGATGCGACAGCGATGCCCATCATCGAAACACCTTACGAAGTCGAAAATGGTGCCGCCGCCTTTGCGGACATGATGCAGCGCACACCCCGCCCGACTGTTGTTATGTGTGGCAACGATGTTCTGGCCGTTGGTGCGATGAAGCGGGCGCGTGACATGGGATTGCGCGTGCCCGAGGACGTGTCGATCACCGGCTTTGATGATATCGAACTGGCCCGCATCGTCACGCCGGAACTGACGACCATGCACGTGCCCCACCGCGATATGGGACAGCGCGCGGGCGAAGAGTTGGTGAACATGCTAGAAGGCACAAGCGCCGGGTCGGTTGTCGAGTTGGAATGTGCGCTGAAGCTGCGGGCGTCACTGGGCCCACCGCCAGCATGACCTGTCGTTGCCGGGCAGGTGCCGGGCCCGGATCGCCCAGCGCTATTGCGGAGGTTTCTCTGTCTCGGCAACCTTGTCGCGGTGCCGCCCGCTGGTCATCATATCGCTGATCCGGAACGTGGATGGCGTGCCAATGCGGCTGCGGGTGCGCAGCACGGGTGTGTTCGCCGAATTGCCCCCACGGCTTTCGCGGAACACGATGAACACGCCGGAGGCGATGATGATGGCCGCGCCAATCCCTGTGTAAAGGTCCAGCCCCTCGTTGAAGAACACGAACCCGTACACGGTGGCCCACAGGATTTGGGAATACTGCATAGGCGCGACGATCGCCGCCTCGCCCGTCTGATACGCGGCAATGATGATCCGTCCACCAACCCAGGCAAAGACAGAAATGATGGCGAGATATCCCAGATGCTCTATCGGCATCGGAATGTAGACAAAGGGCAGCATCGCCCCCATCACCACGAAATTCGCCACCATCGGATAAAGCATCACGACCACGGGACGTTCTTCGCCCCCGATCTTGCGCAACACGATAGAGGCAAAGGCCCCGGTGAACGCGGCCAGCAGGGCGGCGGCGTGACCCAGACCCAACTCGGACCCGCCGGGGCGCAGTACCACCATCACTCCAATCAGCCCGACCAGAACCGCCAGCCAGCGTGGCAGTCGCACCTTTTCCCCAAGGATCGGGATCGACAGCACCGTGATCAGCAACGGAGTGGCAAACAGGATCGCATAGGTCTGGGTGAGCGGCAGATTGGAGAACGCATAAAACGCGGCAAAGCCGGTGATCACTGCCGCTACGGTGCGCATCGCAATCCACCACGGGTGCACCGGCATCAGCGTGCTGGGCGCGCGATCCCGCATGAGGGCAATGGTCGCCAGTGGAAAGCTGAGCAGGACGCTGAAGAACACCAACTGGATCGGCGAATAGGTCGCGCCGAGAGTTTTGATGAACACGTCATGGGTCGAATAGACACCAAACGCCAACAGGGCCAGCAATGCGCCTTTGATATTCGGAGACATGTGGCTGACCCTTTCGCGGGTTACGGGCTGGCGTCCAGAGCGGCGAGGATCACATCCCCCATTTCAGTGGTCGACAAAGCGGTGCCGCCTTCGGGACCCATCAGGTCAGCGGTACGTGCGCCATCGGCGAGCACCTTTTCGATCGCGTTCTCAAGGCGCGTCGCCTCGTCGCCATGATCAAAGGAATACCGCAACGCCATTGCAAAGCTGAGCATACAGGCGATCGGGTTCGCCTTGCCTTGCCCGGCAATATCGGGGGCCGAGCCGTGCACAGGTTCGTACATCGCGCGGGCCCGACCGTTTTCCATCGGCGCGCCAAGGCTGGCGGAGGGCAACATGCCGAGCGAGCCGGTCAGCATCGCGGCGCAATCCGACAGAATGTCGCCGAACAGGTTGTCGGTGACGATGACGTCGAACTGCTTGGGCGCACGCACCAGCTGCATCGCGCCGTTGTCGGCATACATGTGCGAAAGTTCGACCTCGGGGTAGTCCTGGCCGACCCGCGTCACAACCTCGCGCCACAGAATGCCGGACTCCATCACGTTGGCCTTTTCCATGCTGCACAGCTTCTTGCTGCGCTTCATGGCCAGATCAAAGGCGGAGCGGGCGGCCCGTTCGATCTCGCCCTCGGTGTAGCGTTGGGTATTGATGCCCACACGTTCATTGCCTTCCTCGAAGATGCCGCGCGGTTCGCCGAAATAGACGCCTGAGGTCAGCTCGCGCACGATCATGATGTCGAGGCCCGCAACGATGTCCTTTTTCAGCGAAGAAAAGTCCGCAAGCGCGTCAAAGCATTGTGCAGGGCGTAAGTTGGAAAACAGGTCCATCTCTTTGCGCAGGCGCAGCAAGCCCCGCTCGGGTTTGACCGAGAAATCAAGGTCGTCGTATTTCGGTCCACCCACGGCACCCAAAAGAACTGCATCGACCTGAAGCGCCTTGGCCATCGTGTCATCATGCAACGGCGTGCCGTGTGCGTCATAGGCCGCACCGCCCACCAGATCCGTCGACACATCAAAGGGCATGTCACGCTTGGCACCAAACCAGTCGATCACGCGGACGACCTGATCCATGACTTCGGGGCCAATGCCGTCACCGGGCAGGATCAAAAGAGATGGGTTGGACATATGTGAACTCCTGAAATCGACGTTTGGCTTCGACTACGCGCGCAGGGATGCGGCGTCAATAAGGCGGGGTTCAATAAGACAGGTCGACCCAGACAAGGTGGTGACGACTGGCCGTGGTCGCTGTTTTTGCAAGCGGATCATCGGGTGCAGGCCACAGCACGCCGCTGTCGATCACCCGCCAGTGGGTCGATGGCAGCACGTAATCCGAGCGCAAGTCACCGGGCACCGGATCGTCCCAATCTGCGGTGTCCGTGCCCGCATACCCGGACGGTCTCACATCTTGCAGTTTGTCCGAGCCAAGCAAGGCATGGATGGCGTTTTTGATGCCCGACCCGTCCACCGGATCAAGGTTCGCATCGCCCGCAATTACAAACGGACCGGGTGGTGGTGTCCCAATGACGCCGTCCAGCACCTGTAACCACAGCATGATCTCATCATGGTTGCGCTTGCCATTGCGATCCTCGGGGCCGTCAAACACAGGCGGGCTGGCGTGGAACGTCATCACGTGGAATGGGCCCTGAGGCCCCATAATCGGAACAATCCAGTGCCCGGTGGTCGACAGCCGTTGAATGGCTTGGGCCTCTTCACTTGGAAATGGCGCGCCATTCACCTCGGGCAGCAAGGCACCGGGCACATTCTTCCACAACAGGGCGGATAGGTCCTGCACGTTGGCGGCATCGATGGGGAACCGCGACAGGATCGCCATACCACCCTGCCCGGAAAACCGCCCATAGCTTTGCGCATCGCGGGGACCGCCAAGCCGCCCATCACCGTCCATATCCAGACCGGTTGGCATGCCGGTGTTGGGACGCCGCGCAAAGTAATGGGGGTATCCCGCCATATCCGCAAAACGGCGCAACGCTTCGCTTGTCAGATCATAATCGATGCCTTGCAGCGCCAGAACATCTGCGTCCGCTTCGGCAATAATGGCCAGAACTGCGCCGATCTGTTCATCCTGCCCGCGCGCCAGATCACGCAGGAACAGGCCCGGCCCGTCACGTTGCAGTTCAGTGTTGTAGGTGGCGATGCGCAGGGTTTGCGCCTGTGCAACTGTGCCTGCAATCAGGCACAGGCACAGGGCAATCAGGCGACCTGAAACTCGTTTTCGGCGGTGGCGTAGGCGCGCTTGCGCTGATCCCGGATCATCTCGGCGATCCGCTGCAAGGCGATACCACGCATGATCATGCTGGCAGGAAGGAAGGCCCATGCGCTCATTGTCCAGATCAGGGTTTGCGGGTTCTCAAGCGAGATCGGGTTTATCAGATCAGCGGCCAGTTTGACCACTGCAGGAATGGCGAAAGGCAGCAGGAACCCCAAAACGATGTTGATGCGCGCATCACGGTTCAGACGCTGCAACACGTCGCCACCGGTGGTCGGATCAAACAAGGGCAGATTCACCCAGACGTTGAATGCACCCTTGCGTGACGGCCAGCCAAGAACACGCACCAGCACAAGGAACGCGGCCATGGCCGTGAGCGACGCAAGGTAGGACAGACCGGCGGCAGTGCGCACGGACTGGACCACTTCGTAGTCCGAACCCGCAGGCAGCATCAGCACAACCAAGCGGACAGGCGAGTAGGGGAAATCGATGCTGTTTCCGACAATTGTGCCGACGGATGTCAGCGCGTTTGTGGTCGTTGTCGGGTCGACTTTGCCTTTGCAGATCAGGCTCAGCATCAGGACCGTGACGAACAGCGCGATGAAACGAAGACGGTTGAAGGGCGCGGCATCTCGGAATTCGACGATGCTTGGGCTGGCGGAATTGTATTCGACGAATGTAAGGAAGGCGGCCAAAAGCGCAACCAAAACAGTGGCTTGCGAGGTGTCTATCGACATGCCGGGCACAATCAATGCCGGCAGGGCGATCATTAACGCCATCAAAAGGCCGCGTATCGCGGCACCATATAGTCGTGCTATCACGTCTCGTTCCCTTCAAACTGGTCAGCCGCGATGCATTGCCGCGTGCTTGTCCCAACTTGATCCCACCGGGTCAGGCGGGTGCCTCATTGTTGCCCCATTTGTGCCTTGATTGACCCGGTCGCTCAAGTGTTGTGGTTAACTTGACGCAACTCCTTGGACATTTTCAGGGAAGGGGTGGTGCCATTGTGCATCATTACTATGGCGGGTTTTAGGCAAAGCCCAAGATGTTGTGCTTGGGCTTTGCGAGACGCATACCGATCTTAACTTTTCTACCTCAGGTGGTTAATTTTTGCTCACACCCAGGGACGCGCTTGCGCAGCTTGTGCCTCAAAGCTCTGGATGCTGTCAGCCTTGGCCATGGTCAGGCCAATGTCGTCCAGCCCTTCTAGCAGGCAATGCTTTTTGAACGCATCCACCTCAAAGCTGAACACCTCACCATCGGACGTGGTCACCGTCTGCGCTTCAAGGTCTACGGTCATGCGGGCGTTGGCACCCTTCTCGGCGTCCTTCATCAACACGTCCACCGCTTCGGCGGGCAGGGCGATGGGCAGAATGCCGTTCTTGAAGCAATTGTTGTAGAAGATGTCCGCAAAAGAGGTCGAGATCACGCAGCGGATGCCGAAATCCTTGATCGCCCAAGGCGCATGTTCACGGGACGACCCACAGCCAAAGTTGTCCCCGGCCACAAGGATCTCTGCATTGCGATAGGCATCCTGGTTCAGCACGAAATCGGGAATTTCATTGCCCTGTCGGTCAAAACGCATCTCATCAAACAGGTTCACGCCAAGGCCCGACCGCTTGATCGTTTTCAGGAACTGCTTGGGGATGATCATGTCCGTGTCGATATTGACCAGCGGCATCGGTGCCGCGATGCCCGTCAGTGTGGTGAATTTGTCCATTACATCATCTCCCGCACATCGGTGAGTTTTCCTGTGATGGCCGCCGCTGCTGCCATACCGGGCGACACCAGATGCGTTCTGCCCTTATAACCTTGCCGTCCCTCGAAGTTGCGGTTGGAGGTCGACACGCAACGCTCCCCCTCGCTCAGCTGGTCAGGGTTCATCGCGAGGCACATGGAACAGCCCGCAAGGCGCCACTCAAACCCGGCCTCCTTGAAGATATCGGCCAGGCCTTCTTCCTCCGCCTGCGCGCGCACGAGGCCCGAACCGGGGACGATCATGGCGCGTTTGACCTTGATCTTCTTGCCCTTGAGGATTTCAGCAGCAGCCCGCAAATCCTCGATCCGGCCATTGGTGCACGAGCCGATGAAGACCGTGTCGATTTCGATATCCGTCAGCGGTGTGCCAGGGGTTAGGCCCATATAGTCAAGCGAACGCTGCGCCGCGCCAACCTTGCCACCCTCAAAATCGTCTGCCGATGGCACCGATGCGGTGATTGGCAGAACATCCTCGGGCGATGTGCCCCACGTAACCACTGGTGCGATGTCTTCGCCCTTAATGGTGACAACAAGATCCCAGTGGGCGTCATCGTCTGAATAAAGCGTCCGCCACCATGCTTCGGCCGCTTCCCATTGCGCGCCTTTGGGGGCGTGCGGGCGGCCCTTGCAATAGGCATAGGTCTTTTCATCCGGGGCAATCAGACCGGCGCGCGCGCCACCTTCAATCGCCATATTGCAAACGGTCATGCGCCCTTCCATCGAAAGATCGCGGATCGCTTCGCCGCAATACTCGATCACGTAGCCGGTGCCGCCTGCAGTGCCGGTCTTGCCGATCACCGACAGGGTGATGTCCTTGGCGGTGACACCGGGGGCGAGTTTTCCCGTGATCTCGACCTTCATGTTCTTGGACTTTTTCTGGATCAGCGTCTGGGTGGCCAGCACGTGCTCTACCTCGGAGGTGCCGATACCATGAGCCAGCGCGCCGAATGCGCCGTGGGTCGCAGTGTGGCTGTCACCGCACACGACGGTCATGCCGGGCAGCGTCCAGCCCTGTTCAGGACCAACGATATGCACGATGCCCTGCCGGATGTCGGAAACAGGGTAGTAATGAATGCCGAAATCCTTGGCGTTCTTGTCGAGCGCTTCGACCTGCACGCGGCTGTCTTCTGTCATCGTGGCCGCGTTGGCGCGGTCAAGCGTCGTGGGCACGTTGTGGTCGGGCACCGCGATGGTCTTGTCCGGCGCGCGCACTGTCCGCCCCGTCATACGCAGCCCCTCAAAGGCCTGCGGGCTGGTCACTTCGTGTACCAGATGGCGGTCGATATAAAGCAGGCAGGTGCCGTCCTCGGCCTCGTGGGCGACGTGGGCATCCCAGATTTTGTCATAAAGCGTCTTGGGGGACATGTGGTCCTCTCCCTTGGATGTAGATGTGGAAACAGCAGGCGTCGGAGGCGTCATGTGACGCCTCGTTTATAGGCGTGCCAGCACCGTGTGCGTCGCCCCGAAAAAGCGTTCGCGCAGGCGCGCGCGGTCGTCCATATCAAACAGGCGTGTCATGAGAGATGCTGTTATCGGGATTCCCCGAGCCAATCAAGCAAGCGCATCATTCAACAAGGCAAGCCTTGATTAGCGGTGCCCGTCAGGGACGGGCTGTTGTGACGCGGGGCGGAACTGTCGGGCGTTTCGGGGAAATACGCGGCGGCCTGCCGTCCGGATGTGGCAGAACGGCCAGAAACAGTGCGGACCACCACATTGCCCCGGTCAAAAGCAAACTTGGCAGTGCAGTGAGCGTCGCAAGGTTGCGCGATGTGGGTTCTGGCAAATTCATGTTGATCACCGCAAGATACCCCAGCGCCATGGCCACGATAAAGACAGCCGACGACGCAAGCATCGCACCAAAGCCCTGCAACAGTCCCATGGGTTCGCGCAAAAATACTGGCTGCCATTGGGGTTTGCGCAATACAAGAGCAACGGCAAGCGCAATCAGCGTGAACACCAGCGAACGCATCAGAACGCCATCCAGCACAAAGATCGGCATCGTAAAGAAGGACAGGCCGACAAGCAGCATCATATAGCTGCTTTGCAGATGCAGGGCCAAACGATAGGTGCTACGGATAAAGCGATGCATGGCGCAATCCTTTGTGTTGCTTTGGCTGCTTGGCTACGGGCGAACTGTGCAAGGACTGTGTTCGCGGTTGGGCCATTTATCGCAACCAGACGGGCCCTTGCTTCGCTTGTCCTGCTCTGCCACGTTTGAAGCAACACGAGGAGCAGTATGGCCAACCACACGACTGAGCCAGTCATCGATTCCGTGACCGATGCCCTGGCGTCCACGGCAGAAGCCGCCGCCAGCGGCGATGGGGCGACCTTGGTCGAGATCGGTGTCGGAGCTGTTCCAGTCGCTGGTTCTGGCAGCCGAAACCATGTTGATGTCGCTGTTGCGGCCATGGGTCGGGTATCAGGTGCTGATCGCGCTTGCGTTGTTCGTGATTGCCCATTTGCTGCGCCGGTGGCTGGGCCCACCCATCCGCACCTGGATGGGCACGCGCGAAGGGTGGCCCAAATGGCGCATGCGGGTTCTGGTGGTCATTCATCAGCGGCTGCGCCAGATCTTTTTTGTCACCCTGATATGGCTTGTCGTGCTGGTCATGCGCGAAGTCACATGGCCATCGCGCAGTTACATCCTGTCGCTGGTCGGTACACTCGCGCTGGCATGGCTGCTGGTCACCTTTGCCACGCGCCTGATCCGGTCGATCCTTCTGCGTCGTCTCGTCCGGCTTGGCGCGCTGATATACGTCACGCTTTATATTCTTGGCATCGTGGATCAGGCGTCGCGCATTCTGGATGCAGCGGCGATCAGTATAGGCGAATTCCGCCTATCATTGTTGATGATCGTGCAAGGGATTGTGGTTATTGGCGTCCTGCTGGCCCTTGCCCGCTTTGTCACCACGACAACCTCGGCGCGCGTCGCCAGAAACGAAGATATTTCACCGTCCATGCGGGTGCTGATCACCAAGGTGGTCCAGATCGTCTTTTATGCGCTGGCGTTCTTTATCGGGGTACGCTCGCTCGGGATCGATCTGACGGGGCTTGCGGTTCTGTCCGGGGCGATCGGTGTCGGCCTTGGCTTTGGCCTGCAAAAAGTCGTGTCGAACCTCGTGTCGGGCGTCATCATCCTGCTCGACAAGTCGATCAAGCCGGGGGATGTGATCAGCCTTGGGGACACCTTTGGCTGGATCCAGACACTGGGCGCGCGCTATGCCTCTGTGGTCACGCGGGATGGCCGCGAATACCTGATACCGAACGAGGATCTGATCACCGGGCAGGTGGTGAACTGGTCGCATTCGAACGAATTTGTGCGGCTCGACATCTATTTCGGAACAGCCTACGGCGACGATCCGCATGTGGTGCGAAAACTGGCCGTTGAAGCAGCCGGAGATGTCGAACGGGTCCTGACCAGCCGCCCTCCCGTGTGCCACATCGTCGGCTTTGGGGACAGTTCGGTCGACTATATCCTGCGCTTCTGGATCACGGACCCGACCGGGGGCCTGACCAACATACGCGGCAACGTCTATCTGGCGCTATGGGACATCTTCAAGGAAAACGACATCTCGATCCCCTTCCCCCAGCGCGAGGTGCTTTTGCTGGGCCGGGATCAGCCCACGGACACATTCGCAGATACGCCTGCGCCTTCCGCTTCCAGCAAGTCCCCCGGCTGACAGTCAAGTGCTGCGCAAAGCCGGGCAAGCGTTTCAAATCGCACGCCCTTAACTTTGCCCGACTTCAGCAGGCTCAGGTTCTGTTCGGTGATGCCGATCTGCGCTGCCAGATCCCGGCCTTTGATCTTGCGCCGGGCCATCATCACGTCCAGCCGGACAATAATGCGGGTCATACGAACGCCTCGTTCTCTGCCGAAATACGGGCGGCTTCGGCCTGGATCCAGCCAAACAAGGCAACCAGACCCGCGGTCAGGAACAGGAACAGCTCGGACGAGCCAAACCCAACGGCCAGAGAGCGCTGGCCCGCCGGATTGCCCCAGGTCAGTGCTGCCACGACAATCGTGTGGTCGATCACGCTGACACCCGCAAGTGTGAGCAGCCCAATCCCCATCCGCCGGATCAGGCGAGCCGTTGTTGCTGCAAACACCTCGCCCTGCGCGCAGGCAACCAACCACGTGCGAAGGCACCAGATGACCCAAAGCAAAAGCGCCATCTTGGTCGCCTCGACCCCCGCCCAGATCAAGACAGGTGTCGTGCCCAACTGCTCTGGCAGGCTCAGACCGGCATAGTGCGCGCGCAAGGCGTCTTCGTTCACGCCGCCCGTGGCCAACAGTGCCAAAGCGCCTAACGGCAAGACCAGAAAGCATGTCATAGCCAGATAGGACAGCCAGCGGGCCCGGTGCGAGATTTTATCAGTCATCATTTTGAGCTTCCCTTTTCAGAACTACTTTTTATTGTAAAACAGTAATTTTTGATTCGAAAGAGTGAATATGCGTAAACAACTCCTACTTGCCGGTCTGATCCTCATCGGGGCGTGCAGTCACATCGCGCCTCGCACGCTGTTCGCCTTGCGCGACCTCGATCCGCTGACGGCAGACCCAGCGGATATCGCCGTGATGATCGACGTGCCCGACAGCGTCGCCGTGCAACGCGGAACGGCCATCCTGACATTTGGTGCCCGGCAAGACGCCGGTTCGCAGATCGAACGAAACTTTGTTCTGGCACGGCAGGCCAACACCTTCTTTGTGGATCAGCAGGATCACGCTGACCTCGCCGCCCTTCAGGCGCGCATCAAGGCGTGGAAGGATGACGATCCTGACGGAACCACCGGCTCAATATCGATCCATTTCCAACCCTGCAAAACCATGCCTGACATACCCGATGACCTGCGCGGTTCCGTCGCCATCCAATTGGAACAGGACGGCCCATTTCTGCCCCTGTTCACCGATGCACCCCTCGATGCATTGCTGAGCAAAGAGTCGCAGGAGACGATGGAACCCTGCTCATAATCCCGGCATTCATTGAAATGTCACCAAGGCGTTGTTACCATAAGGGTGTCCCAGCGCCGGGGACGTTGGCGGCGCGATGAAAAGGAGGACGATGTCCTGTCAATCTCTGCAGAAGCGGTGCGCGCCGCTGATGGGGCTGCGGCTATGGTAGCCACAGCCAAAACGCAAGCCACAAGCGAGCTACTCCTTGCGGCTGTTCTTTCCTCTCTCTCCGATGACAAAGCCGAAGACGTTGTGCAGATCGATCTGCGCGGCAAGACCGAGATTGGTGACTACATGGTCATCTGCTCAGGCCGTTCGACACGTCAGGTGTCTGCCATGTCGGAAAAATTGGTGGAGCGGCTGAAAGGCGAATTCGGCGTCAACGCCCGTACCGAAGGCAAGGGAACAGGCGATTGGGTGCTGATTGATACGGGCGACGTGATCGTCCACGTCTTCCGCCCCGAAGTGCGCGAGTTCTATCAGTTGGAAAAAATGTGGCAGCCCACCGCCACCAACTGATCGCACACTGATGCGCGTCCATATCTGTGCTGTGGGCCGCCTGCGCGGCGGGCCCGAGGCAGACTTGATTTCAGACTATACCACCCGCTTTGACAGAACGGGCCGGGCGCTGGGCCTCGGCCCGCTTTCGATTTCAGAGGTCGAAGACCGCAAGGGCGGCGGCATGACAGCCGAAGCCGATCTGCTGCGCCGCGCGATACCCAAAGGGGCGGTGATCTGTTGTTTGGACGAACGAGGCCGCGTCGAATCTTCGCCAAATTTTGCCAATCGGCTGGCCGCGTGGCGGGATTCCGGACGCAGCGATGTGGCCTTTGTCATCGGCGGGGCGAACGGGACTGATCCCTCCCTGCGCGGCGATGCCGATCATTTGCTGTCCTTCGGTGCTATGGTCTGGCCGCACATGCTGGTGCGCGTGATGCTGGCCGAACAGCTATACCGCGCCGCCTCGATCCTGGCCGGATCGCCCTATCATCGGGCATAAGCCCACACCGTTACGGCAGATCGACGATCACTGTGCCTTCGTTCCAGCCTGCAGGCAGATCACGCGCCTGCACCTGAACCTGTCCCGTCCCAGCAGGGATTTTCACGCCATCAAGGCTGCGCGTGAAGGGTTGTTCATCGACATGAGGGTGAAACAGAACCCGCATGCCCAACTCATTTCCATTCATATCCAGCACACGCCAGCCATCTGCGTAGTGATCCCAACCCGTGTCAGGGTGCCGGATCGTGACAGAAAAACGGTAGGTTTCGGGTGCTGTACGAGTGACAGCCACATCTTCGATCACAGGGTCTTCGGCCAGCGCCGGGGACGCTGCGATCAGCAGGGCAAGAACAAGTTTTTTCATGGGCACAGCATAAACCCGCCACGCCTCGCTTGTCTTGTCACGTCTGTGTGCCCAGCAAAATTGTGCGGGAATTCGAGGCGAATTCACGCCGCCAGATCACTCCGATGGTAAAGAGTGTCGCGGCGATCAACGGCACAGGCCCGGCAAGCCATGCCGCGCATGTCAGCCCGAAATAGACCGACCGCAGACCGCGATTGAACGAACGTGCGGCCGCGATGTTCACCTCTGCTGCCTGCATCGCGCGCGGTTCGCACAAGGAATCCGTCGCATCGTTCGGCACGGCCGCCATAACCACTGCCGCATAGCCAAACAGGCGGTTGGCCCAGACGAATTTCAGAAATGCATTGGTCAGGAACAGGCACAGGATGACCAGCTTGACCTCCCAGACAAAGGCGGGCGCGTCCATCAGGGTGAGTTCGTTGGCGATGTCCGTCACCCGTTCGGCGTTGCCAATCACCGCCAATGTCCCGCCAATCGCAATTACCGAAGTCGAGGCAAAAAAGGCCGTTCCCTGACGCAGGCTTGCAACCACCTGCGCATCGAAAATGCGCGGTTCACGGGTGATCATCTGACGCATCCATTCGCGGCGATACCCGGCCATGATCTGCGATGTGGACGGATGGCGTGACGTCGGATGTTCGATCCGCCAGCCAATCACCAGCCACGCAACCACCAGCAGCGATAGGGCTGCGATATCCAGCGTCGAAAAGAATGCGATACGTTCAAGCCATGTCATGGCTGCGCTCTTACACCGCAACAATTCAGATTGCATCCTGCCAAAATTGGTCATATTATTTTACCAATCCTAGAGGAGACGTTCGATGGAGATGCCAGTCCCTGATCCTGCCGTGCTTGCGCGCAAGGCCCGTGTGGTCGAGTGTCTGCGTGAGGTTTTGCCGCACGACGCGGTGATCGACGATCCTGCCCAGACGCGTGCTTATGAATGCGACGCCCTGACGGCCTACCGCTGTCCACCCATGGTCGCGGTGCTGCCATCGTCCACCGCTGAAGTGTCTGAAACCCTGCGCATTTGTCACGAGATCGGCGTTCCGGTTGTGCCGCGCGGATCGGGTACGTCATTGGCCGGTGGCGCGCTGCCCACGGCCGACTGTGTGATCCTTGGCGTGGCGCGGATGAACGAGGTTCTGGAAACCGACTACGACAACCGTTTTGTCCGCGTACAGACGGGCCGCACCAACCTGAGCGTCACGGGCGCCGTCGAATCGGACGGTTTCTTCTACGCCCCCGACCCATCCAGCCAATTGGCCTGCGCCATTGCAGGCAACATCGCGATGAATTCCGGCGGCGCGCATTGCCTGAAATACGGAGTAACGACCAACAACCTGATGGGCGTCACCCTGGTGCAGATGGACGGCACAGTGGTCGAGATCGGCGGCGCACATCTCGATTCCGGTGGGCTCGACCTGCTGGGCGTCATCTGCGGGTCCGAAGGGCAGCTTGGCGTGGTGACCGAAGCCACCTTGCGCATTTTGCACAAGCCCGAAGGCGCACGCCCCGTTCTCATGGGTTTTGACAGCGCCGAGATCGCGGGCGCCTGTGTCGGAGACATCATAAAAGCAGGCGTGTTGCCCGTTGCCATCGAATTCATGGACCGCATGCTGATCGAAGTGTGCGAGGACTTTGCCAAGGCGGACTATCCGTTGTGCGAGGCCCTGCTGATCGTCGAGGTCGAGGGATCAGAGGCCGAAATCAACGACCAGCTTGCGCTGATCACCGACATTGCCAAACGCCACAATCCCGTTGCGCTGCGCGAAAGCGCCTCGCCGGAAGAGTCCGCGCGCATCTGGGCCGGGCGCAAGGCAGCATTTTCGGCCATCGGGCGGGTCAGCGACTACATGTGTCTCGATGGCACAATCCCGGTGTCGGAACTGCCGTATGTCCTGCGCCGTATCGGCGAGATGTCAAAGGAATACGGTCTGCCCGTGGGCAATGTGTTCCACGCGGGCGACGGCAACATGCACCCGCTGATCTGTTATGACGCCAACAAACCGGGTGATCTGGAAATCTGCGAAGAGTTCGGTGCCGAAGTCCTGAAACTGTGCGTAGAGGTTGGCGGATGTCTGACCGGCGAACATGGCGTGGGCATCGAAAAGCGTGACCTGATGACCCATCAATACGCGCCCAACGATCTGGAGGCGCAGATGGCCATAAAGGATGTGTTTGACGCCAAATGGTTGCTGAACCCGGCCAAGGTGTTTCCCCTGGCGGTGTCAGAAGCCCGCCGTCGCCCTGCACTGGCCGCCGAATAGGGGCCAGCCCGCTCGGCGCTGCGCGCGTCGCCCACTGAGATTTTTTGGAATCAGAGAAGATGACCACATTAAAAAGTGAAGCAGACGTGGCGGCCGCCGTGCAGGATGCGAAAGGGCCATTGGTCATTCGTGGTGGGGGCACGCGTCTGGTTGGGCGCCCGGTTGAGGGTGACACGCTGAACGTTTCCGGCCTGTCCGGTGTGACACTTTACGAACCCGGCGCGCTGACAATCGTGGCCAAATCCGGCACGCCCGTTTCGGACATCGAGGCGACATTGGCCAAAGAGAACCAGCGCCTTGCATTTGAACCTTACGACCTGACGGGCCTGTTGGGCACCACCAGCAAGTCAACCATCGGCGGAGTGATCGCCACCAATGCAAGCGGGCCGCGTCGCATTCAGGCCGGTGCTGCGCGTGACTTCGCCCTTGGGGTCCGATTTTTGGACGGTGCGGGCAACATCATCAAGAACGGTGGCCGGGTGATGAAAAATGTTACCGGCTATGATCTGGTCAAACTGATGAGCGGATCGTGGGGAACCTTGGGCGTGTTGACCGAAGTCAGCCTGAAAGTGCTGCCATCTGTCGAGTCCACGATCACCCTTGTGATTGCCGATCTTGATCCGGTGCAGGCTGTTGCCGCGATGAGCGCTGCTCTTGGCTCGCCTTACGAAGTGTCGGGGGCTGCGTGGATCGACGGCGCGGTGTGGCTGCGGGTCGAAGGGTTCGCATCATCCGTGGACTACCGCGCCAAGGCGTTGGCCGACCTGTTGGCCTCGCATGGAACCATCACCCACAATGAGGATGCCGATTGGACGCGCGTGCGCGATGCCGCACCCCTGCATGGTTGCGCAAATGTCTGGCGCATTTCGGTCAAACCAGGCGACGGCCCGGCAGTGATTGCGGCGCTGCCCGAAGGCAGTCATGCGGTGATGGACTGGGGCGGCGGGCTGGTCTGGGCCGGGCATGACACTGCCGACGCGGCGACACATGGTCATATTCAATCGACCGTCGCCACCTTGGGGGGCCACGCCACATTGATGAAGGCGCCCGAAGCGCTGCGCGCAGCCGTACCCGTGTTCCAACCGGAAGCCGCAGGCGTTGCCGCGCTCAGCACGGCGCTGCGCGCCCGCTTTGATCCGCGCGGTATTCTCAATCCCGGGCTCATGGCGGCCTGATGCTGCTTGTTCTGTTCACAATGGCCTTTGTGCTGGGCCCGGCCCTGTTTCTGGCCCTTGTGCGCTATGACATCCGGCGTTTGCCGCTGGCCCTGATCGCCTCGGTGCTGGTGATTGCCAGTTTCGTTTTGCGCAGCGAGGCCAGCCTGACACTGGGGATCGATCCGGTACCTGTTTTCCTGAGCATCCTGTCCATCTGGCTGGCGTGGATTTTGGTGCTGGTGGTGGTCACGCGTGCCGTGCGCGCCGCGTATCCCGGCGCCGCCGCCCGCCGGTGGAGCCGTTCGATCGGTGCAATGGGCACAACCGTGCCGTGGTTCGGCTTTGCCGCTGCCCAAATGATGGTGAAATGAATGCAGACGACCTTTACCCCCGAACAGCTCAAGGACCCCGCCATCGAGCGCAGCAACGAAATCCTGCGCAACTGTGTGCATTGCGGCTTCTGCACGGCAACTTGTCCGACATATCAAGTGCTTGGGGACGAATTGGATTCCCCGCGCGGGCGCATTTATCTGATCAAGGACATGCTCGAAAACGACCGCGTGCCGGACGAGAAAGTGGTCAAGCATATCGACCGCTGCCTGAGTTGCCTTGCATGTATGACCACCTGCCCGAGCGGAGTACACTACATGCATCTGGTGGATCACGCCCGCGAGTATATCGAGGACAATTACAAACGTCCCCTGACGGACCGCGTGCTGCGTTGGGTGTTGGCACAGATTCTGCCCTATCCGATGCGCTTTCGCGTGGCGCTGCTGGGGGCCAAGATCGGGCGGCCATTTGCGTGGCTGATGCCCGATGCGCGGCTGCGGGCGATGCTGGAGATGGCTCCGAAACACATCCCCGCAGTCAGCCGCAATGATGATCCGCAAAGCTTTGCGCCCAAGACCGCCAAGAAGATGCGTGTCGCGCTGATGACCGGCTGTGCACAAAAAGCGCTGAACACCGACATCAACGATGCCACCATTCGCCTGCTGACGCGGCTGGGCTGCGAGGTGGTGGTGGCCGAAGGGGCCGGATGTTGCGGCGCGCTGACCCATCACATGGGCAAAACGGCGGAAAGTCACGGTACCGCGGCCAAAAACATCACCGCCTGGGCGCGTGAAATGGACGGCAATGGGCTGGACGCTATCGTGATCAACACGTCGGGCTGCGGCACCACCGTCAAGGATTACGGCCACATGTTCCGCAACGAAGCGCTGGCCGAGGACGCAGCGCGTGTGTCAGCCATCGCAATGGATGTCAGCGAAGTGTTGATGAAATTGGACCTGCCCGCAGGCGCGCCGCAGGACATGACAATCGCCTATCACGCCGCCTGTTCGCTGCAACATGGCCAGCAGATCAAGACCTATCCAAAGGATCTGCTGAAAAAGGCGGGTTACACCGTGGTCGAACCCGCCGACAGTCACCTGTGTTGCGGATCGGCAGGCACCTACAACCTGATGCAACCCGAGATTTCCGGGCAGCTCAAGACGCGAAAAGTGCGCACATTGATGGCAAAAAATCCTGACATTATCGCCGCCGGAAACATCGGCTGCATGATGCAGATCGGCTCTGCTGCCGGGGTGCCCGTGGTGCACACCGTTGAACTGCTGGATTGGGCCAGCGGAGGGCCACGACCGCCCGCCTTGGATCGCACGTTTTCGGACGTCCCAATTTTGCGCTAATTTGTGTCACTTGCCCTAATTCTGCCCCGTTTCCCACCTACACACGGACCTCACTAAGGTACGAAGTTAGGTAGTATATGCGTCGTTGGATGGCCCTTTCGATCATGACGCTTGTTGTGACGACCACTGCGTTTGCGCAGGATCTCGCAATTGCGCAGACTGACCACAGGCGATGACGCCAAAGCATGGGAAGCTGTCGGGCGACTGAATATCGGCGGCACCGGCTTTTGCACGGGTGCCCTGATTGCCCCCAATATGGTTCTGACGGCTGCGCACTGCCTGTTCGACAAGGACACCGGTCTGCGCATCAACCATACGCAGGTGGAATTCCTGGCCGGCTGGCGCAATGGGCGCGCGTCGGCCTATCGCTCGGTCAAAGAGGCGGTGGTTCATCCCGACTATCAATACATCCGACACGTCAACACCGAAGGTGTCGGCAATGATCTGGCGCTGCTCCAGCTTGATCACCCGATCCGCAACGGAAAAATCCAACCTTTTTTGACCGAGGCCAAACCGGAACGCGGCGCAAAAGTGGCCGTGGTCAGCTATGGGACAGGCCGGTCCGATGCACCGTCCCTGCAAGAGTTGTGCAGCGTGCTTGCCTTGCAACAAGGGATGCTGGTGACATCGTGCAGCGTTGATTCAGGCAGTTCAGGTGCGCCGATCTTCATGGTGCAGGACGGCGAAGTTCAGATCGTTTCCATCGTGTCTGCCAAGGCCGAAGTAGAGGGACAGGCCGTGTCACTTGGCACATCCCTCGGCGCGCCACTGGCACAGTTGCGGGCCGAAATGGTGGCACAGCAGGCCGTTCGCAACGGCCGCATCCGCCCGGGCATGCGCAATGACACCGGCGCAAAGTTTTTGAAACCATGAGGTGGCTTGCGATCATTCTGTGCCTCATGACAGGCGGCGTTGCCAGCGCGCAGACGACATCGTTGCGCACGCTTGATACCGACTATTCAGCGGCCAGCTGGAAGGCCGTCGGGCGTATTGATTTTGGGCGCGGGGCATTTTGTTCGGGCACGCTGATCGCACCGGACCTCGTATTGACGGCGGCACATTGCCTCTATCAGCCCGGATCGAACCGGTTGTGGCCCACGGACGCAATCCGTTTTCGCGCAGGCCTGCGCGATGGCGAGGCCGTAGCAACACGCAGCGCCAAGGGGGCGGCTGCCCATGCCAAGTTCGACCCAATTGGCCCGCTCAGCGTTTACAACGTGGCGCATGACGTCGCGCTTATTCAACTCAGTGAACCGATCTCGACATTCGACGTTCCGCCTTTCTACATCCACAATGATCGGATTGCGCCCGGGCCTGTCAGCGTCGTCTCTTACGGGCGCGACCGTGCCAATGCCCAAACCCGCCAAAAGCAGTGTCAGATGCTTGCGCAACTGGGCGATGCGATGGTCTTTGACTGCGATGTGACCTTTGGATCGTCCGGATCGCCGGTCTTTTCGCACCTCAACGGGCGCGGGCGGATTATGGCGGTGATTTCCGGCATGATGGATGTCGAAGGGCAAAAACGTTCTGTTGGCATGGCACTGCCGGACCGTGTGACCGAAGTGAAACGGCAGTTGCGTCTGCAAGTTGCACCCCTGACCGCCAAGGTCCGTCGCATCACGGTGGGCAATGGCCAGCGCAACAATACGGGCGCAAAATTTGTTCGCCCCTAGGGGTCTTGAACACGCAAAAATTCTCACCACATGTGTGCTATCGGATGCCCGCACGGGGTCCGACCATAGCAACCCGCGGGTCTGTCCATGAGGGAAGGCCCGCCTGTCATCGCTCAAGTGAGGATAACAATGCGTACATATGATTTTGCACCGCTTTACCGCGCAACCGTTGGTTTTGACCAGATTGCCGACCTGATGGACCGGGTCACGGCAAAGGACACAAACGCCAATACCTACCCCCCTACAACATCGAAAAGACAGATGACGATTCCTATCGCATCTCTGTGGCTGTGGCCGGGTTTTCCGACGCGGATCTCAGTGTCGAAGTGCGGGAAGGCAGCCTGATCGTATCGGCCAAGAAAGCCGAAGAAGAGGACAAGACCTACCTGCACCGCGGCATCGCAACCCGCGCGTTCGAGCGCCGGTTCCACCTTGCGGACCACGTCATCGTGACGGGTGCGTCGCATGTGGACGGTATGCTGCACATCGATCTGGTCAAGGAAGTGCCCGAAGCACTGAAACCTCGCCAGATCGAGATTGTGGGCCAAAAGGCGATTGAGACTGACGTGGTGGACGCAAAAGCCGTCAACTGATCCAGTCTAGCCAAACGAAGGCCCGGCGCACTCGCGTCGGGCCTTTTCTTTTTGGGGCCGTGTCGGATTGCTTATGGACCTCTACCAATCAAATCGTCCATGAATTTAGAAAACCGCGTTCGGCACAACTGAACTAGCCCACGGCAACCCTTGGGCGTCCCGCGGCCTCGACTGTGAGGGTTGCCTCGACGAACACTTCGCGCGCTTCGGCCTGCGCTGTGCGGATATCGCGACTGATCCGCACGTCGATCTCTTCGGCGCCTGCCGCAACCGCCGCCGCCATAGCCTGATCCCTCAGCACGGCCTCAAGCCGGGCCAGCGCCGGATCGGCACTGGCGAAATCCTCTGGCCCACTGTCCAGATGCACCCGAAACCGCCCCTCGCTGGGCGAGGTCACTGTCCCGCTGTGCCGCATCGTGACGCGACCAACAACTGCACCGATGGCATTGGCTACGCTTGCGTCTTCGGGCAGGATCATTTCCGTTCCCAGAAGCGTTCCGACCGCCGGATAATACGTCGCCGCGGACGCCCCAAGGCCCACAACAGGCACCGCGAGCCCAGTATCCAGACGCAGTGCACCTGTATGCCCACCCAGACCTTTCTGGACCAGCACATGCGTGGCCAACCCCTCGTCCAAGCCGTCCTCGGCCAATGCAGCCTGCAACAGGGCCAGTCCGGTCTGATGGGTCAACTGATCCACGATCATCTGCGCCATATCC
Organism: Tateyamaria armeniaca; assembly: GCF_045797845.1. Taxonomy (NCBI): domain Bacteria; kingdom Pseudomonadati; phylum Pseudomonadota; class Alphaproteobacteria; order Rhodobacterales; family Roseobacteraceae; genus Tateyamaria; species Tateyamaria armeniaca. The sequence goes on from NZ_JBHDIY010000002.1 coordinate 997,577, forward strand.
GATGGATCAGCGGCCAGCTGGTCGCCTGCCCCCGTGCGGCGACGTCCGAACAGCTCGCACGCGATGCGGGCAGCGTTCGCATCCCACGCATCAAGCCGCCCAAGGACGTGACACGCATCTGACGGGGTCAGCGCAGACACCTGCACCAAGCCACGCGCCACCAGACGCTTGAGCGCACCCTGTTCCATCCGCGTACGCAGAACGGCACCCAAGGGGTGAACACCATCTCCGATCCGCGCCAGCAGATCACCCTCACGCGCGCCCAGCCCGCCTGCGTGTACTCCCTGCACAGCACGCACGAACCGCCCGTCATGATCACCCGGCGCAGTGGCGCGCAACTGTGCCTCAAGCGCGGGCAAGACCACGCCCGGAAACTCAGCAGCCAGCAGAGAGACCGGAACAACCCGGCGTGGCCCCAGCGTCACACCGCCGCGCAGACCAGAACCGACGAAATGCACTTCGCTGTCGCCGCCTAGCCCGGTTGTGCGCATGGCGACCGCCTCGACCATGGTGCGATGCGGGCCGACCCGCGCGCCGTTCGGGTCGATGACGGGCCGCCCGTCAGTCAGCATCGCCACGTCTGTGGTTGTCCCGCCAATATCACTGACCAACGCAGTGTCCGCCCCCGTCAACCAGCGTGCGCCCACAATCGACGCGGCAGGCCCGCTCAGGATGGTCTCGATTGGCCGCTGTCGCGCCTGGACTGCAGACATCAGCGCGCCATCACCGCGCACCACCATCATGGGCGCATCAATCCCGATGGCGCGCAATTCATCCTCTGCCCGACCAATCAATGCGTCGATCATCCCGATCAGACGGGCGTTCAGCACAGCCGTCAGCGCCCGCTTGGGACCACCCAGCTTGGCCGACAACTGATGGCTCGCCGATACGGGCGCACCCGTTACTTCGCGCACCAAGGTCGCCACGCGCAGCTCATGCGCGGGATTGCGGGTCGCGAACTGTGCAGCCACGGCAAATCCGCTGACATCGGCCTTATGTGTCTCCAGAAAGGCCAAAAGAGTGGGTTCATCCAGCGCTGCCGCCTCTGATCCGTCGTGATGATGACCGCCGGTCAGCACGCATACGGGATCACCGGCGAGGGTCTCGGCCAGCCCTTGCGTTTCCAAATCCTTCTCGCGAAATCCGACATAGATCAGGGCAACACGGCCCCCGTGTCCCTCGACCAGCGCGTTTGTGGCGAGGGTTGTCGATAGCGACGCCATGCCAACGTCGCGCGCATCTATTCCCGATGCGGCCAGAACTGCGCGCACAGCCTCGCCCACGCCAACGGCCAGATCGTGCCGCGTCGTCAACGCCTTGGCGCGCGCAAGCACAACTTCTTCGTCGCGCAGCAAAACCGCGTCCGTATAGGTGCCGCCCGTATCGACGCCCAACAAAATCGCCATGACCGATCCTCTATGCTTTGCCGCGCAGTCGGGCCACGGCCCAGATTGCGGCGTCTGCAACGGTGTCATCAACATCACCGCACAAGGATTGCGCAACCGAAATCAGACCCGGATCGCCGGAATTTCCGATTGCATAGAGAACATTGCGGACAAACCGATCCCGTCCAATCCGCTTTATGGGGGAGCCTGAAAACCGTGTGCGAAACGTGGCATCGTCCAAGGTCGCCAATTCGGCCAGCGGCGGCGCACCGACCACGCCTAGATACCGCATGTCGCTGGCGGCCACCGCAAATTTGTTCCACGGGCAAACCGCCAGACAGTCGTCACAGCCGTAGATGCGGTTGCCGAGGGCCGGGCGCAGTGCGAGGTCTACCGGCCCCTTATGCTCAATGGTCAGATACGAAATGCACCTGCGCGCATCGAGTTGGTAGGGCGATGGGAACGCATCCGTCGGGCACACATCCAGACAGGCCCGGCACGACCCACAGTGATCTGTCTCAGGCGCGTCCGGTTCCAGCTCCAGCGTGGTGAAAACAGACCCTAAAAAGGCCCAGTTGCCCCAGTCGCGGCTGACCAGATTGGTGTGCTTGCCCTGCCAGCCAAGGCCCGCAGCCTGCCCCAACGCCTTTTCCGGCACGGGGGCGGTGTCGACAAACACCTTCACCTCTCCGGCCGCAGTCTCGATCAGCCAGCGCGCCAGACGTTTGAGACGCTTTTTGACGATGTCATGGTAATCGCGTCCCTGCGCATAGACGGACACCGCGCCCAGATCAGGACGTTCCAGCACGGCCAGCGGATCATGTTCAGGCGCGTAGCTTTCGGCCAGCATGATCACTGTGCGCGCCTCGGGCCAAAGTGCGGCGGGATCGCCACGCCAATGCATCCGTTCGGCCATCCACCCCATCTGCCCGTGATGGCCAGCATCGACAAAGGCCGCCAGACGATCTGCCACTTCGGGGACTGCATCGGGGCGGCAGAACCGGGCCATCACAAACCCCTCTTCGAGGGCGCGCGTGGCAATGCGTTCTTTCAAGTCCATCTCTTGTTCTGACTGGAAACGCCGCGGGGGGTCACCCATGGAGCGCTACCGACCCGAGCGACGATGGCGACGGGCCAACCACCGATCCGACAGCGAAAATCAGAAATCCAGATCATTGTAGTGTTTGGGGGGCGGAAAGCCCGGCACCTGATCGGCCAGTATAGACCGAAACGCAGGGCGTGACTTGATCTTGGCATACCAGTCCTTGACCACCTCACTGCGGTTCCAATCCACGTCCGAGATGTAATCAAGTGCTGACAGATGTGCGGCCGCCGCAAAATCAGCGAGAGTCATAACATCCCCGGCAAGCCATCGGCGATGATCCAGCAGCCATGTCATGTAGTCGAGGTGATACTTGATCGCCTTGGCACCATCCTTGACGTTACGGCTGTCGGGAAATCCCTGCCCCATGACTTTCTTGTTGACCCGCTCATAGAGCAGCTTCGAAGTCACCTCGTTGTGGAATTTGTCGTCAAACCAGCCCACGAGACGACGGACCTCAAGGCGTTGTTCCGCACCTTTCGGCATCAGGGACGGATCAGGGCGGGTTTCCTCGATATATTCGCAGATGGCGGCACTTTCGCTCATCATGATGCCATCAAGGCGCAGCACGGGCACTTTGGCCGCCGGGTTGCGACGCAGGAAATCGGGATCAGCCTCCCAATACCGCTCTTCGACCAGTTCCACCTCGATCTTCTTTTCCGCCAGCGACAGGCGCACCTTGCGGCAGAAGGGGGAAAGAGGGACGTGAAACAGTCGGGCCATGATCAATCCGGGGCAAGTAGTGGTCTGGCATGCATGCACTTACGGCACGGCATTTTCAACTCTGGAAACACCGCGCGCGCCCATCCGCGCGGATCGTGGCCGCCCCATCAAGGATCTGGCTGGCCCGTTTGCGCACGTAATTTGAGGGCTGACGGGCCGAGCGGCCCTTGGGATCCGGCAGGATCGCCGCCAGTCGCGCCGCCTGCACATTCGACAATGATGCGGCGTCCACACCGAAATAGTGCTGCGCGGCGGCCTCAACCCCAAACACGCCTTCGTCAAATTCGGCCACGTTCAGATAGACCTCTAGGATGCGCTGCTTGGACCACAGCGCCTCGACCAGCGGGGTCATGCCCGCCTCCATCACTTTGCGCAGCCACGACCGCCCGTGCCACAGGTACACGTTCTTGACGACCTGCTGGCTGATCGTTGAGGCACCCCGTGCACTGCCTTCGTCGATGGCCTTGCGAATGGCCGTAACGTCCAGACCCCAATGCAGGCAGAAATTCGCATCTTCAGCAGCGACGGCGGCGCGGGGCATGATAGAAGCCATTTGTTCAATATCGACCCACGTGCGGTCCACCCCACCCAGTCGACGGGATTCCTGCAACATGTAAAAGGTCGTGGGCGGGTTCAGCAGCGACCACAACAGCGTCGCGACGACGGCCACAAGAAAGACGACAGACACCAGCCGCAGCGTCCAGCGCAACAGCCAGCGTTTCAATCCGAACGACCGCTTCTTTGAAGCCCTTTTTTTGAGGCACTGCTCTTTTTTGCCATAACGCAGCTATAGCCCCAAGGATGCGGGGTCGCCAAGACATGTTGGACCATGTCAGGTCCATTCCCCCGCAGCACGTGCAAACGGGCACTACTGTGTCAGGGATTGCGCCAGATAGGCCCCGATGCGCTGCGCACCTTTGGGCGATGGGTGAATGCCGTCAAAGGCAAACAGGCTGCGATCGTCCCGGTCAACCGCTGCTTCGCTGTCGATAAAGGTCAGACCGGGCGTCTGATCGGCGAGACGGGCCAGACGTGCATCGTATTCCACCAGATAAGGGCGGCACCCGGTGAATTGCCCGGACCGCGCACTGGCATAATAGCCCATCCAGACAACCTCGACCCCGCTGGTCAGAACCTCGGCAATCATGGTTGCCACTTCACCGGTCAGATCGGCGGCGATCAACCCGTCAAGCACGGTGTCACACGCATTGCAGCCGCAATCAGCGAGAAAATCGTTCGCCCCGCCATTCATCAGCACGATATCCCACGGACCCCGCCGAAACTGCGCGCGCACGTCAAACCCGGCGGCGCGACCAAGCGTTGATGCGTTGGAAAAGCGGGCCCCTGCCACAGCGTCATTTTGCACCTCGGCGCCCAGTATGCTGCCCATTTCAGAGGGAATGTCGCGACCGGTCCACTTGTGCCACGCCAGTATGCTGTCGCCGATGGCCAGTATCCGCAAGGGTTCCGCCACCGCCGGTGTGGACAGGCAAATCAGCAGTGCAATGATGTATCTCATGCCCGTTAGATATGACACAGGCCTGCACTTGCCAGACGTCAACGAATAATTCACCGTAATCTCGAAAAACTCTATTCAATTACAAAGTGTTAATTGCTCACGACTCAAATCTGCTTCTGCTATCGTCGTTATGTCCCGAATGATGTCACCCTATCTCGGAGATTGGAGATGATAGAGCCCACAACACCCCAAATCCCCGGCACCGTGCCGCAGCAGTTTCGCGTTCTGAACGCGGCAGACGCAGCACTGGTCTGGGTCCTCAAATGGTCAGGCGACGCGGACCACGTGATCGCGCACAAGCTTGGCACCATGCCCAGCCGTGTGACCGACGTGTTGTCCGAAAACACACATGTCGGAAGCCGCGATCAGGCGACCAAGATGGTCGCCAAATCGGACGAGCACTGATCACTCTGCCGGAATAGCCCCTTTGTCGAGGCTGAGCGGGGCGGGCAGATGCACCAGCATCTCCTTCGGACAGACCTGAAGGAAATGATGCTGTTCGCTGTCCCAATGCTGCAGGATGTTGGCCGCCTTGGCACTGCCCGTTTCGCGCAGGTGACGTTCCAGCAACTCTTCGAGCTGGGTCATCCAGTGCAGGACGGTCACCGGGCAGGCGACAAGCGTTTCCATGTTCATCAGATCCATGGCGACGCCTTCGGGATCGTACAGATACGCCATCCCCCCTGTCATCCCCGCGCCAAAGTTGGCCCCGATTTCACCCAGGATCACAGCGACGCCACCGGTCATATATTCGCACCCGTTGCTGCCGCAGCCTTCGATAACGACCTTGGCCCCCGAATTGCGCACGGCAAATCGTTCGCCTGCACGGCCTGCAGCAAACAGATACCCATCCGTCGCCCCATAAAGGACAGTGTTTCCGATGATCGTGTTATCCGCCGCCACGATGGGCGATGACATGGGCGGGCGCACGACGATGGTGGCCCCGGACAGACCCTTGCCCACATAGTCGTTGGCATCCCCGGACACTTCCAGCTTCAGCCCCGGCGCGCCGAATGCGCCCAGCGACTGCCCGGCCGATCCGGTCAGCTTGACCGTCAAATGATCGGGTTGCAGCGTGTTGCGCATACCGAATTTGCGCACGATATGGCTTGATGTGCGCGTTCCGACGGTGCGGTGCGTGTTCTGCACCGCATAGGACAACTGCATCTTTTCCCCGTCTTCAAGGAAACGCGCCGCGTCGCGCACGATCTGCGCATCCAGCGTGTCAGGCACGGCATTGCGGTCCTTGTCGCGGTTGTAGACGATGTCCGCCGCGCCATCGACGGTGATCAAAAGCGGGTTCAGGTCCAGATCATCCAGATGAGCAGAGCCACGCGACACCTGTGTCAGCAGGTCCGCACGCCCGATCACGTCATCCATGCTGCGGGCGCCGATTTCGGCCAGCAGCTCGCGCACTTCCTGCGCGTAGAAGGTGATCAGGTTGACGACCTTGTCTGCATTGCCGGTGAACTTGTCGCGCAACGCCTCGTCCTGTGTGCACACGCCCACGGGGCAGGTGTTGGACTGGCACTGGCGCACCATGATGCAGCCCATGGCGATCAGGGCGGCGGTGCCGATGCCGTACTCCTCAGCCCCGAGCATCGCCGCCATGACGATGTCGCGGCCTGTGCGCAAACCTCCATCGGTGCGTAGGGTTACGCGTTCGCGCAGGTTGTTCATGCTGAGCACCTGATGCGCTTCGGTCAGCCCCATTTCCCAGGGCAAGCCCGCATATTTGATCGACGTCGCAGGCGACGCGCCCGTGCCACCGTTGTGCCCTGAAATCAGGATCACGTCAGCTTTGGCCTTGGCCACACCGGCAGCGATGGTGCCAACGCCGCTGGAGGCCACAAGTTTCACCGTCACCTTGCAGCGCGGGTTGATCTGCTTGAGGTCATAGATCAGCTGCGCCAGATCCTCGATCGAATAAATGTCATGGTGCGGCGGGGGCGAGATCAACGTCACGCCCTTGGTCGAATGGCGCAGACGGGCAATCAGGTCAGTGACCTTCATCCCTGGCAACTGGCCTCCTTCACCGGGCTTGGCGCCTTGGGCGACCTTGATCTCCAGCTCTTCGCATTGGTTCAGGTACTCAGCCGTCACGCCAAAACGGCCAGAGGCAACCTGCTTGATCTTGGCCGACGGGTTGTCGCCATTGGGTTCGGGGTGGAAATGCGCGGGGTCTTCGCCGCCCTCGCCACTGTCTGACTTGGCCCCGATCCGGTTCATTGCAACGTTCAGCGTCTTGTGCGCCTCAGGCGACAACGCGCCCAGCGACATGCCCGGCGTCACGAACCGTTTGCGGATCGAGGTGATGCTTTCGACCTCTTCCAGCGGAATGGGCGCGCCCAGCGGTTTGATGTCGAGCAGATCGCGCAAATGGATCGGCGGCGCCGAGCGCATCTTGGCCGAATACTGCTTCCACATCGCAAAGGACGCCTTGTTACAGGCCGTTTGCAGCATGTGCATGCTGGTCGCTTCCCATGCGTGGGTCTCGCCCGAATTGCGCGCTTTATAAAAGCCGCCGATGGGCAGCACGTTGGTGCCGGCCCAACCGAGCCTGTGAATGTCTTCGGCCTTGGATTGGATGCCTTTAACGCCGATCCCACTGATGCGGCTGGTCATGCCGGGGAAGAATTCCGCACACATCGCACGGGACAGGCCGACAGCCTCAAAATTCAGACCACCGCGATAGGAGGACACAACCGAAATCCCCATCTTGGCCATGATCTTGAGAAGACCCTGATCAATGGCGTTGCGATAGCGCGCAACCGCCTCGGTCAGGGTGCCGTCCAGCAAGCCCCGGTCAATGCGATCCGCCAGCGAATCCTCGGCGAGGTAGGCGTTGACCACTGTGGCGCCGCAGCCAATCAGCACGGCAAAATAGTGCGGGTCGATACATTCGGCCGACCGTACATTCAGCGAGCAGAAAGTGCGCAGACCCTTACGGATCAGGTGGCTGTGCACGGCAGATGTCGCAAGGATCATCGGCATTGCCACCCTGTCGGCGTTTGAGTGCTGATCGGTCAGCACGATGTGGCCGGCACCAGAGCGCACGGCGTCTTCGGCTTCGTCCCGGATGCGGGCAAGGCCCATGTTCAGCGCGAAATCGCCAGGTTCAAAGGTACAATCGATCTCGACAAGTTCCGCATTCAAATGGCCGGTGATCTCATCCCATTGGGCATTGCCCACAAAGGGACTGTCGAGCGTAATGATCTCGGTTTGCGCGCTGCTTTCGTCCAGCACGTTCTTGAGGTTTCCAAACCGTGTCTTGAGGCTCATCACCCGGAATTCACGCAAGGAGTCGATGGGCGGATTGGTGACCTGGCTAAAGTTCTGCCGGAAGAAATGGCTGAGCGGGCGATACTTTTTGGACAATACCGCACTGGGCGTATCATCGCCCATAGACGCGAGCGCTTCCTTGGCGTCCTCGGCCATGGGGGCGAGGATCTGTTCCAGTTCCTCTATGCTGTAGCCGGCGGCAATCTGACGGCGGCGCAATTCATCGCCTGAAAACAACGCTTTTTCCATCACGCCCGTGATGTCGGTTTCCAATTCCTTGATCTTGCCGACCCAATCGCCAAAAGGCTGGCTGGCGGCCAGACGATCCTTGATTTCAGTGTCGTGATACAGCTTGCCCTCCGCCATATCGACAGCCAGCAACTGACCCGGGCCCAGCGCACCTTTTTCGATCACGTTCGCCTCGTCCAGCGGCACCATCCCGGTTTCGGAGCCCGCAATGACCATCCCGTCGCGCGTCACGACATAGCGCATCGGGCGCAGTCCATTCCGGTCAAGCCCTGCGCAGACCCAGCGCCCGTCGGTCATCGCGAGGGCGGCGGGGCCATCCCAAGGTTCCATCACCGAGTTGCAATAGGAATACATATCACGCCACGCTGCGGGCAGTTCGACCGCCTGTTTGGACCACGATTCAGGCACCAGCATCGTTTTGGCCATCGGCGCATTGCGCCCCGCGCGCACCAGCACTTCGAATACGGCATCAAGTGCTGCACTGTCGGACGATCCGCTGGCCACAATCGGTTTGATGTCTTCGGCCATGTCGCCAAACGCACCGCTTGCCATCCGGATTTCATGGCTTTTCATCCAGTTGAGGTTGCCTTTCAGCGTGTTGATCTCGCCGTTGTGGGCGAGCATGCGGAACGGTTGTGCCAGCCACCACTGCGGAAAGGTGTTGGTGGAATAGCGCTGATGATAAATGGCAAACGCGCTTTCAAAGCGCTCGTCCATCAGGTCGGGGTAAAACTCCGCCACCTGTTCGGCCAGCATCATACCCTTGTAGATGATGGACCGGCACGACATCGACGCAATATAGAGGGTCGGTACCTGCGCGGCCTGTGCCGCCTTTTCGATGCGGCGACGGATGACATACAGCTCGCGCTCGAACGTCTCTTCATCCACACCTTTTGAGTTGGATATCAAGATTTGTTCGATCTCGGGGCGGGTCGCATTCGCCTTTTCCCCGAGACAGGCGATGTTCACCGGCACATGGCGCCATCCGTAGATGTAATAGCCCATCCGCAGCACTTCGGTTTCGACAATCGTGCGGCAGGTTTCCTGCGCGCCAAAGTCAGTACGTGGCAAAAACACCTGCCCGACAGCCATAAGCGTGCCGCGGTCAGGTTTGTGGCCGGTCCGCTCGATCTGATCATAGAAAAACGGTACGGGAATTTGCACATGGATACCGGCCCCATCACCCGTTTTGCCATCGGCATCGACAGCACCGCGGTGCCAGATCGCCTTCAGCGCCTTGATGCCGTTTTCCACTACTGCGCGACTTTTTGAGCCATCGACAGATACGACGAGGCCAACCCCACAGGAGCTGTGCTCTTCACCTTCGGAATACAGACCCTTTTCGGCCATATAAGCGCGTTTGGCTTCCTCGCGGGCGACCCATTCGGCATCATATTTGGTCATTGGTCATATCCTTTCACGGTCGGGACATAGCGGGCCAAAGAGGACTCGCAGTCATAGAGCGGTGTCTTGGTGAAAAACCCGGGTTCGCCGGGATAGATGAAATCGACAGGAGAGCCGTCACTCTCGAACGCTCCGTTCGCGCCGGTGCCGGAATAGGTACCTGCGATGAAACGGCGGTGACGGACCGACACATATTCATTGCCGGACACTTCCAGAATGGTGCCGCTGGTTGTTTCATGGCGCGCTTCGAACTCAGTGACGAGCAGCGGTTCGCCGTCGATTACGACTTCATCCCCGGTCAGTCGGTCATAGCCCACAACCCGGATCGGTCCGGTCTCGCTGCGCTGTACAAAATCGTAGCTGTCCGTGCCGGTTTCCAGCAATTCCGTCAGGCTGGCCGGGTCAGGTGCAGGCTGCACTAATGTTTCGCGGCGCATGGGGAACATGTCATAGCTTTCCAGCCACTGGGTTTCGCTGTCGATCTTGGACAGGAAGATGGGGCCATCAACATCAAACTCGATGCGCCAGTTTTCACCCGGTTGATCCGCCGCACAGGTGTAGATGTTCGAAACAGAACAGCCGCGCGACTGCACGGTCAGTTGCGGCGTGCACCCCTCGGGCGGATAGAACCGATCAGAGTCTTGCGCATAGGCTGGAACCGCCAAAAGAGCGGTGCAAAAGATCATCGTTGCTTTCACTTTGTCCCCTCCAGATCAGGGTTGAGCGCAAGCACGTCGGCGCGTGTCAGACGTTTGTGATCGTCACCGGCATAGGCAAAGCTGTCCGGTTTTTGATCGACGAAAATCTCGTGTGTCAGGGTAAAGCCGTCAGGGTCATCAAACACACCAAGCGGCACTTCGGTGCTGCCGAACCATTTGTCGCGTTTGGTATGGCGAAAATACATGTTGGTGCCGCAAGTCTTGCACCACGCCCGCTCAGCCCAACCGCTGCTGGTGTGTACGGCAATATTGTCTGCGCCATGCCAGGTCAGGTCTTCGGTCTTGATACTGACCTCAAGCAGGGCAGATCCGGTCCAGCGGCGGCACAATTCACAATGACAGATGCCGTACGTGTCGGGCACATTTGCGGCGTCAAAGCGCACAGCTCCGCACAGACATCCTCCCGACTTGTTCATCTCGTTTCTCCACTTCAGTCAGCCGCGCTGACCTATCACTCTGCCTTGCCTGATGGTCGCTGCATGTTTGATGCACGTGACCCTGTCTCGATTTCCCTATTATTCCGCCGCAATTGCTGCTGTGCCGAACTCTGCCAGAATGGCGTCTGCACAGTCGCGCCCGTCCCGGATGGCCCACACGACCAGGCTGGCACCGCGCACGATATCGCCCACGGCATATACCCCGTCCATTTCCGTTTTGCCGGACGTAAACGCCGCCTTGATTGTGCCCCAGCGCGTGACTGCCAGTTCGGGTTGATCCCACAAGGTTGGCAGCGCCTCGGGCTCAAAGCCGAGCGCTTTGATCACAAGGTCGGCTTCTTCGACATAATCCGCGCCTTCGATCACCTCGGGGGCCTGACGCCCTGTCGCATCCGGCGCGCCAAGACGCATTTTTTGCACCATGACGCCGGTGACGCGGCCCGCTGGATCTGCGGGGTTGTCCGCATCGGTCACTGCCAGATCAGTGGCAAAGCCTTTAGGCGCGGACAGCCATTCAAATACTACGCCTTCTTCCTCGGCGTTTTGCACTTCGCGCTGGCTGCCGGGCATGTTGGTCCGGTCGCGACGGTACAGACATTTGACCGACTTGGCACCTTGACGGATCGACGTGCGCACGCAGTCCATTGCCGTGTCACCCCCGCCAATCACAACGACCCGCTTGCCGCTTGCATTGAGACGGCCAGAGTCAAAATCAGGAACCTCGTCACCAAAGCTTTTGCGATTGCTTGCGGTCAGGAAATCAATTGCCTTTTCAACGCCTTGCGCCTGACTGCCGTGCAAGGACAGGTCGCGGGACTTGTAGACACCCGTGGCGATGATCACAGCATCATGTTCTGCCCTGATCGATGTGAAGATGTCCGCGTCGACATCGCAATTCAACTCAAAGGTCACGCCGCCCAGTTCAAGCTGTTCGTTGCGGCGCATCACCACATCCTTTTCCAGCTTGAAGCCGGGGATGCCGTAGGTCAGCAGACCGCCCGCGCGATCATACCGGTCATAGATCGTGACTTGCACCCCGGCCCGGCGCAGCACATCTGCCGCGGCCAGACCACCGGGACCCGCGCCAATGATGCCAACGGATTCAGTACGCTCGACTGCCGGTTTGATGGGCTGCACCCATCCCTTTTCCCACGCAGTGTCGGTAATATATTTCTCGACAGACCCGATGGTGACAGTGCCATGCCCCGACTGTTCGATCACGCAATTGCCCTCGCACAATCGGTCCTGCGGGCAAATACGACCACAGATTTCGGGGAACGTGTTTGTTGCCTGAGATACCTCGTACGCTTCCTGCAACCGCCCCTCGGCAGTCAGGCGCAGCCAGTCGGGGATGTTGTTGTGCAGGGGGCAATGGGTCTGGCAGTAAGGTACACCGCACTGCGAACACCGGCTGGATTGCTCTGCGGCCTTGGCGGCGGCATACTCTGCATAGATCTCGTTGAAATCCTCGCGACGTACCTCCGCGTCACGCTTTTCGGGCATGTCGCGTTCAATCTTGGTGAATTTCAGCATGGGCTGTTCAGCCATCGGAGTCTCCTGCCGGTCAGGGGTGGTTCACGCGCAATAAATGATCTGATCACGGAATAAAAGGCAACCATGCTGACCTATTATAAGATTCTTTTCATGAACCAAGCATGTTGCGGCCCATTTTTCACAATTTTTAGGTCCGTTTCGGACCATTATGGGCATTTGCGTTCAGAATCATGGGCTTGTACACAGACGGTATCACAAGGATGCGCAGGCCATGACTCTTTTTCAACTTCTGATCGTGGCTATCATTCAGGGCGTGACTGAGTTTTTGCCTGTCTCCTCTTCGGGTCACCTTATTTTGTTGCCTGCTTTGACCGGTACACCAGATCAGGGATTGGCGATTGATGTCGCCGTGCATGTGGGCACCTTGTTGGCTGTGATCCTCTATTTTCGAGCTGACGTGAAAATTGCGGCAGGTGGGCTGATACGTCTTGCCAAAGGGCGCATTGATACGCCGGGGGCATTCCTCGCGCTGTGCCTGATCGTCGCGACGATACCTGCCCTGATCGTCGGTCTTGCCATCAAGGCCACAGGTCTGGACGAGGCGATGCGATCTGTCGCCGTGATCGGCTGGACTATGCTGATCTTTGGCCTTGTCCTTTATTGGGCGGATCGTTTTGGCAAGACCACGCGCGGCGCTGGCGACTGGACGCTGAAACACGCAGCGCTGATGGGACTGGCCCAGTGCCTTGCCCTGATCCCCGGCACCTCGCGCTCGGGCATCACAATCACTGCCGCGCGGCAATTGGGGTACGGTCGCGAGGGCGCGGCCAAACTGTCCATGCTGATGTCGATCCCCGTCATCCTCGCCTCTGGCGCGGTGCTGAGCCTGGATGTCATCGGACAAACCAATTGGGCGCTGGCACGTGATGCAAGCATTGCCGCCGCCTTTGCGTTCGCCGCTGCCCTTGGCGCACTGGTGCTGATGATGCGCCTGTTGCGCAGCGTCAGCTTTACGCCTTACGTCATCTATCGGGTGTTACTGGGGATCGGCCTGCTGATCTGGGCCTACGCTTAGGCGCGCAGGTTCTTGGCACTTTCCTTGATCGCATCATATTGGCCCGACGGACGGAAGCGCCACAGATAATCGGGCAGCACGGATTCCATCGCGACAGGTTCGATGCCCAGATCGGCCAGCCCTTTGGCCCGCTCACTCACAACATTGTCACGGCGCAGGTTGCGCACCTGATCACGCGTGATTTGCGCGCGCACCAACCCGAGCGACAAGGTTTGGACAAGCTCGAGCCCAAATGCCATGACGTTTGCAACCGGGAAGGGGATGTTCACAATGGCGCGGCGGCGCCGGATGATATTCAGCATCATGGTCATGAGTGCCCGGAACGATTTCACATCTGGCCCGCCAAGTTCATAGATGCCCGATGCGTCTTTGCCGGTCAGCCCAACCTCGGCCGCCTTGGCGACATCGCCGACATAGACAGGTTGAAACAGCGTGTCCGCCCCAACGACCGGCAGAACCGGACCCATTCGGGTCATACCGGCAAAGCGGTTGAAAAATCCGTCTTCGGCCCCGAACACGATGGACGGGCGCAAGATGACGGCATTTGGCATATGCTGAAGCACAGCGGTCTCGCCCAGCCCTTTTGTCCGCGCATAGTCGCTGTCACTGTCCACATCGGCGCCTATGGCCGAAATCTGCACCATCTTGGTAATTCCGGCCTGCGCGGCCAGACGGGCAACGCGGCCCGCGCCCTCGGCCTGCACAGCGTCAAAGGTGTTTTTGCCGTCTTTTGCGAGAATGCCAACGCAGTTCACCACCGCGTCCGCACCCTGCATGACCTGCGCCACCGATGCGTCATCGCGGATATTGCACAGCACCGGCTCGACCTGACCGACAACGCCATAAGGTTTGACAAAGATCGCCTCGTTCGGGCGGCGCACTGCAACGCGCACGCGCCATCCGGCTTTGGCCATCCGCTGCGCGATGTACCGCCCGACAAACCCCGAACCGCCGTAGATGGTGACCAGTTTGGACATAACCCGCTCCTCGCGCCTGATGACCTCAATTGTCTATCGACACGCCGCAACACAGACAAGACGCCAAATTGGCGCGTTTGCGTGGTTCGTCCGGTCTGACAGTATCCGACCCGAAGCGTTTGTGCACGCGCTCCAACGGGACTGAGAATCGGATTGACAGCCCTAGCCTGTGTGCTTAAACGCCCCCTTACCAACCCGTGCCCAGATGGCGGAATTGGTAGACGCGCTGGCTTCAGGTGCCAGTGACCGCAAGGTCGTGGAGGTTCGAGTCCTCTTCTGGGCACCATATATCCCCAACACTCATATGTATTGCCTGGCGCTGCGTCGTATCAGTTCGTTCTGGGCCATCATTTGCGTGTCCCCCTTTTACGGGCTGGCATGGCCGCGTGCGCGCTTAGTGGTTTTCCATTCGGAATGTACAAAACGCTTCCACGCCCAGTGCACATTTCCTTGTATTAAGACAAAAATACCGTCATATTCAGATATAAGAATTTAATGTGAAGGGAGAGACCATGGGCTTGTCACGCCGTTCTTTTTTGGGAGGTGCCGCCGCCGCGCCTCTGGCTGGTTCTCTACCCCACTTGGCCACGGCGGAAACGTCCCTAGGCTCGGCAACTTTGACAACTGTCAGCGATGGATCCCTCATGTTGCCCGGCAGCTTTATCTTTGACTCAATGCCAAAGGACGAACTCGGTTCAGTTCTGGCGGAGTACGGCCTTTCGGATGACCGGCTGACACCGGAATGCAACCTCGCCCTTTATCGCGACGAGACGAACACCGTGCTGTTCGACGTGGGTTCCGGTCCGGATTTCATGCCCACTGCGGGTACCATTCTGGACAGCCTTGAGGCTGCGAACGTCGCGCCCGAGGATGTAACGCATGTTGTGTTCACCCATGCCCATCCCGATCACATTTGGGGCCTGATCGACGAATTTGACGAACCGCTGTTCTATGATGCCACCTACATGATGGGGCGGGCAGAGTGGGATTATTGGTGGGACCCGGAAACCGTGAAAACCATTAGCGATGCGCGGGCCGCCTTTGCCGTCGGCGCAAAGCGCCGGATGGAAGTGATTGAGGACAGCGTGCAACTGTTCGATGCCGGGCAGGAAATCCTCCCCGGTGTTGCCGCGGTGTCCACACCGGGCCACACGCCCGGTCACATGAGCTTTGAGTTGCGCAGTGGCAGTCAAAGCGCCCTGGTCATCGGGGACGCCATTGGGAATCACCACGTGGCGTTTCGAAAGCCGCATTGGATCAGCGGGTCGGATCAGGATGGTGACCTCGCGGCGGCAACACGCGCGATGCTGTTTGATCGCATCGTTTCCGAGCAAATGCAGATCGTGGGCTTTCACCTGCCTCAAGGCGGGATGGGGCACGTCGATCAGGATGCCGAGGGGTACGTATTTGTGCCCGGGGGGCGTGATGCGCGTGCTGGCTGTCCTTGGGGCATGTCTCGCCCTGCCGGCTTTGGCAAGCGAGGATATCGCGGATCAGTATCCGGGCTCAATGCTCTATTCCAAACCGGTCGAGGTGATACCGCATGTCTGGTCCGCCATCGGTGCGACTGCTCCGCCGACCTACGAGAACAGCGGACACAACAACAACCTCAGCTTTATCGTGACGGGCGATGGCGTGATCGTGATCAACGGCGGCGCCGCGTATCTGCTGGCCAAGGCCCTGCATGACGAGATCAGGGCGATCACCGACCAGCCCGTGAAATTGGTCATTGACGAAAACGGGCAGGGCCACGCGATGCTTGGCAACTCGTATTGGGCGGAACAAAACATACCCATCCTCGCCCACGTGGACGCCGCGCATGAGATTGAGGAAAACGGCCGCCGCATCCTTGAAGGCATGAAGCGCTACAATCGCGACAAGGCCGAAGGCACATCCGTGGCCCCCCGACCCAGACGTTCGAAGACAAACACATCATCGAAATGGGCGACTTCCAGATCGAGGTGCTGCACCTTGGCCCCGCGCACGGCCCTGGCGACACACAGGTCTGGTTGCCAGACCAAGGCCTTGTGATTGCGGGCGACATGGCCTTTCACGAACGGATGCTTCCCATCTTCGAAGACACGATAACGGCCGACTGGATCGAAACGTGGGAGACTGGATTTGAGGCGCTGAATGCAACCTACGTGATCCCCGGTCACGGGCACCCGACCAACATGGATCAGGTGCGACGTTATACGCGCGACTACCTTGTCTACCTGCGCGCACAGATCGGTGCGCATTTGGAGGATGGCGGTGATCTGGCTGACGCATACTACGTCGATCAAAGCCCATATGCCCATCTGGACACGTTCGAAGAACTGGCCACACGGAATGCCGGTCGCGTCTATGAACAGATGGAATTCGAATAAACCACGCCAGTTTGCGCTGCATCAAAGCGGGCGTGCCGCCATGCTGTCACACCGCACCGCAGAAGACGAAGCCGGGGGCGTGTGGTGCTTGAAAGCCTGACAGATCGTTTTGGCGAACCAGCCGTGATGTGCGCGACTGGTCTGTTTGTCGGTCTGTTGTTCGGGGCTGTGGCCCTGCATTCGAAATTCTGCCTGCGTGCTGCTGTCGTCGAGGTGACCGAGGGCCGTCCTGGCCCGCGTCTCGCGATCTGGTTGGTGGCGTTCTTCGCCGCACTCGTGACTGTGCAGACGGCGGTGCTGGGCAAGATTTTGGATACAGGTGAGGCGCGCCAATTGGCAGCGACGGGCAGCCTGTCGGGTGCCATAATTGGCGGTTTGATGTTCGGCGCAGGCATGATCCTTGCCCGCGGTTGTGTCAGCCGATTGCTCGTTTTGTCTGCAACCGGAAATCTGCGCGCCATCGTGACCGGGCTGATGGTCACGATTGTGGCCCAAGCGGCGCTCAGCGGTGTGCTATCGCCTCTGCGAGAGAGCCTCGCCCTGTTGTGGACCGTTCCGGGTGGGTCAGCGCGCAACCTTGCCACGTTGATGGGCATGGGACTTCCAATTCTGACATGTCTCGCCGCTCTGGCATTCTTGGGCGCTTTGGTCTTTGGCCATCTCAATCGCGTACCATGGTCCGCACTTGTCGCCTCGGCACTGGTTGGTGTTGCTGTCTTTGTCGGCTGGGCTGCGACATACGCGATTGCGCAAGTGTCGTTCGAGGTCATCCCGGTCCAGTCCGTCACCTTCACCGGCCCCTCGACCGACACGTTGATGGCGCTTGTCACAACGTCGGATGTTATTCCCACCTTCGGCCTTGGACTGGTGCCGGGAGTTTTCTTTGGCGCGCTTGTGATGGCCTTGATCAAGGGAGAGGCACGCATCCAGCGTTTCGATGCCGATACGCCCATGGAGCGCTATCTGGCAGGCGGTGTCCTGATGGGGTTCGGCAGCATGCTGGCAGGGGGCTGCGCCGTTGGTGCGGGCATGGCCGGAGGGTCCATAATGGCGCTGACAGCGTGGGTGGCCGTGTTCTGCATGTGGCTGGGGGCCATGATCACTCACCGGTGGCTGATACTGCGGTCCCAACAGACCCGTTCGGCCTGACCGGGTGCTACTGCGCCGCCACGGGCATGCGCGACAACTGGCACTGCGTCCACAACGCCTCAAGTGCGGATACCAAACGCTCTACATCTGCGTCGCTGTGTACGGGTGACGGCGTGATACGCAACCGCTCCGTTCCGACAGGAACCGTGGGATAGTTGATCGGCTGGATGTAGATTCCGTGTTCGCGCAGCAACGTGTCAGAGATGAATTTGCACTTGATCGCATCGCCCACCATCACGGGGATGATGTGGCTGGGGTTATTGATATGGGGCAGGCCGATCTCATCCAGTCGCGCGCGCACCTGCGCCACCCTCACTTTCTGCGCGTCACGTTCGGCAGAGCTGTGTTTGAGATGCCGGATCGACGCGGCTGCACCCGCTGCAACAGCGGGCGGCAAGGCAGTGGTAAAGATGAATCCGCTCGCAAAAGAACGCACGAAATCACACAACTCTGCGCTGGCCGCGATATAGCCGCCCATGACACCAAAGGCTTTGCCCAACGTCCCTTCGATCACCGTCAGTCTGTCCATAAGGCCCTCACGCTCGGCAATGCCGCCGCCGCGCGGGCCATAAAGGCCACCGGCGTGCACCTCATCCAGATAGGTCATGGCATCGTAGCGATCTGCCAGATCGCAAATTTCGGCAATCGGCGCGATATCACCATCCATGGAGTAAACGGATTCAAAGGCGATCAGCTTGGGCACGTCTGAGGGCAGTGCTGCAAGTTTGGCCTCAAGATCGGCAATGTCATTGTGCTTCCAGATAATCTTTTGCGCGCGGCTGTGGCGGATGCCCTCGATCATCGAGGCATGGTTCAATTCGTCAGACAATACGATGCAACCGGGGATGCGCGCCGCCAGCGTGCCAAGTGCCGCCCAGTTCGACACGTAGCCCGAGGTGAACAACAACGCGGCCTCCTTGCCATGCAGATCTGCCAACTCGGCTTCGAGCAGCACGTGATCATGCGTGGTTCCGGAAATGTTGCGCGTGCCCCCGGCCCCTGCACCGGTCCGGTCAAGCGCTTTGTGCATGGCGTTTAGCACATCGGGGTGCTGCCCCATGCCCAGATAGTCGTTGGAACACCAAATCGTCACTTCGCCCGGTCCGTTGTGACAGGTGGCAGCAGGGAACGCGCCACGGTGACGCTCAAGCTCTGCAAAGTCACGATAGTTGCCGCTGTCCCGCAGGGCGGTCAGCTCGGACCGGAAAAATCGGAGTAGTTCATCAGTTCTCCACTGCGTCCGCGACGATTCCGGCCAGCAGCGCTTGAACTTGCTGCATCTCACCTTCCGGGTATTCACGGTAGCCAACCATCACGCCATCCGCGTTCTCGGCCACAAAGACGCCATAGGGGCAATGGGCGATATTCATCGGATCGGCTTCCATCACGTCGCGCGACACGACGGCTGAACAAAAAACAAAAATGTCCGCTTCCTTGAAAAGCTGAACATCGCTGCCGACATCCGCGCCTGTACGGTTCAGCATTTCCCCGACATGGCTGACGTAATCAATGACGAGCCCACGATCAACAATCGCGCTTTCCACGGCAAAGGTCGCATCTTCGAAACTGCCATCGAATGGCACCACGACGGAACTGTCGGCATGAGCGGCGTTGGCAAGGGCCAGCGTGACTGCAAGTACGGTCTTTTTCATCATATCCTCCTGATCATGCCGCAGGATAGCGCGGTGCTGTCGGAGGGGCCTTGAGATGCATCAAGGCCCCGCCGCATTCTCAGGCCTTTGCGCCGAACATGTCGGCGGTGATGCCCGCGTACCAGCCTTCGGATTCTTCGTACGTCGCCTTGCGCACATCCGAGGTTTCGCCGGTTTCCGAGATGAACCCATCGACCTTGGCGATCTTTTCGTCGGTGGCCTCGTAGGTTGCCCCAACCTTCACGCCGTCATTGGTGTCAATCAGCGACCAGCACGTGTTCGAGAACTTCGCCGGGAAAACCTTGGATCCGGTCAGCGCACCACGCACAGCATTGGCGCAAACCTTGGCCTGGCTGTTTGCCGAAAAGCCCGATTTGGGCATGTCGCCCTGTTGGCTCGCATCGCCGAGAACGTAGATGTCCGGGTCGGCCTTGGTCGACATATCGGCAGCGTTGACCGGGGCCCAGTTGCCATCGGTCACGCCAGCGATATCTGCGATGCGGCCCGCTTTCATTGCGGGTATCACGTTGCAGACATCCACCGCGGTTTCTTCACCATCAATGGTCATGGTCATTGCAGCCGGATCAACCGACACGACACCGCCGCCAAAGTCTTCGCCAATCCAGTCGATCATGCCGGCGTAGTGATTGTTCCAACCTTCCTGGAACAGCGCCATTTTCGAGAATTTTGCCTTGGGGTCGGCCACAATGATCTTGGCTGTCGGATTGTTGTTTTTCAGATAGTGAGCCACCATAGATACACGCTCGTATGGACCGGGTGGGCACCGATAGGGGTTGGGCGGTGCGACCATTCCAAATGTCCCGCCTTCGGGCATCGCGGCCAGTTGCGCCTTGAGCAGTTCGGTTTGCGAACCTGCCTTGTAAGCGTGCGGCATCGCATTCTGGGCCGAGATGTCCCAGCCGGGTACTGCCATGTCGACAAAGTCGATTCCGGGGCTGAGGATCAGCTTGTCGTATTTCAGGGTGGCACCACCGGCCAGCGTCACCGATTTGGCGTCGCGGTCTACCCCGACGGCCCAGTCATGCACCACGTTCACGCCGCTTGCGGCCAGACCGCCATAGCTGTGGCCGATTTCGTCAATCTCTTTGAACCCGCCAAGATAGAGGTTCGAAAAGAAACATGTGTAATACGTGCGGGTCGGTTCGATCAGCGTGACGTCGACTTCGCCCTTACTGTCCTTGGCGATATAGCGCGCAGCCGTGGCACCGCCCGCACCGCCACCGATCACGACGACGCGCGGTTTGCCGTGCCCGTCCGCCAGCACCATCGGGGCCGCAAGGCTTGCCGCGGCAACGGCAGATGTTCCAAGAAACGTCCTTCTGTTCAATGTCATTTTAGTCTCCTCCCTAATTTGACCTCAGTTTTCGAGGTCTTTGAAATATGCAGCGAGCGCTGCAATCTCGTCGTCGCTCAACCGCCCGGCGATCATCTGCATGACCGGATGATTGCGTTGTTTGCGCTTGTAGGCATGCATGGCCACGACGAACTGTTCTTCGGGCCAAAGCGTGATCGATGGAATCCCGGCATCACCCCCCGCTGCCTGATGGCAGGTCGTGCATTCTCCGCTGAGGTAAGCGCCGTATTCCGGGTCACCCACAAGCGCGAGAATGGCGGGATCAAGGTCATGATCAACGCCTTGCGCCGTCGGGTCAGCCTCGGGAATGTTCGCAGGGTCATCCGAGAACTGACGCAGGAAAGCGATCAGCTGTCTCCTGTCCTCCGCGTTCTTCACGCCGCGAAAGCTCATCCTTGTTCCGCTGGTCATCGCGCGCGGATTCTCAAGAAACACATCAAGTGTGTCTGCGTGCCATTCCAACCCGCCCGCTCCGGCGCGCTGAAAGCTTTTGGAGTACCGGAAATCCTCAAGACCTGCGGCGTTGCGCCCGAACAGGGCATTCAGATGTGGGCCAATCGCGTGCTCTGCCCCTGCGCCAACCTGATGGCAACCTTTGCACTGCTGGAACACTTTCTCGCCCGCCTCAATGTCGGCTGTGTCGGCGTAGAGGGGCGACGATATCAACCCGGCAACAGCGAGTGTAGCGAGATATCGAGACACCCGATCCATCATCACTCGGGAAAGCTTAAGAGGTAAGCGACAATGGCGGCGAGGTCCTCTTCCTTCTTGAGACCTGCAAAGGCCATTTTGGTGCCCGCCATGTAGGATTTGGGATTGGCAAGGAAGGCCGTCATTTCCTCGACCGTCCAAGTTTTGCCCTCTGCGTTGGCCTCAACAAAGCCGTCGGAGTATTTGAACCCGTTGACCGCACCAAAGGTCCGCCCGATGACGCCGTTCAAATGCGGGCCGACCTTGTTTTTGGCACCGTCCCCGACGGCGTGGCACGCCTTGCATTTGCGGAACACTTTTTCGCCCTGCGCAATCAGCGCGTCTTCGCCGGCGGGCTCGGCAGGCGTTGGCGCTGGGTCTGCCGCAGGTTCAACAGCTACGTCGGGTGCGGGTGCTGCAGTGGGAATAAAGGACGGACCCTGCGCGGTGAACGACGGCAAATCATCGACAGTAGCCGGGTTCATGACCGAATTCGACCCGCCCTCGGGTGGCGTTTCAACCAGAAAGACGGACCGCATTTTGATCTGGACCTCTTCCTTGCAGTTTTCCATGCAAGGCTCGGTTCGCCATTCCGAGTATTCCGTGTCAGCCCGATCATCCACGACAAAGCCGTCGGCGTTCGGCATCTCGACATCCATGAACGTCTCGCGGCTCAGAACAAAATCGTCGTCCACCAGATCATTGGAATAGAGAATGTACGCGACGATGGCATAGGTTTCATCCGCCGTCAGCGTACCTGCCGCGCCAAAGGGCATGGAGCGGTGAACATAGTCGTACACAGTCGACAGGTACGGCCAGTAACTACCCACAGTCTTGACCGGATCCTTGTCGGCCAGCGTGTCGAACCCGCCTGCAAGCACGGGCCAGTTGTCGACCCCTTCGGCAAAATCGCCGTGACAGGACGCGCAGTAGTCAACAAAGACTTCCTCGCCTGTCCAGACGTCGCCACTGCCTTCCGGCAGACCACGCCCATCGGGCAGGACATCCACATCCCAGGCTGCGATTTCCTCTGTAAGCGCGGCCCGTCCCAGACCATACCGACCTTCGATTTGCGGTGCAGGTTCGGCGATGGACCCGGCGGCGACCCGCGACTGTGCGGCTACCTGTATCTCAGCAACCTTCACTTCCAGTTCTGCAGCGCGGGCCGCTTCTGCCGCCGCCATGTCTGCGGCCATGTCGGCCTGCGCGGTCGCCTGATCAACGCGCGTTTCCAGCGTGTCGATCTTGTCTGCGGCATAGTCCCTGTTCATCAGGCCAAAGGCGACACCCATGACCAGCGCGGCGCCACCAAGCGCGGGGATGAAAATGTTAGGAGACTTCGACATTCTCGGCGATCCCTTGTGCGTTCACATACCAGGTCTGGATGCAGTTGTTGTGATAGACCGAGTTTTCGCCCCGCTTTTCACGAAGCTGTTCCTTGGTCGGCTGAACATATCCAGTGTCATCAATGGCGCGTGATTGGAGCAGCATCGGTGCGCCATCCCAATCCATGTCCACATAGAAGCGGGTCAGCGCCTTGGTGTCGCCCTGCTTGCCCAGTCGCGCGGTTTCCCATGTGATGCCGCCGTCTTTGGAGACATCGACGCGGGTGATCTGGCCATGACCGGACCAGGCGAGGCCCGAGATGACCAATGGGCCAGCGCCGTGTGTAATCGGCATTTGGGGGCTGGGCGACGTGATGACGGATTTCGCATCCATCTCCCATGTCCATTTGCGGGCCGTGCCGTCCTCAAGCACATCTGTGTACTTCGAGGTTTCCTCACGGCTTTCGACCGCCATGTCGGTCACTTCGATGCGGCGCAGCCACTTGACCCACATGTTCCCTTCCCACCCCGGAACGACGAGGCGCACTGGGTATCCGTGCTCCATACGCAAAGCCTCGCCGTTGGCCTTGAAGGCGACAAGTACGTCGTCCAAGGCTTTGTCCATCGGGATCGAACGGCCGTTCGAGGACGCATCAGCCCCCTCCACATAGACCCACTTGTCGGTGCTGATGTCTGCGCCTGCCTCTTGCAGCAGGGTGCGCAGGGGCACGCCGGTGTACTCCATGTTGTGGATCATGCCGTGGGTGAAC
The DNA here is from genome assembly GCF_045797845.1 of Tateyamaria armeniaca. NCBI lineage: Bacteria > Pseudomonadati > Pseudomonadota > Alphaproteobacteria > Rhodobacterales > Roseobacteraceae > Tateyamaria > Tateyamaria armeniaca. The sequence goes on from NZ_JBHDIY010000002.1 coordinate 1,021,273, forward strand.
TGTACGCCATTCAATTGCGCGCCGGCCCATTCCATGCCCGTGTTTGCCGCGCATTCGCAGAAATAGACGTGGTTTTCGCGCGGGAAGCGCATCAGATCGTCATAGGTGAAGACCAGCGGTTGATCGACCAGCCCGTTGATCATCAGCCGGAAATCCTGCTTGGACAATTCGATTGCCCCCGAGTGGTGGCGTTCAAACGCGCAGCCCTGCGGCGTGATCGTCCCGTCCAACGCATGGATCGGCGTAAAATTAATCGAAGAGATCGGCGACGCGGTCAGCCATTCGACGTTGCGGCGCACCACGTGGCTCTCGAAACTGATCGGCATGCCATAGGGCGTCTCGTCCACGCCGACGCCGGTATAAGACGCCCAATCCTGCAACTCGGTGATCAGCGGATCAGGTCCGTTGGCCGATGCCACCCCCGCGACGGTTCCCGCAGCCACAGCGGCCGAGCCGCGAAGGAAGGCCCGTCGGGATGGTTTGAACATGTCATCCATGGTGAAGGGTTCCCCTACTTAAACGCCGGTCACGACGACGCTGTTGTTGTCCGGGTTCGCGGTGACGGTGCCCATCTTGGCGATGTGGCTTTCCACAACATCCCATATCTGCGGACCCTCGGTGTCTTCGTTGACCGAGGCCCAGCCTGCGACCACGTAATTGCGTGCGGGGTCAATCGCCTCACCGGTGCTGAGCAATGTCATGTTGCTGATGCGGCTGCCCTGCGGCTGGCTGACATCGATGTGGTAGCCAAGGCCGCCCGTGCGCACCATGTCGCCGCCCTGCTGGTAGTAGGGGTCGGGGTTAAAGATGTTGTCCGCGACATCCTCCAGAACGACCTTGAGGAACTCGCCGGTCATTTCGGTGCGATAGGCCTTGCCGTAGGTCATCGAGGTGACGTTGAAGATATCTTCGCGCGTGATGTCCTGACCGGGGATCAGGGACGGCCCCCAACGCACGCCGGGGCTGAGCGCGATTTCGGCGTCTCGCTCGCTCAGCAACGCGTCACATATCAGGTCGTCCCACGTGCCGTTGAAGTTGCCACGCCGGTACAGCAGGCTGTCGGTCTGGCCAATGACTTCGGACAGTTCGGATACGTATGGTGCGCGTTGTTCATCAATCAATGCCGCCATGTCCGCGTCAGGCGTTATGACATCGGAAAAAATGGGGATTAGTTTCGAGCGATACCCCTTCATGCGACCGTCGCGAATGTCCAAATCAATCCGCGTCACGAACTTGCCATTTGAGCCGGACGGGAAGATCAGCGTCTCGCCCGAAACGACGGGTTCAGGCAGGGCGTCATGGGTATGGCCGGACAGGATCACGTCGATGCCACCGACGACGGTCGCCATTTTCTTGTCGACGTCAAAGCCATTGTGGCTGAGCACAACGACACATTCCGCGCCCGCTGCGCGCACTTCGTGCACCATGGCCTGCATGTTCTCGTCCCGGATGCCAAACGCATATTCTGGGAACATCCAGCCGGGATTGGCGATGGGCATATACGGAAATGCCTGCCCGATCACGGCGATCTTTGTGCCGCCGCGTTCGAACATCTTGTAGGGCGGGAACAGCTCGGTCGGTTCGTCCCATTCCACGTCAAATATATTCTGGCCAAGGGCGGCGAAAGGCAGGCTTTCGACCAGTTCCTGCACCCGGTCCGACCCAAGCGTGAATTCCCAGTGGAACGTCATCGCGTCGGGTTGCAGGGCGTTCATCACGTTGACCATGTCCTGCCCTTGGGTCTTGAGACAGGTGTAAGAGCCGTGCCACGTGTCGCCGCCATCCAGCAGGATCGCATCGGGGCGGTCGGCGCGGATGGCCTTGATCACCGTGGCAACCCGGTCCAGCCCGCCAACGCGGCCATAGCCCTGCGCAAGGGAGGAAAAATCGCCAGAGCTGAGCGCGTAATGCGAGGGCGAGCCGTCTTCTATGCCGTAAAGCTTTCGGAACTCGGCGCCGGTCACGTGGGGCACGGCCCCCTTGTTGCCGCCCACGCCGATATTCACAGACGGTTCGCGGAAATAGATCGGCTTGAGTTGCGCGTGGATGTCCGTGATGTGGATCAGGGACACGTTGCCAAAGGTGTCGAATTCCAACAACTGATCCTGCGTAAGTGCCTGTTGCGCCGCCAGCCGCGCCCAGTTGCCAAAACCCGAGGCACCGACCAAGGCCGATGCCGCCATGCCAACCTGAAGGAAGTCTCGCCGCGAGATCATGTCAGAACATCCCTTCTTACATATGCGTATGTTTGAATTCATACGCCGGAAAAAAGGGGCGCTGCCCGTGGCGCGCCCCTTTCAAGTCAGTGATTACTGTCGGACGGCAGGTGTCTCGATGTCCAAACCGTTTGCGCGGCTTGCCACATAAAGCTCAAGTGCCTTGAATTCGTCCGACCCTTCGGCAAACGTTTCGGCCCGTGTGTCCCGGATGCAGCCACGGAAACGGTTGTGACGCGAGATCAGCTTGGCCTGTTTCAGACGGTATGTCGGAAAGCCGTTGATCATGCCCTGGCTCAGGTGATCGGCCCGGATCATGTTGCCGTAATTGTCTTCGTGGCAATTGGAACAGGACAGCTCAAGCTGGCCGTAGCGGGTGTAGTAGATTTCCTTGCCCTTTTCCCAATACGGCGCTGCATCCCCATCGATCGCAACATCCATTGGCATGCCACGCGACTGCAGTCCAATCAGGGCCACCATCGCCTGCATGTCCGCACCGGACCATTTCAATGGCTCGGCGCCCATGACATCCTGACGATGCGTGTTGATCAGATCCTCCATCACCATCAGCTTGCCATCGACAACCTTGGGCATCTGCGCGTGCAGGCCCGCAAATTCCTCTGGTCCGTCGGTATGGCACGAGGCACAGGATTTACCTTCGGTGCCGTCGACTGCGTTGAACAGGTCCATGCCCTGATCCACAAAGATCATCGCCGGGTTGTCAAAGTCGTCGATCTGAAGCGCCTGCGTTTCAGGTGTGCGGAACCGCCAGCCGGAATAGATCGTGCTGATGTTTTCCAGATGCTCGGGCGCTTTGGTTTCGGTGACAAATACCTCGCCATCAATCGACAATGTGCTGTCGTCTTGCGCACACGCGGCCCCGGCCATGCCGATGAACGCTGCTGTCATCCATGGTTTCAAGTTCATTCTCGTCCCTCCCTGGCGAGATCCCTGTCTTCTTAAGAGACTTCGATCTTCTTGCTTGTTTCATAGACGTCGCCGTCGTCGTCATACCATGTGAACTTAAACTCACCGGTTTCAGGCACGATGGCTTCGAACTGAAAATACGGGTTCGTCGAGATCGCCGGTTCCAGCGTCACGTCGATCACGTTCTGGCCGTTGAAGTCAGCGGTAAAGCGATTGATGATCGAGCGAGGAATGACGTTGCCATCATCGTCTTTGCGCTGACCGCTTTCCATCTTGTGGCTGATCAGGGTCTTGATCGTGATCGTCTCGCCAGCAGCCGCCGTTTTGGGGACCTTGACGCGGGGTTTTACACCAGATGCCATATCTTATCTCCTCGTCCTTGGGATCAGCCGCCGCAGCCGCCGATGGTCACTTTTACGTTTGCGGTTGCCTGCTGGAATGAACCGTCTTCCATCTTGGCGATGGCGACGACATCCTGCGTGGTGGCAAGACGAATACGGGTGGATGCGTTGCGCGATCCGCTCAGTGGGCCGAAGTTGAACGTGGCCACATTGGGAACCGGGTTGCCGGAGGCAAACAACGTGATCGACACCGCGCCGGGTGCGCTGACCTCGATCGGAACGGTGTTGCCGTTTTCCGCGATTTCAGGGGCCGTCAAGGTGATCGCACCCTCGCCCAGTTCTGCGCCACCTGTCAGTTCCGCAATTGCGTCATCCGTCAGGCTGGCAAAAGCCGGCAGGGCAGTCAGGCTCGACAACGCGACTGCGCCAGAGCCAAGTACAAGCAATTTTCGCCGTGTCAGTTCCATCGAACTCTCCAAATGTCTCGTGTTACTCTTCTTTCAGGGTCACAAGGAACGACACCACGTCCTCGATGTCCTGGGCGGTGAGAAGGGGTTGCACCGATCCGTCGGCGTGCGCCTTGCCAGTATAAGCGTCACCCAGACGCGTGAACCCTTCGGTCTTGTAAAAAGCAGGCATCATGGTCCCGTCGAACATGACTTTAGCATTGGCAACGATCCCGCGCAGTTCTGCTTCGCTCCAGCGGTCTGCAACGCCGTCCAGCGGTGGGCCAACTTCGCCATGGAACGGCAGATGTGACAGCGCCTCAACCGAGTGGCAGGCGATGCAATTGCCCGAGCCCTTGTTCATCAGGATCGCGCCATTGTCCGGATCACCTGCCTGGCCGCTCAGCGATACAGCAACGGCACCGTCCTCATAAACAACTGCGGTGGGGTCCACCGGCTCTGCGAACACCATTGTGGCTGCGAATGCCGTTGCAAAGCCAAGTCCGATTACATGTTTCATTTGCCCTCCATTGGACGATTCCCGTCCGTTCTTGGTGGGTACACTACTGTACACATTCTCGATTACGCAACATCAAATTCAACTAAGTGAATTTTTGTATTTGTTCGCGGCCGCAGCATAGGACGCAACAATCACTTTGCACATGCAGCATTGCCTAGCCCTTTTGCGCCTCGAACTTTCGCGCGTGGTATTTCTGGAACGGCTCGTCACCATCATACCCTTTTTCGACAACCCAGGTCAGCATGTTGAGCGTGGTCCAGCGGCCAAAAGCACCCGGCATGTTGGCCACCGCAGCCTGTGTGGCTGTCATATCGTCACTCACATCTTCGGGTAAGAAGTAGATGCTGGGCGTGAATAATGCGCCCCACCGTTTCACCATGTCCCTTTCCGGCAGGGTGGTGCCGTCGAAATCAGTCACTTCGACATCGCCGAACATATTGATCTGCACCACAAAGAAATTGTCTTCGATGTATTGCGCGATCTCGGGAACGACAAAGACTTCCTCGTGCATCTTCTTGCAGTAGATGCATCCGCGCTGTTCGATGATCAGCATCAGGCGTTTGCCCTCGGCGTTGGCCTCATCAAGATCTTCGGTCAGGTCCTTGAACGTGTCGCGCATCCACGGTGCCTTGTGCAGACCGTCATCCCCCAATTCCGCCGCGCCCAGCGGCAGCGCAATGCAGAGGGCCATCAGTGGTGCCAAGAAACGAAACATGCCTATCCTCCCTTTTGGTTTATCCAATCGCGCTGAACCACGGCACGTGCTCCAGCATCCATTGGGCGATGTAATTGATGGAATTGGTTGCGATCAGCACGCCGAACAGGATCAGCAACACTCCCATCATCTTTTCGATCAGGCCAAGGTGACGGCGAAATCGGGCCAGCCATGACATGAACGGGCCGATGAAAAGGGCCGCAACCACAAATGGCAAAGTCATGCCAAGCCCGTAAACAAACAGTAGGCTCGCCCCTTGCGCCGCTGTGTCTTGCCCGGCAGCAGTGAACAGGATGGCCGCCAGCACCGGGCCAACACATGGCGTCCAGCCGAAAGCAAAGGCCAGCCCGATCACAAAGGCTCCCACTAAGCCGACATTCGATGTGTTCCCGGCATCTGCGCGGAACTGGCGGTATAGAAACCCGATCCGTACGACGCCCAGAAAATGCAGCCCCATCGCGATAATGATTGCTGCTGCCACCCACCGCAGCATGTCGAAGTATTCCCGCACCAACTGCCCAAAGGCTGTGGCGGTCGCACCAAGACCCATAAAGACGGTGATCACGCCCAGCGCAAAGCAGCAGGCGGCCAGAAAGGCACGCAGCCTGACCTGTCGCGATATCTCGGCCTCGGCAGAAATCTGATTCATGCCGACACCGGCAAGATAGCTCAGATAGAACGGGACAATCGGCAGAATACAGGGTGACAAAAAAGACAGCAGTCCCGCCAGCAAAGCGCCCAAATATGTCACATCAAACATGTCTCGTCGGCCCCTAGCCTTGAGATATTCAAAAATTAGATTATGATAAAAGGTGAAGCGGCGTCAATCGGAGCGGGTCGTGAAAGCACTCAAGACATGGCTGATCACGGCCCTTCTGGCGCTGCCCTTGCCCGCGGCAGCGCAGACATATTTGCTGATGGCAGAAGAAGTCGGTTGCATCTGGTGCGCGCGATGGAACGAAGACATCGGGCATATTTATCCAAAGACGGAAGAAGGGCAGGCAGCGCCTCTTCAACGCTATGACCTTCACAGCGAAACGCCGGATGTCACCCTGAAACAACGGGTCCACTTCACCCCTACTTTCATCCTTGTGCAGGATGGCGTCGAAGTTGGGCGGATCGAAGGATATCCGGGCGAGGATTTCTTTTGGGGTCTGCTCACAATGATGTTTGAGCGGGCGGACATCCCCTTGGACAAGGCAGGTTAGAACGCTATGACGCTTGATATGACCAGCGAACCGGATCCACAGATCGACACCCCGTCACGCCTGCCCGTCTTTGATGCCAACATGTGCGCCGAAGACATGGAACGGATGATGCGCAACGCACAGGCGGCGTCCAATTTCCTCAAAGCTATCAGTCACGAGGGGCGGCTGATGATCTTGTGTCATCTTACGTCAGGCGAAAAATCGGTGACCGAGCTTGAGGATTTGTTGTCCGCCAGGCAGGCCGCCGTGTCTCAGCAACTGTCCCGCCTGCGGCTTGAGGGGCTGGTGAAACCACGCCGCGATGGCAAGGCGATCTACTACAGCTTGACAGACGACCGACCCAGGCAAATCATGGAAGTGGTCTACGACCTGTTTTGCAGGGAAGACTGACCGGTTGCCTCGCCAGCGATCGGTCCGGGGGAGGAAGCCGATATGCTGGAACTGCTTGGAGAAGCCAACACTGTTGCTTTGATTGGACTTTTGGGCGGCATCGCCCTGGGTTTGGCTGCACGTATCGGACGCTTTTGTACGCTCGGTGCTATCGAAGACCTGCTCTATGGCTCTGATGACAGACGAATGCGGATGTGGGCCATTGCCATAGGTGTGGCGATCATCGGCGCCCACGTTGCGATGTCGTTGGGGTGGTTTGACTCCGCGCAATCGGCATACCTTGATCGGGTTTGGAATCCTATCGGGACGATCATCGGCGGGCTCATGTTTGGCTATGGCATGGCGCTGAGCGGGAATTGCGGCTACGGCGCTCTGGCCCGGTTGGGCGGTGGCGATTTACGTTCTTTCGTGATCGTTCTTGTGATGGGATTATCTGCTTATTTCGTCATGTCTGGCCCGCTGGCCCATTTACGCGTCATGCTGTTTCCGGTCGAAACCGACGCGTCGTCTGCGCAAGGGTTCACTCAATTACTTGATGGCTTCGGGGTCGCACCGCTGGCCACCGGCATCATTGCCGGAGGAATTCTGCTGGTCGTGGCGCTGATGTCGGCCGACATGCGCCGTTCGTCTGGGCACATATTCTGGGGCACGATTGTCGGCCTTGCTATCGTGTCGGGCTGGATTGGAACCTACTGGGTTGCGATGCACGGTTTCGAGGCAGAGCCGATTGAAACCCACACATTCGCGGCCCCCATCGGTGACACGATTTTCTACTCAATGACCGCCTCGGGCAACGCGCTGTCGTTCAGTGTCGGATCCGTGGTTGGCGTCGTTATTGGCGCGGCCCTTGGGTCATATTCCAAGGGGCATTTCCGATGGGAGGCCTGCGAAGATCCGCGCGAGTTGCGACGGCAAATCCTTGGAGCAGCGATCATGGGTCCCGGCGCAATCATCGCCGTTGGATGCAGTGTCGGTCAGGGCATCTCTGCTTTCTCACTGCTGGCGTTCAGCGCCCCAGTCACTTTTCTGGCCATCTTTGCCGGTGCCGCTTTGGGCTTGAAACAGTTGATCACCGGCTTTGCGCCCGCAGAGTAGTTACTATTAGCCTGTTAGCTCATGAAATGGTCCGCGTCAGTGGTTTCGCGCCACGCTAGAAGACAAAGTCATCCGCACCCAGATCGGCAAGATTGACATCAAGCAGACGAATTGAACTGTTCGACCCGGTTGAAATCAAAACATCCGAGCCAACTTGCTGCGACGCAGCAAGGACACTGTTGACTGTGTCGAACACGGACAATTCCGAGAAATCCATCAGCTCAAACCCGTTATTGGCGTCAAAGTCACCGATCGTGTCATTGCCATGATCGTTCGCAAACACAAAACGGTCGGCGTTGAAGTCCCCCAACAACAGATCGTCGCCCGTGCCGCCAATCAAGGTGTCAAACCCGGCACCGCCATAAACTGAATCATTGCCGGATTCACCCATCAGGATGTCATTGCCCGAACCTCCAAAGAATCGGTCATCTCCTGCTCCGCCCCATGCGGTGTCGTTGCCTTGATCGCCGAAATGCCCGTCATTGCCCGAACCGCCAATCAATTGATCGTCACCCGCACCACCGAACAGCCGGTCAAGGCCCTGACCACCGAACATCGTGTCATTGCCCGCGCGCCCGTAAAGGTTGTCGGCCTGATCACCGCCATCCATCAGGTCATTGCCGTCGCCGCCATCCAGCAGGTCAAAGCCTGCGTTGCCGAACATGGTATCGTTACCTTCTTCGCCCCAAAGCCCATCGACGGTGAGGCCGAAATTGATACCCGCACTCATCCAGTCGTCGCCCGCACCGCCGTAAAGGCGGTCGGCAGTGTCGCCCGACCACATTGTGTCATTGCCGTCTTCGCCAAACATCTGGTCGAAACCTGCGCCGCCGATCATCACGTCGTCGCCGTTGCCGCCATAAAGCGAATCCGCGTTATCACCGCCGACAATCGTATCGTCGCCGTTCTTGCCAAAGATCGTGTCAAATCCGATGCCGCCAAAAATCAAGTCGTCTCCGGCTCCGCCATCAATCAGGTCTTCGCCGCCGTCACCGCTGAGGGTGTCATGCCCGAAATCACCGACAATCGTGTCATCCCCGGCATTGCCGAAAATCACGTCGTCCCCGTTCGTACCGTTGGTTTGTTCTGGTGCGGCACCGCCCTGAATGCTGCCTGCCGCATCAGGCAGGGCAAAGGTCGGTTCCGAAATCCAGATCGGTGCAGCAGGCTGTGGCCCGGCGCTTTCGGTCAGCGGATGAATGGGGTCGGTGACCGGTTCTTCTACCTCATAGACTGACGGGTCGGTGGGTGGGCGGTTGCCAATGATGATCGCATCACCAGCAAAATCCGAAGCGGAGAGCGACGAACCATTGGCGGACCGCACCTCAATCACGGAGGTGCCATAACGCAATTCGGCCCCCAGCTGCGCGATGAGATAATCAGGTTTTCCACTCCGCCGACGACGCCCAGCGCCGAGATATCGATGCGATCCTGACCCGGTTGAAAGTCCAGAATGACGTCTGTCGCATCATCCTGGGTCAGCACGAACAGGTCCGCACCTGCGTCGCCGCGCAGGGTGTCGCTGCCTGCCCCATCAATGATGATGTCGTTGCCAGCACCGCCTTGCAGCAGATCGGGGCCATTGCCCCCGTTCAGAATGTCATCCCCACCTGTTCCGTTGACAGTGCCACCAGCGGCATCTGCCACCCGTGTCACGCCGGGAGCGTCATGGGTGATCGCATATTCGACCAGAAACGGAGCAGATTGGGTGGACACGAAAAGGCGCGTGCCCGTCGCAGTTTCCACTGCTTCGATGCCAGATATGTTGTTAAGCGGGCTTTCGATGCTGCCCTCGATGGTTTCGACATGCTGCAAGCGTCCACCGTTCAGCATCACGAACAGGCTGAGGCCAGAATCCGTGCCCGCCGCCACAACATAATCCTGACCGTTGATGGTGACTGTGCTGACATAGCTGGCATCGTCGAACCGCGTATCAAGCGTGTCCAGCACATGATCCACCATGCGCATCCCGGTTCCGTTTTCGTCAATTTCGAGGACGGACAGCGATCCACTTCCCGAGGCTGTCACAACAACGTACAGCGCGCCATCTGCGCCAATCACAGTTGTCATCGCACCGGGGCGGTTGGCCCACAACCCATCCTCAACATCCAGGTCGGCCATGTGCTGCACGGTGCCGTTGCCTGCCATTCGGAACAGAGACACCGTATTGTCCGCGCCATATGTGACGACGGCCACTGTTTGCCCGCCATGTGTTGCAGTGACAATATCGGTGACAGAGCGACCGTTCATGGCCGTCCCTTGGCCCACAGATACGCTTTCCATCTGGGTGCCGCTGCCAAATGTGACATGAGACAGGCCACCACCGCGCAACGCCACGAGCCCGCCGGAGCCATCGTCCCACAATGCCATTTCCGTGATGTCGCCTGCATCCAGCCCTGTGGCGGACCTGCTGATGGCAGCATCAATCGTATTTGATCCTGCACCGGCGTTTACTGTCACGCCCTGCAATGCGTCACTATTCAGGCCTGCCATATACAGTTCAAATCCACTGCCGCCGGTCTGGCGGATTTCAATGTCCGTGCTTTCAAGCTGCAGATAGGACGACGCGATAGACCAGCTGTCGGATTGGGCGGTGTCGCCCGCGTTTGTACCCAGATCAAAGGCCGTCAGCCAGCCGCCGCCGCGTGTGGCCGCAAACAGATAGGTGCCGCTGCTGGTCTGGACCACGTCCAGATCCATCACCCCCACCACAGAATCTACGTTCGAAACCGAAACAGCGCCGTGCGCCGTAAATGACATCCGCATTGTTACCCCCAAGGTATCGCGTTCTTGAGGAGATATCTGGCGGTGCGACGTGCAATCACGCGGACGAGTTTGTGGCGCTTCTGCGACCTATCACATGGATTTTAACCTATCGCGCAAGGCCCCGTTTACCATGCGAGATCACGAGCGGCGTTGCTACACAGGGTAAACAACCGTGCGCTGCCTTTTTCGGAAGTTAACGCCAAGCGAGGAACGTACGCTGAATTAACCCGCGCTTTCCCGAAAGGACCGCCTGCATGTCTGAGACCTCACCGATCCTGTCATTGCCCTACATCCAGCCGTCGCAGGCACAAAAGCATGTCACCCACAACGAGGCGCTGCGCCAGCTTGACGCCATTGTGCAACTGGCGGTCATCTCGGCAGAACTGACAGCACCCCCGACAACCCCGGATGAAGGGGACAGATACATTGTCGCGGGCGGTGCAAGCGGTGCGTGGTCAGGTCAGGACAATGCCGTCGCCGTCTGGGCAGACAACGCATGGACATTCCACGCGCCGCTCACGGGCTGGCGCGCCGATGTGCAGGGCACCGGAACGGTTGTGCGTTTCGATGGGTCCGACTGGGCCGTACCAGAACTCGCACCATTGCAAAACGTCGCCTATGTCGGAATCAATGCGGCGGCCGACGACACCAACCGCCTGACTGTCACGTCACAGGCCACATTGCTGAACCATGCAGGCAGCGGCCACCAACTGAAGCTGAACAAGAACACCGACGGTGACACTGCAAGCCTTCTGTTCCAGACCGGCTTTTCCGGTAGGGCCGAAATGGGCACGGCAGGAAACGATGACTTTGCAGTCAAGGTGTCTGCCAACGGAACGCTTTTCAACACCGCCATTGTCGCGGATGCAGCCGATGGCGCCGTGCGGTTTCCACAAGGCAAATGCTACTTCGACGAAGTGTTTATCGCAGATGATGCGGCCTATGGCTTTGACATTCCGTTCTCTGACCCTGCGCGGATCATGATGTGGCTCTCGCTTGATCTGGCAGGTGAGTTTTATTTGTTCTCGGTGACCGGAACATTGGCAGGCGCCAGCAACTTTGCCGCGATGTTCAACAGCCCCGCAGGCAGCCTGAATTTTCTGAGCGGTGTGCTTGATGGAACGACCGGTCCGGACAATGCCATCAGCATCTCGATTGACACCAGCGGCGCGGCGCCACGCATGTATCTGGAAAACCGCCTTGGGTCCGATCGGACCTTCACGATGTCCACCTTGGGCAAGTAAGGTCGACAGGTCCGCGCGGCACGCGCGCAAATAGAACAAGACGGTAGAAAACTGCCGCTGCACGACAGGGTTTGCGGGTTCAGCCCACATCTTTCGTGACATCCAAACACCCCTTTGTTATGCGCCACACAGCATTGCAAAGGGACCCTCACACGTGAAGATTACCGAGACCGCGCTCCCCGGCGTCCTGCTCATTGAACCCCGCCGGTTTGGCGATGATCGCGGGTTTTTCAGCGAAAGCTGGAACCGCAAGACCTTTGCGACCCACGGCATTCACACGGAATTCGTACAGGACAATCATTCGATGTCCGGCGCTGTCGGCACGGTGCGCGGCTTGCATTTTCAGGCCCCCCCGTCCGCACAGGCCAAGCTGGTGCGCTGCGGGCGCGGTGTCCTGGTTGACGTGGCCGTCGATATCCGGCGCGGCTCGCCCACCTATGGCCAATGGGTGGGCTACGAGCTCAGCTTTGACAACGGATTGCAGTTGCTGATTCCCGAAGGGTTCCTGCACGGCTTTGCCACCCGCACGCCCGATACCGAGATTATCTATAAGTGCTCTGACTATTACGATGCGACCGCCGACGGCGCCGTGGCATGGGACAGTTGCGGCATCGACTGGGGCCTGACCGGCGACCCAATCCTGTCTGAAAAGGACGCAGCCGCCCCGGCACTGGCCGATTTCGACAGCCCCTTTACCTACGAGGCAGCGCCATGAAACTTCTTGTCACCGGCGGCGCCGGGTTCATCGGATCAGCAGTTGTGCGGCAGGCCGTGGCGGCCGGTCACGAGGTGATCAATCTGGATGCGCTGACCTATGCGGCCTGTCTTGAAAACGTGGCCTCGGTCGGGAACGCACCGAACTACACCTTTGTCGAGGCGGACATTCGTGACCGCCCCGCGCTGGATGCCGCTCTGCAAACTCATCAGCCCGACGCCATCATGCATTTGGCTGCCGAGTCTCATGTGGATCGCTCCATCGACGGACCCGGCACCTTTATCGACACCAATGTTATGGGCACCTTTCACCTGCTCGAAGCGGCGCGCAGCTATTGGGAGGGCGCGGGCCGCCCTGACACGTTCCGTTTTCACCACATTTCGACAGACGAGGTGTTCGGCTCGCTAGGCGCGACAGGCATGTTCACCGAAGAGACCCCTTACGATCCGCGCAGCCCCTATTCTGCCTCGAAAGCATCGTCAGACCATCTGGTGCGCGCATGGGGCGAGACTTATGGCCTGCCGGTTGTCCTGACCAACTGTTCGAATAATTACGGCCCCTTCCACTTCCCGGAAAAGCTGATCCCGGTGATCATCCTGAAAGCGTTGGCCGACAAACCGCTGCCAATCTACGGGGATGGATCGAACGTGCGCGACTGGCTTTATGTCGAAGATCACGCCGATGCCCTGTTGCTGGTTGTGCAAAAGGGTGCTGTGGGGCGCTCCTATAACATTGGGGGCGAAAACGAACGCTCCAACCTCGAACTGGTCAAGACGCTGTGCGCCATTCTGGGCGAGGTGCGGCCCAAGCCGTCGGGCTCTTACGCGGACCAGATCACCTTTGTGACGGACCGGCCCGGGCATGATGCGCGCTATGCCATTGATCCGACCCGCATCCGCGAGGAACTGGGTTGGTCGCCCTCGGTTACGGTCGAGGATGGGCTGCGCCGCACGGTGCATTGGTATCTGGAAAACGAGGCGTGGTGGCGTGCGTTGCAGGATCGCGCGGGCGTGGGTCAACGGCTGGGCACTGGCGGATGAGCATTCTCGTCTTTGGATCAACCGGGCAGGTGGCCACGGAACTCGCCGCGCTGTCCGACACGGTTTGCCTAGGGCGTGCGGACGCTGACCTGAGCGAGCCGCAAGCCTGTGCCGCCGCCATCCGCGCCCATGCCCCCCACGCCGTCATCAACGCGGCCGCGTACACCGCCGTGGATAAAGCCGAATCCGAAGAAGAACTGGCAGCGATCATAAACGGTCACGCCCCGACGGCGATGGCAGACGTCTGCGCGGACCTCGGTATCCCAATGGTCCACATCTCGACCGATTACGTGTTCAACGGCAGCGGCAGCGATCTGTGGAAACCCGACGATCAAACCGACCCGCTTGGCGCTTATGGGCGCAGCAAACTGATCGGCGAAAACGGCATACAGGCGTCAGGGGCAGTGCATGCCATCCTGCGCACCTCTTGGGTCTTTTCGGCGCATGGCGCGAACTTTGTTAATACGATGCTGCGTCTGGGGGCAGAGCGGGACGCGCTCACCATCGTGGCCGACCAGATCGGCGGCCCGACACCAGCACGGGGCATCGCCGGTGCGTGCCACGCGATCGCGACACATTTGATGTCCAGCCCAGATGCCGCTGGCACCTATCACTTTTCCGGCGCGCCGGACTGTTCGTGGGCCGATTTTGCGCGCGCCATCTTTGAGGACGCGAACATTGACTGCTGTGTAACGGACATCCCCACATCCGCCTATCCCACGCCCGCAGCCCGCCCTGCCAATTCCCGGATGGACTGTGCGTCGCTGGCAGAGACATTTGGCATCGTACGGCCGGACTGGCGCGCTGCCTTGCGCGAAACCATCAAAGAGTTGAAAGAGACGTCATGACCAAACGCAAAGGTATCATTCTGGCCGGTGGTTCTGGCACGCGGCTTTACCCGATCACCATGGGTGTCTCGAAACAGCTTCTGCCGATCTATGACAAGCCGATGATCTACTACCCGATCTCGGTGCTCATGCTGGCCGGGATACGCGAGATTGCGATGATCACGACGCCGCAGGATCAGGACCAATTCAAGCGCACGCTTGGGGACGGAAGCCAGTGGGGCGTGACGCTCACCTATATCGTGCAGCCGTCGCCGGACGGTCTGGCACAGGCCTATCTGCTGGCCGAAGAATTCCTTGATGGCGCGCCATCGGCCATGGTGCTGGGGGACAATATCTTCTTCGGGCATGGCCTTCCCGAACTGCTTGCCGAAGCGGACGCGCACGAAACGGGCGGCACGGTGTTCGGATACCATGTCTCTGATCCGGAACGCTATGGTGTGGTCGGGTTCGACGCGGAGGGGATGGCACGTGAGATCATCGAGAAACCGACCAACCCGCCGTCGAATTATGCGGTCACAGGCCTCTATTTTCTCGACGGTGATGCACCGCAGCGCGCGCGCGAGGTTCAGCCGTCTGCACGGGGTGAACTGGAGATCACAACCCTGCTCGAAATGTATCTGGCCGATGGAAACCTGCGGGTGAACCGCATGGGGCGTGGTTATGCGTGGCTGGACACGGGCACCCATGGAAGCCTTCTGGATGCGGGCAATTTCGTACGCACGCTGACCAACAGGCAAGGATTGCAGACAGGCAGCCTTGAAGAGATTGCCTATGAACAGGGCTGGATCACCAAGGACGATCTGAAAAAACGGGCGGCCATGTTCTCCAAGAACGACTACGGCGCGTATCTGGACGGCCTTATCGACTGAAAGATAGCGACCCGGTTCGGCCCCTCGGGCCAACACACCTGCTTCACCAAAACGGACATGCGGGCGATCCCTGACGGGTATCGCGCGCGCACAGCCATGCGCGCCAAACGGACAGCGGATACGATTGTTTAACGTGCGCAATGCTAAGCTGAGAGTCCGGCTACAGCCCTGATTTTGAATAAAAACGTCAGGATTTGCAGCCCGCGGCGCCAAAGTTGCGCCCGATTTCTGGCTGAAAGCCTGTCCCATCACTTTTCACTGTTTGTTGCAACGAGGGCCCCTTCGCTATGTGTTCGATCTGTTTCGCCACCCGCACCTTTGATCCACTGCGCCATGATGAGGGCGGGGATCCGGAATTTGCGAACCTGACCGAAGACCCGAATGCGCCGGATTCGATCCTGACGACCAACACCATGTCCGTGGGGGACACGTTTTCCGGCGCATTGTCCGAAAGCGGAGACGAAGACTGGATCGCGATCAGTCTCACAGCAGGCGAGCAATACCAATTTGCCCTTGATGGCGGATCGTTGAGCGACCCGCTTGTCCGCCTGTTTGATGCGCAAGGCAATCAGGTCGCCGCCAACGATGATGGCGGACCGGGTCTGAATTCACTGCTTGTGCATACGGCGAGCTCCAGCGGCACCTATTTTATCATCGCGGATGCCTTTGCGACCCAATCCGGCAGCTATACGCTGAGCGTTACGGACAGTTCCAGCACACCCGAACCAACTGGCGCGGGCAGCCTTGATGATCTGGCGCTGTTCCTGACCGAAGGGTTCTGGGGTGACCGTCAAATTACTTTCAACACTACTCAGTCCAATGTCATCACCGTCAGCATCGAGGGCCTGACAGCCGCCGCCCAGCAACTCGCAACGTGGGCCATGGAGGCTTGGGAAATGGTCGCGAATCTGGACTTTCAGATTGTGACCACGGGCGAAATGATCACCATGGACGACGAGTTGAGCGGCGCATTTGCCTATGCACCCAACAGCGGATCATCAGGCGGCGTTGAATTGAATGTATCGACCAATTGGGTGTCCACCTATGGCACCTCAATCGATACCTATTCCTTCCAGACCTACATGCACGAGATCGGGCACGCGATCGGGTTGGGCCATCAGGGTGACTATAACGGCAGCGCAAATTACAGCACCGATGCCACCTTTACCAATGACAGTTGGCAAATGTCGCTGATGTCGTATTTCAACCAGAACGAAAACACATCCATCACCGCGACATACGGGTATACTGCAACGCCGATGATGGCCGACATCCTTGCGATCCAAAACCTCTACGGCGCGCCGGACGTTCAAAGTGTAACTGCGGGCGACACAACCTTTGGTCTGGGTGCACAGCTGGGGAACTACCTGGATTCAGTGTTCGAGTGGATGGCCGGGGGGGCGACAAATTCCGAGGTTACTGGCAACGCGATGGTGTTCACCCTGTACGATCAGGGCGGCAGCGACACGCTGGATCTGAGCTATATGCAGGACGCCGCGCGCCTTGATTTGCGCGAAGAGACCTTCTCGGACTTCGGCAACCTGATCGGTGTGATGGGCATCTCACGTGACACCGTCATCGAAAATGCAGTGCTGGGCAGCGGCAACGACCGGGTGACGGGCAATGACGCCGCAAACGTGATCGACCTTGGCGTTGGCAATGACAGCATCACGGCAGGCGACGGGAACGACCATATCTCTGGCGGTATCGGTTTCGATACGATGGAAGGTGGCACCGGCAATGACAGCCTGTTCGGAGGAAACGGCGCCGATTCCCTGATGGGTGGTGCCGGCAACGATCTGATTGAAGGCGGCGATGGGTACGACCAGATCAACGGCGGTACGGGCGACGACAGGATACTGGCGGGCGCAACGGCGGATCGGGTTTATGGCGGTGACGGCGACGACTGGATCAGTGGCGGTTCCAACTTTGGCCTGACGGTGGACGGGCTTTGGGGTGAGGCGGGCAATGATACGATTGTCGGCGACGGCGGCTTTGACCTGCTGGATGGCGGCGACGGCAATGACCTGCTGGATGGCGGGGATCAGGCCGACAACCTTTATGGCCGTGACGGCAACGACGTGATGCGCGGCGGCAATGGTCTGGACCGTTTGTTCGGCGGGAACGATGACGATCTTGGCCACGGCGGCAGCGGCAACGACGGCCTGTTCGGAGAAGCGGGAAACGATACGCTTTACGGCGAGGACGGCAATGATCGCTTCTTTGGCGGCAGCGGCAATGACCTGCTTTTTGGCGGGGCTGACAATGACACACTGAATGGGGGCTCCGGTTTCGATACAATCGACGGAGGGGCGGGGGACGACAGCCTGTTCGGCCAGTTCAATGCCGACACTTTTGTGTTCGCCGACAATCACGGTAACGACACGATTGGCGACTTCAACGCGTTGAACAACTTCGAACGAGATCGATCTGTCTGGCATCAGCACAATCACGGGTCTGGGCGATCTTGCGCTGGCAGACAGTGCAGCGGGTGCTGCAGTTCAGTCGGGCAGTGACGTGGTGATAACCACTGGCAGCAACAGTTCCATCGTGTTGTCCAATGTCAGCCTGTCCGATCTTGACGCATTCGACTTCATCTTCTGAGGGCGATGTCAAAATGCTGGACTTAGTTACTGGAAATTAACCAATTCCACCAAAAATGTCCGCGGTATGCAGACACCCAAACCCTTTGACAAACTGTTCCTCAGCATCGGCGCGATGAAGGCGGGGACAACCTGGCTTTACGCAGTTCTGGGTCGACACCCGGAACTGCATTTCGCGATGGAAAAGGAAATTCATTACTTCTACCACCGCTTTGTCAACTCAGACCAACTCAGCGAAAAGCGGAGGTTGGAGGAAGCGCACAACCGCTACATCCCGCGCTTTGATCCCAAGACCAGCCATGTGGATGTCGTGCGCCATAACCTGCGTTGGATCGCGGCCTATCTGGATCGCCCTGTCGACGATCTGTGGTATCGCAACCTCTTTCAATTGCGCGACCACGAAACATATGCTTGCGATTTCTCCAACCTGAACGCACATCTTCCGGCCGAGGCCTGGCCGCGCATCGCCGACAGCTGTCACGACTTGCGCGTGCTTTATACGCTGCGCCATCCGGTCAAACGATTGTGGAGCCATACGAAATTCCACCTCGAAGTTATAGGTTCAGCAGACAAGCTGGACACTTGGCGAGAACGCGATTTCGAGAAGTTTTTGCGCCAGCCTCACATCTGGGACAACGCAGAATACGGTGCCGTACTGCGCCGCGTGAAATCTGGATTGCAGCCCGCACAGTTCAAGGCCATCTTTTACGAAGACCTGCATGCAGACCAACGCGGAACACTTGCCGAGATCGAAGAGTTTCTGGGCATCGCCGCGTTTGACTATCCTCAATCCTTGCTCGAACGGCGCTTCACCGAAAGCGTCAAACGTCCGATGCCCGCCTTCTTCCCAAAGCTGGTCGAACGGGATGTCGCCCGCATCAACGCCGAAGTGGAAGCCGAAGGGTATCGCATTCCAGAAAACTGGCGTCAGTAAGCCGCCCGGAACAATCTTTCATTACACCTTCGAACGGAACCCCCGGCAGACAGGCGGCGCGGGCGCCACGCTGCCAAACCTGCGGCCATTCGATCTGAACCGGCGCACTGACCCTCACTTGTCCAAAATGTCGCGATGAAACCTGTTCAACAGGAACAACCCAACCAACGCCATGCCGCCGCCCACCGCGATCGGATACATGACCGAGATGAATGTCGGCTGATAAAAGGGATAAAACCCGTCCCGCATCACGCCCACGACATGCACAAGCGGATTGAACCAAAGCACATCGCTGTAGGGTTGTGGCACCACCTCAAAATTGAAGAAAATGCATGAAATCAGGAACAGGGGCCGATTCACCACGGCCCATGCCGTCTGCCAGACCGGATACGCCAGCGTGAGAAAGCTGTTGAGCGTTCCGACACCAAAGGCAAGCGACAGCAGCATCATATAGGCCAGCGCGATTTTTGATGCGTCGAATGCCGTATCGGGCCGTTGCATCACAATGATGAACCCAAGAACCAGACCATGGACGACCAATTGGGTTAGGGTGTTCAGCAAGAATCGTGCCAGCAAAGCATCCACAAACGTCACCCGTGGATAAGCAAGAAGCGCGCGACTGAACTGAACAGTCTGCCCGATTTTTCCGGACACATCGGAATACATCAAAAAGGGCAAAATGCCCGCCGCATAGAAGAGGGCAAAATTCGTTCCGAGGGGTGGGCTGCGAAATCCTGCGGAAAAGATCAGTGTGAGCAAGGCGATACCGGCGGCGGGCTCCAGCACAGCCCACAGGTATCCCCCCGGCGAGCGTCCATAGGTCGTTGAAACCTCTCGCAATATCAGGGCCGAGACTGCGCGGAACGTGGCCAACCGCGGGGTGTGCCGCTGCTCAAGCGCTGCAGAACTGGGATACATTCGATTCCCCTCTCATCTGTAGAAAATCTTAAGGAGTTCAGGCTAGCCAAGTGAGAACAACAAACACTTAACCCACGATGGAATCGAAACTCATGGCGCACAGCACTTCAAAGTCGGCGGTCCTAGACGTGAACACTTCATCGAGAAAACCGCGTGTCCTGAGAGCCAAACAAAGGGCCGATGCGGCCATCGATAGTATCAAGTCCGATACCGCAAAGGTGCAGCAGCCAAGCCCTCAGCCCCAGCCCGACGCAGAAACACAATCGGCAAACCCGGCCACGTCGCGGGCACCAACGGCAACACCGGAAACGGCAAAGCCGCAAACTGCTGAGCCGCAAAACAGCGAAGCCCGAATCGCCACGCTCCCCCTTCCGGTCACGCCTGCACCGGCCCACCGGGCACGCACCCGCGGGCGACACTGGTTTCTGGCACTGTCCTTTCTGCTGGTCTGTGCCGCACCCGTTGCCGCAACCGCCTATTACCTCTGGACCTATGCGGCAGATCAATATGCCTCGAACCTCGCCTTTTCAGTCCGGTCAGAAGAACAGGGATCGGCCGTCGAGTTGTTGGGGGGTGTGACCGAGCTGTCGGGCTCAAGCTCCGCGGATACCGACATCCTTTTTGCCTACCTGACCAGTCAGGAACTGGTGTCAAAGGTCAATGATCGCCTTGATCTGGCGCGTGTCTGGAGCAGGGTGCCGATCACTTCTGACCCTGTGTTTGCCTATGATCCCACGGGCACGATCGAGGATTTGCTGGCCCATTGGCAGCGCAAGATTTCCATCATCTATGACAGTGGAACGCGCCTGATCGACGTGCGTGTTCTGGCCTTTGATCCCGGCGATGCGCAGGCCGTTGCGCAGGCGGTGATGGATGAGAGCACTGCGATGATCAACGCGCTGTCCGACATCGCACGTGACGACGCCATCAAATACGCACGTGACGAACTCGCCGTCTCGTCTGGCCGGTTGAAAGAGGCGCGCCAAGCCCTGACCCGCTTTCGCAATCGTACGCAGATCGTCGATCCCAGCATCGATACGCAGAATCAGATGGGCGTTCTGGTCACGCTGCAACGGCAACTGGCCGATGCATTGATCGAATTTGACCTTTTGCAGGACACGACACGGGCGGGTGATCCGCGCATCTCGCAGGCCACGCGGCGGGTCGACGTCATCCAGAAACGGATTGACGCCGAACGCCAAAAACTCGGCCTTGGTACAGGCGCTGAGGGCGGCGTTGTTTTCGCCGATCTTGTTGGCGAATACGAAGGGCTGATCGTGGACCGTGAGTTCGCCGAGGCGGCCTATACCAGCGCGCTGGCCACACATGACGCCGCACTCGCCGAAGCCCGCCGGCAAAGCAGATATCTGGCCGCGCACATCCGCCCGACGCTCGCACAGCAGGCCGAGTACCCCGAGCGGATGAAGTTTGTTCTTCTGGTGGCGCTGTTCGGGTTCCTCGCGTGGACCATTTTGAGCCTTGTGTATTACAGCCTGCGCGATCGCGCCTGAGAGGGGGAATGCCATGATCAGTTTGGATCGACTGACCAAGACGTTCTGGGCGAAAGGTGGACGCAAACACGTTGTGGACAACGTGAGCGCCATCTTCCCGACCGGCGCAAGTGTTGCTCTTTTAGGTCGCAATGGTGCAGGCAAAAGCACACTGTTGAAGCTGATTGCAGGCACGGTCCGTCCGACGTCGGGGCGTGTCCTCTCAACCGGATCGATTTCGTTTCCTGTCGGGTTCGCGGGGTCGTTTCACCCGGACATGACAGGCCTTCAGAACGCGCGGTTTGTTGCGCGTCTCTACGGTATCGATACCGACGAACTGGTCGATTTCGTCGAGGATTTTGCCGAACTGGGCCCCCATTTCAGGATGCCATTGCGCACGTATTCATCGGGCATGCGTGCGCGCCTTTCGTTCGGCGTGTCCATGGGAATTCCGTTCGACACCTACCTTGTGGACGAAGTGACATCCGTGGGTGACGGCGCATTTCGCGACAAAAGCATCGCGGTGTTTGATGAACGGCGGCGCAACGCAGGCGCTATCGTGGTGTCACATTCCGAGTTCATGGTCCGCCGGATTTGCGACATGGCCGCGGTGCTGGAAAACGGCAAGATCACGATACATACCGATGTCGAAGCCGCGCTTGAGCATCACGCAGAGAACCTCAGCCGCGCTCCGACCCACCAGTTGCAACGCGCGTCATGAGTACGACGGAGTCCATGAAGGTTGGGGGCGCGGGTGCGATGTTGCGGGTGCTGCGGCAGTCATTTCGTCTGTCGTTGCTGCACCGGTTTGTAACAATCGCCCGCCAGGATGGTCTGATCCGCGCAACCGCCAAGGCGCGTGGCTTTCTCAGCATGCAATGGCGCGGCTCTTCCCATACTGTCTTGCGTGATGCATCAAGCGGCGCTCAGGGCGAGACGCAATACCTGCACGGCATCTGGCAGCAACTGGCGCAGGGTGAGGCATTTCATGTCAGCACCCCGACACAGTCTGCCGATCATCGGTTTGTGGCCATCATCGGCGATCTCAACCTTCCTCAATGTCGCAAATACCGCGTCGAGCAACTGGCGCATTTCTGGCAAGCGCGCGGTGTGTCTTGCGAATACGCCCATTACGAAGACTTGCCGCGCGTCACACGTTTGTTGAGCCAGGCGACGCATGTCACCGAATATCGGCTGCCATCAACGCCACTGACAGAAATGCTGCGCTACGAGGCAAGGCGGCTGCGATTGCCGATCATCTACGACATCGACGACCCGCTGTTTTCCGTTTCAGCCTATGAAACCTATGGCAACATGACGGCGCTGACGCCGTGGCTCAAGCAGCACTTTTTGGCCGAGGCGCCCAAGTACCTGTCCATGATGAACGGGGCAGACATGATCACTGTTTCAACCCCCGGATTGGCGCAGCATACCGCACTGTACTCCGCGCGCCCGATCCATGTGCGCCGCAACTATGCGGACGAGGCCACGTTGACGGCGGGCGCGCGTGCCTTGGCCTTGCGCGGCGAAGATGACGGTGTGTTCCGCGTCGCCTTTGCCAGCGGGTCGCAAGGTCACGAAGTGGACTTTGCCGAGATCGCAGAGGCGATGGAGGAATTTGTGACGGCCGCGCCAAACCGCCGGCTACTATTGCTTGGGCATATCGATCAGAGCGCATTGCCCAAAGCGCTCTCTCAGCGCACGGAAGCAGTCCCGTTTTCAACCTATGACGACTATCTTGCAGCGCTGGCGCGCGCCAACTGCGCCGTGATGCCATTGGCCGATGATGCATTCAATCAGTGCAAAAGCGCTGTACGGGTGATTGACGCGAGCGCAGTTTCCGTACCCTCCATCGTCAGTTCTGTGGGCGATCTGGCACAGATGATCGCCCCGGGCGAAACCGGCCATGTCGCGCGCGCACCCGGGGATTGGCTCAACCACCTCAACACGCTGGCAAAAGATCCGGCCAAGACCGCACAGATGGGCAAGGCCGCTCGGCAAGCGCTGGAATCACGGTGGTCGGGCGCGGGCACTGCCCAGATCGTGGATCAGGACATACTCGACTGGGTTCATGGATGAGCAAAAGGCACATTCTGCTCGCAAATGTGTTCTACGCTCCGTTCACCTATGGCGGCGCGACAATTGTAGCCGAAGAGCTGGCCAAAGCACTCGTCGCGCGCGGTGATTGCCGGGTTACAGCCGTATCCCTTTGCACCCGCGCCGAGCTGAAGACCTACACCGTGGTCAAATCCGAGCGTGACGGCATCGTGAATTACGTGATCAACGTCCCCGAACACCGCAGTTATCACGAGATGTACAACAACCCACACGTCACGGCGCTGCTGGGCGAGTTGATGGACGGGCTGCGTCCCGACCTTGTGCACGCACATTGCATTCAGGATATGGGCAGCGGAGTTCTTGAGGCGGCCAAGGCCCGCAACATCCCCACCATCCTCAGCATCCACGATTTCTGGTGGATTTGTGAACGCCAGTTCATGATCCGACCAGACGGCAGGTATTGCGGGCAATCCCCGGTCAGCATTGACGCCTGTCGTGGTTGCGTGGGTGATATGGGTGCTGCGCGGGCACGGTTCGATCACCTTCAACGGATGGGCGCATTGGCAGATTGCGTGACCTATCCCAGTCAGTTCGCCCACGATCTGGTCACAGCCTCGGGTTTTGCACCACTGCGTGGCGTCGTCTTAGAAAACGGGGTGCGCCTGCCTGACCCGGGCTTTGCCGACAAGCAGCGCGCACGCCGCGCCGCTGATCCAAGGCTGACCTTTGGCTTTGTCGGGGGGCCATCGCATATCAAAGGCTGGCCGCTGATCCGGTCTGCGTTCCGGAATATGCAGCAGGATGATTTCCAGGTTCTGTTGGTCGATGGCAGCAACGATGGATCATGGTGGACCCCTTTGGACATCGAAGGATTGCCTGGCGACTGGCGCATTCACCCGCGTTTCGATCAGGTCGATATGGATGATTTTTACGCACAAATCGACGTGCTGCTGTTCATGTCGCAATGGAAAGAAACGTTTGGACTGGCCATCCGCGAAGCACTCGCACGCGGCGTGAAGGTCATCCAAACCGACAGCGGCGGCACTGTAGAGCACGTCGCGGCCAAATCCGCCGACTTGATCCCGATTGATGCATCTCCATCCATTCTGCAGGCCCAAATTTCCGAAGCACTGGACCGGCATCCGACGCCAACCACGCCCGTTCCCGTCACCAGCTATGCGGATCAGGCAGCCGAGTTTCACCAGATTGTGGAGTATGCCCTTGCCATCCCCGCCAGACGAACACCCGGATCGCGTTCACATTCTGATGGCCGTGTTCAACGGCGCTGACACGCTGCCCGCCCAACTGGCCAGTTTCGTTGACCAGACACACAAGAATTGGTCTCTGCTGGCAAGTGACGATGGGTCGCTGGACGATACGCGATCTGTCTTGAATGGGTTTCGCAACACGCATGATCACGCCCGCATTGAGATTATTGATGGGCCGAAAAACGGTGCTGCTGCCAATTTCCTCGCCATGCTGCGCCACGTCGCAAATCAAAAATCCGCACCTCAATGGATCGCGTTTTCCGATCAGGACGACGTGTGGCTGCCGGACAAGGTGGCGCGCGCGCTGACAGCGCTGAAAAAGCAGGATCCGACGGTGCCTGCGCTCTATTGCGGACGCACTTGGGTGACGTGCCCATCGCTTTCGACGCGACGGCTCTCTGCGCCAAGACCCAGAGCGCCCGATTTTCGCAACGCCCTCGTCCAGAACATCGCGGCGGGCAACACAATCGTGTTGAACCCCGCGGCGGTCAAATTGGTGCTGAATGCAGTGCGCAAGGTCAGGACTGTCGTGGTGCATGACTGGTGGCTTTACCAGTTGATTACCGGTGTCGGGGGCGTGGTCATTCACGATGATGCGCCCTGCCTGCTTTATCGTCAGCACAGCAGAAATCAGATCGGCGTGAACGACACGATGCGGGCGCGACTTTACCGAATGATACAGTTGCTGCGGGGGATTTCCGAGCATGGAACCGAACCAATATCGCTGCGCTGCGCGCCACGGCGAACATGCTGGACCCTCACAATCGCGCCCGGCTCGAAGCCTTTGCCAAGCTGCCATCGCAACCCCTTTGGCGCCGCTTGGCATCACTCAGGAACTTGCGGCTATACCGCCAGACACTTGGTGGCACAGCGACGCTGTGGTTCGCCGTGGTGTTCCGTTTGGTGTGATCCCGGGCACAGTCGCCGGTGCCCTGCGAATGCTTGGTATTCTGGGCTTGCGCTGCATCCCGTTCTGCTCAAGACATAGGAAGAGCAGAAAATTCATGGAGTAAACTCATGAAAATCGCGGTGATTGGCACAGGCTATGTCGGTCTTGTTTCAGGCGTATGTTTTTCGGACTTTGGCCACGACGTCGTGTGCGTCGACAAGGATGCCTCCAAAATCGCGACTTTGAAACAGGGCGAGGTGCCGATCTACGAGCCCGGTCTTGACGCACTTATGATCAAGAATGTCGAGGCGGGCCGCCTGTCCTTCACCGACGATCTGACCAGTGCCATCGACGGCGCGCAGGCCATCTTTATCGCCGTCGGCACGCCGACCAGACGGGGCGACGGGCACGCCGATCTTACCTACGTGATGGCCGCGGCAGAGGAAGTGGCAAAGCTGGCGTCGGACTACGTGGTGATCGTCACCAAATCGACGGTGCCCGTGGGTACCAATCGGCAGGTCAAGCAGGTGGTGCGCAAGGCCAACCCGGACCTTGATTTTGACGTGGCCAGCAACCCTGAGTTCCTGCGCGAAGGTGCTGCGATTGACGATTTCATGAAACCTGACCGCGTTGTCGTCGGTGTCCAGAACGATCGCGCTGCCGACGTGATGGCCGAGATTTACCGCCCCCTCTTCCTGCGTGACTTTCCCATCGTGACCACCGATCTGGAAAGTGCGGAGATGATCAAATATGCCGCCAACGCCTTTCTGGCGACCAAGATCACCTTCATCAACGAAATCGCCGCCCTGTGTGAACGGACCGGCGCGGACATCAAACAAGTGTCCAAGGGCATGGGGCTGGACGGGCGCATCGGAAACAAGTTTCTGCATGCAGGGCCCGGTTATGGCGGGTCATGTTTCCCCAAGGACACCAAGGCGTTGGCCCGGATCGGTCAGGAACACGCCGTGCCCATGCAAATCACCGAGACGGTCATCAAAGTCAATGAAGAGACCAAGCGGCGCATGATCGACAAGATTTTTGACCTTTGCGATGGTCAATTGTCGGGCAAGACGGTCGCCATTCTCGGGGTCACCTTCAAGCCAAACACGGACGACATGCGCGACGCCCCGTCGCTGACCATCTTGCCTGCGTTGATCGGGGCCGGGGCCAAGGTGCGGGTGACAGACCCCCAGGGCCAGCACGAAGGCACGGCCCTTTTGCCGGGTGTGCAGTGGTCTGACAATGCCTACAAGGCCGCGCAAAATGCTGATCTTGTGGTTATCCTGACCGAATGGAACGAGTTTCGCGCGCTTGACCTCAAGCGCTTGGCACGGCGCATGGCGACCCCGCGCATGGCTGACCTGCGCAACATCTATTCTGCACAAGATGCTAAGCGTGCAGGGTTCGCAGCATATGACAGCATCGGGCGCGCCGCCTGGACTGCGGAACAGGCCGAGTGATGCCAAAGGTTCTGATCACTGGTGGTTCGGGCTTCATCGGGTATTTTCTGGCCAAACGGCTGCTGGAAGACGGGTTCGAAGTGATCGGTTTCGATGCCCTCACCGACTATTATGACGTCACTCTGAAACAGCGCCGCCAGCAGATGCTGCTGCAACATCCCGGCTTTCGCGCCGTCAATGAACGGGTCGAGGCCGAAGGTGTGCTGGCCACTCTGGTGGCCGAGGCGCAGCCAGATGTCATCGTGCATCTCGCCGCCCAAGCCGGCGTGCGCTACTCCATCGATAACCCGCGCTCTTACGTGGATTCCAACTTGATCGGCACGTTCAACTTGCTTGAGGCGGTGCGCAAAACGCCTTGCAACCACCTGCTGATCGCCTCCACATCCTCAGTCTATGGCGCCAATGCCAAGATGCCTTATGCCGAAACGGACAAGGCCGACTTGCCCATGTCCTTCTACGCCGCCACCAAAAAGGCGACCGAGGCGATGGCCCATTCCTATGCCCATCTCTACGGTCTGCCGATCACGATGTTTCGGTTTTTCACCGTCTATGGGCCGTGGGGCCGCCCGGACATGGCGCATTTCAAATTCACCCGCGCCATCCTCGAAGGCGAGCCCATCGACATCTATAACCATGGCGATATGTCGCGCGATTTCACCTATATCGACGATCTTGTGGCGGGTATTCGCGGGCTGATTGACGCCGTGCCGCAGCGCGTTTGCGACCCCGATGAGATCGAAGAGGGCGATAGCCTGTCCCCCGTCGCCCCCTACCGTGTGGTCAACATCGGCAACTCTGCCCCCGTGCCGCTGATGGAGTTCATCGGCGCGATTGAATCGGCGCTCGAGCAAGAGGCACAAAAGAATTTCATGGAGATGCAGCCCGGCGACGTCCCGGCGACATGGGCTGATGGCACCTTGTTGTCCCGCCTGACCGGCTATGAGCCGCAAACAACTGTTCAGGACGGCGTGGCCCAATTTGTGGCATGGTATCGCGATTATTATCAGGTATGACGCAGCAACGCGTTACAGAAATCGACGACCCGGACGTAATTGTGTAACATTTCATTTGCCGCGACTCGCGAGCGCCCTTATGTTGAGGCACGGGAGGACGGAATGGACGCACTGATTTGTGACGCGCAGCGCACACCGATCGGCCGCTATGGCGGCGCTCTTTCAGCTGTGCGCACTGACGATCTTGCAGCAGCGCCCATCGCCGCGCTGATGGCCCGCCATCCCGATCTGGATTGGTCCGCCATCGACGACGTGGTCATGGGCTGTGCCAATCAGGCGGGCGAGGACAACCGGAACGTCGCCCGCATGGCCGCCCTGCTGGCAGGCCTACCCGTGGACGTGCCCGGCATCACCGTCAATCGCCTGTGTGCCTCAGGTATGGATGCCGTCGGGATTGCAGCGCGCGGCATCAAGTCCGGCGATCTGGACATCGCCATCGCGGGCGGCATTGAATCGATGACACGCGCCCCTTTCGTCATGCCAAAGTCCAACGCTCCGTTCAGTCGGGCGGCGCAGGTTTACGACACCACCATCGGATGGCGCTTTGTGAACCCCGCGATGCAGGCGGCCCATGGCATCGATTCCATGCCCGAAACCGCCGACAACGTCGCCGAAGACTGGGGTGTCAGTCGTGCGGATCAGGACGCATTCGCCGCGCGGTCTCAGGCACGGTGGGCCGCTGCCCACGCCGCAAATGCCTTTGCCGATGAGATCGCCCCCGTCACGATCCCGCAGCGCAAGGGCGACCCCGTGATCGTGGACACTGACGAACACCCACGCCCCGACACAGACACTGATATGCTGGCCAAACTTCGCGGCATCAACGGACCGGACAAGACGGTCACCGCTGGCAACGCTTCGGGCGTGAACGATGGCGCAGCGGCCCTGCTGATCGCCTCGTCCGACGCCGCGGAGAAACACGGGCTGACCCCCATGGCGCGCATCGTCGCGATGAACGCCGCAGGCGTGGCCCCCCGCGTGATGGGCATCGGCCCCGTCCCCGCGTGCCGCAAGGTGCTGGACCGCGCAGGGTTAAGCATCGACCAGATGGACGTCATCGAACTGAACGAAGCCTTCGCCGCA
Source organism: Tateyamaria armeniaca (assembly GCF_045797845.1). NCBI lineage: Bacteria > Pseudomonadati > Pseudomonadota > Alphaproteobacteria > Rhodobacterales > Roseobacteraceae > Tateyamaria > Tateyamaria armeniaca. The sequence goes on from NZ_JBHDIY010000002.1 coordinate 1,050,329, forward strand.
CAGGGTCTCGCCACCCTGCGCGACCTTGGCGTGGCGGACGAGGACCCGCGCGTGAATGCGCAAGGGGGTGCCATAGCCATCGGCCATCCGCTCGGCATGTCCGGCGCGCGCCTTGTCATGACCGCCGCCTATCAACTTCAACGCACCCAAACCCGATATGCGCTGTGCACCATGTGCGTCGGCGTCGGGCAAGGGGTCGCGCTTATCCTCGAAAGGGTCTGAAATGTACGCACAGATGATCAAATCCGAAGCCTCGACAGACGATCCCGAAAAACTCGCCGCGTTCCAGGCCCGCATCGACGCAGGCGACAAGATCGAGCCCAAGGACTGGATGCCGCAGGGTTATCGCAAGACCCTGATCAGGCAGATCGGGCAGCACGCGCACAGCGAGATCGTCGGCCAACTGCCCGAAGGCAACTGGATCACCCGCGCGCCTACGCTGGAACGCAAGGCGATCCTGCTGGCCAAGGTGCAGGACGAGGCGGGGCATGGTCTGTACCTCTATTGCGCCGCCGAAACGCTTGGGGTCAGCCGCGACGAGATGACCGAGATGCTGCTAGACGGGCGGATGAAATACTCATCCATCTTTGCCTATCCGACCCTGACATGGGCGGATATGGGCGCGGTCGGTTGGCTGGTCGACGGCGCGGCGATCATGAATCAGGTGCCGCTGCAACGCACCAGCTTTGGCCCGTATGCCCGTGCGATGGTGCGCATCTGCAAAGAGGAGTCATTCCACCAGCGGCAGGGCTTTGACATCATGATGAAGATGGTGAACGGGACCGAGGCGCAAAAACGCATGGCGCAAGATGCGCTCAACCGGTTCTGGTATCCCGCGTTGATGATGTTTGGCCCGTCGGACGCCGAAAGCGTGCATTCCGAACAGTCCATGCAGTGGAAAATCAAGATGAACGGCAATGACGAGCTGCGCCAGAAATTCGTGGATCAGACTGTGCCGCAGGCCGAATATCTGGGCCTGACCATCCCCGACGAAGACCTGAAATGGAACGAGGACAAGGGCGGATATGATTTCACCGGCCCCGACTGGTCCGAGTTCTTCGACGTTCTCAAAGGCAACGGCCCCTGCAGCACCGAACGCATCGAGGCCCGGCAAAAGGCGTGGGACGACGGTGCATGGGTGCGCGAGGCACGCATAGCCCACGCCGCCAAGAAACGCACAGCACGGGTGGCTGCAGAATGAAACTGGCGCAACTCAATGTCGGCTATGCACGCTATCCCACAGATGATCCGCGCATGGCCGAGTTCATGGATAACCTCGACCGGATCAACGCGCTGGCCGAACGCAGCCCCGGCTTTGTCTGGCGAATGCAGGCGGGCAATGGCAATGCCACGGATATCGCGGTGCCGGGCGATCCGGACCTGATCGCCAACCTGTCGGTCTGGACGGATGTGGCCAGCCTTGGTCACTACGTGTTCAACACGGTCCATGCGCGGTTCTATGAAAAGGGCGACCATTGGTTTGACCCGATGAAGGTGCCACATGTGGTCATGTGGCATATCGCTGACGGTCATATCCCTGATCTGCACGAGGCGATGGATCGGCTTCATTACCTGCGCTCCCATGGTTCGACCGACCATGCTTTTGGCTGGGATGCAGTCGACGCAAACGCGTGGCGGCGCTGCGCCACGGCAGCGGAGTAACGCACATGTCGACAGAATGGCCCCTTTGGGAAGTCTTCATTCGCGGGCAGCACGGGCTGTCCCATCGCCATGTGGGCAGTCTGCACGCGACAGACGCTGCCCACGCCATCCAGAACGCCCGCGATGTCTACACCCGCCGCAAGGAAGGCGTCAGCATCTGGGTCGTGCCGGCCGCCGAAATCACTGCCTCGTCGCCCGATGACAAGGGCGCGCTGTATGATCCGGCGGATGATAAGGTGTACCGCCACCCCAGCTTTTACGACATTCCCGACGACGCAGGCGCGATGTGAGCATCAACGGCCTGATACGACTGGGGGACAATGCGCTGGTGCTGGGCCAGCGCTTGTCGGAATGGTGCGGCCACGCCCCGGCACTGGAAGAAGACATCGCGCTGGCCAACATTGCCCTCGACCTGATTGGGCAGACACAGTTGTGGCTTGGTCTGGCTGGTGAACGCGAAGGGGCCGGGCGCAGCGCAGACACGCTCGCCTTTCACCGCGACGCATGGGATTTTCGCAACCTGCTGCTGGTCGAACAGCCCAACCGCGATTTTGCAGTGACAATGATGCGCCAGTTCCTGTTCGACGCATGGCATTTCGAGGCGCTGACGGCGCTGAGCACGCATGACGACGACGAGATCAATGCCATCGCCCAAAAATCGCTGAAAGAGGTCACATATCACCGCGAGCGAGCCACGGATATGGTGATCGCCCTTGGGGACGGGACCGAGGAAAGCCATGACCGGATGCAGGGCGCGCTTGATCGTATGTGGCCCTATGTGGGCGAAATGTTCACCACGGACGCCGACGACCTGACGGATATGACCGCTCTGCGGCCCCGGTTTGACGCCCACGTAATGGCCGCGCTGGCCGAGGCGACCCTGACTCGACCGAAATCGGACTTTGCGCATCTGGGCGGTAAGACCGGCACACGCCACTCCGAACATCTGGGGCACATGCTGGCCACGATGCAGGTCCTGCCCCGCAGCTATCCGGACGCGACATGGTAGAAACACGCGCCTCGGTATCGGATGTTTGGGCGTGGTTGTCTGACGTGCCCGACCCGGAAATCCCGGCGATTTCGCTTGTCGATCTGGGCATCATCCGGGACATCGCATGGCAGGGCGACACGCTCGAAGTCACAGTGACGCCGACCTATTCCGGCTGCCCCGCCACCTCCGTCATCAACTTCGAAATTGAGGCGGCGTTGCGGGCTCATGGCATCCAAAACCTGTCTCTAAAAAGGCAGATTGCGCCACCATGGACCACCGACTGGCTGTCAGATGCCGGTCGCGCCAAGCTTGAGGCCTATGGGATCGCTCCGCCCCAACCCGCAGGCGGGCCGCAGCATTGCCCGTTGTGCAAATCGACATCTGTCGAACGGATCAGCCAGTTTGGCTCCACTCCCTGCAAGGCACAATGGCGGTGCACCGACTGCCTTGAACCTTTTGACTACTTCAAATGCATATGACCGAATTTCAACCCCTCACCGTCAGCCACATCCATCACACGATCCGGGACGCCGTTGTGCTGACCCTGGCGCCAAAGAACCCCGGCGCATTCGTGTTCGTCCCCGGCCAGTATCTGACGTTCAAACAAGATTTTGACGGTACCGAGTTGCGCCGCAACTATTCAATCTGCGCAGGCCTTGACGACGGCACGTTGCAAGTTGGCGTCAAACGCGTTCAGGGGGAGCGTTTTCCACCTTTGCCAATACCGCACTCCGTGTCGGCGATACGCTGCATGCGATGCCGCCGATGGGCAGTTTCCGCGTCGATATCGAGCCTGAGAAGGGTAAAACCTACCTCGCCTTTGCGGGCGGGTCGGGGATTACGCCGATCCTGTCGATCCTGAAAACGGTTCTGGCGCGCGAACCTGCCAGCAGTTTCACCCTGATCTATGCCAACCGCGCAGTGCACACGATCATGTTCCGCGACGAGCTTGAAGATCTGAAAAACCGGTATATGGACCGGTTTACGTTGATCCACGTGCTGGAAACCGGGCAGGATATCGATCTGTTTTCGGGCCGTGTGGACGCTGAAAAGTGCGCCACTCTGTTCAAGTCGTGGATTGATGTCAGGTCCATCGACACCGCTCTAATCTGCGGACCAGAGCCAATGATGTTGGCCATTTCCGCCGCGTTAGAGACGCATGGACTACGCAAGGACCAGATCAAATTCGAGCTGTTCGGCGCAGGCCAGCAGGGCAGGCTGGCGCAACAGGCGTTGAAAGACGCCAGTGCTGACGCGCCCGACACCCATGGGCAGATCACGATTGATGGCACCACACACCAGTTGGAACTCGCCAAGGACACCTCGGTGCTTGAGGCCGCCATCCAAGCGCGTCTTGATCCACCTTTTGCCTGTCGCGCCGGGGTGTGCAGCACCTGCAAGGCCAAGGTGACCGAGGGCGAATACCAGATGCTGAGCAACCACGCCCTTGAAGACTATGAAGTCGAGGCAGGGTTTGTGCTGACCTGCCAGTGCTATCCGCTGAGTGACACGCTCACCGTCGACTACGACCAACACTAGGGGGCCATCATGCGCGAAGTTCACAGTTTTGCCGCCGGTCAATGGATTGGCCCCGGCGCTGGCGTACGCGGCATTGAAAGCGCCATCACCGGTGAGGTGATCGCGCAGGCCGGCAACGACACGCTGGACGTTCAGGGGATGCGCGGCTTTGCGCGCGAGGTCGGCGCACCCGCCCTTCAGGCCATGACGTTCCATGACCGCGCGCGCATGCTCAAGGCGCTCGCGCTGCACCTGCGTGAGCATCGCCAGATGCTCTATGACCTCAGCTTTGACACCGGTGCCACGCAATCCGACCACCTGATCGACGTGGATGGCGGGATCGGCACGATGCTGGTCTTTGCCTCGAAAGGGCGGCGCGAGATGCCGGATGGGCAAGTCTATCTGGATGGACCTCCGGAACAGCTTGGACGGACGGGGCAGTTCATGGGGCAGCACATCTGCACCCCGCTGCACGGGGTGGCCGTTCACATCAACGCCTTCAACTTTCCCGTCTGGGGGATGCTTGAAAAACTCGCCCCGACCCTGCTTGCGGGTATGCCTGCGATCATCAAACCGGCCACCGCCACGTCCTATGTGACCGAGGCATGCGTGCGCCTGATTACCGACAGTGGCATCTTGCCCGACGGTGCGCTGCAACTGATCGCGGGCGGCACCGGCGATCTGCTGGATCACCTTGATTGTCAGGACGTGGTCGCCTTTACCGGATCAGCGAGCACCGCAACCAAGCTGCGCGACAACCCGAACCTGCGTGGCAACGCCGTGCGGTTCACAGCGGAACAGGACAGTTTGAACGCGACAGTTCTTGGGCCAGATGCCACCCCCGGCACAGCCGAATTCGACGTCTTCATTACAGAGACAGTGCGTGAGATGACGGCCAAGGCGGGTCAGAAATGCACCGCCATACGTCGGATCATCGCGCCCCAGTCCCAAGTCGACGCCGTGATCTCGCATCTTACTCAAAAGCTCTCGGAGATCGTTTTCGGCGACCCCCGTGCAGAGACGACGCAGATGGGCGCATTGGTCTCTAACGCGCAGAAAGCAGACGTTCTGTCAGCAGTCAAACGGATTGAAACTGACGCTGAACACGTATTTGGCGATGTTGAGGATTTTGCGATGGCGGGCCATCCGGGCGCGTTTGTGCCGCCGATGCTGTTTCATTGCGCAGACCCGGACACAGCTCACGCCGTGCACGATGTCGAGGCGTTCGGGCCTGTTTCGACTGTCATGCCGTACCGTGACCTTGATCATGCGGCGCGCCTGCTCAATCGCGGGAAAGGGTCGCTTGTCGCTTCGGTCATCACGCATGATGCACAAGCCGCCCGAGCGCTTACCATCGCGTCTGCTGCATTTCACGGGCGGCTCTATTTCAACAACCGCGACTCGATGGCGGAAGCGACCGGGCATGGAGCCCCCTTGCCGCACATGGTCCACGGCGGACCGGGGCGCGCAGGCGGAGGTGAGGAATTGGGCGGGATACGCGCCGTCAAACACTATATGCAGCGCACAGCGATACAGGGTAGCCCCGACATGCTGTCTGCCATAACCGGACAGTGGATACCCGGCGCGACCGAAGCGGTGGAGCAGGCACATCCCTTCACCAGGACTTTTGCAGAACTCAACATAGGCGACACGCTGCACACACCGTCACGCACCATCACGCTGGACGACATAGACACGTTCGCCCATTTCACGGGCGATACGTTCTACGCACATATGGATGACACTGCGGCAGCGGCGAACCCGTTCTTTCCGGGGCGCGTGGCCCACGGGTACCTGCTGCTCAGCTTTGCGGCGGGGCTGTTTGTGCAACCCGATCCCGGCCCCGTTCTGGCCAATACCGGCCTGGATTCCTGCGGTTCATAAAGCCGGTCGAGGCCGGTGACAGCATCAAGGTGCGCCTGACGGTCAAATCAAAGACACCCCGCAATGACGATTATGGCGAAGTGCGCTGGCACGTCACGCTGACCAACCAAAATGACGAGGCAGTGGCAGAATATGAACTGCTGACGATGAATGCCTGACGACGCGCATCAGCGGGCAATTGCGGCCCTCAGTGCATTGGGGCCTTTGCGTGTTTGGTCCTTGTTAGTGACTGTTTTTGGCGATCTCGCGCCTGATGGTCCTTTGGACGGCCCGACCCTGTCCAGGCTGATGCACGGCATTGGGATCAAGCCCGAGGCCACGCGCGTGGCCTTGCACCGCTTGCGCGCAGATGGGTGGATCACCTCGCACAAACAGGGACGTATCAGCGCCCACAGCCTGACACCCAAGGGCCAGAAGGATAGCATCGCCGCACGTCCACGTATTTACGGACAGCCAGACACTGAAGGCCAAAGCGCGAAGCTGGTGCTGATGCCGGAGCCTGGCACAGATTTGAACCCCACTGATTTTGCGCAGGTGGCACCGCGCCTTTATGTCTGCGCGCAAGACACTCCGGTTCCCGATGGGGCGATGATCCTTGCACCGCAAGAATTTCCACCTTGGATCGCACGTGACATGGAGTCGGACAGTCTCAGGGCCAGCTATGCCGCGCTGTTCAGTGTTCTTGAGAAAATTGAGGCCGACATGAATGATACCGGCCACCTCAGCGCACATGACATTGCGCTTTTGCGGGTGATGATCGTTCACGCGTGGCGCCGCCTAGCTTTGAAACACCCAATGCTGCCGCGTGATGCCCATTCGCCTGACTGGCGCGGGCACGCCTGCGGGACCCTGGTAACCAAGCTTCTGGATCGATACCCGCGGCCCAGCCGCGAACAGCTCAAAGCGACATAAACCGCGCTTTCCCATCAGCGGCGCAACGGTTATAGCGTGCCCATGACAAACCATCTGCATATCTCTGACCTGCCGGACGACCTTGATCTGGGACCGATCGTGGCGATCGACTGTGAAACCATGGGCCTGCACCCGCACCGCGACCGGCTGTGTGTCGTGCAACTGTCCGGGGGTGACGGCGACGCGCATGTTGTTCAGATCCGGCAGGGTCAGACAGAAGCGCCCAATCTGTGCGCGCTGCTCACCGATCCGAACGTCCTCAAGCTGTTTCACTTTGGCCGGTTCGACATTGCTGCGATGCAAAACGCCTTTGGGGCTGTCACGGCGCCGGTCTATTGTACCAAGATCGCAAGCCGCCTTGTGCGCACCTATACGGATCGGCACGGGCTCAAGAACTTGCTGCAGGAACTGCTCGATGTGGACATCTCAAAACAGCAGCAATCCAGTGACTGGGGGGCGGAAACGCTCAGCAAGGCGCAGATCGAATACGCCGCTTCGGATGTGCTGTACCTGCATCGTTTGCGCGACGTGTTGAACGAACGGCTGGAACGGGAAGGACGGATGGAGATCGCGCAGGCTTGTTTCGATTTCCTGCCGATGCGCGCAAATCTCGACCTTGCCGGTTGGCCCGAAACAGACATTTTCGCGCACGCATGACCGGCGAGACACCCTTTATAGACACCGCCCGCAGCGTTATCCGCATCGAAGCAGAGGCGCTTGTCACCCTTGCCGACAGCCTCGATGACAGCTTTCGCGCCGGTATCGACCTGCTGCTGGCGGCCAAGGGGCGCGTGATCGTCACGGGTATCGGAAAATCAGGGCATATCGCCAACAAGATCGCCGCAACCCTCGCCAGCACCGGCACGCCGGCACAGTTTGTGCATCCGGCCGAGGCAAGCCACGGCGATCTTGGCATGGTCACGCGCGACGACGTGATCCTTGCGATTTCCAACTCGGGCGAAGCGCCGGAACTGGCGAACATGATCGCCTACGCGCGACGGTTCGACATTCCGCTGGTCGGCATCACCAAAGCACCGGGGAGCGCCCTTGGCAGCCAATGCGACGTTGTTTTGCGCCTGCCCGATCTGGGCGAAGCCTGCGGCACCGGGATCGTGCCGACATCTTCCACGACCATGACACTTGCGATGGGCGATGCCCTTGCTGTGGCGCTGATGCGGCACCGGGCCTTTACGGCGGAACATTTTCGCGACTTCCACCCCGGTGGCAAGCTGGGCGCATTGCTGACGCGGGTGCACGACCTGATGCACACGGGCGACGCGATGCCGTTGGTTGGGGTTGAAACGCCTATGCAGGACGCGTTGATCGAAATCAGCCAAAAAGGGTTTGGCGTTGTCGGGGTCACGGACGCCGACGGCACGCTTGCCGGTATCATCACAGACGGCGATCTGCGTCGACACATGAGCGACAAGCTCCTGCACTTGAAGGCGCAGGACGTGATGACCACATCACCCAGAACAATCGACCCCGGCATTCTGGCACAAGAGGCCGTGGGGATCATGAATGGACAGGATGGCGGACGTTCGGTGACGTGCCTTTTCGTGACCGACCCGGACAAGACAGACGCGCCATTGGGCCTGATCCACATTCATGACTGCCTGCGGGTCGGACTGGGCTAGGGAACGTGGCATGGATGGCTATTCAAGACTGGTGGCATGGCTCAAGGTGCTGCTGCCTCTGATGGCGCTCTTGTTGCTGTCGACGCTGTTCCTGCTGTCGCGCAACATCGATCCAATGACGACTTTGCCCTTTGCAGAGACTGAAATTGATGACCGCCTGCGCGAACAGCAAATCACCGCACCCTTCTTTTCCGGGACAACCGATGCCGGCGATCAGGTGTCGGTGTCGGCCAGCACGATGGCCACGCGCAACGAATTGAACAACGAAGCAACGGATTTTTCCGCCCAGATCGACCTTGCTTCGGGCACGCGCATCAATCTGATCTCTGATCAGGGGCAGTTCGATCTGCGCGGGAACACCTCGACCTTGCAGGGAAATGTGGTGATCACCACCTCGTCCGGCTTTGATCTCAGCAGCGAGGAAATGATTGCCGAATTTGACACGCTTGCGCTGGAATCTCCGGGACCGGTGCAGGGCACGGGGCCCTTGGGAACGCTCGATGCAGGTCAGATGCGATTGCAACGGAATGGGGTGGATTCAAACGCCCATTTGATTTTCACAAACGGGGTGAAGCTGATATACACCCCGGAAATAAGAGAAGAGTGATTAATTCGTGAGATTCCTTCGTTCCCTTGCCTGCATTTGTCTGTTGGGCCTTTCAACTCCATTGGCCGCGCAGGGCACCCAGGTTGCCTTTGGCACAATCCAGCAAGACACCAGCGCCCCGGTCGAAGTAACCGCTGACGAATTGAACGTCGATCAGGCCACGGGCGAGGCGATCTTTACCGGGAATGTGGTGATTGGTCAGGGTGATATGCGTTTGTCCGCGGCACGTGTCGTCGTGATCTACCGTGAAGACAGCGCGGGGATCGAACGCCTCGAAGCAACCGGCGGCGTCACGCTGGTCTCTGGGCCGGATGCCGCCGAATCTCAACGTGCCGATTATGACATCGACAGCGGCGTGATTGTCATGTCCGGCGACGTGCTGATGGCACAGGGTCGCAGCGCGCTCAGCGCGGATCGGATGACCGTCGATCTGGATGGTGGCACCGCACGGATGCAGGGCCGCGTCAAAACGATCCTTCAGACCGGCGACAACTGATGGCCAAACCCAAGCTTACATTGGCCGAGGGCACATCAGGCCTCAAAATTTCGCACCTGCGCAAGTCCTATAAGAAAAAGCTGGTGATCCGCGATTTTTCGATGGAATTGCAGCGGGGTGAAGTCGTGGCATTGCTGGGGCCAAACGGATCCGGCAAAACGACCACCTTTTACGCTGTCGCGGGCCTTGTCGTGCCCGAAGGCGGTACCGTCTTGCTGGACGGCGCGGATGTCACGGCCTTGCCGATGTACCGCCGCGCGCAAATGGGGATCGGGTATCTGCCGCAGGAAATGAGCATTTTCCGCGGCCTCAGCGTACAGGACAACATCCTCGCCATCCTCGAAATTGTGGAACCCGACCGCCACAAACAACGCGAGCGACTCGAAGAGTTGCTGAGCGAATTTTCCATCGAACACATGCGCCGTGCACCTGCACTGGCATTGTCCGGCGGGGAACGGCGGCGGGTCGAGATTGCGCGATCACTCGCGGCAAACCCGAAATACTTGCTGCTGGATGAACCCTTTGCCGGGGTTGACCCGATCTCGGTCGGGGATATCCGAAATCTGGTCGCCGACCTCAAGAAACGGGGCATCGGTGTTCTGATTACGGACCATAACGTGCGCGAAACGCTCGAAATTGTGGACCGCGCTTACATCCTGCACGATGGACAGGTGTTGATGTCGGGCACCCCCCAAGATGTTGTACAAAACGAGAATGTGCGGCGGGTGTATCTGGGCGAAAACTTTCGCATTCAATAGGCGGCGACCTGTGCGGGCCTTCCAGTTTTGATTGACAGGACGGGTGTTTGTGGCGTGCAATGGATACATGGCTTTGACGCTGTCCATGACTCACGAACGCCGTTTTGCACTGTCAGGGTGCATGGGGTGCCATAACAGCACACAGCCTATTCCGTTTAACTGACTTTCACCCTCTGGTTGCACCCGCAACCCGTCCGTGTTGTCTGTGCGGAGCCCAAGTAAAGGAGAGACTATGCAGTATCAAATCAGTGGCAAACAGATCGATATCGGCGACGCCCTGCAAACCCACGTGCGCAATGATCTGGGCACCGTTGTCGAGAAATACGCCGAGCGTCCGACAAACGCCCAAGTCGTGTTTTCCAAGTCAGCGCATGAGTTTGTCTGCGAAGCAACCGTGCACCTGTCGACCGGCCTGACAGCACAAGCAAAGGCCCATGCTACTGAAATCTATGCTGCTTTTGACGCTTGTTCCGAAAAAATGGAGAAGCAGTTGAGGCGCTACAAACGCCGTCTCAAGGATCACCACAAGGAGCGCGCGCACCCTGTTGAACTCTCTGGCGCGTCCTCGTATATCCTCGCCTCTGACCTCGGGATCGGACGATGCGGAACCCGAAAGCTTGCAGCCGATCATCGTGGCCGAGATGGAAACCAACATCCCATCTTTGTCCGTGGGCGAGGCGGTCATGCAAATGGAATTGGCGGGCGCACCTGTGTTGGTGTTCCGGAACGAAGGCAAAAAAGGTCTGAATGTCGTGTATCGTCGGGATGACGGGAACATCGGCTGGATCGACCCCTAAAGGATCGGTGTCGACATGGGCACTGACGGTGCGAACAAGATGGCATTTGGAAATCTGCTGAAACCGGAGGCGGTAAAGGTCGTGATGTCTGTCACCTCCAAAAAGCGTCTGTTGCAGGAAATCGGTGATCTCGTACAGTCCGCGCATGGCGTTCATGCGGGCCTTGTGACCGAGGCGCTGATTGCACGCGAGGCGTTGGGCCCCACAGGCGTGGGCCACGGTGTGGCACTGCCCCACGCCCGCCTTGACGGGATTGATCACGTGATGGGCGTGTTCGTGTTGCTGGACAAACCTGTCGATTTCGACGCCGTGGATCGTCAGCCCGTCGATATCGCTTTTGGACTGTTCGCCCCCGAAGAGGCCGGTGTCGAACATCTCAAAGCACTGGCGCTGGTGTCACGGACGCTGCGGGATACCAGTGTTTGCACAAAATTGCGCGCCAACCCGGATGCGTCCACCCTGTATGCCATCCTAAACGAAGCCAAACCGGCGAAAGCAGCCTGATCAGACCGGTTTTGCCGGGTCACTCTGGCGTCCAGTCCCCAGATCCGAACAGCAGATAATCGCGGCCATAGGCTGCGCGGGCCAGCTTTTCGATCTCTGCATCATAGATGTCAGCCAGCGCCACCGGTTGTTGCGTAGCGGCCTCGGGCAAGGGCGGTACGTCCTTTAACCCAACTGAATTGGCTAGTGGCGCGAGATCTTTAGCAAGCGTTTCATGACGGATCAACCTGTCGGGCAACAAAAACTCCGCAAATCCTTCGATGATCTTGGATTGACTCGCCCAATCCGGATCAACCCGGATCGCTGTTTGACCTGCAAGGTTCGGCTTCAGGAATTCAACAAACTGGGCAAAGGCTGCTCGATGCTCGGCCTTGCCAAAGCCTGCATCGGTTGGATCATCGGGCAAGGACATCTTGTAACGATTGGTCAGCGTCGTGCGAATACCACCATACCCGCCCTGACCTGTGTTCAGGATACGGTGGCAAAACACGGCGTGGGCACGGGACAGCGGGTGGCGCAAAACGGTAAAGCTGCGATGGCCGGGATGAGACCGCATCCATTCGCGCAATTCGTTCTGTGACAGCTTTGAGGCTGGTTTGGCACCTGCCACGCGATCAATCGCCTTGAGCCACGCCAGCACAGGATCATTCCCGCCGCCACGCACAGGCAGATAGATCAACGGCGCAGAGGTGCTGGCGACATATGTGGGTGCAGCCGCACCGCGCCGGGGCTCAAAATTCGGCGTTCGTGTCAGGTTGAACTGATCGACCTCTGCCAGCGCAGCGGCCATCTGGCCGTAATTGGCAACCTTGTCAGACAGCGCGCTGGGGTTTTGCACCTTCAGGTTCTTGTCCAGCCCTTCCAACCGCGACTCCACACCCAGCCACGCGGCCAGACCGTTCATCACGTCCAGCGACTGCAAATCTTCATAAGCCACATAAAACGCCGTCTGGCCGGACACCTGCAATCGGTTGAGCAGCGTGACCTGAAATGCCTGAAGCGCTGCGAGGTGAGCAGAAAACTCATCCGCATCAAACTGCGCCTTACCGCTTTTGCGCGCCTTGGCATCCGTCAATTTCCACTGGCCAGTGCTTTGCGCAATCTTCCAGGATACATAGCTGTCGACCGGGTTGCGGGTCAGAATGATCTTGGCACATCTGGGATCGTCCATAACCTTGTCGAAAACGCGCGGGTCGTGATCGTGGAAATAGCGGAACCCGCTCAGCTCGGGCGTCTGTTTGATCGCGCGCAGCAGGCGTTTGGGTTGCTCATCGCGGGCGGCCTGAGTGACGTCGAGGATCGAGTCGCGGTTCGGATATCCGATGAAATGCGGGTTGAACGCCTCTCCATGACAGGCGAGGTCATCAAACGCGTTCAGGTTGGCCTCAAGGAAATTCGAACCGGTGCGCATTTCGGCAAACACCACGAAATAGTCAAATTGTGCCATGCCGAATTACCGCACCAGATAGGGTTTCCTCGGGCGATCTTGCGCAGGTTTCGGGCCCAGCGCCACCGGAAAGTCGCCCATCAGATACGGGTGCATGCCCTGGTTCTTGAGGTTCTGAAGAAACTGGCCAAAACCTGTCAGGTCTACCATCTGCGGCACTTCGGCAAGGCGGCGGGCCTGGGTCTGGCCAATTTCGTCCAGAATCCCCTGCAAAGGCTCCATCGGGGCCTCGATGAATTCGGCCATCGTCCAGATGCGAATGCGCGCCTTGGCAAACGGTGCGCGGAGTGTATTCAGGTGATCGCTTTCCACCTTTTGCAGGCGTGCCGCTTCTTTCCGAATGTCGATAAAGTTCATGTTGGAGCGGAAAAGCGGCACCGCCCATGCCCCCGAAATCACCGAGACCTGCGCGTTCGGATCCTTGGCGATGCGCCATGTGACTTTCTGGTTGTCCGCGGGCCCAAACTGAAAACACTGCCGTTCCCCGCGCGTGTTCCAGATCAGGTTGGTCAGAAACGCATTGGCGTTGTAATCGCGCGCAGCGGCACTATCGCTGAGCGCGCCATTCAGGGTGGTCTGCCCCTCCGCATACTCAACGGCATCCGGGTGAAACAGATGACCGTGCACGCGGGCACCTGTTGCCTTGGATAACCATGGTTCGAAATTCTCAAAAATCTCGGTAAAGCCCTGAAAGACCGAATAGGGCGCGGCCGTCACGCCATTTTCCCAATCCTCATTGGGAAAGCGGCTTTGCATGTAAAGGCCCGGCCGCCCGCGCGTCCGCCGCTCGACCGCCTTGGCAAAGATGCGGTCGATCTTGCCCGGATTGGGTTCTGTGCGTTTCATCGCGCCCGCAGGGTCAGTCAGGAAGGCGTCGTAAAGGCGATCTGCATGCGGCCAGATCTTGCGCGCCACGAAACAGTCAGACCGGCGCAAAAGCTGCAAATGGTCATCGTAAAAGATGTGCGGTTTGCCCTGAAAGTCGAACTTGGACAGAGTCAGTGAGCGACTTTCGATATTGGTCGAAAACTGCCGCGCGAGGGTCTGGTAATAGCTTTCGTCCGGAATCCACACGTGGCGGAAATAGGCATCATATTCCCGCCTGTCCGCGCCTTGCAAAATTGCGGACAGTGTTTGCCGCGTCAGGCACCACCACTGACTGCCCATATGTGGAACAAGGCCCTTCGGCACCTTGCGCTTGAATTTGAGCCGCCTTTGCAACTCAACGTATTTGTCGAACAGGAACCGCTGCCTTTTCCACGAAAATGGAAAGCGCAATGTGAACCGTTCCTGATCAAGGCCACCGACCGTCCAGGGCACATCAGCCGTTGTCGCACTTTCAATGAAATCGGTGCGGGGGCGGTCGGACAGGTATTCGCTCAACTCTTCGACCGGGCGCAGGGGCAGGCAAGACCCCGAGGCAAGGTAGACGTGGCGTACATCGTCAAATTCGGCCAGCATCAATTCGGACGCTGCCTGACTGGCCGCCACGATACCCCAACTGCCCCATTCGCAGCGATAGCGTTTGGAAAACAGGATCGACGGCACATCCGACAGCGCATTCACAAAGGCATTGTAGGTTTTGCGGGGCACAAAGGCATCCACATGGATCACCACCGGGCACCCCCCATCGCCCAGTGCCGCGCGGCCTGTTCGGCCCTGTCGAGCGCGGTGTGGACAAGCATGACAATCCCGACACTCATGCCCAGTTGCCTTTCGACATGAGGCCCAGAATTTCAAGCTGTCGCCAATTGATGTATTTTTCAGACCACTTGCACCACATGTCAGGATTTTCATCCATCATGTTTGCATAGGCTTTGTATTCGACAGAGGCAGCGTAGTGTTGTTTGCGATCCAGCTCCTCGGCAGCCTTGGTGTTGAACGTGTCTAGGAATTTCGCGTGCAGAAGCGCACCAGACGCCTTTTCACCGCCCCATTCATCGTAGACCTGATTGAGTCCACGCGGCAAAAGCATGTGGGTCGAGCTGACATAAGCGTATCGGCGTTCCCATTTGACCAAAGGTATCTTGTTGAGAGCCGGTGCCTTGGCCGGGCGATCCGGAAAGAACACACGCGCACGCGGCCCACCCTGAATCCACAGATTGCCGAACTTCTTGTTGCGCGAGATCGTATAGTTTCCACTGTCAAACCAGCTTGCGGTATCCAACGGATTTTGCCCCACCTCGTAGGGTTGTTCGTCCAACCGGCCCTTGGGGTACATGTCCAAGAGCATCGCGGAGAATGATTTGATCGATGAGGCATCCAGCCAGTCCGTCAGCGCCCGCAATGGTCGTGTGTCGCAAAACGGATAAACCAGAAATTCGTCCGGATCGACGACCAGATTCCAGTGACCATGCCCATATTTCGATTGCAGCCAGTTCAGCCAATCGACCCCAAAGCGCGCGCGTTTATAGCTGGCCTCGGTCGACCATACGGACACATCTGGCTGCGACGCGAGGTAATCGAGCGAGCCATCCGTGCTGCCATTGTCCACGATCAGGAATTGATTGATCCCCATGTCGCGGTAGTAATTCAGGAAAAACGGAAGGCGCACCGCCTCGTTGCGCAGTGTCGAAAAGGCAAGCAAATCACCGGGCCTGATCTGGTCCGTGCGGCTGACGACACGTTTGAGTTCCCGACGCTTACGGAACGCACGAATGCGCCACCGCTTGCGCTGAAGCCTCAGCCGATATGACTGCCAAGCGCCCAATCAGAACCGTCCTCTACCCGCCGCCAAGTGCGACACCGACGCACGTATCAGGTCAACCTTAACACAGTCTTGAAATGTGCGTCCCATTTCGGCGGGACAAACGGCTGCTGCTTCGACGCGTCTGGCCCTCTGCTGGCCAACTCTTTTATCTTATTGATCCATAGATAACGATCTGAAACGCTTGCGTAAATGGGAATATCGCCAAGGATTTCTCGCATAACTGGAAGATCGTTAACAATTACGGGTACGCCGCGCGC
Source organism: Tateyamaria armeniaca (assembly GCF_045797845.1). Taxonomy (NCBI): domain Bacteria; kingdom Pseudomonadati; phylum Pseudomonadota; class Alphaproteobacteria; order Rhodobacterales; family Roseobacteraceae; genus Tateyamaria; species Tateyamaria armeniaca. The sequence goes on from NZ_JBHDIY010000002.1 coordinate 1,066,509, forward strand.
AGCTGCCTCGGTCGCGGGCAAACCAAAGCCTTCGGCATGGGTCGGGAACAGAACACCGGCAGATCGCTCGACAAGGGCGGCCAGCGCACCATCACTCAGCCCCGCAACTTCCCGCACAGGGCCATCTGATTGCAGCGCATCAAGCCGCGCAAACACCGCTTCATTGTTCCACCCACGCCCACCTGCAAGGATCAGACCGGGGGCATCCGGCCCCATTTCGGCCCAGATATCGAGCAGGAAAGCATGGTTCTTGCGTGGCTCAATTGTGCCAATCGAAACGAAAAATGGTGCCTTAATGGGCAATCCAGCCGGGATGTCATCGGGTGCTGGTGCCGCGACGTCTGTTCCCAAATGCGAAACAATAGCTTGGGGTGGCACAGGCAAATGCGCTTCTGTTCGCATCTTGGTATCCTGGGAATTATAGATCATCAGATCGGCATATGCGCCAACCCGCGCAATCATCTGCGCAAAAGGCTGCACCGTTCCTGCGCGCTGAAACTCGGGAAAATCCAGCGGGATCACATCGTGGATCAGTACCGTGATCCGGGCGTCTAGGGCCCGCATGGTTCGCAAAACACGTTCCGTCAGATTCGAGTGCCCGACGTTGAGATAGGCAAAACCGGCAGGCATTTTGCGCCCCAGCATCGGCTTGAGCAGCACAGGGGGCACACGCCCGATGGAACACCTGCGCGCGCAACGCCAAGTGTCTCGGTGATGCGTGTCGGCACTGGCATTGGGGGCGGAGAAGTAAGGGCGCAGTTCGGCAAGCCCCGCCTGATCCAACAAAATGTACCCGATTTTTGACCTGATCAGACCAAAGACCGGGACTGCATCCTGCAGCAACGCCGTGAGGTACGCCAATTCAACCCGGTCCACGCCAGTCAGCACTTTGCCCGATCGGCGCATCAGGCGGGTGATGTCCAAAAGGCGCGCGGCTGGCGGTTTATGCGTGGTGTGGGTCAGTCCGATGCCTTTTCACGTCGACAGTCTGCACCGCATGCATAGCAGAAGTGACATCAGAAATGCGCGACAAAGGCACCCGCCTTTATTCGGCCGCCTGATCCATCTGAACAACATCGCGGATGTATCCCAACAGATCATGGCGCAATTCCTCACGCGCAAGGCCGAAAGACACAGTGGCCTGAAGGAAACCGGACTTCGATCCACAATCAAAACGCTGGCCACGGAAGCGGTAGCCATACACGCCTTCATTGCTGCCAATGGCTTGCGCAATGGCGTCTGTCAGTTGAATTTCGCCACCCGCACCGGATTTCATCTTGTTGAGCGAGCGCAGAACCTCAGGCGACAGAATATAGCGCCCGATCACGGCAAGGTTCGACGGCGCCTCGCCAGCAGGGGGCTTTTCGACCATCCCTTTGACCTGAACGATCTGACCGTCTTCGGCCTCTACGTCCAGCACACCGTAAGAAGACGCTTTTTCCGGCGGAACCTCCATCGCGGCGACCATATTGCCGCCGGTTTCGGCATAGGCTTCGACCATTTGCTGCAGGCAGGGCTTTTCAGCAGCGATGACATCGTCCGGCAAGATCACAGCGAACGGTTCGTTGCCGATCAGACGACGCGCACACCACACGGCATGGCCAAGGCCCAGCGCCTTGTGCTGGCGGATATAGGCAATCGCGCCGCTGTCCATGTTGGTGTCCTTGAGGATCTCAAGAAGCTGATCCTTGCCCTTTTTCCGCAATTCCTGCTCAAGCGTAGGGGCGTGATCAAAGTAGTCCTCAAGCGCGCCCTTGCCGCGCGAGGTCACAAATATGAATTCCTTGATGCCAGCGGCCCGCGCCTCGTCAATTGCGTATTGGATCAGCGGGCGATCCACCAAAGTCATGATCTCTTTCGGAACCGACTTTGTAGCAGGAAGAAATCGCGTCCCCAGCCCGGCGACCGGAAAAATCGCTTTCGTTACCTTCTTACGCATACAAACCTCAAAAATTTTAATTGCCCGTGTTCTGGCCCTATCTACTCATAGAATACGACTGGAAAATGTCCAATTCCTGAATTCGCGCTGCCTACGGGGAATTTTCGCAAAGACGCGCCTATTTTGTCAGTCGACAAGGCGTTGACCGGCGATACGTCGCCGCTCGCGGGCAATACGCCCGGAAAATGACCAGAATGCAAACAACGGATCGCTGCGATCTGATCGCCCGAAAAGACCGCCACGATGTTCCCAATATCCATCCGGATGAAAGCGGATGCGGTGAAAAAAGGCGGTGGGTGACAAGAGAATGAGGGTCACATTCTCCCCCCCGGCAGCACGTTTGGCCGCTTCCTCGCGCAGTCGTTTCGCCTGCCAGATGCGACCCGACAGGACAATCGCCGGACGCAGACCCCGAAATCCCGGCTTGAAAGGCGCAACCGGGCTGCGCGACACCTGCGCGCCACCGCGCGGACGCTCAATACCGGCCTTGTATCCTTCATCCAGCCGCTTGAGCAGACGCAGCACGTCACCCGGCAGCAACCGGCCAGCGACCATATGTTCAAGGCAGCGCATCCGTTGGCCGTTGCGGATGTCGCGCCAGTGCGCGGCCGTGTCCGCCTCATCCATATGCTTGCGTTGAAACACCGCCCAGCTTGCCCCGATGTCGAACAGATCGCGCGGCACACGATCCGCGCGACGGCGCGTGCTGGCGGCAAATCCATGGTGCACCTCGGCCATGGGCACAATCGCCGTTGCATGTCCGGCCCGCGCAAGGCGCACGTTCAAATCGGTTTCATCCAGAAAAAACGCAAAGCCGGGATCAAACCCTTCGAGCGCGATCAGCACGTCGCGCCGCACCGCCATGTTGGTGCCTTCCGTCTTTGTCGCCCGGTGCCCTTTGGGGGTCAGAACAGTGGCGCGTTCGGGGTCCAGTTCCAGCGGTTCGGTCGCGCCGGTTTCATCCACACTGCGCCCCATCCACTGAAACGAAATCCCGTTGCGCCCCCGCACAAACCCACCCGTTGCCGCAACATGGGATTGCTGGAAAGGCGTGATCAGGTGGGTCAGCCAACCGGGTTCCGGAACGGCATCATCATCGATGAAGGCGATGATATCCCCGGCGGCATGACTGATGCCCAGATTGCGCGCCTCCGAAATGTTGGGGTGCTCAAATGGAACCACCTTCAACTGATCGACAAAGGGCAATTCAGAAACGGCTGTGCGACCATCCTCGTCCGCCACAACGACAACTTCGAACGGTGCGAACTGTACCTGGGCAAGGCCCGTCAGACAGCGCATCAGCGCATCCGGCCGGTCGCGGCTGACAACCACAACACTGACCGGAAGTTGGGTCATTCCAGACCCATCTGCGCCATCATTGCCTCGATCCGTGGGACATCGGCGGGGTTGTTCAGCTCCCAGAACTGGCGCCCGCGCGCCTCAACCTCGACGCACAGAACCTGACGTCCGTTTTCCAGAAAACGCAACTGTTCCAGCCCTTCAAGCTGTTCCAGCGGTCCTACCGGCCAACCGGGATACGCAGCCAATGCGCCCGGGCGATAGGCATAGACCCCGACATGGTGGAAGACAGGCGTGTCGGCCTCATCGGCATATGTCTTGTTGGTATAGGGAATGACCTCTTTGGAGAAATAGAGGCCCTGATTCTGTGCCCCGAACACTGCCGTTGTGCCACCGACGCGACCCGCCTTGCGGTCCTCAAGAAATCCGTTGAGCGTCGCACCGTCACAGCGCAGCACGGGCGTTGCAATCTCGGCCTCGGGCGCGGCGCGCAGACCCTCGACAAGGCCTTCGATGAACCACGCCGGTGTCAACGGCGCGTCGCCCTGCAGGTTCACCACGATGTTAAAACCACCGCCCAGCGCCGCATGGGCCTCGGCGCAGCGCTCCGTGCCGTTGCCGCACAACTCGGATGTCATCACGACTTCTGCACCAAACGCCTCTGAGGCCACCTTGATACGGTCATCGTCCGTCGCAACCACCACGCGATCAATCCCAGACACCTCCATCGCCGCACGCCAACTGCGTTCGATCAGGCTCTGTTCAACGCCGGTTGCACCTTTCAGCGGAACAAGGGGTTTGCCGGGATAGCGGCTTGATGCGTAGCGGGCGGGGATGACAAGCAGGACAGACATCAGGCGGGCTTCAATTCGACGGACGGGGCATAGGCGATAAAGAACGGGTTGGCATAGCCATCCTTGCCATAGACCAACGGCGTGTGATCATCGAAACGCACCACCTTGCCACCCGCACCTGACAGGACAGCATGGCCAGCGGCCGTGTCCCACTCCATCGTCCGCCCCACGCGGGGATACAAATCCGCCTCGCCAGTCGCGATCAGACAGAATTTCAGGGACGATCCGGCACTTTTCATGTCCTTCACGCTGTATTTGTTGATGTAATCATCCGTGGCCTGATCGCGGTGCGATTTCGAGGCGACAACCAGCAAGGCCGCGTTGTCGCTGTCGGCCACGCGTATCGGGGTCAAGTCACCCATCGTGTCTGTGTCGAGCGCGCCTGTTTCCTCAACCGATTGCCCATCGGCCTGGGTAAAGAACATACGACCCTTGGCCGGGGCATAGACCACCCCACGGGTCGGCACACCGCCCTCGACCAAGGCGATGTTGACTGTGAAATCACCCCGGCGGTGCACGAATTCCTTGGTGCCATCCAGCGGATCAACAATCAGGAACGTATCGCCCGAGGTCCTATGGGTCGCTGCCTGTTCTTCGGTGACCAGCATGACATCCGGAAACGCGGACCGCAGTCCTGCCGAGATCAAGGCGTCCGCCGCCTCGTCCGCTGCGGTGACCGGGCTGTCATCAGACTTGGATTTCACGTCAAAGTCGTCCTGCCCGTAAATCTCCATGATCTTGTCACCGGCTTCCAGCGCGAGCTTTCGGATCACGGGGATCAACACGTCATAATTCATAAAAGCGCTCCTTGGCCGGGCATTTGTTGAAAAACCGTTGCGCGGCCCTTATGCTGCGACGCTAACGGAACGGCAAGAATTCCCTGCGAACATACCCGCAATCGAGGCAGACGCGTACATGTTTGAAACATCCAGAAAACCGCAGTCCAGCTTCGGAACAGCCATCGCATTGGCCGAGGTCATCTACCATTCCATCGTGCGCTCTGTGCGCAAGACCCACAACAACGCGTTCATGGCCATCGCGATGAACATGTTGCAGATGGTGATTTTTGTCATGGCGTTCTACGTCATGTTTTCGGTGCTTGGCCTGCGCGGGTCTGCAATCCGTGGCGACTTTCTGCTTTATATCATGACCGGCATCTTTCTTTATATGACCCATGCCAAGACGCTGGCGGCTGTCGTTGGGTCCGAAGGACCGGCAAGCCCGATGATGCTGCACGCGCCGATGAACACAATTGTGTCGATCTGTTCGGCGGCCCTTGGGGCGCTGTACATTCAGGTGTTGTCGCTGTTGATGATCCTGTTCATCTACCATGTGGCGTTCACGCCGATTTCTATCGACCAACCCTTTCCCGCCTTTGGCATGCTGCTGTTGGCGTGGTTCACTGGGGCAGCCCTTGGGCTGGTTCTGCTAGCGATCAAGCCGTGGTTTCCGACATTCGTGTCGATTTTTTCCCAAATCTATCAGCGCGCCAACATGATCGCGTCCGGCAAGATGTTCGTCGCCAATTCGCTGCCCGGTTTCATGCTCGCCATGTTTGACTGGAACCCGCTGTTTCACGCCATCGACCAGTCGCGTGGCTATACGTTCATCAACTACAATCCGCGTTACACGTCGTGGGAATACGGTTTCTGGGTCGGTGTGGTCCTTATCATGATCGGGCTGATGGGTGAGTTTTACACCCGACGCCACGCCTCGGCCAGTTGGGGCGCACGGCGGTAGGGGCGATGTCCTCTGTCTCCGACTATGCACGGCTTGCGCCGGACGTCATCGCAGCACATGCGACACTATCGGACGCCGAAATCTTCCACCCCGTGGCAGCGTTTTTGCCCAAGGTTCCGTCTACACTTCTCGACATAGGGGCCGGGATCGGGCGGACTGCCGCGTGGTTTGCAAGCCAAGGCGTGCAGGTGACGGCCCTGGAACCGGTCACAGAACTTCGCGCTGCGGGGCAAGCGCGCTTTGATACTCTGCCGTTTCGATGGGTTGACGATGAACTGCCGAACCTCAACCACACGACAGGGCTGAAAGAGCAGTTTGATACTGTCATCCTGTGTGGGGTCTGGCACCTGCTCCCGCCGGAACAGCGGGATACAGCCATGCAGAACATCCGCCACGTGACAGCGCCGCGCGGGCGGGTGCTGATGTCGCTGCGGCATGGCCCGGCACCAGACGGCATCACAACTTACCCGGTCGATGTGCGCAGTACGGTCAAATGCGCGCGGTCCTATGGGTTGAAAGCTGAATTCCAAACCACTGCACGTTCGGTACAACAGACGAACCGGACCAGGGGTGTCACATGGACCTGGCTGGTGCTGAACAAGACCTGAGACCGCTTAGTCGACCGTCGCCTTGGCTGCCAACCCCGCAAAAACCGCCGTTACGTCATCGGGCGTCGCGCGGTCCAACGCGCCATCGATGATCTCTTCACGGGTCCACAGCCAAGACTTTGCCGGATCGTGCAGCATGTCCCAGGCGCCAAACATACGTTCATCAACAGCCTCGGACGCAAGCACCCGGATATCCAGATGCCGGTCATCACCACGAATGCGCTCAAACGTCGCCGCGACCTGCTGTTCAGGCCCCTCCAACATCTGAAGGTAGATATCGGCCCGGCAGATCAATGCACCCGTGATTCCATCCCGTTTGTTGCAGCGCCGGGCGTCGAGCAGAATACCGGCCAGAACGGATTCATCGTAGCCAAATGGCTGGGACGCATAGATAAGGTGGGAAAGGCTCATGGCGCAGTCTCCTCTGTGCACAGATTTTACCTTAGCCCTGAACGGGCACAGAGTCTCAGGCGATCATCACAGCACAACCCGGCAGGTCAGATTGATCCGTCCGCCCTTGGGCAGCAGCGACGACGAACCAAACCTGATCCGGTCGACCCCGTGATAGGTCAGCCGCGCCGCACCTCCCATTACCACCACATCCCCGCTCTCCAGCCAAAGCGACTCGGTCTTGCCGCCGCGCGTCGTATTGCCGATGCGAAACAGACCCGCATCGCCCAAAGACACCGACAACACCGGCCAGTCAAAGCTCGCCTCGTCCTTGTCCTGATGCATGCCCATGCGGGCACCTTCGCCATAGTAGTTGATCAGGCAGCAGTCCGGGGCACGCGCCAACCCGGTCAATTCATGCCATAGGTTCAGCACAATGGGGGAATTGGCGGCCACGGATCACCGCTCGGATGATGAGGCGTGTATCGATATCCCGACCGATCTGCAAACCATCCCACCGCCCCCGCAGAAGTCATGCGCACCGACATCGGCTTGCCATAGGGCGTTTCCGGCGAAAACATCGGAGCGGCCCCCGCAACGTCGCGCACATCGCCCACCAATTGACGTTGGGTATCGGCGTCCAGATGGCCCTTGAAGATGTCAAAACCCCGAATGTTTGCCCGCATCGCCCCATATCCCGCCATAATGCGCAAATTTTGCCGGATTCAGCCCCGTCCGAACGGTTGCAGCGCCAAATGACCCTCCTTATATACGCCGCAGCGCGCTCGGAAACGTGCGCAAACTTTCGTGGCGTCGATGCCGACTTCGGGTCGCCGCTTCGTGTCATCGCCTTGAACTAGATAGAGGGATCGAAAAACATGGCCAAAGTCATTGGTATTGACCTGGGAACCACAAACAGCTGCATCGCCATCATGGATGGCAGCCAGCCCCGCGTGATCGAAAACGCGGAAGGCGCACGGACCACACCGTCCATCGTCGCATTCACCGAATCCGAACGCCTTGTCGGGCAGCCCGCCAAACGGCAGGCGGTCACCAACCCCGACAACACGATCTTTGGCGTCAAGCGCCTGATCGGCCGCCGCAATGACGACGCGGATCTGGCCAAGGACAAGAAAAATCTGCCCTTCAACGTGATTGACGGTGGCAATGGCGACGCATGGGTCGAAGCCCGCGGCGAAAAATACTCGCCCAGCCAAATCTCTGCCTTCATTCTCGGGAAAATGAAGGAAACCGCCGAGAGCTATCTTGGCGAAGACGTAACGCAAGCGGTCATCACAGTTCCTGCCTATTTCAACGACGCCCAGCGTCAGGCGACCAAGGACGCAGGCAAAATCGCCGGCCTCGAAGTGCTGCGGATCATCAACGAACCGACAGCCGCCGCGTTGGCCTATGGCCTCGACAAGGAAAACTCGCAAACCATCGCGGTCTATGACCTTGGCGGCGGTACGTTCGACGTGACCATCCTCGAAATCGACGATGGCCTGTTCGAAGTGAAATCGACCAACGGCGACACGTTCCTTGGTGGTGAAGACTTTGACATGCGCATCGTGAATTACCTCGCCGAGGAGTTCAAAAAAGAGCATGGCGTCGATCTGACAGCTGACAAGATGGCCCTGCAGCGTCTGAAAGAGGCAGCAGAGAAAGCCAAGATCGAACTGTCCTCGTCCAGCCAGACAGAAATCAACCAGCCCTTTATCTCGATGGGCAGCAACGGCCAGCCGCTGCACATGGTGATGAAACTGACCCGCGCGAAACTGGAATCGCTGGTCGGTGACCTGATCAAAGCCTCGATGAAGCCCTGCCAGGCTGCGTTGAAAGACGCGGGCCTCTCTGCAAGTGACATCGACGAGGTTGTTCTGGTCGGCGGTATGACCCGCATGCCCAAAGTGGTTGAAGAAGTGACCAAATTCTTCGGTAAAGAGCCCCACAAGGGTGTGAACCCTGACGAAGTCGTTGCCATGGGTGCCGCGATCCAAGCCGGTGTTCTGCAAGGCGACGTCAAGGACGTCGTTCTGCTCGACGTGACGCCGCTGTCGCTCGGGATTGAAACGCTGGGTGGTGTCTTCACCCGTCTGATCGACCGCAACACCACGATCCCAACGAAGAAATCGCAAATCTTCAGCACGGCGGAAGACAACCAGAACGCCGTGACGATCCGCGTGTTCCAGGGTGAGCGCGAGATGGCGTCCGATAACAAGATCCTCGGTGCGTTCAACCTTGAAAATATCCCGCCTGCCCCGCGTGGTATGCCCCAGATCGAAGTGACCTTTGACATCGACGCCAACGGCATCGTGTCTGTCGGCGCCAAGGACAAAGGCACCGGCAAGGAACAGCAGATCACGATCCAGGCCTCGGGCGGACTGACCGACGAGGACATCGAACAAATGGTCAAGGACGCCGAGGACAATGCCGAGGCGGACAAAGAGCGTCGCGAGCTGATCGAGGCGAAAAACCAGGCCGAAAGCCTCATCCACTCGACCGAAAAGTCGATGGAAGAGCATTCGGACAAGGTCGACCCGACCACGATCGAAGCGATCGAGCTGGCCATTGCCGCGCTCAAGGACGATTTGGAAACAGACAATGCCGACAAGATCAAATCCGGCATCCAGAACGTGACCGAAGCGGCCATGAAACTGGGTGAGGCGATCTACAAGTCGGCTCAAGAAGACGGCGAAGCGGACGAGCCTGCCGGCGCGGACGAACCTCGCAATGCGGACGACGACATCGTGGATGCCGAGTTCGAAGACCTGGACAACGACAAGCGCGCGTAATCTGCGTGGCTGACGGAACCAATCACGAGGCCGGCCCACACAGGCCGGCCTCAGACGTTCCAGCAAAGGACATGATCCATGGCAAAACGTGACTATTACGATGTTTTGGGCGTCAAGAAAGGCGCAAGCGCAGACGAAATCAAAAAGGGCTACCGCGCCAAGGCCAAGGAACTGCACCCGGACCGCAACGCGGATAAACCCGACGCAGAAGCGCAGTTCAAAGAGGCCAACGAGGCCTATGACGTCCTGAAAGACCCAGACAAGAAAGCGGCCTATGACCGTTTTGGCCATGCTGCGTTCGAAGGTGGCATGGGCGGCGGCGGGCGGCCCGGTGGCGGCTTTGGCGGCCAGCAGGGCGACTTTGGCTCGGCGTTCTCAGACGTGTTTGACGACCTGTTCGGCGACTTCATGGGCGGCCAGCGCGGTGGCGGCGGTGGTGGACGACGGGCCGCACGCGGCTCTGATCTGCGCTACAACCTGCGCGTCACACTTGAAGACGCCTATTCCGGTCTGCAAAAAACCATCAACGTCCCAACATCCGTCGGGTGTGACAGCTGTGATGGATCGGGCGCAGAAGGTGGCTCCGAACCCTCCACCTGCCCCACATGTTCGGGCATGGGCAAGGTACGAGCGCAACAGGGCTTTTTCACCGTTGAACGCACTTGTCCGACCTGTTCCGGCATGGGCCAGATCATCCAGAACCCCTGCAAATCCTGCGGCGGCGCGGGCCGGGTCGAAAAAGACCGCTCATTGTCCGTGAACATCCCCGCGGGTGTCGAAACCGGCACCCGCATCCGCCTTGCAGGCGAGGGCGAGGCAGGCATGCGCGGCGGGCCATCGGGCGACCTTTACATCTTCATCGACGTGGCGACGCACGACCTGTTCGAGCGTGATGGCAACAACCTGTTCTGCCGCGTGCCTGTGTCTATGAGCGCGGCGGCCCTGGGTGGCTCCATCGAAGTGCCCACCATCGACGGTGGCCGTGGTCGCGTGCAAATCCCCGCCGGGTCACAATCGGGTCGCCAGATGCGTCTGCGGTCCAAAGGCATGCCCGCCCTGCGTGGCGGCGGAAATGGCGACATGTTCATCGAACTGGCCGTCGAAACGCCGGTGAACCTGACGAGCCGCCAAAAGGAACTTCTGCGCGAGTTTGAAGAGTTGAGTTCCGAGAACAACCCGGAATCCTCTAGCTTCTTTTCGTCGGTCAAATCCTTCTGGGATTCGATGAAAGGCTAAGGCAGCCGGAAAACATCGTTGTGTAAGATGGGCAATATTGCCCATCTTGCCATTATGCGCCTCACACTCGACTCAACAACGCTACGCCGTCTCTTTGTAACCGACCTGCGCGCTTTTCAGGCCTACCGCAACGATCCGGTCGTCGCTGAATTCCAAAGCTGGGACCAGATGGACGATGACCGGGCCTCCGGGTTCCTGCATCATAGTGCGACAGTGACGCCGCTGATGCGCCCCGACAACTGGACCCAGATCGCCGTTGCAGACACCGAGACAGATGCGCTCTTGGGCGACATGGGTCTGCATCTGTCAGCGGACGGTTCAGAGGCTGAACTGGGCATTACCCTCGCCCACGCCGCTCAAAAGCACGGCCACGCCACCCGTGCAGTTGCGATGGCGGTTGGTTTCCTCTTCGACGCAACAGCTATCACAGGCATCACTGCCTGGGCAGACATCCGAAATATGGCGTCCTGCCGCCTGATGCAGCGCGCTGGGTTCACCCAGAACGGGGTCGAGGTGACGGATGGTGTCACCGAAGCCGTCTTTGTGCTGAAACGCCAAGATGGATAACATCCGATCTCTTTCTGCTGCGCATTAACCAGTCGCTAACCACCACGCGGCAAGGTCAGGGTATGACACATTTCGCTGAACAGCCCCTGCCCTTTGACATGGACGAGGCCGCGCCCGTTTCGCTGCCCAAGGGGCGCATGCCATCTTACATGGCTGATCACCGCAAGCGTCTGCGCACCCGGTTCATGGACGGCGGGGCCACTGCCATGCCCGACTACGAAATGCTGGAACTGGTGCTGTTTCGCGCCATCCCGCGTCAGGATGTGAAGCCACTGGCACATCTGCTCATGGCCGAATTCGGCGACTTCAATCGAGTGGTATCCGCCCCCGCAGAGCGGCTGCGCGGGATTAAGGGGGTTGGGGATGCAGTGATCGTTGAGCTTAAGATTATCGAAGCCGCTGCACAGCGCCTCGCCCGCGCCAAAGTCTTGAATGCACACGTGATTTCCAGTTGGGATGCATTGGTCGATTACTGCCACACCACCATGGCGCACCGTGAAACTGAACAGTTCCGCGTGCTGTTTCTGGACCGCAAGAACGTGCTGATCGCGGATGAGGAACAGGGCAAAGGCACCGTCGATCATGTGCCCGTCTATCCGCGTGAGGTGGCCAAACGGGCGCTTGAACTCAACGCCTCTGCGCTGATCCTCGTACACAACCACCCGTCGGGCGATCCGACGCCCAGCCAGTCCGACATCGACATGACAAATCAGATGGAAAACGCCTGCGGGGCGCTTGGGCTGACCTTGCATGACCACCTGATTGTCGGAAAATCCCGCGAACTCAGCTTCAAATCCGAAGGCTATCTTTAGGTCTCAGCGCACCCACACTTCAACCCGCCGGTTGGCTTGACGCCCCCATGCACTGTCGTCACAGGCCATGGGCAGCGCCTCTCCGAAAGCGTCGACATCCATCTGAATGCGGTCGAAATTCACGGTCTCCGCCGCCGCGATCACTGCCCTGCGCACAGCCTCGGCACGCCGCAAAGCAATGTTGCGATTGGCTGTTGCCGGGCCATCCCCGTCGCTGAACCCGACCAACAACATCTGGCGGGCATCATAGGTCCCCTGCTCAAGTGCGCGCGCCAGTTGTTGCACGTTGGATCGCGATTGCGCGTCCAGACGCACCGACCCCGCCTCGAACCGGAATGAGGTTGTCAAACGCGCCATTCCATACAACGTCCGGGTCATCCGCTGCAGCTCTTCCAGTGACACTTCAGGCCCCGCAGAGGTGACTGCATTGGCAAATCGGTACCCCTGATCGTTGATCGACACCTCCTCAGGAGCCTGATCGACAAAGCCCGCGCGGCGAATGACGATCTGGGCGGACGATCCGCGCATATAGGCGAGCAATTCGCGCGCGACTTTGGGCAACCGTCGGGCCGGGATGTAAAGAAACATGGGCGCGGTCAGCGGATAATCTTCGGTCTTGATCGTGCCCCGCGCCGCAGACAGGGAAAACCCGCACGCGCCCGTCAGGGTCAGCGCACGGCCATTGCCCGTTTCGGCGTAACTGGCGATCCCGATGGCAAAAGGATCCGCCAAGACGGCATTCACCACGTCCCCGGCGCGGTCATGCCGCACGATGCCTTCTGCGAAGGGCAGATTGATCGGGCCCATCACCTTGTCCTCGACTGACTGGCCCAACCCGGTGCGCGCGCCCGGCAGATGCAGTGAAATCGGTGCATCTGCCCCGCCCAGAACGGACCAGTTGGTAATACGCCCGGCAAAAACCTCGGCCAATGCCTGCGGTGAAATCTGGTCTACGGGGTTTGACGGCGACACAATCGGCACCATCGCGTCCAGCGCCAGAACGCGGCTGCGATTGGCCGCTGTCATGTCGCCCATACCAGCCTCGCGGGCGCGCTGGCGTTCGTCGGGTCGGATTTCGCGCAAGGCCATGACGATGTCGGCGTCGTTGGCTAGTAGGTCGGCAAACCCTTCGTCTGTGGTGGACGCTTGAATATAGAACCGTGCCACGGCCTTGTCCGTGCCCGCATCCACCAGCACATAGACAAAGCCAAAGGGCTCAAGAGGTTCACGGCGCACGTCATAGTCGTTGCGCAACGCGAACCCTTCGATCAACGCGGGGATCAGAACCGCGCCCATGGTCGAGGAGCCTGAAATCGACACCTCGGCCACAAAGTCCTGCAAATTCGGGCAGGCGGGTCCCTCGCACAGCACGCCCGATCCGTCGACCGTCAACTCGCCATAGACCGTTTCGATGCGATAAAATTCGCCGTCAAAGCCAAGCAACGTGCCGCTGAGTTCAACCTGCCCGTCTGGCGAGGTCAGCGTCACATCCTGCGCAGCAAGTGCTGTGCCCCAAAAAGAAAGTGCGGCGAAGATCGCCGCACGTGCCCAAGCCATAAAGTGCCCTTTGTCGCAACGGTCAGTTGCTGGCGACTTTCAGGTCTGAGACAAGATTGTTCAACACCAGAAAACTACCAACTGCATCGCATTCCGGCACAGACAGGGTCAGGTTGCGCGTTTTGAGCGCGTCCGACCCGCTCATTTCCAACGATTGCGCTTCAATTTCGAGGCCGCAATTGTCCGCTGTCACTTCGGTTTCCACGCTCATGTCGATCACGCCGGGGCGTGCGGACATCAAGCGGGGGAAAGTGTAGATTTCCGCCATCAATGGGTCGACCGACAGAGTGTCCCCGAGGCGGGTGATCATACCGTTGGCACCGGATGCAAATCCTTCGGCATTGGGCGTGCTGCCCGACCACAGGTGTCCCGGCTGGCCATATTCAGCGCCAAATTCGCGTGCATGCAGTTCAAAGCCCGCATTGCCACGCCATTGCAGGACAACACGATCATATTCTGCCACATCGGCGACAGTGGTTTGGGTCACCGCACCGTCACCACTGGAAAACGCCATGATGAACACGGCTTGTTCCGCCAATGCAGGCACTGTGAAGGATGCCTCACCAGCATCGTCCGTCACTTGCGTGAACATCATGCCATTGTGGTGCACGGTCAGCCGTTCGTTGGGTGCGCAGGGCGCGTCCAAGGTCACGGCAACCATCGCACCGGCGGCTGGCGCAGCCTGTGCTGAGATTTCGCAAGCGGGGGACAGTGCAACACTGTCCGGTTCCGGCGGCATCTCTTCAACTGTGACGGATGCCAATTCAACGGTCGCGTCTGTTTGCGGAACGGATACGTCAGCGGTCTCGCTGGCCGATGTCAGTTCAATTCCCTGTACCTGAAGCAGAATGTCGCTGCTTGCTGCCACGTTCAGGGCAACGTCGTTTCCATCGGGTGCGTTGTCCAGAACCGGGCGGGCCTGTGCCCCATACCGTTCCTGCGCTGTTTCGCTGCTTTGCATGACGAAACCGATCCCAACGGCGATCGCCAACGTGCCTGCACCCGTCAATACTTCTTTTAAATGTTTCATTTCCCACGTCCCTTCCACGGACTTCCCTGGGAGGATGAGTCGCACTGCAAAAGGGCCGGGTTATGACCGGCGCGCGGAGTCTTTGGGGCAGGAATGGGGCAGGCGGCTTAGGTCAGCCGCCCATGACAGTGCTTGAATTTCTTGCCCGAACCGCAGGGGCAGGGTTCGTTGCGACCCGGGTTGCCCCACGTGGATTGATCGTTTTCATCAAACCCGTTTTCCAAAGCCTCGGCCGTCGGGGCGGGGGGCGCATTATCCTCGGCCACTTCGGTTGCGGCACGTTGCTGTGCCGCAATGTCGGCCAACATCTGTTCGCGTTCCTCGTCCGTCATCGGGCGGATCATGGCCAGCTTCTGGGTCACCTCGGTGCGCAGGCTGTCGAGCATGGACTCGAACAACTGGAACGCCTCGTTCTTGTATTCATTCAACGGATCACGCTGCGCATAACTGCGGAACCCAACGACCGAGCGCAGGTGTTCCAGCGTCAACAGGTGTTCGCGCCACTTGCCGTCGATGGCCTGCAACAGCAATTGCTTTTCGATGCTGCGCATGTTTTCGGGGCCAAAGGCCTCGGTCTTTTGCGCCATCAGGGCATCGCTCGCCTCGATCAGACGTTCGCGCATCTGTTCGTCGTCGACACCCTCTTCATCGCCCCACGCAACAACCGGTGCGTCCACGCCAAGATGTTCCAGAACCGCTTTGTGCAGACCCTCGGTGTCCCACTGATCGGCATAGGTGTTGGGCGGCAGATACTGGTCCAGCAGATCATCGATCACCTGATCGCGCATGTCAGCGGTGATTTCCGACAGGTCTTCGGCCTCCATGATGTCGCGGCGCTGGGTAAAGATCACCTTGCGCTGTTCGTTCATCACGTCGTCAAATTTCAAAAGCTGCTTGCGGATGTCAAAGTTGCGGCCTTCGACCTTGGCCTGCGCGCGTTCCAGCGACTTGTTCACCCACGGGTGCACAATCGCCTCGCCCTCTTCGAGGCCAAGCGTCTTGAGCACCTTGTCCAGACGGCCCGAGCCAAAGATGCGCATCAAATCGTCTTCGAGGCTGAGGTAGAAGGACGTGCGCCCGGCATCCCCCTGCCGCCCGGACCGGCCACGCAACTGGTTGTCGATCCGCCGGCTTTCGTGGCGTTCGGAGGCCAGAACGAACAAGCCGCCCGCTTCCAGCACCTTCTTGTTCTCTTCAGCGTGTTCTGCCTCGATCCGGGCGCGCAGCGCCGCCGGGTCCGCATCGGGTTCTGCCGTGATCGCCTCAAGCACTTTCATCTCGACGTTGCCGCCAAGCTGAATGTCAGTTCCGCGTCCGGCCATGTTGGTGGCGATTGTCACCGCGCCGAGCTTGCCTGCATCGGCGATGATCTGCGCCTCTTTCTCGTGCTGGCGGGCGTTCAGGACGTTGTGCGGAATGCCTTCGGCGTCCAGCATTTGCGAGAACATCTCGGACTTGTCGATGGACGTGGTGCCGACAAGGGCGGGCTGACCCTTTGCGTGGGCTTTCTTGATCTCTTCGATCATAGCTTTGTATTTTTCGGCAGCGGTCCGATACACCTGATCGTCTTCGTCTACGCGTGTGATCGGCTTGTTCGTGGGCACTTCGACCACGCCAAGCCCGTAGATTTCGCGGAATTCCTCGGCTTCGGTTGCCGCGGTGCCGGTCATGCCTGCAAGTTTGTCATAGAGACGGAAGTAGTTCTGGAAGGTGACAGAGGCGAGCGTCTGGTTCTCGGGCTGGATCTTGACGCTTTCCTTGGCCTCGATCGCCTGATGCAGACCGTCTGACAGACGGCGACCCGCCATCATACGGCCGGTGAATTCGTCAATCAGGACAACTTCGCCGTCGCGCACGATGTAATCCTTGTCCTTGCGGAACAGCTTGTGCGCGCGCAGGCCTTGGTTCACGTGGTGCACGATGGACGTGCTTTCGGGATCGTACAGCGAGGCGCCTTCTTCGATCAGGCCACGGGACCGCAACTGCTCCTCAAGAAACTCGTTGCCCTCATCGGTAAAGGTCACGCTGCGTTGCTTTTCATCCAGCTCGAAATGGCCTTCTTCGATCAGGGGGATGATCGCATCGATGGTCACATACATCTCGGACCGGTCCTGCAGCGGGCCCGAGATGATCAGCGGCGTGCGCGCCTCGTCAATCAGGATGCTGTCGACCTCGTCCACGATGGCGTAGTTGTGACCGCGCTGGACCATCTGGTCGATGGACGGTTTCATGTTGTCGCGCAGGTAATCAAAGCCCAACTCGTTATTGGTGGCATATGTCACGTCGCACGCATAAGCGGCGCGTTTGGAGTCCTCGTCCATGCCCGCAATCGCCACGCCCGTGGTCATACCCAGCGCGGAAAAGACCTTGCCCATCCATTCGGCATCCCGCTGCACGAGGTAGTCATTGACCGTCACAACGTGCACACCCTTGCCGGTCAGCGCATTGAGGTAGCAGGAAAAGGTCGCTGTTAGCGTCTTGCCTTCACCCGTCTTCTGTTCGGCAATGTTGCCCTGATGCAGGAAAATCGCGCCCAGCAACTGCGTGTCATAGGCGCGCAGACCCAGCGTCCGACGCGCAGCCTCGCGGCAGTTGGCGAACGCTTCGGGCAGCAGGTCATCAAGGGCTTCGCCACCCATCGCGCGTTTGGCCAGTTCCTCGGTTTTGTCCTTCAGACCTTCGTCGCTGCGGGCCTGTGCCTCGGCCTCAAGCGCGTTGATCTGCTCGACCAATGGTCGCGTCGCCTTGACCTTGCGGTCGTTTGGCGTGCCAAACACCTTCTTGGTGAGGGTTTTGAAACCGAGCATGCGTTCTCCAGCCGATCAATTCATGTTCAACAGCAATTGCTTGCCGGGCGCGCGCCAAGCCCATAGATACGGTCAGGCAAAAACGGCCCCAGCCGCGTCCATAGGGCGATGTAAGGGTCACGCCAAACCGTGTCAATGCACGCCCCCGCCGCGTGCCCAGCCCAAGGACTTATGATTCATGAAACACCTACTTTCTTTGCCCGCGCTGGGCCTTGTTGCCGCCATGGCACTGCCTGCTGCGGCACAGGATGCAGACCAGGTCGTTGCAACTGTGAACGGCACGGACATCACAATCGGGCACATGATCGTGGCGCGCGCCACCTTGCCCCAGCAATTTCAGGAATTGCCCGACGAAGTTTTGTTCAACGGTATCCTCGAACAACTGGTGCAGCAGACCCTGCTCGCCCAATCCTTTGACGGCGAGCTGCCCAAACGCGCGCAACTGTCGCTGGAAAACGAAACCCGGTCCCTGACCGCAGGCGAGACGCTGGAACAGGTGTTTTCGACCGCGCTGAACCCTGTAGCAGTGCAGTCCGCATACCAGGCCCGCTTTGAAGGGGCTGAGCAGGCGCAGGAATACAATGCCTCGCATATCCTCGTCGAAACGGAAGAGGCTGCACTCGCCGTGAAGGAAGAGATCGAGAACGGCGCGGACTTTGCCGCCACCGCGCGCGAAAAATCAACCGGCCCGTCCGGCCCCAATGGCGGTCAATTGGGCTGGTTCGGCACGGGCGCCATGGTCCCGAGTTTCGAGGCGGCCGTGATCGCGCTGGAAGTCGGTGAGGTGTCAGCGCCCGTGCAAACGCAGTTTGGCTGGCACGTCATCATTCTGAACGAAACCCGCGTGCAGGAACGCCCCACGCTTGATCAGGTCCGCCCCGAGATCGAGGAAGAATTGCGCGCCGCCGCTCTCGAAGCGCGGATCGAAGAACTGTCCGCTGACGCCGAGATCGATCAGTCCGGGGCCGAAGGTGTTGACCCTGCGATCCTCAAAGATCTGGCACTGGTGCAGTAAGTATGGCCAAAATCACCAAGGTTTCGCCGCTGGCTCCGGCGGCGTTTCCCGATCTGCCTGTTATTGATGGCGTCACCTTTTCCACTGTTGCGGCGGGTGTGAAATACACAGGCCGAACTGACGTGATGCTGGCACACTGCGTGCCGGGCACGACAATTGCCGGGACATTCACGCGGTCTGCCACACGGTCAGCCCCGGTTCTGGATTGTCAGGCAAAGCTGGGCGGCCCATCGGATGACGGGGCCGCCATTCTTGTCAATTCCGGCAACTCGAATGCGTTCACGGGCCGCAACGGGCTTGCTGCAACCGATGCCATTGTGCAGGCGACCGCGAAGGCCACAGGCATCCCGGCCGCGCGCGTGTTTACCGCTTCGACCGGCGTTATCGGAGAACCCCTGCCTTTTGAGCGGATCACGGCAAAGCTGTCCGAGCTGAACGATACCCTGTCAGCGGACAGGATGGCGGATGCGGCGCGGGCGATCATGACGACCGACACCTATCCCAAAGGCGCATCCGCAACATGCGACATCCATGGCAAAGAGGTGAAAATAGCAGGCTTTGCCAAGGGCAGCGGTATGATCGCCCCGGACATGGCGACGATGCTGGTCTACATTTTCACCGACGCGCGGATCAATCAGGCCGCGCTGCAGGCACTCACGTCACAGGCGTGTGACGAGACGTTCAATTGCATCACTGTCGACAGCGACACATCGACCTCTGACAGTTTGCTGGTCGCAGCCACCGGTACAAGCGGCGTGGATGCAACAAGCGATCCCGGGTTCCAAGCGGCCCTGCATGACGTCATGCTGGACCTCGCCCACCAGGTCGTGCGGGACGGCGAGGGGGCAACAAAGTTTGTCGAGATCGTGGTGACCGGCGCGGTGGATAATGCCAGCGCCAAGACGCACGGACTGTCCATCGCCAACTCTCCGCTGGTCAAAACGGCCATCGCGGGCGAGGATCCCAACTGGGGTCGCGTGGTCATGGCAGTGGGCAAATCGGGTGCGCCTGCAGATCGCGACACTCTGTCCATCTGGTTTGGTGACACCCTCGTGGCCGAAAACGGATGGGTCAGCCCGGATTATGTCGAGGCGGACGCCGCAGCCCACATGAAATCCGATCACATCCGTATCCGCGTGGATTGCGGGATGGGCGACGGGACGGCAACAGTCTGGACCTGCGATCTGACGCACGGGTACATCGAAATCAACGCTGATTACCGCTCGTGAAGGTTGTTCTGGTTTCTGCCGTTGCGCTGATTGACACCGACGGGCGCGTGCTGCTGGCACAGCGCCCCGAGGGCAAATCGATGGCTGGCCTGTGGGAATTTCCGGGCGGCAAGGTCGAGGCCGGCGAAACACCCGAAGTCGCCCTGATCCGCGAGCTGGAAGAAGAGTTGGGGATCAACACCTGGCAATCGTGCCTCGCCCCCCTCACCTTTGCCAGCCACAGCTATGACAGCTTCCATTTGCTCATGCCGCTATTTGCCTGCCGAAAGTGGGAAGGCACGCCGCAGTCGAAGGAAGGTCAGACACTTAAATGGGTCAGACCCAATGACCTGAAAGCCTATCCAATGCCTGCCGCAGACGTTCCCCTGATCCCGATTTTGCGGGATTGGCTGTAAATTCGCGGGAATTTGTCCACATTTTGCATAAAAAGTGTCATTTCCATGACATTGTTGATGACTTTTCACCTTTTAATTGTGCACAATGAGAACAGGTTTTTCTTGGGGAGGAAGAACAATGATACGGACCATCGCAATGGGCACTGCGATTTTGGTGCAAGGGATCTACGTCAAGACTCTGCCGGACGGTCGTGTGACTGTTCGAGTGGACGGCGCGCAGTTCTCCGGAAAACCTATTTCTCAGGCCGCCTGACGCATCTTCAGACTTATCTCGTGAAAAAGGGGACAGTGCTCACTGTCCCCTTTTTCGTGTTCTGTCGGATATGACGCCTTAGTCGAGCGAGCGCGAAATCTCTTCCCGCTCAAAGATCTCGATGACGTCCTTGGGCCGGATATCATCGTAGTTCTCAAACGCCATCCCGCATTCCTGACCGGACTGCACTTCGGCCACTTCGTCCTTGAAGCGTTTCAGCGTTTTCAGCGTACCTTCGTGGATCACCACGTTGTCGCGCAGCAAACGGACACCCGCACTGCGGCGTGCAACGCCTTCGGTGACCAGACAGCCAGCGACCTTGCCCACGTTGGACACCTTGAAGACCTCTTTGATCTCGGCATAGCCGATAAAGGTCTCGCGGATTTCGTTGCTGAGCAGGCCGGAAGCCGCGGCTTTTACGTCGTCGACGAGGTCGTAGATCACCGAATAGTACCGGATTTCGACACCCTTCTGGTTCGCCGTGTTCCGGGCAGAGGCATTCGCACGCACGTTAAAGCCCATGATGGGCGCGTTTGACGCCTCGGCTAGACCCACATCTGTTTCGGTGATGGCACCCACACCCGAATGCAGCACGCGCACGCGCACCTCATCGTTGCCGATTTTCTCCATCGCCTGAACAATGGCCTCGGCAGAACCCTGCACGTCGGCCTTGACCAGAATGGGCAGTTCGCTGACATCCTCGTCGGCCTTGGCATTCGCCATCAGCTGTTCGAGGGTTGTCGCCGCACCTGCCGCCGCGCGTTTGTCCTTGGCAGCGTTTGCGCGGTATTCCGCGATTTCACGCGCCTGCGCTTCGGTTTCGGTCACGTTCAGCACGTCGCCCGCTTCGGGTGTGCCGTTCAGGCCCAGAACCTCGACAGGCACCGATGGACCCGCTTCCTTGACGCGTTCGCCCTTGTCGTTGATCAGCGCACGGACCTTACCGTACTGCTCACCCACAACAAAGATGTCGCCCTGGCGCAACGTGCCGTTCTGAATCAGAACTGTAGCGACGGGGCCACGGCCCACGTCCAACTGTGCCTCGATCACGGCACCTTGGGCGGCGCGATCCGGGTTCGCCTTCAACTCCAGCAGTTCAGATTGCAGGGCAATCGCCTCAAGCAGTTCATCAAGACCCTGACCGGAAATGGCCGAGACTTCGACGTCCTGCACTTCGCCAGACATCTTTTCGACGATGACTTCGTGTTGCAACAGATCCGTACGCACCTTGTCCGGGTTGGCAGCAGGCTTGTCGATCTTGTTGATCGCGACGATCATCGGGACTTCGGCCGCTTTGGCGTGCGCAATCGCCTCGATCGTCTGCGGCATCACTGCGTCATCCGCAGCAACCACCAGAACGACGATGTCCGTAACCTGCGCACCGCGCGACCGCATCGACGTAAAGGCCGCGTGGCCGGGTGTGTCGAGGAAGCTGAGCAGCGCGCCGCCATCGGTTTTCACCTGATAGGCACCGATATGCTGCGTGATACCGCCTGCTTCGCCTGCGACAACCTTGGCGTCGCGAATGGCATCAAGCAGTGATGTCTTGCCGTGGTCCACGTGGCCCATGATCGTGATGACCGGTGGGCGTGGGATCAGATCAGCCTCGTCATCAACGATTTCCTTGATCACGTCCTCAACGTCGGCATCGGATACACGTTGGATGTTGTGGCCAAATTCTTCGATGATCAGTTCGGCAGTGTCCGCATCAATGGTTTCGTTCTGCGTGACCATGAGGCCCATTTGCATCAGCGACTTGACGACGTCACCGACACGCTCGGCCATACGGTTGGCCAGTTCGGACACAACGATTGCCTCGGGCAGCGCGACGGTACGCGTGACCTTTTCACGCTCGACCGTGCCACCCATCGCTTTTTGACGGGCACGCTCTTGCTTGCGCTTCATCGCAGCCATTGAGCGTTGACGACCACCTTCGCCACCGGCCAACGCCTGGTTGAGCGTCAGCTTGCCAGAGCGGCGTCCATCGTCGCCCTTGCCGCGCGTATTGCGTTGCTCACGTTCGCGGTCCTGTTTGCGCGGTGCAGCAGAAGGCGCTGGTGCCTGACGCTGGGCCGGTTTCGCATTTTCCGTCGGCGGAGGTGCGGCAGCAGCCTGCGCGGCCGCTTCGGCCTCGGCGACCTTGCGCGCGTCTTCTTCGGCCTTGGCCTTCAGACTCTCCTCGCGCTCTTTCTCTTCGCGCTCCTTGGCCTCCATTTCGGCCCGGCGGCGCTCGCGTTCTTCTTCGCGTGCCTTTTCGTCGGCCTCGCGTTGTGCGGCCTCTTCGACCTCACGCGACTTGGCCGCCTGCAATGCCTTCATGCGGCGGTCCATTTCGGCGTCGGTAATGCCCGCTGGACGACGGCTCGGGTCACCCCCGGCCGCAGCAGCGCCCGCCGCAGGTTTTGCCGCACCCGGTTTGGGCACGACGACCCGCTTGCGCTTGGTCTCGACGACGACATTCTTGGTCCGTCCGTGGCTGAAACTCTGTTTCACATTGCCCGGACGCGCGCCACCGCGCAGACCCAGTGTCTTTTTCCCGTCTGTATCGCTCAAAGCTCGTCTATCCTTCCCGGCGACCGTTGCCGCCGTCATTTTCGCGCACACCGCGTAAACGGTTGGCTTCCTCTACAACACGTTGCGTGAGTCCACCAGAGGCGAGCGCGCCATGTATCACAGTTTGACGCCCAAAGGCCAAACCCAGTTCATCAGCCGTCAACCAGCCGATATACGTTCCAAAATGCGGCGTGCTCAGTTTGGACTTGCCACGTCCAGACCCATCCACCGCTTGTATCAACACCTGCGCTTCTTCCATCTGAAGCCAGGCTTTGACTTTCTCGTAGCCAGCAACGGCCTTGCCCGACTTGCGGGACAGGGCAATCAGGTCAACGACCCGTCGTGCCAATTGCCGCTCGACCTCGTCAACAAGGCCATCCGGCACCTGCACGGGCATCTTGGCTCCCCGCGCAAACAGCTTTTTCGCCACTGCCTTGTCCAGCGCTGCACGATCCGCCGCAACATAGATACCTCGACCCGGCAGCTTGCCTGCAATGTCGGGCACAATCTGTGCATCCGGCCCAACCACAAACCGAACCAACCCGTATTTCGGCTGCACCTCACCTGTCGCAATACACTTGCGTTCAGGTCCATCCGACCGGTCCTTTGAGACGCCACCGCGACCCATGAGGCTGCCCCGAGGCCTGAAATCAGGCCTCGGACTCCTCGGCGAGTTCACCGTTTGCGTCTTCTTCGGCATCTGCCTCAAGATCGGCAGGGTCAACCCAACCCAACAGGATGCGTGCCGTCATGACCAGATGCTGTGCCTCTTCCAGTGACACTTCGAAAGGTTCGAGAACCCCGTCATCCTTGTGACGTTCACCGTCAACCGTTGTCCAGCCACCGGCCAGTTCCCAATCCGCGCAGGTTGCAAAATCTTCGAGCGTCTTCACGTCGTCCTTGGCCAGCGCCTCAATCATTTGGGGGGTGAGACCGTCAAAATCAATAAGGCTGTCTTCTGCACCAAGCGCACGGGCATTTTCCAGTGCTGCCTTGGCCGCCGCTTCCAGAACATCGCGGGCACGGGCCTGCAATTCGGCGGCAGTGTCTTCATCCACACCGTCGATGACCAGCAGTTCGTCGACTTCGACGTAAGCGACTTCTTCAAGGTTGGTGAACCCTTCGGAGACCAGCAACTGGGCAAAGAATTCATCAAGGTCCAGATTGTCCATAAACAGCTTGGTGCGCTGCTCGAATTCAGCCTGACGGCGCGCCGATTCGTCGGCTTCGGTCATGATGTCGATGTCGAGCCCGGTCAGCTGGCTGGCCAGACGCACGTTCTGACCGCGACGACCAATGGCAAGGCTCAGCTGTTCCTCGGGCACGACCACTTCGATCTTGCCGGCCTCTTCGTCCAGAACAACCTTGCTGACCTCGGCGGGCTGCAACGCGTTCACAAGGAAGGTCGGCTGGTCTTCATTCCATGGAATGATGTCGATCTTTTCGCCCTGCAGCTCATTCACAACGGCCTGCACGCGGCTGCCGCGCATACCAACACAAGCCCCAACTGGATCGATAGAGCCGTCATAGGAGATCACGGCGATCTTTGCGCGCGAACCGGGATCGCGGGCGACCGCCTTGATCTCGATGATGCCGTCATAGATCTCAGGCACTTCCATCTTGAACAGCTCGGCCATGAATTCAGGTGCGGTGCGGCTCAGGAAAATCTGGGGCCCGCGCTGTTCGCGGCGCACGTCCTTGATGTAGCAGCGGATGCGGTCATTGGGGCGATAGGATTCGCGGCCGATCTTTTCGTTGCGGCGCAGAATCGCTTCGCCCGCGCCCACATCAACGATGACGTTGCCGTATTCCTCGCGTTTGACAAGGGCGTTGATGATGGTGCCCGCGCGGTCCTTGAACTCTTCGAACTGACGATCCCGCTCGGCTTCGCGCACCTTTTGTAGGATGACTTGCTTGGCTGACTGAGCCGCGATTCGGCCCATTTCCACAGGTGGCACTTCTTCGATCAACTGCTGACCGACTTCGGGGTTTTCCATGTACTGTTTGGCCTGCTCGACGGTGAACTCGGCCTGATAGTTTTCCAGCAATTCGTCTTCGACCACGGTGCGCACGCGGGTAAAGGTTGCGCGGCCAGTCTTGCGGTCGATGCTGACGCGGATGTCCATTTCCGCGCCGTAGCGGGACTTGGCAGCACGGGCGAGCGATTCTTCCATCGCTTCGATGACCAATGCGGGGTCGATCATCTTTTCGCGCGCAACCGCCTCGGCAGTTTGCAGCAGCTCAAGCTGGTTTGCAGATGTAATGGCCATCAGGTGTCCTCCTCAGACGTGTCAGTCTGTATTTCGTCAAAATCGGTTTCTTTGATCACGCCTGCGGCTTTGCGCTGGCGCAGCATTTCCTTGATCAACTCGTCGGTCAGAACCAGCTTGGCCTCGGTCAGCCACTCGAACTTGAGGCCAATGGTGCCTTCGGCGACATTGATCAGCACTTCGTCACCCTCGACACCCGCCAGCACGCCTTTGAAGCGGCGGCGCCCGTCGATCAGCTCGTCCGTTTCCAGCTTGGCGTCATAGCCTTCGAACATGTCAAAGTCCTTGAGGCGGGTCAGCGGACGGTCGATGCCGGGGCTCGACACTTCGAGGGTGTAGGCATCCAGAATCGGATCCTCCACATCCAGGTTGGCGCTGACGGCCGTCGAAATCTTGGCGCAATCGTCAACTTCGATCCCGCCCTCGGGTTTGTCGGCCATGATCTGCAAGGTCGACTCGTCCTTGCCACTCATCAGCCGCACGCGCACCAGCTCATAGCCCATATCCTCGATCACCGGTGTGATGATCTCGGCCAGGCGGCGGTCCATGGCGGCTTTGGCAATCAGGTCGTTGTTCATCGGTCTTTCAGGCACAAAAAAACGGGCGCGCGGCCCGTTGATGATTCTCGGTGGAGCGTTGAGTTTGGACCCCAGCGCGCCGCTGTTGAAGGGCATATACGCACCTCGTTGCCGCGATGCAAGGCCTGTCAGCCCAACCACCACCGCTCTGCCATGCGCAGATTGTCCAAAGGCCAGGATTTGCCAACCGACAAGGGAACGCCAACAGCCGTTGCCGCGATATGCGTGGTCACCTGTCCGTCAGGAAGCGTCTGAAAATCGCGCGGGTCCGCGTATTGGTCAAGTGCTGCGACATCGGCCACGTCAACCAAGCCATCACGCAACGCCTCGCCGCGCACCGCGTCAGAGCTGAAGTGCACGAACTCCACGCTGTCAAACCAACCCGCACGCTCTTTCCAGTGATCATCCACGCGGGTGCCGATGAAATGGCGGCCTTCGTCCAGCTTTTGCACCTGATACAAACCTGTGCCTTGCCCTGTGTCAGACCGGATTTCGTATCCCGGATGCGCCAGCAGGTAAGGCAGGTTCGGGTTCGGGGCGTCCAGCACAATATCGACAGTGGTGGTATCCAGAACTTCGACCGTCATCGCGAGGGATCGGAGGCTATAGGCGTCAAAAGGCATCCCATCGTGGAATGTTACGTCGTCCCGCAAGGTGAACCGCCAACGCCGCGCCGTTGCATCCGATGACCAGTCTGTCGCAAGTTCCCCGCGCAGGGTGCCGTCTGCTGCGATCTCGGTCAGGTTGTCGAACACGGTGGCGGCAACCGCCTGATCGAACAACGGCAGGGACAGGGCCGCGCGCAGCCGACCCCCACGTTTTGGGGTCGCGGACACGCCTGTCGCCGCCAGCAAGGCAGCGGCGGCACCAGAGGCAAATAGGGCGCGTCGGTCGATCCGGGTCATTTCCCTGCAATCCTGTCCATGGTGCGCACCAGTTCAGCCGAAATACCCGGCTCGGACAAGGCGTGACCTGCATTGCGGATCAGCTTCAGATCGGAATTGGGCCATGCCTTGGACAGCGCGTAAGCACTTTCGGGCGGACAGATCATGTCATACCGACCTTGCACGATAGTGCCGGGGATGTGTTTGATCCGGCCTGCATGGGCAAGAATCTGGCCGTCGAATTCAAGGAACCCGGCATTGGTGAAGTAGTGATTCTCAAGCCGCGCAAAGGCACGCGCGTAATCGCCCGGAGGCTCACCACCAGACCCCGTCGAGTGAATCGAAGCCAGCGCGTTTTCCCAGGATGACCAGGCACGGGCAAACCGCGTCTCCATCGCCATGTCGCCGGAAAACAGACGCCGGTGATAGGCACCGATCAGATCCCCGCGCTCATCCTCGGGGATCAGCGCCTCGAACCGGGCCCAGACTTCGGGCCAGAACCGACCGGCACCACCGCCATAGAACCAATCCAGCTCGCGCCGGGTCATCAGGAAAACACCTCGCAATACGATGTTGCGCACACGCGCCGGATGTTCCTGCGCATAGATCAGGGCCAGCGTCGCCCCCCAACTGCCGCCAAAGACAATCCACGCATCAATATCCAGCGTTCGGCGAATGAATTCGATATCGTCGACCAGATGCCATGTGGTGTTGTGCGTCACCGATGCATGGGGGCGCGACCGGCCACAGCCGCGCTGATCAAACAGGATGATGCGGTAGATATCCGGGTCAAAATAGCGGCGCATCGCCGGGCTGCATCCGCCACCGGGGCCGCCATGCAGGACCACAACGGGGATTCCGGACGGATTGCCGCACTGCTCCATATAGACGCGGTGACCCTGCCCGACGTCCAACATACGTTGGTCGTAAGGGTCGGTGGGCGGGTACAGATATTGTACCGCGCGCTTTTGGTCACTGTGTTTGTCCATTACTGACCTACATAGAGCGTCAAACGCACATGAGCATACGGAGACGAAAATGCAAACGCATCAAACCACCGTTGACCCGGGAGAAATCGCAAAATTTGAGGCGATGGCAGCAGAATGGTGGGATCCGAACGGTAAATTCAAGCCGCTGCACATGCTGAACCCGTGTCGATTGGACTATATCACAGCCCAGATCGCCGCCGAATTTGACCGCGACCTGTCGAAACCCAAACCCTTTTCGGGTCTGCGCATTCTGGACATCGGATGTGGTGGCGGCCTTCTGGCGGAACCGATGGCGCGGCTTGGGGCAGATGTGGTTGGAGCGGACGCTGCCGAACGCAACATACCGGTCGCACAGGTCCATGCTGAACAATCGGGCCTCGACATCGATTATCGCCACACCACTGCCGAAGATATGGCAGCCGCGGGCGAACAGTTTGACGTCGTCCTGAACATGGAGGTGGTCGAGCATGTGGCGGACCCGCTGGGATACCTCACCGCATGCCGCGAGTTGCTGAAACCCGGTGGTTTGCAGGTGTGTTCGACCCTCAACCGCAATCCGAAATCCTACGTGATGGCCATCATCGGTGCCGAACATGTGATGCGCTGGCTGCCCAAAGGCACACATGAATGGTCGAAATTTATCACGCCGGACGAATTGTTCGACCTGTTGCGCAAGGCGGGGCTGGATCCGGTCGACCGGCAGGGATTCGTGTTCAACCCATTGACGTGGTCCTGGAAACTGTCTGACCGGGACCTGAGCGTGAACTATGTCACGGCAAGTGTGAAACCCGCTTAGTCCGGTCTGCTTTTGTCAGACATGCGCAGACGCAACTGGCGCAGGATCGGCAGCGTTTCCTTCACGCGATCCTCGCCAAGATTGTCGATGACTTCGGTGATCATTGGGGCAATCGCGCTCAGCGCCTGTTCGCGGGCGCGGCGCCCCGCCGGGCTGATTGCAACCATCTTGCGGCGCGCATCGTCCCAGTCCGGGCGAATGTGCACATAGCCCGCCCATTCAAGGCGGTTCAGCGTATTGGTCATTGCGCCGCGCGTGACGTTGAACGTGTCGGCAAGCTGGGCCGGACTGCGCTCAACCTCTGCCCAGACCAGATGGTTCAGCACCGAAAAATGCGAGATTTCCATGCCCTTGGGCAACACGCGGCTCAGCCGGTAGCGGACCATCTGGTCTGCCGCCAGCACCTCGCTGAACAGCGAAATCGCCAATGCGTTTTTCTCTGTACTCATGCACCCTGAGGGCCGTCAAAGGGGCGTGCATTGTCCCGCGCAGGAATACGGCGACGCGCCTCGGCCACTTTGTCCAATTCCATATCAAATACATAAACGCCGGGCGCCGTGCCTGCGTCAAGCACCACCTCACCCCACGGATCGACCGCAAGGCTGTGACCGTATGTGCTTCGCTTCTTTTCCGACTGGCCGGGATGAATGCCTGTCTGGGCGGGGGCCAGCACCCAAGCACCTGCTTCGATCGCGCGGGCGCGCAGCAGGCTGTGCCAATGCGCCGCACCCGTGATCGGTGAAAAGGCGGATGGGTATGTCAGGATTTGCGCGCCCGCGGTGACCAGCGCATCGGACAGCCGGGGAAAGCGCATGTCGTAACAAACGGCCATGCCGACGGGCGCAAATGCCGGAGTCGCAAGCACCGCCTGTTCGCCCGGGCGATAACCTGAGGATTCGGCATATGTCTCGGTGTCGGAAATCGCGACATCGAACATGTGGATCTTGTCGTAGCGCGCCAATATGTCGCCGTCTGGCGCGATCAGGAAAGACCGGTTGGCAAACCGCCCCTGCGGATCGTCCGTCTTGAGGGCGAGGGAGCCAATCAGCAGATGGATACCGCTGTCAGCTGCTACGTCCCGCAATGCGGCAAGGGTCGCGTCATTCTCTTCATCCGTTAGCACATTCGTCTGATGGGACCGGCTGGTGCTGAGGCAATTGGTGACTTCGGGCGTCAGGACGAATTGCGCGCCCTGATCAACGGCGCGCCGCACCATCTGAACCGTCCGGGGCAGGTTGGCCACCGGATCGTCCGAGACGTTGAGTTGCAGCAGCGCCGTTTTCATCTAGGCGGCCAAAAGATCGTCCAGCTTGCCCGCACGCTCCAACGCATAAAGGTCGTCACAGCCACCCACATGGACATCACCGATGAAAATCTGCGGCACAGTACGCCCACCATTGGCGCGCTGGATCATTTCGGATTTGCGTTCCGCATGTTTCAGCACATCGACTTCGGAAAAATCGACGCCCTTTTCGTTCAGCAGCCGTTTGGCCGCATGGCAAAAGCCACACAGCGGAGAGGTGTATATTTCAACGGGTTTCATCCAGCAGTCCTTTTGGCAAGATATCAGTTGGACAGAGACTTAGGTATATTTGACCGCGCGCGCCAGTACGCTCACGCACACCTGATCCGCGCCAGACGCACTGCACGCCTGCGCACAAGCGGCCAATGTGGCCCCTGTCGTCATCACATCATCCACCAGCAGGATAGAGCGGCCAATGATCCGGTGTCTGCGCCTTGGGTTCACGCGGATCGCGCCATCGAGGATTTTGTGACGTTCGGCACGCGTCTTTCCATCAAGGGACTCCGTGCGGATCGGGCGGACCAACAGGTCAGCGCACCAGTCACATCCTGTCAGTTCCGATAAGTTTCTGGCGATCAGGGCCGACTGGTTATAGCGGCGTTTGGCCAGACGCAGCCAATGCAAGGGGACAGGCGCGATCAACGTTGTGTCAGTGATCAGGCTCTGGACCGATGCGCGCATCCACAGCGCTGCGGGGCGCGCGATTTCCTGTCTGTCGCCGTGTTTCAGCCCCAACACCAGCTTGCGGCCCATCCCACCATAGGCCAGTGCCGCGCGTCCGTGCGCCCAGGGCTTTGGCGCGCGCATGCAGGCGTCGCAGTGCACCTCATCCTCGGCTACGTCGCCGGGCAGGGGGTTCCACAACTGTCGCAAGCCGCCCCACCGATGAACTGGGTCTGACCCCAGCATGTCCCACATAGACCAAAGTCGCTATCGACCGTTTCACCACAGCCCAGACAGCGCGGGGGTAGATCGCAGCCAACGTAGTTTGTAAGAGGCCCATGACGTTCCTTACCTCGTGCACCCATGTCCAACAGCGCCACGCCGAACCAACTGACCGACCTGACTGCGCTGACCCGCAATCGCGCGCGCGCGCGCGCAGATGCGCTGTTCCTGCAGGAAGCGGCCAGGGATGAAGTGGAGGATCGGCTGGAACTGGTTAACAAAACCTTTCATGCGCCCGGAATAGTCGCCGCCTATCCCGATCTGTGGCAGGACCGCATCGCGGGTGCTTCGGTGATGGGAGAGGCAGAGATCCTCGCCCTCGAACCAGCGGCACATGATCTGGTTGTACACAGCTTGGGGCTGCATTGGGCGAATGACCCAGTGGGGCAGTTGATCCAGTGTCGGCGCGCACTGAAGTCCGACGGAATGTTGCTGGCAGTCAGTCTGGGTGGCCAGACCCTGCATGAATTGCGCAGCGTATTGGCCGAGGCCGAAGTGTTCGTAAGCGGCGGGCTGTCCCCCCGCGTCGCCCCGATGGGCGAAGTGCGCGATCTGGGCGCACTTTTGCAACGCGCGGGTCTGGCCCTTCCCGTGGCAGATACGGTGACGCTGACGGCGCGATATCAATCCGTGTTGCACCTGATGCGGGACCTGCGGCATATGGGCGAGGCAAATGCGCTTCAGACACGTCTGCGCCATCCCACCCGTCGGGCCATTCTGAACCGCGCCGCTGATCTTTACGCGGACGCATTTGCGCATGCCGATGGCGGCATCACCGCAACCTTTGAATTGATCGTTCTGACCGGCTGGGCCCCGGACGAAAGCCAGCCCAAGCCCCTGCGCCCCGGATCCGCGCAAGCGCGGTTGGCAGACGCCCTGCGCACGGACGAAACGTCGCTGCCAGATTGACCTGATGGCAAATCCGTTTATCTGAGGCGGAACATGGATAAGAAAGTGCCCGAAATGCTTGATACCAGCAAAGCTGCGACACGGCCCCAACACGCAGCCGATGATCATCCCGCGATCAAGCCTGCGCGTGTTGGCATTTTGCTGGCCAACCTCGGCACGCCCGACAATTACGATTACTGGTCGATGCGCCGGTATCTGAACGAATTCCTGTCCGACCGGCGGGTGATCGACTACAGCCCGTGGATCTGGCAGCCCCTGCTGCAGCTTATCGTTCTGACAAAGCGCCCGTTTTCATCCGGTGCAGCCTATAAATCCATCTGGAATCATGAGGCGGGCGAAAGCCCCCTGATGACGATCACCAAAGACCAGACGGCCAAGATCAAGGCGGCAATGCATGACCGGTATGGCGATCAGGTCATGGTCGATTTCTGCATGCGCTACGGCAACCCATCAACCAAATCCAAGGTGCGCGAGATGCGCGACGCAGGATGTCAGAAGATCCTGTTTTTCCCGCTTTATCCGCATTATGCAGGCGCGACATCAGCGACAGCGAACGATCAGTTTTTCCGCGCCATGATGGAGGAAAAGTGGCAACCGACCACGCGCACGGTCGAACCCTATTTCGAACATCCAAAGTATATCGAGGCGCTGGCCCAATCCATCGAACGGGCCTATGCCGATCTTGATACGCGGCCCGACATACTGGTGTGCAGCTATCACGGCGTGCCTATCCGCTACCTGATGGAAGGCGACCCCTATCACTGCCAATGTCAGAAAACGACGCGCCTGCTGAAAGAACGGTTGGGCTGGCCCGACACAGACATCAAGACGACGTTCCAGTCGAAATTCGGACCCGAAGAATGGCTGCAACCCTACACGGTCGAAGAAGTGGCCAGACTCGCCGAAGCGGGGAAAAAGAACATCGCCGTATGTGCGCCTGCTTTTTCAGCAGATTGCATCGAAACGCTCGAAGAGATCAACGAAGAGATCAAGGAAAGCTTTGAAGAGGCGGGCGGCGAACACTTCACCTATATCCCATGCCTGAACGACGACGCGGCGCATATCGAAGCGCTGGGCACAGTGATCGAAGAGAACCTTAAAGGGTGGCTCGACTGATCTGACTGGCGACCAGGCAATAAAAAAAGGCGGCGCTGATGCACCGCCTTTTTAGTTTTGTAGTAACGGATATTAGTCCGCAACAGCCGCAGCAACGACGATCAACAGCAGCAGGGGCAGGATGATGCCGCCCGAAGAGCTTGTTGTTTCTTCGACGATGACAGGTGCTTCGATGATCGGATCGGCAGGAGCGCCGGCAAATGCGGTCGAAGCAGCAGCAGTCAGAGCAGCGGCGAGAACGAGTTTTTTCATATTATAACCTCCAGTTACGCACGCGCGGCAAATGCCGCTACGCACCCAAGACTTACCTCGTATTTCTGTGTAAACAGCAATGCGGTGCGAATGCAAAGTCTGATTCAAATGCTGACGCACCGATCCGCCGCGATGTCGTCAAATAAGCAACACTTGTGTGCCCACTTTGGCCATCTCGTACAGCTCTTCGATATGTTCGTTGTACAAACCGATGCATCCATTGGAAGATTTCCGACCAATCTTGCGCGTATCGTGGGTGCCGTGGATGCGATAATAGGTCCAGCTCAGGTGCAGCGAACGCGTCCCCAGCGGGTTCTGCGGGCCAGGGCCGATGTAATCAGGCCATTCCGGGTTGCGCTTTTTCATCGACGGCGTCGGGCGCCAGTCCGGCTCCGGATCTTTCAGGATCACCTGAGTACGCCCGCGTCGGGTCAGATCGTCTGTCAGCGGCACACTTGAGGGGTAAAGCTTGTAGATCGTCTGATCTTCGCTCCAGTAATGCACTGCACGGCTGTCGATATCGACCAGAATGGCACCTTTGCGCAGATTGTCGAAATAGGGCTGCCAATCCAGCGTGCGAAAGCTGGAGATGTTGCGGCGCACGGACAGCGTCGGATCACGCTCTGCCTGGCCTGCTGCGGTCTGCGCAATGGCGGGAGCGCCCAAAAAAGCGGCTGTTCCGGCCAGAAAAGACCGGCGCGTTGTGGACGTAAATGTTGGTTTGGACATTGAATGCCTCTCCTTGAAGATGTTCCTGCCAATTTCGGCATAAGATATTGCGCGAATGTCGCAGTCGCAAATCAAAGGACTGTCATCTCGCAGGATCACGCCGATGTGCGTTTGTAATGCAACGCGCGAGCGGCTATCGACTTGGATGAACACCACAAATGATGTGCAGGATCAATGCGTACACTCTCTTTCGTTCTAGTAGCTCTACTTACGCTTGCTGCATGTGCGGCACCCCCGTCTGCACCCGCTGTCGGGGCGGATGGTCGGCCTTTGCCCAAGCTCTACAAGATTCGCGCCGGTGACACGGCCAAACTGCAGTTCCGCATGCTCGATTCGGTCAATGCGCTGCGCTCGGCCCGTGGTGCGCCGAATGTTGAGCTGAACCCGCAACTGAACGCCGCCGCGGCCACGCATGCCAAGGATATGTCGCTGCAAAACCGCCCATGGCATTTTGGGTCTGACGGGTCGTCACCCATCGATCGACTGGCCCGCGTCGGGTATCAGGGCAGCCTTGTCGGCGAAAACATCTCGGAAACATACGAGACCGAGCTTGAGACCCTTGCCGCATGGATGGAGCAGAACGACACCCGCCGCACGATCCTGTCACCGCAGGCACGTGAAATGGGCTTTGCGTGGTTTCAGGAACCCAATGGCAAGATCTGGTGGACAATGGTCATGGGCAACCCCAATGATGCGCCGCTGATCCCGCGCGCCAACCCGTCTGCGTCACGCCTTGTCCCGGATGCTGTGGATGATCCAGACGCCGCAGCTATCGACGAGGCGAACCCCGACATCGTGACGATCACGTCGACTCCGGCAACCTGACAATCAGGGATTGATCTGGATCGGGGTGCCGGTGCGCACCATCGCATAGACATCTTCCATCTCGCGGTTTGTCACCGCGATACAGCCCCATGTCCAATCCCCGCGCTTGCGCTTGAACGGGCTGGATTCACCGTGGATGAAAATGTCGCCGCCGGGTGGTTTGCCCAGCGCTGCCGCCTCAATACGATCTGTCGCATTCGGGTAGGAAATACCAAGAGACAGGTGAAATCTGCTTTTCGGATTGCGCCGATCGATCAGATACGTGCCCTCGGGTGTGCGGCCATCACCTTCAAAGAATTTGTCACCAATCGGTGCAAATCCAAGGTCGATGTCATAGTCCTTCAGCACCTTGTCATTGTGCAAAAGGTACATGCGGCGGGCCTCTTTATTGACCACGATATAGGTCACTTCAGGCCCGGTATAGGTTCTGAACTTGCTTTGTGTGCAGGCCCCCAGACCTACTGCCGCGGCACCGCCCATCATCAGATGTCTGCGCTTCATCGAATTCCTGTCCCAAATCGGTTTTTATTGTAATTTACCGGCAATTATCACTTTTTGACTCGTCCCGCCTAGTCCGTTTTTCGCGAAGGGTGATCACCTGAACGTGATCGGCCTTTATGAATCTCGCTTGTCGAGTTTGGCCTCGATCTGGTCGAGGCGTTTCATCACCAGATCCCGATACTCATCCGTCGCGGCATTTGATTCCTCTGAATGCGCGTCCTGCATCGAATTCACAATCAGACCGACCAACAGGTTCACGACCGCGAATGTCGTAACCATGATAAACGGCACAAAGAACATCCAGGCGTAGGGGAATTCCTTCATCACCGGGCGAACGATCCCCATGGACCAGGATTCAAGGGTCATGATCTGGAACAGGGAATAGCCGCTGAGGCCAAGTGTTCCGAACCATTCAGGAAAGCTGGGGCCAAACAGTTTTGTCGCCATGACCGCCCCGATGTAGAAAATCATCGCCATCAGGACAAACACGCTGCCCATACCGGGCAGTGCGGTCACGAACCCCTCGACCACACGGCGCAAGGAGGGGGCGACCGAAATGACGCGCAGAACACGCAGGATACGCAAGGCGCGCAGCACTGACAG
Organism: Tateyamaria armeniaca; assembly: GCF_045797845.1. Lineage (NCBI taxonomy): Bacteria > Pseudomonadati > Pseudomonadota > Alphaproteobacteria > Rhodobacterales > Roseobacteraceae > Tateyamaria > Tateyamaria armeniaca. Next base: position 1,102,285 of record NZ_JBHDIY010000002.1, read on the forward strand.
CCCTTCGGTCCCGGGGGCCAGCGCAATTCCGACGATGATGAAGTCAAAGATGTTCCAGCCCTTGCGGAAGAAGGACAAGCGGAATGCAAACAGCTTGGCCACCAGTTCGATTACAAAGATCCCGAGGCAGATGTGATCGATCAGGCTGATCAGACCACCCGCATAAGACACCGCCGTCTTGGACGTCTCGAGCCCAAGCGTGATGGCGTTCACGACGATCACGCCCATGATAAAGTTACTGAATTTCGGGCCTTCCAGGAATTCACCCAAGCGTGCGCGATCAATCATGCGACATCTCCTTATCTCATCGCGTATGCGACAGACGGAACGCTCCGACAAGTTCTACATGCGCAGCCCAGCGAAACTGATCCACCGGTTGCACCCATTCGAGCACATATCCGGCATTGATCAAGGTCGCAGCATCACGCGCAAAGGTTTGTGGATTGCAGGACACATGGGCGATCACCGGCGGCTTCGCCTGCGCCAGTTCGGCGATTTGCGCTGCAGCACCCGCGCGGGGTGGGTCGATAACGACTGCATCAAAACGGGCCAGTTCGTCGGGCAACAACGGCCTGCGAAACAAATCGCGCGCAACACTTGTGACGGGTTTGAGCCCCTGTGCCTGCCGCCATCCCGCATCCAGCGCCGCAACCATGTCGGGCGCGCCTTCCACCGCCAACACCTCTGCATTGGCGGCCAGCGGCAGGGCAAATGTACCGCAACCCGCAAACAGGTCGGCCACGTGTTTCGCAGCACCAACAACCTCCTCCACCAGACGCGTCAGCGTGTCCTGCCCATGCTGTGTCGCTTGCAGAAACGCACCCGGCGGGGGCACCACCCTCGCGGCACCGATCACTTGCGCGGGCGGCACGCGCATCCCGATCAGCTCATCCTCCCATGTCAGGCGGGCGAGCCGATGAGTTTCGCACAAAGCAGCCAATGCGATCCTGAGTGGTCCATCGAGTGGCTTGCCGCCGGACACAGCAACATCCAAGCCTTCGGTGCTGTCGGTAACGGTGACGGCCAACACACCCTTGCGGCTCGCGCCCGCCACGGCCAAGGCCTCGGCCAGAGGCGCAGCGCCGACCAAGGCCGGTGTGACCAGAATACAGTGCGGCACCGGTATGATCGCGTCGGACCTGCGGGCATGAAACCCGACCAACGCACCCTTCTTGGTGCGGCGCGCCGCAAAGGTCGCGCGCCTGCGGGACCGGTCGGGGGAGGTCACGGTGGGGCGAACGTCCGTTTCGATTCCATGGACAGCCAAGGCCGTCACTACCAGATCGCGTTTCCACGTCGCCACCAGATCATCACTGGCATGCTGCAACTGGCACCCACCACATGATCGAAAATGCGGACACGGCGCGGCAACCCGGTCGGGCGAGGGCGTGTCGATGGACACGTTCGTCAGCGTATCTCTGTCCACGGTCCCGCTGACCACCTCACCGGGCAGAGTCAGGGGCACAAAAAGCGGGCCGCGCGCAACGCCGTCGCCCTGCTGGCCCAATCGATCAATGGTCACTGTTGTCATGGCAAACGCCTACCGGGCCGGGCGGTCAGGCAAAAGCCCTATTCAGCAGCTTGCGTGCTGATAAACCCGCCGGATTGCCGCTGCCAGTAACGGGCATAAAGCCCGCCCTTGGCCAGCAGAACGTCATGCGGCCCTTCCTCTACAATCCGGCCCGCATCCATCACAACGATGCGGTCCATCTCGGTCAGGGTGGACAAACGGTGCGCAATGGCAAGCACGGTTTTGCCCTCCATCACACGCGACAATGCCGTCTGAATCGACGCTTCAACCTCGCTGTCCAGTGCACTTGTCGCCTCGTCCAGCACAAGGATCGGCGCGTCTTTCAGAATGGCGCGGGCAAGCGCGATCCGCTGGCGTTGACCGCCCGACAGTTTCACACCCCGTTCCCCCAGATGGGCGTCATAACCAGGTCGTTTCTTGTGGTCCTGCAGGTCGAGGATGAATTCATGCGCCTCGGCCTTTTTCGCGGCGGCCATCATCTCGTCGTCGCTGGCATCGGGCTTGCCATAAAGGATGTTCTCACGGGCCGAGCGATTGAACATCGCCGTTTCCTGCGTGACCATCCCGATGTTGTGGCGCAGGCTGTCCTGCGTGACGTGCCGCGTGTCCTGGTCGTCGATCAGAATTCGACCGTTTTCGGGTTCATAGAGCCGCAACAGCAGCGACACGAGGGTCGATTTCCCGGCCCCCGATGCACCCACAATCCCGACCTTTTCACCCGGTTTGATGGTCAGGCTGATGTCCTGAATACCGCCCGTGTCGCGCCCGTAGGAAAAGCCAAGGTGATCAAGTCTGATTTCTCCCTGAGGCACGTCCAAAGGTGCCGCATCCACATCATCTTCAACCCGCGCACGAGGGGTCAGGGTGCGCATCCCATCCTCGACCTCACCCACGTTGGAATAGATCGCCATCAGCGTGAAACTGACCCAACCGGTCATCTGGGCTATGCGGATCGCAATGGCGCCGGACGCCACGATATCGCCGGGCGTGGCAAGCCCGCGCTGCCACATCAGGATGGTGCCACCCAACAATAGAACGGGCAACAGGCCCGCCAGCGCCATAAGGGCAAACCGGAACCCTGCCGACAGAATACCGAATTGCACAGCATTGGTCCGGAACGTGGCCATCGCGCCCAGCGCCGCCTGATCCTCGTGATCGTCATGGGCGAACAGTTTGACCGTCTTGATATTGGTGATCGTATCAACCACCTGCCCGGACACCATCGCCCGCGCCGCAGCGCGACTGGCCGAGCGTTTGCGGATGCGCGGCAGATACCAGCGGATCAGCGCAAAATAAAAGATCAGCCACACGCCAAAGCCCAGCGCCACACGCCAGTCAATCGCCAGCAACAACAAGATCGATCCGACCAGCGATGCCAGCGCAAAGGCGACCACGTTGATGAATTCCGACACGACATCCGTGACCGCACGCGCAGCCTGCATCTGCTTTTGCGCGATGCGACCCGCGAAATCGTCGTCAAAGAACCCAACCGACTGCCCCAGCGTCCAACGATGCAGGCGCGACAGGACCAGCGGGTTCACGTTCGGCTGCACGATGATCGCGTTGGTCGCCGCACTGAAGCCAAACAGGATCGGGCGCGCGATCAGGAAAAACGCGAGCGCCCCGATGATCAGCCCGACATTGCTGACGGAAAAGAACCCATCCGGGCCAAGGGCGACGGTGGCGTCGATCACACGGCCAAGGATCAGCGCTGTACCCGCCTCTAACGCGCCAGCGGCGGCAGAACAGAAGGCCGCCAACCACAGCGCAGGCCATGCGCCGGACAGACACCAGCGCATGAACGGCCACAACTCCTGCGGCGGGGGCCCTTCCGCACGGCGAAAGGAATCGATCCAGTCCGAAATTTTCACTCAGCAGCCTCGGCTCCGATGAACCCGCCCGACTGGCGCGCCCAGAATTCTGAATATAGGCCACCTTGCGCCAAAAGCGCGTCATGCGGTCCGTCTTCGACAATTTTGCCGTCATCCAGAACAAGGATGCGATCCATTTCGGCAATGGTGGACAGGCGGTGGGCGATGGCGATCACGGTCTTGCCCTCCATCATCTTGTAAAGCGTGTCCTGAATCGCTGCCTCGACCTCGCTGTCGAGCGCACTTGTCGCCTCATCCAGCAAAAGGATCGGCGCGTTCTTGAGGATCACCCGCGCGAGAGTCACGCGCTGGCGTTGTCCGCCGGACAGCTTCACACCGCGCTCACCCACTTGCGCCTCGTATCCGGTGCGCCCCTCGGGGTCGGCCAGATCAAGGATAAAGTCGTGCGCCTGCGCCTGTTTTGCAGCCTCGATCATCTGCGCTTCGGTCGCTTCGGGACGACCATACAGGATGTTTTCCCGGACCGAGCGATGCAGCAACGAACTGTCCTGCTGCACCATGCCAATGTTCAGGCGCAGACTGTCCTGCGTCACTTGCATGATGTCCTGACCATCAATTTCGATTCGGCCCGATTCGGGGTCGTAGAACCGCAAAAGCAGCTTCACCAAAGTCGATTTGCCCGCGCCGGAGCGCCCGACAAGGCCAACCTTTTCACCCGGACGGATGGTCATGCTGATGTTGTCCAGACCACCGCTGTCGCGCCCGTAATGGTGGGTCAGATCGCGCACTGCGATCTCACCTTTCGCGATCTGCAAGGGCCTGGCATCTTTGGCATCGACCAGCGTGATGGGCTGGGCAATCGTCTCCATCCCCTCGGCCACGACACCCAGTTCCTGAAAGAACGAGGTCAGCGCCCACATGATCCATCCGGTCATCGCGTTCAGGCGCAGGGTCAGCGCCGTTGCGGCGGCAACGACACCCACACTGGCCGCACCCTGCGTCCAAAGCGCGATGGCCCAGCCAACCACGCCAACGATCAGCAATCCGTTCAGAAAAACCAGAACCACATCCATGATGGTAAAAAGCCGCATCTCGCGCATGAAGGTGCGGCGCGTGTTTTCGATGGCCGCCTTGGCATAATCCAACTCGCGTTCATGATGGGCGAACATCTTGACCGAATGAATGTTCGTATAGGCATCAACCACCTTGCCGGTCAGCTGCGACCGGGCATCAGACGCCGCCTTGGACGCAGGGCCGATACGCTTGACCGTCCAGACCACAAGGGCCGCATAAAGCGCGAACCAAAGGACCAGCGGTACGAGCAGCCGCACATCGGCGACCATCAGCAAAACCGCGGCCCCCAGCAGGTAAGCCAGCGAAAATGAAATCGCGTCAAACACCTGAAATATCACTTCGCCCGCTGACCGCGGGGTCTGCATAATCCGGTTCGCGATGCGCCCGGCAAAGTCGTTTTCGAACCACCCAACCGACTGACGCAGCACGTGTTTGTGTGACCGCCAGCGAATAAGGGTGCCAAAGTTCGGCAGGATCGTGTTGTTCAGCAGGACAACGTCCATCATCTGCAAGAGGGGCCGCGCCAGAAGCACGAACAGGGCGACCAGAATGACCTCGGTGCCGTAGGTTGCCCAGAACTCCTCGGGCGATGTGCCAAGCAGATCAACAACCCGGCCCATGTAATAGATCAGCCCAACCTCGATTGATGCCACCACCAGCGACATGATGGCGGCCAGAACGAACACCCCTTTGAAGGGCTGCGAAAAGTCCCAGAGAAAGGGCCAGATCCTGGTCGGAGGCGTGTCGGTTTCGGAATAATCGACATACGGATCGACAAGCGATTCAAAGTATTTGAACATGGGGAAGTCTCGTAAAGGTGTGGTACAACATGGAAGTGACGCAGGCCGAGGCCCGTCTCGTCACATCAGACGATCAGCGACAATATCAGGTGTCGTTCCAGATCCCGCGAAACATGTTGTAACCCTCCTTGGTTGTCCCAACCTTTAGCGCCGGGCGACGCAAAAGTCACGCCCCCAAAAGCGCGTTTTTGGACTTGGCGAGGTCAGAGGCCAGCCAATCCTGTTTCAAGGCGGCCAGCCTGTCGCCCAGCGCCTTGCCTTGCAGGTTCGGTAAGTCACTGGCTTTGATAGGAAATTCTTTTTTCGCGCCTTCCGTTACCGCGTCGACTGACGATACGCTCACCGCAGTGTTAGACAGCGCCGCGCGCAGCAGGATCGCGCCGACACCGGCCCGTACACCTGCCACATGGCCGATGGCCCTGGCCCCTAACAGGCTTGTGGATTGGGCCCGTACCTGCTCCAGACATTTTTGATCCGAACGGGACAGTCGCAAACGGTTGACTGCATCCTCTCCGCCCAAGGCGGCCAGCCGGGTCATCGGGTCGGGATCTGCCCCGACACTCTGTTCCAGATGAACCACGGGTGCCACAAATGTCGGGTCCGCCCCGGGCAAGATCGACGACAGCACACCAGTCTGCGCCATGACGGCCAAAGCAGGCGCAGGATCGGGGGCCGACAACAGCTTGATCATCTCTGCCCCGACACGTTCGGCCGACAGCGTTTGCAGACCATCAAGATTGGCGGCGATCCCCGCAAGCGCGTCCGCATCCCACCCCAGATCAGGAGATGCGTAATACGCGTGAAAGCGAAAGAAACGCAGGGTACGCAGGTAATCCTCGCGAATGCGCTGTCCGGCATCTTCGATAAAGCGGACATGTCCGGCGCGCAGGTCGGGCAACCCATTCAGAGGATCGACAAGGCGGCCCGCCCGATCCGCGTAAATCGCGTTCATAGTAAAATCGCGACGGCGCGCGTCATCTTCGATGTTTTCGGAAAAGGCGACGACAGCCCGGCGTCCATCCGTATCCACATCACGGCGGAACGTGGTCACTTCAAACGAATGGCCATCCACGACTACGGTGACAGTGCCATGCGCCACACCGGTAGGAACGGCGCGATATCCTGCCGCTTCTGTAACCTCGGTGACGCGCCGCGGGGTCGCATCCGTTGCAATGTCAATATCGGTTGCGGGCAGACCCATCACCGCATTGCGCACACAGCCGCCAACAAAAAGGGCCTTGTGTCCCGCCCGCTCCAGAACCTCACACAGCGCTAGGGCGCTTGGGTTGTTCAGAAACGGCGTATCAGGGTCTAGTTTTTGGGAAGTGCGTCGGTCCATGCGCGCAATATACGCGCGGTCGCACCCCAGATGTAATAGGGTCCGTATGGCACGGCGTAATATGATCGCCACTGTTGGCGCCAGCGGCGGGATTGAATGACATAGCTGTCCGCATCCAGCACATGGGACAAGGGCACGCGGAACACTTCGGCAACTTCTCCGGCCTCGGGCACGGCCTGAAACTCTTGGGTGATCAGGGCAACCACGGGGGTCACAGTAAAGGATGTGACCGTTTCATGGGGTGAAAACGTGCCCATCACCTCGACATGCTGCAAGGGCAGGCCGATCTCCTCATTCGCCTCACGCAATGCAGTCGCAATCAGGTCACTGTCACCTTCATCCTGCTTGCCCCCCGGAAACGCAATCTGACCGGGATGGTGTTTCAGCGCAGAAGAGCGTTTCGTCAGGATCAGATCATAGCCATCCTTGCCTTCGATGATCGGGGCAAGCACGGCGGCCGGACGCAACCGACGCCCCGCCGCAAGGGACACATCAGGATTGAGGTCAAAGTCAGAGGAGGCATCACCGCCCCGCGCCAAGGCAGCGCGGGTGCGGGATATCAGGTCATTCACCGGTTTGCGCTTCGGCCTCGAACCCGACAGTGGCCGGGTCAAGGTCGTAATGCGCCCCGCAGAACTGGCAATCCGCAGTGACCCGCCCGTCATCCGTGGTCATCTTTTCGATGTCACGGGCCGAATAGATCGACAGGCTTTGACGCACGCGATCCTCCGAACAGGTACAGCCGAAACGAACCGGTTGCGTGTCAAAGACGCGCGGCGTTTCCTCGTGAAACAGCCGCAGCAACAAATCATTCGGCGGCACTTGCGGGCCGATCAGCTCCATCTCTTCGACTGTGTCGAGCAGGATGTTCACCCGGTTCCAGTTTTCAGACTCATCGCCGTCAAGCAGATCATCCGCCGCCAGCAACTCGCCCGTGCCTTCGCCCTTTGCCACCAGTGGCGACGCCTTGGGCATATGCTGCAACATCACGCCACCCGCGCGCCAATGCTCGGCCACGCCCGGTTCGGACGACTGACCAAAGCTGAGCTGGAAGCGCGTCGGCAGCTGCTCGGACTGGGCAAAATACGCTTCGGCACAGGCTGAAATCGAACCGCCCTCAAGCGGCGTGATGCCCTGATAGGGGGTCATGCCCTGGCCCTGATCGATCATGATCGCAAAATATCCTTCGCCAACCTGATCAAACGGGGACGCATCGGTCAGCCGATCCGCATCATAGCTGGCATAGGCGCGGATGCGCGCAACATCGCCTTCGCCTTCGGGCGCATAGTAATCCGTCGCGATCATGCGCACGGCCCCTTTGGACTGCACCTGCAAGGACAGCTTCCAGCGCAGTTTGACCGTCTGGCCGATCAACGCAGTCAGCAAAGCCATCTCCGCAACCAACGCCTCGACCTGGGGTGGATAGTTGTGTTGCTTGAGGATACCACCCAACACCCCGTCCAGACGCGCAACGCGTCCGCGGATGTCAGAAGTATCAAGTTGGAATGGCAGGACGGTGTCGTCCCACACGAGTTGCGAACCAAGAGTCATGGGGTTTCCTTTGGCGCCACGTATTGGCATATCGACGCCCTATATAGTGTTGGGCAACAAAACTGAAAGAGGGTGCCGATGAACCGCCGGATGGGACCGCCCCCAGAGGCTGATCGGCGCTACACCCTGCGGCAGGGGGCCTATGCCGTCCTGCCACGGGACGGACGCGTTTTGCTGACATGCCAGATGGAGGACCAACCCGACATCCAACTGCCCGGTGGCGGCATCGATCCCGGGGAAAGCCCGTTGCAGGCCCTGCACCGCGAAGTGTTCGAGGAAACCGGCTGGCACATCGCGCGTCCGCGCCGTCTGGGTGCCTTTCGCCGGTTTGTTTACATGCCGGAATACACGCTTTGGGCGGAAAAGCTGTGCCATATCTATGTCGCGTGGCCAACCATGCAGATCAGCAACCCGACAGAGGCTGACCACGAGGCCATCTGGCTAACGCCGGATGATGCGTCCCACCTTTTGGGCAACGAGGGCGATCGCCACTTTCTGACCCGTTACTTTGCCGCATCCACCCCGTGATATTCGAAAAGGATACCGGATACGTCGTCGGGAAACGGCTGACTGACGGCAAATTCCCCCAGCTTCCACAGCATCGCCTCAAAGAACGCTGGCCCGGATACGTCGCGTAACTCACGCATCATCGCCTCCAAACCCTCTTCCTCCAGCATGACACCTTGCGGGTTAGGGCACTCCGTCACCCCATCCGACAACAACACCAACCGATCACCCGGGTTCAATGTGGCTTCGAACTGGGTAAAGGAAATCCCCGACATCAGCCCGACGGGGAAACCACCAGGCCCGTTCTGTTCAATCGCACCATCCTTGCGCTGGATCGCGGGATGCGGATGCCCCGCCTGCGCCATGCGCACGTGCCCCGTTTCAAGGTTCACATCGGCAAGTAGCAGAGTGAAGTAATGCTCCGTCTCCATCTCGTCGAGCACCAGATCGTTCAGTGTTTCGATGACGATTTCAGGTGGCAGAAATGCGTAACTGCCATCCTCCAACTTGTGCAAGGCGACGTTCTGATCGGGCGCCGCCGCCGACAGGTACCCCGCCAGCCGGGCCGTCATCAGGGCGGAACTGATCCCATGCCCCGACACGTCGATGGAAAACAGCCCCAAATGCCCGGCCCCTGCCGGAAAAAAGCCAACCAGATCGCCGCCCACATGCCCGCTGGATCGCAGCATCAAAGACACATCGCCCGTCTCAAACGATTTGTTGCGTTCGCGGATCAGGGATTGCTGCAGCTTTTTCGCCTCAAGCAAATCACTGTCCAGCGAATTATACACACGCTGCAACTCGTCCAGCGTTTCGGAAATCAGATCGTTTTTGCGGGTCAGTTCGCGCTGCATCAACAGGATGCGCTCACCCGCCTTGATCCGCGCGCGCAACTCGTTCGCATCGACGGGTTTTGTGACGAAATCGTCGGCACCCGCCTCAAGGCCCATCGCGATTTCGTTCTTTTCACTCTTCGAGGTCAGGAGGATGAAATATCCATACCGATCCCCTGACAACTTGCGAAAGGCATCGCAGAATTCCAGCCCGTTCATGCCCGGCATCATCCAGTCGCTCAGCACCAGATCGGGCTTGAAGTCTTCGGCGATGACCAGCGCTTCTTCGCCCGACGCGGCCTCGACCACCTCGAACCCCCATCGCTTGACGGAACTGCACAAAATCTTGCGCTGCAGCCTGCTGTCGTCGACGACCAATACCTTGTAGGGGGTCGATGCATCCGCAGATGTAGACATGGATTCCTGATCCATATCGATTTTCCTGCTCTGCAAAGTCATCACACCCGGTCATCCGATTTAGCTTGGGTCTACCTAATCCAAAGCGCTTAATGGTGCATGAAGTCACTTCGCCGAGTACCTAAAGATTTAAGCGTAACCTGTTCTTAATCGACCCTGTGCTGACATGACCGCAGCCGCTAGGAGATGCAGGATGATTGACTGGCAACGCGTAATAAACCTGAGGGAAGAGATCGGGGAAGAGGACTTTGACGAAGTCGTGCCGCTCTTTATCGAGGAAGTGACTGAAATCACCGACAGGCTCAGCACCGCGGTGGATTTGAACACGCTTGAGGAAGACCTGCATTGTCTCAAAGGCAGCGCCTTGAACCTCGGCTTCTCGCTCTTTGCCGATCTCTGCGGCGCAGGCGAATCGCTTGCAGCAAGGGGTGAAGCGGCATCAGTCGATGTCCCTGCCATCCTGAACAGCTTTGAGACTTCAAAACGAGCGTTTCTGGCAGGATTGCAAGACGGAATCGCAGCCTAGATCACGAACTGGGCCAGCATCTCGTCATTTGTAATGTCCGAATAAGTGAAACCGCCGGCGTCCAGCGCGGCCCGCAGTCGGTCAAAGTTCTCCGGTCGCTGGGTTTCAATCCCAATCAGCACAGACCCGAAATTTCGCGCCGACTTTTTCAGATACTCGAACCGGGCAATGTCATCTTCGGGACCAAGAATGCTTAGAAAATCCTTGAGCGCGCCGGGCCGCTGCGGCATCCGCAGGATGAAGTATTTCTTGATACCGGAATACCGCTGGGCGCGTTCCTTGACCTCGGGCAAGCGTTCAAAATCGAAATTGCCGCCGGATGTCACGCAAACCACCGTCTGGCCCGCAATCTGATCCCGAATGTCTTTCAATGCATCGACGGACAATGCGCCCGCAGGTTCCAGCACAAGGCCCTCGACATTCAGCATCTCGACAATGGTGGTGCAAATGCGGTCTTCGGGAATGTTCAGCACATCGGCAGGGCTGACATCCGACAACCGCGCAAAGGTCCGTTGGCCGATCTTGGCAACAGCCGCACCGTCCACAAAACTGCTGATCGGGGACACATCGACTGGCTGCCCAGCGCGCAGCGCCTCGGCCAACGACATGGCGCCGTGCGGTTCAACGAATGTGTACGCAACGCTATCGGCAAAATAGCTGCGTGTGCCCGCCGAAAGGCCACCCCCACCGACAGGCAAAACAATCCGGTCAGGCAAACGGCCCAACTGCGCTTCGATCTCGACTGCGACCGACGCTTGCCCCTCGATCACATCCTCATCGTCGAACGGAGACAGAAAATGACCGCCCGTGTCCGCACAAAAATCCTGCGCCGAGGACAGCGTTTCGTCAAAATAGTCACCGGTCAGGCGCACTTCGACATGCGCGCCGCCGAACATCTTGGTCTTCAAAATCTTTTGCTGCGGCGTTGTCACAGGCATGAAAATCACGCCGTGCACCCCGAAATGGCGGCACATATACGCAACGCCCTGCGCATGATTCCCGGCACTCGCACAGACAAACACCGCATCCTTGGCCATGACCTTGCGCATCGCATTGAACGCGCCGCGCAGCTTGTAGGATCGCACCGGGCTCAGATCTTCGCGCTTGAGCCAGATGTCGGCGCCAAAACGCGCCGATAGCAGATCGTTGCGCAACAGCGGGGTCGGCGGAAACACATCGCGCATCGCAGTTTCGGCGGCACGCGCACTGTCCTGAAAGCTCATGAACTGACCCCTTTTGGCAATCTTGCTGACCTACACGCCCCTGCACGGGCGGGTCAATCTTGCCCCTGTTGCGCAAAACCGATATCGGCAGCCAAACCTGATGAGGAACAAAGAAATGAGCGCCCCAAAGAAAGTTGTGCTGGCCTATTCCGGCGGTCTGGACACCTCGATCATCCTGAAATGGCTGCAAACCGAATATGGCTGCGAAGTCGTCACGTTCACTGCCGATCTCGGTCAGGGAGAGGAGCTGGAGCCTGCGCGCGCCAAGGCAGAGATGATGGGCGCGACGTCGATCTATATTGAGGACGTGCGCGAGGAATTCGTGCGTGATTTCGTGTTCCCTATGTTCCGCGCCAACGCGCTTTATGAGGGGCTGTACCTGCTGGGCACCTCCATCGCGCGGCCCCTCATTTCCAAACGCCTGGTCGAAATTGCCGCCATCGAAGGGGCGGATGCGGTCGCCCACGGGGCCACCGGCAAGGGCAACGATCAGGTCCGGTTCGAACTGGCCGCCTATGCGCTGAACCCCGATATCAAAGTCATCGCCCCGTGGCGCGAATGGGATCTGTCCAGCCGCACCAAGCTGATCGACTTTGCCGAAAAGAACCAGATTCCCATCGCCAAGGACAAGCGTGGCGAAGCGCCGTTCAGCGTCGATGCGAACCTGCTGCACACGTCTTCTGAGGGTAAAGTGCTCGAAGACCCCGCTGTGGACGCGCCCGATTACGTCTATCAGCGCACTGTCGCACCCGAGGATGCACCGAACGAGCCGGAATACATCGAAGTTGGGTTCGAGAAGGGTGATGCAGTCTCTATCAACGGCGAATCGATGTCACCGGCCACCATCCTGACTGAGTTGAACCGTCTCGGTGGCAAACACGGCATCGGTCGGCTTGATCTGGTCGAAGGGCGGTTTGTCGGCATGAAATCCCGTGGCATCTACGAAACGCCCGGCGGCACCATCCTGCTCGAAGCGCATCGCGGGATCGAACAGATCACGCTGGACCGCGGGGCCGCGCACCTCAAGGACGAAATGATGCCGCGCTATGCCGAACTGATCTACAACGGCTTCTGGTTCTCGCCCGAGCGCGAAATGCTGCAAGCGCTGATCGACAAAAGCCAGGAGCATGTGACCGGCACAGTCCGCCTGAAACTCTACAAGGGTCTGGCGCGGACCGTGGGGCGCTGGTCCGATCACTCGCTCTATTCCGAGGCGCATGTGACCTTCGAGGATGACGCGGGCGCTTACGATCAAAAGGACGCGGCAGGGTTCATCCAGTTGAACGCGCTGCGCCTCAAATTGCTCGCCGCGCGGGATCGCCGCCTCAAGTCTTGAGCTTCAATGCGGCGAGCGCCTCGTAATAGGGCATCGCCGCATCTGCGAGCTGGGCGTAATCGCCTTCCAGCTGTGGCAGGTCACATTCGGCAGACTGAAACCCGGTCGAATGATGCACGGCGCCGTACCAATGCGGGGCCCATGCGCCATCCTGCGGATGGCCACCGGATGGCCAATTCAACATCTCGGGCGTCCACGGAATGCCAATCTGTGCACACAAGGCTTGCAGCGTTCCGGCGGGATTTGCCCGAATGTCACTGGACTCCACGACAATCGGTGCATCAATCCGCGCGAGCAAATTGGCCTGTTGGACAAAACCCAGATCTTCCAGTGACGGTGCCTCCCGCTTTTTCGCATAGCTTGCGATGACACGGGCAGGATGGCGGATCAGCAGCACATGACACATCCCGTCCATCCAGTCCGTCGGCCAGTCTGGCAACATGTGGTGGGCCATGTGTTTCTGGTAAAAAACAGGCTCTGTTATGGGCTTTTTGAGCTCTGCTGCCACATCGGTAGGATCATTGGGTTGGCTGGCAAGCACCACATCGCGCATCGGGTGATCATCACCCGTTCCGGCGAGGAAGGCCGCATAAAACGGTTCATCCACCACCCGGCAATCACCGCGCGCGGCAAAGCTGTACATCATGGCAGTCGACAGGTTGCGTGGCCCGGACCACATAGCAATGCGTTTGGTCATAGCCCGCACGCTAAGTCGATGCGCGGCGCGGGTAAACGGCCAATCACAGATGCGCGACCTCCCTGCGCTGTGAATTGCGTGACGGCCCCCTTTTGTCGCAGGGTTTGTCCAAAGGAGCACTGCAATGACACCACGCCGCACGTTCAAAACCGTATCGCTGGCCCTCACAATTGCTCTGGGCCTTGTCGCGCAGGCCAAGACCAGCCATGCCCAGCAGCTTGAAACGCTCACCGTTGCGGGCGGTTGTTTCTGGTGCGTCGAGGCGGATTTCGAAAAGGTCAAAGGCGTGAAGGAAGCTGTGTCGGGATCTCGCGGGCGGCACAGTCGCCAACCCGACATACAAGCAAGTCACAGGCGGCAGCACGGGCCACTACGAGGCCGTGCAGATCACCTTTGATCCGGCCGAAGTGCAGGTGGATACACTTTTGTCGCTCTTCTTCCGCTCGATTGATCCGACGGATGCGGGCGGGCAGTTCTGTGATCGGGGCGACAGCTACCGCACTGCGGTATTCGCCACGCCCGCGCAGGCCAGTGCCGCGCAAACGGCCAAGGCAGACGCACAGGCCGAACTGGGCCAGACGGTCGTCACTCCGATCCTCGGGCCGGAAACATTCTATCCCGCCGACAGCTATCATCAGGATTTTTACAAGGACAGCCGCGTGATCCTGACCCGCTTTGGCCCCAAGTCCAAAGCCAAAGCGTACAAAGCCTACCGCGATGCGTGCCAGCGCGATGCGCGGGTCAAGGAACTGTGGGGGTCCGACGCGCCATTTGTCGGCGGTTAAGCCAGGCGCGCGTCCTCGATATCCTTGAGATCAGGGATCACATCTGCAGTCCCCTTGCGGGTCACCATTAGCGCCCCGGCTTGTGTCGCAAGGCTGAGCGCTTGCAGCATGGGCAGACCGCGATCCAACCCCGCAACAAGGTATCCGGTGAACGTGTCACCCGCCCCGGTCGTATCGACGGGAGTGACGGGAATAGCAGGCATATGTGTCTCTGATCCGCCCGAAACATCCAGCCAACGGCACCCATCGCCGCCCAGTGTCACGACGATGGACTCGACTCCAAGGTCAGTGAGATCGGCTTTCATCGCTGCGGTCAGCTGCTGCGCCTCGACCTCATTGAGAACCAGAAGGTCGGTGAACGGCAACACTTCGGCAACTGCATCAGCATCGAACGGGGCCGCTGCATAGACCACGTGCAAGCCCAGCTTTTTGGCGATCTCGGCAGCATAGCCCTGGCCGTTCGTTTCATTCTGCATGACCAGAAAGTCGCCTGCCGCTGCATCGGACAAGGCGGACCCGATCATATCCTCGGTCAAAGCACGATTGGCCCCGGAAAACACGATGATCTGATTCTCGCCCGCTTCATCCACAGCGATATTCGCATGTCCCGTTGCCTGATCGGACAAGGTCGCAATCCGGCGCGTGTCGACGCCGTATTCCAACAAGCGCTCCACCGTCCAAGCACCTTCCGGCCCAACAGCCCCGATATGGGTCACGCGGGCCGCGGCACGGGCAATGGCCACGGACATGTTGGCGCCCTTGCCGCCCAACCCTTGCGTGTAATCCGCAGCATGCAAAGTCTCGCCCGGCGCGGGCAGATGTGACACGCGATAGACGTTGTCGATATTGATCGACCCAAGGTTCCAGACCGCCATCAGCCCACCTTGCAGGCCGCTAGCACCGCCATGTTGAGGATGTCATTGGCGGTGGACCCGGACGAACAGATCTGGATCGATCCGTCCACACCGGCAAGGATCGGGCCGATGACCGTGGCACCGCCCATTTCCTGCATCAACTTGACCGAAATGCTGGCTGAGTGGCGCGCAGGCACGACCAAAATGTTCGCAGGCCCCGTGAGGCGCGAAAACGGATAGGATGCCTGCGCCTGCGTGTTCAACGCAACATCGACGGTCATCTCGCCCTCGTATTCGAAATCAACACCCCGCGCGTCCAACACGCGGGGCGCCTGATGCATCTTTTCAGCACGTTCAGACACCGGATAGCCAAAGGTGGAAAAGCTGACAAAGGCGACGCGCGGCTCCAGCCCCATATTGCGTGCAACCACGGCAGCCTGAGTGGCGATGTCGGCAAGGTCCTCTTCATCGGGCCATTCATGGACCAGCGTATCGGCGATAAACACGATGCGCCCTTTGTGGATCAGCGCCGTGATGCCCGCCGCCTTGCTGTTGATGTCCGCATCGAACACATGGTTGATCCGGTCCAGAATATGCGAGGACTTGCGGGTCGCGCCGGTCACCAGACCATCGCCATGTCCGTGCGCCAGCATCAGTGCGGAAAACACGTGACGATCACGCGCGGCAAGGCGGTGAACGTCCTGAATGTCAAAACCGCGCCGTTTCAGCCGGTCGTACAGATGGGTTTTGTACTGATCCAGATGGGTGGTGTTCGCCGCATTCACCACTTCCAGTTCACGCACCGCATCCGCAAGACCTGTCTCGGTCAGCTTGGCCTTCACATCTTCGATCCGGCCAATCACCAGCGCTTTGCCAAATCCGGCGCGCTGGTACATGACGGCAGCGCGCAGCACGCGCGGATCATCCCCTTCCGCAAAGATCATGCGGGCCTGCGCCGCGCGCGCACGGGCGTTGATGCCAGTCAGAATGCTGGCCGTTGGATCCATGCGCGACTTCAGGCTCAGTTCGTAGGCTTCCATGTCGATGATCGGGCGACGGGCCACACCAGTGTCCATCCCCGCCTTGGCAACGGCCGTTGGGATACGGTGGATCAGGCGCGGATCAAACGGCGTCGGAATAATGTAATCGCGCCCGAACGACAGCGACTTGCCATAGGCCAAGGCCACCTCATCCGGCACGTCCTCTCGGGCAAGGTTGGCAAGCGCGTGGGCGCAGGCGATCTTCATCTCGTCATTGATGGCGCGGGCATGGATGTCGAGCGCACCGCGAAACAGATAGGGGAACCCGAGCACGTTGTTGACTTGGTTGGGATAATCACTGCGGCCCGTAGCCACGATGGCGTCCATGCGAACCTCGTGCGCCGCTTCGGGTGTGATCTCGGGATCGGGGTTGGCCATGGCAAAGATCACCGGATTGTCGGCCATGCTTTCGACCATCTCGGGCGTCACGGCCCCTTTGACGGACACGCCCAGAAAGACGTCGGCATCCTTCATCGCGTCCTCAAGGCTGCGCAGCTCTGTTTTGACAGCATGGGCCGATTTCCACTGGTTCATACCCTCGGTACGACCCTGATAAATCACGCCTTTCGTGTCGCAGACGATACAATGGTCATGGCGCGCGCCCATGGCTTTCAGCAATTCGATACAGGCGATGCCAGCGGCCCCGGCCCCGTTCAGAACGATTTTGACGTCCTCGATTTTCTTGCCGGAAATGTGCAGCGCGTTGATCAGGCCGGCAGCACAGATCACGGCAGTGCCATGCTGGTCGTCGTGGAAGACAGGGATGTCCATCTCTTCTTTCAGGCGCTGTTCGATGATGAAGCATTCCGGCGCCTTGATATCCTCAAGGTTGATACCGCCAAAGGTCGGGCCCATCAGCTTGACCGCGTTGCAGAACTCGTCCGGGTCTTCGGTGTCCAGTTCGATATCGATGGAATTCACGTCGGCAAAGCGTTTGAACAGCACGGCCTTGCCCTCCATCACCGGCTTGGACCCTAGCGCGCCAAGGTTGCCCAGCCCCAGCACGGCGGTGCCGTTCGAAATCACAGCAACCAGGTTGCCTTTGTTCGTGTAATCATAGGCCAGTTCCGGATTTTCCGCGATCGCCTCGCAGGGCACCGCGACACCGGGGGAATAGGCCAGGCTCAGATCGCGCTGCGTCGTCATCGGGACGGTCGCGGTGATCTCGAACTTGCCGGGCGTGGGTTCCATATGGAACGCGAGCGCCTCTTCTGCCGTCACTTTGTTGCCTGCCATCGTTCGGTCCTCCCCTGACCTAATCGCTCTTAGCCCAGCGCGCTGCCCGCCTCAATCGACTTTGGCTTTCGCTCACCCTCTGCGCTTTGTAAGGTCGCCCGACACATGCCTTGGGGGGCGGAACATGTCGACCACGCCGATGATGGCGCAATATCTCGAAATCAAAGCGGCACACCCCGGTGCGCTGCTTTTTTATCGCATGGGCGACTTTTACGAGATGTTCTTTGACGATGCCGTCAATGCTGCCGCCGCGCTCGACATTGCGCTCACCAAACGCGGCAAGCATGACGGTGACGATATCCCGATGTGCGGCGTCCCGGTGCATTCCGCCGAAGGGTACCTGCTGACCCTGATCCGCAAGGGGTTTCGCGTGGCCGTTTGTGAACAAATGGAAAGCCCGGCAGAGGCGAAAAAGCGTGGTTCAAAGTCCGTCGTCAAACGCGACGTGGTGCGGCTGGTCACGCCGGGAACTCTGATCGAAGAGTCACTGCTTGAGGCGCGACGTCACAACTTTCTCGCCGCAGTCGCCGAAGTCAGGGACAAGTGCGCGCTCGCCTGGGTCGACATCTCGACCGGGGCGTTTCATGTCATGGCGCTCGATTTGGCCCAGTTAGGGCCTGAATTGGCGCGCCTCGCCCCATCAGAACTGGTTGTCGCAGACACGAAAGAAGAGGTGCTGCGGCCCATCAGCGAGGATTTCGGCATTCCCGTTACCACGCTGGGTCTCGCCGCTTTCGACAGCGCCGCAGGTATGGGCCGTCTTTGCGATCTGTTCCGGGTGGCGACGCTGGATGCCTATGGGTCCTTTGACCGGGCCGAAGTCGGCGCGATGGGCGCGCTGGTCGAATATCTTGAGATCACGCAAAAGGGCAACTTGCCGCTGTTGCGTCCCCCGCTGCAGGAAACACAGTCCAAGACGGTGCAGATCGACGCGGCAACACGGCGAAACCTTGAGCTGACGGCCGGGCTGTCCGGCGGGCGTGCCGGGTCCCTGCTTGAAACCGTGGACAAGACGGTCACCGCCGCCGGGGCGCGTTTGCTGGAACGGCGCCTGTCATCCCCTTCCCGCGTGTTAGAGACGGTTTCGAACCGGATCGACGCCGTGTCATTCTGCGTATCCGATCAGGATTTTTGCCAGTCAGTCCGCACAGCCCTGCGCAGTGTGCCCGATATGGATCGCGCCCTGTCCCGCCTGTCGCTGGATCGCGGTGGCCCGCGCGATCTGACGGCCCTGCGTGCCGGGCTGACTCAGGCGCAGACATTGGCCGGGCTCACACAGACCGAATTTCCGACCTTACTGACAGGCGCATTTGGTGATCTCACCGGGCATGACGCCCTGATTGATCAGCTGGCCGCTGATCTGGTCGCCGAACCCCTGTTGCTGGTCCGCGATGGCGGCTTCATCGCCTCAGGCTGCGATGCGGAACTGGATGAGGCCCGCAAGCTGCGGGACGAAGGGCGGTCTGTGATCGCCCAGCTTCAACAGGACTATGCAAAGACAACCGCGGTCCAATCCCTCAAGATCAAGTATAACAACGTACTGGGCTACTTCATCGAAGTCACTGCGACCCACGCAGACAAGATGATGTCAGTCCCACTGAGTGAGACATTCATTCACCGTCAAACCACCGCCAATCAGGTCCGGTTCACAACCGTGGATCTATCCAGCCTCGAAACCCGTATCCTGAACGCCGGATCGCAAGCCATCGAGATCGAAAAGCGTCACTATGAAAGGCTAAAAGGGCTTGTTCTGGACGCCGCGCCGCAGATCAGCCAAACCTCCCGCGCGTTGGCCGAAATTGATCTGACCACGGGACTTGCGCATCTGGCCGTCACCGAAAATTGGTGCAAGCCGACGCTCGACACATCGCGCACCTTTGACATTGCGGGTGGGCGACACCCCGTTGTCGAGCGCGCGTTGCGCCAACAAGGCGGTGATCCGTTCATCGCCAATGACTGCGTTCTGAATGCCGAAGACACGGCGGCCATCTGGTTGCTGACCGGGCCAAACATGGCCGGTAAATCGACTTTTCTACGCCAGAACGCCCTGATCACCATACTCGCACAAACAGGCAGTTTCGTGCCTGCGACCCATGCCCATATCGGGCTGGTCAGCCAAATCTTCAGCCGCGTCGGGGCATCTGATGACCTCGCGCGCGGACGGTCGACATTCATGGTCGAGATGGTAGAAACCGCTGCCATTCTCAATCAGGCAGACGACCGCGCGCTGGTCATTCTTGACGAAATCGGGCGCGGCACGGCGACATATGACGGCCTGTCGATTGCCTGGGCGACGCTCGAACACCTGCACGACGTCAACAAGTCGCGCGCGCTGTTCGCCACGCATTACCACGAAATGACAGCGCTCGCTGCCAAACTGGATGGCGTGGAAAACGCCACGGTCACGGTCAAGGAATGGGAAGGCGAGGTGATCTTTCTGCACGAAGTGCGGCGGGGAGCGGCGGACCGGTCCTATGGCGTGCAGGTGGCGCAACTTGCCGGCCTGCCCAGCGCCGTCATTGCGCGCGCACGGGTTGTTCTGGACGCATTGGAAAGCGGCGAACGCGAAGGGGGTGCGACGCAAAAAACGCTGATCGACGATCTGCCGCTGTTTTCAGCCACACCCGCGCCGGCCCCGGCCAAGCTCAAACCATCACCTGCGCTTGAGTTGCTCGAAGCAATCCACCCCGATGATCTGTCGCCGCGCGACGCGCTCGACCTGATCTATAAACTGAAAGACGCGGCCAAAGACTGACCGCGCCCATCCATTTTTCGAAATTTCTGGCCTTAGCTGGCAGGCATCGACGACACACCGACCTGCGCGGGGCGCAGCAAACGGTCGTGCAGCATGAACCCTTCGGCGGCGACCTGAATGATCTCGCCCGCCTTGGTGCCGGGCACGGGTGCTTCGAACATCGCCTGATGATGCTGCGGATCGAACGCGTCACCCACTTCGGGCGCGATCACTTCGATCCCGTGTTTCTTGAACACGTTCAGCAATTCGCGCATCGTCAGCTCGACACCTTCCAGCACCGCACCGGACACTTCGCGCTGTTCATCCGTAATCGATTCAAGCGCGCGCTTCATGTTGTCGTAGACCGGCAGCATATCGCGGGCGAGCTTTGATCCACCGTAATTCTCGGCTTCGCGCCGATCCTTCTCGGACCGTTTGCGCGCGTTTTCGGCATCCGCAAGCGCCCGCATGAAACGGTCTTTCAGCTGATCCCGCTCAGCGCGCAACTGATCAAGCTCCAGCGCTTCATCATCAATCTCCAACATCTCGTCGGCATAGGTTTCATCCTCTGCTTCTTCGATGTCGTCCAGAAAATCGTCATTCTTTGGCTCAGCCATTTGTCACCTTTCACTGCGGTCCGACAGCATCCGCCCGACCAGCTGGGCTGTGTAATCCACGATCGGAACGATCCGGCCATAATTCAGCCGCGTGGGGCCAATCACCCCAACCGCACCGATCACCTTTCGATCCGCGTTCATATATGGGGAAACCACCAAAGAGGAACCCGAAAGTGAGAAAAGTTTGTTCTCTGAGCCAATAAAAATGCGCACACCGTCCCCGGTTTCGGTCAGGTCCAAAAACTCGGCGATGTCGCGCTTGCGTTCAAGATCGTCAAAGAGGCTGCGAATACGGTCCAGATCCCCCGCCTCTGCCGTGTCGTCCAGCAGATTCGCGCGACCCCGCACGATCAACCGTTCGGGGGAATCGCCCGCCCCCTCCCACGAGGCAAGCCCGCTTTGCACCAGCGCGTGCGACAGACTGTCGATCTCTTGCCGCCGCGTCTCGATCTCGCGCTGCACGATGGTGGTGACTTCGCTCAGCGTATGCCCTTCGATCATCGCGTTCAGAAAGTTGGCCGCCTCGCGCATCGACGATTGGGTTTGCCCCGGTGGCGGCTGAAACAGTCGGTTTTCCACATGACCATCGGCAAAGACGATCACGACCAGCGCTTGCTCGGGACCAAGCGGGACAAAATCCAGATGCTTGATCGGCGCCTCGCGTTTCGGGGTGAGGACAAGCGACGCCCCATGGGTCACACCGGACAAAGCAGAGCCTACACGGTCCAAAAGGCCCGATACGTCCTTCTCGTTCGACCCCAGGGTCGCATCAATCTTTTCGCGATCCGATTCGTCCGGCAGGCCGACTTCCAGCAAACCATCCACGAACATCCGCAGCCCCTGCTGCGTCGGCACCCGGCCCGCGCTGATATGCGGACTGCCCAACAACCCCATGAATTCGAGGTCCTGCATCACGTTGCGGATGGTCGCCGCGCTGACCTTTTCACTGAAATCCCGCGTCAGCGTCCGTGACCCGACCGGATCACCGGATTCCAGATACCCTTCGACCACGCGGCGAAACACTTCGCGCGAACGGTCGTTCATATCATCAAGGATTTTCTGGGTCTCGGTCATCAGGTGCTATTAAGGTCCACTGAAATCAAAGGTCAATCGGGGTTGCCACTGGGTCCGGGCTGGCGTTATCCCCACACAGCAGCAAAAAGGACATCCCATGCGCCCCTCTGGACGAGAGTTAAGTGAAATGCGTGCCGTTTCAATCGAAACGGGCTTCACCAAACACGCCGAGGGGTCTGCCCTCATCAAAATGGGGGACACGCATGTTCTGTGCACGGCAACAATCGAAGAACGCGTACCACCTTTCATCAAAGGCTCTGGCCTCGGTTGGGTGACGGCGGAATACGGTATGCTGCCCCGCGCCACCAATACCCGGATGCGGCGCGAGGCGGCATCGGGCAAGCAAGGCGGTCGGACCGTGGAAATCCAGCGCCTGATCGGGCGCGCCCTGCGCGCAGGCGTGGACCGGGTCGCGCTGGGTGAACGCCAGATCACTATCGACTGCGATGTATTGCAGGCCGATGGCGGCACGCGCTGCGCGTCGATCACCGGTGGCTGGGTCGCGCTGCGTCTTGCAGTGGACAAGCTGATCAAGGCGGGCGACATCATCAGCAATCCCCTGATCTCTCCGGTCGCGGCGGTCAGTTGCGGGATCTACGCAGGCCAGCCGGTTCTTGACCTCGACTACCCCGAGGACAGCGAGGCAGGTGTTGACGGCAATTTCATCATGACAGCCGACGGCCAACTGATCGAAATCCAGATGAGCGCGGAAGGATCGACGTTTTCGCGCGACCAGATGAACAGCCTCATGGAATTGGCCGAAAAAGGTGTCGGCGAGTTGGCAGAACTGCAATTGGCGGCCTGTGCATGACACGGACGTTTGACGGCAAACGCATCCTGATCGCAACCCACAACGCGGGCAAGCTGGAAGAGATGGAGCAGCTTTTTGCCCCGTTTGGCGTCGAGGTTGTGGGGGCCGCTTCACTTGACCTGCCGGAACCTGAGGAAACAGAAACTACATTCGTTGGCAACGCCCGGATCAAGGCGCATGCTGCGGTCAAGGCCACCGGCCTGCCCGCCCTAGCGGATGATTCCGGGATCGAAGTAGATGGCCTTGACGGCGCGCCTGGCGTTTACACGGCTGATTGGGCAGAGACACCCGACGGGCGCGATTTCATGATGGCGATGACGCGCACGCATTCCGAATTGATCGAACGCAACGCTGCGCAACCATGGACGGCGCGGTTTTGCTCGACACTCGTGCTCGCCTGGCCCGACGGCCACGACGAGGTGTTTGCCGGGACAGCCGAGGGCACATTGGTCTGGCCCGTACGCGGCGCACTGGGACACGGCTACGATCCCATGTTCCAACCCATCGGCCATACACGCACGTTTGCCGAGATGTCGGCTGATGAAAAGAATGCAATCAGCCATCGCGCTGACAGCTTTGCCAAACTGATCGCAGGTTGCTTTGGCTGAGGATTGGGAGGCAGGCGGCTTTGGCCTGTACCTTCACTGGCCATTCTGCGCTGCCAAATGCCCTTATTGCGATTTCAACAGCCATGTGACCGCCTCGGTCGATCACGACGCATGGCGCGCCGCATTTGTGTCCGAAATCGAACGCGCAGGCGAACGCACCCCAGGTCGCGTTTTGCACTCCGTCTTTTTCGGCGGCGGCACCCCCAGCTTGATGGAACCGGCAACTGTCGATGCGATCATGAACACCGTGCATCGCACATGGCCCACCGCCAACGATCTCGAAGTGACGCTTGAAGCAAATCCCACATCCGTCGAGGCCGGGAAATTCGCCGACTTCCGCGCGGCGGGGATCAACCGCGTGTCCATGGGCATTCAGGCGCTGAACGATGCCGACCTGCGCAAACTGGGCCGGATGCACACCACCGCCGAAGGGCTCGCCGCCTTTGACATCGCGCGGCACACGTTTGATCGGGTCAGCTTTGATCTAATGTACGGACGGCAAAACCAGTCTCTTAGCGCTTGGGAAACGGAACTGACCGACGCCCTGAAACTCGATCTCGACCACGTTTCGCTTTACCAACTGACCATCGAACCCGGCACTGTTTTCGGGGATCGCTACAAGATCGGCAAACTGGCTGGCCTGCCCGACGACGATCTTTCGGCAGACATGTATGCGCTGACCCAAGACATTTGCGCCGATCACAACATGCCCCGCTATGAAGTGTCCAACCA
Organism: Tateyamaria armeniaca; assembly: GCF_045797845.1. NCBI lineage: Bacteria > Pseudomonadati > Pseudomonadota > Alphaproteobacteria > Rhodobacterales > Roseobacteraceae > Tateyamaria > Tateyamaria armeniaca. The sequence continues at coordinate 1,126,442 of NZ_JBHDIY010000002.1, forward strand.
CGCAAAATACGGATCGGAATCGCGCCACAACAAAGTCTATTGGCGATACGGCGATTACGTCGGGATTGGTCCCGGCGCGCATGGACGGCTGACAATGGATGGGCGCCGGATTGCCACGGAACAGGCGCGTATGCCTACCGCCTGGCTGGACGGCACAAACCGTGAACAATTTGAAACACTTTCCGGCCGGGATCAGGCAGTCGAGTTTCTGATGATGGGTCTGCGCCTGACCGAAGGCGTCGATACCAACCGCTTCGAAATGCTGTCAGGCTACCCGCTGTCCGCCACTCCTGTCATGGAATTGACGGACATGGGCCTGATAACTGTAAAGGACAGCAATTTATCTGTTACAGATCAGGGGTTTACTTTGCTTAACGCTGTCTTGCGAAAACTTTTGGAAGACTAACCCGCACTCAACTTGCGGCACAGGTCATCCAACTGCTCCAGCGTGTCGTATTTCAGGGTGATGTGCCCCGACTCACCGTCCGGCTTGTGAGTCAACGTGACCTTCACACCGGTGGCGGCAGACAAATCAGCCTCCAGCGCTCGCGTGTCAGCGTCTTTTTCCGCACCACCGGGTTTGGCCATACTGCCCGGGCCGACAGCTCTGTATGGCGCATCCGCGGCCTTCACCAAAGCCTCAGTCGCACGCACGGACAAATCGCCCGCGATCACCTTCTTGGCCAGCCCGTCTGGATCCTGCGCCGTGATCAGCGCGCGCGCATGTCCGGCGCTCAACGTACCGTCATTGACATAGGCCTGGATCGATTCCGGCAGAGTGAGCAGCCGAAGCAAGTTCGCAATGTGGCTACGGCTTTTGCCCAGCGCTTCGGCCAGCTTGCCCTGTGTGTGCCCAAACCGATCCATCAACTGCCGGTACCCAGCCGCCTCTTCAATCGGGTTAAGATCGGCGCGCTGAATGTTCTCGATTATGGCGACTTCCAGCACTTCGATATCCGTGAACTCACGCACCAGGACCGGCAGGCTGTGCAATTGCGCCTGTTGGGCCGCACGCCAGCGCCGTTCGCCCGCCACGATTTCATAACCGTTGTCAGATGGACGGACGATCAATGGCTGCAGGACACCCTTTTCCTTAATCGACGCGACCAGATCATCCAGCGGCGCGGTTTCAAACCGTTTCCGCGGCTGATTGGGGTTCGGGTGGATCTGCTCAATCGGAACCTGTTGTCCGCCTCCGGCCTGCGAGGTGTCCCGATCAGTTGGTTCTGACACATCCGCCATCAAGGCCGACAGACCACGCCCCAATCCCCGTTTCTTGTCACCCGCCATCCGTCAAACTCCTACATTCACGCCGTGACCGACCAGCTCTTTGGCCAGATCGCGATAGGCAATCGCACCCTTGGATGCGGTGTCATATGTCAGAACCGGCATCGCAAAGGACGGCGCCTCGCTCACCCGCACATTGCGCGGAATGCGCGTCTTGAACACAAGATCACCAAGATTGTCCCGCGCGTCCTGCTCAACCTGTTGCGACAGATTGTTCCGCGCGTCGTGCATCGTCATCACCACACCTTCAATCCGCAGCTTGGGGTTGCCCGTCTGGCGAACCTCACGAATGGTCAGCATCAACTGGGACAGCCCCTCAAGCGCAAAGAACTCGCTTTGCAGCGGAACAAGCACGGAATGCGACGCGATCATCGCATTCACAGTCAGCAAATTCAGCGAAGGTGGGCAGTCAATCAGGATGTAATCAAACCCAAATCTATCCATATGAGGCTGACGCAACGCATCATGTAGTAGGAAACTGCGTTTTTCATTGGAGATAAGTTCGATATCGGCAGAGCTCAGATCAACAGTTGCTGGCACCACCATGAGGTTTTCGATGTCAGTGCTCAGGATCACATCATCCAGATCAACATCTTCCAGCAGCAGCTCATAAGTTGTGTATTCGCGGTCTTCCAGCTCAATACCTAGACCGGTGGAGGCGTTACCCTGCGGGTCGAGGTCGATGACCAGCACACGATACTTCAACTCCACAAGAGCAGCGGCGAGGTTGATGGTGGTCGTGGTCTTGCCAACGCCACCCTTCTGGTTCGCCACCGAGATGATTTTGGGCCGCGCTTTCAGAAGAGGTTCAGACACGCTCGATTTCCTTTATCCGCAAGATTGCTGCCTTTGGATTCGTTCTACTTGGTGTCGCGTCACAAGAAAACCGCCAGTTCGCCTTTGCGGCGGAAACTTCATCTTCCCACGCCTCGCCCTTCATGAATACGCATTCCCCGCCTGCTTTCAGGTGCCGGAAAGCGTATCCCAGCAACGTATCCAGACTGGCAAGCGCACGGGCTGACACAATCTGCGCTGATTGCGGATGCAGGTTTTCTACCCTTTCCGCCACAACATCGAATGAAACATCCAGCTCCCGCGCGCATGTCCTTAAGAAAGTCGCCTTGCGCTGATCGCTCTCAACCATCGTCATTCGCTGACTGTGCCCGTCACCTTGCGCGAGAATCGCGACCACGACACCCGGCAAGCCGCCTCCACTTCCCAAATCCAGCCAGTTTTTGTCATCGGGCGTGTAGATCTGTGCAGAATCCCAGATATGCCGCTCTTCCAGGTCGGACTCTGATAATTTTGAGATCAGATTGATCTTCGTCGTCCATTTCCGAAGCAACTGGCCGTAATCTGCCAATTTCTCCAATGTTTCACGTGAAACATCGTGCGGGTACCAATTTGGAGCGTCCATCACGCCTGTTTCTTTTCCAAATACCGAATACGACCCAAGAGCAGCGCCAAGGCGGCAGGTGTCATGCCATCAATACGCGCGGCTTGCGAAAGATCGCCAGGCCGAACATGTTCAAGTTTTGCCTTCAACTCGGCGGACAGTCCGGTGACGGCCTGATACGCAAAGTCTGCGGGAATTGCGTAAGACTCGTCCTTCCGCAAGCGCTCGACATCTTGTTTCTGGCGCTCGATATAGTTCGCGTACAGCGCTTCCCTCGATATCTGAAGACCAACTTCGGGGTCCAAATCGCCAAGATCAGGGGCGAGACGCACAACGTCATCCAAAGACACATCTGGAAATGCAAGCAGCTGAAATGGTGTCCGCTTTGTCCCGTCTTGATTGATCTTGATGCCGGATGCCGCAATTTGCTTGGGCGTAAAGCTGTCTGACATCATGCGTTCGCGCCCTGCATCGAGCTTTTCCAGCTTTCTGGTAAAACACTCAGCTCGATGCGTCCCAACACAACCAAGATCGATCCCCAATGGGGTCAAACGCTGATCCGCGTTGTCGGCGCGCAAGGACAGACGGAATTCCGCACGCGACGTAAACATCCGATACGGTTCGGTCACTCCCCGCGTTGTCAGATCATCGATCATGACCCCGATGTAGCTTTGGTCACGGCGGAAATAGACCGGATCGTCCCCCCGCGCAGATCGCGCAGCGTTCAGCCCTGCAACAAGCCCTTGAGCCGCTGCCTCCTCATACCCGGTCGTGCCATTGATTTGGCCCGCAAGGTACAGCCCCGGCACAGACCGCAAGGACAGATCAGCGTCCAGTACACAGGGGTCGACGAAGTCATATTCGATTGCGTAGCCTGGCTGCATGATGACCGCGTCCTCCAAACCAGCTATTGATTGGATATACGCACGCTGCACATCTTCAGGCAAAGAAGTCGAAACACCGTTTGGATAGACCGTATCGTCGTCAAGTCCTTCTGGCTCAAGGAAAATCTGGTGCGACTCCTTGTCGGCGAAGCGCACGATCTTGTCCTCGATAGACGGACAATAGCGCGGTCCGGTGCCGTCAATATGGCCTCCATACATCGCTGATCTGCTCAGATTGTCACGGATGATGTCGTGTGTTTTGCTGTTGGTATGCGTAATACCACACGCCACTTGGCGCAGCGGTGCTTTCCTTGACAGAAATGAAAACAGCGTCGGATCGTCGTCACCGTCTTGCCGCTCAAGCCGATCCCACGCGATGGTGCGCCCATCGAGACGCGGCGGGGTTCCTGTCTTCAGGCGGCCAAGGGGTAGATCAAAGTCATCGATGCGCTTCGCCAGTCTGGAGGATTCCTTATCCCCCATTCGACCACCAGCATAGGACACATCGCCGATATGGATAAGGCCCCGCAGGAAAGTGCCTGAAGTGAGGACGACGGTCTTTGACGCAAGCTCGGTTCCGTCCGCGAGCTTCACCCCCGTGACTGCGCTGCCTTCCATGAGGAAATCGACAACTTCACCTTCGATGATTGTCAGATTCTTTGCGTTTTCCGTGAGATTCAGCATTTCCCGCTGATATACACGGCGATCCGACTGCGCGCGGGGGCCCTGAACAGCCGGGCCTTTGCGACGGTTGAGCAGGCGGAACTGGATGCCCGACGCGTCAGCAACCTTACCCATGACTCCGTCCATGGCGTCGATTTCGCGAACAAGGTGGCCCTTGCCCAGCCCACCAATGGCCGGATTGCAGGACATGATGCCGATATCCGCCTTCTTCATTGTGACCAGCGCGGTATCGGCGCCGCTACGCGCCGCGGCATGCGCGGCTTCGCAGCCTGCGTGACCTCCGCCGACAACAAGGACGTCAAATTGTTTCACGTGAAACACTCCAGTCATTTTCCCAAGCAGAAGCTTGAAAATATCTCATCCAGCAGGTTTTCAACGCCTATACGCCCAACGAGCGCCTCAAGGGATCGAATCGATGTCCGGATTTCCTCTGCAGCAATATCATAGTGGTTCGGGCCATTGCCAACACACTCAGAAGCATATTGGAGCGCGATCAAAGACGCCTGCATCGCGTCCTTGTGCCGTGCATGTGTGGCGAGCCCGGCGGCCTGAGTTTTTTTCGATAGGGCCCCCGATATGGTCCCGATCAATTCAGGGATGCCTGCGCCTGTCTTACCGGAGACTGCCGGTTTGTTATCCATTCGTGTGTCCGCTTTCGGGGCGACACGGATATCGCCGTCGACGAACGGAACGGGCAAATTGTCGTGCGGCTCCGCCAAAAAGATGCGCAGATCGGCTGCGTTTGCCCGTGATACTGCGCGCTCAATACCTGTGACTTCGATCTCGTCCTCGCCATCACGCAAGCCGGCGGTGTCGAGCAAAGTGACCGCGTAGCCGTTCAGGTCCATACGCACCTCGATCACATCCCGCGTGGTACCTGCGCGTTCTGATGTGATTGCTGCCTCGCGCTTTGCCAAAGCATTGAGCAAGGTCGATTTTCCAGCGTTGGGTGGTCCGATGATCGCCACCTCGAACCCAGTGCGAATGCGTTCGGCGGCTGCAAATCCGCTGAGTTCTGTTTCTACTTCCATCCTTACCGATTCAAGCAAAGACAGGACTTCGGGGCTGACATCAACGGGTACTTCTTCGTCCGCGAAATCAATTGTGACCTCGATCAGCGCGGCCGCACGGATCAGGTTGGATCGCCATGTTTCGATCTTTTTTCCCAACGCCCCTTCGACAAGGCGCAGGGCCTGGCGGCGTTGTCCTTCGGTCTCAGATGCGATGAGATCGCCCAGCCCCTCAACCTGCGCCAGGTCCATCTTGTCGTTTTCCAGCGCGCGGCGGGTGAACTCCCCCGGCTCGGCCAGACGTGCGTCCCCTGCGCCAAGACAATTCAGCACCGCTGCTACAACGGCTACGCTGCCGTGCATATGAAGTTCAACTACGTCTTCGCCAGTAAAGCTGTGCGGGCCGGCAAAGCTGAGGATCAGCGCCTGATCCAGCGTTTCGCCGTTGTTGTCACGCAATTGCCGCAGACCGGCCTGCCGGACCGCGGGCAAGGGCCCACACAGGCGCTCCGCACTCTCTAAGGCTTTCGGGCCGGAGATACGGATCACGGCCACGCCAGCGCGGCCCTGCGCCGTGGCAAGGGCAAAAATCGTATCCATCACGGGCCCTCGGCGGTTGCGTTAGGTGTTCATGGAGTCGAAGAATTCTTCGTTCGTCTTCGTCTGCTTCAGCTTGGAAATCAGGAACTCGATTGCATCCGTCGTACCCATGGGGTTCAGGATACGGCGAAGAACAAAGGTTTTTGCCAGATCGATCTTGTCGACCAGCAGTTCTTCTTTCCGGGTGCCGGACTTGAGGATGTCGATGGCGGGGAACACGCGTTTGTCTGCGATCTTGCGATCCAGAACGATTTCCGAGTTACCTGTGCCTTTGAATTCTTCAAAGATGACCTCGTCCATCCGGCTGCCCGTATCGATCAGGGCCGTGGCGATGATGGTGAGCGATCCGCCCTCTTCGATATTCCGCGCAGCACCAAAGAACCGCTTGGGACGTTGCAGGGCGTTGGCATCAACACCACCAGTCAGGACTTTACCCGAGGATGGCACAACTGTGTTGAACGCTCTACCAAGTCTTGTGATCGAATCCAAAAGAATAACAACATCTCGTTTGTGTTCGACCAAGCGCTTGGCTTTTTCGATCACCATTTCGGAAACGGCCACGTGGCGTGTTGCCGGTTCATCGAAGGTCGAGCTGACCACCTCGCCCTTGACCGAACGCTGCATGTCCGTGACTTCTTCGGGGCGTTCGTCGATCAGCAGAACGATCAGGTAGCACTCCGGATGGTTCTTTTCGATACTGGAGGCGATGTTCTGCATCAGAACCGTCTTACCTGTCCGTGGCGGCGCAGTGATCAACGCACGCTGGCCTTTGCCGATGGGGGCCACCAGATCAATGATCCGGGCCGAGCGATCCTTGGTTGCAGGATCGTCCGTTTCCATCTTCAGACGCTCGTCGGGATAAAGCGGCGTGAGGTTGTCGAATGCAATCTTGTGCTTGGCCCTTTCGGGTTCTTCAAAATTGATGCGGGTCGCGCTGGTCAACGCGAAATAGCGTTCGGAATCGTCCGGCGCCTTGATCATCCCATCAATCGTGTCGCCGGTGCGCAGCGAATACTGGCGGATCATGTCGGGCGAGACATAAATGTCATCGGGGCCCGGTAGGTAGTTCGCCTCGGGCGAGCGCAAGAAGCCGAACCCGTCCTGCAACACTTCAAGCACGCCGTCGCCGTAGACTTCCCAGCCTTCGTCTGCGCGTTCCCGCAGGATCTGGAACATCATCTCGCCCTTGCGCATGGTTGAGGCGTTTTCGATTTCCAACTCTTCGGCCATAGCCAGCAAATCTTTGGGGCTTTGTGCCTTGAGATCGGCAAGTGCGAGGACTTCGGTGGTTTCTTCAGATGTCATGGGAATACTCTTGGCCCGCCTGCAATCAGGCGAAGCGCGAACCTTGGGATGTAAAAGCTGTATGCGGTCCCCGGACGAGGTGCAGGGATCAGATAGGCGGATGAACGGCCTGAGTCAACGGGTTCAGAATTTGACAACTACGGACAGGACGATCAGCACCATCAGCACAGTGGGCACTTCGTTCATCATGCGGTACTGACGGCCTGTCATGATCGACCCGCCGGAGGCGAACATGCGCCTTTGCTTGCTCAGCCACCCGTGAAAGCCCGACATCGCCAGAATGCCGATGAGCTTGGTCCAGGGCCACACGGCCCCCCAATCGACAACACCGGGGATCAGGGCAAGGCAGATGCCAAAGACCCAGGTCGCGATCATCGCCGGGTTCATGATCACCTTGAGAAGTTTATGCTCCATCGTCTGAAACAGCACGTGGGTGTCCCCGCTCAGCCCCACCTGTTCTGAGTGGTAGACGTAGAGACGTGGCAGATAGAACAGTGCGGCCATCCATGCGATGACGGACATGATATGAAATGCCTTGATCCATGGATAAAGACTGGCAAGCAGATCGGTCATGGCACGTCCTTCTGGTTCGCGGCCCACCTATAAATAAATAAAGAATTAAAAAGAAGATGATGATGAGGTAGGGATCGGGATTTCTGTGGATTAACGGGCTGTACCTTGGTTTTTCACAGGGAGGATATCGTTCTCGCCAGATAGAAAATCTTGAAGAATAACTCTGTTTTATAATTATATATCAAATGCTTATGATGACCAAGACGCCCCGAAACCATGCGCACTTTTGTGGATAACCATGTACAGTTGTTGTTGTTCACAGCAGACAGGTTTTCCTTGTCCTTTGCGGGTTAAAAAAGGGTAAACATCCCCAGACGGGCTTAACACCTGACGGTCCTTTGAACTTCGCCGATCTGCGCACACCACATCAACGCAATACCCCCCGGATTCCACACAAGGTTACCCACATGCATACCCCCATCATTCTGGCGTCCGGTTCTGCCATCAGGGCGCAATTGTTGCGCAATGCCGGTGTCGACTTTGACGTGCAGGTGGCCCGCATTGACGAAGCGGCGATTAAGGACAGTCTGCTGGCCGAAGCCGCCCCGCCCCGCGATATTGCCGACGCGCTGGCCGAAATGAAAGCGCGCAAAGTGGCCGACAAGAATCCGGAAGCCATGGTGATCGGCTGCGATCAGGTTCTGGCCTTTGACAACGGGATCCTGTCCAAGCCGAGCAGTCCGGAGGATGCCGCCAACCAGTTGCGTCGGATGCGCGGCCAGCAGCACATGCTGCTGTCAGCCGCGGTCATCTATTCCGAAGGCAAGCCGATCTGGCGCCATATCGGTCAGGTCAGGTTGCGTATGCGGGATGTGTCGGATGAGTACCTTGATGGGTATATTTCAAGAAATTGGGATGACATCCGCCATTCAGTTGGCGCATATCAGCTTGAAGGTGAGGGTGTGCGCCTGTTCCACAGTATCAATGGCGACTATTTCCATGTTCTTGGTCTGCCGTTGTTGGAGTTGCTGGCGTTTCTGACCCTGCGCGGCGTGATCGAAGGATAATAAGGTTACGAAGATGGCGGGTAAAATTCCACTGGCCGGGGTTATCGGCTCTCCTATTTCGCACTCCAAATCTCCGCAGTTGCATCGGCACTGGTTGAAAACCTACGGCATTCCCGGGGATTACATTCCGATGGATGTGGCGGCGCATGATCTGCCAGAGGTGCTGCGGGCCCTGCCGAAAGCCGGGTTTGTCGGTGTCAACATCACGATCCCGCATAAGGAAACCATTCTTGAGATTGCAGACCTTGTGACGGATCGCGCGACTCTGATTGGTGCTGCGAATACACTGATCTTCCGCAAGGATGGCAAGATACATGCGGACAATACGGATGGGTACGGTTTTGTCGAAAACCTGAAAGCAGGTGCGCCGAACTGGAACCCTGCGGCTGGCCCCGCGACAGTGTTGGGTGCCGGTGGTGCGGCGCGCGCTGTTGTTGCATCGTTGCTGGACGCCGGGGTGCCCGAGATTTTGGTGACCAACCGGACGCGTGTGCGCGCCGAAAAGCTGGCGGATGATTTTGGCAAGCGCCTGACAATCATCGACTGGGTGCAGGCAGGCAATATCCTTGAAGAATCCGCGCTGGTTGTGAACACCACGTCCCTGGGCATGATCGGAAAACCGGCGATGCGTGTGCCTCTGGATGGCTTGCGCCGTGGGACGGTCGTGACGGACCTTGTTTACACACCATTGAAAACCGATCTACTGGCGGCGGCAGAAGCAGCGGGATGCGTCACGGTCGATGGCCTTGGCATGTTGTTGCATCAGGCGGTGCCCGCGTTTGAACGGTGGTTCGGACAACGCCCCGAGGTGGACAGCCTGACGCGTGCGGCGGCCCTCAGATGACGTTTCGTCTGGGGCTGACCGGGTCCATCGGGATGGGAAAATCGACAACAGCGCAGATGTTTGTCGAGGCCGGATGCGGGTTGTGGGATGCGGATGCCGCCGTGCATCGGCTCTATGGCAAAGGCGGTGCGGCCATTGGCCCGATGTCCGATGCCTTTCCCGATGCGATTGAAAACGGTGCTGTGTCGCGCGCCAAGTTGCGGGACATCATCGCGGCAGACCCCACTGCGCTGAAGCGGATCGAGGCCATTGTGCATCCGCTTGTCGGCGCTGACCGCGCTGCTTTCATCAAAGAGACTGAGGCGGATATTGCGGTCTTTGACATCCCGTTGTTGTTCGAAACCGGTGGGGAAACCACTATGGATGCCGTGGCTGTCGTTCATGTCTCAGACGACGTGCAAAAATCGCGTGTGATGGAGCGTGGCACGATGACCGAACAGCAGTTTCTGGCGATCAAGGCCAAGCAGATGCCGAGTGCGGAAAAATGTGCCCGCGCGGATTTCGTGATCGAAACGGATACAGTTGAACATGCCAGGGCGCAGGTACATCATGTGATCGAGCAGATCAGGAGCCGGACCCAAAATGCGTGAAATCGTTCTGGATACCGAAACCACGGGGTTCGACCCTGAAAGCGGTGATCGCATCGTTGAAATCGGAGCCATCGAACTGATCGGCCACATGCCGACCAGAAACGTGTTTCACGAATATATCGATCCCGAACGCTCCATGCCCGACGAGGCGTTTCAGGTGCATGGGCTGGGTGATGATTTTCTGCGGGGAAAGCCCAAATTCGCCGCCTTAGGGCAGAAATTTCTGGATTTTGTCGGGGATGCCAAACTGGTCATCCACAACGCGGCATTCGACATGAAATTCCTCAATGCCGAGCTGAAGTGGATGGGTCTGCCGCAGATTCCGTATGACCGGGCCATTGATACACTGGACATCGCGCGGCGCAGGTTTCCCGGGTCGCCTGCGTCTCTGGATGCGCTGTGCCGCCGCTTTGGCATCGACAATTCGGCGCGCACCTTGCACGGCGCATTGCTGGACAGCGAAATTCTGGCCGAGGTGTATCTGGAACTGATCGGGGGCCGACAGCCGGACTTTGGACTGTCGAGCAGCGCGGGCCGATCGGGGCAAGGCGGCGAAACATCGGAATGGACGCCATCGCCGCGGCCATCCCCCTGCCCAATCGTCTGACGGATGCCGAAAAAGAAGCGCATGCGGCCTTTGTCGCCGGACTGGGCGAAAGCACGCTTTGGCCAAATTAAAACACCCGACGCGTTGGCGCCGGGTGCAAGATCCGAAAATCTGAAAGACTTATGCGTCTGCTGGTGCAGCCTGATTTTGGCGGCGTGCGATTTCATTGCGGTAAAGCGAGATGAAATCGATGTTTTCAAGGTTGAGCGGCGGGAAGCCACCGTCACGGGTGATGTCGCTGACCACACGGCGCAGGAACGGGAAGATCATGCGCGGACATTCGATCAGCAGGAAGGGATGCATCTGGTCTTCGGGCACGTTTTCAATGTGGAACAGGCCCACATAGTCAACTTCAAGAACGAACAGGACGGTCTCACCCTCTTTGGCCTTCGAGGTGATCTTGAGCTTGATCGCGACCTCGTACTGGTTGTCTTGCGACCGTTTCTTTGCGTCCAGGTTCACCTGTACCTGAACGTCCGGCTGGACGTCTGGCGACGCACCTTTCTGCGCCACGATGTTTTCGAACGACATGTCGCGTACGAACTGTCCAAGCACGCGCATCTGCGGCTGAACTGGTTGGGCTGCTGGTTGCGCTGCTTTTTCTTCTTCGGCCATTAGTCTTCTCCCGAGGGCGATTGAATTTTGTGTCTGGTAACAGCTTGGCGACGCGGCCTCAATGCTTCGTCCAGCCTGAGGGTGGGCGACTGTCATCGGGTCCGGGTTCTACTTCTGCATACTCGCCTTCGATCACATCCGATTGGGGTGGTCGCTGGGGGTGCGTGCTGAACGTCGTGACGTTTATGCGGGCACGCGCCCATTTGAACACGGCCAACCGGACGGCGGGCACAAGCAGGGCAAAGCCGACAGCATCGGTGAAAAACCCCGGCGTCAGCAACAAAGCGCCGGAAAACAGGATCATTGCGCCATGGGCCAGCGCCTCGGACGGGTCGCGCATTTCATTAAACGAAGATTTGACCTGCCCCAGCGCCTGCATCCCCTGCGCGCGCACCAACATGGTGCCAATTACAGCGGTGATAACGACAATCAGCAGCGTGTACCAAAGGCCGATGGCCCCCCCGATCTGGATAAAAAGACCGATTTCAATCAACGGGACCGTAAGAAATGCTATAAATAACCACATCTGCGACATCCTTTCCCCTGCCCACGCAGGCCGTGCAGTGGACTTGGCACCACTGGTCACCTACATAGTGGTCAGACGTGGCGGTTGCCACCCGACCCCGCTTAACGAGGTATGAATGAACTCTCCGTTGATCCAGTTGCTTGTGCTTGCAGGCATCGCCGTCTTTTTGATCCTGCGTCTGAAAAACGTCCTGGGAACGCGTGAGGGTTTTGAACAGCCCCCCGTTCCGAAACAGGCGAATGATCGTCTTGGGCGCCCCGACCTCGAAGTGATCGAAGGCGGACCCGACCTTGATATCACCGATCACGTCGAAGAAGACAGTGACGCCGCCAAAGCGCTGGCCGGTATGAAGCGGATTGAACCGTCGTTCAACGTCGCCGACTTTTTGCAGGGCGCGCGCGGTGCCTACGAGATGATCGTGATGGGGTACGAAACGGGCGAGTTGTCCAATATCCAGCCCTTCCTGTCCGAAGAGATTTACGAGATCCTTTGTCGACGGTGTGGCCGCACGCGAAGATCAGGGCCTGACCATCGAGGCAGACTTTATCGGTGTGCGCGAGCTGAAGCTGATGGACGCCACTTTCAACGAAGACACGAACGAGGCTGAGCTGACAATCCGCTTTGTTGCGGAGCTGACATCCACTGTCCGCGATCAGGGCGGCGACATCGTGGAAGGCAGCCCGACCGAGGTAAAACGGCAAAAAGACACATGGTCCTTTGCCCGAACCATGGGGGCTGACGACCCGAATTGGCTGTTGGTGTCTACAGACGCGTAATCCGGCACTGTGTCGGGTTCCTTTGTGCGGCTGCGTTCACGGTGAGTGGGGCGGCCGCAGATATCCGTTACACGGTTCTGGATTATTCCGCCCTTGATGGGTGGGCTGAGGACGATCACGCGTCCGCCCTAGATGTCTTTCGCAGCACATGTCGTGACATGAACGACCCCGATTGGCGATCTTTGTGCGCGGTCGCATCAGAGATACCGGACGCCAAAGCGTTCTTTGAACTCTTCTTTCGCCCGGTTCTGATCGAAGACGGGCAGCCGGGGCTGTTCACGGGCTATTTTGAACCTGAGCTGCAGGGATCGAAGCGACCAAGCACCCGCTATCGCTATCCGGTCTATGCCATGCCGCGCGAGGCGCGCGTGTCCCGCCCCTGGCACACCCGCCGCGAGATCTTGCAAGGCGGTGTCATGAGCGGGCGTGGTCTGGAAATCGCCTGGGTCGATGATCCTGTCGAATTGTTTTTCCTTCAGATCCAGGGGTCAGGCCGCATCAAGCTGCCAGGCGGGCGCACGATCCGGGTTGGATATTCCGGTTCGAACGGGCACGAATACCGGTCCATCGGGCAGGAACTGGTGCGCCGTGGCACCTATGCACCTCATCAGGTCAGCGCGGACGTGATCAAGAACTGGGTGAAACGGAACCCTGCTGCGGGCGAGGAGCTGTTGTTTCACAACCCCTCTTACGTCTTTTTTCGCGAGGTGAGTGAGGTGCCGCCGGAACTTGGCCCGCTCGGTGCGATGAACCGGTCGATCACCACGATGCGGACAGTTGCGGTGGACCCGGCCTTTGTGCCGCTAGGCGCACCTGTCTGGATCGAAAAGGATGGGCGCGACCCGCTGCGCCGGTTGATGGTCGCGCAAGACACCGGATCGGCGATCAAGGGTGCGCAACGGGCTGACGTCTTCTTTGGCACAGGTGACAAGGCCGGTCGCGAGGCCGGTCGTTTGCGTGATCCCGGCCGCCTGATGGTCCTGATGCCGATCCAGCGCGCATATGCCCTGCTGCCCGAAAGCGCGATATGAAACGCCGCAAGCTGCGACCGGATGAGGAAGAACTGTGGCGCAAGGTTGTGTCCAATGCCGAACGCCTGCACCCGGAAAAGCGGCTGAAACCTGCTGATTTCGTGACGACTCCGCCTGTGCAGCCGCGCAAGAAGGCGACATTCGATGCGATGCCGAAATCCCTGACGATCAAGCCGTCCCGCCCAACGACGTCTGCCCATCTGTCCCCGTCTATTGCGGAACAGGTGGGTGCCCAACCGGTGCAGATGGATCGCAAGGCCTTTGACCAGATGAAACGGGGCAAGTTGCGTCCCGAGGGCAAGCTGGATCTGCACGGGATGACGCTGGAACGCGCGCACCCTGCCCTGACCCGCTACATCCTGAGCGCGCAGGCGCAGGGCAAACGGCTGGTTCTGATCGTCACGGGCAAAGGCAAACAGCGCGATGATGGCGGGCCGATTCCGGTGCGCTTTGGCGTGTTGCGCCATCAGGTGCCGCAATGGTTGTCCATGCCGCCACTGTCTTCGGCTGTGCTGCAGATCACGCAAGCGCATCTGCGCCACGGTGGCGGAGGTGCCTATTACGTATATCTACGCAAGACGCGGTAGGGCGGTGCGATAGCGCCGGATGCCCAACCACATGCACAGGCTGGAAAACAGGAAATAGACGGCGACTCCCAGATATTGCGTGGTCAGATCGATCTGCAAATCAATCAAAACACCTGTGATCCCCGGCCCAATGGCGGAGCCCAATACCATCACCGCCGTCGCCATCGCCTTGATCGAGCCGATGAACCGTGTGCCATAGAATTCGGCCCAAAACGCGTTGGGTAGGGTCGAATTGGCCCCTGTCGTCAGCGCCAGAAAAACAAAGCCGATGGCGGCGTGACCAAGCGAGGTCGCGACAGCGAACACGCCAAACGCGATGACCATGGGCAGTTGATACAGTGGGATCAACCGCGCGGTTCCGAACCTGTCCAGCGCAATTCCCGACACGACCATCGCCCCAATCGCAACGGATGTGTAAAGCGGAAACAGGGTGACCAGCGAAAGGTGCGTCCATCCTTTCAGCTCGGCAAAGTACACCTGATGAAAAAAGAAGGCGGTGTTGAACGCGGACGGCCCCAGAATGGCGGGCACCATGAACCAGAACAGAGGGTGGCGCAGCGCGGAGCGACGCGACCAATGCACATCGTCCATGCCAATGCTTTGGTTTTCATCGGCCATGGATTGCGGCGTGCGTTCGGTGCGCAGCAGCGTCATGAGGATTGGTATGCCCACAAAGGCGATGCAGGCGGCCACCACCCAAAGTGAGCGCCAGTGAAACACCCCAAGCAGGGCCACAAAGATCAGCGGCAACAGCGCCTCACCGGCAGCGAATCCAAGCGATGCGATGGACAGTGCGCGCCCGCGCGTCGCCACGAACCAGCGCGCCATGGACACGATGGCGATGTGGCTGCACATCCCCTGCCCCATTAGACGAAGGGCAAAGATGACCACGGGCAACAGTGCCACATACGGGTTCCACGCCATTGCCAGACAAGCCACTGCCAAGCCCCCCAACACAAGAATGCCGAGGGTGCGCGCGCGGAACATGTCCGTCAGGCTACCCGCCCAGATCATGACGGCAGCAGATGCCGTGGTACCCAGCGAATAGATCGCACCCCAACCGCCGTGACTGAGGCCAAAATCGGCCTGAATTTCAGCGGCAAAGAGCGAAATGAAATATGTCTGCCCAAATGAGGACAAAAGCGAAAGCAGCGCCCCGGCGGACAGCCAGTTCCGGTTTTCGCTCAGAAAGGAAAGCAGACCTGTCGGCAGCGTGCGTGCCGTCACTGTCCGATGCTTTCTTCGGCAGGGTCAACCGGGCGGCTGACCTGACCCGTGATGACCCGGCGCTGGCCCGGCAACAGGACAATGGCCCCGCTGCTGCCCCGCAAAAACTCGCGATCCAGATCCGAGGACCGGCGCAACAGTTGAATGAGCGCAGGTGAGCCGCCAGCCACAAAATGATTGCCGGATTTCCGGTCGGAAAATGCGGTCACATCGACCACGTTGATCGGCAGGTCCGCGACTTCGTCAGCGTTCGCGATATTGCCAAGCTGGGTTCTTTGGCCGCGCAAACGCGAGGACAGCCGCAGCACTGCGTCCTTGCGTGACACGATCACGACGAACGGGTCAGGCACATCCCTGATCTGGCGAAACTGGCTGCGAAAGACGTCGACGTTGATGTCTGGCGACATCAGGATGACACCGCGAATATTCGCCCCAACCCACCCGGGCTGCGCAATTTCAAGCTGGCGAAACGTCTCCATCACCAGCGCGCTGCCCATGGAATGCGCCACGACGATCACGTCCGGTTGTCCCGCACTGCGCACTGTGCGCAACAGATCGGCCAGACCATCGCGGGCAAACAGCGCGCTGTCCTGGTCGTATTCATAGCCCAAAGGATTGGCGCGGCTTGGCCAGGCATAACTGACATGGGCGCCGGGAATTTCCAGGTCATGGCCCAGTTGCGCCATGCGGAACGCGGAATCCGCAAAGCTGTTGTTAAAGCCGTGCACAAACACGGTGACTTCGCGTCGGTCCGTCGATCTGGCGTCGATCTCGGCACGCAGGCTGCGCGTGAACCCGGCCGGTTCGTCAAATTGCTGCAGCTCAGCAATGGCGAAATCGCGCTCCGGTTTGGGCCGATCATACCCGTCCGACACGCTACCCAGTTCACGATTTGGCGGGATCGAGACTGTGGTTTTCAGCAGGCGCAATTTCGTCGCGCGTTCGATGCCAAATTCGCCCGAATCGTTCGTCGCCCGCGTCGTGCCCATAAAAACGGGCACGTTCAGCCCAAAATTCAGCGCATCGGGAACGACGGGCGCGGCTGTGCGGTCATTGCACGCGGCAAGAAGCATCATCAACGCAACTGTCACCCACCGCATGTTCTTTGTCCTGCCTGTCCCTGACCCGGTCTTAGCCCAGATCAGCCTGCGCGACTACAGCACATAGCGACTGAGATCGGTTGAACGCGACAGCTCGCCCAAATGCTGCTCTACAAAGGCGGAATCAACGACGATTTCCTCGCCACCCCGATCCGGCGCGGTAAAGGACAGTTCCTCGAACACACGTTCCATCACGGTATATAGGCGGCGCGCGCCGATGTTCTCGACGGCCTGATTGACCTCGGCCGCGATGCGGGCCAGCGCGCGAATACCTTCGGGTTCGAACGTCACGGTGACTTGTTCGGTCGCCATCAGGGCCGAATATTGCAGCGTCAGCGCGTTGTCGGTTTCCTCAAGGATGCGTACGAAATCGTCTTCGGTCAGCGCGCGCAACTCGACCCGGATTGGCAGGCGGCCCTGCAATTCGGGCAACAGGTCTGACGGTTTGGCGATATGGAAGGCGCCGGAGGCGATGAACAGGATGTGGTCGGTTTTGACGGGTCCGTGTTTCGTGCTGACAGTTGTTCCTTCGATCAACGGCAGAAGGTCGCGCTGCACCCCCTCGCGGCTGACATCACCGCCGCGCGCGTCCGAGCGGGCACAGACCTTGTCGATTTCGTCAAGGAACACGATCCCGTTTTCCTGCACGGCCTCCATCGCCGTTTTGGTTACGGTTTCATCATCGAGCAGCTTGTCGGCCTCTTCGCCGATCAGAACATCATAACTGGCGGCGACAGTCAGTTTCTTACGTGTGGTGCGTCCGCCCATCGCTTTGCCGAACAGATCGCCGAGGTTCATCATGCCCGCGCCCGCCCCCGGCTGGCCGGGGATATCCATCATCGGGAATGGGTTAGAGGTATCGGCGACGTCCAGTTCGATCACGGTGTCGTCCAGTTCGCCTGACCGCAGTTTTTTGCGAAACATCTCGCGCGTGCCATCGCGTGCGTCCGTGCCTGCGATGGCGGTGATCACGCGATCTTCGGCGGCTTGCTTGGCCTTGGTCGCGACATCCTCGCGCATCAGATCGCGGGTTTGCGCGATGGATGCGTCTACGAGATCACGAATGATCTGTTCCACGTCGCGCCCGACATAGCCGACCTCGGTGAACTTGGTTGCCTCGACCTTGAGGAAGGGCGCGCGCGCCAGTTTGGCCAGACGGCGGCTGATTTCGGTTTTGCCCACGCCGGTGGGGCCGATCATCAGGATGTTCTTGGGATAGACCTCGTCCCGCAGGTCATCACCCAGTTGCTTGCGCCGCCACCGGTTGCGCAGGGCGACGGCCACGGCGCGTTTGGCATCCGCCTGTCCGATGATAAAGCGATCGAGTTCCGAGACGATTTCGCGTGGGGTCAGGTCAGTCATTCTTGTTTCCTTTGAGCGCCTCGACGGTCAGGTTTCCGTTTGTGTAGACACAGATATCGGCGGCAATCGCCATCGCATCCCGCGCCACGGTTTCTGCGTTGCGGTCGCTGTCGATCAGCCCGCGCGCCGCCGCCAGCGCAAAGTTGCCGCCCGACCCGATGGCCGCCACATTATGTTCGGGTTCCAGCACGTCGCCCGCGCCCGTGATCACGAACATATCGGTGCCGTCTGTGACGATCAGCATCGCTTCCAGCTTTTGCAGGTACTTGTCCGTGCGCCAGTCTTTGGCCAGCTCGACACTTGCGCGCGCCAGTTGCCCCGGCGTCGCCTCCAGCTTCGTCTCAAGCCGTTCCAGCAGGGTGAACGCATCCGCAGTTGACCCGGCAAAGCCTGCGACCACGTCAAATCCACCGGGGCTGAGGCGCCGCACCTTGCGTGCACTGCCTTTGATCACGGTCTGACCCAGCGACACTTGCCCGTCGCCTGCAATCACCACCTCGCCGCCCTTTTTCACACCGATGATGGTGGTGCCGTGCCAGCCGGGGAAACTATCATTTTGCATGCGTTGTACTCCTCTGGCAGGGTATGTGAAACGTCAGCGCGCTGTTCACAAGGGCTAAACAAAATAATGATGGCACCGCACCGTCATCTGTTGGAGGCCGCGCAAAGCACGTTTGATGATCTGGTTGTTCAGGCCTTTGACGATCCGCCCGCCTATCGCAAAGTACGGCATTGGATCAAATCGGATGCCAACCGCGAACATGTTGTGGTGCGCTTTGACAGTGATGGCGCGCCTCCGCTCATCCTCAAGCAGGCGTTTCGCCCCAAAGACGAGGCCGAGTTTTCGGGAATCCTGAGAAACCTGCGCGCGGCCGAGGCAGCGACCGCCGATCTGGACGATGTGACAGTGCCGCGTATTCTGGCGGTGGATATGGCGCGGCAGGCCTATTTGATGACGTTCATTCCCGGTCAAACGCTGTTGGATCTGTGCCGTCAAAGCGATGATCACAGACCGATTTTGCGGCAGGCAGGCCGCTGGCTAGCGGCCTATCATGCCGGGACATTTCAGGAGGACCGCGCGTTCCAGCCCAAGTTCATGGCGCGCCATATGCTGCATCTGGTCAGTCAGATGGACAGTGGCGAACGCCGGATAAAGGGGCAAAAACGGTTCAAGGCGTTGGCGCATCAGGTGCAGGATTGGGTGGGCCCATGTTCCGGCAGGATCAGCAAGGTGTCAGCGAAACATGGTGATCTGAATGCACACAACATCCTGATGTCGGACGGGTCTGTCGGGGCCTATGATTTCCTGCCACACAGCCACGCGCCGGTCGGATATGACATCGCACGCCTGTTGCTCAGCTACACCCAGATGGAGGGTGACATCAGTGCAATCCCGCAGGGGCATGTGATGCCACCGGCGCTTTTCGATGCGTTTTTTGAGGGATACGGGTTTGTCCCCCCGGATGATCCCGGGGTGACGTTCCTGATGCGGATACAAATCCTGACGGATTGGAACAGGTTTAATCACAACCTGACTGTGTCCGCCACGCTCCGGTTTCAGCGACTGCGCGCAATCGCCAACCGGGCGTTTGACTGATCAGATCGACGATTCGATCCAGCTTTGCAGGGCGGCCTTTGGTTTGGCGCCCGCCATGTTCGAAACGACCTCACCGTTTTTGAAGATGAACAGCGCAGGAATACCACGCACGCCCATCTGCGCAGGCGAATTTGGATTTGAATCCACGTCGACCTTTACGATTTTGACTTTGCCTTCCATCTCGGTCGACAGCTCTTCGAGCGCTGGGCCGATCTGTTTGCACGGGCCGCACCATTCAGCCCAGAAATCCACCACGACGGGGACATCGGAATTTTTGACTTCGGCGTCAAAAGTTGAGTCAGTTACTGCCACAGTCGCCATTGTATTTCTCCTGGATGGATCACGCGTAGGGTCGGAACCTATGTATCGCCCTTGATGTCGTCAAGATATGGCGTGCGTTGCAGCGCGTCCATCACCATATCGTGCGGAAGGGACATCAAATTTCCCGTTCGCGTCCACAGAATGCTGAGTGTTTGGGCGCGGCCCGGGTAAATCTGAAACAGTGCAGTGCTATAGGCGGCCATCTGGCGCAATACGCCGTCCGGGCACATATCAGGCGTTTCCGGGACGGCCCGGTTGCTTTTGAAATCGATGATGTGGATGTGGTCGGGCGTCACGATCAGACGGTCGATCATACCATGAAGGCGTGTTTGGCCAAGCTGCGCGGTGACGGACACTTCGGCAAGTGTCGATGACGCGAAAATATGGGCAAGAGAAGGGTCGTTCAGAATGGCTTCGGCCTCTCGTCGCGCTTGATCACATAACTTGTCACTTAACTCTATGGGCGGGCGCTTCGTTGACTGCGGTGCGCTTGTTTCCAGCAAGTGATGCACCCAGGTGCCGTAAGCCTTTGCCGTGTCTTCATCGAGCCCGTCACCGGGCAGCGCCTTGGCCCCGCCCAGATCAGAGGGGGAGACGGTTTTGGATGGCGTAGGCAGCACGGGTGCATCAGCCGAAAAGAGCGCGGGCAGGTCAATGTCCAGTGTGTTCCCTGTTGGCTGAGGCCCGGCATCTGCGAAGTCCCACGACCCATGCTCCATCCGCAGCCCGGGGCCAACAGGTGTCTGCAACTCAAACGCACCGCTTGCGCGCATGCCGGCCTCGACCCGCTGGTGCCAGTCGTCACCATCTTTGGCCAATTCGCCGGATGCCCCGACAATCAACCACTTTTCCGCCCGTGTTAGAGCCACATATAGCAAGCGCAGGGACTCCTCGCGCTGGGCGGCTTTCATCTCTTCGATCCGTTCGACCATCTGGTCCGGCTGCGCTGCCGAGGGCATTTTCCAGACTGGCGTGCCGTTCATCGTGATGATTTCATCCCGGATCACGATGTCTCGCTTGCCGCATTCCGGCAGAATGACAATGGGGGATTCAAGGCCCTTGGACCCATGAACCGTCATCACCCTGATCTGGTTCGAGGCGCTGTCGATCTGGCGTTTGACCTCAAGGTCGTCCGTCTCCATCCACGCCAGAAACCCGGTCAGGCTGGGCACTGACGCGCGTTCGTAAGCGAGGGCCTGGGACAGAAGCGCGTTTATTCCGTCTTCTGCCTCTGATCCGAGCCGCGCCAGAAGCCGTTTGCGCCCCTCGTGCCGGGTCAACATGCGTTCAATGAGATCGTAGGGGCGCAGAAAGTCGATGTTGTCCCGCAAATCGAACAGGACCGAGACTGTTTCGGGGTATTCGGCCTCTTTTTTGCGCAATGCGGCCCACAGGAATTCATCCTTCCGGTGATGGGCGAGTGTGAACAAATCCTGTTCCGACCACTTGAACAAAGGTGAGCGCAGCGCTGTTGCGAGCGACAGGCTGTCATCCGGTGTCGCAAGAAAGGCGAGCAGCGCCCCAAGATCGCGCACGGCAATTTCGGCCCCAACCTTCAGACGGTCCGCCCCCGCGATGGGCAGTTCCGCTTCCTTGCAGGCGCGAATGATGTCGGGAAAGATACCGCCGCGGCGTTGCACAAGGACCAGGAAGTCGCGCGGCTGGACGGCGCGTGGGCCATTCTTGTCCGGAATATGCACCTTGTCCGTGATCATGGATTTGATCTGGCCCGCGATCTGCCTTGCAAGAATACGGTATTGGTGTTCCGGACTGCGCCGGTCCAGTGGGTCAAACCAATCCTGATCCGGTTCCTTGTCCGGTTTCGGTACCAACGGCCACAGATCAACTCGACCGGGCAGATCCGTGTTGAACGCGATATGTTGCCCGTGACCAAATCCGGCTGATGCGGCATCGCGAAACACCTCGTCCACCAGCCGTAGGATCGCGGGCGACGATCTGAACGAATGATCAAGGGTCAGATCGTGCAAATCTTGCCCCGATTCACCCAGTTTAGAGCCAAATTCACGCTGCATCCGGTCAAACTCGCGCGGATCAGCGCCTTGAAAGGAATAGATCGATTGTTTCTTGTCGCCGACCACGAAAATCGTCCGTGTGACATCAGCCCGCGCGCCTTCACCGCTCGAAAACTCCTCAGCCAGTCGGCGGATCACATCCCACTGCGTCGGGCTGGTGTCTTGCGCCTCGTCCACCAGAATGTGATCGATGCCGCCATCCAGACGGTACAAAACCCAGGCGGCAACGCGGTCATCGCTTAGCAATTGGCGCGCCTTCTGGATCAAGTCGTCAAAATCCAGCCAGCCGCGCCTGTGTTTGACAGCCTTGTAGTGATCGGCAAAGCGGCGCGCGAACCGATGCAGCACGACCGTGCGCTCGGCTGCCTCGAGCGCCAGCATGGGGGCGCGCGAATCTGCAACCCGCTGCATCAGGAAATTCAGCGGTTCAATCAGGTGTGGCACCGCGTTTTGCGTATCTTTGGTGGGAAACTGCCCAATTTTGGCCTGATGCGCTGCTTTGGCTTTGGGCCCAAACAGAAAGACATCCATCAGATGTGGCAATGCGCTGAAATCAAGGCCGCTCAACCTGCTCAGCTTTGCGCCAGCCTTGGCATCATTCCCGCCTCGTTTGATCAACGCTGGTATCAATGCTTGCAACGTGTCCCAATCTCCGGCCGTGAAGGCCGCATGTTCGATGGCCGCCCTTGTCAGTGATGGCGGTTGATCAAACAATGCCAGCGCATCACCCAAACGCATTTCGGTAAAGGCGTCCGCCATCCCCACCATCGATTTGGTCAGCTTGAGAAAATCCTCGCCCGTGTAGTATTGGGCGACGGTGGCAAGTACGCCTGCATCCTCGCCTTCGGCCATCTGGTCCACTAGCTCAGCGCGCAGCAGGTCTGCAGCGCGATCTTCGATTTCCGTGAATTGTGGACTTACCCCGGCTTCGAGCGGAAAACGCCGTAACAGAGACGCACAAAACGAGTGGATGGTCTGGATTTTCAAACCCCCCGGCGTCTCAATCGCGCGGGCAAACAGGGTGCGGGCGCGGCGTAAATCTTCTGCGTGAGGTGTGCGATCCAGACCCAGTTCCGCCAGCGCCGCCGTTAGTGCGTCGTCATCCAGCATCGCCCAGGCGCCCAGCCGCTGGAACAGGCGGTTCTGCATCTCGGAGGCTGCGGCTTTGGTATAGGTCAGGCACAGAATGTGCTGTGGTTCGACCTCTTCCAGCAGCAGGCGGGCGACGCGATCTGTCAGCACGCGTGTCTTGCCCGACCCTGCATTTGCGGACAGCCATGTCGATGCCATCGGTTCCGCCGCACTGTGTTGACGGCGTGTCGCCTCGTCCAGCTGCGTCACGTCAGCACCTCGGGTTCGGCATCTGCGGACACATCCCATTCACCAAAGCGCGCAAGCTGATCATAATCGCGCGCGTCTGTATCATTTTCCATGGCGCGGCGAGACACGTACCCTTTGTCGCCTTCCAGATAGGCAGACAGCAGGCTGACCAGTTCAGCGAGGATTTTGGAACCCGGTTCGTCATCGATGGGGGCGTCTTCGATCCGTGGATTCGACCCTAACCCGACGAATTGCGCGGCTCGCACTGTGCGCGGCCCCAGTTTGTTGAATGCGCCCTCTTCGACCATCGCTGCCTCGATCAGAAGCTGTTTGTCAAAGTGCCTTTGCTTGTCGCGGGTGGGCGGTGATCCGGATTTGTAGTCATACAGAATGACGTCGCCCGCCGGATCGATGTCGATGCGATCAGCGCGGCCCGTCAAAGTTGTCGCGATGGACGGCAGGACAAGGCGGCCTGTTGCGTCCTTTTCAAACAGGCTGGGGGTGGCAATGGCCTGACGCTGAATCTCAGTCTCGACAATCCACGCGGCGGAACGTTGAAAGCGGGCGAGCCACAGGGCGCGCGCAGCGGGCCAGGGGACTTTGGCGGTCAGCACGTCTTGTGCGTGGCTTAATAGCGCCTCGACCGACAAAGCGTTGGACTCTGCGAGCGTCGCTTTGACAAACGCCTCCATGACGTCATGCGACAGGATCCCGCGCAGTAGCGCATCAGGTGTCTGCACCAACGGATTGAGCGCGCGCAGCTTCAGGCAATGTTTGGCATAGATGGCGTAAGGATCGCGGATCAGTGTCTGGATCTCGGTCACGCTGAAACCACGGGGCCGCGCCGATACAGGCGGGCAGGGCGCGGGTCGCGGGGCCCTTGCGACGTCCTCGGTCGTCTCCAGTTTGCGCACGCGATCCAGCCAGATTGATCCGCGGTTCTGCATGTCCTTCCAGACGTCTGGCGCACCTTGCGTCGCCAAACCGACCGTCAGGTTTTTCAATCGGTTGATCCACCGCGAGGGTACGGTTTCTGCATCGTCCGAACGGATGGAACGCGTCAGCCATACCTCAGGCGCGGCGATGGCTTGTTGAAAGTCATGGGCCGAAAGCCCGATGCGGCGTTCGGGCAACAAAAGCCCTGCATCGAGACGCATTTTTCGGTTGAGCCACGGATCAGGTTTGGGCGCTTCGGGCCATGTTCCATCGTTCAAACCCGCCAAAATGACAAGTTCGGCACCTTGAACCCGTGCCTCTAGCGTGCCCCAGATCATGATCGTCGGGTGAGGCGTGTCGCGGTCGCGCACTTCGCCCTGACTGAGAATACCGCCAATCAGGTTTGCGTAATCCGAGGCGGTCAATTCGACGCCAAATTCGGCCTCGTCCCTGACCGATGCGATGGTAGCACGCGCCTCCTGGCCCGCCTTTTTCAGCCACAACTCACCTGCATCCTTGCCGTTCGGTCCATTGGCGATGGATTCGGCAAGCGCGATGTGGCGATCAAGCCAGTCGGCCAGCATCAATTTTCCCGGTAACTGTTGTCCAAAAGTCAGACTGGCCACCCACGTGGCCCAGCGTTCCATTCCCTCGACATCGTTTTTATCAGCAAGGCTGGCGCAATGCAGCAGGCTGTCACGGTCGGGATAGGGCAGCCCCTGTTTGCGCATCCGCAATTCCAGCTTTTGCGTCTTGAGCACATGTTCGTTTCGGTCATGACCCGAATGCGTCAACGGATGTTTGAGCAGAGTGAGCAGCGCCTCGGCATCCAGCGGACGGTCAAACAGGTTGGCGACATGGCGCAGGAATCGACCAGGTGGGGACAGGTGCAGGGGCGTGCCCGCGCTGTCGTCCGGCAAAATGTTCCAGCGATCAAGGGCGGCGGTGACCTGACGGGTCAGCATCCGATCTGGCGTGATCAGGGCGGCGCGCTGCCCGGTCTCCGCAGCTTGGCGCAGGCGCATGGCAATTGCGATGGCTTCGGCGCGGGGTGTGTCCGCCTCGACCAGCGTGATCGGGGCGGTCGCAACATCGAGGTCGGTAAGTTCGGGCCCTTCAATCCGCCAAGCATCGGTGACCGGGGCCGGGCGCAGGGCGAGGGAGACGAGACGGTTTCGCGACTTCGTCAGCACAGGCGTGTCCGACCAGTGTGCGATGTCGTTTGTGTGGATATTCAACCGTTCGGCAAGTTTCAGAGACCTGAATTGCGGGTGGTCTTCACCCGCTTTGTCCTTGGCCATCTCATCCCAGACGTCGGGCATGTCGAAATCGAAACCGGGCAGGATCACACCGCCTTGCGGCAACGCGGCGATTGCCTGCATTAACAACTGCGTGGTGCCGCGCGATCCGGTGGAGCCGACGACCAAAACAGGATCTGTAACGGGTGTTTCGGCCCAATGGGCGATGAGACGCAGTACCGTGTCGCGCTGTCGCCCCTCGGCATCCGGAGCGTCGCCGGACGCATCGATATAAGATTGCGCGATTGCGATGAACTGTTGCGCGCGCGCCCAATGACCGGACTGATCGGATACATCGAGCTTTGCAATATCCGCCGCACTCACGCCTTCACCCTGCATCTCGTCCATCAGGGTTGCCAGACTGTCCGCCATATCAAACCCGGCTGTTTCGGGGGCGAACCCTGTCTGTTGTTCGATTAGTTTGTTGGTCAGCGCGACCAGTTGCAGACGACGACGCAAGGCCGAGGCTGCCTCTGGCAGCGGATCACCCGGCAACAGATCATCAAGGTCTGTGATCATCCGGATACGCGGCAAAAGGCGGGGCGGCCCGGCATCGAACAAATCGCGCAGACGGCGCGCCATGCGTCGGGTGTTGACGAACAAGGTGACCCGCGCCCAGTCTTCTGGCGCTGCATTTTGCAGCCTTTGCTCCAGCCCCCGGATGACGGCGGCGGGGAAATCCACGCCCATGGCGCAGCCGAAGACGCGGGGTGATGTCGAGGGGTCAAACATCGCCGCGCTCCAACATGGCCTCAGCCTCTGCAATGCCGCCGGGGTGGCCGACATCGCACCAGTGCCCGGGATAGGTGAGACCGAACATACGCTGCTGATCTGCCATCATGTTCCAAACAACGTTCAGCGAAAACGCCTTGTCAGGGACTGTTTTCAGTAAATCGGTCTTCATGATTTGTGCGCCGGCATAGACAGAGTCACCGCCACGGTGCAGACGGCCAGCGGCATCAATGTCAAAGTCGCCGCGCCCCGTTCTGCCATGAACCCGCTCCAGCGGCACACAGACCAACAAGGCATCCATGGCGGCAGGATCCCACGCGTCGAGCAACAATCGCAGCGGGTTTGGTCCGGCCCAGATTGCATCGGAATTCAAGGTGGTCACAGGGCCCGTGCCAAGCTGTGGCAACGCGTTTCGCAAACCACCGCCGGTTTCAAGAATCTCGGGCTCTTCCCGGATTGTCAAAACGGATGTCCCATTCAGATGCTGTTCAAGAAGCTCTGGCAGATAGTGCAGGTTTGCGACAATCGGGTCTGCGCGCACGCCACGTGCAAGATCGAGCGCGTGATCGATCAGCGCGCGCCCGGCCACTTTGATCAGGGGCTTGGGCTGATGCGCGGTCAGGTGCTTCATCCGCGTCCCGAATCCGGCCGCAAACAGCATCAGGGCAGGGGGATGGTGGCGCATTGATCTTTGAGCTTTTGCAAAAGGGCAGGGGTGGGTGTCGGCAATGTTTCGTGAACTAACGGTTTGATTTTCGCCAATGAGGGATGGTTCAGATTGATATTGATGTGCCCCCAAACACGCGGGATCAGATCGACATAGTGCGGCTTGCCATAGTGCATCGACAGACGTGCGAACACGCCCAGTATCCGCATGTTTCTTTGGACGCCCAGTAAGGCAAAGGCGGCATGAAACATGCCCGCGTCACACCCGGCCGCAGTGACATAGCGTTTGATCATCATGTCGCCCGTGTCGGCATGCACATCGCGCCGCGCATCCTGCACAATAGACATGAGATCATAGGCCGGGTGACCCAGCATCGCGTCCTGGTAATCCAGCAGGCCAACCCGCTGGACACCGCTGCGTGCGGGCAGCCAGATCAGGTTTTCGGCGTGGTAGTCCCGCTGGATCAAGACAGTGGCGTCTGCATCCAGTGGCGCGAGCAGCGCGTGAAACTCCGTCTCAAAGGCCGCTTTGGCGCCCTGATCGACAGACCCCTGCGTACCGCGCTGATACCAGTCGAACGCCAAGGCGGCGCGTTCAGTCATCACGTCAGCATCATAGCGGGGCAGGTCAGGGGCCTTGGATTGATGCAAATGCAGCAGGACATCGACGGACGCCTCATAAAGCGGCGTTGCCAGACTTGCATTCTTTTCAATCACACGCGCGAACAGGTCATCGCCGAGGTCTTCGATCAAAAGCAGTCCGTTCTTCTGATCATCAGCAAAGATTTCGGGCGCCGACAATCCAACGCTGCGCAAGTGGTTGGTGATCTCTAAGAAAGGGCCGACATCTTCGCCCTTTTCTGCCGGGGCATCCATCAGGATCACTGTGGCCTGAGGGGATTTTGCCAACCGCTCATATCGGCGGTTCGAGGCGTCGCCTGCGACCAGCGTGCGTTTTATCCCGCCCCAGCCTGCGTCTGCCAGAAAGGCTGAAATGATCTTGTCGCGGTCAGACATGTTGCACGAGGTCCGCAAGCCGGGCGTGCCATTTGGCATCCGTCCAGGACAGGTGCGCCGTGCGACTGTCAGGCTGTGGGGAAATATCGATCAGCAGCGCATCTGCCGGGGTCAAAGGGCCAAGGCGATCAGGCCATTCGACCAGACAAATCGCATCCTCGAACGCTTCGACCAACCCAAGTTCGTCGATTTCCGTGTCCATTGACACACGGTACAAATCGGCGTGCCACAATGCACCCGACGTGGTGTCATAGGTTTGGACAAGCGTGAAAGTTGGCGATGGGACGTCTTCGGGTGTGATCAAAAGCGACTGGATCAAGGCGCGCGCAAAATGGGTTTTGCCAGCGCCGACTGGTCCGCTCAACAACACAACGTCCCCAGGGCCTAAAACCTTACTAAGCGCGACACCACATCGGGCCGTGGCATCGGCGTCAGGCCAGTCGAGGTTTAGTGGGCTTGCAGTCATCCCGCCAAACTATCCGCATCCCCGGTCGCTGCAAGCGGAATGACCTAGACTTTGATGCGAGGCGCGGGTGCTGGCAGTGGCAGGTTTTCGGCAAAACGGACAACTGTCGCACCGGATGCGATCGGAGACAGGCGGACCGTGTAGGGACCATCCTGAAGGTGGATCACATCTGCCTCCCATGGCGCGCGTTCACCCAGCTTCATCACAAAGTCGCGGATGTCTGCCCATGCGGGGTTGGGAGCGGTCTGGGCCTGCCATTCCTTGATCGAGTCGACGATTGTGACGTCTGCAAAACTGCAATCGGGGTCCATGTTCCACATCTCGCGGAAGGCGCTGTTGCAGAAGGTCAAAACACCTGCCGAGGAAAAAACCGCCAGCGCATCTTCGAATGTGTCCATCAGGGACTGGCCCAATTCCAATTCGGCGCGGAAGTTTCGGGTCAGTGAGATTTCGGCGGTGATGTCTTCGATCAGAAAGGCGACGGCACCGTCGGGATGGGGGCGGCCACTGACCCGGTATGTGTGGCCGGTATCAAGGGTCCATGTCTCTTGATAGCTGGCATGGGTTGCCGCCGCGATCATGTCTGAGATTTCCTGACGCCAAGAACTGTAGTTTTTGGGCTCGGGCATCACCCGGTTGTCGCGCAAGCGGTCGAAAAAGGCGAGCAGGGCGGGCCGACCACTCAGGAACTCGACCGGCAGCGAGGTTAAATCAACCATCGCTGGATTGAACAGGGCAAGCTGGCCGTTGCGATCAAAAATGGCGAGGCCAATAGACAGATGTGCGAATGTCTTGGCCAGCGTCTGGACAAAGTTGCGCTGGGCCACTTCGGCTTCGATGACGGCGTTGATATCGACGGCGTGGTAGATGATGCCGCCGTCCACTTCGGTCGCCGTCACGTTGTACCATTCGGTTGTGCCGGTTTCGGCAATTTTCACCGCGACGCGCAAGGTGCGCTTGTCGTCCAGCTCGTCAGGGTCGGGTGTGAACAGCGGTTCGTCCATCCCTGTTTGATCCGGGCGGGCCGCCGTCGCGAGCGTTTCGTAGGCTGTGTTAAACCACTGAATTCTGCCATCCATCCCAACCAGCCAAATCGGGTAGGGAGAGGCAGATGCAGCAAGGCGCAGCGTTCCAAGTTCCGCTTCGATGGATTTGGCCGCGTGCACGGAACTGGCATCCGTCATGAATTCGTGTTCGATCACGACGCGGGTCATTTCCTGTTCGCGGTCCAGATGCAGGATCGCAGGATCATCCAGCGCGGCGGAGTGCAGGGTCAGGGATTCAAGGGTGCGCAACCCATCTGCATCCGGCAGACCGGGGAAACGGGCCATCAGGGCCGCGCGCAGGGCGTGCCAGTCGGTTTCACCGGTTTCCTTGAACAAAACCGCCCGGGCCTGTTCTGTCGCATGTTCCAGATCGAGGTCGCAAAACAGGAAATGCATACCTTGGGGGTCGGTTGAGGCATCGACGCGGGCACTGTCCCGCGCATCCCCAAAAAGGCGATACCCGCACCAACAGCAGCCGCTGCACAGACAAACACTACGATGATCTCGACCACAGGCACGCTTTGTCACCTTCCAACCGCGAGGCTTCACCCATGCTTCACTAAGGTTAACACTGCGTTAACTTTGGTGCGTCGAACGCGGTTTCAGGCCCGTATTTTCACATTTTGACCCTGTGGCACGGCATTTTCGCCACTTCGCGCGTCAATCTTGTGGCGGGGCCAGACAACCACCACGATGGCGCCGCGGTAATCGCCATTTACTGGTGTGGTTGCGTAAGGGTCGGATCCGTTGGCGAATGTCAGTTCAGCGCCAGAGCGTTCCAGAAGGGTTTTCGCGATAAAAAGGCCAAGGCCCATCCCCTCGTATTCTGGGCGTTCGACGCGCGCCGAAGCGGGTTTGCGCCACCGCACAAACGGCTCGCCGATCCGGCCCAGAACGTGCGCCGGAAACCCGCGCCCGTCATCCATGATGCGCAGGGTGATTTCCGTATCCGTCCAATGCGCCTCGATCCACACGGTCGAGCGGGCGAAATCGACGGCGTTCTGAACCAGATTGCGCAGGCCGTGAATGATCTCGGGCTGGCGGACGATGGCAGGCTGATCCACTTCGCCGCCCGCATCGGGATCGTGGATGAAATTGACCGTTTTGCCGCGATGGATGTGGGGTTCTGCGGCTTCTTCCATAACGGCCATCAGGGGGGCCTGGCGCAAATGAAGGTCGTCTTTGCCGGCCCGGCCCATGTCGCGCAGGATATCGCGGCACCGGTCCGCCTGTTCGCGGATCAATGCCGCATCTTCGCGCAATTCAGGCTGATCTGACAGTTCTTCCATCAACTCGGCGCTGGCCAGTTTGATGGTCGCGAGTGGCGTGCCCAATTCATGCGCGGCGGCGGCAACAACGCCGCCCAGATCGGTCAGCTTCTGTTCGCGTGACAGCGCAAGCTGGGTGGCGGACAGCGCATCGGACATCGAATGGATTTCGAACGTCACACGGCGCGAATAAAGGCCGATGAAGCACACGGCAATCACCAGCGCGATCCAGTTGCCGAAAACAAACAGGTCCGGAATGCTGAGTGTCGCACCGTCCTGCGTGCGCAAAGGCAAGTGAAACTCTGACAACAGCGTCACGATGATGATCGCCGTTGCCCCCACCAGAATGGTGGACCGTGTTGTCAAAACAGCGGCTGAAATCGTCACAGGCCCCAGCATGAGCAAGGCAAACGGATTGTTGAGCCCACCGGTCAGCGACAAAAGAAACCCAAGCTGCAACAGGTCGAACAACACCATCAGCAGGTTTTCGGATTCGGCGAGGCGCTTGTTTTCAGGAAACACGAAAATGGCTATCAGGTTGCCGATCACCGATATGCCAACTGCCAGATAACACAGCCCGATTTCAAGCTGCAGCCCATACATCTGTTGGGCCACGGTCAGTGCCACCAGCTGGCCAACAATCGCCACCCAGCGCAACAGGATCATGGTGCGCAGTTTGATCCAGTTCGAGCGTTGCTGGCCGGTTACCAGCCCAATTTCAGATTGCGCCATCATGTCACTACTTCGTTGGTTGCACAGGAGTGTAAGGTTGATAGCAAGGACATCAACTTCCAAGCTATGAGGCCGAACATGACCCGTATCATTGCACCCATCGCTGCACTTGTCGCCGCCGTTTTTCTGGGTGGGGTCTGGTGGATGTCGCAGGGTGGTGAGGAAACGGGCATTGCGCAGTGTTCGGCCACCAAGATCGCAGGCGACGGCAATCAGATTGGCGGACCGTTCGAGCTGGTCAATGCCGAAGGCCAGACAGTGACCGATCAGGATGTCATCACTGAACCGACACTGATCTATTTCGGCTATACGTTCTGCCCCGATGTCTGCCCGTTGGACACCGCCCGCAATGCCGAGGCTGTCGATCTGCTGGAAGAACGCGGCATGTCTGTCACTCCGGTCTTCATAACCATCGATCCCGAACGCGACACGCCCGAACTGGTCGGCGATTTTGCCTATAACCTGCATGAAAAGATGATTGGTCTGACGGGATCGGTTGAACAGGTCGCCGCCGCGTCTGCGGCTTATCGGACGTATTACAAGGCGCATGACAAGTCGGATGAGTTCTACCTTGTCGATCATTCGACTTTCACTTATCTGGTGATGCCTGAAATTGGATTTGTCGAATTTTTCCGCAGGGATACGTCGGCGGACGCGATGGCGGACACGGTCGCATGTTTCATTGAAAACGTCTGAAAAGACGGAAAAATTTGACCCGGGCGGGTCAGCGCTCCATATCTATCCCCAGCCATAAAAGACGGAATACGGGAACTGGAGCACCACATGGCAGACGCCGCGATGCCCGAACTGGGCACTGACAAGACACTATTACTGGTTGATGACGACGAACCGTTTCTGCGCCGCCTTGCCAAGGCGATGGAGAAACGCGGGTTCGAGATCGAGACCGCGGACAGTGTTGCGGGTGGCAAAGCCATCGCGACCGCCCGTCCCCCGGCCTATGCTGTTGTGGATTTGCGGCTTGAGGATGGAAACGGACTTGATGTCGTCGAGGTTCTGCGCGACCGGCGGCCTGACGCCCGCGTTGTCGTCCTGACGGGCTATGGTGCGATTGCGACGGCCGTGGCGGCGGTGAAAATCGGCGCGACCGACTATTTGTCCAAACCGGCCGATGCGACGGATATCACCAATGCACTGCTGGCCACCGGCGACGACCTGCCCCCACCGCCCGAAAACCCGATGAGCGCGGATCGCGTGCGCTGGGAACACATCCAACGGGTCTATGAGCTGTGTGACCGTAACGTGTCGGAAACAGCGCGTCGTCTGAACATGCACCGCCGCACGTTGCAACGCATTCTGGCCAAACGCTCCCCGCGTTAGCGGACAGCTTGGCCACAACTGACAATTAATCGACGCGTTACAGATCGTAGCGTTTGAGGATCTTGTCGACAGTATGGCCGTTCGCCATTTCGTAATTGTCGATCCGGCCATAGTCCTGAAATCCGCGCGACTGGTAGTAGATCAAACCGCCTTCATTATCCGCACGGATGTTGGCGTTGATCCATTTGTAGCCAATCGTTTTGGCCGCAGCCCTCGTCGCCTCGAACAGTCGTGAGCCGATGCCAAGACCCGTTTGCCCGATCTGAACGAAGGTCGCGATCTCGGCGGCCTCGGGCGGCAAATAGTCTGCCGCCTCAATCCATTGAAAACCCAAGACCTGTTCGCCGTCGTTCACAGCAACATGCCATGCTGCGCGGCCATCATTGGCAGACATCCATTCCGCCAGATCATTGCCGGACACCGCGCTGGTCAACGCTGTGGTTGCCCCATCGGCTATGATTTCATTCAGCAGGCGGGCCATTGATGACGCATCAAGGCCGATGGCCGGACGGACGTGGATCATATGCACTGCTCCAGCAAGGCGCCGTGTCGCGCTGTAAAGGCGTGGCGGGTTTCAAGCGGTGGGCGCAGCACGATTTGCAGATCGTCGATCATGTCGGCGGGTGGTTTGCCAAAGAAACGTGTCGCCTCGGCTTCGGTAAACCCTGCGATTTGGGTCGCCTCCATCCATGCGCTGATCTTGTCGGCCCTCTTGATCTGTTTCTTGATCGTCGCGGGCACTTTGGCGGGCAGGCCAAATCGGATGTGAACCGCAGCCTCAAGCCGTTCATCCAGTGCGCCATAGCCTGGCCCGACCGCCGCCTTGACCGGTGAAATCATGTCACCGATCACATATTCCGGCGCGTCATGCAGCAGTGCGGCCAGCTGCCATTTGGGCGGTGCCTTGGGCGCGATACGGCTAAAAAGCGTCTCTACCAAAAGGGAATGTTCGGCGACCGAATAGGCAAAGTCGCCTAAAGTCTGCCCGTTCCAGCGCGCGACAAAGGCGAGACCGTGGGCGATATCCTCGATCTCGATGTCCATAGGCGTGGGGTCAAGCAGGTCGAGGCGACGACCCGACAGCATCCGTTGCCATGCGCGTGGTTGTTTCGCCATGTGTCCCTGTCCTGCGTGTACTGGTCGGCCACGTTTGTTCCACGACAGGCAGGGCGAGGGAAGGGTGAATACAACTACATACGCAGCACAATGCGCCCTTCGATGGCACCGGCGCGCATCCGGTCAAAGATGGCGTTGATATTGTCCAGTGTGTCCCACGAGAAATGCGATTTCACTTTGCCCTCTGCCGCAAACGCCAAAGACTCGGCCAGGTCATTGCGCGTGCCCACAATGGATCCGCGCACGGTGATCCGTTTCAACACAACCTCAAAGATCGGTAGCGGGAAGTCACCGGGTGGCAGGCCCACAAGGGACATAAAGCCACCAGCACGCAACATGCCCACGGCTTGCGAAAACGCGGAATTGGACACTGCCGTGACCAGAACGCCGTGCACGCCGCCCATCTGGCTTTGCAACTCGGCGACGGGATCCTGATCGACGGCGTGAAAAGTCTCATCCGCCCCCAGCTTGCGCGCCAGATCAAGTTTGTCCTGATGAACATCGACGGCGATCACGCGATATCCCATCGTTTTGGCGTATTGCACGGCCATGTGCCCCAACCCACCAATGCCGGAAATGGCGATCCAGTCGCCCGGCTTTGCTTCAAGCTCTTTCAGGCCCTTGTAGACAGTCACGCCAGCGCACAACACCGGCGCGGCCGGGCCAAAATCCAATGAATCGGGCAGCAAGCCCACGTAATTCGCATCGCATTGCACATAATCGGCATAGCCACCGTTTACGGAATATCCTGTGCGTTGCTGATCGGGGCACAGGGTTTCCCAACCGCCCACGCAGTGTTCGCAGCGCCCGCATGCGCTGTGCAGCCATGGCGCGCCGATCCTGTCGCCCTCCTTGAGGTGGGTGACGCCTGCGCCAACGGCTGCAACTTCACCCACCCCCTCATGGCCCGGGATAAAGGGGGCGGTCGGCTTGACCGGCCAATCGCCTTCGGCTGCGTGCAGGTCTGTGTGACACACACCGCTGGCCTGCACCCGCATGAGGACTTGGCCGGGTCCCACTTCGGGAACAGGGACGTCGCGGATGTCGAGCGGGGCGCCGAGTTTGTGTACAACGGCAGCTTTCATTGTCTTGGGTAGGGACATTGAGGCCTCCAGCCTGAGTGTGGGTTGATGTTGGCTTGGTATGCAGAGAAATCCGCCACGCGCCGTTGATGCAGATCAACGGTCTGGCCCGTTCGGGGCCGGGTTATGTGGAACATTTTCCGCGCATTGCGGGTTTGAAAGCGAAGGAGATCGCTATGAAACCCGTTTTGTTGTTTGCCGCTGCGTCTGTTGCAGCCACCGCCTTGAGTGCCACAACCCTGTCTGCAAAGGACGTCTGCATGTCTGCAGCCGAGATGGAGGCCAGCCTGATCGATTGGTATGCAGAGACACCGGTCGAGGGGTCAGGAACGGAAACAACGGCGATTTGGGCGTCAGAAGCGAATGGAACGTGGACGCTGGTGCAGTACCTTGCCGATGGACAAAGCTGCGTTCTGGCACAGGGCAACGACTGGGGTAGCACGGTCAGCGACGATCTGATTCTCGCCACGCTGGACACCGGCGACTAAGTCCGACTCAAAGCCGCATTGAGCCTGATGGCAGAAACTGGTAGCGCATCCTCAACTTTCATGAGGATGACGCATATGGCGACTGATTACGTTGTAAAAGATATCGCGCTGGCCGGGTACGGTCGCAAGGAACTGGACATCGCGGAAACGGAAATGCCCGGGCTGATGGCATGTCGTCAGGAGTACGGCGAAAGCAAGCCGTTGTCCGGCGCGCGCATCGTCGGATCGCTGCACATGACGATCCAGACGGCTGTTCTCATCGAAACTCTGGTCGAGTTGGGTGCGGACGTGCGCTGGGCCTCGTGCAACATCTTTTCGACGCAGGATCACGCGGCGGCTGTGATCGCCGAAAGCGGCGTGCCGGTGTTCGCCGTTAAGGGCCAGTCGCTGGAAGAGCATTGGGATTACCTCGACAAATCGTTCCAGTTTGCCGACGGGCCAAACATGATCCTGGACGATGGTGGCGACGCGACCCTGTACGTCCTTCTGGGCGCGCGCGCAGAAGCGGGTGAGGAAATCATCCCCGTTCCGACATCCGAAGAAGAGACAGTGATCAAGGCGCAGATTGCCAAGCGTATGGCCGAAAGCCCCGGCTGGTTCACCAAAATCCGCGACCAGATCAAGGGCGTTTCCGAGGAGACGACAACCGGCGTGCACCGCCTTTACGAACTGGTCCGTGACGGACAGCTGCCCTTCCCGGCGATCAACGTGAATGATTCGGTGACCAAGTCGAAATTCGACAACAAATATGGCTGCAAGGAATCGCTGGTCGATGGCATCCGCCGCGCCACCGACACCATGATGGCCGGTAAGGTGGCCGTGGTCATGGGCTACGGCGATGTGGGCAAAGGTTCGGCCGCGTCGCTTGCCGGTGCAGGCGCGCGCGTCAAGGTGACCGAGGTTGATCCGATCTGCGCCCTTCAGGCCGCCATGGACGGGTTTGAGGTTGTTCTGCTTGAGGACGTTGTAGGCTCTGCCGACATCTTCATCACCACCACCGGCAACAAGGACGTGATCCGCATCGAGCACATGCGCGAGATGAAGGACATGGCCATCGTCGGCAATATCGGCCACTTCGACAACGAAATTCAGGTTGCTGCGCTGAAGAACCACAAGTGGACGAGAATCAAGGAACAGGTGGACATGATCGAGATGCCGAATGGCAATCGTCTGATCCTGCTGTCCGAAGGGCGTCTGCTGAACCTTGGCAATGCGACGGGCCACCCGTCTTTCGTGATGTCGGCAAGCTTTACCAACCAGGTGCTTGCGCAGATCGAGCTGTGGCAGAACACGGACAAGTACAAAAACGACGTCTACATCCTGCCCAAACATCTGGATGAAAAAGTGGCCCGCCTGCATCTGGATCGCATCGGTGTGAAACTGACGCAACTTGACAGCGCGCAGGCCGCCTATATCGGGGTGACGCCCGAGGGGCCGTTCAAGCCCGAGCATTACCGGTATTGATGTGCGTGGTGGGGTGAAACCCCACCCTACGGACGAAAGAAGAGGCCCCGCACAGTTGCGCTGGGGCCTTTTTCGTAAGGTCAGTTGCCGTCCAGTGCGTTGCTGACACCCACAGCAGACCCGATCAGGCCGAACACTGTGCGCACAGACCCAACAGGGCTTTCCGTGGCCATGACCAAATCGTTGGGATTGATCTGGAATTTGCGCGCGGCAAAAATGTCTTCGGCAGATGTCAGATCGATGGTGAACACCACCTGGGCCTTGGGTGGGCCGGATCCGTCACTGCGCACCGCCTTTTGCGGGTAGTCGCGCAGGACAAGAATGCCCTTGGGATTGGCGCGGGTGTCGTTCAACCCACCCAACAGCGCCAGCGCTTCAATCGCGGTGATGTGTTCCTGATTGAACGGAACGACGGCTTCTGACCCGGTCGCACCCAGAGCGACGAAATACCGGTCATCCTCTTCCACGATCACACTGTCCCCGCCGCGCAGCACGACATTGGCAGAGGGCCTGTCAAACAGCGTGTCGGCACGGATATCGTAGGACTGGTTATCCCTGATCACACGGACCAACGGATTTTCAAGGCTGTCCGTGATCCCCCCCGCGACGGAAATCAGGTTCAGGATCGAAAAGTCGCGATTGGGCATGGGGTAGGTCCCGGGCTTGGAAAACCCCCGTACCGCACTGACGGAATTGTCTGGCCCCGCCTGCACGGTCAGTTGAACCTGTGCGTCAGGCACAACGGATTCAAGCTGGTCTTCGATGCGTTCGCGCGCGCCCTCTGGTGTTGCGCCACCAACGGACACTTCGTCGACATAGGGCACGAAAATGGTGCCGGAGGGAGAGACGCGGAGCCCTAACAGGGTCACATTGTTTGCACCCAGCGACGTGAGCAATGAGCTGTCCTGATTGTCCCATATCACAAGGTCGATCAGATCGCCCGGACGGATGAGGTTCGATTTCGGCCCACGGGTGCCGCTGAACCAATGGTAATGGCCGGCCCATCCGGTCACCGGCCATGTGCGCAACTGGGTGATGTTCGCAGGTGTAACCGGGACAACTGAGAATGTCGCCGTCTCATCACCCTGACTGCGCACAACCTCGCTTTGGATGGCAGCGCCGCGTGGCAGGGTGCAGGCCGACAAGGTCAGCACAAGGTAGAGTGCGAGCAGTTTGTTCAATTTCAGTCGCACCACGCATGTTCCCCCGGCCTTTCCCGTCACCGTCCGCGCGGCTCACACCGACAAGACGCCCGGAAAGACGACATGAAACACGTATAACGCGAGTATCAGGGCCTGCAAGTATTGCGAGGCGCAAGCGCGGGCGTGGACCCGGCTATGCGCCCTTTTTCTTCGGATTGCCGAGGTCTTCGGCCTCGATCACGTCACTTTCGTCGCTGGTGCTTTCAACGACGGTCATGGCATTGCCTGCCGCCTCCGCACTTTGTGCCCCAAGCAACGGCAGCATCTCCGTACCTCCGGGCATCGCGATTTCAGCGCTGGGCGGGCGTTTCCACGACAGGGTGTCAAAGGCAGAACAGTTGGTGCAGATCGGCGTCCATTCGGCATGGATGTTCTGGCAATTGTCACACACCCATTGCGGGCCACGCGGCGCGGACAGTGCCCGCGTCAGCCAGCCCTGAACAACGGCGTCACTTGCGCCCTGACCCCGTTCAATTGCGGCCATCAACGTCGCAGAACGCGTCGTGGGATCGGTTTCAAACAGATCGCCAAGGGCACGCCGGGCCGCCGGGAAATCCTCGGCAGCGATGTTGAGTTCGGCCATCAGCATTCGGGATTCCGAATTCTCCGGGTGGCTGCGCGTCAGTTGGGCAAACCGTTTTAGACGGGCCGCTGGCGTTTCATTGGGTTCAATCGCTGCAAATGCGGCGGCAAGGTCGGGATGGGGTTGTGCCTCCCACGCCTTTTTCAGCAGCCGTGTGGCGTATTTCTTCTGGCCTTGCTCGATATACCCTTCGGCGGCCATGACGGCGGCGGGGATCAAATCTGGCGATTGCTTGTTGGCGGCAATCGCGGCCTCGCGGGCTTCGATGGTTTGTTCCTTGTCCAGAACCTTTTTCGCCTCGCTCAGCGCAAGAACGGCGTCGCGGCGTTTGTGAATGTCACGTGGCAGGTTGCCGTATTTCAGCTTGGCCGACAGGGTCTGACGCGCACCCGCCCAATCTTCGTGCCCGGCCTGAAGTTTCAGCAGCACGTCCTGCGTATCCTCATGCTTGGGTTTCAGCGCGAACGCTTTTTCCGCCAGTTTGAGGGCGGTGTCTGTGTCCCCATCCGCCAGCTTTTGCTTCATGATTCCACGCACGCCGACAAAGCGGGTGGAATCGTTCTGCACCAGTTTGCGATAGGTTTCTTCCGCCTTTTTGCGATCCCCGGCCAGTTCTGCGGCCTGCGCTGTCAGCAGGTTGGTCAGTTCGGGACGGTTCAGGTAACGGTCGGCCTTTTCCGCCTTGGCCAGTGCTACGCGCCCTTCTCCCGAGGCGAGCGCCATCATGCCTTCGGCCAGCGCATCGAACCCTTTGGCGGCTTTGTTGCGCGCAAAATAACGGGACAGCGCGGTTTCATCCCCGTTGAGGAATTTCCAGAACGCGACCAGCAGACCCAGCAGTTTGAGACCGATCCAGATCACCAGCACCAGCACGATCAGGCCAACAACGGATTCCAGTGGGCCCAGCGTGAATTCCTGACCGGCCACGATAACACGCACCCCGCCTTCGGCTTCGAGCAAATAGCCAGCCCCAAGGGCCAGTGCGGCAACGGCCACAATGAAGACGACGATTTTAACCAATGACCAGATCATAAATAGGCCCCTTCAGAGTGCAGACAGGCGTTCTGCCAATGCGTTTGCCGCTGTGACGGCGTCTTGGCGCGATTGCGCCTGTTCCAACCATGATTCCATGGCGTTGCGTGCGGGTTCGGGCAGTGCCTCAGCCTCGGCTAGGGCATCACCCAACCGTCCGGCCCTGACAGCAGCCTCGACCCGGGACAGGACCGAGTTCGGGTCCGAACCTTCGCGCGGCTCAAGCGCCCGGGCCCCAAGCTGGCGCTGCAAAAACCCGCCAAGCCCGCTGCTGTCCTCGCCTGCACCGCGTGCGGCGGCAAGGGCGGCACGGGCCGCATCCGGGATTTCTTCCTGCAAGGTGGCAAGGGGCGTGACCCCGTCAGCGGCGACTGATTGCAGCACTGCGGGGATGTCCGTGGCACCGGCCTGTTCCAGATCGCCCAGGGCCGTGGCAAAGGGCGCGCCGGTGTCGATGGCCGACGTGATCCGCGTCAATGCGGCACGCATCAGCGTTGCATTCGCTTCGGCGACCGCATCACTTTGGATCGACTGCGCATTGGCCAGAAGCTGATCGATTTCGGCCTGCTGGGCGGCAGCGACAGAGCGCAGTTCCGCCATCGCGGCTTCAAGGGCTTCGTCCGGGACCTCAACTTCGGCCGCGGGCTGCGCGACCAGCGCATCCACCCGCGCCGTCAGCACATCAAGGCGTTCCGACAGGGGGGCCAATGCCGCCACTTGTTGCGAAAGTTCGCTGAGCTGATCTGTCACCGGGCTCAGATCAACCTGACCTTCGGTGACAATGGGCGGTTGAGACGCCGGCAGTTCGGCAAAGGCCGCTTCTAGGTTGGAAAGACGATCATTGGCGTCTGCGATCCCTTGGGCGATGGCCGGGTCAACCTCTGGGGTCGGGGCCTGAAGGCTTGCGGGCAGCATATCGCTGCGGGCCGCCATAAATCCGAGGATGGCCGTCAGAATGCCAGCAAAGATCATCGGCAGCACCGACGCCCGCTCCGGTTCCGGCTGGACAGGTGTTGGCGCTGGCAGCATTGCGCTCTCAGGCTCAGGCTCAGGCTCAGGCTCAGGCTCAGGCTCAGGCTCAGGCTCAGGCTCAGGCTCAGGCTCAGGCGCTTCGCTCGTTTCGGCTGACTCGTCGCTGCTGATCTCGGCTTCGATCACATCTTCAGCAGTTGTCGCGTCGGATTTGTCCGCGTCACTTTCCTGCGCTTCAGGGGTATCGTCAGTCGTCGATTCAACGTCCGTCGATGCGTCTTCTGTCGGCGCATCTTTGGTCACTTCATCGACGACACTACCCTCAATGAGTGTCTCATCTGTTTTGGGAGTTTCAGAGGATGACTCGTCCTTGGTGGCCTGATTTGGGCGTTTCCGTTTAGCCAAGGTCGTCTCCCCCTTCCGATTCTTTCGACGCGCAGCGCGCCGTCTTGAACTCTACTCTGCGCGCCGCTGCCCCTCAACCCGCTGGGTTGTAATCAGTTCCGCTAGGCCACGTGGGAAAGTGCAGCGCCCATCGACTGTGCATCGGGGTGCGTCGCAATGGTCAGACTGGCCAGCGCATCCGCTGGCAATACGGCGGCGATTGCCGCGCTTAAGGCGACTGCGTGCACGGATGCGGTGTTTGGGGTCACTTTCAAAAACTGTGCGGCCGTGCGTGGTGAAAACAGCGGTACGACGACCTGCGCGGCGGTCGCGATGATCTGTGACGCCTCGGGTGTGAGCGGGCACAGGCGCTGATCGTAAACCGCGATATTTTTGATGTTCAGACCTGCCTTGGCCAGTCGGCCCGCCACATCGCCCCGCGTGTGCACACCGGACAGGTGCAGTAAATTGTTCTCAGGGGCGACCGACCGCAAATTCTTAACCAAACCGTCCGCATCCGTGCCCATTTGCCGGGCGTCCCAACCCCGGTCCTGCGCAACCTTTGTAGTGGCCGATCCGATGCAATAGGCGATGCGGCCCTGTCCGTCAGGCGCGGCGCGCACGCCATTGGCAGAGGAAAACACAGCGCTGTCGTGTGCATTGATCGTGACCGTGAGCGGCAGCGGTACGATTTCGACGAGCGGGCTGAACACCGGTTCGAACCGGGCACGGGTTGCATCCGGAAGGCTTGCCACAAACGCCTCGGACGCAGATTGTGGGCGCGTCATGATCAGGGGAATGGGAGCGGGGGATGCATTGTTTGCCACAGTTCAAAGTGTTACCTCGCGCAGTCTGTACGTGCAACGGACCTTGACCCATGAGTCGCGCCAAAACCTTGCTGGGAATTGAAAGCAGCTGTGATGACACAGCCGCCGCTGTGGTGCGCGGCGTTCCGGGCGAAATGACGGCGTTGTCATCGGTCGTTTATGCGCAGACCGACCTGCACGCAGCCTTTGGCGGTGTCGTTCCCGAAATCGCGGCGCGCGCCCATGCCGAACGACTGGATGTCAGCATCGTTGCAGCGCTGGAACAGGCGGGTATCGGGCTGGACGGGATCGACGCCATCGCGGTGACCTGCGGCCCCGGCCTGATCGGTGGCGTGGTGTCGGGTGTCATGATGGCAAAAGGTCTGTCCGCAGCGACCGGCCTGCCCATGTACGGCGTCAACCATTTGGCGGGCCACGCCCTGACCCCGCGTTTGTCGGATGGCGTCGCGTTTCCCTATCTGATGCTCCTTGTGTCCGGTGGGCATTGCCAGTTCCTGATCGTGCACGGGCCAGACAGGTTCGAGCGTCTGGGCGGCACAATCGACGACGCCCCCGGCGAAGCATTTGACAAGGTTGCCCGCCTGCTGGGGCTCGGACAGCCCGGAGGCCCTGCAATAGAGACGATTTCGCATGAGGGTGATCCAGCGCGCTTTGCTTTTCCGCGTCCTTTGGCGAACAAGCCGGGCTGCGATCTCAGCTTTTCCGGGCTCAAGACTGCGGTGCTGCGCGCGCGCGATGATCTGGTCGATGCGCAGGACGGTTTGCACGAACAGGATCAGGCGGATCTCGCTGCATCTTTTCAGGCGGCCGTACGTGACAGTTTGGTTGGCAAAAGCGCGCGAGCGCTGGAGCGTTACCTCTCCCTCACTCCCGATACGCCGACATTCTGTGTCGCGGGAGGCGTTGCTGCGAATATGACGATTCGAGGCGGGTTAGAGACGATATCGGGCGAATTCGGCGTGCGGTTCCTCGCCCCGCCTCTTGCGCTGTGCACTGACAATGCTGCGATGATTGCAGCTGCGGGGATCGAACAGATGGCCGTGCGGGCGCCAGACGATATGAGCCTGTCGGCGCGTCCCCGGATGCCACTGGATATGGACAGCGCTGCAATGCTTGGCTCCGGCAAAAAAGGGGCGAAGGCGTGAGCGTTGCGGTGATTGGGGCGGGCGCATTCGGGACAGCCCTTGCCATTACACTGGGGCGGCAGGGGCCGGTGACCTTGTGGGGCCGTGACGTTGCCGGGATGCAAGCGGAACGACAGAACCCCCGACGCTTGCCGGACGTGCACTTTCCTGACGATCTGACAGTTTCCACCCAATTAGAGACTGCTTTGGCCGCTGACATTTTGCTGATGGCCGTTCCGATGCAGGCCCTGGCCGGTTTCGTATCCTCGCACGATTTGAGTGGCAAAACTGTCGTGGCCTGCTGCAAGGGCATTGATTTGAACACCGGGTTTGGCCCGGCCAAAATTCTGGAAACGGCTCAACATGCTGCCGTCCTTACCGGCCCCAGCTTTGCCGCCGACATTGCGCGCGGATTGCCCACCGCTCTCACGCTTGCCTGTTCGCAGGATGCAGTCGCCCGCGATCTGCAGGCGCAACTGTCCACGCCGACCTTGCGCCTTTATCGCAGCGCAGATGTGATCGGTGCCGAGCTGGGTGGCGCGTTGAAAAACGTGATCGCGATCGGGTGTGGGGCCGTGATGGGCGCTGGCCTTGGGCACAGCGCCCGCGCGGCGCTGATGACACGGGGGTTTGCCGAGATGCAGAGGGTGGCCGGCGCATATGGTGCGCAGGCGGATACCTTGATGGGCTTGAGTGGGTTGGGTGATTTGACCCTCACCTGTACGTCCGATCAATCGCGGAACTATCAACTGGGCCTTGCCCTTGGTGCAGGACGTGCATTTGATGCCAGCGTCACGGTAGAAGGGGCGGCGACCGCGCAGGCCCTACGCCGTGTTGCGGCGGACCGCAAGTTGGACTTGCCCATTTGTGGGACTGTGGCAGATCTTGTGGATGGCCACGTGGATATCAAAGGCGCGATGGACCTGCTGCTGGGCCGCCCGCTGAAGGAGGAATGACATGATTTTTGCGTTGATGGCATGGGACAAGGATGGTGCATTGCCCATTCGAATGGAAAACCGGCCCGATCATCTGGCCTATCTGGAAAGGACGGGCGTGGTGCAAAAGGCGGGTCCATTTCTGGATGGAGAAGGTCAACCATGCGGGTCGCTGATCGTGCTGGATGTGGACGACTTGGCCGCGGCACAGGCCTGGGCTGACAATGACCCCTATGCCAAGGCCGGGTTGTTTCGTGACGTGCAGATCACGGCGTGGAAGCAGGTGATGGGCACATGAACTACTGGTTGTTCAAATCCGAACCGTCAACCTGGAGCTGGGACAATCAGGTGGCCAAAGGGGACGCGGGCGAAGAATGGGACGGTGTTCGCAACTATCAGGCCCGCAATTTCATGCGCGAGATGGCGATTGGGGATCGCGGCTTCTTTTACCACTCGCAAACGGAAAAGGCGGTGGTGGGCATCGTCGAAGTGATCGCAGAGGCCCACCCCGACAGCACAACCGACGATGAGCGCTGGGAATGTGTGGATATCAAGGCGATTGAACCGGTTAAAACCCCTGTCACGCTTGAGATGGTCAAGGGCGATGAACGACTGTCCGAAATGGCCCTGATCCGCAATTCGCGCCTGTCGGTCCAGCCGGTGACAGAAGACCAATGGCGCATCGTCTGCGAGATGGCGGGCGTGTCCCCATAAC
This sequence comes from Tateyamaria armeniaca, assembly GCF_045797845.1. NCBI lineage: Bacteria > Pseudomonadati > Pseudomonadota > Alphaproteobacteria > Rhodobacterales > Roseobacteraceae > Tateyamaria > Tateyamaria armeniaca. Next base: position 1,171,147 of record NZ_JBHDIY010000002.1, read on the forward strand.
CATTTGGCGATCCGCGTCCGTTCTGGCACATTGCATTAAAGTGCCAAAAGGAGGGACAGATGGGATTTCTTGCAGTGGTCGTCGCGGGCATCGCGGGGTTTATGTTCGGCGCGGTGTGGTACACCATTTTTGCGAAAGCGTGGATGGGCGCATCCGGCGTGGCCCTGAACGAGGCTGGCGATGCACCTGCCAACCGGTCGGACCCGGTGCCTTATGTGACAAGCATCGTCGGGGCCATTCTGGTTGCGGGCATGATGCGCCACGTTTTTGTCTTAAGCGGGATCGATACGCTGGGTGAAGGTATCGTGTCAGGCTTTGGCATCGGTCTGTTTCTGGTCAGTCCATGGATCGCCACGTTCTACGGGTTCAGCGGGCGGCCATTTCGCCTGACGTTGATCGATGGCGGATATGCCACGTTCGGCTGCACCGTCATTGGCTTGGTTCTGATGTTGTTCTGAGGAAAAAAGGGTTCTGATCCAAATCGATCAGAACCCTTTCACCCTTCGGCACGCACTCCCAAGAGCCACCGTACGTGTGCTGTAAAATAGGGCCTGACCTTCTGGTCTGACCCTCCGGACTTAGGCGTTTGAAGGTGCAAACGCAAATCCAAAGTCCCTAGGATTGGAGTCAAAACAGAAACACCCGCTGGTTCAGCGGGTGTTCTGGTGTTCAAAAATCAGGTCAGTTCAGCTGTAGGTCGACTCTTTGCCGAAATGCTTGGTCAGCATGTAATAGACAACGGCGCGGTACTTGTTGCGCTCGGATTTCCCGTACGTCTCGATGACCTTGTTGATCGCGTCCATCAGTTCGGGGCCATCCTTGAGGCCCAGCTTTTTCATCAGGAAGTTTTCCTTGACGGTTTCCAGTTCGCCTTTCTGGCTGGCCGCAACTGTCGATGCATCGGCGTTGTAGATCGAGGGGCCGCAGCCAATCGTCACTTTCGTCAGCAGATCCATGTCTGGCGTCATGCCGCACTTGTTCTTCAGGTCGTCCGCGTATTGCGCGATCAGATCGTCGCGTTTGCCCATATTTTGTCTCCCACCGGTGTGTTGCGCCCAGATTTCGGATCAGGCGCAAGGCATTGCATTGAAGTGTGGGCAGGTTAACGACAATCGTGAATATGACAAACATTTTCGGGGGGAAAAGTTTTTGGCGGACATCAAAAGGGGCACCCCCACGGGCACCCCTTCGATGTTCAGCCGTTGTGTCGTTCAGAGCGATACGTCGAGCGGATATTCAGACGGCAGGCTTTCCAGCTCACTCTCGTCGACTTCCGGCAGCGCTTCCAGCTCTTCTTCGGTCCATGTGGCGAGGCGCAGCGTGTCATCCTCGGTCATCACGAATTCTTCCATCGGGACGGCCACAGTGTACTCACCCAAGCCCAGCACTCCGCCAAGGCCGACCACGGCCACGTAGCCGTCAAGCGAACGCACGATATAGTCGATTTCGCCGACAGTTTCGTTCTTGGCGCTCAGCACATTCAGGCCGATCAGATCCTCGACAGTTGTGGTTGCGTCAGATGTTTCAACGCCGTCCAGTACGTTGTCCATTGCGGCTTCAGTGTCGTTGGCCAGATCCTGTGCCGTCTCGATATAGGCGGTGTCGGCCTGGCTTGTCTCGTCGGTTTTCATCGTGTCGCCCGCAAAGGCAGGGGCGGCCAGAATGGCGGCGGTCGCAGCAGAAAGCTTCAATGTATTCAGTGTCATAACATCCTCCATAGTTACATCGCTGAACTAACGAAGAAGTCGTGAAACGGTTCCAAAGTTTTTTGAACGTGGCGCTAGCGGACGGTCAGGATGTCATCCAGCGGCTTCTTTTGCTTGGCGAATTCGGGCACTGTCGCACCTTGCGCGGGATGCCCCACGGCGATGATCATTGTCGCCTTTTCGCTGTCAGGCCGTTCCAGAAGATCGCGCAGAAACCCCATTGGGTTGGGGGTATGTGTCAGCGTGGCGAGCCCCGACAGGTGCAGCGCCGTCAGCAGCATCCCGGTGGCGATTCCCACGCTTTCGGGCACGTAATAGTGTTTGTGGCGCTTACCCTCTGCATCGACCCCGTAGCGTTGGGCAAAGACGACGATCAGCCATGGCGCGTCTTCCAGGTGCGGCTTGTCGGCGTCTGTGCCGATGGGAGCCAGCGCTTCAAGCCATTCTTCGCCGGCGCCGCCTGCATAGAACTTGCGCTCTTCCTCTTCGGCGGCGGCGCGGATTTGCTTTTTCAGGGCTGGGTCGCGGACGGCAACAAAATGCCAGGGCTGTTGATTGGCTCCGGAAGGTGCTGTACCCGCAGCGGCCACGCAGGCCGCGATCACCTCTTGCGGTACGGGTGCTGTGTCGAATTCGCGTATCGTGCGCCGTTCGGCCATATCGGCGTGAAACGTGCGTGCCCGCGCAAGCATTTCGTCGTCAGGCACGGCGGATTGGGGCGGCAGGGGCTTGTGTGTCTGGTTCGCCATAGCTCAGAAATCCAGATTCTCGACGCTCAGCGCATTTTGCTGGATGAATTCACGCCTTGGTTCGACGACGTCACCCATCAGCTTGGTGAACAGATCGTCCGCCTCGGCCATATCCTCGACCCGCACCTGCAACAGCGTGCGCGCATCCGGGTCCAGCGTGGTTTCCCACAACTGATCCGGGTTCATTTCGCCCAGACCCTTGTAGCGTTGCAGGGACAAACCCTTTTCACCCTCGGCAAGGATCGCATCAAGCAGGTCCATCGGGCCCATGATCTGCACGTTTTTGTCTTTACGATGCAGCGCAGCGGGGGTGCCATAGACGTCTTGCAGGCTTTGCGTGAACGTGCCGGTCTTGCGCGCCTCGCCCGAGCGCAACATGCGCCCGTCGAGTGTGCGCACCTCTTCGACGCCGCGCAGGATACGGGCCAGTCGCACGCCTTTGTCCTGCGTGATCCGGCCTGCCCAGCCGCGTTCCCATTCCAGCGCGATCAGGTTCAGACGCTCGGCCACCTTGTCTGCCACGCCCTGCAGATCGCCATCGACCGCACCGGGCACAAAGGCCCCTGCAATCGCCGCCTGTTCGAGGATATGGCGCGGGTAATGCGTTGGGAAGGCTTGCAGCACGCGGCGCAACTGCCGCGCCTCTTCGACCACGCGAACAAGGTCTTGCCCGGCGATTTCCTCGCCATTGCCCTGACGCAGCATTGCCCCTTCGATGCCCTGCTGGATCAGGTAATCCTGCATCTCGGCCTCGTCCTTGAGGTAGACCTCGGATTTGCCACGCGACACTTTGTAAAGCGGTGGCTGCGCGATGTAGAGGTACCCGCCCTCGATCAGCTCGGGCATCTGACGGTAGAAGAAGGTCAGCAAAAGCGTGCGGATGTGCGCGCCGTCCACGTCGGCGTCCGTCATGATGACGATCTTGTGGTAGCGCAGCTTTTCGATGTTGAACTCGTCGCGCCCGATCCCGGTGCCAAGGGCCATGACCATATTGCCGATCTCTTGCGACCCAAGCATCCGGTCAAACCGCGCCCGTTCCACGTTCAGGATCTTGCCTTTGAGCGGTAGAATGGCTTGCGTCTTGCGATCGCGCCCGGTCTGGGCAGAACCGCCAGCGCTGTCGCCCTCGACAAGGAAAATCTCGGTATTGGCGGGGTTCTTGTCCGAACAGTCCTTGAGCTTGGAGGACAGAAAATTCATGTCCATCGGGTTCTTGCGCCGCGTCAGGTCTCGGGCCTTGCGCGCCGCCTCACGAGCCAGTGCCGCCTCGATGATCTTGCCGACGATGATCTTGGCCTCGTTCGGGTTTTCTTCGAACCACTCGGCCAGCTTTTCGTTCACTAGCCCTTCGACTGCGGGACGGACTTCGGAGCTGACCAGCTTGTCCTTGGTCTGGCTGCTGAACTTGGGGTCGGGCACCTTGACGGACAGCACGCAGGTCAGCCCCTCGCGGGCGTCGTCGCCGGTAAAGCTGACCTTTTCCTTTTTCGCGATGCCGGTGGCCTGGGCATAGTTGTTGATTGTGCGCGTCAGCGCGCCGCGAAAGCCCGCCATATGGGTGCCACCATCGCGCTGCGGGATGTTGTTGGTAAAGGGCAGGACATTCTCGTGATAGCTGTCGTTCCACCACATCGCGACCTCGACGCCGATGTCGTCCTTTTCCCCGTGGATAAAGATGGGTTCCGGCATGACAGAGGATTTCGAGCGGTCGAGATATTTCACAAACTCGCGCACCCCGCCTTCGTAGAACAGCTCGGATTTGAGCGTCTCAACAGGGCGCTCATCGGTCAGAATGATGCGCACGCCCGAATTCAGGAACGCCAGTTCGCGCAACCGCTTTTCCAGCGTCTCGAAGGAGTATTCGAGATTGGAGAACGTCGAAGTCGAGGCGAGAAAGCGCACTTCGGTCCCGGTGCGATCACCCGCATCGCCCACAACCTCAAGGTGCTTGGCGGTAAAGCCACCCTCGAACCGGGCCACATGTTCTTTGCCGTCGCGCCAGATGCGCAGTTCCAGCCAGTCAGAAAGCGCGTTGACCACCGACACACCCACGCCGTGCAGGCCGCCCGACACCTTGTAAGAGTTGCTGTCGAATTTGCCGCCTGCGTGCAGTTGGGTCATGATGACTTCGGCGGCGGACACACCTTCTTCTTCGTGAATTCCGACCGGAATCCCGCGCCCGTTATCGCTGACGGACACACTGGAATCCGCGTGAATCGTGACGGTAACGGCATCTGCATGACCGGCCAGCGCCTCGTCGATGCCGTTGTCGACGACCTCGTAGACCATGTGGTGCAGACCGCTGCCATCGTCGGTGTCACCGATATACATGCCCGGACGTTTGCGTACCGCTTCCAAGCCCTTGAGAACTTTGATGGAATCCGCGCCATAGTCTTCGGGGGCTTGCTCGTTATTTGCCATGATCCGGCCTCTTGTTCTGTTCCGCTAAATATACGGTTTTTCGGCGGGATTGTCACGCCACTGACACAAGATTTTGCGTTTCAGGTCAGGGGGATGACAAGGCCGACACAGATCAGCAAAACGCCCGCAACGATGTTCATCCGGCGCAAGGCTTCGGGGCGCTGCATGAGGCGTCTTGCACGGTCGATGAACAGCGCCATGGCAAGGTTGCCAAGCAGCGGGATGACCATGGAAAGTGACACAATGATCGCAATGTCCAGTGCTGTCAGGCGCGTCAGATCAAAGAAGCCCGGCAGCATGCCTGCATAAAACAGGATCGCCTTTGGGTTGCCAAGGATCACAACCAGCCCCGCCACAAACCCCGCCCACATGCCGGGACGCGTCAGGCGGTTGTCGGTGTGGATCTTGTCCCCGGCGTGACGGATCACCAGCGCCCCCATCACCACGAACATCGCCGCAGCGACCCATTTCAGCACCTCAAGAAAGCCGCCATAGACCGACAGCACCCATGTGATGCCAAAGATGGCCAGCAGCGACCACAGCACGTCGCCGACAACGACACCCAGCGCCAATGGCCACGCGGCATGAAACCCACCCGACAGACTGCGCGCGATCAATCCCACCCAGACTGGCCCCGGCGTCAGGAACAGCACCAGCAGCGCGCCTGCATAAAGCGCAATGTCCCACAGATCGAGGGTCATGGGCCTGCGACCGCGCTGATGCCGTCTGTTTCGGTAACTTCGATGTATTGTGCACGCGCGCCCAGACTGTCGAACAACTGCGTTTCTGTGCCTGTCATCCACGCCTGCGCGCCCAAGGCACAAATCTCGTCATAAAGGGCCGCCCGACGGTCTGCATCCAGATGGGCGGCCACCTCATCCAGCAGCAATATGGGCGGTGCACCAAAGTCCCGGGCCAACGCCCTTGCATTGGCAAGGATCAGGGACACAAGCAGCGCCTTTTGTTCGCCGGTTGAACAATCCTTCGCGGGCACATCCTTGGCTGCATAGATCCCGTAAAGGTCTGCGCGGTGCGGTCCGATCAATGTGCGCCCCGCCGCCAGATCGCGGCTGCGCCCGTCGGCGAGGGCCGCGCGCAAATCTTCGGCGGACTCCGGCAGGCCCAATTCACCCGGCTGCAATGTCAGCGTGGCGGCCGGAAACGCCGTCTGCGCGTCGCCCTGCGCCTCGGCAAGTGCCTGCAAAGCACTGAGACGGTTGGCGTGCATGGCGGCCCCGGTTTCCGCCATCCGCTGTTCCAGCGCACTGTACCAATGCGGATCGCGCACCATGTCCTTGAGCAACCTATTCCGCTCGCGCATCGCCTTGTCATAGTCCAGCGACAGTTGCGCATGATCCGGCAGAAAACTGAGGGTCATACGATCCAGAAACCGCCGCCGCCCTTCCGCCCCTTCGATCCACAGCCGATCCATGGACGGGATCAGCCACAAGACACGCGCGATGCGCCCCAGCGCCGTCTGTGCAGCCGTCTTGCCATCGATGCGCACCTGACGCGCCGCGCCGTTTTCCGACCATGTTTCAACCTCGTGCACCTGATGCAGCGACTGCAACACACCGGTCAGTTTCCAGCCGAGCGCCTCGGGACGGCGCGTCATGTCCTCAGCCGACGACCGGCGCAGCCCGCGCCCGGGTGACAGCAGCGATACCGCTTCAAGGATGTTGGTCTTGCCCGCTCCGTTTGGTCCATGGATTGCCACGGGCCGTGCATCCAATGCCAACCGCGCGATTTTATGCGAGCGGAAATGCGAGAGGGTCAAAGCAGAAAGGGACAGCGCCATTCACCGTCCCCTTGTCTGATTCAAAAAATCTCCGCCGGAGGCAAGAATTCAAACGCGCATCGGCATGACGACATAGACCGCGCTCAGGTCGTTGCCTTCGCGCATCAGGGTCGGATCGCCTGACGAGTTGAACAGGAACACCGCATTTTCGCGGTCCACTTGAGACGCGATTTCCAGCAAGTATTTGGCGTTAAATCCAATTTCCAGCTTTTCGTCGCCATAGGCCACGGCAAGCTCTTCTTCCGCGGCACCCGAGTCAGGCGCGTTGACGGACAGGATCAGCCGGTCTTCGTCCAGTTGCAGTTTCACCGCGCGCGAGCGTTCGGAACTGACAGTCGCGACCCGGTCAACGGCCTTGGCGAAATCCGAGGCGTCGACTTCCATCTTGCGTGTGTTGCCCGCCGGAATGACGCGGGTGTAGTCCGGAAATGTGCCGTCGATCACCTTTGAGGTCAGCGTGATATCGGGGGTGGCAAAGCGGACCTTGGTTTCGGACACGCTCACCGCGATTTCCATGTCGTCATCGTCCAGCAGCTTGCGCAATTCACCCACGGTTTTGCGAGGCACGATCACGCCCGCCATATCGGCAGCCCCTTCGGGCAAATCGCTGTCGATCCGGGCAAGGCGGTGGCCGTCTGTCGCAACACAACGCAGTGCGCGCCCTTCATCTCCATCCGCGATATGCATGTAAACGCCGTTCAGATAATACCGCGTCTCTTCGGTCGATATGGCGAATTTGGACTTGTCGAACAGGCGGCGCAGCTTAGGCGCCGCGATCGAGAAGTTCGACGCATATTCAGAACTTGCCATGACTGGAAAGTCTTCTTTCGGCAGCGTGGCGAGTGAGAAATTCGAGCGCCCTGCCTCGACCGTCAACCGGCCCGCAGCACTGTCCGCCGTCAGCGATACCAGCGCGCCATCGGGCAGTTTGCGCACGATTTCATGCAAGGTGGTGGCGGACACGGTCGTCGCCCCGGCCCGTTCGACCTGTGCCGGGGCCTTGTCGACCACTTCGATGTCAAGATCGGTGGCGCGGAAGGTCACGTCGGACCCTTCGGCCTCGATCAGCACATTGGCAAGGATCGGAATGGTGTTGCGCCGTTCGACCACGGATTGGGCCTGGCTGACGGCCTTGAGCAGCACGCCGCGTTCGACACTGATTTTCATGGTCTGTCTCCCATCGATCCCCGACCGCATTGCAGGGAGGGGCACCCTAGCCCAAACACGCGGCTTCACAAGTATTTTCTTGTTTTGTCCGTCGGATCGCGAGGGGCGTCAAGTCAGCGTCGCCTCAAGCGGCGGCAAAATTACGCAGTTGCCGGGTTTGGGGTCGCCATTGGTGGGGAAAATCGGCCTGAGTTTACCATTGACCTGCATGTCAGCTTGTCCAACGCTGGATCAGGGACAGAGATGTGCCAAAGGTTCAGAAGGGCGATTTCATGATGTCAGTGTTCAACAGTGCAGGGCCCGAATGATCCGGTTTCTGGATGCCACTCTGGGCAGGTGGCTGCGCCATTTCCTGTTCGTGCTGGTGCGCAGCTACTATGCCCTGTTTTACAACGTCAGTTGCGCGGGCAAGCATCTGTTGCAGGACAGGCCGGGAACTTTGATCCTTGCCACCCATGTCAGCCGTCATGACGGGCCCCTGATCGCGGCGATCCTCTATGCGACGAAACGCATTCGCCCGACGGTCCACTATGACGAATATTACAACTGGTCGCAGTTTATACCGATGTTCATCGCCTCGGCCATCCCGATGAGTTCACCGAAATCCTGGCCAGACGAAAGACGCAAGGCGCGCAAGGCTGTGGTGCTTGAGATCGTGCACAAGGTGCTGGCCAAGGGCAATTCCGTGCTGCTGTTTCCCGCCGGTAAAGTGCGGCGCGAGGAACGCGAACGGGTGCCCGCCTATCTGTCCGGCGTCCATGACATCCTGAGGGCCGAGCCGAACACGCCCGTCATGCTGCTGCGCATCGATGGGTTGGGGGCGCATCAACCGGCGACCTATGACAGTTTCTGGACATTCCTTGGCATTAAAAAAGGGCGGCGGCACGTCACGATGGATTTGCGTCCCCTGACCGATCTTGATGCCTCGATAGACGTCGAGGCGTTCAATGCGCGGCTAGAGGATCTGCTGAACACACCGATTTCCCACGCATTGTAAGCCCGGGTGGCACCACGAAAAACGGCGCCTCAGGGGCGCCGCTGTCAAGGGTGATGTGGGTACCTGTTACGCTTCAAGCGCGCGGCGCAGCAACTCCAGGTCTTCGGCGATCTGCCCATCCTGCTGGCGCAATTCATCGATCCGTTTCACACCATGCATCACCGTCGTGTGGTCGCGCCCACCAAAGCGGCGGCCAATCTCGGGCAGGCTGCGCGAGGTCAGGTGCTTGCACAGATACATTGCCACCTGACGGGGGCGGGCATAGCTGCGCAGGCGTTTGGGGCCGATCATATCGCTCAGGCGGATGTTGTAATGCTCGGACACTTTGCGCTGAATTTCCTCGACCGTGATCTTGCGTTCCGAGGCACGTAGCACATCGGCAAGGCAATCCTGCGTGAGGTCCAGATCGATCTTGCGCCCGACCAGCGAGGCAAAGGCGAACAGGCGGGTCAGCGCCCCTTCGAGGACACGCACGTTGTTTGAAATGCGCAAAGCAAGGAATTCCAGAACGCCGTCTTCGACCTTGAGGTCGGGATAGACAAGCTGCTGCTGTTCGACCTTGGACTGGAGGATGCCCAGACGCAGCTCGTAATCGGTGGGGTGCAGATCGACGATCAGGCCGCATTGCAGGCGCGATTTCACCCGCTCTTCAAGGTCCTTGATCTCGCCGGGGGCGCGGTCGGCGGAAATGATAATCTGTTTGTTCTGATCGACCAGCGCGTTGAAGGTGTGAAAGAACTCTTCCTGCGTGCTGTCCTTGCCCGCGATAAACTGCACGTCATCGACCATCAATACGTCGACAGAGCGGAACAGCTCTTTGAAATCCATCATCTTGCGATCACGCAACGCCTGCACAAAGCGGTACATGAATTGTTCGGCGGACAGATACAGGACATTCATGCCGGGCTGACGGGCGCGCAATTCCCACGCGATGGCGTGCATCAGGTGCGTTTTGCCAAGGCCGACACCACCATAAAGGAAAAGCGGATTGAAGGTGACGGGACCACCTTCGGCGACGCGGCGGGCCGCGGCATGGGCGAGTTCGTTGGGTTTGCCGACGACAAAGCTGTCAAAGGTGAACCGTTTGTCCAGCGCGGCAGCGGCCAAAGCGGATGTGGACGTCTGCGCAGCCGGAGCCGTTGCAGCAGGCGTCGGTGCATCCAGAGCAGTGGGCCGGGCCTGGGCATTGGCAGCAACGGCAAAACTGAGGCGGCGCACATCGTCATATTCCGACTTCAGTTCATGCAGGATCAGATCCGAAAAATTCTGACTGACATAATTGCCCATGAAATTAGTCGGCACATCAAACGTGACGATCCCGTCCGTGAGTTCCCGAAATTTCAACGGCTCGATCCATGTTGTATAATTGTTCTGACCGACGGTCTTAAGCAGCCGTTTTCTCAGCTGTCCCCATTCTTGTTGAGTCATGTGTGCACTATCATCCTTTCCGCCACCTCTATCCGACGATCTTCGGCTCGTCAGAATTGCCCGTCCCATAACTTGAGGCAAACCGCTCTTGCTGCGCTGCCATACAACAGCGCATTCAGTTCGGCTGGACTTCACAGATTCCGCACGTGCAGCACCCATTACCCGGGCATCTTTCACGTGCTCTCCGCACACCAATCCATTTTGACAGGTTCAGCAGCGGCACCATCGTGCGCTCTAAAACGCGGGCTATACTCGCAACAGCACTACCCGACCCGGTTGCGGACGCATTGCAGCATGCATCCTGTTCCGGCCTGTCCCCCCAAGGCGATTCCTGATCGCATCACGGTGGTATCAAGTTCGTTCGCAGGCCGTCTACACATCTTGCGACTTGACTCGGACTTTCTCAAAAAAGAATCTGTGCGTGCCTTGTTTTTATAGAGAAAACGCAAAAGGCGTCGCAAAATTGCGACGCCATGATCTTGCAATTTTGGGTTGTGTCAGCCGAGCGCTTTCACCCGGGCCGACAGTCGCGACATTTTCCGCGACACGGTGTTCTTGTGATAAACACCCTTGGTCACGCCGCGCATCAGTTCAGGTTGCGCGGCCTTGAGGGCGGCACCTGCCGCATCCTTGTCACCCGAGGCAATCGCCTCTTCGACGCGGCGCAGATAGGTGCGGATGCGCGACCGGCGCGCCTTGTTCACTTGAAAGCGTTTGTCGTTTTGACGGGCCCGCTTTTTGGCCTGAGGCGAATTTGCCATTTTATCTCGTCCCAATATTGGTGCGGTAGTTTCAGAAGTCCCGGTCTTTAGGCGCGACTCACCTGCCTGTCAAGCAGATGCGGGATGCCGCAAGGACGGGTGCAAAGCCCCTATTTGTCGCGGAACTGCGCGGTGCGCTTTTCAAGGAAGGCTTCCATGCCCTCTTTCTGATCTTCGGTCGCAAACAGCGAATGGAACACGCGCCGCTCGAACAGCAAACCATCGCGCAGCGGCACTTCGAAGGATTTGTTCACCGCCTCCTTGATCGCCATGGTCGAAATCATCGACTTCTCGGCAATCTTGTGGGCGGCGGCCATCACTTCTTCCATCAGTTTCTTGGGTGAGACCACGCGGCTGACCAGTCCGGAGCGTTCGGCTTCGGCTGCATCCATGAAGCGGCCCGTCAGGTTCATGTCCATCGCCTTGGCCTTGCCCACGGCATGGGTCAAACGCTGCGTGCCGCCGATCCCGGCCATCACGCCCAGGTTCACTTCGGGTTGCCCGAACTTGGCGGTTTCCGAGGCAATGATGAAATCGCACATCATCGCCAGTTCGCACCCCCCGCCCAGCGCATAACCGGATACAGCAGCGATGATGGGCTTGCGCACGCGGGATATCGCGTCGGTTTCGGGGCCGAACAGATCTTCGGTAAAGACTTCGATATATGTCTTGTCTTTCATCATGGCGATGTCCGCACCGGCGGCAAATGCCTTTTCCGACCCGGCCAGAACAATGCAGCGCACCTTGCTGTCGGCCTGTGCCGCAGCCATTGCATCCGCAAGTTCGCTCATCAATTGGTCATTCAGAGCATTCAACGCGTCGGGCCTGTTCAGGGTCACTTTCGCGATGTGGTCTTCAACTTCGACGATGATCGTCTCGTAGGCCATAAGGGTCTATCCAATGGTTGCCGTTGAGGGCCGAGCATTACCACGGCGCGCTCCTGTTTCAAGCTATGATTGGCACGACCTGCAGTAGAAGGATGATCGACCAGACTGCACGATCCGGGATATGGACGCGCCGCAATCGGGGGTGCGGCAGGGTTCACCCTCCCGTCCGTAAACGTCAAAGCGGTGCTGAAAATATCCAAGCTCCCCATCGGCTTGGCGGAAATCGCGCAGCGATGATCCACCTGCCTCAATCGCCTCTGTCAGCACGTCGCGGATGATCGGAACCAGTGCCGCGACACGGGGTTTCGCAATCCGCCCGGCTTTGCGCGCGGGCGAGATTTGCGCACGATAAAGCGCCTCACAGACATATATATTGCCCAATCCGGCAACGATTCTCTGATCCAGCAGGGCGGATTTCACCGGCGTGTTCTTGTTCCTGAACGCGTCGATCAAATGCCCTTCGTGAAAATCGTTTCCCAACGGTTCGGGCCCGAGCACGGCGAGCAGCTTGTGCTGCTCCGCCCCGTCTGTCGTCATCAGGTCCATCGCCCCGAACCGGCGCGGATCGTTGAAGGTGATGCGCGCGCCGTTGTCCATGTGCAGCACAACATGGTCGTGTTTTTCCGCCGCCGGGTGTTCATGCGCGAATTGTCCCAGCGGATCGCCAGACACCAGCATCCGCCCCGACATGCCCAGATGGATCAGCAGCGTCTCACCCGAGGACAGATCGGCCAGAATGTATTTTGACCGCCGCCGCAGGCCCAGAACGTGCTGCCCGGTCAACCGATCCGCCATGCCCGGCGGGAACGGCCAGCGCAGGTCGGGCCGGTTCACGTCTGCACGCGCAATCACGGCACCCGTCATCGCAGGGGTAAGGCCACGGCGGACGGTTTCGACTTCGGGCAGTTCGGGCATCGGGTCTCGCTTTGTCGTAAGTCGCCCACAGATAGTGCCCATGGACGCCCCGTGCAATCAGCGCGCGTTTATGTCCAGCCGTTCGATGATCAGCGCTTTGAAAGTGTCATGCCCTTCGATGAATCGGGGCACTGAAATCCTGGAACGCCCCGCAAAGTGCAGCGTGAACCCATCCCGTGTTGTCTTGGCCGAGGTCAAATCCCAAAGGTCAAACTCGCGCTGAACCAACATGGCGGTGGTGCACGACATCTCGTCCTGATCAATCTCAAGCCGAAAGGTCCAGATGTAGATCCCGCCCCAGATCAGAAACGCGAGCATCATCAGGTAGTAGTGAACCGGAGTCTGGCCTGCGAATTCGGTGAACAGCTCAAGATACGCAACAAAGGCGACAAGCAGCGGCATCAACGCAATGTATCCATAGCGCCATCCGACAGTCGCCCGAAACACCTGTGTGCTGCCAATCGTTTGCGGCGTCTTGCGCCCAACGGCAAAGACGTTTCCGATCGCTTCTTCGGGATTCCCGACGGGCGACCAAAACCCGATAAGCGTGTTCAACAGCCGATCCCACATGGTGCGATCTGTACGGATGTCGCGCGGGCCGATCAGCCGTTTGGCAATGTAGGCACCCCCAAAGTACAGGGCGACATTCAGTGCGATCACGAAAAAAGCGACGAGTATCATGGCTGCGACCTTTGCGCTGATTTGACTATTTGTTTCTTGCCTCACGAGTCTTTAAGCACAAATGCGACGTAACAGAGACCGACCCGGATCATTTGCATGACTGAAGCCCCTGAAAAGAAAACCCATTTCGGATATCAGACGGTGACCGAAGGGGAAAAGGCCGGGCGCGTGCAGGGTGTGTTCAACTCGGTCGCCTCCAAATACGATATTATGAACGATGTGATGAGCGTCGGCATCCACCGCATCTGGAAAGAGGCGATGATGGATTGGCTGGCGCCGCGTGCTGGCCAGAAATTGCTGGATGTGGCAGGGGGCACGGGCGACATCTCGTTCAAGTTCCTCAAACGTGCAGGCCAGGGCCACGCCACCGTGCTGGACCTGACCGAACCGATGCTGGTCGAGGGGCGCAAGCGTGCCGAAGCGGACAAGATGGCCGACAGCCTTGATTGGGTGGTGGGGGACGCGATGGCGCTGCCGTTCGAGGACAGCACATTCGATGTCTACACAATCAGCTTTGGCATCCGGAACGTGACCCGCCCCGCCGATGCGCTGGCCGAGGCCTATCGCGTCCTCAAACCCGGTGGCCGCCTGATGGTTTTGGAATTCAGCCAGTTGCCCAATGACGGGATGCAAAAGCTGTATGATCTCTACAGCTTCAACGTCATTCCGCGCATGGGCCAGATGATCGCCGGGGATCGCGACAGCTATCAGTACCTTGTCGAATCGATCCGCAAGTTCCCGGACCAAGAGACGTTTCTGGCCATGATCCGCGACGCCGGGTTCGAGCAGGCCAAGTACCGCAATCTGACCATGGGCGTCGCCTGCCTGCATTCGGGTTGGAAGCTGTAACGTGCGTGGCCCCCACAACATCATCCGGCTGATCCGCACGGGCGCGACGCTGGAACGGACCGGCGCGATGAACGTCGTCCTCGATGCGTTCGAGGCACCGCCCGCCCTGCGCTTCGTCGCCAAGGCGCTGGGCAAACCGTTTCAATGGCTTGGGTATAGCGGTGATGCGACCATGCCGCCTGCAACGCGCGCGCTGACGGCCCTTGGACCGGCCTACATCAAATTCGGACAGGTCCTGTCCACCCGTCCGGACGTGGTTGGGGACGAACTGGCGGTTCAATTGCGCGTCCTGCAAGACAAGTTGCCACCGTTTTCAACCCAAGAGGCCAAGGCGGAGGTTGAGCGTGCATTGGGTCTGCCCGCCGATACGATCTTTTCCGAATTCAGTGAACCGGTCGCCGCGGCCTCAATCGCGCAGGTGCACAAGGCGCGCCTGGCCGACGGAGGCGACCCGGTGGCTGTCAAAGTCCTGCGCCCCGGCATCGAAAAAGCGTTCAAAAAGGATGTCGATGCGTTCTACCTTGCTGCGCGCATTGTCGAAATCTTTGCGCCCGGCGCCCGGCGTCTGCGCCCGATGGAGGTGATCACCCATTTTGATGGCGTCGTGCAGGGCGAACTCGATCTCAGGCTCGAATCCTCAGCGGCCGGCGAATTTGCCGCCAACACCAAAGATGACGGGGGCTTTGACCTGCCAAAGATCCGGTGGGAGCATTCCGCGCGTCGGGTCATGACGCTGGAATGGGCGGATGGCGTGCCCATGGGCGACAATGCGGCCATCGATGCCGCGGGCCATAACCGCATCGACCTCAGCGAACGTGTGCTCAAGCTGTTTTTGCTGCACGCCCTGCGCGACGGGTATTTCCACGCCGACATGCATCAGGGCAACCTCAAGGTGGCGGCCAACGGTGACATCATTGCCTATGATTTCGGGATCATGGGGCACATCGATGAATACACGCGCCGTGTCTATGCCGAAATCCTGTTTGGTTTCATCCGCAAGGATTACAAGCGCGTCGCCGAGGTGCATTTCGAGGCAGGGTATGTGCCCGCCGACAAGGATGTCGACGAATTCGCCCGCGCCCTGCGCGCGGTGGGCGAGCCGATTTTTGGCATGGACGCGTCCAAGATTTCGATGGGCCGTCTGCTGAACTACCTGTTCGAAGTGACCGAGCGGTTTGGCATGGAAACCCGGACCGAGCTGATCCTGCTGCAACGCACCATGGTGGTGGTCGAGGGGGTCGCGCGCAGCCTCAATCCCAACATCAATATCTGGCAAGTCGCGGCCCCGGTTGTCACCGACTACATCCAGAAATCCATCGGCCCCAAGGCCGTCATCAATGATCTCTACAAAACCGCCCGTGTCCTCACGCGCTTTGGCCCGCGGTTGCCCGGCCTTGTCGAACAGGCGCTGATCGCCCAATCCAACCCGTCCCCCGACAAACGTCGCGGCTTTTGGCGGTGGATTGCCCTTGCAGGCATATTCGGGCTTCTGGCGGGCGGTGGTCTGACGCTGCTGGTCGAGGCCTTGGCCTGATCTTCTTTTGATCAAAATACCTTCGGGTCTGGAGCAACGCCCCAGTCCTCAGAATGTCTCAGCCAACACGTTCAATTGCCAGCGCAATGCCCTGACCGCCGCCGATGCACATGGTGATCAACGCCTTGGACCCGCCGATCCGCTCCAGTTCATAAAGCGCCTTGACCGTGATGATCGCGCCTGTCGCCCCAACGGGATGGCCCAGCGCAATGGCGCCACCATTGGGGTTCACGCGCGCCGGATCAAACCCAAGGTCGTTGGAGACTGCCAAGGCCTGCGCGGCGAACGCCTCGTTTGATTCGACCACATCGAAATCAGACGCGGACAGGCCGGTCCGGTCCAACAGATTGCGCACCGCAGGGATTGGCCCGATGCCCATCACTTCGGGGCGTACTCCGGCATGGGCATAGCCAAGAACGCGAGCGCGCGGCGTCAGCCCGGCTTTCTCTGCGGCTTCGGCAGTGGCCAAAACAACAGCCCCCGCACCATCGTTGATGCCAGAGGCATTGCCTGCCGTGACAGACCCGTCTTTCTGGAACACCGGGCGCAGTCCGCCCAAGGCGTCGAGGCTGGTCGCTTTGGGATGTTCGTCGACGTCAAATGCCACGGTGTCGCGTTTGACCCGCACTTCCACCGGCGTGATCTGGCTGGCAAAGCGGCCATCAGCAATCGCGGCTGCGGCTCGTTCCTGACTTTGCATGGCAAAGGCATCTTGCGCCTCGCGGGTGATCCCGTGTTCGGCGGCAACATTTTCGGCCGTGACCCCCATGTGGCCGGTGCCAAACGGGCAGTTGAGCGCGCCCAGCATCATGTCCAGCGTGCGCACATCGCCCATCTTTGCGCCCCAGCGCTGGTCCGGAATGATAAAGGGCGAGCGCGACATGTTCTCGGCCCCGCCAGCCAGCCCAAACTGCGCATCGCCCAGCATCAGAGACTGTATGACAGACACAATCGCCTGCACGCCCGACCCGCAAAGGCGGTTCACATTCATCGCGGGCACCGTGTCTGGCACCCCCGCCTGCATCGCGGCAACGCGGCTCAGGTACATGTCGCGCGGTTCGGTGTTGATCACGTGGCCGAACGCAACATGGCCGATCTGCCCACTCTCAACGCCCGACCGTTCAAGTGCTGCTTTGGCCGCCACAGTGCCAAGATCGATGGGTGTGGTGCCGGCAAGTGCGCCGCCGAACGTGCCGATGGCCGTGCGTGCGCCGCCTAGAATAACGATGTCCTGGGTCATGATGATCCTCCCTGTTTCGACCATGATGACGATGCGGGCCGGTCAAAGGAACCCCGGACCTTGACAGGGATGCAACAGCACGGGCAACTGTCCGTCATGACGGATGAAACGGACGCTATCCTATCGCTTTTGCCTGCCCGCCTGAAGGACGCGCGGCGGGCGCAGGGCCTGTCGCTTGATGCCGTGGCCAAACTGTCGGGTGTCAGCCGATCCATGGTCAGCCAGATCGAACGCGGAGAATCCTCGCCCACCATCGCGACCTTGTGGAACCTGACCCGCGCCTTGCAGGTCGATTTCGCCGGGCTGCTTGATGAACAGGCCGCAACGCAGATCGAAATCCTGCGGGCGGCGGATGTGCCAAGCATCGAAAACCGTGGTGCGGGCTGCACCATCCGCATCCTGTCCCGCCCCGAAGATGCTGGGCAACACGAAGTGTACGAGTTGCGCTTTGCAGAAGGTGGCGTGCTCGACAGTCAGCCCCACAGGCGCGGCGCGCGCGAGCAACTGACTGTGATTGAGGGCAAGCTGATCGTGACCAGCAGCGGGGCCAGCCAGAAGATCGGGCAGGGGGACACGGCCCGCTATGCCGCCGACGTGGCGCACAAGATCGAAGCGACACGGCCCAGCCGCGCATTTCTGGTGGTTCAGGACGCCTGAAATCCGTCTTTACGGATTTTCGTCCAAGATCACGAAATCCTGTATTTCGGAATCGCATCCGGTATGTTAGATTGCCCGCCAAAGGAGTCTGACCATGACGCACGCATTTCTTTCCCACATCACTGACACTCTGGCCCAGATCGACGCCGATGGCATGACCAAGCGCGAGCGTATGATCACGTCCCCTCAAGGGGGCGGATCGCTGTCGGGGATCGCGAGGTGCTGAACCTGTGTGCCAACAACTATCTGGGCCTTGCTGACCACCCTGACCTGATCGCTGCCGCCAATAGCGCAATGGAAAGCCACGGCTTCGGCATGGCCTCTGTCCGCTTCATCTGTGGCACGCAGGATCTGCACCGCGCGCTTGAACAAAAACTGGCCGCGTTCCTGGGCAAAGACGATGCGATCCTGTTTGCTGCCTGCTTTGACGCCAACGGAGGTTTGTTCGAGCCGCTTTTGGGGCCAGAAGATGCGATCATTTCCGACGCACTCAATCATGCGTCGATCATCGACGGTATTAGGCTCTGCAAGGCGCAACGCCATCGCTATGCGAACAGCGATATGGCCGGTTTAGAGACACAATTGCAGGCGGCCCGCGCCGCTGGCGCGCGCCACATCATGATCGCGACGGACGGCGTGTTTTCGATGGATGGCTATCTGGCCAAGCTGCCTGAAATCACCGACCTCGCTGCAAAATACGACGCGCTGGTGATGGTGGATGATTGCCACGCGACCGGGTTCATGGGGCCAAAAGGCGCGGGCACGCCCGCCCATGCCGGTGTCGATGTGGACATTCTGACAGGGACGCTGGGCAAGGCGCTGGGCGGCTCCATCGGTGGTTACGTCGCGGGGCCGCAACCCGTGATCGACCTGCTGCGCCAGCGCGCGCGGCCCTACCTGTTTTCCAACTCTCTGCCGCCCTCAATCGTTGCTGCCGGGATCGAGGCCATTCGGCTGGTCGAAGAAGGCGACGCCCTGCGGGCCCAACTGTTCGACAACGCGGCCTATTGGCGCGCGGGTCTGAGCGATCTGGGGTTCGAGCTGTTGCCGGGCGAACACCCGATTATCCCCGTTATGCTGGGTGAGGCGCAGGTGGCGCAGGACATGGCCGCACGCCTGTTTGAAGAGGGTGTCTATGTCTCGGGATTTTTCTTTCCGGTGGTGCCGCGCGGGCAAGCCCGTATCCGCACGCAGATGAACGCGGCGCTGACGCGGGATGATCTGGATCGCGGGCTGGCCGCATTCGAGGTCGCGGGCAAAGCTGTAGGCGTGCTGTCATGACCAATGAGATGATCGCGCTGGAAAAGACGCATCCCCGTGAGGGTCTATGGCAAGTCACGGCACCAGTGCCTGAAATCGGCCCCGATGATGTGCTGATCCGCATCAACAAAACGGGGATTTGCGGAACCGATATCCATATCTGGAACTGGGATGACTGGGCGGCGCACACTGTGCCGACTCCGCTGATCACCGGGCACGAGTTTGCGGGTGAGATTGTCGAAATCGGCTCTAACGTGCAGGATTTGGCGCTGGGCCAACGCTGTTCCGGGGAAGGGCACCTGATCGGTAAAACCTCGCGCCAGTCGCGCGCGGGCAAGTTCCATCTGGACCCGGCAACGCGCGGAATCGGCGTGAATGAACAGGGGGCCTTTGCCGAATACCTGCGCCTGCCTGCGTTCAACGTGGTGCCGCTGCCGGATGAGATCAGTGATGACATAGGTGCCATTCTCGATCCGTTGGGCAATGCGGTGCACACCGCGCTCAGCTTTGATCTGGTGGGCGAGGATGTGTTGGTGACTGGCGCGGGACCCATCGGGATCATGGCCGCTGCCGTCGCGCGGCATGTAGGGGCGCGCAACGTGGTGATCACGGATGTGAATCCGGACCGCTTGGCGCTGGCTGCGCGTGTGGCGGATGTGGTGCCAGTCAATGTGTTGGAGCAGGATATGGCCAGCATCATGCCGGGGCTGAAGATGAAGCAGGGCTTTGACGTCGGTCTTGAGATGTCGGGCAATCAGGCGGCCCTTGATCAGATGGTCGAGGCGATGACCATGGGTGGGCGCATTGCGATGCTGGGCATCCCGCCGGGCAAAAGCCCCGTGGACTGGAGCCGCATCGTCTTCAAAGCGATCACGATCAAGGGCGTCTACGGGCGCGAGATTTTTGAGACGTGGTACAAGATGATCGCCATGTTGCAGAACGGACTGGATGTGTCCGGCGTGATCACGCACCGCTTCAAGGCGCGTGATTTTGCAGACGGGTTTGCGGCGATGAAGTCCGGATCGTCCGGCAAGGTCGTTCTCGACTGGACCTGAGCGCGGTTCAGGCCGCCACGACCTCGCTGTGCAGAGGCTTGCGCCCCGCATCGGTCAGCATCCACCCTTCGGTGCCTTCGAAAACGGCGGCGGTCAGCGGCTCTCCGTATCCGGCGGCGGTGTCGAGGTTGACGCGGTTCCCGTAATGGGTCGCATGTCGCACAGGTGTGTGCCCATGCACGATCACCTTGGGATGCGGCGCGGTATAGTCGTGAAATTCATTCCTGATCCACAACAGGTCTTCTTCGGTCTGTTGCGCAAGGGGCACGCCGGGCCGGATGCCCGCATGTACGAACATCAGATCGCCGACCGTGTGGGACAGTTTCAGCCCTTCGAGGAAGGTCACATGCGACTTTGGAACTGCAGCGCGCGCATCGGCCTGCACATCTTTTTCGCGGCGGCGCGGGCCTGCGTCCACATCATAGGAGGCCAGCGTCGTATCGCCGCCAAGGCGCGGGTGCAGCCAGTAAAGTTCAACCATCATGTAAGGGTCATGCAGGATCGGGCGCTGCATGAACCATTCGAACATGCGGTCGTGATTCCCCTTGAGGAAGGTCCAGTTGCGCTGCGCCTTTTGGCCCGCGACCAATGTGTCGAGCACCGCGCGGCTGTCCGGCCCACGATCAGTATAGTCCCCAAGAAACACCACGGGCGCGTTCGGGCCGCCATCTGCCTCGATCAGTGCAAGGATGCGATCCAGTTCGGCCTTTTGACCGTGAATATCGCCGATAGCGTAAATGGGGTCTGACATGCGATTCCGTTTAACAGCAACTCAAAAAGCTGACGTATCGGGATTCGAAGGCAGATGTAAGGCGCGCGCGTGTCGCAGGTTTAACGAGGCGCGCCTATTGCTGGGAAATTGAGCAATCAAGAGCGTGAGGCAGGGTTGCCCGCTGCCTCACGCCACAGCTGTCAGGCGACGTCAAAGGCGAGCGGTTTCACTTGCGTGAACATGCCCGTGCCATCCAGCGTTTTCAGCACATCTGCAGGGATCGGATTGTCGACGTAAAGCAGGGCAATCGCCTCGCCCCCCACCGCATTCCGGCCCAGGGTAAAGTTCGCGATGTTCACGCCATTCTTGCCCATCGTGTTGCCCAGTAGACCGATGATGCCGGGAACATCCTCGTTCGTGGTGTAAAGCATATGCGCCCCGATCTCGGCATCGATGTTGATGCCTTTGATCTGGATGAAACGCGGTTTGCCATCGCTGAACACCGTGCCTGCGACCGAGCGTTCGCGCTTGCTGGTGACGACGGTGACCTTGATATAGCCGTCAAACGTGCCCGATTTGTCCTGATTGGTGGTCGAAATCTTGATCCCGCGTTCCTTGGCGACAATGGGCGCGCTGACCATGTTCACGTCCGGGTTGGCGCGTTTCATGATGCCTGCGATCAGGCCGCAATTCAGCGCATCAAGGTTCATTTCCGCAACTGCACCGTCATAAAGGATGTTGATCGCCTTGATCGGCTCGTCCGTCATCTGACCCACAAAGCTGCCCAGATGCCCGGCCAGTTTCAGCCAGGGGCCCATGACCTTGGCCTCTTCTGCCGTAACGGATGGCATGTTGAGCGCGTTTTCCACGGCCCCGGTCAGCAGGTAGTTCGCCATCTGGTCGGCGACCTGCAGGGCGACGTTTTCCTGTGCCTCGGTCGTGGCCGCCCCAAGGTGCGGCGTAACCACGACATTGGGCAGGTTGAACAGTGGGTTTTCCTTGGCCGGTTCCTCGGCAAAAACGTCAAAGGCGGCCCCGGCCACATGGCCCGACTTCAACGCTTCGGCCAGCGCGACCTCGTCCACGAGGCCCCCGCGTGCGCAGTTGATGATCCGCACACCCGGTTTCATCGCGGCGATGCGTTCGGCGGTGATCATGTTGGCGGTCTGTTCGGTTTTGGGGACGTGTAGGGTGATGAAGTCGGCACGCTTGATCAGGTCGTCGAGTTCGACCTTTTCCACGCCCATCTTGTTGGCCTTTTCCGTGCTCAGGAACGGGTCAAACGCCAGCACCTTCATCTTGAGGCCGCGCGCCCGGTCGCACACGATCCCGCCAATGTTGCCCGCACCGATCACGCCCAGCGTCTTGCCGGTCAGTTCGGTGCCCATGAATTTGGACTTTTCCCACTTGCCCGCATGGGTCGATTGCGAGGCCTCGGGGATTTGCCGTGCGACGGCAAACATCATCGCGATGGCGTGTTCGGCCGTCGTGATCATGTTGCCAAAGGGTGTGTTCATGACGATCACACCCTTTTTGGAGGCCGCATCCTTGTCGATATTGTCCGTGCCGATGCCTGCGCGCCCGATGACCTTGAGGTTGCTGGCATTGTCTAGGATCGTCGGCGTCACACGCGTGGCGGACCGGATGGCGAGGCCGTCATAGTTGCCGATGATTTCCGCTAGTTTTTCCTTGTCCTTGCCAAGGTCGGGCTGAAAATCGACCTCGATCCCGCGGTCCTTGAAGATTTGCACGGCGGCGGGGCTGAGTTTGTCAGAGATGAGTACTTTGGGGGCCATGATGTGGTCCTTTTGGAGATGTCGGGTGGCGGACGACGCGTCCGCCTTACGCATTTACAGAGAGGGGGTGAGGCTCAGGTGTCACTGCGCCGCGATTTCAGCCTCGAACGCCCATTCGAGCCAGGGCAACATAGCCTTGATATCAGAGGTTTCGACGGTGCCGCCGCACCAGATGCGCAGACCTGGAGGGGCATCGCGATAGGCGCCGACGTCAAGCGCGACGTTTTCATCGGCCAGCCGTTTTGCAACAGCCTTGGCGAATGCCGCGCCATCGGTAATCCGGTCGTCGGTGAACTTGAGGCACACCGAGGTTGTCGACTGCGTCGCTGGGACGGCCGCAAGGTTTTCGATCCAGTCATGCGTCTCTACAAAAGAGGAAATCGCGTGTGCGTTCGCGTCTGCGCGGGCGATCAGCCCCTGCAATCCGCCAACCGAGCGGGCCCAATCCAGTGAAAACAGATAATCCTCAACGGCCAGCATGGATGGGGTGTTGATGGTCTCACCGATAAAGATGCCTTCGATCAGCTTGCCGCCTTTGGTCAGGCGGAAAATCTTGGGCAGGGGCCATGGCGGCGTGTAGCTTTCCAACCGCGCGACGGCGCAGGGCGACAGGATCAGCATGCCATGGGCCGCTTCGCCACCCAGCACTTTTTGCCAGCTGAAGGTCGTGACATCCAGCTTGTCCCAAGGCAGGTCCATCGCGAATGCGGCAGAGGTCGCATCGCACAGCGTCAGCCCGGCACGATCCGCCGGGATCGCATCGCCATTTGGCATCCGTACGCCAGATGTCGTGCCGTTCCACGTAAAGCAGACGTCATTGTCATAGTTCAGCGCGGCCATATCCACGATCTCACCGTATTCGGCGGTGTGGACGGTGTGGTCGATCTTCAGCTGCTTGGCAACGTCCGTGACCCAGCCTGCGCCAAAGGATTCCCATGCAACCATTTCGGCCGGGCGTTCGCCCAGCAGCGACCACATGGCCATTTCGTAGGCACCGGTGTCCGAGGCAGGAACGATGCCGATGCGGTAGTCGTCCGGCACGCCAAGGATATCGCGGGTGTCGTCGATGGCCTGCTTCAGCCTGGCCTTGCCAACGGCTGCGCGGTGCGAGCGGCCCAAGGGTGCGTCGGACAGGGCGGTCAGATCATGTGTGGGAGGTTTGGCACAGGGGCCAGAGGAAAAACGCGGATTCGCCGGCCGCGTTGCCGGTATTTGAGTAGCCATTGCTGCTATCCTTACAGATAATCGCCCTTCGTTGGGGAAGGGTGTCCCGCGTTCGCATCTACGGGCGTGGTCGGGGTGGTGCAAGCGGGGATTGGGGGCTATAGCGCCGCTTGACCATTTAATTGCGACACGCGCGTCGCCTTTCGGAAACTCGGCTCATGTTTGTTTGTACGCTGCTGACGGCCCCCGCCAATCCCACGCTTGACCCGGCCCTTGTGGACAGTATGCGCAATGCGTGGGGTGGGGGGATGCGCAATGGCTGGCGCCGGACGAGGCTGTCGCCTTTTCGCTTGTGAGCATGCCGGACAACCAGTGGGACGTCTGGGCGGATGTGCAAGGCCTGGGTGTCGATCTGGTGATCACCCCCTGGCGGGGCGTCGCAAGGCGATGCTGATCGCAGACATGGACAGCACCATGATCCAGCAGGAATGCATTGACGAACTGGCCGATGTTGCTGGTGTCGGCGACCGGGTCAAGCAGATCACTGCGCGCGCGATGAATGGCGAGTTGGATTTTGAGGAGGCCATTCGGGAGCGTGTTGGCTTGCTGAAAGGTTTGCCAGAGACTGTGATTGACGAGGTGCTGGCCACGCGCATCACCCATATGCCCGGCGGCGCGGTGCTGCTGGCGACGATGAAGGCGCACGGTGCCTATGCCGCCCTTGTGTCCGGTGGGTTTACGGCCTTTACCGCTGCGGTTGCCGGTGCGCTTGGCTTTGATGAAAACCGTGCCAACACTTTGCTGACCGAAAATGGCGTTCTGACCGGGCAAGTCGGGATGCCGATCCTTGGCCAGCAGGCCAAGGTCGATGCACTTGAGGACATCACCGCGCGCCTTGGCATCGCGGACACGGATGTGCTGGCCGTCGGGGATGGGGCCAACGATCTAGGGATGCTGCATCGCGCCGGTCTGGGTGTGGCTCTGCACGCCAAGCCAAGTGTGGCTGCGCAATGTGACGTCCGGGTGAATTTCGGTGACCTGACGGCCCTGTTGTACCTGCAGGGCTATGCGCAGTCTGAATTTGTGAGCGCCTGAAGGGGCTCTGCCCCCGGTTTTTCGGACTGCCCCCGGATTTTGAGTCAGCGAAGCCCGACTGCCGCGCTGTGGGAACGGTGCGTTTTGTGATATACTGCACAAAGCCAAAACGGGAAGGGAGCCGGATCATGCCGAAATTCATGTTTGCCTATCACGGGGGCGGGATGCCCGAGACACCGGAAGAAGGCGCGCGGATGATGGCCGCCTGGAATGACTGGTACGCTGACATGGGCGAGGCGCTGGTCGACGGCGGTGCCCCGGTGGGTCAGTCCATGACAGTGTCCAAAAGCGGGGTGGCAAGCGACGGCGGTGCGAATCCACTGTCCGGTTATACGGTCGTTCAGGCGGATACGATTGAGACAGCGTGCGAGATGGCCAAGGGATGCCCCATGATTGCGGACGGGTCAGGATCAGTTGAGGTCGCACCCGTCATCGACATGTAACCCTGCCATCACAGCAGGGCAGGGGCCGCACGCAGGTGTCCGGTTTCGAGCCCATCCCAATTCTTGATCGGGCCATTTGTATACGCCAGCGCCTCGGGGTGATTGGGATCGAGCGCGCCGAGTTTGACGAGGATTTGCGCCATCGCGCATTCGCTCGCGCGGGTGCCGCCATCGGTAA
The DNA here is from genome assembly GCF_045797845.1 of Tateyamaria armeniaca. Classification (NCBI taxonomy): domain Bacteria; kingdom Pseudomonadati; phylum Pseudomonadota; class Alphaproteobacteria; order Rhodobacterales; family Roseobacteraceae; genus Tateyamaria; species Tateyamaria armeniaca. The sequence goes on from NZ_JBHDIY010000002.1 coordinate 1,196,640, forward strand.
TCTTGAGGGCCACGCCAAGTTTCTGTTCGGGCAGGATCGCGATGTTGTATCCTTCGGCCCCTGTCTTGATCGCAACGCCGTGCCCTGCGGCGCGCATCTGACGGGTGCAGGCGCGCCCCTCGCCTGCGACCAGTTCCGGGTGCAGCGCCATGGCATTGCGCAGTCTTCCCTGCGGGCTTTCGTTGTCCGCCACTGCGTAGCGCGCCATGGCCCGCGCCATTCCGTGCAACGTGCAGGCAAAGTTCGGAGCCGAACAGCCATCGACACCGTGACCGGGTGAGGTTTCTTCGGTCATCCGCTCGAACGCGTCGAGGCAGGCCTTTTGCACCGGGTGATCGAGGGCCACATAGTCTGCACTGCCACCCAGATGCTGTGACAGGGTCAAAAACCCTGCATGTTTGCCCGAACAATTGTTGTGAATGCGGCGCGGATCCTGATGGGCGCGTATCATCTCTTCGCGCACCTCCTTGTCGCGGGATATTTGCGGCCCGCAGCAGAAATCATCGTCGCAGCATCCGATATGATCGAGCCATGCACCAACCTTTTCCGTATGGATGGCCGCGCCCTGATGGGACGCACAGGCAAGGGCCAGATGTTCAGTTCCAAGATCCCGTGCCTTGGCTGCGCCGCTTTCGATCAGGGGCAGGGCTTGCAGCATCTTGGAGGAGGAGCGCGGCAGGACGACCGCGTCGGGGACGCCCCATGCCTGAACGATCTGGCCCGTTTCATCACAGACGACAGCGTGGCCCTGATGTGCGCTTTCCAAAAACGGTCCGCGCCACGCTTCGACCAATGTGACGGCGTCGTGGGCTGGATGCGTCATATTTTCCCTCACATCTGCGCGAAAACCTGCCAATTGGCCATTCCCGCGTCGCGCGTTTCGCGCTAATGTGCCACTTGTCGAGAAGAATTGCCGCCCTTGCAAGAGAATGCACCGAAAATGGTGCACCACATGTGCGGTTGCGTGGATTGAGGTTAGGACAGCTTGGAGGCTGTAGACATGGGATTTATTTCTAAGATCGCACTTGGTGTGGGCGCGCTGTCGCTCATGGCGGGTGTTGCGGTTGCGCAAGAGCAAAGCACGAACCGCGTTGCCGCGAAAACGGACTGGAGCGTCTTTGTCGAGGACAACCCGACCGAATGCTGGGGCGTGGCCACACCCAAGGAAACGGTGAACACCCGCGAAGGTCGCGTTGTTGCCGCCACGCGCGGTCAGATTCTGCTGATGGTGTTTTACCGCCCAAGCGCGCAAGCCAACGGGCAGGTCGCCTTTACCGGCGGCTATCCGTTCCGGTCGGGATCGACCGTCAACATCAACATCAGTGGCAACGAGTTCGAGCTGTTCACCGATGGGGAATGGGCATGGCCTGCGACCCCTGCAGACGATGCCAAGATTGTCACAGCCATGAAACGCGGCGCCGATGCGATCGTGACCGGTGTGTCCAGCCGTGGCACCACAACCAAGGATACCTTTTCGCTGCTGGGCTTTACTGCCGCGGTTGAGGATGCCGAGGTCGCGCTGCGGCGGCTGACGGTTTCACACCAAATCAAATCCACGAGAGCGGCTGTGCGGACATGCACGGCCGCTTTCGCGTTTCGGACTATTGGGAACTAAGCGGTTCCGTATTAGCTGTTCAGTCATGCAACCCGAAAGGATACCGACATGGTTACCACGACAGTACATACGCTTGATACAGCGCCAGACGCTTCCAAACCCCTGCTGGAAAATTCAATCAAGGCCTTTGGCCGTCTGCCCAGCCTGCACGGCGTTATGGCGGAAAGCCCCGGACTGCTGGAAGGGTATCAGCATCTCCATCGCCTCGCGATTCAAGGCACCGCCTTCACCCCCGAAGAGCGCACAGTTGTCTGGATGACAGTCAACGTCGCCAACCGCTGCCACTATTGTGTGCCTGCCCACACCGGCATCGCGAAGATGGAAAAGATTGACGCGGATATCGTGAACGCGCTGCGGGACGAGACGCCGTTGCCTGCCAAGCTGGAGGCGCTGCGCACCTTTACGCTGGCCATTCGTGACACACATGGCCGCCCCAGCGCGGATGCTATCGCAGCCTTTGAAGCGGCCGGTTATGGCGAGCGTGCGATCTTGGACACCATTCTGATCTACGCCCAGAAGGTCATGTCGAATTTCACCAATGCGCTGTTTGACACGCCGACCGATGCGGCCTTTGCCGCCTTTGCCTGGGAACCCAAGGCCGTCGCTGCAGAATGATACCGGGGAGGGGGCCAGCCCCCGCCCTTCGGGCCCCCGGAGTTTATCTGGCAAGATGAAGGAGCAGTGGTTTCGGACCGCGGCTCTTTTTCATGTCGGGCGAATCCTTTTGATCGTCCGCGGTTTTCCTATATAGGGGCGCATCACCTTACCATTTGGACCTTTGCCATGGCTGACGCGCCGATCACTCAGGATGTTTTGACGATCCCCCGGAAACTGCCGGAGGGGCCTGTGAACCTGGTCGGGCTGACACGCGATGCGATGCGGGAAGCACTGATCGCCCATGGCACGCCGGAAAAGCAGGCCAAGATGCGGGTCGGGCAGATCTGGCAGTGGATCTATCAGTGGGGCGTGCGCGAGTTTGACGTCATGACCAACCTGTCCAAAACCTATCGCGCGGAACTGGCGGAAAAGTTCGTCATCGAAATCCCCGAGGTTGTGTCGAAACAGGTCAGCGAAGATGGCACACGCAAGTGGCTCGTTCGTATTGCCGGTGGCCACGAGGTTGAAGTTGTTTACATCCCCGAGGAAGGGCGCGGCACGTTGTGCATTTCCTCGCAAGTCGGCTGCACGCTGACCTGTTCGTTTTGCCATACGGGCACGCAAAAGCTGGTGCGCAATCTGACAGCGGGTGAGATTGTCGGGCAGGTGATGATGGCGCGTGACGATCTGAACGAGTGGCCCATACCGGGCGCGCCCAAGGACGAAACGCGCCTGCTGTCCAACATCGTGCTGATGGGCATGGGCGAGCCGCTGTATAATTTTGAGAATGTGCGCGACGCGATGAAGATTGCGATGGATGCCGAGGGTATCCAGTTGTCGCGCCGTCGTATCACGCTGAGCACATCCGGCGTCGTGCCGGAGATTGCGCGGACAGCGGAAGAGATCGGGTGCCAGCTTGCCGTTTCGTTCCACGCCACCACGGACGAGGTGCGCAACAAGCTGGTGCCGATCAACAAGCGCTGGAACATCGACGCCCTCCTGGACGCGTTGCGCGCCTATCCCAAAGTGTCCAATTCCGAGCGGATCACGTTTGAATACGTGATGCTGAAGGACGTGAACGACAGCGATGAGGATGCCCGCCGCCTGATCAAACTGATCGAGGGCATCCCGGCCAAGATCAACCTGATCCCGTTCAACGAATGGCCCGGTGCACCCTATACCCGCAGCTCAAACAACCGTATCCGCGCCTTTGCCGACATCATTTACAAGGCCGGTTATGCCAGCCCGATCCGCACCCCGCGGGGCGAGGACATCATGGCCGCCTGTGGTCAGTTGAAGTCCGCCACCGAACGCGCCCGAAAATCCAGGGCACAGATTGCGACGGATGCAGGCCTGCAATGACGCTTGAGATCGTGACTGATCCGGCGCGGCTGGATTACGATCGCATCATCCCGTTTGTTCAGAACAGCTATTGGGGCACCGGGCGGGCTGCCGCCGATATCCGCCGTGCATTTGCAGGTTCGGCTGTTGTGGGTGTGTTCGAAGAAGGGGCGATGCTGGGCACGGCGCGGGCCGTCACGGATGGCGTGTTTCACGCATATATCTACGATCTGTTTGTGTTCGAAGAGCATCGGGGCCGTGGTCTGGCCCATGTTCTGATGGATGCGCTGTTTGATCATCCCGATTTGCGGGATGTGGCGGGTTGGATGCTGTCGACGCGTGATGCCCACGGTCTTTATGAAAAGTACGGATTTGCCCCCATCGATCCGGGGCGCGTGATGTGGATGCGCCGGACATCAACCTAGGCAAATTCCCGCTATGATTGTGTCCAAAATGGTCACAATCTTTCCTCGCTTCGGCACCAATGCAGCCTTGGTCGCTGTTCAGGATGCGACCCGAGGGAATACGGAGATACTCAATGTCTATTTCTACGACACAAGACCGGTTGGCTGCTGAACAGGTCCTTGATCTGGCCACGCGGGAACGTGCCAAGGCACTGTCACGTCGTGAATGGAAGCACCGGTTGGCTGGTTTTGGTTACAACATCCGCGAAACGGATGCGGGTGATGTGATCGAAACGCTGCGCAGCTGCGTGCAGGTGTGCGTGCTGCCGTCGGCCCTATCCGCCTAAGCCCAATCCGACGCGGGCGTTGATCAGCGCCCGGGGATGTCCCCACGCTTTTCCAGCGGCCCCCACCCGTCGATGATGTCGATGGCTTCGGCGGCGCTGTCGACAAAGCGGAACAGGTCCAGATCGTCGGCTGAAATCGTGCCGGCATCCGACAGTGCATCCCAGTTGATGATCTTTTCCCAGAACGCCCGACCAAACAGCAGGAATGGCACACGCGCCATGCGCCCTGTCTGGATCAGAGTCAGCGCTTCGAACAATTCGTCCATTGTGCCGAACCCACCCGGAAAGACACAGATTGCCCGTGCGCGCATCAGAAAATGCATCTTGCGGATCGCAAAGTAGTGGAAGTTGAAGGCCAGATCGGGCGTCACGTATGAATTCGGGGCCTGTTCGAACGGCAGCACGATGTTCAGACCGATAGACCGCCCACCCGCATCATAGGCGCCACGGTTTCCCGCCTCCATCACGCCGGGGCCACCACCTGTCACCACGATGTTTTCGGTTCCGCCACTGGCCATGGATTTCTCGGTCATCAGCCGGGCAAAGGTGCGGGCCTCGTCATAAAAATGGGACAGGTCCGCAAGTGTTTTGGTGCGTGCCTTGTCCTTGTCCACGGGGTCCGGAATGCGCGCACCCCCGAACAGGACGATGGTTGATTCAACCCCTGCCTCATTCATCAGCATTTCAGGTTTGAGCAGTTCAAGCTGCAACCGGACGGGGCGCAGTTCGTCCCGGCACATGAATTCGTCATCGGCAAAGGCCAGCGGATACGAGGGCGACCGCGTCTGGGGCGTATCGGGCACCCCTTCGGCCGCTTCGCGGTCGGTGTGGGCGTCACGAAACGGGCTTTGGCGGTCGTCTTTCATGCGGCAGTGCTCCTTTGGCTGACCAAAGGGGTATCGCGCACGGACCAGCTTGCCCAGATGTGATTGCACCGGAGCACGGATTGTTGTCTAAGCGCCGCGATCAATTGGGGAGACCGCGCGATGTCCAACGCTCAGCTTGAAACCGCCATCGAAGCCGCCTGGGAGGCGCGTGATACCATCACGCCCGCCACAACAGGTGAGACCCGCGAGGCCATCGAGGATACGTTGAACGCGCTCGACAGCGGGCAGTTGCGTGTTGCGGAAAAGCAGGTTAGCGGCGACTGGCATGTGAACCAGTGGGCCAAGAAGGCGGTCCTGCTGGGCTTCCGCATCAAGGACATGGAACAGCACGATGGCGGCCCGCAAGCAGGTGGCTGGTGGGACAAGGTTGATTCCAAGTTCAAGGGTTGGGGCGACACTCAGTGGAAAACCGCAGGGTTCCGCGCCGTGCCCAACTGTGTGGTACGCAAGTCCGCCTACATCGCCCCCGGCGTCGTGCTGATGCCGTCATTCGTGAACCTTGGCGCTTATGTGGACAGCGGCACCATGGTGGACACCTGGGCCACCGTCGGGTCCTGCGCCCAGATCGGCAAGAACGTACACCTTTCGGGCGGCGTGGGCATTGGTGGCGTGCTTGAGCCCATGCAGGCCGGTCCAACGATTATTGAGGACAACTGTTTTATCGGTGCGCGCTCTGAAGTGGTTGAAGGCTGCATCGTGCGCGAGGGTTCGGTTTTGGGTATGGGCGTGTTCATCGGCCAGTCGACCAAGATCGTGGATCGCGAAACCGGTGAATTCACCTATGGCGAAGTGCCCGCCGGGTCAGTTGTCGTTGCAGGGTCCATGCCGTCCAAAAACGGTGTGAACCTGTACTGTGCGGTGATCGTCAAACGCGTCGACGAACGCACCCGCTCCAAAACGTCGATCAACGAGCTGTTGCGTGACTGATACGGGCAAAAAGCCCAAAAAACCGTCGCGTCAGCAGGTCTACACCCTTGTGGTGCAGATCGGGCGCAAGGCGGGGGATGGGTTGCCCAAGGATGCGACGGGTGCCGCGCTGATGTGCTATGCCAGCGGCGTCGACGAGGCCGAAGCGGTGCGCGAAACGGTTGCATTGCTCAAGCAAGCCGATACTGCCCCACTGGATGTCACAGGCTACGGCACCCTTGCCGAACGCGAGGCCGAGGGCCATGAGATTGGCGATGATGAACGGGCACTGATGCAGCGCGCCTTGGAAGAAAACGCGGTGATCGTGGCCCAGATGACCCCGTTTTATGGTGATGAGCCCGAGACCGATTAAGCTGCGCGCTGATCCAGCAGTGTGACTGCTTCGAATGGGCGCAGCACCTGATGGAATGGTTTGGCGTGTTCCGGCAGCAGGCGGCTTGGCACACCGGCGAGGACGCTGGCCGCAAGCCGGTCTTCATCCCGCCTGATCCGCCCGATATACAGGCTTTCGACAGCGCAACCCGCTGCCATCAACACCTCGTGCCCCGGCAGCACGACCTGCACATATTCCACGATGGCACGCGGTGCCGCCCATGTTGCGGCATGGCCGTTCACCACATGCCGTGCGGGCACAAGCACCGCCTCTTGCCCAAAGTTGTACTCGACGTCGGATCCTTGCAGAACAAGGCGCTGTTCCGGGGCCACGATGATGTCGCGGGTCAGGCCAAAATAGGGGGCACGCAGCCGGACGGGCGCAAAACTGCCGCGTGCGGGCACGCGCAGACGCACCGTGTTCAAAACTGGCACAACAGCACCGGTATTGGTCAACACCGTATCCCCGCGTTGCAGACGGCCTGCATCGCAATACCCATCCGGTGTCGCAATCGGAGTTGCCGGGTGCAAAGTGGGCATCGGACCGATCGGGGTGATGTCCGTGGTCAGCGCGGCAAAGAGCACTTCGTGAGACAGGGTGCGACCGGCATGGCCAAGCATAAGGTCGCGCAGGTCGTTTGCAACCAGTGGGCGGGGTGTGTGGACCACGTTGGTCAGCGGCTGCGCGCCCTCGGGTTGTTCAAGCGCAAGGCGGGCCCAGCCAGACGTTACATCCCACGCATAACTTACCCGCAGCGAATGCGCGCGCCCGTCACCCACCCATTGCAGGGCAGAGTGGACAATATCCGCACTGTGTCGGTGCACCATTGCGATGCCACCGCCGGGGATCGCACGAAACGTCAACTCGCGCGGCCACGGGCACCCATGGGCCACACCCAAAAGATCGTGCGGGCGCATTTGCCCTGCCACATGGGTTTCAAACATGAACGTGCCGCGATCAAGCAGCTTGGGCAGTGGTTTGTGTGCGCCGTCCCCGCTTAGTCCCGAGGGCGCAAATCGTCCCTCTTCATGGTCCGTCAGGCCGACCCAACTCATGCTGCCGCCTGTGCCGTCCGCCAAATTGTCGCCTCGTACCCTTTCAGCATACGGCGTGCCGCCGGGCTGTATCCGTCCCCGGTATGTGGGTCTAACTCGGGGAAAATGGCACAAATCTCGTCCACGACCTGCGCTTCCATGCTTTTGACAGTCTGGGGACCGGGCAGGAAACTTTCGGTGGCCAACCCGTCTGAAAACACCACCTGATGCTTGTCGAACATGAGGTGGACATACGTGACCTCGCCACCTGTCATGCGGATGACCGAGTGATCGTTGACAAGGTCCTTGGCGGCGACCAGCACCTCTGCCTCTCCGAACAGCAACTCGGCAAGACTGTCCCGGATCAGCACGCGATGCAGCGGAGAAACCTGCACATCGCCGTGCCGCCCGAAAGTGCCTGCCCGAATGAGGATGGGTGCAAAGTCACCCGATGCAGCGACCGCGCGGCTGCCAACCCAGCGCAGCGCCTGTGGGCCATCATCCTGAGTCAGAACAAGGTCACCCGGTTTCAGATCCTCGACCTGCACGTCCCCGTCCGGTGTGCTTATCCGGGTTCCGGCCACGAAACAGGGAATGGAGGTGGCATTCACAAAGCCGGTGTCGGTGTTGACGCCGTCCGTGATCGCGTAGGTGAAGTTGAAGTCTTCGACATCGCCGTCGCCGGTCACGGTGAATTCACCGCCCGCACCAAGCGTTACGGTCTGCCCCGTGGGCAGTTGGATGGTGCTGCCAACACTGACAGACTGACCGTTGATATGGGTCACCGTCAGCGTCGAATTGGTGGGGCTAAGATCATTGTCGAGCACATTGAACGACTTGGACCCGTTGGCGTTCACAAATACATTGTCGGTGATCGCAACAAGGTCCGTCTGGACCGAGTTCGCCGCAATCATCAGGTTGGAATCGAATGAGCTGTCACTGACATCCGCGATCCCGATGCGGATCGAGTTCACCTCGTTGGGGTTGACGACCATCGTGAGGCTCAGGGTGATCGTGAACCCGTCCATCTCGGTGTTGAAATCGTCGCCGGTGTTGTCGACGTACAGGTTGGTGTTGTTGGTTTCGTTGACGTTGCCGGGGTCGATATCGCCGTTCCCGATCTCCATCTCGACCAGCTGGCCGTTCACCCAGACGCCCACAAAGTCCTGAAAGATCGAGTTCTGGAATTCAGGATATTCCTCTGAGCTGAACACGAACTGCATCGTCATGACTTCGTTTTCGGGAATGAAATCGACGTCCAGATAGGATGCGTCATAGGTGCGCGTCCCGGCGGCGGTGTTAAACTCGCTGTTGTTGTTCTGACCGGATGTGTTTGTCGATGTCTGGGTCGACTGGTTCGCCTCGCCAGAGGAATTCGTGTAATCCTCTGCCTCGCCTGTCGACAGGATGACGCCGCTGCGCCCCGGTGTCGAACCCAGTGACGAGTTCTTGTCCACCGTGAAGATACCGGCGCTGTCCTCGTCCCCGGTATAGGACGCGGATACGACCGTGACGCCATTGCCAAAGATCGTTTCGGCCATGTCCGTGGCGTCAACGCCCTCGCGGACTGTCCTGATCGGAATTTCCGATGCTGTAACCATGTTCTGCCCACCTCAAAGCCGACGGCAGAACAGGCGCAGCGCACGCGGTTTTTCCACGTGTCAGATCGTGCTGGTTTTTGCACTTGTGTGGCCACACGTTGGCGGCCGAACTGCTGTTACCCTGCCTCGGGCTGTATTATTATCGTTAACTCTAGCACAGAAATTAACCTCCTGTTAACTCTCATGTTGCTCCAAGGTGCCGAAAACGCGACCTTTTCGCCACAACTTACAGTAGGAACGCTTATGCCAGACATTGATCCCGCAGCGCTGACGGCCAAGCTGGTGCGCTGTCAGTCGGTAACACCGGCGGACGATGGTGCCTTGGATGTTCTGCATGATTTGCTGTCCGACGCACAGTTCGACTGCACGTGGGTTGATCGTGGTGGCATTCGCAATCTGTTCGCACGGTGGGGCAAACAGGGCCATGCCCGCAGTTTTGGCTTCAACGGCCACACCGATGTCGTCCCCGTTGGCGATGAGGCGGCCTGGACAAAACCACCCTTTAGGGCGGAGATTGAAAACGGCATCATGTATGGGCGCGGTACGACCGACATGAAGTCAGGCGTTGCCGCTTTTGCCGCTGCTGCCTTTGATTTTGTGCGCCACACACCCCCTGACGGTGCCGTGATCCTAGCGATCACTGGTGATGAAGAAGGCGACGCGATTGATGGTACCACTGCCCTGCTGGATCATATGGATGCGGCGGGTGAGGCGATGACCGTGTGTCTGGTGGGCGAGCCGACCTGCCCCGAGACGATGGGCGAGATGATGAAGATCGGGCGCCGCGGTTCGATGTCGGCATGGTTCACTGTGACAGGCATTCAGGGCCATTCGGCTTACCCGCACCGAGCGAACAATCCGCTGCCGCCGCTGATGCGTTTGATGGACCATTTGGCCAGCCATGAACTCGACACCGGCAACGATCACTTTGACGCCTCTACGCTGGCAATTGTAACTGTTGATACCGGCAATCCGGCGACCAATGTGATCCCGGCGCAGGCCAAGGCGACGGTCAACATTCGGTTCAACGACTCACATAGCGGCGACAGCCTGTCGGCGTGGCTGCGTGCGCAGGCGGATGCGATTGCAACCACATATGGCGTCGATATCGATGTGCGCATCAAGGTGTCCGGCGAAAGTTTCCTCACCCCTCCCGGCGCTTTGTCGGATCTGGTGGCGCATGCGGTCGAGGCGGAAACCGGCGTTGCGCCGGTGCTGAGCACAAGTGGCGGGACGTCCGATGCCCGCTTTGTCAAAGACCATTGCCCTGTCGTCGAATTCGGTCTCGTCGGGCAGTCGATGCACAAGGTGGATGAACACGTCCGCGTCGACCATATCCACCAGTTGAAGGCGATCTATGGGCGCATTTTGCGAGACTATTTCGCATGAATTGGAAGATTTCCCAGACGGACGACCTTGCGACCTGCCATGCCCTGCGCCGCGTCGTCTTTATCGAAGAACAGGGCGTCAGCGTGGCGGATGAAGTCGACGGACGGGACATTGAGGCGCTGCACGTTCTGGCCACTCTGGACCAAAAACCTGTAGGCTGCGCCCGCATCCTGATCGCCGGGGATACAGCCAAAATTGGCCGCGTCTGTGTGCTGAAAGAGGCGCGCGGCTCCGGGTTGGGCGCGGCCATTATTACTGCCTGCCTCGACACCGCACGCACGCAACCCGGTGTCACGCGCGCGATGTTGGGCGCACAGACCCACGCGTTGTCCTTTTACGAAAAGCTGGGGTTCGTCGCGTTCGGACCCGTCTATGACGATGCCGGTCTGCCGCACCGTGACATGGATCGCGCCCTTTGAAGCCGACGCTGGTGATCATGGTGAAAGTGCCGCGCCCGGGCCGGGTCAAGACACGGTTGGGGCGCGACATCGGGATGGTGCCAGCCGCGTGGTGGTTTCGGCATCAGGTGATGCGGCTGCTGCGTCGGATCAGGGATCCGCGCTGGCACACGGTTTTGGCCGTCGCCCCCGACGTTGAAGGGTTGCAAAGCCGGTGCTGGCCCGCAGATTTCGAACGATGGCCGCAGGGTCAAGGCAACCTGGGTGACCGAATGGTGCGGATGATGCGCCGTGCCGGTGGGCCGGTCTGCGTAGTTGGTGCTGATATTCCGGGCATTACGCGCGCGCATATCGCCGAAGGGTTTGCAGCGCTGGGCCGCAATGACGTGGTGTTTGGCCCTGCCCCGGATGGTGGGTATTGGCTGATCGGGGCCAAGTTAGGGTCTGTTTTGCGCCCCCGCGTGCTGGACGATGTGCGTTGGTCGACAGATCACGCGCTGAATGACAGCCGCGCGGCTTTTGCCGGAAAGCGGGTCGCCCTGATCCGCACTCTGGCCGATGTGGATACGGCTGACGATTTGCCATGACGCCATTTGGTGCGCGTGCTACCTGATGGGTCATGAGCCGTATCCCCACCAAGCCGGAAATCCTCGACTGGATCGCCGCCAATCCGACCCTCACCGCCAAACGTGACATCGCCAAAGCCTTCGGGATCAAAGGCGCTGCGCGGATCGACCTTAAACGTCTGCTGAAAGAGCTGGCGGCCGAAGGTCATATCGAAAAGCGCAAGAAAACCTATCAGGATCCGGACCGCCTGCCGCCGGTGAGCGTTTTGCTTGTCCTGGCTCCGGACGACAACGGTGACTTGTTTGCGCAACCGATGGAGTGGCACGGCGCCGGGGTCGAACCAAAGGTGCTGGTGATCCCGCGCGCGTCCGATCCGGCGCTGGGTGAGGGTGACAGGATTCTTGCCCGCCTCACGCTGGTGCAGGAAGACGATCACAATTACGAGGCGCGGCTGATCCGGCGCATCGGCACCAATCCGGCCCGTATTCTGGGCGTTTTCCGCAAAGGCGCCGAAGGCGGGCGTATCATGCCCGTTGCCAAGGGCAGCCAGAATGAATGGTCTGTTGCCGCCGATGCCACGGGTGGAGCCAAGGACGGCGAGCTGGTCGAGGCCGAACAGGCCGGTCCGAAGTCCCGCATCGGCCTGCAGCGCGCCCGCGTGGTCGAACGGCTGGGCAATCCAGCTGCGCCCAAGGCCGTGTCGCTGATCGCCATCCATGAACACGGAATCCCGGATTCGTTCCCGGATGATGTGATTGCCGAGGCGGATGCCCAAAAACCAAAGGGCCTCAAAGGGCGGACAGACCTGCGCGACATGCCCCTCATCACGATTGATCCTTGGGATGCGCGCGATCATGACGATGCCTGTTATGCCCATGCCGATGAAGACCCAAAGAACGTGGGTGGTCACGTCATCTGGGTCGCGATCGCGGATGTGGCGGCCTATGTCACGCCCGGTTCTGCGCTGGACCGCGAGGCCCGCAAGCGCGGAAACTCGACGTATTTTCCGGACCGTGTTGTGCCGATGCTGCCCGACAGGCTGTCAGGCGATCTGTGTTCGCTGCACGAAGGGGTGCCGCGCGCTTGCATTGCCGTGCGGATGCAGATCGACGTGCAGGGTGAAAAAATCGGGCACAAGTTTGTGCGTGGTTTGATGCGCTCACCTGCCTCGCTGAACTATGAAGAGGTGCAGGCGGCCATCGATGGTGCGCCGAATGACCGTACAAAGCCTTTGTTAGAGCCTGTTTTGCGCCCGCTTTACGGCGCCTACGCCGCTTTGGTGGATGCACGTCATCGCCGCCAACCGCTTGCGCTGGACCTGCCTGAACGGCAGATCGTTCTGGAAGATGACGGCACTGTGTCATCCGTGAATTTCAAGGATCGTCTGGATGCCCACCGGCTGATCGAGGAGTTCATGGTTTTGGCCAATGTGGCGGCTGCCGAAACGCTCAACTCCAAAAAATCGCCATTGCTGTTTCGCAACCACGAAGAACCGGCGCCTGAAAAACTGGAGGCGTTGCGGGAAACGGCGCAGGCTGCCGGCCTCAATCTGGCCAAGGGACAGGTGCTGCAAACCGCGCATCTCAACCGGTTGCTTGATCAGGCGCGCGACACCGACGACGCCGAGTTGATCAATATGTCGACGTTGCGCTCCATGACGCAGGCGTATTACGGGCCAGTCAATTTCGGGCATTTTGGCCTCGCGTTGAAAAACTACGCGCACTTCACGTCGCCCATCCGGCGCTACGCCGACCTGATCGTGCATCGCGCTCTGATCTCGGCCCATGGCTGGGGTAATGACGGCTTGCGGCCCGAAGACATTGAGATGCTGGAAAAAACCGGGACCCATATTTCCGACACCGAGCGTCGGTCGATGGCGGCGGAACGGGACACAACGGATCGTTATCTGGCCGCGTATCTGAGCGAGCGGGTCGGGGACGAGATGGAAGGGCGCGTGGCTGGCATTGCCAAGTTCGGGATTTTTGTAAAGCTGGATGACAGTGGCGCTGACGGCCTTGTTCCGATGCGCGCGATTGGATCCGAGTATTTCCATTTCGACCGCGACGCGGGCACATTGATGGGATCAGATACTGGCCTGACCATCAGTGTCGGCCAGCGCGCCACGGTCAGACTGGCCGAAGCGGTGCCGGTGACCGGAGGCATTGCGCTCGATCTGCTGGCGCTGGATGGTAAGTCGCTGCCCAAGGGGCGCACCAGCCCCGCCGGTCGCAGCCCGCGCCGCAAGGCAGTCAAATCCAAACGGCGCGGTGACAAGGTCAAGCGCAAGGTGAGCCGCAAGCGTTAACCGAATGCTTCGCTTGTCCGCGTGACGTAGGCGCTGAGGATTTCGTCGTTCTTCACACGCTGGGAGAGGGCCGTTTCACCCGGTGTTGCGGCCATGGCGGCCAGCATCGGTGCAACACTGGCATCCGCTGCCGTTGGGGTTGATCCAAACAGGAACGGCCCTTGCCAAAGGCGGTGCGTGATGGCCTGTAAGTCCGGCTCTACACGCGCCAGCCGCTCTGTCGCTGTCAGACGGCCCAAGCCTTGCGTTTGCATCCCTTTCAGAACGGTGCGCCGCAGCCCGCGCGTGATGATCCTGCGCGGCAGCGACGGGATTGAGGCAAAATATGTGTCTCTAACTATGGGCCAAACAGTGTCATCGCCCCATCGGTCGAGCATAATGTGAAAGTACAAATGCTCTTCGGCCATGCGGATGAAGGCACGTGACGTGGCCCGGTCAAGGTCGCTCAGAGATCCGTCAAACTCTGCGCCGTTCTGTTCGAGCCATGTGCGAATGTTGTCGCTGTCGCCGATGATCTCGTCCTTGATCCAAAGCGCTGGAAGTTTGCCCTTGGGCCAGTTTCTGGGGTCAGGCGTGTCCTGGCGCTGCCATTTCTGGCCGGAGTGATTCAAAAGATACATGGCCTTGACGCAAAACGGGCTGGCGCTGGGTTGGCCAAAGGCGGGGGGATAGGTGATCAGGGTCAGCATCTGGTCCTCGACTGTCTGTGCGGTCGGGTTGATCTACGGCGCTATGCTGACAAAAATTGGCAGGACATGTGGTAGGGTGATGATATGACCCGAACACACCGCCTGTTTCAGTTGATGCAAACCCTGCGCCGCATGACGCCGCCGATCACGGCGCAGTCTTTGGCCTACGAAATGGATGTGTCTCTGCGCACCATCTATCGTGACATTGACGAATTGCGGGGCCTTGGTGCTGTGATTGATGGCGAGGCGGGGTTCGGCTTTACTCTGATCGAGGATGCGACCCTGCCCCCGTTGGGGTTTGAGGATGACGAGCTGGAGGCACTGGTGCTCGGCCTGCGTGATGTTGCGGCCATTGCCGATCCCGCTTTGGCTGATGCGGCGACGTCCGCGCTTGTCAAAATTCAGGCGCGCGTTCCGCCAAAGCAGGCGCACCGTTTGCAACATGCGGTTCTGGACGCGCGCAGGTTTCGGTGCCGCGATCCGATCCGGATCGACGTGGCCGCCTTGCGTCAGGCGACATGGGATGAGGTCAGCGTGCGGTTCGCCTATCGCGATGCCAATGGCACCCCGACCAAGCGCGCGGTCAAACCCCTTGGGATTGTCTATTTCGACGAAACGAACATCTTGTTGGCATGGTGTCACCTGCGTCAGGATTTCCGGACATTCCGGCTGGACCGGATGGATGATCTGGCGGTGACCGGTGACAGTTTCCGCCCGCACCGCGTGTCACTGCTGCGCGATCACCTGGCGCGATTGCGGTCCGATAACGAAGAACGGGCGAGGGTTCGCACAGCCGCAGATTGAACCCTTTCTTGCGCGCGCGTTTTTCGGTATGTTGGACAAAACGCGAAACAAGCGAGCATGAGGCAAAAAATGCGGTGGGCAGTCTCTCTTGGGGCCGTAAGCGGCGCCCTTTTCTTTGGACAAATGGCTTTGGGTCAGACGATCGCTGGATCGCTCCGGCCGGAATTGCGCCCGGATGGAGCTGTGGTATCACGCGCTGCCGCCACGCCGCTGATTGCGCTGGATAACACGTCAGTGTCCCGGCCAAAGCTGAGGCCCGCCAAAGCGCCGCCAAAGACGTCATTGGCTGTCGAGCCGTCTGCCAAGGATCCCGGATTTCAGAAGTGGCTTGGTGGATTGCGTGCGCGTGCAGCGGCACAGGGCATCGATGCGAATGTCTTTGAGCGTGCATTTCGAGGGGTTCGATATGATCCCGACGTGATCAAGCGCGACCGCAACCAATCCGAATTCACCAAGACCATCTGGGACTATCTGGACAGTGCCGCCTCGGAGTCTCGAATTGAGAATGGCAAGGCCGCATTGCGCGAACACGGCCGCACACTGGACGCGATCGAGGCGCGCTATCGCGTTCCCAAGGAAGTCGTCGTGGCGGTCTGGGGGCTGGAAAGCAATTATGGCACGTTCCGCGGCAAAAACGATGTGATCCAAAGCCTTGCGACCCTGGCATATGACGGTCGGCGCGGTGCGTTTTTCGAGGAGCAGATGATCGCGGCCCTCAAGATCCTGCAAAGCGGCGATACTGCGCCGCGCAATATGACTGGGTCGTGGGCCGGCGCGATGGGGCACACGCAGTTCATTCCGACGTCATATCTGGACTATGCAGTTGATTTCACAGGCGATGGCAAACGCGACATCTGGTCGGATGACCCGACGGATGCACTGGCCTCGACAGCGGCCTATCTGGCGAAGTTTGGCTGGGTCAGTGGCCAGCCGTGGGGCGTTGAGGTTAAGCTGCCCCGGAGTTTCGACTTTGCATCCGCAAATCGCAAAGTGACGCGCATGCCGTCCGAATGGGCCCGGTTGGGGGTGACGGGAGTAGATGGCAAAGCGGTGCCGGACTACGGATCAGCCTCGATCCTGTTGCCTGCGGGCAGTCAGGGCGTGGCCTTCATGATCTTCAAAAACTTCAGCGTGATCGAGCGTTACAACGCCGCCGATGCCTATGTGATCGGTGTGGGACATCTGAGCGACCGGATCGGTGGTGGCCCTGAATTTACCGCCAACTGGCCCCGCGGTGACCGCGCGCTGTCCTTTGTGGAGCGTAAGGAGATGCAGAAACGCCTGACGGCGGCGGGTTTTGACACGCAAGGTGTGGATGGCAAGATCGGCCCGAAAACACTGGAGGCTGTGCGCGGGTTTCAGCGGGCGCGTGGCCTGACGCCGGACGGGTATGCCTCATTGAGCTTGCTCAAGACCTTGCGCTGATCCGAATGGGGCTGCGCCACGACATGTTTTAGGGGGCGCTGGCCCCAAATTATTTTCAGTCAGAAGATGAGTTAGGCCGGTGACATCCCGCGCAGCCGTTCACTGCGACGCCGCAGCAACTCGACCGTGGTGAGCAGGCAGATCGAGATCACCACGAGGATCGTGGCCACAGCGAGAATCGTCGGGCTGATTTGTTCGCGCAGGCCGATGAACATCTGCCAAGGAAGCGTCTTTTGGCTGGCGGAGCCGACGAACAGGACCACGACCACCTCGTCGAACGACGTGATGAAGGCGAAGAGACCGCCCGAGATCACGCCCGGCAAGATTAACGGCATCTGCACGCGAAAGAAGGTGGTAACCGGCCCGGCGCCCATGTTGGCCGCGGCCCGGGTGAGGGAGCGGTCAAAGCCGACAAGTGTGGCTGTCACCGTGATGATCACGAAAGGAATGCCGAGGACGGCGTGGGCAAGGATGACTTTGACGTAGCCCACGAACCCCTTGTCGAGACCCAGCGTGCCTTCCATCCAGTTTCCCAAGGACGAGTAGAAGAAGAACATGCCTGTGGCCGAGATGATCAGCGGGACGATCATGGGCGAGATCAGGATTGCCATGATCGTGCCCTTGAACGGCACGTGGCTTTGCGACAGGCCAATGGCGGCCAATGTACCGAGGCTCACCGAGATAATCGTCGCGATTGGGGCGATGATCAGTGAGTTCTTCATCGCCAGTTGCCATTGCGGGTTGGTGAAGAAGTCTTCGTAGTGTTTGAGCGAGTAGCCTGCCGGATCGAGCCGCAGCATTTCCGGCGTGAAGGTAAAGAAATCCTGCGCGTTGAAGGACAGCGGCATGACCACAACGATGGGCGCGATCAGGAAGAAGAAGATCAGCCCACAGATGATGCGAAAGCTGTAATACCAGATCCGCTGACCCAGCGTGGCATATGGTGGAAGTCCCATGTTCTTTACCCCAGCTTCACGTTGTCGATGCCCACGATCTTGTCATAGGCCCAATAGAGAATGAGCACCGCCGCCAGCAGGATCGTCCCTAGCGCAGCCGCCAGACCCCAGTTGAGCGATGACGAGATGTGGTAGGCGATCCGGTTCGAGATGAAGACGCCCTTGGTCCCGCCCACGATTTCCGGCGTGATGTAATAGCCGATGGCGAGGATGAAGACGAGGATGCTGCCCGCACCGATCCCGGGAATGGACTGGGGGAAGTAGACCCGCCAGAAAGCTGTCCAGTTCGTGGCCCCGAGCGACTTGGCGGCGCGCAGGTAGCTGGGGTTGATCGTCTGCATCACGGAATACATCGGCAGGATCATGAACGGCAGCAGGATATGGGTCATCGACACGATGGTGCCGAACTGGTTGTTGATGATGATCAGGCGGTTGTCATCGGCCACCAGCCCGATCCAGACCAGCACGTCATTGATCACGCCTTGTTGTTGCAGCATGACTTTCCATGCGGATGTGCGCACCAAAAGCGACGTCCAGAAGGGCAGCAAAACGAGGATCAGCAGCAAGTTGGCCTGCCGCATCGGCAGATTGGCGAGCAGCCATGCGATGGGATAGCCGAGCAGGATGCACGAACACATGATCAGTACGGACATCCAGATGGTGCGGCCAAACAGCGTGATCAGGATTTGCTTGTTTTCCGGCTGCCACGCCATACCATCTGCCGTTTTCTGGGCGTCGACGGCGTTCAGGAAATAGCCGCTGGTGAACTTGCCTGAATGGGTCTGGATCGTCTCCCACGGTTCGGCTGTGCCCCAGTCTTCGTCCACTTCTGCAAAGGCGGCGGTGAAATCCGGAACCGGCAGGTCCGCCTCTTGCGCCATGCGCAACCGATCTGCTTCGGGTCCGTCATAGCTGCTCAGATCGGCGGTTTTCAGGTCGATCAATAGGGCGGGGGCGACAGCCTCCCACGGGTCACGAGTGGCGGGGTCGCGACCATCCTGCGTTGCCACGAAAATCGCCCATGCGGTGTATTCGCGTGCGGCCAGCGGCAACAGTGCGGCGACTTCAGCGTCGGGGGCGAAATTCACCTCGCCCGTTGTTTCATCGTCAGTCAGACGGGCAATGCGCCCCCTTTGCGCGGCCATCAACGCGGTGTCCGCGTTATCCCGCGCGTTCATCAGGGCATACCACGTCTCGCCCTCATCCCACGCGTCATCGAAATCTTCGAGCGGTTCGTAGGATATGTCGGCAATGTCGTCCAATTGCCGCCCGGACTGGCGGAAAAGCGAAGACAGACCTGTCGTTTCATAGTTCAGGCGGGTGCCGAGCCGCGTATGCCGCTTGGCCTCGGCCGCAACAAACATATCAAAGAACATCGCCTGAAAGGTTTCGTCAGACGGCAATGCATCCTGATCAGAGTCCCAACTGGCAAGTTCCTGCACCGTATAAGGCAGCGTGTTGCTGACGATTTCGTTCTCGACCGACCGGAACAGCATCGAGGCGATTGGAACGATGAACGTGATCAGCACGAACAGCAGCAGCGGGGCAATCAGGCCAAGGGCACGCAATTTCTGGCGGCGCAGGGCGCGGGCCAGGCTGCGTTTGAGGGGGTGCCATCTGCGGCCAGCATCGTTTCGGCCATGGCTCAGACTCCCTCGACCACAATGATGGTGCTGGTGGCGGAGCGGTGACGTATCTTGGCCACTTCCTGATATTCGGGGTCGTTATAGGCTGCGAGGGCGGCCTCATATGACGGGAATTCAAATACGACGTGCCGGTTCTGGGTGTCGCCTTCCATCACCTGTGCCTGTCCGCCGCGCACGATGGGAACAGCGCCCATGGCCAGCAGGATCGGCGTGTCCTTTTCGATGTACTCTTTGTACGCCTCGGGATCGTTCACTGTGATGTGGCCGATGATGTAACCTTTGGGCATCGTCGTCTCCGGGTATCTGGGTGGCGAGGCGGGAGTTATCCCGCCTTGCCCGGTGTTTTGACGTAAGGCGGGGTTAACCCCGCCCTACAGACTTATTGTGCCAGCCACGCCTGGAATTTGGCGTCGATGTCGTCGCGGTAATCCGCCCAGAACTCGTAGTTGTAGAGGAACGTGTTCTTGGCGTTCTCGGGATCGGTTGGCATGTGTGGCGCCATATCGATACCCAGTTCCGCGTGCTGACCGACCAGTGGGGCCGAAGAGGCACGTGCGGGACCGTAGCTGATGTACTTGGCCTGATCCGCCAGACGCTGTGTGTCTGTCGCGAACTTGACGAAGTCCAGCGCGCGGGCTTCACGCTCGGGGCTCAGGCCCGTCGGGATGATCCAACCGTCAAGGTCGAACACCTGCGCGTCCCACAGCATCGCGATGGGCTGGTCCTGCTCTTCGATCGCGGCAAACAGACGACCGTTATAGGTCGAACCCATGATGACTTCGCCATCGGCGAGCAGCTGGGGCGTGTCCGCACCGGCAGACCACCAGATCACGTCGTCCTTGATGGTGTCGAGCTTGGCCAGAGCCTGATCCTGACCTTCGGATGTTGCCAGAACGTCATAGACTTCGTCCTTGGCCACACCGTCACAGAGCAGAGCCCATTCCATGTTGTTGATCGGGCGCTTTTCGAGGCTGCGTTTGCCGGGGTAGGCGTCTGTGTCGAACACGGCGCAGACATCGGTCGGTGGTGTGTCACCCACGAGGTCGGTGCGATAACCGAATGTGGTCGAATAGACGATCTGCGGGATAAAGCAGTCGCTGACCAGCAGGTCACCGAAATCGTCCGAGGCGGATGTGCCATCGGGGGCAGCGGCAAGCTGTTCGTCCGCATCGATTTCCAGCGCAAGGCCTTCGTCGCACAGGCGGATCGCGTCCGCGGCCACCACGTCAACGACGTCCCATGTGACGTTGCCCGCTTCGTTCATGGCGCGCAGTTTTGCGACAGCCTCGGCCGAGCTTTCGTCCCAAACGGCGGTGACGCCGGGGTTCATCTCGACATATGGTGCGACATAGGCGTTTTGCTGGCTGGCTTGATAAGCGCCGCCCCAGCTGACCAGTGTCATTTCGTTGGCCATATGGCCGTCCGCGAATGCAGTTCCCGAGGCGACGGTGAGTGCCGTCGTTGCCATAAGGGTTTTTGCGAGTTTCATTGTATTACTCCCACTTTTTAAGCCCGTAGTTTGAGTGTGGAAGGCCAGACGTCGGGCGTCCCCCGGCCTTCTTGAGATGCTCAGGCGTCCAGCGCCCGGCAATCGTGTGGCATCCAGCCGATGTCGATCTTGGCGCCGGGTTTCAGGCGGATCTGATCGGGGGCATTGCGTGTCTTGATCACGAAATCATCACTTCCCGCGACGCGCAGTCGGGTGCGAAAGATGTCGCCCATGTAGATGAATTCGAGCACTTCTGCCTTGAGCGTATGTGCATCGGGGTTCAGGCGGCCCTTGTCGATCTCGACCCGTTCGGGGCGGATGGACACGCGGGTGCGCTGCCCCGTTTCGGTGACGTTGATCGGCTTGGCATCGATGATGCTGCCATCATCAAGTTTGACTTCGCAGGTGTCGCCCTTGATCTGTTCAACGACGCCCATCAGCGTGTTGTTCTCGCCGATGAACTGGGCAACAAAGCTGTTTTGCGGTTCTTCGTACAAGGTGTCGGGCGGGGCGAGCTGCTGGATGCGACCATCGTCGAACACGGCGACGCGGTCTGACATGGTCAGCGCCTCGGTTTGGTCGTGCGTCACGTAGACCGTCGTGATGCCCAGTTCATGCGCAAGGTTCGTGATCTCGAATTGCAGGGTTTCGCGCAGTTGTTTGTCAAGCGCGCCCAGCGGTTCGTCCATCAGAACAAGCTCGGGTTCGAACACCAGTGCGCGCGACAGGGCGATCCGCTGTTGTTGGCCACCGGACAGTTGCGCCGGGCGGCGTCCGGCAAAGTCCTGCATCTGCACCATACCCAGCGCGCGCATCACTTTTTCTTCGCGCTCGGATTTGCCGATCTTGCGAACTTCCAGCGGGAAGGACAGGTTTTCTGCCACAGTCATATGCGGGAACAGGGCATAGTTCTGGAACACCATGCCGATCCCGCGTTTGTGTGGCGGTATGTTGTTGATCGAAACACCGCCAAGGCGGATATCGCCATGCGTGGCCGTCTCAAAACCCGCCAGCATCATCAGGCATGTTGTCTTGCCGGACCCGGATGGTCCGAGCATGGTAAGAAACTCTCCCTTGGGCATGGATAGGTTCAGGTCTTTGACGACAAGGTTCTCACCGTCATAACTTTTCTGCACGCGTTCGAATTCGACGAACGCCTGATCGGTCGCAGTATCGGCCAAGATTGGCTCCCCGTGATAGCTTCCGCGGTTACCCGCTTGTTGCCACATGTAAAACTGGACCGCCCGCGTGTTGCAACCAACAAGGTAACAAAATGAGGCAGAACACCGAAATCTGGTCGATTTCACTGCGTAAACACGCCTGTTTGGGCAATTATAATGCCAGAAGTACAAGGAGACGGGCATGGGAATCAGGGACGCAGCGTTCGAAGTTGCGGAGTATCGCAGCCGTTTGGCGCAGGTTCGGGCTGCCATGGATACCGCTGGGCTGACCAGCCTGCTGATCACCGACCCGTCAAACATGTGCTGGCTGACTGGCTATGACGGATGGTCTTTTTATGTCCATCAGGGGGTTGTCGTGACCCACGACGCCGACCCTTTGTGGTGGGGTCGGATGCAGGATGTGGCGGGCGCGCTTCGTACGGCCTGGATGGCGCCCGATCGTGCGGTGGGATACGGTGAACACTACATTCAGACGCCGGACCGTCACCCGATGGAGGATCTGGTGCCGCACCTTTCGGGCCGGATCGGAGTTGAACTCGACAACTACTATTACTCGGCCAAGGCGCACGCGGTGCTTGACCATGCCGGTCTTGACCTTGTTGACGCCACGGGTCTGGTAAACTGGTGCCGGGCGGTCAAGTCGGATGCAGAGATTGCATTCATGCGTTCGGCGGCGCGCATATCAGAGGCGGTTGTCGATGGTATGGCCGAACGGATCGAGCCGGGTGTTCCCAAGAACGAAGTGGTTGCCGATGCCTTTAGGGATGCCATTCGCGGCGTTGACGGAGCGTGGGGGGACTATCCCGCCATCGTCCCGCTGGTGCCTTCGGGTGCGGATGCAGCCGCCCCACATCTGACGTGGGATGGCCGCCCCTTTGAACGAGGTGAAGCGACAACCATTGAAATTGCGGGATGTTATCGGCGCTATCACGTGCCTTTGTGCCGATCCGTGTTTCTGGGGGAACCGCCAGACGAAATGAAGCGCGCCGAGGGTGCCCTGATTGAAGGGCTAGAGGCCGGGCTGGATGCGGCTCGCGCAGGCAACCACACCCGCGATGTGGCAGCGGCCCTCAACCGCGCGCTGAACAAGGTCGGGATCGAACGGACGGCGCGGTGCGGCTATCCGATCGGCCTGAGCTATCCCCCCGATTGGGGCGAGCGGACCATGTCCCTGCGCGCCGAGGATGAGACGATCCTGCAACCGAACATGACGTTTCACTTTATGCCCGGTCTGTGGATGGACGGCTGGGGGCTGGCCATCACGGAAAGCATCCGGATCACTGAAAATGGTTCCGCTGAATGCTTTTGTGACCGGCCACGGGCCATGATCGTCAAGCCCTGAAGCCGGCGATTTAAGCGGCGGGCTTCAGCATATCCTGCTCTTTCAGCTGGGCGTGGCATTCGTCCAGTGCCTTGCGGGCGCGGCGTCCGAACTCCTTGATTTCATCCGGGTTGATGATCAGCGGGGGCGAGATCACCATGCGGTCATAGACATGCCGCATCACCAGATTGTTGGCAAAACAGCGTTCGCGGCACATGAACCCGGCTGTTCCAGCCTCCATTGCGAATTTGGCGCGGCTTTCCTTGTGCGGCGTCAAGGCGAGGGACCCCATCATACCCACGATGGTCGTCTCTCCGACAAGCGGGTGGTCGGACAGTCCGTGCCACATCTCGTGCAATGCGGGGCCGGCCACATCGCGCACATGGTCCAGCACGTGTTCCTCTTGTAGAATGCGCAGGTTTTCCAGCGCAACGGCGCTGGCCACCGGGTGGCCGGAATAGGTGTAGCCGTGATTGAATTCGCCTGACCCGATGACCTCAGCCACCTCATCACAGACAACCGAGCCACCGATTGGCTGGTATCCCGAACTCAATCCCTTGGCGATGGTCATGATGTGCGGCTTGATCCCAAGCGTTTGACTGCCAAACCAGTTGCCTGTTCGACCAAAGCCGCAGATGACCTCATCCGCGATCAGCAGAATTTCATACTTGTCGCAAATGCGCTGGATTTCGGGCCAGTAGGTTGCGGGCGGTATGATCACACCACCCGCACCCTGAATGGGTTCGGCGATGAAGGCGGCGATGCGATCTTCGCCATGTTCAAGGATCGCCTGTTCAAGCTCTTGCGCCCGTGCCAGCCCAAAGGCGTCCGGGTCCATGCCGCCACCCTCGGCCCACCAGTTGGGCTGGTTGATGTGATGAATGTCGGGAATGGGCAGGCCGCCTTGTTCGTGCATTGGCGTCATGCCACCGAGGGACCCCGATCCAACGGATGATCCATGATAGGCGTTCTTGCGGCTGATGATGATCGACTTGGTCGGTTTGCCCTTCATCGCCCAATATGTGCGCACCATCCGGATATTCGTGTCATTCGCTTCGGATCCCGACCCTGCGAAAAACACTTGGTTCAGATCGCCTGGCGCAAGTTCGGCAATCTTCTGAGCCAGCGCGATGGCGGGCACGTGGGTGGTCATGAAGAAGGTGTTGTAGAAGGGCAGTTCGCGCATCTGGCGGGCGGCGACCTCGGCCATCTCTTCGCGGCCGTAGCCAATGTTGACGCACCATAGACCGGCCATTCCATCAAGGATTTCATTGCCTTCGCTGTCGTGCAGATACACGCCCTTGGCCCGCGTGATGATGCGCGCGCCCTTGTCGGCAAGATCCTTGTTCGTGGTGAACGGATGCATGTGGTGGGCCGCATCCAGCGCCTGAAGTTCAGCGGTGGGCAGGTGATTGGTGATGGCGGGCATGAAAACCTCTGAAGTCAGGACTGTGCGGAGAATATGGGCATTGCACGCGCCGTCAATGCGCCAAGTGCAATCGCGCTGGACGAGTCCCATAAAACTTGTTTTCATGATGTGCGACCCCGGAAAGGGGCGATTTACGGGAGTACACCATGAAAAATCTGATGCTGAGCACGACAGCCGTCGTTGCCCTTGCGGGTGCTGCGCTGGCCGATGAAGTGCGCGTTTACAACTGGTCGGACTACATCGACGAAGAGTTGCTGACCAAATTCGAAGAAGAAACCGGGATCAACCTGATCTATGACGTGTTCGACAGCAACGAAGTGCTGGAAACCAAGATGCTGGCGGGATCGTCGGGTTATGATGTGGTCGTTCCTTCCGGCACATTCCTGCAACGCCAGATCAGCGCAGGTGCCTTCCAGAAACTGGACATGTCCAAACTGCCAAATGCCGAAAACCTTTGGGATGTCGTTGAGGCGCGCACCGCGCAATACGACCCCGACAATGCTTACTCCATCAACTACATGTGGGGCACAACTGGTATCGGTGTGAACGTCGGCAAGGTTCAGGAAATCCTTGGCGAAGATGCCCCCTTGGGATCGCTGGAACTGATTTTTAATCCCGAGAATATGGAAAAGCTGCAAGCCTGCGGCGTTCACTTCCTTGATGCCCCGACCGAAATGATCCCGGCGGCACTGAAATACATCGGCGAAGACCCCGACAGCCATGACCCCGACGTGATTGCCAAGGCCGAGCCGGTCCTGCTGGGTGCCAGGCCCTACGTTCAAAAGTTCCACAACTCCGAATACATCAACGCGCTCGCCAATGGTGACATCTGTGTGGCCTTCGGCTGGTCTGGTGACATCCTGCAGGCCCGGGACCGTGCCGCCGAGGCCGATAATGGTGTGGAAATCGCCTATAACGCGCCCAGCGAAGGGGCGCTGATGTGGTTCGACCAGATGGCGATCCCGGTCGATGCGCCCAACCCGGATGCAGCCCACGTGTTCCTAAATTTCATCATGGACGCGCAGAACATGGCGCAGGCGTCGAACTATGTTTACTACGCCAACGGCAACGCGGCCTCCAAAGAGTTCCTGGTCGAGGATGTGATCGGCGATCCGGCGATCTATCCGGATGAGGCGA
Organism: Tateyamaria armeniaca; assembly: GCF_045797845.1. Taxonomy (NCBI): domain Bacteria; kingdom Pseudomonadati; phylum Pseudomonadota; class Alphaproteobacteria; order Rhodobacterales; family Roseobacteraceae; genus Tateyamaria; species Tateyamaria armeniaca. The sequence continues at coordinate 1,222,502 of NZ_JBHDIY010000002.1, forward strand.
CGCTGGAAAACCTTTATACCACAACGCCGTACCCTGCCCGCGTTCAGCGGACGGTCACGCGCATGTGGACCAAGGTGAAATCGGGCACTTGAGCCTGATCTTTTCGGGCGCGGGCACTTGCTCGCGCCCACTTCAATTTTGATCGGACATTCCGTTGGCAGAAACTGAATTCGCCCCGTGGGACGACCCGGACCAGAAACCCCTGATCCGGTTTCGCAATGTCACCAAACGATTTGGCGATTTCACAGCCATTGATGACCTCACGCTCGATATTTTCGGACAAGAATTCTTTGCGCTGCTTGGCCCATCGGGCTGCGGCAAGACGACGATGATGCGGATGCTGGCCGGTTTTGAACATCCGACGAGCGGTACCATCGAACTTGCCGGACAGGACATCGCAAAAGTACCGCCAAACAAGCGGGCCGTGAACATGATGTTCCAGTCCTATGCGCTGTTTCCGCACCTGTCGATCTGGGACAATATCGCCTTTGGCCTGCGCCGTGAAAGCAAGGACAAGGCCGCGATTTCCGCCCGTGTCGAAGAGATGCTGAAGCTGACCCGGCTTGAGAAATTCGCCCGCCGCAAGCCGCACCAGATATCAGGGGGTCAGCGACAGCGCGTTGCTTTGGCCCGCTCTGCTTGCCAAGGCCCCGAAACTGTTGCTGCTGGACGAACCGCTGGGCGCGCTGGATGCCAAGCTGCGCGAGGCCACGCAGTTCGAATTGATGGATATTCAGGAAAAAACCGGCACCACTTTCGTGATCGTCACCCACGATCAGGAAGAGGCGATGACAGTTGCCAGCCGCATCGCCGTGATGGACGAGGGGCGTGTGATGCAAGTGTCCACGCCCGACAAGATTTACGAAGCACCGCATTCTGTCTATGTTGCTGATTTCATTGGAGATGTGAACATCCTTGATGGTCAGGTTGCTGGCAGCGGTGACGGTATGTTCCGGATCAGCTTTGCCGACAATCAGCCACCCGTTCTGGCCGCTTCTGACAAGCCGTTTTCGGACGGGCAAAGAGCGCATCTTGCCGTGCGTCCGGAAAAAGTATCGATCCATACTGAAAAGCCTGACGGCGTGGACAATCTGCTGGAAGGCAAGGTGCTGGACATCGCTTATCTAGGCAACCTGTCGACCTATCATGTCGAATTGCCGGGCGGGCACGTCATCAAGGCGCAAACCGCCAATACCCGTCGCTTGTCACGCCGTTCGATCACGTGGGAAGATCCGGTTTGGGTCAGTTGGACCAAGACTGCCGGGGTGCTGTTGGAGAAATGAGACGTGCGGTCCTCATAGCTGTTCCATATGCGTGGCTGCTGGCGCTGTTTCTGATCCCGTTCGCCGTTGTTCTCAAGATTTCGCTGTCCGACATTGCACTGGCCATTCCGCCGTACACGCCGACGGCCAAGGACGGCATCTGGAACATGCTGCGCGGGCTGGATTTCGAGAATTTCGTCTTTCTCAGTGAAGATGATCTGTACTGGAAAGCTTACCTGAGCTCGTTGCAGATTGCGCTGATTTCCACGGTTCTGACACTCTGCGTGGGCTACCCGATGGCCTATGCGATGGCGCGCGCGCCGGATCAGTGGCGCGCGACGCTGCTGATGCTGGTGATCCTGCCCTTTTGGACCTCGTTTCTGATCCGCGTTTATGCGTGGGTCGGCATTCTGTCGGGTGAGGGGTTTCTGAATCAGTTCCTGCTGTGGATTGGCGTGATTTCGACGCCGTTGACCATCCTGAACACGAACACGGCAGTCTATATCGGGATTGTTTACACCTATCTGCCGTTCATGATTTTGCCGATCTATTCGGCCTTGGACCGGCTGGACGGGTCCCTGATCGAAGCCGCCGAAGACCTTGGATGCTCGCGCTTGAAAGCGTTCTGGCTGGTGACGGTGCCGCTGTCGAAAAACGGCATCATCGCGGGCTGTTTCCTCGTCTTTATCCCCGCCTTGGGCGAATTCGTGATCCCGTCACTGCTGGGCGGATCGGGCACGTTGATGATCGGAAAAGTTCTGTTTGAGGAGTTCTTCTCCAACCGCGACTGGCCTGTCGCTTCGGCGGTTGCGGTGATCTTGCTGCTGATCCTGATCATTCCGATTGTCCTGTTCCAGCGCAATGAACAGCGTCAGGCGGAGGCCGAGAAATGAGCCGCCTGAGCCCCTTCAACGTCGTGTCCCTGACCCTCGGATTCGTGTTCCTGTACGTGCCGATGCTGATCCTTGTGATCTACAGCTTCAACGCGTCCAAGCTGGTCACGGTCTGGGCCGGATTTTCGACGCAATGGTACGGCGAATTGCTGTCCAACGATGCATTTCTGGACGCGGCGTGGGTGACATTGCGGGTCGCCGTGATCTCATCAACTTTCGCAACTGTTCTGGGCACGATGGCGGCCTATGTCCTGGTCCGGGCTGGGCGATTTTATGGGCGCACACTGTTTTCGGGCATGATCTATGCGCCTCTCGTTATGCCCGAAGTCATCACCGGCTTGTCGCTTTTGCTGTTGTTCATCGGCATCGGTATGGATCGCGGTGTTCTGACAATCGTTCTGGCGCACACGACCTTTTCGATGTGCTTTGTGTCGGTGGTCGTCTCGTCCCGCCTGATGACATTCGACCAGTCGCTGGAAGAGGCGGCGCTCGACCTTGGCGCATCCCCGTTCGAGGCGTTTCGCCTGATCACATTGCCGATCATTGCACCCGCAGTGATTTCCGGCTGGCTGTTGGCTTTCACGCTCAGCCTCGACGATTTGGTGATCGCATCGTTCACCTCCGGGCCGTCAGCCACAACCTTGCCCATGAAAATCTGGTCGTCCGTGCGCCTTGGGGTCAGTCCGGAGATCAACGCGCTTAGCACGATCCTGATTGGGTTGGTGACGGTGGGTGTCATTGCCGCCTCGATTGCCAGTAAACAATCGGCCTTGCGGGCCAAGCGTGACGAACAGGCAGCTGCGCGCGCGCAATGAAGCGCATTTTTTTCCAGTATGCCTATGGCAACGGCCCCCGGTCGGAATGTTGGTGGGACACCATGGCCGAGATCGCTGCAAACTCTGTTTTGAAGGGCGAAATTTCCTGTGACGTTGTGATTGTCGGGGCCGGGTTCACTGGGCTGTCGGCGGCCTATCACCTTGCCCGTGCCGGAGCTTCCGTGGCCATCCTTGAAGCCAATTCAGTTGGGTGGGGCGCGTCTGGTCGAAATGGCGGGTTTTGCTGTCTGGGCGGAGCGAAAGCGTCAGATGCAGCACTGGATCGTCGCGTCGGTCAGGCCGGGCGCATTGAGTGGCGGCAAACTGAAAAAGCGGCAGTTGCGCTTGTGGACACGCTGTTGTCTGACCTTGCTTTGGATGTTGACCGCCATTCGATGGGTGAAACCTGTCTGGCGCATCGGCCACGCGATGCACGTAGCTTTGACAGGCAATGCGCGCGAGTTGAAGAAAACTACGGTGTGACTCCGGATGTGTTGGCGTCAGATGAACTGTCGTCCGCAGGCATGTCTGGCCCATTCCACGGCGCGATGACCATTCCTGTCGGATTTGCCTTGAATCCACGGAAATTCGTCGCTGGCATGCTTGCTGCCGCAGTGTCGGAAGGGGCACGGGTTTTCGATCAAAGTGCTGTCACAAAAATTGACAGCGACGGCGTTTCGACGGCGTTGGGACGCGTCTCGGCAAAGCAGGTGATCCTTGCGACCAACGGGTATTCCAGCGAAGACGTGCCGCCGGCGATGGCGGGGCGCTACATGCCAGCGCAATCGACAGTCATTGTGACGCGGCCGTTGGAAGAGGCCGAACTGGCCGCGCAAGGCTGGACCAGCGACCAGATGGCCTATGACAGTCGCAATCTTCTGCACTACTTTCGGCTTATGCCCGATCGACGGTTTCTGTTTGGTATGCGCGGTGGCATCCTGTCTTCTGATCGATCCGAGGCCGCGTCCCGTGCCCGCGTGATCCGCGACTTTCGAAATATGTTTCCGGCTTGGGCCGATGTCGCCATCCCTCACGTGTGGTCTGGCCTGGTTTGCCTGACGCGTGGATTGGTGCCGTTTGCAGGCCCGCTTGGGAAGCATCCCAATGTTCTGGCGGGGTTTGCCTATCACGGAAACGGTGTGGCGATGGGGACGCATACGGGCAAGGTTCTCGCCGAGTTGGCCCTTGGGCAGAAGCCCGACCTTTATCCGCGTGTCATGAAGGATCCTGCAAGACGGTTTCCCTTAAGCGGATTGCGACGAGCACTTATGCCGCCGCTTTACGCGCTCTATGCGTTAGATGATTTTCGACCTTAAACCGGTTCGCGCAGTCCAAGCACGTTGGCAGCGTCGATCATGTATCCACTGCCCAAGACCAAGAGTGTGGACCCATTGTCCACACGAGCCTCGGTCACGCGCGAATATGCGAGTGCCGGTTCAGTCACCAATACTTCACCATTTGACTTGCTTTCGATCTGAAAACTGTACTCGCCATAAGCAAAGGAGGATCCGTCCGTTTTGCGCCCATCCCAAAGGAAGGTTTCAGCACCGGTGGGCATCGCCTGCCTTTGCACCTCGGTTCCTTGCGCGTTTGTCACGATAAGGGTGACCTCATCAGCGGCGATGGGCGGATTTGGCGCAATGGAGATTGGCGCTCCCTCGAACTTCGCCGGACCCTGAACCAGTGCTTCCATCCCGATCCAGTTTGCGGCACTGGCCATGTCATTTGCGCCCAGCGCAGACAGAATCTGCTCCATCAGATCATTGGTGGTGACCTGCTGTTCGACCATCGAAAACTGGGCAAGTTGCGCGGCGTATTCAGAAGAATCGATTGGCTCAAGCGGATCTTGATACTCGGCCTGTGCCGTCAGCATCTGAAGGAATACTTCAAAATCCGAACTGAGAACGGCATTGCTGGTCGCATTGGCTGACGCAGCGGTCGCCGCTGTCGAAGGTGTGGGTAGAATGTCCATTTGTGTCAAAGCCTCATGTCTATGCCGTCGGGCGCTATTGCCAAAAGAGATGTTGCGCCAGGTGGAAGCGTGGATGCTTCAGGCGCCAGAAGTTCGATCGTAGTCTGGTCTTTCTGGCCGTTGTGATGTTGCGAAGCGTCATCCGATGTCTGACCGCTGTGACCAAAGGAGAAGCTGATATCCTCATACCCAAGCTCCGCAAATGATCTGGTCAGATCGTCAATGTTGCGCCGCATCAGTTCCAGCGTTTCCGGTCGGTCCGCAAGAATGCTCATCGTAACACCGGTTTCTGACGGGTTCAGGATCATGCGGACGCGACCCAGTTCCGCAGGGCTCAGCGCAATTTCGATAGATTTGTCCGTACTGTTGCGCATGGCGTCCGCGATCTGATGCGTAACGCTGGCCGCCAAATCGACACGCGGTGGGGCGGCGGCGGGTGTTGTTCCTGTCGAAGTCAAATGCGTGCGAATATCTGGGCCGACTTCCAATGAAATGTCGCCATGCGATGCATTTGTGTTCAGTTCTGTGATGATATGGGATGCATTGAAGGTGCTCATGCTGGCGTTCTGCATTGTCGCATTGAATACAGCTTTTGGGTGTATGCCCAACTCAGCGGCACCGGCCATGCCGGGCGATGTCGGGCCCGAGAAAGATGTCACCGAATTGTTCGCATCGCCCCGAATGCCAAGCGTGAATATAGTGCCAGACTGTTGAACTGGCATATGCTCAACAACCAGCCTGGCTGCATGTCCGCCGAGATGGCGTTCGAGCAGTGTCATTGCCGGTGGGCCTGCAAACTTGGTCGCCGTTACAGCGTCTCGCGGTCCTATTCCGGTTTCAACGGACGGGTTCGGCGCGGTTGACGTTTTGGCAGTTGGTTCGTCGAAGGAAGTTCGCGCCGGCGTACTGGCCGCACTTTGCAGGCCGCCGTTGATATTTCGCGTTGTTGACTCCGTACTCGCCACTTGCACTCGATTGACCGACGGTTGTGCAGTTTCTGAGTTGCCCTGCGATTTTGGCGTATCGAGAACCGTAGCTGCGTCAGATGATTGGGTATTCTTCGCAACGTGCTGTGGACTGGCGATTGTAAGTGGGACCGCCTCGTTTCCATTATTCCTGGAAACCGAATCGACAGCTGTATTGCCGATGACGACGTTGTTTGACCGCTCAGAACGCGTCGTACTGGGCGCCTCAGTCTGCGCCAAAGCAGGGTGCGTTGAGGGCTGATCTTGTGTATTGTTCGGCTTCGCGACAAAGGGTGCGTTCGATGAATTTGACTCGACTTTTTCCTGGGCAATACTTCCAGTACTGAATTCCGGCTCTCCACGAGAACTGTCCTGTGCGGCGGGGAGGGAGCCATCAGCCTGAACATCCTGTCGATGGGTACGTAGTAGCGTTTCGGATGACCCGGCTTGGTTTTTCACAGGAACGTCTTTGGCAGCCATTTCATGGCTTACCGCCGCCTCATTTGTCATTTCGGCGTCCTGCGCAGCCTCATGACTTTTAAAGGCACTCTCAAAACCGTCGTGGGACGAATTCCGATCCACGGGCAATTTGCCTGGGTCCGTCCGCGAGGACAGTTTTGACAACGCATTCAGATCCATGGGCGTCTCCGGGATTTCTTCCACTGAGCCTGCACTATGGGCTGCGATGGTTACCGGTTCTTTACCGCTTGTTCTGCATGATGGAAAAAATCGATCCAATTGAAAGGATGTCGGCATGCAGTTGACCCCGATAGAAACGAGTCCCCTCACCAGTGCCAATAAACACGACACAGCATTGCGTGCCGCAGCTGAAAAACTGGAGGCGACATTTCTCGCAGAGATGCTCAAATCCGCTGGGCTGGGGGAAACGCGGGATGCCTTTGGCGGTGGCGCGGGTGAAGACCAGTTTTCGTCCTTTCTGGTGCAGGCACAGGCGGAAGAAATGGTTGCGGCAGGTGGGCTTGGCCTCGCCGAAGCCCTCTTTGAGGCCCTAAAGGAGCGACAGATCGATGGATGACGAAATTCTCGTCGCTATGGACGCACTCGAAGACCTGCTGGATGCGGAAAGAGCGGCTTTGTTGGTTGGCAAACTAGATGACGTGTCGCGTTTGCACCCGCAAAAGGAAAGGTTGATTGCAGTACTCAGGGACCATGCTTCAGAGGATCGCGACAGGTTCAAAGGGTTGCACCATAAAGTCGAACGCAATCAGGTCCTCTTGGACAGTGCCCTGAACGGCATCCGGTCGGTTGCGCGGCGATTGTCAGCGATCAGGCAGGTGCGCACGTCGCTGGATACCTACGACTCTCTGGGTAGGAAAAAGTCCGTCGACCTGCGCCCATCCGGATCTCTGGAAAAGCGAGCTTGAACGAGATTGAGTCAAATGCGCGGTATTCGCATCGACGCGGTTAGGGTTGCATTAGCTAAATTGGCGGCATGTTCCACGGGCACTCGGAACGGGTGGCGCACAACCCCGAGTGGGGGGCTGCATTTGTCAGAACGGCAATTGGACCATCCCGAGCGGGACTGGTCATAACCCCTGGCGCAAAGCGCCGTGACAAAAGGACATCAATATGTCGAGCATTCTTACGAACAATAGCGCAATGGTTGCGTTGCAAACCCTCAAGTCGATCAACAAGAACCTCGCAATGACGCAAAGCGAGATTTCGACCGGTAAATCAGTCGCAAGTGCGAAAGATAACTCTGCCGTCTGGGCCATCTCAAAAGTGATGGAATCTGACGTCAAAGGTTTCAAGGCCGTTTCGGAAAGCCTTGCACTGGGTGACAGTACAGTTGCCGTGGCTGCAAACGCATCAGAGACAATCACCGACCTTCTGAATGAAGTGAAGGGTCGTATCGTTGCGGCGCAGGAAGAAAACGTTGATCGCGATCTCGATCCAGCAGGACATCACCGCACTGACGGAACAAATCGGCTCTGTCGTGGCTGCCGCGCAGTTCAACGGTCTGAACCTGATCGATGGATCAAGCACTGATGCGGTTCAAATCCTGTCGTCTCTGAACCGGGACAGCAGCGGTGCGGTCACGGCTGGTCAAATTGATGTTGTGCGTCAAAACCTGTCGACAACGACTCCTGCATCGGCTCAGGGCTTTGGTGCCGGTGCTTCGACGCAACCTCTCGCGAACGAAGCGATTCAGGTGGGCGCTGCCAACACAGGATTTGCTGCGGCAGCAACTGATCCCGTAACGTCGGTTACTGTGACCGGTGGTACCAACACCACTGTTTCCATTGGCGCGGTGTCGGCCGGCAACAGCTATCAGCTGACCCTTGATGGGCTGTCGATCAACACCGCAGACGGAAGCTCCGCCACAGGCCGTCGTGACTTCCAGTATGTCGCAAGTGCAGAAGATGGTCAGGCTGACGTCATCAACGCCTTGGCCAATCAACTGAGTGCTTTCTTCTCTGCGGCGACAAACAGTTCCGATGGATATGCAGTTACCGTTGACATCGCCAACAGCACCCTGACATTTGCGACCGGTGCGACGGCGGGTGACGTTGATGTGGGCGCTGTGTTCCAAAACGCAGGTACACCAGGTTCGACTGCATCCTCCGGTGGTCTTGGGCTGTTGCAGACCCTTGATGTGACAACTGACGCAACCGGTGCTTTGGCTGCAATCGATGGCCTGATTGGGCAGTCGATCAGTGCTGCTGCCGCATTCGGTACCGTGCAGAACAGGATCGAGACACAGTCGGAGTTTGTCAGCAATCTGACCGACTCGTTCAAGTCCGGTATCGGTTCGTTGGTTGATGCAGACATGGAAGAAGTGTCGGCCCGTCTTCAGGCGTTGCAGACACAGCAGCAGTTGGGCGTTCAGTCGCTATCGATTGCCAACCAGGCGCCACAGACCATTTTGTCGCTCTTCCGTTAAGGCAAATAGACGAGGCGCTATTTCTTGGCGCCTCGTCACCTCAATGAATACCCCAACAATCAGGTGACAGTGTGAGCGCGACTTCCCAAGCCTTGCGAGGCTATGCCACAAACGCCGCGTCAACCCGCAGCGACCGCCGAGCGGAATACGAGATCATTGCACGCGTCACTCAAGAGCTACGCGATCGTGCCGTGAAGCAAAAGTCGGATTTTCCAGCTTTTGTCGAGGCTCTGCACAACAATCAACGACTTTGGACAGCGCTTGTTGTCGACGTGGCAGATATCAAAAACCCACTCCCTAAGGAGTTGAAGGCACGGATTGTCTATCTTGCGGAATTTACGGCCAATCATTCCCGCCAAGTTCTCAAGAAGAAAGCATCCGTCATGCCGCTTCTCGAAATCAACATGGCAGTTTTGCGCGGCCTCAAAAAAGAAGGACCTGTGACATGAGCGGCCTTATCCTAAAGCTTAGCCCTAAAGAAAGAGTCCTGATAAACGGTGCCGTCATCGAGAACGGAGATCGCCGAAGCAGGCTGGCTGTCATGACGCCGGATGTGCACATCTTGCGCTTGCGAGATGCAATCCATCCTGAAGATGCCAAAACGCCGGTGCGACGCATGTGTTACGCAGTGCAACTGGTGTTGTCTGGCGACTCCGACAAGGACGGCGTACGCAAGCAATTGCTGCGCGGGGTCGAGGAACTCAGCCAGGTTTTCGTCGACGATGACAGTCGCAAACATCTGGATATTGCTTCGACGGCACTTGTTGGCGACGATCATTATCGCTGTCTGAAGGCCCTGCGCGCGTTGCTGCCTCGCGAACAGCGTCTTCTAGCCGCAGGAAGCTAAGTGTTATGTATCAGCCAGTCATCATTTCGTCCGGCCTGGTTGGATGGCAGTTTCTGCAACGCACTTACGACCAACAGTTTACCGCGTTTAATCAATCGGCTGAACTGAAACGGGACACGGACCACTTTATTGAAAACATCGGTAGTGTGCGTAGTGCAGAAGACCTCGTTTCGGATCGACGCATGCTGACAGTGGCGCTGGGCGCATTTGGTCTGCAGGATGACATCAATAATCGCTTTTTCATCGAAAAAATGCTAAGCGATGGAACGACCGCCAACGATGCCTTGGCCAATCGTTTTACCGATACCCGCTATCAAGATTTTTCAGCGGCCTTTGGTCTGGGACAAGGTGAAATCCCGCGAACTTCGCGACCTGATTTCGCGGCAGAGATTATCTCGAAGTATCAGGCCAACAGTTTTGAAATTGCCACGGGGAACCAGGACGACACGATGCGCGTGGCTTTGTATGCGGAACGGGTTTTGCCTGACGTTGTCGGCGGCGATGGAAGCTCTGCGCAAAAATGGTTCTCCATCATGGGCCAACCTCCGCTAAGGAATCTGTTTGAGACGGCTTTGGGGCTACCTGACGCATTCGGGCAGGCCGACATCGATTTTCAGCTCGGTGTGTTCCAGGATCGGGCAGAGCGCATTTTCGGAGTGAGCGATCCTGCCGAGTTCGCAGAACCTGAAAATCTTGAGCGTGTTGTCAATGCCTTCCTGGCCAGATCGCAGCTTGAAGCGGGCGGAGCAGGCAGTTCTTCTGCCGCGATTGCGTTGACCTTGCTGCAGGCATAGGCGCACCAGCCGCTCTATTGTGTGCAACGTGTCAGTAATCTGACTTTCGCAATGCGTTCACAGTTGTTTGGCGGTAGATCTGACTACAAACCTACCGCCATCATATCGCTGCCATGATGGCGTTTGGCTTGTGACTTTTGCGCTTCATTTCCGGAGGTATTGGTCTGTCAGAGATCATTCACCCACGGGTTCAGTTTTTGGGCCTGCCCGCGCGGCGGAGTACAAGATTGAGTTGGTCGAAACTGTGCGCTTGCCCTTTGGAATGTTGCACTGCCATGCTGTCATCCAGTGAGGACCAGACTTGAATCGCCGCGTCAATTTCAGGGTCTGTCCCATGCGTATATAGCCCGGCTGTTATCATCATCTGGTTCTGAGCGTACACGCTGAAATGTTTCCTCACCTGACTGATGGTTTCGTTTTCCTCGACAGTCGCCGCATCTGGCAGACTGCGCGACACGGATCTTAAGACGTCGACTGCGGGAAACCTTCCACGCTCCGCGATTGTTCTGTCCAGCACGATGTGCCCATCCAGAACACCGCGCAGAATGTCGGCGATGGGTTCATCCATATCCGACCCGGCAACGAGGACGCTAAACACGGCTGTTATGTCGCCCTGATCTTCCGACCCCGGCCCGGCCCGTTCGCAAAGCGACATGATCAAATGGGACGTGGACGGGGGAACCCTCGCAACACTGGCGCTTCGCCAGCGGCGACGGCCACTTCGCGATGGGCCTCGGCAAATCGTGTTACAGAATCGGACAGAAGCAAAACGGAGAGGCCAAGGTCACGGAAGTACTCGGCGATGGCCATTGCGGTCCATGCACATCTGCGACGCACCAGAGCGGCCTGATCAGAGGTCGCTGCGACAACTATGGTGCGTTTGCGCCCTTCGGCACCCAACACGTTGTCAAAGAAGTGACGTACTTCGCGCCCGCGTTCACCAATCAAGGCGACCACGACAATGTCCGCTGCCATGGTTTTCGCCAATTGCCCCATCAGGCTGGATTTCCCGACACCGGACCCTGCAAACAGACCGACGCGCTGGCCGCGCACAATGGGCAGCATCGTGTCAAATACCAGATAGCCGGTGTCCAGACGTTTGCCCAAAGGGCGTCGCGTTGCCGCAGCTGGCGGGCTGGCGTGCAGCGCATGCTGTGTGAATCCCGATACCAAAGGCCGCCCATCCAGAGGGTTCCCATCCGGATCGATGATCCTTCCGATCCAAGAACGATCCGGAGCGATTCCTGAACTGCGATCCAGAACAACACTGTCGCCCTGAGCCACGCCGCTGACCGCCCCATCTGGCAACAGGATGATGCCATCCGGTGACAATTGTACAACCTCTCCACACAAGATCGTGCCGTCCCTGCGTCTCACTTCGGCTCGATCACCGATCCGTGCGTCGCCATCCAACCCGCTGGCTGTGATCATCCCGCCCTTCACGCTGGTGACACGGCCGAGTGCGCGGGCGGTTTTGATTTCGGACAGGTGCGCGTGGAAAGACTTCAAACGAGCTGCTTGCTGCATTGGACCCTCTAAGTGGCTGCAAACAGTTTTTAAAGGAATCACAGTTAAGCCTTGGTTGAAATTACACGAGGGAGAAGCCCCGATGTTCCAAAATCTGACTGTTTTCGAAACGGCCCACGCGATGGCAGTACACGCTGGGCAGCGTCAGGCTGTCATTGCGCAAAATGTCGCAAACGCAGACACGCCCGGATTTGTCGGGCGCGACTTGCCAAGTTTTCAAGAGATTTACTCCCCGGATCAGGCCAACTCTTCGCTGCAGCGCGCAACGCGGGACGGGCATTTGAATGGGGCAATTCTGCCCGACGCCGAAGGCATGATACGCGAAGACCGGTCTTTCGCCGCGCCGGATGGAAACTCTGTTTCTTTGGAAACCGAAATGCTGCGTGCCACAGACGCCAAACGCCAGCATGACCGGTCACTGGCCATCTACAAATCCGCGATGAACATTCTGCGATCCAGTCTTGGACGCCAGTAAGGAGCATCTGCAATGACTGATTTTTCAAAAGCATTGGGTGTGTCCACCAGTGGCCTGCAAGCGCAGGCCGCGCGACTGCGTCACTTGTCAGAAAACATCTCCAATGCGGACACGCCGGGGTATCGGCGCAAGACGGTTCCGTTCCGCACCGCATTCGATGCGGGAAGCGGGGTGTCCAAAGTCGAGGTGGGCCGTGTGTCACTGGACGACCGCGAGTTGGAACGTATTTTCGATCCCTCGCATCCCATGGCCGACGAGTCCGGGCACTTCGACGGATCGAACGTCGATCTTCTGATCGAAATCGCTGACGCGCGTGAGGCGCAGCGCAGTTACGAAGCCAATCTCAAAATGTTTGAACAGGCCCGGCAAATGTCTTCCGGGTTAATGCAACTGCTGCGTCGTTAAGCGACGCGGGCAACAATGGAGATCCAGAATGGATTCAGCAGCACTTTCCGCAGTTCAGAGTTATTCCGCATCGCGGGCCGCAACGCAGCCGGGCAAGGCGTCCGGCGACAGCATGTTCGGGCGCATGGCCATGGATTTTGCCCAAACGCTGGCGCAGGGCGAACAGGTTGCCCAGCAATCGATGACCGGAGATGCTGATCCGCATGCCCTCGTTCAGGCGCTTGCGCAAACGGAACTGGCCGTCGAAACAGCCGTGACGGTCAGAAACAAAGTTGTTGAAGCCTATCAGGAAATCCTGCGGATGCCCGTGTAGGATGCTCAATGAAGTGATCTTTTACGACACCATGCGCCAGGGCCTGTGGATCGCAGTTATTGTTTCGGTCCCAATTCTGACGGTTGCGTTGGTTGCCGGGGTCTCGATCGGCCTGGTGCAGGCGCTGACGTCAATCCAGGAAATGACCCTGACCTTCGTGCCGAAACTTGCTGCGATCATGATCGTGTTCTGGATGTCCATGGGTTTCATGACGCAGACGATGGTGTCGTTTTTTCAAGATTGGATCATTCCCCTGATCATCGGAGGTTAAGATGGACAGTACCGGCTACATTACACTGACACGGCAATCGGGTCTCATGCGCGAGATGCAGGTTGTGGCCAACAACATCGCGAATGCCGCAACCACCGGATTCCGGCAAGAAGGCGTGGTGTTTTCCGAATTTGTGCGCGGCGTTCAGGGGGGCTTCGCTGTCGATGGGGCATGGCAACGGTCGCCACAGTTCGTTCGAGCAAGGCAGCCTCACACAGACGGGTGGAACATTTGATTTTGCCATCGAGGGTGACGGGTATTTCCTGATTCAGACGCCCGATGGTGAACGTTTGACCCGCGCAGGAAGTTTCACGCCAAACGGAGCGGGGGACCTCGTAACCAACGAAGGACATCCGGTTTTGGACGCGGGCGGTGCGCCGGTGTTCATACCGCCTGACGCGCGTTCAATTTCAGTTTCGCCCGATGGGACAGTCAGCGCGGATGGAGCGCTTGCGGGTCAGATCGGACTGGTCACTCCGGCCAATCCGGGCGCGATGATGCGCGAAAGTGGAGTGATGTTCCGTGCGGAGGAGGGGTTTGAGCCCGCTGAAAACGCACGCATGCTCCAGGGATTTGTCGAAGAATCCAACGTGGATGCCATCAGCCAGTTGGCGCGCATGATCGAAGTACAAAGGGCCTATGAGATGGGCCAAAGCTTTCTCGATTCAGAAGATGAACGCGTTCGCCGAGCGATGGACGCCATGTTGAAATCCAACTGAGGAGACGCAGATGCGCGCCCTGAAAATCGCTGCCACAGGCATGCTGGCCCAACAGATGCGGGTCGAGACGATTTCGAACAACCTCGCCAATATGAGCACGACTGGCTACAACGCCCGCCGCGCCGAATTTGCCGATCTGCACTACCAGCAAATGACGCGGCCCGGTTCGATCAATGCCTCGGACGGAACAGTTGTGCCAACGGGCGTGCAACTGGGTCTTGGCGTCCGGCCCGCGGCGGTGTCAATGCAATTGGCCCAAGGGTCTCTCGCCGCCACTGGCGGGGACCTTGATGTCGCAATCGAGGGCAAGGGTTTCCTTGAAGTCACACTGCCATCTGGTCTGACGGCCTACACCAGAGATGGCGGCCTCAAGCGTACGGGTGAGGGCGTGATTGTGACGTCGGATGGGTATCCGGTGGCCCCGGAAATTGTGATCCCTGACGATGCGCGTAGCATCTCGATCAACGGCGATGGAGAGGTCTATGCCTACTTCACCGACACGCCCGAGGGGCAGTTGATTGGTCAATTCAACCTCACGGGGTTTACGAATGCCAAAGGACTAGAAGCGCTTGGCAGTAACCTTTTTGCCGAGACAGAGGCATCGGGCCCGCCAATCACGACAACTCCGGGGCTCGACGGACTAGGCACGCTGCGCCAAGGATTTCTTGAAGAAAGCTCGGTCGATGCCGTGCGCGAGATCACTGAACTGATCGCCGCGCAGCGCGGCTACGAGATGAACTCAAAAGTCATATCTGCGGCTGACCAGATGATGGGCGCAATGACGCAGATACGATGATGCGATACTTCTTTGTCTTCATTTTATTCGGGTCGGTCTGCATGGCGGACGTGGTGACTCTGACCAGGACGTTGCGGCCGGGAACGCTGATTACCACCGCCGATCTTACCCTCAAGAACGCGGATCAGAACGGCATGTTTGATCGCGTTGAAGATGTGGCCGGTCAAGAAGCGCGGATCGCCCTTTATGCAGGCCGCCCAATCCCGTTTGAGGCCATTGGACCGCCTGCGATTGTCAATCGAAATGAAATCGTGGCGCTTCATTTTCAGTCCGCTGGATTGACGATCACGACTGAAGGGCGCGCGTTGGAGCGTGGCGGGGTTGGGGACAGAGTTCGGATCATGAACCTGAGTTCACGCGCCACCCTTTTCGGATTTGTACAACCGGATGGATCTATAAAGGTGACGCAATAATGATCTTTGCAAAATCTCAAAAGCCGCGGGTCATGGTGTCCTGTCTGTTGGTTCTTGCTGCCGCGGCATGTGGACGAAGTGATCATCTGGGGAAAGCCCCGTCATTTTCAAATCCACTGGCGACCCAAGAACACTCTGCGATGATTTCGGCGAGCCTGCCAAACGTGATCGAAGAGACAACCGCTCTGGATCAGGCGTCGCTTTGGAGTCGTCAGCGCGGGTCCCTTCTGGGGACCGCCGTGCCGTGCAACGCGGTGACATTATGACGGTCGTCATTGAAATTGACGAACGTGCGGAAATCTCGAATGAGACTGAACGCTCTCGCAGCGGCTCAGAAACACTGGGGATTCCTCAACTTGGCGGGCTGCCACAACGTCTTGATGAAAACCTGCCCGAAGGTGCCTCCAGCTCGGAACTGGTGTCGATTAATTCAAACAGTAATTCCAGCGGTGATGGGTCAGTGAAACGCAACGAAAAACTGACACTTAGGGTGGCTGCTACGGTTGTTGATGTTTTGCCAAATGGAGTCCTTTCAATTTCCGGCTCCCAGGAGTTGCGCGTCAACTTTGAGCTGCGCGAGTTGCTTGTTACCGGCTACGTGCGGCCGGAAGACATCTCGCGGCAGAACGAAATCACCTACGACAAAATCGCGTCTGCGCGCGTGTCCTATGGTGGTCGCGGCCAAATAACCGACGTGCAACAGCCGCGTGTGGGCCAACAGGTTCTCGATGCTGTCTTGCCATTTTAGGAAAGTACAATGCTCAAAAAGATTCTGCCCATTGTTCTCGTTCTTGTCGGTGTTGGCGCCGGTGTTGCAGCAGGTGTTTTTCTGAGGCCGGAAGAAATACCTGTTGCTGTCGAAACGGATGCTGACAAGGCCTCAATCCAGACGGGGCCATCTGCTGAGGCCGAGGCGTTGTCACGAGAATACGTCAAAATGAACAACCAATTTGTGGTGCCGGTGGTGAGAGGTGAAAGCGTCCAGGCGTTGGTCGTACTGTCGCTCAGTCTTGAAGTGCCGGCGGGGCAGAAAGATGCCATTTATTCCCGCGAACCAAAGCTGCGGGATCTCGTTTTTACAAGTCATGTTTGACCATGCCAATGTTGGTGGATCTCGATGGTGAATTCACCAACGCCAACAATCTGGATATCTTGCGCAGCGCACTGCGTGAAGTGGCGCAAAAAGATATGGGCGACCAGATTTCTGATGTTCTGATTGTTGAGATTGCCCGCCAGGATTACTAGTCCGGTTTGCCAAACACAGAGTGATCCATTGCCGAATGCAGTTGTGATTTCGATTTTGTGTCGCGACGCGTTGCAGCGTCTTCGTTTGCAAGCGCCTCAGCCACGATCTTGCGCCCATTGGCCTGTCGATGTCGGGCCATGAGAGTTTCTTTCTGTGCCAGCACACCCGCCAACGAGATGTTCAATTCTCGTTGAACTTTACCCACCCATTTGAGCCAGATGATGTCGGCCCCAACTGCACGCATCTGCGCATGTGATGGGTCCTGGGCTTGCGTTGTCCGGGCATACTCCCGCATGCGTGCCAACTCTGCGCGTAACTCGTTTTCGCGCCGCAGGAGGCCGGACAGTGCCTGTTGGCTTTTTTCAAACTTCAATGAAGACAGTTTTTTGAGTTGGTCCAGATCCACTTTCAGAAACCCTTTTTCGCGCGGACGCGCATATCGTCGGCGAACCGAATGGCCGCAGCCACAGCCTGATAATGCTCCGGGGCGACTTCGTCCCCGACGTTTGTCACAGAATGAAGGGCGCGCGCAGTCGGCGGGTTGCTGTGAATCGGAACTGCGGCCTCCATCGCAACTTCGCGGATGCGCAACGCTATTTCATCGACGCCTTTGGCGACACAAACCGGTGCGGTACCGGGCGCGCGTGTCCATTTGAGGGCGACGGCATAATGCGTTGGATTGACGATTATGACATCCGCAGTCGGCACGTCTGCCATCATTTGCTGGCTCGCAATCGCTTGCGCACGCGCACGCCGCTCTTGCTTCAGATGTGGATCGCCTTCGGAATTCTTGGTCTCATCCATGATTTCTTTGCGCGACATGCGGTTTTTTCGGATGTGTTCCTGATGCTGCCAGACGGCATCGACCGAACCGAGTGCTGCGGACACAACCACAACGATCAGCAAGAACGCGATGCACAACTCGGCCAACAGCATGACGACCACGCCAGGTGCGCTGTGCACGACCGTGATCATTTCTGGCAAACGCGCGTTCAGGAAGGCAGCAAGGCACGCGGAATAGATCGTTAGTTTTACAAAACTCTTTCCGAATTCAAAGAATCCGTTGCGTCCGAATTTCTGCTTGGCGTTCTGGATGAGCGAGATCTGCGACAGCTTTGGTTCCAGCTTGGAGGGTGCTGCGACAAACGCGCGCTGGGCAAAGATCGTCGCGAGAACAGCCAATCCCGGGACGATGAAAATTGGCGCAAGCACCCATGACGCATTAAACAGAATCCTGCCCATCTGTGCAGTTGCGCCACCGCTGAACATGACATCTGAAATCTCCGCCGCCTGATCCAAGAGAACTTGCATTTGGCCACCAAAGCTGATGACCGTTTGGGCGCCCAAAGCCAGAAATGCAAGGGTCAGGCCTGCGTAGCCCGCAGCAGTCTGCAACTCGACGGACTTTGCGATTTCGCCCTTTTTCGCGCTTCCAGCAACTTTTGAGGCGTTGGATCATAGGACTTGTCGGTATCTTCGTCCTGTGCGCTCACGGTCGCGCTCCAAAAGGATTGGCCATGAAATGATCAAGGGCTGACAACCAGGCACCAAGCATGGTTGGCGCCGCGAGGAACAGAAGGAACAAGCCGCCAAGGGTGATGACCGGAGCGCCGACGAAGGCAACCATGAGTTGAGGCATTGCCTTGTTGATGACGCCGAGTGCCAGATTGTAAAGCACGGACATCAACACGAAAGGTGCGGCCAAAACGAACGCAAGTTCAAACGCGCGGGCCACCTGCGAAAGCCCCCAGTCGGCCACGTCGCTGCCGCTGGAGAACAAACCCATCGGGAGCAGCACATAAGAGTGGATCAGCAGCTGCGCAGCTTTAACGTGGAGCCCGGCCATGACGGCCAGCGCGATCGCCCCGATGGTCAGCACATACCCCATTGCGGGAAGCGGTTCGATCGCTGCGCCGCCCAGGATTTGAGACAAGGATGTCGACTGCGCTGCGATTGCGCCGGCGGTTTGGAGGGCCAGAATGAACAGTCTGACTCCAAGGCCGATGAGCACGCCGGCAAGCGTTTCGGTGGCACCCAAAAGCGCAAGCGATCCTACTGAAAATACAGGCGGCGCGACCGACAAAGCAGCGGAAACGATCACCGTGAATGCGACGGCAACGGCCAGTTTGATGCGCATCGGCAAGGACTGTTCACCAAAACCCGGCAGCAGGGCAGACGCAGCGGCCACTCGTAGAAAAACGATGAAACCAAGCCACAGTTGCGACTGTGTCAAGGCCAGGAACTCTTCGACATTGTTCATGCCGCAACAACACCGACAAGGGCGGGCTGCGCATCAACACCGATCTCTTCAAAGGAAAGAACCGGGTTTGAAATTCCTTTGGCACGCATCAGCGTTTTGACAAATCGACGGCGCCGCGTGCTCGTGACCACGGCCGGGAAAATACCTTGCTCGCTGACATCCTGAAGCTTGTCAGACATGTTTTCCGCCAACCTGTTGAACAGGTCCGGGGGGAGTGCGACATCGAGACCGCGTTCTGCATCGACCTGATAATTTGCGAATGTGTCTTCCCATTCCGGTGCGAGCTGCACCAAAGGAAGACTGCCGTCGGAGCGACGCATCTCGGCGACCAATTGGAAACCGAGCCGCTGACGAACCAATTCACAGATCGCTTCGGGTTGGGCATTGCGCCCCCGCGCTTCCGCGGTGGCTTCGAGAATGAGCGGCAAGTTTCGAATGGAAACCTGCTCGTCCAGAAGCAGGCGCAAAACGGTGTGAAGTACGTCGATCGGCACTTTGTCCGGTATCATTTCGTCCAGCAGTTTGCGATTGGCCTCGGCCCGCGTTGGATCGGATATGTTCTGCATCTCATTCAGCAACCGACGCAGCGACTTGAGTGTCAGCAGCCGACTGAAATTGCGCTTAACCACCTCGAGAAGGTGCGTGGCCAAAATTTCCGTTGGTGTTACGATTGTAACACCGGACAGAACTGCATTTTCCTGATCTTTCTGCGCAATCCACCGTGCGGGCGCGCCGTAGACAGGCTCTGTCGTGTCCTGACCTGCGGGCATTTTGCTGCTGTCGTCAGGAGTGAGCGCGAGTATGTCACCAGACCTCAAAGTGCCTCGCGCCTGCTCGACGCCCTGGATGCGCAGGACATAAACACCGCTTGGCAAAGCAGGGTCGTCGGTCAAGCGGATTTCAGGAAGGATCAAGCCAAAATGCGAGGCAACATGGGTGCGCATGTTGGCAATGCGCGCATCAAGGCCGGTGCCCGGATCCAGGACCATGTTCACAAGGTCAGGTGCAAACTCGACATGGATATCGTCCAGTTCAAGGACATCACCCAGCGACTTCTCAGGTACGGCCAAGGGCATTTCCTCGTCTTCGGACGCGTTTGTCTCGATCGCCTTCAAGCGTTTGTTCACAAAGAATGCAGCAACAGCAAGTGCCGCGCCGCCCGCCATGAACGGGGCGAACGGCAAACCGGGCATCAGGCCAAACATGGCCATAAGAATGGCCACTGTGGTCAAGGCGGCAGGATGCTTGCCAAGCTGGCTGAAAACAGCCAAGTCGGTTGCACCTTTCGCCCCGCCACGTGCCAACAACAATGCAGACGCAATTGAAATGACGACTGCGGGAATTTGCGAAACAAGACCGTCACCGACAGTCAGGATCGCGTAGGTTTCGAACGCGCTGCCCAACGGCATACCGTGCACGAAAATTCCCATGATGAGGCCAGCGACCAAGTTCAAAAGCGTGATCAAAAGGCCAGCAATCGCGTCGCCTTTGACAAATTTGGAAGCACCGTCAAGTGAGCCGAAGAAAGTGGTTTCGGCTTGTTCCAGCTCTCGCCGTGCTTTCGCCTCCTGGTGTGTGATCGCGCCGGCGGACATATCGCTGTCGATGGCAAGCTGCTTGCCCGGCATCCCGTCGAGGGCAAATCGCGCTCCGACTTCCGCCATGCGCGTGGCACCCTTGGTGATGACCATGAAGTTAACGATCAAGAGTACGCAAAATACGACGAGGCCTAGGAAGACACTGCCACCCATAATGAATTGCGCGAATCCGTTGATCACCTCACCAGCGGCCTGAGTGCCGGTATGCCCTTGGCCAATGATGAGTTTTGTAGACGATACATTCAACGAAAGGCGCAGCATAAGCGACGCAAGAAGGATCGTTGGGAATGCTGAAAAATCCAGAGGTCGTTCAATAAAGAGAGTGATGGTGAAAATGAGAATGGCCAGTGCAAACGATGCAGCGAGGCCAATGTCGAGAACCCAAGCAGGCATCGGTAGTATCATCATCACGATGATCGCCATGAGTGCGACAGCGAGCATAACCGTGGGGTTGAACAGGCTGATTTTGGAGAGATTCAAATTGGGCTTATCCAAGGAAGATGTCCCCCAACCTAAACCTGTCCGGAAGTGATGTTTTGCGAACTCGTGTTTGGACAAGGTCACGATCAATTAATAGCTTAACTATTGTGTCGAACCTCTGCCGAATGCTTGGCTCTGCTAGAAATAGACCACGGATATGATTTGAATCGAAGCGTCCGGTTGCACCCCCACGGCATGCGGTGTGACTTTCCGATGTCGAAGTCCCAAGAGACTGAATTTTGTCGGCGATCGTGCTGCGTGAGTGACGTTTCCATACGGCTGTCGCAGGCCATCCAAGTGCGCCGTTCACGACTGTGGGTAGACGGAAGGTACCAAAGCACTTGGAATTGTTTTGCTTCTGGATTTGAAACAAGGTCACGGTTCCTCTGTCACGTTCTGCGACAGGTCAACGTTACGAGCGGGACACTTTAGATTTGGTAACCAAGTTGTCGATTCAAGTTTTATTGTTCTGACTGAAGTGGCAGCTCACTGGCGGCGAGCAAATCTTCGATAGCAGATCGCGCAGTTTCACTTTCCGAGATCGTGGTTCCTGCACGTTCTAGCATGCCTTCCGTTTTTGGATCGTTAGGCAGAACGCTTTGCGCAACCGCAACCATGGGTCCAAATACCGGTGTGACCTCTTCCACCAACACCGACCACTCTTGTGACAACCAGGCCGCACGGTCAGAATCTGCAGTGTTATCCAGTGCAGAATAGATCGAGTGAGCTCCCGAGAAATCACCAGCACGTGCCTCAGCTCGTGCGCGCAGAAGGGATGCGTCCTCTGACTCTTGACCGAAAAGATGCGCCAATGCTTCGTATGGACGATCCAAGGACAAAGATATTTCTGCCTTCAGCAACGCTGTCCTGGAACTATTTGAATATCCCTCTCCGGAATTCAAAACTGTTTCAGCTTCTCTTGGGAAACCAAGTTGGTTAAGTCGCTCGGCGAGCTGGAAGCGCGTTCTTGGTGAAAGCGTTTCTGGCGAGTTGCCAATTTGCGCAAATGTGTACTCAAGAAATTCGACGTCACTGGCGTTCAAGGTAAGCAAATCCAGCACGGATGAGCGCAAGGTGTCATCACCGCGCTCCAAATTCCTCTCACGAACCTGGGAAAGTGCGTCGAAAGCAGCTTCGAACTGACCAGACTTGCCAAGTGCTAACACATGTGTTCGCCGCAGTTCCGTTCCGATCGGGTCATCCCGCATCTCCAGCGCATAAGCTTCAACCAGTGTCGCGACGTTCTCATCGATCTCTGCATCTTCCGCCAAATGTGAATCGACAAACCGTATCAGAGCTTCGGCGGATTGTTCGGTGTTTGACGTGACAACTTCTGCCAATCGAACTTGCGCCTGAGAATTGTCGCTACGTGCAAGTTCCAGGTCTGCCTTGGCAAGATTGGCACTCGGACCCAGTTTCTGTTTCGAACGTTCAAGGCTCCGCAAGGCGGCAGACGCAGAATCGGCATCGCCATACTCGAGCAACCGTTTGCTTAGTTCCGGGGCCAGGAAACTGCGCAAATGCATTGGTAGCGCGCTGACCGTGCGCAGTGCGGCATCAGTGTTGATGACCTTTGTAGAAGGCAGCGTTTGAGAAGAAAGAATGGCCCACAAAGCAACATCGCTATCACACTCAAAATAGTCTGAGAGCGGTTCGGGATTTGGGCTAAATCCATATTCCATAATGTCGGCAATAACCAGCAACGCTGCATGGAACTTAGCCAGATCGGGATCAAGGGAAATTGTCTGCCGTGCCTCTGCGCCGAACCCAAAATGGAGATATGTCCGGGCGAGCTGTACTGCTGTGTCTTTGTTCAGCTCATCAAACTCGCCGTAAAGTCCGCTTCTGAGATCAGCGATCTGGGATGACAGACTGGCCCCGTTCCCCCAGTCCTGAACCGCCAAATCTGTAGGGGCGATGCACGCTATTCCTGCATCGAGAGCCGCCGCAACTCCCGCGTTGATATTGGGCAGAACGTCACTGCTGCTGGTCACCCTGAGATTTGTGGCTGTTTTTGTCGTTGTTGTGGATTCCGGCACAGGCACTGCAGACGAGTCGAATACTCGTGTGTCGATTTGTGGCTGTGTTTGTTTGTTCATCAAATCAATCTGCGACCCGACCGGCGACAGAATTCCGCGGGTTGCAGCGTTGCCGATCTGCTGCGTGATTTGGTTTCTTGCCTGCTTCAGTCGTGATGCGTTTTCAGGTGCATCGAATTCTTGAGCTGGGAGTTGACGAAGAAAACTCGGTTCCAGTCTGTTTTGTCGAACCGGTAGTTCATTCAACATCACTGTTTTGGCTTTGTCGGGTAAAGCGGGCTTGTCGCGTTCAATTGGTTCAAAGCGCAATGTTGTTGCGCCGACAAAGTCGAGCGAAGAGGCGTCAACACGTCCAGCGCCAACAGAAGCAATGTCGGCTGAAATATCCACTACGACCATGCGTGCGCCCGCATTGAACACACGTGCACTGCAATCACACGAGTAGTTGATCCGGATACTTGAGCGATCCGCAGAGACAGAAGAGACGAAAGAACGGTTTATTCGATCAAAAACAGTTGATGTATTGAACCCGTCTTCGTGCCCATCAAGCGTCACGCTTGCTCCGGTTTCGTCCTGTTCGACGTCCCATGTCGTATTGGCCGGAACGTCCAGCACGATGCGGGTGAAACTGTCATGCGCACCAGATCGCACGGAAACCTGTTGAGCCAATGCAGGGCAGGCCAACAAAAAGAAAAGAAGAGCGGCGCGGCTGATCATGCGGCGTTCTGCTTGGCAGCTTTCAGGGCCTCTTCCAACTCGGAGAAAGATGGACGGCAATGTGATGGCGTGTTCTGCCGGCCCACCTCAATGCAGATGTTCGTTGCGTGATCATGCAGGTTGGCGACAAGAACTTCGCGGATGAGTTGGTAAAAATGGCCATCGTGCTCAACCACGGCTTTCACCTTTGCCGCGAAGGGACCAACCAGACCATAGGCGAGAAAAACTCCGAGAAACGTGCCGACAAGAGCGCCACCGATCAGTTTGCCAAGAACTTCGGGCGGTTGGTCAATGGATGCCATCGTTTTGATAACCCCGAGAACCGCCGCAACAATGCCCAATGCCGGTAGGCCGTCCGCAACAGTTTGCAGAGCATGGCTGGAGTGCATCGCATGATGCATGTTCGCCTCCATCCGCTTCTCAAGCACTTCTTCGACCTGATGCGGGTCATCATAATTCATTGATGCAGACCGCATCGTGTCGCATATGAGTGCAGTCGCCTCTTTGTCAGCCTGAATTTTGGGATAGCGCGAAAAGATGGATGAGTTTTCGGGGTCTTCGATATGCTCTTCGATACCAACGGGATTCTGTCGAGCGAGGCGGATCAACTCGAACAGCATGCATAGGAGATCTTTGTAGTCTTCATCCGACCATTTTGGGCCTTTGAAGACTTTGCCAAGATCTTTCATCGTATGCTTGACCTCAGCAATCGAATTGCTGATGAGAAATGCGCCAATCGCCGCGCCCATGATCATGGTCATCTCAAACGGCAAAGCCTTGAGGATGATCCCCATCTTGCCGCCAGCGGCAAGGTAGCCGCCAAATACCATCACGAAGATGGTAATGATCCCTATGATACCAACCATCCAGAAAACTCCCTTAACAGCGATGTCCGCAATGTCGCAGAGAGCGGTTAATAAAGGCTATTCGAGCGTCAGGTTTTTGGCGCCAAGGCGTTGCGACCAGCCAATATTGCGCTGATGGAGTAAGCGGCTTGTGGGTCAAGACCCGACATGATTTTCGCCGCGATGTCGGGACGCATGCGCGCAAGAAAACCTGCCGCGAATTCCGGTTCCATCGCCTCGAAAAGCGCCGCGGCCTCTTTGGGCTTCATGTTTTCGTAGACAGTCGTGAGACGCGCCAAATCATCTTCCGCGGCTGTTTGCGCCTGCGCCAACGTGGCGCTCAACCGCTCTTCTGCCAATTTCAGCGCCTCTAGCCGTCGTTCTATTTCGACTTGGGCGACATCCAGCGCCTTCGCACGAACCTTTAACTTATCTTCTTTTTCGGCAATCCTGTTTTCCCGCGCAATTAAAGCGTCAAGCAGCGATCCGACCGCTGCACGGTCCGGGGAGGGAGAGCTGCTGTCAGCCTCATTTCCAGCGGTTGGTAACAGCAATTGGTTGGCAAATTCGCCTTCGGCCACCGCTGTGCCAGCACCGATACCCAAGCGCACAGCCGCTGATCCAATCAAAAGAGACGAGATCAGTAGTATGGAACCACGACCGTTTGAGCGGCGGGATTTCTTTTTGCGGGACCCCATCATCTCGCCCCTGCTGCGCGGCGGGTGAACATTGGCTGGCCCGATGTCGGCAACTCTGCCTTCTGTGCAGGCTCTTTGACCGGGGCAGCTTCTGGTATGTCGTGAAAAGACGCCATCTGGAGTTCAATCCGCCGAGACGTCTGTTCAGCACGTGCCGTCAGCTCTGTGAGCGTTTCCGTTGATTTCGCTGCCGTTTCTTGTGCGGCAGCCAGTGTTTTCGTCAAGTCATCAACCTGTGCGGACAGAACTGCAACGGCGCCGCCAACACCTTTTTCAAGGTTGTTGAAACGGTTCAGCCGCCGGCCAAGGACAAAGCAATAAAACCCTGCACCAAGTGCGCCGGCAGCCAAAAGAATATCAGCTATCAAGTCCATTTCTCACCTTCAATTCAGCACAAATTCCATAATCAACAGATCGTTGACGCGACCGGGGCCCGCAACAATCTGAACGCGGCGCAACAGCTGGGCGCGCAGGCGTGTTAAAGCCGATGCGCTTTCTATGTCCCGTAGCTCGACCGCACGAAGATAACCGTTCATTACGTCCACCACCCGCGGCAGAAGCGTTTGAACATCGGCTGCATATTGTGTTGGCACTTCAAGTTGCGCCCTGAACCGCAGATGTCGCCCTTGTGCCGCAGGGCTGATGGAAATGGTCATCGGCTCCACCTCGACGAACGCAATGTTCGGCAGAGCGCCCGGTTCCATCGTTTCCTCAACCGTCCCGGGTGCGGTGTCGGGCCCGAGAATCAATCCGGAAAAAGCCGCATAAAAACCGCCTCCGCCCCCGACAAGCGCGGCGACAAGGCCCAATACCAAAGGCATTTTGGACGATTTTTTTGTCTCAGGCGAAACTTCCGCCACAGCGTCTGTCATTTCATCCATCCATTGATGTCAATCTGACTATTGCCACAGATCAACTAACCGATTGTTAAGGCTGATCGGTCATTGCTTGCGGAACGCCGGGCAGAACGCGCGGCAGGACGGAGGCGATTGTGCAGCAGTTGGTGAATGTCTGGATGGGTTTGGATATCCGTCGGCAAGTGACGGTCGTGGTGGCGACGGTTGCTGTGTTCTTAGCAGTTTTGGCGATGTCACGAATCGCGACCTCACCATCCATGACTCTCTTGTATGCGGGTCTTGAAAGCGGGGCTGCAGGCGACGTCGTGCGCGCTCTGGAACAACGAGGTGTCGCTTACGAGGTTCGTGGTGGCTCCATTTTCGTGGACGCGAGCAACCGGGACGAATTGCGTTTGACCCTTGCAAGTGAAGGTCTGCCTGCCAACAGCAACAACGGCTACGAGTTGCTGGAAAACTTGTCGGGATTTGGAACAACGTCGCAAATGTTCGATGCAGCCTATTGGCGGGCCAAGGAAGGTGAACTTGCCCGGACAATTGTTTCCAGCCCGCATGTTGGAACGGCACGTGTCCACATCGCATCAACAGGATCCAACCCCTTTCAACGCAGTGTAACACCGACGGCATCGGTCATGGTGACGCCAAATGGCGGGAATCTGTCTGCACAGCAGGGAAAGGCGATACGCTTTCTGGTGGCTTCCGCAGTCCCTGGGCTGTCGGCAGACGATGTTGCGGTAATTGATGCAAACGGTACGCTCATCGCGACCGCCGAAGAGGCCGTGCCAGCCGCCGGAGCAGAGGATAAAGCGCAAATTTTGCGGAAACGGGTGGAGCGCCTTCTGGAAGCGCGTGTCGGTGTCGGAAACGCGATTGTCGAAGTCAGCGTCGACACTGAAACTGAAACAGAAGAAATCCGGGAACGGCGCTTTGACCCCGAGGCGAGGGTCATTATCAGTACAGACACTGAGGAACGCAGCAGCAATTCAAACGAAGCCGGAAATGGCGATGTCACTGTCGCATCAAATCTTCCTGACGGAGATGGTGCCGCAGGTGACAGCGCGTCTTCCCAAAACTCAGAGACGCGCGAGCGGATCAACTATGAGGTCTCCGAAACAGAGCGCGCAATTACCCGGTCAGCAGGTGCAGTTAAGCGAATTTCGGTTGCGGTTCTGGTCAATCAGGAGGTGGATGCGACGGCCGAAGCGCCTGGCAGCCCAATCGAGCGTTCAACGGAAGAAATCGAAGCGCTGCGTGAACTTGTCGCGTCTGCAGTCGGATATGACGAAAGCAGGGGCGATATCATCACCATCAAGTCGATGGAGCTGCAGTCGATCGCACCGATTGGCACCGAAGCCCAGACGTCCTTTCTTGATATGTTCCAGGTAGATGTAATGTCTGCCATCCAAATGGCTATTCTCGCGGTCGTCGTTCTTGTGCTCGGGCTATTTGTCGTGAGGCCGATCTTGTCTCGGCAACCAAGTCCCGCTTCATTGACAACTGCTCCGTCCATGATCGAGTCCAATCCAACACTGTCATCGCCGACACCTGCATTGACTGGCGATGTGAGCAATTTGGCCTCCGACTTTCCAGACATTCCCATGAACAATGACAGTGGCGACTTTGGCGATTTGCCAGCTTTGGATTTTGCATCTGCATCAGATGACAAACCAGCAGTATCATCTGATCCGGTCGAACGACTGCGCGCGATGATTGGGGAACGCCAAGAAGAAACAGTCGAAATTCTCAGAACCTGGCTTGAAGACAGCGAAGAGAGAGCCTGATGTCGCTGACCCACCTTTTCCAGGATTTCGGTACGTTGAAGCCAGCCAATGTTGGCAAAAAATCAATGAGCACGGAAGAAATCGAGGATCTGAAACTCCAGGCTTTTGAAGGGGGTTTTCAGGCGGGCTGGGACGAGGCCGTCAAAGCGCAATCTGACACGGTCACGCATGTGTCTGCTGGGCTTGCGGCCAGTCTCCAATCCGCGTCTTTCGAATATCATGAATTGAGAGGGACGTTGCACGCATCCGTCCAAAGCATAATGACCGAAATAGTGGAAACCATTCTACCTGTGGCGGCACATGCAAGCCTAGGTTCACATATCAGAGATTTGGTCGGTTCCATCTCTCAGGATGCTCTCGACAGGTCGATCGAAATTGCAGTAGCACCCGGGCGGGACGAGGCAGTGCGTAACCTTTTGTCCGCAGAACTACCCGAACCATTTGAAGTGATCGTCGATCCGATGATGTCCCCAAACCAAGCGACCCTTCGCATGGGCGCGAAAGAGATCGACGTAAATCTTGACAAGACCGTGGCTGAAATCGCGTCAGCCCTGACAAACTTTTTCGAAACACAGAAATCAGAGGTGAACAATGGCGGAACTGCCTGACACACAGACATTGGCGTCTGACACACATAATCCGTTTACTGCTGTTCCAATTGAAATCACCGTGTCTGTCGGGCGCGCCCGGCCGTTGGTGCGTGATCTGGTTATGTTGGGATCCAATGCAGTTTTGACGCTGGACAAGAGTGTTGACGATCCTGTCGATCTGTTCGTTGGTGACAAGCTGATCGCGCGCGGTACGCTTGAAGAGGCGGAAGACAGCGATGATGGCCAGCTGGTGGTCCGGTTGACCGAAATCATTGATCTGGGTCCGGGCAACTAACGCCGTGTGCCCCAGACTTTTGCTTCTGTTATTGCTTTTCTTCGCGCCTCAACAGGCGTTTGCGCAGGACATCGCAATTTCATTTGGTGACGAAGGTTCCTTGAGCGCGCGCACACTGCAGTTGATTGCTCTTGTGACCGTTCTCAGCCTGGCACCGGGTCTGGCCATCATGGTGACCTGTTTTCCATTCCTGGTCACTGTCTTGTCGATTTTGCGCCAGGCGATTGGTCTTCAGCAGTCTCCTCCCAACATGCTTATCGTCAGCCTTGCGCTGTTTCTGACGTATTTTGTGATGGAGCCGGTTTTCACACAGGCGTGGACACAAGGTTTGCGACCTCTGACCAATGACTTGATTGATGCAGAGACTGCCTTTGTTCGAACTCTGGAACCATTCCGAGACTTTATGGCGGCACGGTTGGATTCCGATACTTTCAGCGCAATGGCGGACTTGCGCCCGGACACCCAAGGTCTGGACCTGAGCCCAGATGCGCCGCTCTCCGTTCTCATTCCCAGTTTTTTGTTGTCTGAGATCTCGCGTGCGTTTCAGATCGGGTTTCTGATCTTCTTGCCATTCCTGATCATCGATCTGGTGGCCGCCGCTGTCTTGATGAGTATGGGCATGATGATGGTGCCGCCAGCCATTGTGTCGCTACCGTTTAAACTTGCATTCTTTGTTGTTGCAGATGGGTGGAGCCTTATTGCTGGAAGCTTGGTTCGAAGTTACTTTTAGACGGCGACCAAATCTGGGGGTCGAATTCTGAGAAATACTATTGTGATTTATCCGCAGTATTCCGAATCATTAATCTTGCAGCGAGTCAAAATTGTAAGGCACGCAGGCTGTAGATTAAGATGACATTCAACAGTTGCTTATGATTTCTGATGCGTTCGTTTTCATACAAAGAATTGTTCGCTGTGCGCTTTTGCGAGACGCCAAAACTTCATTTATTTCCAGATATTTGGGCAATTTTGAATCAGTATTTATGAGGGTACCGTTTCCAAAAAAATTGCCACTTGATGCAGGTTTGGTGTGCGTATGAAGTTATATCTCTGAATTCTATTTTGCGAAAGAGTAAAAGCAGTATGCTTTTAACAAAAGTAGCCGCCGCCAATCTCATATGGTAGTTTGCTACATAGTCATATTTTATTTTCAGAAAACAATTGTTGTATTAAGGAATGAACTTCAAATGACATTGAGTTACCAAATCCATGGCAGAATTTTTCCAAATAGTATGTTTCTCTGCAAGGCCGTAGAAATCTGCTAATTTTATTTCAAGCAAGGTAAGTTTGAGACGCCAAATTGTTTTTACTACTAGCCAGGCCGGTCACGGAATATGGCCTTGGCTAATGCAAGATGTGCAATGGATCGTATTTCGAGGAGTTGCTCTCAATCGCGGTCGACATATGCGTTTCCGTATGATTGAAATTGCTCAAGTTTATAGTCTTTGGCATCCCTGCCAACTGCGCGGGCATTCAAGCCGCTGAACAGGTCAACGAACGACAAACTCTGCGTGCAATGCGCCAGCAGCCTTTATGCTTTTGAGAATGTCGATCATATCACGTGGAGCGACACCAAGAGCATTCAGACCAGCAATGACTTCTGACAAGGACGCGCCTTCAGGAACTTCGGCAAGACCGATGCCCTCGTCGTCCTGAATGTCGGCAGTTGTGCGAGGAACAACCACTGTACTGCCTTCCGCAAATGGATTTGGCTGTACGACCAGTGGCTGTTCCTGGATGCGCAGTGTCAGATTTCCTTGCGAAACCGCTACGCGCGAAATGCGCACGTCGTCACCCATCACGATTGTACCAGATCTTTGATCTACCACCACACGTGCTTTGCGCTCCGGTTCGACGGTAATGTTTTCCACTCGCCCGATTGCGTGAGCCACAGAGCGCATGCGAGATGCTGCAATGTTCATACTGACGGTTCCGGAATCGAGCATTGTTGCGATGCGCCGGCCAAAGTCTGCGTTGATTGCCTCTTCAATTCGGGCGGCGGTTGTGAAGTCCGCATTGCGCAGGGCAAGGCGCACATCGGTCAAACTGCTAAGATCGAATTCAATCTCGCGCTCAACGCGTGCGCCGGAAGGAATGACACCAGCCGTTGGCACGCCTTGGGTGACACGCGCACCGTCACCTTCAGCGACAGCCCCTCCGGCGATGATTGTACCTTGGGCGACAGCATAAATCTGGCCATCAGCCGCATTCAAGGGCGTCATGATCAACGTGCCACCCAAAAGGCTTTTGGCATCTCCGATGGCGGACACAGTGACATCGATCTGCGAACCGCTCCTTGAGAATTGAGGCAAAGTGGCTGTCACAAACACGGCAGCGACGTTTTTAGGCCGGAACTGTTCACCAGTGACGTTCACGCCAAGACGCTCAAGAATGTTGGTCATTATGTCTTCGGTGAAGGGCGCGTTTCGCAGGCCATCTCCTGTACCGTCCAGACCAACGACCAGCCCGTAACCGACAAGATCGTTGCCGCGAACCCCGTCGAATTCAACCAGATCCTTGATACGGACCGGACCAGCCACAGCACTTTGGGCCCAGAACGCGAGGCCGATGAGCATCATAAACCACCTCATCGGATAAAGTTCACAAATGACAAATCGGACATACGAGCGGTAACAGTGTATAGACTTTGAAGTTGAAACTGAACGGCTTCTAGTTCTGTTGCCGCTTCATAAGGATCGACCTGGAGCAGCGCGTTCTTGGCACTTAGCAATGCATTTTCCTCGGTGGCGTTTCGCGTTGCAACGGAGTCAATTCTGGCTTGAGATGATCCGACAGACGCGCGTACCGCGGTGAGGTCAGCTTGTGCTTGAAACAAGCTCTGGCCAGTTTCTTGTAACAGTTCTCGCCGGTCTGCGTCGCCGAAATTGAACGTTGCGTCTTTGCTGATCACGGCTACGGAAATATGCATCAGAAGATCCTGGAAGGTTTGATCATTGGCTGTCAGATTAAAATCGATGGTTTCATCCTTGCCCACGCGGACGGGTGCCAGCGCATCGTCAGATCCGTTGTAAGCAACTGCTGCAAAACCATTGGGATCATCAAACCACAGTTGAGCGGCCTGTTTTAGATCAGCCGTGTTTGTCACACCGACTGTCGCAGCGCGCAACCCATCCAGTATGGTCCCGGCGTCCTGCAACGCAGACTGATCTGTGGCGCGACCTGCAAACAGGCTGCGACCACCCGCAGTAGTGTTCAGGGCGTTAACAATGGCAGACATTTCCGCTTTTGCATCTTCAGAAAACTGGTCCAGAACGGGACCCAGAGCATTGGGAGCCAAAGCAAGGTGCATAGCGCTCAGGCTCTCAACCGTTATGCCTACGCGTTCCAGAGCAAACTGTGCAGCGTCTGTGAATTGCGCCGCCTCCGTAGTGGAGACCCCATACCCTTCTAGGGTCTTCAGGTCTTTTTCAATCTCGGACAAGTAGCTGGTATTGCCTGCCAGCACCGATTTGATGTCGCTGATCCGTCCTGTAACCAGTTCGTCACTGGCACGGTTCATATCCGCTTTCAATGCTGCCCCACGCCGCTGAAGCATAAATGACTGCGCAAGATCGCCAAGCGAAAAACTGTTCATCTTCAGATCCTTAGAAGTGTGTCAAACATTTGATCGACAGTTTCGATAACGCGTGCATTTGCCGCGTAGGCCTGCTCGATAATCATCAAATTCTGCAGCTCGACATCGGTGTCGACGCCGTTTGCCAATTCCAATTCGGTAAGTTCGTAAAACTGTGCGGAAGCAAAGCTGAGCTGCTCGTCTTCCCGCAGGCGACTTGCGCCAATTTGCGACGCAAGGCGCGCCGTCACGTCCGTGGCTGAAAGCGCAGCCGTTCCGAAAGACCCCGATGAGGTCAACCGTGTCTGCGTCAGCGTGTCAGAAAGCGCGTTGATCAGCGTAGCGTCGCCTGACAATCCCGGTAATGTTGCACCAAGACCATCCCGAATGCGCCAGGTTTCACCATCCCGAGCGGGATCCACCAGAGCATTCAGGGACAGCCGGTTGGCAAGACCAAGCTCGAATGCAGGATCAAGGACCGCACCGGCATCTGTGAACAACCCAGGCTGACCAGCCGCGAGTGTTGGATCGACAGTGTTTGATTCAAATCTTTCGATCATATCTCGTGCAAGCGCATCGATCTGCGTTTGCGCATCAGGTGCCAGCTCATCACGGATTTCGAATTGCGCGCCAAGCGTGCCCCCGTGCAGGCGACCAGATGTCGACGTCGTGTTGACAGAATATCCGTTGATGGTCAGGCCGGACAGCGATCCATCTGTAATAGACATAAAGGGCGTGACGACATTTGACGGTTCAAAGCCAATTTCGGCAGCGCGCCCGTCCAACAAGATCGCGCCACCCGTTGTATAGAGTGCAACTGCGCCACGATCCCTGTCCAGCATACGTACAGGTACCATTTCGCTGATACTGTCGATCAGCACCTGACGCTGGTCTTGCAGCCCCGATGTGTCATTGTGACGTCCATTGGCAGCTATGATTTGTGAATTCAGTTTCTGAACGGATTGCAGCGCATCATTAAGGCGCGTGACTTGATCAGCGATGCTGCGGTCCGCGCTGGTGCGCGAAGATTGGATGCCGTCTGCAATCGAGTTGATCGTATGGGCAAGGTCACGGGCGCCCAGTGCGGCACTGTCCAAACGCTCAATCGCATCAGGGCGGCTGCTTGCGACGATCAGATTGTTTTCGAAACCGGCAAGCCGGCCGGCGAGTGAGTCCTGCTGATCCGGGGTGCCAATTAGGTTCTCTATCCGGTTCATGTAGTCGGAAGTGGCCGCGCGATACCCGAATTCCGATCCCGCTAGCCGACGATCTGCGATGACCTGGGCGTCGATCTGTCGATTGATGCCATTGATCTGAACGCCGCCCGTGTTGCCAACAGTGCTTGAACCGATGGACAGGGTGCGGCGGGCATAGCCGGGCGACAGAGCATTCGCGATATTGTTCGAGACCAGCCCGGATGCACGGCTTGCGGCGTGCAGGCCGGACATGGCCGAGTTGAGAGCGCTGGAAATGGTCATGTGTCGACCTTTTTATTGTGGCCCAAGACTGGCCTTGAGCTTTGATTATCGTTTGATATTGGTGGTTTCCTGCAGCATTTCGTCGACTGTCTGGATGACCTTTGCATTCGACGAATAGGCGCGCTGTGTTTGAATCATCGCCGTCAATTCACCCGCAACATCAACTGCAGATTCTTCGCGTGCGTAAGAGACGATATCGCCTGTCGGTCCATCGCCTGCGTCCCACAGAAAGAAGCTGCCGCTTTCTGGTGAGGGCAGATACGTCTGCTGATCAAGCGCCACCATTCCGTTGGGGTTGGGCAGATCAACAAGCGGAATCTGGTAGATCGTGCGATTGATGCCGGTGTCAAAGAACGCTGTTACGAACCCGTTCGCGTCCACTTCGACATTCGTCATGTTCCCGACGGGAGAGCCATCTTTGGAAATGGAGACTGGCGCGAAACTGTCGGACAGTTGGGTGATACCATCATTGTCCCCGAGCGTGCCGATGTTGATCTCCAGCGGTCCACCCTCTGCGTTGACGATCAGGTTGCCAGTGGCAGGATCGTAAGTTCCGCCGCTCACTGTTGTCACACTCGCGAGCGTGCCACCCGATGTACGGCTGTTGTCAAAGGTCAGCACGTATTCACCGATGACGGCGTTATTGAGGGCCGAATCCGTCATCTGGATCGTCCATTCATTGGAAGAGCCGGTTGCGGGAACAGTCGGCACAAAACTGATGTTGATGTTTTCCGACGTTCCAAGGTTGTCAAAGTATTCGACCGACAGATACTGAGTCTCCCCCAGCGAGCCCGCGTCCGTGTCTGTCGCTGGCAGGTTGACCCCAAGCGACAGCGCCGTAGTTGGTTCGCCTGAAAACTGGTTGACGTTGATCTGGACAGGTTCAAGCCCATCGGACGTATCGCGTGGGAATGTTGGTACGGTGCCATCAGGCAGTGCAGGCCACCCAAGCAGCACAAGACCTGAGTCGGAACGCAAGAATCCCTCGGCATCTGTGCGGAATGACCCTGTGGTTGTGAGGTTCATCAGCGGTGCGCCATTTGACACCTCTATTTCGCTGGCTTGTGCGACCGGAAGCATACCGCGCCCGCGCACTGCCAGGTCCGTCGCATTGGATGTGGAAACGAGCGATCCGCTTTGGTCGATCAGGCGCGAGGTCGTTGCACGCACACCACCGGCCGAGTAGGTGCCGCCATTGGATGAGATCACCAGTGAATGGAAATCCGTCTGTACCCGCTTGTAGCCGTACGTGGATGAGTTTGCGATATTGTCCGAAATCGACGCAAGGCGCGTCGCATTCGATTGAAGGCCCGCAACACCTGCATTTAGCGACGAAGAGATGGTCATGGACACGCCTTTCTGCTGTATCAACCTGAGTTGAGTCACAGATAGGGACGGTCGCTTAACGTCAGGCTAAC
This sequence comes from Tateyamaria armeniaca, assembly GCF_045797845.1. NCBI lineage: Bacteria > Pseudomonadati > Pseudomonadota > Alphaproteobacteria > Rhodobacterales > Roseobacteraceae > Tateyamaria > Tateyamaria armeniaca. The sequence goes on from NZ_JBHDIY010000002.1 coordinate 1,257,744, forward strand.
AGATAAAATTCAATCTATTCGCCCTCGCTTTGCCACTATCTCAGCAAAATGACTTCGAGGCGGTTGTTGCGGATCGACATGGGGTTGCGTGCGGTCGCAGGCTGGCGATCGGCATGACCCGTCACGCGCTTGATACGTTCCGGTTCAATCGCGGACTGTTCAAGCAAAACCCGCATCACACTGGCCTGATCCGCAGACCGATCCCATGTCAGGTTATTCGCCAGAACAATGGGTTCGGCCGCAACGTGACCTTCGACGGCGATACCGTTGGACACTGTGCGACTTGTTTCGGCAATCAAGGACGCAAGGCTGCGCAGCAACGCAGTGGGCGTGTTTGTCCTCGGTTCAAACAATTGCGCATCTTCGGTCGAAAACAGTTCGATCACCAATCCTTCATCGGTGAGCCGTGTCGTGACGTGGCGCAATTCGTTTTCCATGACCTTGGATTCACCGCCGTGACCGACCAGCAACGCCTCAAGCGATGAAAAAACCTCGTCCTGTGCTGCAATATCGCCTTCATCCGACATTCCGGAGTCTCCGCGTGCCTGTTGCGATTCCGTGGGGCGCTGGGCCGAAGCACCAGTGCCGTTTTGCGGCAAAGTGTCTTCGGAGAAGACGGTGCTTCCGCCAAAATTTCCGTCGCCGCCACCGGACGTCCGACTGATTGGAATCGTTGGTGAAAAGTAGTCCGAAAGCCCCTTACGCTGCTGTTCGGTTGTCGCATTCAACAGCCACATCAACATGAAAAAGGCCATCATCGCGGTTACAAAATCCGCATAGGCCACTTTCCAGGCACCACCGTGATGGCCACCGCCGCCGACGACTTTCTTGCGCTTGATAATGATTGGCCGCGCATTGGCTTGCACGCTCATGTCCCACACCTCGTTTTCACCCAAAACAGACATAGCGGGCATGCGTTTCTTCGCCCTTAACAGATACAATTTTCGTGATTTACCCTTCTGTCTTGCGCTGGTCGTGCGAACGCGCGCAGATATGGAAATGACGTCCGTTGATCATGACAGCGCTTATTCGTGGCTCAGGCTGGTCCTGACCCTTGCCATCGCCATGGTGGCGAATGTGGGCATGTGGGCGATCATCGTGATCATGCCTGCGGTTGAGGCTGAATTCGGCGTCGGTCGCGCCGAAGCAAGCCTGCCCTACACGCTCACCATGATCGGATTTGCCGTTGGTAACTTTGCTGTCGGGCGCGCCGTAGACATATGGGGGGTCACACGTGTGCTGGTCGTCTGCGCCTTTGGAATCGCGGCAGGTTACGGGTTCGCCATGGCGAGCGGATCAATCCTTGCCCTGTCGCTTGCGCAGCTTTTGGTGGGATTTGGGACGTCGGTTGGTTTTGGTCCGCTGATTGCAGATATCTCGCACTGGTTCATGAAACGTCGCGGAATTGCTGTCGCCTTGGTGGCCAGCGGAAATTACCTGTCGGGCGCGATCTGGCCCATCCTGCTGGCCGGTATTCTTGAGGACAGCGGCTGGCGCACGGCCTATGCGGTGCTGGCCATTGCGACACTGGTGACGGTGATCCCGCTGGCCTTTGCGCTGCGCCGCCAGGTCCCGCAAAGCGCACATGATCTGGCAGAAGCGGCCTCGGTCGCGAATGCGCAGTCCTCGGGTCTGTCGCCGCGTGCGTTGGCGTGGCTGCTGGGGCTGGCCGGAGTGGGATGCTGTGTGGCGATGTCGATGCCGCAGGTGCATATAGTCAGCTACTGTGTTGATCTTGGCTATGGTCCCGCTGTCGGGGCCGAGATGCTGGCGCTGATGCTGCTGGGCGGCGTGGGGTCGCGCATCGTTTCGGGGCTTTTGGCGGACCGGCTTGGCGGGGTGCGCACCCTACTCATCGGTTCGGTCCTTCAGGCCATCGCTCTGGTGCTGTACCTGCCCTCCGATGCGCTGATTTCCCTGTATGTGGTCAGCCTTGTCTTTGGGCTGAGCCAAGGAGGCATCGTGCCGAGCTATGCGCTGATCGTGCGTGAATACATGCCTGCGCGCGAGGCCGGTGCGCGGGTCGGTTTCGTGCTGATGGCGACCATCATGGGCATGGCGCTGGGCGGATGGATGTCGGGCTGGATCTATGACGTCACCGGCAGCTACGAAATGGCGTTCTGGAACGGGATTGCTTGGAACGGCCTGAACATCGCAATCATGCTGTGGCTTCTGGGGCGCAGCCGCCCGCGCCGCGTGTTGCAACCGGCCTGAAGGCGGCACAAAGCGCTGATGTCGCCACCATCAGCGCTCCGCTTTGTCCGGCACCATCTTTCCCGTCAGGTGATCGGTCCCGCGGGCGCGGGCGAGCGCGACTTGTTTCTGGCGTTCACGAAAGCGGGCCTTGTCGGCCTCTGATGTCTCGTGCGCGCAGTGATGACACGCCACGCCCTGTTCGTATTCCGGGCGATCACGATCTTCTGGCAAAACGGGGCGGCGGCAGGCATGGCACAAAAGGTGCGGCCCGACTTCCAACCCGTGACCCACGCTCACCCGTCCGTCAAAGACAAAGCATTCGCCGTCCCAGGTGCTGTCTGCCTTTGGCACCTCTTCTAGGTATTTCAGGATGCCGCCCTTGAGGTGATAGACATCCTCGACCCCTTGGCCGAGCAGGTAGTTGGTGGATTTTTCGCAGCGGATGCCGCCCGTGCAGAACATCGCCACCTTTTGCCCATGAAAACGATGCTTGTTGGCCTCCCACCACGCGGGAAACTCACCAAAGCTGGTGGTTTTCGGGTCAATCGCACCTTCGAACGTTCCGATGGCCACTTCGTAATCGTTGCGGGTGTCGATGACAGCGACGTCCTCACGCCCAATCAGGTCGTTCCAATCCGCAGCCTCGACATAGTGGCCGGTGCGCGCGGCTGGATCGACGTCAGGCTTGCCCATGGTCACGATCTCGCGTTTCAGGCGGACCTTCATCTTGCCAAAGGGGGTGTGGGGCTGTGGCTTTCCTTCCATTCCAGATCGGCGCAGCCGGGCAGGGCCCGGATATGGGCCAGCACGGCATCAATACCGGCGCGCGGGCCGGCGATGGTGCCGTTGATCCCCTCGGGCGCAAGCAACAGCGAGCCCGTCACGTCCCGCGCTTGACACAACGCAAGCAGCCGCGGTTTCAGCGCGGCGGGATCGGAAAAGCGCGTGAAGTGGTAGAGGGCGGCGATGGTGAACATGCGCGCTCAGATACGCCTGCGGGCTGCGTCCTGCAAGCCTTGCCCGTGCGCTCGGCATTCGAGCTGCGCCGGTTCAAAGCATCGTATACCCGGCCTGCCACCATCAGCGAGAAAGGACTGGTATTCCAGACTATGAAGGCAGTGCCAGACCTGTGATCGTCGGATAATTCAAAGAAGGTATTTTAAGTGATTGATTCAAAAACCCTACTTCTTCTGGCGACCATCGGCCTGCCCTTGGGGGCCTGCGCGCCGTCCCCGGACAACACCGCGATTGTTGCGCCACCATCGCTGCTGTCAGCGGAATCGACGAACCCGGAGCCGGAAAGCACGAAAGTGTTTGATATGAACGAAGATGGCTCTGTGAGCGCAGGCGAGGTGGCGGGCGGTGTTTTCGGCGCTGCGGCCTTGATCGCGGTGTGTCCGTTCTGCGTTCTGGGGATGTGAGCGGCCGCTGATCCTGAAGCCGACATGTTATCGGCATTTCGTTTGGCCTGAAGCGGGTCTAGTCTGGGGCAACAGTCTGAAACGGAGCCCCACATGACCCATGCGCTGATCGTGATTGACGTCCAGAACGACTTTTGCCCTGGTGGAGCGCTGGCGGTGCCCGAGGGCGACGTGATCGTGTCCGGCATCAACGCACTGATGAACGAGGCTGAGGCGGTGATCCTGACGCAGGACTGGCATCCGGGCGGACATTCGTCTTTTGCCAGCAGCCATGCGGGAGCCAGCCCTTACGAGGTGATCGACATGGATTATGGGCCGCAGGTGCTGTGGCCGGATCACTGCATTCAGGGCAGCGACGGTGCTGCCTTTCATCCCGACCTGCACGTGGACCGCGCAGATATGATCGTGCGCAAAGGGTACCGCCCAGCCATCGACAGCTATTCAGCCTTTTTCGAGAACGATCACACTACGCCCACTGGACTGGAAGGATATCTGCGCACGCGCAGCATCGAGAGGCTGACGCTGGTGGGGCTGGCCACGGATTTCTGCGTGAACTTTTCGGCTGTGGATGCGGCCAAGCTGGGCTTTGACGTCACCGTGCGCACGGATCTGTGCCGCGCCATCGATCTGGACGGATCACTGGCGGCGGCACGGGACGGCATGGCGGCGGCGGGTGTGAAACTCGGCTGACGACGGGTTTAGGCAGGCTTGAGCTTGTTGGCTTCCTTGACCATCTCGGTCACCTGCTTGGCCTCTGCCTTGAGCAGCTTGAAGGATTTCTTGATCAGAGCCTTGGCCTTTTTCACGCCGCTGGTGATGCCGCCGACCTGGGTGATCCAGCGGAACACCAATTGCAGCATCATCTTCATCGTGTCGATCAAGCGCAGAACCATTTCGATAGGATTGATCGCCACCATGATTTCCACCACCTTGGCCAGTATCGTGCGGAACAGTTTGGCCAGACGGGCGACCATGGCCTTGACCACTTTGAACGCTTTTTGAGGCTCCTTGGCGGCCTTCTTGATTACGCCAAGCACCTTGGCGGCGAAACGGATACCTTCAATCACAAGTTTTTCAACGAAAGCGATGACCTGGATCAGCTTGGTGCCCAGCTTGATCACGCTGTCGACGGCCGATTTGCCCACTGTCTTTGCGATTTCCTTGGCGGCCTTTTTGACGTTCACCAGAAAGCCCTGCAGTGACACGATCATCGGTTTGATCTTGACCAGGACATTGCGAAAGAAATCAAGCAGTCGTGAGTGTATACGCACGACCTTGTCCTGAATGGGGATGAGGGGATTTTCTGCCTGTGCCATCGTGTTTCCCTTGAAAAATGTCTTTGTCAAAATGCTGCGGACAACCGTCCATGGCAGTAAAGTGCAGCGAAACCGGAATTTATGCAAGTTTGGCAGCGTGCGGCCATGCCCTTGCCCCTCGCCTTGGGAGTTGGCACAACGGGCGCGCCGTCACCTTTGAAAGTGCACCCATGGTCGACATCGCCACCCGCGTCTGGAACCACAAGTGGAAGATCGACCCGATTGTCCGGTCTCTGATCGATACGGATTTCTACAAGTTGCTGATGTGCCAGTCGGTGTTTCGCAACAAGCCGGACACGCAGGTCACATTCTCGCTGATCAACCGTTCCAAACACGTGCCCTTGGCCCATCTCATCGACGAAGGTGAGTTGCGCGAACAGCTGGATCACATCCGCTCACTGTCTCTCAGCCGGGGAGAAAGCACGTGGATGCGTGGTAACACCTTTTATGGCAAGCGGCAGATGTTCACGCCCGAATTCATGGACTGGTTCGAGACGCTGCGCCTGCCGCCCTATCATCTGGAACGGCGCGGCGATCAGTATGAACTGACTTTTGAAGGCTCCTGGCCCGAGGTCATGCTGTGGGAAATTCCTGCCCTTGCTGTTCTGATGGAATTGCGGGGGCGCGCCGTGCTGAACAGCATGGGCCGGTTCGAACTCCAGGTATTATACGCCCGGGCCATGACCAAGCTGTGGGAAAAGATTGAGCGACTGCGGATGCATGACGGGCTGCGTGTCGCCGATTTCGGCACACGGCGGCGGCACAGCTTTTTGTGGCAGGATTGGTGCGTGCAGGCGATGGGCGAGGGGTTGGCCGGGGCTTTTGCCGGCACATCGAACTGCCTGATCGCCAAGAACCGGGATCTTGAGGCCATTGGCACCAACGCACACGAATTGCCCATGGTGTATTCCGCGCTTGCCACGGACGACAACGCCTTGGCCCAAGCCCCTTATGACGTACTGAGTGACTGGCAAGAGGAACATGACGGCAATTTGCGGGTCATTCTGCCGGACACCTACGGCACGCAAGGGTTCCTGGACAATGCGCCGGACTGGCTCGCGGGCTGGACCGGCATTCGGATCGACAGCGGTGATCCGGCAGCGGGGGCAGAAACAGCCATCGACTGGTGGAAGCAGCGCGGCGAGGATCCGCGCGACAAGCTGGTGATCTTCTCGGATGGGCTGGACGCAGACAAGATCATCGAGCTGCACACACAGTTCGCCGACCGCGTGCGGGTCTCGTTCGGCTGGGGCACCATGCTGACGAACGACTTCAAGGGTCTCACCAAAGATGACCGGCTGGCTCCGTTTTCGCTGGTCTGCAAGGCGGTATCAGCGGACGGGCGCGCAACGGTCAAACTGTCGGACAACCCGAACAAGGCCATGGGGCCAGACGACGAAATCGAGCGCTACAAACGCGTCTTTGGCGTCGGCGCGCAGGACGCTCAAGCTGTGATTGTTTGAACACAGTTTTTTCAAAGAAGGCAATTGTGGCAATTTATGGGCAATTTGCCTCAAAGTGGTCACAATTGCTTTTTACGCCTCAGACAACAAAACCATAAAAAATCTGAGGCAGAGCAAATGAAGCGTTTTTCAACACTGTGTTCGTCGTTGTCCGTTGTCGCAATTTTGGGGGCATGTGCCCCAGCCAATGAAATGACCACGCGGGCGGAACTGGATCCGCTGAATTTCCGCGACGGCCAAAGCCTGACAGTGGTTGAGGTTCAGGCTGATGCGCTGAACAACATGGCCGATCAGTTGGCGCGCGATACACGTGTCCGCCGCGCCTCCAACAGCGCCATCATCGCCTGCGGGCGCGCCATCTTTACCCCCGGCCGCAGCGCAGCCTGCGGGTTCGGAGCGGAGCGCCGCGGCCTTTTTGGGCAGGATCGCACAGAGCCAGTTGAACTTGTGCCCGCCGTCGCATTGGTCGACAGCATTCAGGACATGACCGGTCAGATGGACACATTGGAAACGGGCCTGCCCGCGATGATCGTGGAACAGGACGCCAAACTGGCCGAACTGAACCAGCGCCGCGCCGAAGGTGCCGTGTCGCAAGCCGAATTCGATATGGAAGTCGCGCAGATCAACCGGACCCGCGCGCGTATCGCCGACGCACTGGCCGTGACAGCAGCGCAGGCTGAACAGGCCAACATCAATATGCAAACTGCCAGCCGTCGCGGACAAGTTGGACTCGGTTGGCACTTGAGCGCCACAGCACAACTGGCGCAAGAGGCAAAGGTCGCCCGCGCGCAATTGGGTTTGCTAGAGGGACCCGCCCCAGCACCGCAGGACTATGTGGCGTCCAACCTGAATGCATATGCCTCGGATGCGGCCATCACTCATGTGCCGCGCTCGGGTGAATTCCGCTGATCCGACTGCGCTGTCGTTCGCGCCAGACGATCAACAAACCCCCGGCTGCGATCAACAACGCGCCGGGGAACAGAGCGTCCCAAGGTGTTTCGTCGAAAAACAGCCATCCCAGCAGGAATGCGAGCGGGATGCCGAAATAGCTGAACGGGGCAAGGTTGCTTTGCTCGGTCATGCGGTAGCTGATCACAAGGAACAGGACCGCTGTGCCGCCAAAGCCGCCCATTGCCACGATCCATGCTAAGTCGGTGCTGCTCTGGACCGGCGTGAAGCCGTCAAAAGCCAGCGCGATCAGGAACGCGCCGACCAGCGCAGTGCAGGATGAATAGAGATTGACCAGCGCGCTGGGCACATCGTCATCCATCATCCGCGCAGTGACCCCGACCAGCGCATAAATGGCCGCCGCACCCAAGGGCAAAAGCGCGACCGCGCTGAACGTGTCAGACCCCGGCTGCATCACCAGAACAACGCCGACAAAGCCGATGAGAACCGCGCTCCACCGCACCCAGCCGACCTTTTCGCCCAACAAAGGCACCGCCAGTGCCGTCATGAACAACGCGTTGGCGTACGTGATGGTCGAGGCGGTCGCGAACGCCATCTGCCCCAGAGCGAGATAAAAGCAAAGCTGCGCAAAGGTGACGAAAGCACCACGGGCCAACGCCAGCCTCCACTGCCTCATCCGTAAGCTGCGCCCCGCGCTGTGCCACTGCCGTGACAGCGCCAGTGCGATCACCGCTGGAATGATCCCGAACAGGTTGCGCCATGCCGACAGCTCTGCCGCACTATAGGTCACCGACAGGTGCTTGATCACCAGCCCCATCGCATCAAACAGGGTCAGCGCGACAAGGCTGAGAAGAATGGCCAGGCCGGTGCGATCAGTGGGGCGCAAGGGGGACTCAATTTGCAAGAAGGTGTACGGGGCGACGTTACGCTGTTTGCATCCCAAGTCACGCTGGAACTTGAGGGCGAACATGCCTCGCGCAGATACATTGTTGCCGATTTGCGGACAATCGCCCCATCTCTGCCACATTTCACCAGTATACGTCAGCGTATTGGGTGGGAGAAAACGTATTGGATTAAGACATGAAACGCATCATCATCCTTGCCTTGCTGAGCCTTGCAGCGGCCTGCGGCACATCGCAAGACAACGTCTCGCGCTCACAGGCCGCGCCGCTGGGCATCTTCGGGCCGGGCCCGGATCACAGCGGTGCAACATCGACGCGATCCTCGGTCGACCTTTTGTCACTCAGCTAATCGGTCGGATCAACGCGACCGCGCATCGCCTTGACCTCTCCGCGCACTTTCTTGGCCTTGAGCCTGCGTTTCTTGGACCCCAGTGTGGGGCGCGTCGCAATCCGCCGTTTCGGGGCAACCAGCGCTTTTTCGATAAGGTCTGCTAGCCGCTTGCGCGCAATGTCGCGGTTGCGGGCCTGTGATCGGGTTTCATCGCACTGGATGATCAATGCGCCGTCTTGCGTCCACCGCCGCCCCGCCAATCGTTTCAATCGTGTTTTGACCGGACCCGGAAGGTTGGGCGAACGCGCGGCCTCGAACCGCAATTCCACGGCAGTGGCGACCTTGTTCACATTCTGCCCACCGGGGCCCGAGGCGCGCACGAATTGTTCGCTCAGTTCCCAGTCTTCGATTGCGATGGTGTCATTGATCCGCAGCATGCACCTTAACTCCCACGGAACTTGGACCGGTGGAAGTGTGTTGGGGATGTGAACTGCAAAATATCATGGAGAATGACAATGTTGAAGACACAAGGCATTACCCAGATCGCAACAGACCGCACCGACCTTTTCGCATTTCGGATCAGCGGCAAGATCACCGACGACGCCATGGAGGATATGGCCGAGTACATGAACGACGTTTTTGACGCACATGCGGAGAAGGTCGACATGCTTATGATCTTTGACCATTTCGACGGCTCGGAATTTGGCGCGAGTTGGGATTGGGACGTGATCAAAAGCCGCTTCAAGGCGATCAGCAACGTGGATCGCTATGTGGTCGTCGGCGCGCCGGACAATGCTGAAAAGATGATCAGGTTCATGGACAGCATATTGCCGGTGAAGGCTGAAACCTTTGATGATGAGGCCGTCGCATGGCGGTCATTGCAGGCGCAAGCCACCGCTGCCTGATCTCGCAAATTGAAAAAAGGGCCGCCCATCATAGGCGGCCCTTTTCGAAATGTTTCGGAGGTTGTGTCGGTTAGGTCAACCGACCAACTTGGCGGTCCTCACCGCGCGGGGCTGCCCTAGCAGGCGACCTCCCAAGTTGTTCCGACACCTCGCTCCAATACCTTTCTTGACACTGGATCACCTCCTTTTCATTTGTTGAACTCATCTCCAGCTTTGCATAGCCGGGGAATATGTCAACGCATTTCAGCAGGTGCAGCCATGCGCGCGGTGATTGCGCGAAATGGTGCCAAAGCAATAAGCGCGAGGGTCAATTTGACCGCCCAGTCAGCGATAGCCAGCGACACCCAGAGCGGCGCCAACGGGCCAAAGCCGAGAACGGGCAGGATTTCCCCGGCCCAGGACACGTCATTGCCCGGTTCGATGAAGGCAAGGCTGGCCGAAAAGGCGATGGAAAAGAACAGGGCTGTGTCCACTGTGCTGCCGATCAGGGTCGAGACCAGCGGCGCCTTCCACCATGCGCTACGGCGCAGTGCGGCAAAGATACCAACGTCGAGCAGTTGTGCCGTCAGGAACGCAAGGCCCGAACCAATGGCGATGCGCAAAGTGACCGCCGGATAGGTGTAACCATCGCCCTGCAGCATGACCTGCGTTCCGATTAGCGAACAGATGACCCCGACAATGAAGCCCGCGAACACGACCTTGCGCGCCGCCTGCGCGCCGTAGACCCGGTTCATGATGTCCGTCACCAAGAACGCCAGCGGATAGGTGAACGCCCCCCATGTCAGCCAGTTGCCGAACAGGAATTGGACGAGGATGTTTGAGGCCACAACGATAATGGCCATGGCAATGATGCCGGGAAGATGCGCGCGTGTCATAATGTAATGCCCGTTTTTTGCAAGGTTGCGGCGACTTGGTTCAGATGTGAACTCGGGCGTCTTAGTCGCAGCGCGCCCCGCCCGCAAGCGTTTCCGTGAGGGCATATTCCACCAGTTCACTGCGCAGCACCGAAAGGAAATTGTCGTCAGACACCATGGTCAAGCAGGTGGCACCACTGTCCGATCGCCAGACCGACAGCCCTTCGAGGTTGTCATGCGTGCCGAGTTTTGTCTTGAGCAGGGTTTCCGCAACAGGCGGTTCCACGCCCAGATCGATGCGGCGAATGCGGGTACGGAAGCCCAGGGCCGAAAAGCTGCGTTCGAGAATGTAAAGCAGACCGTCAGGTCCAAAGTCCGCGCCGGTTGGCATGAAGCCGTCCGAGCGGGGCAGGTGTGCCGCCACGCTCCACCGCTTGTCCTGATAACGGTAGATCGGGATGGGCTGGCCCTTGTTGCGCGGGTTTTCGGGCAATGTGTACACCACGCCGTCCCGCGTGACCGCCAGTGCCTCAAGTGCACTGTTGGAGGGAAGGGCGTGGAATTCGCGTGGGCTGGGCAGGATTTGCCCACCCAGCGTGCTGATCTCGGCCGGGTCTTCGTAGCTGATGAAGGTCTTGCCGCCCAACACAGCCAACCCCTCGGTGTCACGGTCGGGAAAGGGTAGTTTCACGCGCGCCACATCCTCAATGCGACCCGTCTGCCCGTCACGAAGAATCGCAAAGCGGTGGGCGGTCCCTCGATCGGACAGAACAAGGGCGGCGTTGCCATCCGCCTCCACCTCGACTGCCGACACTCCGCCCAGACCTGCCAGCGGAACGCTGCGCAGGTAAGTGAGGGGGTCGGCCAGCGACGCGGAGGCGGACAGGATCAGCGCGAGGCTAAGACGCCAGCGCATTGTTGCGGCAAATCACCGACGCGCAATTCGCGACGGGGTTGTGGGGCCGGCGCGTTTGGGTCGCGCGGCTTGGGGGGCGGTGGATTGAGGATGTTGTTCACCCATTCCTGCGCATCTGCACACCCGTCGCCCGGCGGTGGAGCGGCCTGATCCGTGCACCCCCGCGCACTGCGCGGGCAGGCGAGGCGGACATGGAAATGGTAATGATGGCCGTACCACGGGCGGATCTTGTTCAGCCAGGCGCGGTCGCCTTTCTCGTCCTTGCACATCTGCACCTTGGCCCCGGGAAATACGAAAATCCGCGCCGTGCGTTTGTCCTGTGCCGCAGCCTTGATGATTTCGTGGTGCGCGCGCGTCCAGTTCGAGTTGGTGAAGGCGCCGCTTGCACGACGGGTCGAAATCGAGCTGATGTTTTCCCGTTCGCTCACCGAAAGGCCAAGGTTGCTGGCAGGCAGCATCCAGATGTCGGCGTCCAGCCCGATCTGGTGGCTGCGGTGCCCGGTCAGCATCGGACCCCCACGGGGTTGGCTCATGTCCCCGACATAGAGCCCGTTCCAGCCCGGTTGCTGTGCCGCTTTGACGCTGAGTTTTTGCACGAAGTCCACAAGCTCGGGATGACCCCAGTTGCGGTTGCGACTGAGGCGCATGGCCTGCCATGTCGGCCCGGTTTCAGCCAGTTGCTCGGCCCCAGCCAGACATCCACGTGCATAACCGCCTAACGGGGCCGGGTCCTGGATCGAGGCGCGGCGCTTGCCACCGAACTGACCCTTGGCAATGTTTTGCAAGGTGGCCGGGTCGACATCCGGGCGGGTCGTGCCGTCGATGTCGACTTCTGCTGTGCTGGCGCAGGCGACAATGAACAGGGCGGTCACGAGGCCAGTGATCAGGGCAAGGTTGCGCCGAACGAGGGTCATGTTCAAATCTCCCCTTTTGGATTGACCCAGCGTAGCATGATCAGCCCCAAAAGAAAGAGTGCCAACAGGGGAGATACGCCCAATTGCGTGCTGCCGGTGACAGTTGTGGCGACGCCAATCAGGAACGGGGCGACGAAGGCCGTCGCGCGACCGGTCAGACCATACAAGCCAAAACTCTCGGTGGGGGCAGCGGGATCGCAATGGCGCACCATCAGCGTCCGGCTGGCCGATTGCATCACACCGCCCATGCCGCCGATCAGCACACCGCAGATGTAGAATATGATGTCGGGTGCCATGGATCCTTCGGCCAGCGGGATACCGAACATGCTGTCACGCGACAGATTGACCAGCATGAAACAGACGCCCATCAGCACAAGGATCGTGGTGATGACAACCGGCTTGGGTCCAAAGCGTTTGTCTGCGTGTCCGCCCACATAGCTGAAGACCGAGGCCCCGATGGCCGCGATAATCCCGAACACACCAACTTCGACAACACTGAAATCCAGCACCAGCAGCGCAAAAGTACCGCCAAAGCTGTAAAGCCCGTTGAGCGCATCGCGGTACAGCATGGATGAGCCCAGATAGGTAAACAGACTGCGTTTAGCAGGCAGGTTGCGCACAGTGTTCCAGAGCCGGGACAGGGCGGCCGCCACGGATGTGCGCGTGCCGGTCGGGCGCACCTCACGCACCCAGAGGAAATAGGGGATCATGAACACCGAGAACCAGACCGCCACAAATGGACCGGCAAAGCGCGTGCCTTCGCGGCTTTCGGCATCAAGCAGGCCAAAGAACGGATCAAGCCCGATCAGGGTTTTGCCGTTCCCCTGTTCGGCAAACAACAGCAGGATCAGAAACAGGGACAGAACCCCGCCCGCATAGCCGAAACTGAAGGCAGAGCCGGAAATTTGCCCAATCTCTTCCTCGGTGCCTAGGGACGGGAGCTGGGCATTGATGAAGATCAGCGCGTATTCGGCACCGATGAATCCGAGGGCGAAGACCATCAGCATCCATGTCAGGTTGCTGCCGTCCGGTTCCGTGAACCACAGACCCCCGGCGCCTGCCGCCAGCATCAGCGAAAAAGCGATAATCCACGGCATCCGTCGCCCGCCCGTGTCGGCCATGGCGCCAAGGAAAGGGGCGCCAAAACCGATGATCAGACCGGTGATGGTCAACGTGAACGACCACATCGCCTGTGCGTTGGCCTTGGCCAGTTCCGTTTCGACCCCTTGCGACAGAAAGCTTTCGCTCGCAAGCGAGACGAAAAACGGCCCAAAAATGAAGGTCAGAAGGACGGTGTGATAAGGCTGGCTGGCCCAATCAAAAAAGAACCAGCCCCAGATACGCTTTTTCAGACTGACTTCGGCCATGCCCTGTCCCCCGCCTTCTTTTTGTTTGGGGGACCAAAGCAGGCTGCAGGCTATGTGGCAAGGAAAGGTTGTTGTATCAGGCGACTGCGCGCAGGCGGGACTGTGCGTGATCCTGCATCGGGGGCCATGGGCGCAGGGCCTCTGCATTGATCCAGGCGGCAATCCATTCGGGCGTTTCGGGCGATTGAACGCTTTCACCCAATGCATCCAGCAGCCGGTCTGTCGTCACGATCCCGTTCTTGTCCGTCACCGCGGCACGATAGAGGACGTGGCTGGCGCATTCGCCGTTCGATTTCCACATGGATTGTTCGATGTAAATGAACCTGTCATCCCAGCAGACCGCGCGGCTGCGCATCTCGAACCGCTCAAATGCATGCAACCGGCGACGATAGCGCACCGACGAACCGGCCATGGTCAGCCCCCATTTTTGGGCCTTGAGCGTTTCCATCAACCCGGCGCGCACGCCCATGCCCAATCGACCAAGATCATAAAGCGTCAGCGCACGTCCGTTGTTCAGTTCAAGGAACCCGTCCAGATCCCACGGCCACACGATGTGGTGCGAGATGTGCATTTCCGTCATCCCAAGCGCTGGCTGGCGGCTGGCAAGAAACAGGTCTTTGGCAAGGCGAACGAAAGGAAACATGGGTTTACACTCCTGTTCGGCTTAGATGCGTCGGCGGCACGAAAGTTCAATGGCCGTGATCATGTGACCTTGCGCCACTTCGCGCCGCACCCTAGGTCTGGGCAAACAAAAAGGACGCAGCATGCTGGCCATCTACGAATTGATCCAACTGATCCTGAGCGTTGTCTACATGATAATGATCGTGCACATCATCATGAGCTGGCTGATCAGCTTTCAGGTGCTGAACCTGCATCAGCCGATCGTGGGCCAGATCTGGCAGGGCTTGAACAAGCTTCTGGAACCGATCTATCGCCCGATCCGGCGTTTTATGCCGGACACGCATCCGCTCGACCTTGCTCCGCTTGTGGCCTTTGTCGCGCTCATCGCGCTTCGGTCGATCATTCTGCCTGCGATCTTTGGTCTTCGCTGATCTGAGGACTTGTTCACGGCCTGTTAAAATGTGAATCTGTATCAAACGAGCAGAACACATAAAATTTGACAGGGTTTTGAGACATGACCAGCGCTGCCACGCTGTTGCGGGACGTATTCGGTTTCGATGATTTCCGGCCCGGTCAGCAAGAGATCGTGGACGCCGTAACCGCAGGGGAAAATACCCTTGCGATTATGCCCACGGGTGGTGGTAAATCCCTGTGTTTTCAATTGCCTGCGCTGATGCGCGATGGGGTAACGGTTGTTATCTCTCCGCTGATTGCGTTGATGCGGGATCAGGTGCGTGCGCTGCAAGAGGCGGGCGTGAATGCGGGGGCGTTGACCTCAGGGAATACGCCTGAGGAAACGGATGCTGTCTGGACAGCGCTTGAACGGGGCGAGTTAAAGCTGCTCTACATGGCGCCCGAACGTCTTGGCGCCGGATCGGCGATTGGCATGTTGCGCCGGATCGGCGTCAGCCTAATTGCGGTCGACGAGGCGCATTGCGTCAGCCAGTGGGGCCATGATTTCCGCCCCGACTACCTGCGGATCGGAGAGTTGCGGCGCGCGCTGGACGTGCCCTTGGCGGCCTTCACCGCGACGGCAGATGCCGAAACGCAAGTCGAGATCGTGCAAAAGCTGTTCGACGGTACGCCGCCCCGCGCATTCCTGCGTGGCTTTGACCGGCCCAATATTCACCTCGCATTTGCCGCCAAAAACGGGCCACGCGCGCAGATCCTGAACTTTGCCGCCGCGCGCAAGGGACAGTCGGGCATCGTCTACTGTGGCACACGTGCCAAGACCGAAACGCTTGCTCACGCGCTGCGCGAGGCGGGGCACAGCGCGATCCATTACCATGGGGGGATGGAGGCTGAAGACCGGCGCATCGCCGAGCGCCGCTTTCAACAGGAAGACGGGCTGATCGTCGCCGCCACGGTTGCCTTCGGCATGGGTGTGGACAAACCCGACATCCGTTGGGTCGCTCATGCGGACCTGCCCAAGAGCATCGAGTCGTATTATCAGGAAATTGGCCGCGCCGGGCGTGACGGTGCGCCTGCTGAAACGCTGACCTTATTTGGCCCCGAAGACATCAAGCTGCGCCGGTCCCAGATCGATGAGGGCTTGGCCCCGCCCGAACGGCGCATGGCAGACCACGCGCGCCTAAACGCGCTGCTGGGACTGGCCGAAGCACTGGAATGTCGGCGCAAAACCTTGCTGGGTTATTTCGGTGAGGCCGAAGTGAGTTGCGGCACCTGCGATCTGTGTGACGCGCCCGCCGACGTGTTCGACGGCACGACGGCGGTGCGCAAGGCGCTTTCAGCGATGCTGCGCACCGATGAATGGTTCGGCGCGGGTCACCTGATCGACATTCTGCTCGGCGCGAAGACAGAAAAGATCAAGCAACGTGGGCATGACAGCCTGCCGACATACGGGGTCGGCAAAGAGTATTCCAAAGGACAATGGCAGGCCGTGTTCCGGCAGATGATGGGCCATGATCTTGTGCGGCCCGACCCGGACCGACACGGCGCGTTGCGCATGACCGATGCGGCGCTGCCGATCCTGCGGGATGAAGCCAAGATCACGCTGCGCCGTGACACGATTGCCGCAGCCGTGGAACGCAGACCCGCGATCAAGGAGATGGTCTCGGAAGAAAACGCGCCGCTGCTCAGTGCACTCAAGGCCAAGCGTCGTGGGCTGGCGGAGGCGGCACGGGTCCCGGCCTATGTGATTTTCCCGGACCGCACGCTGATCGAGATGGCCGAGAAGCGGCCCAACAATCTCGACCAGATGGCTCAGATCAGCGGAGTTGGTGCGAAGAAACTGGACAAGTTTGGTGATGCGTTCCTTGAGGTGATCAATGGCGAGGCGGCGGCCCTGCACCCGACGCGGCGCAAGCTGGCCGGAAAGGACGCGGGCGCGATTTACGATCAACTGCTTGCAGTACAGGCGGACCTGGCGCGCGGATCAGACGGGACGGACAAGCCGTTGAGCTGTTCGGCGTCTCAACTGGCAAAGGTCGCACAATTGCGCAACGGTGATGACGCCGCGCTGGAACGTCTGCTGGGCGATCGCAAGGCAGAGCGGTTTGGCCCTGCATTTCTGGACGTGTTGCGGGACGCGGGCTAAGTCTGCCTGAAACATATGGGGTGATGACATGTTGGTGGTGATTTCGCCGGCCAAGCGGCTGGATTGGGCAGAGCGGGATGTGGCGACGACCGCACCTGCGATGCAGGACGATGCGGTGCGTCTGGCGCGCACGGCCCGCAACCTGACACTGGGCAAGCTGAAGTCCCTGATGGACCTGAGCGACGATCTGGCTCGGCTGAACCGGGATCGGTTTCAGGCATTCGAAGATGCACCTGAAGCCGAAGTAACCCGTCCGGCCATGCTCGCCTTTGCAGGTGACACGTATCAGGGATTGGACGCGGCATCCCTTTCGGACGAAGACACGGCCTATGCGCAGGACCATCTGCGCATCCTTTCTGGTCTTTATGGCCTGTTGCGCCCGCTTGATGGGATCCAGCCCTACCGACTGGAAATGGGCAGCCGTTTGAAAACGCGTCGGGGCACGTCCCTGTATGATTACTGGCGCGGAGACATTGCCAAGGCACTGAACACACAAGCCGAGGCGACGGGCACCGACATGCTGGTGAACTGCGCCAGCCAGGAATACTTTGGCGCGGTGCCGGATAAGGTTTTGAAGCCGCGGATCATCACCCCCGTATTCATGGAAGACAAAGGGGCTGGCCCCAAGATTGTCAGTTTTTTGCCAAACGGGCGCGGGGCGCGATGGCGCGGCATATCGTTCAAAACCGGGTGCGCGATCTGGATGGATTGCGCGCCTTTGATGCGGATGGATACCGTTATCAGCCCGATGCATCTGACGATCAGCGGCTGGTTTTCGTGCGCCCTTACCCAGCCTGACGCGGCTCTTCATCGTCCGGGAGTGGGGGGCTCGCCTCGGGTGGGCAAAGCTCTCGCAGCTTGCCGTGAATTTCGGGTTTGCGCAGCGGTTTGGTGAGGTAGTGATCGATGCCGCTGGCTAGGATACCCTGATCGTCCCCATCCATCGCATGCGCGGTCAATGCGACAATGGGAATGTGGCCGCCACTCTTTTGCTCAATCTCGCGGATTTTCATGGTCGCTTCTTTGCCGTCCATCTTGGGCATTGAGATATCCATGAAGATCATGTCCGGCTCAAAGCTCTGGAATAGTTCCAGCGCCTCAAGACCGTTGGCGGCAAATTTGAGGTCAATGTCGGCATCCTTGACCATTTTGCGGAACACCAACTGGTTGGTTTTGTTGTCTTCTGCGGCCAGCACCCGCATTTTTCGCACGTCTCGGGTGCCGGACGTGTCAGTTTCGTCCTGCCGCGTGACCAGCGGGCCAACCGATTGCAACTGCGTGAACAAATCCGCGCGCGGCAAAGGTTTTTGCAAAATGGCGTGCAGATGCTTGGCCCCGGGGTCGTTTGCTGCAAAGCTGGTATTGGAGCTGAGCATGATGACAGGGGTTTGGCAGCCGTCGTTGCGAATGGTTTCAGCAAGCTCCAGACCGTCCATGCCCGGCATGTTGTGATCCGTCAGAACAAGGTCGATTCCTTCGAGTTGCTTCAGGGCGTCTTCACCGCTTGCGCAGGTTACGACGCCCAGACCGATCTGCTCCAATTGTCGTTGCAAGATCATGCGGTTGGCCTCGACATCATCGACAACAAGAACACGGCGCAGACCTTCGGGCACAGGCGGATGCGCTGGTAATTCGTCGGCCCCCATCGCCAGCGATATCTTGAACCCAAAGCAGGATCCGACACCGTCTTCGCTCGTGACCCACATTTCGCCTTCCATCATCTCGACCAGACGCTGCGAGATGGCAAGCCCCAGCCCCGTTCCGTCGAATTGCCGGTTGCGTTCATTTTCGACCTGATTGAATTCGCCGAATATGTGGTCGATCTTGTCATCCGGTATGCCGATGCCGGTGTCTTCGATGGCGATATTCACGGTCGCCCGCCCGTTTTCGATGTCCGGCACGCCGGTCACGCGGACCAGTACATGCCCTTCAGAGGTGAACTTGACCGCATTGCCCATCAGATTGGTCAGGACCTGCCGGATACGCCCCGGATCGCCGACATATACCGTTGGCAGGAACAGGTCGTAATCCACCAGCATGGTCAGTTTCTTGTCCCGCGCCGAAGGCTGCAACAGCATGATCACTTCGTGAATGCAGCGTTCAAGGTCAAAGGGTTCGGGGTGCAATTGCAGTTTCTTGGCTTCGATTTTGGAATAGTCGAGGACGTCATTGATGATGACGAGCAGCGCCTCGCCCGAATTCTTGATCGTATCGACATACAGTTGCTGTTCTTCGGTAAGGCCAGTGTCCCCCAGCAATTCGGCCATCCCCACGACACCGTTCATCGGGGTTCTGATTTCGTGACTCATGTTGGCAAGAAAGGCTGATTTGGCACGGCTTGCCGCTTCGGCTGCTGCCCGCGCGGCCTTCAGTTTCTGTTCATACTCGACGGATTCTGTGATGTTCAGTCCGAGTGAGACGATGTCACCCCCTTGCCCGCGCCGGTCCACCAACTTGATGTATTGATCGTTCCAAAGCCGGATCGTGATCGGTTCCGGCTGGGGCTGCATCCAGCGTTCCGTCATCATCTCGCGCCAGTCCTGCGCGGCCAATTTGCCGGTGTTCACGATCCCCTCATCCGTCAGAACCTGCAGGATTGTGACATAGTGCACGCCCGGGCGGATGAGTTCGAGTTTGTCAAAAATCGCGAGATAGCTGCTGTTGGCCGCGATCATCCGGTTGTCGGAATTGAAAAACGCAAAGCCGTCGGTGATGGTTTGAACAGAATGCCACAACCGGCGTTCTGCAATCTCGACCTTCTGGTTGGCTTGCCCGAGCTCTGTTTTGACACGTTCGTTTTCGGTTTTGACATTGGCCACTTCGGCCCGTGTTTCCACGATTTCGCCCTGTAGCGCCGCCGCATGTCGTCCAAGCTTGCGATTGGCTGCTGACAGTTCGGCCTGTTTGAGCTCCAACAGCCGTTCCGCTGCCAGTCGCCCACGCCGTTCCAGCGCCAGCTTGTTTGCCAGGCTCATTCCAGTGCTCCGCCAACATCTTGTTGTCCGGTTTATGTCACCGTGATGGTGAAGATCGACTTAATCCCGCCCGTCGAAAGGTTTGCACGGCCACCACCCGTCATGGCAGGCTGGACTCGCACCTGTTCCCTGTTGCCCGGAGTCTTGCCATGTACCGTTTCCTGCTGACCTGCCTTGTCGCCATCTGGTCGGGGGGCGCATTCGCCCAGCAGATTGTGCCGGATCAACGATATGTGCTGACGCAGGACATGGACTTTTTCGGCGCAGACCGAACCGCCCTTTTTGACACGACCTTTGAGGCCTGCCAGCGCGCCTGCAATGCGGATAGGCAATGCGTCGCTTTCACTTTCAACAGCCGGTCGAACGCGTGTTTCCCGAAATCCGCGATCACGGACCGCCAGCCCTTTATCGGCGCCCTCTCTGCCGAGCGTGTGCGCACGGATCAGGGTCTGCAACGGGCAGCGATGGACCGCGCCAATGCCCTTGGGATCAGTGACGATGACGCCCGCGCCGCGCGCGCATTGGCAGAGGCCATCGGACCGCGGCACGCCGTGAACGGCCAGACGGTCGAGGCATTGCTGGGCGCATCCCGCGCGGCATGGGATCGTGGGGATCGTGCTGCGGCCCTGAACTGGACGGGGGCAGCCGTTGCACTCAGCGACGCGCCCGATCTGTGGTCACGCTATGCCTATATCGCGCTGCGCCTCGGGGACAATGTCGCGTCGCGTTTGCGCAATTCAGCGCGCCGGGATGCGGTGCCTGCCGCCCTCAACGCCTATGTGCGCAGCGCAAATACAGGTGGACAAGCCAGCGCGTTGCAGGGCCTTGCCGAAGCGCTGGAGGCCAACAGGCGTGGTCGCGACATGATTCCTGCTTTGCGCATTGCGCAATCCTTGCAGCCGCGTGACGACATTGCTGCGGCTCTGGACGAAGCCATCGGAAAGTATGGTTTCCGGGTCGTTGATACGCGTGTGGACAGCGAGTCTGCCCAGCCACGCATCTGTGCAACATTCTCTGAACCGCTCGTTCAGGCTGGTGTGGACTACGAACCGTTCGTGCGCAGTGAGGCGTCGGGATTGGTTGTACAGGTCTCTGGCAGTGACTTGTGTCTGGACGGGGTGGCCCATGGGGAGCGGTATCGCGTGACCTTGCGTTCTGGCCTGCCGGGCGCGAGCGGTGAAGTTCTGCACAAGGACGTGCCGCTGACACTCTATGTGCGAGACCGCGCGCCCCTCGTTCGCTTTCCGGGCCGGGCCTATGTGTTGCCGCGCAGCGCAGGGGCCAGCATTCCGGTCGAAACGGTCAACCTCGACATCGTCGATCTGGTGCTGAGCAGGGTCAGCGACCGCAATCTGGTGCAGTCGCTCAAGGGAGATTTCTTTGGCCGGCCACTGTCGGGCTGGCAACAGGACCAGTTCAACGACGACATCGCGCAGGAAGTCTGGCGCGGTACCGGCGACGTTCAGATCGAATTGAACCGGGAAGTCACGACGCGCTTGCCATTGGGCGATATTCTGAAGGATCAGCCAACAGGTATCTACGTTCTGGGCGCGCGCGCACCGGGCAGTGACAGCTATGGCTCCCTGACCGCGTCGCAATGGTTTGTTCTGTCCGATCTCGGGATCAGCACGTGGCAGGGAAATGACGGATTGACAGCGGCGGTGCGCGCATTGGGCGATGCCAGCGCCGTTGCGGGCGCCCAAGTGCGCCTGATCTCGAACGCAAATGCCGTTCTGGGCACGGCAGTGACCGATGGCGAAGGGTTTGCGCGCTTTGATGCCGGACTGACGCGGGGGCGGGGGGCCGCAGCGCCCGCATTGGTGCAGGTCGAATCCGGGGATGATTTTGTCTTTTTGCCGCTCACTGATCCTGCCTTTGATCTGTCTGACCGCGGGGTCGAGGGGCGTCCGCCTGCGCCGCCGATCGACGTTTTCCTGACCACAGATCGCGGGGCCTATCGCCCCGGTGCGACGATCTTTGCAACCGCACTGGCCCGGGATGCGCGTGCGGGCGCGATTTCCGGTCTGCCAGTGACAGCGATCCTCAGCCGCCCGGACGGTGTGGAGTATTCCCGGGTCGTAAGCGCGCAAGGTCAGGCCGGTGGCCACGTCCTTGAGATACCGCTGGCCGCGAGTGCGCCGCGCGGAACGTGGCGGATTGCCGTGATGGGCGATCTGAACGCGCCACCGCTTGCCACCACAACAGTGCTGGTCGAGGATTTCATCCCCGACCGCATTGCTGTCGATCTTGAGATGAACGAGGGCCCGCTGTCACTGTCTGCACCCGGCCTTGTGCGGGTTGATGCGCAATACCTGTTCGGCGCGCCGGGAAGTGATCTGGTGGTCGAGGGCGATGTGCGCCTGCAGCGCCGCGACAGTATCGAAGGCTGGCCTGGTTATCGCTTTGGTCGCCATGACGCGCAGTTTTCGGCGCAAAGCAGCTACTTTGATGGTGGGCGTACAGATGCGGAAGGAAAGGCGCAGGTGATGCTGACCCTGCCAGACGTCGAGGCCGAAGGGGTTTTGCTTGAGGCGGTTGCCACTGTGCGGGTTTCTGACAGTGGCGGACGCCCCGTCGAACAGTCTGTGACCCGGCCCGTCGCGCCGACAGGTGCAGTGATCGGGATCAAGCCCGGCTTTGATGACGTCCTGCCCGAAGGTGGCACTGCTGCATTTGACCTGGTGGCTGTCGGGGCCGCGCCACTGCCCGTGCAATGGACCGTAAACAAGGTCGAAACGCGCTATCAGTGGTACCAGCTTTACGGCAACTGGAATTGGGAGCCTGTGACCCGGCGCATCCGCGTGGCTACAGGACAAATCGTGTTGAGCGAGACGCCACAAGCGCTCGAAGTCCCCACGGAATGGGGCGATTACGAATTGGTCATCGAGGCACAGGGCGGAGCCTACACCGCAAGCTCCGTCGGGTTTTCTGCGGGTTGGTATGGTGGCGTGGACAGCAGCGCCACACCGGATCGCCTTGAACTTTCGCTCGATGCCAAGAGTTATCGGGTTGGCGATACTGCCCAAGTGCGCCTCGTTGCGCCCCATGATGGCGTCGCCCTGGTGTCCGTCCTGTCCAGCGACGTGATCGCGCGGCAGGTTGTCTCGGTCACCGCGGGCGAGGCTGTCATACCCGTTGAGGTCAGCGGGTCGTGGGGGACGGGTGCGTATGTTACGGCATCTGTCTTGCGCAATGTCGCTGGCCAGCGCGGCCCGGCGCGCGTGCTGGGACTGGCCCATGCCAGCGTTGATCCCGAAGAAAAGGCATTGCAGGTCAGCATTGATGCGCCTGACACCAGCGATGGGCAGGCAGGCAGCACGGACGTGGTTGTTCGTGTCGATGGCCTTGGCGGTTCAGAGGGCTTTGTCACCTTGGCGTCTGTCGATGTGGGCATCCTGAACCTGACCCGGTTCGAGCCACCTGACCCGCAAGCCCACTATTTTGGCCAGCGTCGGTTGGGTGTCGAGTTGCGCGACATGTATGGACGTCTGATTGACGCCAGCAACGGCGCGATGGGTACCGTTCGCTCCGGCGGCGATGCACAACGGGGTATGGAGCGGGCAGGCCTGCCGCCGACCGAAGCAGTCATGGCGGCCTTTTCCGGCCCGGTTGCCGTTGGCCCCGATGGGATGGCGACGATCACTGTGCCGCGCCCAAATTTCAACGGCGCAATCCGGTTGATGGCTGTCGCGTGGTCGGACACTGGCGTCGGTCAAGCCTCACAAGACATGCAGGCGCGCGACCCGGTGGTGATCTCTGCCGCACTGCCACGGTTCCTTGCACCGGGCGACAGCACCCGCGTGATGCTGGAATTCGTACACGCGGCGGGGGCCGCAGGTGTCATGCCTCTGTCGGTCAGCGCTACGGGCCTCGATATGGGCGACGTACCGGACCAGATCGACATTGCCGAGGGCGCGACTGTGCGCCTTGTCGTGCCGGTCGACGCAGATGCAGTCGGGGATCACAGCATCGACGTGGTACTCAGAACACCGGACGGAACGGAGTTGCACAAGACACTCACACTCGGCGTGCGCGCCAACGATCCTGTCACCGCAACCACGCGCCGCTTTCAACTTGGCGCGGGCCAGGTGCTGACCTTTGACGACAACGTTTTGGCCAACTTGCGACCAGACACGGCGCGCGCAACGCTCGCCGCCGGTCCGCTCGCACGTTTCGACATGCCGGGACTGTTGCGTCAGCTTGACCGCTACCCCTATGGCTGCACGGAACAGGTCACTTCGGCCGCCTTGCCGCTGTTGTATGTGCCGCAAACCGCGTCTGCGGCAGGAATCGATGGGATCAGGGACCGGGTCGAGTCTGCCATCACGCAGGTTTTGACGCGACAGGCCAGCAATGGCGCCTTTGGTCTGTGGCAGGCACAATCGGGGGATTTCTGGCTTGATGCCTATGTGACCGATTTCCTGACGCGGGCGCAGACAGAAGGATATGATGTTCCGGACGCATCCGTACGCTCTGCCCTCGATAATCTGCGCAACCGTATCAATTACGCCCCCGACTTTGACAGCGGCGGCGAAGACATTGCCTATGCGCTCATGGTTCTTGCCCGCGCCGGTGCAGCGTCCATCGGCGACCTGCGCTATTACGCGGACACCAAGGCCGAAGCGTTTGCGACACCACTGGCGCGCGCGCAATTGGGCGCAGCACTTGCGAGTTACGGAGAGCAGGCGCGCGCGGACCGGATGTTTGGATTGGCGGAGAATCTGGTGCTGCGTGCCCCGGGTCGTGCGGCCGGATGGCGTGATGATTACGGGACCCCGTTGCGCGATGCCGCCGGTCTGTTGCACCTCGCCGCTGAGGCGGGCAGTCGCGCCGTCGATCAGGCGCAACTTGCCACAGGGATTGCGGGCCAATCTGGACGTTACTCGACGCAGGAGGCTGCGCAGCTTTTGATGGCGGCGCAGGCTTTGCGCAGTGGAGCGGGGCCCGCGGTGCTGAGTGTGAATGACGTGCCGGTTGCCGGACCACTCGTCCAGACACGGGCGACGGGCGATGCCGTGTCCACCATTCGCAACGTCTCTGGCGTGGCGCAGGACGTGACACTGACCAGCTATGGCGTGCCCCTGACTCCCGTCGAAGCGGGCGGCTATGGCTACAGCATCACACGCAATGCATACGATCTGGAGGGCAATCAGGTCACCGGACCATGGCGCGTCGGTGAACGCCGCGTGATCGTGCTGCGCGTCACTCCCTTTGAAGAGGTGGGCGCACGCTTGATGGTGGATGACCCGCTGCCTGCCGGGATCGAGATCGACAACCCCAACCTCCTCCGTTCCGGGGATGTGCGGGGCCTTGAATGGCTGAGCCCAGCCACGCCACAGCATGCGGAGTTCCGAAGTGATCGTTTTCTGGCGGCGGTCGATCACCGCAGTGCTGATCCGTTCGAACTGGCCTATATTGCCCGTGCGGTCAGCCCGGGCGACTTCCACCACCCAGCCGCTCTGGTCGAGGATATGTACCGCGCCGAATACCGCGCCGTTACCGACACCGGGCGCACCGTGGTGACCGAGTGAAGCGGCCACATCGCCCCTTTTTCTGGACGGCCATGTTGCTGTTCAGCGCTGGCCTGTTGCACGACAGTTGGGATGGGTGGGTGATCCGCACCGACGTTCCTTCCGTCTTGGCGACGGCGTCAGTGGAAATGCAGGATCGCAACGGGACGCTCATGCGCGCCTTTGCGGTTGAAGACGGGCGTGTGCGCTTGGCGGTCGCGCCGGGATCTGTGGATTCAACCCTGACGGACATGCTGATCCAATACGAAGACAAGCGGTTCTATCAGCACAATGGTGTGGATGGGCGCGCGATGGCACGCGCGGTTGCGCAGGCGCTGGCTTCGGGCCGTGTCGTTTCCGGCGGATCGACGCTGACGATGCAGGTAGCGCGGTTGCTGGAGAATTCGGGCACCGGATCGTTGTACGGCAAGCTGCGTCAGATCCGCCTCGCATGGGCGCTGGAACGGCAATTGAGCAAGGATGAGATCCTGCATCTCTACCTGCAACACGCCCCCTATGGTGGTCGGATCGAAGGCGTGCGCAGCGCCGCCTTTGTATGGTTCGGCAAAGAGCCAAAGCGCCTGTCACCTGCGCAGGCCGCGTTGCTTGTGGCCTTGCCGCAATCCCCCGAAACACGCCGCCCTGATCGCCATCCAGAAGCGGCCCGCGCTGCCCGTGATCGTGTTCTTGCGCGGGTTGGTGCCGCCCCAAGCGTGGCTGATGTCCCCCGTGCGATGCGCCCAATGCCACGGCTTGCGCCGCACCTTGCGGATGCCCTGCGTGCAGAAAATTCTGCAAAGCAAAGGTTTGTCACGACGCTAATCGCGCCGCTTCAAACCCGGATGGAGGGCTTGATCAGAACCCATGCGGCAGCTCAGGCCACGGGTGTGTCCATGGCGATGATTGTTGTGGATCACCACACGGGCGATGTTCTGGCGCGGGTTGGTGCGCCCAACTACTCAGATGCGGACGGGAACCTTGGCTTTGTTGATATGACACGTGCCAAACGCTCGCCCGGATCAACGCTGAAGCCGCTGATCTATGCACTGGCCTTTGATCGGGGGCTGGCCCATCCGGACACGATTTTTGCGGACCGTCCGACTCGATTTGACCGATACGCGCCGCAAAACTTTGATGGGCAGTTTCGAGGGGATGTGACTGCACGCACGGCCCTCGCCCAGTCGCTGAACATACCGCCCGTTGCGCTGACCGAAGCACTGGGACCATCGCGCCTGATGGCCAGCCTGCGCGCCTTTGGGGCAAAGCCGGTCCTCAAGGGTCAACCGGGACTGGCCGTGGCGCTTGGTGGCGTGGGGATGAGCCTTGAGGATATTGCACGCGTATATGCAGGGTTGGCGCAGTTGGGAAAGACTGTTCCGATCAGCGACCAGAGGCAAAAGGCACTGGCACCGCGACAGGTGATCGCCCCGCGCGCAGCTTGGCAGGTGGGGGACATCCTGCGCAGTATCGCGCCGCCTGCCGGTGCGCCAAGTGGCCTCGCCTACAAGACGGGCACCTCTTATGGCCACCGCGATGCATGGGCGTTTGGATATGACGGGCGGCATGTGATCGGGGTGTGGATCGGCCGCCCTGATGGCACACCAGTGCCGGGTGCCTTTGGCAGCGATCATGCAGCCCCTCTGTTGTTCGAGGCGTTTGGACGATTGAAGTCGAAACTTGACCATGCGCCCCCGCCCCCCGCAGATACGTTGATTTTGACGACGGCAGAGCTGCCCTTTCCCTTGCGCCGGTTTGGCCCGGCCAAGCCTGCCGCGTCCGGGCCGGCAGTGGCCTTCCCGCCAGACGGTGCGGTGCTGGAAAATGCGGATACCGTGATCAAGGTGGAGGGCGGCACGCTGCCACTGACTGTCCTGCTGAACGGTGCGCCGGTTGCGTCGAACCTGAGAAAGCGCCATGTTTCCGTCGGGCTGCGATCACGTGGATTTTCCGACATTTCGGTGATTGATGCGGCCGGTCGGTCTGCCCGTGTCGCGGTCGAACTCCGCCCCTAGCGGCGGCCCTCGCGCAGCCATGCACCAGTGATCAGACCCGCGGCCATCAACAATACCAGCCAGGGCGGCAGCAAGGCCATCTGACGCACATCCTGCGTTTCATATGCGCCGCGCGGCGTGATCCCGATCCAGCCGCGTCCGGCGGCGGGACGGCCCTCGCGCACCGTGCGGATACGGGGTGTGCCTTCTTCGATCCGCAAAACACCGCCACGCGTGCTTTCGACACGTTCCTCCAGAATGTCAGCCGTTGCGATGGTGGCCTCGAATTCCTTGGGGGCTGCTGGGCCAAGCCCGATCACCGCGCTTTGCTCACCGTTCTCAAGGCGGTACAGCCCAATTTCCGGTCCATCGAAGCGCGTTTCAAACTGGCCGGGGGCGACTTCGTTCAGCGTGAGTTCGGTGGTCGTGCCGTTTGGATCGGTAACGGTGACCGGTGGCACGCTGTCCGACAAGGTGCGTCGCTGAATGCGCATCGACTGGCCGGTGGCAATGGCGGTCAGCGCCTCTTCTTCCAGCTCGGGCTCTTTCATCATCCAATGTGCAAGGCGGCGCAGCAATTCGAGTTGCGGGCCGCCGCCCTCATAACCGCGGTTCCACAGCCATGCGTGGTCAGAGGCAAGCAGGGCGACACGGCCCTCTTCGACCCGCTCAAGGATCAGAAGAGGGCGGTTGTCTACGCCTTCCATCACAACCACGCTGTCGTCGCGCGCCGCGACATCCACCTGTCGCAGCCAGCGGCCCCAGTCGCCTGCACCCGGCATTTCTGTTGTGACGGGATGGCGGTTGCCGATTTCAGATACGGTCGGGCGATACGCTTCTTCCAGCACCCGCGCCGACGGCTCGGCTGGCATAACGGCACCAAGCGGTGAGCGATAAAGGCTGTCTGCACTGGCAAAGTCCGGGCCGGCCGCGACCAGCACAGCCCCTCCATCACGGATATAGCGCGCGACATTGTCGAGATAGAGCGACGGCAGGATGCCGCGTCGCTTGTATCTATCAAAGATGATCAGGTCGAAATCGTCGATCTTTTCCAGAAACAACTCGCGCGTGGGGAAGGCGATCAGGGACAGCTCGCCCACTGGCACGCCGTCTTGCTTTTCGGGTGGACGCAGAATGGTGAAGTGGACGAGATCGACGGAACTGTCCGATTTCAGCAGGTTGCGCCATGTGCGCCCGCCAGCATGCGGTTCTCCGGAGACCAGCAACACGCGCAACCTGTCCCGAACACCGTTTATCTGAATCAGGGCCGTGTTGTTGCGGTCAGTCAACTCACCCTCCGCTTCGGGAACGGTGAACTGGATCACATTGCGCCCGCCGTGGGGCAGCGTGACGGGCAGGTCGATATCCTCGCCAATGCGTACGTTGAAGCGTTGCGGTTCCGCCCCGTCCACCGAGATATCCAAGGGCGCAGTTCCGTTGTCGACAGGGGCCGCGCCGCTGTCTTCGATCCGCAAAGTCAGGGTCACCGGTTCTCCGATGATGGCAAAGGCAGGTGCGTTCTTGACCAACAGGCGGCGATCCCAGTCGGTCTCTTTTCCGGTCAGCAGCAGGTGCATCGGGGCAGGCAGGTCGAACGGCAGATCGGCGTCATGCACTTGCCCGTCACTGATGGCGATAAGGCCAGCGATGCGCGCGCGCGGCTCTTCGGCGAGTGCGTCGGACAATGCCGTCATCAAGCGCGTGCCGGTGTCTTCGTCGCCGTCCGGTACGGTGATGCGCCGCACTTCGGTGCCTTCGCGTGCGCTCAGCGATGCCTCGATTGCATCGGCAGCACTTGCCGTCTGGTCGGGCCGGTCGCGCAGACGCTGGCTTGCGCTTTGGTCTTCGGCAAGGATCACGATGTCGCTCAGCGGCGCGCGGTCTTCCTCCTGAAAGGCGGGACCTGACAGGGCCGCAAGGATCACGAGACCGGCAGCCCCCCGCAAGGCCCACCCATTGAGACCGCGCATCACGGCCAGAAGAACACCGCCCGCGACGACAACCGCCAGGACGGCCAGCACGGGCCAGGGCAGCAATGGGTCAAACAGAATGGTTCCGGTCATTGTCCCAGCCGATCCAGCAACGCAGGTACGTGGACCTGATCGCTTTTGTAGTTGCCCGTCAGCACATGCATCACAAGGTTCACGCCAAACCGGTAGGCCAGCTCACGCTGTCGCTCACCGCCAAAACCGCGCCCGACAGGCAGCATGGCCTGACCGCTTGGTGTCACGGCCCACGCAGCGGCCCAGTCATTGCCGCCAATGACCACCGGCGTGACCCCGTCATTCAGATTGCGAAAAGGCATACCCTCGACCTGCTCTGCGCCGGGTGGTGCGGCTTCGACCCAGACTTCTCCGTTCAGATGCCGCCCGGGGAAATCCTGCAGCAGGTAAAAGGTACGCGTCAGAACGTGATCGCGCGGGATCGGTTCAAGCGCGGGAATATCCAATGGTGCTGCAAGGTCTTGCAGCTTGCGCCCGTTGGGACTGGCCGTGCCAAAGCCCGCAATGTCACCGTCGCGCGTGTCAAACAGGATCAAGCCGCCCGAACGCAGGTAGTCGTTCAACTTGGCATAGGCTTCACGCGAAGGGCGTGGTTGATCGGGTGTGACGGGCCAATAGAGCACTGGAAAGAACGCCAATTCATCGACTTCCAGATCCACGCCGATGGGCGGTGCAGGCTCGACCGACGTGCGGAAAAACAGCGTGTCGGACAAGCCGCGCAAACCCGCCTCGGCCACTTCATCGACTTGGCGGTTGCCGGTGATGACATAAGCCAGAACAACCTCCGAGGCGGCGGAGATCTCATCCTCGGGGCTTTGCTGCGCCTCTGCCGGGCCATAGGGTGCCGCGGCAAAGAACAGCGCCGCAACGACCGCAGAGGTCCGGCTGGCACGCATCCCGCCCGTCAGGCGACCCGACAGGGCAAGGGACGCGATGACATCGGCAAGCAACAGCCCAATGGCGGCGGCCAGCAATATTCCCCCAAGCGGTTGTTCCGGAATAATGGCAAGGCCGGACACTTCGATGCGGGCCGGCCATTCTGCGGGTTCGAGCGTGGCATCCGCCGTCAGGACATTGCGCGCAAGGCTGCGATCCCCTGAGACATAGACACCGGGCAGCAGGTCAGGCCCTGCCGCGTCCGTCACCAGTCTCGGGCCGGGAACGCCGGGCATCGCGCCTGCATCCCGCAACGCACCAAAGCCGTCCATGACGATTTGCGGCGTCCAGATCGTGCCCTCAAGATCGTCTGCCGAGGGCGCAGAACTGGTGGAAGACACAGCAAGCCGTTCAAGCATTTCGACAAACAGGCCAGAGAGGGGCAGAGACGACCATTCAGCATTGGCAGTGACGTGAAACAGCACAATCTGTCCCTGTCCTAGCCGTTTCCGGGTCACCAGTGGTGTGCCGTCGCTCAGCTCCGCTATGACCCGCTCGGCAAGGGTCGGATCGGGCTGCGCCATGACCTGCGCGGTGATCGCCACATCATCCGGTACGGCAAGGCCAAAGAAGGGCGAGTTTTCCTTGAACGGCGCAAGCGTTTTGGGCGATCCCCAACTCATCGCACCACCCACGCTGCGCCCGCCAGAGCGCAGGCGCACAGGCATCAAGGGATCTTCGTCGATGCGCGAAATGTCACTGGCCGCAACGCGCGGACCGGCGAACCGCAACAGCAAACCACCCTGATCAATCCATTCCGAAATCGCCTCGGCTTCACCTTCGGACAGGGTGGCGACATCGGCCAGCACGATCACATCCGGGTTTGCAGGCAGAACATCGCTGAGTGCACCACTTAACAAGTCAGCCGTGGGTGCAAGCGCGCGTTCCAGGTAGTGCAGCGGCGACAGCAGTTCGAGCCCTTCGCGACCCTCCCGCCCCGCGATGAGCGCGATTTCGCGGCGGCGCAGGCTGTCATCGACCAATGTCACAGCACCCGAAGACTTCGCACCCTGCACCTCGAACCGGGTCACGCGGGCGCGCAGTTCGGCAGGCAGGGACAGGGCAGTGTCCGCCGTCGTGTCGCCGGGGCCAAAGACGGCATTGGCCGATGCCAGAATTGCTGCATTGCCTGCTGGATCGCGCCCCTGTGCCAGCACAGTCACACCGCGCTCGGACCCGGGGTTTACCCGCAGCGCCGTCAATTCGATCAATCCGTCTACATAGGCGGCAGGGGTCAGCGCGATCACGTCCGTGACCGCCTGGGTCACACGCACGGGGCCGCGCGCTTCCAGCGTTTCCAGCACGGCGTCGTGGCCCGGATAATCCAGACCGTCGCTGAACCAGACAGTTTCAAACGCGCCTTCGGGCAGGCTCTCAATGAGGGCTGATGTGTCACCGGGTTGCCACGGCGCGGGGGCGATGCCGGGCAGGCGTGTGGTGATTGTGTTGGCAGCCTGAAACACGGCTGGTTCCGGATCGGACAGGTGCAGCAGCGCCACTTGCCGGTTCTGCGCCCCGGCGCGGCGCAGCTCGCCCTCAACCGCTTCGATCTGGCGCGCCCATTGGGCCGCCCCCGCCCAGCTGCCATCCATGACGACCAGCAGTGGCCCATTCCCTGCCTGTCCGTCATCTTCTGGGTTCAGCACGGGTCCGGCCAGACCAATGATCATCGCCGCAACGGCCAACATGCGCAGCAACAGCAGCCACCAAGGGGTCCGGTCCGACACGGATTCGTCGTCCTGCAACCCCAGCAAAAGCGCCACACCGGGAAAGCGCTGGCGGATCGGCGCAGGCGGGATGGCCCGCAGGATCAGCCACAGGATGGGCAAAGCGATCAGCGAGACCAGCAACCATGGCGCAAGAAAACCTATCGGGCCAAAGACCGTCATGACCGTACCCTTCCGCCATCAAGCGCGCGCCAGATCCAGAGCAGGCCCGATTGGGCGGAGGTGTCAGTGTGGTGCAGGCCATATTGCCAGCCCGCCACAGAACACAGGTGCTGAAGCTCGGCCTTGCGCGCGGCGAGGCGGTCCAGATACCGGTCCTTCAGGTCGGACGCCTTGAGGGTTTCGTGTTCCAGCGTGCCGCCCATGCTTTGGAACACCGTGCGCCCGCGAAAGGGAAATGCCTCTTCTGCCGGGTCAAGTACGTGCAGCAGCACACCGCGCACGCCACGATCTGCCGCTTTGGTCAGGGCTGTGCGCACCGCCTCTATGTCGCCCATGAAATCCGAGATGAACAGCGCGCGCGCATGGGGCACCATGGCCCTGTGTTCGGGCGGGGCATAATCCTCTTCAGCGTCTTCGGAAAACATCTCTGCCAGACGCAGGATTTGCATATTGCCGCGGCGCGGGGGCAGGCTGGTGCCTGTCAGGCCGACGCGTTCACCACCACGCACCAGAAGGATAGCGGCGGCCAGACCCAGTACGCGGGCGCGTTCGGCCTTGGTCGTCAGGTCTTTGGTCGAGGCAAAACGCATCGATGCCCCCTGATCGATCCACAACATCACGGACTGTGCAATCTGCCATTCGCGTTCGCGCACGAACTGCACGTCCCCCATCGCGCTGCGGCGGTGATCGATCAAACGGCGGCTGTCCCCGATCTGGGCGGGGCGGTATTGCCAGAAATCATCGCCCATGCCTGCACGGCGACGCCCGTGATCGCCCAGCAGAACGGCGCCTGCCAGATGCTCTGCCCGCGCCAGCAGCGCAGGCAGGCGTGCGGCCTGGGATTCCGCCTTTTCGCGTAGGGCGAGGGGGTTGTCACGCGGCCGCCTCTTGGCGGCTGAGGGTTGCGGCGGTTTCCTCGATCAGGTCAGACAGGCTGTCGCCTCGGGCACGGGCGGCAAAGTTCAGCGCCATGCGGTGGGACAGAACAGGCCGGGCCATGTCTATGACGTCTTCGGCCGAAGGGGCAAGGCGGCCCTGCAACAGGGCACGTGCCCGCACCGCCAGCATAAGCGCCTGCGCTGCACGCGGGCCGGGGCCCCAAGCCACGGTTTCACGCACACGCGCAGATGCATCGGGTTCATCGGGTCGGAAGGCGCGGACGAGATCGAGAATCATTTCGACCACGCTGTCGCCCACCGGCATCCGGCGCAGCAGCGTTTGTGCCGCCAGCAATTCCCCATCCGAAAAGACCGGCTCGGATTGCGCATCCTCAACGCCAGTCGTGGCGAGCAGAATGTCCCGTTCGGTGCCACGGTCCGGATACAGCACATCGATCTGCACGAGGAATCGGTCAAGCTGCGCTTCGGGCAGCGGATATGTGCCTTCCTGTTCAATCGGGTTCTGGGTGGCAAGCACGTGGAAGGGCACGCCAAGCGGGCGATCCTGCCCGGCGACGGTCACCGTCTTTTCCTGCATCGCCTGCAGCAGCGCGGATTGGGTCCGCGGGCTGGCCCGGTTGATCTCGTCCGCCATCAGCAACTGGCAAAATACCGGCCCCGGCACAAAACGGAATGACCGGGTGCCGTCATCATCGGTGTCCAGCACTTCGGAACCCAGAATGTCGGCAGGCATCAGGTCAGGCGTGAACTGAATGCGGCTGCCATCAAGGCCCATCACCGTGCTGAGGGTTTCAACCAGCCGCGTCTTGCCCAGCCCCGGCAGACCGATCAGCAAACCATGCCCGCCGCACAAAAGAGCGGTTAGCGTCAAATCCACAACCCGTTCTTGCCCGATGAAGCGTTTGGTGATCGAGGCTTTGGCCTCGGCCAGTTTGCCTCCCAAGACTTCGATTTCGGCAACAAGATCCTCAGCGTCGGTCATGACTTCTCTTTCATTCGGAATATACTCTATCTGATAACCTATTGCCTCAGGATGGAATGGCAAAACATATGAGTGGACAAAAAACCGTGACACCGGATGCCGAAGGGCTGGTTGCATCGATCACTGCCGCAAAAACACGCGGTTTACCGCCAGTGCACCTGTGGAATCCCCCGTTTTGCGGGGATCTGGACATGCGGATCGCGCGGGACGGGACGTGGTTCTATCAGGGCACGCCCATCGGGCGGCCCGGTCTGGTCAAGTTGTTTTCATCGATTCTCAAGCGCGAGGACGGCAAATACTTCCTCGTCACCCCGGTGGAAAAGGTCGGGATCACCGTTGATGATGCCCCTTTCGTGGCCATCGACTTTGAACCGGATGGCGAGGGTGAGGATCAGAACCTGACCTTTACCACCCATGTGGGCGATGTGGCGGTGGCCGGGCCGGACCACCCGATCCGCGTGGAACGTGACCCGGAGACGGGCGAGCCGTCCCCCTATATCCTGATCCGCGCCAACCTTGAGGCGCTGATTGACCGCAAAAGCTTTTACCGGCTGGTCGATCTGTGCGTGCATGAGGGCGAGTGGTTCGGGGTCTGGTCGGGTGGTCAGTTCTTTGGCGTGATCCCGTCGGCCGATCTGCCCTGAGGACGGCGCACAGGATATGTGCGGGCACGCATCTAGGAAAAGTGCCTGTGTCGTGCAGTTCTATCAGCACTGAACCCCACACTATCTCATCGGAGGCGTCATCATGAGCAAAGGCACAGCAGTGATCATCGGCGCGGGCAGCGGGCTGTCCGCATCCCTTGCCCGGCAGTTGCATACGCGCGGCCACTCCATCGTGCTGGGTGCCCGGAGTACAGACAAACTGGCAGCACTCGCCGCCGAAACCAGCGCGCGCACCGTCGCGCTGGACGGAAGTGATCCGGCGGATGTGGACGCGCTGTTTGCCTCGATTGAGGGGCGTCTTGATGTGGCGATCTACAACCCGTCTGCACGCAGCCGCGGCCCGGTGGCCGAGCTTGATCCCGAACAGGTGCGGCGTGCAGTGGAAATCACCGCCTTCGGTTCATTTCTGACAGGGCGTGCGGCCGCCAACGTGATGCAGGCCCAAGCCGAACAGGACGGCAAGCGCGGGACAATCCTGTTCACCGGCGCATCGGCGGGGGTCAAGGGATTTGCCAACTCTGCACCTTTCGCGATGGGCAAGTTTGCGCAACGGGGCCTTGCCCAGTCCATGTCCAGAGAGCTGCATCCAAAAGGCGTGCATGTAGCGTGGGTCAATATTGATGGCGGGATTTCAAACACGGCGCGCGCCGAACGCACCGATGACGGTACAGACAGGATGCTGGACCCGGATGCGATTGCGACGGCCTATATGCAACTGATCGACCAGCACAGATCGGCCTGGTCCAACGAAATCACCCTGCGCCCCTGGGTCGAGACGTTTTGATGGCACTTGTTTTGCACGCGGGTTAGCCTGACCGGAATGCCGAAGTTTGCCGCCAATCTCACACATCTCTGGGCTGATTTGCCCTATCTGGACCGCTTCGATGCCGCCGCCGAAGCGGGGTTCAAGGCGGTCGAGGTGCTGTTTCCCTATGATGCCCCGGCCCCTGAAACGCAGGCGGCCCTGCAGCGCAACGGCTTGCAGATGGTCCTGCTGAATGCTCCGGGCCCGAATTACACCGGTGGCGCGCGCGGCTTTGCGGCGGTCCCGGGGGGCGAGGCGCGGTTTGATTATGACATGCGCCGGGCTGTGCGATATGCGCAGGCGCTTGGTGCCAGCATCATTCATGTGATGAGCGGGGTGGGCGAAGGTGCTGCCGCCAAAAAGACGATGATCGACAATCTGAAACGGGCCGCAGACACACTGCCCGAAGGATTGTGCCTGACGCTCGAACCGCTCAACCAGATGGCGCAACCGGGATACTTCCTGTCCAGCTTTGACCTCGCCGCCGACATCATCGAAACCGTGGGCGCGCCAAATGTCGCGCTGCAATATGACAGTTACCACGCACAGGTCATCACCGGCGATGCTTTGGCCACGTTTCAGGCCATGCACCGACTGATCCGCCACATCCAGATAGGGGACGCGCCCGGCAGGACGCCCCGGGCACTGGCGAGATCGATTTTACTGCGCTGTTCGCGGCGATTGATGCCAGTGGCTACGATGGTTGGGTCAGCGCCGAATACACGCCAAATGGGCGCACCGAGACCGGATTGGACTGGATGCCGTGACTGCTTTCATCCGGAATAAGAAATCTGCAGAAACCGAAAGGCACACACCATGATCCCCGCCCGCTACGCCCACATCGTCTTTGGCCTGCTGCTGAGCGGGATGATGTCGTTCATCGTATCAGGGATTTCGACATTTCTGGCCATCGGCATGGTATCCGGTTTTTTCAGCCAATGGATGGGGGGCTGGCTGCCCAGCTGGGCCGTGGCCTTTCCGGTCGTCCTGTTCGTGGCCCCATTGGCCCGCCGCATGGTTGCCGCGCTCACGATCAAAGAGGAGTGAGAGCTCAGCGATGCGCCAGCTTACGTCGCCCGTTTCCTTTTGCGGCCAAACAGCGCTGCAACGCCGAAGCCGGACAGCAACAGAATGCCCCCAGCAGGCAGTGGGACCGCTGGCGGGGGAGCATTGACCAGCGTCAGGAACGCATCCGGTGCCTTGAACAAGAGCAGATCAATCGCGTTGCCATCTTCCAGAAATCCGCTGAGGGATCTGGTGCCGCGATCAAAGACCAGATCGTATCCGCGAACGGTCAGCGATGCGTTGTCGGACAGGAAAAAGTCGCCGCCGAAGGTTCCCCCCGACACAGTCAGGTTTGCCATGGCGCTTATGCGCAGTGAATAGGCCATCGATCCGGACTGGCCTATGCCCCCCGCGACTGTGCCGCCAGAAATCGTCCCCACTGCTGTGTCAAAGATACCCAGACCCACACCACCTGTGGAACCGTTGCCACCGGTCAACGTGCCGCCAGTCATGGTGAACAGGTTTGTCCCGGTGATCGTCGCACCGCGCCCGCCATTGCCATTGATGATGCTGTCGCCGCCCGTGATCGTTCCGGCAGAGAATTCGAACACGCCGCCGTTGATACCCACGCCACTGCCGCCATTGTTTGTGTCACGGCCCTTCACGGTGCCACCGGCCACTTCCACATTCGATCCGCCGGTGCCAAAGATACCGTCCCGTCCCGGCTGTGTTCCGGTGTTGATGGCCGACCCGCCTGTGTTGATCACCGCGCTGGATGCATTGAACAAAACGATTTCATCCGTGCCATCCGCAGAGGCCGACCGTGTGAGTGTCGACCCATCGTCCAAAGTCGTGACAGCCTGTGCCTGCAGCGCTGGCATTACGGCGATCATGCCGGCGAAAAATATAGAATGCGGGAAGCGTAGAAACATGAATCGGTCCAATCAAAAAAGGTGATGGTGTAAGTCGGGCGTTACTATGCCCTGACGCTAACACGCATCTAAAGCTCAATTCAAATTATTGATACATCAAGCAGAGGCTGATCAGTGCGCTTCGGCCCAGTTTTGCCCCTGACCCGCATCCACCGTCAGTTTGACGTCCAGATGTACAACCGGGTCAGCCGCGCCTTCCATCACAGTGCGCGCCGCGTCGATCAGATCATCGACGGCACTGTCTTCGACCTCGAACAACAATTCATCGTGCACCTGCAACAGCATGGCAGCGGGCAAATCGGCAATCGCATCCGGCATGCGGATCATGGCGCGCCGGATCACGTCGGCCGCGGTGCCTTGGATCGGTGCGTTGATCGCGGCCCGTGCCGCAAAGCCTGCGTGCGGCCCCTTGGCCCCTATGTTTGGCGTGTGAATCTTGCGCCCGAACAGCGTCTGGACAAACCCATGTTCCTTGGCGAACGCCTTGGTGTCGTCCATATAGGTGCGGATGCCGGGGAAGCGTTCGAAATAGCGGTCGATGAACCCCTGCGCCTCGGCCCGCGGAATGCGCAGATTGCGCGCAAGGCCAAAGCCGGAGATGCCGTAGATGACCCCAAAATTGATCGCCTTGGCCTGACGTCTGATCTCTGGTGTCATCTCGTCCAGCGGCACGTCGAACATTTCCGAGGCCGTGAGCGCGTGGATGTCGATGCCATCGTCAAAGGCCTGCTTGAGTTCGGGAATCTTCGCGATATGCGCCAGAATGCGCAGTTCGATCTGTGAATAATCCAGCGCCACCAGCGTCTTGCCCGGCTCAGCAACAAAAGCCTCGCGGATGCGTCGCCCTTCCTCAGTCCGGATCGGGATGTTTTGCAGGTTCGGATCGGTCGAAGCGAGCCGCCCGGTGGACGCGCCCGCAATCGAATAAGACGTGTGGACCCGTCCCGTATCGGCGTTGATGTGATCTTGCAGCGCGTCAGTATAGGTCGATTTCAGCTTGCTGAGTTGCCGCCAGTCGAGGATGCGGCGTGGCAGTTCGTGCTCGGTCGCAAGATCTTCGAGCACATCGGCACCTGTGGCATAGGCCCCGGTCTTGCCTTTCTTGCCGCCCTCAATCCCCATCTCGTCAAACAGGATTTCGCCCAACTGCTTGGGCGAGCCGACGTTGAACTTGCGCCCCACCAGTTCGTAAATCTCATCCTCAAGCCCCGCCATTTTTTGCGCAAAGGCGTTGGACATGCGCGACAGCGTATCGCGGTCAACTTTGATGCCGGATCGCTCCATCGCTGCCAGTACTGGCACCATGGGTCGTTCGAGCGTTTCATAGACCTTTGTGACTTGCGCGCGGTGCAGTTGCGGCTTGAACTGCTGCCAGAGGCGCAGCGTGATATCCGCATCCTCAGACGCATATTTCACCGCATCCTCGATCGGAACCTGATCGAAGGTCTTGGCAGATTTGCCAGACCCCAACAACGGTTTGATCGGGATTGGGGTGTGGCCCAGATAGCGTTCGGACAGGGTATCCATGCCGTGATTGTGCAGCCCGCCATGCATCGCATAGCTCATCAACATGGTGTCATCGATGGGGGCGACGGTGATGCCGATCTGGGCAAAGATCTTGGCATCGTATTTCATGTTTTGCCCGATCTTGAGAATGCTGTCGTCCTCCAGCACAGGTTTCAGCATCTCAAGTGCAGTCTCCAGCGGCATCTGCCCATCGGACAGCGCGTCAGAGCCAAACAGATCATCCCCACCCTGTTTGTGGATCAACGGGATGTAACAGGCATGACCGGGATTCACGGCCAGCGAAATCCCAACCAGATCGGCGGTCATTTCATTGAGGCCGGTTGTTTCCGTATCCACGGCGACATAGCCGCGCTCGTAAATTAGGTCGATCCAGGTTTGCAGGGCCTTCGCGTCGCTGACGTGCTCATATGTGGCGGCCTCGAACTCCGGCGCATCGGGTGCATCCTCTGCTTCGGGCGCGGTCGGTTCCTTGATCTCGGGGGCTTCCACGCCAAGCTGGTCCGCAATCCGCTTGGTGAGGGTGCGAAATTCCATCTCGGCCAGAAACGGCATCAACTGATCGGGATGCGGGTCGCGCACCTCAAGATCGTCGAGGGTAAAGTCCAGCGGCGTCTCTTCATCAAGCAGGACCAGCTTGCGCGACAACCTGATTTGATCGGCATGTTCGATCAGCGTCTCACGGCGTTTGGGCTGTTTGATTTCTTCGGCCCGCTCCAAAAGCGAATCCAGATCGCCATATTCGTTGATCAGCAAGGCGGCGGTTTTGACGCCGATGCCGGGCGCGCCGGGTACGTTGTCAACGCTGTCCCCCGCCAGGGCCTGCACATCCACGACGCGGTCTGGATAGACACCGAATTTTTCGAACACGCCGTCGCGGTCGATCCGCTTGTTCTTCATTGCGTCCAGCATCTCGACCCCGTCGCCGACGAGTTGCATCAGATCCTTGTCCGACGAGATGATGGTGCAACGCCCCCCGGCGGCGCGGGCCTGCACCGCCAAAGTGGCAATGATGTCGTCGGCTTCGTAACCCTCTTTCTCCTTGCAGGCGATGTTGAACGCTTCGGTCGCCTGACGGGTCAGCGGAATTTGTGGGCGCAGGTCCTCGGGCATCGCATCGCGGTTGGCCTTGTACTGGTCGTACATGTCATTGCGGAAGGTGTGGCTGCCCTTGTCAAAGATCACAGCCACATGGGTGGGTGCATCCGGGCCAGTGTTCCCTTCGACGTACTTGTAAAGCATGTTGCAAAACCCGCTCACGGCCCCGATGGGCAGCCCATCGGATTTGCGGGTGAGGGGGGCAGGGCGTGGTAGGCGCGAAAAATAAAGGCCGACCCGTCGATCAGGTGCAGGTGACATCCCTTGCCGAAACTCATGTGCAAAACCCTCAAGTTCAAAAGCGCTGACCCATGATGTGCCACGAATCCGGTGGCGGGAAAAGCGGAAGGGTTTTTTAATCTGTTTGAGGCAAATGTGCGGTCATGAATGTGCAAATGCCGATCAGCGACATCACTGACATCCTTGGTCAGCAGGCGGATGCGACGGGCATCCCGGCGCGGGTGGAATTGCTGCGCGGGGTTGAGATGTTGCGCGCCAACTGCGCCCGCGTCGGACTTTATGCGGCATTGGGGATGCTGGTTGAGGGCGAAGCCGATTTTGACCACTGCACGAATGGTATCCGGCGGGCAATGCCGGGTGTTCACGCGGCGCTTGATTTGCTGATCGGTACGCAACCCGTGCCAGGAATTGATCCGTCGGCACTCGAATGGGTGCGCAGTGTCGGGGTTGAGATGAAGGAAAGCTGCGACACGATGCGCAGGTTTGTTGCCGCGACCTCCGATCTTGAACAGCGGCACCTCGACCGGTCCATGACGATGGAAATCGTGTTGCACTACACCCATTTCGCCGCTGGGGATTTCAATGCACATTTCGCCGCCCTGGTGAACCGTCTGGGCGCCGATCTGCGGTCGATCCGCGAGGCGCGCCAGAACGGAGCAGAGGCAACAGGGGAAACCGCCCGTGCCGCGCTGAAAGAGATCAGCGAGATTTCACGCCATGTCGGTCTGATCGCGATCAATGCCTCGATCGAGGCGGCGCATGTCGGCGATCAGGGCAAAGGATTTGCGATCATCGCATCCGAAATCCGCGAGTTGTCCTCAAAGATCGAAGAGGCCAATACGCGCGTTCAGGGACAGGTGGATGCGTTGATTCAGACCATCGAACAGTCCTGAGGCAACTTGTTTTCAGGCGTCTTCGCTTAGCACGTATTTGCAATCGCAATAAGGGCATTCAACCCACCCGGTATCTTCCGGAATTTGCAGCCAGACACGCGGATGCCCCAGCGCCCCTTCGCCGCCGTCGCAGGCAATGCGCCGGGTGTCGACAGTCTTGGTCTCGGGGGCGTCGATGGTCATGGTGTCGATCCTGTTTGCGGCGCATCTGCGCGAATGTTTATGCGCCAAGCCAAACAGGCAGGCAAGGGCTAAGCGTCGCGATCCACCCGTGCTTGATAACAGTTGTTGCGCGCCGAGCGGACGTGGATATAGGCCACGTCGGGATTTGCAAAAATGGCGTCCAGCCGGTCCTGCAGTTCTGGTGTCGGGCTGACCACGCCCGTGCCGTAGACGATGCGATCATCCTGCGAATACCCCTTGATCAGGTAGTCGGGCGAAGTGCGCAAAACTTCCGGCAAAATGTGGCCACCGCCACGCGCGCAATCCTCAGCACATAAGAAGATCGGGCCGACTTCGGCATACGGATGCGTGCCGACAAAGGGTTTATGGGCGAGAACCAGCATCTCGGCACCTTTCGGAATGTCGCGCAGGCAGTGTCGGCAGGGGTTGGCGGCCCCATCGCTGATCTTGCGTTCAGGCATGTTGCCAAAGGCATCCAGACCGCCTTTGCGATAGGCGGTGACAACGTCAGTGGGCAGTGCGGTGAATACGGGCATGATGGATCTCCGTTTCAGACAATTCTGTCGGATCACCGGTGCCCGTGCGACCCGAATGATGCGCAACCCTGTTTCTCTGATCAAGAAAGACCCCGGGGACGCGCGCCAGCGCGGGGCAGAGTCCCTCTGACACTTCAAATGAGAACAAAACAAGAATATAGTAGCCCTCTGCCACAGCCGAATCTGCAAAAATATGTTTGTCGAACTGTCTGCCACATCCAATTTTACCTTCCTCACCGGGGCGTCCCACCCCGAGGAATACATGGCCCGTGCGGCCCTTCTGGGGATGGAAGCGCTGGCAATTGCAGACGACAATTCGGTGGCCGGTATCGTCCGGGCGCACACGGAGGCGCGCAGCATCGCGCGCAGCGTGAAGGAGCGGCGGGATTTCGACGCGATCCACGGTCTTGTCGGCCCGCCGAAACCCGAACACCTTCCCGACCCGCCGCGCGCACCGGTCACGGCCACGCCACGTCTGATCCCGGGCGCGCGCCTTTTGTTCAGGGACGGGGCACCGGTCACGGCCATTCCAAAGAACCGGGCAGGTTGGCGCAGTCTCTGCCGCATC
Organism: Tateyamaria armeniaca; assembly: GCF_045797845.1. Taxonomy (NCBI): domain Bacteria; kingdom Pseudomonadati; phylum Pseudomonadota; class Alphaproteobacteria; order Rhodobacterales; family Roseobacteraceae; genus Tateyamaria; species Tateyamaria armeniaca. Next base: position 1,300,050 of record NZ_JBHDIY010000002.1, read on the forward strand.
ATCTCGCGCGGACGACTGGCGGCGGAAAAGGGGCACTGTGATCTCACCCTGCGCGACCTTGAGGATTTCGCGGACGGGCTTCACCTGCTCCTCTGGCCACAGGCGCAAACGATGACGGGCGGCGCGTGCGATTGGGTGACACAGGCGAAACGGCTGTCGCGCCGCTTTGCCGGGAACATGCATGTGCTGATGGTGCCGCGCTATGACGGGCGGGACACTGTGCACTTTGACCACATCACCGATCAGGCGCAGCGCCTCGGGTTGCAGACCGTCGCCTCGGCTGCGCCCCGCATGCACCATGGTGCCCGGCGCAAGCTGGCGGATGTGGTCACTGCTGTGCGCCTGAAATGCCGGGTCGACGATCTGGGTCGCAATGCCCTGGCCAATGGCGAAGGGCGCCTGCGCGGCGAGGCGGACATGCTGCGTATCTTTGCGGGCCACGAGGATGCGGTGCACCGCACGTCGGACCTGGCCAAAACGCTGACCTTTTCGCTGGACGAGCTGCGCTATGAATACCCTTCCGAAATCAGCGAGAATGAAACGCCGGGACAACGGCTTGAACGGCTTGCCTATGAGGGGCTCAAATGGCGTTACCCTGCAGGTGCCCCCGAAAAGGCACAGACCCTATTGCGCCATGAACTGACCCTGATCGGCAAGCTGAACTACGCGCCTTACTTCCTCACCGTGCGCGACATCGTTCATTTCGCCCGCTCCCGCAATATTCTGTGCCAGGGGCGCGGGTCGGCGGCCAATTCGGTGGTGTGTTACTGCCTTGGCATCACCTCTGTCAGCCCGGAAATGGGCACCATGGTGTTCGAACGCTTCGTCAGCGAGGCGCGCGACGAACCGCCCGATATCGACGTGGATTTCGAACATGAACGGCGCGAAGAGGTGATCCAGAACATCTATGAAACCTATGGTCGGGAACGCGCTGGCCTGTGTGCGACAGTTGTCCATTACCGGGGCAAGCGCGCCATCCGCGAGGTCGGCCGCGCCATGGGGCTCTCCGAGGACACGATTTCGGCGCTGTCCTCGCAGCTTTGGGGTTTCTTCTCGACCAAGGGGCTTGAGGCCGAGCGCATGGCCGAAATCGGCCTCGATTTCCGCGACAAGCGGCTGCGCCAGACGATCGAACTGGTCTATGAGATCAACGGCTTTCCCCGCCATCTCAGCCAGCATGTCGGCGGGTTCATCATCACCGAAGGGCGGCTGGATGAACTTGTTCCCATCGAGAATGCGACGATGGAAGACCGCACCGTCATCTGCTGGGACAAGGACGATATCGACAGCCTTGGCATCCTCAAGATCGACGTGCTGTCACTGGGCATGCTGACCTGCATCCGCAAGGCGTTTGATCTGCTCAAGATGCACCACCAGCGCGACTACACCCTCGCGACGCTGCCCCCTGAAGATCCGCGCGTCTATGACATGCTTTGCGAGGCCGACAGCATCGGCGTCTTTCAGGTGGAATCACGCGCACAGATGAACTTTCTGCCCCGGATGCGCCCGCGCAATTTCTACGATCTGGTGATCGAGGTGGCGATCATCCGACCGGGGCCCATTCAGGGCGACATGGTGCACCCCTATATCCGGCGCAGGAACGGAGAGGAGGAGGTGTCTTTCCCCTCGGACGAATTGGGCGCGGTGCTGGGCAAGACGCTGGGCGTACCGCTGTTTCAGGAACAGGCGATGCAGATCGCCATCGTGGGGGCCAATTTCACCCCTGATCAGGCAGATCGGCTGCGCCGCTCGCTTGCCACGTTCAAGAAACATGGGTCAGTCAGTGCATTCCGCGCCCTGTTCCTGCGCGGCATGCGCAAGAACGGGTACGAAGATGACTTTGCCGAGCGCTGCTTTTCCCAGATTGAGGGCTTTGGCTCTTACGGCTTCCCCGAAAGCCATGCGGCCTCGTTCGCGCTTCTGGTCTACGCCTCAAGCTGGATCAAATGCCACCATCCGGGCATCTTCGCCTGCGCGCTGCTCAATTCACAGCCCATGGGCTTTTATGCGCCCGCCCAGATCGTGCGGGATGCGCGTGAACACGGGGTGACGGTGCGCCCCATCTGCATCAATGCCAGCTTCTGGGACAACGTGATGGAACCCGACGGGCAGGGTGGGCTGGCCCTGCGCCTTGGCTTTCGCCAGATCAAGGGGTTAAGCGAGGAAGATGCCACATGGATCACAGCGGCGCGCGGCAACGGCTACCAGTCGGTGCGCGACGTGTGGCGGCGCGCAGGACTGGGGCCGCAGGTGCTGGTGCGGCTGGCCGAGGCGGATGCCTTTGGCACTGTGGGGATCAGCCGCCGCGACGCGTTGTGGGAGGCCAAGGCGCTGGCCCCGGGCGAGGCGTTGCCCCTGTTTGCGCGCGATATCGATGGTGAAGTCGTGGACGAACCCGCCGCGCTGCTGCCTGAAATGACATTGGGCGAGGAGGTGGTGGAGGATTACGTCGCAACCCGCCTGACCCTGCGCGCGCACCCCGTGGCCCTGCTGCGCCATGTCCTGACACCGGGGTCGGCAGAGGTGAAGGTTCTAACCACAGACGCCCGCGCACCGGACCTGTCCCGGATCAGCTTTACCCGCGGCAACCCGGATTGAGGTGAGATGAAAAGCGTTTACTTGAGAAGCTCTTGCAAAAGACGGATTTCCATCTCGATTTCTTCACGCACAGCATCTGCTACCTTTGATCCAGCTCGTCTGCGTTGTTTTACGGCTTCGCGAAAACTGTTTGTTGCCAATTCAATGTGCAAAAGAGTAGCAGCTTCGAGACTGTCCGCATCTTTGCCTTGAGATGCACTCGGTTCAAAACGCGGGGTATCTTTGCCCTCTGCAATGGCCTGACGTTCAGAGGTGTAAACATCCAACGCTTCATGCAATCGCTGGACAGTGCTTTCTCGCACCGAACCACCAGACATGTATGTTTTGATTGTGTTAACGCTCAGGCCGGTGCGACGGCTTAGTTCCGCGTTGCTCATCGCAACCTTAGACTTTCTAGCCGCAAATTGCGCAAGAGACCTGTCAAAAGACCTGTCAATATTAGGAGCCATGTTTGCCCTATGCCTCATTTTTTTTGCGCGTTTCGCGCTGTTTATATTCAAACATATAGAGGGTCAGCCGAATCGACATCCAGTCAAAAAGATGAATCTGGTGTAACTTTACTGCTGCTGTTGTCAAAATTCATCGCTGCGTCGTCTCTCTGGGCTACAATATGTAGTGATAAGCCATATGTAAACTGTATATTTGATACTGCAAAACAGAAAGTACTTTAAGTATCAGCAAAAAGAGGCCTATTTTTGCTGTACGGCCCAACGGTTCCACCTGCTAGGATTTTGCCGTCAGGCCGGCTGACGAAATCAGCGCTGACAGTGTAGCACGTTCCCTTTGATAAGGCACCTGCGTCGGCGCAAACCCGCGAAAGGGGTTTGACCATGAAACGAAATCGCTCACTCAATGCCTTAGCCTTTGGTGGTGCTGCCGCACTATTATTCCAAGCGGTGCAAAACTTGTTCCCTGAGTTGGTCAAGTACATACCGGTCAATGAAAGCTCCTTTGTCCAGTCGGCTGCTATCATGCTCGGGGCTTTGGCCATCAGCGTCATTGTCGAAACCATTTGGCCGCCAGCAGACGAAATGGACCAAGGCGATCAGGACGGCAAAAACGGCCATCCACCTGTCGTCTAAACAAGCAATTGGGGCGCCGTACAACTCGCGGGCGCCCCATCTTTTATTCCAAGTGCTCAACCTGGTGCAGGAAACCGCTGCCGCAGGCTGAACGCATCTGGCGACACCCCATTCCGACGCAGTCGCCCCAACCTGTCCCATGCCTCTTCCGGAGACACCCGTTCACCCCGGGGCACCCACCACAGGGCCAGCGTCGCTCCCTCTGAACGATCCACCCAGCCCTTGAGCTTGCGAATGCCCTCGGCATGCAGCGGCTCGCGATAGGCAAAGCGCTGCATCTCGGCCAGATCGCGCCACCCGGCCATGGTCATGATATGCAGATTGTCCTCGGTCGCGTGCGTCCGCTGCGCCAGAATGTCCGTCATCTCCAGATAGCGCCCATCGGGGCTGCGCGCGCCGTGGTTGTGCCAGAACATATCGCCGTCCAGCTTGGCCTGCGCGAACACCAATGGCAACAGGCCAAAGAAATACTGCGCATTGGGGTGATCCGCGCTGAACGGACCAATCGGGCGCACCACGTTCAGGTGTACCAGCATGTGTTCGCTCATCTGCACCCTCCTTGCTGCCGGGAAACTGTAAAGACCTTGCCTGATCGGGCAAGCGTTCTTCCCAAGCCTGATCCTGCACGCTAGAAGTCTGGCGATATGAAAAACAAAGGGCACTTTCGCATATGGCACCCCCGAAACCCGTCGTTTTGTGCATCCTTGATGGTTGGGGGCTGCGCGAAGAGACGTCTGGCAACGCCCCGGTGCTTGCCAACACGCCGACCTATGACGACATCATGGCAACCTGCCCCAACGCCACGCTGATCACCCACGGCCCCGATGTGGGCCTGCCCCGCGGGCAGATGGGCAATTCCGAGGTCGGGCACACCAACATCGGTGCAGGACGCGTCGTGGCCATGGACCTTGGCCAGATCGATCTGGCAATTGAGGACGGATCATTTTTTCACAACAAGCAACTGACCGCATGGATCGACTCGATCAAAGAGACGGACGGGCGCGCGCACCTGATGGGTGTGATGTCAGATGGTGGCGTGCACGGGCATATCGATCACATGGTTGCGGCGGCCAAGGCCTGCACGGATGCCGGGCTGACAGTGCTGATCCATGCCATCACGGATGGGCGCGACGTGCCCCCCAAGTCCGCGTTGAACTACCTTGAAGCGCTCAACACTGCCTTGCCCAAGGGCGCACGCATCGTCACCGTAACTGGGCGCTATTTCGCCATGGATCGTGACAATCGATGGGATCGCGTGGAAACGGCTTTTGCCGCGATGGTGCGCGCCAAGGGGACCGTCAAGGAAAGCGCGTCAGATGCGATTGAAGCGGCCTATGCCGACGACAAGACGGATGAATTCATCCCGGCGACGGTGATGGACGGCTACAAGGGGGCCAAGGACGGGGACGGCCTGTTTTGCCTGAATTTCCGCGCAGATCGGGCGCGAGAGATCATGGCCGCGCTGGGCGATCCGGGTTTTGACGCCTTTGATACGTCCGGACGCCCCGAATGGGCCGGATTGATGGGCATGGCGGATTACTCCGAAGCGCATCGGGCCTACATGACCACGGTTTATCCCAAGCCTGAAATCGTGAACACGCTGGGCGCTTGGGTCGCCAAGGCCGGTCTGCGCCAATTCCGCTTGGCCGAGACCGAGAAGTACCCACACGTCACCTTCTTTCTGAACGGGGGCGAGGAAACGCCCGAAGACGGGGAAGACCGCGCCATGCCCAAATCGCCGAGCGTGGCGACCTATGATATGCAACCCGAGATGTCGTCGGTTGAGGTCACGGACAGGTTCATCGACGCGATCAAGTCGGGGTATGATCTAATCGTGGTGAATTATGCCAACCCGGACATGGTCGGCCATACCGGTGATCTTGATGCCGCGATTGCCGCATGTGAGGCGGTGGATCAGGGGCTTGCCCGCGTCCTGCCGGTGCTGAAAGAGGCAGGTGGCGCGATGATCCTGACGGCCGATCATGGCAACTGCGAGGTGATGGTCGACCCGGACACCGGGGCGCCCCACACCGCCCACACCACCAATCTGGTGCCCGTCGCGCTGATTGGCGCTGAGGGAACGTTGAACGCAGGGCGGCTTGCCGATCTTGCGCCGACCCTGTTGCACCTGATGGGGCTGGAACAGCCTGTGGAAATGACAGGGCAAAACCTGATCGCATGAGACGCCTCGTTGTTCTTGCCGTCTGCTTGCTTGCCGCCCCTGTGTCCGCGCAGGACGAGGCGGGTGATCTTGCGCGTGCTGCGGGCAAATTGCTCGAAACGGCGTCGGTTCAGTTGGATGAGGCGACAAGTGCGCGGGACCGTGTGCGTGCCCTCACACAGACGGTTCAGGCCTACGAGGCGGGATTGTCCGCGATGCGCGCGGGTCTGCGCCGCGCCGCCATTCGCGAGGCGCAATTGCGCGGTCAGCTTGAATCGCGAGATGCGGAAATCGCGCAACTGCTTGCCGTTTTGCAGACCCTGACACCCGGGCAGGCACCCACTGCCTTCCTGCATCCCGATGGCCCAAACGGCACGGCGCGGGCAGGTATGTTGTTGGCTGAATTGACCCCTGCGCTCAACCAGCGGGCGGAACGCCTGCGCCGTGATCTGAGCGATGTCGAAGGGTTGCGCCTGTTGCAGCAGCAGGCTGCCGAGCAGTTGCAACTGGGGCTGAGCGACGTGCAATCCGCGCGTGCCGCCTTGAACCAGGCGATGGCCAACCGAACCGACCTGCCCCAGCGGTTTACCCAAGACCCGGTGCGCACCGCGATCCTGATCGACTCGTCCGAAACACTGGATGCATTTTCCAGCGGGCTTACCGAAATTGCGGCAGACGATGTCGGCTGGTCCCCACCCGATATCGACGATCAGATCGGATCATTGCCGCTGCCGGTGCGTGGGCTGGTCCTGCGCAGCGCAGGCGAGCCGGACGCCGCCGGGGTGACACGGCCCGGCATTTTGCTCGCCACGCGGCCCGGTGCGCTTGTCACGGCACCGACGGCGGCCACGTTGCGCTATGTCGGCCCGCTTCTGGATTTCGGATCGGTGACGATTCTCGAACCCCGACCCGGCACCCTGATCGTCCTTGCGGGCATGGGCGTCAGCTATGGTGAGGCGGGTCAAATCATCGCAGCGGGCACGCCTTTGGGCCTCATGAGTGGGCTTCCCGGGCAAGATGGCGCAGATGCATTGTCAACTCGTGGTGAAGGGGGTGGCGCTGACCGCTCGGAAACGCTCTATATAGAAGTCAGACAGGACGATGTGCCATTGGACCCTCAAACGTGGTTCAGCATTGACAAGGATGGATAAACGGGAATGAAAAAATTCGTTATGGCCGCAATGGGCGGTACGTTGGCAGGTGCCATCGCAACGACGCAGATTGCAGGACCATTGCTGGCCCAGGAAAGCAGCGCGAACGCCGGTGTCTACGAACAGCTTGATCTGTTCGGTGACATATTCGAGCGCATCCGCAGCCAATATGTCGAGGAAGTCGAGCCCGGCGAACTGATCGAAGCGGCGATTGACGGGATGCTGACATCGCTTGACCCGCATTCCAGCTACCTTTCCCCGGATGATGCAGCACAGATGCAGGTGCAGACCCGTGGCGAATTCGGCGGCCTCGGCATCGAAGTCACGCAGGAAGAAGGGTTCATCAAAGTCGTCTCACCCATCGACAGCACCCCTGCCGCGGAGGCGGGCATTGAGGCGGGCGATTTCATCACCCATGTGGACGGAGAGTCGATGTTGGGCTTTACCCTTGACGAAGCTGTCGAGCGGATGCGCGGCCCTGTCGGCTCCGAGATCATCATCACCGTCGTGCGTGAGGGCGAGACCGAACCGTTCGATGTGCCGATTGTGCGCGACACCATCGAACTGCAGGCCGTGCGCGCGCGCACCCAAGGCGAAACCGTTGTGCTGCGGATCACGACCTTCAACGACAAGACAACGCCCAACCTGATCTCCAAGCTTGAGGAAGAAGTCGAAAACCTCGGCGGCATGGACAATGTCGACGGCTTTGTCCTTGATCTGCGCAACAACCCCGGCGGATTGCTCACACAGGCGATCAGGGTGTCGGATGCGTTCCTTGAAAAGGGAGAGATCGTATCGACCCGTGGCCGTGCGCCCGAAGATGGCGACCGCTTTAACGCGACGCCGGGCGATCTGGCAATGGGCAAACCGATTGTCGTTTTGATCAACGGCGGGTCCGCGTCGGCCTCTGAAATTGTGGCTGGGGCATTGCAGGATCACCGCCGCGCCATCGTCGTAGGCACCAAGAGCTTTGGCAAAGGGTCCGTGCAGACGGTAATGCCGCTGCGCGGTGAAGGGGCGATGCGTCTGACCACGGCGCGCTATTACACGCCATCGGGCCGGTCGATCCAATCCCTTGGTGTCAGCCCGAACATCGTCGTCGAACAGCCACGTCGTGCTCCCAACACCGGGGAAGAGGATGAACCGGCAAGTGCCGTCGGCCAACGCTCCGAAGCGGACCTGCGCGGCAGCCTGAACAACGACAGTCTGAGCGAAGACGAAATTCGCCAGATCGAAGAGGACCGCGCCAAGGCCGAAGCTGCCGCCGCCCTGCGGGAAGAGGACTATCAACTGGCCTATGCCATCGACATCCTCAAAGGGCTGAATGCCCTTGGTCCGGAAGACTAGAGAGATCAACGGCGCGTCTTATCCGGGGCGCGCCGGGTTACAACGTGATCTCATGCGGGGTCAGTTGCGTCCAATCGAACTCCACCCCGATCCCCGGTATGTCCGGTGCGACCGCCATGTGATCCTCGATCACAAGAGGTCGTTTTGTGTAGCGGTCGATTGGAAAGCTGTGCACTTCCAGCCAACCGCCATGGGCTTGTGAGGACACCAGCGACACGTGCAGTTCCTGCATGCCATGGCTGCAGACCGGCACCCCTGCCTCTGCCGCCATCTCTGCTACCTTTAGCCATCCGGTGATCCCAAGGCAGTTGGACGCATCAGGCTGGATGAAATCCACATGCGGCAGGGCGCGCGCAAATTCGTGCATGGTGTGCAGGTTTTCGCCTTGTGACACCGGCACGCCGGTCGCCGCGCGGATCGTCGCGTACTCCCCGTAAGCGTCGGGGATGATGGGTTCCTCGAACCACGTGATGTCATAGGGTTTGAACGCCTGGGCCATCGCAATGGCCTGATCGACGGTCATTGAATAATTGGCATCGACCATGAACTTCACATCCGGACCAATCAGGTCGCGCACGGCTTTGATGCGTGTCAGGTCTTCTGCTTGCGTAGGCTGGCCGATCTTGATTTTGACCGCGTTGTGGCCGCGATCAAGGTAGCTTTGGATGCTGTCGAGTAGCTTGGGCAGGTCAAAGCCCAGATCAATCCCGCCTGCATAAGCACGGCAGCGATCCGACGCGCTGCCAGCGGCCTTGAGCAGCGACTGCCCTGCCCCTTTCAACCGCGCATCCCACAGCGCGATATCGACCGCTGAAAGCGCAAAGCTGAGGATGCCACCCCGGCCCACATAGTGCATGTGCCAGTCCATCGCTTCGGTCAACGCCTCGACGTTTTCAGCGTCCTGCCCGAGCAGAAATGGCGCAAGATCATGGGTGATCATCGCCGCCATCGCATGCCCGCCGCGCCCGCCATTATAAGTGTAGCCGGTGCCTGTGCGCCCGTCCGATAGGGTGACGGTCGCGGTCACCAGATGAAAATGGCTGTGGTCCCCGTGCTTTGCATCGACCAGGATTTCGTCCAGCGGCACCGCAAAAAGGCGCGCGGTGACGTCTGTGATCCTAGCCATTGAGATGCGCTGTTTCAGGCACCGGAGTGTGCACTTTATCAGTTGTCAAATGCGCGATCAGATTGTCCACGACCAGCGCGCCCATGGCCGCACGGGTTTCGTGTGTCGCAGACCCCACATGGGGCAACAGCACGACATTCGACATGGATTTGAGCGCGTCGGGTATCTTCGGCTCTGCCTCGAACACATCCAGCGCGGCATAGCCCAACCGCCCGTCTTGCAGCGCCTGCACCATGGCGGACTCGTCCACAACTGATCCGCGCGACACATTGATCAACGTGCCTTCAGGCCCCAGCGCATTCATCACCTCCTCATTGACGATCCGGTGGGTCGACGGACCTCCCGGCGTGATGCAGATCAGCACCTCGACTGCCGATGCCATTTCAGTCAGGCTGGCGTGATAGGTGTAGGGCACATCCTTCTTGGTGCGGGTGTGGTAGTGGATTTCGGCGTTGAACGCCTCCAGCTTGTCGGCAATCGCCTGCCCGATGCGGCCAAGCCCAAGGATACCAACACGCCGATTGTCCGCGCTGCGCGACAGCGGGGCACCACCCTTTTCCCAATCGCCCGAACGGGCGTGCGCCTCGTCATGCAGGAAATTGCGGAAACTGGCGAGCATTAAGAGGATTGTGGTGCTGGCCACTTCGGCGTTCAGCACATCGGGGGTGTGGGTGACCAGTATGCCGCACTCCGCCGCCGCCTTGGTGTCGATGGCGTCATAGCCAACACCATAACAGCTGACCATTTTAAGGTTAGGGCACGCTGCCATCACGTCTGCGGGCACCCCGTCATGGCCGTTTGTGGCGATATGAGTGATCGCATCCGCCGGATAGGCGCTTTCGCTCAGTTTGTGGATGGTGAAATGCTCGGCCAGACGGTCACGCATGGTATCGGTGATGCCACCGATTTGGAGAAGATCAGGCATCCATCTTCACTTCCTGGCGCTGGCGGCCCAGCCCCTCGATTTCCAACTCCATCACGTCGCCCACATTCAGGTAGGTCGGCGGCTTCATCCCCATGCCCACACCGGGGGGCGTCCCGGTGGTGATGATGTCGCCGGGATGCAGGGTCATCAGCCCGCTCAGATGTTCGATGATCTCAGCCACGGTAAAGATCATGGTGGCGGTGTTGCCGGTCTGCATCCGCTTGCCATTTACATCCAGCGACATGGCGAGGTTTTGCGGGTCGGACACCTCGTCACGGGTCACAAGATACGGACCCGTAGGGCCGAAGGTGTCGCAGGATTTTCCCTTGGTCCACTGACCTGTCAACTGGGTTTGGAAATGCCGCTCGGACACGTCATTGATGACACAATACCCCGCCACATAATCCAGCGCGTTTTCCTTGCTGACATATTTGGCCTCTGTGCCGATGACGACGCCCAGCTCGACTTCCCAATCGGTGTGAGTAGAGCCGCGCGGCTTCACGACATCATCGAACGCACCGACAACCGCCGAGTTAGCCTTGAAAAACAGGATCGGGTGTTCGGGGATCGCAGCGCCCGTTTCAGCGGCATGGTCGGAATAGTTCAGACCGATGCATAGGAACTTGCCGAAATGGCCAACGCAGGCACCAAGACGGGGATTGCCGCTGACCTCCGGCAAGGTGGTCGGATCAATGCTGCGCAACCGGTCAAGCGTTTCGTCATTCAGCGTATCGCCTGTGACGTCATCGATCACGCCGGACAGATCGCGCAGCGTGTCGCCGTCCATCATGCCCGGTCTTTCGCTCCCTACGTCACCGTATCTTACGAGTTTCATATGCGTGCCTTTCTAGTGATTGTCGCGCGGCATATGACGCCGCGATATGTCCTGATACTCCGCTGCTCCGCGCAGCGTCATGCCTTCGTCAAAGCGGCCAACGCGGTCGCGGAATATTTCCTGCCACGGGCTTTGATCAGCCGGAACCGGAAAGCCGCCTGCCGCGAGGATCGCTTCGGCGCGTGCCTGCAGCACTGTGTCATCAACAAGCATGTCAGCTGTGCATTTGCGCAAATCGATCCGCACAGTGTCGCCGGTCTGCAAAAGCGCAAGGCCGCCACCATCCGCCGCCTCGGGTGAGGCGTTGAGGATGGAAGGAGACCCGGATGTACCGGATTGCCGGCCATCGCCGACACAGGGCAGGGCCTTAATCCCTTTCTTGAGCAGATACGATGGCGGTCGCATATTCACCACTTCGGCGCCCCCGGGATAGCCCTTGGGGCCCGCACCGCGCATGAACAGGATGCAGGTGTCGTCGATATTCTCGGACGGATCGTCGATACGATGGTGGAAATCCTCGGGTCCGTCAAAAACGACGGCGCGCCCTTCGAACGCTTCGGGATCATCCGGGTTCGACAAATAGCGTTCGCGGAACGCGTCGCTGATCACGGAAGTTTTCATGATCGCGCTGTCAAACAGGTTGCCCTTGAGGTTGATAAAGCCTGCATACTCTTTCATCGGCTCGGACACGGGGCGGATCACGCGGGTGTCTTCGCTGCGCAGCGCGCCGCAATTTTCGCGCATCGTCTTGCCATTGACTGTCATCGCGTCTGGATAGGGCAGCACGTCAGCGGCGATCAGTTCGCCGATCACGGCAGGAACCCCGCCTGCGTGTTGATAGTCTTCGCCCAGATACTCGCCCGCAGGCTGCATATTGACGATCAGCGGCACCTTGTGCCCGACCTTTTGCCAGTCATCATTGTCGAGAGGGACGCCAAGGTGACGCGCAATACCATTGAGGTGGATGGGCGCGTTGGTCGAACCGCCGATGGCCGAGTTGATGACGATGGTATTCTCGAATGCCTCGCGCGTCATGATGTCGGACGGGCGCAGGTCTTCCCACACCATCTCGACCACGCGCCGCCCTGTTTCATAGGCCATCTGCCCACGCTCGCGATAGGGCGCGGGGATGGCAGCGGCACCGGGCAGTTGCATGCCAAGCGCTTCTGCAAGGCTGTTCATTGTCGTCGCGGTGCCCATGGTGTTGCAATATCCGACCGACGGAGCGGAAGAGGCGACAAGCTCCATGAAACCGTCATCGTCAATTTCGCCCGCGGCCAGCATTTCGCGCGCCTTCCAGACGATTGTGCCCGACCCTGTGCGTTCACCGCGGAACCAGCCGTTCAGCATCGGGCCGACTGACAGCGCGACGGCGGGGATGTTCACAGTCGCCGCGGCCATCAGCAGGGCGGGCGTGGTTTTGTCACAACCGATGTTCAGCACAACGCCGTCGAGCGGATAGCCAAACAGCGTCTCGACTAGGCTGAGATAAGCAAGGTTGCGGTCCAGCATGGCCGTCGGGCGCTTGCCCGTCTCCTGAATCGGGTGCACGGGCACCTCGATACACGTCCCTCCGGCGGCGATGATCCCATCGCGCACGCGCTTACTCAGTTCAAGGTGATGGCGATTACAGGGCGACAAATCACTGCCCGTCTGCGCGATGCCGATGATCGGTTTACCGGACTGCAGCTCCGCCCGCGTGAGGCCGTAGTTCAGATACCGCTCAAGATACAGTGCGGTCATTTCTGGATTGTCAGGGTTCATGAACCACTTGCGTGACCGCAGATCTTCGATTCCGATTTTCTTGCTCATTGGCCTGACCAACCTCCGTCGATGATGTGGGGATGCCCTGTGGTGAACCCGCTATCGTCACTGGCAAGGTAGACAACCAGCGCCGCGATCTCATCCGCCGTGGCGACGCGGCCCATCGGCTGACGCGATACGAATTGTTTCAGCGCTTCGTCGTAGCTGCCAAGCTCTTCACCCAGCGCCTTGACGCGATCATGCCAGCTGGGGCTTTCGACCGTGCCAGGGCAGATACAGTTGCAGCGGATGCCCTGATTGATGAAATCGAGGGCCACGGATTTGGTCATCCCGATCACGGCCGCCTTGGTGGTGCCATAGATGAACCGGTTGGGCGCGCCGATCACGGAAGAACAGGCGGACGACATGTTGATGATGGACCCTGCGCCGCGTTCGACCATGCCCGGCAGCGCGGCGCGTATCGTGCGCAGCATGGAGCGGACATTGAGGTCAAAGGCGAAATCCCATTCGGCGTCCGTGGCGTCTAGCACCGTGCCGTGGTGCACAAAACCGGCGCAGTTGAACAGAACGTCGGGTTTTGCCCGCGCCACTCCCTCTGCGACACTGGCGTCATCCAGCGCGTTAAGGGCAAATGACTCTACTCCGTCAGGCATGTCCGTTAGAAGATCGGCATTCACATCCGTGGCAAAGACTTTTGCGCCCTCTGCGGCCATTGCAATCGCGCTTGCGCGGCCAATGCCTTGCCCTGCGGCTGTCACAAGTGCGCGCTTTCCGTCCAAACGGCCCATAGTCTCCCCCATTCTCATCAGGTGTTGCGCATCGCCAATGGCTGCGTTTTGGTAGGACCGTAGGACAAGCCGTTCGCGTTGACCAGACGTCACGGCAAAATGGGAGGATGAAGGATGGCGACGCAAAAGGTGGCCCTGCTTGGGACCGGGTTGATGGGCTTTCCGATGGCGCGAAATCTGGCGCAGGCGGGCATCCCGCTGACTGTCTGGAACCGGACTCGGGCCAAGGCCGAACCGCTGAGCGCGTTTGGTGCAGAGGTCGTCGACACCACTTCCCAGGCCGTCACCGGGGCAGACGTCATCATCACGATGATGAGTGATGGGCCGACCGTTTTGTCCGTGATCGAAGAGGTGAAAGAGGCGCTGAGCGACGGTGCATTGTGGATCGACATGTCCTCGACCAAACCCGGCGAGGCCCGCGCGCAGGCCGAGGCACTGGCCGCCGCTGGCGTGGCGCATATCGATGCCCCTGTGTCGGGTGGCACCAAGGGGGCCGAGGCGGCAAGCCTTGCTATCATGGTGGGTGGTCCGGCAGATGCCGTGGCCCGCGCGACCCCTGTTCTGAGTGTGATGGGGCGCCCCGTCCATGTCGGTCCTTCCGGGACGGGTCAGCTGTCAAAGCTGTGCAACCAGACAATCGTCGCCGTGACCATCGGGGCCGTCGCCGAGGCGATGTTGCTGGCCGAGGAGGGGGCGCAGACCCTGCCGCCTTGCGCGCTGCCCTCAAGGGCGGCTTTGCCGACAGCACGATTTTGCAGCAGCATGGTGAGCGCATGACAACCGGAAATTTCGAACCTGGCGGACTTTCGAAATTTCAGCTCAAGGACCTCGACAATGTGCTGGTCGAAGCCGAATCAGCGAACCTGAAACTGCCGATGACCCAAGGGGTGCGCGACCGCTTTGCGCATTTCGTCGATAACATGGACGGTGCAGACAAGGACCATTCGGGCCTGTATCTCGAATTGCGTGCGCGCAACGGGATGGACACGTGATGCGCGTTCTCATTCTGGGTGGTGGCGGCATGGTGGGTCAGAAACTGGCTCACAAGCTTGAGGCCGAAGGGCTGGATGGAACCCCAGTGCAACTCACCTTGCACGACATCGCCTTTCCCGAAGGCGGCGCGGGTACTGACCGCCGTATGGGCAACCTTTCGGTGGCAGCGGAAGGGGCCGCGCTGGCCGCTGAACGCTTCGATTTGATCTATTTCCTCGCTTCCATCGTGTCGGGTGAAGCCGAGATAAACTTTGACCTTGGCTGGCAGACCAACCTCTGGCCGATGTGGCATTTCCTTGAGGCCTTGCGCGCCCAGCACCGCGCGACGAGGGGCGAGTATGTTCCGCGGGTTGTGTTTACCTCGTCCATCGCGGTGTTTGGCGGGCCGTACCCGGACAAGATCGGGGATGAGTTCCTAACCTCTCCCCAAACCAGCTATGGCGCCCAAAAAGCGTCCTGCGAATTGCTGGTGCAGGATTTCTCTCGCAAAGGGTTCATCGACGGGATGTCCCTGCGTCTGCCGACGATTTGCGTGCGACCGGGCAAGGCGAACCTTGCCGCATCGTCGTTTTTCTCGGCGATTATCCGCGAACCGTTGGACGGGATGGAGGCGGTGCTGCCCGTGCCGGATACCGTCCGTCACTGGCACGCTTCTCCAAAGTCGGCGGCGGGTTTTCTGACCCATGCGGCGGGCCTCGATACCGCCAAGCTGGACGGTCGGCGCGCACTGAACCTGCCGGGGATCAGTTGCACCGTGGCCGAACAGATCGAAGCGCTGCGCGATGTGGCAGGCAACAATGTGGTGGCCCTGATCAAGCCGCAACCGGACGCGGCCGTTGCCAAAATCGTGGAAGGCTGGCCGCGCAACTTCGCACCTGACCGGGCGAAGGCACTGGGATTCAAGGCGGAGAATACGTTCCGCGAAATCATAGATGTTTACGTGGCGGAGGATCTGCCGGGGCGCTGAGGGGCGCGCGAAGACAGTTGCCATCTGAGATCCAACATCTGGATCACCCGATCAAATGCCGTGCCAGATGATCGTGGATTTTCTCCCGTGTCCGCGCTTCGTCGCCGGACAGGGCGGCGTCCAGTATCTGCTGGTGGTGCCTTATGTTTTCCGAGATGAAGTCGAACGCCCGGTCTTCGACCATCAACTGTTGGCGGAAGCGGCAATAAATTCGGTGATGCGTGTCGCGTAACGTGTCCGACCCACAAGCCGAAATCAGGGTTTCGTGAAACTGACGTTCCGCCGCAAACCACAGATCGACAAACGGATCGATGTCCGTGGCTGTCTGCAATCGCATCTCAAGGTGGCTGAGTTGATGGTGGGCGGCGGTCAGCCGGGCCTCCCATGCCACGCCGCCAAGTCGGATCGACATGGCCGTCCCCTCGGCCTCAAGCAACACCCGCAAATGCGTCAGTTCTTTCACAACCTCCGCTGATTTTTCAGGGACGCGAAACCCGCGCTGTTCGCGAAACTCGACCAGACCCAGCGTCGACAGCCTGAACAGGATTTCGCGGATGGTGCTGGCCGAACACCCAAATTCCTGACGCAAATGCTCTGCGCGCACCTTCTGGCCGTGCGCAAATCCGTTCATCATCAGGCGACGCATCAAGGTGTCGTAGATGTCAGCGTTCTGAAGCATACCGCACCGTATTCCTGAATTCTGGGCACAATCAGTAAAACACAAAATCTCGAAATTACAATATAATCTCAAAAACTGCCCGAATTTCTCGTTTTTTGTTGTCGTGTGAGAAATCTCCGCTTAGCCTCACTCCTACAGAGCGTCAAAACGGGCTTAAGACCCATCCGTGCGCAATGGAAAATTTGTCTGGGAGGAAATTATGACATTCATGAAGAAGGCGACAACCGTCGCCGTCGCTGCCACGCTGGCAGCAGGCACCGCACTGACTGCGAGTGCGCAGGAAACCAAACTGCGGATTCAAACGCACTACGCCCCGGAAACCGTGTCCGGCAAGCTGGCCGCACAATATGTCGAGGACATTCAGACCATGTCTGGCGGCGGCATTCAGGTCGAAATGTTCTACAGCTCGTCTGTTGTGAAGTCGGTTGAAACATTCGACGCGGCTGCCACAGGCATTCTGGACTGTGACATGACGGGTGGCGGTTATCAGACCGGCAAAAACTCTGCGTTCCAGTTCGTCGGCGACATCATGGGCGGCTACGAAACCCCCTATCAACAGCTCAGCTGGCTGTACTTCGGCGGCGGCAAGGAAGCGGCTGCACCGCTTTACAACAAGTACGGCATGGAACTGATCGGCTGGTGGGTCTACGGCCAGGAATCCTTCGCGTCCTCGAAGCCAATCGAGAAGGTTGCCGACTTCAAGGACTGGAAATTCCGTTCGCCCCCGGCATGGAAACAAAGATCTTTGAAAAGCTGGGCGCCTCGCCCATCGTGATGGACTTCACCGAGATATTTACCGCGCTGGAAACAGGCATCATCGACGGCGCAGACGCATCTGGCCTCGCAAATAATGTGGGTCTTGGTCTGTATGACATCGTCAAATATGCAAACTTCCCGGGCTTCCACTCGATGCCTTCGGATCACCTGGCGTGCAACAAGGCCGTGTTCGACGCGATGCCCGAAGCGCACCAGACCATCATGAAGGTTGCCATGGAAGCGCTGGCACTGCGCACCGCCCTGACGTTCGAGAAGAAGAACGCCGAAGCGGCCGCACAACTGCGCGAGCAGGGTGTGACACTGTCCGCATGGGCGCCTGAAGAGCTGCAGAAGTTCCGTGACGCAGCACAGGCCACATGGCCCGAGTTCGCCGACACGCCAGAAGCCAAGGCCCTGGTTGACGCGCACCTCGCCTACCTCACTCAACTGGGCCTCGTGTCCGAATAAACGATCCTGGGGCCCTGTTCTTGCAGGGCCCCATCTTTGCCCAAGACTGACGGCAAGACCGGTCCGGGCATTTTCTTGAACAGGGGGACGAAAAGATGCAGGAGCGCTCTGGCACTCTGGTGGAATGGCTTGTGCCTTTGGCCTTTATCTTCGTCGCTGGCTGGGTCGTATGGCACATGCCCGCCTTCACCCTGTCTTTTTATCCACCAACTGACCCGTCCGAACACGATAAGCTGTCGGCATTGTTCGGGCGCGTCGATGTCACCCCCAATCTGGGTGGCCTGTTTGGCGGCACTGCCGATATTGCCGACTGGGCCGCACTGATCGCTATTCCCATCCTTGGATACATCGGCGTGCGCACGGTGCGCCGCGCCGGTATGGAGTTCGAAAGCTGGCGTCCGGCGGATCGCCTTGCTGTGTTTATCGGGCGCATCACCATGATGCTGATCGTCTGCCTGACCACAGTGATGCTCTACGAGGTGATGCTGCGCTATGTGTTCGAAGCGCCGACACTCTGGGCCAACGAAATGTCACTGTGGCTGGCCGGGTTCGTGTTCCTCTGCGCGGGCCTTTACGCCATGCAACAACGCAGCCACATCCGCATCGTGTTGCTATACGACGCTGTGCCACGCTGGTTGCAACGGGTGTTCGACACCATCTCGACCATCCTGATTGTCACCTTTGCCTTCTTCCTCATCTACGGCGGGTATGGAGAGGCGTTTGACAAGTTCTATCGCTGGGAAACCTTTGGCACAGCCTTTGACCCGCCGATTCCCGCCACGCTGAAACCGATGGTTCTGCTGGTCGTCGGACTGGTCGCCATTCAGTCTGTCGTGAACCTGATTTCCGACTGGAACGCCGAGGAAGTGCATTACGGCGGCGAGGACCTCGACGAAGAAGAAATCAAGCGCATCAAAGCGCAAGTGGCAGGGGACTGATCCATGGACATCGGTACGATTTCACTGGTCCTGATGCTGGGGTTGATGCTGTTGCTGGCCATTGGCATGCCGCTTGGGCTGGCCTCGGCCATCCTCGCCGTGCTGGTGCTGGTGATGAAGTTCGAGCCCGACCTGTTGCTGGCCCCATGGACCTTTGGCGATGGTATCCTGACCGGCAGGCCCGGATCGGGACCGCTGAACATTCTGGCGCAAAAAATCTACGGCCTCTTAACGGATTACGTCCTCATATCCATTCCGCTATTTATTTTTATGGCGGCCCTGCTGGAACGCTCGGGTATCGCCAAGGAGATGTATTCGTCCCTGAACGTCTGGCTGAACCGCACCCGCGGCGGCATTGCCATCGTAACCTCGATCATGGCGGTAATCATGGCCGCGATGTCGGGCATCATCGGGGGTGAGGTCGTTCTGCTGGGTCTGATCGCACTGCCGCAGATGCTGCGTCTTGGGTACAATCAGAACCTCGCCATCGGTGTCATCTGTGCGAGCGGCAGCCTTGGCACCATGATTCCGCCGTCCATCGTGCTGATCATCTACGGCCTGATCACCGAAACCTCGATCAAGGCGCTGTTCACCGCGTCCTTTATCCCGGGCTTCATGTTGGCCTCGTTCATCATCATCTACATCATCATCCGCACCCAGTTGAAACCCGAGGACGCGCCCCTGCCTGAACCGGTTGAAGGCGACCCGGCGGGCAGCGAAAAGGCGGGCCTGTTCTTTGCTTTCCTGAACCTACTGGTGGCCGGGTTCGGCACAGCCCTGTTCCTGCGCGCCTGCTTTTTCGAGTTCTCGGGGTCCAATGCGGCCAACACAGGCGCGGATGCGTTCTGGGGCACGTCCGAATTCATCTACATCTTTGGGATCATGGTGGCGGTCAGCCTCGGGCTGGCATTCTTCGTCTTTGGCAAAGAACGGACAGCGACGGGCTGGTCCATGGGCAAGGGGCTTGTGCCGCCCATCGTGGTGATCGGCGTCGTCATGGGGTCGATCTATGGCGGCATCACCGGCATCACCGAGGCGGCTGGTATGGGTGCATTTGCGGTCTTCGTGATCGCCCTGTTGCGCGGCGAGGCCTCGACCGAACTGGTCTGGGACGCGCTGATGCGGACGCTTAAGTCCACAGGCACGATCATCTGGGTCACCATCGGGGCGGCGACACTGGCCGGCGCCTATACCATCGCCGGCGGGCCAACTTACGTGGCCGACTTTATCGTCGGTTCCGAATTGCCCACGATGCTGGTGATCCTGCTGATGATGCTGATCCTGCTTTTCATGGGTGCCTTCATGGACTGGGTCGGGATCGTGCTGCTGATCATTCCGGTGTTCCTGCCGATCGTGCTGCGCCTGCCGCTGGACGAGATCGGACTGTTCGGAGAGTTGAACCCCCGCCACGTCGCGATCTGGTTTGGCGTTGTGTTCTGTATGAACATGCAGGTCAGCTTTTTGTCGCCACCGTTTGGGCCTGCGGCCTTCTATCTCAAATCCGTGGCCCCACCGCACATCACGCTGACTGATATTTTCAAAGGGTTCCTGCCCTTCATCGGGATTCAATTGATCGCGTTGTCGGTGCTTCTGATCTATCCTCCCATCATATCCATCCTGCTTTAGGAGCGGTCCAATGCTGACCGAGGCCCAAGTCACGCAGTTCTTTTCGGAGGGGTATCTGGTTGTCGAAAACGTCCTGCCCGGATCCGTTCTGGATGCGGTGCGGGCTGAATACAGCGATCTGATGGATGGGCTTTATGCCGGATGGCAGGCCGAGGGGCGCGTGCCGGATGGTGAGGGTCTCGATTTCTGGGGCAAACTGGGCGCGAGTTATGCTGCCGGATGCGATTGGTTCCAACCGATGGATATCAGTCTGCCCGGTGATCAGATTGCACCCGACACGCCCATGCACTTTGGCCCAGCAATCTTTGATCTGGTGATGCATGACGGCATCCTTGATCTGGCTGAGGCGTTGATCGGGCCGGAACTGACGCTCAATCCCATCCAGCATGTGCGGATCAAACCGCCCAGCCCGCAATTGGCACAGGATGAAACACGCGCACACATTACCCGCACCGATTGGCATCAGGACCGCGCCGTGGGGCTGGAAGAAGCAGACCAGACCGACATGGTCACTGTCTGGGTCGCCATCACCGATGCCACTGTGGAAAACGGATGTTTGCAGGTTGTGCCGGGGATCGAGGGCGGAATGCTGCCGCATTGTCCGCAGGTCCAGACGGCCATCGCGCCCGCGTTTCTGGACAAGGATCGCGCAGTGCCTTTGCCTGTGCGGGCCGGCGGCGTGGTGTTGTTTCATCCGCTGGTCCCGCACGCGTCATTGCCCAACACCTCAGATGGGTTCCGCTGGTCATTCGATCTGCGTTTTAGCAAAACCGGTCAGAACACCGGGCGTGAACACTTCCCCAGCTTTGTCGCCCGCAGTCCCAGCGCGCCGGAAAACGAGTTGCGCGATTGGCGTATGTGGCGCGACGGGTGGTTTGCGGCTCGCGACCGGCTTGCAAGCACACCGCATATCCCGATCCATCGGTGGGCCTCTGACGCGCCCTATTGTGCATAGAGGATACTATGGATTTCATTCGCCTTGATCCGACGGACACTGTTGTCACCGCCACCCGCGCCCTCGAAGTGGGCGTCGCGATTGAGGGTACGTCCACCCGTGCGCTGATCCCATCGGGGCACAAGATCGCCACCCGTGATCTCGCCCAAGGCGAGGCGATCCGCAAATACGCCCAAGTGATCGGATATGCGGCCGGTGCGATCAAGGCAGGCGATCACGTGCACACTCACAACGTCGAATTTCGCGCAACGGACGTGGAATATGAGTTCGGAACGAACCTGCGCCCGGTGCCACCCGCCAGCGGAGACACGTTCATGGGGTATCGCCGCGAAAACGGGCAGGTTGGTACCCGCAATTACATCGCAATCGTGACATCGGTGAATTGCTCGGCAACCGCCGCGCGCATGATCGCTGCGCATTTCACGCCTGACATTATGGCGGACTATCCCAACGTGGACGGGGTCGTCGCCTTTGTGCACGGCACAGGTTGCGGCATGGCGGATTCAGGCGATGGGTTCGAGGCGTTGCAACGGGTGATGTGGGGCTATGCCCGTCACCCAAACCACGCCGCCGTGCTGATGGTGGGCTTGGGGTGCGAGATGAACCAGATCGATTGGCTACTCGACGCGTGGGGGCTGAAACAGGGACCGACGTTCCAGACCATGAACATTCAGGCCGTGGCGGGCCTGCGTCAGACGATTGAAAAGGGAATTGAAAAGGTGGCCGCGATGCTGCCCATCGCCAATCAGGTGACGCGCAGCGAGTGCCCTGCCGCTGAACTGAAGGTCGCGCTGCAATGTGGTGGGTCTGACGCATGGTCGGGCATTACCGCCAACCCGGCGCTGGGCTATGCCACCGATTTGCTGGTGGCGCAGGGCGGCACTGGCGTTCTGGCCGAAACGCCCGAGATATACGGCGCCGAGCACCTGCTGACCGCGCGCGCCGCCGACCGCGTGACGGGCGAGCGGTTGATTGGCCTGATAAAGTGGTGGGAGGATTACACGGCCCGCAACAAGGGCAGCATGGACAACAACCCGTCGCCCGGAAACAAGGCGGGCGGGCTGACCACCATCCTTGAAAAGTCGCTGGGGGCCGCTGCCAAGGGGGCACAACCCCGCTAACCGGCGTCTACAAATACGCGGAAATCGTGAAGGCACGCGGTTTCACCTTTATGGACAGTCCCGGCTATGACCCGGCGAGCGTGACGGGGCAGATCGCGGGCGGGTGCAACCTTGTGTGCTTTACCACCGGGCGCGGCTCGGCCTTTGGCTCGAAACCCGCGCCGACAATCAAGGTGGCGACCAACACCGACATGTATAACCGCATGACCGAAGACATGGACGTGAACGCAGGCGCGATGCTGAGTGACGGCGTCAGCCTCGAAGAGAAAGGGCGCGAGATTTACGAGCTGTTTTTGCGTGTCGCCAGCGGAGAGCAGAGCAAATCCGAAGCCCAGGGCCTTGGTGATTATGAATTTGTCCCATGGCAGATCGGCGCGGTGATGTGATGGAATGTCTAAGCCAAGCGCAGAAAGACCATTTCGAAGAACACGGCTATCTTCTGGTCGAAAACCAGATCCCTGCTGACTGGCTGCAAAAGATCAGAGACGAGATCACCCGGTTCGAAGCTGAAGCGGCCACGATGACGGCCAGTAACGATCGCTTGGATCTTGAAGACAGTCACACGCCCGAAGCCCCCCGGCTGCGCCGGATCAAGCTGCCCCACACGATATCGGAAGTGATGCGGGACCTCATGTATTCTGACCATGTGCTTGCGCCTGCGCGTGACCTGATCGGGCCGAACCTGCGCCTGCACACAACCAAGCTGAACATGAAATCCGCAGGCTATGGCGCGGCGGTAGAGTGGCATCAGGACTATGCGTTCTATCCCCACACCAACGATGACATCCTGGCTATCGGCATCTGCATTGACGACATGGCCCCGGAAAACGGGCCGCTGATGGTCTATCCCGGCTCGCACAAGGGGCCAGTCTATGATCACCATGTCGATGGTGTGTTCGCTGGCGCGATGCTGCCGCAGGAAAACGGGCTGAACCCTGACGATGCGGTGCAACTGACGGGGCCAGCAGGCTCGATCAGCATTCATCACGGGCGGATCGTGCATGGCTCTGCGCTCAACACATCGGATCGCGCGCGGCGCATCCTGTTTTACGAGATGATGGCTGCGGACGCGTTCCCGATCATGGGCAGCATGACCAAGTGGGCGGGGATCGAGGATTACAACACCCGCATGCTTTGCGGTGAGCCGACGCTTACGCCGCGCCTCAAGGACATCCCGATCCGCATTCCGCAACCACAGCCGGATGTGCCGATCTCGATCTATGAAATCCAGAAGGGGCTGAAAAAACGCGCCTTCGATACCATTCCCCAGAAGGAGCAAGACACATGAGCAAACCAACAATCGGATTTATCGGCCTCGGGTTGATGGGTGGGGCCATGGTCGGGCGTTTGCAGGATCAGGGCTATGACCTCACCGTGATCGCAAACCGCAAGCGGACCTATGTTGATCAGGCTGTCGCGCGCGGCGCGTCCGAGGTCACAACCGCCAAGGCTGTCGCCGAAGCGTCTGACATCGTGATGTTGTGCATGGACACCTCGGCCAATGTCGAGGCGCGGATGCGCGGCGATGACGGGGTGATTGCCGGACTGAAAGACGGGGCGGTCGTAATCGATTTCGGCACATCGCTGCCCGCCTCTACACGCGCGCTGGGTGACGAAGTGGCGGCCGCCGGTGGGCAATACCTGGACGCGCCGCTGGGCCGCACGCCGTCCCATGCCAAGGACGGGTTGCTGAACATCATGGGGTCTGGCGACAAGGCCGCGTACGACAAGGTCAAACCGGTGCTCGACGATCTGGGCGAAAATGTCTTTCACCTCGGTGCGCTCGGGTCGGGACACACGATCAAGCTGATCAACAACTTCTTCGGGATGACTGTCGCCAACGCCATGTGCGAGGCGTTCGCCATGGCCGACGTTGCGGGTGTGCCGCGGCAGGACCTTTACAACGTGGTCGCCGCAGGGCCACTGAAATCCGGCATGATGGATTTTGTCAAAGGGTACGCCGTGGATGGCGATCCCAACCAACTGGCCTTTGCAATCAAGAACGCGGCCAAGGATGTCGGGTACTACGCCCAAATGGCATCCGATGCGGGGGTCGATTCAATCATGTCCAAATGCGCTTTGTCAGCTTTGAACGAGGCGCGCGATAATGGGCGCGCCGACGATATGGTTTCGCAAATGGTCGACTTTTACGCCGATCGGTTCAAAGGCTAACCCTTGGCGATAGCAGCCCGCGCACAGCAAGACCGCGCAGCCCTCGGTATCGTGATGACACTGGGGGCCTACGCGTTCTTTTCGCTGATCGACACGACAGTCAAATGGCTGGTGCTGGCGGGGCTGCCTGCGTTTCAACTGGCGTTCATGCGGTATCTGCCGCATTTTATCATCTCGACTCTGCTTGTGCTGCGTCAGGGCGCAAACTGGTCGAACTTCCAAACCGATCATCTAGGCCTCGTTATGCTGCGGGCGTTCCTGCTGGCCTCTGCCACATTGTTCAACTTCATCACGCTGAAATACCTGTCGCTGACGGTCACCGGGTCGATCATGTTTTCGGCCCCCATCATTGTCTGCGCGCTTTCATGGCCGCTGCTGGGGGAACGCGTGGGGCCTTGGCGCTGGGGGGCGATTGTTCTGGGTTTCGTCGGCGTGTTGGTGGTGATCCGCCCCTTTGACGCCGATTTTCACTGGATCGCGCTGCTTAATGTCTACAACGCCGTCTCACTGGCGCTTTACTCGATCATCACGCGCAAGATTTCGGGCGTGGTCGCGGCAGAGACGATGCAATTCTACATGGGCGCATTCGGTGCCATCATGCTGGCCCCTTTCGCACTCAGCGTTTGGGTGATGCCGGAAACCGGGTTTCAGTGGGCGCTGATGATCGGGCTTGGCATATGGGGCTGGGCCGGGCACGAAATCTTTTCACGTGCGCATGCCTACGCCCCTGCTAACACCCTCATGCCATACACCTACAGTTTCCTGCTGTATCTGGCCATTGCCAGCTATGTCGTGTTCAATGACGTTCCGGATGGCTGGACCCTTTTGGGGGCGGGCATCATTGTATGCTCTGGATTCATCGTGTGGTGGCGCACGAGCCGAAAGGAAATCACATGAAAGTCGCAGCAATTGGCGAGGCGATGATTGAACTCTCGATGGAGGGGGACACTGCCAAAGTTGGGGTCGCAGGCGATACCCTGAACACTGCGATCTATCTCAAGCGCAGCGCGCCTGACTTTGACGTGGACTATATCACACGGGTCGGCACCGATGCATTTTCTGATCGGATTGTCGATTTCATTGCATCCGAAGGGATCGGCACCCAGTCCATCCAACGAGACCCGGTAGGCACGCCCGGCCTTTACGCGATCACGACAGATGACAGTGGCGAACGGTCCTTTACATATTGGCGTGACAGCTCTGCCGCGCGCCTGACATTTGTGACGGACAAGGGCCCGGATTTTGTCGCGCTGGCACAGTACGATGTCATCTACCTGTCGGGGATCACGATGGCGATCCTGTCGCCCTCGACCCGTACAGCGCTGATGCGGTTCCTGCAGGCGTTCCGTAAATCGGGGGGCCGGGTTTGCTATGACAGCAACTATCGTCCGCGTCTTTGGCTCGATGCTGAAACGGCGCATACATTGAATGACGCGATGTGGGCCCTGACTGACATTGCCCTGCCGTCCATAGATGATGAGCATGAAATCACAGGCGAAAGCCCCACGGCCATCGCGCGTCGTTTCCTTGACACGAACCGGACCGGGGCGCTGAAGCGCGGGGCCAGTGGACCTTTGTGTTTGAAAACAGGGGCGACCTACAACTTTCCCCAGGCCGAAAAAGTGGTGGATACGACGGCGGCAGGAGACAGTTTCAACGGAGGGTATCTGGCCGCCTCGCTGACCGGCGCGTCACAGGCGAACGCCCTGCGCGCCGGGCACGATCTTGCGATGCAGGTGATCGGGCACAAGGGCGCGATTTTGCCCAAGTAGCTTGGGGCGCGTGGCAAAGGGGACTGAGGTCAGTATGGACGTGTTGCTGATAGGTGCGGGAATGGTGGCTCAGACCCATGTGCTTGCCTTGCGGGACAATACCGAGGATTTGCGTTTGGTGAGCGTTCTGGGACGTGATCAGACCCGGACCGCGGCGTTCTGCGCGCAGGCCAGCGAAACGATTGGCTCTCAGGTGGATGCGTTCATCGACCTGGATGATAGCCTTGCAACACGCCCCGACATGGCCATTCTGATCACCCCCCCGAATGCGCGGATCGACTATGCCAAAGCACTGGCGCAGGCAGGCATTCCGACCCTCATGGAAAAACCGCTTGAACGGACACTGCCTGCGGCCACGGAGGTTGTGGATGCCTTTGCCCGCGCCGAAGTACCTGCCGGGGTCTGCTTTCAGCACCGCACGCGGGCAGCATCGCAGGCGTTGAAGGCTCACCTCGATGCAGGCGATCTGGGGCAGATCGTGCACGTTGAAATCCGCGTGCCATGGTGGCGCGATCAGGCCTATTACGACGCACCAGGACGTGGGAGCTATGAGCGTGACGGTGGCGGTGTCATGATCAATCAGGCGATCCACAGCCTTGATCTGGCGCTTTGGCTGGCGGGACCGGTTGCACAGGTGCAAGCACAGATGCGAACGACGCCTTTGCACCAGATGGAAGCCGAAGACATCGCAACCGCCCTTTTGAAGTTTCGTTCCGGAGCAACCGGCGTGCTGAGCGCCAGTACCGCCGCCTATCCCGGTGGCCCGGAAAGCATCGCGCTGACAACCGCGCATGCACAGGTGCTGTTGCAGGGCGACACCCTGCAAATTGACTGGCACGACGGGCGACAGGACGTCATCGCGCCCGATGACAATACAGGCACGGGCGGAGGCGCCGACCCAATGGCCTTTTCACATGGCTGGCACCAATCGGTGATCGAGGATTTTGCCCGCAGTGTCAAAACCGGCACCTCCCCGCTCGCCCCGGCGCAAGAGGCGCTGCATGTCCATGCGGTCATTCACGCAATGGAACAGGCCACGCAGTCTGCCACGCTAACGAATGTGCCCACATGACCCTCAGCTTTGTCGCCCTCGGCCTTGATCATCGGCACATCTATGGCATGACCGAAAACATGATGCGCATCGGCGCGCGTTGCCTTGGGTACTGGACTGAAAGCGATCCGCAACCGCTGGCAGGGTACATCAAACGCTTTCCCGACCTGCAACGCTTTGGAACGCTCGACGAAGCGCTAGGGGCAGGGGCGGACCTTGCACTTGTGTCAGCAATTCCGGCTGAGCGGGCCTCGCTGTCCATTCGTGCCATGCAGACGGGCCATGACGTGATGACGGACAAGCCGGGATGCACGACGCTTGACCAACTGGAGCAGATCAAGACAGCAGTGGCCGAAACCGGTCGCATCTGGTCCATCAACTTTTCCGAACGGTTCGAGGTGCCGTGCGTCACGCTGGCGGACGAACTGGTCAAGAGCGGCGCGATTGGCCGCGTTGTGCACACTACCGGCCTTGGCCCGCATCGATTGAACCGCGACACGCGCCCGGGCTGGTTTTTCGATCGGGAAAGATACGGTGGCGTACTGACTGATATCGCATCTCATCAGATTGACCAGTTTTTGCATTTCACCGGTTCTGAAAGCGCAGATGTCACGATGGCCCATGTCGCAAATCATGCCAATCCGAACGACCCCGGCCTGCAGGATTTTGGAGAGATTGCGCTGCGCGCGCCCAATGCATCGGGATACATCCGCGTCGACTGGTACACGCCCGATGCCTTGCCCAATTGGGGCGATGGGCGGCTGACCCTGCTTGGGACAGACGGGTATATCGAACTGCGCAAATACGTTGACGTGGGTGGACGTGAAGGCACTGATCACCTGATCCTCGTGAATGGAACGGACTGTCGTTCGATTGACGCACACGACGCCGGTCTGCCCTATTTTGACCGCCTCACCCATGACATCGCGCACAGGACAGAAACGGCAATGACACAGGCGCATTGCTTTACGGTGATGGAACTTGCCCTGCAGGCGCAGGAAATGGCGGAAGGTGGGTCAACGTGATCCGGGTGGCTGTTCTGGGTGGGGGGATCGGTGCACAACACCTGGCGGCATACCGAACCCTTGATGCGTTCAAGGTCACGCATCTGGTTGATCAGGATGATCAACGGCGCGCCACTTTGTGCGGCGACACGATCACTGGCCTGACGGACTTCGAGGCGGCTTTGCGCGCGGATGTGGACGTCATCGACATTTGCTTGCCGCCGCACCTGCATGCAGAGGTGGCCATCCAGGCATTGCAGGCCGGCAAACATGTGATCTGTGAAAAACCACTTGCGACTTCGTTGGCGCAGGTCGATGCAGTCAGATCAGCGGCTGACGCGGCGGGCAAGCAGGTCTTTCCGGTGTTCCAGTACCGTTTCGGACCCGCCTTTGCGCAGCTTGCCGCGTTACATGACGCGGGGCTGACGGGCGCTCCACGCACGGCAGCACTTGAAACACATTGGAATCGTGGCGCGGATTACTACGCTGTGCCATGGCGCGGCACATGGGACGGTGAACAGGGTGGTGCGGTGCTTGGGCACGCGATCCACGCGCATGACCTGCTGTCCCACTTCACGGCCCCGATCACTGGGGTGACGGCACGTTTGGCCACCCTTGTGAACCCGATCGAGACGGAGGATACAGCCGCCTTGATCTTCGATCTTGCGGGGGGTGGCGTTGCGACAAGTTCTATCACGCTGGGCAATGCACATGACGAAACCCGGCTGCGGTTTGTGTACGAACACCTCACCGCGACGTCACATACGAATCCGTACGCTCCGGGGGAGGGAGAATGGGCGTTCATCGCACGCGATCCGGCGAAACAGGGAAAGTTGGATGAAGTGGTAAACAACGCGCCTCGATGTGCGTCGGGATTTGCCGGATTTCTGACCGAGGTTTCCAAAGCTCTGACTGGCGCACCGAATGCCGCTGTAACGCTCGAGGATGGAGCAGCCTCCATCGCGCTTGTCACGGCGATATACGCATCGCAGCGCAGCGGTATTCCTGTTGCGCTACCCCTGGGCGGCGACCACCCTCTTTACAACGGATGGCAGCCATGACGCGGATCGGAGTTGCCGGGGCGGGCCTGATCGGACGCCAGCATATCGCAGCCATCGCGCGCACGCCGGGTGTAACGCTGTCCGCCGTGCTTGACCCGGCGGCCGCTGATATCGAGGGGCCATCTGCGTGTGACTTGGCGGACCTTGCCGAGCAATCCGACGGCATCATCCTTGCGGTGCCAAATGCGCTGCACGCGCCCATGGCGCAGGAACTAATTGCTGTCAATTGCCCCATGCTGATCGAAAAACCCCTGACGGGCAGTGCTGTCGAAGGAAAAACGCTCGTCGATGCGGCCAAAGAGGCGGATGTACCCATTCTTGTCGGTCATCATCGCCGTCACAATCCACTTGTCGCCAAGGCAAAAGAGATTGTTGAAGGCGGCGGGCTGGGCACCTTGACGACAGTGCACGGCCAATGCTGGTTGCCCAAGCCCGACCATTACTACGATGCCGATTGGCGGCAGGGCGCAGGGGCGGGTCCGCTGTTCATCAACCTGATTCATGACGTTGATGTCCTCATGTATCTGTGTGGCCCAATCGCGCAGGTTCAGGCACTGGAAAGCAACCGGGTTCGCGGAACGGGTGCCGAAGAGGTCAGCGTTGCGATCCTGCGTTTTGCCAGCGGTGTGCTCGGCACACTGAACCTCGCCGACGTCGCGCTTGGACCGTGGAGTTGGGAGCTGACGGCTGGGGAAAACCCGGCCTATCCAAAGACCGATCAGTCGTCATACTTGATCGGCGGTACACATGGGTCTCTCGCCCTTCCAAACTTAACCGTATGGAGCCAGAAGGCAGGTCCGGACTGGTGGGCCCCAATCGACCAGACCCGCCTTCCAATTCCAGCAAGTGATCCACTATCAACGCAGATCGCCCACTTTGCAGATGTGATTGTGGGGCGTGCCACACCGTTGGTCAGCGCCGCTGACGGACTGCGTGCCGTGCAGGTGATTGAGGCGATCAAGCAAGCGGCGCAAACAGGCGTATCCGTCGACATCCCCGAAATTTAGGCCCTCGCCACGGCCAAAAGCTGTGCTAGCGTAAGGATGCGCGCGGTTGCGCGCCGCGATAGGGCAGGGGGTGTCTTTTGGACCTGCCCGGCGTCCGCGCCCGACGTGAAACCCCACCTGAAAACATGATGAGAAAAGGAGGCATCTGATGCCATCAGTGGGTGTTATTGGATTGGGAGACATGGGCAGCGGGTTGGCCAAGAACCTGATTGCAAACGGATTTGAAACATGGGGGCGTGACCTGAAGGACACGCGGCAACAGGCCTTTGGCGACATGGGCGGGCACTTGGCGACCTCCACCGCCGAAGTGGGGCGAAATGCGGACTACGTCTTTGTCATGGTCATGAAAGGTGCCGAAGCGCACGAGGTGATCCTTGGTGAAGGCGGGTTAGCCAGCAGCATGAAATCGGGCGGAACGATTCTGCTCACCTCCACCATCAAACCTGCCGAGGCGCGCGCCATCGGTGAAGGTCTGAAGGATACCGGGCTCAACCTGATCGACAGTCCGGTGTCGGGTGGCTATCCCGGCGCGCAGGCCGGTACGCTGACGCTGATGGCTGCGGCCCCCGACAATGTTCTGGGCGATGCAAGACCGGTGATGGAGGCGGTGTCGGCCTCCATCCATCAAGTCGGCACATCGCCGGGCGAAGGGCAGGTGGTCAAGGCCTGCCTGCAATCCCTGATCGGTTCGATCTTTTCAGCGACATTCGAAGCGGCAGTTCTTGCCGCCAAGGCCGGTGTGCCCGGTCAGGTGATTTTGGATGTGTTTTCGACGTCCTCCGCAGGGTCGGGCATCACCAACAACGCGCTGGAAAAGATTATTGATCGCCAGTTCGAAGGCACGGGCAGTCATATCAACACCATGCACAAGGATCTCACGATCTCTATGGCGCTTGGCGAAGAACTTGGTGTCCCGCTCCATACGGCAGCGTCTGCGATGCAGATTTTTCATGCCGGGCGAACGCGTTATCCACAGGGGGACAATTGGGTCGCCATCCGTGTGATAGAAGAGATCGTGGGTGCTGAACTGCACCGCGATGGCGCAAAGGCGACACGATGAAACTTGGGGTTATTACCGACGGAATCAGCCGCGATCTTGGCAATGCAATTGATGTGATGGATGAGTTCGGCCTTTCCTACGCCGAATTGCAATATATCGGTGAGACTGAAGTCGGCGATCATTCAGCCCATCAGATCAGGGATGTCGATACCCTTCTGCGTGACCGCGGCAAGCCTGTTTCGTGCCTGTCGCGCCACATCTTTGCAGGGATGACCACGGCCAACCGTGCTGGCGACCCCCTTCACACCCAGCACATGGATGCACTCAAACGCGTGATCGACATGGCGCATGTGGTTGACAGCCCGCTTGTGCGGATCATGACCCAGAAAAAAGAACAGATCCTGTGGGGCTCAGGCGGAGCTGAAAATTGGAATGTCGCCCATGGTGCGTGGGACACGATGGCCCCGATGATTGCGCCAGCCGTCGATCTTGCGCGCCGCGAAGGTATCACGCTGGTGGTCGAGACGGGCAATGGTACGATGGTCAACTCCAACTACACCGCCCGCCGGTTGATCGACGAACTGGATGCAAAGGACGTGCTGAAGGTGCTGTGGGATCCAGCCAACAATTGTTGGTGTCACGAACTGGCTTATCCGGACGGGTATGACGCGGTGAAAGATGGCTATCTTGGACACATCCATATCAAGGATGTTGTGGTCGATACACCGCGCGCGACGCTAGAAGTCAGGGAACTGGGGTATGGTCAACTTGGCCCGTTGTTCCAGCCGATGGCGGATGCGCTGCGCGCGGATGGATATGAGGGCGTGGTTTCTTTCGAAAGCGTCTATCACCCGGGAAACGGAGATTTCGAGGCCGGTTTTCGAGCCTGCGTGGAGCAGTTTAAAGCGATCTTCGGGCCTTAGCTGGCTGCACTGGAAGCAATTGAGACCGGCAACGAGAACTAGGGCGCGTTTCACTTGTCAGTGATTTGGCGCAAGTGCCCTTTCTTGACCCAAAGCCGCGCGCCATCCTTGCCTGCCGTCAGGTCAGACTTTGATCCGGGTGCGAGGCGCAACCAATCGCGTGGGCCCATCTTGTCCTCACCGGCGCAGATCGTGCCTTCCAATACGAGAATTTCGGCGCCGTCTTCGGCTGTAAACACGTGCCGTGTTCCACCTGTCCAGACCTCAAGGCGAACATGTTCGCGGGCGTCCTGAAACAGCGTGTAAGTCTCGACACCGGTCCGGGCGACATCGGGTGTCGTATCGACCGCGGTGGTATCGATGCGCACATGTTCGCGGTCTTCCGGATCGAATTGCCACAGCTTCACAAATATCGTCGCACCCGGTTCAGAGCGGGGCGTGTGGCGCGACGTGGGCGGATTGCGCACGTAGGTGCCGACGGGAAAGTCGCCGTCTTCATCCTGGAACACGCCATCGAGCACGATGTATTCCTCACCACCGTCATGGGTGTGTGCATCAAACGTGCTGCCGGGTGCGAACCGAACGATGGTCGTTGCGCGGGCCACCTCGTCACCGATGCGATCCAGCATCTTGCGTTCCACTCCGGCCCCGGGAGAAGCCCGCCACGGGTTGTCGTCATAAGCAACGCGCACATCTTCGGTAAAGTCGGCGTTCAGTTCCATGATGGGCTCCTTCAGTGTTGCCTACCAATAGGTAGATGTTTAGCGTAATTTGGCAAGCGGCAGTTCATGAGTTTTGCTTTGGGTGTACAATTTCCGGTCCATTGGGCGCAAACCAGTAAGTAGGCAAATAGAGTGGAAACGAAAACAAACCTCCTGATGTGTGCAGAGCATCTGGCCCGCAGTCGCGGATTCGACGGGTTCAGCTACAACGATCTTGCTGAAGAGGTTGGCATTCGCAAGGCCTCCATTCATCATCATTTCAAGACCAAAGGGGATCTGTCGCTGGCCCTTATCATCCGTTACCGGGATATGGTCGCCGATAGGTTGGCGGATATTGCAGCATGTCAACCGCGCGCCTCTGGTCGGCTACTGGCCTTTTTGAACCTGTACCGCGAAGCCATGGATGGCGGGCGCAGCCTGTGCCTGTGCGTGGCTTTGAGCGTAACGCAAAGCGCCCTGCCGGATGACACACGAGCGCAACTGGCTGGTTTTCACGCCGATGTCGCGCGATGGTTGGAGACAGTGTTCCGACTGGGCCTGCGCGATGGCAGCATCCGCTCTGTGGGCGCGCCAAGGGCCGAGGCCCACGCCGCGCTTGCCGTGGTGGAAGGCGCGCAAATCATGGCGCGCGCCGCCGGTGAAACGTCGCGTTTCGAAGCCGCCATCGACGTGCTGCGCGCCCGCACCATCTGACCCGGCCGCCCGAAAACAGCGCCCGAGAATTGTGATGTGCTTTGCCCACCCACCTGTGCAAGTCTGTCCGGGTGACTAACGGTGGGACGACAGAATGAAAAAAGAAATTGTGGCGCAGCTTTCAGAACTTGAGGATCGCAGCCCGGCTTATGCTCTGGTTGACGAAGTGGATCTGGTGGTTGTGCGTTTCGACGACGACATTTCAGTGTTCTATGGCCGGTGCCTTCACCGTGGCGCGCTGATGTCAGACGGGTTCGTACGTGGCAACAATCTGATCTGCGGCCTGCACGACTGGGACTACCGGCTCGACAGTGGCGTAAGCGAATACGCCAATGACGAGGCCCTGCCAAAGTTCAAAAGCTGGCTTGAAGGGGACAACATCTGCGTCGATGCGGACGAGATTTCAGCTTGGGCGCATGATAATCCGCAACCCTACAACCGTGATGCGTACCTTGGCCTTTATGCCGACACGTCCCACGGCACCGACGAAGAACCCTACACCGGCCTGATCCAGCAATATGCGCGCGATGGGCTGTCCAAGACGGGGCATCATGGCAAGGTCGATGCCATGGGCGTCCCGCGCCACACGCTTCCTGATTGGGATGACATCCAGATTCTGACGGCCCAACTGCACAAGCCCCCATTGCTGGACGATGATCCGGTGGGGACCGAAGTTGTCATCGGCCCGAACGCGCAAAAACCGCTGCGCCTGAACATCCCGCTGTTCGTATCTGACATGTCCTACGGCGCATTGTCCGAACCGGCCAAGGTCGCGTTGGCGCGCGGCGCGGAAATCGCGGGCACCGGTATTTGTTCAGGCGAAGGCGGCATGCTGCCCGAAGAACAGGAGGCAAACTCGAAATACTTCTACGAACTCGCCTCTGCCCGGTTCGGGTTCAGCTGGGACAAAGTGGCCAAGGTGCAGGCGTTCCACTTCAAAGGTGGCCAAGGTGCCAAGACCGGCACCGGCGGGCACCTGCCCGGCCACAAGGTCAACGGCAAAATCGCCGAGGTGCGAGGGTTGGACGAAGGCGACGATGCCATTTCCCCGGCACGCTTTCCCGACTGGACGGACCCTATCCAGATCAAGGACTTCGCGGACGAAGTCCGGGACCGCACTGGCGGCATTCCCATCGGCTACAAACTCAGTGCGCAACATATCGAAAAGGACATCGATGCCGCGCTGACCGTTGGTGTCGACTACGTCATACTTGATGGCCGTGGTGGGGGCACAGGGGCTGCACCCATCATTTTCCGTGACAACATCTCGGTGCCGACGATCCCTGCACTAGCGCGCGCCCGCGCACATCTTGATCGGCTTGAGCGGCACGATGTCTCTCTTGTCATCACGGGCGGACTGCGCAAACCGGCCGATTTCGTCAAGGCGCTTGCCTTGGGTGCGGACGCGGTTGCGCTCTCCAATTCGGCGATGCAAGCGATTGGATGTATCGCCATGCGCGCCTGCCACACCAACAACTGCCCCGTCGGGATCGCAAGCCAGAAACCACATCTGGTCAATCGACTGATCGTCGAAAAATCAGCCCGTCAGCTTGCCAACTTCTTTGAGGCCAGCACTGAACTTATGCAGGTCATGGCCCGCGCCTGCGGCCACGATCACCTGAACAAATTCAATGCGGGTGACCTCACCACATGGAAAAGGGACATGTCCGAGATCTCGGGTGTTCCGTTCGGAGGATTGACATGAGCGAGCAACTGGACTGGATCAGCGTCGGACACACAAGCGATCTGCCCGAAGGGCGGGTCAAGACCGTCACCGCGCGCACGACTTCAATCTGCCTGTCACATTTTGACGGGCAATGGGCGGCGATGAACAACCACTGCCCCCACCAGCGCGGGCCGCTGGGCGAGGGGTCGATCGAGCGTGGCGAAGGTGGAAAATGCTGGATCCGCTGCCCGTGGCACGGCTGGGATTTTGACCCGCTCACCGGTAAGCCGCCCGGCGGACACGAGGACAGCGGGCAGGACATCTACCCGGTCAAGGTCGAAGGGGACGAGATATTCGTCGGCCTTGAACCTGAACCACCGCATGAGCGCACTGTGAGTGATCAGATGGCCGAAAGCATGGTCAACTGGGGCATCAAGCACGTCTTTGGCATGGTAGGCCATTCCAACCTTGGTCTCGCGGACGCCATACGGATGCGTGTCGAAGCTGGGGAGATGAAGTACATCGGGATCCGTCATGAAGGGGCGGCGGCCTTTGCGGCCTCGGCCTATGGCAAGCTGACGGGCCATCCGGCGGCCTGCCTGACCATCGCGGGCCCCGGTGCCACGAACCTGCTGACAGGTCTGTGGGATGCAAAGGTTGATCGCGCGCCGGTGCTTGCGCTGACAGGTCAGGTGCAAACGCAGGTCTTTGGACCCGGCGCGTTTCAGGACATCGACCTCGCCTCGGCGTTTGCGGCTGTCAGCAAATTCAGCCAGACGGTCCTATCCACCTCAAACCATTCCGAACTTGTCTCGCTCGCGATGAAGAACGCGCTGGTGCAACAGGACGTCGCGCACCTGATCTTTCCGGATGATATGCAGACGAACCCGTCGGACAAACCCGCCAGCGCACCGGACGGGCGCATGGGACGCGCAGTTGTAAAGCCGTCGGATGATGACGTCGCGGATGCACTCAAAATGCTGAATGGCGCCAAGCGGCCCATTCTGGTCGTGGGCCATGGCGCGTGGGATCATATGGATGCGATCACGGCGCTGGCCGAAATCCTTGGCGCTCCGGTGTTGACCACGTTCAAGGGCAAGGGACTAATCGCCGACGATCACCCGAATGCGGCAGGTGTCTTGGGGCGCTCGGGCACGCCCATTGCAAGCTGGTTCATGAACGAGGCGGATTTGATCCTGACGCTTGGCACCTCGTTCTCCAATCACACTGGCATCGCGCCGAAAAAACCCATCATCCAGGTCGACTACGAACGGATGCAATTGGGCAAATTCCATTCGGTCGATCTGCCGATCTGGGCTGAAATCGGTGCGTTTTGCGAGGCGATCAGCGCCGATATCAACCGCCCTGCCGACGCGCCGGACCAAATCGGCGAACTGGCTGACCGTTGGCAAATCTGGCGCGACGAAAAGGAAACGCGATTGGGCGAGGCGGCTGGAAAAGGCATCCACTCGGCAGCGATCTTCAAGGTGCTGTCACGTATCGCCCCACCAGATGCGATCATCGCAGTGGATGTCGGCAACAACACCTATTCCTTCGGTCGCTACTTTGAAACCAAGGGTCAGCGGGTGCTGATGTCGGGCTATCTTGGCTCCATCGGTTTCGGCTTTCCTGCGGCCATGGGGGCGTGGGCGGCGACACAGGATTTCGATTGGTTGAAGGGTCGTAAAGTCATTTCAATCTCGGGCGACGGCGGATTTGGCCAGTACCCCATGGAACTGACCACGGCTGTTAAATACGGCATGGACATCACCCATGTGCTTTTGCACAACGGCGAGCTTGGCAAGATCTCGAAAGAGCAGCGGTCCGGCGAATGGCCAGTGTGGGAGACCAACCTGCACAACCCGTCCTTCGCTGCCTTCGCCAAGATCTGCGGCGCGCATGGGGAAAAGGTGGTGTCGCCAGACGCGATTGAGGCCGCGCTGCAAAAGGCACTGGATGTTGAGGGGCCTACACTGGTCGAAATTATGACTGACGCCGATTTGGTGTAAACGGGGTCAATCGCAGCACACAGATCGTTGTGCGGACGTTACCCGGTCCGCCCTTCGAACATTTTCACGCTGATCCCTTCGGCTTCGAGCGTCCGGCGGACAGAGGCTGCGATTTCCACCGCTTCTGGTGTGTCGCCATGGCAGCAGATGCTGTCGATGGGCGTGTCGATCCGAGTGCCGTCTTCGGTGATGATGGCCTGCGCTTTCACCATTTCGACCATTCGATTGCCTGCAAGATTGGCATCATGGATCACCGCACCCGGCTTGCGGCGGTCCACGAGAGTTGCATCGGCGTTATAGGCGCGGTCGGCAAATATTTCGCAGGCAAAGCGCGCGCCCAGACTGCGGGCAGCGCGTTCCTGAGCGGTGGCGGCCAGCACCATGATGATGGCGTCCGGATGGGCGGACAGCGCAGCCTCATAGCACCCGCGCGCCATTTCTTCGTTTTCTGACGTCATGTTTCCCAACGCCCCGTGCAGCTTGATATGGCGCACCTCTGCCCCCAACGCACGGGCCATGCCAAGGCTTGCACCCACCTGACAGCGGATCGAATTCTGAAGCGATTTCAGCGGTATATCGATGCGGCGACGGCCAAAGCCCTGAATGTCGGCAAAGCCGGGATGCGCCCCGATCCCAACGCCGCGTTCCAGCGCGATGCCCATCGTTTCCGCCATCACATCCGGATCACCTGCGTGTGCGCCGCAGGCAATGTTGGCAGAGGTTACTGTGTGCAACAGGGCTGCATCATCCCCCATGGTCCACGGGCCAAAGCTTTCGCCCATATCCGCGTTCAGATCGACTTGCATGTCACAACTCTCCTTCGTCCAGGGGGATTCCATGGCCGACACCATGCCACCAACCAGTTGATAACTCAGCAGGTTCTGCATCATGGCCGGATCACGCACCAGTGGTGTCACCGTGTTCGGCAGCTTGCCCAGTTCCGCAGTGGCGCGGGCCTGAATGGCCGCCCCTTCGTCGCGAGTCACAAAAGCAAAGCGCACGCCCGCCCCCGCTGGCGCTTGCGCTACACGCGGCAGATCGCAGGGCAAAACCGTACCGATGCGGGGGTATCCCCCGGTGGTCTGGCATTCGGCCATCAGCACAAATGGTGTTCCATCTCCGGTGATCTGTATGTCGCCGGGAACAATGACTTCGCTTACGACGCTCAGCGCTTTCGGGTTGGAAAATCCATCGCCGTCACTGTCCATCCGCACGCCTTGGCGGTTGGCACGCGGGTCGCGCCGAAACTCAGTGGCTTCAAAGCGGTCGCGGATATCGGGATCGAAATCCTCGGTCTGCATGCTTGGCACCACCCGCACGGTGCCGCCGTTCAGCCGCGCCTCGGGGGTGAGGGTCATGCCGGTTTCCCTGCCCTTGTCGGGACCGACCGGTAGTACATCACCCTTGCCGACCAATGTGCCCAATCCGCAGGACAGATGCGTGGCGCGAGATCCCAATACCGTGTCGGTGGCGAAACCACCGCCCACATGCAGATAGCCGTAAGTGCCCGACCGCGTCGGCCCAATGGTCAGTCGTGCGCCCTCGGGCACAACATGGCTGGCATTCCAGACCAGCGCGCGGCCATCGACCTGTGCGGTCATCACGGCCCCGGTCAACGCGATGCGCACGTCCTCGGTTGCCTCAAATGTGCCACCCGTCCCGACCATCTCAAGGACGCCAAGTTCCGGGTCTTGGCGCAAAAGGGCTGCACCCTCGTGGACCGCTGTTACATCCGCGGCCCCGCCGCGTGTCAGGCCTTTCGCCAGAAATCCCGGACGCCCAAGGTCTTGCAGCGCCATGGCCGGCCCGGCCTGATGCACGACCAGCCCTCTCATTCCAGTACCTCGCGCAGCGCGCCACCGGCACCGTCGGCATTGTGCACTTCGATACGGGCCAGCTCTTGCTCGGTGACGGCGGTGAACTGCACCTCGTCTCCGGGGGACAGGGGAAAGGGTGTATCGCTGCGGGGGCGGAAACAGGCAAACGCGGACTGCCCCACGTGGCGCCATCCGGTCGGTGTGTCCTTTGTAAACAGGCAAATCTGGCGGACGGCGGCGACCAAGGCACCTGCAGGGATGTTCGGGGACAGACCGACCTGCCTTGGGATATTCCATGCCTCGCCCAGAGTGCCGAGATAGGGCTGGCCCGGCGCAAACCCCAAGGTCAGAACGCGCAGTCGGGTGGAGGTCAAATCCGCCTCAGCCTGCGCGACGCTCAGGCCTGCCGCCTCTGCCGCCTCTGCGAGTTGCGGTGCGCGGTCGCCGCCAAAGACGGCCGGGATGGTCCAAAGGGTTCGGCCTGCAGGCAACTCGGCTGTCGTCCAGTCGTGCGCGGCCAACACGCCATCCAACTTGTCCTTGAGTCCATCAAAGCCGTACTCTGCAAGGTCCACGCGGAAAAAGGCGGACACCAATGTACTGCTGCTTTCGCTGACTTCCGGCCAATTCTGCGCATCAACGGCGCTGCGAAAGGCGATGGCGGCGCGGTTTGCCTCGTCCGAGGCTGTGTCGCCAAATGTGACAAGCAAGCCATTCAGACCAACGGATCGGATTGTCGGTATGAACGGTTCGTTTTGCATGGGCGCGACCCTAACGTGTCTGCATCTGTGCGCAATTGCTAAAGCGGGTCGCGCAGCCACCCATCTTCGAAGGCCAGTTGGGACACGCCCGCCAGCCGTTGCACACGTTCCAGTTCAGCCTCCAGGGCACGCTGCCGCCCCTTGCCCCAGCGCACCTTGCGTTCGGGCCACAGGGCACGCACCCGCAAGGTATCCTCGGCCCGGAACGCCTTCATATCAATGCGCCCGACAACCTTGTCGCCTTCCAGCAGAGGAAAGACATAGTAGCCGTATTTGCGCCTTGGCTCAGGCACGAAAATCTCGATCCGATAGGCAAATCCAAACAAACGCTCGGCCCGCTTGCGATCGCGCAAGGCCGGATCAAACGGGCTGAGAACCCGCAGGCGCGGCGTCGGATCAATGGTTTGTGTCGGGCAATTGGGCAGGTCCGGCCAGGCATAGGCGGGGCGTTCCGTTCCGTCCACACAGGTGACGCACACCTGAATGATCCGGCCTTCTGCAAGCGCACGCGAGCACCAGCCCTTGGCTTCGGCTGGGGTTATATGTGCCCAGAAGGCCGCCAACTCTCCGTGTGTGGCAAAGCCCAGACGGTTCAACGCCTCGCGACAGCACCAGTCTATCGTCTCTTCCTCGTCCGGTGCATTTCCAGCCGCGGTCTGGTCGATGACGCGTTCTGTCAGGTCATAGTATTTTTGAAACCCTTGCCGCTTGACCACACTCAAAGCGCCGGACCGCCACAGGTATTCGAGGGCCGTCTTGGACGGATGCCAGTCCCACCACCCACCTGACCCGCGCTTTTCACCCTCACCCACGTCGCCGGAACAGACTGGCCCACGTTCGCGGATCATGTCGAGCACGGTTTGAAACTGTGCCTCAAAGCCATCCCGCCGCCAGTTCTTCCACCGGCTGCGCAGCAGATCGGCGTCGCGCTGACGGCGCATGTGCCAATAGGGGTAAAAGGCAATCGGCACGATTGCGGCGTCATGGGTCCAGTGTTCAAAGAGCGCCCGGTCGCGTTCGTACAAAAGTTTGAGCGATTTCGGGCGATATCGCGGCCTGCGCGCAAACAGGATCAGATCGTGGGCGCGCGCCACAGTGTTGATGCTGTCAAGCTGCACAAAGCCCAGGCGCTCTATGAGGTGCAACAGATCGTGACCGCGCCCTGCACCTTGCGGTGTTTCCGACAAGGCGTGACGATCAAGGAAAACGCGCCGTGCCGCGTCATTCGTCAGGGTGAAATGGGTCAAGGCCGCCGTTGGCGACGCAATGTGTCGCCATAGGAAATCTTGGGTGAAAGGGTGATATGTTGCGGTTCTGTCGACCCGCCCAGACGTTCCAGAATGATGTTGGCCGCCGCACGCCCGATGTCGAGACGACAGGCATCCATCGTGGCAAGGCGGCGCGGCAAACCGTCCAGCAATTCAACGCCATTGAAACCCGCCAGACCAATCTGCCCCGGTATATCCACGCCTTGTTCGAACAGGTACAGAAGGCCACCAGCCCCGATCATGTCATTGGAGTAATACAGAAAATCGAGGTCTGGATTGGCATCCAGCATCGCTTTCGTCATCTCGCGCCCCTTGGCAAGGGCAGACCCACCAGAATAGAAATCGCGCGCCTCGATCTCGATGCCTGCCTTGGCCAGAACTTCGGTCAGACCTTCAAAGCGTTTGCGCGCCCTGTGATCGCGGGGCATGGACGTACCCATGAATCCGATCCGGCTATACCCTTGTTTCAGGATGGCGCGGGCCATCTGCTGACCCGCCGCGCGGTGGGAAATGCCGACCATGTTGTCGACTGGATTGCCATCGGTATCC
The DNA here is from genome assembly GCF_045797845.1 of Tateyamaria armeniaca. Lineage (NCBI taxonomy): Bacteria > Pseudomonadati > Pseudomonadota > Alphaproteobacteria > Rhodobacterales > Roseobacteraceae > Tateyamaria > Tateyamaria armeniaca. Next base: position 1,341,805 of record NZ_JBHDIY010000002.1, read on the forward strand.
ATGATCTCGACGACCGGAATGGCTGCATTTTTCAGCATGGCCCGCGTTGCATCGGAATGCTCAAGCCCTGCGATAATCACGCCAGAAGGACGCCATGAAAGAATTTCGTAAAGAACGCGTTCTTCCTTGTCCCGCATGTAATCGGTGACGCCGAAAACCGGTTGCAAAGGGGTGTCTTCGAGCACTTGGTTGATGCCGGTCAGAACCTCGGGAAAGACCATGTTTCCGAGGGATGGGATGATCACGGCGACCAGATTGACCTGTTGCGAGGCAAGCGATCCGGCGATTTGGTTTGGCACATATCCCAGCGTTTTGGCCGCCTCCAGAACCTTGGCACGGGTGGCCTCGCTGACATCGCCCCGGTTGCGGAGAACCCGGCTGACAGTCATTTCGGAGACGCCTGATGCAGCAGAAACATCGCGCAGGGTCAGCGGGCGTGGGGCGCGATCAGTCAACGTCAATCCTTCGAATTAGCTGCGCTTCGAGTTATCGCCAAATGCCGAAGGAATTCAAGAGTCTCTGCACGCTTGTCCTGCCTGCTGCAGGTGACAAGGCGTCTGGGACGCAGTAATGGAAGGAACGCACGGCCCCGTGGCTCAACTGGATAGAGCAGCCCCCTCCTAAGGGGCAGGTTGCAGGTTCGAATCCTGCCGGGGTCGCCAGCGTGTTTGATTTTCCCCGTGATTTCTGCGCGGGCCAATGGCCAAAATCTCTTCGCGTCTTATCCATCACGACCACTAAATGAAACTCAGCCCAACCACGTACGATAGTCGCTGACCAAAAGATGAACTGGATCAACGTCTTCGTCCACATTCGCAAAACGGCCAATCGGTTCGCGAAAGATGTTGTCGGTTTCATCGTCGTTCACCGTTGAAACCTCCCCGATCAGAACGTCTCCGCCTTCGCCCCAGAAGGCGTGCCAGTCACCTGGCATCAACGTCACGCTTTCTCCGGGCGCGAGTTGCAGTTTCTCTCCGGGGGCAAAGTCGCGTTGGATGCCATCGCAAAAGACGGTGCCGCCCTGATCTTCGGCGAATTGGCCTTGTGCATCAGAACCAAACAACTCGATCACTAGAGTTGCGCCGCCGCGGTTGATGATATCTTCGGCCTTCAGGACATGCGTGTGCATCGGGCTAAGCTGATCCTGCTTGGAAATCAGCAGCTTTTCGGCATAGCACATCCCTCCTCCGCGCTGCAGATCGGCCAGTCGACCATTGCGCAAGGTGAACAGAAACAGCCCCATCGTGTCGAATTTACCAACGCCGTAATCGGTGATGTCCCAACCGCATCGGGCTTCAATCACGTTACGCGCGATGTCCTTGCGCGCCTTGAATTCGTCCGGGCTCCAATAGGCAAAGGGGGGCATGACGAACCCGAACGTACGCATGAAATCGTCGGATTCAGCGATGATGTCGTTGATGCGGGAGCGTTTCATTGGGTCAATCTCCGTAGTTAACGGTGCGTTGTTGGGCTCACGACATCCGAAGACAAGTGGAGACAGATCGCAATGGGCAAACTGCCGCTTGAGAGTGATTTTGGTCGGATGCGTTCTGGATCAGATGCCGAAATGCGGTTCGTCAGATCCGAGTGGCCGTTACATCAGGTGTAACCGAGATAAGCGCGTAACACGGCTCAAAACCCCAATTGCCGCCCTTGTTGGTTACAAAAACAACTATTACCGATGGCTGCAACGCAACGCCGGTGCCCTTTTGATGTCTTCATCCCAGATCAAGCTCTACAGCTATTGGCGCTCCACCACGTCCTACCGCGTGCGTGCCGCGCTGAACCTTAAGGGTGTAGGGTACGAAACAGTGCCCGTTGATCTATTGGCAGGTGATCAGCGCAGCGATGACTACGCCGCACTCAACCCCGGCAAAGGTGTTCCGACGCTGGTTTTGGCCGACGGTACCGTGCTCACGCAATCGCTGGCGATCCTTGACTACATTGAAGAAACCTGGCCGACCCCGCCTTTGCTGCCGGCGGACAAGCGGTTGCGCGCGCGGGTTCTGGCGGCAGCACACACGATGGCGGTGGATGTGCATCCGGTGAACAATCTGCGAGTGGTCACACATCTGCGCGATGCCTACGGAGTCGATACGGACGGTGCGATGGCGTGGATGCGGCACTGGATGGATCAGGGATTTGCTGCCTTTGAAACCCTTGTTGACGACACGACCGAATTTGCCTTTGGCGACACGCCGGACCTTGCCGATCTGTGCCTTGTGGCCCAAGCCTATAACGCGCGGCGCTGGGGCGTAGATCTGACCCCCTATCCCAACGTTGCGCGGATCGAAGCTGCGTGCCTTGCCGTTCCGGAAATTGCCGCCGCACATCCAGACCAACAACCCGACGCCCAGTAAGGAAACGATTACCATGGCCAAAGCCTTTGCCTCTCAGGGCGACTTGACTGAAAAAACGATCACCTTTGACGAGATTGGTGAGGGTCTGTGGGCCTTTACCGCCGAGGGTGATCCGAATTCCGGCGTCATCATTGGCGATGACAGCGTGATGATCGTCGAGGCGCAGGCGACCCCCCGCCTGGCCGCCAAGGTCATCGAAAAGGTACGTGAGGTGACGGATAAGCCGATCAGCCACGTGGTGTTGACCCATTATCATGCCGTGCGCGTGCTGGGGGCGTCTGCCTACGGCGCCGATCAGATCATCATGTCCGACACCGCCCGCGCCATGGTCGCCGAACGCGGGCAAGAAGACTGGGACAGCGAATTCCAACGCTTCCCCCGTCTGTTCGAAGGCCACGAGAGCATTCCCGGCCTCACATGGCCAACCACGACCTTTTCCCGAGGGATGACCGTCTACCTGGGCAACCGTCGCGTTGACATCAAACATGTGGGCCGCGCGCATACTGCGGGTGACGCAGTGATCCATGTGCCGGATCAGAATGTGATGTTCACCGGCGACATCGTCGAATACCACTCGGCCTGCTATTGCGGCGACGGACACTTTGCCGATTGGGGCACAACGCTCGACGCGATCAAGGCTCATGACGTTGATGCCATCGCCCCGGGGCGTGGGGATGCGCTGATGGGCAAGGATATGGTGAACAAAGCCATCGAAAGCACCCGCGACTTTGTTCAAAGCACCTACCGTCCCGCCGCCCGTGTGGCTGCGCGCAACGGAACACTGAAAGAGGCATGGGATGCGGTGCGGGCCGAATGCGATCCCAAGTTCCACGACTACGCCATCTATGAACATTGCCTGCCGTTTAACGTGGCCCGCGCCTATGACGAGGCGCGGGGCATCGCGCATCCACGCATCTGGACCGACAAGCGGGACATCGAGATGTGGGAACAGCTTCAGGGGTAAACAGATGGTCGATGTCCGCTACGATCTGGCGTTCAAGCTTTACCCATACGCACCCGTGCCGGCGCAATCACAGCCCACACAGCGCCATCCGGTTGTGATCGTCGGTGGCGGTCCCATCGGCATGGCAACCGCGCTTGATCTGGGGCGCAAGGGCACGCCTGTGCTTGTGCTAGACGATCACGAGGGGGTCGGGCAAGGCAGTCGCGCGATCTGTTTTGCCAAGCGCACGCTTGAGATCGCCGACCGTCTGGGTCCAGGTCAACGGATGCGAGAAAAGGGTGTCGTGTGGAACGTCGGCAAGGTGTTTCACGGCCCTGACAAGGTGTTTGAATTCAATCTGCAACCCGAAGACGGCCACAAGAACCCGGCCTTCATCAATCTGCAGCAACCCTATTTCGAAAAGTTTCTGGTGGATGAAATCCGCAGCGCGCAAGACGGCGGCGCACCCATCGAAATCCGCGGACGCAATGCGCTGACGGGCATGACTGTTCAGGATGATCACGTTGTGCTGGACATCGACACACCGGACGGCCCCTATCAGATCGAAGCAGACTGGCTGATTGCCTGCGATGGCGCTCGCTCGCCCATCCGCGACATGATGGGCCTCAGCTTTGATGGCCGTGTGTTCGAGGACAATTTCCTGATCGCCGACGTCAAGATGACAGCCGATTTCCCGACGGAACGCTGGTTCTGGTTCGAACCGCCGTTCAAGAACTCCGGCCAATCTGCGCTGCTGCACAAACAGCCTGATGACATCTGGCGCATCGACTTCCAACTGGGCTGGGACATTGACCGCAAGCTGGAACTAGACCCCGACCGCGTGCGCGCCCGCGTCGATGCAATGCTGGGCGAGGGGGCGGAATACGAGCTGGAATGGACCTCGATCTACACCTTCCAGTGCCGCCGGATGGAGTCCTTCCGCCATGGGCGCGTCCTGTTTGCAGGGGACAGCGCGCATCAGGTATCGCCCTTTGGTGCGCGGGGTGCCAATTCCGGAATACAGGACGCCGAGAACCTTGCGTGGAAACTGGACCTTGTCGTGCGCGGTCTTGCACCCGATGCGCTGCTCGACACCTATTCGACGGAACGCTCTTTTGCAGCGGACGAGAATATTCTCAACTCAACCCGCGCAACAGATTTCCTGACACCGAAAAGTGAGATCAGCAAAACCTTTCGCAACGCCGTGCTTGAACTGGCCGCGGATCATGCTTTTGCCCGACCACTGGTCAACTCAGGGCGTCTGTCGGTGCCATGTGTGTATGACGGCCATCTGCTCAACGGCCCGGACGTACTGGACGGCCCTGCACGCACTCGCGTCGGGGCACCTTGTGTAGACGCAGAGCTGGCCGACGGATTCCTGCTGGACCGGTTGAAGGGGTCATTTGCCATCCTTGCGATATGCACCGATCCCCCGGACATCGACAGCCTTGACGGCGTTCCGGTGCACCACGTGACGCTGAGCGCTGCGGATGACCCCAAGGGGATGGTGCGGGACCGCTATCTTGGCAGTGCCACGCAGGCGGTGTATCTGCTGCGCCCCGATCAACACGTGGTCGCGCGCTGGCCGTCTGCCACGGTTGAAGATATTCAAAGCGCACTGCGCATCGCACTTGGTAAGGAGGTGCGCTGATGGCGCTAAATCTTGAGCCCAACATCGCTGACCCGGATGGATTTTACGACGAGTTGCTGGGCGTCCATGACGGATTGTCCAAAGCAGACAGCGATGCACTGAACGCGCGTCTGATCCTGGTCCTCGCCAATCATATCGGAGATCGGGACGTGCTGCGCGCTGCCCTTGCGGCGGCCAAACGGGCTTAGGATGTTTCCGTGCAGTGACGGCGAAAGGCGCGTTTCAGCATGTCGAGTTCGGCGCGCAACAATTCGACCTCGGCGCGCAGATCATCGCCCAAAACCTCGCCCGCGATCAAAGTGAACTGACCTAGCGTTTCGTCGTTCAGTGCATCCGAGATCACAAAGACCTGCACGCCCTCGGAAATGGCGGACATCGGAATCGGCACCTCAAGCAGCCATTCGCCCGCGGTGCCGGTTTCGGTCAGGTCGATTTCAGGCACGGTCACGTCCAGATGGGTCACCCGGATTTGCGGAACGCCGCTGCCGGTCTGTTTGATCACCCCTTCCCAGATGCCTTGCCGCATTTTGGTGGGCGTCAGTACCAGAGTGCTCATCGCGCTTCCTCTCTCACAATGCGGCGCGCGGGCGGCGCGAGAACGTCAGATCGCGCAGTGTGATCTGGTTCATTTCCGGCCCTTCAAAGATCAGATCGATCCACGCTTTTTCGATCCGCTTTTCGTTCAGTTTGGAATAGGCGAGGTCGAATTCGACGGTCACATCCTGCTCATTCAGCGGCAATTCACGCACGATCTGTTCGGTGTTGGGCCCGTGCCGGATGTTGAGTCGCCCGAAGATTTCCAAGGGGTTTTCCATTTCGACGATGGTGTTCATGCCCAAAAGATGTGTTTTGCGCAGCCCCTGCACCGCGTCGGGGGGCAGGTCGATTACCAGCGAAAGAAAGGAACCATCAAACTTGAAAACATCCATGCGCAGACCGTAGGGGGCAATGTCACGCTCGCGCTGGTTGCGGATCTGGCGCAGGGTCAATTCGCTCAGGGCGCAGTCGTGAAAAACGGTCACTTCGCTGCCGAACATGGATTTCGTTTGCACGGATGACGCGCCCGCTTCGGGCAAAGACCCGCGCCACAACTCCGGACGCCACGCCCAGTCCGCGTTGTGCGGGCGGGCAAAGTTCGTCGACCCGATGGCAGGCAATGCCAGCCGTTCGTCGCCCACATGGATCAGACCGTCAAGGTGGCTGCGCAACAGACGCGCGGAACTGCGCAGGGCACGCAATTCGCCAAGGTCGGTTTCCTTTGCAGTGCGCGCCGCCCGCGCCCAACGACGCATTGCACGCCTATGCGCAAGTCTTTCGATATACCTGATCGTTTTACCTGCCATTTGCCCTGCGCCGTCTCTGGCTGCCCCTGCATGTGGGCTTTCTTATCTATGCCAAAGGTTTCTTTGAAATAAACCGGGCAAATGTCAGTTCTGAGCCGGTTTTGCCGGTGTCGTTGCAGAATTGTCCTGAGCGCTGGCGGCCAGCGCGGCCGTTTGCGCCCGGGTGCGGCGCATGGTTTGGGTCAGCAATTCTGGCGCGCGTTCGCCCAGTTCCGCGCTTTCGGCGGCCTCGTAAACGGCCAGGCCGACAACCTGATTGCCCACCTGACCGATCGCGCGCCAGAACACGTCACGCATTTCGGCGCTGGGGGTGTGCCCCTGACCTGCAACAGAGTCAGCGTGCCGGACTGGCGGCGGGTCAGGACGGTTTCGGTTTCTGGGCCTGCCAGTGACGCGCCACTGCTCTGTGCGACAGTCGCGGCGGTGATCAGGGCAAGGGGCGCGCCGAATGTCGCGGTACCGCCAAGCGTGTCGCAGCGTGCCATCAACGCAAAACTTGTGCGCAAGCTGCGTTTGTCGACGCAATACCCGAAAGGGGGCACCAGCGTGACGGCCCCACGCGCCAGCTTGGCAAAGGGCAACCCGCTGCCCTGTCCGCTGCCGCCCGTACCGGCCAACTCGTCACAACTGGCAAGGGCCAAGCACATGGCCCCTGCCGCGAGCGCCTTAGAGATCCATGTAATCATGGCGTTCGGCCTTGGCACCGGGATGAGTCACCGCCCCAAGATAGGTTGAGCCGACAAGCTGGGCGTATTTCCACAACGCGCCAGCACCATAAAGCGTCTCACGCGGTCCGGACCATGCGGCCTTGCGCGTCGCAAGCTCCTCGTCCGAAAGGGCGACATTGATTGACCCTTCGATAGCGTTGATGGTGATCACGTCGCCGTCCTTGAGCAGCGCAATCGGCCCGCCATGCGCCGCCTCGGGGCCGACGTGACCGACGCAGAATCCGCGTGTCGCGCCAGAGAAACGGCCATCGGTGATCAGCGCGACTTTCTTGCCCATGCCCTGACCGGACAGGGCGGCAGTGGTCGCCAGCATCTCGCGCATGCCGGGGCCGCCTGCGGGGCCTTCGTTGCGGATGACAAAGACATCGCCTTCGGAGTAGGTGCGGTTCTGCACCGCTTCAAACGCGTCCTGTTCACATTCAAAGATCAGCGCAGGGCCGGTGAAAATCTGGTGCTGAGGTTCGATCCCCGCCACCTTCACGATAGCCCCTTCAGGAGCCACATTGCCCTTGAGGCCGACGACGCCGCCAGTCTTGGTAATGGGCGTTTCGACGGGGTAGATGACCTTGCCGTCCGCCTCCAGCGTGTTCTTGTCCAGTTCTTCGCCGATGGAATAGCCGGTGGCGGTCATGCAATCCTCGTGCAGCAGACCGGCCTTGCGCAGCTCCTTCATGACCACAGGTACGCCGCCGACTTCGTAGAGGTCCTTGGCGACGTACTGGCCGCCCGGTTTCAGGTCGACGAAATAGGGGGTGTCGCGGAAGATTTCGCATACGTCCTCAAGGAAAAAGTCGATACCGGCTTCATGCGCCATGGCGGGCAGGTGAAGGCCCGCGTTGGTGGAGCCTCCGGTACAAGCAACGATGCGCGCGGCGTTCTCGAACGCTTCGCGGGTGCAGATATCGCGGGCACGGATGTTCTTTTCGATCAGATTCATCACCGCAGCACCCGACGCCTTGGCGTATTCGTCGCGGCTCTCGTAAGGCGCGGGCGCGCCGGAGGAGTTGGGCAGCGCAAGGCCGATAGCCTCGGACACGCAGGCCATTGTGTTCGCGGTGAATTGCCCACCACAGGCCCCGGCAGAGGGGCAGGCAACCCGTTCCAGGATTTCCAGCTCGGCTTCGGTCATGGTGCCGTTTTGCTGATGCCCCACGGCCTCGAACATGTCCTGCACGGTCAGGTCGCGGTCGAGATACTCGGCGGGTACGGCGGCGTTCTTGGCCACGCGGCCCGGCAAGATCGACCCGCCATAAAGAAACACGGACGGCACGTTCAGACGGATCATCGCCATCATCATCCCCGGCAGGGATTTGTCGCAACCGGCAAGGCCGACAATGGCGTCATAGCAGTGGCCGCGCATGGTCAACTCGACCGTGTCGGCAATCGCTTCGCGGCTGGCAAGGGACGAACGCATGCCCTCATGACCCATCGCGATGCCATCGGTGACGGTGATCGTAGTGAATTCGCGCGGCGAGCCATGGGCCGCCTTGACCCCGACCTTGACGGACTGTGCCTGACGGTTGAGGGCGATGTTGCAGGGGGCGGCCTCGTTCCAGCAGGTGGCGACTCCGACCAGAGGCTGGTGAATCTCCTCTTCGGTCATGCCCATGGCGTAGTAATAGGACCGGTGTGGCGCGCGTGCGGGGCCTTCGGTCACATGACGGCTGGGCAGTTTGGATTTGTCGAATTTGCCGTTTGGCATCGGGCCTCTCCCTCAAGACATTTGCACCGGAATAGCCATTGGTCCGCATCCCTGCAAGCGTCAGACGCGGTTGCATTGCACTGTGGGTGCCACTAGGTAAACCGAACGGTTCAGGCGGGGGCGCGGTATGTGCTAGACCACCGGGCACAGCCGATCAGGACAGACCAATGGATTCCAGCCTTTTCGCTTTCATCTGGAAGCATTCCAAAAGAGACCAACTGCTGTTGCTGGCGCTGACCGTTGTGACGTTCCCGTTTCTTTATGCGACGCTGGAATTGCCCAAGCGGATCATCAACGACGCCATCGGGGCGTCGAGCAATGTCATCGATCTTTGGGGCATTGAGCTGACCCAGATTCAGTTCCTTCTGGCCTTGTGTTTTGGATATCTCGGGGCGGTCGTGGCGCACGGGCTGCTGAAAATGCGCCTGAACACGATGAAGGGGGTGACGGCGGAACGTCTGCTGCGCCGGTTTCGTTATTCGCTGATCGCACGCATGCTGCGCTTTCCGCGCAGCTATTTCCGTTCCACCTCTCAGGGCGAACTGGTCAGCATGGTCACCTCAGAGGCCGAGCCGATGGGCGGGCTGATGGGCGATATGGTGGCCCAGCCTGTTTTCCAGGCCGGTCAGATGCTGATCATTCTGGTGTTCCTTTTCATTCAGTCTTTCTGGTTCGGGCTGGCGGGCATCGCACTGATCCCGTTGCAGGCTTGGCTGATCCCGATGCTGCAACGCCGGATCAACCTGCTGAACAAGGAACGGATCAAGGAAATGCGCGCCTTTTCGTCCGAGATCGGCGAAAGCGCGGCAGGGATTTCAGATCTGCGGACCAATGGCGGCCTGCGCTACCGTCTGGCGCAGTTCACCGACCGTCTGGGTCGCTTGTTTGGTATCCGCTTCCAGATCTACCAGAAGAAATTCTTCATGAAGTTCCTCAACAACTTCATCACGCAGCTGACCCCGTTCTTTTTCTATGCCGTTGGCGGCTATCTGGCCATTCAGGGCGAAATCACGGTCGGCGCGCTTGTCGCGGCTTTGGCGGCCTACAAGGACCTGTCGAGCCCGTGGAAAGAGCTGTTGATGTATTACAACCAGACACAGGACATGGCTGTGCGCTGGGAGGTCGTGACTGAACGGTTCGGCCCAAATGGCATGATCGACGAAGAGCTGTTTGACGGCGAACCCGAAGAGATCCCTCACCTGCAAGGCGATATCGTTGTTAAGGACGTCACCGTGCGCGCCGCTGACAACAACCCGATCCTTGAAAACATCGATCTGACGATCCCGAAGGGCGCGCGTGTGGCCATTCAGGCGCGCAATCAGACTGAACGCACAGCGCTGGCCGAATTGCTGACGCGTGAAGTGTTGCCGACGCGTGGCAAAATCGAGATGGCCGGATATGATCTGTCCAAGATGCATCAGGCGGTGATCGCGGCGCGGATCGGGTATGCCCACTCGCGCCCCTATTTGTTTGACGGCACGCTGGGGTCCAACCTGCTGATGCCGCTCATGACCAGCCCGCGAACGGTGGACTGGGTGCGCGACAAAAAGGATCGCGACCAGAACGAAGCGATCCGTTCCGGCAACAGTGGCGACAAGGTTGATGCGGATTGGGTTGATCCGTCTCTTGCCGGGCTGAACAACGCGGATGACATCCGCCAGTGGTGGTTCGAACTGGTGCAGGCGATGGGCATTGATGATTTCATGTTCCGTCGCATGCTGACCAGCCGGATTGACCCGGACATGCACCCGGAGCTTGCCAAGGCCATCGTGGCCATGCGCCCCGCGGTCGAAGAGTGCCTGCGTGAAAAGGAGCTGATCGACGAAGTCTACCGTTTTGATCCGGAGGCGTTTAACCCCGCCGTGCCTCTGGGAGGCAACCTGCTGTTTGCCTCGCCCAAGCGCGAAATCAGTCAGGAAGGGCTTGCCGCCAATACGGTGTTCATGAACCTGATCTTTGAACATGGGCTTGCGGAACAGGGCATCGCGATCTCTCAGACACTGATCGAAACGCTGCACCAGACATTTGGCCGGGACGGGACCAGTCACCCGCTGTTCACCGCTTTGAACATTGATGATGCTTTGTATGAACGGCTGGTTGATATTTCGCAGCGCCGCCGTGAGCGCGGTGATATTGCGCTGACCGATGATGAATTCGCGCTGCTGCTGACTGTGCCTTTTGCCTTTACCGCAGAACAGATCGGACCCGCCTTTCCCGAAAGTTTCAAGAAAGAGATCGTGGAAATCCGCAAGGCCAGCGGTGTCGCGTTGCGCACGCAGACCGAAGACTTCTTTGTTCCCATTGATCCGGAAAACTACCTGCCCCGCCTGACGTTGCTGGAAAACGCGCTTTATGGGCGGATATCCATGGTTGCAGGCCTCAAAGGTGAATTGATCGAAGACCTCGTGGCCGACCTGATCAAGGACGAAGGGTTACGCCGTTTGGTGGCTGAGACCGCCTTTGACATTCCAACCGGCCTTGGCGGGACAAACCTGCCGGCAGTGTTCCACGAACGCGCTGCGTTTTCGCGTGCCGGGATCAAGCGGCCTGATGTTTTGGTTCTTGACCGTGCCCTTGCGTCCCACAGCGCCGAGGAACGTCGCAAGACACGCAATGCCCTGCGCGGCCTGCTGCCCGATGCGACCCTGATCTTTCTCGAAGAGAAATTTGAAAACCCCGACGCTTACGATCTGTTTGTCGAAATCAAGGATGGCCGCATCGATGGTGTCCAGAAAAATGATGAAGAAGAAGGTGACGACCTAAGCCGGAAACTGCGGGTGATCGCCCGGACCGAGCTTTTTGCCGGGTTGAGCAACAGGAACCAGCGCCTGCTTGCCTTTGCTGCGAACTGGTACGAAGCCAAGAAAGATCAACGCATCTTTTCGATGAACGAAAAACCTGATGCGGCCTACCTGTGCATATCCGGCTCTGCCGTCATGACCTACAACACGGATGAAGGCGAAAGGCCTGTGACCACTGTGGAGCCGGGACGACTGATCGGTGATCTCGCGATCATTTCCAACGAACCGCGCCAGTTGAACCTGACGGCGACAACCAAGTCGACGTTTCTGCGGATTGGTGCGACCGAATTCCGCGCCGTCGTGGAAAACGACTCCACCGTTTTGCTCAGCCTGTTGCAAACCGTTGCAGGGCACCTGACGGGGGCAGCCGAGCTGTTGCGTCAGGCCAATATCGCCATTCCCCAGGACGAGGGGCCGCCTCCGCCGCCACTGGATGAATGAGCGTCTGGTCCTTTGACTATCACCCACACGACCGGTTTGTTGCGCCCGCCAAGGGCACGGCGCAGGTCTGGCGGCTGTGTTTTGGCATCGTTCTGGCAGCGGGACTGTTCCTTGTTCTGAGCCAGATGCTATTCGGCACGCTGTTTCAGGTGATGCCTCCGCACATAGTGAATGCGATCATCGCAGATGCGCAGTCAGGCCAGACAGTGGCGGGTATGCTGATCCTGCTATCCCAACTGGGTTTTCTGGCGGTGTCTGCCGCACTTGTGGTGATCATGGTGCACAAGCGCCGCCCGGTGACGTTGCTTGGTGAACCCGGTCTGGCGGGGCGACAGTTTATCGTCGTCTTCGTCGCCATGATGATCCTGACCGCAGTGATCTGGATATTGCCGCCCTACGGGATGGGCGAGCCGTTGCAGCGCAATATGGAATTGGGGCGCTGGCTGCTCTTGCTGCCTGTCGCCCTTATTGCGGTGTTGATCCAGTCGGGCGCCGAAGAAGTCTTCTTTCGCGGTTACATCCAGCAGCAACTGGCGGCCCGTTTCAGATCGCCCCTGATCTGGATGATTGCACCTGCCGCCCTGTTCGGGATCGCCCACTATCTGCCCGACAGCGCGGGCAGCAATGCGTGGACGATTGTCGCCTGGGCCACGATGTTCGGCGTTTTGATGGCGGACCTAACGGCCCGGTCGGGCACGCTTGGCCCTGCCATCGCCGTGCACTTTGCCAATAACCTGTCAGCCATGGTGCTGACCAGTGTGCCGGACGAGATGTCGGGCCTTGCGCTTTATGTCCTGCCCTTTGGTCTGTCGGATGAGGCGCAAATGGCGGCGTGGCTGCCTGTCGACTTTGGCTTTATGCTGGTCAGCTGGCTTGTGGCGCGTCTTGCGATCAGGGCTTGATTGCATTTGCGCCTTGGCCGGATTATCTGACAGTCAACGTCGCAGCAGGAAGACCTCATGAACTGGATCAGCAACTACGTCCGGCCCCGGATCAACTCGATCTTTTCGCGCCGCGAAACGCCGGACAATCTGTGGACCAAGTGTGACGAATGCGGCACGATGCTGTTTCACCGCGAGTTAAGCGACAACCTGAACGTCTGCACCAACTGCAATCACCACATGGCGATCACCCCACGCGACCGGTTCGGCGCGCTGTTTGACGGCGGCATCTATTCCGAAGTCGCGGTGCCTGCCCCCATCGCCGATCCGCTGCAATTCCGCGATCAAAAGAAATACCCCGACCGCATGCGCGCCGCCCAAAAGGCGACCGGAGAGACGGAGGCCATGCTGGTGGCCGCAGGCGAGATCGGGCGCACCCCCATCATCGCCGCCGCGCAGGATTTTTCCTTTATGGGCGGTTCGATGGGCATGTATGTCGGCAATGCCATTATCGCTGCTGCCCAGGAGGCCGTGAAGTTCAAGCGCCCGCTTATCCTGTTCTCTGCAGCCGGTGGCGCGCGGATGCAGGAAGGTATCCTGAGTCTGATGCAGATGCCCCGCAGCACGGTCGCCGTGCAGATGCTGAAAGAGGCGGGGCTGCCTTACATCGTCGTCCTCACGCACCCAACGACCGGGGGCGTCACGGCCAGCTATGCAATGCTGGGCGATGTGCATATCGCTGAACCCAACGCCCTGATCTGCTTTGCCGGGCCGCGCGTGATCGAACAGACCATCCGTGAAAAGTTGCCCGAAGGGTTCCAGCGCGCCGAATACCTGCTGGACCACGGCATGCTTGATCGGGTGACCAATCGCACAGAAATGCGCGCCGAACTGATCACGATAACCCGCATGTTGATGGGGCTCCCGCCTGCTGTGATGGGGGATTTGCCAGCACCGACCACGCCAGTCTCGGCGGCTGAGGCTGAAATCGACGGCGATCCTGCCAAGCCATGACGGCCCCGACATCCGACGCCATCCTTGCCCGGATGATGGCGCTGCACCCCAAGATCATTGACCTGACCCTGGATCGTGTCTGGCGCTTGCTGGAAGCATTGGGCAATCCCCAAAACGATCTGCCGCCCGTGATCCATATCGCAGGGACAAACGGCAAAGGCTCGACGCAGGCGATGATCCGCGCCGGGCTTGAGGCGGCGGGGCACCGTGTGCACGCCTACACCTCGCCACATCTGGCACGCTTTCACGAACGTATCCGCCTCGCGGGCACCCTGATCACCGAGGAGGCATTGACCGCGCTGCTGGATGAATGCTACGCCGCCAACGGTGGCGCCGACATCACCTATTTCGAGATCACGACCTGTGCCGCCCTCCTCGCCTTTGCCCGCACACCTGCGGATTACACGCTGCTCGAGGTGGGCCTTGGTGGGCGACTGGATGCGACCAATGTGATCGATGCACCCGCCCTGACAATCATTACGCCCGTGTCCATGGACCACGAGGCGTTCCTTGGCGATACGATCGAGGCGATTGCAGGCGAAAAGGCCGGGATCATCAAGCGGCGCGTGCCGGTCATTATCGGTCAGCAGGACGAAGCTGGACTTGAGGTGATCGAGGCACGTGCCAACAAGCTCGGCGCTCCAATCCTCGCCTATGGGCAGCATTGGCATGCCAGTCCCGAACGGGACGGGATGATTTTTCAGGATGAGACAGGCCTGTTGGATCTGCCGCGCCCGGTTTTGCCCGGCGACCACCAGATCCAGAATGCAGGGATGGCGCTGGCAGCGCTGCGCCATCTGGGCTGTGACGACGCGGCCTGCCACGCCGCCGTCACCGAGGTGACATGGCCCGCCCGCATGCAACGGTTGCGCAGCGGACCGCTGGCGGAACAGGCGGCGACGTCCGGCGCGGAGTTGTGGCTGGACGGGGGGCACAACCCGGCTGCGGGCAACGCGCTTGCATCAGTGATCCGCAGCCTGCCCAAACGGTCGACGCACATAATCTGCGGCATGCTCAACACCAAGGACGTGCGCGGATACCTTGCCCCATTGGCGGATGTTGCCGACAGCCTCACCGCCCTGTCGATTCCGGGCGAAGTGGCGACTCTGCCCGCTGTCGAGACCGCTCGGGCGGCGCGGGATGTCGGGCTGAAAGCATCCGACGCGCCCGATCTTTGCGCAGCGCTCACCGCGATCCTCAATCACAGCCCCCAAGCGCGCGTTCTGATCTGCGGCTCACTTTACCTGGCCGGAGCCGTGCTGCGCGAAAACGGTTAGGTCGCCCAACCGTCGCTTTGCATTTCGCGCAGGCGCGAGGCAGTGCGTTCGAATTCGAAGGTGCCTTCGCCTTCGAGGTAGAGCATTTCGGGGCTTGCCGCAGCCGAGCAGATCAGCCGCACGTGGGCCTCGTAAAGCGCATCGACCAGAGTAACAAAGCGCTTGGCCTCATTGAAGTTGCTGCGCGACAGGCACGGGATATCGTCGATCATCAGCACTTTGCAGGCCTCTGCGATGGCCAGAAAATCACCTGGGCCCAGTGGTTTGGCACACAGATCGAAAAAGCTGGCGCGCCCGACAGCATTTCGAAAGTGCGGGATTGTGACCGTGCGCCCCGTTACGGTGATGTCGAGCGCTTGCGCCTCCCCGCCGGACAGGTCGGACCAGATGTCATCCATCTGACGCCGCGCTTCTCCGCCCAGAGGTGTGAAGTAGGTCGGGCTTCCGGTCAGCCGGTCCTGCCGGTAGTCGGTGGGCGAGGCCAGTTCCCAGACCACCATCTTTTCTTTCAGCAACTCGATGAACGGCACGAACAACTGCCGGTTCAACCCGTCCTTGTAAAGCTCGTCTGGAACGCGGTTCGACGTGGTCACCACCACAACCCCTGCGGCAAACAGCGCCTCGAACAGACGGCCGACGATCATTGCGTCTGTGATGTCGCTGATCTGCATTTCGTCAAATGCGAGCAACCGGACCGAGTCGGCGACATCTGCAGCGACCGGCGCAATCGCATCGTCGACTCCAGTCTTGCGGGCTTCGTGCATTGCGGCGTGGACTTCCTGCATGAAGGCGTGGAAATGGACGCGCCTGGCCGGGGCCTCGACATGCGAGACAAAGAAGTCCATGAGCATGGATTTCCCGCGCCCGACGCCGCCCCATAAATAGAGGCCCTTGGGCGGTTCCGGGGCCTTGCGGAACAGCCCGCGTTTGACAGGTTCGGCAAGTGCAGCGCGGATACGTTCAAATTCCGGCAGGACCGCTTCCTGCGCGTCATCGCGTTTCAAATCACCTGCGGCCACAAGGGCCTGATATTCTGTCATCAAATCGGTCATACCATCCCGTGGTAACGCGCCACTGCCCGCCTGAAAAGCCAGCACAGTTCAGAGATTGTGATGCGACGGCAAAATATCCTGATTTGACGCGCCCGATTGGCGCGGTCACTCTGACCGGACGTTCCGGAGACATCTATGCAAACCCGTACACCCCTGTTCACCCCCGTCCTGATCGTCGGCTGCGTCATCATCATCGTCAGCTTTGCGGTGCGTGCGTCTTTCGGCGTGTTCCAGATCCCGATTGCGGATCAGTTCAGTTGGGCGCGGGCCGAATTTTCGATGGCGATTGCGATCCAGAACTTGGCGTGGGGCGTGGGACAGCCGATTTTTGGCGCGCTTGCCGAGAAAATCGGGGACCGCAAGGCGATTGTCCTTGGCGCACTGGTCTATGCTTTGGGGCTGGTGTTGTCAGCCTGGTCGGTGACGCCGCTTGAACACCAGCTTTACGCCTGGCTTGTGGGCTTCGGGATCGCAGGAACAGGGTTTGGCGTGATCCTGGCCGTTGTGGGCCGCGCCTCAAGCGAAGAAAACCGCTCGATGAGCCTTGCTATCGCCGCCGCTGCAGGGTCGGGCGGACAGATCTTTGGACCCCCCGTTGCGGAATGGCTGCTTGGCATCACCACCTGGCCCAGTGTCTTCATGATCTTTGCCGCGGCCATTCTGGCGACTTTGCTGACCCTGCCGATGATGCGCGTGCCGACCCCCGCGACCAAAGCGGAATTGGAAGAAAGCATGGGTGAAATCCTGTTGAGGGCGTTCCGCGATCCATCTTATTTCCTGATTTTCATAGGCTTTTTCTCGTGCGGCTATCAGATCGCCTTCATCACCGCGCACTTCCCGGCCTTTGTCACCGAACTGTGCGGCCCGATCCTGCCGGGCGGCACGCTCGACAGCATGGGCATATCGACAACATCTGCGCTAGGCGCTGTGGCGATTTCGCTGATCGGTCTCGCCAACATCGCCGGAACCCTACTGGCCGGGTGGGCAGGCAAGCGGTATTCAAAGAAGTATCTGCTGGCGGGCATCTACGCCGGGCGCACAGTTGTGGCGTCCCTGTTCATCCTGTTCCCGATCACGCCGACCTCTGTGATCATCTTTTCAGTGGCCATGGGCACCTTGTGGCTGGCCACGATCCCACTGACCAGCGGCCTTGTCGCGCATATCTACGGCGTGCGCTATATGGGGACGCTCTATGGCATCGTGTTCTTTTCCCACCAGTTGGGGTCGTTCCTGGGTGTGTGGCTGGGCGGTCGGCTTTACGACCTTTACGGAACCTATACGCAGGTCTGGTGGATCGGCGTCGCCATCGGAGCGTTCAGCGCCATCGTGCACCTGCCAATCCGTGAAAAACCCATGGGTCGGGCGGTTCCGGCCTAAGAGCCCCAAGCCCGGATAGCCTCAAGAACCTCATCGGTGTGCGTGTAGGTCACCCCGTGGCCTGCACCCGCAATGACAGACTGGCGCGCCTGCGGGTTCCATTCGGCCAGCTTGTCCTTGGCGGACAGCGGGATCAGCGCATCCGCTTCGGCCCAGATACTCAGAACCGGTATTCCTGCTGCGGCAATGGCGCGGTGCTGTTCCTGGGTCGTGTGGCGCAGCACACCGCGAAAGCTAGACAGGACGGCCGGAAAGTACCCACGCCGGTCCGTTTCAGCCCGCTGCATGGCGTTGATGTTCTCGGCGCTGCCGGGCAGGCCCGCCTCTGCCTCAAGCCCTTTGCGCAGGGTGAAGGGATAGAGCAGCAAAAACAGCCAATCCCCGATCACGGGCCAGTCGCGCAGAACCCTGACACGCGGGCCCGAGATGTCCTGCATGCCCGCAGAGGCCAGCAGGATCAGTCGCTTGATCCTGTCCGGTTGAGAGGCTGCAAAATGTGTCGCAACCGCCCCGCCCATGGAATATCCCAGCACGCTCACCGGTTCGTCGATGCGTTCATGGTCCAGCAGGTCCGTCAGTTGGCGCAGGAAAAACGCAGCATCCTGTTTGCCGCGCACCGTGTCTGACAATCCGCGACCGTAATGATCATAGATCAGCACCCGGAACCCCATCAGCGCCAGACCCTTGGCCATGCCCCGCCAGACATAGGACGATGTGGTCAGGCCGTGGATGCACACCGCTACGGGTCCACGTTCCGGCCCCAGCCACGCATAGTGGGTCGTGCCTTGGGACAGCAGGGCAAACTTGCCCGGTGCCTCGCGGCGCTGTTTGTCCGAGATGGGATTGCGCATCCATTCGATGGTCAGCGGTATCGCGAGAACCCCGAGCAGGATGATCACGGCCCACATCACCGGGCGCGCCACCGATCAAGGATGTAGCGGCTGGTCATCAGGTCCAGATGCGCGCCACCCCGTTCTTGAACAGTGTGATGTCATCGGGGTCGCGACGAAATGCGGCAAGGTCATAGTAGTCGGCCTGCAGGTGATCCCGGGCTATCGTTCCGGCCTCAAGCGGTATCTTGATCTCTCCGATATGGCCCACGGTCGTGTCGAAACTGTCCACGAAAACGCGGGATTTGAGCAGGGCTGCGTCGTCCACTTCGCGCATGTCGGGGCGGTACGCGCCGATCAGGTCGACGTGTTGGCCGGGGCGCAACCATGCGCCCTTGATCAGCGGGTCAGTGGACATGGTGGCGGATGTGATGATGTCGGCACTCTGCACTGCGTCTTCGAGACTGTTGGCGACAGCAAGGCCGGGGCGCTCGGCGGCCATCGCCTCGGCACTGGACCGCGTGCGGTTCCAGACGGTGAAATGCGCTCCGGGAAAGGCGGCGGAATAGGCATCGTGCAGCGCGCGGCCCACCGTGCCTGCCCCCACGATCAAGATGCTGCGGGTGCCGGGATGCGCAAGGCGACGTGCGGCCAGCAGGCTGTCCCCCGCAGTCTTCCACTTGGTCACAAGGTGAAAGTCGATGATGGCCTCAAGCGTGCCATCCGTGTCAGAGTAGAGGTTCACACCGCCATTGATCATCGGCGCGCCCTTGCCCGGATTGCCCGGAAAGACAGTCGCCGTTTTGACCGCCATACCCATGCCGTCGATCCATGCGGCCCGCGACAGCAATGTGTCCGGGTCACGGTAAAGGAACGTATCCCCGATCTCTGCCTTCGGCAGGTCATGCCCGGCGGCCAGCGCGTCCGTAAGGCCGATCCAGTCCAGCAGCGCCTCGCCTTCGTCAAAGCGAATGAACGGGATGCTCATGCCGCTTCATCCGCGCTCAGCAGCCCTTCGGCAACCAGACGATCTGCCCAGCCTTGCGGACCTTCAAACAGATGTGTGCGCCAACCGCGCGAGGCGGCCATGGCGATATTGTCGATACGGTCATCGGTAAAGATCAGGTCAGCCCCGCTGTGCCCGCTTTCCTCTTCGAGCATCTGGTAAATCCTGGTCGCGGGTTTGATCACCTGCATGTGGCCAGAGATGAAGTCACGGTCAAAGCTGCGCAAAAATGGATAGTGCGTGGCGGCGTAATCATAGCTCTGGATGCCGAAATTCGTGAGGGAGAACACAGGCACCCCCTTGGCCTGCAAGGCCCCCATCAGGCGCACCGAATGGTCGATCACGGGTGCTGCCATCTCGATCCAGCGATCGTGCCACATGCGGATTTCGGCGCGCCAGTCGGGGTATTCCTCGGCTGCGGCATAGATCGTTTCGGTAAAGTGGTGGCCCATATCGACCTTGTCGTTCATCGCATGCAAATCGACTGCGGCGAACATCTCGCGGCGGCGCTCCTCACCGATGACGGAGTCATAGAACCGCTCGGGTTGCCATTCGATCAGCACGTTGCCGATGTCGAAAACCACTGCCTTGATGCTCATCGTTTTGCCGCCCTCAGTTCCCGTTCCAATGCGTCCAGAAAACGCGATCTGTCTGCTTTGGTAAACCCTTTGCCCCCGCCCTGCCGGAACGGGTCGGCCGCGCGCAGATCAGCCATCAGGTCGCGCGTCGCCAATACGTTGCCGATATTGGCTGCTGTCAGCGCCGCGCCATTGTGTTTCAGCACGCGCGCGCCTGCCTCAACACATTTGGCGGCCAGTGGGATGTCGCCGGTGATCACGACATCACCCGGACCAGCCCGATCCGCGATCCACATATCAGCCACGTCGGGGCCATCGGGCACGATCACATGTTCGACCAGCGGGTTTTGCGAGGGGCGCAGGCCGCCGTTGGAAACAACTTTCATCGCGATCTTGTGCCGTGTGGCAACCCGCTCGGCCTCCGCCTTGACCGGACAGGCGTCGGCATCGATGTAGAGCGTGGTCACGCCCACGCCACTTTCCTGTGCGGGCTCATGCCCACAACGCCTCGGCATGGAACGCCACGTGGTCCTCCATGAAGGTCGAGATGAAGAAATAGGAGTGGTCGTAACCGGGCTGCATCCGGAAAGTCATTTGCTGGCGGCGCGCGGCGGCGGCCTCGGCCAGCGCTTCGGGTTTCAGCAGGTCGAGGAACTGATCGGACGTGCCCGTGTCGATCAGAACAGGGCCATCAAACCCATTGGCGCGCATCAACATGGTGGCGTCATGGGGTGACCAAGCCTCTTCATCACTGCCAAGGTAGGCGGTCAGCTGCTTGCGTCCCCAGTCGCTGGCGCATGGATCTCGCAATGGGCGCAAAGGCCGACACGGACTTGAATCGCCCCGGCGCGGACATCGCCATCGTCAGCGCGCCGTGCCCACCCATCGAGTGCCCGGTGATGGCCTGCCGCTCGATATCCAGATCAAAGTTGCGTTCAAGCAGTGTGGGCAACTCGTCCATCACATAGTCCCACATGCGATAGTGCTTGGCCCAAGGCTCTTCGGTTGCATTGACGTAGAAACCGGCCCCCTTGCCCAGATCATAGCCGTCATCGTCCGCCACGTCCTCGCCGCGCGGCGAGGTGTCGGGAAAGACCAGCGCGATTCCATGTTCAGCGGCCCAGGCCTGCGCACCCGCTTTGGTCATCGCGTTTTCGTGGGTGCAGGTCAGCCCGGACAAGTACCACAGCAGGGGCACCGGGCCCTCCTTGGCTTCGGCGGGCATGAACAGGCCAAAGGTCATGTCGCACGCGCAGGATGTCGAACTGTGGGAATAGACCCCTTGCGTGCCACCAAAACAGGCGTTCTCGGATTCGGTTTTCATGCGCGTGTTCCTTTCGTTTGTTCATCGCTAGCGGGCGCAGGCGCGTGCGGCAAGATTGAGGGGCCTCCGGCGGTAGTATTTCTGGTCAGAAGAAATCTAGCTGATCCACGCAATGACGGCCGTGAGGGTGACAACGCTGAGGGCGGTCGACACAAGGATGGCGGCAGAGACGCGCTGGGGCGCCACGCCGTAGTGCTGTGCCAGCATATAGATATTGCCGGCCACGGGCATGGCGGCACAGGCGATGATCATCGCCGCGCCAAACGCCTCGACCTCGAACAGGTAGAGGGCGCATATCGCAACGGCGACCGGATGCAGGATCAGTTTGCAAAAGCTGAGCCAGCCCGCGATCTCGATCCGTTCCGTGGATTTGCTGGCCAGTGACGCACCGATGGCGAACAGCGCCCCGGGTGTCGCAGCGCCACCAAGGATGCTGAGAAAGTCGTTCATCGGCGTCGGGATCGGTATTTGCAGGCCCGACCATGTGAGGCCAAGGGCCATCGCCACAATCATCGGATTCTTTATCAGCCCGCTGCCGATGGTGCGCAGGATCGACCATGACATGCGTCCGTCCCGGCCCGCAGTGATCAGGATCACGATCAGGCTGGAAAACACGATCAGGTCTGTGGCAAGCACCAGCATCACTGGCCCAATTGCCTGCGCCCCGAACAACAGCGCCAGCATGGGCAGGCCCAGAAAACCCGCATTGCCGATCACCGCGCATTGCGCCTCGACCGCCGTCGTGGGGGTATCAAGCCCGCGCATCCATCCGACACCCGTCGCGATCAGGTAGACCAACACTGTGCCGGACAGATAGGCCAGCACAAGCTGCGTATCCCAGACTTCGGCCAGTTCGAGGTTGGCGGCAAAGCGAAAAATCATTGCCGTGAGCGCAAAGTAGAACACGAACTTGGTCAGATATGCCGTCGCCTCTTCGGTAAAGAAGCGGGTGCGCCCGGCCCAGTAGCCCAAACCGATCAGAGCAAAAAAGGGCAGGGTTTTGAACAGGATCGCCAGCATGGATCAACCCATAGCGCGCACGCGCGCTGCTAGCCACTGCCGATCAGCACCCCGGCGGCAAAAACCAGCGCCCCTCCGACGACAACCTGCAAAGTTGCCCGCCAAAACGGCGTATCCATGTATTTATTCTGGATCCACGCAATGGCCCACAATTCAATGAACACCACGATGATGGCCGTGACAGTCGCCGTCCAGAAGTCGGCGATCAGATAGGGCAGGGCGTGACCCAACCCGCCCACCGTAGTCATGATGCCAGAGGCAAAGCCGCGCTTGATCGGTGAGCCACGCCCAGACAACTGTCCATCGTCGGACGCAGCCTCGGTAAAGCCCATCGAGATGCCTGCACCGACAGAGGCGGCGAGGCCGACAAGAAAGGTCGTCCATGTGTCCTGTGTGGCAAAGGCGACGGCAAAGATCGGCGCGAGGGTCGATACCGACCCGTCCATCAGGCCGGCAAGGCCGGGCTGCACATATGTCAGGATGAACTGACGGCGGTCTTTTTCGTCCTCGCTTGCCCTGGTCTCATCATCAAGGTGTTTGTCCTCAAGCTGGCCCGCCTTGCGTTCATGCCCCGCCTCTGCCGCGGCCAGATCACCCAGCAATTTGCGCGTCGCGGCATCAGATGTGCGCGCCGCGGCGGCAGTATAGAATCGCTCTGCATCCCGCTCCATCGCCTCGGCTTCGGACCGGATACGCTCAAGGCTGAGGTTTTTCATCAACCAGACGGGGCGGCGGGCATAATAGCCTGACACATGTTCGCGCCGGATCAGCGGAATGACCTCGCCAAACCGGGCGCGGTGCAACTCGATCAGGCGCTGGCGGTGGGAATCCTCTTCGGTCGCCATATCGTCGAAGATGGCGGCACTGGCCGGATACTCGGCGCGCAGACGCTCGCCATAGCCTCGATATATGCTGGCATCGTCCTCTTCCGAAGAAATGGCAAGGGCCAGAACCTCCTGCTCGCTCAAGTCACTGAACCGTTTGCGTTGTGTTGAAAATCGCATCTGTCTGCCATCAGTTTAGAATCGTTCCAAACTATGATGGTGTGGCTGGCACAACTTGCAACAGGGGAAAGGCGGATTTTTCTGTCAGAACTGAACAGATCGGTTTATAAAGCCTTCTGTCTTGGAGTGAAGGATGCCCATGAACGACGCCACACCCGTGGTCCGAAAGGGCCGGAAGTTCGATCAGGTCCTTGAGGGCGCGCGCAAAGTGTTCATGGCAGACGGATTCGAAGGGGCCAGTGTCGACGACATCGCCCGCGAGGCAGAGGTGAGCAAGGCGACCCTTTACAGCTATTTCCCCGACAAGCGCTTGCTGTTCATGGAGGTGGCCAACCAGGAATGCGCCCGTCAAAGCCAGTCTGCCATCGACAATATCGATATGAACGCACCCCCACGTGCCGTTCTGGCGCAGGCTGGGCGACATTTCGTGCGCTTCATCACCTCGAAATTCGGCCAACAGGTGTTTCGCATCTGCGTGGCGGAATCGGATCGCTTTCCCGAGATCGGACGCGCCTTTTATCAGTCCGGCCCGGCGCGAATGCGGGCCGAGATGGCAGAGTACTTTACCGAAGCGATGCGCCGGGGCGAGTTGCGCATTGACGATTTGACCCTTGCGGCGGATCAGTTTGGCGAGCTGTGCAAGGCCGATATCTGGCCGCGTTTGATGTTTGGGGTGATCGACAGCGTCGATGCGTCGGACATCGACCGGGTCGTTGACGGGGCGGTTGAGACGTTTATGGCCCGCTACGGCACCTGACACCGAAATTCACATTGCGACTGCCTCGACTCCGGGACGCGACTCATCGTATTTATGATGAGAACAAAATGTGAACAATCTGTCATGTCTGACCGCCGCATCCTGTCCCTGTGGTTTCCCCGACTGGGGGCCGAACGTCTGATCCGGCGCCAACCGGTGCTGGGCGATCAGCCGCTGGCGGTGGTGCAGGAACAGCAGAACATGCAAGTCATAACCGCTCTGAACGCTGTGGCACAGGCGCAGGGTTTGCAGGTTGGTCAGCCCGTGCGCGATGCCCATGCGATGTGCCCCGGTCTGCTCACCCATCCGCGCAGTGTTGTGGGCGAGGCGCGGTTTCTCGAAGCTTTGCAGCGCTGGGCGGGCAAGTTCAGCCCGTGGGTCGCACCCGAAGGGGGGACGCGCTGGTCGTGGATCTGACAGGCTGTGCGCATCTGTTCGGGGGCGAGGCGCAGTTGATGCAGGTGGTCGAAGACGATTGTACCGATCTGGGTCTGAGTGTCCTGATGGGGCTGGCGGACACGCGCGGTGCGGCCCGGGCGCTGGCGCGTTATGCGGGGCGGGCGACGGGGTCGGACCGGACTGGCGACGCGATTGATCAAGAGGCACGGGCCACACGCTCGCGTGCAGGCAAACGGCGGCACTGGACGCGCGGCGGGGTGGCCCCGGCGGTGCGCACCCAAAGGGGCAACACAGAGCGCATTGCACCCCCGGGCCAGACCTATGGCGCGCTCAGCCCCCTGCCCATCGCCGCCCTGCGTCTGGAACCGGAGATCACGGCCCAGCTGGGCCGCCTTGGCCTGCGGCGGGTGGGGGACCTTTTGGGCCAGCCCCGCGCAGGCCTTGCCCGTCGGTTCGGGCGGGGGCTGGTGATGCGCATGGATCAGGCGATGGGCAGCGCCCCCGAACCTGTCTCGCCCGCCAAACCGCCCGACCACTTTGCCGTGCGCATGACCCTGCCGGACCCCATCGGTTTGGCCGAGGACGTGATGGCGGGTATTGACCGCCTGTTGCCACGTTTGTGCAAGGCTTTGGAAGACAAGGGAAAAGGGGTGCGCCGCGTTGCCCTGCAGGCCTATCGCAGTGACCACGGGGTCGAGGTGATCGAGGTGGGCCTTGCCCGCCCCAGCTTTGATCCACACCGCATTCGCCCGCTGCTAGAATTGAAGATCGAAGAGATCGACGCAGGCTTTGGCATCGACATGCTGCGCCTTGTCGCTGTGCAGGTCGAACCCTTGCACGACGCAGTGGTGGTGGGCCATCTGCAGGCCGGGGATGCGGTGCAGGCACGGTTGAACAAAAGCAATGCGCTGGACGATCTTGTGGGACGGCTGGGCGCGCGGGTCGGGCTGGACGCGATCCGCCGCTATCACCCGGCAGACAGCCACATCCCTGAAAAATCACATCAAATTCTGGCTGCTGCATGGTCCAAACCGCATGAGGGGCCCCGGCCTGCCCCCACCAATCCGCGCCCACTTCTGCTGTGGCCACCCGAGCCGGTGCATGCACCCGCCGTGCCGCACCTGCCCGACACGTTCCGCTGGCGCGGGCGCGACCTGACCCGGATGCGCGCCATCGGTCCCGAGCGACTGGCCCCGGAATGGTGGCTGGACGATCCCAACTGGCGCTCGGGCACGCGGGATTACTGGGTCACTGACACAGCCTGCGGCGCGCGGCTGTGGCTGTTTTATGGCCACGGCGGAGCGATGTCGGCGGGGTGGTTCTGTCAGGGCAGTTTCGGTTGAGCTGGGCAACGGGTGCGCACGGGCGCTGGCCGTTTGCGGTGAAAGGGCAGGTTCACGCCATGAAAAAAGGCAAATCGGCGAGCGACTTCCCGTCACACGGCACAGTCAGCGCCCTGCAAAAGCAGCCTGAGTTTTGGCAACGAACGCCTCTACTGTCCGGCGGCTGTCACGTTCCTTTTCGTCCAGCATGTCGCCGACCTGGTCTTGGGTTGCGCGGGCATGATCCAGATCGTCGAGGCCGTAAGCGACGCCGTAACGCCCCATGGGGTGGGCCGCGACCCAGTCGGCGCGGGAGGCGTAAAGGCCGGGCACGATCACGCTCAGGCAACCGCAGATGGCAGCGAATTGCGAATACATCGTTGCCTCGTCATAGCTGTAGAACACGTCGCAGCGGTTAAAGACCTCAGCCACCTCGGCGTGGGACATTCCGTCGATGCAGATGGCATTTTCGGTTTCCGGAATGCGCGGTTTTTCGTGGCCCTTGCGCACCATGTAGCACGCGCCTGCGCGGTCGGCGCGTTGTTCGTTCCGGTAGACCCTGTTGCGATTCCAGACATAAAGGTCAGGCGCGCCGCCGGTCAGGTCTGGCAGGTCGGACATTTCGCCAGCGCGAAAAAACATCTCGTTTTCGGTGAACGCATAGGGGTCTTTCAAGCCGGGTCGGTACAACAGCCAGCGCACTACGTTGCGTGCGTGCAGCGGGTTGCCAAGGGTCACCTCGGGGTAGACGACGATGCTGTCGGGCCGCAGGTCGCTTGGCCGGGCGATGCGCGTGTTCAAGTCGGGGTTCAGATCGAACTTTGGATTTTTCCAGAGGGAGCTGGGCTTGCGCGACAGCTTTTTCAGCCATGCAGGCGCGCTGAGCTTTTCCATTGTCCAGGGCCACAGCCGCACATCCTCGCCCAGACTGTCCAGCACATGGGCGAGTTGATGCAGAAAGATCGCGCCGCCGCTGTCTGGGTCATAGGACGGAGCGTAGATCAGGTAATTGGGCCGCTTGTTCACGGGTCAGCTTTCTTGCTGGTCGAGGTATTTGCGTTCCAGGTCCAGCAAGTCCTTTTTGCGCGTTTTGATGCGCTTGGCGGGTGTGCCTGCGACGATAGTCCACGGTTCGGTTGAGTGCAGCACAACCGAGCCCGCCCCGACGGCTGAACCATCGCCAAGATCGACGCCTGGCCCGACCACCGCGTTGGCCCCGATAATCACATGCCGTCCCAGACGCACTGCCGCCATATGTTCGGTTTTGAAACCATCCGGTACCGTCGGGTTGGTCAGGCTCGCACCAGAATAGTCGTCTGATTGCGAAAAAACCTTGGCACCATAGGCCATGCCCGCGAAATCATCGAGGGTCACTCCGGGCGATCCACCCGCGACCAGACAAAGGGCTGCGACATGCACATTGCGCCCCATCGTGACACGCCCCGAAATGACGCAGAAATCGTCGATCCGTGTGTGATCACCCAGCCGCATCTTTTTCGGTTCATAGATCGACGCTTTTTCGCTGATGCGTACGTTTTGGCCCAGGGCGGCAAAGCCCATCCGCGCCAGATCATCCTCGCTGAGATATGCCATCGCCTACACCTGCCTGAACCAGTCGAGCACAACCGCGATGACCTCTTCGATGTCCTGATCCAGCGAAAAGAACATCGGCAGTCGCACAAGGCGGGCTGAGATATCGTCGGTGACGTTCATCGTGCCTGCAGTGCGCCCAAATTTCAGCCCCGCCGGAGCCGAATGCAGCGGCACGTAGTGGAACGGCGCCGTGATGCCGCGCGATTTCAGGTAGGCGATGAACGCGTCGCGCTGGTCGATGTCGTGCATCAATAGGTAGAACATGTGCCCGTTGCCCGTCGTCTCGGGCGGCACTTTTGGCAGTTGCACACAGCCCTCTGCAGCAAGCGGCGCGAAGGCGTCGTGGTAGCGGCTGTATTGGGCCAGACGGCGTCTGCGGATTTCGCCCTCTTCGGCGAGTTGGCCAAAGAGAAAGGCCGCGATTAGTTCGCCCGGGAGAAAGGACGAGCCGAGGTCGACCCATGTGTATTTGTCCACCTGTCCGCGAAAGAAGCGGGCGCGGTTGGTGCCTTTTTCGCGAATGATTTCGGCGCGCTCCACCAGATCTGCGCGGTTGACAGTCAGTGCGCCGCCTTCGCCGCTGATGATGTTCTTGGTCTCGTGAAAGCTGAAGGCGGCCATGTCACCCAGCGACCCAGCGGGGCGGCCCTTGTAGGTCGAACCATAGGCTTGGGCCGCGTCCTCGATCAGCACCAGATTGTGGTCTTTGGCGATGGCGGCAAGAGCGTCCATGTCGGCGGGAAAGCCTGCATAATGCACGGCGATGATGGCGCGCGTGTGCGGAGTGACCGCAGCGGCGACAGCGGCAGGGTCAATGTTGAGCGTGTCGGGGTCGATATCGGCAAACACCGGTGTTGCCCCGCGCAGGGCCACGGCATTGGCGGTCGACACGAACGTGAACGAGGGCAGGATCACCTCGTCCCCGACCGCGAGATCACACAGGATTGCCGACATTTCGAGCGCGGCAGTGCAAGAATGGGTCAGCAGAGCCGCTTTGGCCCCGGTTGTGCGGGCGATTTCGGCGTTGCAGGCCTTGGTATAATGCCCGTCGCCAGACAGTTGACCGCGCGCGATCGCGTCTTCGATATAGGCCAGTTCGCGGCCCACAAGGGACGGTCGGTTGAAAGGGATTTTGGGCTGTGCCACCAGAGGCTCGATTTCGGTTGCTTATGACTGGCGGTATTTAAGGGTATCACTATCAGAATGACCAGTGCCGTCATCGATCGCGGCGATCCAGAATGCGCACGGCCTTACCTTCGGATCGGGCGACACCGCCGACTTTGGCCACGTCCACGCGGACGGATATCCCGATGGTCTGCTTGATCTGTGCGGCCAGTGCCTGACCTGCCGCGTCGCGGTCGGCACTGCTGTCTGCGGCCTCACATAGCACGCGCATCTGGTCCATACGCTCCGGTCTGGTCAATTCGATCTGGAAATGGGGCGCAAGGCCGGGGGTGGCCATGATCGCCTCTTCGATCTGTGTGGGAAAGACGTTGACGCCGCGCAGGATGATCATGTCGTCGCTGCGCCCCGTGACCTTTTCCATCCGCCGCATCGACCGCGCCGTGCCGGGCAGCAGGCGTGTGAGGTCGCGGGTGCGGTAGCGGATGATCGGGAACGCCTCTTTGGTGAGGGAAGTGAACACGAGTTCGCCCAACTCTCCGTCGGCGACAGATGCGCCGGTTTCGGGATTGATGATTTCGGGAAAAAAGTGGTCTTCCCAGATGTGAAGGCCGTCCTTGGTCTCGACGCATTCCATCGACACACCGGGGCCGATCACCTCACTCAGACCGTAGATATCAACGGCGTGCATGTCGAACGCGTCTTCGATTTCGCGCCGCATCGCATTGGTCCACGGCTCTGCACCAAAGATGCCGACCTGAAGGGAGCTGTCGCGCGGATCGATGCCTTGCACATTGTATTCGTCCAGAATGGACAAAGCATAAGAGGGTGTGACCGTGATCCCCTTGGGTTGAAAATCGGTGATCAGGCGCACCTGTCGCGGGGTCATGCCGCCCGAAATCGGGATGGTCGTCAGCCCCAGCGCGTCCGCCCCCAAGTGAATGCCAAGCCCGCCGGTGAACAGCCCATAACCGTAGGCGTTGTGCAGCAGATCACCGGGCTGCATACCCGCCGCGCGCAAAGAGCGGGCCACGACCGTGCCCCAATGTTTCAGGTCATTTTCGGTATAGCCGACCACCGTTGGCTGCCCGGTTGTACCTGACGAGGCATGGATGCGCGCCACCTGATTGCGGGGCACTGCGAACATGCCGAACGGGTAATTGTCGCGCAGATCCTGTTTGGTGGTGAACGGGAATTTGGCCAGATCAGCGAGAGATTTGAGGTCATCGGGGTGCACGCCTGCACTGTCAAACGCCGTGCGATAATGAGGCACATTTGCGTAGGCGTGGGCGAGTGACCATTGCATCCGTTTAAGTTGCAGCGCCTCGATCTCGTCGCGGCTGGCGATCTCGATAGGATCGAGGGTGGTGCGATCCGGGGTAAGGTTCTTCATAAGGCGTCCTCGTCGAAATGCTGGCCTTGAATGGTGCGTGACAGGCCCCTGAACAGCGCAATTTGATCACCGGCAGAGGTCATAACGATGACGTCATAAGTGCCCGAGCGCCCGGCGCGCGCAACTTCATGCGCTGTGGCGGTCAGAGTCTCGCCAGCAGGACCCGGGGAGAGATATGTGATCTGGTTGGACTGCGCCACGGTCAGCGCATTGTAGGTGTTGCAGGCAAAGGCAAAGGCGCTGTCGGCCAAGGTGAAGATCATGCCGCCATGGCAAATACCATGTCCGTTCAGCATGTCATCACGCACGGGCATGGTCAGCGTTGCGGTGCCAGGCCCGATCGCGGCGATGGACATGCCAAGCGCCTGACTGGCGCGGTCTTTTGACCACATCAGGTCTGCGCATCTGCGGGCCCGTTCCTGGGGCGTCATCCGAGCCTCTTTTTTATCCCGATTTTGAGCAGTGTTGCCCGGATTTGTGAGCACGTTCAACCACACAACCCAAGTGGGCCTTGAATTTGGATCGCGCCCGCGCAACTGTGAGGTCAATGACGTTGCACACACCGCCCCCCTCAAACTCGGCACAAATGCCCAGCCCTCAGGTGGCGTTCCACCGCACAGAGCTGTCCGTGATCCTGTCTCTTTACGGGCGCATGGTGGCGGCCGGAGAATGGCGCGACTATGGCATTTCATGTTTGCGCGAGGTTGCGGTGTTTTCGGTGTTTCGCCGCACGGCGGAAAACCCGTTATACCGGATCGAGAAGCGGCCCAAACTGCGCGACCGGCAGGGTATGTACGCGGTTATCGGGATCGATGGTCAGATTCTGCGACGTGGGCATGACCTGAAAACTGTACTGCGGGTGCTGGAACGCAAGCTGATCCGCGCGGTGGAATGATCTGATTGTCCGCTGACGCGGGCGATATTTTTGCTGATGAAGGGGCTGTCTGCCCCTTCAAACTTCCCCGATGGTATTTCTGGTTAGAAGAAGATCACAGGCGTTTGTGGCTGGTGACTGGCCCGCCGCCGGTTTCGGAAATGCGTGCGAGCGCTGGTGCAATGTCTTCTTCGACCACGGACATGTGAAACGCGTTGGCGTGGATCATTGTGGTGGCGCTGGTAACCAGTGCCACATGCCCTTTCCAGAACAGCAGGTCACCTGTTTCATACGCGCTGGCCTCTGGCCGCGTTTTTCCCACATCATTTTCCTGCATATCGCTGTCGCCGGGGCAGTCGTGACCTGCACCAAGCAGTGCAACCTGGATCAGGCCGGAACAGTCGATCCCCGCCCGTGTGTTTCCGCCCCAAAGATAAGGCGTGCCCAGAAACAGACGGGCGGTCGCAACCGGGTCCGCAATGGGTGCGGGATGGGGGAAAGCTGTGCCTTTGGAACGTGGCCCAATTCAGTCTCGATGAAATCATCGCTTTCGCGTCGGGCAACGAGTTTGGCCCCAAAGCTGAGCGCCGCAGTCTCGGGCGCTTTGATCGAGGCCTGACGGTAGGCATGTGCCGCGGCCCGGCTGACGCAGTGGGTCGGGGTGGCCGGGCTGCCGACACTGCGCGCCGGGACAAACCCGATATATCCGTCATGTTCAGCGCGGACATAGGCATGCGTGTCGTCCTCGCCCATCACGGTGACATCTGCGCCTGCCAGCAATTGCCGGTCCCGCGCCCCGGATGGTGTGCGGCACAGATCGACATGAGGCCAGATGATCCGCCCCGGCCTATCGACGCCAAGGTAGTCGGTGTTGGGGGTGAGGCGCGGATCACTCACAGGTCAAGCGCGCGGGGCAGGGCGGCAAACAGGGCGCGGGTGGCCTGGCCAACCCCGCCCTTGGCGCGCGCGGGCGCATCGCTGGGCTGCCAGCCGTAAATGTCGAAATGCATGTACGGGCTGTGTTCGACAAAGCGGCGCAGAAACAGCGCGGCGGTGATGGTGCCCGCAAAGCCGCCCTTGGGCGCGTTGTCGAGATCGGCAATGCCCGGTTCAATCATCGACTCGTAAGGCGCATGGAACGGCAGGCGCCAGACCGGATCCGCCTGTGTCTGTGCGCTGTCTTCCAGTGCCGTCGCTACGCTCGCGTCATCGGTAAAATAGGGGGCAATGTCCGGCCCAACGGCGACACGCGCTGCCCCGGTCAGCGTGGCCATAGAGATGATGAGATCGGGTTTGCCCTCATCTGCCAGTGCCAGCGCATCGGCCAAAACCAATCGCCCTTCGGCGTCCGTGTTGTTGATTTCAACCGTCAGGCCCTTGCGCGAGGTGAGGATATCCTGCGGGCGGAATGCGTTGCCCGCGACACTGTTTTCCACCGCCGGGATCAACACGCGCAGACGAATCGGCATGCCTGTGGCCATGATCATGTGCGCCAGACCCAAAACAGCCGCTGACCCGCCCATATCCTTTTTCATCAACCCCATGGATGCGCCGGGTTTGAGGTTGAGGCCGCCTGTGTCGAAACACACGCCCTTGCCGACAAGGGTCAGTTGTGGTCCCGCATTGCCCCATGTCATGTCGATCAGGCGCGGCGCACGGTCCGACGCGCGGCCAACGGTGTGAATCATGGGAAAATTTGCGGCCAACAGGCCGTCACCCGTGATCACTGTAATCAACGCGCCGAATTGGTCAGCGAGAACCCGCGCGGCGGCTTCAAGGTCTGGAGGCCCCATGTCCGATGCCGGGGTGTTGATCAGGGTGCGCGTCAGCGCCTCGCCATGTGCCTGTGCCTCGACGCGGGTGGCGTCGATGCCTTCAGGGGCAACAAGGCGTGCACCCATGGCCGATTGGTCTTTGTAACGATCATAGCGGTAGCCTGCCAGAAGCCAGCCGAGTGCCTCGACCTCAAGCGTTTGTGGATCGAGATCGGCATGAAGCGCATAGGTGCCCGCAGGCAGCCGCGCCGCGCCGGCGGCCAGATGAAAACGGGCCCGACTGCGTGATTTGGGGGTGCCGTAACCGACAGCGGCCATCGCAACGCCGCCGTCACGCGGAAAGGTGAGGGCCTGTCCGATGGCGCCGGTAAACCGATGCGCCTTCGCCCATTTCCGCACTGCCTCGTCTTGCGTATCGAGCCAGCTTTGCACCACGTCTTCGGCCAGCAGATGGACCGGGATTGCGTCAGGATCGTGTGCGGCAAAGGCAAGCGTCATCAGGGGGCACCCAGTTCATGATGTGATGCCCGCGACCCTACCCGCTTTGCCTGCCGCTGCAAGGGCGGGATGGGCCCGCCCTGCGACCTGAACCTAAATCGTGACGTCCTGCAAATCCCAGATGGCGGTCAGCGATTCCTCGCCTGTCCGCATCAGCCGTGACAGGGTTGCAGCCAGGGCGACCGGGTCTTGCGGCCCTGCACAATCGGCCACATCGCGGGCCACACGGGCCATCATCGTCATCCCAATCTGATCGGCGATGGCCACAAGGGACCGGCTTGATTTTCGCAATTCGTCGAAATCGGCCGCCCGGTACAAACGGTCGCAATGCGCCATGCGCAGTGCCAATTCTTCCATTGCGCGGCATACCATGTCCTCGGCAGCGGCATGATCCATCTCTGAATAGAGCGAATCCAGACGGTCGTGATCGACCTGCACGTGTTCTGACAGCCGAAGCTGTGTGATGTTTGACACTTTACTCACCTCTTCTCACCCAATGTGGTGGACCCCCACGGTCCATCACTGGATCGCATAGGAGAGTTCCCAAATCGTTATGCCGGGACAGTCTTTTCGCTCGAATTTGCAGACAATTCCGGGTAATCACGGCCCCTAAAGCCACTGAATGAACAGGCAGACCTGCGCCATGCACCGGATCAAACCCCTTCCGACCTTCCTTTTGCAGCGATATCAGGGGTGGAAAGCCACGACCTATGCCGAAAACAGCGCGTGGTATCGCCGACTTGCCACCGAGGGGCAACGGCCGCGCGCGATGGTCATTTCCTGTTGCGACAGCCGGGTCCACGTCACATCGATCTTTGGAGCCGATCAGGGTGAATTTTTCATCCACCGCAACATCGCCAATCTTGTCCCGCCGTTTGAGCCGGATGGCGATCATCACGGCACATCGGCGGCGGTCGAGTATGCAGTCAACGTGCTGCAGGTCGCCCATATTGTCGTGCTTGGGCATTCCCGGTGCGGGGGCGTGCAGGGGTGTATAGACATGTGCGAGGGCCGCGCGCCGGAACTTGAGGAAAAGTCCAGCTTTGTGGGGCGCTGGATGGATATTCTGCGCCCGAAATACGATCAGGTGGCCGACATAAAGGCGGACGAGGACAAATCACAGCGCCTTGAACAGCTTGCCGTTGTGACCTCGATGGAGAACCTGATGACCTTCCCATTTGTCGAAAGCCGCGTGAACGACGGTTCGCTGTCCATTCACGGGCTGTGGACGGACATTGCCGAAGGTGGCATGAGCCAGTTCATGGGCAAGACGCTTGATTTTCAGCCCGTGTAACGCAGCACTTTGCCCGGCATTCCACGAGGAACATGAGTGATGGACCAGATCCTTGACCTTGCGGCGACAAACCTTTTGTCGCCCATCATCCTCAGTTTTGCGTTGGGGGTCGCAGCCGCGCTGGCCCGGTCTGATCTGAACATCCCCGAGGCGGTGGCCAAGGGCATGTCGATTTACCTGCTGTTCGCCATTGGCTTCAAAGGTGGGGTGAGCGTGGCAGATCACGGTATCGATGCGACGCTGGCCCTGTCATTGCTGGCCGGTATCGCGCTTTCTGCCGCGCTGCCCCTGATCGCGTTTGCGCTGTTGCAGGTGATGGGCAACCTCAGCCGTCTGGATGCGGCGGCAGTGGCGGCGCATTACGGCTCAATCTCTATCGTGACATTCGTGGCCGCGACATCGGTTCTGACCGGCAGCGGGATCACGTCCGAAGGGTACATGGTGGCCGTGGCCGCCGCGATGGAGGCCCCGGCCATCCTATCTGCCCTCTGGCTGATTTCGCGTGGCGGGGATGCGCGCCGCATGGACAACGATCTATTGCGTGAAATCCTGCTGAACGGATCCATTGTGCTGCTGGTCGGCAGCTTTTTCATCGGATGGATCACGGGTGTGGACGGGCTGGTCAAGATCGAGGCGTTCATCGTTTCCCCGTTTCAGGGTGTCTTGTGCCTGTTCCTGCTCGATATGGGGCTGGTCGCCGGGCGCGGCCTGCGCAGCAGTTCCGGAGTGTTGACCCCAGGCGTGTTGGCCTTTGGCGTGGTCATGCCGGTGGTCGGGGCCACATTCGGCCTTGTGACCGGTCTTCTCTTGGGCGTCAGCACCGGCGGTGTCGCGCTGTTCATGGTTCTGTCGGCCTCGGCAAGCTACATCGCCGTGCCCGCCGCCATGCGCGTGGCCTTGCCCGAAGCGAACCCGTCAATCTACCTGACCCTGTCCCTTGGGGTCACCTTTCCCTTCAACCTGACGCTTGGCATCCCGATCTATGTGGCCGTAGCCAGCGCCCTTACCGGAGGTCAGCCCTGATGAAGACCCACAAGGCCAAACGCGTGGCCATCATCATTGAACAAGTCATGCAAAGCCGTCTGACGGATGCGATGTCGAAGGCGGGTGTTACCGGATGGTCCGTTCTGCCCGTTTTGGGCGGGTCCGGCAGTTCCGGAGCATGGAGCCGGGAGGGTCAGGTCACGCGCGGTGCAGGAATGGTACAAGTGATCTGCGTCGTGCGTCCTGACCGCATCGATGCGCTGCTCGAAGAGGCGTTCAGCGTGGTCGAGCGTCACATCGGCATCGTGACAATCGGTGATTGCGAAGTGTTGCGGGCGGAACGATTCTAGGACCCCTCACGCGAAGTTGCGAAAAAAAGGGTGGCATGCCATTGCTGGCACACCACCCTGTCCACTCGTTACCGCACACATATCCGGCCACTCAAATCACTCAACTTACTGGTGAAACGCAGCGTTCGGATATTCCGACACCCTGCTGTTCAACGCAGATAGGGGTCGGCTGTTCCCTCATATGTGCGATTTGGCTTCCCTATGGTCCCTCGACCACTGCCTTCTTTGAGACAGAGAGGCATTCCGCCGGCACTCGCCGCTGGCGGCTGCCAACCTTGCGCGCTGTTCCTTACGTTACGCGGCACACAGGTAGCGGCCTGCCGTCAGGCGGCGCGGCTGTTTGCGTATGACCCGAGGACGCTTGCGCAGCGCAGGGCGTGCCAGATCGTCAGCAAACAACTGGGTCATTTCCTGACGCGACAGCACTGGCTTTTCCGAAGTGCTGTTCGCGTCTTCGTCCCGTACAGATCCATTGATCAGCGTTTTTACCCAATTCATCATCCCACTCACCTCATCTAAGTTGTCCAGCCCCCCGGCTGGTGTGTCTTGTCCGATCCCCCGATCGGTTGATGAGACAGTTATGAGGGCGACAAATTACTAATTTCTTGCTGCGAAAGCGGGGATTGTTCATACCTCTGTTAACCGCCGCACAAGACCTATAATATCAATGGGTTAGGCCGAAAAAATACATTGATAAAACTGTCTTGAACGCAGAAGCGGGGCCGCCAAACGTGTCGCGACCCCGATTCTGTTAGGGAGTTGGAAACCAGTTTTGGCCCAAAAACCTTACCGCAGGACCATACCATCAGGCCAGGTGAGGGTGGTTTCCAGCTCGATGATCTCGGATTCGCCTGCAGGCAGCGTGATTTGCCACTCCAGGATGCCGCGTTGGTCATCCACCGCCGTTACATCCGGTGCGGGTGTGGCTTCCCAGTCGATAACAAGGTCTTCCTGCTCGGAATAGGGCACCGCGTCCTGCAAGGTGACATCCCACGCCCGGTCAGTGATATTCTCGATCTCGATGCGCACCGCTTCACGCTCTTCGTTTGAACGGGTGATGATCCCGCGATCCCCTTCGTTGCGGTCAAGTACGGTACGGGTCAGGCGCAGCCCTTCGATCGGCCCAAAGAAGATCTCGGCCTCGGCGTTGGGCGGAAGGGTTTGCAGGGCGGTTTCCCCGACCAACTGCCCGTCCACGTACAGGACAGCCTGTCCCGGCAGCAGGATTTCGGGCGACGTGTTGTCAAACTCGACCAGTCGAAAGGCGGTCTGGTTGCGTGCAGGCACCGCGCGGGCCGATAGAGCGGCTTCAAATTCAATTGTGTCGAGCGCGATGCGCACCACGTCCTCGCCCGTGCGCACAGTGACCTTTCCGGGAAGGGCGTAAGAGACACCGATGCCGGACAGGTCGGAAGAGGCAGTGGCGGTTTCTTCGACGATCACCGGCGCTTCCATCGACATGGCCGAATCCGCCAATCCGCTTTGCGAGCGCAGGAGTGATGGCGAGGGCGCAGGTTTCACCGGGTCTTCGATCCGGCGCAGCAGCGGCCAAAGCGTGCCCGGTTCCGATCCTGCAAAGGGCGAAAGGGTCGAGAGCGTCAGATCGACATTGACCCAATCCTCGCTGGTATTTTGCGCGACATAAGCCCCGCGTTCGATACGCAAGGTGTCGTCTGCTTGAAGGAACACCTCATAGGTCGGTGCCCATTGCGCGTTGAAGTTCGGATAGCGCAGAGTCAGAGTCACAGGCCCTGCCTGTGCGGCTTCCACAATCAGGGTCAGTGCGGCCGGGTTGGTATTGGGGGGCGTCACCTCCTCAAGCGCTGCTGCGGCCTCCTGCATGGCAAAGGCCAGATCGTCGCGGCCTTGGCGCAAACTGCGCGCTTCGGCCTCGGCCGCGCGCATGGCCGACCGGGCGGCGGTGCCGTCGCTGGCGATCAACTGGCCGATGGCGCGCAGGGTGTCCACGTCTGTCGCGGCCTCGTCCGGCAGGCTGATGCCGTTCAGAAAGTCGATCTGGTCCTGTGCCGCCTGTGCCTTGGCCAGTGCCAGCGCAATCGCATCATCACGCTGTGCCAGCGCTTCGGTCGCCTGATCAAAGGCCGCCTTTGCCGCCAGCCACTCGGGCGTGCGCGGTGCGCGGTAGGGTCCGCTGCCATCACGATCCCAGCTGCGCGTGAACAGGGTCGCGCCGGACAGGGCGATGTCGATCATCGCCGCATTGAGGTTGCTGTCCATGTCCGCAATGCGCAGATCGTGCTGGCCCGTGGGTATGTCAAAGGTAACGGTGCGGGTCACGATGGCCCCTTGCGCATAGGCGGTCACGGCCACCGGTGGGGCGTTGAGCGTGATAACATCTGCAAGGGCGGGAAGGGGAAACAGGGCTGCGGCAAGGGCAAGGGAACGCATGGAACTACCTTTCTGACAGGACAGCCACAGTGTGCACCCACCCGCCCAAAAGAAAAGGGGCCAATTGGCCCCTTGTTCCCTGCTGGCGTGTAAGGCGGAGGTGCCCTCCGCCCCGCCGTCAGCCTTTTTTCAGCACCCGGTTGCCCAGCAGCTCGGCGATCTGCACCGCATTGAGCGCGGCACCTTTGCGCAGGTTGTCCGACACACACCAGAAGTTCAGCCCGTTCTCGATGGTCGAATCCTGACGGATGCGGCTGATGAAGGTCGCATAATCCCCCACGCACTCGACCGGAGAGACGTAGCCGCCCGCCTCGCGCTTGTCGATCACCATGATGCCGGGCGACTCGCGCAGGATGTCGCGGGCCTCGTCCTCGTCCAGAAACTCTTCGAACTCGACATTGACCGCTTCGGAATGGCCGACAAAGACCGGAACGCGCACGCACGTGGCCGTGACCTTGATCTTGGGGTCGACGATCTTTTTCGTCTCGACGACCATCTTCCACTCTTCCTTGGTCGATCCGTCTTCCATGAAGACGTCGATCTGAGGGATCACGTTGAAGGCGATCTGCTTCTGGAATTTTGCCGGGGGCACTTCGTTGATGGGGTTGTAGACCGCCTTGGTCTGATCCCACAGCTCGTCCATCCCCTCTTTGCCTGCGCCGGACACGGATTGATAGGTGCTGACGACGACGCGTTTGATCGTCGCGCGGTCATGCAATGGTTTCAGGGCCACAACCATCTGCGCGGTCGAGCAGTTGGGGTTGGCGATGATGTTCTTCTTGGCATAGCCCTCGATCGCCTCCGGGTTCACCTCGGGCACGATCAGCGGAACGTCCGGGTCATAGCGATAGAGCGACGAGTTATCGATGACCACGCAACCGGCCTTGGCCGCGGCAGGCGCGTATTTCTTGGTCGCGTCCGATCCGATGGCAAACAGCGCCATGTCCCAGCCCGTGAAATCGAACGTATCAAGGTCCTTCGTCTTCAGCGTCTTATCCCCGAACGACACTTCTGTCCCAAGCGAACGGCGGCTTGCCAGAACGGCCAGCTCGTCCACCGGGAACCCGCGTTCCTCAAGGATGTTCAGCATTTCGCGGCCCACGTTACCGGTGGCGCCCGCGACGACGACACGATACCCCATGATAGTCTCCTTTTTCGGGTAGGTGCGTGGCCTTTATACCCAAAGATTGCTGGGGGAAAGGGGCGTCTCAGCCCGTTGTGTCACGGCTGCGTGCGTAGATGGCGAGCCCGATGGCGAGGGCCACGGCGAGAAAGGCAAAGATCGCCACATATGGCGCGTCTGCCGCCCCACCCGACCAGTTGGTGTGAATGCGCCCCGAGGCGAATTGCATCACCCCGACGCCGCCGATGCCAAAGAGGTTCATCAAGGTCACGCCGCGCCCGGTCAGGTGGTCCGGAAAGAACCCGCGGGCATGGGCGATGATGACCGGAAAACTGGCCCCAAAGAACCCGATGCCCGCCATGATGGCCACTGACAGCCACGGGTTTGTGGCGCTGAACACGATCAGCAGGACCAACAGGGCTGTTGTCATCACATTGCCGCCAAAGACCACCCATTTGCGCGTGCCGAGGATGCGGTCAAGCGGCCCGTAGGCCAGTGTACCCGCGATCATCGCAAGGCTCATCACCAGTGTCGCGATGCCGACCTGCGACACAGTCAGGGCAAAGACATCCGTAAGGTAAGGCCCGATCCACAGACCCCGCACGGCCCCGATGGGCGCGTAGTTCACAAACATGATGGGCAACAGCAGCCACAGGACGGGCATGCGCAGCAAGTCGAGCAGCGATCCTTTGGCCTCGTCCTCGGGCTTGGCAGGGTCACGCACACTGATCAGGATGCCAAGAGCCACAACCGCGCACGCCGCCGCGAGAACCCACATCGCCGCGCGCCAGCCGATGGTATCCGCGGCCAAAGCCATGGGGTAAGACGAGATAAGATTGCCCACTGTCCCGATCCCGATCATCAGCGCAGCAAGTGTCGCAAAGCGTTCAGGCGGAAAGGTGCGGGCAAAGATGTAGAAACTGGCCATCAGAACCGGCGAGCAGCCGATGCCGATCAGTAACATAGCCGCATGTATATATAGCGGGCCCTGCGCCACCGCGAACAGTGCCGCACCCCCGGCCCCACCAATCAGCAGCAGCCACCCTGCCGTGCGCCGTGGCCCGATGGTGTCCAGCGCCCAGCCTACAGGGATCTGCATGGCTGCAAAGGACAGAAACCACAGGCCCGACGCGGTTGCCAACACGTCCGCGCCCACGCCAAGGTCGGCCCCCAGCGGGGCGGTCAGAACGGCCAGAAAGGCACGAAAAAACTGGCTGAGCACATAGGCGAGGCCCAGCAGGAACAATCCGATTTGCATGGGTCCTCCATCCTTGCCGCCTGCGTGACACGGGTGCGTGTGGACGCGCAAGTGTGATTGTTGCTTGGGGAGGCTGTGCTAGGGTCACATCAGTACGAAGGGGTATTTTATGTTTTATGATGCGATGCCACGGCGCGTGGCTTTTGAAGATATGGCGCAGCCTGCACACTATACTCCGTTGCCCGACGATTGGGTCGTGGGCACGTCTGACATCACTGGATCGACTGCGGCGATTGCTGCGGGCAAGTACAAAGTCATCAACATGATTGGGGCGGCCGTGATTTCGGCCCAGATCAATGCGGCTGGTGGCCGTGCCTTTCCTTATGTGTTCGGCGGGGACGGGGCGGCCTTTGCCCACCCGGCAGAGTTTGCCGAAGAAGCGCGGGCTGCTCTTGCCGCAGTTCAGGTATGGGCGCGCGAAGAGTTCGACATGGGCCTGCGTGTCGGTCTGTTTTCGGTCGCGGACATCCGCGCGGCAGGTCACGAGGTGGCTGTGGCGCGCTATCAGGTCTCGGACGGTGTCGATTATGCCATGTTCACCGGCGGTGGTGTGCTGTGGGCCGAGGCGCAGATGAAGG
This sequence comes from Tateyamaria armeniaca, assembly GCF_045797845.1. Lineage (NCBI taxonomy): Bacteria > Pseudomonadati > Pseudomonadota > Alphaproteobacteria > Rhodobacterales > Roseobacteraceae > Tateyamaria > Tateyamaria armeniaca. Next base: position 1,382,866 of record NZ_JBHDIY010000002.1, read on the forward strand.
GCGGCGTTGAAACTGTGCCTGCCGCCCCTCCGGCACCCAGCCCGATCTGACCGGCCTCAGTTGCCGTTGGAGCCATATGAAAACGCGCAACGGAACCATCCTGTCGCTGTTGGTGCAACCCGGCAAAGGGGTGTCGGACGACGCCTTTGCCAAAGTGACAGGCGATGTGCTGCACGCCGTCAGCCATCTGGAACGAGACGGCCACCCAGCCCCCGAAGAAGGCCCCGGAACCGGCTGGCCACCCCCGGCGCAATCCTTGAGGCCCATGCCAGCCGTGGCGCCATGCCCGTGGCCAAGCGCAAGCGGCAGATCCTGTTTGAGACGGCCATTGCGTGGGTTCTGCTGAAGACCAAGATCAAGCTGGGTGGTTTCGACCCGGCCCACTATCAGCGGACAGTTGGTGGCAACGCCGACTTCCGCAAATTCGATGACGGGCTGAAGATGACGCTGGATTGCGATCCCGAGACAGTGGCGCGGCTCACGGACCTGCTGGACGCTGCGCAGGCCAAAGGCATCATCAGTTACGGTATGCACACGCAGGATGAGGCGATGATGACATGTATCGTGCCGTCCATCATGGACGACACACATGTGCACTTCATCGACGGGGCCGCGGGTGGCTACACCCAGGCGGCGATGGCGATCAAGGGTACTTAGCGTCCCTTGGGCACCCACGTGGCTGCCAGTGAGCGCAACGCTTTGGTCAGGATCAGCAGATCGAGCCCGGTGGCCACGAAGCGCGCGCCCCAGTCGAGACAATCCTGCGTGAACTCGGGTGTAGTGGCGAGAACGCCGGGGGCTTTGCCTGCCGCCTCGATCCGCTCGAAGGCGCCCTTGATCGTAGCCTGCACCTCGGGATGGGTGAGTTGGCCCATGAACCCCATATCGGCCGACAGATCAGCGGGGCCAATGAACACGCCGTCGATGCCATCCACTGCGAGGATGTCGTCAAGATTTGCGATGCCTGCGCGGTTTTCGACCTGAATGAGCAGGCAAATCTGGTCATCCGCAGTTTGCCCATAGTCGGTGATCGCCCCAAAGCGCGAACACCGTGCACCTGAATATCCCACGCCTCGGCCACCTGTCGGGGGGTAACGTACATCATGCACCAACTGGCGCGCCTGATCTGCAGTTTCGACCATCGGCACCAGTACCGTTTGGGCCCCTGCATCAAGGACCTGTTTCAAAATCCAGGTCTCGCCTACGGGCACGCGCACGGCGGCGTGGCTGTCCGAAGACTCAAGCGCCATCAACTGCATCCGAATGCGGGTGATGTCGTAGGGTGTGTGTTCGCTGTCGATCAGCAGCCAGTCAAAGCCTGCAGTGCCTGCAATTTCGGTGGACAGCGGATCGCCAAGGCTGAGCCAGCAGCCAATGACGGTTTCTCCGTTTTTGAGGGCGGCCTTGAACGGGTTATGGGGTGCGGGCATGGGGGACTCCTTTGATCTGATCGCACCCTAAACGCGGTTTTGCCCGGATTGCCACTGGCGAATTGCGGCGCTGACGCGCCACGCGATGTTTTGCAGTCGCGTCCCGCAGCTGCGTCCATGCGCTCTGCTCGGTGATATTTCTGGTCAGAAGAAGATCAGAGAACTTTGATCACATCCTTTTCAACGGCCAGCATATAGCCGCGTCGCGCGATGTTCTTGACCAAAAGCTCGCTGACGATCTGATTTCCCAGCGTGTCGCGCAAGCGCTTGATGCGGGTGGCCCCCGCGGCCTCGTCACAATCCGCCGAACTGCGCCCGGATATGACCCCTTCGATTTCTGAGCCGGACAGGACGTCGTCATCCATCCGCGCCTCTGCCAGAACGGACATCGTTTCCATGGCCGCGGCTGTTAGTTTGAAGCCAAGGTTGTTGAGATAGACCGTGTTTTCCTCGCGGCTGATCAGCAGGGAATTGACCTGAATGCCGACCCGTTCAATCTGCGCCATGCGGCGGTTGAAGCTGACCAGCAGCACGAGAAAGACGAGGGCGGCGATCATCATTGCGGTGGCAAAGACCAACAGAACGAAAATCACTACGCGGTAGCTCGCCAGTGTATCCGAAAAGGCGGTGCCCGATTGGGCTAGGATTTCCAGCAGTTTGATTTCGGCAGGGCTGGTGAGGTCGGAGTTTTCGATGAAGATCCGTTCGACGCGCGCATCAAAAGCGCCCGCATCGGGCAGCGCCAGAAACAGCAGCAACGCAGCCACGACCAGCAACAGTACGATCCCGGCAATGCCGAAAGTCACCAGCCGCCCGCCGGCGCGCCGCATTTCAGAAGCGGAGGTAGAATTGTCCTGCACTGGCTTTCCTTTGGTCGAGGCCTTCGGGGCCGAATACGGATTGGATTTGCAGCAGAGTCCAGCCGCTTGCAGCAAGGCGCGCCCCAAGTTGCTGTCTGGCGTTGCCTGCGCTGCAATTGCCCGAAATCTGCGCGACACCATAATGCAGACGCAGCGGGTTGTCCTGTTTGGCCTTGTAATCGGCATAGCACTGGGCCTGCGCCGCACTGGCGAGCGCAAGGATCAGGATGAGGGAAAGCGTGATCTGTTTCATGCGCCCAACCTGCGCTGATCGTGCGGGATATTCAATAACATCAGGCGCCTGACAGCGATGATATCCGATAACCGGGGGGCGATATTGCCTGTCTTGAGGGGGAGCCGCCAGATTGTTTGCATCACCACGACCTGTTGGTCCGCTCAGACAAAAGGAAGACGCCCATGACACTTCGTATTCACCGCCAGTTCATAGCAACAATTGCTGCTGTTGCCATTGCCATCACCGGTTTTTCCGCCGCGCCTGCCCGTGCAGGGGACGACGAACTTGCCGCGGCTCTTGCCGTCATTCTTGGGCTGGCTGTTGTGGGCACTGCCATAAACAAGCGTAACGATGAAAAGAAAGCGCGCCAGCAGGTTCACAATCCGCATGCAAAGCCGCGTCATATTCAGCGCAAACACGGCTATGTTCAGCCGCGCCCTCTGCCACGCCAGGTGAACCGCAAGCTGTTGCCGCAGCGCTGCCTTTACAACCTGCAAACGCAGAACGGGCGCAACATTCAGGGGTTTGGTCAGCGCTGTCTGAACCGGCACTATCATTTTACCAACTCGCTGCCCCAACAATGTGGTCGCCGGGTCTGGACCCGGAACGGGACAGGTTATGCCTATGCGGCGCGCTGCCTGAACAAACACGGATACCAATTGGCCCGTCGCTAAGAGCGGGGCAAGCGGCCACCCTTCCCCTTTCGGGTGGCCAGACTGAAAGGGCGGTGTTCGGGCACCGCCCTTTTTTATGTGCGGACTGTTGGCCGCACATGGCGTTTGCACTTTCCTGCGGAAAATGCGTTTTTCGCCTCCGGCAGTGGTATTTCCGGTCAGAAGAAGAGTGTGGCGTGCCTGATTTTGAATTCGAGACGCGCATCGGCGGACGGATTGCCGGTGTGGACGAGGTCGGTCGTGGCCCTCTGGCCGGGCCGGTGACGGCGGCGGCCGTGGTGCTGGATGTGGCACGGATACCGCCTGGTCTGGACGATTCAAAGAAACTGTCGTTGAAAAAGCGCGAGGCGCTGTGGGCTGACGTCATTGCCTCTGCCGATGTGTCCGTTGCCCATGCGACCGTGCGTGAAATCGAAGAGTTGAACATTTTGCGGGCGGCCCACCTTGCGATGGTGCGTGCAGTGCGTGGTTTGCGTCTGCCGCCCGATCACGTGCTTGTCGACGGCACCATGTTGCCGCGCGATCTGAACCTTCCGGCGACCCCGATCGTGCGTGGCGATGCGCGATCCCTGTCCATCGCAGCGGCCTCAATTGTGGCCAAAATATGTCGCGACCGGATCATGGTGGATTTGGCGCAACAGCATCCGGGCTATGGCTGGGAAACGAACATGGGATACCCGTCAAAAAGCCACAGGTTAGCGCTGCAAAATCTCGGGGTGAGCCCACACCATAGACGTACCTTCAAGCCCGTCCACAACATGTTGTGACAAGGATTTTTCTTAAGCACTTGATTCAAAAAGAATTTGACCGCGAATCGCCAATGACTCATCTTGGTCTCAACCAACGAGTGCACAAGCACCGGGGACAGAGGCAGATAGATGACGAAACACGTAAAGGGCGCCGAGGCGCTTCCCTTGAACCAAATCCTTGCGGGTGACTGCATTGACGTGATGAACAGCCTGCCCGAGAGCACTGTTGATCTGATCTTTGCCGACCCGCCCTATAATCTGCAGCTCAAAGGCGATTTGCACCGCCCTGACAACTCCAAGGTCGATGCGGTCGATGATCACTGGGATCAGTTCAATTCCTTCCGTGCCTATGACGAATTCACGACGGCCTGGCTCAAGGCGGCGCGCCGTCTCCTGAAGCCCAACGGCGCGATCTGGGTCATTGGCAGCTATCACAACATTTTCCGCGTCGGTGCCTCGCTGCAGAACGAAGGGTTCTGGATTCTGAACGACGTGGTCTGGCGCAAGTCCAACCCGATGCCCAACTTCCGTGGCAAGCGGTTTACCAATGCCCACGAGACGATGATCTGGGCAGGCAAGTCCGAAGACAGCAAGTATACGTTCAATTACGAGGCGCTGAAGGCCCTGAACGAAGGCATTCAGATGCGCAGCGACTGGGTTTTGCCGATCTGCACCGGGCACGAGCGTCTGAAAGATGATCAGGGCGACAAGGCGCACCCAACCCAGAAACCCGAAAGCTTGCTGCACCGTGTGCTGGTTGGATCGACCAATCCCGGTGATGTGGTGCTTGATCCGTTCTTTGGCACCGGCACGACGGGCGCTGTCGCCAAGATGCTGGGCCGTGAATTCATCGGGATCGAACGCGAAGCCGCCTATCGCAAGGTCGCCGAGAAACGCATCGCATCCGTGCGCAAGTTTGATCGCGAGGCGCTGAGTGTGTCCGCCTCAAAACGTGCGGAGCCGCGCGTGCCTTTCGGCCAGCTGGTCGAACGCGGCATGCTGCGTCCGGGCGAAGAGCTTTATTCGATGAACAAGCGTCACAAGGCCAAGGTCCGTGCGGATGGCACGTTGATCGGCGACGATATCAAGGGGTCAATCCATCAGGTCGGGGCCCATCTGGAAGGCGCGCCAAGCTGCAATGGCTGGACCTACTGGTGCTTCAAACGCGACGGGCAGGTGGTTCCCATCGACGTGTTGCGCCAGCAGATCCGGGCAGAGATGCACGACTAGAATTTCACCAACACCGCCAGGTGCCTGCGGCCTTTTCGGGCTGACATCGGCACTTCAACTATGCCCCGCCACTTTTGGCGGGGCTTTTTTGTTAATGGGCGTTACATTGAGCGGAGCACAGTCGAGGGGTGCCTGCGAGATGGTTGAAATCAGCAGTATAAGTCCGGTGGATGCACGCGGGTCAGACGAGCGGTCACAGCCCAAACACCGCCACGCCCAAGAGGCATTGGCCCGTAACAAGCGCGAAGGCATGGACCTTGCCGTCAAGGCGCGGGTTGCAGCGCTTTCGGTGACAGCCATCCTTCTGATATTTCTCAACCCCGACTGGGATGTGCTGTGGTACCTGTTTCTGCTCTTTTGCCTTGTTCTGGTGGGTCTTGCGCAGCGCCGTGTCGGGCGCGTGGGACAGTCGCGGGCCGAGCTGGCGCTGTTGTTCGTCGATCTGTCGTTGATGACGCTTGCGTTGCTCGTGCCCAACCCACTGGCCGATGAACGCGTGCCAACCACGCTGATCTACCAATTCGAGGTGTTCCAGTATTTCTACGTCATACTGGCGGCGGGGGTGCTGAGCTATTCCTGGCGCACCATCGTTGCGATCGGCAACTGGACAACGGTGCTTTGGTTGCTCGGAGCGCTCTTTGTCGGATGGTTCGGGTGGCAGGATCCGCGCGTGAGCGAAGGGGCCGCGCTGATGTTTCCCGACAACCCCGATCTTGGCACCCAGATGAACCCGAACCTTGTCCACTGGGATCTGCGCATTCAGGAAGTCGTCGTATTTCTGCTGGTCGCGGGCATTCTGGCGGTCACGGTCCGGCGTTATCAGAACCTCGTGCTCGACAGTGCCGAGATGGCGCGCGAGCGCGCAAACCTGTCACGCTATTTCTCGCCCACTGTGGTCGAGGAGTTGTCGCAAAAGGATGAACCACTGGGGCAGGTGCGCACCCACGAAGCAGCCATCCTGTTCGTCGATATCGTGGGGTTCACAACCTATGCCGATGGTCGCTCTGCCCAAGAGGTGATCGACACTTTGCGCGCCTTTCATCGCGAAATGGAAAGCGAAGTGTTTGAACATGGCGGGACGCTGGACAAGTACCTTGGCGACGGCCTGATGGCGAGTTTTGGGACACCACTGCCCAAGGCTGATGACGCGACCCGCGCACTGGCTTGCGTCGGGGCCATGGTGGGCCGGATGCAGTCGCTGAATGCCAGCCGCCGCGCAGATCACTTGCCCGAAATCGACGCGCGTTTTGGGCTGCATTACGGGCAAGTGGTGCTGGGGGATATCGGTGCGAACCGGCTGGAATTTGCAGTCCTTGGCGACACGGTGAACCTTGCCAGCCGCCTTGAGGCGCTGACCCGCGCTTTGGACGTTCAGGTGGTGGCCAGCGACGTGATTGTGCGTGCGGCAGGGGGCTCAAACGATATGCAGCGCGGCCCGGATCAGAAGGTGCGTGGCGTTGCACAGCCCGTTGCCATTTGGGTCCGCACCTAGCGGATTTGCGGGCATGAGCATGGCGGCATACGTGAATCCAACAAGTGATTCGGCGACAAATGATCAAAAAGCCTGCTACCTGTGATTGAGGATAACGCGCCGCGCCCAGTCGCGATTGTTGCGCTCGCGTAAACAGCCAAATGGGCGCCATCGGCGGAATATGGCCTGACAATGGATGATTTTTTGCATCACTTTCAGTGCAATCGCCATTCTGAATGGACGCCACAAGATGACTTGGCCCGTCATATGGGCTAATTCTTGCGCAATCATGCATCGCCATAAGTGGGAATTCACAGTTCCCCCAAGAGAAGAGTGAATAAGTATTATGTCTCACACATTTTTTGCAGCTGCCGTCGCAACCGCAATCGCACTTCCAACGCTTTCAATGGCCGGGGCCGGCATGGCGCCGGTCACCACGACCACCTTCGCCGAGCGCAGCGATACGGCCCTGTTTGCAGGCTTCGCTCTGACGCTTGGACCGGGCGGTGATGGTGCCGAAGCCATCCTTGGTGTGGCCCATGGTGAAATCGATCTGGACGGCGACGTCACAGGTGCCAAGGCCACACTGCATTTCGGTATTCTGGAAGGTTTCGAGATCAACAAGATCAAGCTGACCGGCCTGTTCGGCAATGACTCGGTTCAAGCCGAAGTCGGCGGTGGCTACAGCTTCAAGAACTCTTCTCCCTTTGCTGTCGTGGGCACAAACGGCGAGTACTTTGCCGCCGGGTCCGACATCTACTTTAACGGCACGTTTGAAGGGTATCTTGGCGTCCACACAATCGGTCAGATTTCGCTGGATACAATGACCACCACAACAACCGCACCCGTGATGAGTCCGGTTATCGTGTCGCCCGTAGCCGAATAAGGTTCGAACTGGTTGCACATGATCCAAGTCGCGTCAGCCAGGCCGACGCCCACGGGGTTTTGATGCTTTCGATGTCGCGCAGGCGCGTTTTGATCAGCGCGCTTGCTGCCAGTCTGTCAAGTCCCGCCATCGCACAGCAGACCGCTGCGACGGTCGGCCAGATCGACGCACAGACTCTCGCTGCCTATCTGGATGTGTTGTTGCCCGCGGATGAACATTCTCCGGCGGCCAGCACATTGGGCATCGAGGCGGATATCATCGACTTTGCCAAGCAGGTGCCGCAGTTTCAGCAATTGCTGGCGATTGGCACAGATTGGTTGAACACCACCGGGCGCGGCCCGTTTCACACCCTGTCCCTTGTCGATCAGCAGCGTGTGGTTGAATGGATGCGCACGGCAGACCGCAAATATGTGCCCGGTCGGTTCTATCTGCTGGTGCGACTGACCGGGGTGGAGTTTTACTATGCCCACGCCGAGGCGACGGGCGGGTTTGATCTGAACCCCGCACCGCAACCCGCCGGATATCCCCCGCCATGGCAATAGACGCACCGTTTGACGCAGTGATCGTCGGTGCAGGTGCGGGTGGGGCCGCCGCCGCGTGGCGGTTGTGCAGTCATGGTCTGAATGTCCTGATCCTTGAAGCAGGCCCGCGCTTTGACCCCGCGACAGACTATCCGCTGACGAACGCCGATTGGGAACGGCAGGGGCTTTCCCGTCAAGCCGGGATCGACGGGGGCCGTGTCCTATGGCGATCTTGGAACACTCGACCCCAAGGACGGCGATCTTGCTTCGTGGAATACGGTCAGCGGCAAGCGTGTCAACAGCCCGACGCGCGTGCCAAGTCCGGCGGGGTATTCCCATGTGCAGGGTGTGGGCGGCAGCACGCTGCACTATGTCGGCGAAGCGCATCGGCTGAACCCGGCCGCGATGCGATTGCGCACCGAACATCCGGCTGGGGCGGATTGGCCTCTGTCTTTCGCGGATCTTGAGTCGTTCTATGTGATATGTGAATCCGAGATCGGAGTGGCAGGTGCGCCACGCGCCGGACCGCGCTGGCCGTCCTCGACCCACCTGCAACCCGCACATCCGCTGAGCACGTCAGCGCAGGTTCTTTCGAATGCAGGCGCGCGCTTGGGCATGGATTGGGAAACAAACACCCGCGCTGCCCTATCCGAACCCAAGGACGGTCGGCCCAACTGCAACTATTGCGGCAACTGCTCGCGCGGCTGCCCGTTGGGTGACAAGGGGTCGGCAGATGTCACGTTCATTCGCAAGGCAGAGGCGACAGGCCGGTTGACCATACACACTGGCGCGCAGGTCACCGCCCTGATTATGGGCGCGAGCGGAGGGGTGCGTGCCATCAGCGGTGTCCGCGACGGCGCGGCGTTCGAGCACGAGACGCCGATTCTGATCTTGGCCGGTGGAGCTGTTCAAACTCCGCGCCTGTTGCTGGCCAGCGATATGGCGGCCGAGGGCTTGGCCAACAGTTCAGGCCAAGTGGGGCGGAATTTCATGGAAACGCTCGCCTGGACCAGTGCTGGCCTGCTGCCGGGCCTCACCAATTCTCACAAGGGGCTGCCTGCGGATGCGGTGTCGTGGTCGTACAATGCGCCGGGTGTTGTCGACGGTGTGGTCGGGGGTTGCCGCTTTACCTGCTCGACGCAAGAAACTGGCCTGCTTGGCCCGGTGGCCTATGCCAGCCGGATCGTGGATGGGTACGGGCCTGCCTTCAAAGCGCAGTTGCGTGATGTCTTGGGATCGGCCATCGCCGTGTCCGGCACGGGTGAGACGATCCCGGATGAGCGCAGCTTTGTCGCTCTGGACCCCGACCGCGTCGATGCAGTGGGGGTTCCGTTTGCGCAGATCAATGCTGTTCTGACCGAGAATTCGATCAATCTGTTGCGGTTCATGGCCAACACGTGCCGCGCGCTTCTGGCCGAGGCAGGTGTGAGCGAACTGGCCGAGGAAAGCAGCGTCTGGGACAGCTTCGCCTCGACCCATGTGTTTGGCACCTGTCGGATGGGTACGGACCCGGCCCAATCGGTGGTTAATGCCTTTGGACGGGCGCATGACGTCGACAACCTTTACATCGCCGATGCCAGCGTGTTCCCCAGCAGCGGCGGAGGCGAGGCCCCGGCGATGACAATTCAGGCCCTTGCCCTGCGCATGGCGGATCATTTGATCCTTTAATCACTTGGCAATTTCCCGACGCGATTTGACACGGATCAGGGTGCGTCCGCGCGCACCCCTTTAAACTGCGGTCATCAGTCAAAAAAAGGGAGACATCTGATGACAAGATGGTTTGCGATATTTGTCGCAGTCGGCGCCACGGCGGGCGCAGTATCCGCCGACGATGCGGAAAACGGGGCGGAACTCTACCGGACCCATTGTGCAGTGTGCCACGGCCTTGAAGCCTATGGCGACGGGCCGATGGCCGCTGCGATGGTCGTGCAACCACCGGACCTGACCCAGATGACCGCGCGCAATGGCGGTGTGTTTCCTGTCGCGCGCATCGTGATGCGCATCGACGGGCGCGATCCGCTTGTCAGCCACGGGTCTTCCATGCCGGTCTATGGCGAATTCTTCGATGTCGACTCCGTTCCGCTCAAGGCCGAAACCGGTCAGCCGATCATTACCAGCTCCCCGGTTGTCGACCTTGTGGAATACCTGCGGCAGTTGCAGGAGTAGCGCTTAGCGCGGCAGAGGATTGGCGGCCTTGTTATAGGCCGACCAGTCCGTGATCTCGGGGTAATACATGCCCCGCCATTTGCGCACGCGCGGGTTCATGACCCGCCGCCAGATGTTGGGCATCATCGCCGCGATGGTCATCACTGGATAGCCATAGGGCAGTTGTGGTGCGTCCGCCTCGGTATAGGTCTGGAGCACCGGAAAGCGGCGGTCGGGCTTGTAGTGATGATCCGAATGCCGTTGCAGGTTGATCAGCAGCCAGTTGGACGCCCTGTGCGCCGCATTCCATGAATGGCGCGGCTGGACATGCTCGTATTTGCCATCGCCAAGGTGTTTGCGGGTTAGTCCGTAATGTTCGATGTAGTTGACCAGCTCCAACTGCCAGATAGCGACGCCCGCCTGCAAGGCGAACAGGCCCACCCCGGCCCAGCCGCCGAGAGCAAAGGCCAGCACGACACAGAACAGTTGCAGACCGGCATATTTCCAGAACGGATTGCTCAGGTCGGTCGCGGGCAGGTTCTTGCGCGCCAGCATCGCCTTTTCGGCGTTCCATGCAGAATGAAAACACTGTTTCAGCACGCGCGGATAAAACCGGTAAAAGCTTTCGCCCATGCGCGCCGTCACCGGATCGCGCGGCGTCGCGACATAGCGGTGATGCACCAGCAGGTGTTCCGAACGAAAATGCGAATAAAGCACCATGGCCAGCAGGGCATCGGCCAGCCAGCGTTCGATCTTGTTCTTCTGGTGCATCAATTCATGGCTGTAGTTGATGCCGACCGTGCCGGTGACCACGCCCACGCCAAAGAACACGCCGATCTTTTCCCATGTGGCCAGATGCGTCGCAGGGGCGACATAGGCGATCAGGCCAAACAGCATCAAGAATTGCACCGGCGCCCAAGCGGTCGTGATCATGCGATACCAGAACATGTCGTCATCAGAGGTTTCCAGATCGGCATTGTCGGTGTTCAGACCCACCGCCAGATCAAGCAGCGAAAACAGGTACCACGTGACAACCGGCAACAGGATCACGGTCCAGCCGCCATAGGTCGCGGTGATGACGGCCAGCGGGACCAGCAGGAACGACATGGCAAAGGGCAGGGCGTTCGCCTGTTTGGCCACGGTTTTGGGGGGCAGGGTCATAGATCATCCTTGTTGCGCGCGCCGCAGATCATAAGGGTCGGGGACAGGCCATGCCAAGCGTGACGCTGCGCCCAACCCCTATTTGTGCACCAGATCGTAGGCTTTGCGCATCACCGTGGGCAGATCGGACGGGCGAAAGCGGTCGTGGGGCAGGAAGGTGCCGGTCGCATCATTGGCGACACGTGCAGTCATCACATCCAGCATCAGGTGGAAATGCGTAAAGGTGTGGCGCACCTCTCCGTCCACTTTGACCCAAGGGGCGTGTATGGGCGGCGCAACCGGGCGGGGTTCTCCAATATCGACCCAGTCCGAGCCCGGCCAGCCCAGCATCCCGCCCAGCAGACCCTTTTCGGCACGGGTTTCCAGCAACCACGCCCCATCTTCGCGCTGCGCAAGGTAGACAGTGCCATGGCGCACGGGTTTCGGCTTTTTGGCCGTTTTCTTGGGCAATTCTGCCGCAGTCCCGGCCAGACGGGCGGCACAGGGATCGCGCCATGGGCAGATACCGCAGGCGGGGGATTTGGGCGAACAAATGGTGGCTCCCAAATCCATCACGGCCTGAGCATAGTCCCCGGGGCGCTGATCGGGTGTCAATCGCTCTGCATGGTCCGTCAGGATCGGTTTGGCGGCAGGCAAGGGCGTGTGCTCGTCAAACATCCGCGCCATCACCCGCTCGACATTTCCATCGACAACAACATGGCGCAGATCAAACGCAATCGAGGATATGGCCGCCGCCGTATAAGGCCCGATGCCCGGTAGTTTCAGCAAGGCAGCGTGGTCGGCGGGAAACTGGCCACCATGATCCGCGACAACCGCCCGGGCGCATTTCAAAAGGTTGCGGGCGCGGGCATAATACCCAAGGCCAGCCCATTCGCCCATCACCTCGCTGTCTTCCGCCGCTGCCAGATCAGCGACAGTGGGCCAGCGGGCCATGAACCGTTGGAAATAGGCGGTGACGGCGGCCACGGTCGTCTGCTGCAGCATAATTTCCGACATCCAGACGGCATATGGGTCCGGGCGCGCGCCTGCCTTCTTGGCGCCAGGTGACACGCGCCACGGCATCGCACGGGCATGCACGTCGTACCACTCCAGCAGATCGTCGCTCAGGTCACGCAAGATTTATATGCCTCTGCACGGTCACGGCTGGTTGCTCACGCTGTCATCCTCTATGCTCACGCCCAAGTGAAAAGGAACATAGTCATGGCCCCGCGCCGCGCCAGTACAAAAGGGTTCAAACGGACAGCATCCTTGCTGACCGGCAGGATTCGTGCGGCCAGCGAAAGCCGGGGCTTTGCCCAAAGCCGCCTTTTGACAGACTGGGCCGAAGTGGCTGGCGAAGACATCGCAGCCGTGTCGCGCCCCGTTGAAGTCAGCTATGGGCGCGGCGGCATGGGGGCGACGCTGACGTTGCTGACCACGGGCGCGCAGGCCCCGATGCTGGAAATGCAAAAGGACCAGCTGCGTGTGAAGGTCAACGCGGTCTATGGCTACAACGCCATCGCGCGCATCCGCATCACGCAGACAGCGGCCACAGGGTTTGCCGAGGGCCGCGTCGCCTTTGATCACAAACCCAAGGACACAACTCCGAAAGATCCCAGCCCCGACATGCAGGCAGCGGCAAGCACGGTTGTGGCCCCCGTGGCCGACGACGGTTTGCGCAGCGCACTTGAGCGGCTGGGCGCACATATCCTCACAAAAGACAAACAAGGAACACGCACATGAATCGCATCATCCCCGTGCTGGCCGTGGTCATCGGTGTGGCCGGTTACTTCTGGTACGCCTCGACCACCGGCGGCGGTCAGACGCCCCAGCAGCAGGCACAGGCCGAACGCCTGCTGGGCGCGGCCAATGCCCAGTCGGCGGACGCAGAGATCGACACTTCCGGCGTTGTCGAAATGCAGCTTGGGAACCCGGATGCGCCTGTCACGGTCATCGAATATGCAAGCTACACCTGCCCGCATTGTGCGACATTCCATTCCGGCAACTACAAACAGCTCAAGGCCGACTATATCGACACCGGCAAGATCAACTTCATCTACCGCGAAGTCTATTTTGACCGGTTCGGTCTGTGGGCATCGGCCATCGCACGCTGTGCAGGCACGCCCGAGGCATTCTTTGGCATCACCGACATGCTTTATGCCTCGCAAAGCGAATGGGCCCGTGCCGGTGGCGGCGATCCTGCGGCCATCGCGGATGAGTTGCGCAAGATCGGACGCCTTGCAGGTCTGAGCGGCGATGCAATCGAATCCTGCCTGACGGATGCAGAGGCCCTGCGCACGCTGGTGGCGTGGTATCAGGAAAACGCGGCCGAGGACGGCATCCAGTCCACGCCCAGCTTTGTGATTGACGGACGGACATATAACAACATGGCCTATCCCGAGATGGTGCGCCTGATCGACGAAGCGGCTGGCAGCTGATGGCACAGGCGGCGGGCCCGCTTGTCGGGCTGCGCGTGATCGAACTGGCACGGGTTCTGGCGGGCCCCTGGGCGGGTCAGACCCTCGCCGATCTGGGGGCAGACGTCACCAAAGTCGAGGCTCCGCGCGGCGATGATACGCGGCAATGGGGCCCGCCCTTTGTGACGCGCGGCGAGGATGTTTCGGCGGCCTATTTCCACTCCACCAATCGCGGCAAGGCGTCGGTCACCATCGACTTTCGGGAAGATGCAGGCAAGGCGCGGCTGTTTGATCTGTTGGCGGACGCCGACATTCTGATCGAGAATTTCAAGGTCGGGGGCCTTGCCAAATACGGGCTGGACTATGCCAGCCTCAAGGACCGGTTCCCGCGCCTCATCTACTGCTCGATCACCGGATTTGGCCAAACCGGCCCTTATGCGCTACGCGCGGGATATGATTTCATCGTGCAGGGCATATCGGGGCTGATGTCGGTCACCGGCGATCCCGAGGGGCAGCCACAAAAGTCCGGAGTTGCCATCACGGACCTGTTCACTGGCGTCTATGCGACCACGGCCATTCTGGCGGCGGTGCATGAACGCAGCCGGACGGGCAAAGGTCAGCAGATCGATATGTCGCTTCTGGATGTGGCCGTGGCGATGACGTCGAACCAGGGGATGAACTACCTGACCAGTGGCAAAGTGCCGGGCCGCATGGGCAATGCCCACGTGAACCTCACACCCTATCAGGTGTTTGATTGCGCGGACGGTCATATCATCATCGCGACAGGCAATGATCGGCAGTACCAGCGGCTGTGTCATCTGCTTGGGCTGGATGACATGGCCGAGGTACCGGAGTTTCTGCGCAATTCCGACAGGATCAGGAACCGCGCTGAAATGACCCGCCTTTTGACAGAAGCGACGCTGTTGCGCACCCGCGCCGATTTGCTTGCCGCCTGTGAGGCCAGCGGTGTGCCTGCGGGGCCAATCAACGATATGGCCGAAGTCATGGCCGATCCGCAGGTGCAGGCACGCGGTTTGCAGATCGACACGGACGGTGTGCCGGGCATCCGCACGCCGATACGGTTTTCGGACACGGAACTGCGTTTTGACAAACCTGCGCCCAAACTGGGCGAGGATGATCCCTGATCTATCTGGCGGATTGAAGCGCGTGCGCGCCGCGTGATGTTTTGCCGCCGCCTCCGGCAGCGGCGTATGTCCCTCCGGTGGGACTTTTTCAAATCACAGAAGGTCAGGGTTTGGGCAGGGTGGCGAGTGCCGCGTCCAGTCCCGACGCATCTTCGAACTGCAAGCGCACTGGCAGGGTAATGACCTTGGGCCGGAAGGTGGGCGGCAGGCGCACAGCATCTTTTTCCGTCGTGACCAGTTGCGCGCCTCTGAGCTTCGCCTCACCCTCAAGCCGTGTCAGGAAAGCGGGCGACAGCGGCTGATGATCTGCAAGCGCCTCGGCCCGGATCACAGTCGCGCCAAGGCTGTGCAATGTGTCAAAGAATTTCTGTGGCCGTCCGATCCCGGCAAAGGCGATGATGGGCGCAGCGGTCCAGTCCATGCCGGTTTGCAGCGGTGCAAGATGGGCGCGAAGCCTTGGCAGAGCGTCCGGCAGCGGAGTTGCATCGAACCTTTTTGCGCATCCGGCGGCCCGATGGACAGCAACAGATCGGCCCGTGCCAGCCCGACCGCAGCCGGTTCGCGCAAAGGTCCGGCAGGCAGGCACAATCCGTTGCCAAAGCCTGTTTCCGCATCCACCACCACAATCGAAAGAGATTGGGCAAGGGCCGGATTCTGGAACCCGTCATCCAGCACGATCACACTGGCCCCGGCCTCCCGGGCCGCCGCCGCCCCCGCCGCCCGGTCACGCGCAACCCACGTGTGCGCAAAAGCGGCCAGCAACAATGGTTCGTCGCCCACCTCGGCGGCACTGTGTCTGGCGGGGTCGACTTCGATAGGGCCGACAAGGCTGCCGCCATAGCCTCGACTGACGATGTGGGGCGTGTGGAACGCGCCCTGCAACCGCTCGATCAGCGCGATGACAGTTGGGGTCTTGCCCGTGCCACCGGCGTTGATGTTGCCGACGCAGATGACCGGAATGCCGGGATCATGCCGCGGCCCTTTGGTCAGACGGCGGGCGGTGGCCTGCCCGTACAAATTGCCCAGCGGGGAAAGCAAGCGGGCGCGCCAGTCGCGTGCCCCCTTGTCAGAGGACCAGAAACCCGGCGCGCGCATCAGGCCGCACCGCCATCGATGGCGTCCAGATGCGACTGGGTGAGGTCGATGACCCGATCAAGGCTCATTGCCGCTTGCGTTACGACATCCCATCCGGCGGTTGCCATCAGTGCGGCCTGATCCGGTGCAGTCATCTGGCTTACCGCGCGCGAAAGCGTTTTCTTGTCATTCACGATGCGGGCGGCGCGGGCGTTGACAAGGCGGGTAAAGGCATCGGCATGTTTGCCCACATGCGGCCCATAGATCAGGGCAGTGCCGTGGTTCGCCGCGACATAGGGATCACAAACGCTGTTGCCGGGGTGCAGCGAGCCGCCAAGGAAGGTCACGGGCGCGATGCGCATCCACAAGCCCAACTCGTCATCGGCATCTGCAACCAGCACCTGACAATTGTCGTCTGGCAACTGCCCCGCGCCCCAATAAACGGCGCGCATTCCGGCGGCACGAGCCAGATCCATCGAATGCGCACTGTCCGCGGGCGAGGTTGCATGCAGGATCAACAAAAGGCGATGCGATGTGCTGACGGCCAGCTTGTGTGCACCCAGCAAAACCCGCCCCTCGGCGCGGGTGCTGCGCGCGGCAAGCCATGTCGGGCGACCCGCAAGGGCTTCGGTCACGTCTGCAATATCGCTGTCGTTGGCAGGCAGCATCTGACCGCAGGGGTACAACGGGGCCGCCAGTTCAACCTGACGGGCGGAACGGCCAAGGTGCACCAACCGGTCCTGCGCATCTGCATCCCTTGCAATCACATGATCGAAGGCGGCCAGCAGGCGCTTGGGCACTTCGGGCAGCCAGCGATCCCGCCGCCCGTCAAACCCGTCACTCGCGGTATCAACCAGCAACATGTAAGCGCCGCTTTTGTTGGCTTCGAGGATCAGGTTGGGCTGCAAGCCACCCCATGCCCAGATCACGACATCGGGCCGCCAATGGCCCAGAAATGCTCTGGCGACGTCCGGGTGATCTTCGGGGGCGGCGTCGATCTTGAGGCCGTCAATGTCGTCCGTGTCAAAGCCGCCATGCGCCGCAGTCAGCACCACATGGGTGCCATGACGCACTGCGATCAGGCGTTGTGCCAAGTCGGCAATGGCGCGGTTGTTGCCCTCTTCGGCGGCGTGAATCCACACGACTTCGCCAGCGGGGCGGGCATGCGCGGGCTTGTAATCCGGGGCGGCACGCCGACCGGACAGTGTCCGATATGCGGCCAACCCGATGGAGTCGCGCATGTGTGTGCTCAGCCCAGTTCTTCGGTCGGTGTGGCCGCATTCTCTTCGTCGCGCAGGCGATGCAGGTGGGCGATGAAGTAGCGCATATGGGCATTGTCCACCGTGCGCTGGGCCTCGGACTTCCACGCATTGTAAGCGGTGTCGTAGTCGGGGAAAATTCCGACGATGTGCAGCGCATCCACATCCTTGAAAACGTTTTTTGACGGGTCCACCAATTCGCCGCCAAAGACGAGGTGCAGGCGCTGGGTCATGGGATTTTCCTTTGATGACAGGGGTTGAGGCCGACAGGCGACAGTTTGCGCATCTGGCAGTTAGGGTCAAGCGGACTGCTGCTCAAGCCGACCCAGCAAGGCACTGTGAAGGCTGTCACCAGCCGCGACGACGCCGTTCAGGGTCGGATGCGGATTGTTGAACAAAAGCGGCGCGCCGGTGCGGTCGGTGATGGTGCCCCCGGCTTCGGATACGATCAGTGCGCCTGCGGCGATGTCCCATTCCCAGCTTGGGCGCAGGGTCAGCATACCGTCAAAGCGCCCCTCGCCCACCAGTGACAGGCGATAGGCCAGTGAGGGGCGATAGTGCCGGTCCACCTGCGGGGCGGCCCCCTGCCAGTTCGCGGGCTCGAAATTCGGGCGGGCGGCAAGGACTTTGCTGGCAGGTGACATTGGCGCAGCACATGCCCGCAGGCTTGCCCCGTTCAGCGTCGCCCCGGTGCCCAGCCCGGCGGCATACAGTTTGTCGCGAAGGGGCAGGTACACTGCTGCCGCTGTCACGCGCCCCTGATGCGCCACGGCGATAGAGATGGCCCAGGTTCTGGACCCTTCAACAAAGCTGCGCGTGCCGTCTATGGGATCGATGATGAACACCGTGTCCCGATCAAGGCGATGCGTCGAATCCTCGGTCTCTTCGGACAGCCAGCCATAGTCCGGGCGCGCCGTGCGCAATGTCGACATCAGCACGTCGTTCACGGCCAGATCAGCCTCGGTCACAGGGCCCGCACCCCCCGGTTTGTCCCAGGCGCGCGCCACAGGCCCGGCAAAGCTGGTCGCCACACGGCCCGCAATGCGTGCGGCATCCGTCAAAAGGGGCAGGTCAGCTGCCGGCAAGGGTCATTCCCGAAACAAGCAGCGATGGCACCACGCGGCTGAGATGGGTGCGTGCATCATTGGCGGGCACAAGGCCACGCAGCATGTCCGGCAAACTGCCGGCAATGGTGCATTCGTTCACCGGATAGGCGATCTCGCCATTTTCGACCCAGAGGCCCGCAGCCCCGCGTGAATAATCGCCGGTGTTCGGGTTGATGGTCGACCCGATCATCGACGTCACCAGCAGCCCGGTGCCCATATCGCGGATCAGGTCGTCGCGGCTGGCCGTGCCCTGATCCAGTGCCACGTTCCATGTGGACGGGCTGGGCGGTGATGATGTGCCGCGCGCTGCATTCCCGGTCGAGGCCATGCCCAGTTTTCGGCCGGTCGCCAGATCGAGGGTCCAGCCGGTCAGCACACCGTCCTGCACGATGGCGCGCCGCTGTGTCGGCAATCCTTCGGCGTCGAACGGGCGCGACCCGGTTGATCGGGGGCGGTGGGGGTCTTCGATCAGGCTCAGACCCGCGGGCAGCACCTGCGCGCCCAGACTGTCGCGCAACCATGAGGCCCCGCGCGCAACGCTGCTGCCATTGGCGGCCACCAGAAGGTGACCGATCAGCGACGCGGCGATGCGTTCATCAAAGAGAACCGGATAGGCCCCGGTGGGCGGTTTGCGTGCACCGATCCGCGCGATGGCTCGGTTTCCTGCACTCTGACCGATGTCTTGGGCACTGCGCAGATCGGACTGAAAAATGCGGCTGTCACCGTCGTAATCGCGTTCCATCGCGGCACCGGTGCCTGCAATGGCCACGCAACTGACCGCCCGGTCAGTCCGCCGGTATCCACCCGAAAACCCGTTCGAGGCAGCCAGCCAGATGTCACGCGCCCCGTAAGCGCCGGTTGCCTGTTGTACCTGTTCGACGCCTGAAACGGCCAATGCGGCGGCCTCAGCCTCCAGCGCGTCCTGTTGCAGATCGGCTGGCAAGGGTTCGGGAGTTGCGTCAGACAGTTCCAGCGCGGCGACATCCCATGCAGTGGCCAGTTGATCCGGATCGGCCAGACCCGCATTGGGATCATCAGGCGCCTCGCGCGCCATGGCCACAGCACGGGCGGCCATTTCGCTCACCGTGCGCTCAGACGCATCCGAGGATGACACATTGGCCTGTTTCTGGCCCACAAACACGCGCAGACCCAGATCGATCCCTTCGGAGCGTTCGGCCTGTTCCAGCGCGCCCGCCCGCACATCCACCGACACGGAGGTGCCCTGCATCGCAATGGCGTCGGATGCATCCGCGCCAGCGGACCGGGCCGCCGCGATCAGGCGTGCCGTAAGCTCGGAAAGGTCGGAAGGGGTCATATCAAGGCTGCTCCGCGCGATTACGCCCTCAGGTAGCGGCGCGGGCAGGGCA
This sequence comes from Tateyamaria armeniaca, assembly GCF_045797845.1. NCBI lineage: Bacteria > Pseudomonadati > Pseudomonadota > Alphaproteobacteria > Rhodobacterales > Roseobacteraceae > Tateyamaria > Tateyamaria armeniaca. Next base: position 1,402,575 of record NZ_JBHDIY010000002.1, read on the forward strand.
GTGCAAGGGCGGGTCCGGCTGGCCCGCCCCCGAAAGGCAGATCAGCGGATGCGCTGCCCGTTGGCAAGCACATGGCCCTGTTCGTTGACCTCGATGCGCGAGTTCAGCGTATCGGGGCTCTCTCCCGGCACGGCAAACAGACCCATCATCATGCGGGCACCCATGGCCTGATCCTCGGGCACGAGGCCCATGCCGACCAGTTTGTCGAGCAGACCGTTGCCCCCGACCAGCTTGAGGTCGATGCCACCCTCGGGCCGCGGCATGCCGTCAAAAGTGACCATGTCGCTGTTGTCGAACGAAAAATCACCCTTGCCGGTCAGACGTGCGCCTGCGGCGTCCAGCTCCAGCGAATTCAGGGTCAGCGCGTTCAGTTCACCGGGGGCGGCACCAGTCTGTTCAAGGATGGCCGCCTGTGCGGGATCAAGGAAGTTGAACAACACCTTGGCCTGTCCGCTCAGATCAACGACCAGCGTGGCCGGGTCGCGCGGCAACTGGCCTGTCGGGTCAAACAGGCCCCAGATCATGTCGGACATCGTGAAATCATTAAGCGACACGCCAAGGCCAAATTCCTGTGCGTCGGGCGATTTCTGCACCGGCATCAGGATGCGCGTCCCCATCTCGGCGGCGGAAATGGACAGGGGCAGGGGGAATTCAGTGATCAGCATGTTAAAGTCGACATTGCGCTGCACCACGTCATAAAGCAGGCCCGCCGTATCAATCGCAAAGCTGATCGCCCCGCCTTCCGAGGTGCTGTTGGCCGTGCCGCTGCCATCGGGGCCACTGAAGGTCAGCTCGTAATTGCCACCTGTCGATGTGAATTCACCTGTCAGGTCCAGCCCGGCGTTCAGCATGGCGTTCATGTCCTGCGGATCGCTGTCCAGCGGCAATTCGCCCGTACCGTCCATGTCAATACCCTGCATGGCACCAACCAGCTTGAACGATCCTTCGCCTTCGGGGTCGGTAAAGGCGATGTCATAGCTCAGACCCGCGATGCTCATATCCTGTTGAATGCTGCGCATTGTGCCAACGGCGGTTTGCACCACATAGGCCATGTTTGTCATCGTCATGTCGAATTTCGCGATATCCTCGGTGATGGCCAGACCATTCACCGTCAGGTTCGACATCTCCAACTTGGCCGCATCGGCGCTATAGTTATATGTCAAATCGCCCGGCTCGCCCGTTGCGGTCATCACCGGATCCGTCTGGTCAAACCGGATGGTCAGGTCCGCCTGCTCACCGCTTTCGGGCACAAGGGTCACGTCGATCATGGTCTGCGCAGGCAATTCGATCGAGACCGAGCCATCGCCTTCTTCCACGAACCGCAAACTCTCCATGACGATGCGGGCAGTGCCGTCGCGCTCTTCTTCGCCCAGATCCATCGCCATGTTCAGGTTCGTGACAGTCAGCGTGCCGCCATTTGTGATCTCGGATGCGCTGACGTCGTAGCCTGCCGTTGTCATGTAATCCTTCCAGTCCGACCAGACATCGGCGCTGGTCAGATCGGCGAACGCGGCAGACCCGGGCAGGCACAATGCAATGGCAGTGCTGCGGGTCAAAAGAGAAAGGCGGGGCATGACAGAATCCTTCGGGTCAGAATAGGCGTGTATCGTCCGGCAGGCCGCAAGACGCGTCAAGGGCTTGTGCTGAACTGTAGGTATCTGCGAATGACGATCATGCAAGACAGATCATCGTGAAAGGGGCGCATAATGCACGACATGACAGGACAAACGGTGCTGATCACCGGGGCAAGCCGCGGCATCGGCGCGGACACCGCGCGGGTTTTCGCCCAAGCCGGGGCCAACGTCGCATTGCTGGCGCGCGGGGCAGATGCGATCTCCGCACTGGCCGCAGAGATCGGGGATTGCGCCATCGCACTTCCCTGTGATGTCAGCGACTATGATGCGGTCGCCGCCGCTGTGGATCAGACCGTTGACCGCTTTGGCAGTCTGGATGTGCTGATCGGCAATGCAGGTGTGATCGAACCCATTTCTCACCTCGGCGCGGCAGACCCCGCCGAATGGGGCAAGGTCATCGATATCAACCTCAAGGGTGTCTTTTACGGCATGCGCGCCGCCTTGCCGGTGATGCTGGCCGCAGGGCGGGGCAGCATCCTGACGATCAGTTCGGGTGCGGCCCATGGCCCAGTTGAGGCATGGTCGCATTACTGCGCCTCAAAGGCTGGGGCCGCCATGCTGACGGCCTGCGTGCACAAGGAAAACAGGGCGGCAGGTATCCGCGCCATGGGCCTCAGCCCCGGCACCGTGGCCACGCAGATGCAAAAGGAAATCAAGGCAAGCGGCATCAACCCGGTTAGCCAACTGGACTGGTCTGATCATATCCCAGCGGACTGGCCCGCACGGGCCTTGCTGTGGATGTGTTCAGAACAGGCCGATCCATGGGTGGGGCAGGAAATATCGTTGCGCGATCCTGACATCCGCAGCGCCGTGGGACTGATATGATCCGCGTTGAAACGGCAGATCGCACAACGACCCTGACGCTGGATCGCCCCGACAAGGTCAACGCACTGACCGAGGCGATGCTGCGCGATCTGGTGACGGCGGTCCACGATGCCCGCGATGCCGCCGCCCTGATCTTGACGGGTACGGGCAAGGTGTTTAGCGCCGGGGCCGATCTGGATGCCGCGCGGGCGGGCCTTGCGACGTCGCCCTTGTGGGAAGAGCTGTCAGCGGCCATCGCCGCACATCCCGGCCTGACCCTCGCGGCGCTTAACGGCACGGTGGCGGGCGGGGCCAACGGTATGGTTCTGGCCTGCGATCTGCGGATCGGTGTGCCGTGGGCCAAATTCTTCTACCCGGTGATGAAACTGGGCTATCTGCCCCAGCCCAGCGATCCAGTGCGCATGGCGGCACTGATCGGACCGGCGCGCACCAAATGGATGCTGCTGGCGGGGCAGAAAATGGATACGGATCAGGCCCTGAACTGCGGGCTGATCGACGAGATCGTCGACGGTGATGCCCTGATGGAGCGAGCCCACGCCCTGTGTGCCGATTGCGTCGCTGCCGATCCGGGGACGGCGCAGGCGATCAAGGGGCTGTGTCAGTGACGGCGCCCCCCGATAACCCTTAATAGAATCGCTGAGCCATGATATGATTTTGCAGTAACATGGCGCGCGACAATCACATCAATCGACCTGATCGTCTGCCTCAATCATCCAGGGCGCCGGTTCAGGTTTTAACCCGTCAACAACGGGTCTATTTGCTTGCGTGCCATGTCCTGCCGGATGTCTGTGCCGCACTCGACGCCAAAAAGCAGACGCCCCCTCACAAAGCCAAACGCTAGCGCTTGCGGCGCTTGCCCGGAATCTTTGACGCAAACCCTGGCGGGCGCTTTGCGATCCATGCGGCAAACTTGGCAAGGCGGGGATGGGCCCTGAGTTGCTCGGGTGTGTGAAAGTCACGGGCAAGCTCTGCCTCACTTAGTGTCGCATGGATTTCGCGGTGGCAGATATGGTGCATCAAAACGGTTGGCCCGCCCTTGCCGCCCTTCAGCTTGGGGATCAGGTGATGCAGGCTTTGCGGTGCATCGACGGGGATCGGACGGTCACATAACGGGCAAATCGGATCGGGCATATGGCGTCCTCTCTTGCGCAACGTGGTGCGCTCATGACAATTGAGCCGCAGCGGAACCGAGGCAAGGGGCGCCATGGAATTTGATCTGGAAAGCCAACCGGAGATTGTGCAGACAATCGCCGGCTATGCCATCCAAGGCTACGAACTTGCGCTGACATGGCTGCTGAGCCCGGCGGCATGGTCGCAGTTTGGGTTGCTGATTGTCGCCTATCTGGCCGCGGTTCTGGTCACCCGGCGGCTGCGCCCGACACTGGCGAACCTGCTTGATCCGGGCGAAAGTGACAGCATCATTGCCCAGGCCCGGCGGTTTGTCGCGCAATTCCTGCCCCTGCTTTTGCCGCTTCTGGCCTATGCCTTCACCGGGATCGGTGAAAGCGTCGTCCGCTCGATCTTTGACAGCGGCGCGGTCATTGCATTCGGCAAGCGGGTGTTCCTGTTCTTGGCCGCACGCGCGCTGGTGCGCGACATCATCCACGATCCGTTCCTCAAGTTGCTTGGGCGGTTCGTGCTGGTGCCGATTGCGGCGATCTATGCGCTTGGGTTGCTCGATACCTTGTCCGCCACCCTGACCGAAACGGTTGTGGGCGTTGGCAACATCCGCTTTTCTCTGATGACCATCGTGCGCGGGGTGATCGCGGGATCGCTGCTGTTCTGGCTTGGTCAATGGTCGAACAAGCAGACGGCCACCATCATCGCCCAACAGAAAGAGATGCGGCCCTCGATCCGCCAGTTGCTGATCAAGACCATCGAATTCACCATCTTTGCCGTCGCCTTCCTGCTGCTGATGAACATCATGGGCATCAACCTGTCGGCCCTCGCGGTGATCGGGGGTGCGATCGGTGTCGGCCTTGGCTTTGGCCTGCAAAAGATCGCGTCGAACTTTATCTCCGGCGTCATCCTGCTGGTCGAAGGGCAGGCGACCGTCGGCGATTACGTCGAACTCGACGGGGGCGAGGCCGGGATCATCGTCAAGATGACAGCGCGCGCGGCGATCCTTGAAACCTATGACGGGCGCTGGATCGTAGTCCCGAACGAGGATTTCATCACGACCCGCGTGGTCAACTATTCCGATTCCGGCTCGGCCAACCGCTATGAGGCGCCGTTTTCCGTCAGCTACGACACTGACATCAACACCGTCCCGGCCATCATCGAGGCGGCAGTGGCCACGCACCCTGACGTGCTGGACGAACCCTATCCCCCCGATTGCGAGCTGCGCGGGTTTGGCGACAGCGGCATTGATTTCGCCGTGGAATTCTGGGTCAACGGCGTCGATGACGGCCCGAACAAATACACCTCCGACGTGCTGTTCTTGATCTGGAACGCGCTCAAGGACAACGACATCACCATCCCCTATCCGCACCGCACCATCGAGGTGTCGGGCGAACTGCGTACGCGGCCTGAATGAAAAACGTCGCAGTCATCGGGGGCGGCCCGGCAGGATTGGCCGCAGCCGAAGTGATGGCCGAGGCCGGGGTGAAGGTGCGGGTCTACGAGGCCAAGCCATCGCTGGGCCGCAAGTTTCTCATGGCAGGCAAGTCCGGGCTGAACCTGACCAATGCAGGCGACATGGCACATGTGATGGCCCAGTATCGGGAGGCAGCATCTTGGCTGGCCCCCGCCATCGAGGGCTTTGACAACGAGGCCATTGTCGATTGGGCGACCGGTCTGGGACAGGACATGTTCATCGGCACCACCGATCGCGTCTTTCCCCGCGCGATGAAAGCCTCGCCACTGTTGCGCGCGTGGCTGGCACGGTTGGAGGCCCTGGGCGTTGAGCGGCGGACCAGATGGCGTTGGACCGGATGGAGCGCAGATAAGTTGCACTTTGAGACGCCAGACGTCCCCGCGACAGAATCCTGCGATTCAGTTGTTCTTGCGCTGGGCGGAGCAAGCTGGGCGCGACTGGGTTCAGACGGCGCGTGGGCGCAGATATTGTCGGATGCCGGTGTGACCCTTGCGCCATTTGCCCCTGCCAATGCGGGTTTGTCGGTTGAATGGTCGGAACACATGTTCCGCCTGCTGGGGCAGCCGCTGAAAGGCGTCGCGTGGCGGGCGGGCGACCACCGGTCGCGCGGCGAGGCGGTTCTGTCGCGGCGCGGGCTGGAAGGGGGCGGCATCTATTCCGTGTCGCGTGGCGTGCGCGAGGGGGCGACGCTGTATATCGATCTGCTGCCTGATCTCAGCGTGGACGACGTGGCCACACGCCTTGCTCGGCCACGGGGCAAGAACAGTTTTGCCAACCACTTGCGCAAAGTGCTGAAACTCGACCCACTGCGCCTTGCGCTGGCGCAGGAATGGGGACGGCCCTGGCCCGAAGACAGCAAGGCAATTGCACGGCGTCTCAAAAAGCTGGCGGTGCGGCATGACGGGCTGCGGCCCTTGGACGAGGCAATCTCGACCGCTGGGGGCGTGCCCGCAAGCGCGCTTGATCCCAACCTCATGCTGCGTGCGAGGCCGGGGGTGTTTTGCGCAGGCGAAATGCTGGATTGGGAGGCACCGACCGGTGGCTACCTGCTCACCGCCTGTCTTGCGACGGGGCGGCACGCGGGCCGCGGCGCTGTTGAATGGCTGGGACGCGGGGCGGGGTGAACCCCGCCTTACGGTCTAGTGATCCTGTGCGGCGCGGAATTGCGGGCGCGCGCGCAGTCGCTTGGTATAGGCTTTGACCGCCTCGGGGATCGCAGGGAATTGCGCACCAAAGGCCCAGCCGAAACAGTGCACCGCCAGAATATCAGGCAGACTGATCTGATCCCCCATGATGAAGTCGCCGCCCGCCGCCTCCAGCATCCCCGCAAACGTCTCGATATTGCGCGAAAATTCCTTGTGCAGCGTGGGGGTCAGGCCCGACACACGCAGTTTTTCCGGAAGAACGAATGTATGTTTCGCATTGACCCAAAGGGCGGCGTCCAGTTCGTCGATCAGCCACAGGGTCATCGCATCCTGCCGCGCACGTGCAGGTGTTCCGGCCGGGGCAGTGACGGCACTATGCTTGTCAGCCAGATAGGTCATGATCGCGACGCTGTCGGTCAGCACATCGTCGCCATCGACAAGGGCCGGAATCTTGCCCAGCGGGTTGTATTTCCGGGCTTCTTCCGAGCGCGGCGCGGCAGGCATCACGTTGTATGGCACCCCCAGCTCTTCAAGCATCCACATCACGCGGAAGGCGCGGCTTTTGACGGTTCCGATGACACGGTACATGATGGCTCCTGAAAACGGGTTGGACCAAGGATTACAGCCTGCGTGGCCACCCGCAACGGCCAACTGCACTGCTGACAGAAATTGTCACGCGCTTGTGGCATACTGCAGGCGATTACAGACCCAAGGGAGATTTGCCATGTCACACACCGGATCCTGCATGTGTGGAGCCGTATCCTTCACGATCACCACACCCATCACAGAAACCGGGGCCTGCCATTGTGGCATGTGCCGCAAGTGGTCCGGCGGCGTATTCATGAGCGTGGCCGTTCCCAAGGATGGTATGGAGATCACGGGTGAGGACAATCTGAGTGCCTTCACCTCGTCGCCCTGGGCTGAACGGGTGTTCTGCAAGACCTGCGGAAGCAGCGTGTTCTACCGGGTCACCGCCGAAGGTCCGTTGCAGGGCCAGATGCATGTGGGCTTTGGCACGCTGGACGATGTGGCGGGCATCCCGTTCAACGGCGAGATGTATATCGACCTCAAACCCGATGTGTATGCCTTTGCCGGTCAGGGACGGCATCAGATGACTGAGGCACAGGTGCTTGAGATGTTTGCGGAATACGCGCCCGACGGGTCGTGAAGGCGCTTGCGTGAGGGGGGCTTTGCCCTCCGTCGCCATGCGGCGACTCCCCAGATTTTTTAAGTCGGAGAATTTGACCCCGTGCTCAGCGCTGCGCAAGCATGGCGAGCCTGATGAACGTGCGCTCGACAAGAGCAAGGGCCGGGGCATGCTGACCGGCTGAGCGCAATTTCAGATCGGTGTCCGTCAACTCGGTAAGGGCCTGTTCGAGTTTGACCGGCCCCCATTTGCGCGCCTGCGCCACCATCTTGTCCCGGTTCGGCCCCCAGATCTGGGGGCGCCCACTTGTGTCGACGGCAGCGCGGTGGAGGGTGCGAAAGTGGCGCATGGCGCCGATGCACAAGGTCACGGCATTCACCCCTTGGGCCGACAGACGTTGCATGACCGGACCGATTTCGCCGGCTTGCCCGTCACCGACCACCAACAGCACATCGTCCACAGCCGCCTCGATCGAGGCCGGGGCGCATGCGGCAATGTCTTCGGCAGACAGCGGCGCGGGATCGTTCAGCTTGAACAGCCCGACCTTTGTCAGGGTCTGGCGGAAATCACCCGGTTCCAGGTCGCGCGCAAGGCTAAGCAGAAGCTGCATCGCCTCTTGCGGCGGCGCCTCGATCCCGGCGGCCTTCAGGTCACGCTCGATCTCTTCGCGGGTGGGGGGCGTGTCATAGATCGCGGCGGCGTAGGCCTTAGTGTGTGCCTCGAACGCCTTGCGCAGCTTTGATGTGGGTTTGAGGTTGCCTGCCGTCACCACGATCTGCGCATCGCCCGGGTTCCACGCGCCAAGCGCGTCGAGCAGAGTTGCCGTAACCGTTTCATTGGCGTCTTCGATCAGCGCAACGCGCGGGCCGGGGAAAAAGCCCATGGCCTTGACCGCATCGAGGGCCAGCGCCGGTTCCTTGCGCAAGTCCGCGGCGGCGATGCGGGTCAGCCGCATTTCTTCCTCGCCCTGCGGTCCGATCAGGGCGCTGACAACCTGCTGGCGCTTGAGGGCGATGCGCATCCCGTCCGCGCCATAGATCAGCACCCCGGCGGCATCCGGATCAGGTTTGGCGAAATAGGCATTGGCCTGTCCCGTCGACAGTTTCACAGCGCACTGCCCTGCAACTGCAACACGATCTGGTCGGCAAGGATGACCATCAGCCGTTCCTGTGCATCGCGCCGCGCGGCGAGTGTGGCAACAGTTGTACCGGTGGCCGAATAACCGACGAATGTATCGACCACATCCGTGCGCATCACCGTGCCGGTGCCTGCTTCACTCAGCGAGTAGGTGGCCGACCCGATCAGATGAAAGCGGCGGATGTCGCCGTCAGGGTCGATGGCCCGCGCTTCTTCGCGCAGGGCGAGGTCAACGGCCAGACGGAAGGCGGGCGCGTTTGGGCGGCCCAGACGTTCTTCGAGGCGCTGAACCAGAAGAAAGCCGACACGATCATCAGGCTGATCCACCAGCACACGGTTTTGCAGAACCGTACCCGCACCGCTTGGCCCGTAGACCGGCGTGAATCCGCACGCGCTGAGCGTAAGGCACAAAAGCAGCGCGCAGATGCGGGTCATGTCACTATACCACCACGTTGACGATGCGCCCGGGCACGACGATCACCTTCTTGGGTGTGCCGCCGTCCAGCGCCTTTTGCACAGCTTCGGTTGCAAGCGCCAGTTTTTCAACCTCTGCCTTGTCCAGATCCGCCGGGACGGTGATTTCGCCACGTCGCTTGCCGTTGATCTGGATAGGCAGCGTGACGGTGTCGGACACCAGCATGGCCGCGTCCGCCACAGGCCAGGGTGCGTCGATGATCAGCCCCTCACCGCCCTGATGCGCCCAGATGTCTTCGGACAAATGCGGCGTCATGGGGGCCATGAGCTGTGCCAGTGTCATCACGGCGGCGCGCTGGGCTGCATGGCTTGCCTTGGACTTTTGCAGCGTGGCGGTAAATCCATAGAGCTTGGCAATGGCCGCGTTGAAGCCAAAGGATTCGACGCCCATGGTCACGTCATGGATGGTCTTGTGCATCGCGCGCAGCAGGTCATCGTCGCCAGTGCCCGGCGCATCCTTGTCCATCTCGCCGATACGGTCGCAAATGTTCCAAACGCGCGACAGGTGTTTGAACGCGGCTTCGGCCCCGCTGGCGGTCCATTCCACGTCCCGCTCGGGCGGCGAATCAGACAGCACGAACCAGCGCGCGGTGTCCGCACCGTACGAGGCGATGATACCAAGTGGGTCGACCACGTTTTTCTTGGACTTCGACATCTTGGCTGACGGGATCACATCCACCGGCTCTCCGGTCGCACCAAGGCGGGCCCCTGACTCAGTCCACTCGATATCTTCGGGCAGGTGATAAACGGGCCGGTCCTTTTCATCGCGCGTGACGTAAATCTCGTGTGTGACCATCCCTTGGGTGAACAGCGCATCGAAGGGCTCTTCGCAGCCCTGCGGCAGATGCCCCGTGATCCGCATCGCCCGCGCAAAGAAGCGCGAATAAAGAAGGTGCAGAATCGCATGCTCGATCCCGCCAATGTACTGATCGACATTCATCCAGTAGGCGGCGTCGTCCAGATCGGTGGGCGTCGCCGCATGTGGCGCGGTGAAGCGGGCAAAATACCAGGACGGATCCACGAACGTGTCCATCGTGTCCGTTTCGCGCCGCGCCGCGTTGCCACAGGACGGGCAAGGCACATCGCGCCATGTCGGGTGGCGATCCAGCGGGTTGCCCGGGATGTCGAAACTGACGTCATCGGGCAATTCGATGGGCAGGTTTTCCTTTTTCTCGGGCACCACGCCGCAGTCGTCGCAATGGACAACCGGAATCGGACACCCCCAATAGCGCTGGCGGGACAGGCCCCAGTCACGCAGGCGGTACTGCGTCTGACCTTTGCCAAGGCCATGTGCCTCGAAATGGTCGATGGTGGCGTCGATACCGTCCTGGCTGGTCGCTTCCGCAATGCCTGCGAAGTGGTCGATATAGACGACCTGTTCGGTCTTGGCGGGCACCAGCGCTTCGTCTGCGACCTCGGTTTCATTGCCGGGCATGTAGAATGCGTTCTGAACCGGCAGGTCATATTTGCGTGCAAAATCAAGGTCGCGCTGATCATGCGCCGGACAGCCAAAGACAGCCCCGGTGCCATATTCCATAAGAACAAAGTTTCCGATCCAGACAGGCAGTTCGACGTCCGGGTAAACCGGATGCCGCACCCGCAAACCAGTGTCGATCCCTTTCTTTTCGGCCTTTTCCATGGCCGCTTCGGTCGTGTCCATCTTGCGGCACTCATCGATAAAGGCGGCAAGGTCAGGATTTTCGGCCTCAAGCGCCTTTGCGACGGGATGATCCGGCGAGACGGCGACAAAAGACGCACCGCGCATCGTGTCGGGGCGGGTCGAGTAGCACAGGATCGTGCCTGCACCGTCCGTCCGGACAAACGGAATATCGATGCCGCGCGACTCGCCAATCCAGTTGTCCTGCATCAGGCGCACCTTGGCGGGCCAGTTTTCAAGGCCATCAAGCGCCGATTTCAGCTCTCCGGCCATGTCGGAGATCTTGAAGAACCACTGCGTCAGCTCGCGCCGCTCAACCTCGGCGCCCGAGCGCCAGCCTTTGCCGTCGATCACCTGTTCATTGGCCAACACAGTCATGTCGACCGGATCCCAGTTCACCTGCGCGTTCTTGCGGTAGACAAGGCCCGCTTCAAGGAAATCAAGGAACAGCGCTTGCTGCTGACCGTAATATTCCGGATCACACGTCGCGAATTCACGGCTCCAGTCGATGGACAGGCCCAGCGGCTTCATCTGGGCGCGCATGTCGGCGATATTGTCGTAGGTCCATGTCTTGGGGTGCCCCCCGATGGCCATGGCCGCGTTTTCGGCAGGCATTCCAAAGGCATCCCAGCCCATCGGATGCAGCACATTATGCCCCGTCGCCATCTTGTAGCGCGCAATGACGTCACCCATCGTGTAGTTGCGCACGTGCCCCATGTGGATGCGGCCCGACGGGTAGGGGAACATCTCAAGCACATAGTATTTGGGTTTGTCGCCCGTGCGCGTGGCGGTAAACGTGCCCGCCTTTTCCCAGGCCGCCTGCCAGCGGGCTTCGATTTCGTCAGGTGTATAGGTGGCCATGATGGGGAAAGATCCTGGTCTTTGACATGAAAACGCCGGGCACGGGGCCCGGCGCTTGTCTTAATGGGGAATGGCCCGGCCCGAAAGGGGCTTAGAGACGGTTGTCGGCAATGCGCAACTGGCGGGCACGGGTCAGGATCGCGTCCTCGACGGCACGCACGGTGGCGGCACTGGCCGGACCGCTGTTGGTTTGCAAAGCAACGTTCAGCGACCGGGCGTCAAGGGACGGATCCTGGATCAACACGGTCGCGCGATACGCGCGCCCACCGCCGGGTGGGGTGCCAAAGCCGGTGACAATCACGCCGGTGAACGGATCGACCGACTGGATGGGCAGGAAATCCAGAACCTGCAGCGAGGCCGACCAGATATAGCGGTTGACCTGAACGATTGATTCCTGATTCCGGCGGGCACGCAGCGCCTCGCCCAGGGTTGTCGCGGCAGGACCTTCGCGGCTGCGTTGAAGATCGGGATCAACTTCGGCAGGGCCGGACGCTCTGTTGCCGAACCCAAGCCCACATCCCGTCAGCAAAACTGCGCAGGCCAACAGGGCCGCAAACCCCCTAAACCGCCCTGACGACTGAGAAATGCCCATTATACTGCCCCAACGTGTCCAATTCTTCACCTCTGATAGACAAGTTGAATTAACCCCGCAAGGCGCAGGTACCGCGGGCAGGCGCTGAGGGGGCAAAAACGGGAGTGTGGCAAAGCTGCACCAACCATGTCGGAATTGCGGCACACCGGCATGCGCGGCTTGAGTAGATCGAGCAAATGAACGAAACACCTCTCATCCCCTCACTGGATTGGCTGGTTAGGGTATTGAATAGAAACCCGAGGGAAAACTCATGAAAAAAGTTCTCTTTGCTACAACCGCACTGGTCGCCACAGCTGGCATGGCCGCAGCGGAAGTAAGCTTTGGCGGCTTCGGCCGTTTTGGTCTGTACCACCAAGAAAACGCAACCGGTAACGACGAAACACGCATCGAACAGCGTTTCCGTCTGACCATCACAGGTCAAACAACTTCCGACAACGGTCTGGAGTTTGAAGGCCGCATTCGTTTCCAAACAGACGAAAACGGCAGTGGCGCTTCCAGCGTTGCCAAGTCTTCGGCTGCTGGTTTCGCAGTATCGACAGGCGGCTTCCGTCTGGACGTAGGTAGCGTTTCCAACGTGATCGACTCCGGTGACGTGGTGAACTACTTCGGTTACGGCGTTGGTCTGACATCGTTCGCTGAACAGTCGAGCGAATTCAGCAACACAGCTGTTGGCTTCGGCACAAAAGGTTCCGATCTCGACACAGTCGCTCCAACCGTGAAACTGCGTTACACCGTTGGTGACTTCACAGTCTCCGCATCGGTTACAGACGACGCCGACACAATCGCCGTTGATCCAGCGACAAACGTCCTGACAACAACAACCGGCAACAGCTCGTACCAGATCGGTGCTGGCTACTCGTTCGGCAACTACGCAGTTGGCGCAGTCTTCGGTAGCACCGAAAACACCGGCCCCGGCGGCTCGGACAACGACGAATGGCTTCTGGGCTTCACCGGTGACATCGGCGCACTCGCGTTCGCGATCATCGTTGGTGACTCCGACGCACAATCCGACGTCTCTTACGGTTTCTCCGTCAAGTATGACGTAGGTGCGGCGACAGAAATCCGCTTCGTCTTCTCCGACTCCGGTGCACCCGGCAACTCCGACACCATCGCGCTTGGCTTCCGCCACAGCCTGGGTGGCGGCGTGTCCCTGCAAGGTGGTATCGGCGACGATCAAGGCACAACCAAAGCCGACCTGGGTGTGATCTTCAACTTCTAAGTTGAACCGCATCTGACAGATTTGGGGCGGTCCTTCGGGGCCGCCCCTTTTCATTCGGGCCTGCCTGATGTTTTGTGCGACCTTAAGCGCACAGATCAAGGTGGCCCGCCATGTCCCTGACAGACATCTCCGAACAGATCGCCAAGGCCGAAGCAGACGCAGGCCGCACTGCCGGCTCAGTCAAGCTGATCGCCGTCAGCAAAGTGCAGCCCAACGAACGCGTCACTGCCGTTCTCGATCAGGGACACCGCCTGTTTGGTGAAAACCGGGTGCAGGAGGCGAGTGACAAATGGCCCGCCTTCCGTGAAACCTATGGCGACATCGACGTCCACCTGATCGGCCCCTTGCAAACCAACAAGGCGCGTCAGGCGATGGAGCTGTTCAACGCCATCCACACGGTCGACCGACCCAAACTGGCCAAGACCATCGCGCGCCTGTCTCAGGAAATGGGCCACTGCCCCGACCTCTTCATTCAGGTGAACACCGGGGAAGAGCCGCAAAAGGCAGGGATCATGCCGGCTGAAACGGACGCGTTTGTCCAAAGCTGCCGCGCACTCGATCTCACAATCTCCGGTCTCATGTGTATCCCGCCGATCGACGAAGAACCCGCACTGCATTTCGCACTCCTGAAAAAACTGGCCGACCGGAACGATCTGACAGGCCTCTCCATGGGGATGAGCAGCGATTTCAAATCGGCTATCGCGCTGGGGGCAACACATGTGCGCATCGGTTCCGCGATTTTTGGTGAACGAAAGGCCACCTGATGCGCCCCCTCATCTTTCTCGCGATCTTCTGGCCGACACTCGCCCTTGCGCAAGAGATCAAGCCCGGGCCAATCACACCAGATGCCTGGGACGACTACGCCCGCGCCGCCGAACTGTTCAACGCCGGGAAAAGAGTGCAGGCCGGGTGTGTCATGTATCGCGGTCAATTCCGGGCCCGCCTCCTGCTGCTGGCCAATCCGGGCCAGGCACCCGACGGGGGGCCTGCGCTTTTTGCATCGCTCAACGAAACCGTGGCACGCCCGATCAACCAGTGGCTGGGCGGGGACAGGGATGACTGGATCGCCGCCATGCAATGCGCGCGCAATTGGGCTGCCGAAAACGACGATCCCGACTATCCGCGCCGCCGCTATGGCGCGATATATGCAGATATTCTGGCCGGGCTGGATGAATTGATTGCCGCGATTCCGTCCCGGCGCGAATTGCGCGCACAGCGCCGCGCATCTGGTCTGCCCAACCGCTAGCGCACGATCAAACGGGTTCCGAACCCGATCCGGGGCGCGATCCAGCGCAAATCTTGGGCTCGCAGCCCAATGCAGCCTTCGGTCGGATATCCGGGCCTGCGCCAGCGATGAATGAAAATCGCCGACCCACGGCCTGGCACGGAATAGGGCCAGTTCCAGTCCGTCAGGATCACCAGATCATATAGGGCATCAGCACGCCGCAGCACTTCATGACTGAAGGGGTAGGGCGCACGCACCATGTGATTGTACGCTTCGGACTTCGGATCATCCGACCACAGATCGCCCGGACGGATCGGCACAGCCCAATCCGTCGGACGGACCATACGGTCTGGTCTGTAAAGCACACCAACGATGCGATGGTCCCCAACCGGGGTTGCGCCATCACCTTCCCGCTTGCGAGACGTGATGCCACCCCGCCCGACCGTGCAGGGAAAACGACGTCCCCTGAACCGCAGGCCCAAAGGACAAACAACCAGATCAGATGGCTTCATATTCACCTTGCCAGATAAACTCTGGGGGAGTCCGAAGGACGGGGGCAAAGCCCCCTAAAATATGGCGTCGCGCAAGCGGCCATTGTCTCACAGCAGATGCCCCGACTTCGCAGCCTTTGTCGCCAGATAGTCGCGGTTGAACCGGTTCTCCCCAACCTTCAATGCCACGCGTTCCGGCACCGCAATCCCGCTCGCCTCCATCATCGCAACTTTCGCCGGGTTGTTGGTCAGCAACCGGACGGCACCAAATCCCAGCGACTTCAGTATGTCCGAACCCAACCGAAAATCACGCTCATCATCCTCAAACCCAAGCCGGTGATTGGCCTCAACCGTGTCAAAGCCCTGATCCTGCAGGCTGTAGGCCCGCATCTTGTTGGCAAGGCCGATGCCGCGCCCTTCCTGATTGAGGTAGAGCAAGACACCCGCCCCCTCAGCCCCCATCTGGGCAAGGGCCGCACGCAGTTGCGGGCCGCAATCGCATTTCAGACTGCCCATCAGATCACCGGTGAAACAGGCCGAATGCAGGCGGGCCAGAACCGGGGCACTGCGATCCGGGCGCCCGATTTCGATGGCATAATGCTCCTCGCCTCCATCTTCCGGGCGAAACACATGCAGACGCCCTGCCTCTGACACGTCCATGGGCAGGCGGGCCGACACAACTGAATGCAAAGGGCTTTGTGCGCCCAATAGCGGCGCGGCAAGGGCCAACGGCACCGCCGTCAAACCCGTCTCGGCGGCAAAGGCTAGACCATTGGCAACCTCAGTGCACACTGCCGCAGGCAACAGGCGGGCAGATTTGCACAAATGCACCGCGACACGATGTGGGTCTGCATTACCGCCGCGCACCGATGTCAGCGGCCCCTTCATCGGTGTGGACAGATCGTCCGCCGGATCCGCCAGCGCCTGCAACCAACCCAAGGCCACCTCATCCGGCACGGTGATGCGCGCCACATCCCCGTCATAGGCGCGGGCCTTCAAAGTCTGGGCGCGCCATCCGGTCAAAACCAGCACGATATCGCGCCCAAGGGCACGCAGTGCGGCCAGGCGATCTGTCGACAACGTCTCGACGGCGACGGCGATTACAGACGTCTCTCCCGTCAGGACGATGGGCACCCCCATCCGCAGGTCCGCGCGCGCCCGCGCCAGTGTCTCAACGATATCCGGCGCTAGGCCCATGTTACAAAATCCAAGCAGTGTTCCGCCCGACATACGCAAATCAGCCCGGAATTGAAACAATTGCCGCACTCCCCACACATGGGCGTGAAACAAAACCGGGAAAACTTGCCCGTGGGCTCCGTTGGCCACATCTATGCTTCAACAAAAGGGAGATGACCCATGGCACAACTCAAGAAAATCCTGCTGGTCGACGATGACGAAGACCTGCGCGAAGCGCTCAGCGAACAGCTGATCATGACCGAAGATTTCGACGTCTTCGAGGCTGGCAATGGCGGCGATGCGCTTGTCAAAGCCAAGGAGGCGATCTACGACCTTGTCATCCTCGACGTGGGCCTGCCGGACACGGACGGGCGCGAATTGTGCCGGGTCATGCGCAAACAGGGGGTCAAGTCCCCGATCCTGATGCTGACCGGGCACGATACGGACGCCGACACCATCCTTGGTCTCGATGCAGGTGCCAATGATTACGTCAGCAAGCCCTTCAAATTCCCCGTTCTTCTGGCCCGCATCCGCGCCCAGCTGCGCCAGCACGAACAGTCCGAAGACGCGGTGTTCACCCTCGGGCCCTACACGTTCAAACCGAGCGTCAAGATGCTGATCACCGAGGACGACAAGAAAATCCGCCTGACCGAGAAAGAGACGAACATCCTCAAGTTCCTCTACCGCTCGACCGATGGCGTGGTGGCACGCGACGTACTGCTGCACGAGGTCTGGGGCTACAATGCGGGTGTCACGACCCACACGCTGGAAACCCACATCTATCGCCTGCGTCAAAAGATCGAGCCCGATCCCTCTAACGCCCGCCTGCTGGTGACCGAATCCGGCGGCTACCGACTGGTGGCCTGAGTTTGACTTGCATCAAGGCGGGAACCAATCGCCACGATGTACATTAACTCAACAGCCCGCGCATGTCGGGGTCAGCAATGGCACAACATGCACCTCCCTGTTGGACTTGCCCGGGCCGCGCGCCCGGGTTTTTTTTGGTTAGAGGGGTGTGGGTGTTTTGCGGTGGTTTGACCGCGGCACGCAATTGCTGAGTTGCAGCAAAGGGCGGCTTCGAGCCCTAACTGTTGAATGCTGCGGCTGGCACGAATGTCGGCTTGGTGGTGTGCCCATCACGTTCCTTGTGCATCATCCTTCCGCCAGAGAAACCCAACAAAGAACATCGGTCGTTGCGACAATTGGTGTTAGCCTTTGGGAGAATCAGGGAGAAAGTAAAATGAATGACCAGACACCAGCCCGTCGATTGACGGCAGCAGATTTTGATCAGGATCTTCTCGACCTTTACGACTACTTTGCTCATGGCAAAATCTCGAAAAGAGAGTTCCTTGACCGCGCCGGAAAGTGGGCGGTCGGCGGTCTTACCGCTGCGGCGATCCTCAGCACGCTCTCACCGAACTATGCGCTGGCCCAACAGGTTGCCGAGGACGATCCAGACATCGAAGGCGAAGACATTGTCTATTCAAGCCCGAACGGCACCGGCGACATCACGGCCTATCTCGTCCGTCCATCCGAGATTGATCCCGACAGGCCGCCTGCAGCAGTCCTCGTGGTTCATGAAAACCGAGGTCTCAATCCGTACATCCGCGACGTGGTGCGTCGTCTCGGCAAGGCTGGTTTCATTGCAATGGGACCTGACGGCCTGTCCTCGCTCGGGGGGTACCCGGGCACCGATGACGAAGGCCGTGAAATGCAGCGCACCCTCGATCAGGGCCAACTGCTCAATGACTTCTTTGCCGGCTTTGAATACCTTCAGGCGCTCGATGGGACGAATGGCAAGGTTGGCGCGACGGGGTTCTGCTATGGTGGCGGAGTAGTCAGCAGACTGGCCGCTGCTTATCCTGAGATGGCGGCAGGCGTTCCGTTCTACGGTTCATTCCCGGACGCAGAGCAGGTTCCGGGCATTGAAGCACCGCTTATGGTCCAACTCGCGGCGCTCGATCAACGCATCAATGCCATGTGGCCGCCGTTTCAAAAGGCCATGGAGGTAAACGACAAGGTCTATGAAGCGCACATCTACCCGGGCGTGAACCATGGTTTCCACAATGATACGACGCCGCGCTACGATGAGGCAGCGGCGATGCTTGCAGAGGAGCGAATGGTCGCCTGGTTCCGCACCTACCTCGCTTGATGCGCAATAGCGCGCCCGCCCGGCCCGGTGGGCGCGACGAATTCTGAGTAGCGGTTGTTCAGTTCAAGTGTGAGAAGGTCCGCTAGTTCCGCGTTACTGTCGTTTCCTGTTTCGCGGGTCAGTACCCAACCCATGATTCATCACTGCCAAACCCGCCCCCGCACGACCAACGCCACGTCCCACAAACGCAAAAAAAGCCCACCGTCACCGATGGGCCCTTCTCAAAATTCCGTTCGCTTCGCCCCGAAAGGCGCAGGCTTATGCCAGTGCGATGTTGGCAGCGCTTTCGCGGCCGTCGCGACCTGCTTCGATGTCGAAGGTCACTTTCTGGTTGTCGGCCAGACCGGTCAGGCCTGCGCGCTCAACGGCAGAGATGTGCACGAACACGTCTTTGCTGCCACCGTCGGGTGCGATAAAGCCGAAGCCTTTAGTAGTGTTGAACCATTTGACTGTGCCTGTGGCCATGTCATTTTCTCCTAGGTATGCTGCCCGCAGGATGCGGCAGGTCGGCTAAGTCAGTGCAAGATCGAGAGACTGTGCCGTTAGGAGCAGTAAGGCCGATAGAGGTAACGTCGCACGCTCCCTCTACGCGCGAGTCGCAATAATAGCAAGCACTTGGCCGAAGGGCGGCGAAAGGTCGCTTATTGGGGCTGGTCGCCACACAGGCCCGCGTCTAGGGTTTGCGCGCTTGATACAGGAACTGTGCCTATGCCCTTCACACTTGCCACCTGGAACATCAACTCGGTCCGTCTGCGCGAACCCATCGTGCTGAAACTGCTGAAAGAGCAGGGGCCAGACGTGCTGTGCCTGCAGGAATGCAAAAGCCCGGTCGACAAGATCCCGCGCGAGGGGTTTGCGGCGATGGGTTATCCCCACATGGTTGCACGCGGAGATAAGGGCTATAACGGCGTTGCCATCCTGTCGCGCCTGCCCATCGAAGAGGCC
The DNA here is from genome assembly GCF_045797845.1 of Tateyamaria armeniaca. Lineage (NCBI taxonomy): Bacteria > Pseudomonadati > Pseudomonadota > Alphaproteobacteria > Rhodobacterales > Roseobacteraceae > Tateyamaria > Tateyamaria armeniaca. The sequence goes on from NZ_JBHDIY010000002.1 coordinate 1,421,851, forward strand.
GGGGCCGAAGATTTCGCAGATCTTGGCCACGCCCGCCACATCGCGGGACGGCTGGAAAATGGTGTGACTATTCACAATTTCTACGTCCCTGCAGGCGGCGACATCCCCGACAGCGAGAAAAACGAGAAATTCGGTCAGAAACTCGACTACCTGACCGACATGCGCGACCACTTTCACAAAGCATCGCCTGAAAAATCCATCCTCGTTGGTGACCTCAACATCGCCCCGCGCGAGGATGATGTGTGGTCTCACAAGCAACTGCTGAAGATCGTGAGCCACACCCCCATCGAGGTCGATCACCTCGCGCAGGTGCAGGATGCAGGCAAATGGGTCGACATCACCCGGCAGGACATTCCCGAAGGGTTGCTCTATTCCTGGTGGTCCTACCGGGCCAAGGATTGGGACGCCGCCGACAAAGGCCGCCGCCTCGACCACATCTGGGCCACATCGGACATCTCGAACGCAGGCCACAGCAGCCGCATCCTGCGCGACGTGCGCGGCTGGGAAAAACCGAGCGACCACGCACCTGTGTTTGCGACATTTGACGTTTAATGCGCTGCGCTCACACGCTGTCCAATGTCTTTTGTGCGGGGCGTAACTGAAAAAGGTTTCGCATTTCGCTGCCCTACGCCGCGCATTGCGTCGGGCGCGTTCCAGCGAAACAGGGTGATGTGGCACGGACCGGGCCTGCGCCGGAAATCGATCACGTTCTCCCCGCTTCACATGCACGCATGGTGCCAACCGTTCCGCGAACACATCGCTGGTGCAATTGGCACAATAGATTGATCCGACGCTGATCTTCCTGTTTCCTCCGGCTGTGTCCATCTGCAAAGGGGAAAATCATGGCGCAGCCCAGGGTCGCCCTGCTTGGGGCAGTTCTTGAATCCAACCGCTTCGCGCCGCCCGCGCAAAAGAGCGATTTCACGTCACTGACATGGCTTGCTGGCGCAGATCTGATGGACGAGGCCAGATCGGCTACACCGAAACTGGCGACTGAGTTTGCAGCCTTTGTCCGCGCCATGGATGCAACGGGGCACTGGACGCCCGTGCCCTGCCTGCTGGCCGCCAGTCACCCTGCGGGGCCAGTTCGCGAGGCGGTGATCGACGAGATTGTCGCGACCTGCGAAGAGATGCTGCGCGCTGCCGGCCCGGTGGACGCCGTCTACATCTGCAATCACGGCGCCATGGTCGCCGAGCACGACCACGATCCCGACGGTCTGTTGATGGCGCGCGTGCGCGACGTCGTCGGCAAAGGGGTTCCGATCATCGCGACGCTCGATCTGCACGCGAACATCTCTCAGCGCATGGTCGATGCCTGTGACTTGATTGTGGGATACCGCACAAATCCGCACGTGGATCAGATCGAGCGCGGCGAGGAAGCGGCCTTTTCCCTGCGCCGGATTCTGGCGACAGGCATCCGACCGAAAGTCGCGCATATCAAGCTGCCGCTGGTCCCTGCCTCGGTCACGCTTCTGAGTGCCGAACACCCCTATGGCACGTTGATCGATCACGGGCAGCGCAGACAGGCCGAGTATCGAAGCGAGATCATCAACGTCTCCGTTTTCGGCAATTTCCTGTTTTCAGACACACCCGACAACGGGCTGAGCATTGTCGTGACCGCGCGCGACGACGCGCAATGTGCCAAGGCTCTGGCCATTGAACTGGCGGATATGGCCTGGTCCTTGCGCACGGATTTCGTGCGGCAATTGACATCCCTGAGCGATGCAGTGGCGATTGCGACGGGGCACGAACGAACGCCAGTGATCTTCTCCGACGCGGGCGACAATCCCGGCGGCGGCGGCAGCGGTCTCACGACAGAGTTGTTGGCGGCACTTTGCAAAGCGGACGTCAACGACTGCCTCTACGGGGCTTTCTGTGACCCCGAGCTTGCGCACGAAGCTCATAAAATTGGCGTTGGCAACCGGTTCAGGGCACGCTTCAATCGGTCCTGTGACAGGGCTGTCCCTTGGGCGAAATGGGACAAGCCGTTTGAGGCAGATGCGGAGGTTCTGGCGCTGCATGACGGAAATGTCGTTGGCGAAAAAGGCATGACCGCCGGTCGGAAATTGACCCTGGGACCATCCGCAGCGCTGCGCATTGGCGGCATAACCGTTGTGGTGATTTCGGATCGCACGCAAACGGCCGACCCTGTGTTCTTTCACGTGTTCGGCCTTGATATCGCTGCGGCGCGCACGGTGGTCGTAAAATCCCGAGGTCACTTTCGCGCCGGTTTCTCAGGCTGGTTTACGCCCGATCAGGTGTACGAGGTCGACACAGCAGGGCTGACGTCTCCGGTGCATGACCGCTGGCCGTTTGCGCATCTGCCGCGCCCGAATTACCCGATGGATGCGCATACCGAGTGGTCGGCGAACCCACCGCGCTAGACGGGCTGAGAATACCTGTCCTTTGGCGTCGTCAGTTTCACAAACCGCATGAATTGGCGCGCAAGTTGTGACGGGGGTCTTCCGGATGGAAGAACGAAACTGGTGTCATAAAAAATCGCCGCATCAAAGGGGCGCACGACAATGCCCTCAAGGCCAGAGGACAACAGCGGGAACGGGTTGATGAGCGTCACCCCCAAGCCCTCCCGCACAAGCTCCAGCGCTGCCATGTTCGTCGCCGTTTCAGCCACCTGTTTCGGACGCACACCCGCCCGCGCAAAGATTTGTTCGGTGATGGCCCGCGTGCCCAGCCTGCGCAGGAACTCGACCAAAGCAACGCCTTCAAGGTCTTGCGGGGTCACGATGCGCTTTTGCGAAAGCGGGTGATCCGTGGGCATCGCGCAAACAACCTGACTGCGCCGCCACGGCACAAGCTGCACACCGGATCGCTGGATCATCGCGCTGGTCAGTCCCAGATCGTAACGCAGATCAAGGATACCAGCCACAAGCACGTCCGTTGCCTGAATATCCAGTTGCAGTTGGGTGCTCGGGTTCTTTTTCAGAAAGCTGGCGACCCGGGAAATGACAAAGTGGTGGGCGAGCGTCGGAGGCACGATCAGGCGCAGGGGCGCGTCATCGGGCGTGGCCCAATCCGCACCTTCGATGTCGGCAAGTGTCTCGAAAATAGGGTCCAGTTTTTCATTCAGCCGCAGCGCCTCGTCTGTCGGCTCAATACGCCCGGACCGCCGCAGGAACAGGGATCGACCGACCCTCGCTTCCAATTGCGACAGGGACCGGCTCACAGCAGATTGGGAAATCCCGAGCCGTCGGGCGGCCCCGATGGTGGTGCCTGTCGTGATGACGGCCCTGAGAGATTCAAATTCACGCAACCTGTGCCGGTGTTCCGTCATGATGCAGCTTTCCCCCTTGTAAGTGCCTCAGCCAAGCCACCGACTTGGGTTGGTCTATGCAGGATTGCATAGAAATGAGTATTGGCAATGATTTTTGCGGTAGCTAGCCTTTTTGGATAGGGCGCAGGATCGGCCAAAAGATTCGGCTGTTCGCAAGCGCCAGGCAAACAGGGAGTCTTTTTGATGAGGAAACTCACAGCAGCGACAGCTGTCGCACTCGGCGTTCTGGCGATTGGAGCCGGTGCCGTATCTGCAGAGAAACTGACGATCGGCCTCGCATCGGAGCCGACGTCTTTGGACCCGCATTTCCACAACCTTGGCCCGAACAACGCAATGTCGGTGCACATCTTTGACCGCCTGATCGCGCAGGATGAAAAGCAGCGCCTGTCGCCGGGTCTGGCGGTGTCTTGGGAACCCATTGACGATCTGACATGGGAATTCAAATTGCGCGAGGGCGTGAAGTTCCACGATGGCAGCGATTTCAACGCCGACGATGTGGTCTGCACCATGGCCCGTGCGCCGGACGTTCCAAATTCGCCTTCGGGCTATGGCACCTATCTGAAGGGCAAGGAGGTCATCAAGATCGATGACTACACCGTGCATTTCAAAACCGCCGCACCTTATCCCCTAATGGGCAACGACATCTCGACCATCCCCGTGATCTCGGAAATTGGCTGTGACGCGGCGACCGAGGATTTCAACGCAGGCACTGCCGCCATCGGCACGGGCCCGTTCAAGTTCCAGAGCTACACACCGGGCGAAAGCATCGTGCTGGTGCGCAACGACGACTACTGGGGTGAAGCGCCCATCTGGTCCGAAGTCGAATTTCGCCCGATCACGTCCGGTCCCAGCCGCGTGGCATCCCTTCTTGCCGGTGACGTCGACATGATCTCGGGCGTGCCGACAACCGACATCACGACGCTGGAGGGCAACGACGACATCCAGCTCAGCCAGTGGTGTGTCCAACCGCGTGATCTACCTGCACATGGACCAGTTCCGCGAGGATTCGCCCTTTGTGAAGGCCAATGGCGGTGGTGACATCAAGAACCCGTTGATGGATGTTCGCGTGCGCAAGGCCATCAGCATGGCCATCAGCCGTGACGCCATCGTGGACCGGGTCATGGAAGGCGTCGCCCTGCCAGCGGGACAGCTCTTGCCCGAAGGGTTCTTCGGCGTCTCCGACAAACTTGACGTGGTGGCCTATGACCCGGACGGCGCAAAGGCGCTTCTGGCCGAAGCCGGCTATCCCGACGGGTTTGAGCTGACGATCCACGGGCCGAACGACCGCTACATCAACGACGCCAAGATCGCCGAAGCCATCGCACAGATGCTGACGCGCGTCGGTATCAAGACGGCTGTCGAAACGATGCCGCGTTCGGTTTACTTCGGGCGCGCATCCAAAGGTTCGCCCGAGGGTCTGCCTGAATTCAGCTTCATCCTGGTGGGCTGGGGTGCGGGATCGGGCGAGGCGTCTTCGCCGCTGAAATCGCTGATCCACACCTTTGATGCGGATGCCGGGTTTGGCTCGTCCAACCGCGGGCGCCATTCCGACCCAGAAACCGACGCGCTGATCGAAGAAGCGCTGCGCACGGTGGATGACGCCAAGCGCCAAGAGCTTCTGGCCCAAGCAACGGAGCGGGCGATTGAGAACGTGGCGATCATTCCGACCCACTTCCAGGTCAACACCTGGGCGGCCAAAAAGGGTCTGAGCTACATCGCGCGCACCGACGAGTACACGCTCGCGACAGGCGTCGTGAAAGAGTAACCGCCAAGCGTCCGGGCCGCCCGCGCGGCGGCCCGGACCCCTTTCCCGTGGAATGATCCCATGACCGTTTTCATCATCCGCAGATTGCTGCAGGCCCTGCTGGTCGTCTTCATGATGTCGGTCATCGTCTTCTTTGGGGTCAATATCGTCGGCGACCCGGTCTACATGCTGGTCAGCCCCGATGCGGATCAGGCCGATATCGAGGCTGCGATCAGCAGGCTTGGCCTGGACCGGCCGATCCTCGAACAATACTGGCTGTTCCTCAAAGGGGCCGCACAGGGCGACCTCGGCAACAGCTTCATCTTTGGCGAACCCGCCCTCAAACTGATCCTGCACCATATGCCCGCCACGATGGAGCTCGCGTTCTCGGCCCTCATTCTGGCCATTGTCGTGGGTATCCCGCTGGGACTTTACGCCGGACTTTACCCAGACAGCAGACTGTCCAAGGGCATCATGGCCGCCTCAATCTTTGGCTTTTCGCTGCCGACATTCTGGGTCGGCCTCATGCTCATCATGCTCTTCGCCGTTGAACTTCGATGGGTTCCGGCGACAGGGCGCGGCGATCTCGGCAGCTTTCTCGGCATCCAAAGCAGCCTTTTCACCCTGGACGGGCTCAGCCACATCTTCCTCCCCGCGCTCAACCTCGCACTCCTGAAAATCTCGCTCGCCATCCGGCTGACACGCGCAGGCGTGCGCGAGGCCATGGGACTGGACTATGTGAAATACGCGCGGGCCAAGGGGCTATCGACCCGGCGCATCATTCTCGTGCACGTGATGAAGAACATCATGATCCCGGTCGTCACCGTGATGGGTCTCGAATTCGGCAGCCTGATCGGGTTTTCGGTCGTGACCGAGACGATCTTTGCGTGGCCCGGCATGGGCAAACTCCTGATCGACGCGATCCTGCAACTCGATCGCCCCGTCGTTGTCGCCTACCTCATGATCATCGTGCTGTTCTTTGTCCTGATCAATCTGATCGTAGACATCCTGTATTCCATCCTCGACCCTAGGGTCCGTCTACAGGATCAGGGCGCATGAGCGACGCAACAGCACATCCCGCGCTCAGCGCTGGCATACCTGCCAAGGTCGAGACTCCGTTCCAGCGCTTTCGCGCCGAGTTTTTCGAAAGCAAGATCGCGACCGTGGCGCTGGCCGTGTTTGGGTCCATCGTGCTACTCGCCGTTCTCGCGCCGTGGATCACGCCGCAGAACCCGTACGACCTTGCGCAAGTCAGCGTCATGGACGGGCGCCTGCCGCCGGGGTCCGAGGCCTTTGACGGCTACACCATGTGGCTTGGCTCGGACGGCTCTGGGCGCGACCTCTATTCCGCGATCCTCTATGGCTTACGCATCTCGCTGACCGTCGGTCTAGCCTCGGGTGTCATCGCGCTTTTGATCGGCATGGCAATCGGCCTTGTCGCCGCCTACGCGGGTGGCCGGATCGAGGCGATCATCATGCGCATCGTCGATTTGCAACTGTCGTTCCCGGCGTCGCTGGTGGCACTCATGATGGTCGCGGCCCTCGGCAAAGGCGTCGACAAGATCATCCTGGCACTGGTGATCGCGCAGTGGGCCTACTACGCCAGAACGGTGCGCGCGACCGCATTGGTCGAACGAGGCAAGGAATATGTCGAGGCCGCGCAATGCCTTGGCATTTCACGCTTCAGGATCGTCTTTCGGCACATCCTGCCCAACTGCATGGCGCCCCTGATCGTTGTCGGCACGGTGCAGACGGCCAGCGCAATCTCGCTGGAGGCGACGCTGTCTTTCCTTGGCGTTGGCCTACCACAGACCGAACCGTCGATTGGGGTGCTGATCGCCAACGGGTTCGAATACATGCTGTCGGGGCGCTACTGGATTTCGGTCTTCCCCGGCCTGGCCCTGCTGCTGACGGTCGTGTCGATCAATCTTGTCGGCGACCATCTGCGCGACGTGTTGAACCCGAGGCTGAAGAAATGAGTGCGGTTCTCGACGTACATGGGCTCAAGACCCACTTTTTCACGCATGCGGGCGTGGTCAAGGCTGTGGACGGCGTGGACTTCACCGTCGCCAAAGGCGAGATCATGGGGCTTGTCGGCGAATCCGGTTCGGGCAAGTCCATCACCGGCTTCTCCATTCTCGGCCTGATCGACCCGCCGGGGCGCATTGTCGAAGGCTCGATCAAGTTCAACGGTGAAGAGATCGCAAACGCAAAAGAGGATCGTCTGCAAAGTCTGCGGGGCAACCGCATTTCGATGATCTTTCAGGATCCGATGATGACCCTCAATCCGGTGCTGCGGGTCGACACGCAGATGATCGAGGCGATCCTCGCCCATGAAGCTGTCTCCAAACAGACCGCGTGGGAGAGGAGCCGCGACGCACTTGGTCTCGTCGGCATTCCCTCCCCGGAAGAACGCTTGCGGGCCTATCCGCACCAGTTGTCAGGTGGGATGCGCCAGCGGGTTGCGATTGCGACGGCCTTCCTGAACAAGCCCGACCTGATCATTGCCGATGAACCCACCACAGCGCTTGATGTCACCATTCAGGCCCAGATCATTCACGAGGCGCAGAAACTGACGAAACAGACCGGCACGGCGATGATCTGGATCACCCACGATTTGGCCGTAGTCGCCGGGCTCGCGGACCGCATTTCGGTCATGTATGCGGGCCGTATCGTCGAACAGGGCGGCATCGACGATGTGATCGACCGCCCGCTGCATCCCTACACCGTCGGCCTTCTTGGGTCTGTCCCCACGGCGAACCGTCGCGGCAAACGCCTGTTCCAGATCGAGGGGATGACGCCGAATATGCTGGCCCTTCCCGAGGGGTGCGCCTTCGCGCCACGCTGCCATGCCCGGACTGACGCCTGTCATTTGCAGCCACCGATTGAAGACATCGATGGCCGGCGGTTGCGCTGCTTCAACCCGCAGCGCGCGGCAGAGGTCGTGACATGACGGAACCATTGGTCGAAATTCGCGGCGTTTCGAAACGGTTCACCAAGCGGCTGGACGTCGCGGGCAAGATTGCCCAGAAACTCGGCGCCAACATCCGCGAAGAAACGGTCCACGCCGTCGATGACGTCAACCTGTCGATCATAAAAGGCGAAGTTCTTGGGCTGGTCGGCGAATCCGGGTGCGGCAAGTCCACATTGGGCCGCGTCGTCGCAGGCATTCACGCGGCAAGCGACGGGCAGATGTTCTACGAAGGCAAGGATGTCGCCACGCTGACCGGCGCGGACAAACGCGCGGCCACACTGGCGATCCAAATGATATTCCAAGACCCCTTTGCCAGCCTGAACCCACGGATGCGGGTCGAGGACATCATCGGCGAAGCGCCCCGGATGCATGGCATCGTCGACAAGGCGGACATCCCCGATTACGTGGATGAAGTGATGCGCAAGGTCGGCCTCGACCCGTCACTCAAGAAACGCTACGCGCACCAGTTTTCCGGCGGCCAGCGCCAGCGGATCGGCATCGCCCGGGCACTGGCCGTGAAGCCAAAGTTCCTTGTGTGTGACGAGGCCATCGCCGCACTTGACGTCTCGATCCAGGCGCAGGTCATCAACCTCTTCATGGACCTGCGCGAAGAACTGGGGCTCACCTACCTGTTCATCAGCCACGATCTGAGCGTCGTCGAACATATCGCCGACCGCGTGGCGATCATGTATCTGGGCCGGATCGTTGAAAGCGCGACAACCGAAGAAATCTTCTCCGATCCGCGCCACCCCTACACCAAGGCGCTTCTGGCCGAAGCCCCGCGTCTTGACCAGCGCCGCCGCGCGTTCGAGCCGATCAAGGGCGAGATCCCCTCACCGCTGGACCCGCCGCCGGGATGCACCTTTCACCCGCGCTGCCCTGTCGCCACCGCAGAATGCCGCACCACCGTGCCCGCCCTCAAACGCGGGCGCGACGGGCGCGAAACGGCCTGCCTGCTGGAACACGCCGAAACCGTTTGAACGAGAAGCTGGAGAGCCCCTTGAAAAACGCCGACCCGATCTGGGACCATGTCGACCGCCACCGCGATGATTTCATCGCATTGTCAGACCAAGTCTTCGACACACCCGAAACGCTCTACGCCGAATTCGAGTCTGTGGCTGAGCACAAGCGGATGCTGCAATCACAAGGCTTCAAGCTGACTGAAAACGCCGCCGGCATCCCGACTGCCGTGATCGGCGAGGCCGGGGATGAGGGCCCCGTCATCGCCATCCTCGGCGAATTCGACGCACTCCCTTACCTCAGCCAGGCCCCCGGCGTGGCCGAGCACCAGCCACTTGCGGAAGGCGGCAATGGCCATGGGTGCGGGCACAATCTTCTTGGCGCAGCCGCCCTGCTCGCCGCCACCGCCGTCAAGGACTGGATGGCCGAAAACGGCATCAAGGGGCGCGTCCGCTACTATGGCTGCCCTGCCGAAGAGGGCGGCGCGGCCAAGACCTACATGGTGCGCGAAGGGTTGTTCGATGACGTGGACGCCGCGATCTCGTGGCACCCGGCCACCTTCACCGGCGTGAACGAGGCCAGATCGCTCGCCAACACCCGGATCGATTTCACCTTCCATGGCAAGGCCGCGCACGCGGCAGGGGCACCTGAACTGGGCCGCTCTGCGCTTGACGCTGTGGAACTGATGAACATCGGCGTCAACTACCTGCGCGAACACATGCCCGACAGCGCGCGGGTGCACTACGCCTATCTCGACGCGGGCGGGGTCGCCCCGAACGTGGTGCAGGCCAAGGCCACCGTACGACAACTCGTCCGCGCGAGTTCCCTGCCCGAGCTGGCAGACCTTGTTGCGCGCGTGCGCAACATTGCCGACGGCGCGGCGCTGATGACCGGAACGCAGGTCACAAGCCAGGTGTTTTCCGGTGTCTCCAACCTCCTCGGCAACCGCCCCTTGGAAGAAGCGATGCAGCACGAACTTGAAAAACTCGGCCCCGTTGCCTTTGATGACGCCGACCAGACCTTTGCCCGCGACATCCAGACGACCCTGACTGCCGCCGACATCGCCACGACGTTCAAGCGGATCGGGGCCAAACCGGTGAAAGACCTCGCGCTTTGCGATTTCATCGCGCCGCTCGACCGCCACAGCGATGGGGGCGAGGGGTCAACGGATGTGGGTGACGTCAGCTGGGCTGTGCCCACTGTGCAGGCGCGGGTCGCCACCTGCGCCATCGGAACGCCCTTCCACACTTGGCAAACCGTGGCACAAGGCAAAGCCCCCGCCGCACACAAGGGCATGATCTATGCGGCCAAGGCGATGGCCGCGACGGCCTGCCGATTGGTCGAAAACCAACCCCTGATCGCCGCTGCACGCGACACGCATCAGGAACATTTGGAGCAGACGCCCTATACCTGTCCGATCCCGGACGATGTGCGCCCGCCGGTCTGACAGCACCCCATGACACGCGCCTCCGCCCTCAACACCGCTGCCCGGTATTTTGACACAGGCAGCTTTGCCCGCGATCTGGGCGAACTGGTCGCGCACGAAACCGAAAGCCAGACGCCCGACAAGGCGGCAGAACTTCCGCGCTATCTGGAACAGGCGCTGATACCGCGCCTGAACGCGCTCGGATTCACCTGCAACATCCACCCGAACCCGGCACAGGACGCAGGGCCGTTCCTTGTGGCCGAACGTATCGAGGATGACACCCTGCCCACTGTCCTCACATATGGCCATGGCGACGTGATCCGCGCGCAAACCGACCAGTGGCGCGACGGTCTGCACCCGTTCCGCCTCGTCGATGAAGGCGACCGGCTTTATGGACGCGGCACCGCCGACAACAAGGTGCAACATCTGATCAACATCCTGGCGTTGCAGGCCGTCATCGATACGCGCGGATCGCTCGGTTTCAACAGCCGTTTCCTGATCGAGATGGGCGAGGAAATGGGATCTCCCGGCCTGTCTGAGTTCTGTGCGGCAAACCGGGGCGTTTTGGCTGCAGACGTCTTGATTGCCTCCGATGGCCCCCGTCTTCAGTCCGACACGCCCACGATGTTCATGGGCGCGCGCGGCGGCATTTCCTTCGACCTGATCGTGGATCTGCGCGAGGGCGCGCACCATTCGGGCAATTGGGGCGGCCTGCTTGCCGATCCTGCGATGATCCTTGCGCAGGCCTTGTCGACAATCACCGACGCGCGCGGCCAGATACAGGTGCCCGAATGGCAGACCACCAGCCTGACGGACGACATCCGCCTCGCTTTGCGCGATCTGCCGCTCAAGGGGGACGGTGGGCCAGAGATTGACGAGGATTGGGGGCAAGCCGACCTGACACCAGCCGAACGCGTCTTCGGCTGGAACAGCTTTGCGGTGCTCGCCATGAAAAGCGGCGTGCCCGAAGCGCCGGTTAACGCGATCTCGGGCCATGCCAAAGCGGCCTGCCAGCTTCGCTTTGTCGTCGGAACGGATTTGGACGACATCCTGCCCGCGCTGCGTCGGCATCTTGATGCGCACGGGTTCGAGGCAGTTCAGATCGTCCCCCACAAACGCGCGTTTTTCAGCGCCACGCGACTGTCGCCGGATCATTCATGGGTGCGGTTTGTCGCCCACTCGCTCGAAGAAACGTCCGGCAAAGTGCCGCATATCCTGCCCAACCTGGCCGGGTCGCTGCCCAACGAAGTCTTCGCCGACATCCTCGGCCTGCCGACCGTCTGGGTGCCGCATTCCTATCGCGGTTGTTCCCAGCACGCGCCGAACGAGCATGTCTTGAAAAGCGTCTGTCGCGATGCGCTGACGCTGATGACGGGTCTGTTCTGGGATATCGGTCACACTGGCGGGCCTGCCTGATCCAACCGCTGTGTTGCGTCACCGCATTTTTTGCGCCGTCTTTCTGACGTGCGCGCAGGTGTTGTTTTCCTCTGGTGGCCCGACCAGCAATCAGCGTGCGAAAGCCTCACTCATCACGGAACCACCGCCCGTCGACGGTGCAACCCGGCACTTATATCCTTAACAAATCCCTAAAGCGCCTCTGTAAGCCATTGATTTTACACAGGCCACAAGCTGTCCCAGCGTGGGACACCTCCAGACCCCCTTGGCAGTCCCGCCATTCCAATCCATATAACGCCCAAAGCCAGATGGAAGGATCACGATGATGGATCTCGGACTCTCCGCCGCCGCCCCCGCCGACCTGATCAAGGACAGCACCGAAGCCACCTTTATGGCCGACGTGGTCGAAACCAGCCAGACCACGCCGGTGATCGTCGATTTCTGGGCCTCGTGGTGCGGCCCCTGCAAGACCCTTGGCCCCATGCTCGAAGAGGCGGTCACCGCCGCCAAGGGCGCGGTCAAGATGGTCAAGGTCAACGTGGACGAAGCCCAGATGATCGCCGGTCAACTCCAGATCCAGTCGATCCCCACTGTGTACGCCTTCTGGCAGGGCCAGCCCGTCGACGGCTTTCAGGGCGCGCAATCCAAATCCGAAATCACCGCCTTTATCGACCGGGTGATCAAGGCATCCGGTGGTGAGTCTCCCGAGGACGGATTGAACGAGGCGGTCGCCGCCGCCGAAGAAATGCTGAGCGAAGGCGCGGCCGCAGACGCCGCCCAGACCTTGGCGGCCATCCTTGAGGAACAACCCGACCACGCAGCGGCCTATGGCGGCCTCGTGCGGGCGCACATCGCCATGGATGATCTGGAACAGGCCGAGGCGATCCTGAACGGTGCCCCCGTCGAAATCTCGAAATCGCCCGAACTAGACGCCGCACACGCGCAACTGGAACTGGCCAAGCAGGCGGCAGATGCAGGCCCGGTTGCGGACCTGCGTGCCGCGGTTGAAGCGGATGGCGACAACCACGAGGCCCGCCTGGAACTCGCCAAAGCGCTGCATGCCAGCGGTGAGACCGAGGCAGCGGTCGACGAATTGCTGGAGCTGTTCCGTCGGGATCGTGAGTGGAATGACAGCGCCGCCAAGACGCAACTGTTCACAATCTTCGATGCACTCAAGGCCAATGACCCCATCGTTCTGAACGGCCGCCGTCGCCTCAGCTCAATGATATTTGCCTGATGGCATCGGCGGGCTAGCTGGCAGTGTATGATAAAGGTGACTGACCTTCCCGGCACAATCCCGGTATTTCCATTGCCAGGGGCGTTGCTGTTGCCACGCTCCCGGCTGCCCCTTCACATATTTGAACCGCGTTACCTGCAGATGCTGGATGATGCGCTGAAAACGCCGGGGCGACTGATCGGCATGGTGCAGCCAAACGAGGTCGCGGGGCGCGCCGGAAACGGCCTGCACGCCATCGGATGTGCAGGCCGCGTCACCCAGTTTTCCGAAACCGAGGACAACCGTTACCTGATCACACTCAGTGGCATTTCGCGTTTCCGGGTTCTGAAAGAAGTCGAAGGGTTCACACCCTATCGCCGCTGCGATGTGGCATGGGACGGCTTCGAACGCGATCAGGGCAAAACCGAAGAAGATGTCGCCTTTGATCGCCACAATTTTCTGGATTTGCTGGGCCGCTATTTCGAAGCCCGTTCGCTGTCTGCGGATTGGGAGACTTTGAAAGAGGCGGACGACGAGTTGCTGATCAACTCGCTGTCGATGATGCTGGATTTCGATCCCGAGGACAAACAGGCGCTGCTGGAGGCTCCGTCGCTGAGCACACGCCGTGAAACGCTGGTCACGTTGATCGAATTTGATCTGCGCGGTGGTGAAGGAGACATGCTGCAATGAACACCAATGCAGATCGTCGTATGCTTGAGGCCCTGATTTGCCCACAAACCCACGCCACCCTGCGTTATGACGCCGAGGCGCAGGAGTTGATTTCGGAAAACGCCGGATTGGCCTATCCCATTCGCAATGGCATTCCCGTGATGCTGGTCGATGAGGCGCGCAAAATCGACTAGAGCGGTGCGCCGCGCATCAGCCGTGGCAACTCACCCGTCAATCCCGCCGCCTCGCGGATGAACGTGCGACGCAGCCCGGGCATCTTGTTGACGAGACCCATGCCAAGGTCGCGCACGCCCCGCACCACTGCGTTGTCATTCGAAAACAGCCGGTTAAAGCTGTCCGTCGCCAGCGCCAGCGCCGTGTTGTCGAACCGGCGCCATTCCTCGTAACGGGTCAGGACGGCGGCACTGCCGGGGTCTTCACCGCGCCGGGTTGCATCGGTAATCACCTCGGCCAGTGCTGCGATATCGCGCATGCCCGCATTCAATCCCTGACCTGCGATGGGGTGCACGCCATGGGCGGCATCTCCGATCAGCGCCGTGCGATCGGTAACCAGGCGCGCCGCCAAGGACAGCGACAGCGGGTAGGTGAAACGACTGCCCGTCAGACTGATCTCGCCCAGAAAATCACCAAAACGGGGGCGGAGCATGGTCAGGTACTCATCATCAGGCAAAGCGTGAAAGGCGGCGGCAGTCTGGGCCTGCTCGCTCCACACGATCGAACTGACATTTCCGGGCAGTGGCAGGATCGCCAGAGGTCCGGGGGGCATGAAGAACTGGTGGGCTATGCCATGATGCGGCTTTTCGTGGGCGATGGCGCAGACAAGGGCCGTTTGGGCATAGTCCCAGCCCGTGCGCTTGATGCCAGCGCGGGTGGCTGTGCCGCTGCCGCGCCCATCGGCGCCAACCAGCAGCGCGCCGCTCAGGGTCTTGCCTGAGGCGAGGGTCACGGTAACGCCAGCGGGGGTGGGTTCTTGCGCGGTCACCGTCTCTCCGGCCAGATGGGTGACGCCAGCAGTTGCCGCCATTGCATCGAGCAGCGCGCGGCGCAGGTGGCGGTCCTGCACCATGTGACCCATTGGGCCTTCCTCGATCTCGGCGTGATCGAAATGCATGAAGAACGGCGATGGGCCTTCGCCTGCGCGCCCGTCTGACACCTTGATCTCAAGGATCGGCTGGCTGCGGTCGGCCACCGCATCCCAGACACCGATCCCGTTCAGAAGGCGCTGCGAGGTCAGCGCCACCGCATAGCTGCGTCCGTCAAACTCGGCGTTCTTGCGTATCTTTTCGCTCAACGCGTCGATCACCGTAACGCTGTGCCCGCTTTGGGCCAGCGCAAGGGCGAGGATCGGGCCGGACAACCCGCCGCCGACGATGAGGATATCGCTGTCACTGCTCATGATGCGCAATATGGCGGGTGCCTTGGGATTGT
Organism: Tateyamaria armeniaca; assembly: GCF_045797845.1. Classification (NCBI taxonomy): domain Bacteria; kingdom Pseudomonadati; phylum Pseudomonadota; class Alphaproteobacteria; order Rhodobacterales; family Roseobacteraceae; genus Tateyamaria; species Tateyamaria armeniaca. The sequence goes on from NZ_JBHDIY010000002.1 coordinate 1,436,976, forward strand.
CCATGCGTTGCGACGTCGCTACCGTCACGCAACGGGCAGCGGAGAGGCGATGATGCAGGACTGGTTGAGCAAGAGTGCGGGCGATCTGGGACGGGCCATTGGTGCAGGCGAAATTGACCCGGTCAATCTGGTGCACGCGTTTTTCGACCGGATCGAGGCGCATGCGCTCAAGGATCAAATCTATGCCCGCCTGACAAGGGACCGTGCCATGGCCGAGGCCAGCGCCGCCTCTGATCGGGCCAAGGCGGGGCAGCGCCTGTCGCTGCTGGACGGGGTGCCGATCAGTTGGAAGGACCTGTTCGATACTGCCGGTACGGGGACCGAGGCTGGATCCAAGCTGCTGAACGGTCGTGTGCCGGATATGGATGCGGCTGTGGTGCAGAACGCCAGTGCTGCCGGGCTTGTCTGTCTGGGCAAGACCCATATGAGCGAACTGGCGTTTTCTGGTCTCGGGTACAATCCATCCACGGCGACGCCCCCATGTGTTAATGACGCCGATGCTGTGCCGGGGGGGTCATCCTCGGGCGCTGCGGCCTCGGTTGCGTACGGTCTTGCCCCTGCGGCCATCGGGTCGGACACGGGCGGGTCGGTGCGGATTCCGGCGGCGTGGAACGATCTTGTTGGCCTCAAGACAACCCATGGGCGCCTGTCACTGGAAGGCTGCGTGCCCCTCAGTCTCAAATTCGATACGGTCGGGCCGCTGACGCGCACGGTGGAGGATGCGGCATTGCTGACAGCCCTGATGCAGGGTGCGCCGATCCCGGATTTGCGCGGCGCATCCTTGTACGGGCGCAGGTTTGCCGCGCTGCAAACATCGGTGCTGGAAGATGTTCGCGACGCACCGCTCGCCGCCTATGAAACGGCGATTGAGCGACTGCGCGACGCCGGTGCGCTGATCGAGGAACTGGAGGTGCCTGCCGTGGCTGATGCGCTGGCGCTGGCGGGGCCACTGCTGCCGGGCGAAGTCTACGGTCTATGGCGGGACGTGATTGAGGCCAATCCGGACGCCATGTATGTCGAAATCCTCGAACGGTTCCGGCTGGGCAAGACCTTTAGCGCGCCGGATTACAGTGCCGCATGGGCCAAGCTGGATGGAGCCCGCGCAGAGTGGGATGCAGCAACAGCCAGTTACGATGCGGTTCTGGCACCCACAGCCCCGATTCTGCCGCCCAATTTGCAACGGCTGAATGAGGACGGGGATTACTACAAGACCGAAAACCTGCTGGCCCTGCGCAACACACGGATTGGCAATCTGTTGGGCATCTGTGCGCTGACCCTGCCTACGGGCGTGGCAAGCTGCGGGATCATGCTGATGGGCGCGCGGGACTGTGATGCCGCTCTGTTGCGGATCGGCGCGGCGGCAGAGGCGGCACTGGCGTAATCCAAGGGCCGCCTTGCGGCGACACCATGTTTCAGGGGGCTTCGCCCCCGTCCTTCGGACTCCCCGATGGTACTTTTTGTCAGAAGAAACACGCGGGCTGGCCGAATTGCCACGACCAGTGACCTTTCGGCGTGGTTTTTCTGGACGTGGGAGTCCCGCTTGGGGTAACTTGATGGAAACGGGGCATGAATGATCCCGAACCTGAGGCAGTTTGATGAAGTTTCCCGAGCGGTTTTCGAACCTTCCGGCTTATGCATTCCCGCGTCTGCGCGCCCTGCTCGATCATCATCCTGCAGGCGGTGACGTGGTGCACATGACCATCGGAGAGCCCAAACACGCCTTTCCGGCGTGGGTGACGGATGTGATTGCAGAGCACGCGGCCGGGTTCAACAACTACCCACCTAACGAGGGCATCCCCGAGCTGCGCGGGGCCTTTTGCGATTGGCTGACCCGCCGCTATGGCGTGTCGATGGACCCCGATGTGCACGTGATGCCGCTCAACGGCACGCGCGAGGGGCTTTACAATGCTGGCATGGCCCTGTGCCCCGAGGACAAGAACGGCCAGCGCCCCGTAGTGTTGATGCCTAACCCATTTTACCAAGTCTACATGCTGGCTGCGATTTCAGCAGGGGCTGAACCTGTGCTGGTGCCCGCCACGGCTGAGACAGGGCATTTACCGGATTTTGCCGCGGTGGAACCCGCGATCCTGAACCGGGCGGTGGCCTGCTACATGTGCTCGCCCGCCAACCCGCAAGGGGCAGTTGCCGCCGCCTCCTATTGGGGCGACCTCATTGCGCTGGCCGAACGCTACGATTTCCAGGTATTCGCGGACGAATGCTATTCCGAGATTTATCGCGACACACCCCCGACGGGCATCCTGCAATGCATGGACGGCGTCGATCCTGAACGGGTTGTTGCGTTCCACTCGCTCTCCAAACGCTCGAACCTGCCGGGGCTGCGATCCGGGTTCATCGTTGGGGGGCCAAAGACGATGCGCGAGGTGCGCCAATTGCGCACCTATGCGGGCACGCCGCTGCCCATGCCGCTGCAACATGCCGCTGCCGCCGTCTGGGCGGACGAGGATCACGTGGTCGAAAACCGCGCGCTCTATCATGAAAAATACGAGGCCGCTGACCGCATCCTTGGGAACGTGCCGGGATATGTTGCGCCCGAGGCCGGGTTTTTCCTTTGGCTGCCGGTCGAAAGCGGTGAGGCAGCAGCGCTGAAGCTGTGGCAGGCGACGGGCGTGCGGGTGCTGCCCGGTGCCTATCTGGCGCGCGAAATCGACGGGTTGAACCCCGGTGACACATACATTCGGGTGGCCCTGGTCGCCCCAAGGGCAGAGACGGAGCGGGGGCTGACGGCCATTCGCGACACGCTCTATGCCGCATAAGTAAAGAAGGACGAGGCATGGCATACCAGACACGGCGTGACCCACTTTTTGACAGAGATGTGCAGGCCGCGATTGAAAAGCGCAGCCGCGAATTGATTGGCATTGCGCTGCTGATCGTGGGTGCGATGGCGGCGGCAATGATGCTCAGCTATACGCCGCATGATCCGAACTGGATGGCGTCGACCGATGCGCCGGTGCAGAACTGGATGGGGCGCACGGGCGCTTCGCTGGCGGCACCGATGTTCATGATCGCGGGCTGGGGCGTGTTTGGCATTGCCATCGTACTGATCGTATGGGGCGTGCGGTTCACGCTGCATATGGGACGCGAACGGGCACTTGGGCGGCTGATCTTTGCCCCGATTGCCATCGCGTTTGGGTCGATCTATGCGGCAACGCTGCAACCCGGCACGGACTGGGCGGCGACACATGGCTTTGGCCTTGGGGGTCTGTTCGGGGATACGGTCATGGCGTTCCTGCTGACGGCCCTGCCAATCGGATCTACCTTCACCGTCAAGCTGATGTCGCTTGCCATGGGCATCGGAATTGTTGTGTTCGGGGCCTTTGTCCTTGGCTTCACCAAGGCGGAAGTGTCGCGCATTGGACGGTTCCTGCTGGTCGGGCTGGTGATGGCCTATGCCGGGCTGATGACCCTTCTGGGGCGCGGGGCAAGCGGCGCCGTGCAGGCCGCACGTGCCATGCAGGATCGACAGGCCGAGCGGCGCGCACAGCGCGAACTGGCCTCGCAAGAGGCGGATGCCTATGCCATTTCGATTCCGGCCGAATCCGAAATGATGCCTGATTACGATGATGACTTTGAGGCTCCGAAACCCAGCCTGCTGTCGCGGATGCCGTCCCTGATCAAACGGGCAGAGCCTGCGGTACAGACCATGCCGGATATGGAGCTGGTTGAGACCTATAGCGATGTAGATGTGGGCGATGGCCCGGGTGATGCGCGGATCAGGAACAAGATTGCGGACGTGATCAAATCCCGTTTGCGCGCCGCTCCTGCAGGGCAGACCAACCCCAATGCCCCACTGACCAAGGGGCGCGGACGTGGCCCAGACCCGCTGCTGCTGAACGGTGCGCCACATCATGCCCTCCCACCCGAACCGCCCCTGACGTCCGGCCTTGTTGCACGTCGCGCCGAACCACCGCTGACAGCGCATGCCGCCGACGCATACGAGGATGATCTGGTTGAACCGGTCATGCCGGACACACCCATGCCGGACCCGATTGTTGCAGCGCCCGCACCAGAAGCGCGCCGTGTCGTGCAGCAACCTGTTCGCAAGCCGGTGCAACCGAGTACGCGCGCGCAGGCCGAGGCACAGCCCAAGCTGGCCTTCGAGGACACGCATCCCGGTTTCGAACTGCCCCCACTCAACCTGCTGGAAACCCCGACCGAGGTGAAACGTCACCACCTGAGTGACGAAGCGCTGGAAGAGAACGCGCGGATGCTGGAATCTGTGCTGGATGACTACGGCGTGAAGGGAGAGATTGTTTCGGTCCGCCCCGGCCCCGTGGTCACCATGTACGAGCTTGAACCCGCGCCGGGCCTCAAGGCCTCGCGCGTGATCGGGTTGGCAGACGATATCGCACGCTCCATGGCCGCATTGTCGGCGCGGGTTTCCACCGTGCCCGGCCGTTCGGTCATCGGGATCGAACTGCCCAACGAAAACCGTGAAAAAGTGGTCTTGCGCGAAATCCTCGCCAGCCGCGACTTTGGCGACAGCAACATGCGCCTGCCGCTTGCGCTGGGCAAGGATATCGGCGGTGACAGCATGGTCGCCAACCTGGCCAAGATGCCTCACCTGCTGATCGCGGGGACGACGGGCTCGGGCAAATCCGTGGCGATCAACACGATGATCCTGTCGCTGCTGTACAAGCTGACGCCCGAGGAATGCCGCCTGATCATGATCGACCCCAAGATGCTGGAACTGTCGGTTTATGACGGCATCCCGCACCTGCTCTCCCCCGTTGTGACCGACCCGAAAAAGGCGGTTGTGGCCCTGAAATGGACCGTTGGTGAGATGGAGGAACGCTATCGCAAGATGTCCAAGATGGGCGTGCGCAATATCGAAGGGTACAATGGCCGCGTCCGCGAAGCACTGGCCAAGGACGAGATGTTCTCCCGCACCGTGCAGACCGGGTTTGACGACGACACGGGCGAGCCAATCTTTGAAACTGAGGAATTCGCACCCGAGGCGCTGCCTTACATCGTGGTGATCGTCGACGAGATGGCCGACCTGATGATGGTCGCCGGCAAAGAAATCGAGGCGTGCATCCAGCGCCTTGCGCAGATGGCGCGGGCCTCCGGTATCCACCTGATCATGGCGACACAGCGCCCCTCGGTCGATGTGATCACCGGTACAATCAAGGCGAACTTCCCCACCCGGATTTCCTTCCGGGTGACGTCCAAAATCGACAGCCGCACTATTCTGGGCGAGATGGGCGCCGAACAATTGCTGGGCATGGGCGATATGCTTTACATGGCAGGCGGGGCCAAGATCACGCGCTGCCACGGCCCCTTCGTGTCGGACGAAGAGGTAGAAGAGGTCGTGAACCACCTCAAGGCGTTCGGGCAGCCCGACTATGTCAGCGGTGTTCTGGACGGCCCGGACGAAGACAAGGAAAGCAATATTGACGCCGTCCTTGGCCTTGGCGGCAACACGGATGGCGAAGACGCGCTTTACGATACCGCCGTCGCCATCGTGATCAAGGATCGCAAATGCTCGACCTCGTACATCCAGCGCAAGCTGGCCATCGGCTATAACAAGGCCGCGCGGCTGGTGGAGCAGATGGAAGACGAGGGCGTGGTGAGCAGTGCAAACCATGTTGGCAAGCGTGAAATTCTGGTGCCCGAACACGGTTAGGCAGGATTTGTGGCGCACAGCGTATCCCTGTGTCGTGCGCCGCAACCTGCGTATTTTGAAACCGGCGGATCCCCTCAGGGTCAGTGGATCAGCGCCCTTTTGCCGGGTTTGAACGCCCCTGCTATCGCATAACACCACCCCCCGCTCTATATCAGGATCGAAGACACTGATCCTGAAGGACGTAACCCACTCATGATCCGCATGACACGTATCGCAACCCTCGCATTGGCCCTTGTGGCCGGGCAATCGGCATTGGCCGACAAACTGCCGCTGGGCCAGATTTCGGCCTATCTGAACGACCTCAAAACCCTCGAAGGGACGTTCACGCAAATCAACGATGACGGCTCTGTCAGCACCGGCAATATCTATATCAAACGCCCCGGCAAGATGCGGTTCGAATATAATGCGCCGGACACCGCGCTGGTGGTCGCATCGGCCAACGCGGTTTACATCGCGGATTCCAAATCGAACCAACCGCCCGAAACCTATCCACTGCGGCGCACGCCGCTTTCGCTGATCCTTGCGCGCAACGTGAACCTTGGACGCGCAAACATGGTGGTCGGGCACGAATTTGACGGCACAGCCACTGTCGTGACGGCGCAAGACCCTGAGAACCCGGAATTCGGAAACATCCAGATGAAGTTCACGGACAACCCGGTGCAACTGCGCCAATGGGTCGTCAATGACGACGGAGGCGGACAGACGACTGTGGTTCTGGGCGAAATGAAAACAGGCGGATCACTGTCGAACCGCCTGTTCGACGCCCCGCGTCGCAACAACAACTAGGGCGCTGGCCTTACGTGCAGGACCGGAGTTGAACGGCGTACATGTTAGCGCGCTGATCAACCTCTCCGGCGACGCGAACAAGCCAGGGCTTGGAGTTGTATGATCCGCGCCGAAACCCGGTGCGCCCCTCGTGATAGGCAAGGTACTGGTTGCGCGCGTCCGTGACGGGCACGCCCAGTCGGGATTGGGTTTCCAGCATATACCAGCCCATGAAGTCCGTCGCATCGCGGATGCGGTCACGCCGGGCGGAGCGTTTGCCCGTCTCATCAAGGTATTCTTCCCACGTGCCATCCAGAGCCTGCGAATAGCCAAAGGCGCTCGATTGACGGCCCAGCGGGATCACGCCCGCCGCATAGCGGTAGGGGTGCGGGCGTTCGATATGAATTTGCTTTCCTGATAGATGGTTGCCATCTGGACGTGCACCGGCACGCCGTACCTGCGTTCCACCGTGCGGAATGCTTTCAGGTATTCGGGGCGCTCTGCGACAATGGAACAGGCGTTGTCCAGCTGATTGGGGGCCGTACCCGACCCACCGCCACAGCTGGCAGCCAATAGAACCAATGCCAAAGCGCGAAAGAGTCTGCTCATCTGCCTCACTCGCTTTTGTTTTTTATTTTGTCGGTACCATAGCGAAAAAACTGCCTCGTGGAAATCACGAATTGTTAAAGGACAGCAGCAAGGATCAACGGCAATGCGGCGACCGACATCAGCGTCGAGGCAACCACGAGTCCGGCAACCGACGGGGCATCGGCACCATACTTTTCTGCGAGCAAGTACGAGGTGACGGCTACGGGCGTGGCAACCTGCAAAACCAGCACGCCGAAGGCAATGGGTTCGAGGTTGAAGAACGCACCCACGCCCCAGGCAATCCCGACGCATAGGCATAGTTTGACAAGCGACAGGCCGATGGCGCGGACCATGCCCTTGGCCGACAGGCGAGCGACTGCCACCCCCAGTGTGATCAGCATCATCGGGATCGCCATCTGACCCACAAGGCTCAGCGTGTTGGTCAGGAATTCAGGCGTCTCCCATCCCTGCCATAGGAACAGTGCGCCGAGCAGAGTGCCCCAGACCAGAGGTTCGCGCAGCACCTTGCCCAGCGAACCGGCCCCCGCGACCAGCCAGATGCCGTAGGTGTAAGACCACATCGCCATGATCACGAACACGATGATCGCATAGCTGAGGCCCACGTCACCAAACGCAAACAGCGCCAGTGGCAGCCCAAGATTGCCGGTATTCCCAAAGATCAGCGGCGCGGTGTAGGTCCGCCTTTCAAGGCCCAGCATCTTGACCAGCGCCAGAAAGACCAGCGTCACAAAGCCATAGGCCATTATCGAGGCGAGCGACAAAGCAGTCAGCGCGCTTGGATCGATTTGCGTCTGCATCAGCGAGACAAAGATCAGGCAGGGCAGCGACAGCGTCATCGCCAATTGGGTCACGAACTGGATCCGGTACTCCAGCCCGACTTTCACCCAAACAAAGCCGATGCTGGCCAGAAGGAAAACAGGGGCAACGATTTGAAGGACTGTTACTGTCAGGTTCACAGACTGTTTCCAGCAAAAATGCGCTCAATTATTGGACAAATGTCCCTTGCACCGTGTAGTCACGGACGGTAGGGGGCGCAACGCCATGCTTAGAACTCGCGCAAAATACCACTTGGGCCAGATTGTCCGCCACAAAAAACACCCCTTCCGGGGCGTGGTCTTTGACGTGGACCCCGAATTTTCCAATACGGACGAGTGGTACGAGGCCATCCCCGAAGACAGCCGCCCCAAGAAAGCACAGCCGTTTTACCACCTGCTGGCCGAGAACGATCAAAGCTATTACGTGGCTTATGTGTCCGAACAGAACCTCGTCGCCGACTATTCGGGTGAACCGGTGGATCACCCGGACATCCCGGACCTGTTTGGCCCGTTTCAGGACGGCACGTATCCGCTGCACTTTCAGCTGAACTGAGCGGTTTGGGCGGACGATGCGTCCGCCTTACGGGCGGGTTTGCATCCCGAGCGTTTCAGTACCCCAATGCGCATCCGTCCTTGCGTGCATCACTCGCACCTTCCAGAACGCCGGACTCGTGTATCTTGATCGCCTGCGCGCCGCCAATGGCAGTGTCGGGGATGATGACGTTGTGGCCCATCTCGGACAGCTCTTCGCGCACGGCATCGCTGTACCCGCGCTCGACCTTCAGCTCACCCTTATCGCTGAACGCGCGCGGGGCATCGATGGCGGTCTGGGGGTCCATCCCGAAATCAACCATGTTGGTCACGAAACGGGCATGCCCGTTTGGCTGATACGCGCCACCCATCACCCCGAACGGCATGAATGGCTTCCCATCCTTGGCCAGCATCCCCGGAATGATCGTGTGCATCGGGCGCTTGCCGCCCTTCAACTCGTTTGGGTGTCCTTCTTCGAGGGTAAAGCCCGCGCCGCGGTTTTGCAGCAGGATACCGTATTTTTCGCTCGCGATGCCTGACCCGAACCCGTGGAAGATCGAATAGATCAGCGACACGGCCATGCCGTCGCGGTCAACGACGGTGATATAGATCGTGTCCTTGTGCACCTGTTCGGACAATGCGGTCGCGTTTGGCATCGCACGGTTCGGATCGACCAAGGCCGCCAGTGCCGCCGCCGTTTCCGGGGCCATCATATGGTCAAGCCGCGTCGTATAGTCCGGATCGGCCAGAAAGCGATTGCGCGTATCATAGGCGAGCTTCGCCACTTCGGCCTCTATGTGGGCGCGCTGGGTGCCAAATGGATCCATGTCGGCAATGTCGAAATGTTTCAGCATGTTCAGCATCAGGTTGGCCGTCGCACCGTGGCCGTTTGGCGGATGCTCGAAAAGGTCTATGCCTTTGTAGGTGCTGCTGATCGGAATCGTGTCCGTACAGGCGACGGATGCGAAATCGTCCGCCGTCTGTTTGCCCCCGAGGGCCGAAACGGCAGCAAGCATGTCATCCATGACGTCGCCGGAATAGAACCCGTCCCGCCCCTCAGTCGCGATCTTGCGCAGGGCGTCCGCCTGCCCGGGCGCGGCGAACATCTGTCCGGGCGTGGGCACGTGGCCGTTCACCAGATAATGATCGCGCGCGACGCCCTGCAAAACCTCAGCGTCGCGCTGCCAGTCAAATGCAACGCGATCGGACACAGGCACCCCGTGCTCTGCGTAGTGGATCGCTGGCGCTAGAATCCGGTCGAGGCCAAGTTTGCCGACACGTTCCGACAAGGTGCAGAAGGCATCAATCGCGCCGGGAATGGTCACGGCGTGAGGGCTTTGCGCCGGCACAACCGTTTCACCAGCCGCGCGCAGGTCCGCGGCGTCCAGTGCCGCAGGCGCTCGACCAGACCCGTTGAGGGCGTTGATCTTGCCGCTGGCATCGGACCACAAGACGAAACAGTCGCCACCGATCCCGGTCATCTGCGGTTCGCAAATGCCAAGCAACACAGCCCCCGCGATGGCGGCATCCATGGCGTTGCCGCCCGCCTTGAGCGTCTCGACGGCTGTCTGTGCGGCAAGGGGATGGGACGTCGCACACATGCCCGACGTGGCCAGAACCGGCGAACGGCCTGGAAAGTGAAAGTCACGCATGTCTGAATGCCCCTTTGATCTGCACAGTGCATCGCAACCTAGCTGTGCCGGTGGCGGTGTCTACTGGATTGTTTGGGGGTAAGTTCCTCGGTGCCGCGCACTGGGTGGGGGCAATTAAACGCGACACCGAGGGAAGCCATATGCAGCTACAGGTGACGGTATGTCGCTTGATCAAGGCAGTATTGTGGTCGCTGCGCGGCACTTTTGGGAAATGTGAAAGGGGCGCGCATGCGCAAGGTGTTTGTCGCGTTCAAGGACTGAAGTTGGGTGCTGCGGGCATGATCGCATCCGAACTGTCATCTCGACATGCATGGGGCGCCAGCAATGCTGTCTGTATCAATCTTGAGGATTTGGATACGCTGATCTTGCCATGTGCCGCTTGGTAGGTGTCAGCCGATTGCGACGGCAAGACGCAAGCTCAGATGGTTCTCGGACTCGACCCGATCATAGCGAACATCCTTGGCCAGATCCTTGATCAGGAACCAACCGAACCCGCCTTCGGGCATGTCGTTCAACGCCACATCCGTTTCCACAGGTGCCCCAAGCGGCGTGCGACCGTCAGGCATCGCGCGGCCATTGTCCACGACGGTCATGTGCAGTCCATCGCGCGCGTGGCTGCAGGTGATGTTGATGGGGCCATCCGGGTCACCTTCCGGATATGCATGTTCGACGATATTATTGAGCGCTTCCGCCATCACCAGTTCCACCGTTCCGGCCTCTTCAACGTCCAGCGACAGGGGTTTCAGCCCATCCATCAATTTCTTCAAGGCGTCACGGACTGCCATGCCACCACTTTGAATGGATATCTGGAAGGCGGGCAGGTTGGAAACGAGGGACATCGCGCGGTCTTTCATAAGGAACGGCAAATCAGGTCTTCAACTCTTCAAGGGCGCCATCAAGGGTCGTGAAAACACTGAAGACACTGTCCATGCGTGTGAGGCGAAACACTTTTTCCACCGTCGGTGTCAGTCCGGCCAGGGCCAGCTTTCGAGAGGCACCCATATGTTTCATCGAGGCGACAATGGCGCCCAGCCCGCTTGAATCGATAAACTGCACTTCGCTGAGGTCCAGAACCACGGTGTCACTGCCACCTTCGGTCGATGCCCGCATGGCATCCTTGAACTCGATGGCAACAGCGGCGTCGATCCGATTGTCGAGTACAGAAACCACTTGCAGGTTGTCTTCTGATCGGGTGCGAAGATCCATGTCTGCCCTCATACAGATTTCAGCTTACGTTGCGTGTCTAAGAGGCAATCCTTACTATTGTGTTTCTACCTGTACGCAAAGGATTCCGAACTCATGAAACCAGTTATCATCGCCGGTGCCGCACGCACGCCCATGGGTGGATTTCAGGGCGCATTGTCGACCATGCCCGCCGCACATCTGGGCGGGATCGCCATTAAGGCCGCCATGCAGAATGCGGGCGCGTCGACAGTCGATGAAGTTCTGATGGGCTGCGTGTTGCCTGCTGGTCAAGGCCAGGCCCCCGCGCGCCAGGCGGGGTTCGCCGCTGGCCTTGGTGAAGATGTGCCTGCCACGACCCTCAACAAGATGTGCGGTTCGGGCATGAAAGCGGCGATGATGGCCTTTGACCAGATCGCTCTGGGCCACGCCGAGACCATGATCGCAGGCGGAATGGAAAGCATGTCGGGCGCACCCTATTTGCTGCCCAAGATGCGCGGCGGGGCGCGGTTGGGCCACGGGCAGGTCATTGATCACATGTTTCTCGACGGGCTTGAGGATGCTTATGACAAGGGGCGCCTGATGGGCACGTTTGCAGAGGATTGCGCCGAAACCTACCAATTCACCCGCGACATTCAGGACAAATTCGCGCTGACGTCTCTGTCGCGCGCGCAGTCTGCCATCGCCGATGGCGCGTTCGACGCCGAAGTCGCGCCCGTAGACGTGCCATCCCGCAAGGGTGCGACGACAGTGGCGGCAGACGAACAACCCGGCTCCGCACGCCCGGACAAGGTTCCGCATCTCAAGCCTGCGTTTCGGGACGGTGGCACGGTGACGGCGGCCAATTCTTCGTCGATCTCTGACGGGGCAGCCGCGCTTGTGCTTGCATCCGAAGAGGCCGCCGAGGCGCAGGGTTTGACCGTCCGTGCGCGCATCCTTGGCCATGCCAGCCACGCGCAGGCGCCTGCGCTCTTTACCACGGCGCCCGTGCCGGCGGCACAAAAGCTGCTGACGCGGATCGGCTGGTCAAAAGAAGACGTCGACCTGTGGGAGGTGAATGAGGCCTTTGCCGTTGTCCCACTGGCCTTCATCCGCGAGATGGGGCTGAGCCACGATGTGGTCAACGTGAACGGCGGTGCCTGCGCGCTTGGTCACCCCATCGGGGCGTCAGGTGCGCGGATCATGGTGACCCTCTTGAATGCGCTTGAAAAACGGGGACTGAAACGGGGGTTGCCGCCATCTGCATCGGCGGCGGCGAAGGGACGGCTATTGCGATCGAACGGGTTTGATCCTCTCCAACACCCGCGAAAAGAACCAGAAACATGCCTGACTACACCCACCTCACTAAAACCATTGCCGCGCTGACCGCTGGCGAAGACGACGCCATCGCGCTTATGGCGACCGTCGCCTGCGAAGTGCATCACAGCGATGATCGCTTTGACTGGACGGGTTTTTATCGCGTCACTGCGCCCGAGATGCTCAAGATCGGGCCCTATCAGGGTGGGCATGGTTGCCTGCAGATTCCGTTCTCGCGCGGCGTGTGCGGCGCGGCGGCGCGGATGGGAGAAGTGCAATTGGTGCGCGACGTTGATGCCTTTCCCGGTCACATCGCCTGCGCATCCTCGACCCGATCCGAACTGGTTCTGCCGGTGCGCAACGGGGCTGGCGACCTCATCGCGGTTTTCGACATCGACAGCGATCAACCGGATGCTTTCACCACCGAAGACGCGGACAGCTTGAGCCAAATTCTCGCGGACGTGTTCCAAGCTACGTGAAAAAATGAATTGATTTTTCATGCAAGGTCGATTTACGTGAAATTTGACGAAGGAATTTCACGAAGCGATGCTGCAAACCCATCCCAACTCCCGGCCAAGCCTTGGCGCTGATCTGCGCGCATTGCGCAAAGCGCGCGGGATGACGTTGCAGGACATGGGGGCGGCGCTGGGGCGGTCTGTCGGTTGGCTTAGCCAGGTTGAACGTGACCTGTCCGAACCCTCGATCACCGATCTGCGCCACATTGCCTCCACTCTCGACATCGCGGTGTCGACCCTGTTTCGCCACGGCGCAGCCCCCGCCGAAGAGGAAGGGTACGTGGTGCGCAGCACGGCACGTCGCCCCATCGGATCACGCACCGCCGGTCTGGTCGAAGAACTGCTGTCCCCCGACCTCACGGACGACTTCGAAATGGTGCACTCGACCTTCGAGCCCCATAGCGAAATCACAAAACCGGTCAGCCGCCCCACGCAGGAAGTCGGGTACCTGATCTCGGGGCGTCTCGACCTTGATATCGCGGGGCAGGTGTTCACGCTTGGCCCGGGTGACAGTTTTCGCATCCGGGGCGAGTCATTTCGCTGGATGAACCCTTACGACACCCCCGCCGTTGCGATCTGGGTGATCGCGCCACCGGTGTACTGATGTCATTTGAAGGGTGGGTCATATTCGCGCTGTTCTGGGTGGTGTTCGTGACAACGCCGGGGCCCAACGCGGTCAATTGCATTGCCAACGGGATGACCATCGGGTTTCGCCGATCACTGATCGGGGTGCTGGCGATCCTGACGCAAGCCAGTCTGTTCCTCTTCCTGTCTGCACTGGGGGTCACCGCGCTGATTGCGGCCTCGCCCACGGCGTTCTGGGTGGCGAAACTGATCGGGGCGGGGTTTCTGGTGTATCTCGGTGTGCGCGGCTGGATCAACGCAACCAAGCCGCCGCAGGTCGTCACCGCATCGGGCAAATCCGTCTATCTGCGCGCCTTTGCCATCGCCACAATCAATCCCAAAAGCGTCGCTGGCTATCTGGCCGCCTTTTCTCAATTCGTACAGCCCGATGTGCCCGTGTGGGACCAGATGTGGCTGATCGTGCCCACGGCACTCACGATCACGGCTCTCAGCTACATCGGGTTCACGGCGCTTGGCGCAGGGATCGGCAGGGCGGCACTTGGCGCGGTTTTCAACATCTGGGTGCGGCGGGTCATGGCAGTCTGTTTCATCGTGTACGGCGCCCTGCTTGGCGCCGCCACAACGCCGGGGAGGACATGATGGTCAAGGGAAGTTGCCTGTGCGGAGGCGTCACGTTTGAACTGACCGGGGACTTGCGCCCATCTGTAGGGTGCCACTGTATTCAATGTCGCAAGACCAGCGGCCACTACGTGTCAGCCACGCAGGTTGGTCCGGACCAACTGCACATCACGAAGGACGAGACACTGGCGTGGTACCAGTCTTCGCCAGAAGCGGAGCGTGGGTTCTGCAAGGTCTGCGGATCGTCGCTGTTCTGGCGCTGTGACGCCGACAACGGGGCGACTTCGGTCATGTCAGGCACGCTGGATGGGCCGACCGGGATCAAGACGGGCAAACACATCTTCACCGCCTTCAAGGGCGATTACTACGACATAGAGGCGGGCGTCCCGCAGCGAGAGGACTGATCATGAGCGATTTCCCGACAACGGCCCGCGTGGTCATCATCGGCGGCGGCGCGGTGGGCACTTCCACCCTTTACCATCTGGCCAAGGCGGGTTGGAAAGACTGCGTTCTGCTGGAAAAGAACGAGTTGACGGCGGGCAGCACGTGGCACGCAGCGGGCAACTGCCCCAACTTCTCGGGGTCCTGGGCGATCCTGAACATGCAGCGTTACGGGCTCGAAATGTATCGGACGCTGGCGACGGATGTGGATTATCCGATGAACTACCATGTCACCGGGTCACTGCGCCTCGCGCATTCCAAAGAGCGGATGCAGGAATTTGAACGGGTGGCGGGCATGGGCCGTTATCAGGGCCTCGACATGCCGATCCTCACGCCGAAAGAGATGCAGGAACATCACCCGTTCATGGAAACCCACGACATCATGGGTGGGATGTGGGATCCGCTGGATGGGGACATCGACCCGGCGCAACTGACCCAGGCCATGGCCAAGGGCGCGCGGGATGCAGGTGCGCGGATCGAACGGTTCTGCCCCGCAACGGGCATCGATCGGGACGGCGACGAGTGGATTGTGAAAACGGACAAGGGCGACATCCGCTGCGAATTCGTGGTGAACTGCGCGGGCTACTACGCGCAACGCGTGGGCGAGATGTTCAAACCCTTTGGCGGGCGCACCGTGCCGATGGTCGTCATGTCTCACCAGTATTTCCTGACGGATGAGATTGCCGAAATCGCTGCATGGACCAAGGAAAAAGGCCACAAGCTGCCCATCATCCGCGACGTGGACATCAGCTATTACCTGCGGCAGGACAAGAACGGCCTGAACCTCGGACCCTATGAACGCAATTGCAAGGCGCACTGGATCACGCCGGACGATCCAATGCCCGAGGACTTCAGTTTCCAGCTTTACCCCGACGATCTGGAGCGGCTTGAGTTCTACATCGAGGACGCGATGGAACGTGTGCCGGCACTTGGCACCGCCGGTGTAGGGCGCAACATCAACGGCCCGATCCCCTACGCACCCGACGGCTTGCCCCTGCTGGGGCCGATGCCAGGGGTCAAAAACGCGTTCGAAGGGCACTGCTTTACCTTCGGCATCGCGCAGGGCGGCGGTGCAGGCAAGGTGCTGTCGGAATGGATCATGCACGGCGAAACCGAGTGGGACATGTGGGCCGTCGATCCGCGCCGCTATACGGATTATGCCGATCACGACTATTCCCTGGCCAAGGCGCTGGAAACCTACGGCCACGAATATGCCATGCACTTCCCGCATCACGAATGGCCTGCCGGGCGGAACAAGAAACTGTCGCCCGTCCACGACAAGGTGCTCGAACTGGGCGGGGTCATGGGGGCCTATAACGGTTGGGAACGGGCCAACTGGTTCGCCAAGGACGGCGATGACACGTCCGAAGAGGCAACGCACACATGGGATCGTCAGGGGCCGTGGACGCAGCGCGTCAAGGAAGAATGCGAAGCGGTGCGCGACAGCATCGGTGTTCTGGACCTGCCCGGCTTTTCACGCTTCAAACTGACAGGTACAGGGGCCGCAGAACACCTGCGTGGCCGTATCACCGGTGGTCTGCCCAAGGCCGGGCGCATGAACCTTGGCTATTTCGCAGACAGCCGGGGCCGTATCCTGACCGAGATGTCGCTGATCCGGCACGACGAAGATGACTTTACCCTGATCACGGCGGCCAATGCGCAATGGCACGATTTCGAAGTGCTGAAAGCGGGCCTGCCAGAGGGGCTGAGCCTCACGGACCATACAACTGAATTCAGCACCCTGATTGTCTGCGGCCCGGATTCGCGCAACGCGTTTCAGGCCATGGGAACCGAGTCTGACCTGCACGCCACATGGCTCAGCCACCAAAGTGCGACAGTCGCAGGCGTGCCCTGCATGCTGGCGCGGGTCAGTTTTGCAGGTGAATTGGGCTGGGAGATACATGCCAAGAACGCCGACATCCCCGCGCTCTATGAAGCGGTGCGCGCAGCAGGGGCGATCCCGTTCGGGATGTATGCGCTCAACGCGTTGCGCATCGAAAAAGGGTACCGCGCGTGGAAGGGGGATCTGTCCACCGACTACACCCTGTTCGAGGGCGGGTTGGACCGTTTCGTCAAACTGGACAAACCGCAGGATTTCCCGGGCAAGGCCGCCCTGATGAACGAGAAACAGCAGGGATCAAAGAAACGGTTTGTCACGCTGCTGGTCGACGCCGGGGATCAGGACGCGCCTTACATGTCGACGATCTGGAACGGGGACACGGTTGTGGGGGAAACGACATCGGGGGCATGGGGTTACCGCATCGGGGCATCAGTTGCCTTGGGCGTGGTCAAGACAGAACTGGCAAAACCGGGTCAAAAACTCGAAGTCGAGATTTTTGGCGAACGGCGCACGGCAACTGTCCAGCCCGATCAGCCGCTCTGGGATCCTGAAAATGCGCGCTTGCGAGCGTGATCGAATTCCGACACGGACAGCGCACCGGACATCACGTTGGTTTCCGGCAGCGTAAGGAAGCGGATCAATGGCAGATATAACCCTCTTGGATGGCGGCATGGGGCAGGAACTTGTGCGGCGCTCCGGCGACACCCCGACGGCCATGTGGTCAACGCGGGTGATGCAGGACCACCCTGGACTGGTCCAGGCCATTCATGCCGATTTCTTTGCTGCCGGGGCAACAGTGGCCACTGCCAACACCTACGCGCTGCATCACGACAGGATCGAGGGGTCCGACCTTGAAGGGCACCTGCCTGATCTTTACGGCAAGGCGCTTGCCGAGGCAGAGGCGGCGCGCGATTCACATGGATCAGGGCGGATCGCCGGGGCCATCGGCCCGCTGCGCGCCAGCTACCGGCCCGACCTGCATCCCGATCCCGAAACCGCAGTTGCGATCTTCAGCGAAGTGACACAACTGTTGGCGCAAGGCTGCGATCTCGTGATCTGCGAAACGGTCGCGTCGCTGGCCCACGCCCGTGACGTTCTGGCAGCGGCGGTGACGTCCGGCAAACCGGTCTGGCTGGCCATGACCGTCAAGGATACGGACGGAACGCACCTGCGCTCGGGCGAACTGGTGGCAGACGTCCTGCCCATCGCCGAAGAAAAAGCCGCCGCGCTGCTGATCAACTGCGCGGCACCCGAGGCAATCACAACCGCAATTCACGAGATCAAGAGCACGACGCTTCCGTTCGGGGCCTACGCCAATGGGTTCGAACAGATTGCGCCCGGGTTTTTGAAAGACAAACCAACCGTCGATGCACTTCGCACGCGCCGCGACTTTACCCCTGCCGCATATGCCGATCACGTCATGGGTTGGGTCGATGCCGGGGCCACCATCGTGGGGGGCTGCTGCGAGGTTGGCCCCGCCCACATTGCCGAAATCGCCACCCGCCTGCGTGCCGCGGGTCACATCATCGTCTGAGGATTTCCACCATGCCTGATCTGCCGTCCCAAGCCCGCGTTGTCATCATCGGTGGTGGTGTGATCGGATGTTCCGTCGCCTATCACCTGACGAAACTCGGGTGGAAAGATGTGGTGCTGCTCGAACGCAAGCAGTTGACCTCGGGCACCACATGGCATGCTGCGGGCCTCATCGCGCAACTGCGTGCCACGGCCAATATGACCAAGCTCGCCAAGTACAGCCAGGAGCTTTACGGCAACCTCGAAGCGGAAACCGGCGTGGCCACAGGCTTCAAACGCGTAGGGTCGATCACCGCGGCCCTCACCTCCGAACGGCTTGAGGAACTGCGCAGGCAGGCCGCCATGGCGCGCGCCTTCGGGGTCGAGGTCGAGGAAGCCTCGCCCGACGAAATCAAGGGCCGCTACGAACATCTCAATATCGAGGACGTGACCGGGGGCGTCTACCTTCCGCTCGACGGACAGGGTGATCCGGCAAACATCGCGCTGGCATTGGCCAAGGGTGCACGGCAAGGCGGGGCGAAGGTGCAGGAGCGGGTCGCAGTCACGCATATCGCGCGGGATGTCCGCCGCGTCACCGGCGTCGACTGGCAGGGAGAGGACGGCTCAAGCGGTCACATCGCCTGCGACCACGTGGTCAACTGTGCAGGCATGTGGGGGCACGAAGTCGGGCGCATGGCGGGCGTGAACGTGCCGCTGCAAGCCTGCGAGCATTTTTACATCGTGACGGAGGCGATCACTGGCCTGCAACAATTGCCCGTCCTGCGGGTGCCCGACGAATGCGCCTATTACAAGGAAGATGCAGGGAAAATGCTGCTGGGAGCGTTCGAGCCGAACGCCAAGCCTTGGGCGGTGGATGGCATCCCGAAGGATTTTGAATTCGACCAACTGCCCGAAGATTTCGATCACTTTGAACCGATCCTCGAAGCGGCGGTGAACCGGATGCCGATGCTGGCAGAGGCCGGGATTCACACGTTCTTCAACGGGCCCGAGTCCTTCACACCCGACGACGCCTACCACCTTGGCCTTGCACCCGAGATGGACAATGTCTGGGTCGCCTGCGGCTTCAATTCCATCGGCATCCAGTCGGCGGGGGGCGCGGGGATGGCACTGGCGCAATGGATGCAGGACGGGGCGAAACCGTTCGACCTGGGCGATGTCGACATCAGTCGCATGCAGCCGTTCATGGGCAACAAAACCTACCTTGCTGCGCGCTCTACCGAGACTCTTGGCCTGCTCTATGCTGACCACTTCCCCTACCGCCAAAAGGCGACCGCGCGCGGCGTGCGGCGCACGCCCTTCCACAGCCATCTGATCGAACGCGGTGCGGTGATGGGTGAACTTGCAGGTTGGGAACGCGCCAACTGGTTCGCCCGCGCGGGCCAGACACCGGAATACGAATACAGCTGGTCACGTCAGAACTTTTTCGACAACGTGCGCGAGGAACACATGGCCGTGCGCGAGAACGTGGGCATGTACGATATGTCGTCCTTCGGCAAAATCCGCGTCGAGGGGCGCGATGCCGAGGCGTTCCTGAACTATGTGGGTGGTGGCAACTATTCGGTGCCGAATGGCAAGATCGTCTATACCCAGTTCCTGAACGACCGTGGCGGGATCGAAGCGGACGTGACCGTCACCCGTTTGACCGAAACTGCTTATCTGGTGGTGACCCCAGCGGCGACGCGTCTGGCGGATCAGACGTGGATGCAGCGCAATGTGGGCGACTTCAACGTGGTGATCACCGACGTAACGGCTGGCGAAGGCGTGCTGGCCGTTATGGGCCCCCGCGCCCGCGATCTGCTCAATGCCGTGTCGCCCGCGGACCTGTCCAATGAGGTGAACCCCTTTGGCACAGCCCAAGAGATCGAGATTGGCATGGGACAAGCCCGCATCCACCGCGTGACATACGTGGGTGAGTTGGGGTGGGAAGTCTATGTCAGCGCCGACCAATGCGGTCACGTGTTCGAGACGCTTCACGACGCAGGGCAGGGCATGGGCCTCAAGCTGTGCGGCATGCACATGATGGACACCTGCCGGATCGAAAAAGGGTTCCGCCACTTCGGGCACGACATCACCTGTGAGGATCATGTGCTTGAGGCAGGCCTCGGCTTTGCCGTGAAAAAGGACAAGCCATCCTTTATCGGGCGTGACGCAGTGCTGCGCAAACAGGACGAGGGGTTGGACACCCGCATGGTGCAGTTCAAGCTGACGGACCCCGAGCCATTGCTGTATCACAACGAACCGATTGTGCGGGATGGGCAGATTGTCGGCTATCTGAGTTCGGGCGCCTATGGGCACGCCCTGGGCGGTGCGATGGGCCTCGGATACGTACCTTGCAAGGGCCAGACGGCGGCGGATGTTCTGGCATCGGGTTACGAGATCGACGTGGCGGGCACACGGGTAAAGGCCGAGGTTTCCCTCAAACCCATGTACGATCCGAAATCGGATCGCGTGAAGGCGTGACGCTGCCCGCATCGGGTGCTAGGGGTGATCCGAAAGGACGCCCCACATGTCGCAAGCAGATGGAGATACCCCACGCGGATTGATGTTCGCGGTCAGCGCTTATGTGTTCTGGGGGTTCCTCCCGCTGTACATGAAGATGCTCAGCCACATCAGCGCCGCCGAAGTCGTTGCGCATCGCATTATCTGGTCTGTGCCGATTGCGGCTGGTTTGCTGATCATATTGGGGCGGACAGGCGATCTGCGCGCGGCCCTGCGCAGCCCGCGCACGCTTGCGATGGGCTGTGTGACGGCCGCCCTGATTACGGTCAACTGGGGCATTTATGTCTGGGCGATCACGTCGGATCGGGCGCTGGAGGCAGCCCTTGGCTACTACATCAACCCATTGTTCTTGGTGGCGCTCGGCGCGCTGTTGCTGCGCGAGCGTCTGACGCGCGCGCAACTGGTGGCCATCGCGCTTGCAGCGTGCGCCGTGGCCGTGCTGACGATCTCGGCAGGCACCGTGCCATGGGCCGCCCTTGGCCTGACAGTCTCGTGGGGGTTTTATGCCCTTGCGAAAAAACAGCTTCCCATCGGCCCGAACCAGGGCTTCCTGCTTGAGGTGCTGATCCTGTTCGTTCCCGCGGTCGCCTATGTCACATGGCTGGGCCTGAACGGGCAGGGGCAGTTTATGATCGGGGATGCAGGTACCACGTGGCTGCTGCTGGGCTGCGGGGCGGTGACGGCCATCCCGCTCATCTGCTATGCAAACGGGGCCAAGGGGCTGCGGCTGACCACCATCGCGATCCTGCAATACATCGCACCCACGATGATCTTTCTGTGCGCCGTTCTGGTGTTCAAGGAGCCCTTTGGACAGGCGCGCATGATCGCGTTTCCGATGATCTGGGCTGCGCTGGTGATCTATTCCGTGTCGATGTTTCGCCAGATGCGGCCACAGCGCAGACCTGCCGTCTAACCTGCCTCGAACCAATCGCGCGCCAGCATGGTCCAACCGCGGGGCAGCCCGTGGCCGCCATCATGTTCACAGAATTTGATCGCACCGGCGCCGCAACTGTCATTCCAGTCTCGGCAGCGAAACCGCGCGCCGACGTCGATGGTGTCAGGATGGCTGCGACACTGGTTGGCGGTGCGGGCAAGGCGCAGACTGTCCCACACGCTGCCCTGATGCCAGTCCCGGATGGTACGCCCTTCGAACGGCACCTGATTGTCGCCAAAGCCATGGATATGCAGAAACCGCACCGGCGTGGACGGGCAGTCGGTCGTGTCGTTCGGTTGGCGCAGCGCGCCAGAGACGGAGGCGAAGCCCGCAAACTGTTCTGCCGCCTTGCAGGCCATGAGCCACGCCATCGAACCGCCTGCGGAAAATCCGGCGACATAGATGCGCGCGGGGTCGATCGAGGCCCTGGTTTGCGCATCTTCGATCACATTGAGGACAAAATCGACATCATCACGCTCGCCGCCCTCCCGACCAGCCCAGCGGCGGGTTTGTCGCCCGTCAATGGGCGTGCCGTTGGGCGCAATGACGACATAGCCCGTATCGGCGAAATCAGCCTTGATGCCGCCCCGGAAAATCATCTGGCCGGTGGCGTTGTGCCCGTGAAGAAAGACAAGCGCCGGCTTGCCCACCTTCCCGCCGTCCGCGTCAATCATGTGATAGCTGCCACCATCGATTTCACAGGGCGCATCGGGTCCGCATTCGGCGGACGCAAGAGTGGGCAGGGTCAGAAGCAGGACAATCAAAAATTTCATAACGTCCAGAGAACATGGGGGATTTGACCGCGCAACAGATCATCGGGCACATCGCCGGAACGTGATAGGGCTTGCCTTGGCATCGCACATTTGACAGGCGAAGGCATGAGCGACGACTACGCCCCCCGCAGGACCCGCTGGACGTGCTGCACGAGGACGCCGAGATGCTGGTGGTGAACAAACCATCCGGCCTGCTGAGCGTGCCGGGCAAGGGCGAACATCTGGCTGATTGCCTGATTGCACGGGTGCAGGCGGTGTGGCCGCAGGCGCTGCTGGTGCATCGGCTGGACAGGGACACAAGCGGGGTGATGGTGTTCGGGTTGACGCCGCATGCCCAGCGATTCCTGTCCAAACAATTCGAACTGCGTGCGGCGAAAAAGACATATGTCGCAAGGGTCTGGGGGCGGCTGACCCCCAAGACCGGACGGGTTGATCTGCCCCTGATCGTGGACTGGCCAAACCGGCCCAAACAACATGTGGACCCAGAAAACGGCAAACCGGCGGTGACTGACTGGCGGGTGCTGCGCGACAGTGAAACCGAAACCCGTGTGCGGCTGATGCCGAAAACGGGGCGCAGCCACCAGCTTCGGGTTCATATGCAAGCGCTGGGCCATCCCATACTCGGCGATCCCTTCTATGCGACGGGACCTGCGCAGGACTTTGACCGACTGATGCTGCATTCCGAAGAGTTGCGGATCAAACACCCGGATTCCGCGCGCATGATGAAATTCCGCGTGACAGCACCGTTCTGAACCCGCAACAATCTGTTGTGCAAATGGCCGTGTCCCAATAGATTCCGCTCAAACAACAAGAAAAGGGTCGCCACAATCTGCGCGGCCAAAGGTCACGAGGCGACGGTCCAAGCCGCAAAAAACGGAGCAGAACACTGTTTATGCAATCCACCGCTCAAAAGATGCCGGGATCCAGCCGCATCGACAGTCTGGATACATCCGCATTCTCGCGTGATGATGCCCTTAACCTCGTGCTGCAAAGATCGCAGATCATCGACAGCAAGAGTGCCCGAAACCGCTCGATCAGCGCGTGGGTCGAAGGCGAGCACCAGCCGCTTCTGGATCTGATCGACAGCATCGGCACCGAGGAACTGGTGAAGCGTGCGGCCGGGCTCATCTACTCCGAATACGAAGCCCTGCGTCCGATTTTGGATGCGAAACCACCAGCCGAAATTTCCGATATCGGCTGCGGATATGGCTTTTTCGATCTTTTTCTGGCGCAGGACTACGACTGCAAGGTCAACCTGATCGATCTGGAATCCTCGGACAATCGCCACTTCGGTTTCGAAGACAGCGGTGCCGCCTATTCCAACCTCGACACAGCACGCGCGTTCCTCGCCTCCAACGGCATTGCCAAGAAGCGGATCAAGACGTTCAACCCGTCCAAGAACAAACTGACACGGATCACCAAGACCGATCTGGCCGTCAGTTTCCTGTCCTGCGGCTTTCACTATCCCTGGTCCACTTACGCTGTCTTTTTCAGGGATGCGGTCGTGCCCGGCGGGCGCATCCTACTCGACATCCGCAAACGCAAAAGTGCAGAGGCGGTCGCGCAATTGGCCGCTTATGGCGATGTGCAGGTGCTGCCCAACATCAATGAGTTGAAGGCCAACACGGTTCTGGTCGAAAAGCTAGGCTAAGCCACGCAACGAACGAGGTGGGCGGGGCTGTCCCCGCCCGACCACCTTACTCCGCCGCCCAGCCGGACACGGCTTTGACTTCGAGGAAATCCTCGATCCCCCAAACACCGCCCTCGCGCCCGTTGCCGGACTGCTTCATGCCACCGAACGGTGATCCTGCGGCGCGGGATGTCCCGTTCATCTCCACCATGCCCGAACGCAGTTGCGTCGCCAGTCGATTGGCGCGCGCATGGTCCTGCGTCTGGACGTAATTGGTGAGGCCGTAGGCCGTGTCATTGGCGATCTCGACGGCTTCTTCCTCGGTCTCAAACGGGATGATTGACAGGACGGGGCCAAAGATTTCCTCGCGTGCGATGGTCATTTCGTTGTTCACATCCGCAAACACCGTGGGGCGCACGTAAAAGCCCTTGTTGAACCCCTCGGGACGTCCCGGACCACCGGCGACAAGCCGCGCGCCTTCGCTGATGCCCTTTTCGATCAGTCCCTGGATCTTGTTCCACTGCGCCTCGTTCACGACTGGGCCGATGTGACGCCCCTCTTCGCTGGCGGGGCCGACGGTGACCTTGTCTGCGACAGCCGCCGCTTCGTCCACAACGCGGTCATAGATGCCGCGCTGCACCAGCATCCGGGACGGCGCATTGCAGGATTGGCCGGTGTTGTTCATCATGTGCAGCACACCGCGTTTCACCGCCTTTTCATCAGCATCTTCAAAGATCAGGTTCGCGCCTTTACCGCCAAGTTCGAGATGCACGCGTTTCAGCGTGTCAGCGGCGTTTTTCGAAATCAGCGTGCCCGCGCGTGACGAGCCGGTAAAGCTGACCATGTCGACATCCTTGTGCCCCGAAAGGGCCGTGCCGACGCCCGCGCCATCCCCGTTCACAAGGTTGAAGACACCGGGAGGAAAGCCGGCCTCGTCCATCAACTCGGCAAAAACCATCGCGTTGAGCGGGGATTCTTCGGACGGTTTGAGGACCATGGTGCAGCCCGCAATTGCCGCGGCCCCGACTTTGAGCGTGACCTGGTTCATTGGCCAGTTCCACGGTGTGATCAGGGCGGCGACACCGACGGGTTCGTAAATGATCCGGTCATTTGGCGCATGAGCGCCAAGAGGGCGGTTGAACTGAAATTCCTTCGCTGCCCTGATGAAATTCTTGAGGTGCCACGTGCCCGCACCGACCTGAGAGGAGCGCGACATATCGATGGGCGCACCCATTTCCGTCGCCATGGCCTGTGCAAGATCTTCGGCATGGGCCTCGTAGGCGGCAATCAGCTTTTCCACCAGCGCAATCCGCTCGGACGGGTCGGTGTGCATCCAGGCGGGCAAGGCCGCCTTGGCCGCAGCAACGGCGGCATCCGCATCTTCTGCCCCGCCCAGCGAGATGGTCGCGCAGGGTTCTTCGCTCGAAGGGTTGATCACATGATGGTCGCTGCCGTTCAGTGGGGCGACCCATTGGCCGTTGATGTAGAAATCGCGTTTGACAAGCATGGTGATCCCTTTTGGATAAACGTTTCGCACCGGACTGTGACACCGGTTGTGAGCGGCGGCAAGACAGGGGATGAAACTGCGCCCGACATCGACTAGATGTAGCCCAAGGACAATGAACACGACGAAAGGACCACCATGGCTTTGCGCATCAACGACACGATCCCAGATCTGACTGTCACAACCGATCAGGGCACGTTTTCTCTGCATGAATGGATCGGCGACAGCTGGGCCATCCTGTTTTCCCACCCCAAGGATTTCACGCCGGTCTGCACCACCGAGTTCGGTGCCGTGGCGCAACTGGCCGATGAATGGGCCAAGCGGGGCACAAAGGTGCTGGGCGTCTCCGTGGACGGGGTCGAAGACCACAAGAAATGGAAGGGCGACATCGAAAAGGTCGGCGGTGCGCCTGCCGGTTTCCCGATTATCGCCGATGACGGGCTGGAAATCTCCAAAGCCTTCGACATGCTGCCTGCTGAGGCCTACCTGCCCGATGGCCGCACGCCCGCCGACAGCGCCACAGTGCGTTCGGTGTTCATCATCGGCCCGGACAAGCAGCTCAAGCTGTCCATGACCTATCCCATGACTGTCGGGCGCAACTTTGCCGAAGTGCTGCGCGCGCTGGACGGGCTGCAGATGTCGACGGGCAACGGGGTGGCGACGCCAGCGAACTGGAACGTCGGCGACGATGTGATCATCCCCGCGACTGTGTCGGACGAGGATGCCAAGGCGAAGTTTGGTGAGTTCACGAAGGTACTGCCGTACCTGCGAACGACGAAGGCACCGGGTTAGGCAGAAACCTTTGACGCTGGTGTACCCCTGAACACGAGGGTGCACCAAAGCCCATAGCTGCGGCAGTTTCTGTCAGCCGCCTTTTTTGGGCGGGCCGGTCATCTTGGGCGGTGGTGCGGCGCGCGGATTGTAGATCGCCTTGGCCTCGGCCACGATGTCGTCGATATCCGGACCGGACATCTTGGCAAGGATGCGCAAGGTGGTGTCCGCACCGTCCTTGCTCAGCCGCAGGGGTGACTTTTTCAAAAACGGATAGTCTTTTTCAAGGATCGTGAGGTCAGGCAACGCATAGGACGCGCCCTGCAGCGACGTGCATGTCAGGATGAACTTGGTAAAGACGGTGCGCCGCTCGGGGTCTGTCGGCGAAATCTCCAGCACCTTGTGCTTGGCGTCGATGGCGCGGAAATGCTCGGGCAGGATGATGTCATTGGTCAGTTCGGCAAGGCGGTCATCAGACAGCGCATCCAGCGCGGTTTCGAGGGTTGCCGGGTCAAAAATGCACTGGTGCGTATAGCCGCGCTGCACCACCCATTGCGACATCGCGATCTCGCCGCGCCGCACCACGCGTTTCTTGTTGTTGTCCAGCCGCATCCGTTTCCAGAAGCTGAAAAAGGCAGGGTCTTTCAGGATCTTCGGTCCAAAGCTGAGCGCAAAGGAGCCGTAGTGAAAGTTGCGATGGTCAACGGAATAACTCCATTCGATATCCATGAAGTCGGCGATATCGTGGCGCGGCGTTCCGTAGTTCGACGTCGCGCCAACCAGATCATGGCCCATCTCTTCGGCGGCGTGCAGCCAGTTGCGTTTGTCGGGCAGCGGGTACCACGCGGAATCGTTCAACAGCGCAAGGCGGGTGAGGTCGGCAAAGCGGTCACTGACAGACAGCACGCCATCCCGATAGGCGCCGAAATCATAGCCGAAATTCGGACGCTCGATATAGGACACGCACAGGTCCAGCACCTGCTGCCGGTCGCTGTCGGACAGGGGCAGGTTGGACACGACCACAGTCGCATAGCCGCTCGCGGCCACATGGCGCAGGGTGGTCAGATGCGTGGCCAGCAATCCGTCCGAGGGATAGATCACATACACCGCGACCCGATCAGACCAGGACTGCGCGCCGTCCCAGACCCGGCGTTTGCGCGACAACACGCGGTCATAATAGATCGTGCTGAACAGAAAGGTCGCCGCCGTGACGGGTGCGGCCTTGATCGACCGCCCAATGCGAAAGATCTCTCGCTTCACTTTCCACAGGGGGGCAGTTTCATGGGAAATCTACTTTTCGTTGGGGCTGATGGGCCGCAGGGCGCCTTGCAGGAACCCCATGTTCTTGGCCCGTTTGCGCGCCGATAGCAGGGTGAGGGGCGAGGCCAGTTGCAGCAGCGCCCAGCCGATGATCTGCGCGCGGGCAAAGGGCCGTTCGTGTTTTCGCATCGTATAGACCGCCGATTGGGCCATATGGCGGGCCTTGAACGCGGCGGTGGCAGGCGTGCGCGCAGTGCTATGCCCTTCGGCATGGGTGACGGTGGCGCCGTGGACATGGCGGATAGGGCCGAACTTAGCCTTGAGCCGCAGGCTCAGGTCATCATCCTCGTGATAAAGGAATATCTGTTCATCAAAGCCGCCCACAGCCTCGAAATGCGCGCGGGCCACAAAGACCGCCGCACCATTCAGCAACGGCACCTCGGCATCCGCCTCAGGTGGCGGGCCGGACCAGTATTCGGCCTTAGGTAGCAAACGCGAGCGGCGGCGAAACGCAGGTCGACCGCGCCGGTCCAACACGCGCGGCGAAAAAGAAGATGCCTCCGGATACGCTTCGGCAGCGGCCAGCAGACCTTCAAGGCAGCCGGGCTGCATCTGCGCATCAGGATTGAGGAAAAACAGGAATTGGCTGTCGCCGACGGCGGCCCCGATATTGCAGGCCACGCCAAAGCCGCGATTGGTGTCATTGGTGACAACGCGCGCGCCATGGGCTTGGGCCAGTGCGTGCAGGGCCTCTGCATCAGTGCTGGCATTGTCCACGATCACGACCTCGACCCCGGCGGGCACGCTGGCCAGCATGTCGCCGATCACAGCGGTGCTGTTATAGGCAACCGTGATGATCTGGATGTCAGATGGGTCAGGCATCGTGGACCTTGCATTGGATGGGGGTCTGAAATCACAGGTCGGCCCTGGAAACAAGAAGGCCCCGGCGTTTCCACCGGAGCCCTCATCTCGCGCGCGGAAAAGGGCTTAGCCTTCCGCCGCTTCTTCTTTCTTGATCTCTTCACCCGTCTCCTGATCGACGACTTTCATCGACAGGCGGACCTTGCCGCGATCATCAAAGCCGAGCAGCTTGACTTTGACCTCCTGGCCTTCCTTCAACACGTCCGAAGGATGGTTCAGGCGGCGGTTTTCGATCTGGCTGACGTGCACGAGACCGTCGCGCTTGCCAAAGAAGTTCACGAAGGCACCGAAATCCACGATCTTGACGACTGTCCCGGTATACACCGCGCCCTCTTCGGGCTCGGCGACGATGGACCAGATCATGTCGTAGGCTTTCTTGATCGACTCGCCATTAGGCGATGCGATCTTGATGATGCCGTCATCGTTGATGTCGACCTTGGCGCCCGACACTTCGACGATTTCGCGGATCACTTTACCGCCCGACCCGATGACTTCGCGGATTTTATCCGTTGGCACCTGCATGGTTTCGATCCGTGGCGCGTGTTCAGAGAACTCGGCCGCACCCGTGATGGATTTCGCCATCTCGCCCGGGATGTGCATCCGCCCGTCCTTGGCCTGTGCCAGTGCTTTTTCCATGATCTCGGGTGTGATCCCTGCAACCTTGATGTCCATCTGCAGCGACGTGATCCCGTTTTCGGTCCCCGCCACTTTGAAGTCCATGTCGCCAAGGTGGTCTTCGTCACCCAGGATGTCCGACAGGATCGCGTAGGACCCGTCGTCTTCCAGGATCAGACCCATGGCCACACCGGCCACTGCCGATTTCAGCGGCACACCGGCGTCCATCATCGACAGCGAACCGCCGCAGACAGAAGCCATCGAGGACGAGCCGTTGGATTCGGTGATTTCTGAAACCAGACGCACGGTGTAGGGGAAGTCGGTGCTGGCTGGCAGCACGGCTTGCAATGCGCGCCATGCCAGTTTGCCGTGACCGATTTCGCGACGGCCGGGAGGGCCCACGCGACCCGCTTCGCCCACCGAATAGGGGGGAAATTGTAGTGCAGCAGGAAGTTGGATTTGAAGTTGCCGTGCAGGGCGTCGATGAACTGTTCATCATCACCGGTGCCAAGCGTGGTCACGACGAGGCCTTGTGTTTCACCACGGGTGAACAGGGCCGAGCCGTGTGTGCGGGGCAGGAGGCCCGTCTGGCACACGATGTCACGGATTTCATCCGTTTTACGACCGTCGATGCGGGTGCCGGTTTTGACAACGTCACCGCGCAGGATCGACGCCTCAAGACCTTTGAGGGCGGAACCGAGGTTGGGGTCTTCGACCTGCTCTTCGGTCAACGCCTCAAGGATCGCGGTACGCGCCTCTGCCACGGCTGTGGTACGCTCTTGCTTGTCGGAGATTGCGAATGCGGCCCGCATCTGCTCTTCGCCAGCGGCTTTGACGGCTGCGGACAGGTCAGAATAGTCAGGTGCCTGGAAGTCGAACGGCTCTTTCGCGGAATCTTCGGCCAGCGCGATGATCAGGTCGATCACGGGCTGGATTTGCTCGTGGGCGAATTTCACCGCACCAAGCATTTCTGCTTCGGACAGTTCGTAGGCTTCGGATTCAACCATCATCACGGCGTCTTTGGTGCCCGCAACAACCAGATCAAGGCGCTGTTCGGGGTTCAGGCGCAGGTCCTGCATGTCGTCGACGGTTGGGTTCAGAACGTATTCGCCATCCTCGAAACCAACGCGGCAGCCACCGATCGGACCCATGAAGGGGGCACCCGAGATGGTCAGGGCCGCAGAGGCCGCGATCATCGCAACCATGTCGGGATCGTTGACCAGATCGTGGGACAGAACAGTACACATCACCAGCACTTCGTGTTTGAAGCCGGAGACGAACAGGGGCCGGATCGGACGGTCAATCAGACGGGCGGTCAGGGTTTCTTTCTCGGTGGGCCGCGCCTCACGCTTGAAGAAGCCGCCGGGGATCTTGCCCGCGGCATAGTATTTTTCCTGATAGTGGACAGTCAGGGGAAAGAAGTCCTGACCGGGCTTGGGTTTTTTCGCGAACGTCACGTTCGCCATGACGCTGGTTTCGCCCAGCGTGGCAATGACTGACCCGTCTGCCTGACGGGCGACCTTGCCTGTTTCCAGTGTGAGCGTTTCTTCGCCCCACTGCATCGATTTTTTCACTTCGTTGAACATCTATGTTTCCTGTGTTGGCCCGTTGGCCATTTGCATAGGGGGCGTATTCCCCCTGACCCCTGTATCTTCTTTTGCGGGCGCTGAGGTCCGGGCGCCATGCTTTCAGATTGTGCGCGCATACAGCAGTTTGCACTCAATTGAAAGCGCAGTGACGTGTGGCGTATGCGCGCTTAGCCCCATGGTTTTTGCGGAGGTTTGGCAAAGGCAATCGGGGCGTCGGGAAACATGTCATCCGTCCCGGCACCGCTGCTTGGTGCACCCCAGTTCAGCATCCATTTGGCCGGAGTGGCGAGGGTACCCCCCGGTGCCCACTCGAAATACCCAAGCGCGCCGGGGCAGGGGATTGGATCGCAGGGCATTGGGTCTTTCAGGGTCAGCCCCGCCTGCCCACCGAACCATTCGCTGCGCGATTCAGTGATGATGCCCGTCACCTCGACCGAGCCGATGATGCAGCCACGTGGCAACTCCAACGGGTGCGGGCATTGCACACCATGCTTGCCCAGACGCCAGTAAAGATATCGGAACTCTTCTTCTTTCAGCCCTGCCGCCGCATGCAGTGCAATGCGGCCCGGCCCCATCCGCCCGGCGCGGATCGATCCCAATGTGCGGTTTTCGATTGGTTTGTGCCCAGCGATGATGGCCCAGGCCGATGGCTGGCGCACTGACAGGGCAAGGCGGGGAAGATCACTCATACGTGCGAAATTAGCGCGCGCGCCGGGGTGGTCCATGGGCGCGTGCGCTGTATGTTCGCGCAAACGAAAGGGGTGACATATGCGTATTTTGTTTACGGGTGGGTCGGGCAAGGCCGGGCGGCACGCCTGCGCCTATTTGCGGGATCAGGGACACCGGGTGGTGAATTTTGACCGCGTGCCGCTGGGTATGGAAGGCGTCGATGATCGCCTTGGCGATATGACCGACCTTGGCCAAGTCTATGATGTCATGAACAGTTATGCGGGATTTGACGAGCTGGTGCCGGGCACCGGTGTGCCGTCATTTGATGCCGTTGTGCATTTCGCCGCCGTCCCGCGCATCCTCGTGACGGGGGATGCGGAATGCTACCGCACCAACACGTTGGGCACTTACAACGTGATTGATGCGGCCCTGAAAATGGGCGTGCGCAAGATCATCTTTGCCTCGTCCGAAACCACCTATGGCATCTGTTTCGCGGACGGAGAGCGCAAGCCCGACTACCTGCCGCTGGATGAAGAGCATCCGGTGATCCCCGAAGACAGCTATGCCATGTCCAAAGTGTGCAACGAGGTGACGGCGCGCAGTTTCCAGCGCCGCTCGGGCGCGGACATCTATGGCTTGCGGATCAACAACGTGATTGAGCCGCACGAATACGAAACGGACTTCCCGGCCTATATCTACAACCCGGACCTGCGCCTGCGAAACTTCTTTGCCTATATCGATGCGCGCGATCTGGGGCAGATGGTGCAATGTTGCCTCGATACTGACGGGCTGGGGTTCGAAGTGTTCAACGTCGCCAATGACGATCATTCGGTGGCGCTGGATACGGATGCGCTGGTCGCGCGGTACTACGACGGAGTGCCAGTGGCCGACATGGGCGTGCGTGAGACGTTCTATTCCAACGCCAAGGCCAAGCAGTTGGTTGGCTTTGCGCCCCAGCACAATTGGGGCATGTACCTGAAAAGGTAATGCCGGACCCGGGCAGGTGGCTATGACTGTGATCCGAAGGACGGCCACGTGTCGGTCAGGCGATAGCCTTGGGGCCAGGGATCGTCGGGGTCCAGCATGTGCTGGTGCGTGCCGGTGATCCACGCGCGGCCCGTGATTTCGGGGATGATTGCGGGGCGTTCGCCCACCGTCGTGGTGCCGCAAATCCGGCCATGAAACTGCGATCCGATAATCGAATGCGCCGTCAACCTATCACCGACTTGCATCTGACCCGATGCATGCAACAGCGCCATGCGCGCCGACAATGCCGTCCCTGTAGGTGAACGATCCACCTTGCCCGGCTGGATCGACACAGCCGCGCTCGTGTGCAGGTGATCATCCTTCCGTTCGAGAGGACCGGCGAACAGGCAGAACGAAAAATGGCTCCATTCCGCATTCTCCGGGTGGTGAAACCGCAGTTGCGTGTTGGCGGCATTGGTGATGCGCACGCCCAGTTCAGCGATCTGCCTGGCCTCATGCGCTGTCAGCCCAAAGCCGAGAGCGGCGGCGTCCACAACCACGAAACTGTCGCCGCCATAGGCAGTATCGACTACCAGTTTGCCCAGACCCGGCACATCCAGTTCACAGTCAAGTTCGCCCGCGAAGGATGGCAGGTTCTGCACTGTGATGCTCTGGGCCTTACCATCGCGGCAGTCCGCGCGCACCCGGATCAACCCGCCGGGCGCTTCAAGCACCATCTCGGTCACCGGTTCGACCATGGGAATTATGCCGCTGTCCAGCAGCACGGTGGAAACACAAATCGAATTGGAACCGGACATGGGCGGTGTGTCTTCCGGCTCCATAATGATCCAGCCCATTTGCGCGTCGGGATGTTTGGGGGGCACCAGCAGGTTCACGTGCCGAAAGACGCCGCCGCGCGGTTCGTTCAGGACGAAATTGCGCAGGGTCTGGTCCTGTGCGATCCAGTTGCGCTGCTCCCAGAGCGTGCCGCCGGGTGGCGGGGCGACACCGCCGACGATGACATCACCCACCTCGCCCTCGGCATGGCAGGACACGACGTGAATGGTCTTGGTGCTGCGCATTGGGGGTATGTCCTGATGGGAAGTTGAGTGGGGCAAGCATGGCCGCAGAGTGGATTGAAAACAATGCTGCCAATCTCAATGTGCGACTGTCACAAAAAAACCGCGCTCTAGGGCGCGGTTTTTTCAGGGTTTGTTTTAGGGTACGTGCGCTTAGCGGCGCAGGCCCAGACGTTTGATCAGGTCCTGATAGCGCGCTTCGTCCTTGGCTTTGGTGTAGTCCAGAAGCTTGCGGCGCAGGGCAACCATTTTCAGCAGGCCGCGGCGGCCATGGTTGTCTTTCTTATGTGTCTTGAAGTGCTCTGTCAGCGTTGCGATACGCGAGGACAGGATTGCAACCTGAACTTCGGGCGAGCCTGTGTCGCCTTCTTTGGTTGCGAATTCTTTCATGACGCGTGCTTTTTCTTCAGCAGTAATCGACATCGGGTTCTCCTTTGTGCGTTAGAGTGAGACGCCGCCGGCCGGGATGTCGTCCAGCACGGGGCCAAATACCGGCGCAAGCCGGGGATGCGCGCGTATAGGAAAGAATCAGATGGATGGCAAAGCCTAATTTCAACGGGCTTAGCGGCAAACGCTGCAGTATCAGGCCGGTGCCATCCCGGCCGATTGCGCAAGGCTGAGCGGCATGATTGAAATATCCTCGATCGAGATATGTGCGCCGTCCAGTACGTTGGCCACGACCACCCCGTCCATGAACACCTGCATCACCTGCGGATCATCAGGGTTCGCCTGCAGGCTGATGTCGGGCACCTCGGCGTCGTCTTCGTAGATTAGCAGGATGTTGTCGTCGGCTGCATCGAAATCGATGATGTCCATCGCGTGCCCTTCAGTGATCCAGCTGCCTCCGACGATCGTATCCGCGCCGTCACCGGATGTGACCGTGTCGTCATTGCCGGCGATGATCACATCGTCGCCGCCACCGCCGTTCAGGTAGTCACCTTCGTCCGTATCATCGACTGCTTCTGTTTCCGGGTCGTCTTCGACCCCGTTCAGCAGATCATTGCCCCAGCCGCCAAACAGCGTGTCCTCGCCCGCGCCGCCTGACAAGCTGTCCGACCCCAGACCGCCATGCACTGCGTCGTCACCGTCGCCGCCAAGGGCGACGTCATCACCTGCAGACCCATGCAAGGAGTCGTCGCCCGCGCCACCCGTCAGCGAGTCGTCACCGCTGCCGCCATAGATTGTGTCGTTGCCCTCGTCTCCGGCCAATGTGTCATCGCCATCGACGCCCTGAATGCTGTCATTGCCCTCGCCACCTTGGATCACATCGTTGGTTTCGGACCCGTAGAGCAGGTCATTTGCATCGGTGCCCACATTTGCGGGGTCAGGTGTTACGAGGGTTTGTACGGGGGTCGGGGCGACGTCATCGTCGTCTGTATCCTCGTCACCTGCATCTTCGGTTTCGGTGTCTGGCGTGTCCCTCGCCTCATCCTCTTGCGCTTCATCCTTGGAATCGCCGTCCATGTCGATCACACCGAGTGCACCAACCGCCAACAATCCCATCAATCCCGCAAGCCACAGCATGGCATCATCCCATCCAAGGGCGAATTGCCCGGAGGGACATATAGGCCTATGCGCGACCTCAAATCAAAGCGTTTCATATCAACTGGTTAACGCCCAATTAAGGCGTCACTGCCGCTTCTGACCAACGCTCCGGAGACTGAGAGTACGGCAGGTAAAGGGGATGTTTCGGGTGCCCGGCTTTGGACAGCCCCAGATGAAACAGCGGGCGCGCCGTACTGTGCAGCAGTGTTGCAACCTGCGCGCCGCGATCCAGATGCGCGCCATGTGTGCCCCACGCGGCAATTACTTCGTCTGCCCATGCGGCGCGTTCCAGAATGGCCGCGTCATTGTCCGGGCCAATCGGGTCCGCCGCGGCGCGCATGGCCTTAGGATCGGTGTCGCGCCAGGCAAAGATGTTGGTCACCGCAAAGCTGCCAAACCCGAGTGTCCGCGCCCGCCTTTCGCAGCGCTCGACCGTGGGGTCGTTCTGAACTTCTGTAGCGGTTGACGGGTTGAGCATGACGAAGTTCACCCGGCGCCCCGACGCATCCCAGACCCGGGTCAGGCTGTAGCGGTAGTTTTCGCAATCCGAATAGATCGCAGTGGATGGCGCGTCGCCTTTGGTATGTGTGCGGGTGATCATGCGCGCGTTGTGCCAGCGTGACGAAAGCTGCGCAACGCAAAGAAAAGGCCGCCCCGACGATGGAGCGGCCTTTTGTGGCGCGACTTGGTCGTTATTCCGCGGGAATGGCGTGTGCTTCCCTGCGCAGGTCAAGGACAGCGCCTTTGGCTTCCATGATTGCGGCAGCGACAAGGGCGTAGACGATGTGACCCCACAGCGCGACCCACGTAATGCCAGTCCAGCCGAGGAAGGGTTTGTTGCCGGTCACAAGGTGCGCCATGACGTACAACGCAAAGACCCAAAGGGCGACACCGTAGGCTACGGCCGTGACGGACCAGTGTAGGCGCGGTGCGACCGTCAATTGGATGGGGCGTGCAATCGCAAAGTACCCAACAGCATAGAAAACGAGACCGGTGAGCGTGTGCAGCAAATGTGCAGCCCCTGATGGGTTCGCCCCGAAGATCGCCTTGAGCGATGCACCGGCGAGGCCGACAGGCGCAAGTTTCGCATAGCCAAAGAGCGGGCTGAGCGCCTGCCCGAAGGCGTCAAAGGCGATGGTAGCGAACGCGCCTGCGGTGAGGACGGTGCCAATGGTGCGGAGTGTGACTTGGGTCATTTTGGTGTCTCCCTGAAGGGTGTGGTGTGTCTGATAGGTCGAATATGGACCATGTGGTTCCAAATCGAAAGACACCTCACGCAGGGCTGATCGAAGGCCGTTTTTTGTAACAATTGGCGGCGAGGCCGAAGGGCAACGTCAGAGATTGAACACGCGAGACGGGTGCAATTCTCCGGCCTTGTAGCGGCCCACGGCAACAGGAACGCCGTCAAGTGAGGCCCAGGCCTCGTCTCCGTATTCAACGTCCGAGGCCAGGACCATGCCGGGGTTGCCGTTGCGCATCCGTGTGGCGCCTTCCGTTGTGGCTTTGAGCTCGGGCAGATCGACGAGCCCCTCGGCCACGGGGCGCAAATGGGCGTCAAGATCGGGCGTGTGCGCCAGCGCCTCGACCTGTTCCATGCTCACGCCCTCGTCTGCATCGAAAGGCCCCGACCAGATGCGTCGCAATTCCCGCACATGGCCAAAACAACCCAACGCAGCGCCCAGATCGCGGGCGATGGAGCGCACATACCCACCCTTGCCGCAGGTCATTTCAAGGGTGACATGATCTGCGTCCGGGCGGTCTGTCATGATCAGTTCCTCGACCCAAAGCGGGCGTGCGGCGATGTCTACATCTTCGCCGCTGCGGGCCAGTTTGTAGGCGCGCTCACCATCGATCTTGACGGCTGAGAATTTGGGCGGCACTTGCATGATATCGCCGACAAAAGCGCCAAGCGCGGCCTTGATCTGTTCGTCTGTCGGGCGGGTGTCGGATGTGTCCAGCACTTCGCCTTCGGCATCGTCTGTGTTGGTGGATTGACCCAGGCGCACAGTGAATCTGTATGCTTTGAGCGCATCGGTGATGTAGGGCACAGTCTTGGTCGCTTCACCAAGGGCGACGGCCAAAACGCCCGTGGCGTCCGGATCAAGGGTGCCCGCATGGCCCGCCTTTTTGGCTCCCAGCGCCCAGCGAACCTTGTTCACCACCGCCGTGGATGTCGGCCCGGCAGGTTTGTCGATGACCAGCCAGCCCGAGATATCGCGCCCTTTGCGTGTGCGGCCCATATGCGCCTGCCCTCAATCTATGTCCTTGCGAGAGGTGTCGCCTAGCTGACGCACAGACGCTTTGTCAATCGCCGGAGGCTGCCGCGCGGGCCGCCTTGGCCGGGCCGCCAATTCCGGGGGCATCGCTGCCCAACAGGCCGACCGCACGACAGGCCACCACGGCCCCCCACGCCCCCAGAACGTTGGCAAGCACCGCGGCCGCAATTATGCCCGTGTAACCAAACACAAGCACACCAACCCATGCGAACGGGATATAGATCAGCGTGATGCGCGCCGCGCTCAGCCCCATCGACCACATGGCCCGGTCGCGCGCATTCATGGCAGCGTTGCCGGTGATCAGAACGCCATAGCCGAAAAACGACAAGCCGACGAAACGCAGGTAATGCGCGCCATATTCTGCCGCGGCATCGTTGTCGGCGACCAGCGCGGCAATGGGCTTGGCAAAGAACAACAGAACGATCCCGAGGGCGACGCCATAGACCACGCAGGCGATGAACGTCAGGCGCACTGATTTCTGCGCCCTCTCGGTTTTGTCTGCCCCCCATGCTTGTCCGACCACCGGGCCGATGCCTGCTGACAGGGCAAGCATGGGCAGGAACAGCAGTGATTGCACCCGGGTGGCTGCGCCAAATCCCGCAACGGCAGTATCACCCACAACGGCAACGGCGGCGGTTACGGCGGCCATACCACCGGGATTGATGGCGTTTGACAGGGACGCAGGTGCCGCAACGCGACCGATTTTTCGGGCGGATGTCCCAAACCCTTTGAACGGGTTCAGATCAAGGCAGATGTCGCGATGCCACGTTGCGTAGGCGATTACCCCGACAAAGCCGATGACGCGGGCAAGAAATGTGGCCATGCCCGCCCCCGCAACGCCCAGTTCAGGCACAAAACCCCAGCCGAAGATGAGCAGAGGCGTCAGTGCGATATTGATGATTGCCTGCCCGACCATCGTGATTGCGGTGACTTCAGATCGACCTGCGGCGCGAAACACCGAATTGAGGGACTGTGCGACGACCAGACAGGGAAAGCTGAGGCTCCACCACAGGATGTAAGCCATCACGGCGTCCAGCACTTTGCCAGAGGCACCCATGAGCCCGAACAACCACGGCGCTGCGGCGTAAAACAACACTGCCACGGTCGTTGACAGGCCAAGCCCCAGCATCATCGCGTGTAGCGTCATGCGCTGCTTGCCCTCGTCCTCACCCCGGCCCAGAGCCTGGGCGACCACCGAACTGGTCCCCGCGCTCAGCCCGATGGACAGTGACGTCAGCGTCATGATGACCGGATAGATGAACCCGACCGCCGTCAGCGCAAAATCCCCATAGCGCGCCAGAAAGAAGGCGTCAGCCAGCCCCACCAGCAGCACTCCGAAGATGCCGATGCTCATCGGGGCAGAGACGCGGAACAGGGCGCGGCCCACGGATTGATCGTTCAGGGATTGGGACATCAGGCAGCCTTAGCATTGCGGCGGGATATCCCCGCGATGCGTTTAACGCGCCAAAGGCTCGACGGTTCCGATGATCGGTCCGAGGGAAAACCCGATATCGCTGCGATTGAGGTCGGGCGCATAAAGCCGCGAGATGTTTCCATCAAGAAACAGCGCGTTGGGTAGCTTGAGATGATCACGATAAAGGCGACCGAATTCATGGAATGTCACCGGGCTGTCTGAGATCGCAAAGATCGCAGTCTTTCCGTCCGCGCTGGTGCCCACGCCATTGCGGATGTAGCGCGACGTGCTGTCAGGCAGGAAACGCGGATGCAGCGCGCCGTCGATCACCAGCATCGGGCCAGATTGCGTGGCGTAGGTACACTCCGGTGCCTGATCCACATAGCGCAAAGTCTCGAACACATCCGCACGCCCCGGTCGGATGCACAGGATCCCGTTGGGCAGCAGCCCAAAGTTGCCCGGGCCTGCATTGGGGATCACGCGCATGACCTCCTGGCCGTCTTCGACATAATGGCCCACAGGCGCGCGATCGTCGTGATACATGCCCGCGTTCATCGCAAAGCCAAGGCGCAAACCTTCGGTCTGCAAGTGCCGTTCAACAGCGCTGAATTGCCGAAAGGGCGCGCCGCTGTCGGTATAAAGAAAAAGGCGCAGGTCCTCGGAATGCAGATCGACCGTGCAGATCGTGTAGCCGATCTCGTCGTGGCGAATGTCTTCACATGCCACCGCCCACGCCGGTGCTGCCCAGATCAGCAGCGCCAACAGGGCGGCACGTATCATGCGTCGGTGTCCCGGCGCACGTCGTCCTGTTCCAGCATGCGGCGCGTATCATCCATCCGGTCGAACGTCTCATCCAGCTGAAAGCGCAAATCGGGTGCAAACTTCAACGCCAGCTTTTTGGACACCGCGCGGCGCAATTCGCCTTTGTTGCGGGCCAGCAGCTTGAGCACGTCGTCCTGACCCTGCCCGCCAAGTGGCAGGACATAGGCCGTCGCGATCTTGAGGTCGGGCGAAGTGCGCACCTCGCCAACAGTGATCGACATAGTGTTCAACTCGGGGTCGTGCACATCGCCGCGCGCCAGCACTTCGGCCAGCGTGCGCCGGATCAGTTCTGCCACACGAAGCTGGCGCTGTGACGGGCCACCGCCCTCGTGAAATCTGTTCTTTCCCATATCACCCATCTAAGGGGGCCGCGCCCCTTTGCCAAGCGGCCTCGGGCGCGCTAGGACAGCGGGAAATCGCCAAGTGAGGGCCAAAGCCATGTCAGAATTGCCGGGGATCGTGATTGCGGGGGCGTCAGGCCGTATGGGCCAGATGCTGATCCGCTCTGTTCAGGACAGCGACAAGATGCGTCTGGTGGGTGTGCTTGAGCGTGAAGGGCACGACTGGATTGGACGCGATGTGGGCGAGGCGATGGGCGGACAGCCCATTGGCGCGCTGGTCTGGGATGATCCGCTTGAGCCGATGTCGCAGGCCCGCGCTGTGATCGAT
This sequence comes from Tateyamaria armeniaca, assembly GCF_045797845.1. NCBI lineage: Bacteria > Pseudomonadati > Pseudomonadota > Alphaproteobacteria > Rhodobacterales > Roseobacteraceae > Tateyamaria > Tateyamaria armeniaca. The sequence continues at coordinate 1,476,938 of NZ_JBHDIY010000002.1, forward strand.
TTCACCGCGCCCGAGGCGACCATCGCACTCAGCCACACCGCCGCACAGGCGCGCGCCGCACACATTATCGGCACCACCGGCATGACGGATGAACAGATCGCGCAGCTTGAACCGGCATCGCGCCATTGCGCCATCGTGCGGGCGGGCAACATGAGCCTTGGCGTCAACCTGCTGGTTCAGCTTACAAAACAGGTGGCCGCCGCCTTGGACGAGGATTTCGACATCGAGGTGATCGAATCCCACCACCACCACAAGGTCGACGCGCCCTCGGGCACTGCCCTGATGCTGGGTGAGGCGGCGGCCGAGGCGCGCGGGGTGACCCTATCTGATGTGCGCGACGCGGGCCGCGACGGGATCACAGGCGCACGGCGCAAGGGTGACATCGGGTTCACAGCCATTCGCGGCGGCGACATCGTGGGTGAACATGACGTGTTGTTTGCAGGCCCGGGCGAGCGGATCGTCCTGCGCCACATGGCAACGGACCGGGCGCTTTTCGCCAAAGGAGCGTTGAAGGCCGCGCTTTGGGCAATGGACAAATCGCCCGGGCAATATGACATGCTGGACGTGCTGGGGCTGAAATCCTGAAACGGCGTGTAAAAAATTTCCACGCAAAGTGAACCGAACCCGCTGTTCGTGCGTAAGCCTTTCAAGAATTTTCGTAGCCACGGGAAAAATGTCCATGCGTATGATCTTTGCAGCTGCCGTTGCGGCATTTGCCGCTGGCCCCGTCTGGGCCGAACTGGTCAAGGTGGATGAACAGGCGGAATTCGTTGAGCTGGTCAAGGGCAAGACACTGACGCGCCCAATGGTCAAAATAATGGTCTCCAGCGACGGCCAGATCGACGGGCGCGGTTCCCTCTGGGACATCGAAGGCTCGTGGTCATGGCAAGACGGCTATTTCTGCCGCGACCTGTTCTGGGGCGGCGATGCGCTGGGGTACAACTGTCAGGAAGTGCAGGCGAGCGCGGACGGGCAGATCAAATTCACCTCTGATAGGGGTGCAGGCGACAGCGCGATGTTTCGGTTGCGGTAGACCGACACCGGTCGATCAAACTAGCCCTGCCAGCTTGGCAAATGGATCGCGGCTGGCGTCCTGATGCCATTCGTATTCGGATCCAAGGGCCAGTCGTTCCGCCATTTCAATGCCAAACAGATCAGCCATCACGGCAAGGGCCATGTCCATGCCAGCGGATACGCCTGAGGAGGTAAAGAATTTGCCATCCTCGACCCAACGCGCCTCTTTGATCCACTCGACGCCCGGTGCCAGATGCACAGTCTGATTGAAATCAATCTTGTTGGTGGTCGCCTTGCGCCCGTCAAGAATTCCGGTCATGCCCAAAAGCACCGTGCCCGTGCAAACTGCCATAACCCGTTCCGCATTGGCTGAGGCTCGCCGCAGCCAGTCGACCATCTCTGGATCGTCCGCCAGCTTCAGCGCGGAGTCTCCGCCGGGAATGAGCAGAAGATCGTAGTCGTCCTTTTCAGCGATTGTCCGGTCGATCACGATGCGCTGACCATGGCAGCTCGGCACAGGGTCAGGCCCTTTGGCGACAGTGATAATCTCTGTCTCTTTGCCGTAACCACCCAGCATTTCGATGGGGCCGAAATAGTCCAGCGTCTCAAACTCTGGGAAAACCAGTGCGCCAAGCGTTCTCATTAATGTGGTCCTTTGTTGATGACGTTGGCAGGCTATGGGTAGTCGGCTGAGCGCATCAGAAATCGATGGCGATGCCCTTCTTCTCCCAATCGCCATAGCGCACAGGCTCGGGTCCGTCGCGCCCGCCCAACTCCTTGGGCAGGTCCAGCGCTTTGGCGTCTTTACGCCGCGCCTCTGCTTCTGCCAACGCGCGCTGGGCGGCGGGGGGCAGGTCGGTGTGATCGGGATCGTCGCTCATGGGGTTCCTCTTGGGCTATAGCGTTGATATACGCCCGATCCTGATCCCGGCAAGGCGGGTGAGACATTTCAAGGATCCCTCCATGAGCGACATTGGCCTGCCCGCGCGGCGAAGTGCGATCTATCTGCTCGATCAGATCATGGGCGAGGGCAAGCTGATGTCCGAAGTCATTGGTGCCGGTGCACTCGACCGCCTTGACCCTGCCGACCGCGCCCGTGCGCAACGCCTTGCGACCGAAACACTGCGCAGCATGGAGCGCGTGGACCGCCTGCTGCAACGCCATCTGCAGAAATATCCCGCAACCACCGTCCGCAACGCGCTGCGCATCGGCACGTATGAGCTGTGTCAGGGTGAGGCGGCGCATGGGGTCGTCAATGCGATGGTCACCATCATCTCGAAACACAAGCGCTACGGTCACCTCAAGGGCCTCGTGAATGCCGTGCTGCGCAAAGTGGCCGACAAAGGGGTCGAGCAATGGCCGACCTTGCGCATCCCGCGCCTGCCATCCTGGCTGCGCAAGCCTTTGGTGCAGGCATGGGGGGCAGAGGCAGTCGTGGGGATGGAGACTGCGTTTTTTGCCACCAGCCCGCTGGATCTGACGCCGAAATCGGACGGAGTGGCGGTGGCGAATGCCACGGGCGGTGTGCTGCTGCCGACAGGTTCGGTGCGACTGGCTGAGGCCGGGCAGGTGTCGGCAATGCCGGGATTCACCAGTGGCGATTGGTGGGTGCAGGATGCCGCCGCGGCCATACCTGCCCGTGTGCTTGATGCGCAACAGGGTGAGACCGTGCTTGATCTGTGTGCCGCACCGGGTGGCAAAACGATGCAATTGGCCGCCAGCGGGGCAACCGTGACAGCGGTCGATATCTCGCCCGGACGGATGGAGCGTGTGGCGCAAAACCTGATCCGCACGGGGTTGAGCGCAGACACTCTTGTTGCGGATGTGTTCGATGTGACAGGCCAATACGATGCAATTCTGCTCGATGCACCCTGCTCGGCCACGGGAACGATTCGCCGCCACCCCGATCTGCCATTTGCCAAGGACGGGTCGGAATTTGGCGCGTTGATCGCGTTGCAGGAGCGGATGATCGATCACGCGCTGACCTTGCTGAGACCCGGCGGGCGCATGGTGTTTTGCACCTGTTCCCTGCTGCCGGACGAAGGTGAGGTGCAAGTGGAAGAAGCGCTGGAACGCCATCCCGACGTAAGCGTAGAGCGTGCAGCGCTTAACCGCCCCGGAAACGATGCGGCATGGATTACGGAAGAGGGTGGGCTGCGTCTGCGCCCGGACCTATGGGCGGAACATGGCCACATGGACGGATTTTACATTGCGGCCTTGCGCAAATCTCCCTGAGGTTGCGTGACTCGAGGCACGGCGCAAGCTATGGTGTGCCAAAACGCGCATAAAGACGCATCGAGGCAGTGACTATGACCGATCCCTACGGGTTTTCCGCAAGAAAGGCCCGGTTCCTGAACCGTTGGCACGCGGCCAGATCGACCCGAACGGGTGCGGTCACCGCCTTTGTCTCTGCCCCCGAACCGCGCACCATCGGCAGCTTTGCCAAGGGGCGACAGTTGGTGGCAGGCAATTACTTGTTTGCCGGTGCTTTGGTCGAGGCACCAAACACCGAACTGTGGGATGTCACGGCCCCTGACCGCGCCTTCGAGGATGCTTTGCACGGGTTTGCGTGGCTTGATGATCTGGCCGCCGTTGGCGACGCCAAATGCCGCACCTACGGGCAACGCTGGCTGTGGGGCTGGATATCTCGCTATGGACGCGGGCGCGGACCGGGCTGGACACCTGACCTGACGGGCCGCCGCCTGATCCGCTGGATCAACCACGCCTTGTTTCTGTTGCGCGGACTGGACGGGCAAGAACCGGATGCCTTCTTCCTCTCTCTCGCTCAACAGACCCGGTTTCTGTCACGCCGTTGGCACGCCGCCGCCCCGGGACTGCCCCGGTTCGAAGCGCTGACAGGTCTGATCTATGCCGGTCTGTCATTGGAAGGGATGGAGGATCTGGCCCCGCCCGCCATTGCAGCCCTCGCACGGGAATGCGATCAGAAGATCGACGCCGAAGGCGGCATTCCCACCCGCAACCCCGAAGAGTTGCTGGACGTCTACACGCTGCTGACATGGGCCGCGGCCGCTCTTGAAGACGCCAGCAAAGCCGTGCCCGACGCCCATATGGCCGCGATTGAGCGGATCACGCCGACTCTGCGCACCTTGCGCCATTCCGACGGTGGTCTTGCCCGCTTTCATGGCGGCGGGCGTGGGCAGGAAGGGTGGCTGGATCATGCGCTGGCCGCATCCGGCGTGCGGACGAGGCAGGCCGACGGCTTGTCGATGGGCTATGCGCGCCTGAGTGCGGGGCGCACCAGTGTGATCATCGACGCTGCCAAACCGCCTGCGCCCGAGGCGAGCCACAACGCCCATGCCTCCACACTTGCCTTCGAGCTGACCTCGGGCCGTCGCCCGTTGATCGTGAATTGCGGCTCTGGCGCCAGCTTTGGCGCGAACTGGCGGCGGGCAGGGCGCGCGACGCCGTCCCATTCGGCGCTGACGCTGGATGGCTATTCCAGTGCCCGGCTCGGTGATGCCGACCGCGCCACATCCCGCGAAATCCTGATCGACGCGCCAGATCATGTCCCGATCGAGGTCAGCCAGGCCCCGGACGGCACGCGCTTTCAGGGAGGGCACAACGGATACAGTCGCACGCACGGTCTGACCCATGCCCGCCAGTTGGAGCTGACATTCGACGGGCGCGGCATGGCGGGTGAAGACATGTTGCTGGCGCTGGAGGAACACGAAAAGCGGCAGTTTGACCGTGTGATGGATGCCAAGACGCTTGGCGGTATCCCCTATGACATCCGTTTTCATCTGCACCCCGAGGTCGATGCCGAACTCGATATGGGCGGCTCGGCTGTGTCCATCGCGCTCAAAAGCGGGGAGATGTGGGTGTTTCGCCATGACGGGACACAGGAATTGTCCCTTGAACCAAGCGTTTACCTTGAGACGGGGCGTCTCAAGCCGCGCGCCAGCCAGCAAATACGGCTGTCGGGACGGGCAATGGGATATGCCACGCGCGTCCGCTGGTCCTTGTCCAAGGCGCAGGAAACTGCCATGGGCATCCGCGACCTGAACCGGGATGAACCGGTAGAGATGTACGACTGAAGGATGGCTGCCCCCGATGACCAACATGACTGACCTCGCCCCTGTGCGCCGCGCGCTGATTTCCGTGTCCGACAAGACCGGGCTGGAGGTGTTTGCCACCGCCCTCGCAGGTATGGGGATCGAATTGCTGAGCACGGGCGGCACGGCGCAAGCGCTGCGCGAGGCGGGTCTGGCGGTCAGGGATGTGGCGGATGTCACCGGGTTCCCTGAGATGATGGATGGCCGTGTCAAGACGCTTCATCCGGTGGTGCATGGCGGTTTGCTGGCGCTGCGTGACAATGACGATCACGTCGCCTCGATGGAGGAACACAGCATCGGGGCCATCGATCTGGTGGTGGTCAACCTCTATCCGTTCGAGGAAACCGTGGCCAAGGGCGCGGCATATGACGAAGTGATCGAGAACATCGATATCGGCGGTCCGGCGATGATCCGTTCGGCGGCCAAGAATCATGGTTTTGTCACCGTGGTGGTCGATGTCGAAGACTATGACGCCGTGATCGCGGAACTGGTCGGGCAGGAGGGGCAGACTTCCTATGCCCTGCGCCAGCGCCTTGCGCAGACCGCCTATGCCCGCACTGCCGCCTACGACACCGCCGTCAGCACATGGATGGCTGCGCAAGTTCGCGAGACACCGCGCCGCCGGACCTTTGGCGGTGCCTTGGCGCAGACGCTGCGATATGGTGAAAACCCGCATCAGGCCGCCGCATTCTACACCGACGGCTCGGCCCGTCCGGGCGTCGCAACTGCGACGCAGCATCAGGGCAAGGAACTGTCCTATAACAACATCAATGACACCGACGCGGCGTTCGAACTGGTGAGCGAATTCGCAGGTCAGGGCCCTGCCTGCGCCATCATCAAACATGCCAACCCGTGCGGCGTGGCAACGGGTGCTACGCTGGCCGAGGCTTATACGCGGGCCTTCGACTGCGACCGCACAAGTGCATTTGGCGGCATCATCGCGCTGAACCAGCCGCTTGATGGTGAAACGGCTGAGGCGATCAGCGGCATCTTTACCGAAGTGGTCATTGCGCCCGGGGCAGATCCCGACGCCATCGAAGCCTTTGCCCGGAAAAAGAACCTGCGCCTTCTCACGACAGACGGGTTGGCGGACCCTGCGGCGGCAGCGCTGGCGGTCAAACAGGTGTCGGGTGGCTTTCTGGTGCAGGACAAGGATGTGGGCCGAATCAGCCGCGATGACCTGAAAGTCGTCACCAAGCGCCAGCCGACCGATCAGGAACTGGCCGACATGCTCTTTGCATGGACGGTCGCCAAGCACGTGAAATCCAACGCCATCATCTACGTCAAGGACGGCGCAACCGTGGGCGTCGGTGCCGGACAGATGAGCCGCGTCGACAGCACTCGCATCGCGGCCCGCAAAGCGCAGGACATGGCCGAGGTCATGGGCCTGCCCGCGCCGCTGACCCAAGGGTCGGTTGTGGCCTCTGATGCGTTCTTTCCCTTTGCTGATGGCCTCATCACGGCAGCCGAGGCGGGGGCCACCGCCCTGATCCAGCCCGGCGGGTCGATGCGCGATGACGAAGTGATTGCCGCCGCTGACAAGGCAGGATTAGCCATGGTCTTTACCGGCATGCGCCATTTCCGGCATTAGGGGTCCCATGAAACTTCTCTGGATCTGTGCAGCACTGGCGTTCGGCCTCGACCAGTTGTCGAAATACCTGGTCATTCATGTTCTGGGCGTGTCGGCGTTCAGGCCCATGGACGTGCTGCCCCCGATCCTGAACTTTCGCTATGGCGAGAACCGGGGGATCAACTTTGGTCTGCTTGGTGACGGCACCAGCGTCTGGGTTCTGATCGGCATTGCCATTGTGATTTGTGGTGGTGTGCTGTGGTGGATGATCAAACACCCGCAACCGCAACTGGCGCGCGCCAGTGCGGGGCTGTTGATCGGTGGCGCTTTGGCCAACGTGTTTGACCGGCTGCTTTATGGTTTCGTTCTTGATTTCCTGAACATGTCCTGCTGTGGCATCGACAACCCGTTCGTATTCAACGTCGCGGATATTTTCATCTTTGCCGGGGCCATCGGCCTTGTCTTCTTTGGTCAGGAAAGCGCATCTGCCAAAAAGAAGGCGTCCAAAAAGGGCACGTGACAAGCGGGCTCAAGCTGCGATAATGCGGCTCAAGTTGAGGAGAGTTCTCTCATGCGTCTGATCGTCTGTGCCCTGATTGCCGTTACCGTCCTTGCCGCGTGCGAGAACAAAGGGCTGCGCCAGATCCAGTCGCGTGGCGAAGGACCGGATGAATTCATCATTGTGCCCGCCAAACCGCTTGAACAACCCGAAAGCTTTTCGGCCCTTCCCGAACCCACCCCCGGTGGCTTCAATCGCACCGATCAGCGCCCGCTCGAAGACAGCGTGGCAGCACTTGGTGGACAGCGCACATCACCCAACGCTCCGGTCCCCGGCAGTGACGCGGCCCTTGTGAACCACACCAGCCGCTTCGGGCGCGAAGCCAACATTCGTGCGACGCTGGCCGCAGCAGATGCGCAGTTCCGCAAACGGCAGTCCCGCCTGACGCAAATCCGGATCTTTCAGGAAGATTCCTATGCGCAGGCTTATCGCCGCGAAGCGATCAGACCAGCCCGCGTTGCCGAACAGTTCCGCCGCGCAGGCATTCCGACCCCGACAGCGCCGCCCGCCGGGCGTCGGCGCTGATCAACGGGCGTTGATCCTCACAAAGACGCCAGTGCCGCTTGAAGGTGGCACCCGGCGTCGTATCTGTTAGCCCAACCGCTCCTTATCAGGATTTGTCATGACCCGTCTGCGCGCCGTTTTTGCCGTCTTTGCCCTGTCACTTACCGTCTTGCCCGCCGCGTTGCGCGCCGATCAGGACGCGGTGACCACTTTTGAACTCGACAACGGCATGCAGGTGGTGGTGGTCGAGGACAACCGAGCACCCGTTGTCCAGCACATGGTCTGGTACCGCGCGGGGTCTGCGGACGAACCGGTCGGCTCCTCAGGCGTGGCCCACTTTCTGGAACACCTGCTGTTCAAGGCAACCGACACGCTGGCCGATGGCGAGTTGTCCGCCACGGTGGCCGCCAATGGCGGGCGGGATAATGCGTTCACCAGCTATGACTACACCGCCTATTTCCAGCGCGTCGCGGCCGACCGGCTTGAGTTGATGATGCGGATGGAAGCGGACCGGATGCGCAACATCCGCTTTACCGAACAGAATGTTGCGACCGAGCGTCGTGTGATCATCGAGGAACGCAACCAACGCACCGAGAACAACCCGCGCGCCCTGTTTGGCGAGCAGATGAATGCGGCCCAGTACCTCAACCACCGCTACGGCGTGCCGATCATCGGCTGGATGCACGAGATGGAGAGTCTCGACAAGGCAGACGCGCTGGGGTTCTACAACACCTACTACTATCCCAATAACGCCATCCTTGTGGTGTCGGGTGATGTCGATCCTGACGAGGTCAAACAGCTGGCCGAGACGTATTACGGGGTGATCCCGGCCAATCCCGATCTGCCCGAGCGTATCCGCTCCGAAGAGCCACCCCAGACCGCCGAACGCCGCGTGATCTTTCGCGATGCGCGGGTCGCACAGGAATATGTGAGCCGGTCCTACCTTGCCCCCGAACGCGATCCCGGTGATCAGGAAGCCGCCGCCGCGCTGACCCTTCTGGCCGAAGTGCTGGGCGGTGGGCAAACCAGCTACATGACGGAAAAGCTGCAGTTTGAGGAACAGAAAGCCGTCTGGTCCGGGGCCTTTTATCGTGGCGCCACGCTGGATGATACGACTTTTGACGTGGTGATCGTCCCGGTGCCGGGGCTGAGCCTGCAAGAGGCCGAAGATGCGATGGACGCGGTACTGGCGCAATTCCTGATCGACGGCGTGGACCCCGAACAGCTTGAGCGCATCAAGTATCAACTGCGCGCCAGCGAGATTTACCAGCGCGACGATGTGGACCGCATCGCACGCCGTTATGGGGCTGCGATGTCCGTCGGTCTGAGTGTCGAAGATATTCAGGAATGGCCTGATATCCTGCAGGCAGTCACCGCCGATGACATCATGGATGCCGCGCGCCTTGTCCTTAATCGCGACGCGTCGGTGACCGGCTGGCTGACACGGCCCGTCACACCGCAGGAGGTAAGCCAATGACCCGTTTTCTGATGGCTTTGGTCCTTGCCCTTGTCGCCACCTTGCCAGCCCGGGCCGAGGTCAAGATCGAGGAAGTCGTAAGCCCCGGTGGCATTACCGCATGGTTGGTGCGCGAACCGTCGATCCCTTTTCTGGCGCTTGAGCTGCGGTTTCGCGGGGGTGCGTCCTTGGACGCTCCGGGCAAGCGTGGGGCGATCAACCTGATGACCGGCTTGCTTGAAGAAGGGGCGGGCGACCTTGATGCGCGCGCCTTTGCCCGCGCACAGGAAAGCCTCGCGGCATCGTTTGGATATGACATCGGTGACGATGCCTTGTCCGTCTCGGCCAAGTTCCTGAGCGAGAACCGGGATGAGGCTGTCGAGTTGCTGCGCAAATCCATCATCGCACCCAGCTTTGATCCCGACGCCCTTGAACGTGTGCGCGAGCAGGTGCTGACGGGCCTTCGCTCTGACGCCAAGGATCCGGACGAGATTGCGCGCCGTACATTTGATGCCATGGCCTATGGCGATCACCCCTATGCGACCCCTTATGAAGGCACCATCGAAAGCGTGACGGCCTTGTCGCGCAAAGACATGCTTGAGGCGCATCGCGGCGTGTTCGCCAAGGATCGCCTCTATGTCGGTGTTGCCGGGGATATCACGCCCGAAGAGCTGGGCCCGCTTTTGGACGCGTTGCTGGGTGCCTTGCCAGAGGAAGGCGCGCCCATGCCGACAGAGGCCCCGATCCTGATTGAGGGCGGCACGACCGTTGTTCAATTCGAGACACCCCAGTCGGTTGCCATCTTTGGCCAGCGTGGCATTGCGCAAGACGATCCCGACTTCTTTGCCGCGAATGTTCTCAATCAGGTGCTTGGCGCGGGGGGCTTTGAAAGCCGCCTGATGACCGAAGTGCGTGAAAAGCGTGGACTGACATATGGAGTCTATTCCTATCTCGTGCCGCAGGATTACGCCGAAACCGTGCAGGGGCAGGTCGCATCCGCCAATGACCGCATCGCCGAGGCGGTGTCGGTGATCCGCGATGAGTGGGCGCGCGCCGCAAGCGAGGGCATCACCCAAGCTGAACTGGACGCCGCCAAGACCTATATCACCGGCGCCTACCCGCTGCGCTTTGACGGCAATGGACCCATCGCGCGCATCATGGTTGGCATGCAGATGCTGGGCCTGCCCATCGATTACATCGCCACCCGCAACGACAAGGTCGAGGCGGTGACACTGGAGGACGTACAACGTGTGGCCAGTGAATTGCTGGACCCGGAAGGTTTGCATTTCGTCGTTGTGGGCCAGCCAGAGGGCTTGGAAAGCTCTGTCGCCAATTGAGCGCTTGCGCACGCGTGAAGTTTTGCACCCGCGCGCCGCGCGGGTGCGTTGTTTGGGGCTTTACCCCAAACCCCAGGATTTTCCTAAATCAGAGAAGCCCTATTCGCCGTAAGGCACCCAGATGGTTTTGACCTCGGTTGCGGCTTGCAAAAAGGCGCGTCCTTCGCCCTGCGCGCCCATCCAGTCGCGGGTGTGGCCGTTGTTCACCCAAGTCCGTTTGAGGTTGCCCGATGCGCCCTGTTCGATCTCTTTGGACAGATCAGTCCCCGAGAAGGACCACACGGCATCGACGTTCAGGTGTTTGGACATGTGCGGCGCAAGCTCGGTGTGATTGCCGGTCAGGATGTTGACCACACCCCCCGGCACATCGGAGGTTTCCAGCACTTGATAGAAATCCGTGGCTGCCAGTGGAAACGGCTGCGACGCCGCAAGTACGATCCGGTTTCCCATCGCGATTGCGGGGGCCATGAGCGAGACGAGGCCAAGCAGCGGTGCGTCGTCCGGGCACAGCGCGGCGACGATGCCTGTGGGCTCGTTCATGGCCAGCGCGATGCCACGCAGGGGAACGCCCTTGGCCGCGCCGTCAAATTTGTCAGCCCATGCGGCATAGGTAAAGAGGCGTTGGATCGATGCTTCGACCTCTTTTTGGCCCGATCTGCCGCCCTGCATCGTGTCGAGCCGTTTGGCGAATTCCTCCGCGCGTGCCGACAGGTTTTCGGCGATGAAGTACAGGATCTGCGCGCGCAAATGACCTGTGGTCTTGCCCCAGCCTGCCGCAGACTGTGCCGCTTCGACCGCGTTGCGCACGTCCTTGCGATTGGCGAGGCTGGACTGGCCCAGAAGTGCGCCGCTCTTTCCATAGACATTCCGGGAATAGCCGCCATCCGGGCGCGCCTGTTTGCCGCCGATATAGAGCTTGGCCGTGCGGTCGAGCGGATTGGACGGTTCATCCTTGCCCGTGAAAGGCGCGATGGGTTTGTGCGGTTTGGGCGTGCCTTTGGGTTTGGTGTAGGCCAACAGCCCCTCCCAGCCGCCCTCGCGCCCAAACCCGCTTTCGCGCACGCCGCCAAACCCAGCGGCGGCGTCAAAGAGGTTCGTGGCGTTGACCCAGACAACGCCTGCGGCCAGCTTAGGGGCGATGTCGAGCGCGAGGTTGACGTTCTCGCTCCACAGAGTTGCAGCCAGCCCGTAGCGCGTGTTGTTGGCCAGTTCGACCGCTTCGGAAGGTGTGCGGAACGTTGTCGATACAAGCACGGGGCCAAAGATTTCTTCCTGCATCAGCGTATCGGCACTGTTGAGGCCGGTGATGAGGGTGGGCGGGTAATAGCACCCGGTGGCGGGCAGGGCGGTTTGCGCCTGATAGGTCGCTCCGCTGGTGTTGTCGGCGACCATTTTGGTGATCGTATCCAGCTGGATCGGGTCTACCACCGCGCCCACGTCGATGGATTTGTCCAGCGGGTCGCCGATCCGCAACTTGTCCATGCGCGCGCGCAGCTTGGCATAGAAGGTGTCGGCCACAGGTTCCTGCACCAACAGGCGCGATCCGGCACAGCACACCTGCCCCTGGTTGAACCAGATGGCATCCACGAGGCCCTCGACAGCGGAATCAAGATCAGCGTCGTCGAACACGATGTAGGGGGATTTGCCGCCCAGTTCGAGGGTCAGCGCCTTGCCGGTGCCTGCGGTGGCCTCGCGGATGCGGCGGCCCACGGCGGTCGATCCGGTGAAGGCGATCTTGTCCACGTCCGCGTTCACGATCATCTCGCCCACCGCTCCGTCGCCGGTCACGATGTTGACGACCCCCTTGGGCACGCCCGCCTGGCGGCAGATGTCGGCGAACAGCAGAGCAGTGAGAGAGGTGTATTCGGCGGGCTTCAGCACCACCGTGTTGCCCATGGCCAGCGCGGGCGCGATCTTCCAGGCCAGCATGAGCAGCGGGAAATTCCACGGCACGATCTGGCCGCAGACGCCAAGGGGGGCACGGTCGGGCAGTTCTGCCTCCATCAACTGCGCCATGCCGGCGTGATAGTAGAAATGGCGCTGTGCGAGAGGGATGTCGATGTCGCGGCTTTCGCGGATCGGTTTGCCGTTGTCGAGGGTTTCGAGGACTGCAAACAGGCGGCTGTGTTTCTGCAAGGCGCGCGCGATGGCATAGAGCACGCGGGCGCGGGCATGGCCGCCTGATTTTGCCCATTTCGGCTGGGCCGCTCGGGCGGCTTTGACCGCGGCGTCGATGTCGGATTGCCTGGCTTGGCTAAGATCGGCCAGCGTTTCGCCTGTCGCGGGGTTGCGCGACTGGAAGTCCTTTGTCGGGGTGGTGAAGTCACCGTTGATGAAGTGGCCAAAGCTGGCCCCCTGATCGACGATCCACGCCAGCGCGTCGCCTGCCGCCTCGGGGGCAAGGCCGTATTCCATGGTTTCGAAGATGTCTTTGACGGTCATGGTGTCGTCCCTTGCGTGGTTCCGTTCACCCGATGGCGTGGCGGTATCCGGCGGAATAAGCGCCGGTGAGGTGGTGTTCGAGTTGCCGTTCGATATCGCCCAACAGAGACGAGGCGCCGAAGCGGAAGAGGTCGGGTTGCAACCAGCGATCCCCAAGCTCCTCTTTGATCAAGGACAGGTAAACCAGCGCATCCTTGGCCTTGGAAATCCCGCCCGCAGGTTTGTACCCCACCCGGTATCCCGTCGCCTCGAAATAGTCGCGGATCGCGCGGATCATCACGAGGGACACCGGCAGGGTCGCGTTCACGCTTTCCTTGCCGGTCGAGGTTTTGATGAAGTCCGCGCCTGCCATCATGCAAACAAGTGACGCGCGCGCGACGTTGCGCAATGTTCCCAGCTCGCCCGTGGCGAGGATCGCCTTGACGTGGGCTGTGCCGCAGGCCGCGCGCATCTGCGCCATTTCGTCATAAAGAGCCTGCCAATTGCCTTCCAGCACATGCCGGCGCGAGATCACGATGTCGATCTCTTCTGCCCCTGCGGCGACGCTTTCGGTGATTTCCTGAAGGCGGAGGTGGAGCGGGGACAGGCCCGCCGGAAACCCGGTAGACACGGCGGCCACGGGGATACCAGTGCCTTGCAGGGCGGTGACCGCTGCCGGGATCATCTCGTGATAGACGCAGACTGCACCGGTCGTCAGGCCCTCCATCCCGAGCGCCTCCAGCATTTCGACCCGAACCGGCTGGCGCGCCTTGGCACACAGCCGTTGGACGCGGCGCACGGTGTCGTCGCCAGACAAGGTTGTAAGGTCAATCAGGCTGATCGCTTTCAACAGCCACGCCGCCTGATGATCCTTTTTGATCGAGCGCCGCCCGGGCAGCGTCGCGCAGCGCCGTTCGATGGCCGAGGTATTGGCCTGCACGCGCCGCACCCAGTCCATATCCAGCGCCATCCCCGGATTGCGCGGTTCTGCCACCTGCGGCAGTTGGGTCGTGGTCTGGGTCGGTGAATGTGTTGTCGTCTCGTGCATCTGGGGATCCTTTCGGACGGGTGCAGACCAATGACGTGGCATGGCTTGTCGCGTTTGGCAAGCGGTGCCGCTGCGCAAATCCCTGCACATCTTCTGCACAAACGGGGTGCGCTGGCCTGCACAGACACCTGTCAGCCTGGGCTTCAAACAAGGCCAGCGCAAAGGGACAGGCAATGACGAAACGGGTTTTTGGCGGTGTGCCGCTTTCGATGCAGCAGGATGGGTGGTGGCTGGACGCACCCAAGGAACGGGCACAGCCCAGACAGGATGCGCGCCGCCGCGATGGGATCAAGGCAGGGTTGCTGATCGCGCTGATCGCGTGCGGTGACATGCTGATCTGGCACGTGGTGCCGGGTGTCAGTTTTGCGGTGCTCGCGCTGATCATCGTCTGGGCCGGGCTGGCACTGGCGTGGCCCCGGATCAGCATGCGCGCGCGCATCGGTATTGCGGCTGGTACAGTCATGGCCGTTCTGCCATTGATCGAGGTTGTCCAGCCCCTGTCCGTACTGATCGCCGTCTTTGGACTGTCGGTGCTGTGTGCCGCCCTTGCAGGGCTTGCGCGCGGCGATGTCCTGCGCGGTGCATTTCGGCTGTGGTGGATCGCGCCGCTTCAGACCGGAGCGGATGCCGTTGGTGTGGCGCAGCATGTCGGGCGCATGCGCAGCGGGGCAATTGACATACGCACGCTTATGCTCGGTTGGGCGCTGCCCTTCGGCGCGACCGCCCTCTTTGCGCTGCTTTTCGTGGGGGCAAACCCGGTTCTGGATCGTGCACTGTCGCAACTGACGGCATGGGAGGTGCCGACCCCGAACATGTGGCGTTTGTGGTTCTGGCTGCTCCTTGGGGCGCTGATCTGGCCCCTTCTGGTGGCCAGCGCCATGCGTGAACGGCTGCGCGCCCGCGTTGCCGCCCGGGCCACGGTCGCACGTCAGGGGATCGTGAACGCAGGCTCTGTGGCGCGCTCACTCGTCGCGTTCAATGCGCTGTTTGCGGTGCAGACAGTGATGGATATCCTGTTTCTCTATGGAAATGTCGGCCTGCCCGAGGGTATCAGCCCGGCAACCTACGCCCATCGTGGCGCTTATCCGCTTCTGATCACCGCCCTGCTGGCAGGTCTGTTCGCGGTTCTGGCCCGTCCGCATCTGGCCGGGCGGCCGGTCCTGCGCTGGCTGATGCTGTTGTGGCTGGCACAGACACTTGCGCTGGTGGGTGCGTCGCTGTTCCGGTTGGAGGCGTATGTCGATGAATATGGCCTGACACGTTTGCGCATGGCCGCCTATATCTGGATGGGGCTTGTGGCCGCTGGGCTGGGCATCGTGGTCTGGCAGATATGGCGTGACAAGCCTGCCGCATGGATGTTGCTGCGCAGTGGCATATTGGGGGCCGGTGTCCTGTATATTTGCGCATTCTTCAGTTTTGACGGGGCCATTGCGCGACATAACCTCAGCCATCATGAAAAGCCTGATATCTTCATGCTGTGCAACCTGTCCGAAGACGTGATCCCGGCGATGGCAGCACGCTACGGGCCGACTTGGACGACACAGTGCGGGTCGTCTTATCGCGTGCCGCGCTTGTCCCACCCGGACGACTGGCGCGAATGGGGCTTTCGTAACTGGCGGGTGCGCCGTAGCCTTGCGGCAATGACCACAGATGCGACTGCACCGTAATGACCCAAGGACAATTGCTGATCGTCGATGACGACCCGCACATCCGATCCGTGTTGCGCATCGCATTGCAACAGGGCGGCTACGGGGTGAGCGAGGCGGGCGATGGTGCCGAGGGGTTGACCAAAGCGCGATCCGGCAGGTTCGATCTGATCGTGCTGGACATCGGCTTGCCTGAAATGGACGGTTTGGCGGTGTGTCGCAGCTTGCGTGCCACGCACGCGACTCCGGTTCTGTTCCTGACTGCGCGGCAGGACGAGATTGACCGCGTGCTTGGGTTCGAACTGGGTGCCGATGATTATGTGACCAAGCCGTTCTCGCCCCGCGAACTGGTGGCGCGCATCGGGGCGATCCTGAAACGTGCGCGCCCCGCGCCATCTGGGGCAGCCGCCCTCACGCGCGGCATTCTGAGTGTCGATGCGACGGCCCATATGTGCCGCGTGAACGGTGCGCCCGTCACCCTGACAGCCCGCGAGATGGACATACTGGCTCACCTCATGGCCCACCCCGACCGCATTTCGGCACGTCCCGCGCTGACGGATGCAGTCTATGGCCATCATGCCGGTGTCAGTGATCGCACGCTTGACAGTCACCTGCGCAACCTGCGGGCCAAACTGGCCGACGCCGGGTGCCCGGATGCCATTGAAACGGTGCATGGCGTCGGTATCCGGATGGGCCAATGTACAGGCGCGTGAAACCGGTTTCAGACAAGTGGCGGCCGCCGCTGGCGCTGGTGATCGGTGGGACGTTGGCTGTGGTTCTCGTGTTGCCGCTGTTCGGCATCACCTACCTGCGCCTGTGGGGCAATATTCTGGGCTGGGGCGAGGCCGCGTGGCTGATCGGCTGGCTGGCCGTCGTGGCGACATGTGTGCTTGGGTTTTTGTTGTGGCGGTTGGTGCTGCGCCCGATCTATGCGCTGACAGGCTATGCCCGCGCGATGAAGGCAGGGCAGGCGACCCCACCTCCGGTCCATTTCGGCACGCCCGAACTGGGCGCCCTGGGCGCAAGCGTTATGGCGATGGGCGACAGCCTGAACAGCCGGGCCGAGGGGATGAAAGCCTATGCGGATCACGTGGCCCACGAGTTGACCTCGCCCCTGACGGCGATTCGAGGGGCGGCGGAGCTGTTGCAGGCCGGAGCCAGCGGGGACGATGCGCAAACTCTGAGCAAGACGATCCAAGAGGCGACAGCGCGGATGCAGACCCTGCTGGATGACCTTGGGCATCACGCCATGGCGGCCAGCAGTGCAGGGGCGGGCTCAAGCAGACTCAGCGACGTGGCTTCTGCGCTTGATACACGCATCGAGGTTGAGGTGGCGCAAGACGGTGACATTCCTTTGCTGGGTGCGGATCTGGCGACCATCCTGACGCAATTGGCGCGCAACGCGGCAGAACACGGGGCAACGCGGCTGACGCTGAGCGTGACCGCCGGTACCCTGCATATCGCCGATAATGGCCCCGGGATCAGTGCAGGCAACAGGGACCGCGTGTTCGATCCGTTCTTTACCACGCGGCGCGATCAGGGCGGCACGGGCATGGGTCTGAGCATCGTGCGCAGCCTTGTGCAGGCGCGTGGCGGGCAGATTTCTCTGCTGGATGACGGCCCCGGCGCCGTTTTTTTGATCGATTTCGACTGAAAGCCCAAAATCACGGCGCTGTTATTGCGAGTCATTCGCATTCTCATTGACTTTCTGCGAATGACTCGCATATACAAGTACGTCCATAAATTTCACGTTCAGCAGCGAGGGTCGCATGTCCGTTTCACGTCGTTCAGTTCTGGCCGGGATCGCCGCAATGGCGGCCTCACCGTCTTTTGCAGCCTCAAAGCTGAACGTGGTGGCGAGCACGGGCATGATCGCCGATCTGGTGCGTCGTATCGGTGGCTCAGGCGTTGATGTGCGCGCGCTGATGGGGCCGGGCGTTGATCCACACGCCTATCGGCAGACCCGCAGCGACATTGTCGACATGACCCGCTCGGATACAGTCTTCTGGCACGGGCTGTACCTTGAGGCGCAGATGGAAGAGTTTCTACTCGACCTCGCCCGCAAGCGCCCGGTGCATGCGGTTGCTGAAACACTTGATACTGATCTGCTGATCGCAAGCGAGGATTACGAGGATCGCTTTGATCCCCATGTCTGGATGGATCCGGACGTCTGGGTGCAATGTGCCCCTGCGGTCGTCCGTGCGCTCACCACCCTGCGGCCAAAGGGCAAAGAGATGTTCGAGGCCAATGCAAGCGCCTTTGTCGCCGAGGCCGAGGCGCTGTCGATCTACAGCCGCGAGGT
Organism: Tateyamaria armeniaca; assembly: GCF_045797845.1. Classification (NCBI taxonomy): domain Bacteria; kingdom Pseudomonadati; phylum Pseudomonadota; class Alphaproteobacteria; order Rhodobacterales; family Roseobacteraceae; genus Tateyamaria; species Tateyamaria armeniaca. The sequence goes on from NZ_JBHDIY010000002.1 coordinate 1,494,868, forward strand.
GCTGGCCCAAGTGCGTCCAGAGGCACGTATTTTGCTGACCGCCCATGATGCCTTCGGGTATTTCGGTGCCGCTTATGATTTCGAGGTTCTGGGCATTCAGGGCATCTCCACCGAAAGCGAGGCGGGGCTGAACCGCATCAGCACGCTGGTAGACACGCTGGTCAAGCGCCAGTTGCCCGCGGTCTTCGTGGAAACCTCGGTCTCTGATCGCAACATTCGTGCGCTGATCGAAGGGGCGGCTGCGCAAGGCCACACCGTCAGCATAGGCGGTTCGCTGTTCTCGGACGCGATGGGGCCGGAAGGCACTTACGAGGGCACGTGGCTGGGCATGATTGATCACAATGTTACCACCATCGCCCGCGCGCTTGGCGCTGATGTTCCCGCAACCGGGCGGCTGGGCCGTCTGAAAGGTGCCGCATGACCATTCAACTCGTCACAGACCAGACCAAAGCCAAGGCCGAAGCCACGCGGGTCGCAAGCCCCCTTGCCGTGCGCGGTATGACCGTGTCCTACGGCCAGACGCCTGCGATCTTTTCGGTGGACATGACAGTGCGTGCGGGGGCCATGACGGCCATTGTCGGGCCCAATGGCGCGGGCAAATCGACGCTGCTCAAGGCGGCGTTGCAGGTGATCAAGCCGCTTGCCGGGACAGTCACCGTTTTCGGTCAACCGCTGGAGCGGATGCGCGACCGCATCGCCTATGTGCCGCAGCGCGCCAGCGTGGATTGGGATTTCCCAACCCGCGTTATCGACGTCGTGCTGATGGGAATGTACCGCCAGCTGGGACTGCTGGGTCGCGTGCGGGCCAAACATCGCGCGCAGGCCATGGAGGCGCTGGTGCGTGTCGGTATGACCGACTTTGCCACCCGCCAGATCGGCCAGCTGTCCGGTGGGCAGCAGCAGCGCGTGTTCCTTGCACGTGCCCTTGCGCAACATGCCGATGTCTATGTGCTGGACGAACCCTTTGCAGGGGTGGATGCGGCCACTGAAAAAGCGATCATCGCCGTGCTGAAAGAGTTGCGCGATACCGGGCGCACCGTTCTGGCGGTGCACCACGATCTGGCCACTGTGCCGGACTATTTCGACGACGTGGTGCTGCTGAACACTCAGGTGATCGCAGCAGGCCCGGTCGAAACGACATTCACCGAAGACAATCTGCAAGCCGCCTATGGGGGTCGCCTGACAACCGCACGCGTCGATCCAGAAAGCATCGCAGGCTAGGTCATGCTTGCCGACGCGCTGTTCCTGCAGCTTGGCTATAACGCGACATTGGTGACGCTGGGCGCGGCCTTGCTGGGCATTGCGGCAGGCGTCGCTGGCACCTTCCTTTTCTTGCGCAAACGGGCACTGGTCAGTGACGCGATCAGCCATGCGACCTTGCCCGGTGTTGGCCTCGCCTTTGTCCTTATGGTGGCGATGGGCGGTGATGGGCGCTGGCTGCCCGGTCTGCTGCTGGGGGCAGGGGTATCGGCGGCGATTGGGCTGCTCTGTGTCCAATGGCTGACCACCCGCACGCGGCTGGGCGAAGATGCGGCCATCGGTGCGATCCTGTCTGTCTTCTTTGGCCTCGGCATCGTCATCCTGACCGTGATCCAGACCATGACCGCAGCGCAGCAGGCGGGGCTCGAAGGGTTCTTGCTGGGCTCGACTGCGGGCATGTTGCGCGGCGATGCCATCCTGCTGGCCGTCTCCGCCGCCGCCGTGCTTGTGCTGGTGCTTACGCTGCGCCGCCCGCTGGAACTGGCCGCCTTTGATCCGGGATATGCCGAGGCGACGGGGTGGTCGCTTGGGCGCATTGATCTGGCGATGATGGGCATCGTTTTGGTCGTGACTGTCGTGGGCCTCAAGGTTGTCGGGCTGATCCTGATTGTCGCACTGCTGATCGTGCCAGCCGTCACCGCACGGTTCTGGACGGACCGGGCGGGCAATGTCGTGATCATCGCTGGCGTGGTGGGCGGCGTGTCGGGCTATGTCGGGGCGGCGACCTCGGCCATTGCACCGGCCCTGCCGACTGGGCCGATTGTGGTGCTTGTCGGTTTTTCGCTGTTTCTGATGTCTTTGCTGTTTTCGCCGGGGCGCGGTGTGCTGGCGACTGTCCTGATGCATCGCCGCTATCAACGGCGCGTGCACATGCGTCAGGGTTTGCTTGCGCTGGCCCAGGGCCAACCGATTTTCGAAGCGCTCACCCGGCGTCTGATGCACCGCGATGGCCTGATCCTGCCGGACGGGGTTGCCACGCCTGAAGGGCAGGCGGCGGCGTCCAAGGCTCTGCTGGATGAAACGCGCTGGTCGCTGGTGCGGGCCGACAACAGCTTTGCCGCTGCTGCCACACGCTATGACGGCCTGACCCCGATCGAGGACGTGCTGACCCCGGATCAGCTTCGCGATGTGGACCAGCGAATTGCCGCCCCAAAGGCGGTGACGTGATGGGGGCCGAGTTCGTTGCCCTGTCGCTGACCCCGATGCTGATCGGTATCTGCGTGGCCGTGGCTTGCGCTTTGCCGGGGAACTTTCTGCTGCTGCGCCGTCAGGCGTTGATCGGGGATGCGATCAGCCACGTGGTCCTGCCGGGCATCGTTGTCGCGTTTCTGGTGACGGGCATGGTCGCGACCGGCCCGATGCTGCTGGGGGCCGCCAGCGCAGCGATCATCGCCGTGATCGCGATCGAGGCGATCCGCCGGATGGGTCGGATCGAATCCGGGGCGGCGATGGGCGTCGTATTCACGGCGATGTTCGCGGGCGGCGTCCTGCTTTTGGAACGCTCCGACACGTCCAGCGTACATCTGGACGTGGAACACGCGCTTTATGGCAATCTGGAAAGCCTGATATGGCTGGACGCAAGTGGCTGGGCGTCTCTGCTTGACCCTGCCGCACTTGCGGGCCTGCCGGTCGAGCTGCCGCGCATGGTGCTGGCCCTGCTGGTGGTCGCCGCGTTCGTCTTTTTGTTCTGGCGACCCCTTGCACTGTCCACCTTTGACGAAGGGTTCGCCCGTGGTCTTGGCGTGCGCACCAACCCGCTGGGGTTGGCGCTGGTCATCGTGTCGGCCATCGCGGCGGTGGCGGCCTTTGATGCGGTGGGATCAATCATCGTGATTGCGATGTTCATCTGCCCCCCGGCAGCGGCGCGGATGATGACAAACCGATTGGGGCATCAGGTGGCATGGTCGGCAGGGTTTGCTGCACTGGCCGCCATTCTGGGATACGTTCTGGCAGGCTACGGGCCGCTGTGGATTGGGGCATCCGCATCGGTCAGTGCGGCAGGCATGATCGCGACTGTGTCGGGGATCATTCTGGCTCTGGCTGCCGTGGCTGGCCCGCACCGCACGCGCGGCAGTTGAGGGTGTGGCGGATCAAGATCCGCCTTACTTGTCGCTGTAAGGCGCAGGTGTCCTGCGCCCGTCGGCCCGTCAGCCGAAGGTTGGGTGGAACTTGCCTGCAGGCGAGGGGTGAAAATCTCGACCCCATCCTGCGTGACACCGACCGAGTGTTCGAACTGCGCCGAGAGCGATTTGTCACGGGTGACTGCCGTCCAGTCATCCGCCAGCGTCTTGGTCTCAGGACGCCCGAGGTTCACCATCGGTTCGATGGTAAAGATCATGCCGGGCTCCAGTATCGCCCCGGTGCCGGGCCGGCCATAGTGCAGCACGTTTGGCGGGGCGTGAAACACACGGCCCAGCCCATGCCCGCAGAAATCACGCACCACGGACATGCGGTGGCTTTCCACATAGGTCTGGATGGTGTGGCCAATGTCGCCAAAGGTGTTGCCGGGTTTGACCGCCTCGATCCCCAGCATCAGGGCGTCATGGGTCACTTGAATGAGCCGCTCTGCCTTGCGGGGCAGCTTGCCCGCCACATACATGCGGCTCGTGTCGCCGAACCAGCCATCCACGATTACGGTGACGTCAATGTTGAGGATGTCGCCGTCTTTCAGCACCTTGTCGCCTGGAATGCCGTGGCAGACGACGTGGTTCACGCTGATGCAGCTGGCGTGCTTGTATCCCTTATAGCCGATGGTGGCCGATTTCGCGCCCGCCGCGTCGACCATTTCGGTGATCACGCGGTCGATCTCGCCGGTGGTCTGACCGGGATAAACCAGCTCGACCATGGCATCCAGAACCTCGGCTGCAAGCTGTCCAGCCGCCCGCATACCGGCAAAGTCGGCGTTGTCGTAAATGCGAATGCCGTCCTTGGTCAGACGGGCGCGGCTTGCGTGATTCACTGTGTGCTCCATTGGCTCTCACTTGATCCTTTTCATACTGCACTGCGGCGACGAGGGCCAGCAATTGTCAGATTTGGATCTCCAAAGGGTCGGCGACGATGATGCGTTCAGGCGTGATGTAAGTGCCGAGGCATATCGTTTCCACCCCCGCTGCGGCCGCGCTAGCATAGCACGCCGCGTATGCCGGGTCGATGTTACTTGCCAGGGCAAAGCGCGTACAGTCCGTGCGTTGCACAAGGTAAAGCATGATGGCGCGGTGCCCGGCGCGCACCATGTCCGCCAGCGCATCCAGATGTTTGGCTCCGCGCGCCGTGACCGAGTCCGGGAATTCGGCAAGGTCGGGCGTGCGGCACAGGGTGACCGATTTCACCTCAACATAAGCGTCGGGCAGGTCTGTGCCCTGCAACAGGAAATCAATCCGGCTGTTTTCGCCGTATTTCTGTTCTGGGCACACCGTTGTGTAGGCCTCAAGCCCGGGAACCGCGCGCGCCTCAAATGCCGCGCGCAAGGCGCGGTTTGGCACGGATGTATCGACGCCCGTGAAATGACCATTGGCATGTTCGACCAGCCGCCATCCGAATTTCAGCTTTTTCTTCGGATCGTCATTGGGTTCGAGCCAAATGCGCATACCCGGTTCGGCCAAACCCATCATCGAGCCTGGATTGGCGCAGTGAGCGACAATTTCGCGCCCGTCTTCCAGCCTGCAGTCGGCCAGAAAGCGTTTGTAGCGCCGGATCAGTGTGGCGGGGACAAGTTCGGTTTGAAAGCGCATGGACGCAGCCCTATACCGTGACAGGTTCATGCTCAAGGAGGCGCCCTCATGCCCAATCCCACCGCTGCCATGCTGGTGATCGGCGACGAAATCCTGTCGGGGCGCACGCGCGACGCCAACATGCACTTTCTTGCCGGACAGTTGACGGACGCAGGCATCGATCTGAAGGAAGTCCGCGTCGTCAGCGATGACCGTGACGCGATTGTTGCGGCGGTGCAGTCGCTGTCTGCGGCGCATGATACGGTGTTCACCTCGGGTGGTATCGGCCCGACCCATGATGACATTACAGCGGATTGTATCGCTGCGGCCTTTGACACGCCCATCGACATTCGTGAAGACGCGCGCGCCCTGTTGGCGGCGCACTATGCCAAGACCGGGTCGGACCTGAACGCCGCCCGCCTGCGCATGGCACGTATCCCTGACGGCGCAACCCTGATCGACAACCCGGTGTCGGTTGCGCCAGGGTTCAGTATAAAAAACGTTCACGTCATGGCGGGCGTGCCGTCAGTCTTTCAGGCGATGGTTGCGTCGATCCTGCCGACCCTCACGGGTGGCGCGCCTTTGGTATCCAAGACCTTGCGCATTGAGCGTGGTGAGGGTGATATCGCAGGTCCACTCGGCGAGTTGGCCAACACGTATCCCGACCTTAGCATTGGGTCTTACCCGTATCAGAAGGACGGCAAGTTCGGGGCCAACATCGTGATCCGGGGCACGGACGTCGCGATGGTCGATACGGCTCTTGCCGCTCTTGAAACCCGGTTTCCGGGATGATCGACGCGCAGGCCCTTTACCGTGCGATTGACGGGACGTGGCCTGCCGCTGTCAAAACCCGTGTGGACCATTGGACGATCCGGGACGGACAGGGGGGTGGCAAACGCGTGAGCGCGGCGACCTGTGATGGTGAACAGATTGGTGATGTTGAGGTTGCCGAGGCCGCAATGCAGGCAATTGGTCAGACGCCGTTGTTCATGGTGCGCCAAGGTGAGGACGCGCTTGATGCGGCTCTCGAAGCGCGCGGCTACCAGATTGTTGATCCGACAAATGGCTACGCCACGCCCGTGTCCATGCTGACTGATGTGCCCATCCCGCCCGTCACTGCCTTTGCCATCTGGGAACCGTTGGCGATCATGGAAGATATTTGGGCCAAAGGCGGGATCGGTCCTGAACGTCTGGCTGTGATGGCACGCGCCGAACAGAAAACGGCCATTCTGGCGCGGTGGAATGAGAAACCCGCCGGTGTCGCCTTTGTCGCGATCCATGACGGTGTGGCGATGGTGCATGCCGTCGAAGTGCTGGAACACCAGCGCCGTCAGGGTGTGGCACAGTGGATCATGCGGTGCGCAGCCTTTTGGGCGCAGGATAACGGCGCGCATACGCTGGCTGTGCTGACAACAGCGGCCAACGGAGCCGCCAACGCGCTTTATCAACAGTTGGGCTTTGCCGCCCTTGGCGGCTATCATTACCGCATCAGCCCGACGAAAGGGACACAGACCAAATGACTGACACGCCCACAGCCCTTGATCTGCCGATGGTCGACCCATTGCCGGAGCAGACCCAGAAGTATTTCGATATCTGTCAGGACAAACTGGGCATGGTGCCCAACGTGCTGAAAGCGCACGCGTTCGACATCGACAAGTTGAATGCGTTCACGACGCTTTATAATGACCTGATGCTGGCCGATAGCGGGCTCAGCAAGTTGGAGCGGGAAATGGTGGCTGTTGTCGTCAGCGCCACCAATCGCTGCTTTTACTGTCTGACGGCGCATGGTGCCGCAGTGCGTCAATTGTCAGGCGATCCGGCTTTGGGTGAAGCATTGGTGATGAACTGGCGCGTGGCGCAGGTCACGCCGCGCCAGCGCGCGATGTTGGAATTCGCGGAAATGGTGACCCTCACCTCGGCTCGGATCGAAGAGAGCGATCGCGCGGAATTGCGTGAACACGGTCTGAGCGAGCGTGACATCTGGGATCTGATCAACGTCGCGGCCTTTTTTAACATGTCCAACCGGGTCGCAAGCGCGACGGCCATGCAGCCGAACCCGGAATACCACGCGCAGGCCCGCTAGGCATGTCGCGCGCCGGGCGCTGTCTGCTGGTATTGTTGTGCAGCATTGCCTGGCCCGTGCAGGCGCTGGAACTGACGCTGCCCGTCAATGCAAGCGAGACGGCGTCGCGTGACCAAACGCTGGCCCAGCAGGCTGTGCCGACGGCGTCCTTCACGGATGGCGCAGTACCCGCCCGCATCTTCGAAGGACCAGTGATCCAACGTGCCTACCGCATAGCGTCTTCGGGCCTTACGCCGCTGCAAATCCTCGCCCCGTTACGCGCGCAAATCGAGGCGGCAGGGTACGAAATCTTGCTGGATTGTGACGAGGATCGGTGCGGCGGGTTTGACTTTCGATTTGGTATCGACGTGCTGCCTGCGCCCAACATGTATGTGAATATCCGCGCTTACCACTTTCTGAGCGCGGTGGCCCCGGATGACACGGCTGCCGTCACTCTGCTTGCCAGTGCGGCGGCGGGTGCCGGATATGTGCAGATTGTGCAGGTTGGGGCGGCGACAGTTGGGGAACCTCAGTCCGTGCAGGGGGATGATGACCAGCCGCCCACGGCGACCCAGCCTACCACCGACCTGACTGCCAAGTTACTCGCGAATGGCCACGCCGTTCTCCAGACGCTGGATTTTGCAGTCGGCACAACCACGCTCAGTGCTGCTGAAAGCCCCGAATTGGCGGCCATTGCCGCGACATTGCGGGCGCGTCCCGGATTGCGCATCGCGGTGGTGGGGCACACGGACACCGTTGGCGGACTTGACGCCAACATCGCGGTTTCGCGCGCGCGGGCGCAATCGGTGCGCCGCGCGCTGATCAACGACTATGGTGTGCCAGCGGATCGGATCGAGGCGAATGGCATGGGCTATCTCGCTCCTGTTGCGACCAACCTGACGGCAGAAGGGCGCGAGGCCAACCGCCGGGTCGAAGTGGTGATTGTCAGCGAGGACAACTAGCCCCGTCAGCGCATTGGTACGCTCAGCAGGGTCCAGTGCCGCGCATGGGCCACCACACGCGCGCCTTGTGCCGCGCGATCTGCGATGGCGCCTGTTTCATGTTTAGGGCATCCGATCAACGTGGCGCTGTCATCCAAAAATTCGCGGGTCAGATCGTTTTCGCCAACAACCACGCAGACATCATCGGGTCCCGGAAAGGGACGCACGGCCACCAAACCGGACTCGCTTGGGTCAGTATAGCGCGACGTGGTCGGTTCGGGACCATAGCCAAGGTCGAGTGCTGGTTCCGGTGCGCAGGCATACAGACTGAAAGCGCCCAGAAACACAGCCAGATTGAACTTCATAGCGACCTCTCAAATTCGATATATCCGCCAAAGTGCATTTTCACTTGGACACTTGTAAAGCGACTTGCCCCAAATCCGCTGAACTGCGCTAACACGAAAAAATGCCCCGATGTTTGCACACCGGGGCAGGTAACCGACTGATCGGTCAGGGGAGAAAAACTTACCAGTCCGCCGGGCCTTTGTCGGCGAAGGCGTGAACCAGAAAATCAATGAATGCGCGCACCTTGGGCTGGGTGAACCGGCCCGGGGGGTACACGGCGTAAATACCTTGGGTTTCAAGTGGTAGATCAGGAATGGCGTCTTCGATCAGGCCCTTTTCCATCGCATCTGCGTAAAGAAAGCTGGGCAGATATGCGATGCCAAGGCCGGACACAGCCGCGTTCAGCAGTGATTGTCCGTCGTTAACGCTGAGCCAGCCTGCGGTGCGGACCTGACGTTTTTCACCCGAGGGTGCTGTCAGTTTCCACATATTGCCCGAGGACTGGTTGGAATAGTGAAGCAGCTTGTGTTCGTTCAGATCGTCGATCTTTTCGGGGCGGCCGTATTGTTCAAAATATTTCGGGCTCGCGATCATGCGTTTGGTGGTTTCGGTCAGCTTGCGGGCGCGCAGGGTGCTGTCTTCCAGCTCTCCAATGCGCACGGCCATGTCGAACCCTTCGGAAATCAGTTCCACATAGCGGTTGTTGAGGACCATGTTGACCGTGATGTCCGGAAAATCGGCAAGGAATTCGGACAGGCGCGGCGACAGGTGATTGACCCCGAAATCCGTCGCAACCGAGATGCGCAACAGACCCGAGGGGGCGGATTGCATCGAGGTGACCAGCGAGATCCGCTTCACCTGCATCGTTCAGCACGCGGCGGGCACGGTCGTAATAGGCCAATCCGATCTCTGTCGGCGACACGCGGCGTGTCGTGCGGTTCAGCAGACGCGCACCTAGACGGGCCTCAAGCGATGATACGTGTTTCGAGACGGCGGACTTGGAAATCCCCATCTTCTTGGCGGCGTCGGTAAACCCGCCCTGGTCCACGACCATCGCGAATGCTTCCATCTCGGTAAGGCGGTCCATGCCCGGCCCTTTCTGCTCTCTTGCTTCAAGGCAGAGGTATCGGGGCCAATCACGGCACAAACAGGGCAGGGATGGGATAATATCGGGGTATTTGTGGAATCGTCTTTAAGGTGGAAACGGTGGAAATCGCGCCCCGGGGCATGATGAAACGATCAAAACGCGCCTCAGGTCGCGATATCCTGTGACCATTGCTGAAAGGTTTCGGCCTCGCGCTGCAGGGGTTCACCTTCTTGCCCGCCGATCAGCAAGAAGCCGTAGCCGGGCGTGTTCCAGCGCGCCACGTCCAATCCTTCGGCCGCACCCATGTTCAGCCCCTGGGCGTCAGGACCCGCAGGGATGATGCAAAGCGCCACGGGCGTTCCATCGTCGCGCAAATACGAAATCTGCACCAGCGGCTTGCCGTTGAAGCCCAGCAACTGCGCACGCTTGAAGGTCAGCCCTTCGGTCTGTGGCAAGGCCGCCAGATCGATACCGATGCCTTCGGACACCGCGGCAAGTTGCACAGCCGCCTCTTGCGCGCTTGGGCTTACGTCTTCGAGCGTGGCCGTGGTGTAGAGCGTCTGATAGCTGGCGACGAAGCTGACCCAGCCGCGCGGTGCTGGTTCGGGTGTGCCAAAGCCGGTGAACAGCGCAACTGCCAGCCCGGCGGCGATCCCGGTGCCAAAGGTGCCAAGCCCCCACGCCCAGCTGAGCCGCGCATTGGTGTTGGCAGGTTCAGGCAGGACGGGTGCAAGTGCAGGCATGGGCGGCGCGCTGGCCAGCAATTCGTCATAAGCACCGGCGATGGCTGCCATCGGCACTTCAAGCCCGGCCATCCGTTCGGCCAGTGCCTCATCGGTTTCCAGCGCGGCTGAGATTGCAGCCTCAAGGGCATCATCCGCCTCTCCATCCAGAAAGGCTGTCAGATCTTCGTCACTGAAGGTACGCGCAGCACTCATCCCCGGCCTCCCGCCGGGTCGGCCATAAGTGCGTTCAGTTTCTTGCGTGCGCCAGCCAGTCGGCTCATCACGGTGCCCACGGGGATCTCCATTATCTCTGCAGCTTCTTTGTAGCTGAACCCCTCCACGTAGACGAGCAGGACGGACTGTCGCTGTGCCTCGGGAAGGGCATTCACATGGGATAACACCTCGCGCGCCAGAATATTCACTTCTGTTCCCGGTGCATTGTCAGCAAGGTCGATTTCCTCAACCGGCATGAGGCCCTGACCGGTGCGGACCTTGCGCGAACGCAACTCATTCAGCCACACGCGCTGGCACATCCGGAACATCCAGCGGTCTAGATGCGTGCCGACTTCGAACTGATCGGCCTTGTCGAGCGCACGCAGGCATGTCGTTTGCGCCAGATCATCGCCCCAGTCCCGGCGGCCCGTTAGCGCAACCGCATAGCGCCACAGGCGCGGATATATCGCGCCCATGCCGTCACGCACGGAATTTTGAGCAGATGTGGAAATGAAATTGATCCTAAAGCGCTACGTTTCGTTTCATCTGTATTAACGGGAGGAAAGACTCAATGAAACCATTTGTGATCGCTCTAAGCGCGACTTTGCTAATGGGCACGGCTGCGTTGTCGCAAGACACGCCCGCGCCCGAGGATGCGAAGGTCTATTTTGTGAACCTTGCGGATGGCGATACGGTGACATCCCCTGTGACGATCATCTTCGGTCTGGAGAATATGGGCGTTGCACCGGCAGGCACGGAAAAGGAAAACACAGGCCATCATCACCTGCTGCTGAACCGCCCGCCACTAGGTGAGGGAGAGGAGGGCGCCGAAGAGCTGGAATACGGGCTGCCCGCAGATGACAACCACATCCACTTTGGCGGCGGGCAGACGCAAGTGACGCTGGATCTGCCAGCCGGGCAGCACACGATGCAGTTGGTGATGGGCGATTTGAACCACGTCCCCCATGCCACACCAGTCACAAGCGACGTGATTACCATCACGGTGGAATAGGCCTCATGCGCAGGCTTGGATTGGTTTGAGCCTGCGTATGTCACAGGGTTTGCCTACAGCGTTGCCGCCAGACGTGTGCCCTGATCAATGGCCCGTTTGGCGTCCAGTTCTGCGGCCACATCTGCGCCGCCGATGATGTGATGTGAAATCCCCGCCTCCCCGAGGGCGTCGGCCAGGTTGCGGTCAGGCACTTGCCCTGCGCACATGACGATGTCGTCAACCTCGATCACAGTCGGGTTTTCGCGCGCCTCACCAAAGGACACGTGCAAGCCGGTGTCGTCGATCCGCTCGTAATTCACGCCGCCAACGAACTGTACATTCTTCATGTTCAGCGCGGCACGGTGAATCCAACCCGTTGTCTTGCCCAGCCGTTTGCCATGCTTCTCAGACTTGCGTTGCAGCAGGGTGATGTCGCGCGCCGGTGCCTCGGGCTTGGGACCTTCTGGGGCGAGGCCGCCGCGATGTTCGGCAGGATCGCTCACGCCCCATTCCACCATCCATTCCGGCAGGTTCTCGGTCGGGCTTTCGCCTTCATGCACCAGAAACTCGGACACATCAAAACCAATGCCACCTGCACCGACAACGGCCACCCGTTTGCCGGGGTTGGCCCGTTTCTTCAGCACGTCAATATAGGAGTGCACGTGGGCGCTGTCCTGACCCGGGATGCCGGGGTCGCGGGGCAGCACGCCCGTGGCGATGATTACTTCGTCAAACTCGCGCAAGGAGTCGACAGTCGCCTCGGTGTTCAGGCGCACATCGATGCCCAGTTCATCCATCATCGTGCGGTACCAGTCGACGAGGCCCCAGAACTCTTCCTTGCCGGGCACCTGTTTGGCCATGTTGAGCTGGCCACCGATCTCGTCCGCGCGGTCGATCAGGGTGACACTGTGCCCGCGTTCGGCGGCAGTCATCGCGGCGGACAGACCCGCAGGGCCCGCGCCCACGACGGCAATGGATTTGGTCGCCGCTGCGGGTTCGATCACCAGCTCCGTCTCTGAACACGCGCGCGGGTTCACAAGGCACGAACTCAGCTTGCCCGAGAATGTGTGATCAAGGCAGGCCTGGTTGCACGCGATGCAGGGCGCGATCTGATCGGCTTTGCCATCCATCGCCTTCTTCACGAAATGCGCATCCGCCAGCATTGGGCGCGCCATCGACACCATGTCGGCGCAGCCTGTGGCCAGCACGTCTTCGCCAACTTCGGGCGTGTTGATGCGGTTCGACGTGATGACGGGGATGCTGACCTGCCCCATCAGCTTTTTCGTCACCCACGCGAAGGCCGCGCGCGGCACCGAGGTCGCAATGGTCGGGATACGCGCCTCGTGCCAGCCGATGCCGGTGTTGATGATGGTCGCGCCCGCTTTTTCGATTTCCTTGGCCAGTTGCACAACCTCATCAAAGGTGGACCCATTGGGCACAAGGTCGATCATCGACAGGCGGTAGATGATGATGAAATCGCTGCCGACCTCTTCGCGCGTGCGGCGAACCACTTCGATCGGCAAACGCATGCGGTTCTCGTAAGACCCGCCCCAGCGGTCGGTCCGTTTGTTGGTGTGAGTGACAAGGAACTGGTTGAGGAAGTAGCCCTCGCTCCCCATGATCTCGACCCCGTCATAGCCCGCTTGCTTGGCACGACCCGCCGTGGCAACAATATCGCTGATCTGCTTTTCGATACCGTCTTCGTCCAGCTCTGCCGGGGAAATGGAGATATGGGCGATTTGACAGGGGACGGGGCCACGCACATCGGCCCATAGGCATAGCGCCCGGCATGCAGGATCTGCATCGCGATCTTGCCACCCGCATCGTGCACCCGCTTGGTCACGATGGAATGGTTTTCAACATCCGCGTCTGTGGTCATCATCGCGGCACCCGGCAGAACAGACCCTTCCAGGTTCGGCCCGATCCCGCCCGTGACCATCAGCCCCACTTCGCCCCGCGCGCGTTCGGCGTAAAACTCGGCGACGCGGTTCCAGTCCTTGGTTTCCTCAAGACCGGTGTGCATTGATCCCATCAGCACGCGGTTTTTCAGCGTGGTAAAGCCAAGATCGAGGGGGGCGAGAAGGTGTGGGTACGCGGTCATTTTTGTCCTCCCGAACGTATTTATTGTTGGTCTTATCTATAGGGTGCGCGATGTCACGTGCAATGCGGCGTCATAGGGTGGGTGAAATGGTCGAGGTCAGGCGGACAACGGCGGGCGCTTTCGCGGCGCGCGGATTCCATGTTATCGCCCATGAAACAGTCGAGCGATCCGGGCAGATATTGTCCCGCGCCGAGATGGAAAAGGCACTGACATGACACCCGAAGATATCGCCAAGCTCCCCTACCGCCGCAATGTCGGGGTGATGGTCGTCAATGCCCAAGGGGATGTCTGGGTCGGCCAGCGTAATGACCGCTACAAGGATGCTTGGCAAATGCCGCAGGGCGGAATCGATAAGGGCGAAGATGCACGCGCCGCAGCCCTTCGCGAACTTGAGGAAGAAACCGGTATCACGCCCGATCTGGTCGAGGTGGTCGCAGAATCCACCGATTGGATACCTTACGAGTTACCCCATGATCTGATCCCGAAGCTGTGGAAGGGCAAGTATCGCGGCCAGAAACAGAAGTGGTTCCTGCTGCGGTTCAAAGGTGCGGATGCGCAGGTGAATATCGACACGGATGATCCGGAATTTTCTGCCTGGCGCTGGATGGCACCGGCTGATTTGCCCGATGCAATCGTGCCGTTCAAACGGGACGTCTATGTCGCTGTGCTGGATGCGTTTGCCGATCACCTTCAGGGCGATTTGAGCGGCTGATATTGCATAACAACGGCTGCAACATCACATTTGCAGGTGGTTGAACGGGCCTGATCCCGTTCCGGGGTGAAGGAAGGTGAAGCATGCGGTTTCTGGTTCTTGCGTTGATGGTTTTGCCTTTGCCTGCCTTTGCCCTGTCCTGCATGCCGCACCGAGTCAGCGACGCCTACCTGCAGGCCGCCAATGCCGAAGAAGGGTATGTGCCCGTCCTTGGCGAGTTGAATTTTGACCCCGCCATGGTGCCAAAGGTCGATTGGGAAAAACAGACCGAAGTGCCCGGCAAAACGCTGATCCCGGCCACGTTCAAGGGCGACGCCCTTGGCCCGCGCGGCGTGCCACAGGCGTTTGAGACGGACGTGGTTCTGGAAGTGGAATGCGCAGGTCCGTGGTGCCCAAAACCGGAACCGGGCCCGGTTCTCGCCTTTCTGCGCAAGACGTCACACAGTTACGTGCTGAACACGAATGCCTGCGGTGGGTTTCTGTTCGGCGCGCCGAACGACGAACAGATCATGGAACTCCGCGATTGCCTTTTGGGGCGCAAATGCGAGTCGTCCTTGCGCTAGGGATCGATGATCGGCACATGCGGTGCAAGGCGGCGGTCATAGCCGTGGTGGAGCCGTGGATCATCCGCGATCTCGATCTTTTGCAACACCGGCCTGAACCCTGAACGCTGATAAAACGCCAGCGCCTGCTGGCTGTCGATGGTGCAGGTGTGCACGTGAAAACGCTTGATCGGTTTGTCAAAGGCGCACTGCATTGCCCGGTCCATCAGATAGGCGCCGGCGCCCTTGCCAATCAGCTTTGAAGTCAGGCCAAAATAGGTCAGTTCGCACGCGCCATCTTCCCGAAAATCCAGCTCAAGCAGGGCCTCTGACTGCCCCTCGTGCATCAGGGTGAAATGCCGGGTGTCCGGATCGTCCAGAATCTGCGCCAGATCGGCGTCGGACAACAGTGTACGTCCATACCACAACCAGTCTTCGCCCACGCGCCGGAACAAATCGCGGTAGGTGGCGACATCCGGTGTGATTTCGACAAAGGTCAGCCCGTCCGGCAGCGTCGCACCGCGCAGCTGGGGCGCACGCATCTCAAGCTGCGTAATCACCACAGCCACTTTGCCGGGCGGGACTGCGTGATAGCCGTCGCTCAGCATCTATTCCAGACCGGCGGCGGCAAACTGCTGCCGCATGTCCACCTGCGGGCGGGGGCCGATATGGCTGATCACCTCGGCGGCACATAGATTGCCCATTCGTCCGCACGTGGCCAGATCGCGCCCGGTGGCCAGCCCATAGATGAACCCGGCGGCAAATTGGTCGCCCGCGCCCGTGGCATCGACAGGCGTCACCGTCTCGACCGGGATGTCATGGCGTTCGCCGCGGCCCATGATCGTCACGCCATCGCCAGACCGGGTGCACACCATCAGATCGATCATGTCCATCGTCTTGGCCATCGCGCCCTCAAGGTCGTCGGTTTCGTACAAGGACATGATCTCGTGTTCGTTGCCGATCACATAGTCCAGTTCGTTCCCGATCATGTCGAGGAAATCGGCGCGGTGGCGATCTACGCAGAACGGGTCGGAAATGGCGATGCCTGCTTTGCCCCCCGATTTGCGGGTCAGGCGCGATGCCTGCCGGAACGCTTCCTTGCCCTTGTCTTTGTCAAAGAGGTAGCCCTCGAGAAACATGATCTGCGCGTTCGTGGCCACATCATCGGGCACGTCATCAGGGCCAAGTTCGGTCGAAATGCCCAGATAGGTGTTCATCGACCTCTCCCCGTCGGGTGACACAAAGATCATCGAACGGGACGTGGGCAATTCCCCGCCCGCGACAGGGGCGTTGACGAAATCGGTGCCACTGTTTTGCATGGATTCGGCATAAAACCGCCCCAGAGCGTCGTCATGCACGCGGCCGATAAAGGCGGTCGGCAGACCCAGCGCACCCACGCCCGCGATGGTATTGGCCACGGCCCCGCCCGGGGTTTGCAGCCGGTCATTCATCGCCGCATAGAGAAGCTCACCCCGGTCCTGTTCGATCAGTTGCATGATCCCCTTTTCGATCCCCATCAGGTCAAGAAAGGAATCGTCGGCATGGGCAATCACATCGACAACGGCGTTGCCGATGCCGGCGAGCGTGTATTTGGTCATTCGGTTTTATCCTCAAAGGGGCAGAGATCGCGGATCAGGCAGGCCCCGCATTTGGGCTTGCGCGCCACGCATGTATAGCGGCCATGCAGGATCATCCAGTGATGGGCGTGCAGCTGGAAATCGGCCGGAATGTTGTCTTCGATGGCCCGCTCGACCGCATCCACGGTCTTGCCCGGCGCGATGCCGGTGCGGTTGCCGAGGCGAAAGATATGGGTGTCGACCGCCTGTGCGGGGTGGTGCCACCACATGTTCAACACCACATTGGCCGTCTTGCGCCCCACGCCGGGCAGGGATTGCAATGCGGCGCGGGAATTGGGGACCTCGCCGCCGTAATGATCCACCAGTATCTGGCTCAGCTTCATCACGTTCTTGGCCTTCTGGCGAAACAGGCCGATGGTCTTGATGTGCTCGGTCAGTCCTTCGATCCCGAGGTCGAGCATCTTTTGCGGCGTGTCGGCGATCTGGAACAGGGCCCTTGTGGCCTTGTTCACGCCCGCATCCGTGGCTTGTGCCGACAGGGCGACGGCGACGGCGAGAGTGTAGACATTCACGTGCTCCAGCTCGCCCTTGGGTTCGGGGTCAGCGGTCTGGAACCGGGAAAAGATCGCGCGGATCGTGTGATAATCGAGTTGCTTGGCCATGGGCCGAGGTATGGGCAAATTTGGGCGGGCGGGCAAGGTGTGGATGTGACCCCTTGTCTTGTCTGAGACGGAAGGTCGGCTGGCAGGTGTCCCACGCTGGGACATCTTCCGTGGTCAGTAATTTCAATGGCTTACAGAGGCGGTTTAGGAATCTGTTAACACTTTCCACTTGGATCGGGCTGAAGGATGCATGTGCCCGCTGCGTCCCGGACAGGTGAATTTCCGGGCGGAACACGTGGCAAACGCAGACCACGCGCCCGCAGCGCCATTGCCGCGCAAATCCGATCCGCGTTGCGGTGCCGGGCTAGGTCGCGTCCAGTTTCCCTGACTTTTCTATGGCGCGTTGCGCGGCGATGAGACCTTCGACGCGGCTTGGGTTGGCGGGCACCAACTGACGCCTCGTGTCGCCATTCAGTACCGATTTCACATCATGCAGTATCATCCGACCGATCAGTTGACGGCCACGAGGCACCGCGGCGGCGCGATGGGGTGACAGGATGACGTTTGGGGCGGTCCTGATCGGATGGTCCTTATCGGCAGGTTCGCTTGGAAACACATCCGTGGCGAAGGTTATCCGCCCTGCTGATGCGGCTTGAACGGCCACATCGAAATCCAGCACATGCGCCCGGCTTATGAGGATCAGCGCCGATCCGGTTTGCATGGCGTCGATCTGTTTGGCCCCGATCATGTGGCGGTTGTCGGCATCCGGCACCGCAGCGACAATGATTGCGCGGCACTGTTTGAAAATGTCGTCCAGACCCAACGGCGACACGTCCTGGGGAAAGGTAGTCAACCAAGGATCATAGGCCGAGATCTTTGGCGCAAATGGACGCAAGAGGGCGTGCATCTCGCGTGCAATATTGCCGTAACCGATGAAACCGATCTGCTGGCGGTAAACTGTGAAATCAGTCTCTTCCCGATCATCGAGCCAGGATTCCCCGCCCTGACGAAACGCCTCGTGTTCCGCCACCAGTCCGCGCGATGCGGAAAGCAGCATGGCAAGGCCCATCTCGGCAACGGCTTCGCGAAATCCCGGTGCGCAGGACAGCACGTCGATGCCGCGTTCGAAACAGGCGGCATAGTCGATCCCGTCGTTGAAGGCACCGGACACTTCGATGACGGCGCGCAGGTTTGGCGCAGATTGAATGTCTGCCTGCGTCACCCGGGGCCGCGCGGCCACCAGAAACGTCGCCTCTTTCAACAGCGCAGAGACGCGTTCGATGTCCATGGGCTGATCCTGCCCACCCTCGATCCGGCATATTGAAGACAGTTCATCGTAGGTGTCGGGATCAAATAGTTCTTCGACTGTCCGGAAATACTGATCGAGTATCAGCAATGGTTTGGTCACGAGGCAGTCTCCAAACATGGCAATGGTTTCAATATGACTTCGATGTCATGCAGGAGAATACATGGCTTGGGCACGAAGTTAAAACAGGGCGCATCGGCTCGATCTCCGGCGCTTCACCCAAGGCCGAGCGCACCCCGGAACAAAGTGGCCTGCCCGAAATTTACATCTTACTGTGTGTTCAGAAGGTTGCATCGCGGCCTGTCACCAACCGGTGGAATTGCCGGAACCGCGTGGCATTGGCGAATTCGTCATCGCACGTGGTTTTCATACAGCGGGCACATCACCCCGGTATATCCCGCAGGAAACGGGTCGCTTGGCCTGCCTGCTTCGCCTATCTTTGAGGGCATGGAACACACAACGATCTCCGAGGCCGATACCGGCTACCACTTCAACGTCATGCGCCGCGCGATTGATCTGATCGACGGGGCCGAGGATACGCTGAGCCTTGATGCGCTTGCGGGTGAAATGGGCATGAGCCCGGCGCATTTTCAGCGTATCTTTTCCCGCTGGGTCGGGGTGTCGCCCAAGCGGTATCAGCAATATCTGACGCTGGGCCATGCCAAGGCGCTGCTTGAGAGCCGGTTTTCCACCCTTGAGACGGCCCATGCCAGCGGCCTGAGCGGGTCGGGGCGGCTGCATGATCTGTTCCTGCGCTGGGAGGCGATGAGCCCGGGCGATTATGCCAAGGGCGGTGCGGGTCTGACGATCTTTTGGGGATGGTTTGACAGCCCCTTTGGCCTCGCGCTGGTGATGGGCACAGACAAGGGTATTTGTGGCCTCGGGTTTGCCGCCGAGATGGGCGAAGACTGGGCCATGCAGGATCTGGTGCGCCGCTGGCCCAAGGCCGATTTTGTCGAAGACCCGATGCGGTTGCGCCCCTGGGTGCTGGCGGCCTTCGGGGCCGAGGATGCGGAGTTGAAAGAAGCGCCGCTGTACCTGATCGGTGCCCCGTTTCAGATCAAGGTCTGGGAGGCGCTCTTACAGATTCCAAGCGGTCACGTGACCACCTATTCCGAGATTGCGGGCAGTATCGGCAATCCGCGTGCGGTGCGCGCCGTGGGCACTGCGGTGGGCCGCAACCCGGTCAGTTGGCTGATCCCGTGCCACCGGGCCTTGCGGAAATCGGGGGTCTTGGAGGCTATCACTGGGGCTTGCCGGTCAAGCGCGCCTTGCTGGCCTACGAGATCTGCGCGCGCCGAGGCCTGAAACGACGCTATAGGTGCGCATTTGCACCAAATAAGGGTGCGCAAGATGCCGCTTATGTGAATTTCCCCCTGTTTTACGGGAACACAGCATGCCTATCTTGGGTTTCACAAGGTGCCCTGCCCGAACGGGGCCATTTTTGAAGGCAGTAGGATAGACAAATGATGAGACTTCCCTTTTCCGCAGCGCTTGGCGCCGTTCTTGTGCTGGCGGCCTGTGATTCCGCAACATTCAGCCCTGACAATCCCAACCAGAACCGCAATCAGGGTGCCGCGATTGGCGCAGCGTCGGGCGCTGTGCTGGGCGCGTTGATCAAGGACGACAACCGCGGCGATGGTGCATTGGTCGGGGCCCTTGTCGGGGGCGCCGTGGGTGCCGGCATCGGTTACAACCTTGATCAGCAAGAGGCCGAGTTGCGCCGCGATCTGGACAGCGGTGTCACGATCACCAACACCGGCGACCGCCTGATCGTGTCCTTCCCGCAGGCGATCCTGTTCGCCTCTGGCAGCTTTACCGTGCGCCCGGGTCTGAACAATGACATGGCGGCCCTTGCCAACAGCCTGCAGCGCTATCCGCAGTCCACGATCCAGATCGTCGGGCACACGGATTCTGACGGCGACGCGGCCTCCAACCAGCAGCTGAGCGAGCGGCGCGCCAATGCCGTGGCTGACGTGTTGCTGAACCAGGGTGTGCCGTTCAACCGCGTGCGCACCTTCGGGCGTGGCGAGAGCCAGCCCATCGCGACGAACTTTACCCCCGAGGGCAAGGCCCAGAACCGCCGGGTCGAGATCGTCATTCTGCCCAACGCATAAGCACCGACATTGCGTCGATCTTGCAGAGGCCCGTGATATCGTCGCGGGCCTCTTGCTTTGCGCAGGTCGGGCGTCATGTTCCTGTCGAGCAACAGGAGACAGAACATGACGACACCGACACTGCTGGGGATTTCCGGATCACTGCGCAAGGGTTCGAGCAACCGCAAACTGCTGCGCGAGGCCGCGCGCCTGTTTGGCCCCTGCACCTATGTCGAGGCCGATTTGCAGATGCCCCTTTATGACGGTGATCTGGAAGAGGCAGAGGGCGTTGTTGAGCCTGCAGTGACCCTGTCGCGCCAGATCGCGGATGCCGATGCGGTGTTGATTTCGACTCCGGAATACAACAAGGGCCCATCGGGTGCCTTGAAAAACGCGCTGGATTGGGTCAGCCGGACAGACGGCAACCCGTGGGCCGGCAAGCCTGTTGCGGTCATGTCCTCTGCCGCGGGTCGCGCCGGTGGAGAGCGCGCACAGTTGATCCTGCGCACCTATATGGTGCCCTTCCGCCCCCGCCTGTTGATGGGTCCGGAGATGCATCTGGCGGCTGCGGGTTCCCAGTTTGATGATGCGGACCAACTGACGGGCGAGATGTATATCAAGGACCTCACGGCCCTCATGGAGAACCTGAAGGCCGAGATCAGGGTCTAGGCGTGCTCACCTCGATCAGGTTGCCGTCCGGGTCACGCAGGTAGAGCGACAGGATCGGCCCTTGCGCCCCGCTGCGCGGCACGGGGCCTTCTTCGATGGTTACGTTGTGTGCCGACAGGTGGTCTTGCCAGACCGCCAGCGGCGTGTCGGAGAGAAAACACAAATCCGCACTGCCGGGTGTCGGCGCATCAGCTTTGGGATCGAATTCGGCCCCTGCCTTGTGCAGGTTGATCTTGGACGTCCCGAAAGCCACGGCATGCCGCGTGCTGCCATCGGCCACCTTGAACGGTGTGTGCGTCATGCCCAGCACCTTGGTGTAGAATGCGACGGCCACGTCGATGTCCGCCACGGTCAGTACAAGATGGTCAAGGCTGGTCAGTTTGGGCTGTTCCATCGTGCATTCCTTGGCCATGATCAGACCCATGCAGGATGACCTTTCCCCGCCCGTTCGTCAAAGCGATGTGCTGGACCCGGCGCGCGCGCAGGCCATGCAGATGGCGCTGGGGCAGGCTGCGACTTTGCAGGCGGGGGATGCGCTGCCGCCGTTCTTTCACCAGCTTTATTTCTGGAGTCCGGTGCCTGCCAGCGAGTTGGGCCGTGACGGGCATCCGAAGGTGGGGGGTCTGATCCCCGACATGGGCCTGCCGCGCCGCATGTGGGCCGGGGGACGTCTGCGTTTTGAACAACCGTTGCGATTGGGGGCTGAGGCCACGCGCGTATCGGTCTGCGAGGCGGCGACGCGCAAAGATGGGCGGACTGGCCCGCTTGCCTTTGTCACCCTGCGCCACGAGCTGTGGCAGGGCGATGTGCTGTGCCTTACCGAATGGCAGGATCTGGTCTACCGCTCTGATCCGGACCCGAATGCGCCGCACCCGGCACCCCCTGTGGCGGCGACGGATGAGGACAAGGCGGAGGCCGTGCATTTCGATGCCACGCTGTTGTTTCGCTATTCGGCGCTGACATTCAACGGGCACCGCATTCATTATGATCAGCCCTATGCCCGCGAGGTCGAAGGGTATGACGGGCTTGTTGTCCATGGCCCACTGCTGGCCCAGCATCTGATGCTGATGGCGCAGCGCAGTCTTGGGCCGCTGACAGAGTTCACATTCCGCGCGACCGCCCCGCTGATGCACCACGAGGCGGCAACGCTGTGTCGCAAGGGGCGTGACATGTGGGTGCGCGGGCCGGATGGGCGGCAGTGCATGGTGGCCCGCGCCTAGAACGAGGCGGCAACCTCGAACCCCGGCGGGATGGTGTCGCGCCCATCAAGGATCAGGTCAGCCATGGTATGTGCGACCTTTGGGGCCATGCCGAACCCGATCTTGAACCCGCCATTGGCGATGAAGTGCCCGGGCCTGTCAGGCCATGCGCCCAGCATTGGTGCGCGGCTGCGGCTGCGCGGACGCAGGCCCGCCCACCGCGCAAGGACAGGCGCGTCGCGCAAGGTAGGGACGGCGGCGCGGGCGCGGGCGATGATGTCGTCAAGCTGTACATCGGTGCTGGTCGGGTCGTCATATTCACGCTCGGTCGTGGACCCGATGGCGGTCGTTCCGTCGGCATGTGGGATGATGTGCAGCGTATCTGCGAACAGTTGCGGGGCCTCCGGGGCCGAGAATTCGAGTAAGGCGGCCTGCCCCTTGATGCCCGCCCCCACGAGACGGGAGTGCGTGTCGTTGAGGGTGTCCAGCCCGGCAACCCCCGTGGCGTGCACGGTGATTGATGTGTCCGGTGCGTCGGCCAGCACCTCAACGCCCTTTGCCGCGAGCGCTGCGGCCAATGCCGCGCAGGCCTGACGCGGGTGAATGCGGGCGCTGAGTGTATCGTGGATTTCGAACCCTGTCGGGCTGTTGGCGCTCCACCTTTGGTCCTGCACCTTGCGGACGTTCCATGTGGCCGCATCGCCCCACAGCGCCTTGGCGGTGTCCGCCCGCTGACGGGCAAGGGCGAGGGCGGCTTCATCTGCAATGGGCTGCAGGCGACCGGTGCGTGCGTAGCCGGGCGACTGACCGCCCGCAGCCTCAACCTCTTGCCAGAACACTTCGGCCATCAGCAGGCTTTCCAGTTGGAATTGCTTTTTGGGGTTCCAGTTTTCCGGCACATGCGGGGCCAGCGCGCCGACGATGCCACCACTGGCACCCGCCGCCAGCCCATGCGGGTCGATCACCTGCACCCTGGCACCGCGCCGGGTCAGAACCCACGCGATCGACAGGCCGAAAATACCCGCGCCGCGTATCGTGATCTTGTCCGTTGCCAAGCCCATATCCTTCCGCCAATGTCGCGCAGCGCTTTGCGTTTCACTTACAAGGACAGACGATGCAGGACCAGCGGGCAGAACTGGAATGGCGCGATGGTGCGGTACCGGTGTCGCTGCGGTTTGATGACCCGTATTTCAGCCTTGAGAACGGTCTGGCCGAGACCCGGCATGTGTTTCTGGGCGGCAACGACCTGCCCGCGCGGTTTCGCGACGGGTTTGCGATTGCCGAACTCGGGTTTGGTACCGGGCTGAATTTCCTGACCACGTGGGCGGCTTGGCGCGCGGCTGGCATGACGGGCAGGTTTCATTTCACCAGTTTTGAGGCCTATCCGATGGACCGCGCTGACATGGCCGCCGCCCTTTCCGCTTTTCCCGAACTTGCACCGCTGGCCGAGGCATTGATCGACCGGCTGGGCAGTGATGGGTGCGCGCAGTTCGACGATGCAACGCTGACCGTCATCATGGGTGATGTGCGCCAGACCCTGCCTGACTGGAAGGGTCGCGCGGATGCATGGTTTCTGGATGGGTTTTCGCCCGCAAAAAACCCCGAGATGTGGGGGGCGGACCTGATGGTCGAGGTGGCGCGCCATACTGCCGCCCGCGGCACGGTTGCGACCTATACGGCGGCAGGGTTTGTCCGCCGGGGGTTGGAAGCAGCAGGCTTTGACGTGTCGCGCGTGCCCGGGTTCGGGCGCAAACGTCACATGACCCGCGCCATTTTGCGATGAGTGCGGGCAATAACACGCGCCTTGGCATCACGCTGATGATTGCCACTTCGGTTGTCTTTGCCGCGCAGGACGGCGTGTCGCGTCATCTGGCGGCGGAGTACAACGTCTACATGGTCGTGATGATCCGGTACTGGTTCTTTGCGGCCTTCGTCATCGCCGTCGCGTCCCGCAGGGCGGGTGGGATCATCGCGGCGGCGCGCACATCGCGTCCGGTGATCCAGATGACACGCGGGGCGCTGCTGGCGGCGGAAATCTGCGTTATGGTCACAGGGTTCACCATCCTGGGGCTGGTCGAAAGCCACGCGGTCTTTGCCGCCTATCCGCTGCTGGTGGCCGCCCTTTCGGGCCCCATTCTGGGCGAGCGTGTCGGGTGGCGGCGCTGGGTGGCCATCGGGGTCGGTTTTATCGGTGTGCTGTTTATCCTCAAGCCCGGGCTGGGTGTGTTCAATCCGGCGGCCATCATCCCGCTGATCGCGGCGATCATGTTTGCCACCTACGGCCTGCTGACCCGTTACGTGGCGCGGGACGACACCACCGCCACCAGCTTTTTCTGGACCGGCACGGTGGGGGCCGTGGGGATGACGGCCGTGGGTCTGTGGTTTTGGGAGCCGATGAGCAACACGGACTGGATGTGGATGGGCACGCTGTGCATCACCGGATCGCTGGGCCACTGGCTGCTGATCCGCTGTTACGAAGTCGCCGAGGCGAGCGCCGTTCAGCCGTTTGCCTATTTTCAGATGGTGTTTGCGGCAGGCGTCGGTATCGCCGTCTTTGGCGAAGCCTTGGAGGTCAATGTCGCGGTGGGTGCGCTGATTGTCGTGGCGGCGGGTCTGTTCACCCTATGGCGTGAACGGCAGCAGGGTTGAGCCGGTCAGTTCCGCGCTGAACGGGATCGGCAGGGCATCGCGGCCCAGACGCGCGCGGTAGATCGGCAGGCTTTCAGCGACCCGCATCACGTAGTTACGGGTTTCGCGGAACGGGATGTGTTCGATCCAGTCGATCATGTCGAAATCGTCCGACCCATTGCGCGGATCGCCATACAGCGTCATCCAGCGGATCGGTCGGCTGGGCCCGGCATTGTAGGCGGCGGACATCAGCACCACGTTGCCGCCAAACCGCCCCGCCAACTGGCTGAGGAAGGTCGCACCCAGTTCGGCATTGTACACCGGATCGGAGATCAGCCTGCCCGTGCTGTGATCCGCGCTGCGCCCGAGGGATGCTGCCACTTCCTTGGCCGTGGCGGGCATGATCTGCATGAGGCCGCGCGCCCCGACGCCGGATTGAACGGCAGGATCAAATTCGCTTTCGCGCCGGGCGATGGACAGGTTCATTTCCGGGGCCATGGGCAAATCCGCCTTAGCCAGCGGATGGAGGGGGTAGTAGGGCGCGTGCAGGGTGATGCCGCGCTGGGCCACGCGCTTGGCGATCATCACGGCAAGGTGGGGTTGATCCATGTCTATGGCGGCTTGGCCCAACTGCCCGGCGTCTTCACGCTCAAGGCTTTCGGCGAGGTGCGTCCAGAAGCGTTCGGCCACGCTGAGGTCGCCCGAGGCTTGCAGGAGCATCCCGGCCTCGAACAGATCACGCTCTGCAAGCGCTGAGTCGCGCCAGTCGGGAAAGGATTCTGATCCGTCCAGATCCGGGTCTGTCGGCAGGGCGGCGCGTTCGGCGGCCAGCAATCCATAAAACGACGTCTGGTATTGAGCGCCTTCGGTATAGGCGGCGAGAGCCTCGGTTTCCTGCCCCATTGCTTCATGCGCCCGCCCGATCCAGTACCCGGCCCGCCCGCGCGAAATCGGGGACCGTGTCGCGTCGCGGTGGGCCTGAAAATGCCCCAGCGCCAGTTCTGGATCGTCCAGTTTGCGCAGGGCGATATACCCCGAAAGCCATTCCAGATCGGCGAAACTGGACCCCGATGTCAGGAAATGCTGAGAGGCCAGTTGATAGGCGCGCATGGCGTCGCCGTCCCGCATTTCATCGCGGGCCATGGCGCGGCGGCGGTTGGCCCATGCCTCGGGTCGCCCCAACGTCTCTGCCGAGGCTGACCGTTCCAGCAGCAACGCCTTGGCATCGGCCCACCGCCCCTTGCGGATGCGCCATTCAAAGCGGTCATGGGCAAGTCCGGGGTCATTCTGAAGCGCCTCTGGCACGGCCTCGATCCGTGCATCGACATTGCCTGCGCGGGCCTGCAGGGCGATGCGCGCTCGGGCCAGCGCAACCTGACCCTCGGGCAACAGGTCGAACATGTTTTGCGCATTATCCCGCGCCCCGTCCCAAAGCATTGCAGCCACCCGTGCGCTATGATGCGGGGCCAGAAGATCGCGGTAGAGCGAGACGTAAAGCGCCTGTGTCGGTGCGCGCATCGGCAGGGTGCGCCACGCCATGACCACGCTGGCCTGCGCCTCGCCATCATTGCCCGCCTCGATCTGTGCGGCGGCGTAATCCAGAACGCCGGTGGCAGTTTGCGGCGGCGAAGCGCTGTAAAACGCGCGAATGGCCTCTGCCCCGGCGGCCGCGACGGCGGGTTCAGAGCGGCGGCGCAGATAGTCCTCGCCGGGCCAGTCCGGGCGGCGATCCAGAAAGGCGATGATGTCGGTGTAACTGCCGCGTCCGGCGCGCAGGCGGTGCCATTCTATAACGTCTGCGGCGACGGGGCCGTCGCGTGCGGCGAGTGTTGCGGCCACGTTCCAGTCGCCGTTCCGCATCGCCTCCATCGCCCAGCCCAAGGGGCGCGGACGCTCGGCCCAAGCGGACACAACCATCAGGAAAAGCGCGATCAGGGCGGCGGCAAAACGGCTCATCTCTTGCAATTCCCGTGTGTGCATGGCTAGAGGCACATAGCTTATCCCGGCACGGTGACGTTTCAACTGAACTTTCCGGGATCGGCGATAAATCATCCCAGGCCCTCTGCCTGCCACACGTAAAAAAGGAGCGTGAGAATGTTAAAAGGTTCTATACCTGCCCTCGTCACGCCGTTTCGTAACGGCGCTTTGGATCTGGAAACCCTCAAGAAGCTGGTCGAGTGGCATATCGAACAGGGCAGTCATGGGCTGGCCCCCGTAGGCACCACAGGTGAAAGCCCGACGCTGAGCCACGAAGAGCATGAGACCGTCATTGAAACAGTTGTGAAAACTGTTGCGGGCCGCATTCCGGTGATTGCCGGGGCCGGGTCCAACAACACCGCCGAAGCGGTCCGTTTTGTGCAGTTTGCCAAGAAAGTGGGCGCGGACGCCGCACTTGTCGTGACCCCTTATTACAACAAGCCGACCCAGCGCGGGTTGATCGCGCATTACGAGGCGCTGCACGACTGCGCCGACATCCCGATTGTGATCTACAACATCCCGCCGCGGTCTGTGATCGACATGACCCCGGCCACAATGGGTGAGTTGGCCAAACTGCCGCGCATCATCGGGGTCAAGGACGCAACGGGCGATCTGGCGCGTGTCAGTTTTCAGCGGATGTCGTGTGGCAAGGATTTCATCCAGCTTTCGGGCGAGGATGCCACCGCGCACGGGTTCAACGCCCAGGGCGGCACCGGCTGCATCACCGTCACGGGCAACGTGGCGCCCAAACTGCTCAGCCAGATGCAGGAGGCTTGCCTTGCCGGGGACTATGCCACGGCGCTGGATATTCAGGACAAGGTGATGCCGTTGCACAAGGCAGTGTTCACCGAACCCGGGCTGGCCGGTGTCAAATACGCGATGTCCCGTCTGGACCTGTGTTCAGACGAGGTGCGCCTGCCGCTGACCACGCTGACGGATGAGACCAAGGCGCTGGTCGATGATGGGTTGCGTCACGCCGGTTTGATGTAAGGCTGGTGGGCATTCTGCCCACCATTGCTTCAGCGTTTGCCGTAGTAGAGGCCGACCACATGTTCGGCCTCTGCAAAGAACAGCCAGCGGGAGGCCAGAGCGCCTGCTACGTGGCTTGCCACGGCCAGCGCGATAAGCCCATGCGAGAACGGCGGCAGCAACAGCAGGATCGGCACCCCCGCCATCAGCACGATCGAGATGATCCGCACCTTCTGGCTGTGCTTGCGCCCCACGGTGAAGGCAAATTCCTTGAGCAGATAATTGGTGCCGGTATGGGGCGGTTCGAACGCGCGCACGTCACCGCGTGGCCCCAGCCCGGTGGCCGTCGCCAGCGTCGTGCCCGAACGTGCCAAAGCGCCGTCGCCCTGCGCCCAAAGGATGATCTGGGCCACCCCTGCGATGAGAAGCAGGATGATCGCCCACGGTTCCTGCCCGGACAGCAGCGCCCCGGCGGCCAGCGAATAGCTGAGGAACATCACGGGCGTCAGCGGTGAATTCCAGCGCGGTATGGTCTTGAGCTGGGTGTAGATCATTGACGTCGTGAACACGGTCAGCACCGAAAACACCGACCCGATCAGGCCCAGCAGGGTCCATCGTTGGTCAAAGAACACAAGGCCAAGCCCGTAGAGACCCATGGTGATCAGGGCGATGACGGCGCACCACCCTTCGCGGCTGAGCCATGACGAGCGCCATTGCGTGAACGCCTTGAGGGCGCGTTCGGGGTGGCCAAGGTGGAAGGTGGACGAGATCAGCCCGCCCACTGCTGCAAGATAGGCGATGACGAAGAACGCAAAGGCGGTCCAGCCGGTGACAGCCGGAAAGCCGAGCCCAAGAAAGGTCAGTAGGCCGAAGCCAATGCCGCTGAACACGGTGAAGAATATGACGGACGGAGCGGGATGCATCAGATCTTCTCCAGCGTTTTGTCGAGCCAGCCGAGAAAGCCTTTGGCCTCTTGCGCCACGGGTTCGAGGTAGGGGGCGAGGATGTCGATATCGCCTGCAGGTGCGGACAGCGTGTCCTTGGGGCGTGGCGGCAGGTATTTGTTCACCGGTTTGGTGCCCTGTTCCGGCATCAGGTTCATGCCGCCGCGTTCGGCCGTCAGCTTGGACACGTTGCTGTCGGGATCGGCAAAGTCGCCGAAATGGCGCGCGCCTGCAGGGCAGGTCCGCACGCAGGCGGGTTCGCGGTCAATCTCGGGCAGGTTTTCGTTGTAGATGCGGTCGACGCAGAGCGTGCATTTTTTCATCACCTTTTCGACCGCGTCCATTTCGCGGGCACCGTAAGGGCAGGCCCATGCGCACAAGCCGCAACCGATGCAGTCGGATTCGTTGACCAGCACGATGCCGTCCTCGACCCGTTTGTAGCTGGCGCCCGTGGGGCACACGGTCACGCAGGGCGCGTCGTCGCAATGCAGGCAGGATTTGGGGAAATGGATCAGTTGCGCCTCGGGCGCGGGCTGTTCGCTGGTCGGCTTGGGCTGCACCTCGTAACTGTGCACGCGGTTGAGGAACGTGCCGGATGGGTTGGCCCCATAGGCATCCGTGTCCGACAGGGCGGCCCCGTAGTTTTCGGTATTCCAGCCCTTGCACGAAATCACGCAGGCATGACAGCCGACACAGGTGTCGAGGTCGATCACCAGTCCGAGCTTTTTCTGGGTGGAGGTGGGGAGTGTCGTCATGTGCTGATGTCCTTCACCTTGCGCGATTGGTGAGTCGCGAAATTCGTGCTACGGTTGCGCTGTTGTAAATCGAAAGGATTGTTTGAATGTATTTGAAAGCAGTTGCCGTTTGTGCGGCTTTGACCCTTGCAGGCGCTGGCGCACAGGCCATGACCCTCACCGAAAATTTCAACGACGGGACGCTGAACGGTTTTGGCGTGATCAACGGTGGTGCGGGCAGTGTCATCAACGGTGGACCTGGTGGTGCCAGCGATCCGTATTTGTCGGTCGTCGATACGGCGAGCGGTTTTATGGCCGTGACCTTTGGTCCGGAATGGGTCGGTGATCTGAGCGCCTTTGATGGTGCTGCGTTTTCCGTTGACTACATCCAGACGGCACAGGCCGCTGGCGGTTACATCGAAAGTTTTGGTCAACTGCTGTTGACAGGCGCGGGCCGCACGATTGGTGCCGATGTGATCCTGAATGATCCGACGGCCACGTGGCAGTCCGCTTCGGCCACCCTCACCGCGTCGCTGTTCGGTGTGAGCCAGTCGATCTGGGAAGACGTTCTGGCCGATGTGACAGAGTTCGCCATCCGCGCCGAAAGCTGGAGCAATCCAAGCGAGACGGTCGGGTTTGACAATTTCTCGCTGGTTGGTACGGCGCCGCCTGCCGTACCCCTGCCTGCCGGTGGTGTCTTGTTGCTGACGGGACTGGGCGCGCTGGGTCTGTGGCGTCGTCGCCGGACCTGAGGCACACATCCGGGGCGGCATCACAGCCGTCCCGTTCCAGTTGAGGGGCCGATGGGCGATCATGCGTCCATGGTCCGCATCAAATCCGAACTGACCGGTGCCGTGGCAGGCGCAAAGCGCACAGCAATCGCGCCCGCGATGATGCTGTCGCCGGGGGCCATCCCGATGGGCTGCGTCTTGTCCTTGTCCCAGTTCGCGATGAACCAGATGAACAGGCCAACCGCAATGCCGACAAAGGCCAGAATGGCCAACAGGGTGCGCTGGATTCCCGTCACTTGCCCACCTTCCACACCAGATCGCCCGGGTCCTTGCCGACGGGGGATTCGATCGCGGGCAGGCTGGGTTGGCTTTCTGCCGGAGCCTCTGCCTTTTCAACCCGCACCTTGAGGTCGAACCAAGCGGCCTGACCCGTGATCGGGTCGGAATTTGCCCACCGCAGCCCGTCGCCCTTGGGCGGCAGCAATTCGTGGATCAGGTGGTTGAGCAGGAACCCCTTGGTCGCCTCGGGCGCGTTTTCATCCAGAGCCCAGGCGCCTTTGCGCTTGCCGATGGCGTTCCACGTCCAGACTGTGTTTTCGTTGAGCGCCGCCATTTCCAGCACCGGAACGGTGATTTCCCCATGCGGCGACGTCACGCGGGCCCAGTCGCCGTCAGCGAGGTTGTTTTCACGCATCAGCCTGGTTGGCAGATACAGCGGATTGTGCCCGTGCAACTGGCGCAGCCACGCGTTTTGTGACCCCCAGGAGTGGTACATCGCCATCGGGCGCTGGGTCAGCGCGGTGATCGGATAGTCGTCGACCTTGTTTTCAGGGGCCGGATCGTACCAGATCGGCAGCGGGTCCATCGTGTCCTTGATCCGCTGGCGCAGATGGTCGGGTGGCTGGCGATCGCCGTGACCTTCGGCGGCCAGTTGGAAGCGACGCAGCGGTTCGACATAGAGGGAGAACAGGTAGGGCTGTGGGCTGTCATACAGGCCCATTTCGACGGCCCAGTCCTGATAGGCGGCGTTCCAGGGTTTGTAGTAATTCGCCCCGTCCGGAATGTGTTCGACGAAGAAGCCGCCGTTCTTGATATAGCTGTCAAGTTGCCCTTCGTTCACGCCGCCGCGCCCTGATGTCAGCCCCTTGTCGCCCATGCGCCAGCCTGCAAGCGGGCCAATGCCGGGGCGGCGTTCGTGGTTGACGATGTAGTCTGCGTAATCGGCGTATTTCTGGCTGCCGTCTTCGTTGGTGAAGGCGGGCAGGTTCAGCTTGGCCCCCAACTCGCACAGCACGGATTGGAACCCGCGCACATCGCGGTCGGGTTCAATCACCGGCCAGCGGATCGCGTCGGCGGCGGCATCGGCCTCGCAGATCGGGCGGTCGAGCAGTGAGATACAGTCGTGGCGTTCCAGATAGGTCGTGTCGGGCAGGATCAGGTCGGCATAGGCGACCATCTCGGAACTGTAGGCATCGGAATAGATAATCCGTGGGATCACGTATTCGCCGCTTTCGTCCTTGTCCGTCAGCATCTTCATTACGCCGCCGGTGTTCATGGAGGAGTTCCACGACATGTTGGCCATGTACATGAACAGCGTGTCGATCTTGTAGGGGTCGCCCGCATAGGCGTTCGAGATCACCATGTGCATCAGCCCGTGGCTGGACATCGGGTTTTCCCAGGTGAACGCCTTGTCGATGCGCGCGGGCGTGCCGTCTTCTTTCAGCGCCAGATCGTCGGGGCCGTGGGTAAAGCCGAGGTGCGGGCCGTTGAGCGGCGCGCCCTTGGTGACGCCCACGTGGGGTTTCGGGTGCGCGGTCGCAGGTTTGGGGTAGGGCGGTTTGAAGCGGAAACCGCCGGGCACTTCGACGCTGCCCAGCAGGATTTGCAGAACGTGCAGGGCGCGGCAGGTCTGGAACCCGTTGGCATGGGCCGAAACCCCGCGCATCGAGTGGAAGGAGACCGGGCGGCCCTGCATTTTCTTGTGCGTCTCACCGCGAAAGTCGGTCCATTCCTGGTCCAGCTCGAACGCCTCGTCAAAGGCGACGCGCGCAATTTCGGCGGCCAGTGTGCGGATGCGTTTGGCCGAGATGCCAACACGTTCGGCCACTGTTTCGGGGGCATATTCGTCGGTCAGATACCGTTCGGCCATGTGCTGCATGACGGTCCGGTGGCTGATGCCCGCCTTGCGGTGCGTGGCTACCAGATCGGGTTTCACGCCTTTCTGGTCAAACGGCGTCAGCTTGCCGGTCTTGCGGTCCATCACCAGTTCTTTGCCGTTCTCATCGCGCAGCAGCAGACCGAACTCAGGCGACTTTTCGTCACCATTCACGAGGCAGGGCGCGTTGGTGAACTGGGCGAGGTAATTCAGGTCGATCTTGCCCGCTTTCATCAGGCAATGGACGAGGGACAGGATGAACAGCCCGTCGGTACCGGGGGTGATGCCCACCCAATCGTCGGCCACGGCGTTATAGCCTGTGCGGATCGGGTTCACCCCGATCACACGCGCGCCGCGCGCCTTGATCTTGCCGATGCCCATCTTGATCGGGTTGCTGTCGTGATCCTCTGCGACGCCAAACAGCATGAACAGCTTGGTGTGGTCCCAGTCGGGCTGGCCGAATTCCCAGAACGCGCCGCCCATCGTGTAGATGCCCGCCGCCGCCATGTTGACCGAACAGAATCCGCCATGCGCGGCGTAGTTGGGGGTGCCATAACTTTGTGCCCAGAGCGAGGTGAAGGATTGGGACTGGTCACGGCCTGTGAAAAACGCCAGCTTTTCCGGGTTTTCCTTGCGCACAGGTTCCAGCCAGTCGGTTGCGATCTGCAACGCTTCGTCCCAGCTGATTTCCTCAAACGCGCCGGACCCGCGCGGGCCAACCCGTTTCAGCGGGGCCTTGAGGCGCGAGGGGGCGTTGATCTGCATGATGCCGGCGCTGCCCTTGGCACACAGCACGCCCTTGTTCACCGGGTGATCGCGGTTGCCCTCGATATAGGCGACCTTGCCCGACTTGAGATGCACGTTGATGCCACAGCGGCAGGCGCACATGTAACACGTGGTTTTGCGGACCTCGTCAGACACCTTGGGCGACAGATCAAGTTTGGGCTGGGTCATGTGCGCTCCTTGAGGGCTGCGGCTTGCAGGGCGGTGACGGCGATCATGTGGACCACATCATCGGCAGTGCACCCACGTGACAGGTCATTGGCGGGCTTGGCAAGGCCTTGCAGCACGGGGCCGATTGCCATACACCCGCCGATCCGCTGCGCAATCTTGTAGCCGATGTTGCCTGCATCGAGATTGGGAAAGACCATGACGTTGGCGTGGCCTGCCACATCCGACCCTTTGGCCTTGCTGGACCCGACGCTTGGGACAAAGGCGGCGTCGAACTGCAATTCGCCGTCGGCCGCAATATCGGGGTGGTTGGCGCGCAAATGTTCCAACGCATCCGTGACCTTGGTCACGGCGTCATGGCGCGCGCTGCCCTTTGTGGAAAAGGACAAAAGCGCTACCTTGGGGGTCTCGGCCATAAGCGCCCGGCAGGATGCGGCGGATTGCGCGGCGATGGCGGACAGTTCGGTGGCGGACGGGTCGATCACCAACCCGCAGTCGGAAAAGATCATGGCCCCGCGCCCGGACGGGTGCCCCTTGGGCAGCGCCATCAGGAAAAAGCTGGAGACCAGGGGCGCGTCGGCTGCCTTGCCGATCACTTGAAGTGCCGCGCGCACCGTGTCCGATGTTGTGGCGACGGCTCCGCCGACGGTGCCATCGGCGTGGCCCAGACGTACGAGCATCGCAGCAAAGACAAGAGGGTCACGTGCCTGCTTTTCCGCAACCTCGTGGGTGACGCCCTTGTGCTGGCGGAGTTCAAAATAGGTGCGTGCGACATGATCTGTATGGGGGGAAATGGCCGGATCTGCGATTTGCAGCGCGCGGGACGGTGCGGCACCAATGGCGGTCAATTCTCGGGTGACTGTGTGCGTGTCGCCGACCAGCGTGATCCGGCCAAGGCCCGCCGCGACCGCCTGAACGGCGGCGGAGACAATGCGCGGATCGAACCCCTCGCTCAGCACGATATGCGCAGGATGGGCCGCTGCGCGCGACTGGAGATCGTCCAGCACGCTCATGCGGCCCATCCATTTGGTTTGCTCGGATCCACGAAGGCTATGCGCCCACTTGCTGACGCATGTCGTCCTTGCTGATCCCGGCCACGGCGACAGGTTTCTTCATCGCGTCGCGGCGGAACGGATCACCCAGTTCCTGGTTGATCATCGCCTCGATCAGCGTGGTGACACCGTTTTCCATCTGGTCCTTGATCGCCTGCGCCAATGCCTCGGTCAGTTCGTCCTGGGTGCGGGCGACAACGCCTTTCAGACCACACGCCTTGGCGATCCCGGCATAGGAGACATCCTCGTCCAGCTCGGTGCCGACAAAGTTGTCGTCAAACCACAGGGTCGAGTTCCGCTTTTCCGCGCCCCACTGGTAGTTGCGGAAGACGATTTGCGTGATGGCGGGCCAGTCGCCACGGCCGATGGCCGTCAACTCGTTCACCGAGATCCCGAATGCACCGTCGCCGGCAAATCCGACAACCGGTGTGTCTGGCTTGCCGATTTTCGCACCCACGATGGACGGCAGGCCATAGCCACAAGGGCCGAACAGGCCGGGGGCCAAATACTTGCGGCTTTCGTTGAACGAAGGATAGGCGTTGCCGATGGCGCAGTTGTTGCCGATGTCGGACGAGATGATCGCCTCGACAGGCAGCGATTTCTGGATCGCGCGCCATGCCATGCGGGGGGACATCCAGTCAGGCTTGGCCGCGCGGGCCCGCACGTTCCAGTCGGTGCCGGGATCGTCCTGTTCCTCGTTCATCGAGGTCAGTTCCTGCGCCCATGCCGATTTGGTTGTCGCGATGGTGTTCTTGCGGTCCGACCGGTTGGTGTCGCCTGCGTCATCGGCAAGGCGTTCCGTGATGCCTTTGGCGACCTTGGCCGCATCGCCCACGATGCCCACGGTGACCTTTTTGGTCAGGCCGATGCGGTCGGGGTTGATGTCGACCTGAATGATCTTGGCGTCTGTGGGCCAGTAATCAATGCCGTAGCCCGGCAATGTCGAGAACGGGTTGAGGCGTGTGCCAAGGCACAGCACGACGTCGGCCTGCGCAATCAACTGCATCCCCGCCTTTGAGCCGTTGTAGCCCAAGGGACCAGCAAACAGCGGGTGGTTCCCGGGGAAGGCGTCGTTGTGCTGGTAGCCGACGCAGACAGGCGCATCCAGCTTCTCGGCCAGAACGCGCGACGCTTCGATACCGCCGACGGACAGGACAGCGCCCGCGCCGTTCAGGATCACGGGGAATTTGGCAGAGGACAGCAGGTCGGCGGCGTTTTGCACGGCCTGCTCACCACCTTGCGGCAGTTCGAAGTCCACGATGGCGGGCAGGTCGACATCGATTACCTGGGTCCAGAAGTCACGCGGGATGTTGATCTGGGCGGGACCGGAGGCGCGCTTGGCCTGCATGATCACGCGGTTCAGGGTTTCGGCGATGCGCGAGGGATCGCGGACTTCTTCCTGATAGGCCACGCAGTCGGCAAACAGGTGCATCTGCTCCATCTCCTGGAAACCGCCCTGACCGATGGTCTTGTTGGCGGCCTGCGGGGTGACCAGCAGCAGCGGCGTGTGGTTCCAGTAGGCGGTTTTGACGGCGGTGACGAAGTTGGTGATGCCGGGGCCGTTCTGCGCGATCATCATGCACATCTTGCCAGTGGCGCGGGTAAAGCCGTCTGCCATCATGCCACCCGAAGTTTCGTGGGCGCAGTCCCAGAACTTGATACCCGCGTCGGGGAAGATGTCGGAAATCGGCATCATGGCAGAGCCGATGATTCCGAAAGCATTATCGATCCCATGCATCTGCAGCGTTTTAACAAAGGCTTCTTCGGTGGTCATTTTCATGACGGCGCTCTCCCAAATGAAAAGGGGGCGTCAGAATCGCCCCGGGTGTGTTGCAGTTACGGTAGTCGGCGACGACAAGAGGCGTTAGGGCCAGTTGAAATCGCCGTTTAGGTCCAGACTAGGATTCGACAGCTTTTGCGATGCGGGCGATCCCTTCGGTGATGCGGTCAGACTGGATCGAGGAATAACCCAGGCGGTAATAGTTGCGCGGCGTGTCCTGTCCCGAAAAGAACGCGTTGCCCGGTTCGATCAACACACTGGCCTCTTGCAGGTCGAGCGCGAGCTGGCGTGCGTCCTTGTGTGCGGGTGCGCGCATCCAGAAGGACGACCCTCCAAAACCGCCCAGTCCCGCGATTTCGAGCCCGTGCGCGTCTATGGCTGCCTGCATGGCGGTGCGGCGGCGGTGCAGGGCTGCGCCCATCTTGCGGATTTGTGCATCATAGTGCCCCATCGACAGGAAATAGGCCGCAGTCCGCTGGATGTGTCCCGGCGGATGGCGCAGCACAGAGGCGCGCAAGGCACGCGCCTCGCGGATGAACGGTTCTGAACCCACGAGAAAGCCCAGACGCAGCCCGGGAAACAGGGATTTGGAAAAGCTGCCCACGTAGATCACGCGCCCGTCCACATCCATCGATTTGAGCGCGGGCGAGGGGCGTTCCAGAAAGGACATTTCGAACTCGTAATCATCCTCGATCACAAGCGCATCAAGGGCGCGCGCGCGGTCCAGCAGGTCCTGCCTGCGCTCCATCGGCATGGTCGATGTGGTCGGGCACTGATGGCTGGGTGTGGCAAAGATCACGTCGACCTGCGGTGGGATTGCATCGGGCGGCAACCCCTTCTGATCCACCCTGACCGGGGCCATATGGCACCGGGATTGCGTAAGAATTTCGCGCAAGGCCGGATAGCAGGGATCTTCGAACGCGGCAGTACGACGCTGGGTCAGCAGCACCTGCGCTGTAAGCCACAGGGCGTTCTGCGCCCCCATGGTGATGAGGATCTGATCGGCATTTGCGCTGATCCCGCGCCGCGGCAGCGTGTTGCGCTGAATGAACTCGATCAGTTGCGGGTCGTCGCGGTCATAATAGTCGGCCGTCAGCGCCGAAAAGTCGCGCTGCCCCAGCGCCTGCAACGCGCATTGCCGCCAGTTGGCGTGATCAAACAGTTGCGGGTCCGTTTGTCCGTAGATGAAGGCATAGCGAAAGCGCGCCCAGTCCTTGGGTTTGCTGAGGGTGCGCCCGCCCGAAAACCGCTGGCCGATGGCGCGGGTCCAGTCGACGGATTCGGCGGCCATGGGCTGTGGCTGATAGACCGGAGGGACCGGCGCATTGTCCGAGACATAGTACCCTGAACGCCCGCGTGCCGTCAGATAATCCGAGGCAACCAGTTCCGTATAGGCCAGCGTGACGGTAATGCGGCTGATGCCCAGATGCGCGGCGAGTTTGCGCGTGGATGGCAGCTTTTCCCCGGTGCCGAAGCGGCCCGACAGGATGCCGTGCGCGATCATCTGCTGCACCTGGCTTTGAAGGGTGCCCTGGTGGTTGGGGGACAGGAAAAAGGTTTCTATGGGCAGAGCCATGGTGCAACCTTAATCTGGCATTACTGCTATTTCAATCTGGTATTATTTGCGACCGAATGCCAAGGCGATGCGCAGTTCAAGCACATCGACCGCATCATGTTTCACTCATTAGTGGGACAATTTGTATCAATAAACTACAGAAATGCAATCTCTTCTTTTGGGATGGAGGCGATGTCGGGTGCGAG
The DNA here is from genome assembly GCF_045797845.1 of Tateyamaria armeniaca. Taxonomy (NCBI): domain Bacteria; kingdom Pseudomonadati; phylum Pseudomonadota; class Alphaproteobacteria; order Rhodobacterales; family Roseobacteraceae; genus Tateyamaria; species Tateyamaria armeniaca. The sequence continues at coordinate 1,532,688 of NZ_JBHDIY010000002.1, forward strand.
AGCCGGTTGGCGGATCATGCGACCCCATGCCCTCGCCTCGGCAGGATGAGGGAGGATGGGTGCAGCAAATTGGGTCGGATCGGGCTGAAAGCGCACACCGGTGCAATAGGCAAGTGGCGCTGGGCTGCGAAACTGAAGGGGTGCAATTGTATTCTGGGGGTGGCTCAGGTCATCACATATGGGCCAATCGGGTTGCGGCGCTGGCACAGGAAGGAGTGCGTCATTCAGTTGGTCGCCAACTGCCGCATCTACCTACGGAAGCATGCAAGCACTGCTGCAACTATCCGTCTCAGGCACAGTCTAAGCAGACTATTCTGAGGCCAGTGCCTTGATCTGTTCCGCGGCCTCGTCGGCGGGCACAAACTGGTCCGGGCGTTTCACTGCAAACAGGCCCGCACGCTCTGTCGCTTGCAGATACCACAGCCCGGCTTGCCCGTCTGCAATCAACACGTCCGCGCTGGAGACAAGCCCACCGGGCCGTGTCGGGGCCAGTATGACCGCGACGGTGTCGCCGTCTGCCGTACCTTTGAACACCTTGTCGATGCTCACAGTGCCGATGTTTTGAAGGTTGCCTGACCCAGCGATCTCTTCGCTCACCCGGCCCGTCAGGACGCCTGAAACGATCAGGTCGGCCTGTGCGGCGACCTCGGCAGGTGTGCGGTATTCCCAGTCAGCCACGGCTGCCCCTCCTGATGTGACAACCGCCAGACTGATTAGGACAGGCGCAAGAAGCCGTGTGAGCTGCGGGATACTTTTTGCTTTTAGGGTCAAAGGTGTATCCTGCATATCGTTGGCGACCCTCAGGCCGCCTTCTTTTTCGCGCGGCGTCCGTATGTGCCCAGACCTGCGCAGACGGCAAGCAAAGCCCAGCCCATGGCAGGCAGTGGCACAGGCTCCGGTGCGGTTGTGACATCGCGCAGGCCGACCGAACCGATCAACTGGCCGAATTTCGCATATGTGAATTCTCGATCCAGCACCCGCTGGCTGCTTGGCATCGACGTCGCGCCCGAGCCCATGACGCCCCATGCGGATTGGCCGGGGTTTACGGCTTGGGCACCAGCGTGTTCAAGAGACAGCGTGTGTGCAATTTCGTGTGACGTTGTGCCTGCGATCAGATTGAAGAGTTGGTCGTTGTCAGCCGCGAGCCCGGCAATGCTGGAAATTGCGTCAGTGTAGATGGATCCGACGACGTCGCCACTGGTCACACCGAAATTGGGACCGAACCCTGCCGCATTGCGTACGCAGCTCAGGCAGGCTTGGCCGAACAGACCCGGATTGGCTGGAACGGCCGTTCCAATTTGCATGAAGAAGTAGTCGGTGTCTCCGTTCGTCGGTGCGCTGCCGATGCTGCCAATCTCGAAGTCGATGTCCAGTTCCTGGCCGACGGGCAGCGGGCTGCTTGGGTTGAGACCTACCGTTGGGTAGCTGCGGAAATGCTCGGTCACTGTGTTCAGGACGCCCAGCTTGATTTCCGAGTCCGTCAGGCCGGAAAAGCCGAACGGGCTGGAATTGAACGCGTTGGTTGTCGATCCGAAAATGTCGGAGCTGCCAACCGTGTCAAAATCGAGAACAAAGGTAAGAGCCGAGGCTGGTGTCGCCAAGGCCATGACGACGCACGTCGCCGCCGCTTTCAAAAAATTGGATTTCATCGGTCTCTCCTAATCACTTTTTGTCAAATGCCTTTCCCGCGCGGGGTATCCCCCACGAAGCATGTATATCACATTTTTGTCAGGGAACGGTCGTCAAATCAATCATCTTGGCTCATGTGACGGGGATTCAGGCGATTTTTATTCAATATTTTTCGACATTTGGACCTAATCCACTCGTAAGTGACCGACTGTCCCCGATCTGAACTGCTCCGCCTTTGTGCTATACATTGGCGATCGACTCACCGTCGGGGCGCATTCAGCGCATGGCGGTGATGCGCACATCAAGCCGGAGGCGGGATGAGTTTCGACTGGCACAGCGATGCGATCACGCGGGAGACACCTGTCACCGCGACCTATCGCAACACCCAGAACGTGCGCCGTTTTCTGATCAACGCCTGCGGTGCTGAGTTCAAGTTCGATCGTGCCTTCATGGCGTGGATCAAGGATGGAACACCGCGCACCATGGGCGATGTCGCGGATGAATGGCTGCGCCGACACCGGTCGCGTTCGTAACCCCACAATGCTTGCACGGATCAGTTGAACTGTCGCAGGATGCGGCATGGGCAAGCATCTGTCATTTTGGATCGGTTTCTTTGCTGCCGCGCTGTTGGTGGTACCGGTTGCTGCTGCGATCATGGGCGTGGCCGAAGAGCGGCTGCGCGATGTCGCCATCGCCATTTTCGCGGCTGTGGCGGCACTGGTCGTCGTGCTGGTGGTTGTGCTGTTCTTTCGCGACGGCATTTTGCGTCGTCTGGTCGGGCGCAGCGAGGCGACGCTGGAGGATGTGAGCGGATCGCTCGTCGATGCGGTCACCGCCGCCAGCAAGGGCGATACCGATACCGCCGCCACCCATGCCCGCGCCCTCGTGCAAAGCGGGGTGGGCTGGTACACGTGGTCGAATTTCTACCGCTGGGTGATCGGCACCGCGCTGGGCCTGCTGCTGGCCTTTGGCGCATTTGTCGGCACGGTGCTGCTGTTCGAGCAGACGCGCACGCTGCGGGTGCAGACCGAACGGATTGGCGAGCAGACGGATTTGATGACCGCGCAGACCGCGCTGATGGAGGCGCAGACCGAGCGGTTGCGCGAGCAGACCGAAGCGGCGGCGATGCAGAACGAGATCCTGATGCTGTCGCTGGTCAGCGATCTCCGTGCGCGTCTGTTGGCCAGCGCGCGCGAGGTCACCCTGCAAGAGGCGATGCGTCAGGTGCAGTTCCAATTGCCGCCGAGCGCGCGCCTGCAGAACGCGGGGCGCAGTTGCGAGGTGTCGCTGAATGTCGACACCACGATGACTTATCCGCCCAACCGCGCCACCCTGTTTGCGATCCGCGCGCTGGCTGGCAGGGGACAGTTGGGCGAACAGATCAAAGAGGCGCTGTTGATCCTGTTGGTCGATGATGAACCCGCGGTGGTGTTGGGGGCCGCGAGTGTTCTGAGCGCGCTGGACGTCGGGCCGCCCCTGAACGTCATTCAGATGGACCGGGTCGTGGTCGACGAGCTGAACCTGCGCGGCGGGTGGAATTTGCGGTTCACCAACAGCATCGTGCAGGGGCTGCGCTGCGCGGAGTGTCGGGTCGAAATCTACCGGTCCCTTGTGCATCTGGACCGAACCGAGCGGGTGCTCGGCAACCTGAATTTCGAGATCTACGGCACGCCCCCGTTTTTCAACCGCTACAGGGTGCTGGATGATCTACCGGTTTTAGCCGAGCTGGCCGAAACCATCATCGGCAACGAGGTCGGGGGCATTTCCGAGGAATATCAGCTGCGGCTGCGCACGGGGGCGGAGCGTATTTCGGACCTGCGCCCGTTTCTCAATCCATTGGCTGGTGCGCACAATGCGGGTGCGCCCATGACTATGCCGGAACGGCAGTGCGGGGCGTTGAAGCAGTTCGCCGATGGCGGCGCACTGTTTCTGTATGGGCCTGTGACGGAGGATCCGCCCAGCGGTGCGGTGCTGGATTTTTGACCGGTTGGGCCGCGCGTGGTGGCGCGGCCCGCAGATGTCAGCCGAACACGTCCGTCAGTGCAGTGTCCACCGCCCCCACGATGTGATCGATGTTGTCCGTGGTCGCGATCAGCGCGGGCGAGAAGCACAGCGTGTTGTTCCGACCGGGCAGGGAGCGGTTGGTCGCGCCGATAATCACTGCCTGTTTCATGCAGTTGCCGACCACTGCCTGTACCATCTTTTCATCCGCAGGTTCGCGGCTGTCGCGGTCCTTGACCAGTTCGGCGCCCAGGAACAGGCCCTTGCCGCGCACCTGCCCGATGACTGCGTGGCGGTCTTGCAGGGCGCGCAGCTGGTCGAGCATGTAGTCGCCCATTGCGACCGTGTTGCCCAGCAGGTCTTCGTCCTCGATGATCCGCATGTTTTCGATGGCCGCTGCGGGCCCGGCCGTGCAGCCGCCAAAGGTCGAGATATCCCGGAAATAGTTCATGTTGTCCGAGGTGTCGTCCTTGAACATGTCGAACACGTCGTTCGTGGTGACCATGCAGGCGATGGCGGCGTATCCCGAGGCCACCCCTTTGGCCATCGTCACGAAATCGGGTTTGATGCCATAGTGCTGGTAGCCGAACCATTCGCCGGTCCGACCCACGCCGCAGACAACCTCGTCGATATGCAGCAGGATGTCATATTTCTCGCAAATCTCGGCAACACGCGGCCAGTAGCCATCGGGTGCCTCGATCACGCCGCCGCCTGCGGTGACCGGCTCAAGGCAGAGCGCGCCCACGGTGTCGGGGCCTTCGCGCAGGATGATGGCTTCGATCTGGTCGGCGGCCCATTCACCATAGTTTTGCTCAGGTGCGCCGTCTTGCTCGTGCTTGCGGTATTCAAGGCAATGGGGCACGCGCACGAAACCGGGGGTGTAGGGCCCGTATTGTGCGTTGCGTTCGTCCTGACCACCCGCGCTCAGACACGCGATAGTGGTGCCGTGATAGTCGCGGTCGCGGTAGAGGATCTTGTGCTTCTTGCCGCCGTATTTCTTGTGCGCGATCTGGCGCACCATCTTGAAGGCTTTCTCGTTCGCTTCGGAGCCGGAGTTGCAGTAATAGACGCGGTCCATGCCGGGCATCTTGGTCAGCAGCTTTTCAGCGAACAGCGCGCCGGGGATCGAGCCGGTGGTGCCGCCAAAGAAGTTCATCTTGACGATGGCATCGCGCACTGCGTCGCCGATGGTTTCCCGGCCATAGCCGACATTGACTGTCCAGACCCCGCCGGACACTGCGTCGATATGCTCAATGCCCTTCTGATCCCAGACTTTGATTCCCTTGCCTTCGACAATGATCTTGGGGTCCGCGCCGGTAAAGAACGGCTGGTGCTGGATCAGGTGATGCCACACATTTGCGCGATCTGCTTCGATCACACGGCTGATGTCGTTTTCGTTGAACGTGCCGTCCATGGGCTGCAAACCTTTCGATGAGAGGCGGGGCCAGTGTTCAAAAGGCGTTTGGCCGCCGCGCTGTCCCATAATCGCTGAGAATCTAGTCATAGCAATAGGGCCAGTTTGGGGGCGTAAATAAAGCCAGTTTTAGCCGATCAGGGCGTCTTTTTGATGGGTGTTTCGCCCAAATCGCCTTATTTTCAGGCACCTGTCACGATTTTCGATTCATCAAATGTACAGATTAATGCATCCGCAATGTAACAGTTTCTCCGAATAAACATTGATCCTAGGCGCATTATCGGCTCGGATCGCGCCAGCGCCGCAAGGCATAGCGCGCGAACAGAGGCGGACCACCGCCCGAAACCTTATCAAACGTGCGGCCCTCGGGCTGCGTGAACCACGGGAGTAAACGTATGACCTTCAAATCCAAGCTGATGGGTGCAGTTGCAGCCACCGCAATGCTGGCAGGCGCACAGGGCGCAGTTGCAGCAGGCCACGGCGGCGAAATCACAGTTGCCTATTTCCTCGAATGGCCGATGCCATTCCAGTTCGCCAAAGAGACCGGCATGTACGAAGAAGCCATGGGCGGCACCAAGATCAACTGGGTGAGCTTTGACACCGGCACGGCGATGTCTGCTGCCATGGCGTCGGGCGACGTTCAGATCTCGGTCAGCCAGGGCGTGCCACCCTTCGTTGTTGCCGCATCTGCGGGCCAGGACATCCAGATCGTTGACGTGGCCGTGTCCTATTCGGAAAACGACAACTGCGTGGTGAACGCGTCGCTGGAAATCGACAAGGACTCTGCCGGCGAACTGGCAGGCAAGAAAGTCGCCGTGCCACTGGGCACCGCCGCGCATTACGGCTTCCTGAGCCAGATGAACCACTTTGGTGTGGACGTGGCCAGCCTTGACGTCGTGGACATGGCCCCTGCGGAAGGTGCTGCGGCACTGGCGCAAGGCGCTGTCGACATGGCCTGTGGCTGGGGTGGCGCGCTGCGTCGCATGAAAGAATCCGGCAACATCCTGCTGACCGGCGCGGAAAAAGAAGCGCTGGGCATTCTGGTGTTTGACGCGACAACGGCACCCGCCAACTTCATCGCCGAAGAAGGCGAACTGCTGAGCCAGTTCCTGGCCGTCACAGCCGAAGCGAACGCGATGTGGGCTGATGAGGCAAACCACGCCAAAATGCTGCCTGTTATCGCCAAGGACGCGGGTATGGACGAAGACGCCACAGCCGAAACGCTGGCCGGCTTCGCCTTCCCGACTGTCGAAGAGCAGTTGAGCGATGCATGGCTGGGCGGCACGGCTGCATCCTTCATGAAGGGTGTTGCGGATGTGTTCGTGCAGTCCGGGTCGATCGACTCTGCACTGGACAGCTATGAAGGCACTGTGAACACAGCACCTTTGGCAGCCGTCAACTAAGATCATGATTGAGGGCTCGTGTGCCATGCGCGCACGGGCCCTTTTTCTCTCCGAGGCGGGGTGACCCTCGCCGAACCGGGTGCATCAGCACCTAAGCGACAGGTGGGAACCGATGTCCGGACTATCAATCCAAAGTATTTCGATGCGCTTTGATCTGCCAGATGGCGGGCATGTTCAGGCGTTGCAAGACGTCTCGCTTGACCTCAAGGCGGGCGAATTGCTGAGCGTGCTGGGCCCGTCGGGCTGTGGCAAGACAACGCTGCTGAACATCGTTGCGGGATTTCTTGCGCCCACGGGTGGCAAGATGATCCTGAACGGTCACGAGATCAACGGCCCCGACGCCGAACGTGGCATGGTGTTCCAGCAAGGTGCGCTGTTTGAATGGATGTCGGTGCGCGAAAACGTCGGCTTTGGCCCCTCGATGAAAGGGATGCCCAAGAACGACAAGCACGAGATTGTCGATCACCTTCTGGATGTTGTCGGTCTGCAGGATTTCAAGGAAAAGGCCGTGTACGAATTGTCCGGCGGCATGCAGCAGCGCGTGGCCCTGGCCCGCTGCCTTGCCAACGATCCGGACGTGATCCTGATGGACGAACCGCTGGGCGCGCTGGATGCGCTGACCCGTGAAAAGATGCAGTCCCTCGTCCTGAAGCTTTGGAAAGAGACCGGCAAGACGATCATCCTGATCACCCACTCGGTCGAAGAGGCGTTGCTGCTGGGCGAGCGGTTGCTGGTCATGGCCCCGCGCCCTGGCCGCATCCACAAGGAATATCGCCTGCCCTTTGCCGAGATGGGTGTCGATGCCGATCTGCGCGAGGTCAAGAAGCATCCAGAGTTCGGTGAGCGCCGCGAGGAAATCCTGGGCATGATCTGGGATATGGAAGAAGAAATTATGGGCCGCACGGAGGCAGCGACATGATCCCGTTCCTGATATACGTCGCGATCTTTGTCATCGCCTTTTTCGTGGTCAAGGCCGTTGCCCAACGCTCGGCCATTTCCGATTACGGCTCTCTCAAGACTGTCACCTTTGGCGATGAAAGCGCGGTCACCCCAAACCGCGCGGCCAGCGTGATATCCATTCTCACCATCTTCCTGTTGTGGGGCATGTTCACAGGCTCGTCCCTGTTGCCGGGTTTCCTGCACGCCCCCGGCCCGTTCGAGGGCGAAGGCACGTTTGAATACACGGCACAGGCCGGAAACGAGCGCGACACCGCCATGGTGACCGTGGTTGTGCATCCCATCGACGAACCCACAGAAGCCCCCGAAGTTGCGCCCGGGGACGGGTGGGCCAAGGACGATTCCGTTGCCATCGGCATGTGGCGGTCCGGATTGCTGCGGGTTGACCGCAATGACGAGATTGGCCGCGGCGACGGCGCCGAGATCATAGAGATCAACGGCGAACCCGTGCGACCCGGCGGCTCTGTCGATGTTGGCTGGGGCACGGTCAATATTTCCGACAAGGGCACGCCCAACATTCAGCCCAACAAGGGCTGGCAGATGGAACCGATCTGGTTGCCCGCGCCCGAGGCCGTTGTCGTGCGCATTGGCGAGATCGCCAGCGAAGGCTTTCGCGGCTCTACCTTGTGGGAGCACTTGGGCTATTCCCTGTTCCGCGTGATCGTCGGCTTTTTCTTTGGTGCGCTGGTGGGCATTCCGCTGGGCTATGCCATGGGTCTGAGCAACTGGTTCCGGGGCTGGTTTGACCCCATCGTGGAATTCATGCGCCCGGTGCCGCCCTTGGCGCTGATCCCACTGGTGATCATCTGGGCGGGGATTGGTGAGACGGGCAAGATCATCCTGCTGTTCCTTGCCGCCCTGTGGATCATGGCCATTGCCGCGCGGTCCGGGGTGTCGGGCGTCAAGATTTCCAAGGTCCATGCCGCCTATTCCCTTGGTGCATCCAAAGCGCAGATCATGCGCCACGTGATTGTCCCCAATTCATTACCCGAGATTTTCACCGGCGCGCGCGTCGCGATGGGGGTCTGTTGGGGCACGGTTGTGGCCGCAGAACTGGTCGCTGCCGAACAGGGCGCGGGCATGATGATCATGGTCGCCTCAAAGTTCCAAAACACCGACATCGTGATCATGGGGATTATCCTGATCGGGGTGATCGGGTTTGGCATCGACATGCTGATGCGCTGGGCCGAACGCGTGCTTGTTCCCTGGAAGGGCAAGGGCTGACGTCTGCCATCACCCGCCAATTCAAAACGGCACCTTCGGGTGCCGTTTTTTGTGTGTTGGATCGTGCTGGCCAAGTTCTGCGCGCGCCACTAACGTGACGGAAATTCATAAGGCAATTTAGGATGATGCGGTGACGGACAGGGACGACAGCGGCAAGCAATGCGACGCGTTGTCGGATGCCCGCGCGCATCTTGAGGCGCTGCGCGAGGTCCTTGATGTCATCGCGAACAGCCGCGATGACGAGGCGCCCGTCTTTGAATGCATCCTTGATCGCGCGCAGGCCCTGTGCGGTGCGCCAGTGTCGGCCCTTGTCCTTGTGCGCCCCGGAGACACGTTTCAGACCCTCGCGGCACAGCGCGGCGTCAAGGAAAGCGCGGCGCAGTTGTTTCGTGATCGCAAGATGCCGATGGATGCCGAACAGACCTATGCGGCCAAAAGCATTCTGGAACGCAAGCTCATTCATCTGCCCGATATGGCGCACAGCGATCTCTACAAGGCGGGCGCCGCCCCGGTGCGCGCGATGGTCGACGAAATCGGCATTCGCACTGTCCTGTTCGTGCCCCTGATATCCGAGGGCGAGGGGATCGGTGCCATCACGCTGTTCCGGCACGAGATTTCCGCCTTTGACGACCGCCAGATCGCGCTGGTCAAAACCTTTGCCGAGCAGGCGGTGATCGCCATCCAGAACGTGCGTCAGTTCAAGGAGGTCCAGATCCGGCTTGAGCGCGAGCGCGGGATGGCCGAAGTGCTGCACCTGATCAGCACATCGCGGGACGACGAGGTGCCCGTGTTCGATTTGATTCTGAAAAAGGCCGCCGCCCTCTGTGCCGCTGACTCTGCCGCGCTGGCGCTGGGCCGTGCGGGCGACAGCCATCAAAAACTTGCAGCCTCTCTCGGCGTCGATCCGGCGACGCAAAAGGTCTATGACGATGGGCTTGTCACGATGGACCCGGATATTTCGATGGCGGCCAGCTCCATCGTCAAGGGCAAGCCGGTCCATGTGCATGACATGGCCGACACCGAGGGCTACAAAAAGGGCATATCCCACTACGTGACAGTCGTGGAGGATACCGGCATCCGCACCAACCTGTTTGTGCCACTCATGACGCAAACGGGTGGGATCGGGACGCTGATCCTGTTCCGCAAGGACGTTCGCCCCTACACCGCCGATGAAATCGCGCTTGTCGAAACCTTTGCTGCGCAAGCCGTCATTGCCATCGAAAACGTCAATCAATTCCGCGAAATCCAGTCCCGTTTTGAACGGGAGGCGGCCGCCCGCGAGGTGTTGGGTGTCATCAGCCGCTCGCGCGACGACGAGATGCCGGTGTTCGAAGCAATCCTCGAAAACGCCTCGCGCCTGTGCAACGCGCCGCTGGCCTTTCTGCCCATGGCCAATGATGCACGCACCCACGTATCAGTACCCGCTTTTCGCGGGGTGAGGCCGGATTTTGCGGATGCGCTGAAAGAGTTCAACGAGCCGATGGCCGAGTCTGGCCTGGTGGCGGTGCGCGCCGTGGCCGAAGCCCGGATCATCCAGAGCGCAGATCTGGTCAACGACCCGGAATTTCCCGCCTCGGGTCGGTGGCGCAATGAGCTGGTCGAGACCGAAGGTGCCCGATCAGTTCTGCTGGTTCCGCTGATGCAGGGCGACATCGCCATCGGGGCGATCATGCTCTACCGGCGCGAAATTGCGCCTTTTGGCGCGCACGATGTTGAGCTGGTCAAAACCTTTGCCGAACAGGCAGTGATTGCCATCGAGAATGTCCGCCAGTTCCGTGCGCTGGAATCGCTGAATGCCGAACTTGGCACCCGGGTTGAGGAGCAGGTGGGCGAGATCGAGCGGATGGGCCGCCTCAAACGGTTCCTGCCCGCTGCTGTCGCCGATACTGTGGTCAGCCAGGGCTCGGACAAGCTGCTCAAAAGTCACCGCGCGTTGTTGGGCGTGCTGTTCTGCGACATTCGCGGGTTCACCGCCTTTTGCGAAACTGCGGAGCCAGAGGAAACCATCGAAGTTCTGCAATCCTATCACGAAGAGATGGGCGCACTGATCGCCGAACATGGGGCGGGGGTGGACACACGGGCGGGGGACGGGATCATGGTCTTGTTCAACGACCCGCTGCCTTGCGACGATCCGGCGGGCAGCGCGCTGCGTCTGGGTCTGGCGATGCGGTCCCGGATGGCGGAATTGTCGCTCAAATGGCGTCGACACGGGCATCGGCTGGGCTTTGGCGTTGGCATATCGCTGGGCTATGCCACCGTTGGCATGGTCGGATCGGCGGGGCGCTATGACTACACCGCCAGCGGGACTGCGGTGAACCTTGCCGCGCGGTTGTGTGATCAGGCCAAAGATGGTGAGATTTTGCTGAGCCCGCGCGCCTATACGGCCGTCGAGGACAATTTCGATGCCGAAGCGGTGGGCGAGATGTCCCTCAAGGGCATTCACGCACCTGTCGAAGTGTTCCGGGTTGTGACTGGCGACTGATCGCGGTGAGAGTCGCGACTTGATGAGTATCGAATAAAATTCCCGGGTTCGGGGTTATCTGATAGTGTCGCTTGCAGGTTGGCCCATGTGCCGGCCTGACAAATTTGAACACAGCAAAGAATCCGCATTTTCGGAGTTGAAATGACCTGCTTTTGCCCTCCTCGCGTTGCGCCTCTCGGGGCTTTGACGGCGCCCAAGGCCAGCCTTGCCGTGGGCGCTGTGCCCATACAGATGCCAAAAATGGTTGCGATGCTTGGCCTGCCCATGCCCGATTCTGCACCCGCCCCGCGCATCGACATGAAAATGGCCGCCGTCATGGCCCCGATGGTGGGCCAGTCCTGGGTGCCGCCGAAGCCTCCGGCGCTGATGGGCAAGATGGCGTCCTTGTCCTCTTTGGCGGCCTTTCTGCCGCTGACGGATATTGCCGCGCTGATGAATGAATTGCAGCAGATGGTGTCCGAGCTTGCCGAGAACGTGCAGCCCGTGCTGAGTGCTGCGGCCTATATGCCCAAGAAACCCATGTTCAACATGGTGATGGCTGCGCGGATGACCTTGGCGATGCGCGCGCAGGGCCTGTGCCCGATGGATCTGTCCGGGCTTGACAGCACCTTTGCCCAGGCCGAAGGGCTGCCGCCTGCCCCGGGCAAGATGAACGCAACGATGGGTGCTGTGCGCGGGATGGGTCCGATCCCGCGGTTTGCCCTGCCCATTCCAATGCAGTCCATGGCCATGACGTTGGCGAGCCTTGGCCCGCTTGAGACGATCCCCACGTCGCTGGCGATGCCGCCAGTCAGTTCGACCAGCTTTGCCGGGGCGGCGATGGCGATGCTGTCGCAACTGGCACGCATCCCGCCCTTGCCGCTTGATGCCAGCAAGTTGTTGTCCGAACTGGCCCGGCTGACCGATCTTGCAGCCATTCAGGCGGCATTTGGCGAAGGTGCCATGACCACGACTGGCGTTGGCAAAGTGCAGGCGATGCTGAATTACATGAGCCGCTTGCCCCTGCCGCCGATCCCGCCCATGGCACTGGCCATGCAGCCCAAGCTGGACATGTTGCCCCCCTTCCAGCCGTCGAGGCCGGGGCGCGGGTTGCCAGCCTGAACGTGCAGACCTTTAACCAGACGATGTCAATGAGCCCGCCGCGCGTGCCGATTCTGACGCCTTTGATGGCCCTCAACGCGCTGAAAAACGTCCTGGCCGATATTCTGGGGGTCGAGCCGCATTCCGGCTGCCCGGTTTGTCTGGGGTGACACACGGGTCGCCGTATGGGCGCGCGGTGCACGGGCACTGGAGTTGGTTTAGGATGACGCCCCTCGCAGGGGCTCGGGGCATTCTATTCCGAAATTCGATCCACTGGTTCGAATTTTTTGCTTCGCAAAATGGAAAAGAATGGTGGAGCATAGCGGGATCGAACCGCTGACCTCCTGCATGCCATGCAGGCGCTCTCCCAGCTGAGCTAATGCCCCATTCTTCAGGGTCGGCTGTGTCCAGCCGTGCGCCGCTGATTAGGCGCTTTGCCGAACGGGATCAAGTGAAAAAGACCCCGGTCGGCACTGGTGTTTCAGGTGTCGTCGTCGTTGGATGCGACGTCGGCAATCTCTTCGAGCGGGACTGTATCTTCGTCCTCGTCGTCATCATCCAGCAGATCGTCGTCCAGATCCACATCGACGTCATCATCATCAACCACCTGATCATCATCATCCGTGGCGGTTGCGGCCTTGGCCTTGGCTGTCACGGCGTCTTCGGCATCCGCCGCGATCATGCGTGTTTTCGAGCTGTCCAGTTCCACAACGTCGCCTGTATAGGGGCTGACGATGGGCGAGCGGTTCATGTCATAAAACCGTTTGCCCGTGGTTGGGCAGAGGCGTTTCGTGCCCCATTCTTCCTTTGGCATCGGGTATCCTTGTCTGTCTTGCGGACCGGGTGCGCATAACGCGTGGCGGCCGTCTTATATTGCAGCGATTCTGGGCAAGTGCCATAAGGCCGGGACGGAGTCAAAGCCTTATGGCCAGATAGGGGAAATGGGATGTCGATGCGTGTCCTGCAAGGGGATCCGGATATCGCGCTGACCTTGCGCCGATCTGCGCGGGCGCGGCGCATGACCTTGCGCATTTCGCAGTTTGACGGGCGGGTAACTCTGACCTTGCCCACCCGCGCGTCAGAGCGCGAGGCGCTGGCATTTGCCGAGCAGAAACAGGCATGGATCTCGCAAGCATCTGGCCAATTGGGATGGCCACCTGCCCGTTGGTCTGGGGTCTGAAATTCCGATTGATGGCGAGATATGCGTGGTCCAACCCGGCGCGGGGCGGTCGGTGCAACTGGAGCCCGGAGTGTTATCAGTGCCCGGGCCAGAGGCGCGTGTGCCCGCCCGTGTTCTGGGCTTTCTCAAGACGCGTGCCCGTGACCGCCTTGCCGCTGCCAGCGATCACTATGCCGCACAGCTTGGACGCACCTATTCGGGGATTTCCCTGCGCGATACCCGGTCTCGCTGGGGGTCGTGTTCCAGCGCGGGGCGGTTGATGTTTTCGTGGCGTTTGGTCATGGCCCCTCGCGAAGTGTTGGATTACGTCGCTGCCCACGAGGTCGCGCATCTGGCGCAAATGAACCACTCCCCCGCATTCTGGGCCGAAGTGACCCGCATTCATGGCCCTTATGAGGCGCCCCGCGCCTGGCTGCGCCGCCAGGGCAACGATCTGCACCGCTACCGCTTTGACAATTGACCAAGTGGACCACATGTGATCACAAATCAGCATGCAACCTGTTCTGCGCACGAAAGAGGCGTCTTCCGCCGCCCATGACCGCGTCTATCGCCGTTTGCGCACACGTATCATGCATGGCGACATCCCGCCCGGCACGGCCCTGACCCTGCGCGGGATCGGCAAGCAGTACGACGTATCCATGACCCCTGCGCGCGAGGCGGTGCGCCGTCTGGTGGCCGAGGGCGCGTTGACCTTGTCGCAATCGGGCCGGGTGTCGACACCGGAACTGTCCAACGAACGGATCGAGGAACTGGCCGCCTTGCGCGCCTTGATCGAGGTGGAACTGGCCACCCGCGCACTGCCGCGCGCCCATCTTGCCCTGATCGAACGGTTGCAGACCATCAACGGAGCCGTGGCCGAAGCGGTCGCACATCGCGATGGGGTCAGCTATCTGCGCACCAATCTGGAGTTTCACCGTACGCTTTATCTGCGTGCCCAGGCCCCGGCGATGCTGGCCATGGCAGAAACAGTGTGGCTGCAGATGGGTCCGACCATGCGGGCGCTTTACGGGCGTCTGCGCCGCACCGAACCGCCACAATACCACCGCCTCATCATCGCAGCCCTTCGCGCCGGAGACGAGCCGGGTCTGCGCCTTGCCGTGCGTTCCGACGTTACACAAGGGTTAAGGATGTTGGCGAGTTAGGGACTCGGCTTAAGACTTTGGTAGCGTCAGCAAAGCTAGATGGGGCGGACTCCAAGGAGACGGCCATGCGTTGGGAAGACTTTTCCGTATTTGATTTCGTCAATCAGTTCATTTTTGTGCTTGTGCCTGACGCGGACAATCGCCCGATCTATGCGTTCCTGAACAAGATCGGGTCTGACCGGCTGGGAAAAACCCGGGATGAAATTGTGGGGCAGCCCGCGCACGAGATTTTCAGCGGGCGCGCGGCCTATTCTGTGTACCGTCGCCAGTGTGGGGCATGGGCGAACGGGGTTGAAACCGATTACGAGATTGCACTGCCCTTGGGCACGGAAACCATGTGGGCCCGTACCAACCTTGTCCCGGTCCATGATGCAAATGGTCAGGTGACCCACATGATTGGCACGACACAGGATATCACTGACGAACGCAAGCAGTTGCAGGATCATGTCCTGTCCGCCGCCGCCGCGCAGGATCTTGAGGATCTGATGTGCATGGCCGCCCACGATCTGCGCAGCCCGCTGAGCAATCTCAAGACGCTCGCGGGCATGATGCGCAAGGATTTTGTCGATCACGGGGATGGCAAGTCGCAACTGATCGACATGATCGACTCGATTTCTGATCGGGCGCTGTCCGTGGTGTCGAGCATCATGGGGCAGGCCATGGCCATGGGACCGGTAGGTTGCAACGCCGCCTTTGATCTTGGGGCCATGTGCGACGATGTGATGGTGATGCTGGACCCGATCAGCAAACACAGCGTTTCTTACCCGCGCGTCGAGGTGCAGGCCGAAATCATGGTTGTGCACATCGTCCTGCGCAACCTGATCGACAACGCAGTCAAACACTCGGGCAAAGAAGTGGTCAAGATTTCAATCGACATGACCCCGATGAATGCGGAGCGGTTGCTGTTCAGGGTAAGCGACAATGGTTCGGGCTTTGACAGTCGGGTGGTTGACGCATGGGAGACTGCTGAAAGCGGGAATTACGGGGGTTTTGGTCTGATGGGTGTGCGGCGATTGGTACGCTCTCGCGGGGGGAATGTCGCGCTCACCACACCCACGTCGGGGCAGGGTGCAGAGGTGCAGGTGGAACTGCCGGGGCGCATCGTGCAAACACGCGCCGCACCGATTGCATCGCTGCGCGCAGGCTAGCCGTCAGGCTGCAAGTCCAGTCTGCCCGAGGTTCATGAACTTCTTGCGTCGATCCGCGATGAGGGCGTGCGCATCCATCTGGCTCATGTCGTCCAACATCGCGGCGATGGTCTTGCAAACCGATGTCATCGTTTCTGCGGCGAACCGGTGTGCACCGCCCAAGGCCTCAGGAATGATACGATCAATCACACCCAGTTGCTTGAGGTCTTGCGCGGTAAGTCGCAACGCCTCGGCCGCTTCGCGCATCTTTTCGGAATCCTTCCACAGGATCGAGGCGCAGCCTTCGGGGCTGATCACCGAATAGACCGAGTGTTCGAGCATCGCGACCCTGTTGGCGGTGGCAAAGGCGACGGCCCCGCCTGACCCGCCTTCGCCGATGATCACGGAGGCGATGGGCACGCCGATCTGCAGGCACTTTTCAGTCGACCGCGCGATGGCCTCGGACTGGCCGCGCTCTTCTGCGCCTTTGCCCGGATAGGCACCGGGTGTATCAACCAGCGTGATCAGCGGCAGACCAAACCGGTCAGCGATGTCCATCAGGCGGATCGCCTTGCGGTACCCTTCGGGCCGCGCCATGCCGAAATTCCGAGCAATCCGCGATTTGGTGTCGTTGCCTTTTTCGTGGCCCAGCACCACCACAGGCCGGTCGTTGAAGCGCGCCAGACCGCCCATAACCGCGTGGTCGTCGGCAAAGTTGCGATCCCCGGCCAGTGGCGTGTATTCGGTGAACAGCGCATCGATATAGTCAATGCAATGGGGCCGCTCGGGATGGCGTGCCACCTGACATTTGCGCCAAGGCGTGAGGTTCTTGTAGAGGTCCTGCAGCAGGGCCGCCGCCTTGCCATCCAGTGCCGCCGCCTCGTCCGAGACATCCATGTCCTCGTTTTGCCGTGCAAGGGCGCGCAGTTCTTCGGCCTTGCCTTCGATTTCTGCCAGCGGCTTTTCGAATTCCAGATATTGCGTCACGCGCGCACTCCTGATGCGGTTTGTCGCTATATGGCCGGAGGGCGCGGCATTTGCAATGTTCAGGGAAAGACGACCGGGTAAAGCGAGGCGACAAGCAACGCGGCCATCGTCCAGTTGAAGGCGGTCAACCGCGTCGCATTGGTCAGCAGGCGCGCCATTTGCTGACCCATCAGGGTCCACGTACTGACCGAGGGCAGATTGATCGCGCCGAACACCAGGGCGACCAGTGCGATTGCGGGCAAAGTGGTGTCCGGCGTGTAGACCGTCACGGCCGTCAGCGCCATGCTCCACGCCTTTGGGTTGACCCATTGAAAGGCGGCGGCCTGCAGGAATGTCATGGGCGTCCCCTTGCCCTGCCCGGTCTGAACAGGGGCGGCATTGGCGATCTTCCACGCCAGAAACAGCAGGTACAGGACCGATACGACTTTGAGGATCTGGTGGCTGATCGGGTAGGCGTCAAACACCTGCACCAGACCTGCACCGACCAGCAGCACCATGAAACAGAACCCGATGCCGATCCCCAGCATGTGCGGGATCGAGCGGCGAAAGCCGAAATTGGCCCCGGATGCCATCAGCATAAGGTTGTTCGGCCCCGGTGTGATCGAACTGACAAGAGCAAAGGCGGCAAGCGCGGGGACAAGATCAAAAGTCATCCGCAATAAATGACCTCTTGTTTGCGATCATAAATTGCAAAGATGCGGTGTTTTCGCCATTGTTTGCAATGAATGGCTGAAATTGACCAGATAAGTGAACGTATCCTGCGCGAGTTGAGTCGCGATGGGCGGTTGAGCAACATCGCGTTGGCTGAACGTGTGGGCCTTTCACCCTCTGCCTGCCTGCGCCGGGTGCAGGAGTTGGAGCGGCGCGGTGTCATTTCGGGTTACCGCGCGGTGCTGGATCGCACCAAGCTTGGCCAGGGTTTCGTCGCCTATATCGGTGTCGGGCTGAACGAGCATTCCAAGGCCAGCCAGGAGGCGTTCGAACGTGCGATTTCGCGCGCGCCCGAAGTGCGGGAATGCCACAATATTACGGGCACCATCGAATACCTGCTGCGGGTCGAGTGCGCCGATATCGCCAGCTACAAGGCGTTTCACACCGACATGCTGGGCGCGTTGCCGCATGTGCACAGCATCACGTCCTATGTGGTGATGGGCTCGCCCAAGGATGAGCGGGCCTGAACGCTATTTTGCCGCCTCGGCACTGATGGTCGCGAAAATCGCGTCGAGTTCAGCGGCCAGTGTTTCCAGTTCCGGCCCTGCCTCTGCCATGTAGGGGGCAAATACGGTCGAGGGCAGCTTGTAGCTGAGCGTTGCGGTGCCGTCTTGATTTTCCGTCACATACATCCGGATCGGAGCCTCGATCATCGCCGCAGTCGACAGGTTCAGGATGTTGACGGCGTAGACATTGTTGAACAGGCCGATCACGCGGTTGCCGGGGATGGTGATGCCCCGATTTGCTGCGGCCCCTGTGGGTCCGGCTTGGGTCACAACGCCCATCTTGTTGGCCTTCGCCGCCGCTTTCACCGCATCGATCAGCGCGTCATAGCCTTTGTCCGTGGCGGTGACGGACCAGCCATCGCGCGGCGCCATTTCGGCCTGTGTCATGGGGGCGAGAAGGATCAGGATGAGGGCGGCAAGCAGGCGGGTCATTGAACGGCTCCGGTCTATGTCAGGTCCACAGGGAAACATGTGCGCAGAGAGTTGCCCAATCACGTCTGTGTGCATGGCGCGCACAGCGCACTGTTGATAACGATGCGCGCATGATCCGCATTCTGATGACCGTCGCCCTGTTGGCACTTGCCGCCTGTTCCACCAGCGAACCGCCCATGACTGCGCCTGCCGTCCCGCTATATCCCAACGAAACCCCGCAATTGCGCGCGCAGATCGAGGCAGCGGCGGCAGAGAATGACATTCCCGTCGCCCTTGTGCAGCGTGTTGTCATTCGGGAAAGCACGCATCGCCCAGAGGCCCGCAATGGCCCCTATTACGGTCTGATGCAGATCCTGCCCGCGACTGCGCGCAGTATGGGTTTTCGCGGTGAACCGCGCGATCTGCTCGATGCGGAAACCAACCTGCGCTATGCGACGCGGTACTTGCGTGGGGCGTGGCTGGTGTCGGATGGAGACATGGATGCGGCAGTGATGTGGTACGCACGCGGGTATTATTTCGAGGCCAAGCGGCGCGGGCTGATCGAGGAAACGGGCGTGGACGGGCGCAAGGTTTGGCCTTCGTAAAGTAAGGCGGCGCCCGCTGTCCACTCAGCCTGCGATCATCTCGGATTGGCGTACGATGACTTCGGCCTGTTTGATCGATGCGATGTCCACGAGACGCCCCTTGTAGACAGTCGCGCCTTCGCCCTTCGCCTTGGCCTCTTCCATCGCTGCAAGGATTTCGCGGGCTTCTGCAACGGCCTCGACCGATGGGGTGAAGACTTCGTTCGCGATGGCCACCTGTTTAGGGTGGATCGCCCATTTGCCGACCATGCCCAGAGTGGCCGAACGCCGCGCCTGTGCACGGAAACCGTCGTCATCCGAAAAGTCGCCGAATGGTCCATCAACGGGCAGGACCCCTTGCGTGCGACAGGCGGCCACGATTGCGGCCTGCGCCCAGTGCCACGGATCGGACCAGTGTTTCTGACCCTCATGCAGCATGTAGTAGTTTTCCTGCGTGCCCCCGATCCCGGTCGTGGCCATGCCCATGGACGCGGCGAAATCGGCGGCCCCAAGGCTCATCGCGGCAAGGCGGGGCGAGGCGGCGGCGATCTCTTCGACATGGGCTATACCTGCGGCGGATTCGATGATCACCTCGAACTCGATGGGCTTGCTGCGGCCCTTGGCGGCCTCGATCGAGGACACAAGTGCGTCGACCGCGTAGATGTCGGCGGCATTGCCAACTTTCGGGATCATGATCTGGTCAAGGCGGTCGCTGGCCTGTTCCAGCAGATCGACCACGTCACGGTACCAGTACGGGGTGTCGAGGCCGTTGATGCGCACGGACAGGGTTTTGGTCCCCCAGTCGATGTCGTGGGTGGCCTGAATGATGTTGGCGCGCGCGCTGTCCTTGTCAGACGGGGCCACCGAATCCTCAAGGTCCAGGTTGATGACGTCCGCCGCAGAAGCCGCCATTTTTTCGAAGATGGCGGGGCGCGATCCGGGGCCGAATAGCTGACAGCGGTTGGGGCGGGCCGGAGGGGTGGGTTGCAGGCGGAACGACATCATGCGCCCTTTCGGTAAGATTGTTGCGTGTGATTTGCTTCGTCAGTTATTAAATTTCAATCACCTTCACAAGCCGGATTGTGCAGGTGCAGCATCACCGCCCTTATGCATCGAAATGACGCGAGCGGCACGATATGGAGCCGATAGGCGCATCAATAGGTCCCAGATTTGCTCTGGAGTGCCGATTTTGCGATGCGCCCGCCGGGCAAATGCGCCATTTTGGCGCGACAAATGTGAACAGAAAGACCTCAGATGATTCAGACACCCTATCTCTTGTTTCTCGGTGATGCTCCGGACCAGTTGGCCGCGAAAGTGGCCCAGGGGATCACCGACTGGCGCCCCGAAAACGCTGTGGGCCAGTTCCGCCTGCCCGGATGTGGTGCGGATATGGGGCTGACCGACATGACGCTTGAAGAGGGACTTGCCGCAGGTGCGAAAACGCTGGTGATCGGCGTGGCCAACCGTGGTGGTGTCATTTCCGCCGAGTGGAAGGTGGTTTTGGTCGAGGCGCTGAAGATGGGCTATGACCTTGCCGCTGGTCTGCACAATCTGCTGCGTGACGAAAACGAATTGCAGTCTGCCGCTAAGGTCAATGGTGGCACGTTGCACGACGTGCGCGTCCCCACGGTCGCATACCCGATTGCAAATGGCATCAAGCGGTCGGGCAAGCGTGTTCTGGCAATCGGCACGGACTGTTCCTGCGGCAAGATGTATACCGCCATGTCGATGGACGCCGAAATGCAGGCGCGCGGAATGAAGTCTGATTTTCGCGCCACGGGCCAGACCGGCATTCTGATCACGGGGCGTGGCGTACCGCTGGACGCGGTGATCGCCGACTTCATGGCCGGTGCGGTTGAATATCTGACCCCGGACAATGATGCCGATCACTGGGATCATATCGAGGGGCAGGGCAGCCTGTTCCATGTGTCCTATTCCGGTGTCACCATGGCGCTGATCCACGGTGGACAACCCGATGCGCTGGTGCTGTGCCACGAACCGACCCGGACCCATATGCGGGGCCTGCCGCATTTCGGATTGCCCACACTTGAAACGCTGCGGGACACCGCGCTGCCCTTGGCGCGCTTGGCGAATCCGGCTTGTCAGATCACCGGCGTGTCGGTCAACACCAAGGCGCTGGACGAGGCCGCTGCCAAGGCGTGCCTGACCGAGATCGAAGATCGCATGGGCCTGCCCGCCACGGACCCTTACCGCTTTGGTGCTGCCAAGTTGGTGGATGCCCTTGTCGCGTCGTGAGGGTGCGGATGAAAAATCGGCCTTTCCCGGTGCGTTTCGCTTGCGAGTGGGTGGAGCCCCGGTTTCGGGGAGAGCGCGATGCGCATTGACGTAAGTCGCGACGTGTTTCGGCTCGCCAAGGTGTTCACCATCTCGCGCGGGTCGCGGACCGAGGCGCAGGTGTTGAGTGTGACCATCACCGATGGCGCGCATCGTGGCTGGGGCGAATGTGTGCCCTATGCGCGCTACGGTGAAACGCTGGAGTCCGTGACTGCGGAGATCGAAGGCTTGCCAAGTGAGTTCACGCGGCAGGATCTGTATGATCTGTTGCCCGCCGGGGCGGCGCGCAATGCGGTGGACTGTGCCCTTTGGGATATTGAGGCCAAGCAGGCGGGCAAGCGGGCATGGAATCTCGCCGGTCTGGCCACTCCGGGCCCGGAAATCACGGCCTATACGCTGTCTTTGGACACGGCCGAGGCGATGCAGGCGCAGGCGGAACATCACAGCCATCGCCCGTTGCTCAAGATCAAGCTGGGCACGCCGGATGACATGCCGCGCCTTGAAGCTGTTCGCAAAGGCGCGCCCCAATCCCGTATCATCATTGATGCGAACGAGGGCTGGTCCGCAGATGTGTACGCTGATCTTGCCCCCCATCTTGTGCGTCTTGGGGTGGACCTTGTGGAGCAACCCCTGCCTGCGGGTGAAGATGAGGCCCTGATCGGAATGTCGCGGCCTGTGCCTGTCTGTGCCGACGAGATCCTGCCATGACCGGGCCAGTCTGCCCGCGTTGAAAGGCAAGTATGACGTGGTCAATATCAAGCTCGACAAGACTGGCGGTCTGACAGAGGCGTTGGCCCTGCGGGATGCGGCCCGCGCCGAAGGCTACGACGTCATGGTGGGGTGCATGGTTGGATCGTCACTTGCTATGGCCCCTGCGACACTGGTGGCGCAGGGCGCGCGCGTTGTGGACCTTGACGGGCCGTTGCTATTGGCCGAAGACCGCGACACCGCTTTGATATTTGATGACGCCGGGGTGCACCCACCCCGCGCAGAGCTTTGGGGATGACGATGCGCACAGTTTACGTGAACGGTGACTACCTGCCTGAGACCGAGGCGAAAGTGTCGATCTTTGATCGCGGATTCCTGATGGCCGACGGGGTTTATGAGGTGACGTCCGTTCTGGACGGCAAGCTGATCGATTTCGATGGTCATGCGGTGCGTCTGCAACGCTCGCTCGACGAGTTGGACATGGCATCGCCCATCACCAAGGACGACCTGTTGGAGGTACACCGCAAACTTGTGCGCCTGAACGGGATCGAAGAGGGGATGATTTACCTTCAGATCACGCGCGGCGCGCCCGATGATCGCGACTTTGCCTTTCCTGATCCCGAAACGACGCCCCAGACCATTGTTCTGTTCACGCAGAACAAGCCCGGTCTGGCGGACAATCCTGCGGCGAAAAAGGGTATGAAGGTGATCAGCATCGATGACATTCGCTGGGGACGGCGCGACATCAAGACAGTGCAGCTGCTCTATCCGTCGATGGGCAAGATGATGGCCAAGAAAGCGGGCGCGGACGATGCGTGGATGGTGCAGGATGGGTTCGTGACCGAAGGCACGTCCAACAACGCTTATATCGTCAAAGGCAACAAGATCATCACGCGGGAGAAATCCAACGACATCCTGCACGGCATCACCCGCGCCGCCGTTCTGCGCTTTGCCCGTGAGGCGCAGATGGAAGTCGAAGAGCGTAACTTTACCATCGAAGAGGCGCGCGCGGCGGATGAGGCCTTTATCACCTCGGCCAGCACATTCGTGATGCCCGTCGTTGAAATTGATGGTGTTCCCCTGGGCGACGGGACGCCGGGCCGCGTGGCCCCGCGCCTGCGCGAGATTTATCTGGACGAAAGCCGCAAGGCCGCCGTCTGACGCCCTAGTCTTTCGTGCCTACATTCTCTTCAAAGGCGGTCTCGAAGGCCGCCTTTTTCGCGTCTGACGCATCGGTCTGATAGTTGGCCTTCCATGCGTCCATCGTCATACCGTAGAAGGCTTCACGCCCCTCATCCTTGGTCATCTCGATCCCTTTTTCAGCGGCAGCTTCCTGGTACCAGCGGCCGAGACAGTTCCGGCAAAACCCGGTCAGGTTCATCATGTCGATGTTCTGAACGTCCGTGCGATCCTCCATCAGGTGCTTGCGCAGGCGGCGAAAGGCGGCGGCTTCGAGTTCGATCTGGGTTTGCGGGTCCATATGTGCGTGCCTCTTTTGGTGCTGGTGACCGGGGCGCTGCCCCGGACCCCGGAGTTTATCCGGCGAGATGAAGATGGATCAAAGATTGGCATCCTTACGCGCCGCTTCAAGATAGGGGGCAAGCCATGTGCCCCATTGGCGTTGCTGTGCGGGTTCGCGGATCAGGTCGTGCCGCAGTTCCAAAAGCGCATTGGGCCGTCCATGTTGCAGGGCGTGTTTGTCGATGGCGTCGCCGGGCAGGTGGCCGCCGTACGGTTCGTTGTCACCCACAGGGGTGTCGAGGTCCGGTTGCAGCCGCCCGATCAGCGGATCGGCAAAGCGGCGGTCAGCTGCTGACAACACGCCGACCTCCCAGGGTCGAGGCCCGTGACCGTTGAGTCTGGGCGTGAAACTGTGCACTGAAACGATGGCGATGCCGGGGCGCGCGGTCAGGCCCGCCAGCGCGGTGTGATAGGGCTGGTAAAGCCGGTCGATCTCGCTCTTGCCGTTCCGCGTCGGTGATGTGCCGGTTACCCGGGATGATCGTTCCGTCATAAAGCTGCATGATCAGCGTCGGATCATCCAGCCCGCGGTTCGGATCAATCACCAGCCGCGAGAAGTTGGAACAGATCACTGGCGCATCCAGAATTGCACCCAGTGCGAGGGCGACCCCCAGAGCGCCGACATCATAGGCGATGTGACGCTCCATCTCGGTATCTGGCAACCCAAGCGCGCCACCTGCGATAAAATCGGGCACCGTGTTGGTTGCGTGGTCACATGTCACCACCCACGGACCCTGCCGGTCTGGACCATGGATAGAAAAGGGGGAGTATGTCATAGAGGTTTCACCATTTCCCGGCCACGTTTAGGCCAGTTGCTTCGGAATGTGAATTGAGCAATAACCGCGCCTGTTAGCGGTACCACAAAAAGGCTTTGGACCATGAAACGCATGCGCAACGTAAAGATCGTGGCCACACTCGGCCCGGCGTCAGACGACTACGAGATGATCAGGGCGCTGCACGAGGCAGGCGCAGATGTGTTTCGCCTTAATATGTCCCATGGCAGTCACGAAGAGATTGCCAAGAAGCACGCCATTATCCGGCAGGTTGAAAAGGACACCGGCTCGTCCATCGCGATCCTTGCGGATTTGCAGGGCCCAAAGCTGCGCGTTGGCGTCTTTGCCGGGGACAGCGAGATGCTGGAAGAAGGGGCCAAGTTCCGCCTTGATCTGGATACCGCAGATGGGGACAGCAGCCGCGTATGCTTGCCACATCCCGAGATTTTTGCGGCCCTTGAGCCGGGTAAGTCGCTGCTGGTCAACGATGGCAAGATCCGTCTGAAGGTCGAAGACTGCGGTCCCGATTTTGCCAATTGTGTGGTGATTGCGGGCGGTGTGATTTCCAACCGCAAGGGCGTGAACGTGCCGGATGTGGAACTGCCGCTGGCGGCCTTGTCCGAGAAAGACCGCGCCGATCTGGAATTCACCGCCAAGCTGGGCGTCGACTGGATGGCGCTGAGTTTCGTGCAACGCCCCGCCGATGTCGAAGAGGCCCGCGCGCTGGTCAAGGGGCGTGCTGCCATCCTGTCCAAGATCGAAAAGCCCAACGCCGTGGAACGGTTTGACGCCATTCTGGCCGCAAGTGACGGGATCATGGTCGCCCGTGGCGATCTGGGTGTTGAACTGCCCGTGCAGAACGTGCCCCCGATCCAGAAACGTCTGGTGCGCAAATGTCGCCATGCGGCCAAGCCGGTGATCGTTGCCACCCAGATGCTGGAAAGCATGATCGAAAGCCCGATGCCGACGCGCGCCGAAGTCAGCGATGTCGCCACCGCCATTTACGAGGGTGCAGATGCCGTGATGTTGAGTGCGGAAAGTGCGGCAGGCTCTTATCCTATTGAGGCCGTGACAACGATGGATCACGTGGCCGCCGAGGTCGAACAGGACCCGACCTACACCCAGATCATCGAAAGCAGCCGCAGTGCCAACCGTGCCTCGGTCGCCGATGGTATCGTGGCCGCCGCCCGTGAAATTGCCGAAACGACCAATATCAAAGCGATCTGCTGTTTTACTCAAAGCGGGACAACGGCCCTGCTCGTGTCGCGTGAACGCCCCCGTGTGCCAATCATCGCGCTTACGCCACTGACGGGCACAGCGCGGCGACTGGCGCTGAGCTGGGGTTGCAATTGCGTGGTGACGCCGACGATGGAGCGGTTCAAGGGGGCCGTGGTCAGCGCGGCCAAGGCTGCGCTGGAAGGTGGTTTCGCCACATCCGAAGACCAGATCGTCGTGACAGCGGGTGTGCCGTTCAACGTCACGGGAACAACCAATATTTTGCGCGTTGCGCCCTGCGATGAACGTTTGATTTTCGCGACTGATCCAGAGTAACTTTCCCGCGGGTAAAGTTGAGGTGGGCACGTGACGCCGGATATGTATTTGGTGCTGGGCATTCTGATTGCCGCGTTTTCAATTCCGTCGATCCTGTCGGCGGTGTCTGATGGACGCGCCCCGCGCGCCTCTGCGATTACGATCCTGATTGCGGGGGGTTTGATCCTGTTGGCAATCCAGACTCAGCCCGGTGGATATACCTTGCAGGAAATCCCGGATGTGTTCGTGCGCGTGATCGCGCCATTCGTTTCCTGACCCTAGTACGCTGACCGATTGCAGGAGGGCGGTAGCAGTCGCCACCGTGCTTGGGCCAGGCATGCAGAAATGGCTTGCACTTGCGCCATCATCATCCTATCTGGCGGCTTCGCAATGCGCGTCCGGCCAATGTGGCATGCCGAGTCGCGCGGTTACCGAACTCGAACTATGGAGACGGAAATGCCCAAGATGAAGACCAAGTCGAGCGCCAAGAAGCGCTTTAAGGTGACAGCGACCGGTAAGGTCCTGGCAGGTCAGGCCGGCAAACGCCACGGCATGATCAAACGCACCCGCAAATTCATTCGTGACGCCCGTGGCACCACGACCCTGTCGGCCCCCGACGCCAAAATCGTCAAGGGCTTTATGCCCTACGACCGCTGATAGGAGGATAGACATATGTCCCGTACCAAAGGTGGAACAGTCGCCCACGCCCGTCACAAGAAGGTCATCAAGGCCGCCAAAGGCTACTATGGCCGCCGCAAAAGCACCTTCAAAGTTGCCCGTCAGGCCGTCGACAAGGCGAACCAGTACGCAACCCGTGACCGCCACAATCGCAAGCGCAGCTTCCGCGCGTTGTGGATTCAGCGGATCAACGCCGCCGTACGCGCCCATGACGAAGCGCTGACATACAGCCGTTTCATCAACGGCCTGTCGCTTGCCGGCATCGAAGTGGACCGCAAGGTTCTGGCCGATCTGGCCGTGAATGAGCCCGAGGCATTTGCTGCCATCGTGGATCAGGCCAAGGCCAAGCTGAGCGCCTGACGCCAGCATACGAAAACCAAAAACAGGCCTCGTATCCAACTGGATTCGGGGCCTTTTTTTCTCTTCGGTCGATCCAAGCGTTTTTGATGTATTGGATTGAAAACCGTTCGGTCAGGCGCACATGCAAGCGCAGTAGCGAATTCAATTGTCTACCTGTGGTCGAATGTCGCCCCGATTCGCCGAATCCTGCTTCGCATTCGGCTTGCTTCGGGGTAAATCATTGAATTAGATTTTTGAGAAAGAACCGAGAAAGATAGCACCGTGAAATTAACCAGATTGACGTATTACAGTCAGAGAAACCCTTCTGAAAAACTGGACGTGGACGACCTGATCAGTGTTTGCCAACGCAACAACAACCGCCAGTTTCTGACAGGCCTGCTGTATTTCAACGGTGACCATTTCCTGCAGGTGATCGAAGGCGGCCGGGTCGAAGTATCGGCCTTGTATCACCGCATTGCGCGCGATCCGCGCCACAGCAACATCATCCTGCTCAGCTGTGTTGATGTGCGCGAACGCCTGTTCCCGAAATGGTCGATGGGCCTGCATCAGGGAATGAACGACCGGACGCGCGATATTTTCCTGCGCTACTTCTCGACGGATGAAGTGAACCCTGAAACCGTTGATGTCGAAAGTCTTTTGGACGTACTGCAGGATCTGTCCGCAGAATTGGTTCCGACAATCAGCAAAAACTGAGGCCGCGACCGGCCTCAGATTCCATTTGAATTTGTTTTCGCTCTAGCGGGCGATGCGTATGCGGCGCAATTTGCGCGCGGCAATTGCCTTGTTCTGTGCGGCATCGCGTTCGGCGGCATGCGCGCGACGGCGCAGGCGCACGATTTCCGCTCCGAGCAATTCTGTCTGTTCTTCGGCTTCCGGCGCTGACCAACGCTGACCGAAGATAAAGCCCAATGCCCCTGCGATCAGAGTGGCACCCAGAAAAAACAAAACAGTGAACATATCCATTTCTCCTATTCCACATCCAGGCGGCGCACATCGAATTCCACACGCCGGTTCAAATCATCGTCTTCCGCCGAACCCTGCGCCAGCGGCAGGCGCGCGCCAAAACCAATCGGCTCAAAGCGGGACACATCAATGCCCACGGCGCGCATCAATTCCATTGTGGCATCCGCACGCTGCCAGCTCAGTTCCAGGTTAAGCGCCGGTGTTCCTGACGAGATCCGAATGGCCCGCCACGACAATCTTTGCGGCTGGGCAGTCTGCCGCCGCTTCATCCATGCGCAGAAGGGCATCGACATCCATCTCGACCGGTTGCGTTGCGCCGATCCCAAAGAACAGCACCGTTTCCGACGCCATGGCGCGCAGATCATCGACACAGTCGGGGGCCGCGACTTGTGGTTCCGCCGGTTCGATTTCATCGACCATGGCGCCTGACGCCAACAACGACGCCTCGCGCCAGTCAAATTGCGCAGGTGGCGTATCGGGCGTAGCAAAGACGAAGACCGGGCTTGGATCAGGCGCTGCTGGCGCGACCACTTCTGCTGGGGAAACCTGAGGACCGACTGTCGGAGTGGCAGCGACTTCTGCGGCACCCACATCAGTCAGAGCGGCCATCTGTTCAGCACCCGGAGTGCCTTGGTACGCGGCATACCCGCCAGCGCCCATCAACGTCACACCGGCCAAAGCCACCAGCAAGACGACGGGCCGCGCGCCACTGCGCTGTTTGCTGGCAAAACTGTTGGCCTGCGCAAGTGTCAGTCCCTTGGCGCGCAATTGCGCAATAGACTTTTGCTGACGCTCTGCACGATTGAACATATGCCTACCCCTTTGACTGTCCCGAAATCTCTATTTGTAAAATGTGATTGTGGTCCGATCGCCCGCGCGCTGCACATCCACACTGATGCCCAGCAATTGCGTGGTTTCGGCAATCATCGCTTCGTAATCTGCCAACGACATTTCACTGCGATGATCATCTAGGACAACGGTGAGCCCCAATTCACGAACTGTTTGTTGCAGCACCGATTTCAGTCGATGCGAGTACATTGTCGGCGCCATAACTTACCTTGCAAACGGATTCTATTTGAGAAATTAGCACCACATCTTGTAAGCTCAAAGCGCTAGAGCGCAATTTGTTGTGTATAACTCACATCTTTTTGTGAATTATCGGCGCGTGATCAAACGGCGGGCGCTTCCGTCCGGCTTGGAATGCAGATTAGCCGCGCGATTCACGCGGAAACCAATGGGCGGATGTTAGTCAGACGGCGGATCGCGTCGCGTCAGCGGAATCAGTTCCCGCTGACGCGCACGGTTGATGAGGCGCGCCGTGGCGCAAGGGTGAACTGGACACGGCGGTTGACGGCTTCACCCGATATTGTGCCCGACAGGTTGATCGGGCGTTTTGCCCCGAACCCGCGCGGCTGCATGGCCGATATGTCGAAGCCTTCGCGCTGAAGCTGATCGATGACGGACTGTGCGCGCAGCCAGCTCAGTTCCATGTTCAGTTGTTCATCGCCACGGCGGTCCGAATGACCTTCAACGATGACTTTGACTTCTTCGCAGGTTTCAACAGCGGTCGCGATATTGCGTGCACGTATCATGTCCGCATCGGCGGGTTTGTCGCTGCCCAAGGGGAAGTTGACAGTGGTGATTTTGACCAGCGTATCAAGGTAGTCGACACAGCTTGGCACCCGGTAGCGGTGGTCAGCACCCAGACCGAGTGGCGCAAACGTGGCTGCGGCCACTTCGATGGATGCCGGTTTCGGCGTTTCGGGGGTGACCTCGGATTGCACTGGTTCAACAGGCGTCGCAAGGCCAGGCGTTTCGGCAACGCTGTCGGACTGAAGCAGGCTGACATCCTGACGTGCGACAGTGTTGTCGAGTGCAGGCAAGGTCGGTTCTTCAAGCCCGCGGGCCGTGGCAAGGGCTGCTGCCTCGGACTGGTTGGATTGCGTCACCAGAAGCGTCGTGGTGACGACCAGACCCGTGAACATGACCAGAAAGACCGCTGCGCCTCCGGCCAAAGCCCATTTCGAATTCCATCGCGTTTTGGTGCAACAAATTCTGCTTGCCGGGGGCATCCCGCCCCGGTGTATTCATCGTAAGTTTTGCCATTGCGCTGTCCCCCAGACCAGTCAATGCAGTCGACCGGATGACAGTCTTGGGCCAATTCCAATAAATTCTCCCACACATGTGGCAGTTGTGCGGGCCTGACCATCAATCCGTAGGGCAAACACAAACATATCGCGGATCAATTCTCAATAGTGTCAATATACGGTATTGGCCTTTTTTGAGAAACTGAAACCGATTTGCATACGCACACGTACACCACAGGTTGAAAAGCGGGTGATGACTTGCGCTGCAGTTGTTGAAAGACTACTCCGCCTCAGAGCGGGAGCGGAGCCGACACGATGGATGATCTCAAAGCGAAATACCTGACCCAAATTGCGGATGCCGGTGATGAAGCCGCCCTTGAGGCGATCCGTCTTGCCGCCGTTGGCAAGAAGGGCGAAGTGGCCCTGAAGATGCGCGAACTGGGTCGCATGACACCCGAGGAACGCCAGGTCGCAGGCCCTGCGCTCAACGCGCTCAAGGACGAGATCAACAGCGCGCTTGCGGCCAAGAAGGCGGCCCTTGCCGACGCTGCGCTTGATGAACGCCTGCGCAGTGAATGGCTGGATGTCACCCTGCCGACACGCCATCGCCCGGCAGGCACGATCCACCCGATCAGCCAGGTGAGTGAGGAAGTCACAGCCATTTTTGCAGAGATGGGGTTTGCGGTCGCCGAAGGTCCGCGCATCGACACCGACTGGTACAACTTTGATGCCCTGAACATCCCCGGCCACCACCCCGCGCGCGCCGAGATGGACACGTTCTACATGCACCGTGCCGAGGGCGACAATCGCCCGCCGCACGTGCTGCGCACCCACACGAGCCCTGTGCAGATCCGGTCGATGGAGAAGACGGGCGCGCCGACCCGCATCATCTGCCCCGGCGGCGTATACCGTGCCGATTACGACCAGACCCACACGCCGATGTTCCATCAGGTCGAGGGCCTTGCCATCGACAAGGACATCTCGATGGCCAACCTGAAATGGGTGCTGGAAGAGTTTGTGAAATCTTATTTCGAGGTGGACGGCGTTGATCTGCGTTTCCGCGCCTCGCACTTCCCCTTCACCGAGCCATCGGCAGAGGTCGACATCCGCTGTTCCTGGGAGGGCGGCACGCTGAAAGTGGGCGAGGGCGACGACTGGCTCGAAATCCTCGGCTCCGGCATGGTGCACCCCAAGGTTCTGCAAGCCGGCGGGATCGACCCCGAAGAATGGCAGGGCTTTGCCTTTGGCATGGGGATCGACCGGATCGCGATGCTGAAATATGGCATCCCCGATCTGCGCGCCTTCTTTGACAGCGACTTGCGCTGGCTGCGCCATTACGGCTTTGCGGCACTTGATGTGCCGACGCTGCACGGTGGTCTCAGCAGGTAACTTCGGGGCCACGTCAGGCTTGGAAAGGAACGATCCGTGATCAGCCCGACGCCCGAAGCCCTGCAATCCTTTCTGGACGAGTTGAACGGGACGATGTGTGACCGCACAGATTGGGGCCGGGTCGCGGATTACATCCCCGAGCTTGCCGATGTGCCTGTCGATCAGTTCGCGATTTCGGTGGCGCTGCCGGACGGTCAGGTGCTGTCCGCAGGGCGCAACGACCAGCCATTTTCGATCCAAAGCGTGTCAAAGGTGTTCACGCTGGCATGCGTCCTGGGTCGCATCGGCGATCAGTTGTGGACACGGGTCGGGCGCGAGCCGTCAGGCACATCCTTTGATTCCATCGTTTTGCTTGAGCGTGAAAAGGGACGGCCCCGCAATCCGTTCATCAACGCGGGTGCCTTGGTAACCACCGATGCCTTGTTAGAAAGGCGTATGCCGCGCGAAACGCTGGCCGAATTGTTGCACTTCCTGCGCGGTGCCGCCGAAGATGACGACATACACATCGACAAGGCCGTGGCCCTGTCGGAAAAATCCACCGGCCACCGCAATGCGGCCTTGGCCCATTACCTTGCGTCCTTTGGCAACCTGCGCAACCCGGCGGAATTGACCCTTGGAACGTATTTCCATCAATGCGCCATCGCGATGACCACCGATCAACTGGCCCGCGCAGGCCGCGTGCTGGCTCGCTTTCCCGATGCGCCGATGCAGTTGTCACCCCAACGGGCACGCCGCATCAACGCGCTGATGATGACCTGCGGGCATTATGACGGGTCCGGCGATTTTGCGTTCCGGGTTGGCCTGCCCGGCAAAAGCGGAGTGGGCGGCGGTATCCTGATCATCGCCCCGGGCAAGGCATCCATCGCGGTCTGGTCGCCGGGGTTGAACAACTACGGAAACTCGAAGGTCGGGACAGAGGCGGCGGATCACGTGGCCCGGTTCACCGGATGGTCCGTGTTCGAGGGGTAAGGCCGCGACATTGCCCGACGCTGCGTGAAGCCTAGGTGTAAATCATGAAATACTACCTCGTCGCCATCATGGTCGCTTTGATCATCATCGCCCACGTGTTCCTTTGGCTTTCGGATATGGAGCCGGGCCTGATACTGACCTTTACCATCCTGAATGCCATCGGTTGGTCCATCGTTTTTCTTCCCATCCTGTTCATTGACCGCTGGCTGGATGCGATCAAGCGACGCAACAACAGCGACCACGATAATTTGACGTGACACTGCCGCACGGTCCCGTACCGTCGCGCGCATGAAACAGCTGATTTTTCTTCTTGCCCTGATCTGGGCTTTCCCCGCCTTTGCGATGGGCCCTTGGCAACGTGATTGCCAGCTGGATGTACCCTGCGAACTGGGTGAGCGGTCTTATCACGTCAAGGAACCCGACGGCTGGGATGGCACTTCACCATTGCCGGTACTGATCCATTTCCACGGCTGGCAACGCACTGGGGCCTTGCCCGTCCAGCACCAGCGCATTTCGGGATCGACCCGGCGGCGTGGCGTGTTGCTGATCGCGCCCAACGGCCTGCGCAAGACGTGGAACATGTGGTCGCCCGAAACCGAGGATGTCCAGTTTGCCGCCGACGTTCTGGTGGATGTGGCCAAGCGTTACCCCATTGATACTGATAACATCTTTTTATCTGGCTACTCCTATGGCTCGATCATGGCGTGGCGCGTGGCCTGTGATCGCGGTGCGCAGATGAACGTGCGCGCGCTGTTGGGCATTTCTGGCACGCTGACCCGCACGGATCATTGCGCCGAAGCCCCGAAAGAGGTGCGGCATGTTCATGGGCTGAAAGACAACGTGCTGGATTTTCCCTTCGGACCCGGGCGCGACACCAACTTTCCGGTCAAGCTGTGGCGCGAGGCGCTGGAATGTGGCGATCAGTCCAGCGACCCAATCGACTGGAGCGCGGTGGATTTCCTGACCCTGACCCGCACCACATGGACCGATTGCGCGAACGGCACAACCGTGTCTCCTAGACATCCATCCTGGCGGACATTTCATCCCGCACGGCTGGATCGCGCGGCAGTTGGATGAATTGCTGGGCCTGCCCATCCGCTATCCCTGATCCTTGCCTGTGACATCGCGGGCAACTTGAGAGGGTTTTGCCCCGGCGCAGTTGCACCTTGCGCCGATCTTTGCCATTGCAGAGCCAAGGTTTACCCCAAGGGCTTTGCGACATGAAATTCACACTTTCCTGGCTGAAACAGCACCTCGACACGGCCGCATCCGTGGACGAGATCACCTATGCGCTGACTGACCTTGGCCTTGAGGTCGAAGGGGTCGAGGATCGCGGAGCAAAGCTGGCCGATTTTACCATCGGGCACGTCATCAGTGCGGAAAAGCATCCCGATGCGGACCGTCTGCGCGTTTGTCAGGTGGCCACGGATGAGGGCACCAAACAGATCATCTGTGGCGCGCCCAATGCGCGCGAGGGGATCACCGTGGTTGTGGCAAAACCCGGCGTCTATGTGCCCGGCATCGACACGACCATCGGCGTGGGCAAGATCCGGGGCATCGAGAGCTTTGGCATGATGGCCTCCGAGCGCGAGATGGAGCTGTCCGACGAGCATGACGGCATCATCGAATTGCCCTCGGGCGAGGTCGGCGAGCGGTTTGTCGACTGGCTGGCTGCCAACGATCCCGCCAAGGTCGACCCGGTGATTGAAATCGCCATCACCCCCAACCGACCCGACGCGCTGGGTGTGCGCGGCATCGCGCGCGATCTTGCGGCCCGCGGCCTTGGGACGCTCAAACCGATGCGCGACCCGAATGTCGAGGGGGCCTATCCGTCGCCTGTGTCGATCACCATTGACGAGGACACGCGCGACCAGTGCCCTGTGTTCTTTGGTCGCCACATTCGCGGTGTTCAGAATGGCCTCAGCCCCGCGTGGCTGCAAGACCGTCTGCGGGCGATCGGCTTGCGTCCAATTTCGTTCCTTGTGGACGTGACCAACTATTTCACCTTTGACCTCAACCGCCCCCTGCACGTCTTTGATGCCGACAAAATCGAGGGCGGTGCCCTGCGCGTACACCGCGCGACAGGCGGCGAAACTCTGATGGGTCTGGATGACAAGGAATATACATTTGAGCCTGACATGACCCTGATTTCAGACGCCGAAGGTGTCGAAAGCATTGGCGGCGTCATGGGCGGGCTGCGCACCGGGTGCACGCCCGAAACCGTGAACGTATTTGTCGAGGCCGCCTATTTCGATCCTGTCCGCACCGCGTATACGGGCCGCGCGCTCAAGATCAATTCGGACGCGCGCTACCGTTTTGAGCGCGGAATTGACCCCGCATTCACACCCACCGGCCTCGATCTGGCCTGCGAATTGATCGTTGAGATTGCGGGTGGCGAGGTGTCGAGCCGCGTGCAGGCGGGTGAAGTGCCCAACACCGCGCGCGCTTACCGTCTGAATGCGGCACGTGTGCAAAGCCTTGTTGGTATGGACATCCCCGAAAGCGAGCAGCGTCAGACGCTCACCGCTCTTGGCTTCCGTCTTGAGGGCGACATGGCCCATGTGCCCAGTTGGCGCCCCGACGTGATGGGCGAGGCTGATCTGGTCGAAGAGGTTGCACGCATTGCATCACTGACCAAGCTCAAGGGCCGCCCCTTGCCGCGCATTGGTGAGGGCGTTCCCAAGCCCGTGATGACTCCGATGCAGCGGCGCGAACAGATTGCGCGGCGCACGACGGCGGCACTGGGCTACAATGAATGCGTGACCTACAGCTTTATCGATCAGGCCTCTGCCGCGCTGTTCGGGGGCGGTGATGACGCCACCATGCTGGAAAACCCAATCTCGTCCGACATGAGCCACATGCGTCCCGCCTTGCTGCCGGGTCTGTTGCAGGCGGCGGCGCGCAATCAGGCGCGCGGGAACATGGATGTGGCCTTGTTCGAAGTTGGCCCGGCCTTTCACGGCGGTGAGCCGGGCGAGCAGCATTTGCTGGTCTCTGGCTTGCTCGTGGGTCGGACTGGTCCCAAGGACGTGCACGGTGCCTCGCGCGCAGTCGACGTCTTTGACGTCAAGGCCGATGCCGAAGCGGTTCTGGCCGCAATGGGCGCCCCAGCCCGCGTGCAGATCCTGCGGGGTGCGGCAGGTTGGTGGCATCCGGGCCGTCACGGCATGATCTGCCTTGGCCCCAAAAAGATTCTGGGCGTCTACGGCGAATTGCACCCGCGTGTGATTGAGGCGATGGACATCAAAGGGCCTGCAATGGCCTTTACCCTCTGGCCCGGCGAAGTGCCGATGCCCCGCAAGGCAGGGGCCAATCGCGGCGCGCTCGAGATCAGCGATCTGCAGGCAGTCGAGCGTGATTTTGCCTTTGTGGTGGACGCAGATGTCGAGGCGCTGACTTTGGTCAATGCGGCATTGGGTGCCGACAAGGCGCTGATCGCGGATGTGCGCGTGTTTGACGAATTCATTGGCGGCTCGCTTGGCGAAGACAAGAAGTCGCTCGCCATCACAGTGCGCCTGCAACCGCGTGATGCCACGCTGAAGGACGCCGATATCGAAGCAGTCGGCCACAAGGTCGTGGAAAAAGTCACCAAGGCGACGGGCGGCACGTTGCGCGGTTAACCCCGCGCCCGCGCAGCATGTCTGCCAGTAAATCGAACACCAGCCGGATACGGCGGCTGGTGTGCAGTTCCCGATGTGTCACCAGCCAGACTGGAAAGGACATGTCGGTTACGTCCGCCAGAACCGGTTCCACATCGTCAAACTTGCACGCGATGTCTTCGGACATTGGGAAAATACCGAACCCTTTGCGCACCAGTTCCCAAATCGTGATGCCACTGGTCGAACCGGAGCGCAGGTTTTCCGCGCTCACCGGGATTCCGCGCTGCTGCATGGCGTCAAGGTACAGGGCATCATCGCCCATGCTGATAAATGCGTGGTTTTCCAGGTCCGACAATGTCTCGGGCCTGCCGCGGGCTGCGATGTATTCCTTTGATGCGTAAAGGTGGGCCGGGGCGTCGCCGATGCTGCGCGCAATCAGGTCGGGCTGTTCGGGGCGGACATGGCGAATGGCAATATCGGCCTCCCGCTTGAGGATATCGCGAATGTCATTGCTTGCAATGACGTCAACGCGCAGCCGCGGGGCCATCTGGCGCAGCTTCAGCAATGTGTCCGGCAGGACATAGGCGCTCATCATGTCGCTTGCGGTGATGCGGACGGTGCCATCAAGGGTGTGCACACGGCCCTGTGCCCTGAGAGCAATCCGGTCGGCTGCCGCGCCCATTGCGCGCGCCTCGGACAGCAAGTCGCGCCCGGCATCCGTCATGGTCATGCTGCGCGCAGTACGTTCAAACAGGGCAAGCCCCAGTTCCTCTTCCAATCCGCTCACTTGTCGCCCGACGGTGGGCTGTGTCAAACCCAGCGTGCGGGCTGCGGCCGACAGTGATCCTGTTTCCGCCGTGGCAAGAAACGCGCGCATCCGGTTCCAGTCAAATGTGTGATCCATGCAATACTGTATATCTACTCTGCGGATTTCGCGAATTTTAGGCCGAATGCGACGTGAGTATATGCGCGTTTGAAGGAGATACACAATGAAATCAAATCCTGACTTCTGGACGAAGATCGCGGAAAAGTACGCGGCCTCGCCGATCTCGGACGTGCCCGCCTACGAGGCGACGATGGACCGGGTTGTCGCCCACATGCCCGACGGTGCGCGCGTTCTGGAGCTGGGCTGCGGCACGGGATCGACCGCGCTGCGCCTTGCGCCACATGCCCACAGCATCATCGCAACCGACTTTTCACAAGGCATGATCACTCAGGCCAAGGCGCGCCCGGGTGCAGACAATGTCCAGTTTCTGTGCGCCGACGTCTTTGACCCTGCACTTGAGGATGGCGTGTTTGACGTCGTCATGGGCTTCAACCTGTTTCACCTTGTGCCGGACACGCCCGCCGCAATGGCGCGCATACATGATCTGTTGGCGCCGGGTGGGTTGTTTATCTCGAAATCGGTCTGTCTGGGCGAGCGGTCGCTTGGGTTCAAATTCGGGCTGATGAAACGTGTGATCCCGCTGATGCAATGGGTCGGAAAAGCGCCATTCGTGCGGTTTGAAACCATCGCGGGGCTTGAGGCTGACATCACCGGTGCCGGGTTCGAGATCATCGAGACGGGCGATTACCCTGCGCGCCCGCCCAACCACTTTGTTGTTGCCCGCAGGGTCTGACCCTTGCCACCAGCGCGCAACCTGACAGGATGTGGTGCAATCTCATCCAAAGGAGCACGCGCATGCTGAACGTATATCTCTCTGGCGAAATTCACACCGACTGGCGTGAACAGATCATTGATGGGGCGCAGGGGCTGGATGTGACCTTTTCCAGTCCCGTGACGGATCACGCGGCCAGTGATGATTGCGGCGTTGCGATCCTTGGGGCTGAGGCCGACAAATATTGGCACGATCACAAGGGGGCCATGGTCAACGCCATTCGCACCCGCAAAGGGATCGCCGAAGCAGATGTGGTCGTTGTCCGCTTTGGCGAGCAATACAAGCAGTGGAACGCGGCGTTTGACGCTGGTTATGCCGCTGCCTTGGGCAAGTCGCTGATTATCCTGCACGGGCCTGATCACGCACATGCGTTGAAAGAAGTCGATGCTGCTGCATTGGCCGTCGCGCAAGAGCCTGCGCAAGTGGTCGGCATCCTGCGGTACGTGCTGACCGGGGCCTTGCCGGGCTAGGCCACGGCGCCGCGGGAGGGGTCGATATGAAGTTTGACTATGTGATCGTCGGCGGCGGATCAGCCGGCTGCGTGATGGCTTCGCGCTTGAGCGAGGATGCCGATGTCTCTGTCTGTCTGATCGAGGCCGGGGGGACGGGCGCGGCATTCTGGTGCGCGCGCCAGCACTGATCGCCGGCATGATTTCGGGACGTCCCAAGATTAACAACTGGGCCTTTTACACAGAACCACAACCTCAACTGAATGGGCGGCGTGGGTTTCAGCCGCGCGGGCGTGGCCTGGGCGGGTCAAGCGCGATCAACGCGATGCTGTATGTGCGTGGTCATCCGCAGGATTACGACGAATGGGCCGATCTGGGCGCGACCGGTTGGAATTGGGACGCGGTGCTGCCGTACTTCAAAAAGTCCGAAGGCAATGTGCGCGGTGCGGATGATCTGCACGGCGCGGACGGCCCATTGCAGGTCGCCGAACAGTCCGAACCGCGCGCAATTTCCCATGCCTTTGTCGAGGCGGGCACGCAGGCGCAGATTCCGCTGCGCAAGGATTTTAACGGACCTGAGCAGGAAGGCATCGGTCTTTATCAGGTGACCCAAGTCCATTCCGGTGCGGCCAAGGGCGAGCGGTGTTCAGCCTCCGCCGCCTATCTGCCGCCATCCGTTTTGGCGCGCACCAACCTGACGGTGCTGACCCGCACAATGGCCCATAAGGTCGAGATGGACGAAGGCCGAGCCGTCGGTGTCCGCATCAAGCACGGCGGCAAGATCAAGCTGGTCGAGGCGGGGCGCGAAGTCATTCTGTCCGGCGGTGCCTTTGGGTCTCCGCAACTGCTGCTGCTGTCTGGCATCGGGCCGCGCGATGAATTGGCAGAGCACGGGATCGAGCCGGTGCACGAGCTTCCGGGGGTTGGCCAGAATCTGCAGGATCACCTCGACTACATCATCAGCTATCATTCCAAGCGTGACGATGTGGTGGGCCTCGGTCCAAAAGGGTTGATGGACCTCACACGTGCCGGGTTGCGTTGGCGCAAGGATGGGTCGGGTATGTTCGCCTCTCCGTTCGCGGAAGGGGGCGCGTTTCTGAAATCTGATCCCGGAGTGGACCGCCCCGACGTGCAGTTGCATTTCGTGATCGGGATCGTGGACAATCATATGCGCACGATCCACCTGCGCCATGGCTATTCCTGTCATGTCTGTGTGCTGCGCCCGCACAGTCGCGGGCAAGTCGGATTGCAATCAGCCGACCCGGCGGACCCGCCGCGTATCGATCCCAACTATCTGAATGACCCGAGCGATCTGGATGTCCTGATGAAAGGCGCGCGCGCCATGGAGCGGATACTGGAGGCTCCACCGCTTGATCCATGGCGGGGCGACAGGCTCTATGCTCATGATGGGACTGACGCGAGCCTTGAGGCGGATATTCGTGCACGCGCCGACACCATCTATCACCCGGTTGGCACCTGCCGGATGGGGACGGACGAGATGGCGGTGACGGACGCTGCGGGATGCGTGCACGGCGTTATGGGTCTGCGCGTGGTCGATGCATCGCTGATGCCGCGCCTGCTGGGCGGCAACACCAATGCACCAACGATCATGATGGCCGAAAAGATCTCGGCACAGATGCGCCGCGCAAGCTGAAGGTGGCTGCGCCACGCCAATCTATGTAGGGGGCTTTGCCCCCGCCCTTCAGGCCCCCCATGGTATTTCCAGTCAAGAGAATGTCAGGGGCGCGGGGGTATGTTCTTGCCCTTTTCCACTGCGGGGCGGGCCATGAACCTGTCCAGGTATGCGACAAGGTTCTTGTGATCGTCCCAGCCGACCATATCGCGCGCCTCGTAAAAGTTGAGCGCGTTGAGCCATGGCGCAATTGCGATGTCGGCGATTGAGTACTGACCGGTGACCCAGTCCTGCCCATCCAGTTGCTTTTCCAGCACTGCAAGCAAACGCTTTGCCTCATCCACATACCGCTGCTGGGGGCGCTTGTCGTCCCACTGGCTGCCTGCAAACTTCACGAAAAAACCCATCTGCCCCAGCATCGGACCCAGACCGCCCATCTGGAACATCAGCCACTGGATCGTGTGGGCCTTGTCGCTGGCCGACTCTCCGATCAGTTTGCCGGACTTTTCGGCCAGATAGATCAGGATCGCACCAGATTCGAACAGCCCGATCGGCGTGCCGTCAGGTCCGTTCGGATCGATGATTGCCGGAATTTTGTTGTTGGGGTTCAGCGACAGGAATTCGGGGCTTTTGACATCTGCGTCTGACAGCGTCACGAGGTGCGCCTCGTAGGGGATCTGCATTTCTTCCAGCGCGATGGACGCTTTGACCCCGTTGGGCGTCGGGAATGAAAAGAGTTGCAGAACGTCCGGGTTCTGCGGCGTCCATTTCTGGGTGATCGGAAAGGCGCTGAGGTCAGCCATGTGGTGTTCTCCTGTTTGTGCTTGTTCAGACATAGGGGAAAAGCGCGCTCAAAATACCCTTTGAGGTGTCCGACCATGTGCTATCAGGTGTTCATCAGCGCACACACTGCAGAAACAGTGGTGCGTCAAAGTGAGTGAGGGACAAAATATGCTAAACGAATTCAAAGACTTCATCGCCAAGGGCAATGTAATGGACATGGCTGTTGGTATCATCATCGGTGCGGCCTTTACCGCCATCGTGTCGTCACTTGTTGCCGACTTGATCAACCCGTTCATCGGTTTGTTCATGGGTGGCATCGACTTTACCAACATGTATGTCGTCCTGTCGGGCGAGGTTGCGGCAGGCACATCGCTTGAGGCTGCGCGCGAAGCAGGGGCGGCTGTGTTCGCTTACGGCGCTTTCATCATGGCGATCATCAATTTTTTGATCATCGCATTTGTGGTGTTCATGCTGGTGCGGTTTGTCAACAAGGTGAAGGATCAGGCGACCCCATCCGCGCCCGAGGCCGAAGAGGCACCAGCAGGTCCGACCGAGCTGGAAGTCTTGCTGGAAATCCGCGACAGCCTCGCGAAATCGGCCTGATCAGTCGTTACGCGATCAAGGCGCCGTCCCATTGCCGGGGCGGCGTTTTTTTGTGAAGTAGGCTGATGGCAAAGCGCCGTGGCGGCCTGTGATGCTGGATCGGTTAGCTATTTTTTCAGACCTCCACCCTATCAGCGCATCCACACAAGACGGTAGGGCGCGCCATGCGTATTTGGTTAATTATGTTTGTGCTGCTGGCAACGGGTCCGCTTATGGCGTTGTCAGTCCAGTCTTCTGAAACCTCCGAAATTACATTGATCGTTTTGCCGCCCTGGACGGACCGGGCGCAGCTGCTGGACGCCATACAGGGTTTCGAGATTGGACCGCAAAGCGCGCCGTTCGGTTTTCTTGTTCAAAGCACGCATGGCGACCTTGCCTCGGTGGCCTATGCGGCAGGCGCGTGGTGGGTCACGGACGGTGCTGGACTGGCCTCGATTTGTGGAGTTGAATCGTGATGTCTGATATTGACACGACCCTCGAAGAAGCACGCAAAGAGGCCGCAACCTGGATCCTGTACGGTTGTGCGCCAATCGGAATTGTCGTG
Organism: Tateyamaria armeniaca; assembly: GCF_045797845.1. Classification (NCBI taxonomy): domain Bacteria; kingdom Pseudomonadati; phylum Pseudomonadota; class Alphaproteobacteria; order Rhodobacterales; family Roseobacteraceae; genus Tateyamaria; species Tateyamaria armeniaca. Next base: position 1,574,068 of record NZ_JBHDIY010000002.1, read on the forward strand.
TTGCTGTGCGGTATTTTGCTGCCAGTGCAGTCGCTTTTTCCCGGGCTTGTTGCACTTGGTACAACTGCAGTGGCGCTGTGGTCTGTCAGAACGTGCCATCCGCACTACCGCCTTGTCGTCAGTTTGGCGAGCGTTGCACAGGCAATCGGGCTGGTGGCTGCCCTGTCTGGCACCGCGTGGCAGATTGATGCGCACATGCTGTTTTACGTGTCACTGGCTGCGCTGATCAGCCTGGTCGACGTTCGTGCGATCCTTTTGGGCGCGGTGACTGTTTTGGTACACCATTTGGCCTTGGGTGTTTTCCTGCCGCAGATGGTCTTTCCGTCCTTTGATCTGATCGAAAATCTGGAACGGGCGATAATGCACGGCGCCATTGTCGGGCTCGAAGTCCTTGCGTTGATCATGGCCGTTAAGATGAGGCTGAAGCTGACCCGAGAGGTGGATCGTGCCTTGAAAGATGTCGAGACATCCATGGGAGAGGCAAAGGAGTCGAGAGCCCGTGCAGTGGAGGCACGTCAGGAGGCTGAAGCCGAAGCGGAGCGCGCCCGCAGCGCCCAAGACAAGGCAGAAGAGTTGCTTGAGGGACTGCGCCTTGAGCAATTGGCGCGGGAGCGCGCAGATGCCGAGGCAAGGGCCGCCAAGGAGGAAAGTGCGCTGGCACAATCCGCGCTGCTGGAGTCACAGACCAAAGTCGTCACGGCCTTGCGCAGCGGTCTGGAGCGGATTGCCGAAGGCGACCTGACCGGACAGATCACCGCCCCATTCCCGGACAGCTACGAAGTGCTCAGACATGACTACAACCGTGCCCTCAAGACACTTTCGTCGGCCTTGGGAGAAGTATCGAACAACACCAACGACCTGCTTGACCGGGTTGCCGCCGTCGGATCCTCGGCTGCTGCCCTCGCCGCCCGTACCGAGAGGCAGGTGGCGTCCCTTGAGGCGACAAGCCAGGCAGTCCACGCGTTGAACGCGACGGTGCGCATGTCCACGGACAATGCCAAGGCAACCGCACACGCCGCCGGAGTCGTCAAATCAGATGCAGTTTCCGGCGGTGATGTGGTGCGTCGCGTTATCGCTGCGATGAGCGATATCGAAGTTTCCTCGCAGGAGATTGCAAAAATCAACGCCGTCATGGATGACATCGCCTTTCAGACAAACCTGTTGGCCCTGAACGCGGGCGTCGAGGCCGCGCGCGCCGGGGAAGCGGGTCGCGGGTTTTCCGTTGTTGCATCCGAAGTGCGTGCCTTGTCCCAACGGGCAACCGAAGCCGCACGCGGGATCAATGAACTGACCGAACGCAGCGGCAGGCAAGTGCGCGACGGCGTAAGCCTTGTCGGGCAGGCGGGTCAGGCGCTTGATGCGATTGTGGAGTCCATCGCCGGAATGACGGCTTCGGCCGAACAGATTGCAAACGCAGCCGTGGAGCAGTCAAGCGGGTTGAATTCCGTCAGCAAATCCATGACGGAACTGGACGCGGTGGCGCAAAGCAATGCGGCGATGTGCGAAGAAACAAGTGCCGCCTGTCAGGTGTTGACCAAGGGCATGGATCAGATCGCGGCGCGGATGCAGGATTTCCGCGTCACTGCTGTCGACACTGAACACCACGTGGTCGGAGAATCAGAGCAAGAGCGCATCGCGTCGTGACGCCGATGTGTGTTGATCACGTTTTGACACTTCAAAGACAAACCCCCGCGGCGGGGCCACGGGGGTTGTAACTGTGTAACACGTCGCGGGTGTGACTTACATCATACCTTCGCGTTGCGCTTTTTTGCGTGCCAGCTTGCGGGCACGGCGGATCGCTTCGGCTTTCTCGCGCGCTTTTTTCTCGGACGGTTTCTCGAAATGTTGCTTGAGCTTCATTTCACGGAACACGCCTTCGCGCTGCAGCTTTTTCTTCAGAGCCCGAAGGGCCTGGTCGACATTGTTGTCGCGAACACTAACCTGCATGTGGTTGTCACCACCTTTCTAGTTTCGAGTTGCAAGGAATTGCAGGAAGTGGCCACATAGCAAGCGCGCCCTAGTTTGTCCAGTGCCTCGCTGAACAGGAGACTGCCATGACCAAGCCCTATGAGACCACCAAGGATGCCTTGCTGGATGCTGCATTGATGCACGTGCCCTTTGATGGCTGGTCGGAAACCACGTTCAAGGCCGCAGCCGCCGATGCAGGGGTCGACATGGCTATGGCGCGCGCAGTGTGTCCGCGCGGCGCGGTTGATCTGGCGCTGGCATATCACGCGCGCGGGGATGCGGCGATGGTCGCTCGGCTCAAGTCCGACGACCTGCCGGAACGGTTCAGCGAAAAGATCGCTGCCGGTGTCCGTTTCCGTATCGAGGCTGTCACCGACAAAGAAGCCGTTCGGCGCGGCACAACACTGTTTGCCCTGCCAATGCACGCCGCCGACGGGGCCAAGGCGATCTGGGGCACATCGGACAAGATCTGGGACACGCTGGGCGACACATCTGATGATGTGAACTGGTACACGAAGCGAGCCACTTTGGCCGGGGTCTACAGCGCGACGGTTCTCTATTGGTTGGGCGATGACAGCACCGACAAACAGGCAACCTGGGCTTTTCTGGATCGTCGTATAGAAGACGTCATGCAGATCGAAAAGGTCAAGGCGCAGGTGCGCGACAACAAGGTTTTGAGCGGGTTGCTGGCTGGCCCCAACTGGCTACTTGGCCAGATCAAGGCACCACCGCGCATGCCCAACCCGGATTTGCCGGGCATGTGGAGCTCACGCGGAGAATGACCCGGCCCTCCAAACCGTGACAATCGCAATGGCCTGAACGACGATGACCAGCATGTTGGTCATCACCACGGGATTGGCGACGCCGACAGCCCAGAGCGTTGCAGCTTTGTAGATGATCTGAACTGCAAACAAGGCAAGCGTCATCGGAATGGCCCAAGGATGCGCCGCGCTGTGAAGGACTATCAACCCGATGCTCAGCAAGGCGATGGAGCCATACACGCAGGCCAGAATACGGCGCGCCGGGGTATCTGCCCCAAAAGCGACATCCATCCCTGCGCCCCGAAAGCTCAGCGACCAGATGACGGGCGCGAGGATCACGACGTTCAGTATCAGGGCGGCGATCAGCATTTGGGTTCCTTTCCCGATCTCAAACGGGATACGGTGCCGAAAACGGAGTGGATGACGTGACCGAGAAAATGCGAGCAGTCGAGATCAGCGCCCCCGGCGGGCCAGAGGTCTTGCAGGTGGTTGAGCGCCCGCGCCCCGAACCGGGCCATGGGCAAGTTGTGATCAAAGTCGCGTGGGCAGGTGTGAACCGCCCGGATGCGCTCCAGCGTGCCGGCCTTTACAACCCGCCCCCACTGCAAGCGATTTACCCGGGCTGGAGGCGTCTGGCACGATCGAGGCCATTGGCACAGGCGCCAGTGGCTGGTCGGTCGGCGATCAGGTTTGCGCATTGTTGCCCGGTGGCGGGTACGCCGAATATGTCGCAACGCCTGCCGCGCATTGCCTGCCGGTGCCGGACGCGCTGGATTTGAAACAAGCGGCCTGCCTGCCCGAGACATATTTCACCGTTTGGTCGAATGTCTTCACCCGTGGCGAGTTGACGGGTGGCGAGCGTTTTCTGATCCACGGAGGCTCCAGCGGCATCGGCACAACGGCCATTCAGTTGGCCCATCACTTTGGCGCGCGTGTGTTCGTCACGGCCGGGAGTGATGAAAAATGTGCGGCCTGCCGGGATCTCGGGGCCGAAGTTGCGATCAATTACAATGACGCCGATTTCGTCGAGATCATGAAGGAACAGGGCGGTGCAAACCTGATCCTTGATATGGTCGGTGGGCCTTATATCCAGCGAAACCTGAACGCGCTTGCCGATGATGGTCGGCTGGTTCAAATCGCTTTCCTGCAAGGGCCCAAGGCCGAGCTGAACATGGTGCAATTGATGACGCGTCGCCTGACAATGACGGGCAGCACCCTGCGTCCGCAAAGTGATCTGGCCAAAGCCCGGATCGCGCAGGATCTGCGCGAGGCCGTCTGGCCGCTTCTTGCGGCTGGGCGCATCGGGCCGGTGATGGACTCCGAATTCCCGCTGGATCAGGCGGCTGCGGCGCATACACGCATGGAGGGGTCCACGCATATCGGAAAAATCGTTCTGAAAGTGGCCGGAGGATAGGGGGCCAGCCACGTCGGCGCGACGCGCCTCACCCCCGTGCTGTTTTCAGTCAGAAGAAATAAAAAGGCCCGCGGTGCTCACAGGATGAGTGGTGCGGGCGTTTTTTTCTTCTGACCAGACATACCACCGCCAGAGACATCTGAAGTCTCAGCAGGCTGGACAGTGAAATTTTCTCCTATGCCCCTTGAACATCGAGAAGCAATGAGACACATATGTCTCATGCGAGACAATAATGACTTAACAAGACAATTCATCCTGAACGCGGGCTTTGACGTGTTCAGTCAAAATCCCGGCGCGTCCTTGGCCGAAGTGGCTACACATGCCGGGGTCGGGCGCGCGACGCTGCACCGCTACTTCTCCGGCCGCGCGGATTTGATGGCCGAACTGGCACTGGTCGCCACGGCCGAGTTGAGCGCAGCGGTCGAGGCTGCGACGCGCGATGTAGACACCCACACAGAAGGGTTGCGCGTGGCCTTTCGCGCAATGCTGCCGCTTGCCCAAAGGCACATGTTTCTGGCCACCGAACCGGTCGGGCAAGACCCAAGGGTGGCCAAAGCCTATGCCGCTGAAACCGCCGAGCTTGTGCATAGTATCGAACAGGCCAAGATCGAAGGCACCTTTGATCCTCACGTGCCCACCGCATGGATCGCGCAGGCCTATGACAACCTGCTTTATGCCGGGTGGGAAATGGTCACCGCCGAAGAGGCGACGCCGAACCAGGCCGCTGATCTGGCCTGGCGCACCCTGACACGCGGCCTCAAACCCCAAGGAAACTCCGATGACGCCTGACACACTGACCACCCTTGGCACACAGATCGACGAGGTATTCTTGCTCATCGGTGCGGCCATATTACTGATCGAACTGGCCGAAGTCCTGTTCAAGGGCAGCCACAAGGGCCGCACGCTTGCCGAAATGGCCGTCAGCGCCTCGACCCAGATCCCTTCGATCCTGATCGAAATCTTCCTGCTCACCGCGGCCTACGGCCTTTACTACATTCTGGCCGATGCATTTGTGCCGTGGGAGATTCCGCTGACCTGGTGGGGCATTGCACTGGCTGCGATCGCCGCCGACTTTACCTACTACTGGGAACATCGCATCGCGCATGAAGTCCGTCTTTTGTGGACTCAGCACGCGGTGCACCATTCCTCGCGCGACTATAACATCATCACCGGCATTCGCTTTGGCCCGCTTGAAGGCGTGTGGAGCCTCATCGCCCATATCCCGCTGGTTTTCCTGGGCTTTTCGCCCGAGATGATCTTTTTCGGGATCATTGTCGTGCTGGCCTATCAGACGTGGATTCACACCGAGGTGATCGGCAAGATGGGCTGGTTTGATACGGTGATGAATTCGCCCTCCAATCATCGCGTCCATCATGGGTCAGAGGACAAATATCTCGACAAGAACTATGGCGGCATCACCGTTGTCTGGGATCAATTGTTCGGCACCTATCAGGCCGAGGAAGAGACGCCGCGCTATGGCCTCAAGCGTGATTTTGACAGCCGCAATCCGCTGGTTGTGTGGTTTTCAGAAATCCCGGGTCTTTGGCGTGACATGCGACAGGCACGCACTTGGGGCGAGGCATGGCGTTACATGATGCGCCCGCCCGGATGGCGCCCGTCAGCGGACCGGGGTGAATAGGGCATCCCGGGCCGTACAATCGCGCACCACATCCTGACCGCAAGGCACTGGGTTCAGATCGCGCGACAGGCAAATTCGCGCCTCCTGAATATACCCCTGGCGGCAGGTGATCGTGATCCCGTCCGCCTCCATATCCGGATTGGCCTTCAAAAATGCCTCTTCGACCACGGACGCGGGCAGTTTCACGGTACGGTCCAGTTTTCGAAACACATCCGGGCGCACAACGCGCCCGTAGGCTTGCCGGGACAGTGCGTAGTAATCGGATGCGGACAGCCCCGAACACACGCCATGTTTCTTCCACTGATGCCACGCCAGACCGGACGTGCCCATGATGTCCGCCATTTCTGACGTCATACCGCGCGATGGCGCCCGCTGGGAAGTCGGGCAGTAAGATGGATACCCGCGATGAAACTGCGGCCAAAGCCCGTGCATGATCCAGCCATGGTCATGGCGCGCATCACATTGATCCGAGTCGCGCGCGTCCCCCTCATAGGCGCACCAGTTCGGGGACCAGCTGAGGCTGAGAACGTAATAGTCGAACGTGCCGGGCGTCTCTCCCTCTGCCCGGAGCGGCAGGGCAAGACAGAGCCAGATCAACAGAATACGCATAAGGCTTTCCTTTTTCTGCGCCGCCACTTATATCCGCTCCAAGTTCCCCCACAACGGAAACCCGCCTTGGACGCCAAGGCCGCCCTCTCCGGGCGACGGGAAAGATATGCGCGAAGGAGCACGCAAATGGCAAAACCGATCATGGCACGGGCCACAGCCGTCTGGCTGGTGGACAACACGACCCTCAGCTTCAAGCAGATTGCTGACTTTGTTGAGATGCACGAACTGGAAGTGCAGGGCATTGCAGATGGTGACGTGGCTGCGGGTGTCAAAGGCTTTGATCCCATTGCAAACAATCAGCTTACGCAGGAAGAAATCGACGCGGGCGAGAAAAACCCGCTGCACAAGCTGCAACTGAAATACTATGCGGCTGCCGCAGGCGAGGAAAAACGCCGTGGCCCCCGCTATACCCCGCTGTCCAAGCGCCAGGATCGCCCCGCTGCCATCTACTGGCTGGTTAAATTCCACCCTGAACTGACGGATGGCCAGATTTCCAAACTGGTGGGCACAACCAAACCCACGATCCAGTCGATTCGCGACCGCTCGCACTGGAACATTTCGAACATCCAGCCCGTCGACCCTGTCGCCCTGGGTCTGACCAAGCAGTCCGAACTGGATGCCGCCGTGCAAAAGGCCGCCGCCAAGAAGGCCGCCGATGCGCCCGTGATGTCCGATGACGAACGCCGTAAACTGGTCAGCACCGAACAGTCCTTGGGCATGGAAGCCGAACCCAAGATCCCGACCGCCATCGAGGGTCTGGAGACGTTCTCCCTGTCCATGGATGTGGACAACGACGAGGATGAAGACGACAAATCCACACTGGTCGATGCCGACAGCCTGTTCAACCTGCCCAAAGGCGGCGGCAAGGACGAAGACGAACAGCCCTGATCGCACGGCCAGTCTTTCATATCTGAACGGGTGCGCCTAAGCTGGGCGCGCCCGTTTTGCGTTTCAGAGGGATGTTCATGAACCAATATGCCGCCATGCAGGACGCGCCTGCCGTTCCCATCATCTGTGATTTGCGCAGCGACACAGTGACGGCCCCGGACGCTGCCATGCGTGCAGCGATGGCGGATGCCGAAGTGGGCGACGACGTCTACGGCGAGGACACAACTGTCAATCGGCTTGAACAATCTCTGGCCGAACGTCTGGGCAAGGAAGCCGGGTTGTTCCTGACCTCGGGCACGCAAAGCAACCTTGTTGCCCTCCTCAGCCATTGTGCGCGGGGCGAAGAGATTATCACCGGGCGTGGGTATCACATCTGGAAATACGAAGCGGCGGGCGCGTCGGTTCTCGGGGGGATTGCGCTTGATCCGCTGGAGGTGGCGCAGGACGGCGCGTTGGAGCCGGACGCCATCCGGGCCGCGATCAAGGAGGACGATCCGCATCACCCCATCACGCGCCTGTTGACGCTGGAAAACACCCATAACGGCAAGGCCGTCCCGCTTGAGCGCTGTCACGCGGGCGCCGATGTTGCCCGCGGGGCCGGTTTGGCAGTGCACCTGGACGGCGCGCGTTTTTTCAATGCGGTGGAAGCACTTGGGTGCGCCGAGACGGACCTGAGCGGTACTTTCGACACGGTTTCGATTTGCTTGTCCAAGGGTCTTGGCGCACCGGTTGGGTCTGTCCTGATTGGACCCCGTGATCTGGTCGACCGGGCGCGGCGCTGGCGCAAGATGCTGGGCGGCGGAACGCGGCAGGCGGGTGTTCTCGCGGCGGCAGGTCTGCACGCGCTTGATCACAATGTGGATCGCCTTGCCGAAGATCGCATGCGGGCCGAACGGCTGGCGCAGGCCCTGTCCGCATATGGTGATGTGCGACAAGACACGAACATGATCTTTTTCACGCCCAAAGGTGGTGTGACCCAAGCGTTACAACACCAAATGGCGTCCATAGGCGTCCAGCTCAGCGGGGCCACCGGCACAACCCGGTTGGTCTTGCACAAGGATGTAACCGATGATGGGCTCGACGCTGCGATCAGCGGATTTCAGTCCGCCCTTGGCTAAAGCGCCTTGCGGGCGCGCATCGCGGCCGTGATCGTGCCGTCGTCGAGATAGTCCAGTTCGCCGCCGATTGGCACGCCTTGTGCCAGTGACGTCAGCTTGACCCGCCCTTCCAACTGATCGGCGATGTAGTGGGCCGTTGTCTGTCCGTCTATCGTGGCATTCAGGGCCAGAATGACTTCGGCGATGTTTTCGGTTTCAACCCGGTCAACCAGACGCGGGATGCGCAATTCGTCAGGGCCCACAGCGTCCAGAGCAGACAATGTCCCGCCCAGAACGTGATAGCGCCCCTTGAACACGCCGGATCGCTCCATCGCCCACAGATCAGCGACGTCTTCGACAACGCAAAGCTCTCCGGTTGCGCGTTTTTCGGCCGTGCAAATGTCGCACACATCGGTTGTGCCGACATTGCCGCAGTTCATGCACTCGCGCGCTGTGGCGGCCACGATCTGCATCACGTCAGCCAGCGGAGTCAGCAACAGCGCGCGCTTTCGGATCAGGTGCAAGACAGCCCGCCGTGCGGACCGTGGGCCCAGCCCGGGCAGTTTGGCCATCATCTCGATCAGGGCGTCTATGTCTTGGGTGCTGCTCATAAATGCGGACTTTATTGACGTTTGACGGGGACAGAAAGTGCAGATTGAACAGACGTGATTCACCAGTTCTCAACACGTTCTGTGCAAATTACCCAGTGATTCCGCAATTTGCCGAGAGAAAATGGCGCGCACAGTATTAACAGTTCTGGTTTTAGTTCTCTGGACATTGGTGCCAGTGGCCGCTGCTGCGTGCGTTTATCCGTCCTCCTTGCGGGTCGTGAACACCACACTGATCAAGCAAATGGATCGCGGTGGCGAGGTTGGCATGTTTGTGCGCAACACGTTGCGACGTGCGCTTGCCAACATGCCTGCGGATGCAGTCCTTGCATCCATGGCTGGCGAGGTCAGTCGCGGCGAACTGCGCTCGGCACGCACAGTTTTGGGTGTTGCCACGGCCCTTGCAGACGGGCGGGGGGTGTTTGTGGACCCGGCCTTGCGCGAACACACATCGCGTCTGGACGACGCCGTGCAAGAGGCGTGTTCTGATGGCACGCAGGGGGCCAGCGGAGTGTCCGAGGCCAGTGGCGTGGAAGGCGGCGGCGCGCGCAAGGAAGTTGGCAGTGCAGGCGGTCTGACCTTCAGCGAGGGCATGGCTCGACTGAGCATCGCCTTTTCGATCTACGCTGTTTTTCTGGCGTTCCTGTTTGTGTTCCGCCAGATGTATCATCGTCATTTCCTGCCGACTGCGAAAGCGGCGGGTGGTCAGGTCGGCACCAGCATCGCCGACCTGCCAAAGAGCATGCGCCCCGACGCTTAGAAGGGCAGTTTCATTCCTGCGGGCAGACCCATGCCTTCGGTCAGTTTCCCCATTTCTTCCTGCGCACGTTCTGCCGCCTTGGACTGAGCGTCCTTGATCGCGGCGAGGATCAGGTCCTCGACAACCTCTTTGTCATCACCGTTGAAGATAGATGGGTCGATGTCGAGGCTGGTCAGATCTCCTTTGGCGGTGGCCGTGGCCTTGACCAGTCCCGCGCCGCTTTCCCCGGTCACGGTGATCCCATGCAGATCGTCCTGCATTTGCGCCATCTTGGTCTGCATTTCCTGCGCTTTTTTCATCATCCCGGCCATATCGCCGAGCCCGCCTAGTCCTTTGAGCATCTTTGCCTCCTGATCCGCTATTCGTCTGCCTTGTGTGGCATCGTGTAAAACACCGTCCCGATACATATTGCAGCGACAGCAACAATGAACAAGGTCGGCGAACCGATACAGCCCTCAACCATTGCGTCGGCGCGAAGGCCCGTCGGGTCGGCCATGGTGATAAGGGTTATGAACGCGGTCCACCCCAACACCGCGGCCAGACCCATCCACTGGTGGCGGAACCGCAGCGCGAGAACCGTGAAGGCCAGTAACAACAGCCCGAAAGGTGTCGCAAAGAGGGTCATCGCCTCACTCAGCGCCGTTACCTGATCACCGTCCCAATCGGGACGTTCCTTGTCACAGACTTCGGCACAGGCAATCCCCGGCACCAGGACGACGATCAATCCTCCTCGAAAGGGTCCCATTCATCGTCCACTTCTGGCAGTGCTTCGATATGGGCTGCGTTGGCAATGTCCTGTGCCGTGCGGATGTCGGTGATTTTGGCCTTGGGGAAATGCTCAAGAACGGCCTGAACCAGCGGATGTGCCTGCGCTTGCGATTTCAGCGCAAGATCGGCGGCGTCGCGCACTTCGGCGATGGTCTTGGCCCCGCCGTCGTTCACCACGGTGACAGCCCAGCGGTTTCCCGTCCACAGTTGCAGGCGTTGACCCAGACGCTGCGCGAGATCACGAGGGGCGGTGGGCCCGGGTTCGAATTCAATGCGCCCGGGCTGGTAGGCAGCCAGACGCAAATCCGTTTCCACATCGATCAGCAATTTGCCGTCGCGATTGGCGCGGATCAGTTCCAAAACATGCTCAAACGTCGGATAGCGTGCGAGTGCCGCCCCGGGGTCTTGCGCCAAAGCGGTGGTTTGGCCGGATGCATTGGGTTGCGCCGCCATACGCGTTTTTGCCTGCGCGACCGCTTGCGCTCCGCTGGACGGTACCCCCGGGGTTCGCTCGCGGTGCGGGGGCGGGGGGTGTTGCGTTTTGCAGCTTGTGCACCAACTCGTCCGGGCTGGGCAGGTCAGCGACATGGGTCATGCGTATGATCGCCATTTCAGCGGCCATCATCGCATTGGGGGCCATCGCCACTTCGTCCAGCGCCTTGAGCAGCATCTGCCACAGGCGCGTCAGAACCCGCATCGGCAGCGTTTCCGACATGGCGAGCCCGCGGCTGCGCTCGTCCGGTGAAATTGTCGGGTCGTCCGCCGCCTCGGGGGTGATCTTGACCACCGACACCCAGTGCGTGATTTCCGCCAGATCGCGCAGGACCGCCATCGGGTCAGCTCCATCCGCGTATTGCGCGCCCAATTCGGTCAGGGCGCCACCCGCATCGCCCTTGAGCACCATATCGAACAGGTCCAGCACGCGACCCCGGTCCGCCAGACCCAGCATGGCGCGCACCTGATCCGCCGTCGTTTCGCCCGCCCCATGGCTGATCGCCTGATCCAGCAGCGACGTGGCATCACGCGCAGACCCTTCGGCGGCGCGGGTGATCAGCGCCATGGCATCGTCGGCAATCTCAGCCCCTTCGGCAGTCGCGATCTTGCGAAGCAGCGCGATCATGACCTCGGGTTCGATCCGGCGCAGATCGAAGCGTTGGCAGCGCGACAGCACGGTCACCGGCACCTTGCGGATTTCCGTGGTGGCAAAGATGAATTTGACGTGCTCTGGCGGCTCTTCGAGCGTTTTCAGCAGCGCGTTGAAAGCGCTGGTCGACAACATGTGCACTTCGTCGATGATGTAGATCTTGTAGCGGGCCGAAGCCGCGCGATAGTGCACCGAGTCGATGATTTCTCGGATGTCATTGACGGAGGTGTTGGAGGCGGCGTCCATTTCCAGCACGTCGACATGACGCCCTTCCATGATCGCGCGGCAGGGCTCGCACTCCCCACACGGCTCGGTTGTCGGGCCGCCAGTGCCGTCAGGGCCTACGCAGTTCATGCCTTTGGCGATGATCCGTGCAGTTGTGGTTTTGCCCGTCCCGCGAATGCCTGTCATCACAAACGCCTGCGCAATCCGGTCTGCCTGAAACGCGTTTTTCAGGGTGCGCACCATGGCGTCCTGCCCAACCAGATCGGCAAAGGTCTCGGGGCGGTATTTGCGCGCGAGGACTTGGTATTTGGGGGCTGCGTCTGACATGGGCCTCGGGCTGGATTCGGTGTGACCTGCCAAGACTAGGGGGCGGGCGGCGCGGCGTCCACCGCTGGTCGGCGTTCTGGCATTTCATTTTTTGCGCCGATGCAACTATCCTGAGCGGAATGCGTTAACCGCTGACGATCAGGAGAAACCACATGCGCCTGCGCGGGATCACGAGAAGCCGGAACATCGAGGACAGACGCGGACGCCGTGGCCGACGCGGCGGTGCAGTTGGGGGCCTTGGCATCGGGGGTATTCTGGTCGTGCTCGTGATCGGCTGGTTGACGGGTGTGGACGTTATGCCGCTGTTGTCGGGCGGCTCCGCCCCAGCCACCACCAGCCGTCCATTGAGCGAGGCGGACGTGCGTGAGGGCGAGTTAGCCGCCCGTGTTCTGGCCACGACCGAGGCTGTGTGGTCACGCGAGTTTCCCGAGCAGGTTGGCCGCCCATATACCCCGCCTGTCATGGTGCTTTTCTCGGGAACCACATCCAGCCCGTGTGGCGGTGCGTCCGGTGCGACGGGTCCGTTTTACTGCCCTGCGGACAATAAGGCCTATCTCGACACCGCCTTTTTCGACACGATGCGGGACCGGCTTGGGGCGGGGGGCGATTTTGCCGCTGCCTATGTGATTGCCCACGAAGTTGCCCATCATGTGCAAAACCAGTTGGGCGTTCTTGGGCAAGTGCATCAGGCCCGCCAGCGCGCGGGTCAGGCCGAGGCGAACGCCCTGACTGTCCGGAGTGAATTGATGGCAGATTGCCTGTCTGGCATATGGGCGCGCAATGTCGGTGACCTGATGGAGCGGGGCGATCTGGAGGAGGCGCTGAACGCCGCCCGCATGATTGGGGACGATCATCTGCAACGGCAGGCAGGACGTGTGCCGCAACCCCATACCTTTACCCATGGCACGTCAGAACAGCGTGCGCGCTGGTTCGAGCGTGGCTATGATTCGGGCTACATCCGCGATTGCGACACGTTTGCGGCGACGCGGATTTAAAGCTGGCTGGTCAGCGTGCGCAGAACGTCTGAACTGCGCCGTGCCCGTGCCAGCATCCACCCGCCCTGGATCAAAACGAACAGGTGTTCGGCCTTGGTCTTGGCATCGGATTCCGTCAGACCCAGACGCCCGGCGTGGTCCAGCACCTCGGCAATCCACCCTTCGTATATGTGGCTCGCATGGTCCCGCATCTCGGTACTGTCCGGCCCCTCGAACAGTGTGGCCGCAATCGGGCAGGTGTCCCACCCCGTTTTGTCGAACAGTTTCGCGAGCTTAAAACACAGCGTGGTCGCGCCTGCCTCGAAGGTTTCAGCGCCATCAAAGCTGGCCGCGATCAGGCGCAGCATTTCATCCGAGGCCCACGTGGCGGCGGCGATGGCGAGGTCTGATTTCCCGTTCGGAAAGTGGTGGTAAAGCGAGCCCTTGGGGGCCTTCGCATCTGCCAGCACATCTGCCAGCCCGACGCCGTGATAGCCCCGCGTGCGAAACAGCGTGGCAGCGGCGAGGATGAGGCGGTCTTTCGTCGGGCGTGCAGTATTGGACATAAACGCATCTTGACAGGAGTAGACCGATTGGTCCAGCGTGTGAATTAGACCAACTGGTCTAGCCTGCTTCTGTGAAGAGGACCCTGCAATGCTTGATATGAACACAGTGAAACTCGGTGTCACCGAACGCTCCATCATGTTCAAAACGCAGGACGGCGCGGAACTTGTCGGGCGTCTTTACCTGCCGGATGCCCCCCCGATGGCCGCGGTTGTTCTGAACAGCGCGACGGGCGTGCTGCAAACCTTCTACACCCACTTTGCAAGGTGGCTTGCAGCGGAACGAGGTATCGCATGTCTGACCTATGACTACCGGGACATGGGGCGATCCTGGTCGGGACCAATGCGTGCCTCATTGGCGGACATGTCCGATTGGGGAATCCGTGATCAGGTGGCCGCGCGGCGCGTGATGGCACGCACCATTCCGGACACGCACTTGTGGATCATCGGCCATTCGCTTGGGGCCATGCTGCTGCCCAATCAGCCCGAAACTGACACCCTCACGCGGGTGATCGGGGTCGCATCCGGCATGGTCCACTATACAGACCACCCTTGGCCCTACCGCGCATTGGCGATGAATTTCTGGTTCACTGCAGGCCCGTTGGCGACGGCGCTGTGTGGTTATATGCCGGGCAAGCGCCTGCGCTTTGGAGAGGATTTGCCAAGTGAAGTGTTCTGGCAGTGGCGCCGGTGGTGCACCTCGCGCGGCTTCAACGCGGCAGATTTCGGCCCAAAGTTGCCTGCCCCGAACTGGACCAGCCGCGCATCTGTGCGACTGCATGCCTTTACCGATGATGATTTGATTCCACCCCATTGCGTTGAACGTCTGGCGCGCAATTACGGTGGCGCGGCAAAGGTCGTGCGCATTAATCCAAAGGATCATGGGCTGGATACAGTCGGGCACCTCAGTGCGTTTTCGCGAAAAAATCGTGCCCTTTGGCCGGTCTTGCTGGAGGAGTGAAGCGCTTTGCCCGTCTGGCGCCTCTTGCTGAAACACCTTTCGGATCTCGCCAAAAATCAAACATGATTTTTGGTCTTGGGTGAGAGATTGACAACGACCCAAGCGGGGCTCGTTACGGCTGCTTCCTTCCGGATCTGACCGGGTTGGCGAGGCGCCTGCCCGCGCCAACCTCTCGACAAGTGATATAGTCGCCGCACCGTGCGGGTGCAAGCGCCTGATCAGATCAAGACACTGAGCTCAAGAAAACCTGCGCTGTTCTTTCCAATCACGCACGGTTCGTATGCGGCGATCTCATCCAGATGATCGCGCGCATCTGGCGATGTTTCGATAATCACCCGCTCGTTGGTGGACAGAATCAAACCGCCAGACGGACGGAGTCTGATCAAACGCGACAGCGCCATGTGTGACGGCGCGATGCAGGGCTTCGGTCAGATCATGGTCGGTGCGCAGGATGTCCGCATTGCCAGATATCCCCGGGAAGTTGCCGCCGCCCGCGCCGCGATAGCTGGTCATGGAAACCAGAAATTGTTCATCCAGATCGACCGGAGCGTCCTGATACAGCAGTTTTCTGACCCGCTTGGCCGTTGGATTGATGAGGTTGCCGATAGGGTCGAACATCGCCGGTTGGAACGGGTCGATAACCGCCTCGACCCCGTGCAACATATCGAAGTTGAAAGATGGTGCGTCCGGGTTTGCGAGACGCGCGCAACCGTCCTTGGTCGGAGAAAAGAACGTGGCGGCCCGTTCGACCCAGGATATCAGGTCACCCCCGGTCAACACCGCCGCCCAAATGGCGTTGGGATAAGGTGCCAGCATCGCCATATGGCGCATTTGAACCGATCCCGCAGGCACATCGACAAAGTTGCCCGGCCCTGCGCGCCCCCCATTGTCATGGGCGCCACCGAGGCAATCAGGGGAAGGTCCGCCAGGTCCGATCCGGCGACCTGTTCTGCGATGACATTTATCATTGCGCGGGCGATCAGGGCGTCAGACGGGCCGGACATCAGCATGCCGAAATAGGTGTGAAACCCGGAAGTGGTTTGCGCCAAAGTTTGATCCAGTGTCTCTTGCGTTTTGGCAAGGGCGGGGGCGGCGAGGGCGGTGATGGCCGGGACGGGCTGATCCTCTGCCCCGGGCAAGCGCAAGGTCGCGTCATGACCGGCGACGTGCCATCCGACATCAGTCCAGCCCAAGCGCAGGTCGATCTGACCCAGCACTTCTGCCGCGTAACCGGGCATTACGGCCGGGACGCCGTTCAGATCCTTTGGCCCGGCCGTTTTTGGCAAACGCTCGTGGGTGTGACCAAGAATGATGGCATCAATGCCCTCGACCTTGGCGGCGATCTCTGCGCCGAAATTTTCGTCATCCTTTGTGCCACTTGCACCCGCACCACTGTGGCAAAGCATCACGATGATGTCCGCCCCCTGCGCCTGCAACGCAGTGACGGCGCGTCGCGCTGCACTGACACCACCCTCTAATTCGATCAACCCGGTCAGGTAACGGTGATTCCAGATTGCCGTTTGTGGTGGCAAAACCGACGTCACACCAATCACGAGCGGGCGGACCTGTCCGTCGCTACACGTGACTTTTCGCTGGATCAATAACGTCGGAACGACGCCCGCGACGGACCCGGATGCCAAGCTGGCGCAGACCGTGGGTGCATCCATGTGCGCCACGGTGCGTTCCAAAAACGGAACACCAAAATCGAAATCGTGATTCCCCAAACCGATGGCGTCATAGGACAGCGCGTTGACGATATCTGGCCATGGATGGCGCACGTCTGACGCATATGCCGCACAGATTGCACCGACGGGCGTGCCTTGCAAAAAGTCACCGTTGTCAAAGAGCAGGCACGCCCCGTTTGCAGTGTTGCGCGCCGTTTCAATCGTGTGCGCCAGCACATCCATGCCTCTGCCCGCCACGTTCCGGTCACGCAGTGCGTCCCAGCCCGTGATGTGCATATGTACGTCGCTGGTCGCGAGAATGCGCAGGTCGGCAAAAGCATAGGGCGAGTTCATGCTCATATCTGCTCCCATAGGTAGAAAAATGACAACCCCGCACGGCGTCGGATGGCGATTTTCGATGCGTGCTGTGGGGTGCACGCCACCATTGCGCCCTTGCGGCGACCGTGCGAAGCCTGCGCGAAGTTAAGTCACAGGGATTGCGGGGAAAAGGCAATGCGTCACGCCGAAACAGTTACCTTCGGGGGCTCAGCGCTGGATCGTGCCGGCGAAGTGCGTGGGGATGTTGATGCGCTGGCTGCGGCAATGGCTGACCCCGATGCCCGGACCGTCCTGATTTGGCGCGGCAAGCCGCTGATCAACCGCGCCCGTCCCGCCATGCTGATGCGTGTGCGGCTGGACCATCCAGCGCTCGCACAGGCCGACGCGTCCCCGATCTTTCTGGGACGCGAGGACGGGGCGCCGCGTTTTGCGCACGATCTGTCCGGCTGGCAGCCGGAAGATCTGGATGCAAGCCAGCTGGGTGGGTTCCTCGACCCAAGTGAACAGCACCATCCCGCATTTGCGTCAGACGAGGTTTTTGTAGAGTTGCGGCGAGTCATGACGTGGCTGTCTGCGCGCGACGCCGAGATGGCGGCAACGGCCAAGGCGGTGTTCGGCTGGCACACAACTCACATGTTTTGCGCCAAGTGTGGGGCTGCATCAGACGTCAGCATGGGCGGATGGCAACGCACGTGCCCGGCCTGCGGGGCACACCACTTTCCGCGCACCGACCCGGTGGTCATCATGCTGATCACACACGGGAATTCAGTTCTGATGGGCCGTTCCCCAGGGTGGCCGGAGGGGATGTATTCGCTGTTGGCCGGTTTCGTTGAACCCGGCGAAACACTGGAAGCCGCCGTGCGCCGCGAAGTCTTTGAAGAAGCAGGGGTGCGAGTTGGGCCGGTTGATTATCTGTCGAGCCAGCCATGGCCGTTTCCGGCGTCCTTGATGTTTGGCTGTCGGGGTCAGGCAACGAGCCATGACATCACGATCGACCCCGTCGA
Organism: Tateyamaria armeniaca; assembly: GCF_045797845.1. Taxonomy (NCBI): domain Bacteria; kingdom Pseudomonadati; phylum Pseudomonadota; class Alphaproteobacteria; order Rhodobacterales; family Roseobacteraceae; genus Tateyamaria; species Tateyamaria armeniaca. The sequence goes on from NZ_JBHDIY010000002.1 coordinate 1,591,781, forward strand.
AATCGAAGCAGCGATGTGGGTCAGCCGCGAAGAAATGATGACCATATTCGCCGGAGAGCATCCAACGATCCTGCCTGCGCGCAAAGGGGCCATTGCGCACTTTTTAATTGAAAACTGGCTTGCGGACACATTGGATTAGACCGACACTGCGCGCAAAATATCAGGCAGGCACCCGCAATGAAATTCTCGGCACGAGAAGATATTTCCGCCCCGATCCAACAAGTATTTGACGACTTGTGCGATTTCGAGACGTTCGAGCGTTTGGCGATGCGCCGCGGCGCGCAGCTGCAACGCACGGATACGTTGACGCGGCCGGGCGTCGGGATGCAATGGCACGTGACATACAGGATGCGTGGGCGCAAACGAGAATTCGATCTGGAACTTGTGGAGTTCGAAGCGCCAAACCAGATGGTGTTTGATGCCAAGTCCTCGGGCATCGATGCCACGTTTTCCGTAGATCTGATCGCGCTGTCGCAAAGCCGGACGCGGATGGCGATTGCGCTGGATATGACGCCGCTCAACCTGTCTGCGCGGCTTTTGATCCAATCGCTGAAACTGGCCAAGTCGAATTTGTCCAAGCGGTTCAAGGACCGCGTGGGGGAATATGCCAAGGGCCTCGAAGACCGGCTTCAGCGAACGGCATGACAACTCTGTGGCGCCGGGCGGCTCTGTTCGGTCCGTTCAGGCCAAATGCCGCCGCTCGCAGACTCCGTCAGTCCCGCTTGGCCGCTGCCGGATACACGCCCAGTATATCCAACCGGTTGGTAAAGAATGACAATTCCTCCAACGCGCGGGCAAGGGCCGGATCGTCTGGATGCCCTTCGACATCCGCGTAAAACTGCGTTGCGGTAAAGGCGCCACCGACCATATAGCTTTCGAGCTTGGTCATGTTCACGCCGTTTGTGGCAAAGCCGCCCATCGCTTTGTAGAGCGCGGCGGGGATGTTGCGCACTTCGAACACGAATGTCGTAATGATGGTGTCGCCGCGCCGCGACATGTCCGCCTTGGGGGACATCAGCAGAAATCGGGTGGTGTTGTGCCCCTGATCCTCGATGTCGCGCGCCAGTATTTCGAGGCCATGAATGTCCGCAGCCACCGCCGACGCAAGCGCTCCAACGCCCATTTCAGCGGACTGCGCGATGGCGGCGGCGGCCCCTGCGCTGTCTGCTGCCGGTTCTGACGTGATCCCGTGTGCGTCCAGAAACGCGCTGGCCTGCGGGATCAGCACAAGATGCGCCCGGACATGGCGGATATCGCTGAGCGTCTGTCCCGGCATTGCCATCAAGGCGATGCGCACGCGTATGAAGGCCTCGTCCACGATGTGCATCCCGCTTTCGGGCAGCAGGCGATGGATGTCGGCGACCCGCCCATAGGTCGTGTTTTCGACGGGCAACATGGCCATATCGGCGCGTCCTTCGCGCACGGCGGTAAAGGCGTCTTCGAACGTGGTGCAAGGCACTGGAATCGCGTCAGGGCGCGCCTTGGCGACGGCCTCGTGACTGTAGGCCCCCAGTTCCCCCTGAAACGCAATTCTGTCTGCCATGGTCTCGTCCTCGTGCGCGGCCCGGTGCGCAGCAGAGGGCCGGCAGGGCGATTGGTCGCGGTATCTATACCTTGCCAGCCGCAAGGGGAAGCCGTAGATACCCGCGGACAACAAAGGCCGACACGGGGAACCGATTCCAAATGTTCGACACGATGACCTTCACCAAAATCGCAGGCAGCTTGTGTGGTGCGCTGCTTATTTTCCTGTTGGGCAAATGGGCCGCTGAGGAACTCTATCATACCGGCGGACATGGCGGTGAGCAGGCCTATGTGATCGACACCGGCGTCGAAGAAGTCGACGAAGACGCCGTCGAAATCCCCTTTGCCGAAGTGTTGGCCAGCGCGGATGCGGGCGCGGGTGCCCGCGTTTTCCGTCAGTGCAGCGCATGTCACAAGCTTGAGGCTGGCGAAAACGGCGTTGGCCCGTACCTGCATGGCATCGTGGGCCGCGATGTGGGTGCCGCCGAAGGATATGCCGCCTATTCCGGTGCCTTGTCCGAAGTCGCCGAAGTCTGGACTGCAGAAAACCTGAACGGCTTTCTTGAAAACCCACGCGGCTGGGCACCCGGGACCTCAATGGGCTACAACGGGCTGCGCAGCGTCGAAGACCGCGCCAACCTGATTGCGTATCTGGACAGCGTTGACGACTGATCGGCAGCGCCGCTTATGATCAAATACAGCCGTTCGCACCCCGCGAGCGGCTTTTTTGTTGCCCGCATGGCCGTCTGCTCACGCACAAGCGCGCGACATCACATATTCTCAAGTTGCATATTGGCAGCGGGCGTCATTAGCTTATGTCACAAAGACAAGACGGCCCTGAATGCCATCAATCGGAGGATCAGCAATGCGCAAGACCCAAAATCAATACAAAGCACAGGCGCGGGCACAGGCAGCACGTGACCGAACGACCCGATGGGGCGCTTTGGGGATTCTGGGACTGATCATCACTTTGGCGCTTGCCAGCATGGTCCGCGCCGACGGGCACGAGACAATCATAAAGTCTCATGGCTTCTCGTTTTACGGCGACTTGAAATATGCCGAGGATTATCCGCATTTTGACTATGTGAACCCCGATGCCCCGAAAGGCGGCGAAATCTCCCTTGGCACAGTGGGCACGTTTGACTCGCTCAATCCCTATTCCCGCAAAGGGCGCGGCGCGGCGCTGTCTTCGGTCATGTATGAAAGCCTTCTGGGCGAAGGCGTGAATGGCGCACCGGCCCCCGCCGACGTCTACGGCGAATATTACGGCCTGCTGGCCGAGCGCCTGGAATATGACGAGGGCAAGAACTGGGTCATCTTCCATATGCGCCCCGAGGCGCGTTTTTCGGATGGAACCCCCGTCACCGCCCATGACATCGAATTCAGCCATAATCTGCTGCTGGATCAGGGCCTGAAATCCTACGGTGATGCCGTGCGCAAACGCATTCCCAAGGTCGAGGTGCTGTCCGATCACAGCATCAAGTTCTACTTCACCGAAGGCATCTCGCGCCGCTCTCTGATCGATCAGGTCGGCTTTGTCCCCGCTTGGTCGAAGAAGTGGTATGAAGAAACCGGCGCGCGGCTGGACGAAAGCCGCCTGACGACTTCGCCGGGTTCAGGCCCGTACATGCTGGACAGCTTTGATGTGAACCGGCGCATCATTTACAAGCGCAACCCCGACTATTGGGGCAATGACCTTCCGCTCAATGTCGGGCGCAACAACTTCGACACCATCCGTATCGAGTATTTCGGAGATGCCGAGGCTGCGTTTCAGGGCTTCCTCGCAGGTGAGTTCACCTATCGCACCGAAAATGACTCAAAGAAGTGGGCCACGGGATACACCTCGCCCAAGGTTGAAAGCGGCGCGATTGTGCAGCGCGAGTTGCGGGACGGCACGCCCGCCACGCCATCTGGCATAATTTTCAACCTCAACAGACCTGTTTTCGCTGACAAACGGGTGCGCGAAGCGGTGTCGCTGGCCTATAATTTCGAATGGACCAATGCGTCCCTGCAATATGGCCTGTTCAAGCCACGCTCGTCCTTCAGTCAGGGCACACCGGTCATGGCCAATGGTGTCCCAGAGGGTGCCGAACTGGAGTTTTTGCAAAGTCTTGGTGACATCGTGCCGCCGGAAATGCTGACCGAAGAGGCGCGCGTGCCGCATACTTCGAGCGAAGAGCGCCTGTTTGATCGGCGCAACGCGCGCAAGGCCATGGCGTTGCTGGACGAGGCTGGTTGGGCCGTCGGTGATGACGGTATTCGCCGCAATGCGGATGGCACGCCGCTCAAGATCAACTTCCTGTTCAATTCCTCGTCGCCGGATACGCTGTCCGGAGCGATGGAAAACTTTGTTTCGAATGTCCAGAAACTGGGGATCGACATCACGCTCGAAAAGGTCGACCCGTCTCAATACACCTCGCGTGAGCGGGATCGGGACTATGATCTGGTCTATGATGCCTATCCCGCCATCTTGGGTGTCGGGACCGGGTTCCGACAGTTCTTTGGCTCTGAAGCATCCGAATTCTCGCTGTTCAACCCCGCAGGTCTGGCCAGCCCAATGGTTGATGCAATCATCGACGCGGCACTTGAGGCGCAAACCCGCGAAGAGGAAACAACCGCCGTCATGGCGCTGGACCGTGCCTTGCGCCACGAGTTGATCATGATCCCGCTTTGGTACAAGCCGAACCACTGGGTCGCCTTCTACGACATGTATGAATTCCCCGATGTCCTGCCGCCCTACGCGCTCGGCCAACTGGATTTCTGGTGGTACAACGAAGAAAAGGCCGCAGCCCTCAAAGCCTCTGGCGCGCTAAGGTAAACTCATGGGCCCCTATATCCTGCGCAGGCTGCTGCTGGTCATCCCGACCTTGCTGGGCATCCTGTTGGTCAACTTCACCCTTACCCAATTTGTGCCCGGCGGCCCGGTCGAACAGGCCATTGCACGCGCGCAAGGCGGCGGGGACGTGTTTGGCGGATTTGCCGGGGGCAACAATGATGCGGGCACGGATGAACTGAACAACTCCTCTGACAGCACCTATGTCGGTGCGCGGGGCCTGCCGCCTGAATTCATCGCAGAGCTGGAGCGTGAATTCGGGTTCGACAAACCACCGGTCCAGCGCTTTCTGAACATGGTCTGGAACTACGCCCGCTTTGATTTTGGCGAAAGCTACTTCCGATCTATCGGGGTCATAGACCTCGTGATCGAAAAGCTGCCCGTTTCGATCACGCTGGGTCTGTGGTCGACGGTCATCGCCTATCTGGTGTCCATTCCGCTCGGCATTGCCAAGGCGGTGCGCGACGGCACCCCGTTTGATACATGGACGTCCGGCGCCATCATTGCGGCCTATGCGATCCCGGGGTTCTTGTTTGCCATTCTGTTGCTGGTTCTGCTGGCGGGCGGCAGTTACTGGCAGATTTTCCCGCTGCGGGGCCTGACATCTGACAACTGGGAAGATCTGGGAACACTGGCCAAGATTGGCGATTATTTCTGGCACATTACGCTGCCTGTTCTGGCGGGCACCATCGGCGCCTTTGCCACGCTGACCCTCCTGACCAAGAACAGCTTTCTCGACGAGATCAAAAAGCTGTACGTGATGACCGCCCGCGCCAAGGGACTGTCGGAAAAACGCGTGCTTTACGGGCATGTGTTCCGCAACGCCATGCTGATCGTGATCGCGGGCTTTCCGGCGGTCTTTATCGGCGTCTTCTTTGGCGGATCACTGATCATCGAAACCATCTTTTCGCTGGACGGCTTGGGCCGTCTCGGGTTCGAAGCGGCAGTGGCGCGCGACTATCCGATCGTGTTCGGGACGCTCTACATCTTTGGCCTCATGGGGCTGCTGGTCGGCATCATCTCAGACCTGATGTATGTGCTGGTCGATCCCCGCATCGACTTTGAGCGGAGAGAAGGCTGATGGCTGTGCAAGAGGCAGAGCTGGACGTGCCCGTCGTGGTGCCGCCGCGCAAGCGCAGCCTGTTCAAGCTGTCACCCCTCAATCAGCGTCGCTGGCGGAACTTCAAAAAGAACCGTCGCGCGTTTTGGTCCCTGTGGATTTTCTCGATCCTGTTCGGGGCCTCCCTGTTTGCCGAATTCCTCGCCTATGACAAACCCATCGTGGTGCGCTACCAGAACGAACTCTATTTCCCGATCTGGAACTTTTATGCGGAAACGGATTTCGGCGGTGATTTCCAGACCGAAGCAAGCTACCGCGATCCCGAAGTTGAATGTCTGATCGTGTCGGGTGGTCTGGATGTATGTTTTGACGACCCCGAGGGCGTCATCGCGGATGCGCAGGACGGCGAAGTTAACGGCGAGGCAATCACCAAAGGCTGGACGATCTGGCCTCTTATTCCCTACAGCTATGACACAGCTGTCGACCGCCCCGGCGCGGCCCCTCTGGCCCCGAACGAAGAGAATCTATTGGGCACGGACGGGACAAAGCGGGATGTGCTTGCGCGCGTGATCCATGGTTTCCGGTTGTCTGTGCTGTTCACGCTGTTGGTGACCGGGGCATCGGCGGTTATCGGTGTGATTGCGGGCGCTGTGCAGGGCTATTTCGGCGGGCGCACGGACCTGATCTTTCAGCGGATCATCGAAATCTGGTCATCGACGCCCAGCCTTTATGTGATCATCATCATGTTCGCCATTCTGGGACGAAGTTTCTGGCTGCTGGTCTTCTTGCTGGTGCTGTTTGGCTGGACGGGTCTTGTGGGCGTGGTGCGCGCGGAATTCCTGCGTGCGCGCAACCTTGAATACGTCCGCGCCGCGCGTGCCCTAGGGGTCGGCAACCTGACCATCATGTTCCGCCATATGCTGCCCAACGCGATGGTGGCGACGCTGACCATGCTGCCCTTCATCATCACCGGCACGATTTCATCGCTGGCCGTGCTCGACTTCCTTGGCTTTGGTCTGCCGTCCTCGGCCCCTTCCTTGGGCGAGTTGACCTTGCAGGCCAAGCAGAACCTGCAGGCCCCATGGCTCGCCTTCACAGCCTTCACCGTGTTTGCGATCATGCTCAGCCTGCTGATCTTTATCTTCGAAGGCATCCGCGATGCGTTCGATCCACGAAAGACGTTTTCTTGACTGCTCTATTGACCGTAACAGACCTGTCCGTTGGCTTTCGTCAGGATGGTCAGCTGACACAAGCGGTGCGCAATATCTCCTTCTCGGTTGACCGGGGCGAGACTGTTGCGCTGGTGGGTGAATCCGGGTCGGGCAAATCCGTCTCGGCCCTGTCGACCGTGTCGCTGCTGGGTGACAGTGCCGAGGTTTCGGGGTCGGTGACCTATGACGGCCAACAGATGATCGGTGCCGATGAACGGCTGCTGCGCAAAGTGCGTGGCAACGACATCTCGTTCATCTTTCAGGAGCCGATGACTTCGCTCAACCCGCTCCACACCATCGAAAAGCAGTTGGGCGAAAGCCTTGCCCTGCATCAGGGCATCGCGGGGCAAGAGGCGCGCGCGCGCATTTTGGAACTTATGGACAAGGTCGGCATCCGTGACGCCGAAAGCCGTCTGGGTGCCTATCCTCACCAGCTATCCGGCGGACAACGCCAGCGCGTGATGATCGCGATGGCGCTTGCCAACCAGCCAGACATCCTGATCGCGGACGAACCGACCACGGCGCTGGACGTGACCATTCAGGCGCAAATCCTCGACTTGCTTGGTGAGTTGAAAAAGACCGAAAACATGGGGTTGTTGTTCATCACCCATGACCTTGGGATCGTGCGTCGCATCGCCGACCGCGTCTGCGTGATGCAAAATGGTGAGATCGTGGAAACAGGCCCAACGGCCGAGATTTTCGCCAATCCACAGCATCCTTACACCCAAAAATTGCTGTCCGCCGAACCCACGGGACAACCCGCACCAGTGCCCGTCGATGCGACCCTGATTGCAGAGACGCAAAACCTCAAAGTGTGGTTTCCGATCACGGCAGGGCTGCTGCGTCGGACTGTTGGGCATGTGAAGGCCGTCAATGACGCGACCTTTCAGATACGGGCTGGCGAAACTGTCGGCATCGTGGGCGAAAGTGGCTCTGGCAAGACCACACTGGCGCTCGCCATCATGCGCCTGATCGCCTCGGAGGGCGGGATCGTCTATATGGGGCAGGACATTCGCGGCTGGAAAGTGCGCGAGTTGCGGCGGCTGCGCAAGGACATGCAGATCGTGTTCCAGGACCCCTATGGCTCTCTGTCGCCGCGGATGACAGCCGCCCAGATCATTTCCGAAGGGTTGGCGATCCACGGTGTGGAAGGCGGCAGGCCCGAGCGGGAAGTCGTGGCCGAAGTGATGGCTGAAGTCGGCCTTGATCCCCTGACAATGGACCGGTACCCGCACGAATTTTCCGGCGGACAGCGCCAGCGTATCGCGATTGCGCGCGCGATGGTGCTGCGCCCCAAGCTGGTCGTGCTGGACGAACCGACATCCGCCCTTGATATGACTGTGCAGGTTCAGATCGTGGAGCTGCTGCGCGGACTGCAGCAGAAATACGGACTGGCCTTTTTGTTCATCAGTCACGACCTGAAGGTCGTCCGCGCAATGTCCCACAAGGTGCTTGTGATGAAGCAGGGCGATGTGGTCGAACAAGGCAGCGCCGACGATCTGTTTGAGCGTCCGCAGTCGGACTATACGCGGACATTGCTGCAAGCCACACATTAGGACAGGCACTGGTTGACAGATGTCAGCAGTGTCCTGCCCGTTGCAGGTCAGGGTGCCAGCAACCCGATCAGCATTGCAGCGGCCGCCACGATGTGGATCAGCATGATGGCCCGGTCATTCCAGCGCAGCCCGACGATGAACCAGCCCACCAGACCAATGACAAAGAAGTAGAGGTTGAGGGGGTGAGCGCCCATCGCAGTGGCGCCGTAGCCAAAGATCTGTGCGATGGACGCGCCCCATTTGATTGTGCCGGTGATGTCCGGCAAAGACCGCGCGCGGATCACAGCCGTTCCAGATCAACACATGTGGTGCGCGGTGCTTGCCACCATTTGCGTTTCCGGACATCTGTCACAGGGGTGCAGCGGGGCTTGGACCGGGTCGCAGTCATGAAAGTAGTAGCGTAAATATTCAGCATAGTGCACCTCTTGGGGTTGGTGTTCTGATGCATTCAATATTGATCGAAACGCGGATTCATGCGAGTCAAAGAGAATGCACTTATGTAAGCTGAAATAACATATGGATTGGCGTGAACTTCCTCCGCTGGCCGCATTGCGCGCTTTTGCGGCCTTTGTCGACACGGGCAGTGTCGTTGCTGCGGGCGATGCGCTGTCAGTCAGCCATGCCGCTGTCAGCCAGCAATTACGCGGGCTGGAAAGCTACCTGGGTGTCAGTCTGCTGGACCGTTCCGGTCGTGCGTTGCGCCTGACGAGCGACGGTGAAATTCTTGCGCAGGGATGTGCCGACGGGTTCGGTCAGATCGCCCGCGCCGTTGCATTGGTCAGTGGGGCCGAAGCGTCGCGCCCGCTCCATATCTCGCCCACGCCCAGCTTTGCCGCCGCATGGCTGATGCCGCGCCTGCCCGAGTTTCGCGCGGCCCATCCGGGGCAGAACATCGTGCTCGACCCCACCCCTGAAATTGTCACGCTTGCCCCCGGGGGCGTCGATCTGTCGATCCGCTACGGGAATGGGGACTGGTCGGGATTGGACAGTGAATTGCTGCTGCAATCCGCGATGGTCGTCGTTGCCGCACCGTCGCTGATCGAAGGGTTGGACACTTCGGAACCCGCAAACCTCAGTGCCCTGCCGTGGCTGGAGGAGGTGGGCACCACGGAAAGCACACGTTGGCTTGATGCGCGCGGCGTTGCGCGCGGTATGCGCGGCAGTCTGACCCAAGTGCCCGGCAATCTGCTGCTGGACGGTGCGCGTGACGGGCTGGGCGTTGCCGTTACCGTGCGCCATTTTGTCGAAGCCGACATTCAGTCGGGACGCCTGTGTGTCCTGCACGAAGACGCCACACCCGGCACCGGTTATCACCTTGTCACGCGACAAGGCATTCAGCGCCCCCCGCTGAAATCCTTCCTCAGCTGGATTCGAAAAGCGGCACGGCGATAGGGGTGCCGCGCCCTGATGCGCACCGACCGATTTCGACAATACAGCCGTTTCGTGCTATCCTTGCAGCATTGAACAAACCCATTTGCGCGAAACCAATAGGAAGGAGCCAGGATAGTGCCCGATCTGATTCCGGCGGCCGCCAAGAAAAAGATGGAAGGGGCTTGCAAGAAATTTGCCAAGAAAGTCGGCAAGGCGGTTAAGTCCATCGACGACAAGGGCAAGATAGAAAAAGCGATCAAAGAAAAGTGCAAGAAAGAGATCGGCTCGATCGACAAGACGGTCGTGAAATTCTTTGCCGATCAGCTCAAGAAAGAGCTGGCCAAGAAGAACAAGAAGATCGACGGCGAAACGCCCATTCCCAAGATAGACAAGAAATGGGTGCCCAAACCGCCCGGGTCCGGCGTGCCGTCCCTGACGATCCCCATCACTGAATTTGTCCTCGACCCAAAACATGACGTGAAGGGCAAGTTTTCGATCAAGGTCTGGGCGGACCCGCGCGAATTCGAGAAGAAAGACAAGGGCGTGATGGTGAACTTCACGCTGGTGAACTGGTAGTCCGTCGGGCCGCTCAGGACGGCCCGATCATAAAGCAGGTCACATTGCGTGCTTGCAAACGGCGGCAGGCAAGGTCCGCGCTGTCGCGTGTCATGCCCATGAAATTGGCGTCAAATCCAGTGGGCCGCCGCACGACTTTGCGCAACGAACCGTCAAGCGTCGACATTTCCGCCAAGGCGGTCTGCAACAACACTTTTTCCGCCTTGTAGCGGCTGGTGTATCGCCCGATGTTTACACCCCAGTGCCGCCCGCCAGAGGTCGAGACGCGGGTAACCACCTCAGGCTCCACGCTGGCAAGCACGACGTTCTTGGGCCGCGCATTGGGCCGTTTGACCGGTGGCACAATGGTGCCGGACGGCTGCGCCGTTGCGACCACATTGACCGTTTCAGTTGTTTGCGCCGCTTCGAGTGCTGTTTGGATGTCATCGGGCAGAACGCTCGATTCCACAGTCGCCGTGGCGACCAGAACGGGCGCATCTGATCCGGGCCGCATCTTGGGGCGCGCGGATGTTTTGACTGCCCCGCTCAGGCGGATGATCTTGCCTGCGGCGCGTGGCCCGGTTTTGCTGCCTGCGACTACGACAGGTTCATCCCCGGGCACATAGGCCGGTTTGTTGGGGCGACGCAGCGGCGCGCGGCTGGGTGCGCGGCGGAACCCAAGGTCAAGCAGTTCAGCGATCTTGGCGTTGCGTGCCGGCGTCGATGTTCCGCCAAAAACAGTTGCGATGATGCGCTCTTGCCCACGCTCGGCGGAGGACACAAGGTTGAACCCGGCTGCGCGGGTGTACCCTGTCTTGATCCCGTCGGCACCCCTGTAGGCGCCGAGAAAACGGCGGTTCGTGTTGGACACCTGGCGCATACCTGCGTCAGTCGAGATGCGCGAGAACAGGTTATAATACTGCGGATAGTCGTAGATCATGTGCCGCCCCATGGTCGACATGTCCCGCGCGGTCGACAGATGCCCGCTTTCAGTCAGACCATGCGCGTTCTTGAACGTGGTCCGTGTCATACCCAGCGACGCAGCCGTCCGGTTCATACGGCGGGCAAAGGCGGCCTCGGAGCCCGAGATCGCTTCGCCGATGGCGGTGGCGGCATCGTTGGCCGATTTCACCGCGGCGGCGCGCACCAGAAAGCGCAGTTTGATCTTTTGGCCCTTACGCAGGCCAAGTTTGGAGGGGTTCGGCGGCGGCATTGCCTGAAATGGTCACGACCGTGTCCATGCTGATCTCGCCACGCTCGACCGCTTGGAACGCGATATAAAGCGTCATCATCTTTGTCAGCGAGGCAGGGTGCAGGCGCGTGTCGGCATTGCGCGAATGCAGAACCTCGCCGGTGCGCGCGTCCATGACGAACGCGGCATACGGAGCGGCAATGGCTGACAGTGGCACAGTTGCCAACATCCAGACTGCCAAGAATACAAAAAGCCCTAAACGGGCCGGCGCTGTGTGCCGAACCTTCACGATGAACCTGCCTATGTCTGCCTCATGGCCGCCGATTATTCGACTGACCTTTTTGTTATTGGCGACACGCTAGCACGGTTCCGATTTTCGATAAAGTGTTGATGCTGTTAACCATTTGATTTTTCTGCATTGCAACAATCGCACATGTTGGGAGGCCGCGGGTTCGCCCCCCTAGATCGGCGATTGTGGCGGGAATGTGGCGTCAGCGCACCGCGTTCAGGAAGTCGGGCAAGGCACCGAGGTCGGGCAGTTCGGCATAGCGGGGGTGGCTTTGCGGTGCCTCTGCTGCTTCGAAATCCCATGCCAGATCGTGGGGGACAAAGACGCCGAATCCGCCTGCCTCAATCATCGGGCGCACGTCGGATTTCATCGAATTCCCGATCATCATACCTGTGCTGGCACCTCCAAACGCGTCAAAAATGCGCGTGTAAACATGCGGTTGCTTGTCCGATACGATCTCCACCCCGTCGAACATGTCGCCCAGACCGGATTGCGCCAGCTTGCGTTCCTGGTGCAGCAGGTCGCCCTTGGTAATCAGCAGGACCGGCCCAAAGGATTTCGCGGCCCTAACTGCGTCGGCGGCATGGGGCAGCAAATCGATGGGATGTTGCAGCATGTCCTGCCCCGCCGCGATCAGATCGGCGATGACGTGCCCCGGCACACGCTGGTCGGTAACCTCAAGCGCGGTTTCGATCATGGACAGCACGAACCCCTTGATGCCAAACCCATAATGCCCAAGGTTGCGCCGCTCGGCAGCCATCAGCACGGCGTCCAGATCAGAGGCGTCCGTGTGGGGTGCGAGCAGTTCGGCAAACCGCTCTTGCGTCAGTTTGAAAAACCGTTCGTTGTGCCAGAGGGTGTCGTCTGCATCAAAGCCAATGCACCGGATTGTGTCAGACATATCCAAAGGCCCTCTTTTCTAACGCCCATTCTGCGTTATATAGACGACCCACAACACCACCACAGGATTCTAGGTTTGATGAGGACGCAGATGCATCCCAACGTGCATATGATGGCAGGTCCACAAGACGATGACAGCGATACCGTTGTCATCACTGACGTCAAACCCAAGACGAAGCGGCCACCTTTGTACAAGGTGCTGCTGCTGAATGACGACTATACCCCGATGGAATTCGTGGTCCATGTTCTCGAACGCTTCTTTGGTCTCAACCACGCGCAGGCGTTCGAGATCATGCTGACGGTCCACAAGAAGGGCCTCGCGGTTGTCGGTGTGTTCAGCCACGAGATTGCCGAGACCAAGGTGGCCCAGGTCATGGACTATGCCCGCCGCCATCAGCACCCCCTGCAATGCACAATGGAAAAAGAAGAGTAAGTGATCGCTGATCGCCTGCCTCTTGCGCTCGAAGCGGTCACGCTGCCGGGCGACGGTCTGATTGCCGTGCTCCATCCGCGCGAGGGGGCCGACCTGTCGGCGTTGCCAAAGCATCGTGTCCTGGTCGTTTCGCCCATGGCGACGGTGTGTGCCGGGTTTGCTGCCCAAGGGTATCAGGTGCTTCCGGAACTGCCCAAGGATACGCGATTTGCCGCCTCGGTCGTTTGTCTGACGCGTGCGCGGGCCGAAGCGCAGGCGTTGCTTGCCGCCGCAATGGCGCGCACCGATGGCCCCGTGATCGTAGACGGGCAAAAGACGGATGGTGCGGATTCGATGCTCAAGGCTTTGCGGGCCCGTGTCGATGTCAGCGCGCCGATTTCCAAAGCCCATGGCAAGATTTACTGGGCGGAGGGCGGGGCGGATTTCGCAGACTGGGCCGGGGGGCCTGAACTGCAGCCCGGCGGGTTCTGGACTGCGCCGGGTGTGTTTTCCGCAGACGGAGTCGATCCGGCATCCGAATTGCTGGTGCAGGCCTTGCCCGAGGTGATGGTGGGCACTGTTGCCGATCTGGGGGCCGGGTGGGGATACCTGTCGGCTTACATCCTGACCCGCGACGTCAAAGCGGTGCATCTGGTTGAGGCGCACGATATGGCCCTGCAATGCGCGCGGCACAACGTGACCGACACGCGGGCGCAGTTTCACTGGGCCGATGCGACGACGTGGACACCACCAGAGCAAATTGATGCAGTGGTGATGAACCCGCCGTTTCATGCAGGCCGCACCGCCGATCCGTCACTTGGCCGCGCCTTCATCGCGGCGGCGGCGCGGGTACTGAAACCGCATGGCGCGCTGTGGATGGTGGCCAATCGCCACCTGCCTTACGAAGACGCGCTGGAACAAGCCTTTACCAAAGTAGTTGATCTGGACGGCGATGCGCGGTTCAAACTGGTGCGGGCCGAACGACCCAAGCGCAAACGGGGATAACAATGTCATTTTCCATCAGCGGCAAGACCGCCATTGTGACCGGAGCCGCCAATGGCATCGGACTGGCCATCGCGCGGCAATTTGCGGATCGCGGGGCCAACGTGATGTGCGCGGACATGGATGAAAAGCGGCTGGCCGAAGAGTTGGGCGATATGCCGGACGATGCCAACATCCGCTATTTTGCCGGTGATCTGCGCCAACGCCTGACCATCGCCAATCTGATTTCGGCAACCATAGATGCCTTTGATCAGATCGACATCCTCGTCAACGCCTCGCGGCAAGTGATGGAAACCGACGCGCTTGACCCTGATGACAAGTCGGTCGACGACCTCTTTCAGCAGAACGTCATGACTGCGCTGCGTCTGACGCAGCAGGTCGCGCGCCGGATGATCAAGCAGAACGAGGGGAGCGAAAGTGAGGGCAGCAAAGGGTCCATCATCAACCTCAGCTCGATTGCCGCACATCAGACACGGCCTGAATTGTTGGGGTATTCCATCGCTTCAGCAGGTCTTGAACAGATGACCAAGTCGATGGCGCTGGCACTTGCGCCCTCCGGCATTCGCGTGAATGCAGTCGCGTTCGGGTCCGTGATGTCGGCGTCGCTCAAGTCTTCGATTGGCAACCACCCGGATTGGCGCGACGAGATCGAGTTGCACACGCCGCTGCACCGGATCGCAAGTCCCAATGAGTTGGTGGATGCGGTGCAGTTCTTTGCCTCGGACGGGTCGGGTTTCGTGACCGGCGACGTGATGACGGTGGATGGCGGGCGCAGTCTCTTGGATGCGGTCGAGGCACCCGCACACTAGGTGCTTTTGCCCTTGGCCACCGGGTCGGGCTTGGGCTAGAAAACTGTCAACCTGACAGGACAGTGCCCATGACAGAACAGTTCGACACCCAGAAAACCCGCGCCTCTGCATGGTTTCGCCAATTGCGTGACGATATCGTCGCCGCGTTCGAAGGGCTGGAAGCCAGCCATGAGGTCGGCCCACTCGCCGACGCGCAACCGGGCGCGTTTGAGGTGAGTGAGACCAAGCGGACCTCGGATGATGGGTCGGATGCAGGCGGAGGCCTGATGAGCGTGATGCGCGGCGGCCGGGTCTTTGAAAAGGTCGGCGTCAATATCTCGACCGTTTATGGCACTCTTGGCGAACGCGCGCAGATGGCCATGGCCGCGCGCAAGGGCATTCCCGGGATGAAGGATGACCCGCGGTTCTGGGCGTCTGGCATCAGCCTTGTGGCACATATGCAGAACCCGCACGCTCCGGCGGTGCACATGAACACCCGCATGTTCTGGACGCCCCATGCGTGGTGGTTTGGCGGTGGATCAGACCTCAACCCATGCATCGAATATGCCGAGGACACCGCCCATTTCCACGACCAGCAGCGCGTCCACCTCGACCCGCATGGGGCGGATCTGTACCCAAAGCTCAAGGCTTGGGCGGATGAGTATTTCTATGTCCCGCACCGGGGCCGCGCGCGCGGTGTCGGCGGCATCTTTATGGATGATCATTGCACCGGGGATTGGGAGGCGGATTTTGCACTGACGCAGGACATTGGCCGCGCGTTCCTGCCCGCCTACCTGCCGCTCGTCGAAAAGCGCCGGATGCAGGATTGGGACGACACGGACAAGGATGCGCAACTGGTCCATCGCGGACTTTATGCGGAATACAATCTTGTCTACGACCGGGGCACCAAGTTCGGCCTGGAAACCGGACATGATGCCAACGCCGTGCTGATGAGCCTGCCGCCGCTTGCCAAATGGGTGTGACCTATCAGGCTGCCGCGGCCCGGCACAGGCAACTGGCGCGGATCGGGATGTCGGCACGGGCAATCGCCTGATCCAGCTGCGCCTTGATATGGGCGCGCTCCACCGTTTCACCGCGGCGTTGCAGGCATTCGTGCAGCCCGTGCAGGGCCCAGACGTTGCGCGGGTGCTGGCTGGGCCTTGGCAGTTTGCCATCCAGTCCCAGATCGGCGCGATAGACGGCCTCCGCCTCTGCGTAATCTCCGGCCTCCATCAACAGTGCCCCCAGCGCATGGCGGGTGGGTTGGGGCCATGACCACGGTTCTTCATACAAAAGACCGTCATCGCATTTCACGGCGGCGCGCAGATGATCCAGCCCCTCGGCAGTGCGCCCGGCCTTGAAGGCGATCTCGCCTCGCATCATCCGCTCGGCCACCGCCAGAACATCGCGCGCCGCGTTCTGGAACAGGTACCGGTCTTCGGGGACAGCAGCATATGCGGCATCAAACGCAGCACCTGCCGCTTCGGCTTCGTCGTGCCGCCCCAGATTGGCCAGGGCGACAGCGCGCGCATACAGGATCAGCGCGTTCGTCGTGGTATAAAGCGCCTTGTCCTCGGGCAGTTCCAGCTCAAGGATGTCTGACCACATGCCAAAGCGTATATAGACGTGCGGCAGGGCGGCTACGAAGGTCTCGAAAAGGTCGGGATAGACGCGGACGACCTCGTCCGGCACTTCATCCCGCAGGCGTTGGGCTGCATCAATCGCTGCACCCCGCTGGCCCAGAAACATCGCGCCATAAAGGGCGAAGTGGAGGTTGTGGATGCGATAGAGCGCATAGAAATTCGCAGCGCCCGCATGGGATTTGAACCTGTCGTCAACCTTTGCGGCGGCCAGATTGCGCGACAATACGTTTTCATAATCGCCACAGAGAACATCAATGTGGGTCCCCATGTGAACGAGGTGCCCTGCATCCGGCACCAATCCGGTCAGGCGATCCCCATGGCGCAGTGCCAATTCGGGATGTGGCGACATTTCCATCAGGTGAATGTACATGTGCAACAGCCCCGGATGGTCCCATGCCTGCGGGCTCTCAAAAGCGCGTTCAAGGACGGCCTGGGCCTCAAGTGTTGATGCTTCGGGGTTGGGTATCCCTTTCCAGAAATCCCACAAACGCCACGGCGTGCGGTTCATCAGCGCTTCGGCATAGACAAATGTGACATCAAGGTCGTCGGGATAGGCATCGTAGACCGGCTTCATCGCGGCCGCGAAACTGTCGTTGAACGGTTGATAGTCTTCGATGGCAGGGTCGGTGGGATAGCGCGAGGCGAGCACCTGCAGCAGGGCGCGCTCTGTCTCACTGGCGCTGTCCAAGGCCAGTCCGGCGCTCAGTGCGGCATGGGCGCGGGCCAGTGCGGGTGCCTTTTCTTCGGGGGAAAACACCTCCCACGGTTTGTTGTAATTCGGGCCGATGGCATAGGCGATGCCCCAATGGGCCAGCGCGCAAGCGGGGTCAGTGGCAAGGGCGTGATCAAAGCAGACAATCGCCTCTTCATGGTTGTAGGCGAACAGCCAAACCAGCCCACGGTCGAACCATATCTGTGCATCTGGAACTGTGCTGGCGGGGCGCGAATACGTGCCAAGATCGAAATAAGCAGTCACTGAAAACCTCCCTTGGAAAATGAAAAGCCTGATCAGGCTACACGCTGATGCGCGATACTAAACGCCCTTTTGTTCAGCGCCAGCCCGCCTCGGCCAGCGCGGCGCGATAACTCGATGCGACATTCATCCTGTCACCCAGACCGCGCTTGACCAGCGCGTCATGCAACCGCGGCAGACGCCAGCAGGGCACATGCATGACCATATGATGTTCGAGATGATAGTTCACCCAATAGGGCGCGACGAAAGTCTTCGCGAGCGGCCCGGCATATGTGGTGCGCACGTTGCGCAGCGGGTCCTCGGACATTTCGGTTGCGCCGTGTTCAGCGATATTGCGCACCCGCAGGACGAACTGAAACCATGTGAGGTAGGGCACGATCCAGAAGGCGATACCCCACCACCAGTCTCCGATAAGGCTGATCACCAGCGCGATCCCGAAAAAGACCGGAAACGCCGTATAGATCGTATTGGATTTGAAGGCCTGAGCCGCATCGCTCTTGGCAGCCTCAATCGCGTCGTCATCGCCTGCGAGGCGGATGAACATCATGATCTGGCTGCGCAGCTGTTTGATCCCGGTCTGCCCGGTCAGGTCGCGGATAAATTTGCGTTTCAAGGACGCGCGCATGGTGGGAAAGTTCTGGCTGAGCACCAGATCGGGGTCGTTGTCTGTTTGCGTGAAACGGTGGTGGGTGAGGTGGTAGTGCCGATAGGCCGCAAGGTCCGCCATGATCGGCCAGCCACACAGCCACGTGCCGACAAATTCATTCAATGCGCGTGTTTTGAACAGCGCGTTATGGGCCGCCTCATGCATGAGGATGGCAAGACCAAGCTGGCGCGAACCGATAAGCAGGACGGCGAGCAACGCGGTCAACGGGTTCGGCCAGATGGCAAAGAGTGCAATCGCACCCCCGATCACGCCCCAGCAATGCAGTATCAGCAGCGCGCCAGCAACGTCGGACCGCGCCGCCAAGGGTCTGATGTCGCTTGGATCAAGATATGCTTTGCCCGGAGTCATCGCTCGCTCCTCCACTCTCATCGTGGAAGCTGGGGGTGCGGTGCGTCAAGGGCAACGCTGCGTCCAAGGCGATGACCTGATGCCCCGACACATTTCGCGCAACATGCAAGCTGCATCAGTGCCAGTCGAAAAACCCCGCGCCCGCGCGTTTCAGCAACGTGTTCGCAAGTGCTGTGCCCATGTCTGGTCCATCCGTGATGGCGCCGGACAGTGTGTCAGACAGCGCCTCCGACCCATCGGGGCGCAGGACTTCACCTGTCAACGTCAGAGTTGTCCCGTCCAATGTCGCGAGCCCGGCAATTGGGGTTTCACACGAACCATCCAGCGTCAGAAGAAACTGGCGTTCGCAGGCTAGGCGCTGCCCGGTCTCACCATCGTGGATCGCGGCAAGCATCTCGGCGGTGTTGTTGTCGTCCGTACGGCGTTCGATGCCGATGGCCCCTTGGGCAATTGCGGGCAGCATGTCGGTGGTGGCCACGGGTGTTGCAGGCACATCTTTCATCTCAAGCCGGTTGAGGCCCGCACAGGCAAGAAAGGTGCAGGACGCAACGCCCTCGGTCAGCTTTTTCAACCGGGTCTGCACGTTGCCGCGAAACTCGACCACGTTGAGGTCGGGGCGTTTGTTCAGCAACTGGGCACGGCGACGCAAGGACGACGTGCCGACGATTGCGCCTTGGGGCAGTTCGGTCAGGTGCGACAGGTTTGGCGAGACAAACGCATCGCGCACGTCCTCGCGCGGCAGGTAAGTGTCGAGGATCAGACCATCCGGCTGCACAGTTGGCATGTCCTTCATCGAATGCACCGCGATGTCGATTTTTCCGGACAACAGGTCTTCTTCGATTTCGCGGGTGAACAGGCCCTTGTTCCCGATTTCCTTGAGCGGGCGATCAGCCGCAATCATCGACCGATCATCGCCGGTGACCTTGATCACGATGATCTCGAACGCGTCCAACGGTAGGTCAAATGCGGCCGCGAGACGCGCGCGGGTTTCGTGGGCCTGGGCCATCGCCAGAGGTGAGCCGCGCGTGCCGATCTTCAGCGGCGCGGTTGTGTTGGGAAGTCGCACTGTCATGGGTTTATCTTTTAGGTGTGTCAACTTATCCTGACAACTGGAAACGACGGGACAAAGGCTGGCGGCGATGAAAGATGCGGTTCAATCCAAGACGATACTGAGGGCCCTTGCCGGAGAGGCCTTGCCGACTCCGCCCATCTGGATGATGCGCCAGGCGGGTCGCTATCTGCCCGAATACAAGGCCACGCGGGCGCAGGCCGGGGATTTCCTGTCGCTGTGTTATAATCCCGAACTGGCCGCCGAAGTCACGTTGCAGCCCATTCGCCGCTACGGGTTTGATGCCGCGATTCTGTTTGCTGACATTTTGTTGGTACCGCAGGCGCTGGGCGCCGATCTTTGGTTTGTGACGGGCGAGGGGCCGCGCCTGTCAACCATCACGCAGCAGTCGGATTTCGACGCGCTCAAGCCTGTGGATGCCATTCATGACACGCTGAACCCAATCTATGAAACGGTGAAAATCCTGCGCCGTGAATTGCCCGAAGAAACCACGCTGATCGGCTTTGCCGGTGCGCCGTGGACGGTTGCGACCTACATGATTGCGGGTCAGGGTACACCGGATCAGGGGCCTGCCCATGCGCTGCGCGAAGGCAATGTGGAGCTGTTTGAGGCGCTGCTGGCGCGGATCACGGCGGCCACGATTGAGTACCTGTCGGCCCAGATCGAGGCGGGGGCCGAGGTGGTCAAGATATTTGACAGCTGGGCCGGGTCGCTGAAAGGCGATGCCTTCGAGAAATATGCCGTGGTGCCCTGCGCCGAGATCACGGCGGCGATCAAGGCCCGCCATCCGGGCATTCCAATCATCGGTTTCCCGCGCGAGGCGGGGGATGGGTATATCGGGTTCCACGCCAAGACGGGCGTGGATTGCGTGGCGCTCGACAATTCCGTGTCTGCGGATTGGGCAGCCAAACATGTGCAGGTCGACGGCTGTGTGCAGGGCAATCTTGCCTCGTCCCATATGGTGACGGGCGGGCAGGCCTTGGTGGACGAGACGCGCGCCATCGTGAAAGCGCTGTCGGGCGGGCCGCATATCTTCAACCTCGGTCATGGGATCACGCCGGATGCGGACCCGGAAAACGTTACGCTGATGATCGAGACGGTGCGCGGGGGCTGAAGCCGGATTTCGGCCTTGACGAGTCGCGGGGGCTGACATAGGTCACGCCTCCATGGCGCGGTAGCTCAGTTGGTTAGAGCGATCGACTCATAATCGATAGGTCGGGAGTTCAAGTCTCCCCCACGCCACCATCGCACCCCCTTTGGTTCCGGTTGACAGGTCCCGGTGAGCGGAGGGCCCGACGGACGCGCGTCCGCTTTCGCGTCCACTCTGCGTCGGGAGGTCAAGTCTCCCCCATGCCACCATTTCCTTTTCATCACCATTGAAACAGTGTCCCACGCTGGGACGCGTCTTGGGCTACGTCTTTTCAAGGGGTTACAGAGGCGGATTTACCTTTTGTTCATTTCTGCGCTGCTGCAAGCTGGCACTTCTGCAGCGCGGCCAGAGCCGCTTTGGCATCCGTTTCGGGCACAAACACATGGTCGTGGTGATAGGCGGCCACCACGTTGCAGGAGATGCCCGCATCCGTCAGGGCCTGCGCCACGGCAGCCGTCAGGCCGATCCCTTCGAGGTCGGAAAACACGCTCAATGTGATCAGGCGCATTGCGCGCGCGCTGTCATGGCCCTGCGCGGCTGCCACGCAGGCGGGAAGGATCAGTGTCACCCCCTCGACCTCGCGGATCATGGCAAAGGCATCGTCCATGAGCGTGGCGACGCGCTCAGGATCAGGTTCGAAACAATAGACCCATGACCCTTGCGTCAGTTGAGGTGTCATGGCCGCAATCATGGCAGTGGTGTCTTTGACTGTCATGACCGCATCAGACGCAGCACGCACGGGCCATGTCAAACGCGCAGCACCTCCTGCGCAATTGCGCCTGACTTTGATGTCAGCAAATGCATGTTTTCAGAACGCTGAAGGTGCGGGGCGGTGATTGACCCGGACGGTCTGTTCTTCATTCTTGCCGAGAACACCCAAATTCCCGAGGTAAGCCGATGAAAACCCAGACACGTGCCGTTGTGATCGGCGGCGGCATTGCCGGTTGTTCGACCCTGTATCACCTGACCCAAGAAGGGTGGAGCGATGTTGTGCTGGTTGAACGGGACGAGTTGACCAGCGGCACCACATGGCATTCCGCCGCGCAGGTGACGAATTTTGGTATGACGCAGACGATGGTGGGCCTCAAAAGCCACTCGATCAAACTGTACCAAGAGCTGCGCGACGATCCCGATTACCCCGTGCAGTACAATCACGGGGATGGCGGCATTCGGTTGGCAAATACAGAAGCGCAGATGGATGGCTATCGCCATTTTGCGTCGATGGCGCGCGGCATGGGGGTGGAGTTCGAGGTGATCGACGCCGACGAGTGCGCGCGCCGCCATCCGCTGATTTCGACCGAGAACCTGTTGGGGGGCTTTGGGATGGCAATGATGGGGACATTGACCCCGCATCCTTGTGTCAGGCGCTGGCGCGCCGTGCCCGCAAGGCCGGGGCGGAGGTGTACCGTCAGACAAACGTGACCGGGCTGACCCAGCACAAGGATGACAGCTGGACCGTGCATACCAGCAAGGGCGACATTGCCTGTGAGGTGGTCATCAACGCCTGTGGTTACCGCGTGAATGAAGTTGGCGCGATGATGGGGGTGCATCACCCCGTGGCGTCCATGGAGCATCAGTACTTCGTCACCGACGAGATCCCCGACATTGTCGCCGCAGGCCACCGCATGCCGCTGCTGCGTTGTCCGATCAGCGACTATTATTGTCGGCAGGAAAAGAACGGGCTGCTGCTGGGCTTTTATGAACAGGACTGCAGGACGTGGGGGATGGACGGGATCAGCCCGGACTTTTCCAATGATCTGTGCCCCGATGATCTGGACCGGATCACGGATGTGCTGGAAGGCGCGTTTGAGCGGATGCCTGCATTGATGGAAGTGGGCATCAAGAACGTGGTGAACGGGCCGATCACCTACACGATTGATGGTGCGCCGCTGGTTGGCCCGATCCCGGGCAAACGCAATGCGTTTTGCATCATCGGATTGCGCGCTGGGCTGGGCGAGGGGGGTGGCCATGGCTGGCTGTTGGCGCAGCAGATCGTGCATGGCGAGGCGTGTTTTGACACGTGGGTGATCGACCCGCGGCGGTTCACGGGACATGGCAACGTCGAGTTGACGGCGCTGAAGGCCATTGAGGATTATCAGAACGAGTTTCGCTTTCATTTCCCGCATGAACATCGCCCCGCCGGTCGCCCGATCAAGACGACTCCGCTGACCCCGGTACTGGCGGCAGAGGGGGCCGAGTTCACGGTTGTGAACGGGTGGGAACGGGCGGAGTATTTCAAGCCCTCGCCCGATTTCGAGGTCACCCATGGGTTTCATTTCGATGAAGCGTTTGAGGTGGTGGCCGGTGAGGTGGCCGCCGTGCAGACGGGTGTGGGTCTGGCTGAGGTCAACGGATTCAACCGGATCGAAGTGGCGGGGCCGGATGCCCATGCGTTTCTTGATCACATGATCTGTGGGCGGGTGAGCCAGAAACCCGGCAAGGTCGGCCTTGGCTATCTGCTGAACGATCACGGCTGCATCAAAGCCGAAGCGACGGTGGCGAACATCCCCGGCGGGCCGGTCTGGTTCGGGTCAGCGGCGGCGGCGGAATGGCATGACCTGGACTGGTTGACTGCCCACGCGGACGGGTTTGACGTGACGCTGCGGTCGCTCACCAATGATCACACGATCCTTGTTCTGGCAGGCCCCAAGGCGCGCGATGTGCTGGCCGCGTGCAGCCGGGGTGATTGGTCAAGGGAGGCGTTTCCATGGCTGTCGGTGCGCCGTGCGTTCATCGGGATTGCACCGGCGGTGGTGATGTCGGTCAGTTTTTCGGGCGAGTTGGCCTATGAAATCCATGTGCCCAACGCACAGCTTTATGCCGCATACCTCGCGTTGCGCAGCGCCGGTGAGGCCCATGGCCTGCGCCTGTTCGGCGCGCGGGCGGTGGAATCGATGCGGATGGAAAAAGGGTATCTGCATTGGAAAGCGGATCTGATCACCGAATTCGATCCGTTCGAGACGGGGCTGGACCGGTTTGTGAAGATGGACAAGGATTTTGTCGGCAAGGCGGCACTGGAGGCGCGGCGCGCCAAGGGGCCTGGCGCAAAGCTGGTCAGTTTGCAGGTCCACTCCACAACCACGCCTGCCCATCCCGGGGCGTCCGTGATGCTGGGGGGCGCCGTTGTGGGCACGGTGACGTCGGGCGATTGGGGGCATCGGCTGGGCATGAACATCGCCTATGCGTTTGTGCGCCCCGATCAGGCAGAGATCGGCACCGAACTGAGCATCGACATGCTTGGCCAGTTGGTGCAAGCGCAGGTGATCGCCCCGGGCGGCTATGATCCGCAGACGACCCTGCCACGGGGATGAGGGACAAGCCGAAAGTTACAAAGGCGCGTGACAGGTCTGGCTGCGTTGCATAACAATTCCCCCGAACGAACGAGTCAGGCGCTGAATGCCCGACCGGACCTAGGGAGGAAATCATATGTCTATCACTCGCAAATCATTCCTGAACATGGTGGGGGCCGCGGCCCTTGCGATGGGTGTAGGGGGGGCCGCGCAGGCGCAGGAGGTGACGTTGTCGCTGCACCAGTTCCTGCCCGCACAGGCCAATGTGCCCAAGCTGATCCTTGATGTCTGGGCAGACAATGTCGAAGCCGCAAGCGACGGCCGCATCAAGATCGACCGCTTTCCGTCCATGCAGTTGGGTGGCCGTCCGCCAGAGTTGATGGATCAGGCCATTGACGGGGTTGCGGACATCGTCTGGACCGTGGTCGGCTATACACCCGGGCGCTATCCCAGCACTGAAGTGTTTGAGCTGCCCTTTATGATGACAGACGCACGGGCGATGTCGTCGGCCTATTGGCAGATGTTTGAAAAGCACATGAAGGACACGGAATTCAAGGACGTCCATATCCTTGGTACATGGGTGCACGGCCCCGGCATGCTGCACGTGAACAAGGAAGTGAAGACGCCTGCCGACATGGAAGGCATGAAAATCCGTGGCGGGTCGCGCACCGTGAACATTCTGCTGGAAAAGATGGGCGCAACCCCTGTGGGCATGCCTGTGCCAGCGGTGCCGGAGGGGCTGAGCAAGGGCGTGATCGACGGCACCACGATCCCGTGGGAAGTCACCGCGGCGCTGAAAGTGCCTGAGCTTGTCGGCCACCATACCGAGTTCGAGGGCAACGCCCTTTACACGCTGACCTTCGTGCTGGCGATGAACAAGGATCGCTACGAAGGCCTGCCTGCCGATCTGCAGAAGGTGATCGACGACAATTCGGGTCTTGAGTTCAGCATCTTTGCGGGCGGCACACAGGCGGATTCAGACGGACCGGCACGTGCGCTGGCGGTGGACAACGGCAACAACATCGTCACGGTTTCGGGCGCCGATCTGGATGCATGGAAAGAGGTGTCCCAGCCGATCTTTGACGAATGGGTCGCCGATATGGAAAGCAAGGGCATCGACGGTCAGGCCCTGATCGACGAAGCCCGCGCATTGATGGACGCCTATGAGGGCTGAGCCATTTGCGGGGTCACAGCACAGTGCTGTGGCCCCGTTTTCTCTCTTGAAATGAGGCGTTTATGCACCGTGTGGTGAAATGGCTGTCGCGTGCGTCGGCGGTGATCGGTGGGATCGTGCTGGTCATTCTGATCGTGCTGACGACGCTGTCGATCGTAGGGCGCGAACTGTCCAAGCTGGGCCATGCGCTGGGCGAAAGCTGGTTCGGGCAGATGCTCATCGCCAGTGGCATCGACGAGATCAACGGCAGCTATGAGTTGACCGAAGCCGGCGTTGCCTTTGCCATCTTTGCCTTTTTCCCGGTGTGCCAGTTCTACGGACAGCACGCGACGGTGGATGTGTTCACCTCGGCCCTGCCGCGCCGGTCATTGGCATGGCTGCGCGCCTTTTGGGAGGTCGTGCTGGCCGCCATCATCGTCTTTATCAGCCTGCGTCTCTACGAAGGGATGCTGCGCTATCTCGGAAACGGCGAAACCACGCTGTTTCTGCAGTTTCCCGTCTGGTGGTCCTATGCGGCGAGTGTGGGGGCTGCCGCCATCGCAAGCCTGACTGCCATTTATTGCGCATGGGCGCGGATCGCCGAGGCCGCGACCGGCCGCCCGATCCTGCCCGAAGGTTAAGCGCATGGAGTGGATCCGCGACATTGTCCAGTTTGTGGGCCTGAGCCGCCTCGAACTGGGGTTCTGGTCCTTTCCAATCCTGCTGGGCTTGATTTTCCTGCGCGCGCCCATCGGCCTTGCCATGTTCCTGTGCGGCCTGCTGGGCTGGATCTTTGCGATGAACGGCAACCCGACGCCCATTCTGGCAAAGCTGAAGTCAGAGACCTACACCACCTTTTCCAACTATTCGCTGACCATCATCCCGATGTTCCTGCTGATGGGGCAATTCGCGACCCTGTCCGGCATGTCGAGCGCGCTTTTCAAGGCCGCCGAAAGCTTTCTGGGCCACCGCCGGGGCGGTGTCGCGATGGCGTCTGTCGGGGCCTGCGCGGGGTTTGGCGCGATCTGTGGGTCGTCTTTGGCCACCGCCGCCACGATGAGCCGCGTCGCACTGCCGGAGTTGAAACGCTACGGCTATTCGGGCGGGTTTTCGACGGCGACTTTGGCCGCTGGCGGCACGCTGGGCATCCTGATCCCGCCCTCGGTCATCCTTGTGATCTATGCGATCATCACCGAACAGAACATTGCCAAGCTGTTTCTGGCCGCCTTTATCCCCGGCATTCTGGCGGCCATCGGTTATGTCATCACCATCTCGATCTATGTGCGCCTTTATCCCGGGTCTGCCGGGACGCGCCCGGCGGTTCCCATGCGCGAACGCTGGAAGGCGCTGGCGGAAACCTGGCCCGTTCTGGTGATCTTTGTCGTGGTTGTCGGCGGCATCTATGCCGGGTGGTTCACCCCGACCGAAGGGGCGGCCATCGGCGCGGCGGGCACAGGGCTGGTGGCGCTTGTGGGCGGGAACCTGTCATGGCGCATTCTGGGCGAGGCACTGATCGGGACGGCAAAAACAACCGCCATGATCTTTTTCATCGTATTGGGTGCGGCGCTTTACAACAATTTCCTCGCGCTGTCGGGCGCGCCGCAATACCTCGCGGATTTCGTACTCGGGCAGGACTACAGCCCGTTTTTCGTGCTGTCGGTCATCCTTGTCTTTTACCTGATCTTTGGCTGCGTGATGGACAGCCTGTCGATGATCCTGCTGACAGTTCCGATCTTTTTCCCCGTCATCTCGGGCCTCGATTTCGGAATGACGCCCGAACATGTGGCGATCTGGTTTGGTATTCTCGTGCTGATCGTGGTCGAGGTCGGGCTGATCACACCGCCCGTGGGCATGAACCTGTTCATCATCAACGCAATGGACCGCGAAACGCCGATGACCGAGACCTATAAGGCCGTCATGTTCTTTGTCGGGTCGGACATCGTGCGGGTCATTCTGCTCGTCGCCTTTCCGGTCATCACGCTCTTCCTGATCCCGGCCTGAGGTCGGCGGGCTTGCGCGGTTTTGGCAGATCGTGCCTAGATAGTTATGCGGCATAACAAAAGGAACGGGCATGGGTGATACCCTGAAGATCGACGTTGACGGGGCGATTGCCGTTCTGACGATGAACCGCCACTGGCAAGCGCAACGCCATGTCCGATGGTTTGCTGGCCGAGATCGATGCATTCTTTGTCGCCCCGCCCGAAGGTGTGCGCGTGGCGGTGCTGCATGGTGCGGGTGGCCATTATTGCGCCGGTCTGGACCTGAGCGAGCACGTGGCGCGCGATGCCGAAGGAACGCTGCACCATTCGCGGGGCTGGCATGCGGTCATGGACCGCGTGCAATCCTCGGGCCTGCCTGTGGTGTCGGCATTGACGGGGGCCGTGATCGGCGGCGGGCTGGAACTGGCCACCTCGACCCATGTGCGCATCGCGGAACCAGACTGCATCTTTCAACTGCCCGAGGGGCGGCGCGGCATCTTTGTGGGTGGCGGCGCGACAGTGCGCGTGGGCCGTATCCTTGGCGCGGACCGGATGACCGAAATGATGCTGACCGGCCGCAAATACGGCACGGACGATGCAGTCGCGATGGGGCTGGCGCATTATGCTGTGGGTGCGGGCGAGGCGCTGCCGCGCGCGATGGAGATTGCTGGGCAGATTGCGGGCAACGCGCCCCTCAGCAATTACATGATGATCCAAGGCATTGCGCGCATTCATGACATGGGGCGCAGTGACGGTCTGTTTGTTGAGTCCTTGTGTGCAGCACTTGCCCAGACCAGCCCGGATGCAGTCGAAGGGTTGGCCGCCTTCCTTGAAAAACGCGCGCCGAGGTTTCGCTGATGGCGCGCCCCGATGCCATTGCGGACGGTGCAGAGGTGTCCGACGCCGCCTTGCGCGATTTTGTCGGGTATCAGATGAAGCGCGCGTTCAACGTGCTGCAGGCCGACCTCACCCGCACGTTGGAGCCGTTCGGGCTGCGGATGCTGACCTATTCGGCGCTGGCCCTGATCGTGCAGAACCCTGGCCTGCGGCCCAGCCAATTGGCGACGGCACTCGCGGTCGAACGGGCCAATGTCGTGGTCTATGTGGACCAGCTTGAGGAAGCAGGGTGGGTCATTCGCGCCCCTTCGCCTGAGGATCGCCGCGCTTATGCGTTGCAGTGCACACTGGCCGGGCGGCGGGTCTATGCGCGCGCCGAGGCTGCGGTCAAAGCACATGATGCCCGCATGTTGCACGGCCTGACCCGCGACGAGGTCGGGACGTTGCGCAAGGCATTTGCGCTGATCGAGGGGCGGGCATGACCGAGCATCTGGGGCTGCTTCCGCACAAGGTGCGCCGCGAGGATCGTGCGGATGGCAGCATTCTGCTGCATTCGGGATATCCTCTGGGTCCGGTGGATCGATCAACCGGTGTGTGGCTGGACCGCTGGGCGAACGCGACGCCTGACACGGTGTTTCTGGCAGAACGGTCGGGGGCCGGGTGGCGCTCAGTCACCTATGCCGAGGCGCGGGATCAGGTGCGCGCGCTTGCGGCTGGATTGCTGGCGCGTGGGCTGAGCGGCCCCATTCTGATCCTGTCTGGAAATTCGGTGGATCACGCGCTTTTGTCGTTGGCCGCGCAATATGTGGGCCTCGTCGCGGTGCCCGTGGCCG
Source organism: Tateyamaria armeniaca (assembly GCF_045797845.1). NCBI lineage: Bacteria > Pseudomonadati > Pseudomonadota > Alphaproteobacteria > Rhodobacterales > Roseobacteraceae > Tateyamaria > Tateyamaria armeniaca. The sequence continues at coordinate 1,620,413 of NZ_JBHDIY010000002.1, forward strand.
AACAGTACAGCCTGATCCCTGATGCGCACGGGCGGTTGAAATACGTGGCTGACCTGATCAAACCGGGGCTGGTCTACGCCGCAGATGGTGACGCCTACGCGGATGCATTGCGGTTGTTTGACTGCCCTGTGGTGTGCTCCGACGTTGGACAGAGCGGTGCGATGCCGCTTGCCAGCCTGATGCAAGGGCGCGCGGATGTGGACGCGGCGCACAAGGCCGTCGGGCCGGATACCATCGCGAAGCTGTTGCTGACCTCGGGGTCGACATCTGATCCCAAGGCGGTTGAGACAACACATGGGATGATGACGACCAATCAGGCGCAGATTCGTGATGCGTTGCCTTTCATTGAGGCGCGTCCGCCCGTTCTGGTCGATTGGCTGCCGTGGAACCACGTGTTTGGCGGATCGCACAACTTCAACCTTGCTTTGGCCAATGGTGGCACGCTCAATATTGACGATGGCAAACCGCTGCCTGCGCTGTTCCCGCGCACGCTCGAAAACCTTGGATTGGTGGCGGGTACGATATCGTTCAACGTGCCTTTCGGCTTTGCGCAACTGGCACAGGCGCTTGAGGCCGACACGGCGCTGCGGGAGACTTACTTCCGCGACCTCGACATGATCTTCTACGCAGGTGCATCCCTGCCGCAAGAGACGTGGTCCAAACTGGAACGTATGGCGCTGGACACGGCAGGTCGCATGCCTCTGATCACCTCAAGCTGGGGCCTGACCGAAACAGCGCCCGCAACTTTTCTGCAGCACGAACCGGCCAAAGGGGCAGGCATTGTCGGAGTGCCGCTGCCCGGTGTCACGGCCAAGTTGCTGGATGACGGAACAGGCCGGATGGAGGTGCGGGTGAAAGGCCCGAACATCTTTGAGCGGTATCACGGAGAATCCGGAGAAAACGGAAGAAGCCTTTGATGAAGAGAGGTTTTTCCGAACTGGAGATGCTATGCGCTTTGTCGATTCGGAGGTGATGGAGCGCGGATTGCAGTTTGACGGACGCTTGAGCGAAGATTTCAAACTGAGCACCGGGACATGGGTTCATGCAGCGCAACTGCGTTTGGAGATGTTGACCTGTCTTGGCCCGTTCGCGCAGGACGTTGTGGTGTGCGGGCATGGGCGGGACGAAGTTGGTATCTTGATCGTTCCGGGACCGGAAGCGCGGGATGGCACAAACGAAAACGGGGCGCTGCGCAGCACTGGCGCTGAGCGCATACGAGAGCGTATGCATGACATCGCATCCGTGACAACCGGGTCCGCCCGTACTGTGGTGCGCGCCCTTGTTCTGGCTGACCCGTTGGACATGGGCGCAGGCGAAGTCACGGCAAAGGGCAATATCAATTTTGCCCGGTTGCTGGAACGTCGCGCGGACCTTGTGGAGCGCCTTTATGATGACACTGACCCGGCGAGTATCGTGATATGATTGATCTGGACACCATCCGCGCCATCGACATCCACACCCATGCCGAAGAGCCATGCGGTTGCCACGGCGACGACGGCTATGACCATTTGCAATCAACCATGGCGGAGTACTTTCGCGCACCGTGGAAGCATCCACCGACTGTTCCCGAGACGGCCGCGCATTACCGCGCCCAGAACATCGCCGCGGTGATCTTTCCCGTCGATGCAGAGCGGGAAACGGGCTATCGCCGCTATGCCAATGAAGAAGTGGCCGAGATCGCAGCAGAGAATGCGGACGTTCTGATCCCCTTTGCCAGTATTGACCCTTGGAAGGGCAAGATGGGCGTGCGCGAAGCGCGGCGACTGATGCGTGATTTCGGCATCAAGGGGTTCAAGTTTCACCCGACTATGCAAGGGTTTTACCCCAACGACCGCATGGCCTATGCGCTTTATGAGGCCATCGAGGCGGAAGGCGGTATCGCGCTGTTCCATACGGGCCAGACTGGTGTTGGATCGGGGATGCCGGGCGGCAACGGGATGCGCCTCAAATACTCCAACCCGATGTATATGGACGATGTGGCAGTGGATTTTCCGGACCTGCGGATCATCCTCGCCCACCCGTCTTTCCCCTGGCAGGAAGAGGCCCTTGCCGTCGCGCAGCACAAGCCGAATGTCTACATTGATCTGTCCGGCTGGTCGCCGAAGTATTTTCCCGAGATCCTTGTGCGCTACTGCAACTCGATCCTGAAAAAGAAAGTGCTGTTCGGGTCGGACTGGCCGATGATCGCGCCGGAACGCTGGCTGAATGACTTTGAGGGCATCGATATCAAAGACGCGGTGCGCCCCGATATCCTGAAACAAAATGCGGCGCGCCTGCTGGGATTGCAGTAAATTGCGCATCATGTATGGCTTCATTGCGGCGGGATGTCGCAGGTCGCAGTATAACGCATGAACCCCGCGCCTTTGGGAGGAGACGCATGAGCAACGCTGCCAGCTATTTCGTGGACCGTCATGTGGATGAAGGGCGCGCGTTGAAAGTTGCCTTTCGCGAGGCCGAAACCGGGCGCACGCTGACCTATGGCGCGTTGTCGGACGCATCCGGGCGCGCGGCCACAGCGCTCACCACCCATGGCATTGCCCGCGAGGAACGCATGGCGATGCTGGTGCTGGATCAGATCGAATTCCCGATCCTGTTCTGGGGTGCTCTCAAGGCGGGTGTCATCCCGGTCCCGCTGAACACGTTGCTGGCCACCCCGGTCTACGACGCCATTCTGCGCGACAGCCGTGCCACGATGCTGGTGGTGTCCGAGCAGTTGTTCGATGTGGTCGCCCCCGTGCTGGCCGACAATCCATACTTGCGCAGTGTTGTCGTGATTGGCGAGGCGCAGGCGGATACGCTGGATTACGCATCGTTCATGTCGCTGGGCGCGGAACCGTTGCCAGCGTTTGAGGCCAGCGACGATGAGACCGCATTCTGGCTGTATTCCTCGGGTTCGACCGGGCAGCCCAAGGGCGTGCATCACGTGCATTCGGCACTGCGCGCGACGGCGGACACTTACGGGCTTGGCGTTCTTGGTGTGCGTGAGGATGATGTTGTGTTTTCCGCCGCGAAGTTCTTTTTCGCTTACGGTCTGGGCAATTCCATGACTTTTCCGATGTCGGTCGGGGCCACGGTCGTGATCTTTGGCGGGCGCCCGACCCCGGAAGGCATCGTGCAGATCATTGCGGATGAGCGGCCGACGGTTTTCTGTGGCGTGCCAACGCTTTATGCTGCGATGGTGGCGCATATGCAGACCAATGGGGCACCTGACGCGCCGCTGCGCGTATGTATCTCGGCGGGCGAGGCGTTGCCTGAATCCGTCGGCACCAAGTGGCACGCGCTGACGGGTGTCGACATTCTGGACGGCGTTGGATCAACCGAGATGCTGCACATCTTTCTCAGCAACGCGCCGGGCGATGTGGTCTATGGCACCTCCGGCGTGCCGGTGCCGGGATATGACGTGCGCCTTGTGGACGAGGCGGGGGTCGAGGTGGGCGTGGACGAAGTGGGTGAGCTGCTGGTGAACGGCGCATCGGCTGCTGCGGGGTACTGGAACAAGCGCGACAAGACACGCGAAACATTCGAAGGTGTATGGACGCGCACTGGTGACAAGTACGAACGCCGCGCGGACGGGCGGTTTGTGTACTGCGGGCGCACCGATGATATGTTCAAGGTGTCGGGCATCTGGGTCAGCCCGTTCGAGGTGGAGCAGGCCATTGCAAGCCACCCGTCAGTCCTTGAATGCGCTGTGGTCGCCAAGCGGGACGAGGATGATCTGGACAAGCCCAAGGCCTTTGTCGTGATGCAGGGCGACCGCCCCGACGATCTGGAAGGCGTGCTGAAAGAGCATGTGAAAGACCGCATCGGCAAGTGGAAATACCCGCGCTGGATCGAATGCGTGGACAGCCTGCCCAAGACGGCGACGGGCAAGATTCAACGGTTCAAGCTGCGGGAGGATGCGTGATGGTGTGGGGTGCAGGGGTCGTCAAGATTGCAGGCCATTCGCTTGAGTATGGGTGCTGGGGGCCAGAGCCGAGCGAGGCGCCAACGATCGTCTTGCTGCACGAGGGGTTGGGCAGCGTCGGGTTGTGGCGCACATGGCCTGCGCTGTTGGCCGAGCAGACAGGCATGGGTGTGCTGGCCTATTCCCGCGCGGGATATGGCCGGTCAACGCCGGATACCCTGCCGCGCCCACTCGACTACATGGAGCGGGAGGCGCGTGATGTGCTGGGCCCGCTGCTGGATGCGCTGGAGGTCCAATCCTGTGTCCTCCTGGGCCATTCGGATGGTGCGACGATTGCAGGCATCTATGCCGGGTCGGTGTCAGATATGCGCGTGCGGGGTCTGATCCTTTTGGCGCCCCATTTCTTTGCCGAAGCAAAGGGCATAGAGGCGATCCACGCAGCAGGTCGTGCCTATGCCGATGGCGACCTCAGGGACAAGCTGGCGCGCCATCATGACACCCCGGATGTCGCGTTTCACGGCTGGCACGATGCCTGGATTGACCCCGGTTTTGCTAACTGGAACGTGGCGGATGCAATTGATCATTGGCGTGTGCCGTCTCTGACCATTCAGGGCACAGCAGACCCATACGGCACTTTTGCGCAGGTGCACGAGGTCGAAGAACGCACCTATGCCCCGGCGGAGGTACTGGTGCTGGATGGATGCGGACACGCGCCGCATCAGGAGCGGGAGGCAGAGGTCACCGCAGAAATCGTTGCCTTTTGCGCGCGCCTCCAGCAGTTCGAAAATGCGGATGTGCACATCCCCGAAAGTGCATAAACAGCAATAAAGTGCATATATTTGGATTTCTGTGCCGCAATCCGCACTGACGCGTGGGAATGATGTAAGATACTGCGTAATCGCGCGAGAAAGAGCAGCCCTGATTTATGACCAAGATCATCGACTTTCAAACTGACCCGTCCAGATATCGCCACTGGCGCGTGGACTATGATGGCCCTGTCGCCAATCTGTTCATGGATGTGGACGAGGATGGTGGGTTGTTCGATGGCTATCAGCTCAAGCTGAACTCCTACGATCTGGGTGTGGACATTGAACTGGCTGACGTGGTGCAGCGGATGCGGTTCGAGCATCCCGAGGTAAAAGTCGTTGTGATGCAGTCGGCCAAGGACAAAGTGTTCTGTGCAGGGGCCAATATCCGGATGTTGGGGGGCGCTGCACATGCGCACAAAGTCAACTTTTGCAAATTCACCAACGAGACGCGCAACACCTACGAGGCCGCCGAAGCGGACAGTGGCCAAAAATACATCGCGGCGATCAAAGGGGCCTGTGCGGGCGGCGGCTATGAACTGGCGCTGGCGTGCAATCACATCATGCTCACCGATGATTCCTCGTCCTCGGTCGCGCTGCCGGAGGTGCCTTTGCTTGCCGTGTTGCCCGGCACTGGTGGTCTGACCCGCGTCACTGACAAGCGCCATGTGCGCCGCGATCTGGCGGATGTCTTCTGCTCGACCGAAGAAGGTGTGAAGGGCAAGCGGGCCGTGCAGTGGAAGCTGGTGGACGAGGCGGTTCCGAATTCCAAGTTTGATGCTGTTGTGGCCGAGCGCGCGCAGGAATTTGCCGCCACCTCGTCCAAGGCAGATGTGGAACAGGGCATTGCCCTCGGCCCGCTTGACAAGACAATGGCGGATGATGGGTCGGTGACTTATTCGCTGATCGAGGTTGTGGTTGAACGTGACGCACGTCGCGCGACAATCACGTTGAACGGCCCACGGGATGCTGCACCTGCTGATATGGACGCCTTTCAGGTGCAGGGCGATCAGGCCTATATGCTGCGCCTCGCGCGCGAGTTGGACGACGCGATCCTGCATCTGCGCCTGAACGAAGTCGAATTGGGGTTACTGGTGTTCCGCACGCAAGGCGATCCGGAACAGGTCTTGGCGCATGAAGCACTGCTGCTGGAAAACGCGGACCACTGGCTGGCCAATGAAGTTCTGAAATACTGGAAACGGGTGCTGAAGCGGGTCGATGTGACCTCGCGATCTATGGTTGCGCTGGTTGAGCATGGCAGTTGTTTTGCCGGTGTTCTGGCGGAACTGCTGTGGTCGGTCGATCGCAGCTATATGATGGAAGATGAGTTTGAGGGCGACAATCGCCCCGTTGCCACAGTGACCCTGAGCGCTGGCAATTTCGGTGCCTATCCGATGGGCAATGACCTGACGCGGCTGGAAACGCGGTTTTATGGTGGTGATGGAGTCGATCACATTCAGGAACGTATGGATGAGCCTTTGGAGGCTGAAGAGGCCGACGAACTGGGTCTGGTCACGGTGATCCTTGATGACATTGATTGGGAGGACGAAATCCGCATCTTTATGGAAGAGCGCGCGTCGTTCAGCCCGGATGCGATGACCGGGATGGAGGCCAACTTGCGCTTTGCCGGACCCGAGACGATGGAGACGCGCATTTTTGGCCGTCTGACTGCGTGGCAGAACTGGATATTCAACCGCCCCAATGCCGTGGGGGCCGAAGGTGCGCTGCAACGCTATGGCACTGGTGTACGCGGAAATTACGACATGGAACGTGTGTGAGGCGCGGACGCCCGCCGCCCGCAACAGAGGAGATGAAAGATGGACTTGGTTAACGTCAGCTACGATTCACAGATCCCCAACAATGTGGGGCTGTCGCAGGACCGTAAGGTGCTGAAAGCGCTGGAAAAATGGCACCCCGGTTACATCAACTGGTGGAACCATCTGATCCCGCAGAATTTTCAGGAAAGCATGGTCTATCTGCGCACAGCAGTCAGCGTGGACCCGAAGGGATGGGCCAAATTCGACTATGTGAAGATGCCAGAATACCGTTGGGGCGTGCTGCTGGCCCCGGCGGTGGAGGATCGCCGCATCCCGATGGGCGAGCACAAGGGAGAGCTTGCCTGGCAGGAGGTGCCGGGCGAATATCGCAATATGCTGAAACGGCTGATCGTGATTCAGGGCGATACCGAACCGGGATCGGTCGAACAGCAGAAATTCCTCGGCCTGACTGCGCCGTCGCTATACGACATGCGCAACCTGTTTCAGGTGAATGTCGAAGAGGGGCGGCACCTTTGGGCGATGGTCTATCTGCTGCAGAAATACTTCGGCAAGGACGGGCGCGAAGAGGCCGATGACATGCTTGTCCGCTCATCCGGCTCCGAAGAAGCGCCGCGCATGTTGGGTGCCTTCAACGAGGAAACGCCGGACTGGCTGTCCTTTTTCATGTTCACCTATTTCACCGACCGTGATGGCAAGATGCAGCTTGAAAGCCTTGCGCAATCCGGGTTCGATCCGCTGTCGCGCACCTGCCGGTTCATGCTGACCGAAGAGGCGCACCATATGTTTGTTGGCGAGACCGGCGTGGGGCGCACCATTCAGGCGACGCTTGAGGCCATGCAGGCCAACGGCATCGATGATCCTTACGACATCGACAAGATCCGCGATCTGGGGGTCATCGACCTGCCCACGATCCAGAAAAAGCTGAACCTGCATTATACTCTTTCCCTGGATCTATTTGGGCAGGAGGTCAGCACGAACGCCGCCAACGCGTTCAATGCGGGCATCAAGGGGCGCTATCTGGAGCAGCGGATCGAGGATGATCACAAGCTGCAAAACGACACCTACAAGGTCGCCAGCATCAAGGACGGGCAGATCGTGACCGAGGATGTGCCTGCCCTCACGGCCATCAACATGCGCCTGCGCGACGATTACGTGCGCGATGCAAGCGGGGGGCTGCGCCGTTGGAACAAGCAAATTCAGCGCACAGGCATCGAATTCGAGCTGAAGCTGCCGCACGAAGGGTTCCATCGCAAGATTGGCATCTTTGCCAACCAGCCCATCACGCCCGAGGGTGCGTTCATCAGCGCCGAGGAATGGGCCGCGCGCGAGGCTGAATGGTTGCCGACAAAGGCCGACGGCGACTTCATCCAGTCGCTCATGAAGCCGTGCTTTGAACCCGGAAAGTATGCAAGCTGGATCGCCCCGCCCCGTGTCGGCATCGACAACAAGCCGGGTGATTTCGAATACGTCAAACTGCACATGGCCTGAGGGAGGACACCATGCAGATCAACCGTTCGACTTTGCCTGCAAGCACGCACCAAACCCGCGCGTTTTGTGCGCTTGAATGCGATGGATGTAGAGGGATGTGTTTGTCGCTCTACATGATGTTAACGCGGGACGAGCAGGATGAGATGTGCCGCCAGTATCGGCGCGGCGCCACGCCCGTCACGCGGCATTGAGGAAAAGGATCAGGATGAAAGTAGGACTGTATTACGGGTCAGAGACCGGCAATTCCGAGATGCTGTGCGAGGACATCGAGATCGGAATTGGGGGCGGACTATGACTGCCACATCTCAAGCCTTGCAGATGTGGACCCGGGCGCGCTGTCCAAGGACACGTTCTACATCTTTGTGACGTCGACCTATGGCAACGGCGATCTGCCCTCGACCGCGCTGCCGTTCGAAGAGGCGATGCAAGAGCAGACCCCGGACCTGACCGGCGTGCGCTTTGCGATCTTTGGCCTTGGCGATCAGGTGTTTTCCGAGACGTTCAACCACGGATCGATGAAGCTGATGCAGATGCTGCTGGACCGCAAGGCCGAGATGGTTGGCGAACGCGGTCTGCACGATGCGTCCGGCTTTGATATGCCCGAGGACGTGGCGTTGCCATGGGTGAGTGGCATCATCGAACAATTGCAGGCGGCCAAAGCTGCCTGACGTGCTTGACCCGTTCATTCACGAAATCCGCGTCACGTGGGGCGATTGCGACCCGGCCCGCATCGCCTACACCGCGCGCCTGCCGTGGTTTGCGCTGGATGCGATCAATGCGTGGTGGGAGGCGCATCTGGGCGGCGATGGCTGGTATCAGCTGGAACTGGACCGCAACATCGGCACGCCCTTTGTTCATCTGAGCATGGACTTTCGCGCCCCCGTCACCCCGCGACACCGTCTGATGTGCGAAGTGTGGCCCAGCCGGCTGGGCGAGACGTCCATCACCTTTTCAATGCTGGCGCGTCAGGATGGAACCGTTTGTTTTGAAGGAACGTTTACCTGTGTGTTCGTCATTGCGGATCAATTCAAAAGCCAGCGTCCGCCCGCTGACCTGCGCGAAATCATCGCACCCCTGGTGCGCAGCGTCTGACAGCCTTGAAGCCCGGTTTTGGCGGGCTAAACCCTTCTTGAACCACTTGTAAAACAGTACATGACATCACCCAAACCTATTCCGTGCGCTTCGGTGCCACTTATTTCCCGACTTGCGACGCGCGTGCGGGCCGCTCGTCAGGACATGGGCCTGCCCCGGCGCGAATTGTCCGAACGCTCAGGCGTGTCGCCGCGTTACCTCGCGCAGCTTGAGGCCGGTGAAGGCAATATATCGGTCCTGCTGCTGCACCGTGTGGCCACTGCCCTGAACATGAAGATCGAGGATTTGCTGTCCGAAGAGGCACCGTTCGACGCCGATGTGACGCGTGTTGCACAGCTGTATGATCAGGCGCCGGTTGCTGTGCAGGGCCGCGTGCGCGCCCTGCTTGCGCCTGAGAACCCGGCCACATTGCGGGCGCAGCGCATCTGCCTTGTGGGTTTGCGCGGGGCGGGCAAGTCGACGCTGGGCCGGTTGGCTGCTGACAAGTTGAAGATCCCCTTTGTCGAGTTGAATGACGAGATTGAGGCCGAGGCAGGTATGCCCTTGGGCGAGGTCATGGCCCTGTACGGGCAGGATGGTTACCGCGCGATGGAGGCGCAGGCAATCACGCGGGTGGTCGAGCGTCACGACAAGCTGATCCTCGCGGTTGCCGGTGGCATCGTGGCGGAAACCGCAACCTTTGCCCAAGTTCTTGAGCGTTTTCACACGATCTGGATTCGCACCAGCCCGGCCGAGCATATGGCCCGCGTGCGCGCGCAGGGTGACCTGCGCCCGATGGAGGGCAACCCGGCGGCGATGGATCAGCTCAAGACCTTTCTGACCACTCGCGCGCCGCTTTATGAGCGTGCATTGGCGCAGGTCGATACGAGCACAAAGCCGGTGCAGACATCCGTCAATGAACTGCTGACCACCATTGCGACCAACCGGTTTCTGGACAGCATCGGCACCCGATGAGCCACGCAATCGCACCGCTGCAAGACGCGTTCTGGCAGGCTTGTGAGCAGATGCTGATGGATCACACGAACCCGTGGGAACTGGACGAGGCGCTGGTGGCGTGGGGCTACGGCCTTGGGCCATGCGAGGCGCAGGACCTTGTCGGGCTGGATGTGGTTTTGGGTGCACGCGCGGGGTCGACCCCAGCACCAATCCTTGGCCGCATGGTCGCCGAGGGGCGGTTGGGCAAGAAGGCCGGTTGGGGATACTACCGCTATCCCGGTGGCGGCGGTGCCGTGATCGACCCCTTGATCGAGGATCTGATCCGCGAAGAGGCGCATTTCGCCAAGCGCGTGCGCGATGAACTCGAAGGGACCGACCTGGTGGCACGGTTGCACGACATTATGCGCGCGGCCCTGCTGGCCGATCCTGCCAGTACCATCGCTCTGCTGCATTTCCCCAAGGATAGGCTTGCAGAGCTTTCTGCCGCCTAGCCGACGGCAAGCAGGATCAGCGTACCGATCCCCCAAAGCGTCATCTGGTAGTGGGTGTTCTGTGCCCCTTCGTGGCAGAACCAGTAGCAGAAATGATTGCCCACGATCAGAAACCCGGCCCAAACGGCGGTGAACAGCATCGTACCGATCATGGCGATGCTGCGTCCGGTATCGGCGCTGGCGGCGCCTGCAAGGCCCATGATCAGCGCGACCACCCCGATCCACAGGATCAGCGCGGCGACGGATTCTGCGGTGACCACCAGACGGAACGCGAATTGCTGAGTGCGCCGGTTGGTGATGGCGCGATGCGCGATGGGTGCGTAAGCCTCGGGGTACTCGGCCTTGAGCCGGGCCATCTCCATCACTTCGGCGGTGTAGGTTTCGTTGACGGAAGGGTAGAGGACGTTGTCGCGCACGCCCAATGTCAGCCACGCCGCGATCAGCGATGTGCACAGGGTCTGTGCTGCCAGAACTGTGGTTTCCATTTTCGTGCTCTTGCTTGCCGCGTCACTCAAAAGAATGGGGCCGCCCGAAACAGGCGGCCCCGATCATGTTCACCGTGCCGTCTGGATCAGGTCCAGGCGATTTGCTCGGGGCGGATTTCGAACGAGATGTGGTGATTGCCGCCAACCAGACCTTCTTTGGTGTGGTTGTAGAGCGAGCGCCAGTACGGCTGGATCGTCACCGCATCGTTCTGCAGGATGGCCTGACCTTCGGCCATCAGGGCACGGCGTGCCTCGACGTCGGCTGTGGCCAGTGCCTTTTCCAGAACGGCATCAAAGTCGGGGTTGGAATAGCCGAATTCGTTCCATGCTTCGCCAGAACGATAGGCCAGCGCCCAGATCTGAACGCCAAGCGGGCGGTGGTTCCAGTTGGTCGAGCTGAACGAATACTTGGTCCAGTCGTTCCAGAAGGTCGAACCGGGCAGGATTGTCCGTTTGACGTTGAACCCTGCATCCCGCAGTTGGGCCGCCACCGCGTCGGTGGTGTCCTTGCGCCAAGCATCGTCGATCGAGAACAGCTCGTGCTCGAAATCCATCATTCCGGCTTCTTCCATCAGCGCGCGTGCGCCTTCCGGATCGACCGTGCGTGCTGGCAGTTCGGCATATTCGGGGTGCATCGGACCAACGTGGTGGTTTTCCGCAGGTATGCCGCGCCCGGCATAGCCGAGTTCCAGCAGAACCGAGTTGTCCACGGCCATGTTGATCGCCTGACGCACGCGGGCATCCGCATAGGGCTGCTTGCCATCGACTTCGGCCAGTTGGTTGGGACGGATCACGATGGTTGCCGCGGTCACGATTTCGTTGTTCACCCAGCCGTCGAGCGTGTCGAAGATGTCGATGAATTCGCCTTCGATCGAGTAGGTCATGTCGATCTCTTCGGCTTCGGCGGCGGCCACGAAGGCGGACGGGTCGGTGCCGTAGTCGATGTATTCGACGCGGTCCATATAGGCGCCATTGCCTTCGTTCCACCATGTGTGGTTCTCGTTGCGCACAAGAACCGCCTTAACGCCGACTTCGAGCGATTCAGGCAGGTAGGGGCCTGTGCCGATGGGGCTGTCGATGCTGTCAAGCGACGTGTCCGGGTGGACGATGGCCGCAGGATAGTCGGCCATGCCCGGGATCAGCGACACGTCGGACGCTGGCAGGTTCAGTTTGACTGTGTGGCTGTCCACGACTTCGATAGCACCTTCGATGGCCTTGTCGGTGTCGGGATCGATCAAGGTCCCAAAGCGGCCCGCCATCGAGTTGCCTTCAACCGCCTTGTCGCACCATGCCGTGATGTTGCGCGCCACGTCTTCGGCGGTAAAGTCGTCGCCGTTGTTCCACTTGACGCCCTGACGGACATTCAGCGTGTAAACGGTCGCGTCGTCATTGATTTCCCAGCTTTCGAGCAGTTTGCCGGTGAACGTGCCGTCGTTTTCGTAGTGCACGAGGTATTCCTGCCAGCCGCGCGAGAAGTTCGCGATTTGCGACCAGTCATATGTGCGGGGGTCTTTCAGGCCACGGACTTCCTGCTGGATGCGGACGGTGCCGCCCATCTGGTGTCCGGCCGCCTGCGCGGGTGTCGGCAGACCAAGCATCGCGTAAGCGGTCGCGGTGGTGGCGCCGAACGCGCTGGCGATGGCCAGAAACTCGCGGCGGTTCACCGGATCAGTGCCGACCTTGGCAGCCGAATCCACCACGGATTTCGGCAGCGGTTTGCCGGTACGTGTAAAGAATGTCATTTTCTTCCTCTCTGTTGGCGGCGCAAATTCTTGTTCGCGCCTTTACCCAGCGGGTGAGTGCCCGCCGATTGGTGTTGCAGTTTCCCTGCATTACTCCGAACGCCCCATTTCTTGGGGGACGGGCGGATTTCAAACGATCAGGCGGATGGCGTCAACCCCATCACCCCCCGTCGCGGTTACACAATTACTCGATAAGACATGGGGTTCTTTGTGATTCCACGCCGTCCCAGGGTGCAAAACCGGCCTTTGGGCCCTTATACGCGTCTTCGCGACCTGTCATTGGAGGCTTTGAACGCAGTGACCCGGTTCGGTCTACGCGATCTGTATCACCCACCGCCCGGTCAGAAGGGTGGCCAGTTGGATGAACAGTGCTGGAATACGGAACAGTAGGAAGCTTGATCCTTGAGCGCATAAATACGGGTGCGTATGGAGTTGCATCCACCATTCCCTGATCGACATTGAGGACGACGACCCCGAAGCGGTTGGAAAGCGGTGTCCTGTGCATCTCAGGCCCTGCCCAGCGCTTCGATCTCGTCGGCGTCCAGATGGGCCACATCTGCCCAGAACCGTGATTTGGCGGCGTTCAACAGACCCTTGGGGTCCATTCGTTTCTTCCACGCCAGGTGGGTGTAGTCGGGTTTCAGCCCGCCGCCTTCGACGTTCCACGTGTGTGCATCGTAGACAGGAAAGCCGTTGGCCTCGTAAATCGCATTGATCTCGGCAAGCCGTTCTGCGCTCGAAAACCAGATGATCGGCAGATCGAAGGTGACGATATCGCCCCCGACCCGCGCGAATTCATGGTGCATCCAGACGTCATCGCCCAATTTCGGACGCAAGGCTTTGATCGCCTGCGGGTCCGGTGGAATGGGGCAGCCGACTTGCTGATAGGTCGCCGTGCGGTCCGCTTTCAGCACTTGCAGCGTGGTGTGATTGTAACTGAAATCATACACATGAGGCAGGCCCGCCCCTTCGCGTTCACTGTCCGTCATCATCAAATCAACATGGCCGCCATGGGTTTCGATCAGGGTGCGAAAGGCGTCGCGATCCTCGGTCGGGATCATCGAGACCAACAGGTGTTTGTCAGGTCGAATGTGCCCTTCCAGTTTCGGGCAATAGGCGCAGATGCGCGCGTCGACTGTGGTCAGCAGCTTGCGGGCGATATCGGTGGACTGCGCGATGGCGAGGCCCGTGGCATAAGTGCCCTCGTAACTGTCAAAAGTCGCAATGCACCCCACCCAGTCATGCCTTGGGACCGTGCGCAGGGTCACGTCGGTGATCACGCCGTTCAATCCCCAGGCGTGGTGGATATGCAGCGCGTCTGCGCCATCAAAGCGGCGGTTTTGCGGTCTATCCTCAACCGTCATGACGCCCAGCGAGATGATGTTGCCCGGATCGCGCAGGGCACCGTTGGCAATCGATCCGATCCCCGCGCTGCCCCCGGCGACAAACCCGCCCACAGTTGCGATGTCCTGCGTCGAGGGGAACATGGCCATTTCCTGCCCCGAAGCTGCGAGTGCCACATTGATATCGGCCATCAGCGCGCCGGCCTCTGAGCGTACCCAGCCCTCGCCGATCTCCAGCACTTTGTTCATGGCCGTGGTGTCGATGATCAACCCACCATCCATCGGGACGGACTGGCCGTAATTCCCCGTGCCGCCGCCACGCAGGACAATGGGGGCATTGTGGGCATAGGCGACGCTCAGCACGTGCGCCAACTCATCCGCCGAGGCGGGTCGCGCCACCAGATCGCCGAAACAGCGTTTGAGTTCAGCGTTGAGGATGGGGGAATACCAGAAGAAATCGCGGCTGCGCTTCTTGATTAGTACCGGTTCGGTGATGGTTTCAACCGGGGCCAATGCTGCGGCAAAGGCGGCCCAGTCGATGTCGGTCTTTCCGGACAAGGACGTCATGTCAGCGTCTCCGTGGCGGGGCGCAAGCCTGTGCGCCCCGATATGAGGGTGGCGGTATGGATGACCGCGCAGGTCAGCAGGTCGGACAATCTGGCACCGTCCACCGTCACTGGCGTGCGCCCAAGGGCGGCGGATGCGTCAGTGGTGATGGTGTTCAACCAGTCCCCCAAGGGCGGGTCCAGATGTGCGGTGACACAGGCCAGAGCGAGGGCGGCGCGTGGGTCATGTGCGCCCAGCGGGCAGAACGCGTCCGCCACATTGTCCGAACCAACGACCACTTTGACGCCTGCCGCGCGCAACTCGCGCAGCCGGGTGATACCCCGCCGGTCGGGCGTGCCGTCAGTGCGCCCCTGAAGGTACAGGTTGGTGATAGGCAAGGTGCAAATGGTGATGTTCGCGCGTGCGCATTTGTCGGCGATGCGCATGACCGCATCCGGGGTGCGGTCCATCAGGCTGACGGCGTGGCCACACAGAATTGGCCCGTCAAAGCCGCGGGCGAGGGCAGTGTCTGCAATCGCCTCCAGCCCGTTGAAATCCCCCAACCCCTCGTCCACATGGAAGTCCAGCATCAGCCCGCGCTGCGTGGCGACATCGAAAATCTGGTCAAGCCCGGCCTGCATCTTGTCGTGATCGAGTACGAATGCTCCGGCCACCCCGCCTGATGCAGATAGTGTCGCACCAACGGCGTTCGCGAACGTTGGGTCGGCCCATTGCGTGATGCCGGTCAAGGCAGCCAGTTGCAGGTCCGGCGCGTCCTGCGCACACTCTTGCAGCACTGACCAACTGAGTGGTGGGGCAGCTTTGTCGCCCCAGTCCACATGGCTGCGGATAACGCGACAGCCATTGGCGTGCGCTTCGGTCAACCCTTGGTGCGTGCGGGCGCGCAGATCATCTTCGGTCCAGTTTGCCTTGTCCTTGGTCTGCCGCTCGATTGCGGTGCGCAGATCGCCACCCACCTGGCCCAGACGCGCAATCGTGTGACACTTGTCGAGGTGGCAATGGGGTTCGACGAGGTGCGGGATGACCATCTGCGTTGCGTCGCCATTGGTTCGCCCTAGGGCGACGAGGCGATTGTCGCGGACAACAGGGGTGCCGCGCAGGCAGTCACCTTGCGGCGTGCCGCCAAAGCGCGACGGATCAGCGACAAGGGCGGTTGGCACTAGAATATCCGTCATTCGGGTGCGCCCGTCTCAAAACTGGCGAAGTCTTCGAGCCAGCGGCCAAACACGTGTGCCGCAGTGTCAAGCAGGGCGCGCCCTTTGTCAGAAGTTGCCGCCGCTGCGTTGCCCAGCGCACCGTCGCTGTTCAGATCGTCGATGATCCAGCCCGGGCGCGCGGGCTGTCCGGTCAGCCCGGTCTGGTGGCCTGCCGCCTCCCACTCCTGCATTCGGGTGGTGAAGTTCTGTGCCTGCTCCATCGCGACGAGGTCGGCGCGGGCCGCAAGCATTGCACTGGTTTCGATGTCGCCTGCATGAAGGTCATGAGCCAGTGCGGTTGGGTCAAAATCGCTGATGTCCGCAAAGGCGAACCAACTTGTATGTGCCGTGATCAACCCGTGATCTATGCGCGCGGCGCGCGCTGCAATTTCGAGTACGGCGGTATTGCCCCCATGTCCGTTGAAATAGACCAGCCGTTTCACGCCGGCCCGCGCCACGGATGCCGCGATGTCGCGCAGCACGGCGAGCAGGGTTTCCGCGCTGAAGGCCAATGTGCCTGCATGCGCTGTATGTTCGTCGCTTTTTGTGATGGTGAGCGTGGGCAGCTGAAGCGCGTGCCCGGTTGTGTGGGTGCGGGTCAGCACGGCTTCGCTCAGGGTGGTGTCCACGCAGAAGGGAAGGTGCGGCCCGTGTTGTTCTGTCGCCCCGAGGGGCAGGATGGCAATAGTGTCGGGCGGGAGTGTGTCGAGGTCGCCGCGTTTCAGTTCTGACCAAAGCGGGATCATGTTGCACCTGCAAAATATCGGTCGAGGAAGGACGTGAACCATGCGCCTTGTGCCGCATCATGTTCCAGCATCAGCGCAGCCTGTTCTTCGCGCTGTTGCACACCGGGTTCTGTGTAGCGCCCCCAGCCCTCTCCGCGTGCCTGCCAGCGCTGAAACCCGGGAATCGTCTGTTCGGGGTGGAACTGGAATCCCATGACTTTGTCACCACAGGCGAAGGCCTGATTTTCAAACAGCGGGCTGCGGGCAAGGTGGCGCGCGCCTTTGGGCAGGTCAAAGGTGTGGAAATGGGCCTGCGCGAAGTGCATCGGTTTGGGAAAGACATCTGTGCCGTCCTTGGTTGGCGACACCTCGTACCAGCCAAACTCATGATTGCCGTGTTCAGGTGCCCCAGCCCATGCGCCAAGGTGATGCGCGATCATCTGCGCGCCTTGGCACAGGCCGAGCAGTGGCACGTCCGCCTTCATCGCCGCGTCGATCATGCGGTATTCTTCCAACAGGAACGGATGCAGATCGGTGTCAGAGGCGTTGTAGTTGCCGCCGTAGATCACGACCCCGGCAAGGTCGTCGCTCACCTCGCCCAGTATGTCGCCTTTCCAAGGGCGGCGTGCATCAAGCCGGACGCCGCGCGCGCCGCACCACGTCGTTATCCTGTCGTCCATGGGACCATCCCCGTGGCGCACGCATAGCAGTCGCTTGTCCATGTCTTTCCCTTTCGGTGGAAAGTGGATGTGAGCGGCCCTTGAGATGCGAAATCTGTGCCAGAGATGTGCACGCAGGCTTTCAAATATTTCGCAACTGCGCAAGGGTTGAGAGTATGAAAAGCCTGAACCCGGATAGTATCGCCCCACCCTTTGCCCGCTATTCGCACGGGATCGAGGTACCGCCGGGCTGGCGGATGGTGCGCACGTCAGGGCAGTTGGGACTGGATCGTGACGGTTCTGTTCCGGAAGACTGCAAAGCGCAGGCGGCGATCTGTTTTGCCAATATCACCGCAATTCTGGCCGAGGCCGGGATGGGGCCGGGCGATGTCTGCCATGTCGGCGCCTATGTGACAGACCGTGCGCATATGCCCGGATACATGGCCGCGCGCGATGCGTTTCTGGCGGAGAATGCGGTTTTGCCAAGTTCAACACTGGTGATCGTGTCGGGCTTTACCCGCCCGGAATTCGTGGTCGAAGTCGAAGTGTGGGCCGCGGCGCCCTAGCTGTGATCGCCTTTCAGCAATTTCCACAATGTCCAACCGCAGGTGCCGCCAAAGAACAGGACCGCGATGCCAATCGCCTCCCATCCGCCGGGACCAGTTGGCAGACCGCGATAGAGAAGCGCGGCGCATACCATCACAAGACCCGCCAGTGAAAAGCAAAGGCGAAAGATCAGGTCAGATCGCGTGGGTCCGTGTTTGTTGGTCATGGGTGCGCTGTATTGCGGGCTCTGTCTGTTGCCAGTCCGTGGTGAGGGATCTATCGCTCATAAGGATCGGCGAGCGCGGGGAGGATGGTGCCGACACAGGTGCCAAAGCCGATCTTGTACCCGTCACCCGACGCATGGCCTGCGAGGGTGAGCGTATCGCCATCCTCAAGAAATGTCCGCGTCTCGCCACTGTCGAGGCTGAGCGGTTCCTTCCCCCCCAACTGAGTTCCAGCAGGCTGCCACGCTCTGCCTTGGTCGGTCCGGAGATGGTGCCGGAGCCAAGCAGGTCGCCCGCATTCATCGGGCAGCCCGAGGTTGAATGGTGCGCAAGCTGCTGGGCGGAGGAATAGTACATCTCCTTGAAGTTGGTTTGTGCAATGGTCGTAGCCGGTTTGCCGGATGGCGCAAGTGTCACGCTGAGATCGATGTCATAAAGCATCGGTCCTGTATCCTTGAGGTGGTCGAGCAGTTCGAATTCCCGTTCGGGCGTTGCCGTGCGGAATGGTTCGAGGGCTGCCTTGGTCACGATCCAGGGGCTGATCGAGGTGGCCGTTGCCTTGGCTTGAAACGGGCCGAGGGGCTGATATTCCCACGCCTGAATGTCGCGCGCGGACCAGTCGTTGAGCAGGACATAGCCGAAGATGGCAGCGTCGGCCTCGTCCACGGTGATCGGGTGATCAGATGACGTGCCGACAATTGCGCCGATCTCAAGTTCCAGATCGAAACGGCGCGATGGCAGGAAGGCGGGCCTGTCGTGATCGGGCGATTTCAGCTGACCCCAAGGGCGGCGCACATCAGTGCCCGACACCACCACGGACGATGCGCGCCCGTTATACCCAATCGGGATATGCAGCCAATTGGGCGGCAGTGCGTTTTCGGCCCCACGAAACATGGTGCCCACATTGGTGGCGTGATGGCGCCCTGCGTAAAAGTCGGTGAACTCGGACACGACAAGGGGCAGGTGCAATGTGGCCTCGGCCATGGGCACCATCAGCGGTTCGACCAAGGCGCGGTTGCGTGCACCTTCGCCCAACAGATCCGCAAGCCGGTTGCGCAGCGCGGCCCAGACCGCGGGTCCCTGCTCCATCAACTCGTTCCAGAAAGGCACATCGAACAGCGGTTCATCCGTAAGGTCGATCACGCCGTTTTCTTCGGCGGCCTGCATATCAAGGATCATGTCCCCGATGGCCACACCGCAGCGGGCATCCAGAGTGGGCGTTGAAAACACCCCGTACGGCAGATTGTTCAGGGGGAAATCAGTGCCAGCGGAATTGGCGCTGGCGACCCAGGATCGTTTAAGAGGCATGAAGGACTTTCGTTTTGTCTACCACCAGCCGGACCCGCTGGACGGCGGTTCCTGACCGGGATTCATTTTCTGTTCATCGCGCGGGGCGCGCCATTGGCGGGTGATCGTGGGCAGTTGCCATATCGTAAAGGCCGCAAGCACAATCAGACACCAGCCCAGCCAAGAGATCGAGGAGAGAAACGTCAGCATCTGTCTGGTCATCCTCCACTAGGGCAGCCGGTGTTCGGGGGTCATGTTTCGTCGTCGTTCCCGTTCTTTCGCTTGTTCTGAAACCAGCGCAGCACGACGAAGAACAGGATGAAGAAAACCGCCCACGACAGCAGGTCCATGAGGTATTCAGGCATCCTATTTCCGACCCGGCGTGCCGTCGAACTTCTTTTCGATGTCCGACCAGCAGTCGATGTAGTCGTCCTGAAGCGGTGCGTCGTCTGCGGCGAACCGGGTCAGGTGTTGGGGAAAGCGGGTTTCGAACATGAAGGACATTGTATTGTCTAATTTCTCCGCTTCAAGCTTTGCGTTGCTGGCTCTTTCAAACGCGGTTTTGTCGGGCCCGTGCGGCAGCATCATGTTGTGCAGGCTCATCCCGCCGGGGACGAAGCCCTTGGGCTTGGCGTCGTATTGCCCATAGATGTTGCCCATCAGCTCGGACATGATGTTCTTGTGATACCATGGCGGGCGGAACGTATCCTCGGCGACCATCCAGCGTTCGCGGAACAGCACGAAATCGATATTGGCCGTCCCCGGTTGCCCCGACGGTGCCGTGAGCACGGTAAAGATCGACGGATCGGGGTGGTCAAACAGGATCGCTCCCACCGGGCAGTAGGTCTTGAGGTCGTATTTCAGCGGCGCGTAGTTGCCGTGCCATCCGACCACATCAAGAGGCGAGTGTCCGATCTGTGTTTCATGAAACTGGCCACACCACTTGATTGTGAGGGTCGAGGGTGCCTCGCGATCCTCAAACGCGGCCACGGGGGCCTTGAAGTCGCGCGGGTTGGCCATGCAGTTGGCCCCGATGGGACCGCGCCCGGGCAGTTCGAATTTCTGGCCGTAATTCTCGCAGACAAAGCCGCGACAGGGCCCTTCGAGCACTTCGACACGGTAGACGAGGCCGCGCGGGAGGATCGCAATTTCCTGAGGGGCCACGTCGATGATGCCAAGTTCGGTGCAAAAACGCAGGCGGCCTTCCTGGGGCACGACCAGCAATTCGCTGTCAGCCGAGTAGAAGTAGGCATCCTTCATCGACGCAGTCACCAGATAGATATGGCTGGCCATACCCACTTGGGTGTTGACGTCACCGGCAGTCGTCATGGTGCGCATGCCGGTGAGCCAAGTGAGGTCCGCGTCGGAATGGGGCACCGGATCCCAGCGGTACTGTCCAAGGCTGGTCACATCCTCGATCACATGGGGCGCGGAGACCCAGTGGGGCAGGTCGATCCGCGCATAGCGCCCCGAATGCTTGACCGAGGGGCGGATGCGGTAACACCACGTCCGCTCGGGGCGTTCATGGGTAAAGGCGGTGCCACTGAGTTGTTCGCCATAGAGGCCGTAATTGCATTTCTGCGGTGAATTCATGCCTTCGGGCAGCGCGCCGGGCAGGGCCTCTGTTTCGAAATCATTGCCGAAACCGGGCATGTAGCCTGCCGTGATCCCTGCGCCCGACGGGGCTTGGATCATCGAATGCGGATCGGTCTGACGGTTCATAACGCGGCTCCCCGGCGTGGCTTGTGGAATGGTCGCACCTGTAATAGTTGTTTTTGTAACTAACAAGCGGTGTGATGATGCGCGACAATCAGGATTTCGATGTGCGGGAGTTTCTGCCCTACCTGCTCAATCAGGCGGCAGAGGCGGCGAGCCTTGAATTCCAGAACGTCTACAAGGACCGCTATGGGATGCTGCGCAACGAATGGCGGGTGCTGTTTCACCTCGGGATTTACGGGCGCATGACGGCGAGTGAGATTGGCGCCCGCGCGCAGATGCACAAGACCAAGATCAGCCGCGCAGTACAGCGGCTGGCCGAGCGACGCTACCTTGTGCGCAAGCGCGACAGCACGGATCGCCGGGTCGAGCATCTCGACCTCACGCCGCTAGGCCGCAAGGTTTACGCAGACCTGCGCACCACGGCGCGGGACTATGACGCCGCCCTTGTCGAGGGCTTGAGCAAGGCGGACGTCGCCCGCCTGCGCGCGCAATTGGTGCAGTTGGCCGCGCGGCGGGGCTGACGCCTCTTGGGATTGTGATTTGCCAGCGCGGACGTGGCGGCACAGGCTTGGCCGGTTAAGTTGCCAAAGGATGTCCGAATGCGCTTGTTTGCCCTGCCTCTGATTTTCTCGATGATCCTATTCGGCAAGACCCTTACGGCTCAAACCGGCACGTGCGGGGATGCCGATACGCCGTGCAGCGTCGAAAGTGGCGACTATTACATGGCCATGCCGGACAGCGCGCCCAAGGGTCTGGTCATCCATCTGCATGGCGCAGGGGCCAGGGCCAGCGGATTGCTCAACTCCGGAATGGCGCGCGAGGCGTTGGCGCGCGGCTATGCCTTTGTCGCGCCCGAAGGCTACCACCCCAATTCGCGCTTTGTGCGCAACTGGTCGGTGCGCGCGAATGAGTCGTTCTTCGAGCGTGACGATGCGCTGTTCCTGCGCGAGGTACTGGCTGATGTACGGGCAAAGACCGGCGTGACTGACGAACCCGTTTTGCTGGCCGGGTTCTCGCGCGGGGGATCGATGGTATGGGACATTGCCTGCCATGATCCGGAATTTGCGACCGCCTATGCGCCGCTGGCCGGCGCGTTCTGGGACGATCTGCCCGAAGTTTGCGCCGCCCCGGTGATGCTGTTTCACACCCACGGCTGGAACGACCGGACGGTGCCTCTTGAGGGGCGGTCATTTCGTGATGGGCAGGTGGTGCAGGGCGATGTGTGGGCGTCACTCAAGGTTCTGCGCGAAACCAATGGCTGCGATGCGCGCCAGCCCGAACGCAACAGCTTTGAGGGTGATCTGTGGTTCCGGCACTGGACAGATTGCACCGCGGGCAAGATTGAGTTGATGCTGCACAAAGGCGGTCACGGTGCGCCGAAAGGCTGGGCAACCCGTATGCTGGACTGGTTCGAGGCGCAGACCGGCTAGGGGCTAAATCGTGACGTCGACCCCGGGCAACTCAAGCGTCTTGAGCAGTTCGCGCAATTCCTGACGGGCCGCCACGTTCGAGATGTTCAACTGCTTGACCCCGATTTCCTTGAGGTCGAGCAGAGTCAGCCCGCGCGGGAACAACTCGCGGAAGATCACCCGCTCGGAAAAGCCGGGTGCGATGCGAAATCCGACGCGTTTGGACAGCATCTTGATCGCGCGCTCCATCTTTTCCTTGTTGACCATGCGCTGCGCACCCATGCGGTTGCGCACAACGATCCAGTCGATGGGGCTGAGCCCCGCCTGCGCGCGCAACTGACGCGCATTCCAGACCATCTCGGAATAGACCGACGGGCCGAGGATCTTTTCGCCGGATGCATCGATCCGAGCCAGCAGGTCGAAGTCGACAAAACTGTCGTTGAGCGGTGTGATCAGCGTGTCGGCGAGGGAATGCGCGACCTGCGACAAGCGTGTGTGCGAGCCGGGGCAGTCGATCAGGATGAAATCACTGTCCGATTCAAGCGTCGCCACAGCAGCACTGAGCCGGTGATCATAGATGTTTTCGCCTGGTTTCAGAGCGGCGGCGTCGATTTCGGGCAGATCGTGGGCGTCCGGCGACGGCAGGTTCAATCCGGCCGAGGCAAGGAAGGCTTTGCGGTTTTCCACATAGCGACCAAAGGTGCGTTGGCGCAGGTCGAGGTCCAGCGCGCTGACCTTGTGCCCCATGCGGGACAGGGCCGTTGCGACATGCATGGACACGGTGGATTTGCCCGCTCCGCCCTTTTCGTTGCCGACGACGATGATATGCGCCATTTCTGCCCTCTTGCCCCAATCCGCTTGCCGGATTTTCGGACACTATATGTTGTGCTTTGGCCCTTGAAAAGCGGCGACCGACCTTTTCCTGCGTCAGCGTGGC
Organism: Tateyamaria armeniaca; assembly: GCF_045797845.1. NCBI lineage: Bacteria > Pseudomonadati > Pseudomonadota > Alphaproteobacteria > Rhodobacterales > Roseobacteraceae > Tateyamaria > Tateyamaria armeniaca. Next base: position 1,643,747 of record NZ_JBHDIY010000002.1, read on the forward strand.
GCGGCAGACTCAGTCGTCTCCTTGTTAGCGCTATCAGAAAAGATATGCTATGATCTGACACATCGTTTTTCGAGTCAGGAGAGCACAATGCCCCTCAACCCCGTCATGACCCGCGTCACTGAACGCGTGATCGAACGCAGCGCCCCCACACGCCGTCGCTATCTGGACCGCATGGCCAAGGCGAAATCGGATGGCCCGGCACGCGCGCATTTGTCCTGCAGCGGGCAGGCTCACGCCTTTGCCGCGGCCGGTGACGATCAAAGCCGCCTGGCCGAAGCGATCAGCGGCAATCTGGGCATCGTGACCGCCTACAACGACATGCTGTCCGCCCACCAGCCGTTCGAACGCTATCCCACCCTGATCCGCGATGCGGTGCGCGCGGCAGGCGGCACGGCGCAGGTCGCAGGCGGTGTGCCCGCAATGTGTGATGGTGTCACCCAAGGCGAAGCGGGGATGGAGTTGAGCCTGTTTTCCCGCGACGTGATCGCACTGGCCGCTGGTGTCGCGCTGAGCCACAACACCTTTGATGCCGCCGTATTCCTTGGGGTCTGTGACAAGATCGTTCCCGGTCTGATCATCGCGGCACAGTCCTTTGGCCATCTTCCGGCCGTTTTCCTGCCAGCGGGTCCGATGACCAGTGGCCTGCCAAATGATGAAAAGGCGAAGGTCCGCCAACGCTTTGCCGCAGGTGAGGCCACGCGCGAAGAGTTGCTGAAGGCGGAAATGGCCGCCTATCACGGCCCCGGCACCTGCACATTCTACGGCACAGCCAACACCAATCAGATGTTGATGGAGTTCATGGGCCTGCACCTGCCCGGGTCGTCTTTTGTCAATCCCAACACCGATCTGCGCGACGCGTTGACGGTCGAAGGGGCCAAACGTGCCTTGTCCCTGTCTGCCCTTGGCAATCACTATACGCCCGTTTGCGACGTGCTGGATGAAAAGGCATTTGTGAACGGGATCGTGGGTCTGAACGCGACGGGCGGGTCGACCAACCTGCTGATCCACCTGATCGCCATGGCGCGGGCCGGTGGGATCATTCTGGATTGGGAAGACTTTTGCGATCTGTCCGAAATCACTCCACTGATTGCGCGGGTCTATCCCAACGGCTTGGCGGACGTGAACCAGTTCCACGCAGCAGGCGGCCTCGGTTTCATGATCGGGCAGTTGCTGAACGCGGGCCTACTACACGATGACACTAAGACGGTCGCAGGCGACGGCCTTGAAAACTATACCCACGAGCCAAGGCTGGAGAGCGGCACGTTGACGTGGACGCCCGGGTCGGGTGAGAGCCTGAACACCGGCATTCTGCGCCCCGCAAGCGATCCGTTTCAGGAAACCGGCGGCCTCAGCCGTCTGGTCGGCACCTTGGGCACAGGGGTGATGAAGATTTCCGCTGTCGCGCCCGAACACCGCGTGGTCGAGGCACCGTGTCGCGTGTTCCACGATCAGGATGAGGTCAAGGCAGCCTTCAAAGCGGGTGAGTTCGAAGGTGATATGATCATCGTGGTGCGCTTTCAGGGGCCCAAGGCGAACGGGATGCCGGAACTGCACAGCCTGACGCCGCTGCTCGGGATCATGCAAGGGCGCGGTCAGAAGGTGGCGCTGGTCACCGACGGGCGCATGTCGGGCGCATCCGGCAAAGTCCCGTCGGCGATCCATGTCTGCCCCGAGGCGCTGGACGGCGGCCCCATCGGCCAGTTGCAGGATGGTGACATCGTGCGTGTGGATGCGGTGGCGGGCGTTTTGGAAGTTCTGACGGAGGGTGTCCTTGAGCGGCCCCACGCCACAGCGGACCTGTCTGACAATCAGTGGGGCGTCGGCCGGGACATGTTCACGGCCTTTCGCTCGAACGTCGGGTCTGCCAATACTGGCGCGACTGTATTCGGAGACTTTTGATCATGATGACTGCCAAAGCCGCTGCTGCCCGGGCGTGGGAAATCTGCAACCTGGCCCCGATTGTACCGGTCCTCGTGGTCGAGGATGTGGCGCATGCCCGTCCGCTGGCAGAGGCCCTGGTGGCGGGTGGTTTGCCCGCGCTCGAAGTGACGCTGCGCACGCCTGCCGCTTTGGACGTGATCGCGGCCATGGCCGAGGTCGAGGGCGGGGTTGTCGGGGCTGGCACATTGGTCACGCCGGACGACGTCTACGCGGCCAAGGCGGCGGGGGCGCAGTTTGGCGTGTCACCCGGCGCGACGGATGCGCTGATCGCGGCCTGCGAGGCGGAAAGCCTGCCGTTGCTGCCCGGTGCAGCGACGGCGTCCGAGGCGATGGCGCTCTTGGAGCGGGGCTATGACATGCTGAAATTTTTCCCGGCCGAGGCGTCGGGCGGGGCACCGGCCTTGAAGGCGATCGGAGCACCTTTGCCGCAGATTTCGTTCTGCCCGACAGGGGGGTGAGCATGGCGAATGCGGAGAGTTATCTGAGCCTGCCAAACGTGGTCTGTGCGGGGGGATCATGGGTGGCACCCAAGGACAAGGTTCTGGCCGGGGACTGGGCGGGAATCGAGGCCCTGGCGCGGGAGGCGGCGGGTCTGTCCCGCTGAAGTGTCCCACGCTGGGACGCGGGTACGGTTTATAGATATCAAGGGGTTACAGAGGCGGATTCAGGGTTTGTTAGGGATTGAGAGCCGGTTGGTTGGGTGAATACGCCGCAGGTCGAGCGCGTGCGCCTCGTGTTTGAATAGCAGATGTTCGAAAATAGAAATTCTTGCCACGCGCCCAATGACTGTGCGCAGAATGACCTAAAACAAGCAAAGAAGTGAGCGGGTTGTGCCCAAATGCGGCTCTGCTTGGGGGTGAAATCCAATCGGACCGCTTGATTAGTTCTGAGCTGACCCCAACCAATTCACGATGTCTTCGCGCGGCGCGCCGCAAAACTCGTCGGATGCGCGTGGATCAAATACATGTTTTTTCGGATCGAAGACAGTCGTGCTACGCGCCATTTTTCGTTTTATCCAAACCGCTGCAACACGGCTGTTTTCGTCCAGCTCAGCGACGTATGTGTCCACGACTTCCCCATCCCCATTTGTAACACCCACGTGACACTAGAATGCACAGAACGATTCTGAAAAGACGTATTTGGTTTGGCGGGCCGAAGAAGCTCCAACCCATTTGAATGTGATTGGGCATCGGCCAGGCTCGTTTTGTGCGCGACAGAGCCGAAAGTCTTTCGCTTCGTATCAAACACCAAATCAGGTCGCGATGGTCTTGCGGCGCAGTCGGGAGCCCGCTCAGCCTGGTAGTGACCGAGCGAGCCTCCTTTTTTTATGCGCTATTCGGCGCGGACCGGGAAAAACATCGTCTCTCCGGAATGGTCGTCAACACCGTCATTGTCAGTCGACACCCACATCGTGCCGTCTGCTGCGATGGCGAGCCCTTCGACCTTGTCCAAAACATAACCGCCGGTGGAGGTCAGGTAGGGCAGAAGGTCAACTACGACCTCCGGCTTAAGCACCGCCGGTGTCTCGTCCAGGGCGACCATACTGTCCATCGCAGACATCGGCACGCGGGTGATCATCTTGGTGACTGCACGGGCGTCGTGCTGATTGTCACGTTCGACAAAGTACATGAAGTCGCCGTGGGCCACGATCTCGGATAGGCCGACCCATCCCGTTGTCGGTTCGGTCTTTTTGTAGTGGATCACGGACCATTCCTTGGTTTCGAGATTGTAGCCAAGAACCTTGGAGTGGTTCGCCGGATCGTCGCGCCACTCGCGCTGTACGGCCATGTATAGCATGTCACCGACGCGCGTGATCCCTTCGAACCCGAAACGGCGTTCGACGGCCAGCAGCTCAGGCGGCAGTGCGATGTAGTCTTCCAGCGCGCCGTCCGCGCCAACGTGGTAGATGGCATGAGGGATCAGCCGATCCGAGCGGCCTTCGGACGCGATCCAGAAGCCGCCGTCACCGTCCAGCGCAATGCCTTCCATGTCGATCAGTTGGGCGGGTTGGCCTGTGCGGGTGATGCGGATGGCATCGACGATGCGCGCTGGGGTGTCCGACACGTCGATGTGGAAGATGGTTGGCTGCATGCCGTAGAAGCTGTCGGACACGGCGTAGATCGTCCCGTCGTCGGCCATGACCTGACCCGAGATTGCACCCCAACCCGTGAGTTCGTCCATGCCGGCGGATGTGAGATGCGGATAGCTTGCGGGCGCATCTTGGTATTCGAACAGCATTACATGCGCGCGGGCCCCTGCATCATCAACCTCGTTGGCTGAGACGAGCAAGTTGCGTTGGGGGATGGTTACATAGCCCTCTGGCCCGATCCCGGACGGCAAGAGCTGTTCCAGCACCGGATTGGCGAGGTCCGATACGTTGTAGACGCCCACGATTGAAGACCGCTCGGCCCCGACAAAGACATATGGCGTGCCGCCAAAGACATCGAAAGTCACGCTTTCCGGCTCGACCCCTTTGTTGCCAGAGCGTTCTTCGGGGTAGTGGCCGACCTGAATGATGGCGTGTTCGAGGTCGACGCCGCTTTCGTAGACGATGGTCCCGTCCTGGCTGAAAATGGTCCAGCCGCGCGAACCGCCGTCCATGTCGCCTTCGTTTGCGGTCGCAAAGTGCGTGTTGTCGATCCAAGTTACCGAGTCCGGTTCGCGCACGACGGTGATGGTCTGGTCAAAGATCAGCGCGCCTTCTTCTTTGGTATCGACCCCTTCGAGGGTCACCTCACCGGCGGAGAAATGGTTCAGAACGCTGCCATCCGCCGAAAGAACAATCATGTGGTTGTTTTCCTGCAGCGTCACGACGATCTCGTTTTCGTCGTTGATTGCGACGAATTCCGGTTCGGGATCTTCGGGCGCGACATCCGCCAGACCGGTAATGTCGGCGGAGATCATTGCGTCGCAGTCGAGGCTACCTTCGGCGGTGGGCACAATGGCCACGAAACCCGCGGGCATCTGGCCCACGCGGCCATCACCCAGATCTTCGTCGCGTTCGTTTTCGATGGCTACCGCAACAAAGCTGCCGTCAGGCGATACCGCAACGCTGTCGGGTTGGCCGCCAAGGTCGCAGGACGCAAGCACTGTTTGCGACGACACGTCGATGGCGTGCAAAACGCCCGAGACATTGATGTAGTCCTCTGACGTGTTCTCGCCGAGATAGGCAATGTTGCCCGACACCGAGACGCTGGTCGGCTCGCCTTCCAGCTCAATTGCACCCGCGGCGACGGGGTTGGCCGGGTCAGTAATGTCGATGAAGCCCACGACTTCGGCAGGACCGTCTGTGTAGACGAGCGTCATGCCATCCGCAGTGGCGGAAATAATCTCGGCCGAGCTTTCCTCGGCGTCTGACGCGTTCTGGGCGACCATGAACGAGGCGATGCGGTTGAAATTCATCTCTTGCGACATCGCAGGCGCAGCGATCAGGGCTGCGACGGATGTCAGAGTGGCGGCTCGAAAGATCATGTATGTCCCCCTTCAGGTCTTGAGCGATAGGCGGTCTGGAACCGCCCCGCATGTAGAAAACTGAAAGAGGTAACAGGGACATGACGGTCACTGCATTTCTTTGGAAATGCAGCACGCTTTGGACGCTACGAGACCTTGTGTCCCTGGCTCCAAACCCCGCGCAGCAAGGGCACTTCGGGAAGGAGTTTGACCCGCAGAACATCGCCGCGTTGGCCCACTTCAAGTGTGCCGCGGTCCGTGAGGCGCGCGGCTTGTGCCGGGTTGTGGGTCACGGTGGCGATGGCCCGTGGCAGATCGTCCCAAATGCGCGCAAGGCGGAACGCGGCCAACAGGAGGGCAGACGGCACGTAATCAGAGGACGCAATGTCCAGCAGATCGCGCTGTGCCAGCACTTCGGCTGCGACATTACCGGAATGTGAACCACCGCGGATCAGGTTTGGTGCACCCATCATCACCGCAATGCCCTGATCGCTACAGGCCTGTGCTGCCTCTGTCGTTGTGGGGAATTCGGCAAAGTTCACGCCGTGCGCGGCCGACGTTGTGACATGTTCTGCCGTCGTATCGTCGTGGCTGGCCAGAACAGCGCCGAGGCGTTTGGCCTCTTTCACCGCGCCCTGTTCGTGTTTCGCGCCAAACTGCTTTTGCAGACGCAGCAGGTTTTCAACGTGTTCTTCAAACTCTGCGTCATTCATCCCGCGTTTCTTCGCAACATAGTTCTTGAGGGAGGTCATATTGCGGAATTGGCGCTGGCCGGGAGTGTGATCCATCAGGCTGACGATACCCACGCGGTCCTGAGCACTGAATGCCGCCAGTTCTTCGAGCAGAGTTTCAGAGCAGATTTCGGCCCGCAGATGCAGAAAGTGGCTGATTTTGAAGTAGCCTTGAGCGCGTGCGGCAAGCAACTCATCTGCCAGTTTTCTTGCATATTCGGTGTACCTGCCCTTATCGCCGGCATGGATCGATCCCACGCGCATCGCGTCGAATACGGTTGTGATGCCCGCGCCGGCAAGCTCTGCGTCATGCGCGATCAAGGCGGGCAGATGCGGCCAGTCAACTTTAGGGCGCGGCTCAATGTGGCGCTCGACATTGTCGGTGTGCAACTCGACCAGACCAGGGATGACCAGATCCCCGTTGCAATCTTCGGCACCCGTCGGAATGCGATCACCTTCGATGATGTCAGTGATCACACCATTTTCGATGGTCACGGCGCCTGTCATTTCCGCGTCTGCTAAGACCAGGCGCGCATTTGCAAGGCAAAGATCGCTGCCGCGCATTTCTCCGGCAGTTTCCACGCTCGGTGCCAAAGGAGAGAAATTCATGACACGGTCTCGCTTTTTGTTGGGGATTGGCCTGTTGCAGCGACATCTGCCCGGCGCGGCACCCTGTCCGGGCGAAGAAGAGCAATCCCGCGCGCGACCGTTTCTGCAAGCGGTCCATCGTTTGGCAGGTGCCGAACGTCCAGCCCCGTAGGCAAGGCCTTGTCGGCCTGTGCCAGACGCTTTGCGATTTCGGCTTCGGTCTCTCTGTTGCGGGCCACAAGTCGTTTGGCGATTGTCTCGGGCGCAGCCGTGACGTTCAACACAATGAGGTTGGGAAAGATGGATTCCGCCGGACGCAGCATATTGCGGGAAAAGTTGATGAGACAGTCCTTGCCCTGGCCCAACTGATATTTGACCATTGTTGGGATGCCGTAGGACAGGCCGTGCGCGTGCCAGTGAATGGCAAAGGCGCCGTTTCGGACCAATTCTTCGAATTCGGCTTCTGAGACGGCATCGAAGTCCTCGCCGCCCGCATCTTTGTCACGGGTTATGACGCGGCGCACGAGGTGCGCATTGGGCAATGCTGCATGCAGCCCTTCCATCACACTGTCCTTGCCGACGCCCGAAGGGCCGACCACGGCGATGACCCGCCCGGTCATGCCGCCAACCCCGGTGTGAATTGGGTGACGTCCACTTCGCGATCACAGACGCGGGCACGGGCCGCTTCGTCGTGAAAGATGCCAATGATTGCGGCGCCACGCGCTTTTGCTTGTTCAATAAGTGACAGAACCACCTCTCTGTTCGCTGCATCAAGGCTGGCGGTGGGCTCATCCAGCAGCAACGCCGGATAGGGGTGGGCAAAGCCGCGTGCGATGTTCACACGCTGCTGTTCGCCGCCCGAGAAGGTGGTGGGCGAGAGGGACCAGAGCCGCTCAGGAATGTTGAGCAGGGTGAGCAATTCACGTGCCCGCGTTTGTGCGGCCTCTTCGCTGGCCCCGATATTGCGCAGCGGCTCCGCCACCACATCCAGCGTTGGCACCCGTGGCACGACGCGCAGAAACTGACTGACGTAGCCGAGCACATTGCGCCTGAGTGCGATGATGTCGCGTGGTTCGGCCTGCACAAGGTTCAGATCGCCCACGATGATGCGGCCGGTTTCGGCAAGGTAGTTGCCGTAGATCATGCGCATCAGTGTTGATTTTCCGGCACCGGAAACGCCGGTGAGGGCCACGCATTCGCCCGGCGCAACGGACAGTGTGACGCCTGACAGAACCTCGATCGCTGTGCCGCCCTGATTGTGCAGCGTGAAGGTCTTGGACACGTTCTGAATTTCAATCATCGGTCACACCTGCAAAACGGAACTGACAAGAAGCTGGCTATAGGCGTGCTGCGGATCGTCGAGGACCTGATCGGTCAGCCCAGCCTCAACCACGCGACCCGATTTCATGACCATCAACCGGTCCGCCAGCAGGCGCACAACTGCGAGGTCATGGGTCACGATGATCGCCGAAAGGCCCATGTCGCGTACAAGCCCCCGCAAAAGGTCAAGCAAGCGGGCCTGCACCGAGACATCAAGCCCCCCGGTGGGTTCGTCCATGAAGACAAGACGCGGCCCGGTCACCAGGTTGCGCGCGATTTGCAGTCGTTGCTGCATGCCGCCCGAAAAGGTCGTGGGCCGGTCATCGACGCGGGCTGCGTCGATCTCGACGCGCTCCAGCCAATCGGTCGCCTTGCCGCGGATGTCGCCGTAATGCCGCGCGCCCACGGCCATCAACCGCTCGCCCACATTGCCACCCGCGCTTACGCCCATGCGCAATCCGTCGCGCGCATGCTGGTGGACAAAGGCCCAGTCGGTGCGGCCCAACATGCGGCGCTCGGGCTCGGACATCTTCAGCGTGTCGCGCGGCCCGTCGGTGCGCGTGTCAAATACAACCGCACCGCTGTCTGGTGGCAGATGCCCCGCCATACAATTGAGCAAAGTCGACTTGCCCGATCCACTTTCACCAACGATCCCCATCACCTCGCCGGGATAGAGGTCAAAGGACACGTCGGCGCAACCGATATGCGGCCCGTAATGCTTGGTCACGCCCTGCACGGACAGAAGCGGTGTCATACAGTCTCCTCCGTTGCCGCGGTGAAGGGGTGCGCCGCGGTCATCGCGCCGGTAAAACCCGCTGCTTGCCTGCGTTCGCAAAAATCCGTGTCAGAGCAGACAAACATGCGGCCCCCGGCATCGTCGGTGATCACCTCATCAAGGTAAGAGTTTTCGGAACCGCACAGCGCGCAAGGATGATCCGCCTTGGAAGCCTCAAACGGGTGGTCGTCGAAGTCGAGGCTGACCACTTCCGTGTAGGGTGGCAGCGCATAGATCCGTTGTTCGCGGCCCGCGCCGAACAGCTGGATCGCGTCGCAGTCGCTGAGCTTGGGGTTGTCAAATTTCGGGATCGGGGACGGATCCATGACATAGCGCCCTTCGACCTTTACCGGATAAGCATAGGAGGTCGCGATATGGCCATGGCGGCTGATGTCTTCATAGAGCTTCACATGCATGAGCCCGTATTCTTCAAGCTCGTGCATCTTGCGCGTCTCGCTTTCGCGCGGCTCAAGAAAGCGGAGCGGTTCGGGGATCGGGACCTGATAGACGAGGATCTGGCCGTCGGCCAGCGGTTCCTCGGGAATGCGGTGGCGGGTCTGGATGACTGTCGCCTGCGCCGTGGCGGTGGTCGTCTCAACCCCGGCGGTGCGTTCAAAGAACGTGCGGATCGACACGGCGTTGGTGGTGTCATCAGCACCTTGGTCGATGACCTTGAAGCGGTCTTCGGGTGTCAGCACAGCGGCAGAAACCTGCACGCCGCCGGTGCCCCAACCGTAGGGCATCGGCATCTCGCGGCTGGCAAAGGGCACCTGGTAACCGGGGATGGCCAACCCCTTGAGGATGGCGCGGCGGATCATGCGCTTGGTCTGTTCGTCGAGATAAGCGAAGTTGTAGGCTTGATCGGTCACAGCAGCCCCCGTGCTTGGAGCGCGGGGCGCAATTCCTGCGCGCCAGTGAAATGAATGGCGTCCATGCCAGCGGCCTTGGCGCCGAGGCAGTTGTGCAGGCTGTCGTCGATAAACACGCAGCGTTCCGGCGCAATCTCGGCGCGGTCGCAGAGCAGGCGGTAGATTTCGATGCTGGGTTTGATCATCCCGACCTCGCCGGACACCACCGTTTCACCAAAGACCTCACCCAATTCGGGATGCGCTTTGACGCCTTCGGGCCAGGTTTCGGCAGACCAGTTGGTGATGGTGTGCAGCGGCACCTGCGCCGCGCGCAGTTCATACAGGATGTCCCATGTCCCTGCGATCTTGTTTGGGACCGTTTTGGTGTACTGCGCCACGTAGCGGTTCAGGTGGGCCGCGTCGCCTACATCGTCGAGCAAGGCGGCGGCATCTCCAAAGCGCGCGCCCGCGTCACAGGCGACGTTGATCTTATCGAAATTGATCCGGGACATGAATGCTTTGGCGCCGTCTTCGCCCAGATCATCGACCCATGCGAGGTGCGGCTGCCAGTCCACCAGGACGGCACCGATGTCGAAGACAACTGTGTCGACGGTCATTCCGCAGCCTCCTGCACGTCCGGCACGCCCGCCGCGCGGCGCAGTTTTCGGACCAGTTCCAGTTCGGACTGGAAATCGACGTAGTGGGGCAGTTTGATATGTTCGAGGAACCCAGTCGCCTGAATATTGTCGGCATGGTAGAGGACGAACTCGGCATCCTGCGCGGGGGCACCCACGTTGTCCTCACCCAATTCTTCCCACCGCAGCGCCCGGTCCACAAGCGCCATGGAGATCGCCTTGCGCTCGGTCTGGCCGAAGACGAGGCCATAGCCGCGGGTGAATTGGGGCGGTTCAGTTTTGGAGCCTTTGAACTGGTTGACCGTTTCGCATTCGGTCAGGGTGATTTCCCCGATCTCGACCGAAAAACCCAGTTCCGGGATGTCCATTTCAACGCTTACCGCGCCGATACGCAACTCACCCACAAAGGCGTGGTTGCGCGCGTAACCGCGTTGCGTGGAGTATGCGAGACCAAGCGTGAACCCTTCGTCGCTGCGCGTCAGCGCTTGCAAGCGAAGCGCACGGTCAGCGGGCATCTCCAGCGGTTCGCGGGTGAGATCGGGTGGGTCGTTATCGTCGCTCAACGCCTCTTCGATCAGCCCTTCGCGGTTTAGAAAGTCGGTGACATGGGGCACATCGCCAGATTCCGGCGCGCGCGACGGGGCGACCGGCACCTCACCGTCGGCGGCCAGTTTGAAGTCCAGCAGACGGTGCGTGTAGTCGAAGGTAGGGCCAAGGACCTGCCCAACGGGCAAGTCCTTGAACGTGGCCGAGATACGGCGGTCGCAGTGCATCGCACCGGTATCAACGGGCAAAGACGATCCGAAGCGCGGCAGCGTCGTGCGGTACGCGCGGATGAGGAAGATCGCCTCGATCAGATCGCCGCGCGCTTGTTTGATTGCCAAGGCAGCGAGATCAGGATCATAAAGCGACCCCTCGGCCATCACACGGTTCACGGCGAGGCTGAGCTGTTCGCGGATCTGTGCAACGCTGAGTTCCGCGATGTTGGTATCGCCCCGGCGCTCTTCGGCAAGCCAGGCATGAGCGTTTTCAATGGCGCGCTCACCGCCTTTCACAGCCACATACATCAGCGCACCTCGGTTGTTCGGGGCAAGGCTGCCATTTGGCGCTCGCACGTGAAAATGAAGTCGAGGCCGCGTGGGAACAGCTTTTGGTTGGCTTGGAAGGCTTTCGTTTCGGGCAACAGCAAAGTGGTCTGGTCTTTGATCCCAGGACCGGTGAGCGGTGCACCCGCATTTGCCAGTTCCGCGACCTCTACAATGAGCGTGGCCGAGCGGTCCGGGTATTGCGATGTGCCTGGAGGAAAGGAGGAGAGTGGCTGCAAAGCCTTCCAGGCGCCAACCGCGAACATGCAGTGGCTCGGATCGGTAAGCGGCGCGCCGGTGTGGAAGGCAAGCCACTGCCGCAAAGGTGCACAATTTGCGTCGCCCGCGAGGTGCACCGGCGTGTCCGTATCACAGAGGGTCAACAGCACTGCGGCTGCCGCCGGGGATAGCGGCGCTGGCGGCGTGGCACCGGAAATGTTGTGGATCGTACCCGGACGCGCCATCGCCTCCATCACAGCGCGGAAGGTATGTGCGGCGTCAATCGCAGGGTCGGCAAATCCACCGGAAAGGGTCTTTGCCTGCATCAGTCTTCTCCCCTCACCATGGTGAAGAAGTCCACCTTGGTGGCTGCAGCCTTTGCAGCGCGTACTTGCTTGGCGCTGGCGAGTTCGTCAGCGATGGGGGCCAGGATTGCGTCCCGAATGGACGCGGCCTGATCCGTTTGCATCAGCGCATCGACCAGTGCGGCGGCCTCTGCATCTGCTTTCCGACGCCCTTGGATATAGGCGTGGCCCACCTCTCCGCTGTCCAGCGTGAGCGCACAGCGCGTGATCGTCATCTCGCCGAGATTGAACGGCGCGCCCGTCCCACCAGCGCGACCACGGACCATCGTGCTGCCGATCTCGGGCTTACGCAGCCAACTGAAGGCAGGACGCGGGCCCAGAGCGTCAAGAAGCTCCGCCACCCGGCCTGCTGGCGCCTTGGCCAGCACGCCCATCCGCGCCTGTCGCGCGTCGTTTTCGTCCGTAACGTCTTTCATCTCGACAACTTTGGTAAATCCTATACAACTATACATATCTTATCAGATTGGTCGCATCACAACAGGGGAGATTTGTGAATTTTGCGTAACAGTTCAGGCAAAACACCGATTTGGAAGGCGATTGCCGACAGCCTGCGGAGCGATCTGGCCGAGGGGCGATATAGCCCGGGTGACAAGCTGCCGACGGAAAGCGCGCTGGCCGAACGGTTTGGCGTCAATCGCCATACGGTACGGCATGGACTGTCGGCGCTTGTCGACGAAGGTTTGATCCGGACGCGCCGTGGCGCAGGCGCGTTTGTGGCGGCGCTGCCCACTGACTATCCGATCGGTCGGCGCGTGCGGTTCCACGAAAACCTGATTGCCGCCGGGCGCAGACCAGAAAAAAGGATGCTGCATCTTGAAGAGCGCGCGGCGACGTTGGGTGAAGCGCAGGCGCTTGAGATAGAGGCTGGCGAGTTGGTCTGCGCATATCACGGGTTATCATTGGCCGATGGACAGCCTATCGCGGTTTTTGAGAGCATTTTTCCGGCAAACCGCCTGAAAGGCATTTCGGTGGCGCTCTTGGAAACGAGCAGTGTCACTGAAGCATTCAAAGCCGTCGGTATCTCTGACTACACGCGCGCATCAACACGTCTGACTGCGGTGCGTGCGACGGCGACGCAAGCCCTGCATCTTAACGTCAGCGAGGGCGATCCGCTGCTGCGTTCATCTGGTGTGAATGTTGCAGAACAGCCTGTCGAGTACGGGCGCACGTGGTTCGCCGGGGATCGTGTGACGCTGACCTTGGACACTTAGGCTTCGTATTTGTCGAGGAACGCTGCCGCCGTCAGGCTTCGGAAATCGTCCAAGGTTGCCCGGATATCCTCATGCGACCAATCCCACCATGCGAGCGCGATCAAGCGGTCCGCAATCTCTTTGGGCTGTCGCACGCGCAGCACCTTGGCCGGTGTGCCCGCCACGATTGTGTAAGGGGCGACGTCTTTGGTCACCACCGCGCCTGCGGCGACAACCGCGCCGTCACCTACAGTGACCTCTGGCTTGATCATCGCGCCAGCGCCGATCCACGTGTCATGGCCGATATGTGCGATACGCGCGCGGCGGTGGTCGAAGAAGGCCGCATCACGCTCGGCGTCGTACCAGTAGTCATAGGATCGATAGAGGAAGTGGTGGCATGACGCTGTATGCAGTGGATGATCCGTTGCCCCAATCCGACTAAAGGCGGCGATGTTTGCGAATTTGCCAATCTGCGCGTTGGCAATGTCCGCGTAGCGGTCGCAATAGGAATAGTCGCCCATAGATGAATGCGCGACACGGCTGCCTTTGCCAATTTCGACAAAGGCCCCGAACGTGCTGTCGGTGATCTCGCAGTTCGGATGGATGAAAGGCGCATCCGCTTTAAGCCGTGCCATTATTCTTTGTGCCCGATCAGCTTGCCGCGCAACCAGCCCGAGAACCAGTCCATGAACATCACCATCACGATGATCAGGGTGATGTAATAGGCAACTTCTTCCCAGTCTTTTTGCGTCTGGATCGCCTGCGTCAGCATCAGGCCAATGCCACCCCCGGTGATCGCCCCGATGATTGTGGCGGAGCGGGTGTTGGATTCGAGGAAATAGAGGATTTGCGCCAGCAAAACCGGCACGACCTGCGGGATGACGCCGAAGCGGTAGCGTTGGAGCGGCTTGGCGCCCGTGCTCTCGACACCTTCGATCTGCTTGCCATCCACGTTTTCGAGTGCCTCGGAGAAGATTTTGCCGAAGGTGCCGGTATCCGTGATCAGGATCGCAAGCGTGCCGGTGAGCGGACCGGGACCAAAGGCACGGGCCAGAACAACCGTCCAGATCAACGCATCGACCCCGCGGACAAAGTCAAAAACACGCCGTGTGCCCGCCCGGATCAGCATCAGCGGAGAAAAGCGTTTGGCGGCCAGAAAGGCCAGAGGCAAGGCGAGGATCGCAGCCCCCATGGTCCCGAGGAAGGCCATGAGGATCGTCTCGCCAATGGCCCGGGCCACGTCCTTGTGCCGCCACATGGCGTTGTTCCACCAGTCAGACACCGCGCCCGCGAGGTTGGACCGGTCTTGGTCGACACGGTCGCCAAACAGAAGTTCGCCAAAGCCAACGCCATGATAGGGGCTGTCGAGCGTGAACCAGAACAGTTCCCAGCCGGGGAAATAGTTGAAGACCTCTGTGCGCGCGCCGGTGAGTGTGATCCGCCCCTCAGGCGTTGTGATCGTCACCCGGCGGGAAGAGGCAGAGATCCAGTCTGGCAGGTCGTCTGGCAGGTTCGTTGTGACGGCGCGGCCTTCGGCCTGCGCCTCGATCAGCGGGACGTCCGGGATCTCGATTTCGGTCCGGTTCTCGGGCAGGTACCGCACGACATAACCGGGGCCGAGGTCGATGGTAATGATCTCGTCTCCGCTTACCCAATCGGGGCGTTGGCCGTCGGGGTATGCGCCTTTGCGCTCGCCCTCGACGGCATAGTCAATCTCGCCCGTTCGGTTGTCGCGCGTCACGTGGACCTTGTGCGACCAGATGTCCGACGCGAGGGTCACCGCATTGTCCCAATTGGCGCGCTGGCTCAGGCCGAGGATGTCGAACGCGAAAAAGATATAGACGAAGTAGACGGCGATGATCGCAGGGACGGAAAAGGCGAAGATGCGTTTCTTCTGAAACAGGCGGTCGGCTTCGGCCTTGGCGTCTGTCAGGTTCACGTCGGCAACTGTCATTGGGCCTGCCCTTCTGTAAGGCGGTTGCGGTAGCGGCTCGACACCTGATCGAAGAACACGATGGTCGAGAAGAGCAGGATGAAGATCGCCGCGGCCTCGTCAAAACGGCCTGGCCCCCAGGCCATGGCATTGCGCAACTCGTAGCCAATGCCCCCCGCGCCGACAAAGCCAAGGATGGCAGAGGCGCGAATGTTGATCTCGAACCGTAGCAGGGCGTAGCTGACATAGTTCGGCGCAACCTGCGGGATCACACCCAAAAGCATGCGTTGCAGCCAGGATGCGCCTGTGGAGGCGAGGCCTTCAACCGGTTTCAAATCGGCGTTTTCTGAGACTTCAGAGAACAGCTTGCCCAACGCGCCAGCAGTGTGGATTGCGATGGCGATCATGGCAGGTACGGGCCCGCCGCCGAGGACGAAGATCAGGACCAATGCGATGACGATCTCGGGCACAGCGCGCATGATGTCGGAGATGCGGCGGAAGAGCGGAATGAGGCGGGGCCATTTGGCAAGGCCGCGTGTGCTCAGCAATGACAATACAACGCCGCCGCAAGCCCCGATTATGGTCGAGACGGCGGCAATGTTGATGGTCTCGATCAGGGCCGGAAAGTACTTGGCAATCAGCGCAGGCAGATCAGCACGTTTTTCCCATGCTTCGGACAGCACGTCGCCGGGATAGGCGCCGATATTGGCGATACCGTCCCAGAAGCCACCCGCATTGCGACTGTCGGCGATGTCGAACCCAGCCACCATGAGGACAACGAAAATCAGGAGTGTGAGGCCGCTGTAGAGCCTGCGGCGCTGCACTTGCGCCATATATTCCGACTGTATCGTGTTCACGCTCTGCGGCGCAGAGCCAATGCTCACGTCTGCCATGTCCCACCCCCGAAAAAATACCGACAGCCCCGAGGGGCTGCCGGGCGCGTCATGAAAATGACTTAGCCGCCGATCTTGGCCTTACGGGCCTCGATGACAGAGATGTAAGTTTCGTGGGTGACTGGGCGCGCGCCCAGGTTTTCACCGGCAAAGACGTTGTAGGTGCACTCCTGGTCGGTCTCGTAGAGGTTGTCGACCAGTTCGGTCATCTTGGCTTTCACGTCAGCGGGGAGTGCCTTGCGCAGCACCACCGGACCTTCCGGGATAACTTCGGATTTCCAAATCTGGACCAGTTCGTTCATGTCCACGAGGCCTGCGTCCACGGCCTTGCGCAATGCGCCCGAATTGTAGCCGTCTTCCCAGTTGCCCTGACCGTCGGCCCAGGTCACGCCGCCGTCGATATCACCGTTGTTGACCGCGACGATGGTCTGCTCGTGGCCGCCGGTGAATTTGACTTCGCCGAAATATTCACCGGATTCCATGGTGATACCCTCTTTGTACTGGGGGATCTCGATCGATGGGATCAGGTAGCCGGACGTGGAGTTGGGATCACCAAAGCCAAACACCTTGCCTTCCATTTCGTCCAGCGAGGTGATGCCGCTGTCTTTGCGGGCAAAGCCGATGGAGTGGTAGCCGATGGAGCCATCGAGGTTAACTTTGACCAGAACAGGCTCAACCGCTTCGGGGTCTTGCAAGTAAGTCGCCGCATACGAAGACGCGCCCAGCCACGACATATCCAGTGAGCCGCCCAGAAGACCCTGAATTACGCCATTGTAGTCAGCGGGCGTGAAAATCTTTACCGGAACGCCAAGGGCTTCCTCAGCGTACTCCGCCAGACACTGGTAGGCGTTGACGCGGTCTTGTGCATTTTCGCCACCCAGCAAGCCAATGCGGAATTCAGTGATCTCTTCGGCGAAAGCGCCCGTGCTGAGCGCTGTTGTGGCGGCAAGCGCCAGTGCAATCGTTGTTTTCATGTGTCTCTCTCCATGACGTGTTTCCCCCGCGAACCTGCAGGAAAGGCAACTGGCTCAGACGTATTCCTTGGACCTGTCCAGCGTTTCGATTTCGGTGGATGTGGCGGCTTCGGAAAAGTCCGCGCCGGCCCCGTAGATGTCGCGTGCCGCCCCTGTGGTCAGTTGCTGCGGCGTGCCATCAAAAACGATGCGCCCATCGCGCATCCCGATCACGCGGTCGCAATACCGACGCGCGGTATCGAGGGTGTGCAGGTTGGCGATGACCATGCGCCCATCCTGTTCATGGATGTCGCGCAGCGATTGCATCACCACTTGGGCGTTCATCGGGTCGAGGCTGGCAATCGGCTCGTCCGCCAGAATGATTTTCGGGTCCTGCATCAGGGCACGCGCGATAGCGACACGTTGCTGTTGCCCACCCGACAGCGCCTCGGCGCGTTTGGGCGCTTGTTCCGCAATCCCCAGGCGATCCAGGATTTCGATGGCCTTGTGAATGTCGGCCTGTGGGTACAGGTTGAACATCGTGGCCAGTGTTGAGCGCCTGTTGAGCGTGCCGTGCAGAACGTTCGACACGACATCCATGCGCGGGACAAGATTGAACTGCTGAAAGATCATTGCGCAGCGGGATTGCCAGTTCCGCCGGGCCGCGCCTTTGAGCGCGGTGACATCTTCTCCATCGAAAGTCACGGTGCCTTCGGTGGCGTCACTCAGACGGTTGAGCATGCGCAAAAGCGTCGACTTGCCCGCACCTGACCGCCCGATGATGCCGATCATTGTCGGCTGTTCGACGAAAAAGGTCGCCGCGTCCACAGCCACGTTTTCCCCGAACCGTTTCGTCAGCTTGCTGATTTCGAGCATAGCACCCCCACGTGTTGAGGGCAGCGGTACGCGCCGAATTCAAAAGATTCATGATGGATTTGAATCGTTTTCTTGACGATCTCGTAAACGGAGTGTGACACCGCGGCAGTTTTGATCCGGTGTCCAGCTGGCATCAGAATTTTTGTGTCTGGCGCGTTGAATTTCATAAAACTGTTACATTTGGTGTGCGTGTCGCGTACCGTACAAACATGATTTTGCGTTCGGTTCTTCTCGCCTCTTTGCTTTCCAGCGTCGCCACTGTGTCTGGCGCAAGGATGTCGGATGTAAGCTGCGATGATCGCGGGCGTCTGACCGAAACCCTTACGCAGACGCTCAGAGCCGAGTTGAAAGGTACGGGTCTGCGCGATCCGGAAACGATGCTCGAAGTTTGGGTGACCCCTGCCAACGGTGATTGGGTGATCGTGCAGCATTACGCCAATGGCACGTCTTGCATTGTCGCCATGGGAGCGCACTGGGAAGGCGCGGTCCCCAATCCCGCCTAACCAACAAGCACTGTCCCGAATGGAAATGACCACCCCGAAGGATGGCCACAGCAGTTTCACTGGCTGGAAAGGTTACTCAAGCCCGAAGCAATTTGCGTAGTACGTGACCGTCGCAGGCCAATCCGAGAATATACCGGCGACCCCGACGTCCTGCGCCAGAACATGGATCAGGTCAAAGACCACACCGTCATTGTCGGTGACATCCGCGATGGATTGATAATACCAACCGCCACCACTGGCCAAGGGACCAGAGCGTTCGACCGTCCAGGTGATGATGTTCAGACCTGCTGCCTTGGCTTCTACAGCCAGCGTAGACGGAACAATCTGTTCGCCGTCCAGCGTCACCAGCATCCAGGTGGGCGGCGCAATGTAGTTGATGCCCATGCCAGCCAACTCTTCCATCGTGTTGGGCCATGTGGGCGGGTCCATGGGCGAATACCCATCGAGGTTGTACTCATCCATTAGGTAGACGGCTTGGTCGACAAACTCCGGCTCTGCCTCGATCCAATAAAGGACATCTTCGAGGTTGAACGATTGCAACCAAACGCGGCTTGGGTCGATCCCTGCGGCCTTGTACTCGTCCACCAGTTTTTGGGCATAGTCTTCCTGGCTGAAGCCGTTGAACGGCATGTCCACCGAAGGTGTCTTGAGTTCTGGCGTGAAATCGGCGCCGAGGCTGTCAAACAGGGCGATGGACTCGGCGTGCGTCATCAATTGCGTGCCATCGACGAACAGGTCCGTGCGCCACGGCGCCGTTCCACCCAGGTAGGCCTTAGCGGTCGTTGCGGACGCGTCCGAAGCATCCATTTTGGGGTCCAGCGTTTCAAACTCGGCCAGGGTCAAATCAGATGTGCGGCACTCTGCCGAGGCCTCGGCATCACCGGATGCAGGGCTGAAAGGCGTGGTGCATTTCTGGGCAAGGTCTGTCACGATGATATTGGTCGTGGTGTGCAGGTCGTTTTGGGCATGCCGACAGACCAGCTCAAGATCAGAGGTAAAGGTCACGTCGCATTCCAGAATGCCTGCACCCTGCTGAGCCGCGGCAATGTTGGATTCGACTGTGTGCTCGGGGTAGAGCAGCGGGCCCCCCCGGTGCCCGATGGAAAAATTTGATGGAATGGCCGTCTGTGCGGAGCATGCCAATAGCTGCTGTTTGAGCGGGCTGTCGTCCATCTTTGAGATGAGAAAATCCGGGCGAGCACCATATTCGATCCGTAAATCGCGGCTATGGCCGTCTGCAAAAGCAGGAGTAGCGACCAACATGCAAAGTGAAGCAATGGAATGTGGTTTCATGAGGAGGCATCCTTTCGAGTCGTCAAAGACACCCATCCTCCTGTGCTGTGACTGTTGCGCTACACAGCGGTGAAGTTCTTGTGACACGGATTATCAATCTCGTCCGTCTGGCTGGCGAGTACCGGGTCTGTGAGCGGCGTGATTCAGCATGCGGCAGGGCAAAGTTATTGCAAGCCAATACATAATTCTTTAATTCATGAATTATGGAAGTTAAGATTCCCACCCGCCTCTCCACACTGGGCCATCCACAACGGCTTGCCGTGTTTCGACTGCTCATGCGCCGCTATCCGGATCGTGTCCCTGCGACCGAATTGGCGCACGCGCTCGAACTAAAGCCCAACACACTCTCAATGTACGTGGGGGCCCTGATGCAGGCGGGCCTGGTCACGCAAAAGCGGGTGGGAACCTCGTTGCGTTATGCAATCCACATGGATGCCGTGCGCGAAACCTTCGACTATCTGCTGCGCGACTGCTGCCGCGGTCGCCCGGAAGTCTGTTCCCCCTTTTCTCTTTTGGCTTCGATGGAGACAGTCCAATGACTGATCGTAAGTACAACGTCCTTTTTATCTGCACCGGCAATTCCGCGCGGTCGATCTTTGCCGAGTCCATCCTGCGCAAAGAAGCGGGCGACAGGTTCGTCGCGCACTCCGCCGGAACCAAACCCCAATCCGAGTTGAACCCGTTCGCGCTCGACGTGCTGGAGCAGAACGGGCACGACACCTCCGTTCTGAACGCGAAAAACGTGTCGGCCTTTCAGGGCGAAGATGCGCCTGACTTCGATTTCGTATTCACGGTTTGCAACCAGGCAGCGAACGAGGAGTGCCCAGCATGGACGGGCCAACCGGTGAGCGCTCATTGGGGGATGCCGGACCCGGTAAAGGCCGAGGGCTCGACAGCGGAGAAGAATCTGGCTTTTCACCAGTCTTACGGCGCGCTGCTGAACCGGATCAAAGCCTTTACGGCCTTGCCAATCGAGTCTCTCGACCGGATCGCATTGCAAAAAGCCGTCGATGACATCGCGCAAACAAACGAAGGCGCTTCTGCGTGACGACCTATACCCCAAATGGCCTGAGCAGACAGGTAGACTTGTACTGAAGCTACTCTTGGAACACCGGTGTCGATCCGGCAAATTTTGTGGGCGTCATCACGACCAGAGGGCAAATTGGTGCGTGCCGCAACCGGTTGCGCATGAGCCTTTGCAGTCGTCCCCGCCACTTTGACTGTCGCTGCCCTGGCATCAGATTGCCCGCAGAATTGGCTGATCATCGTCTTGGTTCGCGACGAAAACGCGGCCCCCGAAAGGGGGACCGCGCCAAAACGGAAGACAGGACCTTTGTCAGTTTGTCTGGTCTTCCCACAGGGTATTGTCCCAATAGGGGAAGGGCCGTTCGGCACGCACCTCGAAGGTCATACGGTCTGTGAATTCGCGACCATCTGCCATCACGGCGGTCACCTCGACGATATGGGCGCCCACTGGCAGGTCGGCGGGCATCTCAAGCCGCCACAAGTGCGTTGAACTGTCAGCGATCATCCAGGTTTCGGCAGGTTGCGGGGTCGCGGGACCATAGCTGGACCCCTGCCAGACCTCGAAGCCTTGTGCACGATCCTCACCTTGTGTCGACTGCCAGCCAAACCGGCCGATCGTCATCTGACGTACGGCTGCAAACGGATCGGCCCATTCGGCCCCGGATCGGACATCTTCGCCATTGCCGGCCTGGGTGCGCGTCATTGGCAAATCTGGCCCGCCGTTGATGGAGGCGGAGACTTGCGTGTTACGGTCTCCGATCCACACATTCGCGGTCAGCCACACGGTGCTTTCCAGATCCTGTGGCGTAAAGAGCCGCAGATCCGCCAGATCGTTGACAGTCAGGGGCGGCGTTTCGGCTGCAGGGTCCTCCCGCTCATCGGCCCAGGCGAAGAGTTCGTCAAACCACGTGCGGAATTGCGGCGTGTTGAAACTCAGCGCGATCTGACGCTCCGGCGCGAGGTTCGCAGCGAAGAAGTTCACCTCGAAATCCGAGCCGTCAAAGTCGACGATCATGTAGCCCGGAGGTGTGCCGCCCCGCGCAAAGGCAAGCGGTGTGCCATCGAAATTCAGATCGCCCCAATACCAATTGCCCGACGGTGCACCGCCCACCACATGGTCGAAGGGCAAACGCGTGACACCGACCTGTTCTTCCCAGCCCTGAAACCACTCTCCGGCGGCCAGGTATTCCATCGTGTGGGTGTGGCCGGAAAAGCTGACCGCCGGGCGACCTGCCAGCAGCGCATGGATCTCGGCCAGGTTATCGGTCTGGTGACGACCCGTGTTGCTGTCGATGAACGAGACAAAGGGAATGTGATGCAACATCACGATCAGGCGGTCTTCGGGTATCTCGGCCAATGTGGCCTCAAGCCACTGCATCTGCCGTTCGACCACGCGGCCGTTATAGACCACGCGCTCCGGATCCGCACACGCGTCGCGACCGCCGGGGCCATTATCCTCTGGTCCGCACGGGTAGACCACGTTGTCCAGCGCGATGAAGGTCGCGCCGCCGATGTCGAAACTGTAGTAGGCGGGCCCGTACATCTCGCGCCAGCTGTCTGCAGAATGCTCGTCTGTTGTCGCATCGAAGTCAAAGTCGTGATTTCCGTGAACATAGTATTGCGGCAGGTCGATCACCGACCACAAGTCCATGAACCGAGGCAACAGCGACAGGTCGTCCCCCATCACGTCCCCCAACATGATCACACATTCGGCCGCGCTCAGGTCCTGATCCAGGATGCTGTCCAGCACACCGTCGCGCACATAGCCGATTTCGGTGTTCGAATAGGGTTGGGTGTCACCCATCATGACGCACGAAAACTCGTCGTCCACGCCGGTGCGAATCATCGGAAAGTTGATCGCGGCAGGCAGCGGGCCAGTGGGTGCCAGCCCGCCATACCGCAACGTCTCGGGGGTGCCTTCCGGGAGGTGGTGGTAGAAGAACTGCGGCACGCCGTCCTTATTGACCGGGACATCGTAGGCGGCCGGTTCGTGTACCATAACCGTCATGTTCTCATAGACGGGCAGTGTATAGGCACCGTCGGCATCGGTTGTGGTGACATCGCGCCCGTTCGACACGATCACGCCGGCCACACCCTGTTCGTCCGCTTGGCGCGCCCCGTCTAGGCTGAGGTCATGAAACACATGACCAGTTAAGGTTTCGGCTGCCGGATCGGCACCTGTGCGCACAATATCAATATTGGCGACGTAATCGGTCCGGGCCAGACCGGGCGCGGCCATCACCATCGAGACGGCCGCAAGCAATGCTCCGCGGCCCGTGAACTTCGCAGTCATGGGAATCTCCCTGGATTTACTTTGAGGTTGGCGCAGCCACTTGATCCGCGCCTACACATAGGGTGCCTGAGTCGGATGACGCATGTGTAACAGTCTCGGCAATCCTATGTGACAGCCCGAAGATACGCGAATGGCCGCCGAAATGCGGCAGGCTCGTTACTTGGGTGAACCGGTGTTGCTCACGCGCAGTTCTGAGCCTTTCGGCGATATCAAAAGCTGCAGAAGCGGGAGACAGTCAGCGTTTAATACGGCAGCTTTTCTTTACCCGCAAAGGTCTTAAGCATTGCGATGTGCCCGAGATAGCCTCGACACTTTCCCATTCAACGCGATCCAATTCGAAAGAGTGCCTCTCGTCTGGATCAATTTGCACAGGCTTGTTCGCAGACCGCGTGTTCGCTTTGGCGCGGATTTAGCGTTTGTGGTGAATGACTGCAAAGCGGACTGCGACTGCAGAATTTGGAACCGTGATCGAGTGACGGTTTTGGGCCGCCCTTAATATTGCGGATGGCGGCTTTCGACGCATATCGCCGCCTTGAGTGCGATGCAGCATCCGGTACTTTCGGCTCAATGCGGCCCATCACTGCAACATAACCCCTCAGTTCCCCAGATCGGAATCAAGCGAAGCGCCGATCCATCCACTGCCCGGCAGGCGATATTGCTGCTCTTGGTGCGACAGGCGGGCGGTGCGATTTCTTTGATCCATAAACCGCCCGGGAAGGGGCGTTGTGTCGCCATCCCGAGGACTGGCGAGGGAACGGCGCAGCGGTTTCGCCTCCCCCAAACAAAGTAGGCCGCCCCATAACGGAGCGGCCTTTTCCAGTTTCGCAGCGCAGGTGCTTACAGCGTTAGGCCTGCGTACTTGTTCTTGAACTTGGACACGCGCCCGCCGGTGTCCATCAGGCGCGAGGAGCCGCCCGTCCAGGCGGGGTGCACCGAGGGGTCAATGTCGAGCGACAGCTGGTCGCCTTCCTTGCCCCATGTCGATTTCATTTCCACGACCGTGCCGTCCGTCATCTTGACGTTGATCATGTGGTAGTCGGGATGCGTATCGGCCTTCATGCCTTGGCTCCTTCGGCTTTCGGTTTGTAGTTGGACACTTCTGCGATCCGGGCGGACTTGCCGCGACGCGAGCGCAGGTAGTAGAGCTTGGCCCGGCGCACGCGGCCCCGGCGCACCACTGTGATGCTGTCGATGTTGGTCGAATAGAGAGGGAACACACGCTCGACCCCTTCGCCGAAGGAAATCTTGCGCACGGTGAACGAGCCGGCGATGCCGTGGCCGTTGTTGCGCGCGATGCAGACGCCTTCGTAGTTCTGGACCCGGGTGCGGGTCCCTTCGGTCACTTTAAAGCCGACACGGATGGTGTCCCCGGCTTTGAAATCGGGGATGTCTTTCCCCAGGGCGGCAATTTGCTCCGCCTCGATCTGTGCGATCACGTCCATTGACGTATCTCCTAATTATACTCGTGGTTATTCCACGAAGGTTATGTGCGCCTCAGAGCTCTGCGTCTTCACCGGGTCCGCCGTGGCGCCCGCCAGAGGTCAGGTCATCGTTCCTTGTCTCATCTTCCCTTTGTGCTGTCTGAAACGCGCCGAAGAAGGCACCACAGCACAAAAGATCCGGTCGGGTAGACCCCCGAGTCGGAATGAGCGGTGTATAGGGGTGGTATGGGCAACGATCAAGTGGGTAAAGCAGTGCCCCGGCATCCCGGCGACGCGCTGTGTGATCAGGTCGGAATTGCCGACCGGCCCTGTGCGCGCATTTCCTCAAATCGTTGTGGCAGGGCGCGGCGCAGGATCGAAAGCGGGATTTGCGCTTCGGAGTTCAGGTGGTCTGTCAGATTGGGCGCAACGGGGGTTTCGCGTCGCAGGGCCGCCTGGACAGCAGGCCGTGGTGTCAGATGGGAAGGCGAGGCCTCTGCACTCTCTTGTGGGGCAAAGCGGGTAAACTTCTTGTCGGCATCAGGTGTGCTTGGCGTGCCTGCGCCGGTGTCCACAAAACGGGTGAACCGCTTTGGCTTTGACTTTGATATGTCCCGTGCCGGTGTCTGTCCGAACACTCCGAATAGCTTGCTCACGTGCTTGTCCCGATGTCTGTTTGCGACAACGGTGTTCAGGAAATCTGGCAAAACTTAGCCGATCAACCAAAAATGCTGTGAATTTGTGGGAAATGCGGGATTTATGGCTGATCTTTGCGTTTTTGCCACAAGTCTGGGCGCCGTTCCTGAGTAAGTTTCTCGGACATCTCTTGTCGCCAGGCCGCGATTTTTCCGTGATTGCCGGACATCAGCACTTCGGGAATGTCGCGGTCTTTCCACGTGGCGGGCTTGGTGTATTGGGGGTGTTCCAGCAGACCCGTGGCATGGCTTTCGTCGACAGCGCTTTGTGCGTTCCCTAGCACGCCGGGCAGAAGGCGCACGGTGGCGTCGAGCATCGCCTGCGCGGCAATCTCCCCCCGGTCATGACGAAATCCCCGAGGGACACTTCGCTTACGCCCCAGTGTTCCAGCACGCGCTCGTCCACGCCCTCGAACCGGCCACACAGCATCGTCACCCCGTCACAGCGCGCCAGATCGCGCGCCATCGCCTGATCAAAGGGCCGACCGCGCGGCGACATGTAAAGGATCGGCCAGCGCCCGCGTGCATGGGCCTGCGCCTCGGCCAGTGCAGCACTCACCACGTCTGCGCGCAGCACCATGCCCGCTCCGCCCCCGGCAGGTGTGTCATCGACATTGCGGTGCTTGCCGACGCCGTGTTGGCGCAGGTCGTGCGTGTGCAATTGCCACTTGCCGTCCTGCAGGGCCTTGCCAGTCAGCGACGCGCCAAGCACGCCGGGAAAGGTTTCGGGGAACAGCGTCACAATGCGGGCCTGCCAGACGCCGACCAGATCCGGGGCCTCGTCCATGAGGGAGGTCGGTGTCAGGGTGGGTCGGATCGCCTTGCGTCCGTGCGATTTCGTGGGTTTGCTCATCTGGCTTCCGCTTTGGCGAGGATCGCCGGTTTGGCGGCCTTGCGCGCCGTACGGTCCGGGTATGCGCGGTTTGCGGTCAGAAGTTCAAGCAGGAGATGTTGACGGCAAATTGTGCGCCCAGCCTAGAATAACCCTTCGGGCGGATCAGCGACGATACTACCGGCGGCAAGGTCAACTGTGGGCACAACTTCGAGTGTGAAGGGCACCAGCACTGTGGCGCTGCCGCCGGGCAATTGCACTTCGAGCAGGTCGCCCGCGCCGTGGTTCTGCACCGATTTGACCTGACCCAAGGTGGCGCCGCCAGTGTCGAACACCTGCAGGCCGGTCAGGTCGGAATAGTAGTATTCGTCATCCGGCAGGCTGGGCAGTTGATCGCGCCGCGCAAACAACTGCGTGCCCTTGAGCGCGTCCGCCTGTTCCTTGGTTGCCACCTCGGCGATGCGGGCCACAAAGCCGTTCTTCATCGGGCGGATCAGGGCGAGGGCAAAGCTGCGCGATCCGTCTTCGGTGCTGAGCGGGCTGTAGGTTTCGATGTCTTCTGGGTCGGCGCAAAAGGACTTCACACGCACTTCGCCATGCACCCCGTAAGAGCCGCTGATGGCCCCGACGCAGATCAGATCGTCACTCATTCCAGCACACTCCGTCGTGCATCTTGCCACCTGCACCCGCACAGGCATCCGCTGTCTGGCTGCGCTCGAACATCAGGCCTGCCACGAAGGCGATCATAAGCAGGACGGGCGTGCGGGTCAGGCTGAACATGGGCACCTTTCAGGGCGTAGCGGGGCCTAAGCATTTGCGCCACATGGGCCACCTTTGTCCAGAGCAGGCTTGCGCGAAGATCGGGGGTGGATAGAGTGGTGTGATCTGCATCACGGGATGCGGGATGGAGATTTTATGTCGGTTTGATCCGGGCACATGCCCTGTTGACCCATCCGTGGGTTTGCAATCCAAAAGCCAAGCAAGTCGTCCCCGGACGGCCCCTTTGGCCTGTGCCCGACATGCACCCCGAAATTCCTGAATTCAAACTGACATAAACGAGGATGGCCAATGCCAGACCAATACGAAACGCGCGCACCGCGCGACACTGATATCCCTTTTCTTGCTGCAATCGCAGATGCCACGCTGTTTCCGGGTGAGATGCTGGGCGACATGATCGCCCCGGCCCTTGCCGGAACGAGTGAGGATCTGTGGCGCGTGGTGGAGTGCGATGGAACTCCCGTCGGCTTTGCCATGGCCCAGCCCGAGGCGATGACCGAGCGTACGTGGAACCTGCGTGCGATTGCGGTTGATCCAGACTTGCATGGTGCCGGTGCGGGCACCGCATTGCTGCGCGCGATGGAGCAGGCCATGGAAGAGGCACGTCTGATCGTGATCGACACGACGCAACTGCCGGAGCAGGACAGGGCGCGTCGGTTCTATGTGGCGCGGGGGTATCGCCATGTTGCCACGATCCCTGCCTTTTTCGGCGCGGACGAGGACAAGGTGACCTTTGTCAAATCCATGACCTGAGTTGAAAAGCGCCAGCCCCGACATCTGTTGGGGCGGGCGCATTTGCCAAAGGTGACAAAGCGTCGTTGGTTTGGGCTGATTGATCGGTCGGCTGGACGGCGAAACGCCTCAATGCAAAAAGCCCGCCTCTGTGTTGCACAGGGCGGGCTTTTCACATGTGCTGTCGCGCGGATTACTCGGCGGCTGCTTCTTCTTCGGCGGGTGCCTCTGCGGGTGCTTCTTCTGCGGGTGCAGCTTCGGCTTCGGCAGCGGCGGCCACTTTGGCGGCTTTTTCTTCTGCGCGCTCTTTGGCTTTCTTGCCGGGCTCGCCTTTTTTCAGGTTGGCGCGCTCTTTCTTGGGCATCACGCCTGCAGCTTCGAGCATGCGGGCGATCCGGTCGGTGGGCTGTGCGCCCTCACCGAGCCAGTATTGCACGCGCTCGACGTCCATTTTCACGCGGTCTTCGCTGTCTTTGGCGAGCAGCGGGTTATATGTGCCCAGCTTTTCGATGTAGCGCCCGTCGCGGGGCATACGGCTGTCGGCGGCAACGATGCGATAGAAGGGGCGTTTCTTGGAGCCGCCGCGGGCGAGGCGAATTTTCATGGCCATGGTGTATTTCCTTTTGTTTTCAGTTTGGTGGTGGGCATATTGCCCACCCTACGATTGGTGTTGACGATGGTGCTGAATGACTTCAGCGATGATGAAGTTCAGGAACTTCTTGGCGAATTCGGGGTCGAGATCGGCCTCGTTTGCCAAAGCTTCGAGCCGTGCGATCTGGTCTGCCTCACGGGCAGGATCACTTGGCGGAAGGTCGTGTTCGGCCTTGAGTTTCCCCACGGCTTTGGTGTGTTTGAACCGCTCGCCCAGCGTATAGACGAGGATCGCATCGAGGCGGTCGATGCTGTTGCGGTGCTCGGCGAGCACCTGAGCGGCTTTGGATACAACGTCAGTCAAGCGCCCATCCTTTCGGTGTGAATTTCGGATCGGCGTAGTGCCCGATCTCCATCTCGATCCCGTGGCTGAGCTGGGTGTCGTTCAGTTGGGCCGCGGACGGGTGACGGTAGACGGCGTCCGAGCCGTCGATGCCGGGTGCGTCGGCGTCTTTTTTCGCGCCAAGCCGTTCAGCGAGGCGGATGCTGTCGAGGTTCTTGGGGTCGATGTAGCTGACTGCCCCGTCCCAGCCGTTTTTGTAATAGTGTTTGCGCACCGCGTGGGTCGCTTCGAGTGCGTAGCCCTTGCCGGATTTGTCGGGCCAGATGATCCACGCGATTTCGCGTTCCGGCCAGCCTGCGGGTTGCCATCCGCCGGCCATGCCCAGCGTTTCGTCGGTGTTCTTGTCGTGGATCATCCACATGCCAAAGC
Source organism: Tateyamaria armeniaca (assembly GCF_045797845.1). Taxonomy (NCBI): domain Bacteria; kingdom Pseudomonadati; phylum Pseudomonadota; class Alphaproteobacteria; order Rhodobacterales; family Roseobacteraceae; genus Tateyamaria; species Tateyamaria armeniaca. The sequence goes on from NZ_JBHDIY010000002.1 coordinate 1,672,484, forward strand.
CGCGAATGTGCCAGTGTCCGATTTCGGCGGAGTAGAGCATCCACGCCTCGTAAGGGTTGAGCGGCCCGCCCATGAAGCGTGACCGATAGGAGGCGAAGGTCGCCTTGAAGTTCGGATAATCCTCGGCCCGTGGTCCGCGCAAGGACAGGCGTTTGGTTTCCAGTGTGGGGATGCGGGGTGTCGTCATGTCCACCCCTCCGCATGTGGCTGTTCGGCCCTGTGATGACGAAACACTGCGGTTTCATCTGCCGTTTCGCCGTCAGGGCGCTGCGCGTCTGGATCAAGCGTTGCGCCAAGCCGCGTCGCCAGCGTTTCGGAGCGCGCGTTGCCGGGCGTAATGTAGCTGACCAATGTGCTTGATTGAGTGCGGCGCCAATACCAGCGCAGGGCGGCGGTGGCTGCCTCAAGGGCATACCCTTTGCCTTCGGCTTCGCCCTTCAGCGACCAGCCCAATTCGGGTTCGGGGAAGTGATCGGGCTGCTGAATGGCGATTTCGCCAACCCATGCTCCATCCGAGTCGATCATCCAGCCGCCAAAGCCGCTGAGTTGCCACTGCGCCGTGGCGTTGCAGAAAAAGTCCCAGGCCACGCGTCGCGAAAACGGGCCGCCCATATGCGCGCTGCGTGGGTCGGCCAGCATGGCGGCATAGTCGTCAAAGTCATCGCGCAGAGGCGCGCGAAGGGTCAGACGCAATGTCCTCAGCGTGGGGATATCGAACGTCGTGGAGGTCATTTTTTCTTGCCGAACCCTGACAGACCGGGGGGCAGGGCCATGCCGCCGCCGCCCAGGCCGGGCATCTTGCCGCCAAGCTGTTTGGCTGCCGCTTCAAGCTGTTTTGGGTCCATGTCGGCAGGCATTCCGCCGGGCATTCCGCCCTTGCCACCCATCATGGCCTTCATCGCCTGTTTCATCATGCCGCCTTTGCCTTTGCCGAGCTTCTTCATCATGTCCGACATCTGGCGGTGCATCTTGAGCAGCTTGTTGAGGTCGGAGACTTCCATGCCCGACCCGCGCGCGATCCGTTTCTTGCGGCTGGCTTGCAGGATCTGGGGGGCGGCGCGTTCCTTTTTCGTCATCGACTGGATCATGGCGATCTGCTGTTTGAGGAGCTTGTCGTCGAAACCGGCATTCGCCACCTGTTTGGACAGTTTGCCCATGCCCGGCATCATGCCCATCATCCCTTCCATGCCGCCCATCTTGAGCATCTGTTCCAGCTGCATGCGCAGGTCGTTCATGTTGAACTGACCTTTGGCCATGCGCTTCATCATGCGCTCTGCCTGTTCGGCCTCGATGGTTTCCTGCGCCTTTTCGACGAGCGCCACGATGTCGCCCATGCCAAGGATGCGGCCTGCGATCCGCTCGGGTTCGAAGGTTTCGAGCGCGTCCATCTTTTCGCCAAGACCGACGAACTTGATCGGTTTGCCGGTGACGGCACGCATGGACAGGGCCGCACCGCCGCGCCCGTCGCCGTCCATCCGTGTCAGCACGACGCCCGAGATGCCGATGCGTTCGTCAAAGTTCTGGGCGGTGTGCACGGCGTCCTGACCGGTCAGACCATCGACCACCAGCAGGGTCTCGCGTGGATTGGCAACGTCGCGGACCTGTTCGACCTGCGTCATCAACTCTTCGTCGATGGACAGGCGCCCGGCAGTGTCGAGCATATAGACGTCATAGCCGCCCATGCTGGCCTGCGTCTTGGCCCGCTTGGCGATCTGGACGGGGTTTTCGCCCTTGACGATGGGCAGAGTGTCAACGCCGATCTGCGTGCCGAGGATGGCGAGTTGTTCCATCGCCGCCGGGCGGTTCACGTCGAGTGACGCCATCAGCACGCGCTTGCCGTCGCGGTCCTTGAGCCGTTTGGCGAGTTTGGCGGTGGTCGTGGTTTTACCACCCCCTGCAGGCCGACCATCAGGATCGGGGCGGGCGGGCTGTCGATGCGCAGGGCACCCGGTTCGCCCTCGCCCTTGAGCGTGTCGATCAGGGCGTCGTGCACGATCTTGACGACCTGCTGCCCCGGCGTGACGGATTTGGTGACGGCCTGACCGGTGGCCTTGTCCTGCACCGCCTTGACGAAATCGCGCGCCACGGGCAGCGAGACATCCGCTTCCAGAAGGGCCACACGGACTTCGCGCAGGGCGGTTTTGACGTCATCCTCGCTCAGCGCGCCCTGTTTCGTCAGCCGGTCAAAGACACCGGAGAGGCGTTCGGATAGATTTTCAAACATGGGCCATGCTCCTTGTGCGACCATTGACGTTAACCTGACAGGTAAGGTCAGGCGGCGATGTTCCCAAGGCGGCAAACGAAAATCACCCCCGTGGGCGCAACGCGCTGACGGAGGGCGATCCCGGGTTTATCCCAAGGGACCGGAAACTGTGATGCTTCCGGGTGTTGTGCGCGGATTAGGGAGCGCGCGGTGTGAGTCAAGGGCAGGGGCTGGCAGGGCCCGCTTGCGGGCTACGGCGCGTGGCGGCGGGCGCAGGCTGTGTGTTGCCCGCGCCCATCGGCGATGTCATTTGATCTTGAACGCTTTCTTGATCTTTTTGATCACTTCATTCGCTTTCATCTGAATTTTGTTCTTTTTGACATAGGCTTTGGCGCTTCTGGGCCCGTCCTTTTTCTTGTCGGCTTTGAGCATTGCGGCGACGTTGGCGAGGGCCTTTTTGTCCGAAACGCCCAGTTCATCCATCAGTTCGGGCTGTTTCTGTTTATGATACTGCTTGAAAAGCGCACCGACGTGGTGTGCCTTGAAGGCTGCGTCTTTTTCATAGAACAAATCCACGAACTCACCGTTCGTAAAATTTACAGTGTCTGCAATGGCGAACTTGTAGACGTTGTCCCATTCCTTGTTCTTCCAGTCCTTTGCCTTGCCCAGACGTTTGGCCGCGACCAGCGCTTCGGATCGGGCATTGACGTGCCATTTTGCGCTGTCACTGAAGAAGTCTTTGAATTGGGATTTCGGATCCTGCCTTTTGTTTGCAGCGTCCAAGAATTCATACGCGTTTTCACAGCCTTTTTTCTTCAGAAATGCACGAAACATGGGCCCCAGAGTTGCGTCTCCCAGAATCTCTTGGCAGTCGTCGGAATAGCTAATTCCATCTAATTTGAACATGTCGTCCTCGTGTGTCTGGTGTTTCAAATTGCGTTCTGAAGAGGAAACACGGGACTTCGGGATCTTATTCGAACGGGAACGAATTTTTATTCAGGCGCGGCGTCGAACCTGGCCTTGGTGGGGCGATCTGGTGATGCTGTATCGGCGTGCTACCGACAGGCACTGACGCGCTTATGCCGATAGGCGTCGGTAGCTGCGCAGCCAGTCGTTGATGGCATCTGCGGCGTGGCGGGGGCCGTTACCGGACACGTAAGCCTCGACCATTGGATAGGGCGGGGTGGTGTCGTGAAAGGTCAGTGTCGCGCGGGCGGTGTCGGAAAACTCTTCGACTTCGGCCCGGCGCACCACAGCAAGCGGATAGGTCGCCGCGCGATAGGACAGAAGGGTGCGCCGCTGCACCGTCAGCGTGCCTGCGGAGGCATCGAAAATCACCTGATCGCGCTTGATCGCCAGCGCGAAAATGCCGAGTGGTACGCCCGCACCTGCGGCCACAGTGATAAGCCCTGCAACCTCACCCTGCGCCATCAGGGCCAGACCTGCCGCCGCGCAAGCCACGATGCATACGATCAGCCCGCCCCCCAGCACCCAGGGCGCGTGGGCAAGGATCAGTTGCGAGGGCAGGTTGCGCAGCACGGTCATGTGCCAAGTCTAGGCGTCGATTGCGATGATCGTCCAGCCGGTGTGCTGTGTCTGCCTGGCCTTGGGGCTGCGAAAACCCCTCTGACTGGGATCAGAGGGGTGTTGAGTGGTGGTCTTTGAAAAGGATTTGGATCAAGCGGCCAGCTTGCCGATGGCATCCTGCGCGTTTGCGATCGCCTCGGCCCCGTTCGCCATCACGCGATCCGCGGCGATGATTTCGACGTCATTGATGCCGATGAAGCCCAGCACGTGTTTCATGTAGCCCGTTGCAAAATCGATGTCGCTGCCGACCGGTGTGCCGCCGGTCGCGACGGCCAGAATGGCGCGTTTGCCTTCCAGTAACCCTACGGGACCTGTTTCGCTGTACTTGAACGTCACCCCGGCCCGCGCGACGAGGTCGATCCACGCCTTCAGCGCTGTGGGGATGCCAAAGTTGTAGACAGGTACGCCGATGACGAGCGTGTCGGCGGCCTTGATCTCTTCGATCAGTTGGTCTGACAGGGCCAGCGTATCCGTCTGGGTCGTGTCGCGCTGATCGACCGGGGTGAAGTTGGCGTTCACCCAATCCTCGGTAATCTGCGGCAGGGCATGGGTCAGGTCGCGGCGGATCACGGGGCCGCCGAACCTGGAAACGATCCGGGCGGACAGGTCACGGGTGACCGAGCCTTGCAGGCGGGCGGAACTGTCGATGTGCAGAATGGTCATGGTCGGGTCCTTTCAAAGGAGTTGTGTGTCTGCCCTGATATTTGAGCCTTGCAAATTCGAACGCAATTGCTGAAACTCAACAGCATCTGTTTGCATTTGCACATGAGGGTGCGGCATGGACAACTGGGATGAAATCAAGACAGCCTATCAGGTGGCCCGTATGGGCACGGTCAGCGGAGCCGCCGAAGTGCTGGGCGTGCACCACGCCACGGTGATCCGCCATATCGACGCGCTTGAGGGCCGTTTGGGCGTCAAACTGTTTCAGCGCCACGCGCGCGGCTACACTCCGACCGAGGCTGGGGATGATCTGTTTCGCGTCGCGCAAGCCACAGACGATCAGTTCAGTCAGCTTGTGGGTCGCATCAAGGGGCGCGGCACCGAGGTGTCGGGCGAGTTGGTGGTGACGTCACTGATCGCGATGGCCCCGCGCCTTGCCCCGGTGCTGACCGCGTTCCAGCAGGAACATCCCGATGTCGTCGTGCGCTATCTGACCGGCGACCGCCTGTTCCGCCTTGAATATGGTGAGGCGCACGTGGCCATTCGCGCAGGCAATGCCCCTGATCAGCCGGACAATGTGGTGCAGCCCTTTGTGCGCCAGTCTGTGGGGCTATACGCGACCAAGGGGTATATCGAGGCGCACGGGCATCCCGGCCCGTTGAAGGATTGCAGCGGCCACCGCTTTGTCTGCCACGATGCGACCGACAATCGCGCACCGTTCAACAAATGGCTGCGCAGCCAGATCGACGAAAAGTGGATCACCTTCCGCTCGACCGATGTGCGGGCGCTGGAACAGGCGGTGCTGGCCGGGGCGGGGATCGGGTTTCTGCCTGTGATGGAAGCGCGCGAAAACCCGGACCTTGTCGAGATCATGGAGCCGAGCGAGGATTGGTCGGCCCCGCTATGGCTGGTCACCCATGTGGATCTGCACCGCACCAACAAGGTGCAGGCGTTCCTGACCTTCCTCAAGGATCGCTCCAAAGACTGGAAAGTGCTGTGAGATTGGTCGCCAGATGAGCCCTGCCTTGCGCGGCCATGCCGCGATGCTGTGTTTTTCGGCCCTTGTGGCGGGCTCGTTTTCGCTGGGGTCGATGTCGGCAAACCAGATCGAACCGACCGCACTGAACGCCGTGCGCTTTGTGATTGCGGCCTGTATCATCGGGGCGGCGGTGCTGGCGACCGGTGGCATGACCCGGGCGGCTTTGACCGCGCCCTGGCGCTATCTGGTGCTTGGCGGCCTGTTTGCGACCTATTTCGTGCTGATGTTCGAAGGGCTCAAGACCGCGCCGCCCGTCAGCGCGGCGGCTGTCTTTACCCTCACCCCCGTGTTGGCGGGCATCTTTGGGTGGCTGCTGCTGCGGCAGCGGACGACGCCGCGCATGGCGCTGGCCCTTGCCATTGGCGCTGTAGGCGCGTTGTGGGTGATCTTTCGCGCCGACGTCTCGGCCCTGCTGGCATTCGAGGTCGGGCGGGGCGAAGTCATCTATTTCATTGGCTGCGTCAGTCACGCCATCTACACGCCCATGGTGCGCAAGCTGAACCGGGGCGAGCCTGCGATCGTGTTCACGTTCGGCGTGCTGGTGGCGGGCGCGCTGTTGCTGGGCGTCTATGGCTGGTCTGACATGCGCGCGACGGATTGGACAGCCCTGCCTGCGATTGTCTGGATCACGATCATCTACGTTTCGGTCTTTGCCTCAGCCGCAACCTTTGTGCTGTTGCAGTTCGCCACGATGCGCCTGCCAAGCGCCAAGGTGATGGCCTATACCTATCTGACCCCCAGTTGGGTGATCGGGTGGGAAGTTGCGCTGGGCAACGACGTGCCCCGTGCCCTTGTTCTGGGCGGCATCGTTCTGACATTCATCGCGCTTGCCATGCTGTTGCGTGACGACGAAGTGGCGCGCACTGCCTAAAGAAATCCGGCCGCACCAAGCCTGTCGCGCAGGACCCCAAGGTCGAGCGGTGCGGGCGTGTTCATCGGCAAGGGTCGCAGCCGCGCGTCAATCAGGGTCGGTGTGACCCCGGCAAAGCCCTGCATTTGCCGTGACAGATGGTCGAGCATTTCGGGCCGGTTGCGTCGCAGAAAGATCGCGGCCTGTGCATCCCGGCGCATCGCGAACGGCACGAGGTGAAAGGCCGACCCGTCCGCCCCGACGATCTGGCGCGCGGCCCGCATCACCCCAAGCTGCACATCGAGGTGGTACTTTTCGGGGGTGAACACGAAATAGCCTGCCGCTTCCATCATCTCTTCGATTGCGTTTTCCTGATCGACCAGTTGGTCGGCGTGTTTGAGGCGGCGGCGCGACAGATAAAGCCGGTCAGCCCCGTCAACGGGCAAGTCTGCCAGACCATCACGGATATGGCTGTGGAATGCGGGTGTGCCTTGCAGCCACGGGCCGTGGCCAAAGCCTGCACTTGGCAGGATTAGCCGTTCGATGCGTGTGGGTTTGGTGACGATGTGCACGGGAAGATCGCCAGCGAACCGGTCCAGCGCGCGGCGCAAACGGGTGGGCAGGGGCGGCCCCATTTCCATCCCCCTGCGCGCGGGCAGGACAAGGCCGTCGGGTGACGCGTCCAACTGGCCAAGCGCCCACGTGCGCACAAGGCTATCGAGGATGAAGTGACCAAAGTGATCGTGGCTGAGGCCCGCATAAAGGTACGTCCCCGCCAGGTGTTCGCGCGGCGCGGCGTAGTCGGGCACACCGCTGAACCTGTCGCGCGACAGGCGGGCGCGCGAGGACGGCAGGAAGGTGGCATTGGCGTCAAACACCCCGTGAGCGACATCCGGGCTGGCGATATCGGTGATCACGGTGGCGTCTTGAACAACCTTGATGTCAGGGTCTGGCAGGGCGTCCGTGGCGGGGGGCACAATCAGGGCAGATCTCCGCCCGGCAATTCGGCAGCCAGAAACCGTTCGAACGCATCGAGGTTCACCGGTTCGAACTGGCCAAAGCCCTGCATCCACACGGATGCGGCCCGCATTGCATCAGGTTGCAGCTTGCACCACTTCACCCGCCCGCGTTTTTCCTGCGCGATCAGCCCTGCGCGGGTGAGGATGACGAGATGCTTGGAAATCGCCGCCAGCGACATCTCGAACGGTTCGGCCACGTCCGTCACCGCCATGTCATCCTCAAGCAGCATCGTCAGGATCGCCCGCCGCGTCGGATCGGCCAGCGCCGAGAAGGTGGTGTCGAGAGGATCGGACATGATCCCCTCTTAAGCGGTGAAGGGGGCGGTGAAAAGCGCTCAGAGATAGGGGTGGCGCGTGGATTGCGACGGCCAGCGGTGGCGCAGCCGTTCCTCTTCGCCGGGTGTCAGGCCGATATCGCGTGAAATATGCGGATCAAGCGGGGGCAGAGCCGTCCCTTTGATTGAGGGTTTGGGTTTCATCTGCTGCCAGATTTTGGCACAGATCGATTGTGCGCGCAAAAGCGCGTTGTGGCGTATAGATTGCATGATGACCTCAGTATGTATGAGTTATGGGATCAGTTTGCCCGAAGTCATACATTGCCACAAACAGAGTTCTTTGACATGAATTGTGCAGAAATTGCACAAGTGGAGCCGTTCAGATGTCGCGCAACCTGCCACCGCTTAATGCCCTGCGCGCGTTCGAGGCCGCCGGGCGACACGAAAGTTTCAGCCGTGCGGCGGATGAGTTGGGCGTGAGCCATTCCGCCGTCAGCCGCCATGTGCGCGGGTTGGAACAGCGCCTTGGTGTGCAACTATTCCGCGATGCGGCGCGCGGCGTGGCCCTGACGGCTGAGGGTGGACACTATTTGCAGCGCATCACGCCCGCGCTGGACGTGATTGGCGAGGCGACCGAGGGCTTGGCCGACACGCCCGCAGGTCGCGTGGTGCTGAACAGCGAACCCGTCTTTGCTGCCAAGATTTTCGTGCCGCTCATGGCCAAGTTTCAGCGCGATTTACCGGACATCGAATTGCGTCTCGTGGGCTCGAACGAGCTGGCGGATCTGGACCGCTATGAGGCCGACCTTGCGATCCGCTATGCCAAGACCGGCGAGCTGGAATACCCTTCGGACCTGATCAGCGATGCGCCGATCTATCCCTTTGCAGCCCCGGGGTATTTACCGGATGACGTCCTGCGCCCCGAACATCTGACACAGTTGCCGTTGCTGCGGGACAGGGGGCCGAACATCTGGATCGACTGGATCGCCTTGGCGGGATTTGACGTTGAACTGCCTGACAGTCCGTGGCGGATGCGCGCGGCCCTCGCGTTGGAGGCGGCGGTGCATGGTGCCGGTATCTATCTGGGTGCGTCGGACGGGACACATTTGGATGAAAGCGCCGGGCGCCTTGTGCGTGTGTCGTCGGTCGGGTTTCGGCAGGGGTCTTTTCACCTGCTGACCAGCGGACAGGCGGGGCGGCGCAAGGCGGTGCGGTCTGTGCGGACATGGCTGCTGGATCACACGCGCGCCCTGCGCGGTGCGGAAAATCAACCGAATGGTTGAATGACGCGTATAGGCGGAAATCGCTGTTTCGGTGCCTTGCGGCACGATGTCGCCGTCTTGGGCGCGCGGAAATAAATGCACTAAAACATATGCTTAGAATGAGCCGAGGGCGTTGCCTCCTTGCGTTGACTCACGCCCCCGCCCGACATATCCAACAGGCATCCAAAGGACGGGACAAAGGCACGTGACCGACCCCGATGACAAAGCCAAGATGGATGCGCTGAATGCGCGCCTCGCCGCTGTCAAAGAGGTTCACGCGCCTAAACCCCGCACGCCGGATCATCATTCGCAGGCGCAACTGGCCTGGCGCATGGTGATCGAGTTGGTGGCCGGTCTTGGGATCGGCTTTGGCATGGGTTACGGGCTGGATGCGCTGTTTGGCACCTCTCCGTGGTTCATGATCGTATTTATATTTCTGGGCTTTGCCGCCGGTGTCAAAACGATGATGCGCAGCGCGGAAGAAGTCCAAAGTAAGCAGGCCGCCGAATTGGCCGAAGAACAAGATGACCGCCCGCAAGGGTGAGATGAGACGGAGAGAGCCTGATGGCAGATGAAGCGAAAAGCGGCGGCGGGTTGGAATTCCACCCCATGGATCAGTTCATCGTCAAGCCGTGGTTTGGCGAAGTCGGTGATCCGGTGCACTGGTACACGATCACCAACGTGACCGTGTGGCTGGCGCTGGCTGTTCTGGCCATTCTGGGCCTGATGGTGCTCACCACGTCCAAACGCGCAGTTGTGCCGGGCAAGGGCCAGTCGATTGCAGAATTGATGTACGGCTTTGTCTACAAGATGGTCGAAGACGTCACGGGCAAGGACGGGATCAAGTATTTCCCCTACATCATGACGCTGTTCATGTTCATCCTCTGCGCCAACTTCCTTGGCCTCATCCCGATGTCCTTCACCACCACATCGCACATCGCGGTCACGGCGATCCTTGGTTTTGGCGTGTTTTTCGCCGTCACGATCCTTGGCTTTGTCAAGAATGGTGCGTCCTTCCTGGGCCTGTTCTGGGTGTCGAGCGCGCCGCTGCCGCTGCGCCCGGTGCTGGCAATCATCGAAATCATTTCCTACTTCGTGCGCCCCGTCAGCCACTCCATTCGTCTGGCAGGCAATATGATGGCCGGTCACGCCGTTCTGAAAGTGTTCGCAGGCTTTGCCCAGGTGGCGGCGATCGCCCCTGTCGCGATCATCGGCGTGATGGCGATCTACGGGCTCGAAGTCCTCGTGTCGGCCATTCAGGCCTACGTCTTTACCATCCTCACATGCGTCTATCTCAAGGACGCATTGCACCCGCATCACTAATGTATGGCGGGGCTGATCCCGCCGGACACATCTACTAACTTCCAATCGTAAGGAGAATTCTCATGGAAGGTGAACTCGCACACATCGGCGCAGGCCTCGCAGCAATCGGTTCCGGCGCAGCCGCTATCGGTGTTGGTCACGTGGCTGGCAACTTCCTCGCTGGCGCATTGCGCAACCCATCGGCAGCTGCCGGTCAGACAGCGACCCTGTTCATCGGCATCGCCTTTGCAGAAGCTCTGGGGATCTTCTCGTTCCTCGTCGCTCTGCTGTTGATGTTCGCCGTCTAAGTCACTCTGGCTGCATTCCTTACGGTCGGGCGGCGTGATACGCATATCACGCTGCCCAGACGTGAGGGTTCGCAACTCGGCCCTGCTGGCAGGGTCAACTCAGGGGAACGACCGATATGGCAACTGATACAAATGCAGCTGCAGAAGTTGCAGCAGGGGCGGCGCCCGGTATGCCGCAACTGGACGTAGGGACGTTCGGCAACCAGATTTTCTGGCTGCTGCTGACCCTCGTCGCGATCTATTTCGTGCTGTCGCGCGTGGCCCTGCCACGGATCGCGGCCATTCTGGCCGAGCGTCAGGGAACAATCACCAACGACATCGCCGCCGCCGAAGACCTCAAGTCCAAGGCCGAAGCTGCCGAAGCCGCCTATGAAAAGGCATTGGCGGATGCCCGTGCCGAAGCACAGCGGATCGCAGGCGAGACCAAGGCCAAGATCCAGGCCGATCTGGACGTGGCCATTTCGGAAGCGGACGCGAAGATCGCGGCCAAGTCTGCCGAAAGCGAAAAGGCCATTGCCGAAATTCGCGCAGGTGCGCTGGACGCTGTTGCCGAAGTTGCCAAGGACACGGCGGCCGAGATCGTCGCAACCATGGGCAGCAAGGCAGATGCCAAAACCATCGACGCGGCCGTGTCCGCGCGGATGAAGGGGTAAGGGTCATGGTCATGAAAACCATCACATCCGCACTGGCCCTTGGTCTGATCGCAAGCCCTGCACTGGCGGCGAAAGGCCCGTTTTTCAGCCTCGCCAACACGGACTTTATCGTTCTGATCGCCTTTATCCTGTTCATCGGGGTTCTGGTGTATTTCAAAGTGCCGGGCATGCTGTCCAAGATGCTGGATGACCGGTCGAGCGGGATTCAGTCCGAACTGGACGAGGCCCGCGCCCTGCGAGACGAAGCACAGACGCTGCTGGCCTCTTACGAGCGCAAGCACAAGGAAGTGCAGGATCAGGCGGACCGCATCGTCGCGCAAGCCAAGGCTGATGCCGAAGCCGCCGCTGATCAGGCCCGTTCCGATCTTGAACGCTCAATCGAACGTCGCATTGCCTCTGCTGAAGACCAGATTGCCTCGGCCCAGGCGGGCGCCATCAAGGAAGTGCGGGATCAGGCGATTGTCGTGGCTGTCGCTGCGGCCCGAGAGGTGATTGCCGAACAGATGACCGCAGCGGATGCCAACAAGCTGGTGGACGACGCCATCAGTCAGGTCGACGCCAAGCTGCACTAAGCATTCTTCGCCGAACACAGATCAGAAAGCCCCGGTCCATCAGCCGGGGCTTTTTGCTGTGATCGGACGGGGTGCCCATCCGAACCCTACCCACTGGTTTCGTGGTCCAGCCTTTGGCGCGCGATGTTCTCATTGCTTTCGGCTTTGCGCTGGTCCTGCAACGCCCGTTCCACATAGTCGAGATGCGCATGCACCGCGGCCCGCGCCGCCTTGGGGTCACGGCCCTGAAGCGCGTCGTTGATCGCGCGGTGCTGGTCCAGCAGGGCCTGCCGCGTCGTGCGCTGCTTGAACATCACCTGCCGGTTGTAAAACACCCCATCCCGCAAAAGCTGATACATGGAGCGCATCATGTGCAGCATGATCACGTTATGGCTCGCTTCGATGATGGCCATGTGGAATTGCGCATCAAGGCGCGCTTCTTCTTCGCTGTTGCGCTTGGGGTGGGCGGCTTCCATCTTTTCAAAGACGCGCTGGACGACCGCCAGATCGGTGTCAGAGGCGAGACGGGCGGCGCGCTCGGCGGCCAACCCCTCAAGGTCGCGGCGAAAGCTGAGATAGTCGAACACCGCCTCGTCGTGGCGGGCAAACAGCTCCGTCAGCGCGGGCGCAAAGGCAGAGCCAAGCACGTCGGCGACGTAAATCCCCGCACCGGGGCGCGCTGACAACAACCCGCTGTCTTGCAGCGCGCTGACCGCATCGCGCAAGGATGGACGCGACACATTCATGCGTTCGGCCAGTTCACGCTCGGGCGGCAGGCGCTCTCCCGGGCGCAGGATGCCCCGCAGGATCAGCTGTTCGATCTGCCGGATCACGGCAGAGGACAGTTTTTCAGGTTGCACGGGTCGAAACGGCATTTGGGTCCCTCGTCGAATTGGTAAAGTCATATGACCAATTCGTTTCGGGTGCAAATGCAACGGTGCGTGCGCAATCCATGCAGCCGTGGTTAAGCCTGCGTTAACCAAGTTGCGCCAAGGCTGGGGGATGCGATTGTTTTTTCTCTTGTGCCCGCTGGTTCTGCTGGCCGCCTGCAACACCGCAGGTCCGCATTTTCGCGGCCTGCCTGCAACCACGGTCACCCTGGACGGATCGACATTTGATGTGCGCGTGAACGGCAAACTGGCCGAGGCGATCCGCACCAATCCGGAATACGCCCCCCGGTTCGGCCCGATCCGCGCCCGCGCGGGCAAGGCGATGGAGATGGTCAGCGGCTGCCGGGTCAAAGAGGTGCGCGGCGATCAGGCACAGGCCACCGGCATCCTCGATTGCGGCAAGGGTGGCCCCGCGCCGGACCGTCTCAAGCGGCAGGGCGAGTATGATTGCCTGACCCTTGATTCCTATATCAGCCCTGCCACCAACGAACTGGTGCTTGATCTCGATTGCACCCTCATTTGAGCGGCAAAGCGCAATATCTTGTGGATAAGCCGCGCAATGGCGCTGATTGTGGGGAGATCGCGTTGACATACGGGGGCACGAACGGCCAATCTGTCCGCTCAAAGTGATGTAATCGAACAGGCCACGCGTGCGCTTTTCCAAACTCAGACTGACGGGGTTCAAATCCTTTGTCGATCCGACTGATCTGATCATTGCGGACGGTCTGACGGGCGTGGTTGGCCCCAATGGCTGCGGTAAATCCAACCTGCTCGAAGCGCTGCGCTGGGTGATGGGTGAAAACCGCCCCACCGCGATGCGTGGCGGCGGGATGGAAGACGTTATCTTTGCCGGGGCTGCGACGCGACCCGCGCGCAACTTTGCTGAAGTGTCCCTGCATATCGACAACTCTGACCGGCTGGCCCCGGCGGGGTTCAATGACGCGGATGCGCTGGACATTGTGCGCCGGATCACGCGGGATGTGGGCAGTGCCTACAAGGCGGCGGGCAAAGATGTGCGTGCGCGCGATGTTCAGATGCTGTTTGCCGATGCCTCGACGGGCGCGCATTCGCCGGCGCTTGTCCGGCAGGGCCAGATTGCCGAACTGATCAACGCTAAGCCCAAGAACCGCCGCCGCATTCTGGAAGAGGCGGCAGGGATTTCGGGCCTTTATCAGCGCCGTCACGAGGCGGAGTTGAAGCTGAAAGGTGCCGAACAGAACCTTGCCCGCGTCGATGATGTGATCGAGCAATTGGCCGCGCAGCTTGCCCAATTGGCCCGGCAGGCCCGGCAGGCCGCACGCTATCGCGAGATTGGGAACGAATTGCGCAAGGCCGAGGGTCAATTGCTGTACCGTCGCTGGCGCGAAGCTGACATTGCCCGCAGTGCGGCAGATGACGAATTGCGCGCCCGCACAACGGCGGCAGCGCAGGCCGAAGGGGCGGTGCGCGAGGCCGCCAAGGCGCGCCAGTTGGCCGAGGATGCCTTGCCGCCCTTGCGCGAGGAAGACGCGATTGCCGCCGCTGTTCTGCAGCGCCTTGCCGTGCAGCGCGACACCCTGAGCGATCAGGAGGCGCAGGCCGAACAGACCATCGAAACCCTGTCCCAGCGCATCGCCCAACTGACCCGCGATATCGAGCGGGAAGGCGGATTGAACCGCGATGCGGGCGACACGATCGCGCGCCTTGAGTGGGAGGCGAGCGAGATCGCCAAGGCAGGTGAGGGCCACGAGGAGTTGCTGGAAGCGGCGGCCAATGCGGCGCGTGAGGCGGGCCAGGTCCTGCAGGCCCGCGAATCCGATCAGGGCGAAAAGACCGAAGATGTCGCCCGACTGGCCGCACGTCACGGATCGGCACAACGCCTGCTGGAAGACAGCCGCAAGGTCGAGCAAAAATCCGAAACCGAAGCCGCCAGAGCCCGCGAGGCCGTGGCGACCAGTCAAGCAGCACTGGACAAAGCGGGCACGGATTTCGCCGCCGCGCAGGAGGCCGTCGCGCAAGCCGAAGCAACGGCAGCGCGCGCGGATGAAACCCTGATCGCCGCCGAAGAGGCGCGTGCCGAAACCCAGGCCCGTGAGGCGGATGCACGTGCCGAACGTTCCGAAGCCGAGGGCGAGATGAATGCACTGCGCGCCGAAGCGGGAGCCCTTGCCAAACTGGTGGAACGTGATACGGCGGAGGGTGGTCAAATACTGGACCGTCTTCAGGTGCAGCAGGGTTTTGAAAAGGCTCTGGGCGCTGCGATGGCCGATGATCTGCGCGCCCCCGAGGTCGATGCGGACGGCCCGTCCGGCTGGGCCGTTTTGCCAGCATATGACACTGTGCAGCCCTTGCCTGATGGTGTCACGCCCCTGACCCAGCACGTGTCCGTCCCGGACGTTCTGGGCCGTCGGATGAGCCAGATCGGCCTATGCGACGCAGATGATGCGGCCCGGTTGCAACCCTTGCTGAAGCCCGGACAGCGGCTGGTGTCACCCGAAGGCGATTTGTGGCGCTGGGACGGGTTCCGCGCCTGGGCCGAGGATGCGCCGAGCGCTGCGGCCTTGCGGTTGCAACAACTCAACCGGCTGGAAGAGCTCAAGCAATCGCTGGAACGTGCCACGGCCCTTGCCGAAGGCGCCCGGCAGGCGCACGAGGCGCTGACGCAGCGCCTTGCCGATCTGACCGAGGCTGACAAACAGGCCCGCCATGCGCGCCGCGAGGCGGACCGGATGGTGGCCGAAGCCGCCCGTGCCCTGAGCCGCGCTGAGGCGGATCGCAATCTGGCGCAGGGGCGTCTGGAATCCCTCGGCCTTGCCGTAACGCGCCACGAAGAAGACGCGATGGCGGCCCGTGCGCGGGTGAACGAGGCCGAGGCGGCGCTGGCCGATCTGCCCGATCTCGACTCCGCGCGCGCAGATGTCGAAGATCTGCGCATGACTGTCGAGGCGGCCCGCATCACCATGATGTCGCGCCGTTCGGCCCATGATGATCTGCGCCGCACCGGCGAGGCCCGGATCAAACGGTCGCAGGAAATCACCAAAGAGGTCAGCGGTTGGCGCCATCGGCTTGAAACGGCTGAAAAACGTACCGCCGAACTGGTAGAGCGCAAGACCGCATCCGAGGCCGAGTTGTCGACGGCGCAGGCGGCACCGGCAGAGCTGGCGGCGAAACGTGAGGCCCTCGGGCAAGAGATTGCACAGGCCGAAGCGCGCCGGGCTGAAGCGGCCAATGCGCTGTCCGAAGCCGAAGGCAAGTTGCGTGAAACCACCCATACCGAGCGGGACGCGGAGCGTCTGGCCTCGGAAGCCCGCGAGGCGCGTGCCCGGTCCGAAGCGCGCGCTGAGGCGGCGCGCGAAACCGTTGCATTGGCCGCAGAGCGCATTGCCGATGATCAGCAGATGACGCCGAACCAGTTGCTGACTGCGCTTGACGTGAACCCGGATCAGATGCCCGCCGCTGGTGCGCTTGAGGCGGATGTGAACCGGCTCAAACGTCAGCGCGATGCGCTGGGGGCCGTGAACCTGCGCGCCGAGGAGGACGCCAAGGAGGTGCAGGTCGAGCACGATACTCTGGTGTCGGAAAAGGCCGATCTGGAAGAGGCGATCAAGACCCTGCGCAGCGGCATTGCCAGCCTGAACCGCGAAGGGCGCGAACGGTTGCTGACCGCCTTTGAGCAGGTCAATTCCAACTTTTCGTTGTTGTTCACCCACCTGTTTGGCGGTGGAGAGGCGAATTTGGTCATGGTCGAAAGTGACGACCCGCTTGAGGCGGGTCTTGAGATCATGTGCCAGCCGCCGGGCAAGAAACTGAGCACGCTGAGCCTGCTGAGCGGGGGGGAACAGACGCTGACGGCCATGGCGCTGATCTTTGCCGTGTTCCTTGCCAACCCGGCGCCCATCTGCGTGCTCGACGAAGTCGACGCACCGCTGGACGACGCCAACGTGACCCGCTTTTGCGACCTGCTGGACGAAATGTGCCGCCGCACCGACACGCGGTTCCTGATCATCACCCACCACGCGGTAACGATGGCGCGCATGGATCGGTTGTTCGGGGTCACGATGGCCGAACAGGGGGTCAGCCAGCTTGTGTCCGTCGATCTGAAAAAGGCAGAGACACTGGTCGCCTGATCCGGTCACCATGACGTGACTGCGTGTGGGCCCTGCGACATGCTAGCGTCACGCGCATGCGTTTGATCCCTTTGCTTCTTTTCCTTGCCACACCTGTCGCCGCGCAGGATTGGGCGTTTCGAAGTTCTGATACGGTATTGGACCGCAGCGCTGTTCTGACACTGGTCGAAGGGCACACGCTGATCTTTTTCGATGACGGGCAGTCGAAGTTTTCAGCCGGTGGGGCCCATTCCTACACTTATGCGAACGGAGGCGGAACAGCCTTTGGCCGCTTTGACGTGGCCGAGGATGGACTTGTGTGCATCGCCTATCGCAACGGTTTTTCCCGCTGTGACCGTTATGTCGAAAATGCGGGGCGGTATGTCTTGCTGACCGAAAAGGGCGAGCGGTTCCCGATCCGGCCCTAAAGCCGGTTCAGCAACGCCCGTGTCGGCCACGCATCCGCTGTCAGCCCAAGCCGTTTCTGTTCTGCCTGAACTGCCGCGCGCGTGCCTGCGCCAAGGATACCGTCGATCTTGCCCACGTCATATCCGCGCGCCTGCAGCTTGCTTTGCAGCCGTTTCATGTCGTCAGGTCCCAACCCCGCATCCGGGTTGCCAGCGTCATAGACCGGTGCACCGGCCAGCCGAGTCGCGAAATAGGCCGCCGTCAACACGTAGGTGAAGGATTGGTTCCACTCGAAATAGACGTTGAAGTTGGGATAGGCGAGGAAGGCCGGCCCCTTGTGCCCCTGCGGCAGGATCAGCGAGGCAGGCAGGTTGGTGAGTGTGCCATCGCGCGCGCGTACCCCCAATGCCTGCCAGTCACCCACCGGCATCGTGGTGCCGATGCCGCTTAGCGACCAGTCCATCTGTGCGGGAACAGTCACCTCTTGCAACCACGGCTCGCCCGCACGCCAGCCCAGATGCTGCAACATCTTGCCGCCCGACATCAGCGCATCGGGGGCGGATGTTTTCAATTTGACGACTCCGTCACCGTCGCCATCCACACCGTTGATCAGGATGTCTTGCGGCAGCATCTGCACCATGCCGATCTCGCCTGCCCATGCGCCTGTCGTGCGGCGTGGATCGAATGCGCCGCGCGCGAACAGCTCCATCGCGGCAAAGACCTGTGGGCGGAACAGATCCGGTCTGCGGCAATCATGCGCCAATGTTGCCAGCGCGTTGGCTGTGTTGAAATCGCCCTGAAACGCGCCGTAATCCGTCTCGAACGCCCAGAAGGCCAGAATGACGTGGCGGTCCACTCCATAGCGCTGTTCGATCTGATCAAAGATGCTGTCATAGGTGCGCGCATTGGCACGGCCCGCATTGATCCGGTTTTGCGAGATCAGTCGCTGGGAAAAGTCGATGAAGGGGCGTTGGAATACGCCTTGGGCGCGGTCGGCTCGCAATACCTTTTGGTCTTGGCGGACGCTGGCCAGAAATGCGTTCGCCGTTTCGGCCGCGATGCCTTTGGCGACTGCCTCGCTTGCCAGCCCCGCTTTGAAGCTGGCAAAGGATCCGCCGCATTGCGACTGTGCCAAAGCGGGCAGGGCGATGATGATGGCGCACGCCCCCAGTGCTTGTTTCAAAATACCCAAACCAATCCTCCGATACCCACACACACGGCCACTGCCAGCCCCCATGCTTTCCACACGATTGCGATTGCCGCGTCAATGTCGTGCGGCGCAAGCAAATGTCGGCCCGCGTCGTTGACCCATGCAAGGTCGCGCAATTCACCGTGATAACTGCGCGGCCCGGCAAGTGCGATGTCGAGCGTGTAGGCCATGGCCGCCTCTGGCCACCCGGCATTGGGCGAGCGGTGCAGGCTGGCATCCAGTTGTATCTCTTTCCGGCGCTGTGTGCTGTGTCCGACACATGCGATCAGCAGGGCGGTAAGGCGTGCAGGTATCCAGTTCAGGACGTCATCCAGCCGCGCCGCTGCCCAGCCAAACTGGGCGTGTTTCGGGGTCAGGTAGCCGATCATGCTGTCTGCGGTGTTCACGGCCTTGTAGATCGCGATGCCGGGCAGACCAGCGATCAGAAACCAGAAGGCGGGTGCGATGACGCCGTCGCTGAAATTCTCTGACAGGCTTTCGATGGCAGAGCGTGACGTGGCCGAGGGGTCGGAGGCTGACACATCACGGCTGACGATCAGGGCAACGGCGCGGCGCCCTGCGTCGTCGGATTGGCGCAGGCCGGCAGCGACGGCGGCGACGTGATCAACCAGGGATCGTTGAGCGAGCAGGATCGCGGTGACGAGGATGCTCACCACCCAGCCAAGCTGTTGCACGATCCAGCCGAGCGCGCCTGCGGTGATGATCAGGACCAGAACCGCAAGCATGCCTTTGAGGCGCTGCGCGGCCCCGTTGTTTAGCGCCTTGTCGAGCGCTGCGACGGCCCGTCCCATCAGCACCGCAGGATGGGGCAGTCGCCCCCACAGCCAGCGCGGTTCGCCGAACTGCGCATCCAGCAGCAAGGCCAGCGCTAACAGGAACGCGTTGTTCACAGCGCCGCCTCAAGACGTGCCCAGTCATCGGGTGCGGGCAGCCCCAACCTGATCCAGTCAGAGGCGTAGGGGAAAATGCGGCTCCAGATATGATGCTGCGCGAGGTGGTCTTGCCAGCCTTTGGCGTTGTCGACGCGGTACAATCGAAACAGGGTTGTCCCACCAAGCAGGGAGGCCCCGTTCTGACACACGAGTGCATCAAGGCGGGCGGTGTCCGTTGCAAGCCGCGCGCGCGTGGTGTCCGCCCATGCAGGATCGCACAGCGCCCGCGTGCCAATCTCAAGCGCCACACCCGAGACGGGCCAAGGGCCAAGCATGTCCTTCAGCCGCCCGATCAGATCCGGGTCGCCAATGGCAAAGCCGAGACGCACACCCGCAAGCCCCCAGAACTTGCCAAAGCTCTTGAGGACAATCGTCCCGGGCTCGGATGCGTGAGGCATCAGGCTGCGCTCGGGCGAGACGTCGCAAAAACTCTCGTCGATGATCTTGAGCCGGGCGGTCAGGTCGTCGGATGTCCACATCCGCCCATCGGGGTTGTTCGGATGCACCAGAACCTGCGCATCTGCCGGCCCATCGGGCTGCACCTGCCAGTGGTTGTCCGAAAAGCTGGCGGCGTGTTCGTTATAGGTCGGGGTCGGAATGCAGACTGATCCGGCCTGCGCCAGGCGCGGAATTTGCGCGATCAGAGCGGATGCGCCAGGTGAGGCCAGAATATCGACCCCATCCGGCACATTCCAGAATTCGCGCGCTGCCTGGATCAAATCGTCGCTCATTCCGGTATCCGGCAGGGCCGTCCATGCATCATCGGAAAGGGACGGCACGGGGTAGGCCACGGGATTGATCCCGGTCGACAAATCCAGCCATTGGGCACGGCGCCCGCCATGTCTTTTGATGGCCGCGTCGAGGCCGCCGCCATGATCCCGTTTGTTGGCCAAATGCAAGGCTCCTGATCGAATACTGCCGAAATCGGCGGAATTGCGCCCGCAAAAAGCGGATTGCCGCACGAATGGCAAGCCAATGCGCTGGCGTTAAGCTATTAAGCCCGTCATTAACGAATTGTTAATAGAATACGCCACACTTACGCAGCATGGAGCCTTAAGTCTGCAGGCTCTGGAGAGGCCATGAAAGTTTTGATCGTAGAGAGTCGGCCTGAGCTGGGTATGCTTTGGACGCGACACCTGGAAAGGCAGGGTTATGCTGTGAAGCAGGCCCAGAGCCAGGATGATGCCGTGGCGTATCTGTCCACCGATCAGGCTGACATCATCGTTCTGGACCTTGTTCTGAAACAGGGCAGCGCACTGGCTGTTGCCGACTTTGCCAGCTACCGCCACCCGGATGCGCGCGTTATTTTCGTAACGGATACGACGTTCTTCTCAGATGGGTCGATCTTTAACCATGCCAGCAATGCCTGTGCTTTCCTGCCTGCTGGCACACCGCCCGAAGACCTCGCGGCGATGGTCGCGCATTACGGCGGTCACTGATCGCGCTCGTGCGGCTCCATGAAATCGATGTCTGGATTGATCGGCACGATCCGATGCGGATTGATGCTTTCGTGGCTGTAGTGATAGTGGCGCACGATGTGATCAAAGTTCACAGTTTCCGCCACGCCCGGCCACTGGAACAGTTCGCGCGTATAGGCCCAAAGGTTAGCGTAATCGACGATCCGTTTACGATTGCATTTGAAATGCAGGTGATAGACGGGATCGAACCGAACGAGGGTTGTGAACAGCCGCCAATCCGCCTCGGTCACACGCTCGCCCATCAGATACCTGCGATCTGACAGCCGCGCATCCAGCCAGTCCAATGTGTCAAACAGCGGGTGCACGGCAGCATCGTAAGCCGCTTGCGTCGTGGCAAAACCGCTTTTGTAGACGCCGTTGTTGAGAGTGTCGTAGATGCGGTCATTGACCGGCGCGATGGCATCCCGCAGGTCTTGCGGCCAGTAGTCATCGGTGTTGCCCGTGATGTCATTGAACGCCGAATTGAACATGCGGATGATTTCAGAGCTTTCGTTGCTGACAATCGTGTCCTGTTCTTTGTCCCACAGGATCGGCACCGTGACACGGCCGGTGAACTTCGGATCAGCGCGGGTGTAGATGTCGCGCGCAAATGGGGCGCCGAACAGATGATCGCCGGTTGCGCCATGATCATCCGTTTGAAACGTCCAGCCATCGGACAGCATGTCGGGATGCACCACAGACACCGCGATGTGATCCTTGAGCCCTTTCAGCGTGCGAAAGATCAGCGTGCGGTGCGCCCATGGGCACGCATAAGAGACATATAGATGATAGCGCCCGCTTTCTGCGGCAAACCCTGAAGCGCCAGAGGGTCCGGCACTGCCATCTGCTGTGATCCAGTTGCGGAACACGGCGTCTTTTCGTTTGAACGATCCGCCGGTGGATTTGGTGTCGTACCACTGGTCTTTCCAGACGCCATCAACCAACAATCCCATCGTCTCTCTCCGCTCTGCTTGTCCGTCTGGACATAGATCACGCGGTGCCCCCAAGCCACTCATTTACGCGCGCACATCACCTGCGCGCCTGCACAAACCGTGAGTCACGGGAATGTCACAGCCCGGATGCTTCCCGATTTCGCGTCTGAATTTACTGGACCGAAATCTTTTTTACCGCATCTTGCGATACGGAAATGCGAAGGAGCGATTGCGATGACAACCTTTGTCCCCAAAGAGGTGCAAGCCGGGCTGGACAGCGCGCGGATGCAATCGTTGAAATCGGGATCGCGTTTGCGCCTGTCTGCCGATGGAAAACTGCACCCGGTCCTGCGCATGTGGGACACCGGGTTTTCCGTGGACGGCACGGCTCCGCCAGTGCTGCGCGGGTTCGTCGACCTTTATGACGGTGCGATCCACCTGTTTCAGTGTCTGATCGTCGCCTCCGAAGAGGACGCAGGCGAGATGAAATTTGAATTCAAACGCATGACCGCGGTGTCCGACACTGCCCCGCTCGATTTTGAGCAGTTGGCGGATGCGCCTGTTGCGCTGATCGAAGCACAGACCTGATCGGGCGCTATTGCAGGTCGCCGAATGCAGCGGCCAGCCGTTCTACCGCCTCCTGAACTCGGGCGCGCGGTGTTGCGATGTTGAAGCGCAGCCAGTTGTCGCCGCCCTTGCCGAATGTCGGCCCGTGGTTGACGGCAATGCAGGCATCCTGCTCGACCCGCCTTGTGAACTCGCTCCGCTCCATGCCCGTATCTTCAAAGCTGACCCATGACAGATAGGTTGCCTCAAGCTCCATCGATTTGAGGCCGGGGATCGCATTCACCCCTTCATCAAACAGACGGCGGTTGCCATCCAGATAGGTGACCAGTTCATCTACCCATGCCGCCCCTTGCGGGGAATAGGCCGCTGTGGCCATGAACAGGCCAAACGAATTGGGTGACAGGCCAAGGGCCATCATCCGCGTGGCAAATTTTTCGCGCAGGTCAGGATCGGCGATGATCACATTGCCGGAGTGCGATCCGGCGATATTGAAGGTCTTGGTGGTGGCGGTCATCATCGCCAGCCGGTCCTCGATCCCGTCGATCGCCGTCATGGGGATATGGGTGTGGCCGGGCATCACCAGATCGTGGTGAATTTCGTCCGACACAAGGATCAACTCGTGCCGTTTGGCAAAGGCCGCGACCGCTTGCAGTTCGGCCCTGCTCCAGACACGGCCACCCGGATTGTGCGGTGAGCACAGGATCACCATCCGCTCAGACCCGTCCATCTGCGCGTCATAGGCGTTGAAATCCATCTCGTAACGCCCGTCGCTTTGCGTCATTTCGCATTCCACGACCCGCCGCCCGTTGGCTTTGATGACCTTGGCAAAGGCGTGATAGACGGGCGTGAACAGGACAACGCCGTCGCCGGGGTTGGTAAACGTATCCACACACAGCGCCGTGCCGTTCACCAGCCCATGGGTGGTAAAGATATGATCGGCCTCGACATGCCAGCCATGCCGGTTCTGCATCCACCACTGGACGGCGGCGGTGTATTTGCTGTCATCCCCGAAGTACCCGATGACACCGTGATCGACCTGCGCCTGGACCGCGTCGAGCACACATTGCGGCGGGCGGAAATCCATGTCCGCCACCCACATGGCCAGCCCCTTGTCCTGCGGCACGCCATAGATCTTCTCCATCATGTCCCATTTGACGCAATGGCTTCCGCGGCGGTCGATGATCTCGTCGAAACTCATGAGGCGGCTCCTGCAACTGGTAGCGCGCACGCTACCAAGGCCGCGCCCAAGCGCAAGGGGACATTGCGGGTCGGGATCAGTTGTCCTACATCGGGGACATGAAACGCCCGATCATCCTGCACCCTGACCCTCGCCTGAAAAAGACGTCCGAACCCGTGACGGATCTGTCGGACGATTTGCGCCGTCTTGCCGACGATATGCTTGAGACGATGTATGATGCGCCGGGCATCGGGCTAGCCGCGCCGCAGGTCGGTCTGCTGACCCGCCTGATCGTGCTGGATTGCGTCAAGGCCGAGGGTGAAAAACCCCGCCCACTGATCATGTTCAATCCCGAAATTGTGTCGTCTTCGGACGAAACCAATGTCTACGAGGAAGGGTGCCTGTCGATCCCCGAACAGTTCGCCGATGTCACCCGCCCCGCCGAGGTGCAGGTCCGCTGGATTGACGAAAACGGCAAGGAACATAGCGAAGGCATGGACGGGTTGTGGGCCACCTGCGTCCAGCACGAGATCGATCACCTCGATGGCAAGCTGTTCATTGATTATCTCAAGCCCCTCAAGCGGCAGATGATCACCCGCAAGATGGTCAAGTTCAAACGCGAAAAGGCCCGCGAAAAGGCATGACGCTGCGCCCGATCCTGACATGGCCCGACGACCGTCTGAGCGTCATGTGCACGCCGGTCGAGGCGATCACGGACGATATCCGCGTTCTGGCGGCTGATATGCTCGAAACCATGTATGCCGCCCCGGGGCGCGGGCTTGCCGCACCGCAAATCGGCGAAATGCTGCGTCTGTTCGTGATGGACGCGACATGGAAAGAGGGCAATGCCGACCCGATGATCTGCATCAATCCGGATATCATTTCCCGCAGCGACACCCTCAGCACCGCGGGCGAAGGATGTCTGTCCATCCCCGGTGTCGAAGCCGAAGTGAGCCGCCCGTCACAGGTGCGCATGGTCTGGACGGACCTTTCCGGGCGCGTGCACGAGGAAGACCTGACAGGTTTCGTCGCCTTGTGCGCCCAACACGAACTGGACCATCTGGATGGTATCGTGACGCTCGACCGGGTTGATGAAGCGCAGCGCGCCGATATCCTTTCCCGCTACGAGGCCGCCTGATGGCTGTGCGTCCCATCCTGCGCTGGCCGGACAAGCGGCTGCGCATGCCAGCGGGCACGGTCGAAAGCATCACGGACGACATCCGCGCCATCTGGGCCGATATGGTCGACACGATGGACGCCATGCCCGGTCAGGGCATTGGTCTGGGTGCGCCGCAGATTGGCGTCATGCTGCGGCTTGCCGTTGTCGATGTTACCCCGGACCGCTCGCGTCGCATCCTGTTGGCCAATCCCGAAGTCCTTTCGGCCAGCGAAGCGCGTGAGGCCGGAGTGGAGGCGAGCCCGTGCCTGCCCGGTGTGCATGCGGAAATCCAGCGCGCCAAGACGGTGGCCGTGCGGTTTCTGAATGATCAGGGCATCTGGGATCGTCGTGATTTCACCGGGCTTGAGGCGCGATCTGTCCAGCACCAGATCGATCATCTTGCGGGGCGGATGTATTTTGACAATCTGGGCCGGGTCAAACGCGATATGCTGCTGCGCCGCGCGCGCAAGGTAGGCTGAGATGCGCGTGATCTTCATGGGCACGCCAGACTTTTCGGTGCCCGCGCTTGAGGCGCTGCACGGCGCGGGCCACGACATTGCCTGCGTCTACACCCAACCGCCCCGGCCTGCCGGACGGGGCAAGAAGGATCGCCCAAGCCCGGTGCAGACGCGTGCCGAAGCGCTGGGATTGCCCGTGCGCCATCCGTCCTCCCTGCGCGATGCTGAGGCGCAGGCGCAGTTTGCCGCGCTGAACGCCGACATCGCCGTGGTCGTTGCCTATGGTCTGATCCTGCCGCAGCCGATCCTTGATGCGCCGAGCGATGGCTGTCTGAACATCCACGCCAGCCTGCTGCCCCGTTGGCGTGGTGCTGCGCCGATCCACCGGGCGATCATGGCCGGGGATACCGAGACTGGCGTGTGCATCATGCAGATGGAGGCGGGGCTGGACACCGGACCCGTCCTGCTGCGCGGTGCGACCCCGATTGGCCCAAGTGACACCACGGCCCTCCTGCATGACCGATTGGCAGATATGGGCGCAGACCTGATCGTAGAGGCGCTTGGGCAGTTGGAGACGCTGACCCCCGAGGTTCAGCCGGAAGAGGGCGTGACCTATGCCCAGAAGATCGACAAGTCGGAGGCGGCGATCGACTGGAGTCGTCCTGCCATCGAGGTGGATCGTCAGATACGCGGGTTGTCGCCTTTTCCGGGCGCATGGTTCGAGCAGGACGGCGCGCGGATCAAAGTGCTTGGATCGGTTCTGGCGGATGGCAGCGGCATGCCGGGTCATGTGTTGGATGACGTGCTGAGCGTGGCCTGCGGCACCGGTGCTGTGCGTCTCAGCCGCTTGCAACGGGCGGGCAAAGGCGCGCAGGATGCCGATGTCTTCCTGCGCGGTCATCCGATACCGCGCGGCACGCAACTGTAACAAAGGATCGCCCATGTTCCCCACCCTTATCGGCACAGTCGTCATTGCGGGCATCGTCGGCTATCTGGCGGAAAAGTCGGGGTTCACCCGCAATGGGATCCTGCAGTCGATCATCATCTGCGTGGGTGGCGCGTTCCTGTTTTACTTCGTCCGCCTGATGTTTGGCTTTGGGTTCAACAGCCCCGGCCTCAATGCCGTCGTATCGTCGGTGGGCGCCTTGATCATCGTGCCGACCCATTGGCGCAAACGCTAGCCCGGTCCGAGGGGAGGACCCTCGAACCGTTTCGCGTGTTGACCCCTAGAAAATCTTCTTCAGGATCAGCTTTTTCTTCAGATCGTGTTTAGAGATGTGCTTTTTCTTGATGCCGTGTGAGTGGTGGCGGTGCCCGTATTTTGGTGTGACATGGTGCGGTTTGTGATGCTTGAAGCTTTTGTGCTTCTTGATCTTCACCTTGAAATTGGCGTCGATCACCTGCGCGCTTTGTTCATCCGCACTCGCCCAATAGACCTTGGCGTTAACGGGCACAAAAGTTGACAGGGTGATGGCCGTGGCCATGGCTGCGATCAAAAGCGGGGTTTTCGTGGCTTTCAGGTGCATCTCTTCTCTCCTCTGCGGGTGGGTCGGTTCGTTCCGTGTTGAGACAGAGATAGCAGAAGCGGGCTGTAACAATAAGGGACTGTTCGGTCACAAATAGTCATGGAAATGGCAGGGCTGAGTGAGGATTTGAGATCTGTCCTGGAAATAGATGTTTAAAATCAGCGTTTTCAATTCACAAAACCTGTAACATTCCCGAAGTGAGGTAGGCCAGAAAACCCGCTATTTGGGTTTAAAAGGGGCCATACCTGCCCGCGCCAGCTCGTCCGCGCGCTCGTTCTCGGCGTGCCCTGCATGCCCTTTGACCCATTTCCAGGTCACATCATGGCGCGCCTGAGCCTCATCCAACCTTTGCCACAGATCGGCATTGGCCACCGGCTTTTTCGCAGCGTTCTTCCATCCGTTGCGCTTCCAGCCGTGAATCCAGCTGGTGATCCCGTTTTTGACGTAGTTGCTGTCGGTCACGACGGTGATGGTGCTGGCGCGTTCCAGTGCCTCAAGGGCGGCGATGGCGGCCATCAGTTCCATCTTGTTGTTGGTGGTCTGGGCCTCGCCGCCTTTCAATTCGCGCTCTTTGACGATCTTGCCGCCATCCATCGCGCGCAGTAGGACACCCCAGCCACCGGGACCGGGATTGCCCGAGCATGCGCCGTCGGTATAGGCAAAGAGCTCAGCCACTGGTGCGGGCCTGCAAAACGATGAACGGGGCGATTTCGCCCGAAAGCCCGGCCTCTTCCCCGGTGCGGGAATATTCGATGTCGAAACCGGTTTGCCCTAGCAATGCCGTCAGAGCCTCTTCCGTCATATAGGCATAGAGCCGTCCGATGCTGTCGCGTTTTTCACCGACGCCCAGCTTGGTTCCGAAATGCATCAGACCCCCGGGCTTGAGGGCGCGTGCAATGGCAGCGAACTGGTCCGGCCAGTCAGTCAGCGGCGTGTGCAGCATTGAAAAGTTGCACCAGATGCCGTCGTATGCGGCGACCTCTGTCAAATCGGCGTACACAGCCTTGCGTGCCGTCACACCGTCGCGGGCTGCGGCCATTGCCACCATTTCCGGCACCGGATCCCACGCGTGCGCCTCCATGCCCGCCGCAGCCATGGCCCCTGCGGCAAATCCCGGGCCACAGCCCAGATCAAGCGTGCGCGCGCCTTTAGGCATTCCCGCGATAAAGCGCAGCAGGCTTGGGCTTGCCTCTTCTCCAAGGGTCATCTTGGCGTATTCGTCAGCCTTGGCGGCATAGACGGACAGGGTTTCGCGGTCGCTCATGAGATCACCGTTATGGCCAGGCAGGCCACAACAATGGCCGTCAAAAGGGTCCGCAGGGCCATCCACCATGGCGGCGTCAAACCCCAGCGGGAAAAGGCGAAATCCAGCATCAGCACGCCCAGAAAGCCAAAGATCAGGTTCATGGCTGCTCCGGATGGCCCGCCGCCGGTCATGAAGAATGCCCAGAGGGCGGGCAGCACGGACAGGGTATAGCCCGTGGCCGCCTGCATACCGCTTGCCTTGGTGGCAAAGCCCCACAAGACGCCCGACATGAACGACAGGATGACCGAGCCGTAGAAAAGCTGCACATATGGCCCGATGAAACGCGGCCCCAGATAGGTGGCCCCAAGTGCGGCCAGATCGTCAACCATCACAGTGGCCGCCCCCCAGACAAAGGGGATGAGCCCGAGAAGGCCGAGGATCAGGGGCGCGCGTGGAATCTGTCTCATAGCTCTGCGATCAGGGTGGCAATGCGTCGGGCCCTCGTGTCCGCTCTTTTGGCCGAGGTGACAAGGTGCAAACGTCCCCGCTGGTTGCCGGGGCTCAGAGCGGCCCAATCCGAACTGCGCCCGGCCGCCCGCAAGGCAGCAGCGACATCGTCCGGCAGCTCGACCAGATCAGGATCGGCTGCACGGATGCGCGCGTCGAACGTCTCACCCGGTGCAAGACCGCTTTCCTTCAGAAACGCCTTGCCGGTGTACACGAAAACGCCTTCGATGACGGGGGCTTTGGTCAGGGCGAGGTTGACGGGGTGATCGCCAAACTCACCTTCGATCCGGCGGGTGTCGTCCGGCAGGGCGGCCATTATGTCATCGGGGATGCGCAGCACGGTATAGGTGTTCTTGCCCCATTCCATGGGTTCGATGCGGCCCTCGAATGTTAACCAATCCTCGCTCATGCACGCTCCAGCGCGAGGCGACCTGCGAGGGCGGCAAAGATGGCAGCAAAGCTGCGCGAAAGCCAACGCATGACCGTTTCTGACCCGAGAATCCATTGGCGCGCGGCGGCGGCAAAGCTTCCGTAAAGCACAAAGACCACGAATGTCATGACCATGAACACAAGGCCCAACAGCGCCATTTCCGCCGTGGCCGTCGCCGGCGTGCCAGAAAGGAAGGGCGGTAGCAGGGCGAGGAAGAAGATCGACAGCTTGGGGTTCAGGATGTTGATCAGGGCGCCCCGGCGCGCGATGCGCCATCCGGATTCTGCCTTGGTCTCGGACGAAATGGCCAATGCCCCGCCCTGACGCAGACTGCCCCACGCGAGGTAGAGCAGATAAGCGACGCCCGCGAACTTCACGATGTTGAACAGCAAGGCCGAGGTGTGCAGGATCGCCGCCAGTCCCAGCGTTGCAGCGGCGAGATGCGGGACAATCCCGAACGTGCATCCCAGTGCCGCCCACCATGCCGCGCGCCGTCCCTGCCCAAGACCCAAAGCGAGGGTATAGATGACGCCCGTTCCGGGCGCGATGACAACGACAAACGCTGTCAGCAGAAATTGCAACGAAATCATGGGCTCGCCCTCTGAATGATAATGGCGCGACACTACGCCCCTTGCGCGGTGTGTAAAGGATCGAGTGGTCAGGCAGGTTCGCGCAGCACGCGGGGCACCTTGAATTCCACGTTTTCGACGGCTGTTTCGACCACTTCAACGGTCATGTCATAGCGCGCGCCAAAGGCGTCGATGACCTCGTTGATCAGCACTTCGGGGCCGAAGCCCCGGCGGTTATGCCGACCGACGTGATCCCGTCGAGGCTGCGCCAGTCGATATCGGTGGCGCGCTGAACAAGTTGTGAATACTTGCATCCCGCCCGCGCGCCCACCTCGACCAGTCGTTTGGAATTCGACGAATTGGGCGCTCCGACCACCAGCATCGCGTCGCATTTCGGGGCCATGGCCTTGACCGCCTCTTGCCGGTTGGTGGTGGCGTAACAGATGTCTTCCTTGTGCGGCCCGACGATGTTGGGAAAGCGCGCCTGCAAGGCGGCGACGATGTCGGCGGTGTCGTCCACGGACAACGTGGTCTGCGTGACAAAGGCAAGGCGGGCCGGATCGCGCACAGTGACTGTTGCCACGTCTTCGACCGTTTCAACCAGCAACACATCGCCTTCGGGCAGTTGGCCCATGGTGCCGACGGTTTCGGGGTGGCCTGCATGGCCAATCATGATCATCTGCAGGCCTGCATCTGCGTGGCGCTGCGCCTCGATGTGAACTTTGGACACAAGCGGGCAGGTCGCATCGACAAAGACCATCTCGCGCGCCTGTGCGGCTTGGGGGACGGATTTGGGCACGCCGTGGGCGGAAAAGATGACGGGTCGGTCGTCGGGGCAGTCCGAGAGTTCCTCGACGAATACCGCCCCCTTGTCACGCAGACCGTCGACCACGAATTTGTTGTGCACGATCTCGTGGCGGACATAGACAGGTGCGCCCCATTTCTCGATGGCCATCTCGACGATCTTGATTGCACGATCCACGCCCGCGCAAAATCCGCGTGGGGCCGCGAGGTACAGGGTCAGGGGGGATTTGGCATATGCGTCTCTCCGGGCGTTCGTACCCCCAGAGGTAAGGTGTTCGGCGGGCCGGGTCCAGCCCGCCGAAATGGCGTAAACAGCCTTGGCTCAGCCTTGCGCTTGCAGCCGTTCGCTTTGCTCGGGTGCGATTTCGCGCGGTGGGCGACCGATCACTTCCTTCAACTCGTCGAGTTCGATGAAGTTGTCGGCCTGACGGCGCAGATCATCGGAAATCATCGGTGGCTGGCTGCGGATGGTCGACACCACAGACACACGAACGCCCTGACGTTGCAGGCTTTCGATCAGTGGACGGAAATCCCCGTCTCCCGAGAACAGGACAATGTGATCAACACGAGGCGCCAATTCCATCGCGTCCACCGCCAGTTCGATGTCCATATTTCCTTTGACCTTACGACGGCCCATGGAGTCGGTGTATTCCTTGGCCGGTTTCGTCACCATGGTGAAGCCGTTGTAATTCAGCCAGTCCACCAGCGGGCGGATCGGTGAGTACTCGTCATTCTCCAGCAAAGCGGTATAGTAAAAGGCTCTGAGCAACTTGCCGCGGCGCATGAATTCCTGGCGCAACAACTTGTAGTCTATGTCGAACCCAAGCGCTTTGGCTGCGGCGTAAAGATCTCGAACCATCGATGAACAGCGCAAGCCGTTCGTCTTTGTAAAACATAAAACATCCTTCCGAAAATTCGGGTCACCGCCTGCTATTTCCGTGAGTGTTGTGGGTGAGAATGTAAAATCTCGTACAGGCGATTAACCGAAAATAGGTGATTTTGAACATGTCGCAAGGCACTACTCAGCGTAAAACGGGCGAAAACCTGCCGCAAAACCGGTCACTTTCGCTTGTTGCCCTAGGGTCAAACGTTCAATCTGACGTGAGGTCACCCGCCGAAACCCTCAAATTGGCCGTGTCCGAGATGGAAACAATGGGTGCGGTGATCTGCGCACAAAGCCGTCTTTTTGCCACGCCCGCGATCCCGATCGGCAACGGTCCGGACTTTGTGAACGGCGTCGTTGCGATTGAATCCGGCTGGTCGGCGCGCGAAGTCATCGCGAACCTGCACGACATCGAAGCCCGGCTGGGCCGCCGCCGCGCCGAGCGGTGGGGCGCGCGGATCATCGATCTGGATTTGCTGGCGATGGACGATCTGATCCTGCCCGATGTCGCCACTTTGCGCCGCTGGATGGACCTGCCGTTTGATCAGCAACAGCAAAAGGCGCCCGGCCAGCTGATCCTGCCGCATCCGCGGATGCACCAGCGCGGGTTCGTGCTGATCCCGCTGGCCGACGTGGCGCCGGACTGGAAACACCCCATCATCCGACAGACCGTCATCCAGATGCGCGATGCCCTTCCAGAGACGGAACGTAACAGCATCAAGCCACTGGAATAGCGGCTTGTCATTTTGCTGAATCGCGCCTACATACGCAGCTTGTCGTTCATTATTGCTGATCTGGAGCAACCCCATGGCCCGCGTGACCGTTGAAGACTGCGTTGACAAGGTACCAAACCGTTTCGAGCTGGTGATGCTTGCCGCCCATCGCGCGCGCGAGATATCCGCCGGTGCGCCGATCACTGTGGACCGTGACAATGACAAGAACCCGGTTGTGTCGCTGCGCGAGATCGCCGACGAGACGCAAAGCGCGGACGAGCTGCGTGAGCGCCTGATCGAGTCCAACCAGACCCAGATCGAAGTGGACGAGGCCGAAGAAGACGCCATGGCGCTTCTCATGGGCACCGAAGCGGACAAGCCTGACGAAGACAGCATGTCCGAAGAGATGCTTCTGCGTCAGCTGATGGCAGCGCAAGGCCAGGGTTAACCCTTAGAATTCAGGTTTTGGGCCGCATGATCTCCGACGACGATCTGATCGCACTGGTCCGAAACTACAATCCAAAAACGAACGAAGCGCTGATCCGCGCAGCCTACAAGTTTGGCGGCGAGATGCACGAGGGCCAAAAGCGCCACTCGGGTGAACCCTATTTCACCCATCCCGTCGCCGTGGCCGCGATCCTGACGGAACAGCAACTGGATGATGCGACCATCATCACGGCCCTGTTGCACGACACGATCGAAGACACCAAGGCCAGCTACAAAATGGTGTCCGACACCTTTGGTGAAGAGATTGCCAAACTGGTGGACGGTGTCACCAAGCTGACCAATCTGCAACTGAGCAGTGTCGAGACCAAGCAGGCCGAAAACTTTCGCAAGCTGTTCATGGCCATGTCCAAAGACATGCGCGTCATCCTCGTCAAACTCAGCGACCGTCTGCACAACATGCGCACCATCCGATCGATGCGCCCTGAAAAGCAGTTGCAAAAGGCGCGCGAGACGATGGACATCTTTGCCCTGCTTGCGGGCCGCATGGGGATGCAGTGGATGCGCGAAGAGCTTGAGGATCTGGCCTTCAAGGTGCTCAACCCCGAAGCCCGGTCGTCGATCATCCGCCGCTTTATCACCATGCAGCGCGAAACCGGCGATGTGATCCAGCGCATCACGGGCGATATGCGCCGCGAGATGGAAAAGGCGGGCATCGAAGCCGAAGTGTTTGGCCGAGCCAAGAAACCCTATTCGATCTGGCGCAAGATGCAGGAAAAGGACCAGTCGTTTTCCCGCCTGTCCGACATTTACGGTTTCCGCGTCATCACCGAGGCCGAAGAAGACTGCTATCGCACCCTTGGTGCCATCCATCAGCGCTGGCGTGCGGTGCCGGGTCGCTTCAAGGACTATATCAGCCAGCCCAAGACCAACGGATATCGCTCTATCCACACCACGGTGTCGGGGCGCGACGGCAAGCGGGTCGAGGTGCAGATCCGCACTGGCCAGATGCACGACGTGGCCGAAACAGGTGTGGCCGCACACTGGTCCTATCGCGACGGGGTACGGGGCAAGAACCCCTTTGCCGTTGATCCGGCCAAGTGGATCGCGCAACTGACCGAACAGTTTGACGGCGAGGACGATCACGAGGATTTCCTCGAAGCCGTGAAACTTGAGATGTATTCCGACCAGGTGTTCTGCTTTACCCCCAAGGGTGAGGTGGTGAAATTGCCGCGCGGCGCGACGCCCATCGATTTCGCCTATGCGATCCACACCCGCATCGGCAACGCCTGTGTCGGGGCCAAGGTTGACAACATGCGCGTGCCGCTCTGGACCCGGATCAAGAACGGGCAGTCGGTGGACATCATCACGGCCGAGGGGCAGACGCCGCAGACGACATGGCTGGAAATCGCAACCACCGGCAAGGCCAAGACGGCAATCCGGCGCAGCTTGCGCGAAGCGGATCGCGAACGGTTCATCACGCTGGGTCGTGAACTGGCCCGCTCCGCCTTTGCACATGTGCGCAAAAAGGCGACGGACAAGGCGCTTGAAGCGGCGGCCAAACAATTGCGCCTTGGCAGTGCGGACGAAGTGCTGGCCCGTCTTGGATCGGCTGAACTGACGGGCCGCGAAGTTGTGCAGGCGATCTATCCCGATCTTCAAGCCAAACCGGGCAAGGTTGTCGATGCGCGCCGCGCGGTCATCGGCCTGTTGCCGGGCCAGAAATTCGAGCGCGCCAAATGTTGCGAACCGTTGCCGGGAGAGCGCATCGTCGGCATCACCTTTCGTGGTCAGGGCGTGGTTGTGCACGCCATCGATTGTGCCCGGCTGGTCGATTACGAGAACCAACCGGACCGCTGGCTGGATCTGCACTGGCACGATGGCAGCCACGCGGCAGTCTACGGCGCGACCCTGGATGTGACCATCGGCAATGACGCAGGCGTGTTGGGACGAATTTGCACATTGATTGGCGAGACGCAGGCCAATATCTCGGACTTGGAATTTATGGATCGCAAACCTGACTTTTACCGTTTGCTGATCTATGTCGAGTTGCGAGACGCACAGCATCTTCACACATTGGTGGGGGCGCTTGCGGCGGAAAGTGATGTAGCGGCGATTGAGCGTCATCGTCAGCCTGTGCCTGTCGAGGCGCATGCGGCGTCTTCGGCTCAGACCGCTTAGGGAAGGCGAGACATTGGTGTTCAAGCGCCGCGACCCCAAGCCGATCCTTCGGTCGATGCTGGAGCTTGTCTGGCCGCGTGGCGGTTGGGCGCGTGCGTTTCAGTACGTCAATCACCGGGTGCGCCGCCTGCCGGACACGCCGGAAAAGATCGCGCGGGGCATCTGGGCTGGCGTGTTCACTGCTTTTACTCCGTTTTATGGCGTGCACTTCGTGATCGCCGCAGCAATTGCAACGGCAATGCGTGGCAATATCCTTGCCAGTCTCATGGCCACATTCTTTGGCAATCCGCTGACCTATGTGCCCATCGGTCTGGTCGCCCTGCAAACCGGGCACTGGTTGCTGGGCACTGAAATGTCGGAAGGCACTGAACGATCCTTCAGCGGCAAGTTCGTGGATGCCGGTGGCGATCTTTGGCAGAACCTCAAGCATGTGATCATGGGCGAGCCGCGCGACTGGGCCGGGTTGGCGACGTTTTATGACGAGATTTTCTTTCCCTATCTGGTCGGTGGCATCATTCCTGGCGTCATCGCAGCCACGGTTTGTTACTATCTGTCGGTCCCGGTGATCCGCGCCTATCAGCACCGCCGCAAGGGCGCGATCAAGGCCAAGTTCGAGAGTCTGAAGGCCAAGGCGGCGGCCAAAGCCATCGAGCGCAAGAAAAAGGCGGATTAGGCACCCGCCCGATTGGTACAATAAATCGGGTCTGTCAGCATTTTCAGCGCGCCCCTGCCGCATTAGAATGGCAGCACGCGATATGAGAGGAATCTGCCATGACCCGTCCTGTTGGCCCTTTGCGCCTTGGTGTGAACATCGACCACGTGGCCACTGTCCGCAATGCGCGGGGCGGTGACACGCCAGACCCTTTGCGTGCGGCGCGCATCGCTGAAATCGCTGGTGCGGACGGGATCACCGCGCATTTGCGCGAAGACCGCCGCCATATTTCAGATGCAGACATCGAGGGGCTGATGAAGGTTCTGAACGTGCCCCTGAACTTTGAAATGGCCGCCACGGACGAGATGCAGGCCATTGCCCTGCGCCACAAACCCCATGCTGTCTGCATCGTACCCGAAAAACGCGAGGAACGCACAACCGAGGGCGGCCTTGAGGTCGCACGCGAGGAAAACCGCCTTGCCCATTTTATCGCACCCTTGCGGGACGCCGGGTGTCGCGTGTCGATCTTTATCGCGGCGGATGAGCGCCAGATCGAGGCGGCGCACCGGATCGGGGCGCAAGTGATCGAGTTGCATTCCGGCGCCTATTGCGACGCCCATCACGAAGGCCGGTTTGAGGATCGAGACCGCGAACTGGAAGCAATGCGCCAGATGAGCACCTTTGCCCACGACCTTGGCCTTGAGGTCCATGTGGGCCACGGCCTGACCTATGAAACCGTAAAACCTGTCGCCACCTTTCCCGAGGTGATGGAGTTGAACATCGGGCACTTCCTGATTGGCGAGGCGATCTTTCGCGGGTTGGACCCGGCCATTCGCGAGATGCGCCGCCTGATGGATGAAGCACGAGAGGCAACCGCAGCATGAGGACACTTGCCGCTCTTCTACTCATTCTGATCTGGACCACACCGCTGCGCGCGCAGGACGGTTGGCCCAACCTCGATCTGCTCTTGGGTTCGACGCTGGCCCCCGGACAACAGCTGGCCCGCTCATTCTGGTTGCCGGATTCAAGCGATCCCGCACAGGCGCAGCAGGCCATCGGTGTCGTCTATCCCATCATTCAGGGCGCTGCGGGCAACACGGGCATCGTTGTCGGCCATTTTGTCCGGGTGGACGGCGGGGCGTGGGGCTTTGCCGGGCAGGTGCCGGAGCTGTTTGGTCACGATCCGCGGGATGCGGCCTTTGTGCCCGGGGCGGTGCAACTGACCACCACAATGCTTGGCCCGAATGAACCGCGCTGTTGTCCGACGATGCCGGTGCGCTGGCAGATCGATCTGACGACCAAACAGGCCCAGCGTCTGAATTGAAGGAGGCTCTGCCGATGATCCAACCCGCGAAAGCAGCCCGATGATACGGCATTGCGTGATGCTGCGCCTTGCCCGCAAGGCCGACCGGACCAAGCTGGATCGCGTCATGCTGGCGCTTGGTAAACTTGTCGACCGGCTGGACGGGTGCAGCAACTTTTGTGCAGGCCCAAATCGCGATTTCGAGGACAAGTCGCCCGATATCGCCTACGGCTTCACGCTTGATGCCCACGACGCCAAGGCGCTTGCAGCCTATGCCGTCCATCCCGAGCATCAGGCACTGGGCGCAAAACTGGTCGATTTATGCGAGGGCGGGTCGGCTGGCATCATCGTCTATGATATCGAGGTCGGTCCGTGATCCTTGGCATCGGCACGGATCTTGCCAACATCGAGCGGATCGAACGCACCCTTGAGCGGTTTGGCGACAGGTTTCGCAATCGGGTCTTTACCGACATCGAACAGGCCAAGGCGGAACGGCGGGCCGACACCCCCGGCACCTATGCCAAACGCTGGGCCGCGAAAGAGGCGTGTTCCAAGGCGCTGGGCACGGGATTGCGCATGGGGATCGCGTGGAAGGACATGGCCGTCACCAATCTGAGGACCGGGCAGCCTGTGATGCATGTCACTGGCTGGGCTGCGGAACGTCTGGCCGACATGACACCCGAAGGCTACGAGGCGATTATTCACGTCACCCTCACCGATGATCACCCCTGGGCGCAGGCATTTGTTCTGATCGAAGCACGCCCGACAGGGTCTGACGCGGCGTAGCTGCACCTTCGCACCAACGCCCATTGCCTTGACAGCGATAGCGCGCACCCGCATGTACCCTTGAAAACATGATCGAGCAGGAGCGCCAAATGGCCGCCAAGGAAAAAAGAAGGTGGTGTGGTCGATACGATCAAGACCATCGTTTACGCGCTGCTGATTGCCGGGGTGTTTCGCACCCTGTTTTTCCAACCGTTCTGGATTCCGTCCGGGTCGATGAAGGAAACGCTGCTGATCGGCGATTTCCTGTTCGTGAACAAGATGGCCTATGGCTATTCCTATGCATCCTGCCCGTCGATCCCGTTTCTGGGCATTGATGCGAAATCCATCTGCGGGTTTCTGGATGGTGACAATACGCGCGTTCTGGCAGGTGAGCCTGAGCGGGGCGATGTCGTTGTCTTTCGCCATCCCATTTCCGGGTCTGACTTCATCAAACGTCTGGTCGGGCTGCCCGGCGACACCGTGCAGGTCAAGGACGGTGTCGTGATCCTGAACGGCGAACCGCTGCCGCAGGAACCCGCCGGCACTTTCACCGAAGTCTTTGAGCGGCAAGGCCCGCAGGGTCTGACGCCGCGCTGTGAAAGCGGCGCTGTCGGGCAGGGGGCCAATTGCACCAAATCCCGCTTTGTCGAAACCTTTCCCGATGGGTCCTCACACGTGGTGCTGAACGTGACCGTACAGGGGTCTGACAACACGTCCGTCTTCCGGGTGCCGGAGGGCGAGTATTTCTTTATGGGCGACAATCGCGACAATTCATCCGACAGCCGCCTTGCGCAACTGGCGGGTGGAGTCGGGTTTGTGCCGTATGAAAATCTCATCGGGCGCGCGGATCGCATCATGTTCTCGTCCGCGGGCCGGTCGATGCTGTTCTTCTGGACGTGGCGCGGGGATCGGTTCTTTAAGGGGATCGAGTGAAGCTGGGCGCGGATCTGCAGGCCTTTGAGGCGCGCATCGGGCATCATTTTGCCAAGCCCGATCTGCTGATCGAGGCGGTGACCCACGCCTCAATGTCCTCGCCCACGCGCAGCGACAATCAACGGATGGAATTTCTGGGCGACAGGGTGTTGGGGCTGGTGATGGCCGAGGCGCTGCTGGCCGCTGATACAGGGGCCGCCGAAGGCACGCTTGCCCCACGCTTCAATGCTTTGGTGCGCAAGGAAACCTGCGCGGATGTCGCGCGCGAAATCGGCCTGGGGGATGTGTTGCGGCTGGGCCGGTCCGAGATGATGTCGGGCGGGCGGCGCAAGCAGGCCCTGCTTGGGGATGCCGCCGAAGCGGTCATTGCCGCCGTCTATCTTGATGCCGGTTTCGAAGTGGCCCGCGCGTTGATCGTGCGCCTATGGGGGGATCGGATCACCCGGGTCGAGGACGATGCGCGTGACGCCAAGACCGCCTTGCAGGAATGGGCCCAGGCGCGTGGTCTGACACCGCCAAAATACGTCGAAACGGCACGGTCCGGTCCGGATCATGCCCCCGTCTTTACGATTTCTGCACAGCTTGATGGTGGTGAAACCGCGCATGCCACCGCCGGATCAAAACGCGAGGCCCAGCAAGCGGCCGCCAAGGCCCTTCTGGCCCAATTGGAGCAAGATACATGAGCACCCGCGCCGGTTTCGTCGCCCTGATCGGAGAGCCCAATGCGGGCAAGTCTACCCTGCTCAATCGCATGGTCGGGGCCAAGGTCAGCATTGTAACCCATAAGGTACAGACCACGCGCGCCCGCATTCGTGGTGTGGCGATGGAGGGTGACAGCCAGATCGTTTTTGTCGACACGCCCGGCCTGTTCCAACCGCGCCGCCGTCTGGACCGCGCCATGGTTGCCGCCGCCTGGGGTGGTGCCGCAGATGCGGATGTTGTTGTGTTGATGATCGAGGCGCATCGCGGCCTCAGCGAAGGGGTCGGTCGCATCCTTGAGGGTCTTGCCGATATCGGCAAGGGGCGCACGGTCGCGCTGGCGATCAACAAGATCGACCGTGTGGAGGCTCCGGTTCTGCTGGGCCTCGCCGACAAGCTGAATGCCGAGTACGACTTTGCCGAGACGTTCATGATTTCCGCCGAAAAGGGACATGGCGTGGATACGTTGCGCCAATGGCTTGCGGGGCAAGTGCCGGAGGGACCGTGGCTGTACCCCGAGGATCAGATTGCCGATCTGCCGATGCGCATGATCGCTGCTGAGATGACCCGCGAAAAGCTGACTCTGCGCCTGCATCAGGAACTGCCTTACCAACTGACGGTCGAGACGGAGAGTTGGGAAGAGCGCAAGGATGGTTCGGCCCGTGTAGATCAGATCATCTACGTCAGCCGCGATGGCCACAAGGGCATCGTGCTGGGCAACAAGGGCGAGACGATCAAGTCTGTGAGCCAGTCTGCGCGTGCCGAGTTGACCGAGTTTCTGGGCCGCAAGGTGCATCTGTTCCTGCAGGTCAAAGTGCGCGAGAAATGGCAGGAAGAGGCCGAGCGCTATTCCGAAATGGGGCTGAACTTCAAAGATGGAAATGCCTGAAACATCTGCCATCCGGCCGTCCGGGCGGGATTTTTTTAAATCAGAGAAGCCATGGCGCGTCTGACGTCGAGGTTTTGGGTGGATGCGTATCTGGCGCGGTTGCGGTTTGCCGATATCCCCGCCTTTGTCGTGGCCCATGGTGATGACACCGGCGGGGCCGTTCTGGTGAAGTTGAACACGCTTGATGGGCAGGCGACCCTGTTCCAGCGGTCATTCGATCTGATGACGGATACGCGCGTCTGGGCTGAACTGGCGAGCGGGCCAGAGCGGGACGTTGATGATGCAGTGACCCGCCAACGCGGGTTTGACCCGGATGTTTGGGTGATCGAAGTCGAGGATCGGCAGGGGCGTCATCTGCTGGATCAGGACGGGTTGGCCTGACATGGAGTGGCGCGGCACAGCAATTCTGCTGAGTGTGCGCCGACACGGCGAAAGCAGCGCAATCATCGACGTGTTCAGCGAGGAAAGAGGGCGTCACGCCGGTGTTGTCCGTGGCGGCACCAGCCGCAAGATCGCCCCCATTCTGCAACCGGGTGCCCAGTTGGACGTGGCGTGGCGCGCACGGCTCGAAGACCATATCGGTGCTTTCACGGTTGAGCCTATGCGCAGCCGTGCTGCCCTTGTCATGGGGGATCGCCTTGCGCTGGCGGGCTTGAATGCTGTCACCGGATTGCTGAGCTTCTGTCTGCCCGAACGCGAAGCACATGGGCCCCTTTATCGCCGTACAGAGCAGCTGCTTGACCTGTTGGGGCAGAACGAGGTCTGGCCGCTTGCCTACCTGCGTTGGGAGGTCGCGTTGCTGGAGGAGATGGGTTTTGGCCTTGATCTGAGCACATGTGCGGTGACGGGCGGGACCGAAGATCTGATCTATGTCTCGCCCAAGAGCGGGCGGGCCGTGTCGCGTGCGGGGGCAGGGGTGTGGGCAGACCGGCTGTTGCCGCTTCCGGATGTGCTGCGCGGGCGGGGGGATGCGCCGGACGTGGAGGTGGCGCAGGCGCTTGAGACAACCGGTTACTTTCTGGCCAACCACCTTGCGCCGGATCTGGGCAACCGCCCAGTCCCGGATGCGCGGGCGCGGTTCGTGGATGCCTTTACTCGGACGCTGTGAACACCATCTCGCCACCCGCGTCATTGGCCATGACCATACCATCGTCGCCCAGGACAACGCGCGTCATGGCGCCGACGGTTTGAAAGAACGCATCTTCGGCTTCAAGATCGGGGCAGGCGACTTTTGTCGCGGCAATCGGGCCGGTTTCGAACCATGGGTAGGGCAGGGTGTTGGTGAAGGTGAATCTGTTGCACGGGGCTTGTCCCGAGACCTGTCCGTCTTCACCGAAAACAAGGGTCGCTCGTGCTGCAAAAGGGGCGCCGTTTTGTGAAACAAGTGTCCATGTGACACCGGACGCGCCGTAGGCTGCCACCGTTTCGTCCGACTGGCAGGCTGGGATCAGCCCAAGCAGGGCAAGCCCAAGCAACCGCATCACTTGAGCGCCATCACCAGATCAACCAGCGCGGCAAACGCAACCAGCGCATCACCGTCATCGTTTTTCATCTGCTTGAGGCCCACAAGCGCGCCATAGGCCGCCTTGGCAAAGTCCTCATTGTCGACCCCGATGCCCTTCATCAATCCAACCAGCCGCTTCAGACGGGCCGCATCCACCGATGCAATTGTCTTGGCCACGGATTTTTCGGACTGCGCCCACGCGCGCAATGCCGGACCGGCCTTGTCGCCCTGAACGGTCTGACCAAATCGAATCATCTTGTCTGTGTCTGACCCTTCCATGGCCGCATCCTCGGCCAGTTGGGTCATGGCGCGATCCTTCCATTCCGCCAGCAACGCGGCTTGAAATGCGGGCACATCCTTGAAGTGCCAATAGAACGATCCTTTGGAGGTTTTCAGGTGTCGTGACAGCGGTTCTGCGCGCAATGCCAGCGGCCCAGTGGCCGTCAGTTGAGCGAGACCGGCTTCGATCCATGCAGCGGGGGAGAGAGGTGCTTTTGCCATAACCCCGCGATACGTCCAAGTATGCTGCGGTGCAACACAAAGCAGCACAACCAGAAGTTTTGAGCGCTTTGCCGCACATTGGCGACGCTTGATCGCCTATCAGGTGGGCGGGTTATGTCACGGCCCGCAGGTCGCTTGGCACGCGCGTCCGGAGGGAGGCGTATGTTCGAAAGCTAGTGCTGATCCTCTTTGGTGATGCCGTGCCGCTACAGCGCAAGTTCCGACCAGACGGCCAGCCCCACAACGAGCAACATCGAACCGGCCATCGCGAAATTGATCAGCTTTTGCCGCTCGGGCGCGAGGTCAAGCGCCTTGAGGCGCACCCCGAACCAGACCCAGATCACGTGGATGGGCACCCAGATGGCATTTACGATCAGCAGCTTCCAGATCGCCTCGGCCACCAGTGCGTCGGGCATGATGGCAAAGCCCGAAAACAGGGCTGTGTTTACCGCGTAGGCCTTGGGGTTGATGGGTTGCAGCAGGATTCCTGCAAGAACGCCCGGTTCGTTTTTTGCAGGTGAAAAGGCCAGTTTCGACCCGGCCAGCGCGATGCGCATCGCGAGATAAAACAGATACGCGGTCGAGAGCACAAACAGGATCGTGCGCACCACCGGATTGGCCAGCACAAGTGCGGCAAGCCCCGAGACCACGGCCAGAATGACGAGATTGTTGCCGATGAACAGGCCCAGCACATAGCGCAGGCCCGACCGCAGACCATAGGCCGCACCAACCCCGGCCGCAGACAGAACTCCGGGCCCGGGTGTGATGATTAGGAAAAAGACAGCGGCAGCAAAGGTCAGCATCCGCGCACTTTGGACGTTTTGGCGCGCGCGTCAATCAGGGGGAGTGCGAAGGAGCTACCGCAGTTCTTTGGATCGAAGTGGCGAGGCCCTTAGCCCAACAACCGCCGAGCAATCACCTGCGCCTGAATCTCGGCCGCGCCTTCAAAGATGTTGAGGATGCGCGCATCGCACAGCACTCGGCTGATCTTGTATTCCAGAGCAAACCCGTTGCCGCCATGGATTTGCAGCCCGTTGTCCGCCGCCGCCCACGCCACGCGTGCGCCAAGCAACTTGGCCATGCCCGCTTCGACATCACAGCGTCGGCCCTCATCCTTTTCGAAGGC
Source organism: Tateyamaria armeniaca (assembly GCF_045797845.1). Taxonomy (NCBI): domain Bacteria; kingdom Pseudomonadati; phylum Pseudomonadota; class Alphaproteobacteria; order Rhodobacterales; family Roseobacteraceae; genus Tateyamaria; species Tateyamaria armeniaca. Next base: position 1,715,143 of record NZ_JBHDIY010000002.1, read on the forward strand.
CGAGAAGTAGGTCAACTGGCGTGCGACCATAATTTCCACGGCCATCATCGCCAGCTTGTTAGCCACACGCGGGAACGCAATCAGGGATTTGCCAAATTGCTTGCGATCAATCGCGTATTGCATCGAGATATCGAGGGCGGATTGTGCCACACCGATAGCGCGGGCAGCCGTCTGAATACGGGCGGATTCAAACGTCTCCATCAGCTGTTTGAAACCCTTGCCCTCTTCCCCGCCCAGCAGGTTCTCGCCCTTGATCGCAAAACCGTCAAAGGCCAGTTCGTATTCCTTCATGCCGCGATAGCCGAGCACCTCGATCTCTCCGCCGGACATGCCATCGGTTGGAAACGGATTTGCGTCATCGCCCGGCGTCTTTTCAGCCAGGAACATCGAAAGGCCCTTGTAGTCGGTCGTGTCGGGATCGGTGCGCGCCAGCAACGTCATCACATGGGTGCGGGCCGCATGGGTGATCCATGTCTTGTTGCCGGTGACGGTGTAATCGCCATTTTCCGTTTTCTGGGCGCGAGTGCGCAGCGCGCCAAGGTCAGAGCCGGTATTGGGCTCCGTGAACACAGCCGTCGGCAGCGTTTCGGCGCTGGCAAGGCGTGGCAGCCACTTGGCTTTCTGTTCGTCGGTGCCGCCCGCAATGATCAACTCTGCCGCGATTTCGCTGCGCGTGCCAAGAGAGCCGACGCCGATGTAGCCGCGCGACAACTCTTCGCTCACCACGCACATCGACGCTTTGGACAGGCCAAAGCCGCCGAACTCTTCGGGAATTGTCAGGCCGAACACGCCCATTTCGGCAAGTTCCTCGATCACCTCCATGGGGATCAGTTCGTCGTTGAGGTGCCAGTCATGGGCAAAGGGTTCGACTTTCTCGACCGCGTAGCGGCGGAACTGTTCGCGGATCATTTCCAGTTCTTCATCCAGTCCGCTGGCCCCGACTGTGATTTCGGCGCTGCGTTCCTGCATCAACTCGACAAGGCGGATCTGTGCGGCTTGGGTGTTCCCGTGCTGGGTCAATGTCATGACAGCCGGGTCCATCATCCCGCGCATGTCATCCTGGCTGAGCCCCATGTCCTGAAGGCGCAGAACTTCGCCCTGATTCATCGGGATGCCGCCATAGACCTGCCAGAGGTATTCGCCGAACGCGATCTGGAGGATCAGGGCCTCGACCTCAGTAAATCTGGACTGTTCGTTGAGGTCGCTGGCCCATTTGTGCATCTGGCGCAGCGATTGGGCATATGTGGCCAGCCAGGCAAGGCCGTGCGCTGCAGTCTGATTCTGCTCGACAAGGGCGGCGGACACGCGGCCATCCACGCTCAGCTCCGCGCGCAGGCGGGTCCGGGCAAGTTCGGTGATTGCCTCGACGGGTGCAATTGCAGCGCCGGTCAACGCCAGCAGATCATCCAGCAAAACGGGGGCTGCGGTGCCCATATCCTGTCCATCATGTGCCATGGCTTTGCTCCTCATTTCGGCTTGGCGCTCTGGTATCTACTTTGCAGGTGCAGCGCAACAAACATTCATCTGGGTGCGTCTATTTGTTCTATTCTTTCGCGCAGTTCTTTTGCAGAGCCGCGCAGACAGGCGTAAGAGGGCGTAATGGATATGTTTTTCAGCCTTCTTTCACCGCAGCTGTGGTTGATTGCCCTCAGTATCGCGGTGCTGGGGGGAATGGTCAAAGGTGTGGTGGGATTTGCCATGCCGATGGTGGTCATTTCCGGGCTGTCGACGTTCATGGAACCCGAACTTGCGCTGGCCGGATTGATCCTGCCGACGCTGGTGGCCAACGGAACGCAGGCGTTGCGGCAGGGAATCGGGCCTGCATGGGCATCTGCGCAGCGTTTCTGGGTCTACCTGGTCGTCGGGGGCGTGGTGCTGGTTGCAAGTGCGCAACTGGTGCGTGTTTTACCGATCAGTGTCATGCTGGGAATGATCGGCATCCCGGTCACCCTGTTCGCTGTGATGCAACTGATCGGATGGCGATTGTCGCTGGCGCGTCAACGCAAGGATGTTGAGGCCGGGATCGGTGCGTTTGCCGGGTTCCTGGGCGGCATCTCGGGCATTTGGGGGCCGCCCACCGTGCTGTATCTGACGGCGCTGGACACAGAAAAGACCGAACAAATGCGCGCGCAGGGGGTCATCTACGGCCTGGGGGCTGTCGCGCTTGTGGGCGCGCATATCGGGTCGGGGGTGCTGCGGGCAGAAACACTTCCGCTCAGCCTTGCGCTGATCGCGCCGGCCCTTCTGGGCCAATGGCTGGGCGGGAAAGTGTTGGACCGGATCGATCAGGCGGTTTTCAAGAAAGCCACACTGCTTGTGCTGCTGATCGTGGGGATGAACCTTATCCGGCGGTCATTGGTCGGTTAGGACGCGCGGCGCGCCACGGTCAGGCCAGACACATCTTCGATGAATGTCACGATGCGTGTCTTGATTTTTTCGTCTTCGATGGCGGCAAGCGCGTTCACGATATCAAGGCTGTTGTCGCGTTCGGCGGCTGCGTCCGGATCGGCAATGCCTTCAAAGAAGTAAGAGGTCGGCACGTCCAGAATACGCGACAGCTCAAACAGACGGCTTGCTGCAATACGGTTTGAACCGATTTCGTATTTCTGAATTTGCTGGAAAGACAGGTCGAGACGCTTGGCAACATCTGTCTGCGACATACGGCGCAGAGTTCTGATTTGTTTCAGGCGTTTTCCAACGTGGACATCGACAGGATGGGACATGAACTGGTTACCTCTGGTTGTTTCAACCAAAGTGATCGGCGATCTGTTAATTCCATTCAATTGACTAGATTTGTACATATACTACACGTCAATGTTGCATTATTGTATGATTTGTTTAACCGTAACGTATTATCAATCACCCATAGATCGCGTTTTATGACTGAATCGAAAGACAATTTCTCGACGCTGAACCAGCCGCTGCTGTTCGAGATGATTCGTTCATTCACCACGTTGGCGGAAACATTGAACCTGTCTCACGCGGTTGCTGAATTGAACAGTACGCGCCAGACCGTTCGGCGGCATATTGCCCAGCTTGAGGCGGCAAAGGGCGAAGCGCTGTTCAGACTGGAAAGCCGACAATACCACCTTACTGAGGCTGGACGCCTTGCCTTGCCCGAAGCGTTGGACCTGTTGGCCCGTGGACGATCCTGGCTTTTGGGTCAGATCAGTCACCGCAATGGCCTTGAACATGTCTATGCAGAACTGCCCGAAGGTCGGTCATTCTGGATGCAGCAGCGCCCGATGAGCGACTTGTGGTCGTTGGAGCGCCCCTTGCTGAAAGAGGCGTTTCGCGCCTGGGCGCTCTCGGATGGGCAGCTTGAGGGGAAAATTCTGCGCGATGTCAGGCCGTTTTTCATGGTTTATCGTGATTCGCCAAACGGTTGGATTTGTATCGAGATCGGCGATCAGTCGTCGTATGTGACATGGTCAGGCTGGGTCGCTGCCCGCTCCAGCATTGGCCGAAACATGAATGTTCTGCCGGGCGGAGACGACTTTGCGCATCTGATGATCTCTCCGTTCGAAGACGCTGCAACCCACCAGAACACCAGACTGGACCACATTTACACCCAGCTCAAACGCGAACCGGATGGGCCGTATCTGCCTATTTACTACCAGCGTTTACTGCTTCCGGGGCGCTTTCCTGATGGCACATTCGCCCTGATATCGGTTGTCGATCGCCACCATGATGTTGAAATCATTGGAATGGATCCCGACACCGCGCCACGGATGCCGCAGGACGTTATCATGAAAGAAGTCTCAATTATCCCAAAATTCGACTACAAATAGAAATTCTGATTTATAGTTATCTCTGTAGGTTGCCACGGAGATTAACCATGACGTTCCAATACAATTCTAAGGCCCACTTTCTGTATGCGGCCAGTCACAACGAGCTGCAGAGCATGGGCGTGACCATAACCAGTGGTTCCGATTTTGAAGAATACCGCGATTTGCTGGCGTCGGCGCGGCCGGATCATGCCCTTGGCGCACCGTTTGAACCAACGAAGTTCGAGCTGACCGAGCAGAATGCGTTGTGGATGATCGGACGCAACGAAACGGGCGACATCGTACACACTCAGGCGATGAAGACACTGCCCACACTGCACCTCAGCCTCGCGGATTATCTAAGCCGCAACCTGCGCGAATTTGAACCATCGGGCATGGACATCGATTATGGCCGGACCGTCTATCGTGCCGGGCCGGGTGCCACGCGGATGAAGGGCACAATCGTGTATCATGGTGAATTCTGGGTTGGCGGATCGCCGCGCCGGGGTGCGCTGCTGTCTCCGGTTTTGGGCAAACACGCGTTTTTGACGGCGCTGGATCACTGGCGTCCGGACTATACCTTTGGTTTTATCGCCAAGAGCCTTGCGTACAAAGGGTTCTCTGCGCGGTTCGGGTTCATGCACAACGAACCCAATGCCATCAAGTACGTCCTTGAGGGAACGGGCGATACGTTCGAAGGCACCATGGGATACATGTCAAGCGAGGACCTGCACTACGCGCTCGACCTGCCCTGTCCAGAACACATCGCCACTGCCGCGTAACGACACGATCGGTGGCTATCCGATAGCCGCCGCTTTCACGTCATCGTCGATGTGGGGCAGGTACTGTTCAAAGTTGCTCGAGAACATGTCGACCAGCTTTGTGGCCTGCCGATCGTAGGCCGCACCATTGTCCCAGGTCCGTCTGGGATCGAGCAGAATATCTGCAACGCCCGGCACGGACACCGGCACATCGAACCCAAAGTTGGGATCCTTGCGGAATTCTCCGGCCGCAAGGGTGCCGTCAAGAGCCGCGGTGAGAAGGGCGCGCGTGGCTCGGATCGGCATCCGGCTGCCCGTGCCATAGGCGCCGCCCGTCCATCCGGTGTTTACCAACCAGCAGGACGCGCCGTGTTTGGCAATCTTGTCCTGCAGCAGTTTGCCATACTCTTCGGGACGGCGCGGCATGAAAGGCGCGCCAAAGCAGGTCGAGAATGTCGGCTGAGGTTCCGTCACACCCCGTTCCGTGCCCGCCACCTTGGCCGTAAAGCCTGACAAAAAGTGATACATCGCCTGCGCTGGGGACAGACGCGCAATCGGCGGCAGCACCCCAAAGGCGTCGCAGGTCAGCATGATGATGTTCTTGGGATGACCCCCAAGCGCAGATGCAGACGCGTTCGAGATATAGTGCAGCGGGTAGGCGCAGCGCATGTTCGCCGTCAGGCTGTCGTCGTCGAAATCAAGCTCTTTGGTGTCCGGATCAAAGACCATGTTTTCGATCACCGTGCCGAATTTCTCGGTCGTTGCGTAAATCTCGGGCTCGGCCTCGCGGCTCAGGTTGATGGTCTTGGCATAGCACCCGCCTTCGAAGTTGAAGGTGCCGCGATCAGACCAGCCATGTTCGTCATCCCCGATCAATGTGCGGCCCGGATCCGCGGACAGGGTCGTCTTGCCCGTGCCTGACAGCCCAAAGAATACGGCGGTGTCGACCGGGTTGCCGTGGGCATGGTTGGCCGAGCAGTGCATCGGCATCACGCCGCGCTCGGGCAGCAGATAATTCAGTAGTGTGAACACGGACTTCTTGTTTTCACCCGCATATTCAGTGCCACCGATAAGGATCAGCTTGCGGTCAAAGTTCATCGCGATCACGGTTTCCGAACGACAGTCGTGCCGCGCGGGGTCGGCCTGAAACGAAGGGCAGTTGATGACTGTGAAATCCGCGACGAAGTCCGCGATGTCTTCGGCGTCCGGGCGGCGCAGCAGGTGCCGGATGAACAGGCCGTGCCACGCCATCTCCGTGACCATCCGCACATTGATCGCGTAAGACGGGTCCGCCCCGCCAACAAGGTCCTGTACGAAATAGTCGCGCCCGGCCATGTGGGCCTGCATGTCCTCATACAGCGCATCAAACCCCTCGGGCGACATGGAGGCGTTGTTCTCCCACCATATGTTGTCCGCGACGCTGGGTGTGTTGACCACATGTTTGTCTTTGGGAGAGCGGCCCGTAAACTTGCCGGTGGTCACCAGAAATGTGCCGCCTTTGCCCAATGTGCCTTCGCCCCGTGCAAGCGCACATTCGATCAGCGCGGGTTCGATCAGATTGTAATAGACATTGCCCAGCCCGGTCAGTCCTTGATCGTCGAGGCGGAAGTTCGGGTTAACCCGTCCAAATGTCATGTGATTGCTCCTGATGCCGCACTGTGGCGTTTCTGGTCAGAGGGTGGCCAAGGGCCCTGCACAACGACGTTGCACGCTTTGTTGGGTCATAACATGCGGATTCCAAAGGTGAACAGCCAAGCTGAACGCGTTAGCGCCATCATGCGGCAAGGTTGCGCAAACAATCCTCCGTTCACCGCGGCCATCAGCGGGAATGTGCGGCAATTTAGCCATTCCTAACCATTTTCTGGCGACAGTGAGGGGGCATTCGGCATGTGATCTCGCACTTATTGATTGATTCGAAGGCCAAAACCGGAACAATGGCGGAAAACATATAAAAAACGAGCAGCACAAGGAAACGGGCAATGTCAAAGATTGCATTGGTGGACGACGACAGGAACATCCTGACGTCTGTGTCCATGACGCTTGAAGCCGAAGGGTTTGAAGTAGAGACTTATAATGACGGGCAGGCCGCACTGGATGCCTTCAACAAGCGCCTGCCGGATATGGCGGTGCTGGACATCAAGATGCCGCGCATGGATGGCATGGATCTGTTGCAGCGTCTGCGCCAGAAAACCACCATGCCCGTGATCTTTCTGACCTCCAAGGATGATGAGATCGACGAGGTTCTGGGCCTTCGCATGGGTGCGGATGACTATGTGAAAAAGCCGTTTTCACAGCGTCTTTTGGTGGAACGCATCCGCGCGCTTCTGCGCCGTCAGGATGCGGTGGCAGGTGATATCGTCGGCGACACCGAAGAAACCAAAGTCATGGAGCGGGGTGATTTACGGATGGATCCGCTGCGTCACGCAGTGGCCTGGAAAGGCAAGGACGTCTCGTTGACAGTGACGGAATTCCTTCTGTTGCAGGCGCTCGCGCAGCGCCCTGGTTTCGTCAAGTCACGCGATCAGTTGATGGATGTGGCCTATGACGATCAGGTCTATGTGGATGACCGCACGATCGACAGCCACATCAAGCGTTTGCGCAAGAAGATGCGCAGTGCGGACGATGATTTTTCCGCGATTGAGACGCTCTATGGCATTGGCTATCGTTACAACGAAGAATAAAAGCCGCCAAAACTGGCACTGGCCGAGGGGACATTCGTGCGAGACATGAGAACCCCACCATCGCATGACGGGGACGTCGTGCTTGGGGAAGACTGGGTTGCGCCTGATACCGCAACCTCGTCCGAACTCCGCGACGATCGCGCGCGGCGCAGCATCATATCGCTGCGCGGCTCGCCTTTGGCGCGCAAGATCATCACGTTCAACCTGATTGCTCTGAACGTCCTTGTTGCTGGCATTCTGTATCTGAACTCGACCCGTGACAGCCTTGCTGTGCAGCGCATTTCGGCCCTGGTGGCGCAGGCGGAACTGGTCGCTGACGTGGTCGAAGCGCAATTACCTGCAGGCGCGCCAGTGAATCTGGCGACCGGCGATGGCGTAGATGTGGATGCCACGCTGGCGGCGCTCGATCTGCGCCGTGGCCACGAGGTGTTCGTTTTCGACACGGCAAATATGTTGATTGCCAAGAACCAGGGTACGCTGGCCCCGCTTCAGCCAGAGAGCGCTTCGGGCGAAGACCTCGCGCTGCTGACAGACGGTCTGAGCTGGCTGTGGAACGCAATATCCGGGCCTTTCGCATCCGAACCAACCGCCCCTCCGGCGATAGAAGAACAATTGCGACCGCTTGTTGCGCGTTCCATCAGCGGCGAAACCCAGGTGAGCGAAGCACTGGACGGCGCAGGTGGCGCATTGTTCAGCGTGGTCACCCCGATTGAGCAGGGTGGATCGGCGGTCGGTGTGGTTGCGTTGACCAGCGCGTCAGGCGAAATTGACGCGATGGTGCGCAGCGAGCGTGAACGCGTGCTGCAGATGTTCGTCATTGCAACACTTGTGTCCATCGGTCTCAGCCTCGTTCTGGCCTCGACCATCGCCAATCCGCTGTCGGACCTTGCCACGGCAGCCGAACTTGGCCGCGACAAGAACGCCCGCAAGGTCAATCCGGGGCGCATTCGCATTCCTGACCTCACGGCGCGTCCGGATGAAATCGGGCGCCTGTCCGGCGCACTGCGCGGCATGATCGCCGCCCTTTACAACCGGATTGATGGCAACGAACAATTCGCCGCTGATGTTGCCCACGAAATCAAGAACCCGCTCGCCTCTCTGCGCTCGGCCGTCGGGACGTTGCGGATGGTCAAGCGCGATGATCAGCGCGAAAAACTGCTGGACGTGATCGACCATGATGTGCGCAGGCTGGACCGCCTCGTCAGTGATATTTCCAACGCCTCGCGTCTGGACAGCGAACTGGTCAAGGAAGAGGAAGAGCCGTTCAACCTCTTGCATATGCTCGGCAATCTTTCCGACTATCTGGGCGAGGATGCGCGCAGCAAGGGCATCGAATTCATCTCTGACCTGCCCGCGAACCCGATAGAAGTGCAGGGTCTGGAGGCCCGGCTGGCACAGGTGTTTGTCAATCTGATCACCAACGCCATTTCGTTCTGCGAAGACGGCGATGCGATCCGCATCTGGGCACGCAAGCGCGAAAACCGGGTGCTGGTGGTCGTCGAAGACACAGGCCCCGGTATCCCGGACCAGGCGCTTACAAAGATCTTCAAACGGTTCTACTCGCAGCGCCCGGACGAGCACTTTGGCAACAACTCCGGCCTTGGCCTTGCGATCTCAAAGCAGATTGTCGAAGCGCATGGCGGTGTCATCTGGGCTGAAAACATCCGGCCCACGGATGCCGATATCACGTCCGAACCACTCGGCGCGCGCTTTGTCGTGGGTTTGCCGGTCTGATCGGCGATGGCCGAGCAAACGCGCCTTCATGCCACGTCCGTCGCCTTTGAAGGCAAGGGTGTACTGATCACCGGAGCCTCTGGACGTGGGAAATCCTCATTGGCGCTGCAATTAATGGCGCTGGGATGCACCTTGGTTTCGGATGACCAAACCGAACTCATCCGCAAAGACAACGCAATATGGGCCGCGGCACCTGCACCGATCAGGGGTTGATCGAAGCGCGCGGCGTAGGTCTGTTGCACGCCGACACAATCGAAGCCGCGATTGAAGTCGTTATTGACCTGGATCAGACCGAGCGCGACCGTCTGCCGCAGCCACATGTGGTGACGCTCCTTGGTTTAACCCTACCTTGCCTGCACAACGCTGGTACGGAGGCTTGGCCCGCCGCGATATTGCAATACCTCAAGCGGGGGCGATCAGAGCCACAATGACAACAGCCACCCCAGATGTGCGACGATTGGTGCTGGTCACCGGACCAGCGGGTGCCGGGCGGGCAAGTGCGATCCGCGCCTTGGAAGATCTGGGATACGAGGCAATCGACAACATGCCGCTGCGGCTGATCCCCGCGCTTCTTGAAAACCCGATCCCGGACAAACCTGTCGCCCTCGGAATTGATCCACGAAACCGGGATTTTTCGGTGGCATCGGTGATGGATACGCTTGGTCGCATCTCGGCCGTGCAAGGATTGGTGCCGGAACTTTTGTACCTTGATTGTCGCACCGATGTGCTGCTGAACCGGTTTTCCGAAACCCGCCGTCGCCATCCACTGGCCGAAGCGGACCGTGTCGAGGCGGGCATTCAGCGCGAGCTTGAACTGCTTGCCCCGCTGAAATCCTGCGCTGATATTCTGATCGACACCTCCGATCTGAATGTTCACCAGCTGCGTGCGGAGGTTGAGCATTGGTTTTCAAAGGGCGATCACAGTCAATTGGCCGTGTCAGTCCAAAGCTTCAGCTACAAACGCGGTTTGCCGCGCGCGGTCGATATGGTGTTTGACTGCCGGTTCCTGAGAAACCCGTTTTGGGAGCCGTCCTTGCGCGCCAGCACCGGGCAGGACACTGCGGTGCGTGACTATATCCGCACTGACCCACGCGCGAAGGAATTCGAAACAAAGCTTGCCGATATGATGTTCTGGCTGTTGCCCGCCTATCTGGCCGAAGGGAAATCGCACCTTTCTGTCGCGCTGGGATGCACGGGGGGACAACATCGTTCCGTCGCAATGGCCGAAACCTTGGGCGCGGCCCTTGCAGACGCGGGCTGGCAGGTGTCTATTCGCCACCGCGAACTGGATCGCCACAAACGAAAAGAGGCTTAAAGCTTGATCGGTATCGTGATCGTGGCCCACGGAGGGCTTGCAGGCGAATATCTACGTGCGATCGAACATGTCGTTGGCCGTCAGCCCGGCATGCGCGCTATTGCGATTGAGCCTGATCACAACCGTGCAGACAAGGAACTGGAAATCTGCGAGGCCGCAGATGCAGTCGACTCTGGCGGCGGTGTTGTGGTGGTGACCGACCTGTTCGGCGGATCCCCTTCCAACCTGAGCCTGCTGGCCTGTCGCCCCCAGAACCGTCGCATCCTTTACGGCGCGAACTTGCCCATGCTCATCAAACTCGCCAAAAGCCGCCAACTGGACGTGACGGATGCCGTGCGTTTGGCGTTGGATGCTGGCAAAAAGTACATAGACAGTCAGAATATAAGTGCAGACACATAATCCATGACGCAAACGAAGCTGGAAATCATTAATATCAAGGGCCTGCACGCGCGCGCCTCTGCCAAACTGGTCGAGGTTGTCGAGGCATTTGACGCACGCGCCACCGTCAGCAAAGATGGCATGTCTGCATCAGGCGACAGCATTATGGGGCTTTTGATGTTGGCAGCGCCGATCGGAAGTTTTATTGACATTGAGACCTCCGGTCCCGATGCGGACGCATTGGCGGAGGCCCTTACCGCCCTGGTGGCGGATAAGTTCGGGGAGGAGGCCTGAGCCGGTCCGTCGAGATTGGCAGGTCATGAGAGGTGGCAAACCTTGGTCGATAGCACGCAAAGTATGGGAAAAGCGGTAGAACCGGAGACGGTCAGCTTTGCCAAATATGACAGGCGCAGTCTGTCATACGCGTCCACCTTCGAAGACCCGTGGAAGGCTGCCTTTATCCGCGTGATGGAGGCGTTCACCGGAAAGCTGACCATTCTGCGCCTGATCCGCAAATTCGAGCGTCAGGGCGCGCCGTCAGGTCAGGCGTTTTGGCGCGCTGCACTGGACGTAATGGGGATCGAACTGACCACGCCCCGCGAACAGCTTGATCGCATTCCGAAAGATGGGCCGGTGATCGTCGTGGCCAACCACCCGCATGGGATGGTCGATGGTATGATGTTCGCCGATCTGATCGGGCGCGTGCGCCCCGATTATCGCATCCTCACCCGCTCTTTGCTGACAGCCATTGATGAGGTGGCCGGCAGCTACATGATCCCGGTGCCGTTTCCCCATGACAAGGATGCCCAGCGCAAAGGCGTCGAAATGCGCGCCAAGGCCATGGCGCACTTGAAAGAAGGTGGTGTTGTGGCCCTGTTCCCCTCGGGCGGTGTTGCCGCATCTGAAACGTGGTGGGGGGATGCGGTCGAGGGCGAGTGGGCGGTCTTTACCGCACAGCTTATCCGTCGTTCCGGTGCCACGGTCGTGCCGATGAAGTTTTTGGGCCAGAACAGCCGCGCTTACCAGATTGCCAATCAGGTGTCGCCGATGCTGCGTCAGGGCCTTTTGCTGCACGAAATCGTACACTCTTGCAATAAACCCCAAGGTCCAATTGTCGGACACCCGCTTCCACAGGAAGACGTCGAAAAGTGGAAAGACGATCCGCGCGGTTTCATGGCCTGGTTGCGTGAACATACATTGGCGCTTGAAAACTAATCCCTTGGGTATGTTGCGACGATCGGCACATGGGGTTGTCACCGCACAAGGTGCCTAACGCGTAGGTACGGGCGTGTCCCCACGATAGTCATAGAAACCGCGCTGGGTTTTGCGCCCCAGCCATCCAGCCTCGACATATTTGGTCAGCAAGGGGCAGGGGCGGTACTTGGTATCCGCCAACCCGTCGTGCAACACGTTCATGATCGCAAGACAGGTGTCCAGCCCGATGAAATCGGCCAGTTCAAGCGGGCCCATGGGATGGTTCGCGCCCAGCTTCAGGGATGAATCGATGGACGAGACTGATCCGACCCCTTCATAGAGCGTGTAGACCGCCTCGTTGATCATCGGCATCAGAATCCGGTTCACGATGAAGGCGGGAAAATCCTCGGCCGTGGCGGCAGTTTTGCCCAGTTTGTCGACCACGGCCTTGCAGGCATCAAAGGTTTCGCCGTCCGTTGCAATGCCCCGGATGAGTTCCACCAACTGCATGACCGGCACCGGGTTCATGAAATGAAAGCCCATGAATTTTTCGGGCCGGTCCGTCCGGCTGGCCAGCCGCGTGATGGAAATGGAGGACGTGTTCGACGTCAGGATCGTGTTGGATTTCAGATGTGGCAGCAGGTCTTCGAAAATGGCTTGCTTGACTGTCTCGCGCTCTGTCGCCGCCTCGATCACCAGATCGCTCTGGCCAAGTTCGGGCAGCGCACCGGTTGTCTTGATTCGCGCCATCGCGGCGGCCTTTTCGTCCGCCGTAATCTTTTCGCGGCTGACCTGGCGTTCAAGATTGCGGTCAATCGTGTCTATGGCCGACTTAAGGGTTTCTTCAGAAACATCATTCAGCAGCACGTTATAGCCTGCCAGCGACATCACATGCGCAATACCGTTGCCCATTTGACCTGCGCCCACGATTCCAACGGTTTTGATGTCCATGATCGCCCCTCTGCTCGACGCCGCACCATAGGGGCAGCCAGCGGGCGGGGGCAAGGGCAGGCGTCAGCGAAGACCAAAGGTTACCATTGCCCCAAAATCGTCATGTTCCGTTAGGGAATTGGCAAGCCCGACATGCGAATGTGCTGATGGGAACATATTGAGAGTGGGTTTCATGAGTTACGAAGCGTTGAGTCCGGGGGGACTCGATTACTTGCCGTGCAGGTACGGCAATTCCAGAGTGTTATTCAGGGGCCCCCGCAGGTCGCTGAACAACCCGTTCATCGCATTCTTTGGCGGTACAACAACCTATGGCAAGTTCATCCAGACGCCGTTTCCGGATGTACTGGAGGAAGAGCTGGGGGTCACCTGCGTCAACTTTGGCAGCGTGAATGGCGGCGTCGATGTCTTTGCCACGGATCCGTTCCTGCGTGAGGTGACGAGCAAAGCGGCGGCGACGGTGATCCAGATCACCAGCCCGCGCAACATGTCGAACCGGTTCTACCGCGTGCATCCGCGCCGAAACGACCGTTTCGTCGACGCATCTGCCTTGTTGCGCGCGATCTATCGCGACGTGGACTTTGCCGAATTCAATTTCACCAACCACATGCTGCAAAGGTTGATGACTGTATCGCCCGAACGGTTTGAACCGGTTGCCGACGAATTGCGCACAGCATGGGTTGCACGCATGCGTCTTGTCCTCAGCCAGATACCGGGCAAATCGGTGCTGCTTTGGGCAAGTGACAAGGCGCCTGAAGAGGCCGAGAATGACGTGGACGCCGAACTGGCCTTTGTCAGCCGCGCGATGCTGGAGGAAGTCATTCCGATGGCCACCCAATATGTCGAGGTTGTCGCCTCGGATGAGGCGAAGGCGGCGGGCACCGATGGTATGGTTTTGTCCGAGATGGACGTGCCTGCGGCCTCCAAGATGCTTGGCCCGATCATGCACAATGAAATTGCCGCCGGGCTTGCGCCGGTTCTGAAACAAATGGCCTGAGAAACGAAAAGGTCCGCCGATGGAAAGCGACGGACCTTTCACATCTCGTATGGCGCCGCTTACAGCTTTTCGATCATTTCGGGCACAGCCGTGAACAGGTCAGCCACCAGACCGTAATCCGCAACCTGGAAAATCGGCGCTTCCTCGTCCTTGTTGATCGCGACAATGACCTTGCTGTCTTTCATGCCGGCAAGGTGTTGGATCGCGCCGGAAATCCCGACCGCGACGTACAGATCGGGGGCAACCACCTTGCCAGTTTGACCGACTTGCCAGTCGTTTGGTGCATAGCCGGAATCGACGGCAGCGCGCGATGCGCCGACGGCGGCACCGAGCTTGTCCGCCAGTTTCTCGATCAGGGCAAAGTCGTCTTCGGAACCGACACCGCGCCCGCCAGACACAACCACACCGGCCGATGTCAGTTCGGGGCGGTCGCTGGCCGCGACCTTGTCTTCGACCCAGGACGACAGCCCGGGATCGCCCGCAGCGCCGATATTTTCCACTGACGCTGACCCACCGGTTTCGGCGGCATCAAACGTCGATGTGCGGAACGTGATGACTTTCTTGCCGTCACCCGATTGCACAGTCTGGATTGCGTTGCCCGCATAGATGGGCCGCTCGAACGTGTTGGCGTCGATCACAGCCGTTGCGTCCGAAATCACCATCGCGTCCAGCAGTGCAGCCACGCGGGGCATCACGTTCTTGGCGTCTGTCGTCGCCGGGGCCACGATGTGTTCGTAATCACCGGCAAGCGACACGATCAGGTCGGCCACGGGTTCTGCGAGGCGTTTGCCGTAAAGTGCATCTTCGGCGCACAGCACTTTGGACACGCCGGTGATGGTCGCGGCTTCGGCGGCGGCGGATGCACAGGTTGCCCCGGCCGCCAGAACCACAACGTCACCCAAAGCGGATGCGGCGGTCACAGCCTTGGCTGTTGCGTCCATCGCCAGTTCGCCGTCGTTGATTTCTGCAAGTAGAAGGACTGCCATTACACTGCTCCCGCTTCTTTGAGTTTCGCCACGAGTTCGTCCACAGACCCCACCTTGATCCCTGCGGCACGCGCCTCGGGCTCGGTCGTTTTCACGATTGTGAGGCGCGGGGCGGCATCAACGCCGTAATCCGCGGCTGTCTTTTCATCCAGCGGCTTTTTCTTGGCCTTCATGATGTTGGGCAGCGACGCATAGCGCGGCTCGTTCAGGCGCAGATCGACGGTGATCACGGTTGGCATCGTGACTTCGATGGTCTGCAAACCGCCGTCCACTTCGCGTGTGACCTTGGCCTTGTCGCCTGCGATCTCGACGTCCGAGGCAAAGGTTGCCTGGCTCCAACCCATCAACGCGGCCAGCATCTGGCCGGTGGCATTCATGTCGTTGTCGATCGCCTGCTTGCCGCACAGCACGAGGCCGGGCTGCTCTTCGTCGATCACCCCTTTGAGGATCTTGGCCACTGTCAGCGGTTCGATATCCGTGTGCACATCGTCCGCTGCGATCACGAGGATCGCGCGGTCCGCACCCATCGCCAGCGCCGTGCGCAGGGTTTCCTGCGCCTGTTTGACGCCGACAGAGACTGCGATGATCTCTTCGGCCTGACCCGCTTCTTTCAGTCGGATCGCCTGTTCGACCGCAATCTCGTCGAACGGGTTCATCGACATTTTCACATTGGCGAGATCCACACCCGATCCGTCCGCTTTCACGCGCACTTTCACGTTGTAGTCGATCACGCGTTTGACGGGCACAAGCACCTTCATGAGCGTTCCTCTCTTCAAATTACGACTCGTCTTTCACAGAACGAGTTGGTTCGTCCCGGTCGGTTTACCTAAACCGCAGTCACGGAAACAGGTCAAAATCGTCGCGTCACGGCAAATAGACGCCGCGTTCTGTCCCCACTGCGCGCGAATAGGAAACATGTTACGATGATCCGGAGGAGAAGAGAGATGGAACAGGTTACAGGTTTTGGTGGCTTTTTCTTTCGGTCTGAACAACCGGAGGTCCTTGCGCAGTGGTATCGCGACGCTTTGGGCATTGATCTGGTGCCCAAGACGGCGGATCAAAATCCCTGGATGGCAGAAGGTGGCGCGACGGTGTTTGCCCCATTTTCGGCGGACACCACCTATTTCAGCGCGGACAAGGTGTTCATGCTGAATTTCAGGGTGCGTGATCTGGCAGCGATGGTTGCGCAGCTTGAGGCGGCGGGTATCGAGGTCAATCTGCTCGACGAAATGCCTGGGATTGGCAAGTTCGCGCATTTGTCCGATCCCGAAGGGACGCCAATTGAGTTGTGGGAACCGGCGACGGGTGAGTGAGGTCAGAAGAGGGTTTTGAGTGTAGGTTATACGCGCTTTGACGCGCCGCGTTAGATTGCAGACCCCGGGGCTTTGCCCTTCCGGGTGCCAAACCCTTCCCCGGAGGGTTTGCCGCTAATCGCGGTTCGCACCCGGAACCCACAAAACATCATCCTTGCCGCCGTTGTTCGCGATGCGCGCGGCAACAAAGAACCAGTCGCTCAACCGGTTTAGGTACTTCACCGCAGCCGGGTTCACCGCCTCCATCGTTGCCAGCTCCACACTCAGCCGTTCGGCGCGGCGTGCGACCGTGCGGCAGACATGCAGATGAGCCGACAGCGCCGATCCACCGGGCAGAATAAAGCTGCGCAAAGGTTCAAGAACATCGTTCATGGCGTCGATTTCTGCCTCAAGCCGCGTCACCTGCGCATCCGCCATGCGCAAGGGCGGATATTCTGCCTCTGCGTCTTTCTCCATATCCGGGCGGCACAGATCAGCGCCAAGATCGAACAGATCATTCTGAATCCGGCTCAGGGCAGTGTCGACATCGCCCGTTGCCTCAAGCCGGGCCACGCCGACAAAACAGTTCAATTCGTCCGACGTGCCATAGGCGGTGACCCGCATCGCGTGCTTTGCCACGCGCGCGCCGTTGCCAAGTGCCGTTTCCCCGGCGTCCCCGGTCTTGGTGTAGATTTTGTTCAGAACGACCATGTCTCACTCTCCCCCGCTCTGGCGAAAAAACACGTATGCCACGATCAGCAGCACTGCTACGAACTGTGCCGCGATGCGGTACTGCATCAGCTTGTTCGAGTTTTTCTGCGCCCAGCCGGACCCTTTGGCAAATCCGCCAAGCCCCAGCATCAGGACGACGACCACCGCAAGGCAGGCGAGTATGATCAGAATGAGAAAGGGGTCCTGCGACATGTCCCGTCCGTCCTTTTTATTTCCTTCAAGCGTCCACTTAGCGGGCTGGTCTGAAAAAGCGAAGATGTTGCACGCTCAAATGCGTGACAAGACCCAATCGAGCAGCCGTGTCGGCAGTGTCCGGCGCAGCATTGCCATGGCGTATGTCGGTGTGGTGACGAAATACCGTGGGCGGGGACGCGGGGATTCCACTGCATGGCGCAGCTTTTTCACCACTGCGTCGGCAGGCAGTTCAAACATGTCCGGCCCGCGATCTTCATAGAGACGCTTGCGCAGACCGGTGCGGTATTGTTCGGCGCGCGGCGAGGCCTCCCAATCGATCCAGCGTTCAAAATGCGGGATCGAGTTGGCGCGGATTTTGCTGGTAACTGGACCCGGCTCGATCAGGATGACGTGAATCGGCGTGTCGCGCATTTCGATCCGCAACGTGTCTGTCAGCCCCTCAAGCGCGAATTTAGTGCTGTTATAAGCCCCCCGCCACCGTAGAGTCACAAAGCCAAGCACCGACGAACACTGTACAATCCGCCCGTGCCCTTGCGCACGCATCACCGGAATGACGGCGCGCGTTAGCTCGTGCCAACCAAAGAAATTGGCCTCGAATATGGCGCGCAGCGCATCTGTGGGAACATCTTCGACGGCGCCGGGTGTGCCAAAAGCGCCGTTGTTGAAAAGGGCGTCGAGCGTGCCGCCTGTCGCGTTAAGCACTTCGGCAAGCCCCGATGCGATGCTTGCGGTATCAGAATAGTCGATGCGCGGGCTCTCGAACCCCTCGCTGCGCAACCGTTCGCAATCCGCAGTCTTTCTGCACGCCGCAAACACGCGCCAGCCTGCGTTGCGCAGACCAATCGCTGACGCATACCCGATGCCCGAGGAACAGCCCGTGATGAGAATGGATTTTTGTGTCATGCGGGCCTTTGCAAATATCAGCTCGCAGTCTTTGGCCCGAAGTGCCGCGCGTTACAATGGCGCGCAGACACTTAGCCGTCGCTGAGCAGGAATTCTGCCATCCACCCCACAGGGCCACCGCCGACCGGGCGCAATTGAACCCAGCCATCGCCCGGGTTTTGCAGGATTTCGACCTTGTCACCGCGCACCATGCGATTGACCACGCCGTAGTTGGTTCCGGGGCCACCGCGCACGTTGACACTGCTGCCTGACACGGACCGAACGTCAAAATCACCCGACGCCGCCGCAACAGCAACCTGCTGAACATCATCGTCATTCTTGCCAAAATCGACAGGCGTGATGACCGACCGGTCCACGATCAGGCTTGGTAGAATGATAACTGGCTCTTCTTCGCTCACCGCGGTTTCGGCGGTCTCCACCTCGGGCGTCACCTTGGCACGTTGCGTGCGCAGGTTGGTCGGGCGCAGCACGTCGTTGACCGAAGTGAGGCTGAGCGACACGCGAGTGACATCTTCGGGGACGGGCCGAGGCGTTTGGGCGATTTGGGTCGGTTGAGCTTCATTGGCTTCTGCCGCAGGTACAACTTCGATGCGCGATTGACGCAACTGCTCCGCGTCGAAATCAGACCCTCCGCTCATCTCGTAAAAGACGAAGGCAAGAAAGGCAAAACTGATCAATATGAAACGCATCATCGTCTGCGATCCCCCAAAACATACTTTTATGCCGTCCCAGCAGCTCACCGACGACATGGTGGTTGCATAACAGGCACGCCGATTCTCAGCACTGGTAAAAAGCCGAAGAGTTTCCCCATTGGCGGCTGTTGTTGTGTCAGCGCAACTCCGCAGCCCCGGATCTGTTCCCGATTTTTTCTAAAAGGCGGGGTGACTGCTTGTCGGATTATCCAGCGCCCGCTACACAGCATTTATGTCAGATCAGGCCGACGCCCCCAACATGGACCTATCCGAACCGCTGCGCCGTGCACTGGGCGAACGGTATCTGACCTATGCGCTGTCCACGATTATGCACCGCGCGTTGCCGGATGCGCGTGATGGGCTGAAACCTGTTCACCGGCGTATCATTTACGCCATGCACCGTCTCAGGTTGAATGCGACAGGCAAATTCCTGAAATCTGCAAAGATCAGCGGCGACACGATGGGGGATTTCCACCCCCACGGTGATGCGGCCATCTATGACGCGATGGCGCGCCTCGCGCAGGATTTCAACGTCCGCTACCCGCTGGTCGACGGGCAGGGGAACTTTGGCAACATTGACGGCGATAACCCCGCCGCCTCGCGGTATACCGAGGCGCGCATGACCATCGTGGCCGAGGCGATGCTGGACGGACTGGACGAAAACGCCGTCGATTTTCGCGACAACTACGATGGCCGACTCGAAGAACCCTCTGTCCTGCCCGCGCAGTTTCCGAACCTGTTGGCGAACGGTTCAAGCGGCATTGCTGTGGGAATGGCCACGAACATTCCACCGCACAATATTGCGGAACTGTGTGATGCCTGCCTGCATCTGATCAAGACACCGGATGCGCGCGACGACACCCTTTTGAACTATGTGCCCGGGCCCGATTTTCCGACTGGCGGGATCATCGTTGAGCCCGCTGATCAGATCGCGCTGGCCTACCGCACCGGCAAGGGTGGGTTCCGCCTGCGCTGCCGCTACGAGGTCGAGGATCTCGGGCGCGGTCAGTGGCAGATCGTGGTCACCGAAATCCCCTATCAGGTCCAGAAATCCAAGCTGATCGAAAAGCTGGCGGAACTGATCCAGACCAAGAAAATCCCAATTCTGGGCGATGTGCGCGACGAGTCCGCTGATGACATCCGCCTGATCCTAGAGCCCCGCTCCAAGAACGTGGACCCGGATGTCCTGATGGGGATGCTCTATCGCAATTCGGACCTCGAAGTGCGCTTTTCGCTGAACCTGAACGTGCTGATCGACGGGGTCACCCCCAAGGTCTGCTCGATGAAGGAAGTGCTGCGCGCCTTCCTCGATTTCCGCCGCGAGGTTCTGATCCGGCGCAGCCAGCATCGGATGGAAAAGATCGACCACCGCCTTGAGGTGCTCGAAGGGCTGATCGTCGCCTTTCTGAACCTTGATCGCGTGATCGACATCATCCGTTATGACGACGACCCCAAGGCCGCACTGATGCGTGAGGATTGGAGCAAGGATCACCCGCGCGCGATGAACGAGGCTGACTATGTTGGCCCCGGACCGGGTGAGGGCGAGTTGAGCGATGTGCAGGCCGAGGCGATCCTGAACATGCGCCTGCGGTCCCTGCGCCGTCTTGAAGAGGTCGAGTTGCTGCGCGAACAATCCGCGCTCATGGAAGAACGCGCCGGTCTTGAGGACTTGCTGGAAAGCGAAGATGTGCAATGGGACGCCATTTCCGCGCAGCTCAAGGCCACCAAGAAACAGTTCGGCAAGGATTGGGACGGGGGCGCACGCCGCACCACCTTTGCCGAAGCAGGGACAGTCGAGGATGTGCCCCTTGAGGCGATGATCGACCGCGAACCAATCACCGTGGTGTGCAGCCAGATGGGCTGGATCCGCGCGATGACTGGCCATATCGATCTGACCCGCGAATTGAAGTTCAAGGATGGCGACGGGCCGCGTTTCATCTTCCATGCTGAAACGACGGATCGGTTGGTCGTCGTGGGGTCAAACGGGCGGTTTTACACGCTGTCAGCCTCAAACCTGCCCGGCGGGCGCGGTATGGGTGAACCGCTGCGCCTGATGGTGGACTTACCGAACGAGGCGCAAATCCACGCCATCATGATCCACGTTCCAGGGCGCAAGTTGCTGGTCGCATCATCTGCCGGGGATGGGTTCATCGTGCCTGAAGACGAGGTGATCGCGCAGACCCGTAGCGGCAAACAAGTGCTGAATGTGCGCGGCGACAACGGCGTTGCCGTCTGCAAACCGGTCAGTGGTGACAGCGTGGCCGTGGTCGGCGAGAACCGCAAAGTGCTGGTGTTCGGTCTTGATGAACTGCCCGAAATGGCACGTGGCAAAGGGGTCCGCTTGCAAAAGTACAAGGATGGCGGGCTGAGCGATGCGACGACCTTTACCCGCGCTGAAGGCCTGAGTTGGAATGATCCCGCTGGCCGGACACGCACTGAAACAGAACTGACGGAATGGCATGGCAAACGCGCCAGCACGGGCCGCATGGCGCCGCGCGGCTTCCCACGCGACAACAAATTTAATTGATACCCCGCATCAGGCCCATGGGCCTTGATCGGCAGAACCTGAAACAGGACACGAGGCAGAGTTTTATGAGTACCCAAATTCAAGGCCACTATTTCGGCACACGCGGACCGTTGTTCCGGCTATATTTTCTGACCGCTTTTCTGACACTCATAACGCTGGGTATCTACCGGTTCTGGGCCAAGACGCGGATCCGCAAATATATCTGGTCAGCGACGACCGGGGACAATGACAGCTTTGAATATACCGGAACCGGGCTGGAAAAATTCCTTGGGTTTCTTGTCGCCATCGTGATTTTAGCAATCTATCTGGGCATCGTGCAGATGGTCCTGTTTTTCTTTGGCCTCAACCTGTTTGTGGATCCGGAAACCGAAATGCAGGCATTGGCACAGATCGGTGCCATCTACATCACTTTGCTGGCGGTCCTGCCATTGATGCTGTTCGCGCAGTACCGCGCGCGGCGTTACAAGATGGCGCGCTCGCGCTGGCGCGGCATCCGTTTCGGGATGGAGAACGGAGCATGGGGTTATGCTGCGCGCGCGCTGGGCTACTACCTGCTGAACGCGATAACGCTTGGTCTGTTGAACCCACTGGCAACATTCAAGCTTGAGAAGTACATGGCCGACCGCAGTTGGTACGGTGACGCGCAGTTTGAACAGACCGGGCGCTGGCAAGACCTGTATGCCGGGATGAAACACGTGTTCATCGGCCTTGCCATTATGATCGTCGGTGGGCTTCTGGGGTTTGCGTCGGGGTCTCCGGCCCTTGGCGGGATCGGGATTTTTGTGGGCTATATCTGGCTGTTGATCGGGCTGATCTACTACCGCGTTTACGCCTTCAACTATCTGACGCGCCACAAGGTTCTTGACGGTCAGGTCACCTTTGAGGCCAAGCTTGAGACGGGGACAATTTTGACGATCATCGTCGTGGGCACGATCATCCTTACTGTTCTGCTGGCCATTATTTTCGGCGTTATCGGGGCGATTTTCGCCTCCAGCATGGACGTGTTCGTCGGCGGTGGGCTGTCACAACCCGGATCGGCACCAACCGGAATTGCCCTGGCGATCAATGCGATCCTTTACGTGGGGGCCATCCTTGTGGCGGGTGGGCTGAGCATGGTGCTGATCACGCAGCCGATCATCGAACACGCCGTCAACAACGTGATTGTGCACAACGCCGATCACCTGAACGCCATTCAGCAACGCGCCGCTGACGCCGGTGCAGATGCCGAAGGCTTTGCCGACGCGCTCGATGTGGGCGGGGCGATCTGATGCAGGCAACGGGTCGTTTCTTTGACGGCGAAAGCGGGCAACGTCTGGACGTTGATCTGGCCGTCGATACGGCCGCCGATACACTGAAGCTGACCCATCCTGACCTGCCGATGGGGTCGCAATACTGGCCGCTGGAGGCGATCCGGGCGCTTGCCGATCATGCACGCACTGATCAGTTGGTGTTGACGCTGCGCGCCGATGCCTCGCTTGACAGTGCGCTGATCCGAACGGCCCGGTTGACGTTGGATGATCCGGACATGATCAGCATCCTGACCCGGTTGTGCCCCGACTTGCGCCGCCGGGACGTCGCGCGCGGCACGGGGCGCAAGGTGGCGATCTATGCCGGTTCAGCGGTCGCGGCGGTGGTCCTGATGGTCTTTGTCATCCTGCCCGCCATGGCCAACACCCTCGCGACCCTCATCCCCATCGAACGCGAAGTCGCCTATGGCAAGACGGTGGTGAGACAGATGGAGCGGTTTCTGGGCGGCAAAGTCGCAGGCGGTCTGGCCTGCACCGACCCTGCCGGGCGCGCAGCGCTGGACAAGATGACCGACCGTCTGACCGAGGCGGGTGATCTGCAATATGACCTCAACATCGCCGTGTTCGATCACAAGATGGTCAATGCCTTTGCAGCTCCCGGCGGACAGATCGTGATCATGCGTGGCCTGATCGACCGCGCGGATAGCCCCGATCAGGTGGCCGCCGTTCTTGCCCATGAAATCGGCCATGTGGAGGCACGCGATACGACCCGCAATGCCCTGCGCGCTGCTGGTTCTGCCGGTTTGCTGGCCCTTGTCCTGGGCGATTTTGCAGGTGGTTCAGCCGTGGTCGTGGTCGCCGAATACACCCTCAATGCCTCATACACGCGTGAGGCCGAGGCGGCGGCGGATATCTTTGCGCTCAACATGCTCGAAGCGTCCGGCACTGATGCCGAGGCGCTTGCCACATTCTTTGACAGCCTTGAAGGCATTCAGCGGACCATGCCCGATTTGCCAGTTTACCTGTCCAGCCACCCTGAGACCACAGACCGCGCAGATGCGGCACGCGCCTTTGCCGAAACGCAAGGACGCACAAGCCCGATCCTGAACGATGCCGACTGGGCCGCACTCAGGAATATCTGCAAGGACGACGACACCGAAAGTGACAGCTAGGCGGGTTCCGCCGTCAGCCATACACCGCCATTTGGGCGGAGTGTCAGGATCATCACCGGCTCTGGATCACGTCCCGGAACCGGGCGTACTTTGAACCGGCTGAGCATCGTGGCGAGAATGATCACCGCCTCTTGCAGCGCAAACGATGCTCCGATGCAGATGCGCGGCCCATCCCCGAAAGGCAGATAGACATAGCGGTCAATCGATTTGCGATCCGCAAAGCGGCTGGGGCGGAACGCGTCAGGCTCATCCCAGAAGAGTTTTGAGCGGTGCAGCGCGTAGATCGGCAACATGACGGTGTCGCCTTTGCGAATGTCGCGACCGCACAACACATCGTCGGCCATCGCGGTGCGCGACACGAGCCCGGCAGGCGGGTAAAGGCGCAGCGCCTCGTCAATGATCTGGCGGATCAGGGGCAGGCGTTCAACATCTTCGCCAGTTGCCGCCCGGTTGCCAAGAACAGCCTGCGCCTCGGCGCGGGCCGCGTCCTGCACATCCTGATCAAAAGCCACAAGGTACATCGACCACGCCAGTGTCAGCGCCGTCGTTTCATGCCCTGCAACGATAAAGGTCAGCAGGTTGTCACGCATCTCGGAGGTGTTCATCTTGCGTCCCGACTTGGGGTCCTCACCGTCCATAAGCAGGTCAAGCAGATCGGGCACACCGTCGGGTCCACGGGCAGCGCGCGCCTCGATGGCGCGGTCGGCGACGGATTTCATGTCGCGCATCGCCTGACCGGACAGGATGCGCCCGGGGCGGGGCACCCAGTCGGGCGCGCCCAGCACGTCAAACAGCGAAATCTTGCCAGCTTCCGAGATGTAGTCGTCAATAGCGTGATGCACCGCGTCACGGTCAAACGCGTCGCCGCCTGAAAAGGTGACGTCCGCAATCACGTCAAAGGTCGTTGTCACCATCTCATCCAGAAAATTGACGGCGCGCGGACCGGCGTCGGCCACCCGTTTTGTTGCTCGTTCAGCGGCGGCAGTCATGATCGGGGCAAGGTTCATCATGTTGCGATGCGTGAAAACGGGGGACGCCGTACGCCGTTGCCAGCGCCAATGCGCCCCTTCGGCGATGAACAGCGACTCTCCGATCGCAGGTCTCAGCAGGTTCTTGGTCACCAACGACTTTGGGTAATCATCAAGGCGATCCAGCAACATCTGGCGGATCGCGTCCGGGTCCATGACCATATGCCAGCGTTTGCCGGTTCTGCCCGATACGATGCGTTGCGACGTCGCAATTTCTGGGATGATCTGCAAAATGTTCGTGCGCGCCACAGACAGGCTTTTCCAGATGCCCCAGACCTCGTTCACAAGAGGCACACGCACAGGCAGGCGCTCAAGCTCGGTGGTATCTGGCATCCGGATCTCCTTGGCCTCAGGGTAACATATATGGTGGCGCGCGCCGCGCGCAATTGCGTCCCCCCGCCACCTACGGTATCGAAATGGCACAGTAGGGTCGGGAGAAGACAGTGATGGTGCGAGCAGGTCTTGGTGTTTTGATGATGGTTGTGATGGTGGCATGCAGCCCTGCCGCCGACCTGGATGAGGCACCGGTGCCGTTGGGCGATTTCCGCCTTGAACACAACATCGTCGTCGCCTCAAAGGCGCAGCGCGGCCCGCTGAGCCGCCCGGCGAGTGAAGAGCAATTGCAAGCCGCCGTGCGTGGTGCGCTGGCCGAACGGTTCGGTCGCTATCAGGGCACCAGCCGCTATCACTTTGGCGTATCGGTCGAAGGTTACGTTCTGGCGCAACCCGGCGTGCCGCTGGTGCTGGCCCCAAAATCGGCGCTGATCCTGAATGTCACGGTCTATGATGATGCTGCGGGCAAGAAACTGAATGAAAAGCCCGAACAGATTACCGTGCTGGAAACTTTCGGCACTGCCCCGATCATCGGCACCGGATACACCATGAGTGCCGAGGAACAACTCGCCGAACTGAGCCAGAATGCCGCCAAGGCGGTCGAACGCTATCTGGTGCGCCAGCAAGAGGCCGAAGGCTGGTTCACGCCGGACATCACCACCGAGTTGCCCCAGTCGGACCTTCCCGCCATAAATTAAGCCGACCCCAAAAGGAGAATATGATGCGCGCTGCCCGAGACCGAACACTCCTGAATGCAGCACGCATCGGCCTTGGCCGGCGTTGGCGATTTGCATTGGCCGCCGTGGCCACACTTGGCCTTGCTGCCTGCGAAGTGCCCTCGATCCGCACTGCTGGGGATGTGGCGGCGCTGAATGTCCAATCCGTCAACGTCGATACATCGGGCATGTCTGTCGCTGTCGAAGGACGCGCCTTTTCCGTGTCCAGAGAACGGCTTGACGATGATTTGACTGCGGCGATATCCGCTGCACTGGCCGCGCAAAGCGATCCGGACGGGCGTGTTGTTACCGTCGATGTCACGATGGAACAGGTGCGCCTTGCCCCGCCCATTGAGCGGGTTGCGGCGGGCACCAGCACGGCGACCGGTGTGATCTCGGTCACCGAAGTGGGCACTGGTGCTGTGGTCGTCCCCCCCACCCGACTGACTGGAAACAGCGAAAATATCCGCGCCGCCTGGGTTATCGGGCTGGCCACGACACGGACGGTCGACATCGATTACCGTGGCACTGTGAACGGATTTGCCAACACCACGCGCATCGCGTTGTTCGGTGAGCCGGACGTGCAGCAATAGCAGGCATTCTTTTCCTGACCGGATGATCTGTACTCCTGCGCAGCGCGCTTGATTTTCCTGCCGTAGCGCAATACATGCGCCGCGATGGAAATCGGGCACACTGCCCCAAACAGACTACAGAAGGGCGTCTTGAGAGATGGCAAAGGCAAAGTTTGAACGTAACAAACCGCACGTTAACATCGGCACGATTGGTCACGTTGACCACGGCAAGACGACGCTGACGGCGGCGATCACGAAGTATTTCGGCGATTTTCAGGCATATGACCAGATTGATGGCGCGCCCGAAGAGAAAGCCCGTGGCATCACCATCTCGACCGCGCACGTGGAATACGAGACCGAGAACCGCCACTACGCCCATGTCGACTGCCCCGGCCACGCCGACTACGTCAAGAACATGATCACCGGTGCCGCCCAGATGGACGGCGCGATTCTGGTTGTGAACGCGGCTGACGGTCCTATGCCACAGACTCGTGAACATATCCTTCTCGGCCGTCAGGTCGGCATCCCGACCATGGTTGTCTACATGAACAAGGTCGACCAGGTCGATGACGAAGAGCTGCTCGAGCTGGTCGAGATGGAAATTCGTGAATTGTTAAGCTCCTACGAGTATCCCGGCGACGACATCCCTGTCATCCCCGGCTCGGCTCTGGCCGCGATGGAAGGGCGTGACGAAGAGATCGGCGAACAGTCGATCCGCAAGCTGATGGCGGCCGTGGACGAGTTCATCCCGACGCCCGAGCGCGCTGTGGACCAGCCGTTCCTGATGCCGGTCGAGGACGTGTTCTCGATCTCTGGCCGCGGGACAGTTGTGACTGGCCGTGTCGAGCGTGGCGTGATCAACGTCGGCGACGAGATCGAAATCGTGGGCATCCGCGACACCAAGAAGACGACCTGCACGGGCGTGGAAATGTTCCGCAAGCTGCTGGATCGTGGTGAAGCGGGCGACAACATCGGCGCCCTGCTGCGCGGTGTTGAGCGTGAAGGCGTTGAGCGCGGCCAGGTGCTGTGCAAGCCCGGTTCCGTGAAGCCCCACACCAAGTTCGAGGCCGAGGCCTACATCCTGACTAAGGAAGAGGGTGGCCGTCACACGCCGTTCTTCGCCAACTACCGCCCGCAGTTCTACTTCCGCACGACGGACGTGACCGGCACGGTTCAGCTGGCTGAAGGCACGGAAATGGTGATGCCGGGCGACAACGTGTCCTTCGGCGTCGAGCTGATCGCCCCGATCGCGATGGAACAGGGCCTGCGCTTTGCCATCCGCGAAGGCGGCCGCACCGTCGGCGCCGGCGTGGTGTCCAAGATCACGGATTGAGGTGCGGTGCGGGGCACGGGCCCTGCGCATCCGCGAAGCAAACAAAGGCCGCTCTCAATGAGCGGCCTTTTTCCATTTGCGGGTGTCAGACTTCTGCCGCCTCAGGCAGCGGCTTTGTTCACACTACCCGTCGCAATCGCAGTCATGGTGCGATCCCCGTCATATGTGTCGTCCAGCAGCTTTTGCAGCTTGGCACCATCTTCATCCAGCCCAAGCCGGTTGGCAAACGCGACGAGGCAGCCGTATCCGGCAAGCGCGTAATGCACCATGCGCTGGTACTGCGTAATGATCATCGCATCGCGCGCGTCATCATCGCCAAAGTCGGCGTCGATGCCATGTGCATGCGCTTCTTTCACAAGACCTTCCATGCCTTTGCAATGCTCGCCTTGCGGGTCGATTTCGTGGATGGCGCAGAGAGATTTCAACTCATCCAGACCTTCGGAAATACCTTTTGCGCCTGCGATCAACGCTTCGGACAGGTCCTTGTTTTTGGCCGCACGTCCCAGCGCGGTTGTCGCCTCCATGGACTGGCTGCAGGCACTGTGCAGGTCTTGAAGTTGGTCGTGATATACATCGTGCAGGTTATTGAGTGTCATTTCCTCATCCTTTCGCTGTGTTGCGTTGCCTCTACAACCCGCAATACCGCCGCAGGTTCCCTGTGCAGTCACACATCGCTTCGGAAATCCAAGCTGTGTAGAGGCGCGAATGAGGTCTTGATCTTGATCATGCCATCGCATATTCCCCGCGCACCGCAGGGGTATAGCTCAGCTGGTAGAGCGACGGTCTCCAAAACCGTAGGTCTCGGGTTCGAACCCTGATGCCCCTGCCATTTTCCAGATGTCCAAGGCCACAGCAAAAATGCTGCACTGCACGAATCGCAGTCAGGCATGGCGCAGGGCGCGTGCCCATGTGTTGCCACGCATGTGCCTTGGTTCTGTGGAATACGTGGACAGTATTTGACACATTGATCTGATTGTCGCGGTCGTCGCTACAGTGCCAGTATTTTGCCACAATTCTGACACGTCGCGCGCACGTTCGGGTCCCATATTTGCCTCATACGCGCACCTGCGCAGATGTTTGCGGACACATGGCCAGACGGCCCAGGTCGCCCTGTTTTTGAAGAGTTAAGGACGCTGCTGATGATGTACGAACCCATTCCCGGTCAGCCGCAATATGCGACCGAAGAAGAAACCATGTCGGTGATCCGGTCGGTACTGATCGAGGCCGAAGCGCCCAAACCGTCTCGCAAGGCGATCCGCGCGGCCCGGGCAGACGCGGCGCCACGTGCCTCGGATCAATTGACCGATGCGCCTGTGACCGAGAACCCGAACGACTTTAAAGCTTTTGTGGAACGTACTCTTGAAGGCAATCCACGCCGCCGGGCGGATGACCTGCCTGATCTGCAAGAAATTGCAGAAGAGGTCGAGGAACAACCGCGCACACCGCGGCGGGGCATTGCCTTAAAGGCAGTTTTCAAACCTGTTGCGCGGATCATGCGTACGGTCCGGGATTTTCGCCCCAACACGCGTCACCTTGCGTTGGCCACGCTCGCGCTGCTGATCGTGCTGCGTCCGCACTGGTTTGTGGTTGCCGGCCTTATGATTGCGGCCAGCACGATAGGCGCGTTCCTGATCCTTGGATCGGATCGCATCTGGCGGGGTGTGTTATCCTATCTTGCGCGGGTCGATGCCCGCGACCCCGAACGCGCCGCAAGGCTGCGCACCCGGCTTGACACGTTCGCCTGCCGCTGGGATGGCATTCTTGATTTCTTCCCGGACGGCATGGTCGACGGATTGTACATGCCGGACTTTCAGGACATGCAAAACGGTGATGCCGCCCATACCAGTGCGATGGTGGAACGGCTGACACGGATGGCGCACGACGCCTGATCACATGCCGACCAGATCAGAACAAGGCGGGGTGCATCGGCAATCCCGCCTTGAATTCATATCTGGTGGCCGTTACATGCCTTTCATCCGCATCCAGGAACACGAGATCACGCATGGCCACCACCAACCCGCTTCAGTTCATTCAGCAAGTCCGTTCGGAAGTGTCCAAGGTCGTTTGGCCGACCCGGCGCGAAGTGCTGCTGACCACCGTAATGGTGTTTATCCTTGCGGCGCTGACGGCTGTGTTCTTTGCCATCGTCGATATCCTGATCCGCGGTGGGCTTGAAATGGTGCTGACCTACTTCGGCTGACACGCGGTTTGTGCCTCGGGCACTTGCACTTTGAAAATGTGCAGAGTATCCCGCAATCCTGACCAATTCTGAGGCGCGCGGCGATTCGAAGCCCCGCGCCGATTTTCATTCAGGTCGGCACGTGATCAGATCACGTGACTCAAGAAACGACACTTCGGGCAAGGGACCAAGAGCACATGGCAAAACGGTGGTATTCGGTCAGCGTTCTTTCGAACTTTGAAAAGAAGATCGCCGAGACGATCCGGACTTCGGTTGCAGAACACAACCTTGAGGACGAGATCGACGAAGTGCTGGTTCCGACCGAGGAAGTCATCGAGGTGCGTCGCGGCAAGAAGGTCACAACCGAGCGTCGCTTTATGCCCGGATACGTGCTGGTGCACATGGAAATGTCCGACCAGGGCTATCACCTGATCAACTCGATCAACCGCGTCACCGGATTTCTGGGCCCGCAGGGACGCCCGATGCCGATGCGCGATGCCGAGGTGAACCAGATCCTGAACCGCGTTCAGGAAGGCGAAGACAGCCCACGCACACTCATCCATTTTGAGATCGGCGAGAAGGTCAAAGTCAACGACGGTCCGTTCGAGGATTTCGACGGCATGGTCGAGGAAGTGGACGAAGACAATCAGCGCCTCAAGGTCACCGTGTCCATCTTTGGCCGCGAAACACCTGTCGAGCTGGAATTCACGCAGGTCAACAAACAGACCTGATCAAACGCGAAAAACTTCGAGCAGAGCACGGTCGGAACCAATATCGGTTCCGGCCTTTTTTGTTTTTTCAGCCGAGAGAATCGCCCGTCGTCATCTTTCGGGGCCACTCGATCCGATTCTCGTAAAACGTGCATAAACCAGCGGGAAGGGGAGAAACTGGCCCGCCCGGCACCGGATTCAATGCCCCGCACGTCAATATGTCGGGGATAACTCCGCGAACGCTGTTGACGGCCATAGCGGATTTACGCCTACTTATTGAGCATCACACATCATGTAGACGTCGTGAGCGAGTGGTGCAGCGCATCTTGGGGGATAAAATGAAGTTTTCGAGCATTAGGGATAGCCTTCCTTGGCTTGTACCTGCCGCAGCCATCGTGTTTGCCGGGTCGGGCTATCTGAAAAGCGTGTCCGACATTCCGGTGTCTGCGCAGCCTGACCGCGATACCGTGTCTGCTCCGGCACCGGAGGAGCAGATTGAGCAGTTGCAAGCCGCATTGAATGCAGCGTTGCAGAGCGATGGCGAAGAAGAGATTGTCGCCCGCCAGGACACTGGGGCGGACGCGCTTGTTGATCTGCCAAAGCCCGAAGCAAGGGCAAAGTCCGACGTGGCGGTTGTTGAACCAGCGCCGGAACCTGTCGCGCCCACGCCTGTCGATGATCGTGTCGCGGCCCTGACGATCCCGCATTCCGCAGCAAAGCTGTTTGAGTCCGGTGAGGCGGCCGCCGAAGATGCCGCGCGCTGCATGGACGATCTGCGCAACCTCACGTCCCAGGCGGTTGTCTATTTCCCAAGCGGCGGTGTGACGGCAGATGACGGCGGTGTCGAACAAGGTCGTCTGATCGGTCTCGTGGCGCAATCCTGTGACGGTGTGCGGATCAAGGTCGAAGGGCACTCTGATGCATCCGGTGATCCTGTCTCGAACCAGCGGTTGAGCGAACGCCGCGCCGAACAGGTCATTCAGCGCATTGCAGCCTCGGGCATTGATACCAGCATGTTCTTTGCCGAAGGGGCAGGCGATCGTGAGCCCTCTGGCGTCATTGGCCCCCAACCGCGCGCCTATTACGACCGCCGCGTCGAATTCTCGGTGGTGGATGGCGTGACACAGGTCGCCGTGCGCACGCCCGGTGTTGAAAAACCCTGGGCGAACGCAAGCTGCGTCACGGAACTTGAGCGCATCACATCCGCCACGTCGCTGTTTTATGCGCCCCGTTCCGTTTCGCTGCCGTCACAAGACCTCGAAACGGCGTTTGAGCTTGCCTCGCTCGCGATGGAATGCCCACATGCGCGCCTGCGCGTGGTTGGTCACCACTCGGCGGATGTGCAGGATCGTGAGGATGTGCGGACCGGGCTGTTGCGGGCCAAGGCGCTCATGGCGATGCTCGTGGGGCGCGGAGTTTCCCCGAACCAGATCATCATCGCAGCCCACTCGCGCCCGCTCGATGATGCGGGCCTTCCGGGCAGCCGCGTCAACTTTGATGTTCTTCTGGAAGAGAAGTGATCGCGCAGCACCCATAGGGCCGGACGTTCCCCCATTTTCGGCTTGATAATGAACCAGAGGCGCTGTATCCGGCGCCTCTGTCACGTTTGGTGACATCCCATGTGGGAGGCGAGGGCAACGCGTTGCCTAGACCGGACCACATCAACCATATCCCGGCGTCGCGACGTGCGGGAGTTGAAAAGGAGATTGGCACATGGCCAAGAAACTCGTCGGGACGATGAAGCTGCAAGTCAAAGCAGGTCAGGCAAACCCGTCCCCACCCGTCGGCCCTGCACTGGGTCAACGCGGCATCAACATCATGGAATTCTGCAAGGCGTTCAACGCCAAGACCGCAGATATGGAGCCCGGTGCGCCGTGCCCGACCGTGATCACATATTATCAGGACAAATCCTTCTCGATGGATATCAAGACGCCGCCAGCGTCTTACTACCTCAAGAAGGCCGCCAAGGTGAAATCCGGCGCCAAGACGCCATCGCGTGAAACCATCGGCACGGTGACCGCCGCGCAGGTGCGTGAAATCGCCGAAGCGAAAATGGCCGATCTGAACGCCAACGACATCGATGGCGCAATGCAGATCATCCTGGGCTCTGCCCGCTCCATGGGCATCGAGGTGAAGTAAGATGGCAAAATACGGAAAACGCACAACCGCCGCCCGCGAAGCATTTGCAGGCAAATCCGATGTCACCGTCGAAGAGGCCGTGGCCCTGGTCAAAGGCAACGCCAAGGCTAAATTCGACGAAACCATCGAAATCTCGATGAACCTCGGTGTCGACCCCCGCCACGCAGACCAGATGGTCCGCGGTGTGGTCGGTCTGCCCAACGGCACAGGCAAAGACGTGCGCGTCGCTGTCTTTGCCCGTGGCCCCAAGGCTGAAGAGGCTGAAAAGGCCGGTGCCGATATCGTCGGTGCAGAGGACCTGATGGAGACCATTCAGAGCGGCAAGATCGAATTCGACCGCTGCATCGCCACACCCGACATGATGCCCATCGTGGGCCGTCTGGGTAAGGTGCTGGGCCCACGCAACCTGATGCCGAACCCCAAGGTCGGAACCGTGACCATGGATGTCGAGACTGCGGTCAAGGCGGCCAAAGGCGGCGAAGTGCAGTTCAAGGTGGAAAAAGCCGGCGTGATCCACGCAGGTATCGGCAAAGCATCCTTTGACGAAGCCAAGCTGATCGAAAACGTGCGCGCCTTTGTCGGTGCGGTCGCCAAGGCCAAGCCATCGGGTTCGAAAGGGACGTACATGAAGAAAGTCTCGCTCAGCTCGACAATGGGCCCCGGTGTCAGCGTCAACGTGGACAGCGCCGTCGCTGAGTAAGCGAACCCTCTCTATGCAAAACGAAAACCGGGCTGCTTACGCAGTCCGGTTTTTTTGTGCGCCGTGCCCGAATTTTTACCCGATCATTCAATTTGATGTAGTGTCGATCAACGCAAGCGACCGGGGGGACAATCGCGATGGCACAAGCCAAGCCATGGGAAAAATTCTTTTCAGATGAGGCCAAGCGATTTGATGCGACTGGATTGTCGGCGCAGACAATTCCGCAGATGCTGGATGAGGCTGTCGCCAAATATGCAGACCAGCCCGCGCTGACGACCATCCTGCCGACAGGCGCGGATACGACCGTCACCTATTCCGAGATGAAAGAGCTCGCCACGGATTTTGCGATCTATTTGCGCGAGGAACTGCACCTGGGCACCGGCGATACGGTGGCCATCATGTCGCCGAACTGCATCGGGTTTTGCGTGGCCTCCCTTGGCATCGCGCTGGCAGGATGTACCGGCACCAACGTCAACCCGCTCTATACGCCCAGCGAGCTTGAACATCAGCTGAACGACAGCAAGGCCAAGGCGATCGTGATCATTGATCTGTTCGGCGACAAGCTGGATCAGGTGGTCGCCAACACTGGCGTGAAACATGTCATCACTCTGTCCATCGTGGATTTCTTTCCCACCCTCAAAAAGATGGTGCTTGGCTTTGTGCTCAAGCGGGTGCGCAAGGTTGTGCCAAGGATGAACACCCAGAACACGAGGCTTTCGGAGGCGTTGGCCCTCGGGCGCAAACATGCAGGCAGTGCTCATGTCGCCGCCTATACCAAGGGGACGACGGGCAAGTCCGTGGCTCTGTACCAGTACACCAGCGGCACGACAGGCCGCAGCAAGGGCGCGTCGCTGACCCATCACGCCATTCTGACCAACGCCGAACAGGGATGCTTGATGACGACCTCGATCGTGCGTGAAGGCGAAGAGGTCGCGCTGGTGGCTTTGCCGCTCTATCACATCACCGCTTTCACGCTGCTGTTTATCTCCGGCATCAAGGTCGGCGGGCACGCGATCCTCGCACCCAGCCCGCGCCCGCCCGGCAACCTCAAGGCGGCATTTGAAAAGTATCAGATCACTTGGTTCACCGGCATCAACACACTGTTCGCGGGGCTGATGGCCGAGCCGTGGTTTGACCGGAAACTCTTCCAGCACATCCGCTTCTGCGGGTCGGGCGGGGCGGCGCAACAGACTGGCGTGGCGCAGAAATGGCACGAGGCGACCGGCGTCGAGATCCTGCAGGGCTATGGCATGACCGAAGTGTCCGGCATCCTCACCTTCAATCCGCCGGGCCACAACCAGCTTGGTAAGGTCGGTGTTCCGGTGCCGGGGGCCGAGGTGCGGATCGTGGATGATGCGGGGCAGGACGTGGCGCACGGAGAGCCGGGCGAGGTGATCGCGCGCACGCCGTCGCTGATGCAGGCCTATCTCGACAACCCGGACGCGACCGAGGAGGTGATGCGGGACGGGTGGTACTATTCGGGCGATATCGGGGTGATGGACGCGGATGGGTTCATCGAGATTGTGGACCGCAAGAAGGACATGATCCTGGTGTCGGGCTTCAATGTGGCGCCGAACGAGATCGAGGACGTGATCTCGACCCTGCCGGGGGTCGTGCAGGTGGGTGTCGTGGGGATCAAGGATGAAAAGACGGGGGAGGCTCCGGTGGCTTTCGTGGTCCGCTCGGATGACAGCCTGACGGAGGAGGCGGTGGTGGCGGCCTGCCGGGAGGCGCTGACCAACTACAAGATTCCGCGGCAGGTGAGGTTCGTGGAGGACGTCCCGGTGACCCTCTCGGGCAAGGTGCTGCGGCGGCAGTTGAGAGAGGATCACTTTGGGTGAGGGATTTGGTGTCCCACGCTGGGACAGTTTTGCGGTCTAGGAAAATCAAGGGGTTACAGAGGCGGTTTTACCCTTTGGTAAGGTTTGGGCCCCGGAGATGGGGGACGCGGAGGTCGGTGCCCCTTGGGTGTGTTTTGGGTGAAATGTGTGATGGGCAGATTGCCCATCCCACGGGGTAAGGCGGATGTTGTTGGGCCGGGGGACGGGTGACGGTTGCATAGGAGCGCCACGGGCTCGAGCGTAAATGGCAACGTGCATTCGGTTTGAATTTGATCATTAAAGTAGTTTGATATTGCAACCCGAAGCGGGCATAAGCGTCAAGCACTTGGGGCGGATTGCGTACATTAGCAGCGCCTGAAAATTGACTGTACTTGCTAAACCGAGTGTACAGTTCACAGGAACTAGCCAATCATGAGCTGTCTAACTTGCCGCAAACGGGTGACACTACTATGCTTAGAGTGCTGATCCCCAAGGTTGATCTTGCCAATCGATATTACTCGAGGCGACAATCCCCTCCAAACAAACAAAGTATTATTGGGTTTACGCGATGGATGACGATATCCAACAACGAGGGATGGATTTGCTCGCAGAGCGTGCGGCAAATTTGTTAGATTTTATTTCAAAAACTGCGCCTGGTTTCCTTGTTGAGACAGCAAAGAATGGAAGTCTAGTCCTTAACAAGGGCTTGCCCGACTATCTTGAAGCAAGCTACAATAAATGTGAGACTATACGAACGCTTCTTAAGCGCGACAGCCCGACCCTACTAGACGATGTGTATCAAGAGCAAAGGTTTCAATCCGATGGCAAAATACGGTCGGAGAAAGAAGTTTGTACATCCATAGGGTCTAGATTAGAAAGGACGATAATTTCTGGAGGCGCCGGCAGCGGAAAATCAGTCTTCCTTAAGAAGCTCTTTCGACGATCAATTGAGGATGGCCATACCTATTATCCAATTTTTTTCGAATTTCGATCGATTCCAATCGGATCCAAGAAGAGCTTACTCGACTATGTTTATCAGTCTGTTGCTCAGTACGCACCGACGTTCACAAAAAAGCAGTTCAACTTTGGCTTGCGGCGTGGCCTGTTTTTTCTAATGCTTGATGCGTTCGATGAAGCTCCAATAGATATCCGCGAGGAATTAGTTTTTGAAATTGACAGGATTTCTAAGAAATACCCGAAGTGTCCATTGCTAATAACTAGTAGGCCAAGCGATGAATTTCGCTCATGGGAGGGCTTTCATGTTGCCCACATGCAGCCTTTCTCCCTGCCACAGTGTAGATCGTTCATAGGAAAGGTCGATTATCCCACCGAGAAAAAGGATGAGTTTCTGGAATTCGTAACTGATGAGAAATTTGAAAAACATGGTGCGTTTCTATCAAATCCACTTCTCGCTTCAATGATGCTTCTCACATTTGAAGAATATGGGGATATCCCAGAAAGAAAGCACATATTCTATGAAAAATGCTTTCAAGTATTGCTCCGTGAACACGATGCTTCGAAGGGTCGGTTTAGGAGAAGTTATAGTAGTGGATTGAGTCATGAAGAACTTGAGAACGTCTTCACCTATTTCTGTGTATTTTCTTACCTTGAGAATAGGTTCAACTTCGAGCACTCTGATGTTGCGGCTGTAGTCGAATCTGCAATTGCGGCCAGTGGCGTATCTGCAACAATCCCTGCAGTTATTGAAGACTTTGTTGACGCGATTTCTATTTTGCAGAGAGATGGCAACCACTATGAGTTTACGCATAGGTCGTTCCAAGAATATTTCTATGCTCGGTTCGCTGTAAAGGATCGTGACCTATCCTTGATAGATAAAGTAGACGAAATTAGAGAAACAGGCAGTTCTGATGGAGCGATAAGAATGATTGCCGATATGGATAAGACTTACTTTGAAAGAAATTTTCTTCTACCCCTAGCTAGCAAACTGCTCAAAGATCTCAATGGAGTTGACCACGGCACCTCACCGGACAGATTGATTGGTAAATTCTGGGCTAGTGTTGGAATTCGTTTAAGTAAAAATGATGAGGAACAAAAAGACCAAGCTCGTGGTATGGAAACCACCATATACTACTCCACTATGTACGACGAGGAAGAGTATCCAAAAGAAAG
The DNA here is from genome assembly GCF_045797845.1 of Tateyamaria armeniaca. Lineage (NCBI taxonomy): Bacteria > Pseudomonadati > Pseudomonadota > Alphaproteobacteria > Rhodobacterales > Roseobacteraceae > Tateyamaria > Tateyamaria armeniaca. The sequence goes on from NZ_JBHDIY010000002.1 coordinate 1,752,324, forward strand.
CTTAATTTGATCTTGCTTAAATCAATGTTCGAATACGATCTTGAAGTCGAACGTATTGAACATGGTGTTGATCTGTCGGACGATGAAAAGCTGTCTATTTTTGACTTGAAGGAGTTACCTTCAGACCGACGTGATCGGGAGATCAAGGTTAACCATCAAAATCGGAGAAAGTTGGTTGCATTGAAGTGTGGGCGCTACGCATTAAACCTAAATAACCGTTTACAGATGCTACAAAAGCGCCTCGAACACGACATTTCGGCAAAGACCTCAAAGCTATCTGAAATGATTAAATCGAAGCCGCGTTGATCCGTCTCCAAAGTCCAAAGTCGGGCAGTGGATTGCCCGGCGCCTTCGGCTTGAGTCCGGGCTGGTGGCGCGTTGTTCGTCCGGTGGTTGCCTTGGCAAGGGGTGTATGTAGTGCATTGCTTGTGGGTGCGCAGTATGTACCACCCCCTTCACAAAACCCGCCAAACCCTCTAACCCGCTCCCAAGGTCGCTCCCGTTGATTCGGGCGCGTCCTACTTTCGTCCGAGACGGTGGGTGAGGCGTACCTCATAAATCCTGCCCGAGGCGGGAACAGACCTGTTTCTCCAGAAGCTCGCCGTTTTGAGCCTCTGGCGGTCTTGGACCCCCTGACTTTCGAGGACCAAACCGCCGGAGTGATCCGGTGCTACTAGAGCCGGGGACCCCGCAAAGGGCCCCCACAAATGGAGTGAAACTGTGGATAGAGCCCAGAAAGAGAAAGTGGTCGAGGAACTCGGCCAGATCTTTGAAAGCTCTGGCGTCGTTGTGGTTGCCCACTACGCCGGCCTGACAGTTGCCGAAATGCAAGACCTGCGTGCCCGTGCACGCGACAACGGGTCGAGCGTTCGTGTCGCCAAAAACAGGCTCGCCAAAATCGCCCTTGAGGACAAGCCGTGCGCAAGCATCGCTGATTTCCTGACGGGCATGACCGTTCTGACCTTTTCCGAAGACCCGGTGGCCGCGGCCAAGGTGTCCGAGGACTTTGCCAAGGAAAACGACAAGTTCGTGATCCTCGGCGGGGCCATGGGTGAGAACGCGTTGGACCGGGCCGGTGTGACGGCTGTGTCCAAGATGCCATCGCGCGAGGAGCTTATCAGCACCATCGCCGGCATGCTTGGCGCACCTGCATCCAATATCGCCGGGTCCATTGGCGCACCTGCAAGCAACATTGCGTCCATCTTGTCCACGATCGAGGACAAGGCGGCAGCGTAAGCAAACGTCTGAGCGGCGTGTGGAAATTGCACACGTTGGAACACACATATCGAAACGGAAAGAGCTGATAAAATGGCTGATCTGAAAAAACTGGCAGAAGAGATCGTTGGTCTGACCCTGCTGGAAGCACAAGAACTGAAGACAATCCTCAAAGACGAGTACGGCATCGAGCCTGCAGCCGGTGGCGCAGTCATGATGGCGGGCCCTGCAGATGCCGGTGGCGCTGCTGAGGAAGAGAAGACAGAATTCGACGTCGTTCTGAAGAACGCAGGCGCGTCGAAAATCAACGTCATCAAAGAAGTCCGCGGCATCACAGGCCTGGGCCTGAAAGAAGCCAAGGATCTGGTCGAAGCCGGTGGCAAGATCAAAGAAGGCGTCGACAAGGCCGAAGCCGAAGAAGTCAAAGCCAAGCTGGAAGCAGCTGGCGCAGAGGTCGAACTGGCCTAAGCATTTGTGGGCAGATTGCCCACCTCACGTTTGAAGGGCGCTCCGGTCATCGGGGCGCCCTTTTTCGTTCAGCTGGTGTGTTTGCGTCGTCGCAGTGCCCCCAGCCCGCCGAGCCCTGCCAGCAGCAGCCATCCTGCGGCCGGAAGTGGAACGGGCGCAGGCGTCGTGCCTGACAGGAAGGCCGGATCGCCGGTTGTTACCGTCAGCGTGGGGTCTGCGGTAAAGGACAGGAACGCGGTGTTGAAGAAGTCAGCCGATGATGCGCCGGAGTTGCCGAACCCGCGCTCTCTGACTGCGGTGCTTGCGTCCATCGACAGGTTGAACAGGTAGGTTTTGCTTTCGGTGATGTTGACGGTGAATTCCAGAAGCTCGTCGATCACCGCGCTGGTGTTGAAGGTTGCGTTTTGCGAGAACCGGTCCGAGCCCAGCGTCGTGAATCCGCTGGAATTGTCGACCAGCCGCATGAACGCGTTGACCGCCGAGCCCTCGCCGCCGAAGTTCCGTGTTGACGCGTGCGACAGCAGCCCTTCGAGCCCGAGGCGGAAGGTGATGTTGCCGGTGCCCGTGATCGTGAAGTCTTCGGCGAGGGAGATGGACATGCTGCTGGTGGCCCGCGACAGCACCTGAGAGGCGGGGGCCGTGATGTCTGCGGTTGCGCCAAACTTGATGGATCCGGCGGCCTGATCAACGGTGAAGCCGGAGGTCGCGTTGCCCGCGCCGGGGCCAAAGCTGTCCTTGACGTTTGCCTCGACCGAGGCGGATTCATTGCCGGTCAGGGGGATAAAGGTGCTTTGCATCTTTTCGTCGACATCCGTGTTCGGAGATCCCCCGACGCTCACCGACGAGTTGAGAGTGTAGAGGATGGTGGCCGCCGAAGCGGGCCCTGTCAGCGCCCCGCCGCACAGGAGCGCACCGCAGAGAAGAAGTTTGGAAATAGGTTTGGTCATCAAAATTTACCCGGTTAGATTGGTGTATCGGGTGTGAATCCTAACCGGCGGTATGAACGCCGTCTTTAGGGCAAATGCCCTAGGGACTTTGCCCTAAACTCATTTATATGAGGGGGTTAGGATGGACGTAACGCGGATCATAGACTTGCAGCGCGCGCTATTGCAGCCCGATGGGTTGTGGGAGGATGCCGCTGCCTGTGACACGCTTGAAACCTTGCTGCGCACCGACAAGCTGTATGAAGTTGGGCCGGACGGACAGGGCAGTGCCATCGCGGTGGCGAGCCGGTCGATGTCATCGAGCCTTGCGACGGGTATTGCAGACACGTTTCACGGTTATGACGCAGACGGGTTTTCCACCTTTGTCGATCCCTATGCGTCGTTCCTGCACCGGGTGCTGCGCAGTGCAGGGGCAGGGGCCTTTCACGACGCACCGCTGTTTGATCCTGAACAGCGCGAGGCCACCGTGGTTCATGCGCAGGCGTTGAACCCCAACCAGATCAACCGGCAAATGGCGGCCTCGACCCCGTTGTCGGTGGGAGAGGGGATGCTGATCGCCGGCTATACCTACGGCGAAGTGCCGGATGAGGCCTCGTCCGAGTTCAACTGGTTGAAGTTGCTGGAACCTGCGTTCAGTGCCGGGCGCAAGTTGCGCGCCGAATTGCAGCGCTATGAAGCGGAATGGGCCTTGTCGCTGGATGCCATGCCTGTCGCGCTGATCGTGTTTGACGCCGCGGGCAAGCTGTTGCACCGCAATGCCCGGTTTGAAGGAATGGCCGCGACGCATCCTGGTCTGGAAGCCTGTCAGAATGCGGCCGCGCGGCTTGCCCTGGATGTGCTGCGGGTCAGGCGCCGCGCGCGTTACATGGCGGATGCCCCGTTGAACGTCACCTCGAACCTGTCGCTGCCCTGCGGAGAGGTCACATTGTCTGCGGCCCAAGCCCCGTGGCCACATGGCGATCCGATCTGCCTGATCTCTATCGACGTGAAACCGCTGGTCCGGACCTTTGGACTGACGCCGCGCGAGGGGGAGGTCGCCGCCCGCATGGCGGACGGGTTGCAGGACAAACAGATCGCCCGTGATCTTGGGATCAGCCTGCACACGGTGCGCCGACATGTGGAACGTGTTCTGTCCAAAACCGGGTGCCAGAACCGCACCGAAGCAGCCCTGAAGCTAAAATCATTGCCATAGGGAATAACTGCGTCTTAAAGTAGGCGCACAACCTGTTGCCGCGCCCTGCGCCGCGATGAGAGATGTTTTGCGCATTTTCTCCGGTCGCCCTGTTGTGCTTTCGTTAAGCAACGCCTATGTCGGAGCTTCCGCTGGGAGCGTTGATTCGCGCCCGGCTTTTTGCGTCTTTAGATATGGCAGGAGCAGGTACACCACATCATTCCTCAAAATCTTTCGCAAAGAGCCGCCGCACCAAACCTCCGACGGCTCTTTAGGAAAGATTGAGATCGGGCGCGCGCCATGGGCAGGTGCGCAGGTATAGATCTTCTTTTCGGTCTTTGAGAGTTCGCACCGGACCGCCCTCCCGGACCGCGAACGCCACAAAGATGGAGTGCGAAAACCGCATGGCAAATACGTTCCTTGGCCAAAAACGACTTCGTAAATATTATGGCAAAATCCGTGAAGTTCTGGAGATGCCGAACCTCATTGAGGTGCAGAAATCATCCTATGACCTGTTCCTGAATTCCGGCGATGCTGAGACCCCCACGGATGGCGATGGCATCCAGGGTGTGTTCCAGTCGGTTTTCCCGATCAAGGATTTCAACGAGACCTCGGTTCTGGAATACGTCAAGTACGAGCTGGAAAAGCCCAAATACGACGTCGAGGAATGTCAGCAACGCGACATGACCTACTCAGCGCCCCTGAAGGTGACGCTGCGCCTGATCGTGTTTGATGTGGACGAAGATACCGGTGCCAAGTCCGTCAAGGACATCAAGGAACAGGACGTGTTCATGGGCGACATGCCCCTGATGACCCCCAACGGGACGTTCATCGTGAATGGCACCGAGCGTGTGATCGTGTCCCAAATGCACCGCTCGCCCGGTGTCTTCTTTGATCACGACAAGGGCAAAACGCACAGCTCGGGCAAGCTGTTGTTCGCTTGCCGTATTATTCCCTATCGCGGCAGCTGGCTGGATTTCGAATTCGACGCCAAGGACATCGTGTTTGCGCGCATCGACCGTCGCCGCAAGTTGCCTGTGACCACGCTGCTTTATGCCCTTGGTCTCGACCAGGAAGCGATCATGGACGCGTATTACGAGACCGTGACCTTCAAGCTGAAGAAAAACAAAGGCTGGGTTACCCCGTTCTTCCCCGATCGCGTGCGCGGCACCCGCCCCACATATGATCTGGTCGACGCAAAAACCGGTGAAGTCATTGCCGAAGCGGGCAAGAAGGTCACCCCCCGCGCCGTCAAGAAGCTGATCGACGATGGTAAGGTCAACGACCTGCTGGTCCCGTTCGAGCATATCGTTGGCAAGTTCGTGGCCAAGGATATAATCAACGAAGAAAACGGCGCGATCTATGTCGAGGCCGGTGATGAGCTGACCCTTGAGTACGACAAGGACGGCACGCTGATTGGTGGTACCGCCAAGGATCTGATCGATGCGGGCATCACGGAAATCCCCGTGCTGGACATCGATAACGTCAATGTCGGCCCCTACATGCGCAACACCATGGCCAACGACAAGAACATGAACCGCGAGACCGCGCTCATGGACATCTATCGCGTCATGCGTCCGGGCGAGCCGCCCACCGTTGATGCGGCGTCGGCCCTGTTCGACACGCTGTTCTTTGACAGCGAGCGCTATGACCTGTCCGCCGTTGGTCGTGTGAAGATGAACATGCGTCTGGCGCTGGACGCCGAAGACACCCAGCGCACCCTGCGCCGCGAAGACATCGTCGCTTGCATCAAGGCGCTGGTCGAGCTGCGCGACGGCAAGGGCGACATCGACGACATCGACCACCTCGGCAACCGCCGTGTCCGTTCGGTTGGTGAGCTGATGGAGAACCAGTACCGCGTGGGCCTGCTCCGCATGGAGCGTGCGATCAAAGAGCGGATGTCTTCCGTTGAGATCGACACCGTGATGCCGCAGGATCTGATCAACGCCAAGCCTGCTGCTGCTGCGGTGCGCGAGTTCTTTGGCTCGTCCCAGCTGTCGCAGTTCATGGACCAGACCAACCCGCTGTCCGAAGTGACGCACAAGCGTCGCCTGTCGGCCCTTGGGCCTGGCGGTCTGACCCGTGAACGTGCCGGTTTTGAGGTCCGCGACGTGCACCCGACCCACTATGGCCGGATGTGCCCGATTGAGACGCCTGAAGGGCCGAACATCGGTCTGATCAACAGCCTCGCCACCTTTGCGCGTGTGAACAAGTACGGCTTTATCGAAACGCCCTACCGCGTCGTGAACGAGGGTCAGGTGACGGATGAAGTCCACTACATGTCCGCCACCGAGGAAATGCGTCACACCGTGGCGCAGGCGAACGCGACGCTGGACGAGGGCGGCAAGTTCATCAACGAGATGGTCAACACCCGGAAATCCGGGGACTACACCCTGTCTCCTGTCGACTCTGTGGACCTGATCGACGTCAGCCCGAAACAGTTGGTCTCGGTAGCTGCGTCCTTGATCCCGTTCCTTGAAAATGACGACGCCAACCGTGCTCTGATGGGTTCGAACATGCAACGTCAGGCGGTTCCGCTTCTGCAAGCCGAGGCTCCGCTGGTCGGCACCGGCATCGAAGAAGTTGTGGCGCGCGATTCAGGTGCGGCCATCATGGCCAAACGTGCTGGCATCATCGACCAGGTGGACGCCACCCGGATCGTGATCCGCGCCACGCATGACCTTGAGCTGGGCGATGCAGGCGTGGACATCTACCGCATGCGCAAGTTCCAGCGTTCGAACCAGAACACCTGCATCAACCAGCGCCCGCTGGTGAAGGTGGGTGACACGGTTCAGAAGGGCGAAGTGATTGCCGACGGGCCAAGCACCGACATGGGTGAACTGGCGCTGGGCAAGAACGTGGTTGTCGCGTTCATGCCATGGAATGGCTACAACTACGAAGACTCGATCCTGATCTCCGAGCGTGTGTCGCGTGATGACGTATTTACCTCGATCCACATCGAGGAATTCGAAGTCGCCGCCCGTGACACCAAGCTGGGGCCGGAAGAGATCACCCGCGATATCCCGAACGTCGGTGAGGAAGCCCTGCGCAACCTCGACGAGGCGGGCATCGTTTATATCGGTGCGGACGTGGAACCGGGCGATATTCTGGTGGGCAAGATCACCCCCAAGGGCGAAAGCCCGATGACGCCGGAAGAAAAGCTCTTGCGCGCCATCTTTGGTGAGAAAGCCTCGGACGTGCGCGATACATCGCTGCGTGTGAAACCCGGTGACTTTGGGACTGTCGTTGAGGTGCGCGTCTTTAACCGCCACGGAGTAGAAAAAGACGAACGTGCGCTGCAGATCGAGCGTGAAGAAGTCGAACGTCTGGCCCGCGACCGGGACGACGAGCTGACCATTCTGGACCGCAACATCTATGCCCGTCTGGGCGACATGCTGCTGGGCAAGGAAATCGCCAAGGGGCCGAAAGGCGTCAAGGCAGGCAGCAATGTCGATGCTGATCTGCTCGAAGCGTTCCCGCGTTCGGCCTGGTGGCAGATTGCCCTCAAGGATGAGCAATCGGCACAGGTGGTCGAGGCCCTGAACGAGCAATATGAGGCGCAGAAACGTGCCCTCGATGCCCGTTTCGAGGACAAGGTCGAAAAGGTCCGCCGTGGTGACGATCTGCCCCCCGGCGTGATGAAAATGGTCAAAGTGTTCGTGGCGGTGAAGCGCAAGCTGCAACCGGGCGACAAGATGGCCGGTCGTCACGGCAACAAGGGTGTGATTTCGAAAGTGGTGCCGATGGAGGACATGCCGTTCCTCGCCGATGGCACACCGGTCGATTTCTGTCTGAACCCGCTGGGCGTGCCGTCGCGCATGAACGTCGGTCAGATCCTTGAAACCCACATGGGTTGGGCCGCACGTGGTCTGGGTGTGAACATCGACGAGGCGTTGCAGGAATACAAACGCTCCGGCGATCTGACCCCTGTGCGCGAGGCGATGACCCTGGCCTATGGCGAGGATGTCTACGAAGAAGGCATCAGCGGCATGGACGAGGACACGCTGGTTGAGGCCGCTGGCAACGTCACACGCGGCGTTCCCATCGCCACGCCCGTCTTTGACGGTGCGAAAGAGGCGGATGTGAACAACGCGCTGGAACGTGCGGGCTTCTCAACCTCGGGTCAGTCGGTGCTGTTTGACGGCCGTACGGGTGAGCAGTTCAGCCGCCCTGTGACCGTGGGCATCAAGTACCTGCTGAAGCTGCACCACCTTGTGGACGACAAAATCCACGCCCGTTCGACTGGACCGTACTCGCTTGTTACGCAGCAGCCGCTGGGTGGTAAGGCACAGTTCGGTGGTCAGCGCTTTGGTGAGATGGAAGTCTGGGCTCTTGAAGCCTACGGCGCCGCCTACACCTTGCAGGAGATGCTGACGGTGAAGTCGGACGACGTGGCGGGCCGGACCAAGGTCTATGAGAGCATCGTCAAGGGCGAGGACAATTTCGAGGCTGGTGTTCCAGAATCGTTCAACGTTCTCGTCAAGGAGGTCCGCGGTCTGGGCCTCAACATGGAACTCCTGGATGCAGAGGAAGACGAATAACGGGACCCGCGTAAGGCGCATTTAAATGCGCCTTACCTCCCCGTCGCACCCTTTGCTCCCCTTTCAAGGATTTGAAAATGAACCAGGAACTGACAAACAACCCGTTCAACCCGCTGACGCCGCCTAAGGTGTTTGACGAGATCAAGGTATCGCTGGCCTCGCCAGAGCGTATCCTGAGCTGGTCTTTCGGTGAGATCAAGAAGCCCGAGACCATCAACTACCGCACGTTCAAGCCCGAGCGTGACGGCCTGTTCTGCGCGCGTATCTTTGGCCCGATCAAGGATTACGAATGCCTGTGCGGCAAATACAAGCGCATGAAATATCGCGGCGTTGTCTGCGAGAAATGCGGTGTGGAAGTCACCTTGCAAAAGGTCCGCCGCGAGCGGATGGGCCACATCGAATTGGCCGCGCCCGTCGCGCACATCTGGTTCCTGAAATCGCTGCCGTCCCGCATCGGTCTGATGCTGGACATGACGCTGCGCGATCTGGAACGTGTGCTGTACTTTGAAAACTATGTGGTGACCGAGCCGGGTCTGACCGATCTGTCCTATGGCCAGATGCTGTCTGAGGAAGAGTACATGGACGCCCAGGACGCGTTCGGTATGGACGCCTTCACCGCCAATATCGGTGCCGAAGCGATCCGCGAGATGCTGTCCCAGATCGATCTTGAGGCCGAAGCCGAAACCCTGCGCGCTGATTTGAAAGAGGCGACAGGCGAGCTGAAGCCCAAGAAGATCATCAAGCGTCTGAAAGTCGTTGAGTCCTTCCTTGAGTCCGGCAACCGCCCCGAATGGATGGTTCTGACCGTGATCCCAGTGATCCCGCCGGAACTGCGCCCACTGGTGCCACTGGATGGGGGCCGTTTCGCGACGTCTGACCTCAACGACCTTTATCGTCGTGTGATCAACCGGAACAACCGTCTCAAGCGACTGATCGAGCTGCGCGCACCTGACATCATCGTCCGTAACGAAAAGCGGATGTTGCAGGAATCCGTGGATGCTCTGTTCGACAACGGCCGTCGTGGTCGCGTGATCACCGGCGCCAACAAGCGTCCGCTGAAATCGCTCAGCGACATGTTGAAGGGTAAGCAAGGTCGCTTCCGTCAGAACCTTTTGGGAAAACGCGTCGACTTTTCGGGTCGTTCGGTAATCGTGACCGGGCCGGAGCTGAAGCTGCACCAATGTGGTCTGCCGAAGAAGATGGCGCTGGAGCTGTTCAAGCCGTTCATTTACAGCCGCTTGGAGGCCAAGGGCCTGTCGAGCACCGTCAAGCAAGCCAAGAAGCTGGTGGAAAAAGAGCGTCCCGAAGTATGGGACATTCTGGATGAGGTCATCCGCGAACACCCCGTCATGCTGAACCGTGCGCCGACGCTGCACCGTCTTGGCATTCAGGCGTTCGAACCTGTTCTGATCGAAGGTAAGGCGATCCAGCTTCACCCGCTGGTCTGTTCGGCCTTCAACGCCGACTTTGACGGTGACCAGATGGCTGTGCACGTGCCGCTGAGCCTTGAGGCCCAGTTGGAAGCGCGCGTGCTGATGATGTCCACGAACAACGTGCTGTCGCCTGCCAACGGCGCGCCGATCATCGTGCCGTCGCAGGACATGATCCTCGGTCTCTACTACGTGACGCTGGAACGTGAAGGCCTGAAAGGTCAGGACATGGTGTTCGGGTCGATCGAAGAGGTCGAGCACGCGCTGGACGCGGGCATCGTGCACCTGCACACCAAGATCAAAGCCCGTCTGCCGCAGATCAACGCCGAAGGCCTTGAGGTCATGGAACGCTTTGACACGACCCCCGGTCGTGTGCTGCTGGGCGCGCTTTTGCCGCTCAACAACAAGGCGCCGTTCGAACTGGTCAACCGCCTGCTGCGCAAGAAAGAAGTGCAACAGGTCATCGACACGGTTTACCGTTATTGCGGGCAGAAAGAGTCCGTCATCTTCTGTGACCAGATCATGACCATGGGCTTCAAGCACGCCTTCAAGGCCGGTATCTCGTTCGGCAAGGACGACATGCTGATCCCCGAAACCAAGTGGCCCATCGTGGATGAAACCCGCGAACAGGTGAAGGATTTCGAACAGCAGTACATGGACGGCCTGATCACCCAAGGTGAGAAGTACAACAAGGTGGTCGATGCCTGGTCGAAGTGTAACGACAAGGTCACCGACGCCATGATGGGCTCCATTTCGGCAGCACAGAAGGATGAAGACGGGTCCGAACGTGAACCAAACTCGGTTTACATGATGGCCCACTCCGGTGCGCGTGGTTCGGTCACCCAGATGAAACAGCTGGGCGGAATGCGTGGCCTGATGGCCAAGCCGAACGGCGATATCATCGAGACGCCGATCATCTCGAACTTCAAGGAAGGTCTGACCGTTCTTGAATACTTCAACTCGACCCACGGCGCCCGTAAGGGTCTGTCTGACACCGCCCTGAAAACGGCGAACTCGGGCTATCTGACCCGTCGTCTGGTGGACGTCGCACAGGACTGCATCGTGCGAGATCGCGACTGTGGAACCGACAACGCCATCACAGCCGAAGCCGCTGTGAACGACGGCGAAGTCGTCTCGCCCTTGTCCGAGCGTGTTCTGGGTCGGGTCACGGCCGAGGATGTCCTCAAGCCCGGTACCGAAGAGGTTCTGATCGCCAATGGCACGCTGATCGACGAACGCATGGCGGATTCGGTTGACGAATTCGCAGTGCAGTCGATGCGCATCCGTTCGCCACTGACCTGCGAGTCCGAAGAAGGCGTGTGCGCGACCTGCTATGGTCGTGACCTTGCACGCGGCACCATGGTCAACACTGGCGAGGCTGTCGGCATCATTGCCGCACAGTCCATCGGTGAACCCGGGACACAGCTGACGATGCGGACCTTCCACATCGGTGGCGTCGCCCAGGGTGGTCAGCAGTCGTTCCTTGAAGCGAGCCAGGAGGGCAAGATCGTCTTCGAGAACGCGCAGACGCTCGACAATGCAAACGGTCAGACCCTGGTCATGGGCCGTAACATGAAGCTGATCATTCAGGACGAAAACGGCGAGGAACGTGCCAGCCACAAGCTTGGGTATGGCACCACCCTGTTCGTGTCCGAAGGTCAGAAGGTCAAGCGTGGCGACAAGCTGTTCGAATGGGATCCCTACACCCTGCCGATCATCGCGGAGAAAGCGGGTACGGCGAAATTCGTTGACCTTGTCAGCGGGATCGCTGTGCGGGACGAGACGGACGATGCGACAGGCATGACCCAGAAGATCGTGATCGACTGGCGCTCTGCCGCCCGTGGCAACGAGCTGAAGCCGGAAATCATTCTGGTCGATGCAGATGGTGAACCGGTCCGCAACGATGCGGGCAACCCGGTGACCTATCCGATGTCCGTCGACGCGGTTCTGTCCATCGAAGAAGGTCAGGATGTCGTTGCAGGTGACGTTGTTGCGCGTATCCCGCGTGAAGGCGCCAAGACCAAGGACATCACCGGTGGTCTGCCCCGTGTGGCCGAACTGTTCGAAGCCCGTCGTCCCAAAGATCACGCGATCATCGCCGAAATCGATGGTTACGTGCGCTTTGGCAAGGACTACAAGAACAAGCGCCGCATCGCGATCGAACCCAGCGACGAGTCCATGGACAAGGTCGAGTACATGGTGCCCAAGGGCAAGCACATCCCTGTGGCCGAAGGCGACTTTGTCCAGAAGGGTGACTATATCATGGACGGCAACCCGGCCCCCCACGACATCCTGTCGATCATGGGTGTAGAGGCGCTGGCGGATTACATGATTGACGAAGTGCAGGACGTGTACCGTTTGCAAGGTGTGAAGATCAACGACAAGCACATCGAAGTCATCGTGCGCCAGATGCTCCAGAAGTGGGAGATCAGCGACTCCGGCGACACCACGCTGCTGAAAGGCGAGCACGTGGACAAGCAGGAGTTCGATGCCGCCAATGCCAAGGCCGTGTCCAAAGGGGGCCGTCCGAGCCAGGGCGAACCGATCCTGCTGGGCATCACCAAGGCGTCGTTGCAGACACGTTCGTTCATCTCGGCGGCGTCCTTCCAGGAAACCACCCGTGTTCTTACCGAAGCCTCTGTGCAGGGTAAGAAGGACAAGCTGGTCGGTCTCAAGGAGAACGTCATCGTGGGCCGTCTGATCCCGGCGGGCACCGGTGGGGCGACGCAGGCGGTGCGCAAGATCGCCACGGATCGCGACAATGTTGTGATCGAGGCACGCCGCGAAGAGGCCGAGGCCGCCGCCGCACTGGCAGCACCGACAGCCGACGATGTGGTTGGGGGCGATGTGTTCAACACCGTCATCGACACCTCCGAGGAAAGCCGCGACTAGATCGCAGCGCCTGAAGACTTTGGAAAACCCCGCCCGTCGAGGCGGGGTTTTTCGTTTCTGCTGGCCTGCGTTTTTGCCATGTCTGATCGCGCTCGCAATGGTGTCGTGGCCTCTGGCCAACCTCTGCACCAGCCGCTAGCGTGCCGCGAACTTGAATGGCGGTTTGCCCATGTCCCCCAACACCCTTGGCGCAGTTTTGATGATGGCCTCGATGGCGGCGTTCACGCTGAACGACACGCTGATCAAGCTGACGCAGGGTGCGATGCCGCTGGCCCAGTTGCTGTTCCTGCGCGGCGTGTTGTCCACGGTGCTGATCTATGCGCTGGCCCGCTATCTTGGCAGCCTGCGGTTTGAGGTCGCGCGGCGCGACTGGTGGCTGATCGGACTGCGTGCCGCGACCGAAGTTGGCGCGGCCTATTTCTTTGTGACCGCCCTGCTCAACATGCCGTTGGCCAATGTGACGGCCATTTTGCAGGCGTTGCCGCTGACCGTTGCCGTGGCAGCAGCGCTCGTGTTTCGCGAACCGCTGGGGTGGCGGCGGATGTCGGCGATCCTGATCGGGTTCATGGGCATGTTGCTGATCGTGCGCCCGGGCGGAGACGGTTTCAGCCTGTGGTCGGCCTATGCGCTGATGGCGGTGGTGTGCGTGACGGTGCGGGATCTTGCGACCCGCCGCCTGTCTGCGGATGTGCCGTCGATGACAGTGACGCTGGTGTCATCGCTTGTCGTCACGCTCAGCTTTGGCGCAGCCTCGATTGTGACCGAGTGGGTGCCGGTCACATGGCTCTTGGCGGCGCTGATTGCGGGCGCGTCCGTGTTCATCATGGGTGCCTATTTCTTTTCCATCCGGGCCATGCGGGTGGGGGATATCGGGTTTATTGCGCCGTTTCGCTACACCGGCCTTGTCTGGGCGCTGGTGCTGGGCTGGCTCGTGTTCGGGGATTGGCCAAGCAACCTGACCTTGCTGGGCGCGCTGATTGTCGTGGCGACAGGGCTGTTCACGCTTTATCGCGAGCGCAAGGTGTCACAGCGCTGAAAAGGCACGCCGCACGGTGTCGGCGTCGATGGCGAACCGCTCGCGCAATAGCGCTTCGCCCGCTGCGTCCATCCGCGTCAGTTTGTGCGACTTGGCCGATGGTCCCTGGCGGGAGTCATTGTAGTCGTTGTGCCCGCGCAGCATCATGATGCTGTCCGTTACCGTAACCGTCGTCATCTTTTCGGCCAGCTTGTGATGGGCGAAATTCATGATGGTCTGGCGCGATCCGGGTGCCACCATCATGGCAAGGGCTGCGGTTTGGTAGGGCGCAGCTGTTTCGACAGCAGCGATCCCGTCCGCGCCGGGGCGCACGATGAAGCCGCGGTTGAAATCGATGGCCAGCAGGTTGTCCCGTGCGGCCAGATCCGACACATCCCCCGCCACCTGCCGCAACCGCGCGACGAAATCGACGGCCACGGCGTCATCGTCGTCCATGCGGAACTGCAGGCAGGGCGCGTCGCTGTCCACTCGGACCGAATTGATGATCTGTTTCATGATGGGCCGGTGCTGTGCAGGCGGATGTGACTGGATCACCGCCTGCGGCATATCGGCCAGCAGGGTTTCAAGGCGCGCGCGGTAGTGATCCGGCAGGCTGTCGCCAATCACCACGACAAGGGTGAAATCCGGGTCTGTCTGCGCGCGCAGCGCGGGCAGGGTGATGGTCTCGAATGTGGCAAATCTTTCCTCCATCCGGGCCGGGGCATAGAGATAGGCAAGCTTTTCCTCGAAGTCCTCAAAATCGACCTGAAAGCCCCCCACAGCAGGGTAGGAAAAGCGACAAAGACCGATAACCTGCATGCTCATTCACGACTGCCCTTGCGCTAATCGACGGCGCGTCGCTGCCGTTCAACCGCCACCTTATCGTAGCTGCGTCCCATGCGCACTTCGTCAAAATACACCACCTGTGTCGGCATCGGCCCCCGGTGGTTGCTGACGAAAGAGCGGTAGATGCCGTATTTGAAGTAGTAGGCCTTAGGCGCGTAGTTCTGGTTGAAGTTATGCGCGGCCACCCGGGCACCATTCTTGAAAACCTCGATGGTGCCCGGCGCCGACCTGGTATTCACCCGCACGACAAAATCTGTCCACTTTCCACGCAACTCGCGGATACTGGCAAGGTTGTAGTCCTTGATGTCGTTCCGGACGTTGTCAAAGGGGCCTGACAGGACATGGACCCGCAAAAAGTAGCGGTCCCCCAACATCTCCATCTGGAACACGCCCGGTTCGGACGGGAACCCGCCCGCCATCCCGGTGGGCCCGCCCTTCATCTTGACCTGGCCTACGGTGGTGCGCACCCGTGCACTGGTCTTGAAATCTGCGGGCAGATAGATCGAAAACGCCATCCACTGATCGGTTCCGTGACGCCAGTCCTTCTTGACATAAAGTTCCCAGCGTTCTCGGTCGTTGTCGCAGTCACTCCAGCCGTCATCCCATCCACAATCGCCCGCCCTGACCTCGAAACGCTGGGCCCGTTTCCCAAGGCGCGTAAGGTCCTTGACCTTAACGAATCCATGCTGCGTCGTGTTTTGTTTCATGCTGCGCTCGACCGGCAGGCGCTGGGCCTCGGCCAGGGTTGGCAGAACAAAGGCACAGAGCGTCGCACACATGGCCAGACTGGTGATCAGGCGTTTCATTTCAAATCCTTTTTTCGAAATAGGTGCTGGACTTAGGTGTACGCGTGGCATCCATTGCCTGTCCAGCGTAAGCAGAAAAAGACGTCAATTCAGACCAACCTGCGTCATGTCCGCATTCCCAAGGCTGGACCTGTTGACACGCTCAGAGACTCCCCTATACGCCCGCTATCTCGGACCGGGTGCATGCCCGAAACCGAAATCATAACCGAAGTGGACACGATCCGGCCCCTGCATTGGCCCGATCCTCTGGAAACCCACCGCGTCGCCCCTCACGGGAGCGATTGCGGTTTTTGCGCTTTTGTGGACGCACAGGGGCGATTGAATTGAAACCGCGGGGCCGCCCCGCACGACATATGTTGATGAGACGGGGAACATACCTGCAATGCCAACGATCCAACAGCTGATCCGCAAGCCGCGCCAGCCCAAAGTCAAACGCTCAAAGTCCCTTCACCTTGAGGGGAACCCGCAGAAACGCGGTGTGTGTACGCGCGTTTATACAACGACACCGAAAAAGCCGAACTCGGCCATGCGGAAAGTCGCCAAGGTGCGCCTGACCAACGGTTTTGAGGTCATCAGCTACATTCCCGGTGAAAGCCACAACCTGCAAGAGCACTCGGTTGTTCTGATCCGTGGCGGCCGTGTCAAGGACCTTCCCGGTGTGCGTTATCACATCCTGCGCGGCGTTCTGGATACCCAAGGCGTCAAAGATCGTAAGCAACGCCGTTCGAAATACGGCGCCAAGCGCCCCAAATAAGGAGAGCAGCAGATGTCACGTCGTCACGCCGCCGAAAAACGCGAAGTTCTGCCCGACGCCAAATATGGCGATAAGGTACTGACCAAGTTCATGAACAACCTGATGGTCGATGGTAAGAAATCGACTGCCGAACGCATCGTCTATTCCGCGTTCGACCGGGTTGAATCCAAGATCAAGCGCGCGCCCGTGGAAGTGTTCCACGAAGCGCTCGACAATATCCAACCTTCCGTCGAAGTGCGTTCGCGCCGCGTCGGTGGTGCCACCTATCAGGTGCCCGTCGAAGTCCGCCCCGAGCGTCGTCAGGCGCTGGCCATTCGCTGGTTGATCATCGCTGCACGCAAGCGCAACGAGAACACGATGGAAGAGCGCCTTGCAGGCGAGCTGATGGACGCAGTTCAGTCCCGCGGCACCGCTGTGAAAAAGCGCGAAGACACACATAAGATGGCCGACGCCAACAAAGCGTTCAGCCACTACCGTTGGTAAACCAGATACCCTGAGGACCATACCCCATGGCACGCGACTATCCGCTTCAACGCTACCGCAACTTTGGCATCATGGCACACATCGATGCCGGCAAGACCACATGTTCGGAACGCATCCTGTTCTACACAGGCAAATCCCACAACATTGGTGAGGTGCACGATGGTGCGGCTACAATGGACTGGATGGAGCAGGAACAAGAGCGTGGGATCACCATCACCTCTGCTGCGACCACCACATTCTGGCAGCGTCAGGAAGAGCCGACAGCCGATGCCACATCCGACACCAAGTACCGGATGAACATCATCGACACGCCCGGCCACGTGGATTTCACCATCGAAGTCGAGCGTTCGCTGGCCGTTCTTGACGGCGCGGTTGCCGTTCTGGACGCCAACGCCGGTGTCGAGCCGCAGACCGAAACCGTCTGGCGTCAGGCCGACCGTTACAAGGTGCCGCGCATCGTGTTCGTCAACAAGATGGACAAGATCGGTGCCGACTTCTTCAACTGTGTGAAGATGATCAAGGACCGCACAGGGGCCGTCCCTGCGCCAATCCAGATTCCAATCGGTGCCGAAACCGAGCTGGAAGGCATGATCGATCTGGTCACCATGAAAGAATGGGTCTGGGCCGGTGAAGATCTGGGTGCCTCCTGGGAACAGCGCGACATCCGCGACAGCCTGAAGGCGCAAGCCGATGAATGGCGCGCGCACCTGATCGAGACTGCCGTCGAAATGGACGATGACGCGATGGAAGCGTATCTGATGGAAGGTGAAGAGCCTGACGTCGACACGCTGCGCAAGCTGATCCGCAAGGGCACGCTGGCCATCAAGTTCATCCCCGTTCTGTGTGGCTCTGCCTTCAAGAACAAAGGTGTGCAGCCGCTGCTGAACGCCGTGATCGACTATCTGCCCAGCCCGCTGGACGTGGTCGATTACATGGGCTTCAAACCCGGTGACGAAACAGAAACCCGTGACATCGCCCGCCGTGCGGACGACGACATGGCGTTCTCGGGCCTTGCGTTCAAAATCATGAACGACCCCTTCGTCGGATCGCTGACCTTTACCCGCATCTATTCGGGTGTGTTGAACAAGGGCGACACGCTTTTGAACTCGACCAAAGGCAAGAAAGAGCGCGTCGGTCGGATGATGATGATGCACTCCAATAACCGCGAGGAAATCACCGAAGCGTTTGCGGGCGACATCATCGCGCTGGCCGGTCTGAAAGACACAACCACAGGCGACACATTGTCGGCTGTGAACGATCCGGTCGTGCTTGAAACGATGAACTTCCCCGATCCGGTTATCGAGATCGCGGTCGAGCCCAAAACCAAGGCCGACCAAGAGAAGATGTCCCAAGGTCTGGCCCGTCTCGCCGCTGAAGATCCGTCTTTCCGTGTGGAAACGGATCTGGAATCCGGTCAGACCATCATGAAGGGCATGGGCGAACTTCACCTCGACATTCTGGTCGACCGCCTGAAGCGCGAGTTCAAGGTCGAAGCGAACATCGGTGCGCCACAAGTGGCCTATCGCGAGACCATCGGTCACGAGGTCGAGCATACCTATACCCACAAGAAACAGTCGGGTGGTTCGGGTCAATTTGCCGAGGTGAAACTGATCATCTCGCCGACAGAGCCGGGCGAAGGCTATTCCTTTGAATCCCGCATCGTCGGTGGTGCCGTTCCCAAGGAATACATCCCCGGTGTGGAAAAAGGCATCAAGTCCGTGATGGACAGCGGCCCGCTGGCTGGCTTCCCCGTCATCGACTTCAAGGTGGCCCTGATCGACGGTAAATTCCACGATGTGGACTCCAGCGTTCTGGCCTTTGAAATCGCGGCCCGCATGGGTATGCGCGAAGGCATGAAGAAGGCCGGCGCCAAGATGCTGGAACCGATCATGAAGGTCGAGGTTGTGACGCCCGAAGAGTATACCGGTGGTATCATCGGCGACCTCACATCGCGTCGCGGTCAGGTGCAGGGTCAGGACACACGCGGCAACGCGATTGCCATCGACGCCTTTGTGCCGCTTGCCAACATGTTCGGCTACATCAACACGTTGCGGTCGATGTCCTCGGGTCGTGCGAACTTCACCATGCAGTTCGACCACTACGAAGCCGTGCCGCAGAACATCAGCGACGAGATCCAGGCAAAATTCGCCTAAGAAAGTAGTGATTGGTAAGATGTTTAATCGTCGACACATGATGCTTGGGGCCGTACTGGTCTTGGCCGGTTGCGCAGGTGAGACCACACCTGTGCAGACCGGACCGAACCCGTACACGGTCAGCAGCGTATCGGTTCAACTGGCGGAAAACGCGACCATCAAGGGTCGTGTGACGGATGAGGCGCTGCGCGACTCCATCATAGCCTCGGTCGAGCAGACATCGACTGCCCTTGCACGTGACGTACAGGGCGGGCCAACCAAAGCCCGCGCTGTCGTGGTCGTCACGGACATGCGTCTGCGAGATGCGGGCGCGCGCACCTTCGGGGGCGTGAATGGCATCGTCGGTCAAATGACGATTGTCGGGACCAACGGTAAGCCACTGAAAGACCCCGTATGGGTCAACTTCTCGGGTCAGGCCAAGAACTCGCAAATCGCCGTCAATGCGCTGCCGCTTGGAATGCTGATCAACGCGGCACGCAACAGCGCTGACCAAGAGTCGGGTGAAGACGTCAAATCTCTTATTGCAGGCTTTTCTAGCCTGATAGCAACGAAACTGTAGAACGCTCACCCTCTGAATGAGGGCATGGAGTTTAGAAGGAGGCCATCATGGCAAAGGCAAAGTTTGAACGTAACAAACCGCACGTTAACATCGGCACGATTGGTCACGTTGACCACGGCAAGACGACGCTGACGGCGGCGATCACGAAGTATTTCGGCGATTTTCAGGCATATGACCAGATTGATGGCGCGCCCGAAGAGAAAGCCCGTGGCATCACCATCTCGACCGCGCACGTGGAATACGAGACCGAGAACCGCCACTACGCCCATGTCGACTGCCCCGGCCACGCCGACTACGTCAAGAACATGATCACCGGTGCCGCCCAGATGGACGGCGCGATTCTGGTTGTGAACGCGGCTGACGGTCCTATGCCACAGACTCGTGAACATATCCTTCTCGGCCGTCAGGTCGGCATCCCGACCATGGTTGTCTACATGAACAAGGTCGACCAGGTCGATGACGAAGAGCTGCTCGAGCTGGTCGAGATGGAAATTCGTGAATTGTTAAGCTCCTACGAGTATCCCGGCGACGACATCCCTGTCATCCCCGGCTCGGCTCTGGCCGCGATGGAAGGGCGTGACGAAGAGATCGGCGAACAGTCGATCCGCAAGCTGATGGCGGCCGTGGACGAGTTCATCCCGACGCCCGAGCGCGCTGTGGACCAGCCGTTCCTGATGCCGGTCGAGGACGTGTTCTCGATCTCTGGCCGCGGGACAGTTGTGACTGGCCGTGTCGAGCGTGGCGTGATCAACGTCGGCGACGAGATCGAAATCGTGGGCATCCGCGACACCAAGAAGACGACCTGCACGGGCGTGGAAATGTTCCGCAAGCTGCTGGATCGTGGTGAAGCGGGCGACAACATCGGCGCCCTGCTGCGCGGTGTTGAGCGTGAAGGCGTTGAGCGCGGCCAGGTGCTGTGCAAGCCCGGTTCCGTGAAGCCCCACACCAAGTTCGAGGCCGAGGCCTACATCCTGACTAAGGAAGAGGGTGGCCGTCACACGCCGTTCTTCGCCAACTACCGCCCGCAGTTCTACTTCCGCACGACGGACGTGACCGGCACGGTTCAGCTGGCTGAAGGCACGGAAATGGTGATGCCGGGCGACAACGTGTCCTTCGGCGTCGAGCTGATCGCCCCGATCGCGATGGAACAGGGCCTGCGCTTTGCCATCCGCGAAGGCGGCCGCACCGTCGGCGCCGGCGTGGTGTCAAAGATCACGGATTGAGCTGCGCGGTAGGGCGGGGTTTCACCCAGCCTGACCGACACGTCGCGGCGGGGTGAAACCCCGCCCTACGGCTAGAAAAAAGACGCGATGAGGGGTGTCGATGCGCGATGCTCCTCCTCTCCGTTAAAAGACCCGAATAAGGGAACCTGAGACATGGCCATTCAAAGCCAAAACATTCGCATTCGGCTGAAGGCGTTTGATTATCGTGTGCTGGACGCGTCCACACAGGAAATCGTCAACACCGCCAAACGCACCGGTGCATCCGTGCGCGGACCGATCCCGCTGCCGAACAAGATCGAAAAATTCACCGTTCTGCGTGGTCCCCACGTGGACAAGAAATCCCGTGACCAGTTCGAGATCCGCACGCACAAGCGTCTGCTCGACATCGTTGATCCGACCCCCCAGACCGTGGACGCGCTGATGAAGCTCGACCTCGCCGCTGGCGTGGACGTCGAGATCAAACTGCAATCGTGAAGGAGGGTATGACCATGCGCTCTGGAATTCTCGCAAAGAAGGTCGGCATGACCCGGCTGTTCATGGAAGACGGCAAACAGGTTCCTGTGACCGTGCTTCAACTGGACGGTCTGCAGGTTGTCGGCCAACGGACATCGGACAAGGATGGCTACACCGCTGTCACACTTGGCGCAGGTTCGCCAAAGGTAAAGCGCGTGAGCAAAGCCATGCGCGGCCACTTCGCCGCTCAAAAGGTTGAGCCCAAGCGCAAGCTGGTCGAGTTCCGCGTCTCTGAATCCAACATGATCAACGTGGGCGAAGAAATCATCGCCGACCATTACTTTGAAGGTCAGTTTGTCGACGTGACAGGCACCTCGATCGGTAAGGGTTTTGCCGGTGCCATGAAACGCCACAACTTTGGCGGTCTGCGGGCCAGCCACGGTGTGTCGATCTCGCACCGTTCGCACGGTTCAACCGGTCAGTGTCAGGATCCCGGCAAAGTCTTCAAAGGCAAGAAGATGGCCGGTCACATGGGGGCCGCACGCGTCACTACGCAGAACCTGCAGGTTGTGCGCACTGACAGCGATCGTGGTCTGATCATGATCAAGGGCGCGGTGCCCGGAAGCAAAGGTGGCTGGGTCACGGTCAAGGATGCGGTGAAAAAGCCGTTCCCTGACAATGCGATCCTGCCCGCCGCGCTGAAATCTGCCGCCGCCGAAGCCGCCAAAGCCGCTGAAGAAGCCGCCGCCGCCGCCGCCGCCGAAGTAGAAGCCGCAGCAGCCGCCGCCGCCGCAGAAGAGCAAGCCGCCATGGAAGCCGCCGAAGCCGAAGAGGCCAAGACGGACACAGTGGCCGAAGCGCAAGCTGCTGAAGAAGCCAAGAAAGAAGGTGACGCATGAAACTCGATGTCATCAAACTCGACGGCGGCAAGGCCGGTTCGGTCGACCTGGACGAGGCCCTGTTCGGCCTCGAACCACGCGCCGACATCCTGCACCGCGTCGTCCGCTGGCAGCGCAACAACGCGCAGGCTGGCACGCACAAGGTCAAGACACGGTCCGAAGTCAAATACTCGACCAAGAAGATCTATCGCCAGAAAGGCACCGGCGGCGCACGCCACGGTGCGCGCTCTGCTCCGATCTTCCGCGGTGGTGGTATCTACAAAGGTCCGGTGGTTCGTTCGCATGGCCACGACCTGACCAAGAAGTTCCGCAAACTGGGTCTGCGCCACGCGCTGTCCGCCAAAATGGCGGCCGGTGAGCTGGTGGTGATCGAGGACGCGACAACATCCGGAAAAACCGCCGCACTGGCCAAACAGGTCAAGGACCTGGGCTGGAAACGCGCGCTGGTCATCGACGGGGCGTCGGTCAACGAAGACTTCCTCGCCGCGTCCCGCAACATCGAAGGGCTGGATATCCTGCCGTCGATGGGCGCAAACGTATACGATATCCTGAAACGTGACACTCTGGTGATCACGAAGGCGGGGATCGAAGCACTGGAGGCTCGACTGAAATGAGTGCCAAGGCAGAACATTACGACGTGATCCGCAAGCCGATCATCACCGAGAAAGCGACCATGGCGTCCGAGAACGGCGCGATTGTTTTCGAGGTGGCGATGGACAGCAACAAACCGATGATCAAAGAGGCCGTTGAGGCGCTGTTTGGTGTGAAGGTGAAGGCTGTGAACACGACTATCACGAAGGGCAAAGTGAAGCGCTTCCGTGGGGCGCTCGGTAAGCGTAAGGACGTCAAGAAGGCGTATGTGACGCTTGAAGAAGGCAACACGATCGACGTGACAACCGGTCTTTGATCGGGTGGCGGGGGTGACCCCGCCCGATTGGAAAATTTGAAAACCCCGGCTGCGAGAGCGGTCGGGGTTTTTTGCTGTCCCACGCTGGGACAGGATGTGCGGTACGTAAAATCAAGGGGTTACAGAGGCGGGTTAGCGGTTTGTTAGGGTTTTACCCCCGCCTCAGAGAGGGATGTCGTCGTATTTACGGCTGAACGGAGACGTGCCTTTGCCGGTGACCATGTCAACCGCGGCGGTCATCGAGGTCACCATCCGCGTGGCGTGCTCGGTGTAACTTTTAATCGCATCGCGGCAGTGGTCGGTCTGCAGGGCCATCAGATCGGCGGGCGATGTACAGGCCATCATGGCGCGTTGTGCGGCGAAATCCTGCTGCACGCGGTCCATGGCGAAGCGGGCGCATTCGGTCGTGATCTCCATCCACGCCTGTGCGGCAGCCGGATTGAAGGCGACCAGGGGGGCGGTGGTGGGTGTGACGGCGGGTTTGGGTGTTTTGGGTTTGGGCATGGGGTGTCCTTTGCTGGTTGAGGGCCAGTGTAGAGTGTTTTGGGGCAGGGCGCATCGATCTGGATCGTGTCACGGGTGTGTTGCGCTTGAAGTTGGCGACAGGATCGACGTGGCAACAGGTCTTTGATCGGGTGGCGGGGTGAACCCCGCCCTACGGAGAGATAGAGAAGCCCGGCTGCGTGAGTGGGTGGGGTTTTTTGCTGTCCCATGCTGGGGCATGGTGTGTGCGGACAATCAAGTGGCTACAGGGGCGGATTAGGGGTTTGTTCAAGTTTGGGAATAACTGTGTTAGCGTAAGTCGAACTTATGAAGATACTACTCGCTGCTGACTCCTGATTAATGGTCCCGAATTCTCGACGACATTCTCAACACGGTAGTTTTTGAACTGGCTAACTTTACTTAGTAGCCATGGGTGCCGGTACGTTGCGAAAACTAGATTTTCTGCGGACTGTATGATGAGATTGTTTATCAAGTCGACTCTGCGGTCTCCGACATCAATGAAGCGATAAGGAAACTCATGTCGGTCTTTTGATGAAGTATTTGTGTGGAAAATGAGTCCAATGCTTGGTGAAAGCGGAAGAAACCTTTGAGCGAAAATATTCTGATGGTGCCCTAGTATTATGGATGGGAAATCGCTCGTCAAAAATCTCATTCTACCTTTGCATCGGAGGATAGTGACGTCGCTCGAAGCTAGCGAGTTTTGAATTTGCAATAGCTGAGTTGTCGCCATCGCTTGAGGCATTCTAAGATTGATATCAAACTTGACCTTACCCTCTTGCGCTAATTCAGAAAAAGTTTTTCCGTCCCAGTCAGGAAGACTTGGTATGCTTATGGGTTCCAATTCTCCAGATGTTTCTAGCGACCGTGCTGTCTGTTCGAGCAATGTGCGGATCATTGGTTCAAACATTCTGAGCGCAGTTGGAGTATAGGTTTGTAAGTAGGCAAGGAATCCAGCAAATACCCAGCGGCTTTGCCAATCGAGCTCTCCAGCAATAATTCTGGAAAGGCATGGTTCGTAGGCGGGCTCTATGTCTCGAAGGAACTTTTCAATGATCCGATTGTCTGTAAGAAAAGCATTGGTACTCCCATCTTCGACTCTGCACACATCTTGAGGCCTCGGCGTAAACTGCGCCAAATCTGTCTTTCGGACTGCGTTGAGAAGCTTCGGGTTAGTTGTTCGCAAGAACTGCTTGAGGTGAACCTGTGAAACGAAGTGATCCAGTGCCAAACCAGTGTTCCAGACTTTTTGCTATACTTAAGTATAAATGGGTGGTCCCGTGTTTGTAATTAAACTTTTTGATACAAAACATGAGCGTGGCCCTTCCCCGCCCGGAATCAAGCGCGACGCGCGCCGGGCGAGCGCCTGACCGTCCCGGCGGTCTGGCGCTTTTTCATCCGCGCGCTGCCCGCTGATCATTCGGGATGTGTTTGGCAGCCATAAAGTGTGCCGTTCGAGCGTTTTGGCGCCAGACCACGGTCAGGCGCGCGCGGCTAGGGGTGGTGAGGGATGTGAGCGTTGGATGGTGGGCAGAATGCCCACCCTACGGTCGGGTGCCGTGCGTGCGGGTGCAGGCGACCACCGGGCCAGCGACGCGTCCGGCGTGGGTTTGTGCATGTTTTATTGGTTCGGCCCAAGCAGATTGCCTATCCGACGGGTTGACCCTGACTGAGCCCTGACTTAAACGCACCCATCGGCAGCGCCCCGGATTCGTCCGGGGCTTTGTCTTTGGCCGTAAGGCGGACGTGTCGTCCGCCCCACGCCGCACCATCTCGGGCACCTACGGGGGCCTATAACCAGAGCGGTCCACGGGCCGCAGACAGCAAAACGGAAGACAGCAATCATGGCACTCAAGTCGTATAAGCCGACGACGCCGGGCCAGCGTGGGCTGGTACTGATCGACCGTTCGGAGCTTTGGAAAGGCCGCCCGGTCAAATCCCTTACACAGGGTTTGACCAAGTCTGGCGGACGGAACAACACCGGACGGATCACGATGCGCCGCACAGGCGGGGGCGCGAAACGCCTCTATCGGATCGTCGATTTCAAGCGGAATAAAATGGATGTTTCGGCCACGGTCGAACGCATCGAATATGACCCCAACCGGACTGCGTTCATCGCGCTGGTGCGCTACGAGGACGGCGAACAGGCCTATATCCTCGCGCCCCAACGTCTGGCCATCGGGGACAAGGTGATCGCATCGGCCAAGGCCGACATCAAGCCCGGCAACGCAATGCCCTTCCAGGGCATGCCCATCGGCACGATCATCCACAACATCGAACTGAAGCCCGGCAAGGGTGGTCAGATCGCGCGTGCCGCAGGCACCTATGCCCAGTTCGTGGGTCGCGATGGTGGCTATGCCCAGATCCGCCTGTCTTCGGGCGAACTGCGTCTGGTCCGTCAGGAATGCATGGCCACTGTTGGTGCCGTGTCCAACCCCGACAACTCCAACCAGAACTACGGTAAAGCGGGCCGCATGCGTCACAAGGGCATCCGCCCCAGTGTCCGTGGTGTCGTGATGAACCCCATCGACCACCCCCATGGTGGTGGTGAGGGCCGCACATCGGGTGGTCGCCACCCTGTGTCCCCATGGGGCAAGCCCACCAAAGGTGCGCGTACCCGCAACAAGAACAAAGCGTCGCAAAAGCTGATCGTCCGCTCGCGTCACGCCAAGAAGAAAGGACGCTGATAGATGTCTCGTTCTGTTTGGAAAGGCCCTTTTGTCGACTCTTATGTGTTGAAAAAGGCCGAAGCGGCCCGTGAATCGGGTCGTAATGAAGTCATCAAGATTTGGTCGCGCCGCTCGACGATCCTGCCCCAGTTCGTGGGTCTGACGTTTGGCGTCTACAATGGCCACAAGCATATTCCCGTGAACGTGTCCGAAGAGATGATCGGTCAGAAGTTCGGTGAATATTCGCCCACGCGCACCTATTACGGTCACGCGGCAGACAAGAAGGCGAAACGCAAATGAGCAAGGATAAGAACCCTCGCCGCGTGGCGGACAATGAGGCGATGGCGAAGACACGCATGTTGCGCACGTCTCCGCAAAAGCTGAACCTGGTTGCCCAGATGATCCGCGGCAAGAAGGTGGACAAGGCCCTCACGGACCTGACCTTTTCCAAAAAGCGCATCGCGCAGGACGTCAAGAAGTGCCTGCAGTCGGCCATCGCCAACGCTGAAAACAACCATAACCTGGATGTCGACGAACTGATCGTCGCCGAAGCCTGGGTTGGCAAAAACCTGACCATGAAACGTGGCCGCCCCCGGGCGCGCGGTCGTTTCGGCAAGATCATGAAGCCGTTCGCGGAAATCACGATCAAAGTGCGTCAGGTAGAGGAGCAAGCCTAATGGGAAATAAAGTCAATCCGATTGGCATGCGCCTGCAGGTGAACCGTACATGGGACAGCCGCTGGTATGCCGACACCAAGGATTACGGGAACCTTCTGCTGGAAGACCTGAAAATCCGCGATTTCATCAAGGAAGAGTGCAAGCAGGCCGGTGTGGCCCGTGTGATCATCGAGCGTCCTCACAAGAAGTGCCGCGTCACGATCCACACAGCCCGCCCCGGTGTCATCATCGGCAAGAAAGGTGCGGACATCGAAGGTCTGCGCAAGAAGCTGGCGAACCTGACGGATTCCGAACTGCACCTCAACATCGTTGAGGTCCGCAAGCCGGAGCTGGATGCGGCCCTTGTGGGCGAAAGCATCGCGCAGCAGCTTGAGCGCCGGGTGTCTTTCCGCCGCGCCATGAAACGTGCCGTGCAAAACGCCATGCGTATGGGTGCCCTTGGCATCCGCGTGAACGTCGCGGGCCGCCTTGGCGGTGCCGAGATCGCGCGCACCGAATGGTACCGTGAGGGCCGCGTGCCTCTCCATACCCTGCGTGCCGATATCGATTACGCCCATGTCGAAGCGACCACGGCCTATGGTATCATCGGGATCAAGACCTGGATCTTCAAAGGTGAGATCATGGAACATGACCCGCAGGCGCGTGACCGCAAGGCACAAGAACTCCAAGACGGCCCAGCACCTCGCGGTGCCGGCGGTCGTCGCTGATAGGAGGGCATAAGGATGCTTCAACCAAAGCGCACCAAGTTCCGTAAGCAGTTCAAGGGCTCGATCAAGGGTCTCGCCAAAGGCGGGTCCGATCTGAACTTTGGCACTTACGGCCTCAAAGCAATCGAACCCGAGCGGATCACCGCCCGTCAGATCGAAGCCGCCCGTCGGGCGATGACGCGTCACATGAAACGTCAGGGCCGCGTCTGGATCCGTATCTTTCCGGATGTGCCGATTTCGGCCAAGCCGATTGAGGTCCGGATGGGTAAAGGTAAAGGCTCGGTCGACCGTTGGGCGGCCAAGGTCAAACCCGGTCGCGTGATGTTCGAGATCGACGGCGTGAATGACGATGTCGCGCGTGAAGCGCTGCGTCTTGCAGCGATGAAGCTGCCGATCAAGACACGGGTGGTTGTTCGCGAGGACTGGTGAGTCTTCTCTGAGTGCGCGGCAGAGTATTTGCGCCAGCAAATGCTCGAGAGCGGTACCCGGTGGAGATTGAACGCTGTCTTTGACAAGGACTGGTGAGTGGTGGGGTGAAACCCCACCCTACGGTGAGAAATGAGAGCCCCCGGTGTGAGAGCGTCGGGGGCTTTCTTTTGCTAGTTGTCCACAGGAAGCCCACGTTTCCCCAGAATTGCCTGTGGATAATCGGATACCCTATTGCTGGAAAACCGTCGCCTCTGGTATAGCGGAGCTAGGAGCGTCATTCATCATTCTATAGCGAGGAATGTGCATGGAGTTCTGGACCACCCCTAGAAATGCTGAATTGAAGCTGTTTGGAATGTCAGGCAAAGGCCTCGGGGCTGTTTTGCTCGGGGTCATTGTGCTCTTTGGCCTCTACCTCAGCGGAACCGGCGATTTTTTGGTGTCGCTTGTTGACGTAATGTCCGCAGACGAGCGGCGCGACTAAGCTATCTCCCCAGCTGGGCGCCCAGCCCGGCCAGCGCCCGACCGACCTCCCCCGGAGGGCGGGCGCTATGTCGATACCTGCGCTGAACGGTTACGCTGTGCTTGACGGCCATGGAACGCTCAGATCAACGGCCCTCCAGGTCGGTCGGGCGCTGGCCTATTTCTTACTTCTGAATATGCACCAAGCGCGGAATCAAGGCCGTAGGCCGCCGCGCCATCGACAGGCCGCCCCCCGGCATGTCGATATGTCTGGCACTTGCGCCCCGCTCAAATCCAAGATGTGCTTGGCTGCGATAAAGCGCCTTAGCGGTATAGTTGGATCGACATACCGCGGCCTGCCGATGGCGCGGCTTAGCGTTCCACGGGAGACGCGTCTCCTTAACAGTAGCTATTGCCCCACACTTCGCTAGGCTGGACTTGCACCCCGGAGAGCGAGGCTACCCCATGAAACACGTCCCCAAACCCACCACTGACGAAGATCTGATCCAGGAGTTCCTCAACAAGGGCGGCGAGGTCAAGAAGGGCAAGACCAAGCCGATGCCGGATGGGTTGGGCCTGTCCAACAATCAATGGGGCAACACCCTGACCAAAGAGGAAAAGGCGGCCAAGAAGGCTGCCGAGGCCGCAGCCGAGACGAACAAAAAGGCGAAGAAGGTCGAGAAATAGCGCGTCCGACAGCGCTCAGAACTGCTCGACATAGACGCCGATGGCGGCTTCCAACTCGCGCTCTTCATAGCCGAAATGGCTTTGGATAGCGCGGTGCAGGGCAGCAAAGACGGCGCGGGTTTCGGCGAACCCTTCGGCATCGGGGGAGCGGGTCAGACGCGCCGAACAGGCCGCCAGCCGATCCAGCAATTCATGCACCACCTTATGCTCCTCCCGCAGCCGTGCGATGAGGGCGGAAAAGGGCGTGGCCTTGCCCTCGATCTCGGGGAACATGTGATGTTCTTCAATATTGTGGTGCATCGTCAGCATCTGGCAGCCTTGTCCGCACAGGTTGCCAAAGGCGGCAAAGTTCTGTGCCATGTCACTGGCCAGCACGATCTGCGCGAGATGGGCGGGGGGCGCGTCCCCGGCCTCGATCCGGTCGATCACAGCCGCCAGCCGCGCCATGTCCTGCAGGTAGTGGGCATGGATTGCGGCGAGTTGCCGACCCTTGGCCCGCTGTGCGTCGGTCGCATTGGGCAGAGCAGGGGCGTGGGGGCGCGTGCCCGCCTCGACCGACAAGTCCTCAAGCGGGACTGCGCGCAGGTCGCTATTCCCAGCCATAGTTGAACGACACCGACAGGCGGTCGTCCTCGCTCATGTTCATGGGCACTTCGTGGCGCAGCCAGCTTTCCCACAGCAGCACATCGCCGACGGATGGGCGGGCATAGTGGAAGGTCTGGAGATCTGCGGGCGCGTCTTTGAGCCGGGGCGGGGCGGCCATCATCATGGCCAGCCGCGGGTCTTCGAGTTTGAGCGCACTGGTGCCTTCGGGCAGGGCCACATAGGTGGTGCCGGAAATCACCGAATGGGGATGGATGTGGCCGGTGTGAATGCCGCCCTCGGGCAGGATGTTGATCCAGATGCTGTCGAGTTTCAGCGCCTTGTCGCCAAGGTCAAAGGCGAGGTCGCGCGCGAAGGCCGCGACATGGGCGTCGAGCGCCTTGACCACATCGCCGAAGATCGGGAACCGCCGGGGCAAGTCGGCGAGCGAGGCATAAGAGGTGTAGCCCGGAAACCCCTGTTCCTCGCACCATGCCTGCCCGGCCTCGTCATCCTCGGCGATGGCATAGCAGGAGGCCTCAAGCTCGTCCGGGTCGACCTTTGGGTCATGGGCGGAGAGCGGGGCGTGATAGAGGCGGGTGGCGAAGAGGGAGGTGATTTGGGACATGAAGGTTCAATATCGCGGAACGCGATATTGAACCAGTGCGCGTCAGTGTATTTGCGCCAGCAAATGCACGAGAGTGGCACCCGGTTGTGGAAAGGCGCTGATGCGGAACCTGGCGCGGCGCCAGTACGGGTACTTTGCGCCTCGTCGCCATGGCCGTGGGTTGCAGGGGTTGAATTGTGCGTGAGGGGTGGTCCGGGCATACATATAGTGTGGGTAGTCGGGGCGCCCGACGCGGTCCGCCACCGCCCGGATTTCTTTAGGAATATGGGGTTGCCATACCCGTGCACCCCCTATACGGCGCACTTCACCACCCACTCCACGGGAATCAGGGTGACGCATATGCTGCGGCCCTCTCGTGATGTTGAAAGGATATGGCGCATGAACGCCCAAGAACTTCGGGACAAGACCCCCGACCAGCTTCGCGATGACCTCGCAAACCTGAAAAAAGAAGCCTTCAACCTGCGTTTCCAGCAGGCCACAGGTTCGATCGAGAACCCGGCGCGTCTGCGTTCGGTCCGTCGTGACGCCGCGCGCGTCAAGACGATCCTCAATGAAAAAGCCAAGTCGGCAGCGGAATAAGGAGCCTTTAGATGCCCAAGCGTATTTTGACCGGCACCGTGACATCCGATGCCAACGCCCAGACAGTGACCGTTTCCGTGGAACGCCGTTTCACGCACCCGGTTCTGAAGAAAACCATTCGTAAGTCCAAGAAGTACCGGGCGCACGATGAAAAGAATGCCTTCAAGGTTGGTGACTCCGTTCGCATCATCGAATGCGCGCCAAAATCGAAGACAAAACGCTGGGAGGTGCTGGAGGCCTAAACGCCCCCGGCATTTGCCACATTAATCGAAACCCTGGGGATCAGGCACGCATCGCCCCCCAAAGGTCGGGAGAAACCAAATGATCCAGATGCAAACCAACCTGGATGTTGCTGACAACTCCGGCGCTCGCCGAGTTCAGTGCATCAAGGTCCTGGGTGGTTCCAAGCGTAAATACGCATCCGTCGGCGACGTCATCGTCGTGTCGGTCAAGGAAGCCATCCCACGCGGCCGCGTAAAGAAAGGTGACGTCCGCAAGGCCGTCGTCGTGCGCACAGCCAAGGAAGTTCGTCGTGACGATGGCACCGCCATCCGTTTTGACCGCAACGCCGCCGTCATCCTGAACAACGCAAACGAGCCCGTGGGTACACGGATCTTTGGCCCCGTTGTTCGCGAGTTGCGCGCCAAGAACTTCATGAAGATTATCTCGCTTGCTCCGGAGGTGCTCTGATGGCTGCGAAACTGAAAAAAGGCGACAAGGTCGTCATGCTGGCCGGCAAGGACAAGGGCAAAGAGGGCACGATTTCCTCGATTGACCCCAAGTCGAATAAAGCCGTGATCGATGGCATCAACATCGCCATCCGCGCCACACGCCAGACCCAGGAAAGCCAGGGCGGCCGCATCCCCAAAGCGATGCCCGTTGACCTGTCCAACTGCGCGCTGATCGACTCCAACGGCAAACCCACCCGCGTGGGCTTCAAGATGGACGGCGACAAGAAAGTGCGCTTTGCCAAGACAACAGGGGACGTGATCTGATGCTTGACACTGCAAACTACACCCCCCGCCTCAAGGCTGTGTTCAAGGACACGATCAAGGCCGCGATGAAAGAAGAGTTCGGTTACAAGAACGACATGCAGATCCCGCGTCTGGACAAGATTGTCCTGAACATTGGCTGCGGTGCCGAAGCTGTTCGTGACAGTAAGAAAGCCAAATCGGCACAGGAAGATCTGACGGCCATCGCCGGTCAGAAGGCCCTGACCACCACGGCCAAGAAATCCATCGCCGGTTTCCGCGTTCGCGAAGACATGCCGCTGGGTGCCAAGGTGACGCTGCGCGGCGACCGGATGTACGAATTCCTCGACCGTCTGATCACCATTGCGATGCCTCGCGTCCGTGACTTCCGCGGCGTGTCCGGCAAGTCCTTTGACGGCCGTGGCAACTATGCCATGGGTCTCAAAGAGCACATCGTTTTCCCCGAGATCGACTTCGACAAGGTCGATGAGACCTGGGGGATGGACATCGTGATCGCGACCACAGCCCAAACCGATGCCGAAGCAAAAGCCTTGCTGAAGCATTTCAACATGCCCTTCAACTCGTAAGCGCAGGAGAGACTAGATATGGCTAAAAAATCCATGATCGCGCGCGAAGTGAAGCGCGAAAAGCTGGTGAAGAAGTACGCCGCCAAGCGTGCTGAGCTCAAAGCAATCATCAGTGACGAAACCAAACCGATGGAAGATCGTTTCCGCGCGTCCCTGAAGCTGGCCAAACTGCCACGCAACAGCTCCGCCACACGTCTTCACAATCGTTGCCAACTGACCGGTCGTCCGCATGCGTATTATCGCAAGCTGAAAATCAGCCGGATCGCGCTGCGGGAACTCGGCTCTGCCGGGCAAATCCCCGGCATGGTCAAGTCAAGCTGGTAAGGGAGAGAGAGTTATGACCGATCCTATCGCAGATATGCTCACCCGCATCCGCAACAGCCAGATGCGCGGCAAATCCGTGGTCTCGACCCCTGCGTCGAAACTGCGTGTCCGCGTTCTCGAAGTGCTGGCGGACGAAGGTTACATCCGTGGTTTCGAAGAAATCAAAGGTGAAGATGGCCACCCCGCCATCGAGATCAGCCTGAAATACTACGAAGGCGAACCTGTTATTCGCGAATTGAAGCGGGTCTCCAAACCCGGTCGTCGCGTTTATATGGGCGTCAATGACATCCCGTCGGTCCGTCAGGGCCTGGGTGTGTCGATTGTCTCCACCTCCAAAGGTGTGATGTCGGATGCAAATGCACGCAGCCAGAATGTTGGCGGCGAAGTGCTCTGCACGATCTTCTAAGGAGAAGCAGATGTCTCGTATTGGTAAAAAACCGGTCGATCTGCCATCGGGTGTCACCGCATCCGTCTCTGGTCAGCAGATCGAAGTCAAAGGCCCCAAGGGCACCCGTTCGTTCAAGGCGACGGATGATGTGACCCTCGCGGTTGAAGGCGACACCGTCACCATCACGCCCCGTGGCAAATCCAAGCGCGCGCGCCAGCAGTGGGGCATGAGCCGCACCATGGTCGCGAACCTGGTCACGGGCGTCACAGACGGGTTCAAGAAAGAGCTGGAAATCCAGGGTGTTGGTTATCGTGCCAGCATGCAGGGCAACACTCTGAAACTGAACCTCGGCCTGTCGCACGATGTCGATTACACGCCCCTGAAGGTGTGACAGTCACGGCCCCCAAGCAGACGGAAATCATCGTCGAGGGCACGGACGAACAGTTGGTCGGTCAGGTTGCCGCCAACATCCGCGAGTGGCGCAAGCCCGAGCCCTACAAGGGCAAAGGCATCCGCTATAAAGGCGAATTCATCTTCCGTAAGGAAGGCAAGAAGAAGTAAGGACCAGGAACATGGCAAACACAAAACGACAGCTGTTCCTCAAGCGCCGTATGCGCGTCCGGAACAAACTTCGCCGCGTCAACGCAGGGCGTCCGCGCCTGAGCGTGCACCGCTCGTCCAAGAACATCAGCGTTCAGCTGATCGACGATGTGAATGGCGTGACATTGGCCGCGGCCTCGACCTTGGAAAAGGATCTGGGCGTTGTGGGCAAGAACAACGTCGAAGCCGCCGCCAAGGTCGGCACCGCAATCGCCGAACGTGCGAAAAAGGCCGGTGTGACCGAAGCCTATTTCGACCGTGGCGGTTTCCTCTTTCACGGCAAGGTCAAGGCAGTTGCCGACGCCGCCCGTGAAGGTGGTTTGAAAATCTAAGACTTGCGAGGGGCGGTGACGCCCCTCCGATGATCCGGGGGCATGTCGCCCACCAGGATTGACCCAAACCGGCGAAAGCCACCTATGAAAGGCAAGTTCTCATGGCAGAACGTGACAACAACCGCCGCGGCAACCGTCGCGACCGGGATGAAAACCCAGAATTTTCCGACCGCCTGGTCGCGATCAACCGTGTGTCCAAGACCGTTAAGGGTGGTAAGCGCTTTGGCTTTGCCGCGCTTGTCGTCGTAGGCGATCAGAAGGGCCGCGTTGGTTTCGGCAAAGGCAAGGCGAAAGAGGTCCCCGAGGCCATTCGCAAAGCCACCGAGCAGGCCAAGCGCCAGATGATCCGCGTGCAACTGCGCGAAGGCCGCACATTGCACCACGACATGGAAGGTCGCCACGGCGCCGGTAAAGTCGTGATGCGCACCGCCCCTGAAGGTACCGGGATCATCGCCGGTGGTCCAATGCGTGCCGTGTTCGAAATGCTGGGTGTGAAGGACGTTGTATCCAAATCCATCGGCAGCCAGAACCCCTACAACATGATCCGCGCAACCATGGACGGCCTCAAGAAAGAGCAGTCGCCCCGTGGTGTGGCCCAGCGTCGCGGCAAGAAAGTCGCCGACATCCTGCCCAAGCGCGATGAAGCCCCCGCTGCTGAAGCGGCAACCGAGGAGGCCTGAGACCCATGGCTAAGACAATCGTTGTCAAACAGATCGGCTCCCCCATCCGTCGCCCCGCAAAACAGCGCGCGACCCTGATTGGCCTGGGACTGAACAAGATGCATAAAACCCGCGAGCTGGAAGACACACCTTCCGTGCGCGGCATGGTGAATTCGATCAGCCACATGGTCGAGATCATCGAAGAAAAAGGTTAAAACCAGATGCGGGTCTAACCGCACCACGTGTTTGAATCTGAAACCGCCGTACGATCGCTCGCACGGCGGTTTTTTCATGTCCGACAGGATTTATTCAGCGGGAAACATCTGCGGTGCATGTGGCATGGCGGGGGCCTGTTGCACGGCCCTGCCCAACATGATGGCCAGAACGATGACGCCGTTTAGAACGAACAGATAAATCGGATAGGCCAGCAACACCCAGTCCGTGCCCCCGACCGACAGGATCGCAAACCACGCCGCGATGCAGGACATGAACCACATGGTCAGCGTCTCGGACCCCGGATCGCGGTACGCCTTGAGCGCGGTCACGCAGCCCCCCATCAGCGAAATCGAAATGGTGATTGCCAGTGCATACACAGCGGTGTCCGTCAGTGCCCACAACACCAGCCCCACACCAGAGGCGGCCAGAACGTAGAGATCAAGCTTGCTGAAGAACACGCCCCGCCCCCAGCGCACCGACAGCGCCAGAACGGTCACCGTGCCCACCACCTGCATGGTCGCGAACCACAGCGACTGCATCGCGCCCTCATAGACCTGCGAGGCCAGTGCAATGCTGCCCAGCACCGACCAGATCAGCCACGAGGCGCGTTGCGGGCGCGTATGGCCCGTCCACATATCGCGCAGGTAGGGGAGGAAGGCACAGATGCTCAGCAGGGCCGAAACGACCCCGAATAGGCGCAAAACATCTGTGCCCTGAAAATGAATTTCAAGCAAATCGGTACTCCGAAAAAAGTGCCCGGGAGAGGCGATGGTTCAAAACGGGTGTCGGCAATCTGATCCGACATGCGGTGTTCTATGGTCAAAACGTAACCGCGCAATGACGGGATGCGCGAGTCCGGTATTCCATACCTTTCGCTCAGGCAGGGCGCGCATATTTCCTTTGCAGCCCAACGTGTTGCGCCATAGCCTGTATGGTATGAGAGAGCTGATCTACTACTATTCCGCCCATTCCGCCTTTGCCTATCTTGGATCGGCGCGGGTGATGGAGATTTGCGCGCGCCTTGGCCTGACCCTTGTGCACCGCCCCATCCCACTGTCCCCGGTGGTCGAGGCGCAGGGCAGCCTGCCGTTTCGTGCCCGCACGCAAGCGCATGTGGACTACTTCTTTGGCCGCGAGATCGAACGCTGGGCCGAATGGCGCGATGTGCCCGTGGTGTCGTTCCGCCCGACCTTTCACGATGCGGATTATACGTTGGCCAGCGGCATGATCATGGCGTTGGGGGATCGCGGGGCGCAGGTGAACGCGATGGCGCATGCGGTGTTGCAGGCGCATTGGCGCGATGATGCGGACCTGTCGGATGCGGCGACGCTTGCCGCGCTGGCCGAAGGGTTGGGCCATGACGCCGACTTACTGATGGCGCGGGCGGGGTCCGAAGAGGTTGCAACCCGCTATGCGCAAAACGCACGCGATGCCTTGGCCGCACAGGTGATGGGATCACCGACCTATCTGCTGGAGGGAGAGGCGTTTTACGGTCAGGACCGGCTGGAGATGCTGGAGCGGGCTGTGGACAGGCCGTTTGCACCAAGCCGATGGGTTAATCCGGCGGTAGGGTGAAGGTGGGGCGAAGCGCGCCCGACGGATTGTGCTTTGCCACGTACCCGGACCGCTGTCCTGAAGCGAGTGATTAAAGCGAATGCGAGATAGAAAAGTACAGCATCTGGAGGCCAGAATTGAGGCGGCGTATCAGAAAACCGAAAATAGGCTGGGCTGGCGGTTTCTATATAGTCCCGCCTGTGTGTTAAGCGGGGCCAAAGTTGCATTTGTCGGGTTGAACCCTGGTGGGTCCGAAGCTCCGGACGATCACGCTGAATTCGCAATGGCAAATGGTAGCGCGTACCGAGGCGAGTCATGGACCAACCAGCCAGAAGGGCGCAGCCGGCTCCAATTACAGGTCTTGCGCCTTTTTGAGCAACTGCGCGTTCAACCCGAAGACGTGCTGGCGGGTAACCTGGTGCCCTTTCGGTCGCCCACGTGGTCAGAGTTACGGGACAAGAGGTTCTCTATGCAATTCGGACGAGAGCTTTGGTCGGACGTTTTGGAACGTACTTCACCGTCGCTGATCGTCTGTATGGGGCGGCAGGCTACAACCGAGTTGTCTGGCGTAGTGAGAGCAGAAAACGAGGTATCGATGCCTGTTGGATGGGGAAACGTGAAAGCGTCCAGAGCGGACTACCCGTCAGGCACGATTGTAGGACTGCCACATCTGTCACGATTTTCGATTTTCGGACGTCGGGAGAGTGAAAGTGCCATAAAGGCTCTTTTTGATCTTTGATGTGAGGCGGCATGTACGTCCAATCTGACCCTTGATCCACCCGCACACCCCGTCTATACGCCCCCGGTGGAGCCGCGTGCCCCATGAGAATCAAAACCAAGAAACGCCGTGTTCACCCATTCCGCTTCGGGGGTGCTTCCGGCTTAGGAGAAGCGACATGAAACTCAATGAACTGCGCGACAATCCCGGCGCAACGAAACCCCGCAAACGCGTGGGCCGTGGCCCCGGTTCCGGCACCGGTAAGATGGCTGGCCGTGGTATCAAGGGTCAGAAATCCCGTTCGGGTGTGGCCATCAACGGCTATGAAGGCGGTCAAATGCCTTTGTACCAACGTCTGCCCAAGCGCGGCTTTAACAAGCCCAACCGCAAGGCATTCGCCGTCATCAATCTGGGCCTGATCCAGAAATTCATCGATGCAGGCAAGCTGGATGCGAAATCCGCCATCACTGAAGACGTGCTGATCGCGTCCGGTCTGGTCCGTCGCAAGCTGGACGGCATCCGCGTTCTGGCCAAGGGCGAGATCACAAGCAAAGTTGATCTGCAGGTGACCGGCGCGTCCAAATCCGCTGTTGAGGCAGTGGAAAAGGCAGGCGGAAGCCTTGCCATCGCGGCCGCCGCTGCCGAGTAAGCCTGAAACACGCCTTGTGAGCCGCGCCTGAGCGGCTTACATAAGGCGTCAAGTTTTCAACAGCACCGCGCGCTGGAATACAGTCCTTTGAAGGGCTATCGTGCGCGGTGTTTCGTTCAAAGGACATCGCCGCATGGTATCTGCCGTCGAGAACATGGCCGCCAACACGAGCTGGAGCGCTCTGGGCAAGGCCACTGACCTGCGCAATCGCATCCTGTTCACCCTTGGCCTGCTGATCGTCTACCGCCTTGGCACCTTTATCCCGGTGCCCGGCATTGATGGCGCGGCCCTGCGCGAATTCATGGAGCAGGCGGGCCAGGGCATCGGCGGTATGGTGTCGATGTTCACAGGCGGCGCGCTGGGTCGGATGGGCATCTTTGCCCTTGGGATCATGCCCTACATCTCGGCCTCGATCATCGTGCAGCTTCTGACCTCGATGGTCCCTCAGCTTGAGCAACTCAAGAAAGAGGGCGAGCAGGGCCGCAAGAAGATCAACCAATACACCCGCTATGGCACCGTGGCGCTGGCCACGTTGCAGGCTTATGGCCTTGCCGTATCGCTGGAATCCGGCGATCTGGTCACCGATCCGGGTCTTTATTTCCGCGTGTCCTGCCTGATTACCCTTGTCGGCGGCACCATGTTCCTGATGTGGCTGGGTGAGCAGATCACTGCGCGCGGCATCGGCAACGGCATTTCGCTGATCATCTTTGTTGGCATCATTGCCGAAGTGCCTGCGGCTATTGCGCAGTTCTTTGCCTCTGGCCGCTCCGGTGCGATCAGCCCTGCGGTGATCATCGGCGTGCTGGTGATGGTGGTTGTGACCATCATGTTCGTGGTGTTCATGGAACGCGCCCTGCGCAAGATCCACATCCAGTATCCCCGCCGTCAGGTGGGCATGAAGGTCTATGATGGCGGGTCTTCCAACCTGCCGGTCAAGGTGAACCCAGCGGGCGTTATCCCTGCGATCTTTGCCTCGTCCCTGCTGCTGCTGCCGATCACGATCAGCACATTCTCGGGCAACTCGACCAATCCGATCATGAGCTGGCTTTTGGCCAACTTCGGCCCCGGGCAGCCGCTCTATCTGGCGTTCTTCGTGATCATGATCGTGTTCTTTGCCTATTTCTACACGTTCAACGTCAGCTTCAAACCTGACGATGTGGCCGACAACCTCAAGAACCAGAACGGCTTTGTCCCTGGTATCCGTCCGGGCAAGAAGACGTCCGAGTACCTGGAATACGTGGTCAATCGCGTGCTTGTCCTTGGCTCTGGCTATCTGGCGCTGGTCTGTCTGCTGCCGGAAATCCTGCGGGGCCAGTTCGCCATTCCGTTTTACTTTGGCGGTACATCCGTGCTGATTGTTGTTTCGGTCACCATGGACACGATCCAACAAGTGCAAAGCCACTTGCTTGCGCATCAGTATGAAGGTCTGATCGAGAAATCGCAGCTGCGCGGAAAAGGCTCAAAGGGCCGCCGCAAACGGAGCCCTGTGCGCCGCTAAGGCCACACAGGGAGGGGGACAAGAATGAACATTATCCTGCTGGGCCCGCCAGGTGCGGGCAAGGGAACCCAAGCGCGCATTCTCACCGACGAACGCGGGATGGTTCAACTCTCCACCGGTGACATGCTGCGCGCGGCCAAGGATTCAGGCTCCGAGATGGGCAAGATCGTGGCCGACGTGATGGCCCGCGGTGCACTGGTCACGGACGAGATCGTGATTGGCCTGATCCGCGAACAGCTTGAGACGGTCAAGGCGGCCGGTTTCATCTTTGACGGCTTTCCCCGCACGCTGGCACAGGCCGATGCCCTTGCCGCACTGCTGGAAGAAAAGGGCGAGACGCTTGATGCCGTGATCGAAATGGAAGTCGATGACGAAGCGCTGGTCGCCCGCATCGTCGCCCGCTCGACCTGCGGCATGTGCGGTGAGGTCTATAACGACAACACCAAGCCCATCCCTGCGGACGGCAAGTGCACCAACTGCGGCGCCGAAAACCAGTTCAAGCGCCGCGCGGATGACAATGAAGAGTCGCTGCGCACGCGCCTGATGGAATACTACAAAAAGACCTCTCCGCTGATTGGCTATTACTATGCCAAGGGGCAGTTGGCGAAGGTTGATGGGCTGGGCGAGATTGACGGCGTTAAGGCTGCAATTGCGGGCGTGTTGGAAAGCTGAACTTTCCAAATTTAGCACTTATTGAAGGGAGTAGTTTTATGACTACGGTTGCAACTCGGGTAAGAAGAATTTCTGATCTTGAGGGTTTTGACATCGTTGTAACGCGTGATGGCCATGCTGTTGATGTATCTGAAAATGGTTTGATGCCAGATTATCCTTATCGAAAGGCTTGTAGAGCAACTCATAGCGTGTCTGATTGGAAACAGTCGCGCTTTGAGCGAAACTATCCTGGTCTGTCATGCAATGTGTTGAAAGAAGACGGCACAGTCGCGAATGGGAACACTAGGCTTTCAAACGTCAGACAGAGCTACGAAGAAGATTGAGATTGGGCGGGGTTGACGCCCTCTTAATCAAGGCCTATCTCACGCCATCTCTAACGAGAATCAAAGACGGGAACGCGTCCCGTCGGATCACCTGATCAGCTGCAGGCCCGGGGGCAAAATCCTTGGGCCTTATGTTGTGAAAAAAGGGCCCGGAATTACGGGCTCGCAACGAAAAGGAATACGCCAAGTGGCACGTATTGCAGGGGTCAACATCCCCACAGCCAAACGGGTTCCGATTGCTCTGACCTACATCACAGGCATCGGCAACTCCTCCGCAAAACAGATCTGCGAGGCCGTCGGCATCGACGCCAGCCGCCGCGTGAACGAACTCAGCGACGCCGAAGTTCTGAAAATCCGCGAGCACATCGACGAAAACTACACCGTCGAAGGCGATTTGCGTCGTGACACGCAGATGAACATCAAGCGCCTGATGGACTTGGGCTGCTACCGTGGCCTGCGTCACCGTCGTAACCTGCCCGTTCGCGGTCAGCGCACCCACACCAACGCTCGCACCCGCAAAGGCCCCGCAAAGGCCATTGCCGGTAAGAAGAAATAAGGGAGGGCTGCATCAATGGCACGTGATACACGGCGCGTTAAGCGCAAGGTCTCCAAAAATATCGCAGCGGGCGTGGCCCATGTGAATTCGTCGTTCAACAACACCAAGATCCTCATCTCTGACGTGCAGGGCAATGCGATCGCATGGTCGTCTGCGGGCACAATGGGCTTCAAGGGGTCGCGCAAATCCACACCTTACGCCGCGCAGATGGCGGCAGAAGATGCGGGTAAGAAAGCGCAGGAACACGGTGTGAAGACGCTGGAAGTCGAAGTACAGGGCCCCGGTTCGGGTCGTGAATCGGCACTGCGCGCGCTGGCTGCTGTTGGCTTTAACATCACGTCGATCCGTGACGTGACGCCAATCGCCCACAACGGCTGCCGCCCCCAAGCGTCGCCGCGTCTAAGCGACATATGAATTTCTACCGGGGCCGCGTGATGACGTGCGGCCCCAATCCGCTTTTTTGAAACCTCGGGCGCTTGTTTTTTAGGACATGGAGAACGAGCAGGAATGGAGGGACGCATGATCCACAAGAATTGGGCTGAACTGATCAAGCCGCAACAACTGGAAGTGAAGCCGGGCAATGAACCCGCGCGTCAGGCAACTGTTGTCGCCGAACCGCTGGAACGCGGTTTTGGTCTGACACTGGGCAACGCGGTGCGCCGCGTGCTGATGTCGTCGCTGCAGGGCGCGGCCATCACATCCGTACAGATCGACAACGTGCTGCACGAATTCTCGTCCATTGCCGGTGTGCGTGAAGACGTGACTGACGTGATCCTGAACCTCAAGCAAGTCAGCCTGCGCATGGAAGTCGAAGGCCCCAAGCGCCTGTCGATTTCAGCCAAAGGCCCCGGGGTTGTCACCGCGGGTGACATTTCGGAGTCCGCGGGCATCGAGATCCTGAACCGCGATCTGGTCATCTGCCACCTTGATGATGGTGCGGACGTGTTCATGGAACTGACTGTGAACACCGGCAAAGGCTATGTCTCGGCAGACAAGAACAAACCCGAAGACGCGCCCATCGGCCTGATCCCGATTGATGCGATCTATTCGCCTGTCAAAAAGGTCTCTTATGATGTTCAGCCCACCCGTGAGGGCCAGGTACTGGATTATGACAAGTTGACGATGAAGGTCGAAACCGATGGTTCGATCACGCCGGATGATGCCGTGGCCTTTGCCGCGCGCATCCTGCAGGATCAGTTGGGCATCTTCGTGAACTTTGACGAACCTGAATCCGCCAACCGTCAGGACGACGACGATGGTCTCGAGTTCAACCCGCTTCTGCTCAAGAAAGTGGACGAGCTGGAACTGTCCGTGCGTTCGGCGAACTGCCTCAAGAACGACAACATCGTTTATATCGGCGATCTCATCCAGAAGACCGAAGCAGAAATGCTGCGCACGCCAAACTTTGGCCGCAAGTCGCTGAACGAGATCAAGGAAGTGCTGTCGGGCATGGGTCTGCACCTTGGCATGGATGTCGAGGACTGGCCGCCGGACAACATCGAAGATCTGGCCAAGAAGTTCGAAGACAACTTTTAAGCCCACAGTGGGGCGGGGTTAACCCCGCCTTACATCACGACTGGGTGGTGACACCCCAAGGAGAGCCTGAGACACGCATCGAAGGCCGGACAAAGCAAAACAGCCCGTAGAGGGCACCAAATTGGAGACTAGAAAATGCGTCACGCACGTGGTTACCGCCGCCTGAACCGGACACATGAACACCGCAAGGCGTTGTTCAGCAACATGGCAGGCTCGCTCATCGAACATGAGCAGATCAAGACGACTTTGCCCAAGGCCAAGGAATTGCGCCCGATCATCGAAAAGCTGGTCACGCTGGCCAAGCGCGGTGATCTGCACGCCC
Organism: Tateyamaria armeniaca; assembly: GCF_045797845.1. NCBI lineage: Bacteria > Pseudomonadati > Pseudomonadota > Alphaproteobacteria > Rhodobacterales > Roseobacteraceae > Tateyamaria > Tateyamaria armeniaca. The sequence goes on from NZ_JBHDIY010000002.1 coordinate 1,794,906, forward strand.
GCCGTCAGGCCGCATCCAAGCTGAAAGAAGAGCAATACGTTGCCAAACTCTTTGACGTGCTTGGCCCGCGCTATGCCGAACGTCAGGGCGGCTATGTGCGCGTCCTCAAGGCGGGCTTCCGTTACGGTGACATGGCGCCCATGGCGATCATCGAATTCATAGATCGCGACCGCGACGCCAAAGGTGCCGCCGACAAGGCCCGCGTCGCTGCAGAAGACGCCGCAGAAGAATAAGATCGGCTGACACGCTGATCCGGTCAAACCCCTGCCGCGGCGGGGGTTTTTCTTTTTGTGCCCACACGCCTGCCCGCCACGGTCCCTTGCAATCCTGCGCCGTCATTTGCATATTTTTGAAACAATGAAGTATCTCATCGTCCTCCTGTTTTGCGTCCTTCCGCTGCTGGCCGGTGCGCAAAGCCGACTGCCCGACAGCCGCGCCGAGATCTCCCTGAGCTTTGCGCCGCTTGTGCAGGACACCGCCCCTGCGGTGGTCAACATCTACGCCCGTGTGATCACCCAGACACGCCAGCGCACGCCGTTCATGAATGATCCGTTTTTTGAGCGGTTCTTTGAAGGCTTCGGGCAACCACAGCCGCGTGTGCAGAACTCGCTCGGCTCCGGTGTGATCCTGTCGAGCGACGGCATTGTCGTGTCCAACTATCACGTGGTCGGGCAGGCGACGGATATCCGCATCGTGCTGAACGACCGGCGCGAATACAGCGCCCGTGTGCTGCTTGGGGATGCGGAGAGCGATCTGGCCATCCTGCAGATCGACGACGTTCAGGACCTGCCATTCCTGCCCCTGCGCGACAGTGACACCGTAGAAGTGGGCGAACTGGTGCTGGCCATCGGCAATCCGTTTGGTGTTGGCCAGACCGTGTCCTCGGGCATCGTGTCGGGCCTTGCCCGTTCCGGTGGGGCGAATGGCGGCGGACTTGGGTATTTCGTGCAGACCGACGCGCCCATCAACCCCGGCAATTCGGGCGGCGCCCTTGTCGGCATGGACGGGCAGTTGATCGGCGTGAACACCCGCATCCTGTCCCGCTCGGGTGGGTCCAACGGCATCGGCTTTGCCATTCCGTCTGACCTGATCGCCGCGTTCATGCGACAGGCCGAGGCGGGCAATGACCGTTTCGTGCGACCTTGGGCGGGGGCCACGGGGCAGGTGGTGGATGCCGATCTTGCGCAGATGCTTGAACTGGATCGCCCCGGTGGCATCATCATCGCGGGCATGCATCCCGCCAGCCCACTTGCCGCCGCGGGTTTCGAGGTTGGCGATGTCGTTCTGGCCGTCGATAGTGCCGAGGTGCACAGCCCCGGAGAGATGCTGTTTCGCATGGGGCTGGCGAGCGAGGCAAACACCGTTGTGATGACGCGGCTGCGGGATGGCGACATCGACGATCTGACAGTCAGGATGATCCCGCCGCCCGAAGATCCGCCGCGCGGCGAAATCACGCTATCCGAAGATGCCAGCCTGCCGGGTCTGAAAGTGGCACGCGTGAACCCCGCCGTCATCTCTGAAATGCGCCTGCCGCTGGAGGCCACAGGCGTGGTAGTGAGCGAACTTGGCACGCTGGGCGCGCGCGTTGGACTGCGGGTTGGTGACATCCTGCAGGTGGTCGATGGTCGCGAGATCGTGGAGCCACAGGATGCCGCCGATATGCTGGAACGTGCCCGGCGCGGCACTCGCGTGCAAGCGTTGCGCCGTGGTGGCCGCGTCATGTTGCGCTTTTAGATGGCCGACCTTTTCGCCACTGAACCACCCACCGACAATGGACACCGCCCGCTTGCAGACCGTCTGCGCCCGCAAGCGCTGAGCGAGGTCATCGGGCAGCGCCAGGTGCTGGGCCCGGATGCGCCGCTGAGCGTGATGCTTGAGGCCGGTGCGCTGGGATCGCTGGTGTTCTGGGGGCCGCCGGGCGTTGGTAAGACGACCATCGCGCGTCTTCTGGCGCACGAGACGGACCTGCATTTCGTGCAGATCAGCGCCATCTTTACCGGTGTGCCCGATTTGAAAAAGGTGTTCGAGGCCGCGCGCATTCGCCGTCAGAACGGGCAGGGCACCTTGCTCTTCGTCGATGAAATCCACCGTTTCAACAAGGCCCAGCAGGACGGGTTTTTGCCGCATATGGAGGACGGGACGATCCTGCTGGTCGGGGCGACAACCGAAAACCCGAGCTTTGAATTGAACGCCGCCGTGCTCAGCCGCGCGCAAGTGCTGGTGCTGGAACGGCTGGACCTCAAGGACCTTGAGCTGATGGCACAGCGCGCCGAACAGGAGCTGGGGCTGGCCTTGCCGCTGGATGGCCCCGCGCGCGAGGCGCTGCTTGAGATGGCCGATGGGGACGGGCGGGCGCTGCTGAACCTGATCGAGCAGATCGCGGCGTGGAAGATCGACGGCAAGCTGGACAAGACCGCGCTGGCCACGCGGCTGATGCGGCGCGCGGCACAATACGACAAGTCTGGCGATGCCCACTACAACCTGATTTCCGCCTTGCACAAATCGGTGCGGGGGTCTGACCCTGATGCCTCGCTTTACTGGTTCGCGCGGATGCTGGAAGGGGGGAAGACCCCCGTTACCTCGCGCGGCGCATCACCCGGATGGCGGTCGAGGACATTGGTTTGGCCGATCCGCAGGCGCAGGCGATCTGCCTGCAAAGCTGGGAAACCTACGAACGGCTTGGGTCGCCCGAGGGGGAACTGGCGCTGGCGCAGGCCCTTGTCTACCTCGCCCTCGCGCCCAAATCGAACGCCGCTTACGTCGCCTATAAGGGCGCGCGCAAAGCCGCCAAGCAAACCGGATCGCACCCGCCGCCAAAACACATCCTGAACGCGCCAACTGCGCTGATGAAAGATCAGGGGTACGGCAGCGGTTATGCCTATGACCACGATGCCGAAGACGGGTTTTCAGGGGCGAATTACTTTCCCGATGGCATGGCGCGCAGCGATCTCTACCAACCGGTCGAGCGCGGGTTCGAGCGGGATCTGAAGAAACGCCTCGACTATTTTGCCAAGCTGCGGGCCAAGCGGAACGGCTGACCGGCACGACCTTGACTCTGGCGCGTGAAGCGGTGACAGACCGCGCATGTTTACAACCCTTTCTCTTGTGGCCCTTGGCGGGGCGATTGGCGCGTCTTTGCGCTGGCTGACGGGCGTGGCGATGCTGCGCGCGCTTGGGCCAACCGAATTCCCGCTGGCCATCATCACCGTCAACGTGGTCGGGTCGTTCCTGATGGGCGTGTTTGTTGTGGCGGCCGCACAAAAGGGGCTGACGCATCTGTCGCCCTTCGTGATGACCGGGCTGCTGGGTGGTTTCACCACGTTTTCAGCCTTCAGCCTTGAGACCATCAACCTGATCGAGCGCGGGGATATGGGGCAGGCCGGTCTCTACATCGCTGTGTCGGTCGGCCTGTCGGTCGGTGCGCTGGCCTTGGGCCTGATCCTTGCGCGGGGGCTGTTTGCATGAGCGGCGTTCAGACCATCACCGTGGGTGAGGACGAGGGCGACCAACGCCTTGATCGCTTCCTCAAGCGCCGCTTTCCACAATTGTCGCAAGGCATGGTGGAAAAGATGTGCCGCAAGGGCGAATGCCGTGTCGATGGGGGTCGGGTCAAATCCAACACCCGCGTGGAAGAGGGGCAAAGCGTGCGCGTACCGCCCATCCCCGACAGCAAGGCACCGCCGGTCGTGCGCACGGGTGTGTCCGAGGCCGATACCAAGCTGATCCAGTCCTGCGTCATTTATCGTGACGATCATGTGATCGCGATCAACAAACCTGCGGGCCTGCCGACCCAAGGGGGGTCGGGTCAGACGCGGCATGTGGATGGCATGGCCGAGGCGCTGATGTTCGGCTTTGAAGACAAGCCGCGCCTTGTTCATCGGCTGGATAAGGACACATCGGGTGTGCTGTTGCTGGCGCGCACGCGGCTGGCGGCCAAGGCGCTGACGGCAGCGATGCGGCATCGCGAAACGCGCAAGATCTACTGGGCGCTCGTGGCGGGTGTGCCGACACCCTATCTGGGCGAGATCAAATACGGACTGGTCAAGGCCGGTGGTCGTGGCAAGGGCGGCGAGGGCGAAAAGATGATCGCCGTCCACCCGCGCGACGTCGAAAGCACGCCCGGCGCCAAACGGGCCAGTACCCTTTATGCGACGCTGTACCGTGTCGCATCGCGTGCGGCATGGGTTGCGATGGAACCGATCACGGGCCGCACCCACCAGTTGCGCGCGCATATGGCCGAGATTGGCCATCCGATCATCGGGGACGGCAAATATGGCGGGTCGGGGCAGGAAAACCTTGGCGATGGCTGGGGGGCGCAACTGGGCGGAATCATCTCGAAAAAGCTGCACCTGCATGCGCGCATGATGCGGTTTGAGCACCCCCACACCCGCAAGCCGGTCACGATCACTGCCCCGATGCCCGATCATATGGCGGCCAGCTGGGACACCTTTGGCTGGACCGAGGATCTGGCAGCAGAAGACCCGTTCGAGGACATCTGATGCGGCTCGTGATCTTTGATGTGGATGGCACACTGGTGGACAGTCAGGGCGACATCGTGGCCAGCATGACGGCGGCGTTTGAGGATTCACAGCTGCCTTTACCACCGCGTGCAAAAATCCTGAGCATTGTCGGCCTGTCGCTGGATGTGGCCATGGCCGAACTGGCACCCAAAGGCGATACTGGCCGGATGGTGCGCACCTACAAGGCTGCTTATGCCCACCTGCGCGCCACCAAGGGCGCGGCGTCATCACCTTTGTATCCCGGCGCGCGTGAGACGCTGGATCACTATGCGGGCCGGTCGGATGTATTGCTGGGCGTGGCAACGGGCAAATCCAAGCGGGGTCTCGACAGTCTGATCGAGGCGCACGGGCTTGAGGGCATGTTCGTCACGCGGCAAGTCGCAGACTTTCACCCCTCCAAACCGCACCCCTCCATGATCGAGGCGGCGCTGGAGGAGGCCGGTGTTGCGCCAAGCAATGCGGTTATGATTGGTGACACGCGTTTTGATATGGAAATGGCGGTCAATGCGGGCATTGCCGCCGTGGGCGTGACATGGGGCTATCACCCGGCAGCAGAGCTTGGCGCGGCGCACTGCGTCGTTGACGACTTTGCCGCCCTGACGGGCGCAGTGGATACGCTTTGGGGGCGTGCACATGAGTGAGTGGAAGCAAAAACGGTTCTGGACAAGTGTCGCAAGCAAGGAAGGGGTCGATGGCTGGACCATCGAACTGGATGGGCGTCCGGTCAAGACACCGGCCAAGGCGGCACTTTTGTTGCCTACATCGGTGATGGCAGACGCAGTCGCACGTGAATGGGACGCGCAGGACGGTGTGATTGATCCGCTGTCGATGCCGTTTACCCGGTCGGCCAATGCAGCGATCGACAAGGTTGCAGGCCAGCACAGCGAAGTGGCGGACATGCTGGCGGCGTATGGGGACGCAGATCTGTTATGCTACCGCGCGGACGCGCCCGACGAACTGGTGCAGCGGCAAAGCGAGACGTGGGATCCCTACCTTGATTGGGCGGCCGACACGTTGGGCGCGCGGCTGCATCCAAGAACCGGGGTGATCCACGAATCACAGGACGGGGAGGCGCTGCAACGGCTGTCGGAACAGGTACACGCCCTTGATGCATTCGCGTTGGCGGCCTTTCACGATCTTGTCAGCTTGTCGGGATCGCTGGTCCTGGGTTTCGCCGCCGCTCAAGACCTGAACCCCGTGCCCAGCATTTGGGCAGCCAGCCGCGTCGACGAAACGTGGCAGGAAGAGCAGTGGGGCGCGGATGAAGAAGCCCAAAGCGTTGCAGAAATCAAAAAAACCTCTTTTTTCCACGCAAAATCATTCTTTGACGCGTCGCGGAGCGCCTAGGTTACCGTTTGCGATAACGCTCCATTCCTCTGCTCAGGAATTCATCAAATCGCATCGCATTTGGTGATGCTACCCTTGACGTTTTGGCATGAATCCGACCAAACTGCGGCCCACTAGGTGGGGATGAACCCCTCTGGGATCGCGTCCGGCGTGCGCGAACACTCTGTCACGTCGGACGAACCGCCAAAACATGGCGGAAAATCAGGAAGAGGTAAGTAATGAAAAAATCCGTATTCTTGGGCGCGCTCACCGTCGCCGGCGTTGCTGCTGGTGTCGCTGCTGCTGGCACGCTCGATGACGTGAAGGCACGTGGTACTCTGAACTGCGGCGTAACAACTGGTCTGGTCGGCTTTGCGGCGCCAGATGCAAACGGCGAATGGAACGGCTTTGACGTCGCTGTCTGCCGTGCGGTTGCCGCAGCGGTTCTGGGTGACGCAACTGCCGTCGAATTTGTTCCGACAACAGGCAAGACACGCTTTACAGCGCTTGCGTCGGGCGAAATCGACATGCTGGCGCGTAACACCACTTGGACGTTCAGCCGTGACGTGGACCTCAAGTTCACTTTCGTCGGCGTGAACTACTATGACGGCCAAGGCTTCATGGTTCCAAAAGAGCTGGGCGTGTCCTCGGCCAAGGAACTGGACGGCGCAACTGTCTGCATCCAGACCGGTACAACAACCGAGCTGAACCTCGCGGACTTCTTCCGCGCCAACAGCATCAGCTATGAGCCCGTGCCAATCGAAACCAACGCTGAAGCACAGCAGCAGTACCTTGCCGGTGCCTGCGACGTGTACACCACAGATGCCTCGGGTCTGGCCGCAACACGCGCCACATTCGAAGCCCCCGGTGATCACGTGCTTCTGCCCGAAATCATCTCCAAAGAGCCACTTGGCCCCCTTGTCCGTCACGGTGACGACGAATGGGCAGACGTGGTACGCTGGACGCTGAACGCACTGATCACAGCCGAAGAGCTGGGCGTGACCTCGGCGAACCTCGGTGATATGGCAGCGGCAGCTGGCGGCAACCCGGAAATCAACCGTCTGCTGGGCACAGAAGACACTTTGGGTGAAATGCTGGGTCTGGACGCCGACTGGGCGGCCAATGCGATTGCAGCCTCCGGCAACTACGGCGAAATCTTTGAAGGCAACATCGGTGAATCCACTCCGATCGGTCTGGCCCGCGGCCTGAACGCTCAGTGGACTGACGGCGGCCTGATCTACTCGCCTCCGTTCCGCTAAACACACTAGCCAAGGGGCGCAGGGTCAAACCTGCGCCCCTTGCGCATCAGGGCAATAGATCGCTGAAAACAGCGGCAGCAGACGCCTTATTCCTAGCCAGACTTTAACAGCCCGGTCCCGCGCCATAAGCGCGAAAAAACCAAAGACCGGCACACGGGGACCATCCAAATGACGACGATCACTGACCCTCCTCAGGGCGCTTTCCGTCTGTCGATGTTGATCAACGACACACGGTATCGATCCTATACATTCCAGTTTATAGCGTTGATCGCGCTGATCACGGCCTTTGCCTATCTTGGGTCCAACCTGATAAGCAACCTTGCTGCCGCGGGTCTGAACATCTCGTACAAATTCCTTGGCTCCTCTGCCGGATATGACATCAACCAGACGCTGGTTGAGTATACCAGCCAGTCCACCAATGCCCGGGCGGCCCTTGTCGGCATCCTGAACACATTGCTTGTGGCCTTTCTGGCCTGTGTCACGGCGACGATCCTGGGTGTCATCGCGGGGGTCCTGCGCCTGTCCAACAACTGGTTGGTCAGCAAGCTGATGTCCTTTTACGTCGAAATCTTTCGCAATATCCCGGTGCTGATCTGGATCATCATCATCTTCACGATCATGATCGCCGTCCTGCCCGGTCCGCGTGCCTTTCGCGGTGACGAGCCCGAGGCCAGCATGTTCCTAAACTCCATCGCATTCACCAATCGCGGCGTCTACATTCCGGCGCCGGTCTGGGGTGCCGGATCGATGGTGGTGGTGGCCACGTTCATCCTGTCGGTGATCGGTGTCTTTGCCTATCGCCGCTATGCGACCAAACTGCTTTACGACACAGGCAAGCTGCTGCCGATGGGCTGGCCGAGCGTGGCCATCCTATTCGTGCCGACGCTGCTGATCTATTTCGTCATGGGGATGCCCATTGGTCTGGAATATCCAGAACTCAAGGGCTTCAACTTTGCCGGCGGGATCAAGGTCGGTGGACCGCTGATCGCGCTGTGGTTTGCGCTGTCCATCTATACCGGCGCTTTCATTGCTGAAAACGTGCGTGCGGGCATTCAGGCCATTTCCAAGGGCCAGACCGAAGCCGCAGGGGCGCTGGGTTTGCGGTCGGGTCGGATCATGAACCTTGTGGTTCTGCCGCAGGCGCTGCGGGTCATCATCCCGCCGCTGATCTCGCAATACCTCAACATCACCAAGAACTCGTCGCTGGCGATTGCGGTCGGCTATGCCGACATCACGGCGACGCTGGGCGGGATCACCCTGAACCAGACGGGGCGCGCCATCGAATGCGTTTTGCTGCTGATGCTGTTCTATCTGACGATCTCGCTCGCCATTTCGGCGATCATGAACGTCTACAACAATTCCGTTAAGCTGAAGGAGCGCTGAGCCATGTCGGACACACATGCACATTCCGTCGCCTTCGTGCGCACCGAACCGGTTCCGCCCGCGCCGCCCCCTTCACAACGTCGGGGCCGGTCAAATGGGCAAAGGACAACCTGTTCTCGACCCCGGCCTACAGCCTGCTGACTGTGGTTGCGCTGTATTTCATCTACCTGATCCTCTCCAGCACATTGCCTTGGATTTTCAACGGGGTCTGGACGACGTCCAGCCTTGCTGAATGCCGCGAGGTGCTGAACGGTGTGTCGGGCGGGTGCTTTGCCGTTCTGACAGAACGGTGGAACCAGTTGTTGTTCGGTTTCACCTACCCAAGCGAGCTTTACTGGCGGCCCTCTCTTGCCTTCGTACTTTTGTTCGCAGCGGCGGCACCTGTGCTGTTTTACAAGCTGCCGCGTCAGTTGCTGATCATCACGGGGCTGTTTCCGTTCGTGGCCTATTACCTGATCTGGGGTGGCACCATCATGACCCCGATCGTGGCCCTTCTGGGCTTTATCGTGGGCTACTTTGTCTACGCGCGGTTCGTGACCAACAGCTTTGCCGCTGGCTTTTTCGGCGGGATCGTTGCGGCCATTCTGGTCTGGTATATCGGTGGATCATTCATCCCGGACGGCGCGGCCGAAAATGCGTGGATGACACCTGTTGCCAGCCGCGATTTGGGTGGCTTCATGCTCAACATGATGCTGGGGGTCACCTGCGTGTCGCTGTCGCTGCCGCTGGGGATCGCGCTGGCGCTTGGCCGTCAGTCGAATATGCCGCTGATCAAATGGATTTGCGTTGTCTTCATCGAGTTCATTCGCGGCGTTCCGCTGATCACGCTGCTGTTCGTGGCCTCTGTCATGCTGGCGTATTTCTTCCCGCCTGAATCGTCGACAGACCTGTTCCTGCGGGTTGTGATCATGATCACGATGTTCTCGGCGGCCTATATCGCCGAGGTGATCCGGGGGCTTGCCGCCCTGCCACGTGGGCAATACGAGGCGGCGGATCTCGCTGGGGCTGGATTATGCGCAGGCCATGCGTCTGATCATTTTGCCCCAAGCGCTCAAGATCTCGATCCCCGGTATCGTCAACATCGCTGTGGGCCTGTTCAAGGACACCACGCTGGTGTCGGTGATTTCGATGTTCGACATCCTTGGCATGATCCGGGGCCCCATCCTCGCTTCGACCGAATGGAACGGGGTCTATTGGGAACTGCTGGGCTTTGCCGCGCTTCTCTTCTTTGTCGTGTGTTACGGCATCTCACAATACTCGCAGTGGCTCGAACGCCAGCTCGCGACCGATCACCGCTGATAAGGAGTGGCTGACATGAACACACAAGTTGCACAGAACATCTCGACCGAAGTCGCGATTTCCATCGAGAACATGAACAAGTGGTACGGCACCTTCCACGTGCTGCGCGACATCGACCTGACGGTGTATCAGGGCGAGCGGATCGTGATTGCGGGCCCTTCCGGGTCCGGCAAATCCACGCTGATCCGCTGCATCAACGCGCTTGAGGAACACCAGCAGGGCAGCATCACCGTGGACGGCACGCTGCTGTCCTCGGACCTCAAGAACATCGACAAGATCCGCTCAGAGGTTGGCATGTGCTTTCAGCACTTCAACCTGTTCCCGCATCTATCGATCCTTGAAAACTGCACGTTGGCCCCGATCTGGGTGCGCAAGACACCCAAGAAGGAAGCCGAGGAGATCGCGATGCATTTCCTTGAAAAGGTGAAGATCCCCGATCAGGCCGACAAGTATCCCGGCCAGTTGTCCGGTGGTCAGCAGCAGCGTGTGGCCATTGCGCGGTCGTTGTGCATGCGTCCGCGCATTATGCTGTTTGACGAACCCACCTCGGCCCTCGATCCCGAGATGATCAAGGAGGTGCTCGACACCATGGTCGAGCTGGCCGAAGAAGGCATGACCATGCTGTGCGTCACGCACGAGATGGGCTTTGCCCGTCAGGTGGCCAACCGCGTGATCTTTATGGACGAAGGTCAGATTGTTGAGCAGAACGAGCCTGAAGAGTTCTTCAACAACCCGAAATCCCCGCGCACGCAGTTGTTCCTGAGCCAGATCCTGGGCCACTAAGGGCGGTGGGGTGAAACCCCACCCTACATCATCACTTCGCGTGGTATCGCGAAATCAATCGGCTGGCCTTCGCGCCAGCCGATGTCGTTCCAGCCCTGCACATCAAAGGTGATCACCGCCGTCGCCCCGGTCGGATAGTCGGCAAAGCGGGGATGAGGCGGGGGCGATCGACCAGACGATCGGCGAAATCGGCAATGCCGGGGTTGTGGCCCAGCATCAGCACGCAAGGCGCTGTCTGGTTGCGCAGCACGTCCATCATCACTTCGGGGCCTGCATGGTACAGCGTGCGTGTGTAGGACACAGGCACGTCAAGCCCGAGACCCGTAAAGGTCTGACCTGTGCGCGTGCTGCTTGAACTGACCGCCACATCCGGCACGTGGCCGCGTGCACGCAGCCAGTTGCCCATCGCCGCAGCCGAAGCGCGCCCCCGGTCATTCAACGGGCGATCATGGTCGGCAAGGTTCGGGTTGTCCCATGCCGATTTGGCGTGGCGCATCAGGATCAGTGTCAGGGTCATCCGACAAAGGCTTTCATGTGAAACGCGCTTTGGGCCGGTGGCCGGGCAAAGCGCTGGCTGACAGGGCAGGCGCGACGCACGAGGCACCCCCCACTCATGCAATCCGCCCCCGCGGGCGTATCCAGATATGCCTTACAGGCGGGCACATCATAGGGAGCTGCAGCGCTGAGCGCACCCACGGGGCAGGCCGAGACGCAGGGGCGGTCCGGACAATCCTCGCATGGGCTTTGCTGTGTTTCGACAAGTTGCAAAGGCCCGGCCAGAGTCAGCGCGCCCCGGATCGAGATCATCAATCCGGCAGTGTCGTGAATCATCATGCCGGTCGGGCTTTGCCAGAACCGCCCCGTCGCCAGCGCCCATGCGATGAACGGGGCGTAAGGTGGGCCATCTGACGGAAACGTGGCCTTTGCACCGATCTGATCAGCCAATGCGCCGATGATACGTTTTGACCACCGGTCAACAGGGTCCTTGGCGCGATCATTGTATTCCGCGCTGTCCCTGAACACATCCCACCACCCGGCATCCGTGCCGATCAGAACCCTCGTTTCGTCATGTCCCATGACCATCAACCCATGGGGCGCCACTGCGTCGGCGATCTGTTGCAGGTTCATTTCCTCGCAAACGGCAGGCTGAGGGACCAGCCCAGACGGGCAGGGCGGTCATCCTGCCATTCCAGACCGACGGTCATCTCGTCATGGCCCCCACGCGGCTGGGCGATGTAGGTCCCGAACAGCTGATCCCAGATGGACAGGGCAAAGCCGTAGTTGCTGTCATGCTCATCCCGATGCACCGAATGGTGCACGCGGTGCATGTCCGGGGTCACCAGCACCCGGCGCAGGATCGCATCAAGCCAGAGCGGCAGGCGGATGTTGGCATGGTTGAACATGGCCGTGCCGTTCAGCATGATTTCAAACAGGATCACGGCGATGGCGGCGGGACCAAGCAGATAGACCACCCCGATCTTGAGGATCATCGAAAAGGCGATTTCGACCGGGTGAAAGCGGATAGCGGTGGTCACATCCATGTCCACATCGGCGTGATGTACGCGGTGCAGACGCCACAGCAGCGGCACTTTGTGGGTAATGAGGTGCTGCGCCCAGATCACGAAATCAAGGATCAGGATGGCCGCAATGACCTCGATCCAGCCGGGCAGCATCAGCGCATTGAACAACCCCCAGCCCTGGGCCTGCGCATCGACCGCCGCCCCTACCGCCAGCAGCGGCAGCGCGATGGCCATGAGGCGCAGCATGACCGTGTTCGCGATGGTGATCCCCCAATTCGTCACCCAGCGTTGGCTGCGCTTTTGGCTGCGCGCGCGGCGCGGGGCCAGCGTTTCGGCGGCGGCCAGCACGCTGAACAGACCCAGAAAGATGATCAGGCGTATCGTTGCTTCGTGTTCCATGAAGCGAATGTATCCCGTGTGGAGGCAGGCGCAATGTGGCCGATAGACACGTTTGCTTTACCGTGGACGAATGATTGATCCGGCACCGTGGTTGGTAAAAAGTTCGAGCAAACAGGCATTTGGCGCACGCCCGTCGAGTATGACAACAGCGCGGACACCGCTGGCAATGGCATCAAGCGCGGTTTCCGTCTTGGGGATCATGCCACCTGCGATCACGCCTTCTTCGGTCAGGGCGCGTATCTGGTCGGCAGTAATGTCTGTCACGACCTCTCCGGCAGCATTCTTGACGCCGGGCACATCTGTCAGCAGCAACAAACGATCCGCCTTGAGCGCGCCCGCGATGGCACCGGCGGCCGTGTCGCCGTTGATGTTGAACGTCTCGCCGTCGCGGCCTGCGCCCAGGGGCGCGATCACGGGGATCATGGATTTCTCAAAAAGAGTGCGCAGGATCGACGGGTCCATTTGCGACGGCGTGCCGACCAGCCCAAGGTCCGGGTCGGTCTGATCGCAGATCATCAGGTTCGCATCCTTGCCCGACAACCCCACGGCGCGCCCACCTGCGCGGTTGATTGCCTGCACGATGCGCTTGTTCACGACACCCGACAGCACCATTTCAACCACGTTCATAGTGGCCGCGTCCGTCACACGCTTGCCATTCAGGAACTGTGACTGGATGTCGAGCCGCGCCAGCATGTCGTTGATCATGGGGCCGCCGCCATGCACAACGACCGGGTTCACCCCGACCTGACGCATTAGGACCACATCGCTGGCAAAGCTTTCCATGGCCTCATCGCTGCCCATGGCGTGCCCGCCCAGCTTGATAACAACCGTCGCCCCGGAATAGCGCTGCAGATATGGCAGCGCTTGGCTGAGGGTGCGTGCTGTGGCGATCCAATCACGATTCATGTCTTGCGTTTTCATCTTTGGGTCACGAGTTGCGGGTCACGCTTTTCTTGCCCGACCTTGCCGCGGGGGCCAACATTTTTTCCGCCCGGCCGCGCGCGCTTGTCACTCAAGCGTGGCGATAATGGCGCGCAACGTGGGGATTCCGTCGCCCTTTTCGCTTGAGGTCAGCACGATCTCGGGGAAGGCGGCGGGGTGTCGGGACAGGGCGGTGCGGGTCTGATCGAGCACGCGCTCGCGGTCGGCAGCCTTGACCTTGTCGGCCTTGGTCAGAACGCATTGAAAGGTGACGGCCGCACTGTCGAGCAGCGACATGATTTCCTCATCCACCTTTTTGACACCATGACGGGCATCGACCAGCACAAAGGCGCGGCGCAGGGTTTGGCGCCCTGACAAATACTGTTTCAGCAGTTTTTGCCATTGTTCGACGACGGGCAGAGGCGCATTGGCATAGCCATAACCGGGCAAGTCGACCAGATAATGGCTATCGGCTGCGGTGAAATAGTTGATCTCTTGCGTGCGCCCGGGCGTGTTCGAGGCGCGTGCCAACCCCTTGCGCCCGGTCAGTGCGTTGATCAGCGTGGATTTGCCCACGTTGGAACGCCCGGCAAAGCACACTTCGAGCCGGTCCGCCGGGGGCAGGCCGGACATCGCGACGACGCCCTTGACGAACTCCGTCTCGCCCGCAAACAACAACCGCCCGCGTTCTTCGGTCTGCGGGTCCGGGGTTTCGGCGATGGGGAAGGGCAGTTGCGTCACAGCGGCTCCACCTTGTCGCCGGTGCGAATGGTACCGCCTTCGATAACCTCGGCCCGCACGGAAAAGTCCTGGTGGCCGAAAGCGTCCAGCGCCTTGAGTGTGTCGGCATCCCGGCGGCCCGTGTGAGGGTTTGCAGTTGTGGCAAGGCAGCGGTCGGTCCGCTCGCGCGGGCGCAGGATGGCATCGCCGATGCGAACATCGCGGCCCATCCAGTCAAATTCGACCCAGGGCACATCACTGTCAAACCAGATGTTTCCGCGCCAACGATGGATCGACAGCGCGGTGTCCAGTTGGGTTTCGACCGCGCGATGCGACGCCATGTTGCACAAGGTAACAGAGGCAAAATCGCTGTCCGTATAACCGCGCCCGTCAAGGCGCATCACGTGACTGGGCAGTGCCCGGTTCTGCGGCACCAGGGGGTCCGTCCACGCGATCAGCGCATCAGGATCTGTGTCGGGATTGACGGTCAGATCAGGCCGGTCTGGATGGGATAGCGTGACGGTGCCGTGCGCTTCATCGAGCTGCGCGGTTACTGCCATCAGCGCAGGCGCCTTGGACACGCGGCTGAAGTGATGACAACTGGCCCACACCCCCGGTTCCGCCTTGGCCGCGTCGTGGGCAATGGCCCAGAGGCGATCAAATGGCATCGACTCGCCTGCCACCAGCGTCACCGCGGGCAGTTCCTCGCGGCCATGGCTCTTGATCGGATGTCGCCAGATTGAGGCGACGCGCATGCTCACTTGCCGCCCTTTTTCGTGGGCGCCTTGGTGCTGTTGGCGGCGTCGGTCTTGGCGCTTTTCTTGAAGCTGCCTTTGATGTTGCCAAGCAAGTCCGGCTTGTAACCCTGCGAGCGCATGATCAGGTATTGCTGGGTGAAGGTGATGGTGTTGTTGGCGATCCAGTACACGACCAGCCCGCTGGCAAAACCGCCAAGCATGAACATGAACACCCACGGCATCCACGCAAAGATCATCTGCTGCGTCGGATCGGTGGGGGCCGGGTTCAGCTTTTGTTGCAGCCACATCGAGATGCCCAGAAGGATCGGCAGAATACCGATAAAGATCAGTGCCATGATCGACGTCGGTTCGGGCGCTTCCAGCGGCAACAGACCGAACAGGTTCAGGATCGAGGTCGGGTCAGGGGCGCTGAGATCCTGAAACGGCCCAAACCAGGGGGCGTGGCGCAATTCGATCGTGACAAAGATCACCTTGTAGAGCGAAAAGAAGATCGGAATCTGGAGCAGGATCGGCAGACAGCCCGCCGCCGGGTTCACCTTTTCCTTCTTGTAAAGTTCCATCATGCCTTGCTGGAGCTTTTGCTTGTCGTCGCCCGCGGATTCTTTCAGCTTCTCCATCTGCGGCTGAAGCTCTTTCATCTTGGCCATCGAGACGTAGGATTTGTAGGCCAGCGGGAACAGGATCGCCTTGATGATCAGCGTCAGGCCGATGATCGACCAGCCCATGTTGCCGATCAGAATGTTCAATTCGTGCAGCAGCCAGAAGATCGGTTTTGTCAGGAAAAAGAACCATCCCCAGTCGATGCTGTCGATGAAACCCTCGACGCCGGCATTCTGGTATTCGCGTATCGCTTCCCATTCCTTGGCGCCCGCAAACAGTTGGGTTGTGACGCTTGCCGTTGCGCCGGGCGCAATGTCCTGCGTGGGCAGGCGGGTCACGGCGCGAAACACATCCGAGCGCGGCGCGTAGGTCAGGGCCTGTTCAAAGCTGGGCACGCCTGTCGGGATCAGGATGGATTGCCAGAAGTGGTCTGTGAACCCGATCCAGCCCTCGGTCACATCCGTGGTCACGATCGCGGGGCGGCCCCAGTTCGGATCAACCTCTGCGTCCGGAATGTCGTCCCAGTTCGTTTCTGCCAGTTCGCCGTTGGCCATGGCCACGGCACCTTCGTGCAGGATGAAGAAATTGCGGATGTCGCTTGGAATGCCGTGGCGCGTAATCATGCCGTAAGGCGCGGCGCGCACAGCAGTGGCCGAGGTGTTCGTGACCGACTGCGTCACAGTGAACATATAGTCTTCGTCGACAGCGATTTCGCGCTGGAACACCTGGCCGACGCCATTGTCCCACTCCAGTGTGACCGGGCTTGTTGGCGTCAGGGTGTCGCCTGCGACCAGCTCCCAGATTGTGTTGGGATCGGGCACGGCGCTGGGTTCAAGACCACTTCCCGGGGCCCAGCCGTGCAGCGCATAATATGCACCAGCCGTGCCAACCGGCGACAGCATCGTGACGATGTCGGCACCGGGTTCAAGGCTTTCGCGGTAGTCCTTGAGGCGCAGATCGTCCAGACGTCCGCCAGCTAGCGAGATCGAGCCGCTGATCCGGGCGGTTTCGATCGGCACGCGCGGTGCGTCCGTGGTGGGATCCGCCTCGCTTGCGGTTTGTGCGGCTGGGGCCGCTTCACCGCTGATGGGTGCTGCGGGCACTGCTGCATCGCCTGCGTCAGCGGTGGAGGCCGCGGGCGATGTCGCATCGACGGGCACCTGTGGCTCCGGTGGCGGGAACAGCACAAACCAGACAAGGATCACAATGAAACTGAGCGCTGTTGCAAGAATAAGGTTCTTGTTCTGATCGTCCATCGGGGACTGCCACCTGCTGTCTGAAACGTTGGTCGGGTTCAACAGAGTGCGGACCCAAAGGTCAAGCGGATTCTGCCCCGTTTTGCCAGTGTCTCAGTGGCGCAGGGCGTTGTTTTGATGCTCGTGCTGGGCCTGACCAATGCGAATGCGGGGCCCGGCATAGTGCAGAGCGTGCAAGGGGCGATTACACGCGGACCTCAGCAGGTCGTTTTGGCATTGTGGTCAGTTGGAGCGGCGTATTGGGATGGCCGGGGCGTCCTGCACCTTGGCATCATGCGCGCGGATCCAGTCCAGCGTTTTTTCAAACGGCATGGGGCGTGCGATCCCAAAGCCCTGCACATAGTCACAACCCAACTGGGCCAAAAGTGCATGCTCGCCCACGGTTTCCACACCCTCGGCCAAGGTTTCGATGCCAAGGCGTTCGGCCATTGTGAGCACAGCGCTGATCATCCGCTGTTGTTCAGGATCGCGGTCAGCCTTCATGACAAACGTGCGGTCAATCTTGATACGACCGACCCCAAACCGACGGATCGCCGAAAGTGAGGCGTGACCGGTGCCAAAATCATCAAGGTCGATGCGACATCCAAGTTCAGTCAATGCATTGATATTGCGCGTTATTGTATCATCCAGCGTATCCGTCACCACGGTTTCGAGAATTTCGACGGCCAACCTGTCCGGGGTCAGATCAAACCGGTCCAGTTCCCAACTGATCTTGTCGACAAGGCGCGGATTGTTCAGCTCGGAACCGCTGAAATTCACACCGACCTGTGGCACGCTGACACCGGCGGCATCCCATGCCTTGAGGGCAGTGAACGTGTGGTACAGCATCACTTCGGCCAACCGTTCCAGCAAGCCGGCCTCTTCAATCGCGGGCAGAAATTCGGCAGGAGAGATCGCACCGCGTTCCGTGTGAATCCAGCGCGCCAGGGCTTCGAACCCGGTCACCTTGCCGGTGTCGGTGGAAATCTGTGGCTGAAACCACGGCTGAATCTGTCCCTGTTCCAGTGCCACAACCACTTCGTCACGCAGTGAGGCGCGGTTTTTCAGGCGGGAATGCAGTTCTGTCGAATAGGCGCGCACCGAGGTCGGGCCGCGTTGCTGCGCCTCGTTCAATGCCGCAACAGCGCCATTGATCCAGTCCTGCCCGGTGATGCCGGGGGCGCGCGCCAGCAGGCAGAAACCCACGCTGGCCGACAAATAGACGGTCGTTCCGTCAATCGCGATTGGATCCTCGATGGCCTGTTGGATGCGTCCACTCATCTGTATGCAGCTTTCCAGATCGAGGTGTTTGACAGGCTCCAGACATATGGCAAACCGGCTGTCCCCGATCCTGCTGATGGCGTCCGTGTCGCGTGCGACCGATTGGATGCGCTGCCCGACAGCCTTGAGCACGCGATCAACGCCAGCGGGTTCAAAACGGGATTCCAGAGTCGCGTATTCATCCAGTTCAACGGCGAAAACAGCGCTTGCGCGATCGGTTTCAGCCGTGTCTTCGCGCACCGCCTGCACCCTGTGCCGCAAGTCGTCAGGTGCCAGCAAACCATTGGTCGGCTTTCGTGCGACGCGCCGTCGAACGAGGTTTTCAAGCCCCCGAAAATCATCCAGACAAAGGGAATGAACAGGGCGATGGCGACAAGCATGGCCTCGCCCCCGATCCAGAATCCACCCAGGCACAGGGCGGGGACAAAGGCCAGCATTTGCGGACCGGACAGCGCCATCAATACTCTATCTCGAAACTCGGACACGGAGTTCGGTCGGCGAATGCGCATATTCGGTCCTCTTGCATGAAACGTGCCGGTTTAGCGGCCTGCCCCTGCACAGTTAGAAGACCTTGGTAAGCCTGACTTTAACGCAAGACGGGAATATCCGTCGAATTTTCCTCAATTGCGTCTGAGCGCAGGGAAAGCCCTGCAAAATCAAACAGCTTTGGATCCAGTAGATGCGAGGGCCGGGCATTCATCAATGCGCGAAACATGACCTGACGGCGGCCCGGGCTGTTGGCCTCCCAGCCATCGAGGATCTGTTTGACCTGCTGGCGTTGCAACCCATCCTGACTGCCGCACAGATCGCAGGGAATGATGGGATAGTTCATGGCGCGTGCAAAGCGGTCGCAATCGGCCTCGGCCACGTGCGCCAAGGGGCGGTAAAGGAACAAATCACCTTCTTTGTTGACCAGTTTCGGCGGCATGGTGGCCAGTCGTCCGCCATGAAACAGGTTCATGAAAAATGTCTCTAGAATGTCGTCGCGGTGATGGCCAAGCACCACGGCGGAACAGCCCTCTTCCCGGGCGATCCGGTAGAGGTTCCCGCGCCGCAAGCGGGAACACAGCGCGCAAAAGGTGCGCCCCTCGGGCACTTTATCGATGACGATGGAATAGGTGTCCTGATACTCGATCCGGTGGGGCACGCCCCGGGCTCTCAGAAATTCGGGCAATACGGTGGCCGGAAATCCGGGCTGACCCTGATCAAGGTTGCACGCCAGAATATCGACAGGCAACAGACCGCGCCATTGCAGCTCGTAAAGCACGGCCAGCAGCGTGTAACTGTCTTTGCCCCCCGACAGACAGACCAGCCATTTGGCACGGGGCCCGTCCGCATCGACCATCCCGTAATGCTCAATCGCTTCGCGGGTGTTGCGCACGATCCGCTTGCGCAGCTTCTTGAATTCTGTGGTCGACGGCGCGCCCGCGAAAAGCGGGTGAATGTCGTCGCTGTCATCTAGCATGGTGCGCCTCTTGGGTCGGGGTCACTCGCTCTATACCACGCCTTGTGTGAACCAAAAGGGGCGCGTGCGCGTAACCCTGAGAAGTCATTGGGGGATGCCATGATATTGCGGATCGTTCTTGTGCTGGGCCTTGGCCTGATGGCCGCGTGCACGGGCAAGCCTGCATTGCAGGACGAAAAACTGTCCGAACGGCAGCTGAACCTCGAAGAGTTCTTTGACGGGCAGGTTCTGGCCTATGGGCAGTTTCAGGACGTGTTCGGCACAGTCCGCCGCCGGTTCGATGTCGAAATCAACGGCACGTGGGATGGACAGACGCTGACCCTCGTTGAGGATTTCGTTTACGAGGATGGCAGCACCGAACAGCGTGTGTGGACCCTGCTGAAAACCGGGGAAGACACTTGGCGCGGCACGGCCCCCGGCGTGATCGGTGAGGCCGCGGGCGAAGAGCAGGGCGACACCTTTAACTGGAAATACGAGATCGACCTTCCGGTGCCCGACGGAACGCTGCGCGTCACCTTTGACGACTGGATGTGGTTGCTGAGCGAGGATCGCCTGCTTAACCGCGCCTACATGAAGCGGGCAGGGATCGACATCGGCGATGTGATCATCACCTTTGAAAAGCAGTGATTACGGATCGTCCCGCTCCGGCACCGGGTCATAGCCTGTCCCGCCCCACGGGTGACACCGCCCGATGCGTCGCAGGGTCATCCATGCGCCCTTGATCCCGCCGTGTTTGTGCAAGGCATCCAGCGCATAGGCGCTGCACGTGGGTTGATAGCGGCAGTTGAACCCGACCCACGGGGAAAAGACGAGGCGATAGGTGCGCACGGGCAGGGAGAGGACATAGGCAAGGGGACTCATTTCGCGCGCCTTAACGCATCGCGTAGATCGTCCAGCATCAGATCGAAGGGGCGCGTCGCTGTCACATCAGCGCGTCCAATCAGCACGTAATCGGTTCCTTTGGTCCCGTGATGCGGCAAGACAAGACGCGCAATCTCGCGCAAGCGCCGTTTGGCGCGGTTGCGGGCAACGGCATTGCCCACTTTTTCGAACAGGTAAAGCCGACGCGGATGGCCTCGCCCTCAGTACGGGCGCGGTATTGCAGCACGAAGGCGGGGGTCACGATCCGTTTGGCGCGCGCCGCACGCAGGAAATCGCTGCGCGCCGTCAGGGTCTCCAAACGCAAATGACCCGCCTCAGGCGTGCCCTGTCCAACGGTGTCGTTGGGCAAAGGGGCCTCTGGCGGGATCATTTTGAAACCTGTGGTGGCGCGGCTTTAGGCGCTGAGCGACTTCCGGCCGCGGGCGCGGCGGGCGTTCAGGATTTTGCGGCCAGCTTTGGTTGCCATGCGCGCACGGAAACCGTGACGCCGTTTGCGCACGAGGTTCGAAGGTTGAAAGGTGCGTTTCATCGCTTTGGCTCCGGATCTATTGGCCTATGCCCCGCGGATTCGGGGTCAGGCAGTATTCGAAGCCCGTCCTCTAAAGGGCAGGCCGCGGCAAGTCAAACCCTTGGCGTGCAAAAATGCGCGTGCCTTGCAACATTTCGACGCCATGTCGCGTTCTTTGTTTCACTTGCCCGGAAATAGGCCCGGATTCGGGCACTTCCGTTCAACCGAGCGTGATGCGCCTGTTTTCAGGGGTGTGGAACGCACAGTTTGACGTCACAACAGCCCCAACATGCGGGGCCGAGCGATGAGCGACGACAAAAAGGAAAACGAAATGTCCGACACAAGTCAGCCCAACAGCAGCGGTTTGATGCGCAAACTGCCCCTGATCATCATTGTGGCCGTAGCTGCCATCGGTGCGTTCACGCTCAAGGATTACCTGAATTTCCAGACACTTGCGGACAACCGTGAGGCACTTTTGTCATTCCGGGACAGCAATTACCTTTTGACGGCGATTGTGTTTATGGCCGCCTATGCCGCCATCGTGGGCTTTTCACTGCCGGGTGCTGCGGTGATGACGCTGACGGGAGGGTTCCTGTTCGCGACGTTTCCGGGCGCGCTGTTCAACGTGACAGGGGCCACCATCGGGGCCATTGCCATCTTTCTTGCCGCACGCTGGGGCCTTGGTGAACGGCTGGCCGCCAAAATGGACACAAGCGACGGGCTGATCAAAAAGATCAAGGAAGGGATCGATGAAAACCAGTGGTCGATGCTGTTCCTGATCCGCCTTGTGCCTGCCGTTCCGTTCTTTGTCGCCAACCTTGTGCCGGCACTTGTCGGTGTCCCGCTTGGCCGATACGCGATGTCGACCTTTATCGGGATCATTCCGGGGGCAGTTGTCTACACGTCGGTCGGTGCGGGCCTTGGCGAAGTGTTTGACCGGGGTGAGACGCCAAACCTTGGCATTATATTCGAGCCGGCAATCTTGCTTCCCATCCTTGGCCTGTGCGCGCTCGCCGCCTTGCCCATCGTTCTCAAGGCCGTGCGCGGCAAAAAAGGTCTGTAATACCGATGAAACGTATCAAGACGGATATTCTGGTCATCGGGGCCGGGTCGGGTGGTTTGTCCGTGGCCGCCGGGGCCAGCCAGATGGGGGCCGACGTGGTCCTGCTGGAAGGGCACAAGATGGGGGGCGATTGCCTCAACTACGGCTGTGTTCCGTCCAAGGCGCTGATTGCCAGCGGCAAGGCGGCCCATGGTCAAAACCACAGTGAGGTTTATGGGGTCGCGAACGTCACACCTAAGATCGACTATGGCGCCGCCAAGGATCACGTGCACGGCGTCATCGCGCAGATTGAACCGGTGGATTCCCAAGAACGGTTCGAGGGGTTCGGGGTCAACGTGATCCGCGAATTTGGGCATTTCATATCCGAAACCGAAGTGCAGGCGGGCGATACGGTGATCACCGCGCGCCGTATCGTGATTGCAACCGGGTCCAGCCCATTGGTGCCACCCATCGACGGCATCGACACGGTGCCCTACATCACAAATGAAACCCTGTGGGAGTTGCGTGAACGCCCCGAACACCTGCTGATCATCGGCGGTGGGCCCATCGGGATGGAGATGGCGCAGGCCCATATACGCCTCGGGTCCCGGGTGACAGTGATCGAAGGGGCCAAGGCGCTGGGCAAGGATGACCCGGAGATGGCCGATATCGTACTTGAAACCCTGCGCGCGGAAGGCATCGACATTGCCGAAGATGCGAAGGCGACCAAGATTGAAGGTGCGGACGGGTCTATCACCGTTCACACCGAGGATGGGCGCACATTCACCGGATCGCATCTGCTGGTGGCTGTCGGGCGCAAAAGCAATACGGAAAGCCTGAAACTGGACGCCGCCGGGATCGAGCGGACCAAAACGGGGATCAAGGTGGATGCGTCCCTGCGCACCTCGAACAGGCGTGTCTATGCCATTGGTGATGTCGCAGGTGGGCTGCAATTCACCCACGTGGCTGGCTATCATGCAGGCGTTATCATCCGCTCGATGTTGTTCGGGCTGCCGTCCAAGGCCAAGACCAGTCATATCCCATGGGCCACCTACACGGACCCGGAACTGGCGCAGGTCGGGATGACCGAGGCTCAGGCGAAAAAGGAGCACGGCGACAAGCTGGAGGTCGTGCGGTTTCACTATGAACACAACGACCGGGCCATCGCCGAACGCAAGACCAAAGGCCTGATCAAGGTCATGGTGGTCAAGGGACGGCCCGTCGGGGCCTCCATCGCGGGGCATCAGGCGGGCGATTTGATCAACCTCTGGGCGCTGGTGCTGGCCAACAAGATGAAGATGAGCCAGGTCGCGGCGATGGTCGCACCATACCCTACCATAGGTGAGGTCAACAAACGCGCTGCCGGTGCCTATTTCAGCCCCCGCCTGTTCGAAAGTGATCTGGTCAAACGTGTTGTTGGGCTTGTGCAGCGCTTCATTCCCTGAACAGATTACATCATGTTGAATTCCCTCTCTGGCCGCTTCCTGATCCTGACGACGATCTTTGTGATGCTGGCCGAAATCCTGATTTTCGTGCCGTCGATTGCGCGGTTCCGCGAGGATTATCTGCAGAACCGGCTGGAGCGGGCACAGATCGCGTCACTGGCGCTGCTTGCAGACGACATGATCGACAGTGAGCTTGAAAGGGAATTGCTGGAAAACGCGGGGGTTTTCAACGTCGTGCTGCGCCGCGATGAAGTGCGCCAGTTGATGCTGGCCACGCCCATGCCACGCCCCATCGACGCAACCTATGACCTGCGCGAAGGCACGGCCATGGTGCTGATCCGCGATGCCATGATGCGGCTGACAGAGCCTGAAAACCAGGTGATCCGCGTGATCGGTGCCCCGGTGCGCGAGGCGGGTCTGCTGATCGAGATCACCATGGAAACCGCGCCGATGCGGATGGCGATGATCGATTACGGCATTCGCATCCTGATCCTGTCGGCAGTGATCTCCGTGGTCACCGCCTTCCTTTTGTTCATCGCGGTGCGGGCCATCATCGTGAAACCCATCCGCGGGGTCGTCGGACATATGCAACGCTACGCCGCTGCGCCCGAGGACGCGCGCCGTATCATCACGCCCAATGCAGGCGTCACCGAATTGCGCGAAGCCGAAGAGGCCTTGCGCGCCATGCAGACCGAACTGATCGCCGCGTTGCGCCAAAAGGATCGCCTTGCGCAACTTGGATCGGCTGTCTCCAAGATCAGCCACGATTTGCGCAACATCCTGACCTCGGCCCAGCTGTTCACCGACCGCATCGAGTCCTCCGAGGACCCTCTTGTGCGGCGCATGGCGCCTAAGCTGGTGGGGTCGATCACACGGGCCGTGCACTTGTGTGAAAGCACGCTCGCCTTTGGCAAGGCCGAAGAACCAAGCCCCACGCTGACCATGCTGACGCTCGACGACATCGTGGCGGACGTATTGGACAGCGAACGGCTGGCCGTTGGCGAAAACGATCTGTCACTGAGCGAGAACATCCCGCCCTTATTCACCTTGCGCGCGGACCCGGAGCAGTTGTTCCGGGTGGTATCGAACCTTGTGCGCAACGCCCGCCAGGCGATTGTGGCCAGCGGCAAACCAGGCGAAATCAGCGTCTCGGCCTATGAGGACGAAGACAACTGGTGGATCGAGATTGCGGATACCGGCCCCGGCCTGCCCAAACGGGCGCAAGAGCATCTGTTCACTCCGTTTCAGGGCGGGGTGAGCAAGGGCGGCACGGGCCTTGGCCTTGCCATCGCATCCGAGTTGATCCGCGCGCATGGCGGTGCATTGGAACTGGACCGCACTGGCCCTGCGGGCACTGTGTTTTCCATTCGTTTGCCAAAGGGCGACGGGATTTGACGGCGCGCCCGATTTGGCCAAAGAAGACCCTTGCAAAGCCTCGCCCGCGCGACTAAACCGCCCAAACGTGGACCGATAGCTCAGCTGGATAGAGTACCTGACTACGAATCAGGGGGTCGGGGGTTCGAATCCTCCTCGGTCCGCCAAAACCCACACTTAAAGACTTCGATTGGGCCGCATAGAGCGTTCTTTTTTTGTATTTCAGCTTGCTGATGTTGCCACTGGGTTTTCGTGAGCTCTTTCTGATGACATGCGATTCTACTCCTTGGGTGGTACTTAATGTGCCATTTGCACGGCCTTATCCGGAAAGTTGACAAAGAAGCTTGTTGAGAATCTCGGGCCAGGTCGACACGGGGATGGGAACGGGTTGTACTTAGTTTTCGATCCGTCCTGGGCGCGGCGGTGGATCGTGCGGGTGGTTGTGAAGGGGCAGAAAAACCGCAAGGGCGTGCGACTTCGGACGGATTTCGGGCTGGGGGGTGCAGATATCGTGCCTTTGCGGCAGGCGCGGGAGTGCGCGTTGGCCTAACGGCGCATCGCCAAGTAGGGGCTCAGTCCGCGATTCAACGCGAACAATGAAGTGCCGACGTTCGAGGACGTGGCATGGCAGATGCATATTGAGCGGTCGCCGACATGGAGGAATGCCAAACACGGCCTACAATGGCTCAACACCTTGCGCGACTATCCGTTCCCAACGATCGGTCGCATGCCCATCGACAGCATCGGCCAGCCGGAAGTCATGATGTGCCTCAGTCCGGTCTGGACCGAGAAGCATGAGACCGCCAAGTGTCTGTCACAGCGGATCAAGACCGTACTCGATGTGGCACGATCCAAAGATCTGCGATCGGGCGAGAACCCCGTCACGGCGATCAAGGAGGCGGAGGCGCTGCGCAAGGTCAAGGCGCGGCCGGTCCATTACAAGGCGATGCGTAGGAGAGACGTGTCGGCGTTCTATTCAGCCCTGAGTATGAAGACTGTCATGGCTGCGAAGACGCTGATGTTCACGTGCCTGACCGGTGCACGTACCTGCGAGGTGCTTGGCATGCGCTGGGCAGAGATCGATTGGGAGGCGGGCGTCTGAACCTGTCCACCCGATCGCATGAAGTCGGGTGAAGTGGACAGGCTACCGCTGATCGAAGCGATGATCGGCATCCTGGAGCCTCTGCGCGCCCTGGAGTCTGTATTTATCCTCGAAGGACAGAAACGCCACCAGCCGCTGTCGAACATGTCGATGCTGATGCTCCTGCGTCGCATGAAGATTGAGGGTGTCACAGTGCATGGTTTCCGCTCAACTTTTCGCGACTGGGCAGCCGAAGAGGCCGGTGCGTCCCGCGAAGTGGCTGAGATGTCGCTCGCCCACAAGGTCGGCTCTGATGTCGAGCGGGCCTATGCACGATCGGATTTGTTGGACCGCAAGCGTGCCTCGGAGAGGGCGTGGTCGGGATTTGTGACAAGCGCTGGGCGAGGAGGGGGCGGTTAATATGGGGCGGTTAATATTTGCTCTAGAAGGCTACACTCCGCTCTCAAGTCTTTGCGGTAAGGCCGCTCAATTCTTCACTTTCGCCTACTCAAGCTTTTTGGGAATGCTACAGTGGACCAGGTCATTTTGGGGAGCGGAATCAATGAATTGGTACTGCATCACTGCGTTGGCAGCAGTTGCTAGCGTGATTTCGGCTACGTGGAGTGGCGCGCAAGAGCAGCCGATCCGTCCCGCAAAGGTGGCCGAGGTCACGGCAACAGATGCAACGATTTCAAGGCGCTACCCAGCTTCGGTGCTGCCCTCACGCGAGATCGAATTGTCATTCAAAGTGTCTGGACAGGTGATTGACCTGCCGGTTCGCGCCGCAAGCAACGTCGCGGCCGGGGATATCATCGCACAGATCGACAAACGCGACTACGAAAACCAGCTTTCTGCATTGCAAAGCCAACGGGATCAGGCCGTCGCGCAACTTGAGGCCTTGAAGGCCGGTGCGCGTGTAGAGGAGATTGTGGCGCTCGAAGCCGCTGTTGAATCTGCGCAGGCGCAGGTCGACCAGACGCGCGAGGCATTGGACCGTGCAGAAGAGCTTTTGGATCGCGGCGTGTCGACCCGCGCGCAAGTCGAAAGTGCGCAGGCGAATTTCCGTGTCGCCGAAGCCAATTTGCGCGCGCAGCAAGAGCAGTTGCGCATTGGTCAGGTGGGGGGCGCCCCGAGGATGTTGCGGCCTCGGAGGCCGCAATTCGTGGCATTGATGCACAGATCAAAGTGGCGCGGGACGCCTTGTCGGACACCACCCTGATCGCGCCGTTTGACGGGATTGTCGCGCGTCGCGATATAGAGAATTTTTCGAACGTGCAGGCGGGACAAAGCATTGTTCTTTTGCAAGGTTTGGATGTCGTCCACCTGGCCTTCGATATTCCCGGCCCGGATGTGATCGAGCTGACCCGCAACGGTCCGGGTCAGATTTCGAATACCGTCTTTTTCGACGCACTTCCCGGTCAGGAATTTCCAGCAGAATCTGTCGAGTTTTCCGTTCAGGCCAACAGCGCCACTCAAACCTATCGCGGGCGCGTCGCAGTTGATGTGCCCGAAGGGGCCGTGATTTTGCCGGGCATGGTCGCCAATGTGGTCGCCTCAACCGAAGGTGCAGGGGTGCAGGTGCTTGCGCCGCTCTCGGCCATCGCGGCCACGCCCGACGGCAAACCCTTTGTCTGGTTGGTCGATGCCGCGGGATTGGTGTCCGAGCAAGCGGTCGCGTTGGGAGCGGCCAGCGGAGCGGATGTCATCATTTCGAGCGGCTTGTCGGCAGGCGATATGGTCGTTTCAGCAGGCGTCAGTGAGATACTGGACGGCATGACCATCCGCCCCATCCGCCAAGTCGGGAACTGAGTCCATGGATCTTGCCCGGTTCGCGCTGGAAAAGCGCCTGATCTCTTATGTTGCGACTTTGCTTATCCTCTACGCCGGGTATTTCGCCTACACGGTTCTGCCCCGCTTTGAGGACCCGGAATTCGTCATCCGCCAAGCGCAGGTCTTTACCCCCTATCCGGGCGCTTCTGCCGAGGAAGTAGCCGAAGAAGTCACTGAAGTCGTTGAAAACGCATTGCAACAGCTTCAAGGCGTGGACGAAGTGCGCTCGGTCTCCTCGCCGGGCCTCAGCACTGTGACGGTCGAATTCACCATCGCTTCGACGCCGGATTACCCGGAATTGAACCAGAAATTTTCTCAGATGCGCTCCAAGATACTGGATGCGCAGTCTGAACTGCCGCCCAATGCGCTGGCCAGCCAAGTCTATGACGATTTTGGCGATGTCTACGCTCAATACTATGCGGTTGTGGGTGAAGGATTCACGATTTCAGACCTGTATGAATACGCCAAGGATCTGCAGCGCGAACTGGTCACCGTCGATGGCGTGTCCAAGGTCGTTCTGAACGGGGTGCAGGAAGAGGTCATTTATGTCGAATACTCACCCGCCCGGCTGACCGAACTGGGCCTTGCGCCGTCACAAATCCAGCAGCTTCTGGAAGGGCAAAACCTAGTCACCCCAGCAGGATCGATACAAGCAGGCGCTGCGCGTTTGCTGGTACGCCCCGAAAGTGCAGTTGGTTCGACCGAGGCCATCGAGGCGCTGTTGATCACTGATCCGCAGACGGGTACGTCCTATCGGTTGCGCGACATTGCGGAGGTTTATCGAGGGCTGAAAGAACCCGCATCGTCGTTGCTGTACCGAAATGGTCAACAAGCCATCGGGATTGGTGTGTCCAACATGCTGGGTGGTAATGTCGTCAACATGGCGCAAGCGGTGAACGAACGTATCGCCGAGCTTGAAAGCGACCGACCCATCGGCATCCACATCCTGCCGATTTCGGATCAAGGAGAGACCGTCAAAGCGTCCGTCGACAACTTTGTCGTCAACGTGGCTGTGGCCCTTGCGATTGTTGTCGGCACGTTGCTGGTGTTCATGGGGCTACGCTCTGGCGTGCTGATGGGGGGCATCCTGCTGGTCACCGTCGCGGGCACGCTTTTTGGCATGTACCTTTATGGCCTCGACATGCAGCGCATTTCCCTCGGGGCGCTGATCATTGCGCTGGGTATGCTGGTCGACAATGCCATCGTCGTGGTTGAAGGGACACTTGTGCGGGTCCAGCGCGGGGAAGATGCCGCAAAGGCATCGCGCGCCGTGGTGAAACAGACGATGTGGCCGCTTCTGGGTGGGACTATCGTTGGCATTCTTGCGTTTTCACCGGTCGGCTTTTCCCCAGACAATACTGGCGAGTATGCAGGCAGCCTGTTCTGGACCATTGCCATTGCGCTTCTGTTTTCTTGGCTCGTCGCGATCTGGTTGACGCCATACTATTGCTCCGTGCTGCTCAAGTCGGGCACCGGAGACGCGGAGGAAAAGGAAAACGCAATCCTCAGCGGCTATCGCCGTCTGCTCGCCCTTGCCATTCGCGTGCGCTGGATCACAGTTGGTCTTGTGGTAGCCCTGTTCGCTTCGGCCATTGCGATGTTCAGCGCCGTGCCTGCCGGGTTTTTCCCGTCCTCCACGCGCGCACAGTTCGTGATCGACTACTTCCTGCCGCAAGGCACGGACATCACCAGCACCGAAAGTGATATTCTGGAGATCGCTGAATTTGCACGAGGCCTGGATGGGGTCACAGGCACCAACACCGCCATCGGCGGCGGACACTTGCGTTTCATGCTGATCTACGAATCCGAGAACAGCAACGCGGCTTACGGGCAGATCCTTGTAGATGTCGAAGATTTTGCAGTCATTGATGAATTGCGCCCCATGTTGCAGACCCACATCGATGAAACATACCCCGAGGCAAACGCCAAGGTCTGGAAGTTTGTGCTTGGCCCCGGGGGCGGTTCGAAAGTCGAAGCGCGGTTCTTTGGTCCGGACGCTGTGGTGTTGAGAGACCTGTCCGCGCAGGCCAAGGCGATCATGTCAGGGGCAGGGGCCGTCGCGGTCAAGGACGACTGGCGCGAGCAGATACCTGTGGTGCGTCCCGTGATCGACATCGACAATGCGCGCAGGATAGGACTGACCCAAGGCGAGATTTCCAATGCAATCTACAGCCATCTGACGGGGACGACTTTGGGCGTGTACCGTGAAGGGGATGAGTTGCGCAATGTAGTCATGCGCCCGGTCGAGTCGGCGCGCAATGACATCGCCGAGATGCGCAACATTCAGGTCTTTAGCGCGGCGACTGGCGGATACATCCCCATCAGTCAGGTGGTGGACAGGTTCGACATTGTGTTTGAGGCCGGAAACCTGCGGCGCATCGACCGCCAATTGGCCATCACCGCGCAATCCGACAACGCACCCGGCGTTCTGTCCGGTGATCTCTTTGACGCAGTGAAAGGGCCAATCGACGCCATCGCATTGCCACCGGGGTACAGCCTGGAATGGAAAGGCGAATTCGGGAACAGCGCCGAGGCCAATGCAGGCCTTGCCGCAACGATGCCCATCGGGTTCGGGGCCATGTTCTTTGTGGTTCTGTTCCTCTTCAACGCGTGGCGGCAAACCATCATCATCTGGCTGGTCGTACCCCTTGCGCTGATCGGCGTGATTTACGGGCTTGCGGGTACTCAGACGCCGCTGGAATTCATGGCCATTCTGGGGGTGTTGTCGCTGACTGGCATGCTCATCAAGAATGCAATCGTCCTGATCGACGAGACGGACAGCCAGATAGGGGATGGCAAGGCGCGCATGTCCGCTGTGGTCGATGCCGCTGTCAGTCGCGTGCGACCAGTCTCTCTGGGCGTGTTGACCACGGTCCTTGGCGTCGTACCGCTGCTTTGGGATCCGTTCTTCAAATCTCTCGCTGTTGTCATCATCTGCGGGCTCAGCTTTGCGACGATCCTGACGCTGATCATCGTGCCGACGCTCTATTCGATCTTCTTCGGGGTGAAGCAAATTGAAGTTGATGCGTCTGCCTGACCTCACCTGAGGTGCTTTTTGCTGCAATAGCAAAATGTTTAAGTCGGCTATCAGAGGAGGTTCGGCAAATTGGGGCTTTGTCCGAGTAGCCAACCTCCTCCGCATTTTGGTTCATTTGCTCGCAATGAATGTCTCCTCTGACGGGCCGCACCGCAGCATGACTTTCCGTGGATGAAGGTCCGGATTGGACCGTCCTTAACGGAACGAACTTCCCTTGCCCAGCAGATGCCGCGATTGCTCCGATGGCGGCTCCAAGCCCTTATTGACCAACGCTGCGTTCTGCACGAATGGCGGTTCAGGGCGTGGAATTGGCGATCATGTGGAAGATCGCCATGTCAATTTCCGACAAGTTTGGTTCATCAACGAAAGGACCAAATCATGAAAACAAGAATCTGCACATTTCACACTGCACTGCTTGCGACTGTACTTATCGGATCAAACGTTGCAGCGAATGAAACTATGGATGCTGCCCAACTTAGTGCGCTGATTACCGGCAATACGCTTTATGTCGACATTCCTGTCGGGGCACCGGGTGCGCCTGAGGGCGGGACAGCGCCAATCTATTACGGCGAAAGCGGTTCCGCCGCAGCGCAGCTTCCTGCTGGATCGAAACTTGTCGGAACATGGAGACTCGAAGAAGACCGCTACTGTATCGACTGGGACAATGGCCCCCAGAACAGTTGCTCGCAGCTTGTAAGAGGGGCAGATGGCTTTGTCGTCATGGATGTTGCGCTGCGTGAACCGCGCGGACTGATCACACGGATTGCAATCGGCAATGCAGAAGATCTGTAGGAGGGACGAGCTATGAAATTGATCACCGTCGAAGCGGACTTCGCCCCTGACATCCTTGATTATGCAATTACTTTGTTTGTCAGACAGGCAGACAACGTTCGGGCAATGTCGGGCTGTGCGCATTACGCGCTCTATCGCAAACCTTCGGATGATGGCATCGCGATCCTGCAGCACTGGGAGACGATGGCGCAGTTCGAGGCTTACCGTGCGAGCGAAATCTTTGCGAACCTTGGCGTGGGTCTGCGCCCCCTGATGACAAAGCCGCCGGTGACCATGGTGGCCGAAGTCGATACCGTCTGAGGTATGATGGCAGACCGTCCGAGGGCATATTGTTTCTTCCAAGATATTGAGCCGCGTCCCCCTTTGGACGCGGTCTTTGACCGTGACTATCTGCTCTATGCCGCCAGCGGAGCCTTGCGGGTCGCTGTCGCAAGAGACGGTTGGCTGCTACCACCCTCGTTCGCTGCTTGGGTGCCTGCAAATACGCCAATTTCCGTTGATATAGATAATCCCGTGACAACCTGTTCCGTACTGACCTCGCCCAGATTTTGCGTAAGCCTGCCTGATACGCCAACAGTATTTCAGATGTCTCCAATGGCGCGGCAGATGATCCAATACTGCAAAGATTGGGGGCCGGACGCCCCGCAGCCGCCTGAGGCAGAGCCGTTTTTTCTGACGCTGCTCAATGTTTGCGCTGGTCTCGTGAGGAAATCGCTCGATGTTAAACGACCCACTGCAACGGACCCGGTATTGCGGCGTGCCATAGACCTGACCGACGTGCGCCTTGCCGGGACGATCACGGCCGGTGAGGTTGCGCATGGGGTTGGTCTGTCAGAACGCAGTATGCAGCGGCGTTTTCGTGAAGATGTCGGCATGACCTGGTCGGAAACGCTCACGAGATTGCGTATGATCCGTTCCATCCAGCTTTTGGCCCATGATGATTTGTCGATCATTCAAATTGCGGGAGAGTCAGGTTTTAGCTCGCTCAGCGCATTCAACCGCGCGTTCCGCTCTTTCGCTGGAAGCACACCGTCCGAGTTCCGCAAAGTGCTAAAGGAATAGTGCAATAAGCAGCCGTTCGTGTTTTGCCCGCGAGAGTCCGGTTTGTCCCGCCATGCTATGTCTGAACACTACGCAGCTAAAGTCCGGATTGATCACTTACCTATCAGGTTTCTGCAGCACAGCGAATGGCGGGTTCCGCGATCAAGTTGCTATCGTCATGTTGAAATTCGCGGTCTTTCCAAAATAGCGATCGCTGAAACATTTAAACCAAGAACGCCTTGCATGTCTTTCTGGTCAGCTTGCACTCTAGGAAGACACCATCATGCAATGGAGCTGATCCATATCAGCGATCCGCTGTTCGGTCGTGGTTGGTGCGATACCCGTGTAAAA
Source organism: Tateyamaria armeniaca (assembly GCF_045797845.1). Classification (NCBI taxonomy): domain Bacteria; kingdom Pseudomonadati; phylum Pseudomonadota; class Alphaproteobacteria; order Rhodobacterales; family Roseobacteraceae; genus Tateyamaria; species Tateyamaria armeniaca. The sequence continues at coordinate 1,827,758 of NZ_JBHDIY010000002.1, forward strand.
TCCAAGCCAAGCAACATAAGCGATGCGTGCTCTCGCCTTGGCATCGCTATTTGGCGCTCCGGCTTCGCGGGCAAGGTCAGCCATGTAAGCGATGCGCCTGTCATCCACACGCCGGACGATCTCGCGTGCATTTTCGTCGCCTCCCGCCCACTCGCGGACCCCCATCTCAAGGCGACCATCTTCCGTTGCGCAGGTCCACAGAAGACGTCGCAAGCGGTCTGAAGCCGTTCCGCCACCTCGTTCGTTCTCCTCAATCACACGTTCCGTTTCTCCTTCGACCCACCGATCAAGAAGCGCACGCAGAAGGGCGGCCCGGTTTTCGAAGTGCCAGTAGAAACTCCCGCGTGTGATCCCAAGCTTCTTGGCGAGCGGATCGATACGCACGGCCGAAACTCCGCCTTCTTCAAACATTTCATAGGCAGCGCGGACCCAAGCATTTGGATCAAGGCGAGATGAATTGGGTGCTTCCATACAGTATGTATTGACATTAAAGGAGCGATCGTCAACAACCTCGCCCATACACACTGTATGGAGAAGGCCTATGGACACTGACACGCCAGCCGAAGCCGCACTAGGTCGCACGTCGAAAGAGGAGGCCAACGTCGCGACCGTCCTGAAAATGTTCAATGACGGTTGGGGAACAAACGCCGGTTGGGAAAACGTGTGGCGCGCTTACGTCGCACCAAATGTGCGAACCTACTTTCATTCTCATCCCCCCATGGAAGGGCTGGATGCCGCGATGGCGTTCAATGCCGAGCTGTTCGCAGGTTTCCCGAGCCTGCGGATGACGGTCGAGGCGACGATTGCTGAGGAGGATACGGTGATCGTGCGCGGTCGCCTCAATGGCGCGCAAGACGGCCCTTTTCTCGGCGCTCCGGCCTCGGGTGCAGCCGTCGACGTGCCAGACGTCACGCTGTTCCGCCTGGAGGACGGCAAGATCGTCGAGAGCCGGTACTTTACCGACCTATTGGCAGTGATGACCGCTATTGGAGCGGTTGAAACTAGGAATTAAAGCAGCGGTTACTTCACATGATCGATCGACTCCGAATGCCTCGCTCAAGGAACCGGATCACCGCAAGAAGTGAAGCAAAGATCGGGAAAGTCCCGCAAATCACATCTCCTTTGTGCAGACTATTGTGCGACGCCGCCTTAAGTTCGTCTCGAGCCTAGATGCAAGGTGCTGCCCATCATCAGAACCACCAAGAAGCGCCACGAGCGGACGCAGTGACCCCACCGATCGCGCTTTGCAACTTTGATCTCCAAACAAAAAGAACGTTTCTGCGCAGTCCAAAAAGGAACCTCACGATCCTTGCAAGTTGAACAGTCACCAAGAGATGTTGCTCAAGCGGTTAGATACATGCGTCCACATGCAGTGCTCTGTGGACCGGGAGCAAGCGCTCGAAGCTCAAAAGCCGACAGCAAGAAGGCACTGAATTCCGAGATACAATGACCCGAGGGAGCCGCAAGTAAAGCCCAGGATACGAATGAACGGGATGCCCGTGTAGTACAGAAGCACAAAAGCGGCGCGTCCGAAGACTATGACTGCTGCCGCAAACGCTGGACCCTGACCTGTGACGCCTAGAAGTGCCGCGGCAGCCAAAACCGGAACGATGTAACCGGCAGACTCGACCTGGTTTTGGTAAGCGCGCTGAATGCGTAGGCCTAGAGCACCTCGTTCTACCATAGGGCGGTTGGAGGAGAAGCCGTAGCCGAAGCCTTGGGTAATATAGGCATAGGCAATCTCAATTAATAGCGCGGTCATGGTGACAAGCGCGAAGCCGATCAGGGCAATTTCAAAGCTCATGTTTTTGTCTTTCTTCTGTATTCAGGCGGTTAAGCCATTGGTGTCAGCGCGATGAGGGTAGATGCTGTCTGATCGGTTGCGGCGTGTCGTACTTCGATCAGTGGCTGATAGTCCGGATCGGAATACCAGGCGTCCAACGCCGCCTGCGACCCGAAGCGCAAAACCGCCATGACGTTGGCCTTGAGTTCTCCCTCAAGGGCATCCAGCTGAGGAGTGGCGACAATGGTTTCGACACCGTGCCGGTCGTTGATCGCTTTCAAAGGCGCGACATAGCCAGCCTGAAAGCCGGCCATGTCTTCGACGCGAAGGGATGCGACAAGAAAGACGGGGGTTTGCGTGCTCATTTTTTCGCTCCTCAGCTCGGCAACCGGTCGATCCAATCGCGCAGGGCGCGACCGATGGCTTCAGGGTGATCTTCTTGGACGAAGTGAACGCCGGGGCCGAGGAACACATCTTCCAGATTTGACGCGTTGGCCTTCACGTATTCAACGACCGGTGGCGGCATTAGCGCACCGGGTGCGACGTGCAGCATCAATTTGGGCATGTCGGTCGAGTACAGCCAGTCACCATTGGCAATGATCACTTCCGCGGTGTCCGCAGGCTCGCCAGCGATGGGTATCTGTCGCGGCCAGACCAAAGTGGGTTTGCGGCTTTCAGGCGTTGGGAATGGTGCGCGGTAGTTGTCCAGTACCTCTTGCGAAAGCGGTGTCGCGACGGCCATCTTGCCCAAGACTTCTTCAACAAAGAAGTTACCCTGCAAAACCGCTTCTTCACCTGCTGGTGAGCGCAACATCCCAAAGAGTTGCGCACTTGGCTCCCCCATCGCCTCAAGGCTGGGTGCGGGAAGCGCGGGTGGGATCCCCGCCTCCATGAAAGCCACCGCTTTCACGTTGCTTTCGTTCAGACGCGCGTATCGCATCCCCAGGACCGAGCCCCAGTCATGGATGACCAGAGTGATGTCTTGCAACCCGAGGCCTTCAATGAAACCGTCCAGATATTCTGCGTGGTCTGCGAACGTGTAGTCGATATCAGGCTTGCCGCTGTCGCCCATGCCAATGAGATCGGGTGCAATTGCGCGATGTGTGTCGCTCACGAATGGAATGATGTTGCGCCACAAGTAGGACGATGTCGGATTTCCATGAAGGAATAGAACAACCGGGCCATTTCCTTCATCGACATAGGCCATCTGTGAGCCGTTTACTTCGACGAACTTCTTTTCGAATGGCATGTCTGCAGAAGGCGTAAACTCTTTGGCGAGCGCGGGAACTGCGGAAGTGAAAGCAACTGCTGCAACGGTCCCTTGCAAAACGGAACGTCTGGATACCTTTAGGGTCATACGTCGTTTCCTTGTGAGGTGTGAGTGGTGGATTGATCGGCCTTGTTCGCCAAAAATTTGCAGAGCTCACGCACAAGCGCGTCGGACTCGTCGTCTTGCAGGTAGTGACGCGCCGTTTTGAACTCGGTGACTTCGGCTTGTGGCAAACGCTTCTTCCATGCGGCCAAAGCTCCGATTGGGATCAGCGGATCTTTCAGCCCCCAGAAGATATGTGCAGGGCCGTCAAACTGTTCGACATAGGGGCCTGTCTCTTCGAGCAGGATCTTGGCTGCCGGATGCGCGGTGTTGGTCGGGATCATGCGCGGAAATGCGATGACACCGGCGCGCTCCGAACTATTGCGGAAAATGTCGCGATAAGCCCGCTTCGTGGCACCCTTGCGTTCGGTCGCTGTGGCCATGGTCATGACCTGCCGCTCAAAGAAGCCCAAGCGGCGCACCATGAAATCGCCGAGACCTTTGGACCGCATCATGAGGAGCGGCGGGGGCAACTTGAGTTTTTCCGGGTTCATCCCGTCGACCGGTGGGTAGAACCCAAATGTGTTCATCACCACAAGCGCCTTGATCTCGGCCCGGATGACGAGCCGCGACGCCAAGGCCAATGGGGCCGCCCCAGTCCTGCATCACAAGCGTGATGTCGGTCAGATCAAGGTGCAGGACCAGCGCCTCAAGATGATCGATATGGGCCTTCAGCGTATAGGCGGCTTCGTCATCGGGTTTTTCCGACAGACCGAAGCCGATGTGATCCGGCACAACGATACGACGCTCCGCTGAGAGCCCCTTAACCAGTGCGCGATAGAGAAACGACCATGTCGGATTGCCATGCACCGCAAGCACTGTGGAGCGCTCATTCTCCGCACCCTCATCAAGGTAGTGCATCCGACCCATTGGCGTCTGAATATAGTGGGACGCGAATGGATACTCGCTCTCGAGTCTTAGCTCCTTAATGCGCGGATGCACGTCTTTGGATGTGTCGAGCATGGGAGTTTCCAAACCAAAACTGCTACGTTGGTTCGGAATTTATCAGCGCAATTTCGCAACATCACGGAGTATGTTTGCAGATAATTGGTGCGTTTTCGCGACAGACCTACGCCTCGCCGATAAGACGCTTCCGATGTTTGCGTAAAACCGCCTCCGCAAAGCCCATGAAGGCCTGGACACGCGCCGTCTGGCGCAGATCGTTATGCGTAAGCAACCAGATGTCACGGCTTTTGACAGGAGCTCTCTTGCCTGCGCGCTTTAGGTCCAGGTCTGCATCGCCAAACAAGCATGGCAGGATCGCAAGACCTAAGCCTTCCCGTGCCGCTGCGTGTTGCGCCGGGATTGTCGGGAAGACGCCCCAAACGGGGTTGTCCGGAAACTCGGATGTCCGCACCCATTCCGGCGCACCTTGCGTCGCCTGTCCCCAACCCAGCCAACGATATGATTTTGGGTCACGAGACAGATAGTCGGGCGTGGCATATGCCGCCTCTGTATATGCGAACAGGCGTTTGCCCACCAAAGCGTCCGGCGGATTGTTATCCAGCCTAACCGCGAAATCCGCCTCTCGGCGGGCGACGTCCCGGATCGACAAAGATGGATCGAACCGCAATTCAATCGACGGGTGTTGCGCAATGAAATTCGGCAGCTCTGGCATGAAGAGAGCATTGAGCAACGGCTCGGGCATCGTGACAGTCAAGGGACCGGTCAGTTCATCATCAAGGCCAGAAATGCTCCGCTCTGCGTCAATCAATGCTTCGCCAAAAGTCTGCGCGACCCCAAAAAGTTTTTCTCCGGCAGAGGTCAGAAGCAACCCGTCGGGCGTTCGGTTGAACAGGCTGGTACCGAGGCTTTCTTCCAGTGAATCGATCCTTCGACCAACCGTCGTGTGATGGACACCAAGCGCTTCCCCCGCGCCACGAACCGTCTTGTGCTGAACGACGGCGCACAACGTTTTGATATCTTCCCAGTCCAAACCGACCTCGCATTTTTGCACCATGGAAATGCCAATACGCTACGTGATCTCGCGAAAAGGCACCAGTAGTCTTGCGGGAACACTCCCCTCCATAAGGACAAGCTATGTCACTCACCGCACAATTTGACACGTTTGGAGGGCCCGAGAAAATCAGGCTCGTCGATGTGCCCGTTCAGTCGCCTGCGGCCGATGAAGTGCAAATCCGCATGCGCGCGGCAGGCCAAAATCGGGCAGAGTTATTTTATGTCGCTGGTCACTATCTCGTCGAGCCACCAATCCCAAATGCACCCCTGGGTGCCGAAGGCGCTGGAGAGATCATCAGCGTTGGTTCTGGTGTAACAAAGTTCGCTGAGGGCGACAGAGTTTGCGTTCTGCTAATGTTCGATTGGGACAAATATGGCACCCTCGCCGAAGTCATAAACGTGCCAGCTTATGCTTTGGAACGGATCCCGGAAGGTATCAGTTTCGAGGATGCTGCAGCGTTCTGGATGGCTTATGCAACAGCTTATGGGATGATCGTTCAAGCGGGCGAGATGCCCACCGACGCAGCGGGCAGAACAGCCGTCATTACTGGAGGGAGTTCCAGCGTCGGAACCGCCGCCTTCCAGATACTCAAGCAGACCAGTGCCAAAAGTGTCACGACCACGAGAATGCAGAAAAAGGTTGCCGACCTCAAGCAGGTCGGCGCGGATCATGTAATTGTCACCGACGATGAGGACATTTGTGCACGCCTGAACGAGATCACGAATGGCAAGGGTGTGGACCTTGTTTGCTACTCCGTGATCGGAGACATGATCGCGCCCGCCGCCGAAGCTTTGGTCAAAAAGGGTAAAATGGTCCTTATGGGGTTTCAGTCAGGTAAGATACCGGGGCTTACGTTCTATCCAATTCTGACAAAACGCATCACAATTCGGGGCTTCCATTTGGTTTGGCACCTTCTGGATCACGCAGACCGCCGCCGAAGGGCAGTGGACTTCCTGATGCCACTCTTGGCCAGTGGAGAGCTTAAGCCCGTCATCGACCGTGTCTTCCCGCTCTCAGGTATCTCGGATGCCTACACGTACATGACAAAATACAGCCACATAGGAAAGATCGTCGTGAGTATCCGACCAAGTTCAACGTAGCCGCTCCATAGTCTGATTTTCTGTGCGCTCCTTAAGTTATTCCCCTTCGAAGTTTCTCTCACCCATCATGCTCTATGTCCTTGCCAAGAGCGCACCCACGACATTGTTTCGTCTGCGGCAAATGACCGGTCCGCGGTATTGCCGTTGTAGCAATCCGTTTTGTGGAAAAGCGCAGTAACTGGATGTTCGAACGGTGCTTGCCCGCTTTTTGGTCCTGTCTTGACACCATATCCCAAACAGGTGCGTCCAAAAGAGACGGAAGAGATGCATAGAGATCCTAATGTTGTCGTGTGATGGTACTTGCCAACCACCTCTGCAATCTCAGCCGCCCCGCGTTGCCAACGACATGGGGCACGTCCTCGTCGAATGCAGTGACCGCTCGCCCGTGAGAGGACAGCGCGTTTCGGGTGGTAGCAATTTCACCTTTGGAGATCAGCGGGTCGCGTGCGCCATGAGCGACAAGCACCCGGAGCGGCGTCCGGCCGCTGCAAAGCAAGCGCGAGTGCGAGTGTTCCGCCTTGGGAGTAACCGGAAATGTGAATGTTTTCTGCGGACACTCCGACCTCAGTCGCATACGTGGCAGAAGTCGGGCGAGTTCGTTGACCGCCCGTTCGACTACAACCGGTGCGATATTGATGCCGCTCACACCTGAATGTATCGGAAACCAGGCGTAGCCGCCCTCCGCCAAGATCAGGGGCGCGCGCAGTGCGACGTAGATATGCGGGACCGCAGTGTCGACCGGCAGCAGCGTCGCGATTTGGGTCTCGTGCGCACCATATCCATGCAGGCCAACGATCAGCGCGGGGTCTGGTCCTGCCACGCGCGAGACCACGCGGATGATCGCATCGGGAGCGCCAGGGATTACAACCGTCTCCGCACGGCTTGCGGCGCCCGGAAGCGCCGCAAGAAGGCCCGTCAAAGCGAGCGTCAGGATTCGCATATTAAGAGCGGCTGGCGAGTTCGCGCGGGTGCGGCTCGCCTGTGTGCGCGAAGTGGATGAATTCGTCGATGCTGATGGTCATCAACTGGCGAAAGCTGCCCTTGGTCATGCCGACGGCCATGCCGGGCGTCCCGTCGGCGATGCGCATCGTGATCGTAGAGGTTACGAGAGTCGTGCCATCGCCCAGATCCTCGAAGTCCCACTGGCTGTGTCCGTTCGAGGCGAAGGGTGGCAGACCAGCGAGCACCTCATAGGCAAAGCGGCCCGCTTCGCGGTCCACCTCGACCACACGCTCCTCCACTTCCGAGCCGAAGCCCGGAATGAAGCACTTACGCCCAACACCGAGCAGGCCGTCATTGGAGGTATCGGTTTTGCCGAAGAGCGTCGCCTCGGAAATCACGCTGGACCACTGCGCCACATCGCCAAAGCCATCAACCATCACGGACCAGAGGTCGTCGACGCCGGTATTGGTCACGCGCATCGTGCGAATGGTGATCGTGTCGGTACCGAAGACCTCCTGCGCGACCGTGCCGCCATGGGCCCCGACCAGCGCGTCGGTGATCGTCGTACCGCCGCCTTCGGTCGCGGGTGCGATCTCGGCGAGGTCGGGGTGATTGTAGAAGACCGAAAGGCTCACGACCGACCCTTCGCCATCTTCTGCATCCGGCATGACGTGAAGTGCCCCGAGATGATCCTCCAGACCCAGCGGATTGCCGTCGCTAATGGCCCATGCGAACACGTTCGGCGCGTCGAAGGCCACGATATTTTCCGTCAGGGACCCTTGGCCGCCCGCGAATGTGAAGGTGCGGGCATCGTCTTGGCCGTCAACGCTCTCCAAGCTGTCGAACCAACCGACCCAGTTCTCGTTGTTCGAGATCGTTGCGAAGATTGCCTCGGGATCGGCATCGACATGGACGCTTCGCGTGACTTGAAGCGGTGCAGTCGTGGCTGCATTCACATCAAGCGAGCCGATGGTGCGGGGTGGCATGTCCTGTGCGCCCGCGCCCTGCGTCAGGGCGAGCGAAACCAATGCGGCCGAAGCCACAGTATAAAGATGTTTCATGGTTTTTCCTTTGTGTTAGGGTGTTAGGCGGCGGCAGTGCGCGCCGCGATGGCCTTCTTGCTGCTGTCGGCTTTCAGTTTGCGGGGATGCGGCTTGCCGGTCTCTGCATAGTGCTTCAGCTCTTCAGTTGCCTCGCGCAGGACTTTGCCGAACTGCAGGCGCATCATCGGGCTCATCAACACGTTGAACGGGAACGCGATGTCGGCGTTCAACTCCATTTCGACTTCGCTCACGCCGCCTTTTGGCCGAACGGTCCACGCATTCCGCAGACCCTTCATAAAGCCTGGCATCTTGTCGCCCGTCGCGGAATACTCGACATGGCGGCGCTCTTCGTCATAGGCCTCGATGGTCTCGCTGAACGGGCCAAGCGATGTTTCGCATGTCCGCCCCGCGGCAGGTGCGCCCGCGACCTTGGGCGTTCCGGGTCGCGCGCCCGAGACATAGACGCTGGAGGCCCAGTCGCCCGCGCGGACATAGTTTGGCCCGAGAATTTCCCACACCGCGTCGGGCGGCGCGTTGACAGTGAGTATTTTTCTGATTTTCATGGTCGTTGCTCCTTTCGGGAAAACGGCGGCCGAGGCACGTCGCCATGTCGGGTTCAACCCACGACGTTGCCGCCCATCGCGTAACCACCCTCGGCGGTCTCCTCGATGTGGACGTTAATATATTGCTTGATGTCGCCCTTGCCGGCATCGCCAGCGACGGTGTTGAGCCCGTCGGTCAAATTGGCGACGATCTGGGCTTTCTCGTCCTTCGACCAGGCGGCTTTCGGGACGGTGACACGGATGGTTGGCATGATTTTCTCCTTTGATGCGCGATGCGTCTGGTTTTTTTGCATCGTGCGATGTATATTGCAGATCAGATAGTGTATTGCAATACGTGATGTAAAATAATGGCCAGACCGCGAAATTTCGACGAAGATGAAGCCCTGCAAAGGATGGTGCAGGTTTTCTGGCGACACGGATATGACGGGACCACCACACGTATGCTGGAGGACGCGACCGGCATTGGCGTGAGGGGCATCGCCAATGTTTTCGGCGACAAGGAGGACATTTTCCTGCGCGTTCTTGCGACTTACACCGAAATGGCGCGAGGCGTGATTGCGCAGGTCTTCGATCCGCCCCGGCTGCAGGCGGCGCAGATGATGTTCCAGAGTCTTGCGCAGGCGACGGAGAACGACGAGGACGTGACGAATTGTGGCTGCCTGATGGTCAACACTGTCTTCGAGCTCGGCCGCGCAAGTCCGAAGATTCGTGAGGCTGTCGAAGCCTATCGCACAATGTGGTTTGACGCCTTCCGGGCAGCCACAGATGCGGACGGTGTCAGCGATCCGAATGGGAAGGCTGAGTTTCTCCTCGGCCTGCTATGGGGCGCCCTCAGCCAGATTCGCCTGATGGGATCGACCACGGCCGCCGCGCCGATGGCGCAGGTGGCGATGGAGACCATCGAGGGCTGGAAGAGGTAGCCGCTCTTTGGTCGCAGGGCGCATTGAGCGAACCTTTGCTTGAAGAAATCGGATAGCAGCTTCATCCCACGCAGCGTTCATCCATCATAGCCTAGATTTTGCTCATGTAGCGAATGTCCGAAATGACGGGCCGCACCGCAGCGACGGCCATGCTTGGCGAACGGCAGCTAAAGGCCGAAAGCAACAGTTGCCCAAGTTCCCCAGAATTCAATAGTTTCAGATGTCTCAAACCGAATCGGCAACTGTGTGTTGCTCTGCAGAACTGAAGTGCGTTCCTTGATTTGGTTAGACGCCATGACATCGACGACTTGCATCTGGACAAAACAACAATCGTGAACTTTGATGTCGAGCTCCATTTCGAGCAATCCTAGGTCAGGTTGGTTTTAGGCTAGCTCAAGTCGCACACGGATAAACCACGCGTGTTTTGGCTTGAGTGGGCGCTTCTGCACGGCAATGTGGCCTTGGTTCGATGCAGGGCGAAGCGGGCGAATGGCAGGCAAGTTTGGTTTCTGCTGTGCTCGTCGATCTTCGTCAGCTTTCGGTAAAAGACAAAACCCACAATTGCCGGCCTGCAATCGCTTAAAAAACGCACTGTTTGTTTGAAATTTAACCACTGCACGGCGGATCACATGCATTTCAAGGGAAGATCATAGGCTTCGCTTCCGGTTCAGGCGGGTTTCCTGAACGATTTCTGACACCGAGTCATCCATTTTTGCGGAGAAGAGTTCATGAAGCTGCCACTTACCCTCGCCATTGCCGCCACCTTGCCCGCCGCTGTGGCGGCTCAGGATCTGACACCTGTCACCTTCGGCACCAACTGGCTTGCTCAGGCCGAGCACGGCGGGTTCTACCAATCCGTTGCGGACGGCACCTACGCCGAATGCGGCCTTGACGTCACAATCATTTCAGGTGGGCCGCAGGTCAACAACCGCGCGCTGATGCTGGCGGATCGGATCCAGTTCCACATGGGCGGCGACATGTTGCAGGCCTTCAACGCTGTCAAGGAAGACGTCCCTGTTGTGGCCGTCGCGGCGATTTTCCAGAAACATCCGCAGGTGATCGTGGCCCATCCCGACGTGACCAGTTGGGAGGGGCTGAAGGACAAGACGCTGCTGATCGGCGACAACGGCTTTACAAGCTATTACCAATGGATGATCGCCGCCCATGGCTTTACCGTAGAGCAGCGCCAACCCTACACGTTCAATCCCGCGCCGTTCCTGGCCGACACCTCGCTGGCCATGCAGGGCTATCTGTCGTCCGAACCCTACCTGGTGGAAAAGGAAGGCGGGTTCAAACCCAATGTCTTTCTGATCGCTGATGCAGGCTATTCCTCGTATGCGACCACGATCGAAACGATGGCCTCGACCATCGAGAACAGCCCCGAAGTCGTGGAATGCTTTGTCGATGGGTCGCTGACCGGATGGTACAATTTCCTCTATGGCGACCCGACCGAGGCTGACAAACTGATCCTTGGGGCCAATGCCGATATGACACAGGACAAGATCGATTTCGCCCGCAATATGATGAAAGAACAGGGCATCGTCGACAGCGGCGGAGCGCTCGAGAATGGGATCGGCGCAATGTCGGACGAGGTGATCGGCGACTTCTTCCAGAAGATGGTCGATGCAGGCGTGATCGAGGCCGATGTCGATTGGAAAGCGTCCTACACGCTGGACTTCACCAACAAGAAGGTTGGCATGGACGTCAAGGGATAAGGCCAGATCCATGAACACCGAGCGAGAGGAAATCCTGCGCCTTGCCAAAGTCGACAAGGTGTTCGGCGGCGATGTGCAGGCCCTCCGGAACATGTCTCTGACGGTCCGCAAAGGGGATTTCATCTCGCTCCTGGGGCCCTCGGGATGCGGCAAGTCGACCGCCCTGCGATTGATCGCGGGGCTTTCGGTCCCCACATCCGGGCTCATCGACTGGGCGCAACCGCGCGGCAAGGGCGATCTGGGCGTGGTGTTTCAGGAACCCACGCTGATGCCTTGGGCCACGGTGACACAAAACGTCTACATGCCCTTCCGGCTTGAGGGGAAAACCCTGTCGAGCGTGAAGGACGATATCCTTTCCGTCCTCAAGCTGGTGGGGCTGGAGAAGTTTCAGAATGCCTACCCCCGAGAGCTTTCTGGCGGGATGAAGATGCGCGTATCGATTGCGCGGGCCATGGTGACCAACCCCAAACTGATCCTGATGGACGAACCCTTTGCCGCATTGGACGAAATCACCCGCTTCAAGCTGAACAATGATCTGTTGGAGATGAAGGAACGTATCGGTTGCACCGTCATCTTCGTCACTCATTCGGTGTTTGAAAGCGTGTTCCTGTCAGACCGCATCATGGTCATGGCCGCGCGCCCGGGCCGGGTGATCGAAGAGGTCACAGTGGATGCGCCTTACCCCCGCGACGAGGAGTTCCGCACCTCGGCGGATTATGTGGCGCATTGCCGTGCCGCGTCGCGCGCGCTGGAGCAGGCGATGGAGGCTGCTGCATGACGTCCGAAGTCAACGTCCCGGTGGTGGACAGCGAAGAAACCCGACGCCTGCGCAAGGTCCGAATCGAACGCACCGCCAAATGGACATTGCCCCTCGCGGTCATGATCCTGTCCATCGGGCTGTGGGACCGGATTGTCGTCTGGAACGAGATCCCGCATTTCATCCTGCCGTCTCCGTCGCGAGTCTGGGCCAGCCTGGTGAACGACTGGCCGATCCTGTGGGAGGCCGCATTACTGACGGGGCGTATCACCTTGCTGGCACTGATCGTCGCTGTGGTCGGCGGCGCAGGGTTGGCCATCCTGTTCAATCAGTCAAAACTGGTGGAATTGTCCTTCTACCCCTACGCGGTCATCCTTCAGGTCACGCCGGTGGTGGCCATCGCGCCGCTCATTTTCATCTATGTCGAAAGCAAGACGGTGGGCATGCTGCTCTGCGCATGGATCGTTGCCTTCTTTCCGGTGCTGAGTTCGACCACGCTTGGGCTCAATTCGGTGGATCACAATCTGCGCGACCTGTTCCGAATTTATGGTGCGTCGCGATGGCAGCGGCTTTACATGCTGCAACTGCCTTCGGCTCTGCCCTACTTCCTGGGCGGTCTCAAGATCGCTGGGGGCTTGTCCCTGATCGGCGCAGTGGTCGCCGAACTGGTCGCGGGCACGGGCGGTGTTGGCGCCGGTCTGGCATTCCGCATTCAAGAGGCCGGGTATCGCCTTAATATCGCGCGCATGTTTGCCGCCCTGTCGCTGGTTGCCACCATGGGGGTCTTTATCTTTGCCGCGTTGTCGCTGCTGTCGCATGCCCTGTTGCACAAGTGGCATGAAAGTGCGCTGAAGCGGGAAATCTGATGTCTTTTCTGACGCTGCCCAATGGTCCTTGCACTCTGACCAACTTGAAGACCTATGCAGGCGGTTCATGGACAGGCCGTGACATAGCCCTGCAAGGCGGGGGCGCGGCCATTGACATGAAAGGCGTCCTTGCCGCGCCCGCTTTCGTAGACATGCACACCCATCTCGACAAGGGCCATATCTGGCCGCGCGCGGCGAACCCGGATGGGTCGTTCATGGGGGCCTTGACCACCGTGCGGGCGGATCACGCCAACTGGAGCGCCGAGGATCTGCGCGCCCGGATGAGCTTTTCACTGAAATGCGCCTATGCGCATGGCACACGGGCGATCCGCACCCATCTCGATTCCATCCCGCCGCAACCAGACATCAGCTGGCCCCTGTTCGACGAGCTGCGCGCGAAGTGGGCCGGGCGCATCGACCTGCAAGCCGTTTGCTTGATCGGATGCGACCAGTTCTCGGAGGAGGGCGACTTCGCCCATACCGCCGATCTTGTGACCCGATATGGTGGCGTGTTGGGCATGGTGACCTACCCCGTGCCTGATCTGAAGGACCGGCTTCTGGGCTTTTTCCGCATGGCGACAGCACGCGGTCTGGCGGCGGACTTTCACGTCGACGAAACGATGGACGCCACATCCGAGACGCTACGCCTGATCGCGCAGACCGTGATCGAAACCGGGTTCGACGCTCCGGTGACGGTCGGCCATTGCTGCTCGCTGTCCACTCAGAATGAAACCCGCGCATTGGACACGCTGGATCTGGTGGCAAAAGCCGGGATGAACGTGGTGTCCCTGCCCATGTGCAACCTTTACCTTCAGGATCGCGGCACGGGCACACCGCGCCGGCGCGGGGTCACCTTGGTGCATGAAATGCGCGACCGGGGCATTCCGGTGGCCTTTGCCTCTGACAACACGCGCGATCCGTTCTATGCCTATGGCGACCTCGATATGTTGGAGGTCACGCGGCAGGCCACGCGCATCGCGCATCTGGACCACAGCCGCACCGACTGGCTGGACAGTTTCGCCCACGTGCCTGCGCGGATCTGCGGCTTTGCACAGGCGACGGCCGATGACCTCGTGATCTTCCGCGCCCGCGAGATGACAGAGCTTTTGTCCCGCCCGCATGGCGACCGGATCGTCCTGCGCGGCGGCCGCCAGATCGACACCACGCTGCCTGATTATTCCGAACTTGATCACCTATGGGAGACGACATGAACATCGATGCCGCCAAGCAAGCCCTGTCGCATCTTGAGATCGAAAAGTCCGCCGCGGCCATCAAGGCCAAGTCGCGGGACTTTTCTGGTACTCACCTGTTTTGAAAGCCCGGCTTGACCACGTGATCGCTGATTTCGTGGTCTCTCCAAAGACCGAAGCCGAAGTGATCGAGATCCTGAAAGTCTGCTATGAGCACAACGTGCCGGTGACGACGCGGGGCGCGGGTACAGGCAACTACGGACAGGCCATGCCGCTGGCGGGCGGCTGCGTCATGCATATGGATAAGATGGCCGCGGTCAAACAGATCGCGCCGGGTCGCGTGGTGGTCGAACCGGGATGCCTGCTCAAGGATCTGGATGCCGCGACCAAGGCGGATTCAGGTCAGGAAATCCGCATGTTCAGCTCGACATGGGCCACTGCCACAATCGGTGGCTTCATCGCTGGGGGGTCTGGCGGCGTCGGGTCCTGCACCTGGGGCAGCTTGCGCGATCTGGGCAACATCATCCGTCTGCGCGTTGTCACGATGGAGGCCGAGCCGCGTGTGTTGGAATTCCGTGGCGAAGAGCTGGCCCGCGTCAGCCACGCCTATGGCACCAACGGGATCATCACCGAGATCGAGATTCCGCTCGCTCCAGCCTATGACTGGGTCGATTTGTTCCTCACCACAGAGGATTTCATGGACGCCGCCCGCTTTGCCGAAGAACTGGGGAACGAGGACGGTATCCTGATCAAGCTTGCCACCGTCTTCGAGGCCCCCATAGCCAAAGACTACTTTCAGCGCGTTGCCCCGCATGTGGACAGCGGTGACAATCTGATCGGACTGATGGTCGCGCCGCAGTCGATGGAGGGGTTTTTGACCTTCCTTGACCGCCGCCCTGAGGCCAAGCTGATCTACCGCAGCGATGCGTCCGACTGGGATCGCACGCCCGGCCTGGTCTTTGAATATGGCTGGAACCACACGACACTGCGCGCGCTCAAGTTCGATCCATCGATCACCTATCTGCAAGTGCGCTACGGTTTTCCCCAGCACCTTGAATTGATTGAAAAGATGCGCACCTCTCTTTCGCCTGAGGTCTTGCAGCATCTGGAGGTGCTCAGGGAAAACGGCAAGGTGATGTTCGCCGGTCTGAGCCTTGTGAAATTCACCACCGAAGAACGGCTGGACGAGATCGTGAAAATGCACGAGGACGCAGGTGCGATGATCTTCAACCCGCATCGCTACACGCTCGAAGAAGGCGGACGGCAATCCGTCGATGACCAGCAACTTGCGTTCAAGCGCGAGGCCGATCCCAAGGGGCTGCTTAATCCGGGTAAAATGATTGCCTGGGACGATCCCGATTGGAAATACGCCGAGATGTACGCCTACCCCAAGATGCAAGCCGCCGAATGACCCGTGCCCTCGTTCTTGCAGCACATCCCGTGCCCGACAGCTACAATCAGGCACTGCACGCCAAAACGGTCGAGACGTTGCAGGCGCGTGGCTGGGACGTGGATGATTGCGATCTCTACGCCGAAGGCTTTGACCCGGTGCTGAGCGAGGCCGAGCGGCGCGGCTATCACGACGCGCCGGACAACATCGAACCAGTCAAAGCCTATGTCGAACGGGTGCGCGCGGCGGACGTACTGGTCATGGTCTTTCCGGTCTGGAATTTCGGCTATCCGGCGATCCTCAAAGGGTTTCTCGACCGGGTGTTTCTGCCAGGCGTATCTTTTCGGCTCGAGACGGGCAGGGTCGTGCCCAACCTGACGCGCATCCGGCGGCTTGCGGCGGTGACCACCTATGGCGGTACCCGTCTGCGCGCCATGTTGTGTGGCGACCCGCCCCGCAAATGTGTCACCCGGGCGGTCTGGCACGTGTGCCGTCCCCGGACCACCAAATACCTTGCCCTTTACGACATGAACCGGGCCACGGATGCGACCCGCCGCCAGTTCCTGACCCATGTCGGAGACCAACTGAGGACATTCTGATGCGCGCGCTCATCATCTTCTGCCACCCTAAGCAGGACAGTTTCAACTCCGCCGTCTTGAACGCGGTCACCGCGCATCTGGACGCCGTGCAGGCGGAGTATCGTCTGCGCGATCTTTACCGGTCGAATTTCATGCCTGTGCTGACGGAACATGAGCTCGACTGTTATCTCGATGAAAGCTGCAATGCCGCCCCCGTGGCGCAGGATGTGGCGGATGTGCAATGGGCTGATGCGCTGATCTTTATTTTTCCGACCTGGTGGTACGGGCTGCCTGCGATGCTCAAGGGCTGGCTGGACCGGGTGCTGCTGCCCGGCGTTGCCTTCATCATGCCAAAGGGCGAAGGTGACAACATCCGCCCCGGCCTGACGCACATCAAACGGATCGGCGTGTTCACCACCTGCGGCGCGTCATGGTGGCTCACGCAGGCCATCGGCGCACCGGGCAAGCGGATGCTCACGCGCGGCGTGCGGTCGATTTGCGCCAAAGGGTGCAGAACCGTCTACGCGGCGCATCACCTGATGGACAGCTCGACCGATGCAAGCCGCGCGCGCCACCTTCAAAAGGTCGCCCGTAAAATGGAGCGACTGACCGCATGATCCCCATTCTGGACTGGACCCGCTTTGACACCAACCGGGACGGATTTGTCGCCGATCTGGGCGCCGCCGTCACCGGGACGGGGTTTTTCCTTTTGCAAAACAGTCTCATCCCGACAGATCTGCGATCCCGGGTGTTCGCCCAGGCCGACCGCTTTTTTGGATTATCCGAAGCTGACAAGCAGGCGCTGTCGATCCTGAATAACCCCCATTTTCGCGGCTGGGCCAAGCCGGGGGACGAGTCACTGGATGAAACCGCACCCGAGGTCGATACGAAACAGACCTTCAATATCGGGCTCGAGATGGCGCCGGATCATCCGGACGTGGTGGCTGGCATTCCGTTTCGCGGGGTTAATGTCTGGCCCGCACTGGATGGCTTTCGCGACACGATGTTGGCCTATTATGATGCTGCATTTGCGCAGGGTTTGGCCCTGCACCGGGCTTTTGCGTTGGAACTGGGTCTTCCCGAGGCTCACTTTGAACCGCTGTTCCAGACTTCGCTATCAGCCTTGCGTCTGCTCCACTATCCGCCCGGGACAGGGGCCAGCGGGGAAATCGGCGCGGGCGCGCATACCGACTACGGCGCGATCACGCTTTTGATGACGGATGGCGAGCCGGGCTTACAGGTCAAACCGCGCGGCGGCGACTGGACGGACGTGCCGCATGTGCCGGGGACTGACGTCGTGAACATCGGTGACTGCCTGATGCGCTGGACCAACGACCGATACGTATCGACCCCGCACCGCGTGCTGCCCCCGAAACGCCAGCGCCGCTCGGTCGCGTTTTTCTTCGAGGCGAACCCGGACACGATCATTGAGGCCCTGCCCGGAACAGGAGGACCCAAATATCCCCCGATCCGCGCCGCAGATTACTTGCAGTCGCGTCTCGACGCTACCTATGCCCCGAAGGAGGTTCCATGACCTGCCGCAACTGGGCCGACCTGCGCGCGCCCGACTTCCCGGCGCTTGACCCGGACCGGACCATCGCCGTGCTGCCGACGGCGGCCATCGAACAGCATGGCCCGCATCTGCCCGTGGGCACCGACACGCTGATCGCCGAAGGGATGCTTGCCGCGGTGCGCGCCGCGTGTCCCGATGATCTGGATCTGGTGATACTGCCCGTGCAAACGGTCGGCAAATCCAATGAACATCTCTGGGCGGCGGGCACTGTCACGCTCAGCGCCGAAACAGCTTTGCGTGCCTGGACCGAGATCGGCTTGTCCGTGGCGCGCGCTGGACTGCGCAAGCTCGTGATCGTGAACAGCCACGGCGGAAATCTCGATCTAGTGTCGATCCTGTCGCGTGAACTGCGGGTGCAGGCCGGCATGCTGGCGGTCAAGACGCAATGGATGAGCTTTGGCGCGCCCGTAGGCATGTTCAGCGCACAAGAGGCACAATTCGGCATCCATGGCGGCGACCGCGAAACCTCCCTGATGCTGGCATTCCGCCCGGAAACGGTGGACATGACCAAGGCGCAGGATTTCCGGTCCACAGCTGAGGATGCTGCCATTCCCCCGATTGGTCCCACGTCTTATGGCTGGATCGCGTCGGATCTGTCCCCTTTCGGCGTCGTCGGAGAGGCCCACCTTGGCGCGGCGGACAAGGGGAAGCTGCTGGCGAAGCACCAGGCGCAAGGTTTCCTCGCGCTGGCCCAAGACATGGTGAACACGCCTTTGCCCACTGGCTAGGCTCTGATCCGCAGCCTCAATCAGCGACTGCGGTGCCGCGGCGACGACGCGCCAATTGGCCTTTCGTCGGTTTCTTGGCCTCCGCGAAAAGAGCTGTGTGATCAGAGAAGAGTGATTGCAAGAAAAGTTAAGAGCCGGAAGGCGACACAACTAATGACGGCACGTCGTGTCAGTGTCTCTGCCTGTTACATTTGGCGGCGAATGGCAGCAACGTGGGCTGCGACTGCAACACCGATACTGACTGGCGCATGTCGGCTTTGGGCTGTTTCTATCTTTCGGCTCCTATTGCACGACAGCACATGTCCCTCCCGCGCCCTCGACAATTGACAGCATGCGCCGCTGTTCATCGCCGCTTAACACCATGAACCTTTGGGCATCGAACACACGCCAAGCCTCTGCCGCAAACTGGTTAAGTTCCGCCGGCGGCCGATCCAGTGCTGCCTGTACCTGCGCCTGCAATTGGCGACAGACCTGCGCCAGCGTCCGTTTCCTCTGTCCTGTCACTGCAGCCAGCCAAAGCTTGCCACTAAGTTCATTTTCGCAACCGTCAGGATGGGCTAGCGCAATGCCTTGGGCAGCCTCCAGACTCGCCCCGCTGGAATAGACAGAACCAAGGCCAAGCCGGCGATAGGGCAATGTGGGGTTCAGATTTTCAAACACACCAGCCGGATTATTGCCATGTAGCCAGACATGTACCATCGCAAGCCTGCGATTGCCGTCCTGGGCAAAATTTCGCGAAACCCAGCGCGACCCAAGACCCGCGACTAGGGGGCGCTTTTCACCCAGAGCAGCAAGGATCTGGTCCAGATTATGGACATGCCAAACATCCGCAGGACCGCTAAAGCCTTCCGGCATCGGGTCGTTGGGCCCGATGCGCACAACGTATGACACCGCAATCAGCTCCATACGTCCGCCGAGATCCGCATAGATCAGGTTGGAGGGCCTGCGCAGATCCAACGCATCGCCGATAACGTAATCCACGCCGTCACGCCGGGTCCAATGTTCACCCATGAGTGGGACATGGGAGGTCGTGCGCCGCCAACCTTTGGCCTGTGCCTGACGGATATCGCGGTAAGGGGCGACCGCGTCTTCGATCGCGGCAACCTCGCTGCGCACTGCCTGTTGCCAGCTTTCAGCCTGCAGGGGCTGCACCATCAATCCAACTGCCAGCGCAATTTGGCAGAACACCCTCATCTCAAACGCTGCCATGTGCGTGTGCCAGTACCGGTGCGGCCTGAGCTGGATGACCAGTTCCAGCGCCTCTCACCGCTGTTGCGATTGAACTGCGATGATCCTTCGCTCTGGATCGTGCGACCTTGCGGTCCGACGTAGGTTGACCTGCTGCGGCAGGTCCTGTTGCTGCACGCGCCGGCGCCATCGTTCGTCCAGACCCCGCCATCGGCGGTGCGACCGGTGACAGACCTTGTCCAGCTATTGGTGTCCGGGTTCCATGTGCGCACAACGTCACGGGCATAGCCTGTGCCGTTGCTGCGACTCACTTCTGTCTGTGTCGTGCGTGTCGTGCCGTCGCGCATGACAGATGTGGTTGCATTTGATGTGACGCCATTTGGTCCTGTGGTTGTCCGTTGGGATTGCCATTCAGCCTGTGCAAGGCTTGCCGTGGCCAATAGCAAAGCAGTTGATACCAAAAAGGTCTTCATCTTGTGTCTCCTGATAAAAGGGTCCGATGAAACCTGTTTGCCATGCGCATGTTGCTCCAGAATGTCCGGCAGATTGCGCTTTGTGACGTTTTGTTAATGGGGCTGCGGACAGGCTGGTTTGGTACGGTTGATCCGCGCTAGGCTAAGCAAATGAACACTGCGCTACGCATCATCATGGTCGAGGATGACCCCGAAATCGGGCCGCTGACCCAAGACCGGCTGAGCCAGGAAGGGTTTGACGTGGCCCTGACTCCGGATTCGTCCGGGTTGGACAGATTAATGGCGCATCAGAAACCTGATCTGATCATCCTTGACCTAATGTTGCCCGGTGAAGATGGCCTTTCCATTTGCCGCCGGTTGCGCGCAATAACGAATGTGCCGATCCTCATGCTAACCGCTCGGACGGATGAGATCGATCGCGTTGTCGGACTGGAACTTGGGGCCGATGACTACCTTGGCAAACCCTTCGCGATGCGTGAATTGATAGCGCGTTTGCGGGCCATCTTGCGCCGCAGTCAACCAAATTCGCCACATGAAGGCGCGTCACTGCATTTTGCGGATTTCGACGTGAATCTCGACCGGATGGAGGTAAAAAAGGGCGCAACAGACATCGGCCTGACTTCTGGCGAATTTGCCCTGCTGCGCGCCTTTGCGGAAAATCCTGGGCGCGTGCTGTCGCGCGATCAATTAATGGACCTTAGTCAGGGGCGGCTGGCCGATAGCTTTGACCGTACTGTCGATGTGCAGATCAGTCGCCTGCGCACGAAACTGGGGGAAAATCCGCGCGACCCAAGGATCATCAAAACCGTCCGCAACGCCGGCTATATTTTCACGGCAGAGGTGCGGCGGTGAAACGCTTGGGCTTTGGCGCCTTTGCGCGGGTGATCGCGATCATTGCTCTGCTTCTGCTGGTGACGCAGCTGTTTCTTGTCTGGCGCTATGTCACCGACAGGGGTGAGGGGTCAGCTCCGGGCTATCGCTTTCCGCTTCCCGAACGGGTCATCGCGATGGCGGATTTGGTTGAGGCTACGGACGATCCGACCGACGTGCTGATCGCTCTGAACGGCCCCAATCTGCGGGTCGCGGTGACACCGCTTGATATTGACGATCTGGGACCCGTCGATCATCGGTTGGCAGCAGTCGACAGGATATTTGTGGACTATGAACGCCAGCTGAACGGACGCCCCGTCGCCGTCTTTGTCGCAATTCCCGAGACGCTCGCAGACTCAGATATTCGATGGGGGGACCGGTCGATCTGGACGCGCTTCCCTCTGCGCATCGCCGTCGGCCTTCAGAACGGCGATGCTTTGATCGTCGAGACCCGCGATGATTTGCTGACTCAGGTGTATTCTGTCCCCATCGGATGGTGGTCGGGTATCTTTGCTTCTGTTGCAGCGCTTATCGTCTTGTTCGCGCTTCACGTCGAAACGCGGCCTTTGGTCCGGCTGGCCAAAGCGACCGAGACCTTCGGCAAACACGGCAAGCCGCAAATCGTCCCGCCGGGCGGATCGCGCGAGGCACAGGCCCTGATTGCCAGCTTCAATGCGATGCAGATCAAGCTTGATGACCTATTGACCAGACGCGGGGTCATGCTTGGCGCGCTGGGCCATGACCTGCGCACCCATCTCACACGCTTGCAACTGAAGATCGAAGCGTTGCCGATGCCTGAGACTGCCGATATCCTGCGCAATGTCGTACAGATGGAGCGTGTGTTGGAGAACTGTCTGGACCTTGCCCGCAACGCTACCTCAGCGCACCTCGAAACGATTGAGCTGAACGCCTATGTCGGTGACGTGCTAGCGGACTACGATGGCAAGAGCATCACGTACCATCCGATCGAAGACGTATTCGTACCGGCCGACCCACCCGCGCTTGAGCGGATATTGGTCAATTTGGTCGACAACGCATTAAAGTTCGGCACCCGTGCGGATGTAGAGATCAGAGCAGACCCGCCGAGCGTGACGATTACCGACAACGGACCCGGCCTGAAAGCTGCCGATCTGGAACGGGTGTTTGAGCCCTTCGAAGTCGCGGATATGGCCCGGACCCAAGGTCAAAGCGGCAGTGGCTTGGGCCTGACAATCGCGCGCATGCTGGCAGAGGCACAAGGGGCACATCTGGACCTTGCAAACAATGGTGGCGGGGGTGTTACAGCAAAGCTTGAATATGCTGACCCTCAAAATTCCGCTTTGAGGACTTTATGGTGCGGCGACTTGCACAAGGATCAACGTCGGCTTTGAGCCGAATGCTCCTAGGACTGAATGATTGCACAGTCTGTCAATCGCAGCGGAGCGCATCATTTTGGAAAAAATGTCGGGTGATGCGTGTGCCGGTGCACGAAAATCGCGTGCGACGAACCGCCGCCGAGGGTATTTTTCTTCAGGAGAGCGCTATCTCTCTCAAGCATGACAAAAGGCTCTATCCGTTTTACGCGACTGAATAACTGTGTGTTAATTGGCATTTGTTGCGCGCTTGCTTGTGCAACGACTGCCAGCGCGCACGTGAACTGGTTTGTCGAGCGCGGCGCAGAGCCGCTTGCGAATTACGGATTGACCGAGCCTATTTTCATCCTCTGGGCGGGCATCGCGGCCGTCTTGGTTGGCGTCTCGATTTGGCTCGATGGCAAGCTGCCGGATTTGGAGGTGGCGGGCACGAAAACACGCCACGACTTCATGGAAATTCTGCGCGTGTTCACCGGTATGAGTTTTCTTCTGACCGCCTACGAGGGTGCTTTGGTCGCTCCTCACAAGGAGGTGGCAGGATCATTTGGCACGGCCTTGTTGTTCCTTCAGGCTGGCATCGGGATCATGCTGATCGCAAACCGTTGGATCCTCTGGGCTGGCGGTCTGATCCTTGTCTTGCACACCGGCGTGGCCGTCAACTTTGGCATCATGGCCGCTCTTGAATATGCGATCTTCATCGGCATTGCCTTCTTCCTGATTTTTAATGCCATCAAGGATCCAAAACTGAGTGCGCGATTCAAACCGTATTCCGTTGATGTTTTGCGTATCTGGACTGGCATCTCGCTTGTAGCCCTTGCGGTTGGCGAAAAACTCGCTCCCTCCGCGCTTGGTCAGGTTTTTGTCGCTCAGTATCAGTGGAATTTCATGCAGGTGCTCGGCATCGGCTTCTTTGATGACCGGATGTTTGTCCTAGCGGCAGGCATGGTCGAGGCTGCCATTGGTATGGTCTTGATTCTCGGGACGACGGTCAGACTGGCCGTCCTCACCCTTTCGGTGATGATGGCATTGTCCAACATCGTCTTCATTCTTCAGGGGAATAATGAAGCGGCGCTGATCGAATTCATCGGCCATATGCCCATCATCGGTGTCGCTCTCGTCTTATTGCTGCTGGGATATGGTCAGCGGCTGAAAGTGACGCAAATGCCGCCGCCGCATCAGGAACGCAACGCCAGCCCGGGTGTTTTCAGTGAGTAGCAACGCCCGACGCCATGTTTCAAGTTCACCAGACAAGGAGACCGCCAAAGTGACCGAAAGAATAGACGCCTCTCAAACCGACCTGTCGAGGCTGGATCGCCCTAGCGCCTCTGTCCCGAGCGTAGACCACCCATGGGAGGACACCCGTGACCGGGAAGCACGAGACAGCCTTGCGCGCAGAGATTTGTCGCAGCATCGCGTCTACCACAGCCTGTACGAGGACATGCTCAATTGACGGCACCAATCCTCATCATGGGCGCGACCTCGGGCATCGGGGCTGCCGCAATGGCGGAGGCGACCTCGCGGGAACTGCCGGTTCGCGCTTTTGCGCGTGGTGCCGATGATCTGGCAGCCAGTGATCTCGTTGAACCCTTTCGCGGAGATGCCCTTGACCGAGACAGCGTCGCCTCGGCCTTGGATGGGGTTCGAGCGGTCATTTATGCGCTTGGCATCAAGGAACGCCTCGCGATGCTGTGGGAAGAAGAGACGTTGTTCTCGCAAAGCACCCGTCTTCTTATTCCCGAGATGCAAAAAGCTGGGGTATCGCGGCTTGTCGCAGTGACGGGGTTTGGCGCAGGCCGGTCAAAATCCGCGATGAGCAGCCTTGAACAGCTTGGCCACCGTGCCGTTTTGGGAAGGCCTTACAAGGACAAGGACCGCCAGGAAGAACTGATCATGGAAAGTACCCTCGATTGGACAATCGCGCGCCCCGTCATCCTGACGAAAGGCGCACGGTCTGATCCACGGATCCTGCGCGAGCCAGAGACATGGCGCAATGGATTGATTTCGCGCGCTTCGGTTGCGGTTTATCTCATCGAAGCTATCGAAAAAGACCTCGACTTTCAGTCAGACGTCGTACTTGCGCGGTGATCCATGATTGTTGACTCCGACACCAGCAATGATGTTCGCGACGGTCTTGTGCGCGATTACCTGCACCTGACCCGTGAGGTCATGCCCCATATGTCAGCGCTGCCAGAGACAGACTGGCCGGTGGTCAACGACCACTGTTTCCAGCGGATCGTCCTCGACACAATCAGCGGCGGTGTCTGGTACGACCACATCCCGCGTCCGGCCTACAAACACCTCACCATGCTGCAAGCGGAAGAAGCCGTCGCGCTCTGCCGCGCCATTACCGCAGGTACCGCGGACCTATACGCGCTCAATCTTCAGTCTCTGAAGTGGCGGGGAAAGGCACGCTGATGGCAACGGAAATGCACAGTGAACGCATTCTCGCACTCATCCGCGGTGTTCTTGATCCTGCGCCGGGGAGAGGTCGCATTGCGCTTGCCCTCATTTTCGGCGCGACCGTGCATCTGGTCTTTGCAGCCGGCGCTCTGGCCATGATCGTTGCGATGTACTTTGGAATGAGCAAAAGCTTCGGGAAGGTCGCATGGCCTTATGCAGCCCTCGTGAACGGCCTGCTGATCCTTCAATTCCCTATCGCTCATTCATTGTTGCTGACAGGGCGCGGCATGCAGGTTTTGTCCCGCCTTGTTCCTGGCCCGCATGGCGGCACATTGGGTACAACGACTTATGCGATCATCGCATCTCTGCAGCTCTTTGTCCTTTTCACTTTCTGGACACCAAGCGGGATCATCTGGTGGCAGGCCGAGGGCTGGGTTCTCTTCTTGATCACATCCCTATATGGTCTCTCTTGGTTTCTTCTGATCAAAGCAAGCTGGGATGCCGGAGCTGAAGTGCAGGCGGGCGCGCTCGGCTGGATGTCCTTGATGAAGAACACCAAGCTGCGTTTTCCCGATATGCCGACAACAGGATTGTTCCGGATTATCCGCCAGCCGATATACGTTGCCTTTGCTCTTACCCTGTGGACAGTGCCCGTCTGGACGCCGGATCAGCTTGCCTTGGCCATTGCCTTCACCGCGTATTGCCTGCTCGCGCCGAAACTCAAGGAACGCCGGTTTGAGAAACGGTACGGAGACCGTTTCCGTGACTATAAAAAAGACGTTCCCTACGCCGTGCCCGCCCTCACAAGGACCGCATCCAATGGCAAAACCTGAACGCAATGACCTGGGAATCTACGACGACGTGGCGGCGAATTGGTGGTCGGACGAAATCCGTTGGGTGCGTACGCTGAAAAACCTGGTGCCCGGGCGGTTGAAATGGTTTGACCGGCACATCGACTGGCAAGAAAAGACCGTGCTCGACCTCGGCTGCGCCGGAGGGTTCATGGCTGAAGCGCTGGCTGAAAAAGGCGCCGAAGTGACTGGCATTGACCCGGCAGCTCAGGCGATAGAAGCCGCCCGCGCTCATGCTGCGGAGACCGGGTTGGACATCCGGTATGATGTGGGTGTCGGAGAGGCGCTCCCCTACGAGGATGCAGCCTTTGATGCGGTCGTTTGCGTTGACGTTCTGGAACATGTCAGCGACCTCGCGAAGGTTATTTCTGAAATCGACCGCGTCCTCAAACCGAATGGCACATTCCTTTATGACACGATCAATCGCAACTCCCTGGCCCGCTTCGCAACCATTACCGTGGCTGAAGATCTCTTGAAGCTGCTTCCCAAAGGCACCCATGATCCAGCCTTGTTCATCCGCCCAGGTGAGCTGGAGGATATCATGAAAAAAGTTGGGCTGTCTGTTGGACCGACCTGCGGGCTTGGCCCTAGGTGGATCAACCGAAAAGGGGACTTTGTATTTGGCCCGCTTCCGTCACGCGCAATCATTTACATGGGCGTGGCCTTAAAGCCGGAGTGAAGGTTAGCTTCTACAAGGCTGAAATCCCCAGCATTCATTCTCATAGTGACAACCTAGCTGCGCAGCGAATGCCAAGATTCGATTTGCAGTAAAACAAATGGTGTATTAGGTTGAATCTCGGCCATCCGCTCCATTGCCTATGGATGACCAAGGCTCCGTTGCGGCGCCGACACAAACGACCGCTACGAGCCCAAGGGCAGGCCTTTTAACGGTTCCGTTTCCGAGGCAACTTCATTCCGAAAAGTGCGAGTTCGACCAAGCCCAGATATTGCACCTTCAGCGCATGGCAGCTTTGCGGGTTCAAGTGCGGCAAATAGGGGGTCAGCCGAACGACTGGAATGGGCCGTCCTTGATGCGCTCCGGTATCGGACTCGATAAGATGCTGCGAGCACTCCTATGGCAGCTTGGAGCCCAACTTGACCGATGCTGCGCGTTGCACAAAGGTCTGCTATCCAGCATCCGAGGGTATCGTGTGAGACAAATTAACGATGATGAAATTCATCCAACTCAACGCTGATTGGAATGCGGAACCGAATGCGCCTGATCTCCAAGTCGAGCAGGACGACACTTCACTCGTCGCTCGCTTTGAGCCCAACCGGTTCATTTTTCCTGAATTCGACCGCATCTCGTTTATCCTGGTTAGATTTGAAAATTGCGAAAGATATCGCATAACAAGCGTAAACGACCACGGCTGGTACGGTGGACAGTGTCGTTTCAGTGGCCTCGCACCGGCTTGGGGCGAGTTCTACGAAATTTTGGGCGATACGTGGGATGATCTAGACGCAACACCTTGGATCGAATTGAACGGCTTGGGTGCCAGGCACTTCCATTTCTACTTCAGAGACGAGGCGCTTGAGGTCAAAGCATTCGATTGGTCGATGCAAACCAAAAGCTGACATTTGTTGGAGTTGAAGCGGTGTCAGTTTCGTCCGCGCTTTTGCCGTTGGCTACCGATTCGACGCCTGCCCGCCGGATATGCGACTGCGCCTTTTTCTGCCGTGGCTGAGGTCGGCGCAGGTGCCCTTAATGACAACAACCAGGCTGGATCAATGGGGCGGGACAGTTCGACATTTGCCAACATGAAAACCTGCGCGCAAAGGTGCCAAAACGCAAAATTTTTCCCGTTTTGCGTCGGGCTGTATCCCCTTCTTTTTCTCCAAACAGAACAGGCTTCAAGCGTCGCGATTCCGCCGAAAATCCCGCGTGGCGAGAAGTATCTATACAAGTCGAAATCAGTTTTGTTACCCTTATAGCGAGTACGGTTTGTTTCGCCGACTTAGCTTTCGGCACGTTTTTTATTCATTTATTGACAGATGAGGTGGCGCGCCATGCCAACCGTAAGTTACCCCGGCGTATACGTCCGCGAAATACCTTCAGGTGTGCAAGCAATCAGCGGAGTTGCGACATCCATTGCAACATTTGTTGGGATGGCCAAGGCCGGACCACTCAACATGCCGACGACAGTCTTGGGCATTCAAGACTACGAACGCATCTTTTCAGATGACACAAGCCAAGGCGAGTTGACCGAACAGGTGCGCCAATTCTTCCTGAATGGTGGCGAACAGGCGATCATCTGCCGCGTGGCCGACGGGGCTTTGCCCTCGTCCGTTGGATTGACGGCGGCCGGTGGCGCGACTGTTCTGACCTTGCAGTCTCGCGATGCGGGGTTGCTGGCGAACAGATTGCGCGCGCGGGTCAGTTACAACACAGCATCCCCCGAACGCAGTTTTGAGCTGGAGATCTTCGTCGAGGAATTCGACGCAAGCGGTCAGCCAGAGGTTACCGCCACTGAAACGTTTTCGAACCTCAGCATGTCGCCCAATGCGCCACGCTATGTGCGTACCATACTGGACCAGCAATCGCTGTTGGTCACAGCGACCATTGACGATGCCACCACGGCCGCCGAAGAGGCCGCAGCGCTGGCCGCAGCGACAATCAACGGGTTCTCGGCAAGTTCGGAGATTTTTGCAGACACCGCGGCCGCCGAAGCCGCACTTTTGGCGGCAGTGCAGGCCACGCAGGCCGGAAACACCGGAACCGCCGGTCGGTTCCAGGTGCGGATTGAAGGAGAGAACGCATCGCCGACGGTGACGGTTTCCGTTGACGTGGCCGACACCAGCCTCGCGACTCTCGCAACCACGATCAACACCGCGCTTGCGCCGCACACGCCGGTGACCGTGGCGGTGCCTGATCCAACCGATGAACCCCTGATCATTCAGGCAAACGCGGCCCAGCACGATGTGGTGATCCAGCCTGCCGCGCAATTCGACATCTCCGCCGCATTGGGGCTGGGCGTTGCCCAGGGCGGCATCGAAGTGGGCGCGTGGTCCCAATCCCGGCCTGTTCCGTCCGGGCTTGTATCGGTACTTGACGATGGCTCGGGGGACTTGGCGGCCATCCTGTCCCTGGGCGGTGCAGATCGCACAACACTCACGGATCTTGGCGTGGATGGAACGGCGGCGGTGAATCCTTTCACAATCGCAACTGCCGATATCGTCTATCCCGGTGCCGGTACAACCTTTGCCGAAGGCACGCAAAGTGCGACGACATCATTCCGCAATATCGCTGAAAACCTTCAGGCTGTGGCCATCGCGCTGAGTGCCGACAGCGAGGACTGGCGGGCAGAAGTGCACGGTGTGCGCCTGGCGCTCATCCCTGAGTTCGGCTCGGCCAACAGCGGCGGTGGCGCAACTTTTGTTTCGGCGAACCCAGATCTGTCTCTTCCCGGAGAGGTTTTCGGTGGTGTCACCAGCACCATTGCAGCCTCTGCTTTGGGCGGCGGAAACGATGGCAACGTCGCGCAGCTCGAAGACTACATGGACGCGTTTCAACAGATCGAGGAACGGGTCGAAATCTACAACATGATGATCATCCCCAAAAGTGCCGGGGACACGAGCATACCCAGCATTCGGGCCGGTGTCTGGGGGCCTGCGAGCGCGTTCTGTCGCGACCAGCTTGCCGTGCTTCTGGTCGATGTAGAACCTGCGCAACAAACCCCACAAGGCGTTCTGGACAGTTTGCAGGGACTGCGCACCGGCGTAGCCACGGACCATGCCGCGGCGTTCTGGCCAAGGGTGTCGATCACGTCGAACGGAGTGACAAAGCCGATTGATCCAACCGGTTCACTGGCGGGTGTGATGGCCCGCATCGATGGTTCGCGCGGAGTTTGGAAGGCCTCTGCCGGAGTCGAGGCAAACGTCTTTGGCGTGCGCGGCGTCGATGTACCCTTGTCGGACCCGCAAAACGGCCTGCTCAACCCCGAGGCGATAAATTGCGTCCGTTCGTTCCCCAATGGAGTTTTGGTCTGGGGCGCGCGCACCATGGCCGGGTTTGATGCCTCAACCGAAACGGACTACCGGTATTTGCCGGTGCGGCGGATCGCGCTCTTTATCGAGGCGAGCCTGCGCAATGGTCTGCAGTTCGCGGTGTTCGAGCCGAATGACGCACCACTCTGGAGCCAGATCCGCCTTGCCGCCGGGTCGTTCATGAACGGCCTTTTCCGACAGGGCGCATTCGCTGGCAGCACGGCGACAGATGCGTTTTTCGTCAAGTGTGACGCAGAGACGACCACACCAACCGATCAGGCTCTGGGCATCGTCAACGTCGCGGTGGGTTTCGCGCCGTTGCGCCCGGCAGAGTTCGTTGTCGTGACCTTGCAGCAGCGCACGGCGCAGGCTCAGGTCTGAGCGGATAGGAGTTTTTCATGGCACAATTTACCCGCAACAACCGCATTGATCCTTACAAGAATTTCAAGTTCCGCGTCTATTTCGCAGGCATACCGGATCCAATCGCAGGGATGAGCAAGGTCGGCGCGCTGAAGCGGACAACCGAGACTGTCAGCCACCGCGATGGGGGCGATAATTCGACGCCGCGGCATTCGCCCGGGACATCCAAGTTCGAACCGATCACCTTTGAGCGTGGCGTTACCCACGATCCCGCCTTCGAGGAATGGGCCAATCTGGTTTACAGCACCAACGGTGACGCAGCCATCTCGCTCGCCAATTTTCGGCGAGATCTGAGGGTTGATTTGCTCAACGAGCAGGGTGTTGTTGCCAAATCATATTTGATTTTTCGGTGCTGGGTTTCCGAATACACCGCCTTGCCTGAATTGGACGCAAACGCAAACGCCACGGCGATCGAAATGGCCACGGTCCAGAACGAGGGCTGGGTCCGCGATCTTGACGTGCGCGAGGTCGCCGAAACGTAACAAGGGGGGCGGCCCGGCGGCATTTTCTGCTTTGGGTCACGCTGAATATGATAACGGCAGCGCTATCTGATGTGGCAGTGCGACGGGGTGGCCCGGTTCGGACCATGACGTTGCGCGAAGTCACCGCAACTCAAGAGCTTGAGGTGACTGATACTCAAGCCCTGCTGTCGCAGCTGTGTATGGGCGGGCCAGTGCCGCAAGATGCCCTGAACCTGTCCGAACAGGACATGGCGATGGCCGCGCTTTACACGGCCATGTACGGCGAAACGATTGAATGCCACGTGCCCTGCAGCGCCTGTGACCGGAAATTTGAAACCCAGTTCGAGCTGTCCGACTGGATTGCAAGCCTGCGCAGCGGTCCGGACATCACCCGCACCGGCCCAAACACATTCCTCTACAGCGATTTTTCGTTCCGCGTGCCCATGTCGGGCGATTTGGACGCGCTTGGGGATGTGCCGCCCAAGGCGCGCGCCAAGCAACTGGCGCAGGCCTGCGTGCTGGAGGGCACTCCGGATCAGCAGGAACTGGAAGCGGCGCTGATGCGCGCAGGGCCGATGCTTGACGATGACATTGAGGCGCATTGCCCGCATTGCGACGCGCACCAAACCTTTCCGCTGCGCCTCGATGCCTATTTCTGGGCGGCTTTGCGGCGCGAGCGTCCCATCATCATTCGTGAAATCCACCAAATAGCGATGGCTTACAACTGGCCGCGCAGCGAGATTATGTCTCTGCCCCGTTCGCTGCGACGCGAACATGTCCGACTGATCCTGTCCGACCACCGTCCACGCGGGGTGTCGTCATGGCGATGAACTATTTCGCCCGGGTGGCCAGCCGCGCAAACAGCGCCGGACCGACACAGACCAGCGTGGCCGCCCGTCCGGCCAAGGCCATCGACTCTCCGCTTGTGGACGTCGATCAACGTCTGAACCTTGATCCCGGGGAAGACTTCGCAGCCGTTCCGCCCACGGCGCAAGCGCCCGCATCGCCGGATGCTCCTTCTGTGTCCGACACACAAGAGGCCGGAGAGATCGGCGCCATGCCCGAGGCACCACTCAACACAGAAGTGCCAGAGGAAACACTCGCGCCGAACACTTTGGCGCCAGACCCTCAAAGCGAACCATTAGACGATCCACCGGTGTCCGATCCCCCCGATCTCTCACCTGATGACGACGTGCAATTCGTGGAACATCGCGCACCACCGTCTGTCGTCGCGAACGAAAATACAGCGGAAATATTCGACACACCGAATGCCGAGCCGCCTGCACCGCGCCCACCAACGAAAGAACATGAAAAGGACCGCAGACCTGACGGTCCCCAATCGACGCCACTTGCACGCATGATGAAAGCTGTGGCCGCGGCAGAACGCTGGGTGACCGAAGATCCCGCCCAATCCGAGACCGTTGAGCGTCGGGAAATTGAGCGCGAAGCAGTCGCCCCGCGCGATCAAAATGACACCATCGAGGTTACGCCGATCCTGCCTGAAACAATGTCGGACCGTCCGCAGCAGCCAGTGCCGCGAGGTCCGACGGTCGAGATTGGCCAGATCGAGATTGAGGTTGTCCCCCGCCAGCACCTGCACAACCCCGCCCGGCACCGTCACGCCCCGCCGCGCCCCCGGCACCGAAACCGGCGGTGCCCTTCGGTTGGAGGCAAAGATAGATGAGCCTGACCGATCTCTCTCGTGTGACCCTGACCCTGACGGAATTGCTGCGTCAGGTCGTTGCGCGGGACACGTCGGTCGCCACCATCGAGTTCACGGCTGCGCCGCCGGATGACACATCCGGGTCCATGCCGAACATCATCAGCGTGCACCTTTTTCATACGATGGAAGACCCGCACGGCAAGAACTACCTTCCGCCCGGCGGACAAGGGGGCGCGGTGCCTGTGCAGCAGACCCCGCTTGCCTTGTGCCTTTATTATGTCGTTACGGCGACCAGCAGTGTGACCGAAGGCGGTCCGTCAAACCGCGCAGCCATCGAGCAGCGTCTTCTTGGTTTTGTCGCGCGGGCATTCCACGACTATCCGATCATCACCGACAGCACCGTCGTTCCGAATGTCCCGCCTGCACCGGTCAACCAGCCCCTGTTGGAAACGGTTGGTCTGCAAGGCTCTGACAATGTCATCAAGATCGTTCTGCGCCCGGTTTCCGTCGATGACACGATCAACTTTTGGAGTGCCGAGCAAGACAGGATCGCCCGCATTTCGCTCTATTACGAAGTGCGCGTGATACTGTTTGCAACGCCGCGTGTGGAACGTGCAGCGCCACCTGTGCTGTCGGTTGCGGAATTTGTGTCGGTCAGCGACCGGGTTGCGATCCTGCGCACGCGTGCACTGACTGGATTTGCGCTGCCGACAGGGCATCCCTTGGCCGATCCGACGCAGCCCTTCCGTTTCTTCGAGGCAAGCCCGGCGCGGCCTGCGCTCTTTCCTGCAGGGGCGGCCCCGCCCTCTGTTCCGCCACAGAACAATCGGATCACATTTGAAGGCGCTGGGTTTCAGGGCGACCGGGTTTCGCTGTCACTGGAAGGGCCGATGGGTGTTGGCAACGCTGACCCGGAAACACGCCGGGCGCGCATCTCCATCAGCCAAAGCGTTAATCCCGAATGGGAGATTACTGCCGACGGGGTGCGGATTTCGATTGGTCTGCGCACCACAGTCACGGATGAGGACGGGCAGACCCTGACGCTTTATCCCGGACTATACACCGCGCGCATCATCGTCGGTGCCCAAATGGCCAACCAGTCGCCAGTTCGGTTTCTTGAAACAAGTTCTGCAGATTGCCCGTTCCCGGTGGCACCGCAGATCGTCACGGTGGACGCTTTGGCCGGACCGGCGGCAGCGCGACCTTTCCGGATCACGCTGCATGGCAGCTACCTGCGGGACGCGCTGGACGTGGTGTTGACGGTGTCGGGGCAGCGCATGATCCGCGATGCGGACCTGACTGTTGCGGGCCATTTCGACTTTTCCAACGCGACCCCGGACCGGATTGACCTGACCGTGGATACAACTGCCTTCGCATCTCCGCTGGCCATCCAACTTGTCATCAACGGGGCCGAAGCCGCGCCTGCATGGGGAGAATTCTGATGAACGTCGCCCCGCGAACCGATCTGTCCTCTGCCAAGGATGACTTGTCCGTCGAAGAGGCCATCCTGCGCCTCGTGCGCACCCTGTGCCGTCGTCGCATTCTATGGCTGGACAAGTTGGCGCAGCAGGCCGTGTCTGAACCGGACCTGGGCAACGCGCATGCCCGCGCCTTGGCGGATATGGATGCGCCGGGTCGCGAGGCGGAATTTCTGGACGCCCATGCCGAAGCAAGCGCCCTGTGGCAGGAGGCTGGCACGCTCCATGCACATATCTTCGAAGGTGAGAACCGCCTGAGGCATTTGGCGGACGTGTTCGGCCTGTCCATCGAAGAACGGCAACTCGTCCTTCTGTGCCTTTCGACGGCGATTGATCCCTCGATGCATCTGGTATTCCAAAGCATCTCGGGCGTGTCCGGCGGGCCGGTGAGCGAAGACATGGCCGCGCGGCTTTTCGGACACGGGCGCAACGCGATGTGGGGTCCCGGCAGTCCGTTAAGCCGGTGGCATATCATCGAGGAAACAGGCGGTGTCCTGCGATTGGACCCCTATGTGCAAAGCTATCTGCGTGGGGCATCGGATGTTGATCCCGACGTCGCAATGCTATGCCGAGTGATCAATGAGACGCCCGAGCCCCTTCCCAACTGGCCGGTGGAGGAGCTGACCGAGCGGCTGATCGGTGCCTTGCAACGGGGCATGCCGACGCGTGTGACCGTCCTCGGCCAACCTTTGAGCGGTCGGACAACCCTCGCATCCCTGATCAGCGCGCGCCTGGGGCGGTCTGTCAGCGTGATCGACACCGGTCGTATCAAGGGACAGATCTGGGACCTTATCCGCATGCGCGTGCAGCGTCAGGCGCTTTTGCACAATTCCACAATCGCCTGGGCCGGTGAAAACGCGCTCAAGGGGATCGAGCCTTTGCCGGACAGCATCGATGTCGAGTTTGTGATCATCGAAACGCAAGAGGATGCGATGCCCGCCATCGGCTGGCACGAAGAACGGGTCAAGATCCCCTCTCTGACCAGCGTTGAGCGCAAAACGCTCTGGCAACGGTATCTGCCCGGGGCACAGGTTTGGCCGGACGGTGCCTTGGATCAACTCGCCGACCGGTTTCGCGTGACGATTGGCGAAATACGTCATGTCGCAGCACAAGGGGATGACAGCTTCGAAGGCGTTCGGCAGCGCACACGCGCCTTGTCGCATGGCAAGCTGGGCGATTTGGCGCGGCTGGTTGAGTGCCCGTTTGATCGCACGGACCTGCACCTGCCCGATGGGGTGTCGGACCAGTTGGATGAATTCCTGTACGAGGCAAAAACCCGTAACGCTTTCTGGGAAGACCCAGGCGCGCGTCGGCTGTTTCCGCGCGGGGTCGGTCTGATCGGTCTGATGTCCGGCCCGCCGGGCACGGGCAAGACGATGGCTGCACAGGTGATCGCCAATGAACTGGGTCTTGATCTGTTCCGGATCGATGTGGCGACGATGATCGACAAGTATATCGGTGAGACGGCCAAACGGCTCAAACGGCTCTTTGCCCGGGCGAGCGAGATCAACGCGGTGCTGCTGTTTGACGAGGCGGACGCCCTGTTTGCGCGGCGCACCGACACCAAGGACTCGCTCGACAAGCATTCCAACGCCGATACCAGCTATTTGCTGCAACTGGTCGAGGATTATCCCGGCGTGGCCCTGCTGGCGACCAACAAGCGCCAGCAGATTGACGACGCCTTCGTGCGGCGCATTCGGTACGTGTTCTACCTGCCCAGACCCGAACGCGCAGAACGGCTGGCGATCTGGCAGCAGGTCGTATCGGTGCTTGCCTCGCCACAGCAAGCTGCAGATCTGAGGCCCGATCTGGAGCGGCTTGCCTCTGATCTGCCGATGACCGGTGCGCAGATCAAGAACGCGGCCTTGGCCGCCGTGTTTTTGCCAAGCGGGACGGAACGGCGCTGAAGGCCGCGCATCTGACGCGCGCAGTGGACCAGCAAATGATCAATCAAGGCGGCGGTATAGGAGCCGAAAACGTGAGGGCAGGGCGATGAGTATCAAAATCAACCGGATCAAGTTGCGGATCCCCGCAGGCATGGCCGGCACCCCCGAGGGTTTTGCGCGCTCGTTTGCTGCGCGTCTTGCTCAACAGACATCTACGGCATCCGCGCCTCTGGACACAGTGCGCGTGCGCGTGCCGCAGACCAAGGGCGATCCCGCAGGCACAGTTGCCCGCGCGGTCGGGCGCGCCATCCAAAACAGGGGAAAAGACTGATGGAGACGCAAACAGGGTTCACCGGCAGTCCCAAGCTTTCGCGTGGTGCGCTTGTGCAGTTGGTGGACAGCGTGATCGGCGTTGAGCCGTCGATTGTGCCCTTCCAGTACAATCCCATGACGCTGAGCATTTCGATCGCGCCGTTCAACCCCAACGAGGTAGAGCAATCCGGGCGCGGACAAATCGCACCAACGTCGCAACCTTATGAGCCCAAGCGCACGTTCACAGCCGAGATCGAACTCGATGCCACGGATCAACTCGCCGATGAAGAAGTCGTGGCCACCGCTGTCGG
The DNA here is from genome assembly GCF_045797845.1 of Tateyamaria armeniaca. Lineage (NCBI taxonomy): Bacteria > Pseudomonadati > Pseudomonadota > Alphaproteobacteria > Rhodobacterales > Roseobacteraceae > Tateyamaria > Tateyamaria armeniaca. Next base: position 1,863,887 of record NZ_JBHDIY010000002.1, read on the forward strand.
TGTTGGCGACAGGTTGGCCGCGCTTGAACAACTGCTCTTTCCAAGCGAGGGTCTGATCGGAGAGCTGATCTCGGCAGTGGGCGATCTGACCGGCAATCCACAACCGCCCAAACGGGCAAGCGTGCCGATTTCTCTGTTTATCTATGGCGGGTCACGCATTCTGCCGGTTCGGATCACCAACTATTCGGTGGAAGAGTCGCAGTTCCTGCCGTCACTCAACCCGATGATGGCCAAGGTCAGCCTGACGATGGAGGTGCTGACGCCGGATGTCTTCCGCTGCGAAAGTGGTCCGTCGGTCGAGATTGCCCGCGCCACTTACAATTTCTTCCAGGTGCAACAGGCCACGCTGGCCATCGCGCATAACGCCCGCAATGCCTCCAAGGCGTTGAGCCTGTTGCCGTTCTAGAAAGGAGGTCCAATGGCTGTTTTTGATCCCAAAAGCCGATATGTCAGCCCCCCGCTGGAACCCTACGCCGTGACCGACCGAAGGGGCCGCACGGTCATGGCCCTGCCGATGCCCGAACCGCCGGTTGATCAATCTGTGGGTCGCTATCTGCCGAAACAGGGACAACGGCTCGACCATCTCGCGGCGGCGCTGGTGCTGGATCCATTTGGCTATTGGCGCATTGCCGAACTGAACGCAGCGCTCTTGCCAGATGCGCTGGATGAGGAGGAGCGGCTGATGATCCCTCCTGTCACGAGGTAGCCCATGCCCGATATCCGCTATCAGATCGCCGTCAACCGCGTCCCCGACAATGGTCTCACTTCTGAAGTGGCCGAAATCGAGGTCACGCAAACGATCGAGGGGCCTGCAACGGGGCGGGTCAAGTTCGCCGTGGACATCTGCGGTGAAGACCTCAGTCTGATGAATGATGCGCGGCTGAACCCCGGGCCCAACGACAACGAGTTGACGGTGATTGCCAGCATCGACGGCGCGCAGCACGTGCTGATCCACGGCATCGTCACCGAACGTCAGGCGAATTTCGTCGAGGGGGGCCCGGGATCGTTCCTTGAGGTCAAGCTGACGGACCGTCGGGCCGTGATGTCGCGCCAACAGCGCACGCAGGCCCATTCCGGCACAGCAGCCGAGATCGTGACCGGCATCCTCAATGGTCCCACCCCGCCGGGGGAAAAGAAATACGGGTTCGAACCAGATGTTGTGGACACGCCCATCGAGTATGATGAGGACAGCAACACCCTGAACCAGACCGAAGACGATCTGGCCTTCGTCGAAAAGCTGGCCGGACGCACCGGGTCACGCTTCTGGATCGACTGGTCGGTTGAGACCGGGTTGACCGGGTTCAACGTGGTTGAAACGGCGCATTTCAAACCGTCCCCGCCGCGTCCGTCGTCCAATCCGCTGGGCTTTGTCCCCCCGATCCAACTGGCCCCAACATCTGCGCCCAAGCTGACGCTGAATACAGGCGACGGATGTTCGACACTTGCCAGTTTCGATGTCAGTTCCAACAACGAGGCCCCAAACGAGACTGGCCCGGTTCAGCGCGTCGCAACGGACGGCGAAATCGACGACACCGATGTGCCCGGGCCGTCCGATCCGCCGCTGGGCGCTGACCCGCCCGCCACAGCCTCAAGATCGCGGCGGATTGTGTCTGCGGGCTCTGCGCAAGAGGCGCAATTGCGCAATCAGGCCGCGCTCAACGATGCCTCTTACTCCACCCGCGCCACGGCAGAAACCAGCGTGCAGGCGCTGAACGGCATACTGAGCGCCCATCAGGTCGTCACGGTGGAAGGTGCGGGCAGCATCAACAGCGGCGACTACTTTCTCGCCTCTGTCACGCATTCGGTCGATCCATCAGCCCACAAGATGCGCCTGGAAATGATGCGCAACGCCGCAGGAGCTAACCCATGAACCAGATGGCAGATCGCCCGGGCCAGGCCCAAACGGAATTTTACGGCAAGTACCGCGGTCAGGTGGTTGATAACACCGATCCGCAAAGCAAGGGCCGTCTGCTGATCACGGTGCCGCAGGTGCTGAACGAGGTCCCGGTCTGGGCCGAACCCTGCGTGCCCTATGCCGGGCGCAATATCGGGTTTTACGCCATGCCCGAGATCGGCGGCGGCGTGTGGATCGAGTTTGAGGCGGGCGATCCGTCCTATCCGATCTGGACGGGTTGTTTCTGGGCGGATGGCGACATCCCGTCCGAGGACGCGGACCCCAGCATCAAGTTTTTCCGGATGAACAAGGCGACCATCCGCATCGACGACTCAAATGGTGAAATCCTGATCGAAAATGACAGCGGTCATTCGATCACGATGACCACGAGCGAAATCACGATCAAATCGAACACCGTCAAACAAGAGGCGTCGGGCAGCAAAGTCACCGAGCTTTCGGCGTCCTCTTTCAAAGTCAACAACGGCAATCTGGAGGTGCTCTGATGGAACCTCCGTTCCAAGGGTTCCGCTATCCGCCCACACTTGAAGGGCCTATCGGTCGGTTTCGGCCCGAAACGGATTACGAGGCCTATGTAAACCAGCTGATCCGGCAGGTTTTGCTGACGGCGCCCGGCGAGCGGGTGAACCGGCCGGACTTTGGGGCCGGGCTGCGTCGTGCGCTTTTTGCGCCGTCCAGCCCGGAAACCGCCACCATGCTGAAAGCGACGATTTTTCAGGCGCTCACTCAGTGGCTCGGCAACATCATCGACGTCAACGAGGTCGAGACCCTCTTTGAGAACGGGCGGCTCGACGTGACGGTCGTCTACACGATCAAGGCGCGCGGTGATGAGCAGATCATCAACCTTGAGGTGGCGCTATGAAGGAGGCTTGGATCTGATGCCCACCAGCGCTGATCGCCTTTCACAACTGCGCGCGCGCGCCGCCGAATTCACCGGCATCGCATTTGTGCAGGTGGTGGACGTTTGCGATCAGCGTTTATTGCGCATCTACTTTGCGACCGATCCCACCGCGCTGGATGACCCGTTCGAGGGGGAACGCCGCTGACGCCGGACGACATCCGCATCTATTCGCACCGCAACGAGGCTGAGGATGTCGAGATCGAAACCGATCCTGCACTCTTTTTGTGGGCAGATGATCCGGTGGTGGGGCGCCGGTATCTGCAAGTCGAAGTCCGCGAACCAGGGGGCTTCACCGATTACCGCCTGCGGATTGACGACGAACGCATCGACACCGGGTTCAACGATGTCAGTTTCTCCTTCAAGGTCGGGTGCGATGACGACCTGGATTGCGCCGAGCCTGTCGACCCGTGCCGCCCACCTTTGCCCGAGGATGTGGACGTTGACTACCTTGCCCGGGATTTTGTCAGCCTGCGCAACGCGCTTTTGGACTTTACGGCGCAACGCTATCCCAACTGGCAAACTCCGCTTGAGGCCGACGTGGCCATGGTGCCGCTCGAGATCATTGCCGCCCTCGGGGACGAGTTGTCGTACTTGCAGGACCGCTACAATCGCGAAGCCTATCTTGAAACGGCCACCGAACGTCGCACGCTGCGGCGCAAGGCGCGGTTGGTTGACTATGAAATCCATGACGGACGGCAAGCCACCACCGCTCTTGAACTGACAATTGCGGACACGATGCCAGCAACCATCCAGGTGCCCGCAGGCGCGGCTGTCTGGGCCCTGGCCGAGGGTCAAGACCCCATTCCCTTCGAACTGGGCAGAGGGTTGCGCGATGCCATAGACAACTTGGTGTTCGGCGTGGACACCCGTTGGAATCCTGGCCAGATCACGCCCTACGCATTGGATGACAATGATGCCTGCCTTGTGCCGGGCGCGACCGAGCTTTTGGTGCGCAACGATCCCGCCGGACCCGAGAACCCGGGCGGCATCGTCTTTCTTGAGGCCGATCTGCCGGAATGGGTTGGACGCCAGATCCTGCTGCGGGATCTGGCCGCTGATGTGACAGAGACCGAGCGTCTTGTGCTGGTGACCGTAGAAGAGGTCGAATTGACCAGCGACCCCCTGTTTGCGCTGGACCTTGCGCGCATCCGGTGGCGCGCGGACACCGCACCTCGCTTCCATATCCCGCTGGATGACCTTGAGATTTCAGGAAACGTCGTGCCCGCCACGTCTGGCGAGACCCGCCGCCAAAGCTTTCGGCTGGGACCGCTGCAGGACGGTGACCCCAATGACTTGTTGCCCGCCGTCGAACGCGAAGGGCCGCTTTACTCCGATGCGGATCCCAGCCTCGTTGTGTCAAGCCATGAGACGGACGGCGATGCCGCGCGTCCGCCGATCTATCTTCTGAGCTTGCCCGGAACTGAAACCGATGGGCTGGCCTTCATCGACATGCTGGACGATCTGCGCGCCACGCAACCGGAAATCCATCTCACCGAAGACGGGCAACCTTTTCAACCTTGGGATTTCCAGCGCGCCCTGTTGTTGTGCGACAGCGACGATCAGGTGTTCACGCTGGAAGACGGCAGTTGGCGGCGCATCGTCGCCTATCAAAGCGGCGCGGAACAGATCGTGCATCGCGACTATGCCACCGGAGCCGGGTACACCATCCGTTTTGGCGATGGCGAATTTGGACGTTTGCCAGCCCGCGACGCAGTGTTTCACGTTGATTACCGCCTTGGATCGGGGACGCGCGCCAACTTGCCTGCCGGTGCGGTGAACGCACTGTCCATCCCCAACCAGACGCCGCCGCATGTGGGTTCTCTGGTGGGGGCGGTCGAGTCTGTGCGCAACCCGTTTCCCGTCCGCAACGGACTGGACCCCGAAAGTGCGACCGAGATCAAGTTGCTCGCCCCCGACGCGTTCAAGGCCGAGACGTTCTTTGCCGTGCGCCCCGAAGACTACGGCGCACAGGCCGCAAGGCTCGATAGTGTGCAGCAAGCGCAAGGGGCCTTTCGCTGGACCGGCTCGTGGTTGTCCGCCACCACTGCGGTCGATCCTGCAGGCGCGGGACTGCTCACGGATACGGTCAGGCAAGAGGTGCAGACCCTGCTGGACGCACGGCGCCAAGCGGGGCGTGAAGTGATCGTTGTGCCGCCCCGCTACGTCAATCTGGACCTGATCATAACGGTCTGTCTGGCGCGCAACGCCTTTGCCGGACAGGTCGAACCGCGCATTCACACGGCCCTGTTTGGCGATGTTCTGGGCATGACAACGGGCTTCTTTTCACCTGACCAATTCACCTTTGGCACACCGCTCAGCCGTCCCGCGCTGGAGGCTGCGATCGGGGGCGTTTCTGGCGTTGAAGCCGTGGTGGATGTTCAAGTGCGCATCCATGGCGTCACCGACTTTGCGCCCTTTACCGATTTCTCCCTTGACGTGGCGGACGACGAATTGATCCGCCTCGAAAACAGCCGCCAGTTCCCTGAACGCGGCTCTTTGCAACTGTCCATGGTCGGAGGCGCGTGATGGCTGAGTGCTGCGACGACAATACGCCCCATCCCCTTGAGGTACTGCCTGCCGGGCTCGACGTCATCCCGCGGCAATTGGCGGGATTTCCCGAGATACGCCAGCGCTTGCTTGAACGGTTGGCGGATTCGGGCACTGCTTTGGCTGGATGGCGGCCCTATTCAGACGATTTCGGTTCGATGTCTCTTGAGATGTGGGCCTATACCGCCGACATCCTCGGCTTTTACGATGAACGTGTCGCGAACGAGAGCTATCTGGGCACCGCGCAGCGTCGTCCGTCGCTGCGGCGGCTGGTGGGCGTGCTGGGCCACACGCCGATTGCCGGGATCGCGGGCACCGCGACCTTGGCCGCGCTGGCGGATGGTTCGGTGGCCGTGACTGTGCCCATGGGCACCGGTGTGAGGTCGCGCAGCTTTGACGGCAACCCCGCACAGGTTTTCGAGACAAATGCAGAGACCGTCATTCACCCGCTCCTGAATGCGTGGTCTGTCGACCCGTTCCGGCGGCGGCCGACGGTGGATGGATCGTTTTTTGTTGGTGATACGTCAGTGGCCGATGGTGACAAGTCCAAGGACAAGGCTGGCAGCGGTGAAAATCGGGTCAATCGGCTGTTGATGCTGACCGAAGGGTTTGGGCTGGCCGAAGCGGAACTGGCGCTGATCGAGGCGCGCCCGGGCCACAGTTTTGCCGAACAAGTGTCGCGCGTGACGGCCATTGAACCCTTCGCAGGCGCTGACGGGAAAACCTACAACCGCGCAGCCCTTGATCCGTTCATCGTCATCGACGAAGAGGTCGACCTGACGCAATTGCGGGTGCGTCGACCCACGCAACAGGTCGTGGCAACACTGAATGAACCGGTTGGCGGCGAAAGCGCGCTCAGCGCCGTGGGCAGCCAGACCCGCCTGTTTGTGGACGGGGCCCCCACGATCTTCCGCGCAGGCGATCCCATCATCGTTTCCCGTGATCTCAATGGCGACGATCCGGGCTATTTCTTCACGCGGATCGCATCCGTGGTTGCAGCGGCGGTGCGCGTCACCAGCATCCCGTCCGAGACCCTCAAGAATACCGAGGGCGATCCAATTCCCATCGAACAGCCCGTGATTGCAGCAACCCAGATGCGCCTCGACCCGCCTTTGCCCGCCGCCTTTCTTGATGCGGGGCTTGCCAGTTTCCACCACGGCTTTGTCGAAGCGGGCCAGCCCACCAACGTTTGCCGCACCACTGTCACACCGGCGGATATGGCAATGAGCGACGGGGTGCCTATCACGGGAACCGTGCGCCTGCCGCAGGACTTGCCCGGGACACCCGCCCAGATCAGCACGCTCACCGGGGGCGCGCTGGTGCTTGAAACGCGTTTTCTGCTCACGGATGCCGAAGCACGCGGCGCCTTGCTGGATGGACGGTTGAGTGTCGCTCAGGACGGCACTGCAAGGTTCGAGGCGCTTGACCCCACGCAGATTCCGCACACGCAATTGCAACTGCCTTTGACCATTCATGGCAACATCCTCGATGTGTCGCGGGGTGAAAGCGTGCGGGGCGAAGTGATGGGCAGCGGTGACGCGCGCCAGCCCAACCAGATGTTCCTGCTGCGCAAAAAGGACCTGACCTACCTGCCCGGGGCGATCACCGGGTCGGGCAATTTGCAGGATTCGACGCTGACGGTCCGAGTTGACGGGATCGCCTGGCGGCAAGTGCCCGGATTCTTTGGCTGTGGGCCGCAGGACCAAGTCTATATCGTGCGCCATGACGATCAGCAGAACACGATTGTCACGTTTGGTGATGGCAAGCGTGGCGCGCGCCTGCCTTCGGGGGTCGAGAATATCATTGCCGACTATCGATATGGCGTTGGCAAAGCCGCTCCACCCGCCAACGGTATTCGTCAGCTGTCAGGTGCGGTGAAAGGGCTGCGGGCGGTGCGTTCCCCGGTGGGCGCAGCGATGGGGCGTGATGCGGACGGACCGGAAGATTTGCGGACTTCTGCGCCGCAGACAGCGCTTTTACTGGGGCGCAGCGTGTCGAGTGTGGATTTCGAAGCACTGGCAAGCAGTGCGCCGGGCGTGATAGTGGCGACGGCGAACTGGTTGTGGATCCCGGAACAGTTTCAGGCGGGCGTCGTCGTGCACTACATCGGCGACGCAGACCCGGCCCTGATCACCCAAACGCTCAGCGATCAGGCTGACCCGACCGTGCCAATTTCGGTCACGCAAGCCACCCCGATCGCAGTGAACACCGCGCTGACGGTCAGTGCCGATCCGACCTTTGTGGCGAGTGACGTGGCGGCCGCCGTGGCCGAACACCTCATGGTGGGCATTTTCAATCTGTCCAACGCTGTGATCGGCGGAACCTTCTGGGCCACCGACATTTTCGAGGCGGTGGTCGAAGTGCCCGGTGCGCTTTCGGTTTCGGCCCTGACGTTCAGCGGGGATGAGGTCGCATTGCTGCCCAAACCCATCGGCGGCACATGCGTGCCAACGGCGCGATATTTCGACTTTTCTGCCGCCGGTGCCCTCACGGTCACAGCGGCCCCTGCCAAGACTCTCCCACCTGCCAGTGCCAAGGGAGGTGTCGCATGAACGCGCCGACCGCCCGCGACGGCTATGCCCGCTACTATACCGAAAAACTCTGGGCATTGGTTCCCGAGGTTTATCGCAATGAGGACACAAGCGGCGTCTATCGCCAGCTGATCGCACTGATTGCCACTGACGCTGTGGATGTGCGCCGCTCTATCGACCGGCTGTGGGAAGATCAGCATATCGAGACCTGTGACGATTGGGCCGTGCCTTACATCGGTGCCCTGGTCGGCACACGGCTCGTGTCGGCGCAGGATCGCCGGGCGCGGCGCGCCGATGTGGGCAACACGGTCCGCTTTCGCCGCCGCCGGGGCACGCCTGCATTGCTCGACACGCTTGCGCGGGCGCTCTCGGGCTGGGATGTGGTGCTTGAGGAAGGGTTCCGCCAACTGGCCCGTAACCGCCACAGGCTTGACGGGCCCGGCAGCCTCGGGTTCTTCACGCAGACCCCCACTGGCGGTACGGCGGATCTGCGTCGCCCCGTGGGCGCCGAGATTGCGAACGGCCCATTCGGTGAGTTTTTTCACACGCTCGATGCGCGCCGCCTGCAAGGCGACACGGGTCGCTTCGGCGTGCGCAAGCTGAATTTTCACATCTACCGCATGCGCGCCTTCGAGATGATTGATGTTGATCCCGTCCAGCTTGGTGACCCGTTGGGCGAAGGCAATTTGCGCACCTACACATTCGATCCTTCGGGGCGCGATCTGGCGCTTTATCTGGGTGGCGACAGCGGGTCAGCGGACGAAAAAGATGCCTTTCTGCGTGGCAACCTTGTCAGTGTAGAACCGCGCGAATGGCAGATTCTTCAACCCATGCGCTGCCGTTTGTTGGGACATGTGTCGTATGACATCACCGCCTCGGCCATCCTGTCGCTGGAAGGCTTGGCCGTTCCGCCGTTGCCAAGCGATCTGGTCGCGCTGAACAGTCTGATCGGGCATCAGTTCGACAGTGAACAGGCGCTGCGCCGGCGGCTCACGGATCGCGGGGCCGCCATCGGGACCACACCGCCGGACTGGTACATCGAATTGCTGGCCATGGCATTGGTGGAAGAAACCGGCAAGGCGCAGCTTTACCCCATGGCGGTCGAGGTCAGTGCGGGCGGCGCCCCCTTTCCGACCGAGCGTATCTCGGCTGGCAACCTCGCCGATCCGCGTCGTCATCCGATCCCTGCGGGCGAAGTGGCCCAACTGTTGATCTACCCCGAGGCCGGGTACTTCGCCTCCGTTCCCCCGGATGAACCGTTCGATTTTGTGCCGTTGGCCAGCCGATACTACTATGGTTTCTCGGCCGAGATCGGTGCTGGTCCCTATCCACGTCCCACGCTGGAGCAACTCCCTACCAATACGGCGGCGGATGGAATTGCCCCCAATGGGGGTGCGATGCAGGATGACGGGCTTCTGATCACCGACAACCGCAGCTATGATCTGACATTTTCCAGCGGCACGCCGCTGTCCTCTCCGTCGGTTCTGACTGTGGGTCCGCAACGACGCCCCTTTGTCCGTGTGGCGGGTGACACGCTGACCACGCCCACATTGCAGCCTGCAGATATCGACTCCGTCCTGATCATCGATGGCGGCTGGTACGCCGCTCAGGACCCGGATGGCGATCTGGCCGCAGGCGAACCGGTTGACTTCACGCTTGAAGGGGCTGCTGCAGCCGGGGCAGGGGACTTCGATTTCGATCAGGTCACCATCTCCTTTGCCACGCTTGATCCGGGTGGGACGCGTGCCGACGGTACTGTCATCCCCGCGCTGCGCCTGCGTGTCGCCGCGCGTATCCGACGCCTTCTTGTTCAAAGCGCGATCACCGGGCCCATTGTTGTTGAGGACGCGGGTGCTGACGATCCATCTGTGATCGACGAACTTGTGGTGTGCCAGTCGATTGTGGATGCGTCCCAGACGTCTTCTGGTGTCGCGATTTCGAACCCATTTGGCCGGCTGATCCTCGAAGGGGCCACGGTGTTCGGCGATCTTGAGGCGATGCGGCTGGATGCCACCAACAGCCTCGTGCGCGGTGTGATCCGCGTTGTGAACAATCAGGCCGGATGCTTCCGTTTCAGTGCGACGCTTGATGCTCCGAACCGCCGCTTGCCGCCGCGCTATCGCAGCATTATCGGGCCGATCCCGGCTGGCTACTTCAACTCCCGTCGCTTTGGCGATGCGCATTACGCACAGTTGTCGCCTTTGGCCTTGCCCTTGACCACGGCTGCTGAAAACGGGTCAGAGGTTGGTGCATTTTCGCATTTGATCACGCCGATCCGACTGGCCAGTATTCGTGCAAAAGTGAACGAATTCGGCCCAGTCGGGCAGTTGGCGCAATATTTGTTTGCTGATGATCCGGTGCTTGATGCGCCATTCGAGGCTGATCCGGTCTTTGTCACCCCCGGACATAACGCCGCCAGACCCGCCAGGTCCGGGTGAACTCATCCCCGAGCCGCCACCGTCCCCTGCACCACCACTGCCGACACGATGTCCGGATGATCCGGAGCCAGACCCTGAACCTGATCCCGATCCAGACCCTGATCCCGATCCAGATCCTGATCCCGACCCCGATCCGGACCCTGATCCTGATCCCGACCCTCAAGTGAGGGAGGGTCTGGTCGCACTCAACCTGCTCAATGCCGATTTGGGTGGCGCACCGGAGTTCTGGCGGAATGTGGACTGGCTGCCAGATCCAAATCGAGAGATCGAACCCAGCGCACCGACACGCCCGGGGATTCCTTTCGACAAGGTGGATTATCTGCTGGAATACGATGCACGTCAGAGCAGCCGACCCGAAGCGCAAGGCTGGACTGCAACTGGCCCCGCCACAGCGCGCTTCCGGCTCGAAAACGGGCTGCTGGCCATGTCGGCGCCGCCTGCGGGCAACCCCGTGTTCTTCTCGGCCTCCGCCCCGCTTGATCGCGGCGTGCCCGAGCAGATCCATTGCTATGCCGTGGTAGCACCCGGCGCTGCGGGCCGCGTCGTGGATGGTGCACCAGGCTTTTTCGAAGTGCGCCACGGGGTGCAGACCGACACGTCGATCACGGGAACGCGTGGAGGGTGGCACGACACGAGCGGCGGGCTCCAATTCCAATATGTACGGATGGATGGCAGTGGCGCGATCCGGCCCGTAACCGAAGAGGCGCGCGGCGATTTACGATCCGTCTGGCAAAGACTGTCAATGCAAGCAGATCTTCGGGCAGAAGAAACCCTGCTGAGTGTCGGTGATGCCATTGATCAACTTCCCTTGGGCGCCTTTGGATTCGTGCCTGATGCGGAAGGGGAACCGGGTTTTGTGGCACAGTTCGGCCTGTTCAATCGCAGGCTGGGCGGACAGGCTTGGCTGCGCAACGCGGTATTTTCGGCTCCGGGCCGTTTCATGCGCGTGAGACTGCGTGCCGTGGTGCCCGGCGATGATCCGACACTTCGTCTGGTGTTTGTGGCAGATCAGACAGCGCGCGGTGATGCGGTATTTGCCGTGCGTTACACCGATGATCCGCAGCAGACACGGACTGGCCTTGCCGGGACCCAAGTCACAGGAGCGGTCGCGGCCCCATCGGGCAACGACGTTGCCATCCTTGATTTACGTTTGACCGGGCTGCGCGACGGCAGTGCTGCCACGCTTTTGATCGAACGCAGTTCTCTTGCAGAAGCCGACACGTTGCGCGGGTCGCTGAGGCTGATGTCGGCCAGCCTATTGCCATCACAAGGAGGCGACAGATGATTGTTCTCGGACCCCGCGATGCCGATCTTGGTGGTGCCCCGGATTACTGGCGCGAAGGGTTCTGGCGGCCCGACACGCTGCTGCGGCGGCCTCGCATCTGTAATTTCACCTCGATCCCGTTCGATAAATGCGACCGCGTCATGGAATATGATGCCCGCCGCGCCGAAGCGCCCACCCCCGAAGAACAGGGTTGGAATTTCGATGGCACAGACCCGGGCATTTGGCGCCACGATGCCGAGAACGGAGTTCTGGAATTCCGGTCGGAGTTCCAGACACCGTCCTTGTGGCGCTTTGACGAGGATATCGAGACCCCGCCGGACCGGGGCGCCGCCTACGGGCTTTTTATGATCAGTCAAGCGGCTGCAGAAGACCGCGAACCGGGGCTTGATTTCATCTTTCGTGCGCTGCCCGAGGAAGGGCGGATGCGCGGCATGCGGGCGTGCTATTCACGTCTGTTTCACTGGCGCAGCCTCGACAGTTCGAACTTTCGACCACTTCTGCGCGCCGCGGCCCAGCCAGAGATGGAACAGGTCTGGCATGACTTCGGGATGGACGCGGAGTTTACCGGTGCCGAGATCGATCTGGATGGCTTTGATCGCGACGACGGTGGCAAGACAATCGGCAGCCTCGACGGCATCGTCACGAACGAAGACCGACGCTTCTTTCTTTATGCGCGTGAAGATGGCCCGCCGGTGTCCGCAATGTTCGGGTTTACCGACCAAGGCGCAAACATGAGTGGGATGATCCGGAACTACGTGGCCTCTTTCCCCGGTGTCTTCCTGCGGCCCGCCTTCTGGGCCTTCGTTCCGTCCGAGCGAACGCGCCTGCGCCTGGCGTTCTGCAGGGCTCCGGGCGAAGATGACGGGGGCGGGGGTGCAATCATTCAGGTGCGCTTTGCCACACCCAGCTCCGGATTGCGTGACAATACGCTTCCGCAAAACGAAGCTGACCCGGTCGAGCTGCGCTTTGACGGGGTGCCACCCGGTGCCTTGGTCGAAGTCGAGGTGCCCCTTGAAGGCCTGCGTCCGGGTGAGCCGCTGCATTTCACGGTCGAGCGGGACTGGCAGCGCCGCGAAGATTCCCTGCGGGACACCGTGCACCTGTTGTCGCTCATCCTGGAAGAGGCGCGTTGAAATGAGCAGCACGGACGTCACCCGACTGATGAAGGCCAGCAAGAAGGCTTACGTCGGCACGCGCGTCCAACAGGCGCGCCGCCTGCTCGACAGTGACGTGAATGAAGGGCGCGTGGCCCGCGCGGATGACTTTACCAGCGCATTGCGCGACGTGGTCGGACTGCGCGGCAGCCGGGATGACGGCTTTATGCCCGACCTTGTTGTGGGGCAGGTGGTGCAGTCGCGCCTGGTGCGTTTTGGCGCATTGGTGCAGGCCTTTGTGCTGGATTACGATCTCAAGCCCGGATCGATGCATCTGGGCGGGTGGTATGTGGAACAGCCCAAGGCCACATCGGTCGTGTTCCAGCGCGAGTTTCTGCAAATCGGACCGGCGGCGGCACCGCCAGCGCAGATTGGCACACAAAACCAGTTGTCTGTCTTGCGCGTCTGGGAACAACCCGTCAGCGCCACCGAAGACTCCGAGCTGTTCGAGCCTGCGATGCATGGTGCGGACGGGGCGCTGCGATTGCGCCGGATGCGGCGGGTTGAAACACGCACGGTCGATGCCGATGACTGTGCCAGCGCATTCGACGAGGTGCTGGAAACCCTCGGCAACGGCGACACGGCAACCTATCACGCGGACACTGGTGTTCTGCAATCAAACGCGCGCTTGCAACTGACATTTGGAACCGAACCACCCGGCGATTGCCCCGGCTGTGATCCGACCCTGCGCGGGCGCTATCTGGGCAGTGAGGATCAGGCCATCCGCGTGATGCTTGCCTCCACCGACACCTATGTCTGGGCAACGGATGAGGGCGCGCCGATCTACCGGGCCAAGGTCATTCTGGATGGCGGCGGAGCGCATGTGGAAATGCTGACGCCACCAAAAGACAGCTTTCACGAACCGGAAACCGACCGCGTGGTCGAATTGCTGCCGTGGTCCGTCCTTATAGAAAACGGACAACCCGGCGGCGGCAAAGGGTTCGACCAACCGCTGAGCAACGAGAAGGTGGCCGAGCGCGTCGGCCTCCTGGGGTCGGTCGACGTGCCCTACAATGGACTTGATCGCTCCTTCCACGTGCAACTGGATGCGCAGGCGGTGCAGGCGCTTGGACAGGCCGCAACCAAGAAATCGTCGCAAACACCTGAAGAGGCCGCGCAAAAGGCCGTCAAGACGGGAACCCCGCCGGGACAAGAGGTGGTCGCCCTGGAATGGGACGCCAGCCACCCCAACGCCGCAGAGCTGAATCCCGTGGAAACGGGTGACGGGGGCGATGTCGGCTATGTTTACCTGCGGATCTGGCACCGCAAACGGCCGGGCGAAGGCACGGCCCTCCCCGTGACTGCGGGGCTGCCGCTGGGCCGAACCGGCGTTGTGCCGGTCTTTACCGGTACCGGGCGGCGCGGCGACTACTGGCGCGCGACGTTGCGCACGGCGCAACCGGACCGGATACAGCCTTGGGACGTCATGTCAGTCGGCGGACAGCCTCCGGATGGTCCGGTCGAAGTGCTTGCCCCCTCGCGCTGGTGCAATGGCAATCGTTTTTTGGACAGGCGCACGAAGTGCTGTCGATCGAGGATTGCCGTCCCAACCTGCCTGCCATCACCAACCGGGGCTGTTGCACGCATGTGGTCGGGAATGGAGCGGGGACGCGGTACCGGAATGTGCAGAGCGCAATCGACGCATTGCCCGCCTCTGGTGGGCGGGTCTGCATCCGGGAAGGGGACTTTGACGGTGCTTTCGAATTGCGGGGCCGCGACAATGTCATCATCGAAGGTTGCGGCGCGCGCACAATCTTGCGCGCGACAGGCACCGACGCCCCCATCGCCCGATTGGACAGCACAGGTGGACGCGTTGTTCTGCGCAACCTGACACTTGAGGCCGCAGGTCAGATCGCGGTGGACATGGTTGGTACGGGATTCGTTCTTCAGGATCTTAGGTTGCGCTGTGCCGCCAGCGATGCCGCCCCGGTGCAGAACGCCATTCGTGCCATCGACGTGGCCCGCAGCACCATTCGCCGTTGTCAAATCCAAACCGCACCGGGCTCATCCGCCCACAGCGCCATACAAGTACGATCGCTTGGGGATGTCCTGATCGCAGACAATCAGCTCCAGCATGCGGGGGATGGCATTGACTGCGCCTGGGGCGGGATTCACGTCATGGGTGACAGCACGGGGATCGACATACGCGGCAACCGGGTCAACGGGGCGCTGGGTCACGGCATTACGATTGGCAGCGTGCAGTGGCGCGCGACCGATGGCAGCGATCTGGGGCACGCGGCGACCGGGTTCGGGCAAATGTCGCCCGACGAAGGTGTTCCTTTTCCCACAGCACGGCTTGGACCCGTCCCAGTCGATGGGCAGGACTATTTCCCCGAACCGGATTTGCCCATGTCTGATGTGCTCATTGCCGATAACGAAATTTCGGGGTGTCGGGGCAGCGGTATTGGTGCGCTAGCCTTGAATGTCGTACATTCCGACGTGTCTCGCGCCGCGCCCTTGTGCATGCGGCGCGAGACCTTTGTGCTCAGCGGAACGATCCGGGGAAACCGGCTGCGCGACAATGCGGCTGGTCCCGGCGCACCGGACGCAGACCGCACCCGAGGCGGGATCACCTTGTCCGATGTGCAAGAGGTGACGATCGAGGACAATAGGATTTCGGGTCCCGGCCGGACCGAGGCATCCGGCCCACGCTGCGGGATATTCGCCGGATTTGGCTCGGGCATCGTCTTGCGCAAAAACAAGATAGACCTGCGAACAGGTGCCTTGACCACGGACCGTGATCTTTCCGGCGGGATCGTTCTGAGTGCACGGGCACAGGACAACCTGTTGGAACTCGTCGTGCAGGACACGCCGATCAGCGATGTTCGCATCGAAAAAATACGGTGACCTGTGGCGTTGGACCAGCATTGGTTCTTCTGGCAGGCGGGTTCTGCGACATATCAGGCAATGCACTGGAAACTGCAGCCCAAAGTGTGGGCGGCGGCCCGTTTGGTGCCGCGACCGTCGCCATCGTTCATCCCACCCGCATCGCCGAAGCCATCGACTTGCCCACACAAGAACCAAGCCCGGATCGCTGGATCCAACCCGTTGGTTTGCAAGCCTTCCTGTCAGGTCCTGCGCAAAACATTGAGGCGACAGGCGGTGTGCTGGTTTGCGACAATCAGATTTCCACCCGTCTGGCCGAGGCCGGGTCCGACGACCAGCTGGTCCCGGTTCTGGTCCTTTCCCGTGGCAGCGTCACTTGCACGGACAATCAACTCAGCGCGCAGGTGCCGAATGGGTCGATTTTCGCGCATGCCATGGTCGTCGGGGCAACCGTGACAGCCACCGGAAACCGTGTCGCCGAAACTGTCGAAAGCACGCAGCTTTCGATTGCAGCGACAGCGCCGTTTCTGACCTCCGGCTTTGACAACCACCTGACCCATTGCCCCGTCATCTTCGGATGCGAGAACCATGAGGCGGATCGATACTTTGCAGAAGGCGGCAATCTGAATTGGTTCCGGTTGCAGTCCCAGCGCTGCGAAGCGCTCGCGGTGCAGACCCAGCCCACCCTGCGCGCATTCTGCACCGCCATATTCGGTTCGCAACAAACCCCCAGCCCAATTCGCGGGCTGTCCACGCTCACACGGAGGAATGGCCAATGAACGCCAGCGATATCTCCCGTTTCCTGCTTCAACCGCGCAAGCACTATGTCGACGCGATGGAACAGCAAGGCCGCGTCGTCACGGATGCTGACCGCAATGAAGGGGCGGCTCTGGACGACGAAGACCAGCGTCGCGTGCTACGCGACCTGATCGGCCCGACCGGCAGTCCCGATCAGGGCTTTGCCGTGGACCTGCAGGTGGGCGACGCAATGATTCCGCAGCCAGTGTCCTATAACGGGCAGGCCGCGGTGGATGTGCTGCCATACACGCTTTTGCCCGGTGCGCTGTATGTCGAGGGGCGGCGCTACGAACATTTGGGCGATGTGGTGGCCCTCCAGCCCGAGTACCTGCAGATGACTGCAGACACGGCTCCTCTGGCAAATCCGGGCGAGACGCATTCGCAATTCGTTTATCTGAGTGCGACGGAACAATGGGTCACATCGATCGAGGATGCAGAATTTCACGAGGTCGCGCTGGGCCAAGTGGACACCGCCACACGGGTGCGGCGGATGGCGCGCGCCGAGGTCTCCGAGGTCGAGAACGGGCAAAGTTGCGAAGACGCCTGGAACGCTGTGCGAGACGGGATCGAAGCGTCAACAGGCGGGACATTCAATGCCAGCGGTACACAGCTGCAATCTCCGGCACGGCTGCGGCTGACCCTTGTGCCGGGTGAGGCGCTCGATCCGTGCGCGCCCTGTTCGCCTGACGATCCGGGGCGGTATCTGGGGGCCGAGAACACGGCCTTGCGGATCATGATGGCCGCGCCGGACCGCTATGTTTTTGCACCCGACAACGCGGCAGGCATCTATCGCGTACGACTCACCCCCGAGGATGGGACCATCCCGGTCGAGATGCTCACGCTGCCCCGCGATGCAACCCGCTGGCCCCTGCGCAACACGGTGGTGGAAGTCATGCCTTGGGCGGCTGTCCTCGATCAGGGTGAAAAGGTGGCCGATGCAGGCGTGTTCCTGCGGGTGAGCGAAGGGTTTGATCCCGAAACAAGCCGGTTCGGCCTTGACGCAGCGGACCTGCCTGCGCTGGCAGCACTGACCCGACAGTGGGACGATGCGCACCCGAACCGGGCTTTTTTGCCGAACGACAATGACGCCGATGGGGATTACGTCTTTGTCCGGTTCTGGCACCGGCTGGAAAATGACGACGACCCGGTTCTGCTGGACACCGCTGGTCCGCATACATTGTTGAACACACTCGGAATCGAGCCGGTCTTTGACGGGGCCGGGATCGTCCGCGATTTTTGGATAGCGACCCTGCGTCCCAATACGCCCCGCACCGTCGTGCCCTGGGATCTGACGCAGGCAGGTGGCGTGCCGCCACATGGGCCTGAGCGCATGTTTGCGCCACTGTCGATGCTCACCTTCCGCCCGCCCGAACCTGGCGAGCCGGAAAACGCCGAGGTCGTCGACACGGTGCAGGATTGCCGCGCGCGCTTCAATCCGCTGGTGGACGGCGATGGGTGCTGCACCCACAGCGTGGGCGACGGTGTCACCTCGGTGGGTGATTATACTTCGATCCAAACCGCGATCGACAATCTGCCGTCCGGCGGCGGCAAGGTCTGCCTGCTGCCCGGGGTCTACGATGAGGAAGTGCGGATCGACCGTGACGACGTGATCCTTGAGGGCTGTGGTTTTCAAAGCATAATGCGCAGCCCCCTTGCCGAAGATCCCGCACCAGGCGTGATCTATGTCACCGGTTCGCGGGTGACACTGCGCGACCTGACGCTGGAAACCGTGGCGCAGGTCGGGGTGCAGATTAATGAACCGGATGGCGATGCCGACAGTGTTGTCAGCGATCAGCACCTCGACGGGCTTACGGTCTTGGCAGATCAACGCGAAGGTGAAGGCGGGCAAACCCGGTCCGGCATCGATATCCGCAACGCGCGCAACGTGATGGTAACGGGATGCGAGGTGCATCTTGATGGATCACTGACGGACGATGCCGCCCTGTTTGCGCAAGGCGAAGACATAACGATTTTGGACTGCCGGATCGAAAGCCTGCCCGACACGGGCGACAGTTCCGCCTGGGCCGGAATCCAGCTCGGCGGTGGCAGTCGCCGCACGCATCTTGATCGCAATGTGATCCGCGGCGGGGTCGGACACGGGATCACATTGGGCAGCCTCGTTTGGACGTCTGAAACCTCCACCTCCACCTCAACCACAGGCTTTGGTGCGGGAACCGGGCTTTTGAACCCCATTGACCCATGCGCGCCCAGCTTTTCCGTGGTGCGCCCGGTCACCGTCGAAGAGATACGCTATGACGCCAGTTCCGCAGGCGATCTGGAAGATATACGTATCACGGACAACCGGATCGAGGATATGTCCGCCAATGGCATCTCCGTTCTGACCCTTCTGCCGCTTGATGAAGAAGAAGGGCAGGGGGATCTGATCACAACCGACCGGATCACCATCGAACGCAATCGCATTCGCAACTGCGTGGATCAGTCGAACCGCCTGCGCGATCTCGCCCCGGCGCCCAAGGTCAAAAAGCTTGATGAAGGCGAGGCAGAGCTTGGTGGCCAGTTCACCGTCAGCGACACGCGGGATGCTGGCTTGTTTCTGGTCGAGGGCGAAGGCATTCATGTGATCGGCAACGAAATCCGCGACAACGGTACAGGTGATCCAAACCCGATCGCAGGTGTCTCAATTCTCTATGGCGACCGGATCGTGATCGAAGACAACCGCATTCGCAACAACGGCTTGCAACAATCCGGCGGTATCCCTTCGGCGGATGGCACCGGTGCTGGGATCTTTGTCTCGCTGGCCGGTGTCGCCTCGAACACGGCCACGCAGGATCAGGCGGACCCGTTTGGATTTTCATTGCGGGTCCAAGGCAATGTGGTGGACCACCCGAATGGACCTGCCCTGGCCGCGCGGGCCACAGGGCCGGTTTCGGTGGTGGGAAATCACCTCTTTTCCAATGGCAGCAACGCCGTGGCGCAAGAGGCGGGCAAGGCCGCCTGCGTGGCCATCACCAATCTGGGCGCACCGGCAGAGGCGACGGATCTGCCCGCGGGCGAACCCTCCGAAGACCGGTGGTTGATGCCCGACGGAACGCCTGAATATCTGCAGCGCGACACCGATCCTCCGGGGGCGGAACCGCGCATTGGACCCGGGGGGCGAATTCTGTTTTCCCGAAATCAGGTCACCCTGCGCTGGGTGTCACCGTCGGATGTGGGCACAGGTCTGCAAGCGGGCTTTTCCGTTGCGTTGTGCACGCAGGACAGCGTGGAGTGCACCTCAAATCAGTTTTCGCTTAACGTCGAGGATCCGGGCACCAAGAAAAGCGGCGATACTGTCTTTGCCCGCCAGCCCCGCATGTCGGCGCATGTGGTGACCGTTGGGGCCACGGCCAATTTCAGCCGCAACAGGATTGCCGAAGGCGTCAACGACGCGCTGATTTCGCATCTTACGCTGGGTGGGTTTCTTGCCTCGGGCACGGATAACCTCTCGACGCATCTGGGCTTCGTTTCGACCCTGCGCAGTTTTGAGGCCGGCACGTCCAATCCGCCCAGTGGCGATCCGCAATACCGGGTGGATCGGGGCAACCTCGTTCTGCTGACCCCAGTGGAAGAGACCAGCGGTTCGACCCTTGTCTCTCTTGCCACCGTGCGCAGTACAGCCAATCAGTTGTTCTCGGCCTTTGCAGAAGGGTGCCTGGGGGTCGATCAGGGCACCGAGTTCCGCTTCGATCTGATCGCCATTCTGGGGATATTGCCCAGAGATGGTTAGAACCGTGTCCATATCCAAGGTCCGCCTGCTGGACGATCCGAAACCTCGGCGCGGCATTGGGCGGCCCGGGCCGAGCGCGGGCGCAGGATTGGGGTTTCGCGCCCTGACCTCCTGCCGACCTGCCTTGGGTACAGACCTGGACGTCGCAACTGCGCCTGCCCAATCCGGGGTCTGCGCGCATTCGCGGCTATGTTCTGACCGAGAACGGGCGCAGTGTCGGCTACCTTGCTGCGCGGGCGACCGCCTTCAATACCGGCCAGGGCCGCGAGCCTGTGATGTGGATCGTCTGTGCGTTTCTAATGCCCGCCAGCCGCGGACGAGGCCTGTTGCCGCGGTTCTGCGAGCTGTTGTCCCGCGCGCATTATCCCAGCGGCAAGGCCGCCGCACGGATCGCCGCCGACAATGCACGGATGCACAGATTCATGGGCAAGGGGCGGTGGCGGCAGGTGCGCAAGACAGCACGCTACACGGACTACGTGCTTGATCTGGCGCACCCTTTCAAGGCGGACCGGGGAGGTAGAATGGCGCTCAAGGCCAAACCCAAGGCGCAACAGCGCCCGGCGGCAAAGCCCAAACCGACCGCCCGCGCCTCACCGGCTGCGCCCCGTCGCGACGGGGTGGCCGCATTGATGCAGGCCAAGCTGACGGTGAATGCGCCCGGCGATGTATACGAACAGGAAGCCGACAGCGTCGCTGCCCGCATCATGCAGATGCCCGAGCAGCAGGCAAAGTCCAAACGCAAGAAGCCGGGCCCGGACAGTGGCGGCGGTGTTCAGCGTCAGGCCACGAGCGGGCTACAGGCCAAGTGTGCCACCTGCGAGGATCAGGACCGGCCCAAAGACGATGCAAATGCCCCAAGCCTGCAGAGAGAGGAAGACGAGGAGGCCATGGCCGCCCCTTTGCAACGCGAGGCAGAGGAGGAAGAAGAGCTGCAGGCCGCGCCGCTTCAAAGGGAAAGCGAAGACGAGGAAGAGATTCAAGCGGCCCCTTTGCAGCGGGAGAGCGAAGAGGAAGACGTGCAGGCTGCACCGCTCCAGCGGGAGAGCGAAGAGGAAGACGTGCAGGCTGCACCGCTCCAGCGGGAGAGCGAGGAGGAAGAAGCGCAGGCTGCACCACTCCAGCGAGAGAGCGAGGAAGAGGAAGCGCAGGCGGCACCGCTTCAACGCGAAAGTGAGGAAGAAGAGGCGCAAGCCGCGCCACTGCAACGGGAAGACGATGAGGAGGACGTTCAGACCGCGGCGCAGCCCGGCGCGCGTCGTCGCCGGATGAGTTCAGGGTTCGAACACAGGTTGCACCACCTCAAAAGTGCGGGCGGGTCACCGCTTGCCCCCGGCTTGCGCAGCTTCATGGAAAGCCGGTTTGGCCATTCCTTTGCCCATGTCAGGGTCCACACTAGCATGCAGGCGAGGGCACTGTCGCAAGAGGCGCGGGCACGCGCCTTCACGGTGGGACGGCATATCGTCTTCAACCGGGGTCAGTATAGCCCTGACACGGATGCAGGGCGGCGGCTTTTGGCGCACGAGCTGACACATGTGTTGCAGCAGCAAGGCGGTCTGCACCGTGTGCAGCGTGAAGTCTTTGGGCCCGAGGCCGATAGCCAGACAACGTCGCCGCGCGATGACGCGCTGGCGCGGCACCTCGAACGTCTTGTGGGCAGTGCCAGCGGGCAACTGCCCAAAGCCATCGGCACCATAGTGGCGGAAATCCTGCGCATGGCCGCCCATGGACCGGGTGCAGAGGAATTGCGCGCGTTGCTGGCCGACGGGGCCACCGCCGCCGAAACCCGGCGGGTGATCGAAACACCGGATTACACACTGCGCCTCACCGTGCTGCGCAATGACCGTGGCGCACGGACCGAATGGGAGCTGTTGCGCGCAGGCGAACGTGACGCCATTTACCACCATCTGGAACAGACCAGCGCCAGCGCCGCCCTGCCTGACGGGGACGTCGATGAAGGGCATGTGCCTGTCACATCGCCCCTGCCTCCACGCTACCGTTCGGATCCGAATGTCAATCCAATGGTGACGCAGCGACCAACCCCGATCGAATCCGCGCCCGCACCATCTCAATCTGCGTCGCAGGGTTCGACGCCAACACAGGTCAGCGGGCCGGACACCTCTGCACTGGACGCCGCGGATGCCCCAAAGGCGCAGGCAACGACGTCGCAGACATCCGGCGGTCGTGGCGACAGCGCCGGAACGGATGCGCCGGAGGCGTCCCGCCCGCCCGTGGACGAAGTCGAAGAAGAGCCGATCAGTGAAGAGTCACCGCCCGATGTCCAGCGTTTTGCACGGTCAAGTGCCCAGGTCCCGGTCACGGCTGAGGCAGAAAGCGCGGTCGAACAAGTTCTGTCCAGCCCCGGCGCTCCCCTACCTGCCGAATTGGCGCGCGATATGGGCGAGATGCTGGGGCATGACTTTGACGGCACGCGCATCCATCACGGACCAAACGCCGTGCGTGCCGCAGCGCGCGTCGGCGCGCGGGCCTTTGCCGCGCGCGGGCATGTTGTCTTTGGCCAGGGCACGTTTCAGCCGCAGACCCGCGCGGGTCGCGCCCTGATTGCCCATGAACTCACGCACGTGCGCCAGTACCATCAGGGTCGCGGTGCGGGCCTGATCAAACGCGACGAGGAATGCCCGCCCCCCGAGCCGGTACCAGAGGTCGAGGTTGTCCCCTCTCCAACCTCTGCATCCGAAGACCCCGCATTCACGTCAATGGAACGGCGCAGCGAAAACCGCGCCGCCAATCAGGCGCAGCACGAGTCGGGTGAAAACAAATCGAATGCGGCCAATGATGCTGCACCGGTGACAGAGGGCGAAAACCGTACCCACGCGCAAACGGATCAGGTCGCCACGATGGAGACGGAGGCCGCCAATCCACCCGCTTTCGACCGCGAGGGGTTCATCCAAAGCGTGCTGGACGAGGTCGAACGGATTGCCCCCGAAGTCCTGAACGACGTCATGGAGTTCTCGAGCAGGGTAAGGCCGCCGAGGTCAAACGGGCCGTTGACAGCGAGGCGGAAAGCTCGGCCGAGGACTCGCGCGACCCTTTGAACCGGGCCGCGACAGAAGATCCGGGGCCCGGCCAGTCGCCGCGCGAAGCGCAGACGCTGAATGTGGAACCACCGGGTCCGCAACCCGGAAGCGTGCGGGCGGACCGGGCCATGCCGCCACCGCGCACCCAGTCCGAGGTCGACTTCACCTCCGAGACGACGCGGACTGAAAACATCCTGCGCGAAGCGTGCGTGACCCGCAGCTACATGGACGAACACGCTGACCCCGAACTGGGCGCTGCCGCCCAAGCGCAGGACGGGCTTCAGGAGGCGACACAGAACGCGCCGCAGGACTACCGCACGCAAGAGGCCGAGGCGCTGCAAAACGCACGTGGCGGTGCTTCGCAGGCGGGCCGCGAAGGGGTCAGCGACCTGTTCGAGAACCGCGCGACCAGCTTTGCCACGGTCGGCAATGATCAGGGTGCCGCCTCGACAGAGAATGCCCGCAAACGGCAGGAAGTCGCGACCGAGGTCAACACGATCTTTACCGAGACGCAAACGGCGGTGACAGACCGGCTCGACACGATGACGACGGATGTCACAACGACTTTCGACACCGAAGCCAATGCTGCTGTGTCCACATTCGAGGACTTTATCCGCACCAACGCGGAGATTTACGAGAAGAACTGGCTGGAAGACCTTGTCGATCTGTTGTCCGACAAGCTGTTTGACTCCCCGCCCGCTGAAGTCTGGGACTTCTACGGCGAAGGGCGGCGCGCCTTTATTGCAGAGATGCGCGTGGCCATCGGAAATGTCGCCGATATCGTGGAAACCGGCCTGCGCGAGGCCAAGGAACTGGTTGAGGATGGCAAACGACGGGTCGAGGAAAAGCTGTCTACCCTGGGCGATGACCTCGCGGACTTCCGAAGCGAAATCTCGGACCAGATGAACGAAAGGTTCAGTGGGCTTGAGGGCGATATCAACCGCAGTCAAAGCGAACTCGTGACCGGTCTCGGTCAGCGCTATGCCCGGGCGCTGGAAAGCGTGCGCAACATCGAACAGCAGGTGCGCGACGAATACTCGACCTGGGTCGACAGCGCGCGCGACGCCTACAACGCCGCCGTTGACTTCATAACCGGGTGGATCGACCGCCTGACCTCGATTGTCGGGGATGCCGCAACACGCATCATGCGCCAGCCCGGACAATTCCTGCGCAATCTCGGGGCCGGGATCTTGCAGGGCCTGACGATGTTCATGGACAACATCGGCAACAATATCAGAAGCGCGGTCGTGACCTGGCTGACCGGCAATCTGGGCTCAGCGGGTATTGAAGTGCCGACCACGTTCGACGCCAAAAGCCTCATCGGCTTTGCCATGGAGCTGGTGGGACTGGGCCTGACCAATATCAAAGATATTGCCCGCCGCGTGTTCGGCCGCCGCATCGTCGCAATGATCGAGGCAGGTGCCGCGGGGTTCGAACATATCAAACGCTTGTTTGACATTCTGGTGAACGAAGGGCCTGCGGGTCTTTACGATCATTTACGCGCCGAATTCGAACGCATCAAAGGCGAAATGATGGAGAAGATCGGCCAGGCGCTTGCACAATCGCTGGTCGTGGCAGGCATCCGAAAGGCGCTGGGCCTGCTGTCTGGATTGCTGTCCGGAGGGGCGGGCACTGTCATTACCATCGTGTCGACGATCATCGATGTGGTGCTTTGGTTCCGCGACAACGCGGCACAACTGGCAGAACTCGTCTCCACGATCGCGAGCACCGCTCTTGCCGTACTCAATGGCAATGTCGGCGTGCTTGCTGGTGCGATCAACACGGTCTTGCAACGGCTTTTGCCCGTCGCACTCAGTTTCGTCGGCGCGCTTGTCGGCATCGGCGGTGCCGTGCGTCGCATCCAACAGATCTTCCGCGCGATCCGGCGCCCGGCCACACGCGCCATAACCGCTCTGTTCCGACGTTTGAAACGGGGCGTCCAACGGCTTTTGCGTCGCTTGAGGCGTCGGCGTGGACGGGGCCGTGGCAGGCGGAGGGGCCGAGAGCGACCGATGAGTCCAATGGCAGTGGTGCGCGCCATTGCACGCGAACTGAAACGGCCGGGCCGGGAAAGAAATCCCGCGCGCGCTTTGGCTGCGGCCCGACGCAAGGCCAACCAGTTGCGCAGCCGGTATCAGCGACGCCTGCAACGCGGTCGCATCCGGATCACCATTCTGGACAGCAGCCCCAACCAGGTCACCACCGATGGCGACATCGATTTCGAGGTCTCCGTCAACCCGCGGGTTCGCGATGCTCAGAATGTGCTGGTGGATATCAAGCAGCAGTTCCGCCCCAACATCAACGCCAGCCATGCGCGGGCACGCCAACCCATCGAAAGGTCACTGGACAGGATCTCCGTTCAGCAGGCGGCGCATATCAATGACTGGCCTCAGGCCAAGACCGCGCTTGAAGCGCAAAACCCTGTCCGCGATATCGTTGCCAGACCTGCGCTGGCCTCACATCAGTTCGGCAACGCGATGGGACCCCACATCGAAGGCGGCGTAAAGGACGCCGATTCTGCCGCACCCAACAGCCAAATCACCCGCGTCAAAGGTCTGATCAATTCGGGCACGGCAAATTTCCGGGCCGCCAAAGATCAATTGATAACAATTTTCTACAGCAGCCGCGCGTCGAGTGCCACGTTGCGGCGAAAAGTGAAGGAAGGCTACGAGGCGGAAAACGCAGCGGTCCCAAATGAACGCGGCTTCCCTTCCGGGTTCAACGGCGAAAGGGTGCGCGCAGACCTCTACGAGGGACCGGCAGGTTGGGTTGCGACACGGCGTTCATTCTTTTCGACACGGATCGCAGCGATCCGCAGCAGGATCGACAATCAAGTGTCGAATTACGACGCCGCGACCAGCTTGCCCGGCTCCACGCGGGCGCAAAAGATCAACAGCTTTGGCGTGACACAGTACTGGCAACCGTGGGATTCCGTGCGCGGCGTAAAGCTTCCCGGCGCCGACATGAATCTTTTTCACGGTCGCAATGCGACACGTGCGGGGTTCAGTATTGCCCGTGCCCGTGCCGGTGGCTATTTCACGCAATCCCACGGGGGGACGGTCCATTTTGATGTCGACCACAAGGCGCCTCTTGTTCAGCACTGGAACAGAACCGGGTTCAACAGTGGTCAGGGGTCGCGCAACTCCGCAACGACGCGCACCAGCAATCTGCAGGTGGTCAGCTCATCGCTCAATCGTTCGAAGGGCGGTTTGGGTGGCAACTACAAGCTTTTTGTAGGTCCCAATTTCACTGGGGGCGGCGCAACGAACACCCATTTCCAAGGCACAAGGTGGGTCAGACGCTAAATGTGCGGGTGCGCGTCACGATGCCTTGTAAACCGTGTTGACCGTTTGGAAACTCCCCGTGCCGAAATGGATCGGCAAGGGATCCGGAAAGCCGCTCATTGGGTTCATGGCGGGGACGATAACCTGTAGCTGTGCGCGGAACTGGGTGCCTTTCAGGATCAGCGGACGGCCAGCCGATGTTGTTTTCTGCGCCTGCTGATCTGGCCCAAGGGCAAGAATGCTGAGTGATCCAACCCCGCCGACCATAGCGCCGACAGAATAGGTGACGCCCGGCACCAGCACACTCGCTTCGTCCCCGACCACGCAGGCCGTGACACCATTCGAGTTCTGTGGCGTACTGCCAGTGATGACACCTGGGGACGACACGACGATTGCAGCAGAAAAGACAGGATCGAAAATCGCCTGATCATTGGACAGAACAACAAAATCCATGGACCGCCTCCTTCATCGAAATTCTAACATGGATCACGCCACCGCGCGCCAGCGTTTTTGTTCGACCGCATGAAGTTGGCAATTCGCGTTTCGAACCTGCCTGCCGAAAGAGCCAACCGCCTGATCACCCCAAGAAAATGATTTGGCCGCTTCATTCGGATGATTTGAGCAGGCCAAGGTCAAACGTCTTCAGGCCATGTCTTGGAGCGATTCTTAGTCTTACTGTGCAAACCAGACACCGGAAGTGCGTCGGCACGCTAAGTTTCTGATGTTCCACGTGCCGCACCCCGTCTCGAACGGAATATGTGCGTGGCCCGCGTGGGGA
Organism: Tateyamaria armeniaca; assembly: GCF_045797845.1. Lineage (NCBI taxonomy): Bacteria > Pseudomonadati > Pseudomonadota > Alphaproteobacteria > Rhodobacterales > Roseobacteraceae > Tateyamaria > Tateyamaria armeniaca. The sequence continues at coordinate 1,891,103 of NZ_JBHDIY010000002.1, forward strand.
AAAGATCGTGTTTGATGCCCACCCAAGCGCAACACGCGAAACAAAAGGCATAGCATCCAGAAACCACCAGCGTTGATTGACCAACTCTGCAGGCTCCGACCTGGCTATCAATACGACTATTCTGTCAATCGCTCAGTCCATCGCGAAAAAGCATCAGCGATCAGGATCTTGTCCGACCCGATCACAAAGGTCGAAACCCCACGGCTGCGCCAATGGTCCATCAGACTTTTTGCCTCGTCCTGATCGGAAGAGAAGACTGGCATCATCACCGGCACCTTTGCCGCGACAGCGGTTGCCACCATGTGCGCCACCGCAGCATTGACCTCGGGCGCGCGCCAGTTGCCTTCAAACCCCATGGAAACAGACAGATCGAATGGCCCGCACATCAATGCGGTCAGACCCGGCACGCGCACAATGTCCTCAATATTTTCAACGCCCTTCGCGGTTTCAACGAGGGCAATGGCGCCCACGCGGGCCTCTTCCTTTGCCACGTATTCGGTCCAATTGCGGATGAAATGCCCGCCCGAGCGGCAGCAGGGGCAGGCCCCGCGCAGCCCATGCGGCGCAAACTGCGTGGCCGCAATTGCCTGCTGCGCCGCCGCAGCCGTTTCAAGGTTGGGGATGACCACGTGACGGATGCCCGCATCCAGCGCCTTCATGATCTGAACCGGGTCGTTGTCGGCCAGCCGTACGGCGCTGGCAATCCCGTTGGCGTCCGCCGCCCGAGCGAGGTTTTCCGCCGTTTCGATGCCGAAGGGCCCGTGCTGGCAATCGATGATGGTAAAACCAAAACCGTTCAGTCCGATCAGGTCCACCAGTTCGGGTGCGGCAATTTGCGTCCATGTACCGAGACTCACCTGATCAGAGCGGAGCAGCGCCTTGAGGTCGCGCGTCATGACGTCAGCCCCAGAATGGCTTTGCATTTGATTTCGACAATGATGCCCGGCATGGAAAAGCTGGGCACGCCAAAGCCCGTCCATGTTGGGTAAAGGTTGGTGAAAAAGCGGTCTTTGACTGCCATGAAGGTCTTTAAATTGCCCATATCGGGCGCGAACCAGCTTTCCAGTTCGACCACATCATCCCAATCCGCCCCGGCGGCCGCGAGCACCTTGCCCACGTTTTCGAACGCTTGGGTGCATTGTGCCTCGACCCCTTGGACGACATTCAAGTCCGCATCGCGCCCCACCTGACCCGAGCAATAAAGCGTGTCGCCCACCAGAATGCCGGGGGCGTAGTGGTATGTGTCATAGATGTTCTCCATCCCTTCGGGGATGATGACTTTGCGTGTGGGCATGGGATTACCTCCTGTAGCAGACGGTTTCGATGGCGGCGGCGATGTCGCGGGCGTCGGGCATGTAGTCCCGTTCCAGCCGGTCGTTGTAAGGCACAGGCATTTCGGGTGCGCCCACGCGAGCAACGGGCGCATCGAGCCAGTCAAAGGCCTGCTCCATGATCGACGCCGCGATTTCTCCGCCAAAGCTGCCGAACAGCGGTGCCTCGTGCACCACAACCGCGCGGTTGGTCTTGCGGACGGAAGTCAGGATCGTGTCCATGTCCAACGGCTTGATCGTGCGTGGATCGATAACCTCGACGCTGATGCCCTTCTTTGCCAGACGCTCGGCGGCCTGCTCGGCCCGTTCGACCATGGCAAGGGTCGCGATGACGGTACAGTCACTGCCCTGCCGCACGATACGGGCGCGCCCCGGTGCGATCTCGTAGGATTCTTCGGGGACAGGTGTTTCGGCGCCAAGGTAGAGCAGCTTGTGTTCCAGAAACACGACCGGGTTGTCCGACCGGATGGCCGCCGCCATAAGCCCTTTGGCGTCATAGGCGGATGCGGGGGCGTAAACCTCTAACCCCGGGACATTGGCAAAGAGCATTTCGAGCGATTGCGTGTGCTGGGCGGCCAGACGGATACCTGCCCCTTGCGGCCCACGGAAGACGATGGGCACGCGCGCCTTGCCACCCAGCATGAACCGCGCCTTGGCGGCCTGATTGACGATGGCGTCCATCATCAGGGTGACGAAATCAAACAGTTGTATTTCGATGATGGGACGAAACCCTTGCAGGGCCGCACCCACACCGCAATTGGCAAGCACACCTTCGGCGATTGGGACGTCGCGGACACGCTCCGGCCCGAATGCCTGTTGCAAGCCGACAGTGGTGCCAAAGATGCCGCCAATGGCGCCCACATCTTCGCCCATCAGGATCACGCGCTCATCACGGGCCATTTCGAGGTGGAAGGCCTCGTTTATGGCCTGTTTGTATGTGATCGAGCGGGTGCCGGGTTGTGGCTCCGCGCTCCCGACCGGTTGCGCCGGAACTTTGACCATTTTCAGGGCAGCCTCCAGTTCCGGCTCCGGCAATTCTGTTGCCCAATCGATCGCGGCTTCGATGGTGGAATGGACGCCGGCCTGCATGGCGTCGACCTCATTGTCGTCGATGTCACCGGCGGTAAGGAGCAAGTTGCGCTGGCGAGTGATGGGGTCCCGGGCGCGCCAGCCCGATTCTTCTGCCGTGCTGCGATAGCCATCCAGATTGGCGCGCATGGAATGGTCGTCCCAGCGGTAGGTCATCGCCTCGATCAGCGTCGGGCCTTCACCTGCGCGGGCCCGCAACACCGCCTTTTCAACTGCGTCAAAGACGGCCACGGGGGAATTGCCGTCGATCACGGTATTGGGGACGCCATAGGCATCGCCCCGCGCGGCAATGCCCTGACCCGCAACCACGCTTTCGGTTGATGTGGTCAGGCCATATTGGTTGTTTTCGCAAAAAAAGATCAGTGGCAATTGCCACAGTGCGCACAGGTTCATCGCCTCGTGGAAGATGCCCTCGTTGGACGCCCCATCGCCGAAGAATGCAATACCCACGGCGCCGTCTCCCCGCAGTTTGGCTGCCAGAGCCGCCCCGGTGCCAAGCCCCATGCCTGCGCCCACGATCCCGTTGGCACCCAGAATGTTCAGGTCAAAATCGGCGATGTGCATCGAACCACCGATCCCACCACAATAGCCTTCAGCCTTGCCCATCAGTTCGGCAAACATGCGCCCGATATCCGCCCCCTTGGCGATGGTATGGCCGTGGCCGCGATGATGGGTCAGCAGGAAATCTCGCGGCTCAAGCGCGTGGCAAGCCCCCACCGCAATGGCCTCCTGCCCGACCGAGGAATGGGCCGTGCCCTTGATCACGCCTTTGAGGAACAGCTCTTTCGCGCGCACCTCGAACTGGCGGATCAGCATCATCTGTTCCAGCAAGGCCAGGTGGTCCTTGCCGCTCAACCGGTTGGTCTGTGGGCGCGGCAACGTGTCGAGGATGGAAGCATCAGCCATGAAAGATCACCCGTAGACCAGTTGAGGAAGCCAGAGCGACAGGCCGGGCCAAAGGACGACAATGATCAGCGCCGCGATCTGGATCGCGATAAAGGGCCATTGCGCGGCAAAGATGTCTTGCAATGTGACATCCGGCGGGGCCGCCCCCTTGAGGTAGAAACAGGCGGGCCCAAAGGGCGGCGTCAGGTAGGCGATCTGCATGGACAGGTTGAAGACGATGCCGAACCAGATCGGATCATAGCCAAGCTGCGTCAGAACCGGCAGGAATACAGGCATTGTCAGGAACAGGATACCGATCCAGTCGATGAAAAAGCCCAGCAGGACAAACACACCGATCATCACGGCGAGGATCACGGCAGGCTCACTCGAAACACCACCCAGCGTGGTGCGGGCAAAGTCGATACCCCCCATCAGGTTATAGACCCCGATCAGGGCGTTGGTGCCAAAGACGAGCCAGAACACCATGCCGCAGGTGCGGAGCGCCTGGATCAGCACATCGCGCAACATCTCGAAACTGAATCGCCCACGGACCCAGGCGGCGATCGCTGCGCCGAACGCGCCAAGTGCCGCACTTTCCGTGATTGATGCAAAGCCCGCGTAAATCGACACCAGCACACCACCCGCCACCAGCATGGGCAGTGCCACGCCGCCAAACAGCCTGAACTTGTCGGTAAGCGGCATGTTCCGCTCTTCCGCGCTGAGGGGTGGACCCATGGCCGGATTGAACCCGCAGCGGATCAGGATGTAGGCGATATAGAAACTCGCCAGCATCAGCCCCGGCACAAGCGTGGCAAGGAACAGGTGGGATATGCTGACCTCGGCTGTGAGGCCGTAGAAGATCAGGATGATCGACGGCGGGATCATTGTGCCGAGACTGCCGCCCGCGGTGATCGTGCCAATCGCCAGTTTCTTGTCGTATCCCAGTTTCAGCATCTGCGGCAGCGCGATGAGGCCAAGCAAGACAATCTCGCCGCCGATGATGCCCGTGGTTGCGCCCAGCAGAACGGCCACAAAGGTCGTCACCACCCCGATGCCGCCGCGCAAGCCGCCGGCCCAGACATGGAAGGCGCGGTAAAGGTCACCTGCCACGCCCGACTTTTCCATGATGGACGCCATGATCACGAACATCGGCACCGCGATCAGCGCAAAACTGTCAAGGAATTCGACCGTGCGGCTGCCGACGATAAAGAGCGCTTTCCAACCGAACTGTGTGACGGCCAGCACCACGGCGATGGAGCCGGACACAAAGGCCAGCGGTACGCCAAGCATCAGCATCAGGCCCATCGCCCCGATGATCAGCAGTGTCATCGTGCCGATGTCCATCAGGCGTTGCGCCTTGGGATCATGCGTTGCAGCACCAGCAACAGGAAAATCACACAACCCACGAACAAGAGCACCTTGAGGTAGCTGGGCAAGGGCGAGTTGAGCGTGCTGCCGGACCGCTCCGGATCCCACGCGCCTGACAGGGAAAACCGCCAAAGCGCCTTTTCCGCCATGCGCCAGGACGCATAGCAGAGGCCGGACAGATAGATTGCGCCAGCGATCAGGCTGAGCGCGTTTGATAGCCGCGCAAGGCCGGGTCGCTTTTCCACAAGGAACGAGATCCGCATATGCGTGCCTTCGGCCATACAGAACGCACCGCCAAAGACAAACCCGGCTGACGCCAGCAGGATCGAGGCCTCGTGCGCCCACGTCGTCGGCGCGTTGAAGCCGTAGCGGGCCGCAACCTCGTAGACCATGACAAGGATGATCGCGGCAAAGCACCATGCCGACATGCGGCCCAGCCAAAGGGCCAATCGCTCAAGATATGTCATTTGACGGCTCCGACATGGGCCGCACCGTCGGGGCACGACCCAGTTCCGTGAGGGATCAGTTCAACCCGATGCTGGCCATGAACGCCTTGTGACTGTCCACGACCGCCTGAGCATCCGCAGATTTGGCGCCCCAGTCTGCCCAGACGTCATTGGTCATGGCGCGGAAGGCGGATGCGTCTGCGTCACCGAAGGCGATAAAGGTCACCCCCAGTTCATCCTTGGCCTGCGCCTCGGCGGCGGCATCTTCGGCCGTCAGCGTGTCCTGAAGTTCCGCCGACATCGCGTTGCAGGCGTCCTCAAACTTCTGCTGGTTTTCAGCCGACAGCGCATTCCACGCATCCATGGACACCGACATTTCCGTCACGGCCATCGAATGGCGCGCCAGCACGGAATATTTTGCCTGATTGTGCATGCCCAAGGCGACGTTCAGCGCGACGTTGGCAAGGTCCGTGGCATCCAGCACGCCGGTTTCCATCGCCGTTACGCTTTCGCCAACACCCATCGTGACCAGCGATGCGCCCGCGCGGCTGAGCAGGTCAGAGGCAAGGCCGCCGGGCGCACGCATCTTGATCCCTTCCAGATCGGCGACCGAATTGATTTCGACCTTGGACGGGATCTGTTCAGAGGGCCAGTAGATCGGGCAGACGAGCATCAGGTCATATTTGGCATAAAGCGCACGGGCCAGTTCGAGCCCGCCGCCTTCGGTGAACCAGCGATCCCGGGTGGCGCTGTCGGGGTAGGCGGCAAGCGTATCGCCAAGCACGCCAAGCGCGGCATCCTTGCCTGCGAAATAGCTGGGCGCAGTGTACTGACCGTCAAGCAATCCATTCTGGATCGCATCAATCGTCTCGCCCGCGCCAACGACCGAACCGCCGGGCAGGACGGTGATCGCTACCTCGCCGCCGGTGTCTTCGTTGAGCTGCGCGGCCATCGCCTCGAATGCCTTGGTGGTCGAAGCATTCGCACCCAGAAAGGTCTGCATCTTCAACTCTGCAGCACCCGCCGCACAGGTCATGGTCAAGGCGCTTGCCGCGCCGATCATCAGTGTTTTCAGTGTCATTTGGTTTCCTCCCATAAAGTCTGCATGCGGCTCAGGCCGCTATTCTTGGTTTTTCCATTTGAAGAATGTCGCGGGTTTCAGCGACGGTCGCAGGTTCGCGCCCCAGACTGCGGGCCTGCGCCACGATCTTGTCGATGACGTGCGCGTTGGTCATATGCCGCGCGCCGTCCATATAGGCGTAATCACCCAACCCGATGGAGATATGGCCACCCTGCCGGATGATCTTTTCCGTCAGTTGAAAGAGGTCGCCTTTGTAGTTCACAACCGTCCAGATCGTCTGAAAATCCGCTGGCAGAAAAGCGGTATGCGCATCCAAACCGGCTTCGGTTCCGGGGTGTCCGGCAAAGATGATTTCATCCGTCATGCAGAAACAGACATAAGCCGGACCGCGCAGGACACCCATCTTGAGAAACTGTTCGATCTGCCGGGTAAAGCTGACGTTCCAACTGACCAGATAGGGTTTCAGACCGAAGTGATCGATCCGCTTGGCGAAATACATCAGCGTCTCAGTCGAGTTTTTGTAGATCAGGTCGGTGGTGTCATAGGCACCGGTCTCGGGGTTCCACCAATCCACATTCACACTGCCACAGTCCATCGGCGCGAAGTCCGGCGCAGTGTCGACCGATTTCATCATCGCCTCGACGGCGGCAAACCGTTCGCGCGCGTCGGCATCATTGGCCACATAACCGAGTGTGGGATGGATCAAGATATCGGACTGCGCGCGGATGCCCGCATTGGTTTCAAGATAGAATTCCGAGGCGTGATCCGGTGCGCCGTCTTCTTTGCGACCGTGGTAGTGAAACACCGAAGCGCCCGCGTCATAGCAGCCCTTTGCATCGGCGATAATTTCATGCGGCAGGAACGGTACATGGGGATTTCCCCGGCGTGTCGCCAGCTCGTTCACGCGTGCTTCGATGATGATCTTTTCCACGGTTTCGCCCTCCCGTCCGCGCCGTAACCCAGCTGCGGTTGCGCAAAGCTATAGAGCAGAATCGGTAGAATGAATATAAACAGTTATATATGGCATTGCACTTTTCCAATATTTATATAACCTAAGATATATGAGCGAACTGAATTCCCCCCAAACGCGCGATGTGACCAGTCTGCTTGGCGGTGCCTTTCCGGGGCACACGATGCAGCGGCTGCGCACACCCGACGGCGCGTACCGCTACAGCTATGTCAGCGCGGAGGTGCAGGCCGCTTTTGGCCTTGATGCGCAGGCCCTCATGGCCGAGCCTGCCGTGGATCATTCATGGATTCATGCCGATGACCGGGCACGTTTTGTTGCGGCCCTTGAACACTCCGCGCAGCATCTCACGACGCTGGACGAAGAAGTGCGGGTGCTGTTGCAGTCCGGCGGCATCAAATGGGTCCGCTCTTTGGGTCAGCCACGCCGCATGGACGATGGGACCGTGATCTGGGACGGTGTTGCGCTAGATGTCACGGATCGGCGCGAAGCGTTGATGGCACTGGAGCGCGCGTTGAGTGATGCGCGCCGCAATGAAGTGTCCGAAAGCCGGTTTGCCGCCATTGCAACACAGGATGTGTCACAGCCGCTGAACGCTTTGGCGCAGGCAGTGGCCGCGCTTGAAACCCACGGCAGCAAAACGCCCGGCGGCGTGCCCCCCAGGTGGCAGAGGTGGTGCGCAAGTTCGAAGACTTCACCCGTGCGCTTTCTGCTGCACGATCAATGGTCGAGGCCAACCCGAACCAAGTCGAAAAGCAACAGGCCGCACAGTCTGCCGTTTGCAACGCCCTAACGGCCCGGCAACTGGAGATTATGCGGCTTGTTCATTCGGGCGCCTCCAATCAGGACATTGCCGAAGCGCTGTCGATTTCCATCGGCACGGTAAAACTGCACATCTCAGCAATTTTGAAACGGACCAACGCGCGCAATCGCACAGAGGCGTCCCGCCTTTGTTTCGGGTGAGGCGTGTGAGAGCCTTGTAATAATGTGGATTGCTGGAATTGGAAAAGCACGCCGGATTTGAAGTGTCTCCCGTAGGCGGGCCTCAACCGGCAAGTTGACAAAAATCGGGTTGCGAAGCCTTGCGCGGTGCAAAGATCACTGCGCAAACCCATGCACCGGAACAGGTGCTGAACTGATCCGCGCTGTATGCGACGATAACTGCATTGCAACTCGCGACAGAAACCCTACCATTGGTAGAGTAGTTTGGTTGCTCGGGTGTCGGCTTTTGAATTTTCCGTCAGCGCGTATCTCCGATATGCACACATGTCCCCTTATCAACCCCGGTCCGGTGCCGCATGTGGGCGGGCCAATTGTCACTGGTGCGGCCACTGTCATCGTTGGCAAGATGCCGGCCGCGCGTATTTCCGATACATGTGTTTGCGTTGGCCCGGCTGACAGCGTCGCCAAGGGGTCGTCGTCAGTACTGATCGAAAACAAACCAGCGGCACGCATTTCTGACACAACCGCGCATGGCGGCGTCATTGTATCCGGCTTTCCCACGGTTCTGATCGGCGACAAGGGCGGCGGCGGGAGCGGTGGGTCACACAGTGCCATGCCGGGTTTGTCGCGTCAGGCCAATGCGCTGCTGAAAGCCGCGCGCGAACAAAAGCCGTTTTGCGAGCAATGCGAGGAAAACGCGTGACGCCGACGGGCACTTTCGGGGTGATTGACCTTGCCTCGGCAGTCCCGCTGCGCAGCAAGGTTGTGCGCCTTGAGCCGCCTATGGCCTGTTCATTGCTGGATGCCAGCACCTATCTGGATGTTGTGCCGGTGGGGCCATGGTTGATTGATCTCGACAAATGTTCGGAACTGCGCCGCATCTGGGTCAAACAGGTGCGCAATGTCGAGTGGGGCTATACGATCCGCACCTCGCTGAACATCGCCGATCTGCGCCGCCATTTGCGCAAATTCGCGATGGCAGATGTTGAGGGGCAGCCCAAGCCGGTTCTGTTTCGCTATTTTGATGCGCGCATCATCCGGGCATTTTTGCTTGAGGTGTTCACACCGGAAGAGCGGCAAAGCTTTCTCGCCCCCATGCACAGCCTTGAGGTGCGCGGACCAGACGGCAACGGCACACTTGTGTTCGAGCCGGACGCGTCTGATCAGGCGCGGCTGTTATACGCAAAATGATGCGCGTTTCCCAAACCGCTCTGGCCCCCTTCCGCGAGGCTGGCGTCGCGACCTGGGCGATGGAAACGACCGACTTTCTTGCCAAAACCTATGGCACATACTTCTATGCGCTTGGCACCCGGACTCATGATCTGGAAGCGATGTGCACGACCGTGCATCGCTGGGCCAGTCGCAGGGGCTGCGACGGAAACCGCCTGTTGCGCCAGCTTTGCTGCCTTTCAGTGTCTTTAGGCCACCGGTTTTGGCAGGATCCGCGCTTTGGCGATTATGTCGCCACAACTGTCGAAGACCGCAGTATTCCGCGGGCCAAGGCGGTCGCCATGCTGATTGAGCATGGCACGACATGGCTGGATGCGTTGTGGACCGATGACGACATCAAGGATTTTGGCGAGCGGTTGTGTACCTTGATTTTGGGCCACTACAGCGTCAATTCCGAAACCCTCAGATATGTATTGCCCGGTCACGGCCCGATGTTCAGCGCCGAGGATGAAACCCGGCTGCTGGTGTGGCTGGGTCCGCGCCTGCCCGCGTGCCAGTTCAATCATCAGCGGCTTGCCTATACCTGCCTTGCGCTCGCCCTTGGCACCGAGTGGTGGAAAGACCCGCAATACCGCATGCTGGCCCATCACGTGTCGGCCCAAACCGACCCGCAACAACTGGTCAATCGTATCTTGCCCATGTTCAGGGCGATGCCCTGATGGGGGGCAGCCCGCATAGCGCCGATGGCCTCGGCAATGCGTCCATGGCGGCGGCAACCGGCGCGGATCGCCCCGTTGGATTGGTGGCCGAGGAATGCGCAGCCGCGGGCTGGGTCTATGCCTACTACGACGACAAATGGCAGACGCCCCTCACGATGCTGCCGATGACTGTCAACGACATCAACGGCGCGGTGATCGACGAGGGTGGGCGGACCATGGGCCTGCCCACTTTCGGGATGGAAGATGGCCAGCCGATCCAGTCAGTGCGCAACCAGTTGGGCACACAAACCTATCAGGCCCCCCGCGAAGGACGCGTGTTGGTCGAAATCGGCCCCGATCCCGGCGGCCCGGACCCGGCCGCCCTTGAGGCACAGATCATTGCTGACCTTCAGGCCTTTGCCAGCGAGATGGAAACGGCAATCCAGCCTTGGGTCCAGCAATGGGAAGATGAGGGCTGGTGGGGCTTGATCGGCAGTTTCTTTGAAAAGACCGGTGACGGCCTTTCGGCATGGTGGGAAGGCGAGGGCGAGTTCTGGCAGGCCGTCTGGAACTGGCTGCGCAATCTGCCAGATCTTGCGGCGGACGCTTTTGAGGGGGCGGTGACTGGGGCCAAGGAGCTGTGGGACCGGCGCGTCGAAATCCTGTCGCTGATCCAGTATCTCGCCGAAGGGCTTGTCAGCGAATTCGAGGACGGTCTTGAGCTGCTGCTGGATCTGCTCTCGGGCATTCCCGGTCTGGAAGAGATCGTTGATTTGCTCAAAGCCGTCGTCGAGGACAGCGCCGAATGGGCCTCGGCGATGATCGAAATGGCGCGCGAAACGCGTGTGCTGACGGTGTTGGCGGGCACGATCATCGGGTCGATCATGATGATCCCGCCGAATTTCTGGACGGATATCGTGGGGCTGGCCAGCGGTTATCTGATTCCCGAAGTTTTCATGGCGATTGTCTTTGCCCTGATCGCTTTCTTTTCCGGCGGCACATTAGGGGGCGGGTTGGTTGTCCGCCTGACCGCCTTTGTCACCAAGGTCACTTCGAAGCTGGCAGCAGCCGGGCGCGCCGGTGTTGTACTGATCAAGATCTTTGACTTCCTGACATCTATCACATCCAAAATGGTCGACCTTATCAAGGCGCTGCGGCGCAAGATTGTGGAACGTGCGAATGGCGCAACAGGAGAAGCCACGCCCGTGATCCGCAGCACGACTCGGCGTGTCAGAGATCCCGACGAGATGCCATGTTTTAACAAGCCGCCAAATGCGACGGATCAGGAATTCCTCGACCAGCTCGCCGAACAGGAAAACGCAATCAACAACAGTGATCTGTCCGACTTGATGGAGCGCCGATCCGCCGTTGTCGAGAACGGCACTGGCGCGCTCAGGGATCGAGCGGCGCAGACGGCCGCGCGGGATGCATGGGTGTCGGATCGCACTGCTGAATTGCTGGCGGAAGGTGAACTGTTTGATGATGCCGTGGACCTCGCGCAACGTGAAGCTGCAGTTCTGGACGCGACACATGTTCTTGATATTGTAGCTGGCGGGGACCCGGCGGACATTTCGGGGCTGCAAAACCGATCAGTCAACCGGTCATTGGGGTCGCAATGGCGTGGCAAAGTCGGGGCATTGGACGATGCGTTGCAGTCACAAGCTGCCGCAGGTGCGACAAAACCAAACGTCAGACTAAGGCCGTGCTAGGAAGAATATGACCTATATCAGCGAAATCAGAGGCCGCAGCGGCAAGGATCACATCGATAGCGTTCTTAATCGAGTCGGCCCTCTTGCCGACCGTCAGTCCGTGGACGAAGGGACCCTTCAGGCCTGGACTGGAACCTTACCTGACATCCTGATTGATTTTTGGCGCCACCATGGGCTTGGAACACTGCAATCGGGCTTGATGCGCCTATGTTTGCCTGATGACTTTCAGGGACTGCTCAGCCAGATTTTTCATGCAGACAAGGATCTGTCCCACACCGACTGCCATGTTATCGGCTATGGCCCGTTCGGGCATCTTGTCCTTTGGAGTGCGCGACACTGGATCGTTGAAGTGGACCTATTAAGAGCACGTGTTTCGTCGCCCGGGCTGATGGACGCGAGCAAAAAGAAGAACGAAAATGCATCTGTCATTGCACACCTGCTGGGCCATCAGCCTGACAGCCTGGACGCCTATGATGACAGCGACAACAAGCTCTTCAAACCCGCAGTCGGCGCGCTTGGGCAACCCCAATCTGGCGAAGCGTTTGGTTTTTTTCCGGCGCTGGCCATGGGGGGCGCCAAGTGTCGAAAACATCAAAATCGTCCCGGCGCTCGAACATTTTCTTTTTCTAGCCCAACTTCAGCAATTCCAGCTTGTGGACTATCTCGGCCAACCGCCGCGGATCGTGCGGGACATCGGGTAAGGCTGCGACTGGATGTGCAAGAGCAATATTGAAATCGCACTGAGCAAGAGCATTCATCTGAAACCCCATGATGTGGCGCCGGAAGACCGCGTGTTTTCCCGCGCCGAAGTCGAACAACAGCTCGGCCACATTTTGCCACCTGCGATGGAGGATTTGTTGCGCCCGACCGGCGCGCCTGCCTCGTTCGAAGAGGACGTGCGCATCAAGGTCGTCGAGCGCAACCAAATGACGGACAAGGACGGCCACCAAAGGGTCCTCGTGCTATACGGGATGACATCGGGCAAGGACGGGATCGTTGCGAAATACAATACCTACCGGGGTCGCTTTGCCCGGCGCAGCACGCCCTTTGCCGAAGATGGACTGGGCAACCTGTTCGTGGTCGACGCCGTTTCGGGGCAAGTCAAGTACTGGTATCATGAGTGCCCCGAAGGTGAGGCGAGCCCAAAAGCGATGACACTGGTGGCCGAAGACTTCGAGTCGTTTGTGTCAGGGTTGGAAGCCATCAAGGAGCAGCCTAATCCCGAAATGTCGCGCGGTGTCACAAGCGCCAGGTTCGATTTTTGAGGCAGGCCAGAGACCGACAAGACTCAGCACAGTCGTGAAATGCCAAAGTATTGTATCCCAGCGAGATCACTGGGCGCGGGTGCAAGGACAGTATCGACACTGTCTTTGATCGTGCGGGCCCGAGCGTTCACCCACGCCTTTTAGACGAACGGGCATGGTTGACAAGGACAGAGAGGTCGCCGGACATCCTGATCGACATCCGATGCATCGGAAATACGAAACGCTGGCCGGGTCGGCTTAGTGCCGCAGTGCGTGCGGCGATCACCCTACGGCCATCGCCCACATGCAAGGCGGCGTGTTAGATGCTGCAGCCCCGTTCGCGCGCCAGTGCATCAACGGCTGTTTTCTGAGCCGGTTCCGCGTCCGGGTTTGCGAGGACGCGGGCGGCATATCCACACCATGGGCCAATATTGTCCGGTTCAAACTGTGGAATGGGTTCAGGTTCGAATTCGGGTTCTGCCGGAGGTGGAACAGCCCCGCATGACGCCAGCCCGGCCAGTAAAAACACCAAGCAAAAAAACCGCATATCGATCCCTCCAAGTTGAATGGGGTCAGGTTCGCAAGCCTGAGGGGAATTGCAAGCATAACTTTGCCGTGGCGTTGATGAATTAGGAGCAGTGGAACGTGCGTGTACAACCATGGTCCTTCAAGCAAGACGTCGAAGACAAGGTTGCCAACCAGCAATAAATTGGTGATGCCTTTCGGTGGTTTGCGTCCCAACCTCGGCGCAAGAATAGCTTCAAACCTAGTCTTGTGGAAGTGGACAAACCGTGGATTGTGGATGCCACCGCACAAGTCCGAAGACCTGCCTCAAAAACCGCACCATATCCAACGCGGATCAGTGAAGGGGTAAGGGCAGTCGGTGAGAGTCGCGGCTTCGCCATCGATATCGCGCCGACTGGCAGGCGTGAAATCTTGGGCCGACGAAGTATTAAGGACGCCGATAAGCGATCACGCGGAACCTTCAGTACCGGGAAATGGCATCAGCGCAACCGTGTTCGCCGCACTTAGCTTTGAACAACCCGCGCACGTGTACTGCGCCTTTTCGCGCCGCAAGGACAGTCCGGGAATACGCACGCTGCCAAAGCGCAATTATGGCAGCGTGCGTGGTTCGTCAGGCGAAAGCGACACCTGCATTGATCATCGGCAGATCACCCACAACCATGCCGGTCTTTGCGATAGCGTTTGCCAAGGCCGGTGCGGAGGGCGGCGTGCCCGGTTCACCGATGCCGGTCGGGGGCTCTGCGGATGGAATGATGTGTGTCTCAATCGCGCCAATGTCGCGCATGCGAAGCGGTTCGTAATCGGGGAAGTTATACTGATCCACGACACCGCCCGTCAGCGTGATTTCATCCCGCATCACGTGCCCGATGCCATAGCCGACCCCGCCTTCGATCTGCGCCTTGATCACATCGGGGTTCACCGGGATGCCACAGTCAACGGCGCAGGTGACCTTTTCAATCTGCACGCCTGAGTCAGCATCACCCGAGATTTCCACCACTTCGGCCACATAGCTGCCAAAGGATTTGTGCACTGCGATGCCTTGCGTGCGTCCCGCAGGCGCATTTCCCCAGTTGCCCTTTTCTGCCGCAAGCCTCAGCACAGCGGCTTTGCGCGTGGCATCCGTGCTGTCGCCCAGATGGGCGAGCCGGAATGCGACCGGATCGCGACCGGCGGCAGTGGCGGCCATGTCCATCATAACCTCCATCGCGTAGGCCGTGTGCGTATGCCCCACGGACCGCCACCAGAGGGTGCTTGTCGCCTTCTTGGTGTCCGTCAGGCCCACGTGGAACCCGGGGATCGTGTAGGGTGTGTCAGCCACGCCCTCGACCGAAGAATGGTCGACCCCGTCATGCACCGAGAACGCTTCGAACGCGGTGCCTTTCATGATCGACTGCCCTGCGATGCGGTGATCCCACGCGACGATCTCGCCGTCAGCAGACAGGCCGACCCTGACCTTGTGACCAAAGGCCGGGCGGTAGTAGCCACTGCGCAGATCGTCTTCACGGCTCCAGACCAGTTTCACTGGGCGACTGCGGTCAGTGATGACAAAGGCAAGCCCGGCTTCGACCTGGTAATCGGCCGTTGGTGTCGCGCGGCGTCCAAAAGAACCGCCAGCCAGCATCGTGTTGATGCGGACCTTGTCCATGGGCAGCTCAAATATCTGTGCCAGCGCCATGTGCGGGCCCGTCGGGAATTGCGCACCATCGTGCAAGGTGATGCCGCCATCCTTATTGGCCTCGATTGTGCAGTTCAGCGGTTCCATCGGGGCATGGGCAAGCAGCGGGAAATAAAAGGTTTTTTCCACCACCTGTGCGGCTTGATCCATCGGACCCGGTTCGTTTTTCAGGACGTTGTATTCGGCGTCACCGTCCAGTGCGGCAAGGATTTCTTCTTTGATCTGCGCACTGTCGCGGGTTTCGGCGTTGGACAAGTCCCATTCGACGCTCAGCGCATCGCGCGCCAGCATCGCAGCCCATGTGTTTTCAGCGTAAACCGCGACCGCTGCGTTGTTCGGCAGGGTGGCTGCACGGATGAACCCCTTGATCTCCTTGGCATCCGTATCATCAAAGCTGGACACCAGCCCGCCTGTCTGCGGTGGCCGTGCCAGCATCGCGATCATCTGGTTGGGCAAATGCACGTCCATGGCAAACATCGCACTGCCGTTGCCTTTGATCTTGCTATCCAGACGGCGCACATCGGGATTGCCGATCAGACGCCATTGATCCGGTGTCTTCAACACTGGCTCCGCAGGGGCCTCCAACTGCGTGGCGGCAGCGACAAAATCGCCAAGCGGTTTGGCCTCTCCCGCACCCGTCACCATGCCGTCCACAATATCGAGGGAGGATGCATCCGCACCAAGCGCCTCGGCGGCGGCATTCAGGATCACGGCCCGTGCTGCTGCACCTGCAGTGCGGTACTGCATGAACGAGTTGGCCATCGCAGTTGATCCACCCGTGCCCTGAAACTGGCCAAAGGCGAGGTTCGCATAAAGTTCGGGGTTGGATGGTGCAAATTCATAGTCGATCTGGTCCATGCCAACGCCAATTTCCTCGGCGATCAGTGTGGACAGGCCCGTTGCAGGCCCCTGACCTTTTTCGAAATGCTTGATGATCGCGATCACACGGCCATCGGCTCCGATCTTCACAAACGGGTTGATCTGCGCGGCATCCGAACCTGCGGCCAGCGCACCATCAGGTCTGAGACCGACGACAAGGACTGCACCTGCGGCAGCGGCACCTTTGAGAAACCCACGGCGCGATGTGTTGAGTGTCATCGATCAGCCCTCCATGATCTCGGAGGCGCGCTGAATACCGGCGCGGATCCGTTGATAGGTTGCACAGCGGCAGGCATTGCCGTCCATGTAGTCATGAATCTCTTCGACATTCGGCTTGGCGTTTTCGGTCAACAGACCTACCGCGGACATAATCTGCCCCGACTGGCAGTAGCCGCATTGCACCACATCCAGTTCTTCCCATGCCTGCTGAACGGCAGCGCCAACCGGCGACTCCGAGATTGCCTCAATCGTGGTGATCTCTGCACCTTCGACGTCTTCGATATAAGTCTGACAGGACCGCATCGGCTCTCCGTCCACATGCACTGTACAGGCCCCGCAAGAGGCAACGCCGCACCCGAACTTGGTTCCGGTCATCTTCAACTCGTCCCGAATGACCCACAACAGGGGCGTGCCCGGTTCTGCTTCGATGGTGTGTTCAGTGCCGTTCAACTTCAGTACAAGGCTCATGGCAGACCTCCTGATTTTGCGATTCTTGACTAGGGTAAACTGATGAGTTTACGGTAGCAGCGATCT
Organism: Tateyamaria armeniaca; assembly: GCF_045797845.1. NCBI lineage: Bacteria > Pseudomonadati > Pseudomonadota > Alphaproteobacteria > Rhodobacterales > Roseobacteraceae > Tateyamaria > Tateyamaria armeniaca. The sequence continues at coordinate 1,907,865 of NZ_JBHDIY010000002.1, forward strand.
GCAATCTGTAAACCCCTGAGTTTACCTATCTTGCGGCACAAGGCATACAGGACAAAAAACATGGAGCCGCACACCTGCGCGTCCGAGCAAAAGCGAGAGCAGATTTATCAGGCTGCCGTTGTCGAATTTCAGGATAAAGGGTTCAGCGAAGCAAGCATGGATCGCATTTCCGCGCGCGCCGGGGCGTCCAAACGCACGGTCTACAAATACTTTGAAAGCAAGGAAAAACTGTTTCAGGAATTGCTGCGCAGGCATTGGGGGCGGTTCGCGGCAAGCCTTGATGTCACCTATGACAAGAACCGGGATATCCGCGATCAGCTGGTAGCGCTTGGGCGGGCCGAGGGCGCACTGCTGACCAATCCCGACGTGATGGCCATGACCCGTCTGGTGATGAGCGAGGTTTTGCGCAGCCCGGAGCTGGTCGGGGAAAATCAGGAAAAGACCGATTTCAAAGCCGCGTTCGAAAGGATGCTGCGCGATGCGGATGCTGACGGTGTTCTGGTCATCGAAGACCCTAAGGTAGCGGCCGAAGAATTCATTTCTCTGATTAAAGGCAAGGCCTTCTGGCCTGTGGTTTTTGGTGCTGCGGTCGTTTCGGCCGAGGAAATGGAACAGATCGTTGAAGGCAGCGTCGAGATGATCATGCGCCGGTACGGCGTTTGATTGGAACAGCTGGACTGAGCTGCAACGGAGCCGGGCATTGCAAAGTTGAAGCTTCTCAATGTTTGCGCTCGACCCGTTCAACGGTCGGTGCATTTTACTGCGGCGTAGGTCGCCGGAACATGTAAAGTTTTGCACCAAAGTGCACCAAGAATGTCCTGAATTGCGCAAGGCGCGCCACGTAAAATTCTTGCTCGCTGTGGACACTTTCAGTGCTGCTTCACCCAAGCCAAAAAATACGCGTGCGAATGCACTTTCTGTTGCAGCCGGGGGTTGAGCGGCTGCTCACTTTTTTGTTAACTAAAAATGAGTACAAATAACAAGTGAGTGATGCGATGCGCATAACTTTTCGGCTCATCGTAAATATTCTTTGCATTTATGCGATGGTGATCCACCCGATCGCGGTCAGTGCCCAATCCATCACAATTGACGGTTCTGCCCCCGCAGCGCAACGCCCAGGGTTGTCAACGTCGGGCGGCAAACCCCTTATTAATATCGCGCCGCCCACGAATGGCGTGTCGGTCAACCGCTACTCCTCGTTCTCGACCAACTCCGGCGCAATCTTCAACAACTCGACCTCCGCAGGGGCATCGCGCACCGGCGGTTCCGTCGGTGCAAACACGCGTCTCGGCAGCGGTGCTGAGGCGCGTGTGATTCTCAATGACGTGCGTGGGACCCAGCGCTCGAACCTTGGTGGTGATTTCGAGATTTTTGGCAAGAAAGCCGATTTGGTGATCACCAACCAGAACGGAATAACCTGTAACGGGTGTTCTTTCATCAACTCTTCGCGCACCACGCTGGGCACGGGTGCAGCCAGCGTGAACGCCAATGGCGACGTGATTCTGGACGTCAAAAAGGGCAATGTTCACATCGGGCGCGATGGCGCGACGGCGGACGGTCATCTGAACCTTGTCGGGCGGACGGTTACCGTCGATGGCCCCGTGCAGGCCACCGTGGTCGACGCGATCGGCGGTGCATCGACGTATAATGCGAGGAACCGCGCAGTTGGAGCGAACACCGGCTCTGGTGCGGCGGGCAGCCTTTATGCGGTGGATGCCACGCAATTCGGCGCAATGACGGCTGGTCAAATCCGCATCATCGGCAATGAAAACGGTCTTGGCGTGCGCACCCAGGGCAAATTGACGTCCACAAGTACAGACGTGTCGCTGCATTCCAAGGCAGGCATCAACCACGCTTCGGTACAGGCCAAGCGGGATTTCGTGGTGCGCGGCGCCAACGGGTTTGTCCAGCAGGACAAGGGCGTGGTGACAGCCGATCGCAATATCGACATCCGCGCGATGACCTATGCGCAGGCGGGCACAGCCCGGATGGAAGCCACGGGCAACATCAACATCGATGCAGGTGATGCCATCCTGATCGCGGGCGAGGTCATGTCGGCCACGGCCACATACGACGCTGTGAACAAGGTGATCAATGTCGGCGAGATTATTGCGAGCGGCGATGTCGAGATCGTGGCTGGCGAAGTCTGGAACATGCGTTCCGATCGCCGGATTGACGAGTTTTTCGCCGAAGGCGGTGTTGCCGACGGGTGTTTCATCTATTGCTTTGACTTCGGATATTTCCAGGTTACCGGGTCCGCCAACTGGACGGACCGGGCCTATATGGTCGGTCACGGCGGTGTGGTTGCGGCCAAGAACCTGAGCATCACGGCCAGCGGCACCGATATCAGCAACTCCGGTGTGCTCGTCGCGGCCCAATCGCTGCTTCTGGACGCCAAGCGCACGGTCACCCAGCAATCTCTGAAAGGGATCTACCGGACTGCCAATTCTGGTGCCTACCTCAAGACCGACATCACCAAAGCCAAATCCAATGCGGTCGCCAACAAGATTGCCGCCATGACCGGTGGAACGGTGCGCGACATCTATAACGGTGTGCGCGATCCGCTGATTTCCGGCAGCCGGGTATTTTATGGCGCCAAGGCTCACGGCATCGGTTCGTTGACCGTCAAAGCGGGCAACCACGTCCAGAACCTTGGTGGAGAATTCAAATCCAACGGCCGGGTGCTGCTGGAAACCACGAACTATGATGTGAATCTGCGCGCGCACGGGCGGTGGTCGCACAACTTTTCCTATGGCAACAACTTTGATGTCATTGCCGGACGCAACATCAATCTGACCAAGGCGCACTTCATAGCGAACGCCGGGACGCTCAAAATCGATGCCCGCGACGGGATTGCCGCTGATCAAGAATCCATCGACGCGGCAACCTATCGCAACCTCTTCATCCGCGAGATGGGCGACAGTTTTAACAACACGTTCACCATCAACACGCCCGGTTGGGTGAATATCGCATCACGCGGCACGCTGACCGGCAGCCGGTCCATCACCGCCGCGTCCATCTACATGCGGTCGACCCATGGCGAGGTGAACCAAAACTATGCGACCCGCACCACCGGGCAGAGCAAATTCGTCTCTTCCGGCAACATGCGCATCGCAAATTCGGAATCCTCCGGCGACAAGCTGATCCTCGAATCCACCGCTGGCAACATCTACATCCAAGGCAATGCCCGTGGGACGGCGATTGATATCGATGCCGAGCATTCGGTGATCAATGGCACCTCGACGATGTACGCAGGCGGCGGTGGCATCAACATCTGGGCGGGCAGTTCGATCACCAATGAAGGTGGTCGCATCTGGTCGCATGGCAATATCGACCTGCTGGCGGGTCGCAAGCGCGGCGGCAACATCACGTCGTCCCATACCACAGCAGCGGCACTGTCGGGATACATCCGTTCCTATGGGACAACCAAGAACGTGCGCCTCGACACCGATCGCGGCACGATCCGCCTGACAAACAACGGCGTGATCGCATCCGGCAATGTGACTTTGGATGCGTCGGGCGAACTGTGGATCCAGCGCAGCCATGTTGAAGGCAACATCGTCGCGCTCGAAGCGCGCACCAACTACATCGTGAACGAGCTTGGCTCGCTGGTGAAGGCGAACCTTTATGACGTGAACACGCGGGGCGGAAAGCACCTTTACAACCGCACAGGCGCGCGCATCTGGGCCAAACGGGATGTAAAGGTCACGGCGAATGCGATGTACAACCATGGCCAGCCCGTTACCGCAGGCCGTGACATCCGCCTCACGCTGGCCAACCGGCTCGAAAACTACAACTCCGGTGCCAATCGCGCCGTCCTGAATGCCGCGCGCCACCTGGTGATTACGTCTGCCAAGGGTGATGTGTACAACCGCACCTCGGACATGACGGCGGGCGGGAACATCAGCATCGATGCGGGTGCGGACCGCGTGCAGTTCTGGGACAGTGCCAAACTGACAACGGGCGGGGCCCTCGACATCACGGCGGGTGAATCCGGATCGAACTACGATGGTATCCACATCACCGGTGTGCCACTGAATGCGACGTCGATCACGATGAACACCGCAGGCCGCGTTGTCCTTTACCCCGGCAGCGACATCACCACGACGGCGGGCGATCTGAACATCACTGCGGGACGCCGGTTCTATCAACTTGATTCCGATCTGACCTCTGCCGCGCAGATGTTCGTGACGTCCAACGGGGCCACCATCACCGGCGCGCGCAGCCAGTCCGTCAACTATATGAAGTACGACTCTGCCGGGTCTGTCGAAATCTATGACGGCTATGGGCGCAACCCCGTTCTGAAATCCACAACCGGGTCGGTGGATGTGATCAGCAGCGCAAGTCATATCGACACGCGTCGCGCCACTATTGATGCAAAGCGGTTCATCTATCTGAGCGCGCGCAACAACCTTGCCCTGCAAACCAACACGACCGTGAATGCCCGCACGCTGGATGCGACGCTGAAGGCGGGTGTTGGCGGCCATATCTACTATCGCTACGGCGCGAACGTGTCGTCGGGTCGCGATGTACGCATGGACAGCCGCAACAACATCTACATTCATGGCCGCACGCTGAGTGCAGCGCGCGACATCATCTCGAACTCGCGCGCGCAGGTCGAGGTCTATAACGACGGCGCATCCCGGGCTCGCCTGCAGGCGGGGCGCAACATTACGGTGAATTCGACCCAAGGGCGCATTCTGACGCGGACATCGGATTGGGCGGCGAACACGGGCAACATTTCGACAAATGCAGGCACCCACAGCGTCGAATTCTGGGGTGGTGCGACCGTTGCGACGGCAGGTGCGTTCAGCGCGCAATCGGGCAACTGGAGCGGTCGCGGCGTGAACCTGTCTGGCATGCCGATCACGGCCACTTCGATCCATCTTGGCTCGGGCACCGGTTATGTGCTGCTTGAGCCGGGGTCCGATCTTACGGCGACCTCGGGAACGATCACCATCGACAGCGCGGGTCGCTACTATCAGCGCGACTCTGATGTCACGGCACCCGGCGATATCACCATCACATCGAACGGTGCCGAGATTGACGGATCGCTTCTGCGCTCGAACAACGGCGCGGTCAGCCTGACGTCTGGTTCGAACGTACGTCTTTATGATGCCTACACCCGCAACCCCGTCATTTGGGCCAAAGGTGCGATCACCATCGCAAGCACCAATTCCCATTTCGAGAACCGCGGCAACATCAACGCCGGTGGCGCTGTTTCCGTCACCTCGCGCAACAACCTGCACAATGAATATGACGGGCTGATGGTGTCACGTACGGGCAGCGTGTCGGTCCGCTCGACCCATGGAAGCGTTTACAACCGCTACAACGGGACGCTGGACGGCAAAACCGGCGTGAGCGCGCGCGCGGCGTCCCACATTTACAACCACGGCGGAACGATGAAGGCCCGCACCACCGATCTGACCGTGATCGCGGGCGGGGCAGTCGAAAACCACAAGTGGAGCACCACGCGCGGACGCCTTGAGGCGGGCCGCCACATCAATGCACAAGCGGGCACGTCGCACTTCTGGCACCATAATTCGGACATGGTGGCGGGTGGCAACATGCGCGTCGGTTCGACCAACACGCACCTGTTGGCACAGGTTGGGGCGACCTTTACCCAAGGTGGGACATTTACTGCGTTCTCCGGCAACTATGCAGGTTACGGCGTGCGCCTGTTGGGCACACCGATCACGGCAACTGCGATCTCGCTGTCCTCCACCTCGGGATATATTCAGGTTGAGCCTGCTGCGCTGACCGCGACGGCAGGGGACATCACGATTGATGCCGCCGGGCGGTTCTATCAACGCGATTCCGCTTTGACAGCGTCGGGTGCGATTTCGATCACTGCGAACGGCTATGAAAACGATGGCTCGTGGACCACGGCCAACGGCGGCGGGATCACCGTGGCGTCGGGCGGCAGCGTCGACATCACCGACGCCTACGGCCGCGATCCGCGCCTTTGGGCGACAGGTGCGATTTCGATCACCAGCGCAAACTCCCATTTCGTGAACAACGGCGTGATCAATGGTGGGGGCGCGGTTTCTGTGACGTCGCGCACCAACCTGCACAACGATCACGGCGCTTTGATCCGCTCGCGCACTGGCAATGTTTCGGTGCGCACGACCCATGGCACGATCTACAACCGCTATATTGCGGCGCTGCACGCGAAAAAGTCCGTCACCGCGCGCGCTGATCGTGGCCACATCCACAACCACGGTGGCACGATGCACGCCATCGACACCGACCTGACGCTCACCGCGTCCCATTCCATCGAGAACCACAAATGGTCGACGACCCGTGGCCGTCTGGAAGCCGGGCGCAACGTGAGCGCGCAGGCCGGTGTGTCGCACCTGTGGTCCGTGGCATCCGACTGGATCGCGGGCAACAACATGCGCGTAGGATCAACAGACCGGCAGGTCGAGGTCACAACTGGCAGCACCTTCACCCAAGGGGGCAATTTCACTGCCTTTTCCAGCAATTATGACAGCCGTGGCATCCGTCTTTACGGCGCGCCAATCACGGCGAAATCCATCTCGCTCAGCTCGACCACGGGCTATGTCCTGCTTGAACCAGCAGCGCTTACGGCGACGGCCGGTAACATCACCATCGATGCGGCGAAACGGTTCTATCAGCGCGACTCGCACCTGACTGCGTCGGGCGCGATTTCCATCACCTCGAACGGGGTGGACATCAAGGGATCGGACCTGTCGGCGAGCGGCGGGGACATTACAATCGCCTCTCTCGGCAGCGTGGATATCCACGACGCCTATAGCCACAATCCCTGGCTTTGGGCCTCGGGCGCGATCAGCGTGTCGAGCCAGAATTCTCATCTTGTAAACAACGGTGCCATCAGTGCTGGGGGCAACGTAACGCTCACATCGCGCACCAACCTGCACAACGACACGAATGCACTGATCCGGTCGCGTAATGGCACCGTCGCCCTGCAATCGACCCATGGAAGCATCTACAACCGCTATAGCTCGAAGGTGGAATCCAAGGGCGCGACCACCTTTGACGCGATCAACATCTACAACGATGGCGCATCCGTGACCGCTGGCGGGCGGATTACGATGACGGCAAGCAACCATTTGCGCGTCATCGACTCCGGCGCCGTACGGTCCAAGCTGGTGTCCGGCACGGATCCGAACCTGTCGACATCCGGTTTTGGCGGGTCTTTGCGCAAGGCGCTGCAACTGAACTCCGGCACAAGCAGCGTGTGGGTGCGCCGCTCTGATCTGACGGCGAGCACGACGCTCAGCATGACCAGCGCCAATTCGAGCATTCACAACGAATACGCCGTTCTGAATGCAACGCGGTCCGCCTATCTCCGCTCCAAGGGTGAATTCCGTGCGACGGGCGGGTCACTGGTGGCCAGCGGTGTGACCATCGACAGCGATCATCACCTTTACCTGCTGACCGGCCATCGCCTGACCGCACGCAATGGTGCACATGACGTCACGCTCGATGCGTTCTACGACTATCTTGTGCGGGACAGCTTTGTCATGGCTGGGCGCGACGTGACCCTGAGCGATTCACGCCATATCTACATCTATGACAGCGACACACACGCCAAGACCGGCAAGGTCGACTACGTGGCGCGCGGTGAGATCAAGCACCGGATTGAAGACACGGACGATTCCCATACCACGGCAGGGACCGACGTGCGCATGGTTGCTGGCGGCTTGCTGCAGAACTACCGCGCCGAAATCGTGGCGGGGAATGATGTGCACCTCGAATCCACCGGCAGCTATGTGTCCAACAACGCTGCCGATGTACGGGCCGGGCGCGACCTGACGCTGCTTGCCAAGCGCAACCTGCACCTTCAGGATGGAACAAGCGCGCGTGACGGGGCCCTTGTCTCTGGCAGCAACATGACACTTACGGCGGGTGATACGCTGTATGGCGATGCAGGCTTCATCACGGCCGGTCACTGGGTCAAGTTCAAAAGCCGCCTGACACCCCGTTTCTACGCGCAGGTCTATCAGAATCTGGATGCCCTGCATTTTGGCGTCAACGTCAGCCAGGGCTCGTTCACCAGCGATTTCAACATCAATTCGACCGGTGCCATCGACATCTATGCGCGTGATGGTGTGACGTTGAAACAAGGTATGCGCGGCGACAACTGGGTGCGGGTCAAGTCCGGTCCAACCGGCAAGATCACGGCTGGTTTCATGCTGCGCTCCGACACCAAGTGGCTCGAAGTGAAGGGTGGCGGCGACATCACTCTTGGCAATGTGCACGCCGCTGGCAACGCGACCATCGAGTCCACCGCAGGGTCGGTGATCAACACATATAATATGTCATCGGGTGCAAACCTGATTGTCCGGGCGCACAAGGATATTGTTGCGCGTCATTCCGTGGCCACACGGCGCGGTGCGTTCCGCGGGGCGGGTGCTGTCAACATGAATGCCGGGCGCAACATGGCGATCACAAATGCGCTGGTGTCCTCCAACGGCCAGATCGACATGTACGCCGCTCAGAAAGAGTTTGGCACCCTGTCTGTCACCACCACCCTCGCCAATTTCAAGGCCGGAGTTGAAAACCGCACCACGGACGCCAAGGCGATCACCATGGTCGCCAACTATGGTGGCAACATAAACCTGGTCGGTGCCGAGATCTATGGCCGTGGGCTGGTGAACACCTTCGCCGGTGCAGGGGGGCGGTCAGTACACGACCTCTGCCGCGAACATCGGCGGCACACAGGTCAAGACCCTGCTGCGCGGACAGGACGTGCGCCAGCACTCCGCGGTCCTTACGTTGGCGGACACTGATCTGATTGGCCTCAGCAGCGTGTCGCAAAACGCGCAGGATGCGGGCGGCATCACCATGGATCGGGGCCGCATCCAGACACATAACCTGCGCGTTGAGGCGTTGAACGGTGCAAATGCCACGGCCACCTATCGCGACCTTGCCGACGTCACCGTTGGCAATCGCATGGTAATCGACGTGGCGGGTACGGCAAATGTGAAGGCGAACGTCATTAAGGCGGGCATCTTCGATCTGACCAACACGCCCACTGTCATCCTCAACGGGTCTGTCGGCAACTATGCTGACAACAACCTGACAGTTACCGCCAAGAACAACCTGACATTCCAGGGCACCAGCCATCGCCGCAACATCAACGCGGTGTCCCTGAACGGTGTGCTGAAAAACGGTGGCCATCTGCGCGCGAATTTTGACATTCGCCTGACAGCGAACCGCACGGCTTCGGGTTTGAACCTGCTCAACGACGGTCTGTTGAATGCGACGCGCGACGTGTACCTGCATGCGCGCCGTGGCATCGACCCCGGTCGTGTTCAGGCGCGCAACATCTTTGTGGAATCTGAAATCGGGATCATTTCCGGCACGGGCGCGATGATGGCCGATCAGGATATCACGCTGATCGCGGCAGACATCACCACCCGTTCCGTTCTTGCGCAGAACGCGACCATTGACGCACGCGGCGGCAGCTTCTCGGTTGTCGGTTGGCAGGTGACGGATGGAGGTAGCTTTGCCACCGGTCTGGATGAATACGCCATCCGCATGGGCAACATTGTCGGTACGATCAGCGAAGTGGTTGACGGCGAAACGCAGGAAGTGACCGAGGCCGAGTTCGAACAAGACCTCCGCTCGTCCGGCAACGCGATGTTCCACGTTGAATCCGATCTGATCATCGACGCACGCGACGATATCAAAATTCGCAAAGGTGGCATCCTGTCCAGCCGTGGCGACATGATCCTGACGGCCGGTCAGGGTGTTCTGGTGGAAAGCTGGTTCGGCGAGTCCGTTCAGGACGTTGTGGTCAACACCGTCTTTGGCATCCAAATCACCCAGCAGCAGAAGCAATTCGCGCACCGTCGCGCCGCCATCGTGGCTGACGGAGATCTGACCATCACGGCCTTGGGCAACGGGTTGGATCTGTCCGCGAACGGCATCGCCAGCCTTGTCGCACATCGCGACGCCGAACGCGCAACGGAAACCGGATATGCTTACGAGGATGGCAACGGTGTCATCTGGAACTCCGGCACAATTTCGGCAGGCGGCAACCTGATCCTGAATGCCGCCAAGGACATCGTGAACAAGTCCACGCGTGTGACCTACACGCTGACCAGCGAACACAACTGTGGCCACCGCGCTTGCGGCAACGATGCCTATATGTTCGCACCGGGCGAGCTGATCGCGGGCCAGGGCCTGATCATGAACGCAGGCGTCGATATTCTGAACGACGCCAGCCAGATCGCTGCCGCAGGGAGCCTTTATGCCGAGGCAGGCAATGACATCTACAACGATATCCAGACCGCCCACTTCCTGAGCTACTACTACTACAAGAAGAAGCGGTTCCTGGGCATCAAGACCGGCGAAACCATCGACAAGCGGTACTCTGCCGCGATGCAGTCCGGCGTCTTCCAGACATCCTTTGGCGACATCGACCTGATCGCGGGCCGTAACATCGACAGTTCGGGCAGCTATGTCTCTGCCGGGGCCAATGCGCGCCTTGTGGCGGGCAACGATGTCTACATGGACGCGATCTCGGTCGAGCTGCACAATTACTACAAGAACTCCGGCTTCTCCGGGTTCCTGACCTATTCGTCGACCAAGACACGCTACAACAACTTTGAAACGTCGATGGCGCAGGTCGAAGGCTATGACGTGTCTGTTGAGGCAGGCAATGACCTGACCGGGATCGGCGTGATCCTTTTGGCGGTGAACGACCTGTCGCTGACCGCTGGCAATGACATGGTCTATGACGCCAAAACCAACCGCAAATATCTTGAGGAAAGCGGTTGGAGCTTTGGTCTCACGTCGTCGAGGTTCACCATCACCCAGTCTGTGCTGAACAACGCCAACAACGATCCGATCCACGCCTATATCGCTGACAACCCGATGCTTGGCGCGGCCTACCAGCTTGCAACGGCCGAGGATGGCTGGGGCCGTCTGAACGGCGCGCTGGCCCTGCTGGTGTCCGGCGCCCGCACCCTCAGCACCGCGCGGGATCAAGAAGTTGGTACAAGTGTCTTCGGCTCCAAACTGGCCGAAAGCTTCATCCCCAGCGATATTCAGGCGATCCAGGAGATCGGCAATTGCGGCGGGGGCGACGTGACACGTTGTGTTCTGGCGGCGGCTGGCATCGGTTTCCGATTTGATGCGTGGCATTCGCGCTCGGAATGGGACGAAAGCCTTGTGACCCGTCTGGGCGCTGGCAATGACATGTTCCTGCTGGCTGGGAACGATATTCAGCTGGCCGGTGGGACAATCGTGAACACCGGGCGCGATCTGGTGATGACAGCAGGAAACGATTTCCTCGCCACGGCGCTCGCGAACACCCGGTCAAGCGAGTCCTCTTCCTTTGGCTTTGGCGTTTCGCTGTTCTCTGGCGGATTCACCATTTCGGTGGATGGCAGCGGGTCAAACAGCAACTCGACCCTCTATTCCAACGCATCCATCAACGCGATGGAGTCGATCACGCTGGTGACAGGCAACGACGCGATGTTGCTGGGGGCTGTGATGCAGGCGCGCCCTGTGGTCGGCGTCGAAGAAGACGCGGACGGCAACCCGATCCTCGATGCCAATGGCTACGTGACCGAAGTGCTCGGCGAGACGGGCGGCAATATCTATCTCGAGATCGGCAACGATCTTGTCATCGCTTCGCAGCAGAGCACGTCCAGTTCCAACAGCTGGGGCTTCGGGCTGAGCCTGAGCTTCACTGGCGGCACCCTGTCCGGCATCGGTATCAACGCCAACATCGCCGAGGGCAACGCACGCTATGTGGACAGCCCGTCGATGATCGACGCCTATCGCATCCTTGATGTGTATGTAGACAACACAACCTATCTGATGGGATCAGTGATCGCGAGCCGCAACGACGGCCTGTACCTCGACACCGGCTATCTGGTGCATGACAACCTGTTCAACGAACACAACAGCTATTCGGTGAATGTGGGCCTCAACATAGGGGTCGGTGAAACACTGTCATTCGATGGAACCGCGGGCTTCTCGCTGGACATCACCGAAGGGTTCACGCGCGCTACGATCTCGGGCGGCGACGTGGTTGTGCGCAACCAATCCGACTTTGACATCAGCCAGATCAACCAGGACCTGGACGCAGTCGACACGATCACGCGCGACACGCACATCAACCTGCAACTGCCAGCGCTGAACCTTGTAAAGCTGGCGGAGGATCTGGAAGCGGCCGGGAATTACATTCGGGCAGCGACAGCAGATGTGCCGGATGAGGTGCGGGCGCGGGGTGGCGCAGCAGTTTCTGTCTACCGTCGTATGGTTGCGAGCGGGATGCCGATCTCCGAGGCGATGGCGCGTACACGGCTGCCAGCCTTTGAAGCGTCGGTGAACGCCATTGAGCGGGTCATCGAACTTGAGAAACAGTATCCCAACGGCCAGGTGCCGCCGGAAGAACTGCTGCTCATGGCGCTGACCGAAGAAGCCCTTTACGACGACAATGGCGATCTGGTCCTGAGCATTGATTGTGACCTGATGGGCAACTGCGAGGTTTATGCGGATGAGCTTGGTCAGGATCACATTGAACTCCTGATAGAGCTCGTCCGGGATGGGGTTTGGCTCAACGGGCTTACGGCTGCGCCACTGTTCACAACGTTCCAGAATTTCCTGATTGCCTGTGCAGAAGAGAATCCTCAGCTGATCGTTGATTTCTATAACCAGTGGGGAGAACAGGCGTTCCGCAATATGGCGGAACTCAGGGCCGGAGGCGCTCAGGCGGACTACCGCGACCCGATCGGGTTCGATGCGGACACACTGGTCAATGCAATTGAGGCGTATCAAGCAAGCGGCGATCAGGGCACTTTGATCATGTCGATGGCGGTGTCGCAGGACATTTTCCTCGATGACTACGGCTACACCGAGGCTGAGCGAGAGGAAGCCTTTCAGCAATTCGTCGGCGTTGCCGGAGTCGTTATCGGTTTTGTACCGGTAATCGGGGACACGATGGATGTGGCTGATTTGCTTGAGGCAATCGGCGATGGAGACATTACAGGTGTGCTCATTGCGGGTGTCGGGTTCATCCCGCTCGCCGGAGACGCGGGCCAGGCCCTCGCGCGCATGGTTGGGGACGGGCGCAGAACGATACCCGTTGATGAATTGGCGCAAGTCGCAAATCGCGCTGGTGACATTCGCTTTGCAAGTCAGGCACAAGTACAGCGCAATTTTGCGCAAAACCGTACATTCTGGTCACGGTCCCCGAGTGAATTCAACGGAAACCGGGTCTATCAACGCGACGACTTGATTGATCCCGATGTTGTCTCGACCTGGCGGGAAAACGGAGTCGTTGTATCGGGAACCAACCTCGAACGCATGGCGTCCGGACGTGCGCCAATTGGTCCAGACGGGAATCCGGTAAACCTTCACCACCTCACGCAGACACAAGGCGGTGCAATCGCCGAAATGTCTCAGAGCTTCCATCAGACAAACTATGGAACTATACACATCAACACCGGTGGTCTGCCTTCTGGTATCAACCGAAGCCAGTTCAACACCTGGCGGGAAGCCTATTGGCGCAACCGAGTAACGACAAGCAATTGGGGGGCGGTTGATGGCTTCTTTTGATGAATTGGTCACCTTGATTGAGGAAAACCGTTCAAACGGGGTTGAGTTTGGCACACAGGAGCAAGACCCCGGCCTGCCTTGGATAGAGAAGGCGGAAAGTGCTCTCGGTTGTTCATTGCCACCCAGTTACAAATGGTTTTTGCAAAACTTCGGAGGCGGCGAGATATATGGCGAGGAAATCTACTCCGTCTACCCGATTGAGCCTTACGGCCAGGTTCCGGGTGGTGACGTAACATTTAATACCTTGAACAATCGACGGAATGGTTTTCTGAAAGAAAACCAGTTGGCCGTCTCTGCCAGCGATGCTGGCGAGTTGTTTTACCTGGATATGTCACATGTTGACGCGGACGGTGAGGCAAAAGTCATCCGTAAAACCGGTGATAGAACAGAGACTTATGCCGCCAACTTTGCTGAATTCCTTAAGAAGCGCATCGCCTCCTGACTCAGCAGCCATTTGTGGCTTGGTGTCCTTGTTTCCAAACATAGTCGTAGTGAGTGTGAGACGCCTGATCCGGCATGAAACCAAGGGTTTCTGCCTGCTTGCCCAGAGCTCCTATAACGCGGTCACTCCGAATGTGTTCGCCGCCGGCGACCAGTACGGCATGTCCTGGCACTGAATCGATTGAATTCGCTATGTGTTGGTCTCGCGCAATTTGTCGCAACGCCTCATGACGAACGAATTTGCTCGAAGGATCAAGGCATAGTGCTTCTGCGATACTTTTGATCCACTCTTCATACGCGATTTGAGAGTAGTCCAGCGAAGTTTCTCCAGTTCTCCGGATCAAACGCTGTTCTTCCTTTGGCAAATCCGCCGCCATAACCTCCAACTTCGCCCGGAACGCCGCGCGAAAAACCGGTTCATAAAAACTCCACGCGGGCCACCCCGTTTCCGACCAGTTGAGCGCCGCCCCAAGGCCACCGACATATTCCGGATTGTCGGCGCGATAGGTCTCCAGCGCGGGCATCTGGGCGGGTTCCAGCATTTCAAGCGCAAGCGTTGGAAAGCGGCCGCGCAGGGCAAGTTCTTCGAGGATCAGCGCGACCCGGTTCTGGTGCGGGGCAAATCCGTGGCGTTCGCCGATCAGGATCGTTTCGGCCTGTTCCAACCGGTCCATCAGGTCCTGAAACCCCAGCACGTTGCCCGTGGCAGTTTCGATGATCTCGCCGCTGGTGAGGTTTTCGGCGCGGATGGGCAGGGGCAGGGCGGCAGCCGCAGCCCCAGACAGAAAGATGCGTCGCGAGATCATTCTACGCGCGCCCCGGCCAACGCTTTCATCCCGTTGGTGAAGCCGACAAGGGACAGCGACACCGAGATTTGTTCCTGTGCGCCATCGACAAATGCGACATCCGCCTTCAGACCCCGTCTGAAATCGCGTAGCAGGCCGTCGTCCATGGGCACGCCTGCGTGGCAGCCGAATTCGTCGCAGATTTCGTAGGCAAACGCCCTTGGCGCATCGCCATCGATGGACAAGAGGATTCCCGGTTTCAAAAACGCACCCAGCGGAACCGTCAGAACAAGGGTCGGGGTCTGGCTGTCGTATACACGCGCCATCAGCACGGTGGTTTCCGAGCGCGGGGCGACCAGGCTTTGTGCCAGACGGCAGCCGAGTTCGTCGCAGATCGCCTGCCAGTCGCCGGTGCCGTCCTGGCCTTGCGAAGCAAGTGGAATACCAAACACCAAAAGGCTTGCCAAAACGCTGCTCAGAACAGGGTTTCGCACAACCTTGAATAGTCTTGCCATGGTCTGGAGTGTCCTTTAACTACTGGTGCCACCGCAGCGACTGTCTCGCTTTTCAAGGGTGTATTTCGTGAAATCGTCGCTGAGACTTTGTACCTTTACCATCGGAATCGTCGCACTGTTTGCGCCGCTATCTGCGGTTGCGCAAAGCATAACTTTGGATGGGCAAACTGCAACATCTCTTCGCTCCGGAACCGGTGGGCGGATCGAGATTGACATCGCCAATCCGAACAACGGCGTTTCCATCAATTCCTTTGACCGTTTTAGCGTGCCCGCGGCTGGTGCCGCCTTTGACAACACCACGAAAGGGGCCAGTGCCATTGTAGCTGACGTGACGGGCCCGGATGCCAGCAGGATGGAAGGCACGCTGCAGGTGCTTGGTGCGCGCGCGGATGTGATCGTGGCCAATCCGAACGGCATCACGTTGAACGGTGCCCGGTTCCAGAACATCCGTGGGCTGGCGATGATTGCGGGGCGCAGACAGCCGGGCACGCTGAACTATGACGTGGCCCCCGGCGATGGCAGCATTGACGTGGGCCGCGCGGGTGTGGTCGCTGACGTGCGCCGCATGGACCTGATCGCCCGCAGCATCCGGATCGACGGAAATGTGGGCGAATCCGGCAGTTCCCCCTTCTTGAGGTTCAATGCCACGGCGGGCGCAGGACGTGCGACTATCAACGCTAATGCTGTGTCGGTGGATTCCGACGACTACCTTGCGCTTTCCGGTCGCGGGCAACAGAACGGCCCGGCGGTGTCCCTGACCCTGACCGAAGGTTCCATCGTGTCCGGCGGTAGGTTGACGATGACGGCGGACGGGCGTGGTGCAGGGGTTGTCATGGCCGGGGAGGGGCTTGCCTCTGCCGGGGAATTCACGATGACGGCCAGTGGCCGGATCATGCTGGACGGTGCAACGGCACAGGGGCTGACCGGCGTGTCCATGGCGGCGCAGGACATCGATGTGCAAGACAGCACGCTCGGGTCGGATTTCAACGATGTCGTTCTTGATGCGCAGGACGGGCTGGACCTGGCAGGTACGGACATCGCTGGCACGGACATCACTCTGCGCGCGGGCGGCGTTGCATCCATGACTGGCGGTTCTGTCGAGGCGTTGGAAGACATCGCGTTAACGGCGCAGTCCTTCACACTCACCAGCCTGTCAGAGGATGACATCGCGATCATACGCGCACAGCGGGACGCGACCCTGACGTTCGGTGGGGACTTCACCAACAACACCGGCCTTGTCCAGAGTTTTGGCGATTTGGATGTCAGTGTTGGTGGGGCGCTTCAAAACCTTCTGAACGTCGATGGGCGCAACGAACCTGTCGCCGGGCTGAACCTTGCAACGCTGCAGGCGGATGGCGCAGTCCGTGTTTCGGCCACGACCCTCAACAACCACGGCGGCTTGATCCGAAGCGGCAGTGGTCTGACGCTGAAGGGTGGGGATATCACCAACGCATTGGTGCAGGTTGGGCAGGTACGCAGAGAGCGCAGCTGCTTTTTGTTCCTGTGCCGCAGCTACACCACCGGCGCGTTCCGGTTTTCGGGTGGCGGGCTTGAATCCGACACGCGGATCGATGTCGATCTGACTGGCGACTTTCGCAACATTGGCGGCACGGTCAGCGCGGCCTCTGGCCTGACGATGCAGGCGGCGTCCATTGATTTCCAACCTTTGCGCTATGACAATTTCTACACCCTGCCGAGGGGGCCAAGCACATTGTTCTTCGGAAAGCGCACGCGCCGCATCTCGACCTACGAGACGGGCAAGATTTTCGCCCCGACCTTTGGGTTTTCGATGATCGCGCGCAGTGGGCCATTGCGCTTTATCGGCACGGATGTCGAACCCGGCGCGCTGCTGGACAGCCTCGCTGGTGCCGAAATCGTTGCAGTGCCGCCCGAAGTCGCGGCCGCCAATGGGCGCGGGTTCGGAGTGTTCTCCGAAGTGCTGAATTGATATGCGCAAGCTGGTCTGCTTCACCTTTGCGGCGTTAGTCGCAGCGTCCTCGGTGCTCGCGCAGGGGCTTGCGTCAAATGACCGGTCGCTGGCGGACACGGTGCGCGAAGAGGCCGCGCGCGCCGCAGCGCGTGAGGCGGCTGAAACAGCAAAGCCGGGGCTTGCCATCGACATCACACCGGTCGACCCGGTAGAGGCCGAAGCGTTTTGTGTGCCCATCACGTCCATCAATGTCGAAGGCATCACGCTGATCCCGGATACGCAGGTGAACGAAACGCTGACCCTTTATGCGCGCGATTGCATCGGCCCTCTGGGTGTGGATCAGTTGTTGCAGGCGCTGACCGACCTTTATCTGGAAAGCGGCTACATCACATCCAGGGCCTATATCCCTGAACAGGATATCAGCAGCGGCACCCTAACGCTGGTCGTTGTCGAAGGGTATGTCGAGGCTGTCGCGATCAGCCATGTGGTGAATGGCAAGGCGCGCGAAGAAGTGCCTGCCAGCCGCATCTCGCGGGCCCTCGGCTTGCGGGCCGGGGATACCCTCGAACTGCGCACGCTGGAACAAGGCCTTGATCAGGTGAGCCGCCCGCCCTCGGCGCAAACTGCGCTGGATATCCAGCCGGGCACACAAATCGGCGGCTCTGTCCTTGTGCTTGAGATTGCGGACAATGACCGCGTCCGGGGTGATGTGTCGCTTTTGACCAGCATGCAGGACGGAGAGGTGGCGCCGCGTCTCAGCTTCAACTTTGCCGCCGACAATCTGCTGCAGATCAACGATATCTGGAACGTCAGCTTTTCCGGAACAGACATCAGCAACGCGCTGACAGGGCGGGTCGCCCTGCCTTTGCATCGTGCGACCATCGATGTGAATTTTGGCTTTTCCGAACAGCTTTCGCTGATTTCGCCGACGGTCGAGTTGCTGGAACAGACGCCGTCCTTTGGATTGGGATACACCTATCTGCTGCATCGTGACGCCAACACCAAGACACGGCTGACGGCAAGCCATGCCCGTGAAAAGACGTTTCGTTATGCCAACGGCGTGTCGCTCACTCCGGCCGAGGTCTGGCTGACCCGCGTCGGGCTGGAACGTGACATCATCGGCAACGGAACCTTTACGGGGTTGAGCATTGCTGCGTCACGCGGGCAGGCAGATGGTGGGGGCGGTTACAACATCCTCGAATTTTCCGCCCGACATTTCCGCAGTTTTGAAAACCAGGGTCAGCTTTATATCAGCGTGACGGGGCAGGCGGCATCGGATGAACTGCCCAGTGCGCATCGCACCTTTATCGGCGGCACCGGTACTGTGCGGGGCTTCGAGGCCGCCTCGTTTGGCGGCGACAACGGGCTGACGCTGAGCGCGGAATACTCATGGCCGCGCCTATTCGAGACGTCACGCGAGGCCAAGCTGATGATGGACTTTGCCGCTATGCGCCCGTATGTTTTCTGGGACGCGGGCGCGGTTCACCAGATCAACGGGCCGGATGCCAGCATGATGTCTGTTGGAGGCGGGTTTCGCGGCGCCATCGGGCGCATCACAATAGACTTCGGCATTGCCATGCCTGTCGCTGCCAGCGGGCTGGCGGAGTTGCAGGGCGCAAGCCTGCGCATGACGATAGGCACCAAAATTTTCTGACATAACCTGACAAACGGAAGACACCTTATGACATTCAAGCTGATGACTGCCACTCTGGCGACAGTTCTGACTGCAAGTGCTGCGATGGCTGACCTGCAACAGGGGCTGAGCGCCCTTGAGGCCGGTGACTACCCCGTCGCTGCCGAGCTTTTGGCTGTGGCCGCGGACGAGGGCGAGGCGGATGCCAATTTCTATCTCGGGCGAATGCTGGAACTGGGCATGGGCGGTGCGGCAGACATGCCAACGGCGGTTGAGCTCTACAAACTGGGGGCCGCAGGCGACAGCGCCTTGTCACAGAACCGCCTTGGCTTGCTGTATCTTCAGGGCGAATTCGTGCTTCAGGATTACGAGCGCGCCGCAGAATTGCTGTGTGGGTCTGCTGAACAGGGCGACGCGAACGGGCAGTTGAACTGTGGGCTGCTGAAACTGCAGGGGCGCGGTGTAGAAGCGGATGCCGAAGGCGGGATTGACATGCTGAAACGTGCCGCCGATCAGGAGCATATCGGCGCGATGAATGTTTTGGCCCAAGCTTTGATTGCCGGTGAAGTCGCTGAAAAGGACGAGGCTGAAGGGCTACGTCTGATCCAGAAAACCGCGTCCTTTGGCAACCCTGTCGGGCTGTTTTCGCTTGGGCAGGCTTATGTGGTGGGCCTTGGCCTCGATAAGAACCTCGTCGAAGCGCACAAGTATTTCAACCTTGCCGCTGCCAATGGCCATCCGGATGCCTTGCAGGCCCGTCAGGTGGTCGAACAGCAACTGGAACCGGCGCAGGTTCTTGAGGCACAACGTGCCGCACGGATATGGCGACCCGAAGCCGTCGAACCCAGATCGCTTTTGGAAGCGGCGGAAACTGCTTCGGAGTAAGGACGCTGGCGACAGCTATCAGACCAAAGATCCGGGCGCTGTCTCAGCCATTGCGCTGACAGCACCCGGTTACCTCCGCTGTGATACCAATCACGCATGGTGCAAAAGCTAGTTCCGCCTCACTGGCTAGCTATCCCAAAGCAACGATACCCAATCGCTTGACCAGCGCCGCCCATCTTCGTGCGGTCTCAGAAAAACGGCGTTTATCAGGCAGCGTTCGGCGGGTTTGACGGACGGCGCGACATTGCCCGTATCGTCGGTTCGCAATCTGCTTTCGCGTACCTGCATGTCGGCCTGGCGGCAAAACACATCGACGGGGTGATGCGCAGCCGGTGTGCCACCGGAGTATAGCGTGAAGCCGTCAGAGCCTTGCACCCACTCGTATTGCAGACCCAAGCGCCTGTCTTCATCTCGTCGTTCGCCAAAATGCACCAGCGTTTTCGAAAACCGGCGATAGGTTTCGCGCAGCCTCCCGTCTTCATCCGCGACTGGTGGTATTTCGCGCAACACATGGTTCGCCCCGATGCTGTCCGCAAATTCTTTGAAATCCTGCAGCGACGGGTGCCGCAGAGTTTGCCCAAAGGATGCAATGGCCAGGACGTGCAGACCCTCGCCTTGCGCCGCAAGGGACAGATCGCGCTGTGCGAGCGGTCGGGTGTGCAGCGCTTGTCTGGTTTCCGGACCTACCCAAAGGGCGGTTTCATAGGCGCGCGGCTCGAATGGAAAAACCTCGCCCTCAAAGTGTTCCCCGACATGCACCTCCACCGTGACTTGCGTGCCGGACACAGTCGGTTCGATCCAGAATTCATGGGCATGGGCGGCGTGCGTGACCACCAGACCCGCCAATGCCAGTCGGATCGGTCTAAACATCGCTTAATGTCCCAAGCGCCAGAACGGGTCCGGTGGGCGCGCCGGTCGGGGACCCACCGACAGGTTCGAGGCTAACGGCAAGGACGCTGCCGTCCTGCATCTGGAGTGCGCCGGATGCCTGCAAACGACCCGCCTGCGTAAATGTCCCAAGGGATCGGGGCACACCGTCCGGTGGGATCAGCCACAACTCGAATGTCCGGTCCTCGACCACCGCTCCCGAGGCCAATGCAATATCGACACTGCCCCCACCCGCTTCGACCTCAACTGCAAACCGATAGTTGCTCTCACTGCTCTCAAGCTGTGCAATCAGGCGTTTGCCGCTATCGAACAAGGTGAACGATCCGATCATCACCGCCACTGCCAGGACGGCTGAAACCAGACCGGCGGCGCGCCACCAAGCGCCGTTGCGCCGCGCCCGGGGAAACAGCCTGCCATCAATCGCTGCCTTGACCTGTCGCGAGGGTTGAAGCGTGCCGTAGTCGGCGTTCAGACCGGCAAAGTACTCTTCCCACGCCGCGACACGGGCGGCGAAGCCACGATCTCTGCGCAGACGGTTTTCGACGGCGGATCGCTCGGGACCGGGCAACAGGCCGACCACGTATTCCGCGGCCAAGGCTTCATCGTCGTCGTCACGTGTCGTTTGATCTGTCATTTCTGTGGCTGCTCCAGACAGGCGCGCAGGCGCAGCAAACTGCGGCGCAACCATGTGCGTATCGTGTTGAGGGGGTGTCAAAGCGGTCCGCCAATTCCTGATAGGACCAGCCATCCAGATATGCGGCCCGAACGGCCTCTGCGCGCCGGGCCTCCAATTCTTCCAGACAGGCATCGATTCTGGCTCTGTTTTCGCTTTGTGCCAGGGCCGTTTCAGGTGTCGGTCCGTCGTCGGGCACGTCCTGTGCCATCTCCATCGGGGCAATGGGTGCCGCGCGCACCCGCATCCGGTCGATGGCGAGATTGCGTGTGATCGTGATCAGCCATGGCATCGAGCGTCCCTCGCCGGGGCGGAAACTGCCCGCGCGTTGCCAGATGCGCACGTAAGCATCCTGCAGGACGTCTTCGGCCTCCGCCCGGTTTTTCATCATACGCATCGCCACCGCAAACAGCCGTGCGCAGGTCAGCGTATAGAGTTGATCGAACGCGCGCCGGTCCGCGAGCGCCACGCGGGCAATCAGCGCGTCGAGCTCCTCAGTCGCATTCGGCGTCACGCCACCCATCTTAACCTCTGTCATTCAATAAACCCCACCAAGTTCGAGCCGCACAGGCTTGCGCGCCCGTGTCACATCGCGGTCTGTCGCGCCTAGCCGTGCGTCTGAACGCGCGGTTTCCAGTGCGCTCAGGCGTTTTTCATATGTCTGTTTCAGGCTTTGATCTGATCGCAATACCGTTGGTTTGAGAAAGACAAAAAGCGTGCGGCGGGTGCTGCTGCGATTGCGCGACTTGAAGAGATTTCCGAGCACGGGGATATCGCCCGCGCCGGGCACCTTTTGCAGGCTCTTGAGGTCGTCGCGGGTGATCAGCCCGCCCAGCACGATTGTAGACCCGCTTTGTGCCAGCACGCTCGTTTCGATGGAACGGCGGTTGGTGATCAGATCGGCCGCGCCTTCGACATTCGCATTCACCAACGATGACACTTCCTGTCTGATATCAAGGCGTACGGTGTTCCCGTCATTGATACGTGGCAGGACATTCATGGTGAGGCCTACATCGCGCCGCTCGATGGTGGTAAAGGGCTGCACCGAGTTGCCGTCAGTGGCGAAAGTGCCAGTGCGAAATGGCACGTTCTGGCCCACGACGATAGATGCAGGCTGATTGTCCAGCGCCATCAGGGACGGGGTGGACAGCAGGTTGGCATTCGTGGACTGGTTCAGGGCCTGCAAGAGAATGCCAAAGTTCCCGCCGCCAATCGTGGCACTGCCCCCCGCCGTGGCCAGCGCAGCATTGGGTGTGCCCAGCGCCGCCAGAAGGGTACCAAGTGCGGCGCCACCATTGCTGAAGGAGGTGGCCGCCAACCCGGACGGCGGTGCCAGATTGCCAAGGCCCAGTTGCGCACTCAGGCGCTGGGCGGTTTCACCGGACACCTCGACAATCGCCGCTTCGATCAGCACCTGCGCCCGCTTGCGGTCAAGTTGCTGCAACAGGGCGGCGACTTCGTTCAATTGCGCCTCCGTGCCGCGCGCCACAATGGCGTTCTGCGCTTCGTCCGCCGCGACCGTGACATCGGGGATGTCAGACACGGGGGCTGCGGCGTTCAGGTCTGACTGCTGCAATTCGACTGCAACTGCGTTCGTGGCAACCGCACCCGCGCCCGTCAGTGCGGCAGTCAGGATGCCCGCCAGTTGTTCGGCCTCGCCGTAGCGCAGCGGAAACACCCGTGTTGTCAGCGCCACCTGCGGGTTGGACACTGGCGGGACATCCATCGCATTGGCGAGCATTTCGACCTCGTCGAGTTCGTCCGCAGTGCCGCGAATGATCAATGTGTTCGATCCCGGATCGACCGACAGGCGTGCCCCCGTCGGGTTTGGCCCCAGCACGTCTGCGATGGCGGCGCCGACCACGGCAGCCTGGGTGTTGCGAAACTGCAGAACGCGGGAGGATCGCGCCTCGTCCTTGTCGAGATTGCGCGCGATGCTGGTGATGCGGTTTGCGCCTTCCACTGTGTCGGTAATCAGGACGGCATTGGGATCTTCGAGCGCTTCGATGGATGCCGATGCCGCCACAAGCGGGCGCAACACGCGCACAGCTTCGCCCGCCGGCAGGTTGTCGAGCATGATGAGGCGGGTCACGAAATCCTGGCTGCCCGCGTCGCCGTCGCCGATATCCACGCGTGCTGCCGCCCGTGCAGCATCAAGTGGAATGATCTGCCAGATCGCTCCGCTTTGTACCGCATGAAACCCGCGCGCGCGCAGGATGGATTGGAACAACTCCCACGCACCCGCGCTGTCCAGCGGCTCGGCAGAGACAACCGTGATTTCGCCCCGTAACTCGGGATGCACGATCAGCGTGCGGCCTGTGATGTCGGCGATCTGCTCGGTCAGGATTGTGATGTCGGTCTGGCGCAGGTTAATGGTGTAGGTTGCTTCGCTTGTCTGCGCGGTCACCGGGGGCGACATCAGGACAAGACATAGGATCGTGAAAAATCTATACATCAATCACCTCAAGGGGAACGAAAAGGAAAGAATGCGCCCGCCACGCTCGACTTCGATCCGGGCCTGTCCCGTCGCGGCGATCTCGTCATAAAATCTGGTGTCGTTTTCGGGGTTGCCGACGGGTTTCCCGTTGACTGACCGAACAAGGTCACCGCTGCGCAAGCCAGCCAAACGCACGCCCGCATCGTGCCGCTCGGCAATCAAATATCCCCGGTCCGTGGGCTTTAACCCGATCTCGTCAAGAACGGCCTGTGGATTCTTGCGCACACGCTGGCGCCAATAGTCGATGTACTCAGATGTGGTTTCGGGCTGGCCGGGTTTCTCATAGCGTGCTGCAACGACAAAACCGCCTTGCAATCGATCCAAAAGAGCAGGGGCCACTGCTGCGTCTGCGATGACCTCAGGTGCGTTGACTTCGACGTCTTCGTCAAAGTGCAGGGTGATCGCGGTGTCACCATCCGTCAGCTCGACGCGGTCTGACGCAATGCGGGTGATTTCCAAACGGTCTGTGACCTGCATCCGCTCACGGTAAAGGCCCGGTACACCAGCCACATCCAGCAACGCCGTTGAGGTGGCCTGCTCGGCTGCGAAAATGCCGCGCAGCACCAGATCGGGTCGGGTGATCGTTGCTGCCTCTGGCCCTTGGTCCTGCACGGCTGCGCGGCCAAAAGGGGCAAGGGCGAGGATCGCGGCGAGGTCGGGAGGGTCCTCACTATGTGGAACCGGCAGATCGATCACTGCTGGCGCATCAAGGACAACAATACCGGCCATGTGGCGGGCCATCGGAACTGCCGCCCAGGCCACAGAGGCCAAAGCCAATACAGCCATGATGACCCGGATCGCTTTTTCGCTGCGGGTCATCGCGCCCGCCGATCTGCCACGTCCACTATCCCTGTCAGGCTGGCCAGAACAATGTTCGGCTCCGCCGCCGTGGCGACAGTGACATCCACACGCCCAAGGTCTAGATCGCGCGTCGGACGACGATCTACCCGCACCTGCCATGTCGTGCGTCCCATCTGCTGGATTGCTGGGACATCGCGGGCCAGCTGCAACTCGACCAAGCTATTCTGTGCGACCCAGCGCGCCAGAACGCGATCATCTACCGCAGTGATGGCGCGCGTATGGGTTTCCGTCGCCCCTAGGATTGCTGTGGCCGACACCGCCAAAACGGTCATCGCCACCAAGGTTTCGATCAGGCTGAACCCGCTTTGCCGATTGGGTTGCATGCCTAAGGCCCATCCTGCCGAACAACGCGCGCGCCATCGAACACGACAAATTGGCTGCGCTCACCGGCCCCGAATTGCACTTTAAACGGGACACTGCGGGAGGGGATCAAACGGGCGGACACGGCAAAGACCTCTTGTGGATTGATAGTGATACGAGAGGGTGGCAGGGAAAGTTTCACATCCGCCAACTGTTTGTTGCCATGCGATTTCCATTCCCCACTTGGGTCGCGCTGCACAAAGCGCAGGTCTGATCCGTCATGCAGTAACCCAAAGCCGCTGCCGGTGGTGAGGGCTGCATCGAGCGCATGTTCCAGATGCGCCCGCAACGCGCGCGCGCCCGCCTCGACCGACGTATTGCCCCGGCCAGATGGCAGGGACAGCGCAACTGCACTGGCCACCAGCGCAAACAAAGCGAGGACAACCAGCATTTCAATCAGGGTGACACCGGCAGTGGCGTCCCGCTTCTGTGTCACAATCCGGCCTGCACGCGGGTATCGCGCAACGGTATGTCCGCGTTGATCCCGTCGCCACCCAGGGCCGCATCGGCACCAAGCGAGATCAATTCAAACTGCGCGCCGTCTGCGCGATACACATAAGGTGTGCCCCATGGATCGAGCGGCAATGTACTCAGATATCCGTTTGACGGCCATGTGCGGGGCAGCGGTGGTGTGACGGGCCGCTCAGCCAGGGCTTGCAGCCCCTGCACGGTGGTTGGATAGCCCCCGTTGTCGAGGCGGTATAGCTGCAACGCCCCCGCGATGGAGCGCATATCCGTCGCTGCAACCGAAACGCGCGCCTCGTCCGGGCGGCCAATCACGTTGGGTACAATCAGGGCTGCGACGACTGAAATCATCACCAGCACCACCATCATTTCAATGAGCGTAACGCCAGCGACCGGGCTGCGGTGGTTCGGTGTCGGCTGGGTGTCAGCAGGTGGACAAGACATGAAACTATTTCCCTTTGTGGCTCGTATTGTCGGTTACATAGGCGCGAAAATTTGCATCGTAAAGGTAAAAAATTATGCTAAATCAATATGTTAGCATTGACGATATCGGTCGCCCATATTCCGGTTCGACGGCGCTGTCCCCCCAGCAGTCGCTCAATGATGACTGGGCGATCGATGCAAACCTCAAGGCGCGTCTGGTACGTGCCGCGGCGGCCCTGGCCATTCCTTCCCCGGATGTTGTGCCGGGTGCCGCCGTTCTTTTGATGCCTCTTGATCTGCCCCTGAGCAAGCACGGCAAGCGGCACGCTGCTGCCCCCTTCGCGATCGAGCCGTATCTTGCCGCTCCCCTCGAAGACACGCAGATTGCCGTGGGCCCCGTGCTGCACAGCACAGTCCATTTATGTGCGGCGATGGATCGCAATGAACTGCATTGCCGTATCGCATCACCGATGGGCTCAGGCGTGGTGCTGCCGGACCTGTGCGCCGTGCCTTTGCCGACGACAGAAGTGGCGTGGGGCATCTGGTGCGGGCAGGGGGCGATCTATCTCAGGACCTTTGATGGCGGTGGCTGTGTGATTGATGCGGACAGTTTTGCCGACCTGTGGCGCGCATTTGATCGGCCCCGGCTTGAGCTGTGGCACGGAACGCCACCGCCGGGTGTCGATGTGGCGCGGCAGCATGACGAAGTGCCCGATGTTGATCCATCTGTGTTCGCCCTTGACCTGCGCCCAGTCACCGCAACGGCGCGGCAAAAGTGGCGTGGCCGTCTGGGTTATGCTGCTGCGCTGAGTGCTGTTGCAGGTATCGCGCATGCCGCCGTGCTGTTTGCCGACGCGCATGCACTCGAAAAAACCGCGTCAGAACAGCGGTCCGGGGTCATTGCACATGTGCTTGATCGTGGTGCGCAGATCGACTTCGATTTGCCGGAATCTGTTTTGACGGCGGATCTGGCGGGTCGGGCCAACCAGAAGAATGCATCCGATCGGTTTCTGACACTTTTGGCGCGCACTGGGACGGCTTTGTCGGGCCAGTCGGACATCAACTTTCGCGACATGCGTTTTGATTCAAGCGCCGGCACGTTGGCCGTTCTGGTCAGCGCCCGCGATCTTCAATCCTTGCAGCAGGCAGAAAACGCGCTGCGCTCGATGGGTATGACCGTGACCGGTGGCGCGGCATCAAGTGGCACGGCCGGTGCTGAAATGCAGTTGATCCTGTCGGAGCCGAGTTGATGCGCAAACTGTCCCCCCGTGAAATCAATATCGCTGTTGCTGCAAGCCTGATCATCGGATGTGCGGTCTTGTGGAGCACGGTTGTTGCGCCGTCCCTGACTTCGCGGGCGGATAGTTTCGCGCAACTGCGCAAGGTCGACATTCTTTGGGAGGTTCTGGATCAACTGCCAGACACGCTGCAAGGTGCGCAACCGGTGATGCGTGACCCCTTGCGACAGCGCGTGACAGCCTCTGCACGCGCAGCGGCAATCGATATTCGTCGCCTCGACCCACAAGGCGCGGCCCTATCGGTTTCGCTCGACGATGTCGCGTTCACGGTGCTGATCGGTTGGCTGGAAACGCTCACCACCAAATCGGGGGTGCAGGTGTTTTCAGCAGAAATCGGACGCAGACCCGAGCCCGGCATCGTCTCGGCCCGGATTGTGATGGAGGACGCGCAATGACTGCATTGCCCTATGCCTTCGCGCGCGCGCACAACGTGGTTGTTGCGGACGGTCTTTGCCGCTTTGTTACAGACACTCCGTTGATCGCCCTGGCCGAAGCGCAGCGGGTTTCAGGGCACAGTCTGAAGTTTCAGGCCGTCTCGCCGACGTTCCTTGCCGATGCCGTGCAAGACACCTATCGCGACAGCGCCACTGCGGCCGCCGGGGCGGCAGAACAAGCCTCCGATCATGGCGACTCTGATCTGGCGACCCTCGCGGATACTGCCGCTGCCGTGGACGATCTGCTGGATCAGCGCGAGGATGCACCGGTTGTCCGCCTGATCAACGCCATCCTTCTTGAGGCCATTCGCGCCCGCGCATCCGACGTGCATTTCGAAGTTGAGGAATCGCAACTTGTCGTCCGCTTCCGTGTGGACGGAGTTCTGCGCGAAGCCCTGACATCCAACCGAGCGCTGGCGCCGCAACTGGTCAGTCGGATCAAAGTGATGGGCCGTCTAGACATTGCCGAAAAGCGTCTGCCGCAGGATGGGCGCGTGTCGCTGCGGGTCGCGGAATTTCATCTGGATGCGCGGATTTCCACCATCCCGACGCAGCATGGCGAACGGGTTGTCCTGCGGCTGCTCGACCGCGGCCAGACCAGAACGGGCATCACGGGCCTTGGCATGGACGCGCAGATGCAGGCGGTGTTTCAGCGCCTGCTGGAGCGTCCGGATGGCCTGATCCTCGTCACCGGGCCGACGGGGTCGGGCAAGACCACGACGCTTTATGCCGGGCTGGATTCTCTCAACGATCAGCAGCACAACATCATGACGATTGAAGATCCGATTGAATATGCGCTGCCGGGCATCGCGCAGATGCAGGTGAACACGGCCACCGATCTGACCTTTGCCCGCGGCTTGCGTGCGTTGCTGCGGCAGGACCCGAACGTGATAATGGTGGGCGAAATCCGGGACGGTGAAACCGCCCGCGTCGCGGTGGAAAGTGCGATGACCGGGCATCTTGTGATGTCGACCCTGCATACCAATTCTGCCATCGGGTCGGTCGCGCGCCTGATCGATCTGGGGGTTGAACGGTTCTTGTTGGGCCCGATGCTGCGCGGTCTGATCGCACAGAGGCTGGTGCGCCGAAACTGCCCAAGCTGTGCCGCCGTGCACACCATCACCCAAGCCGAAGAAGCATTGCTGTCTCACGCCATAGCCAAGGGCGAAACCGTACTGGCCGGGCTGGGATGTGCGGCGTGCAACAATACCGGGTTTCATGGCCGCGTGGCCTTATACGATCTGATCGAAATCACACCCGATCTGGAAAGGGCCATCACCCAAGGCGCATCGGAATCGGACTTGCTGTCGATCCTGAACCGGTCGCTGCCGGGGCTGATCAGCGACGGTGTCCGCAAGATTCGCGATGGGCTGACAACACCGCAGGAAGTCGCCCGCGTGGTCTTTGACAGTGCCCAAGAGGGTGCGACATGACCCGGTTTCGCTACAGCGCTGTGGATGCGGGTGGAAAAACACGTTCGGGCCGGATCGAGGCCACAGGCCCAGCCGCCGCGCGGGCCGCCCTGCGGGGCAACGGGTTGTTGCCGATTTCAGTGTCTCAAGCGCACAGTTGGTCGATTGATCAGGTGCTGAGTGTTCTGCAACGAAGTCGCAAACCGCTCAGTCCGACTGATCTTGCGGTTTTCACCCGTCAGATGGCCACGCTGCTCGGCAGCGGCGTGCAAGTAG
Source organism: Tateyamaria armeniaca (assembly GCF_045797845.1). Taxonomy (NCBI): domain Bacteria; kingdom Pseudomonadati; phylum Pseudomonadota; class Alphaproteobacteria; order Rhodobacterales; family Roseobacteraceae; genus Tateyamaria; species Tateyamaria armeniaca. Next base: position 1,937,204 of record NZ_JBHDIY010000002.1, read on the forward strand.
AGGTGGCCCTTGCCACGATGGCGGAACAGTCAAATCCCAGATTGGGGGCGGTCTGCCGTCACTTGCGTCAGGCGATCCTTGATGGTTCCAGCCTGAGTGCGGCCTTGCAGGACTGCGGAACCGGGTTTGACCGCTTTTACCTCACCTCCATCCAGGCCGGAGAGCGTGCAGGGCGACAAGGTGCGGTGCTGGCCCACCTTGCCGATCACGCCGAGGGGCGATTGCGCAACCGCCAGAAGGTGGTGCTGGCCCTGATTTATCCTGCAATCCTGATTGTTGTGTCGATAGCTGTCGTTGTCGGCCTACTTGTATTCTTGTTGCCCGATATTGTCCGGGTGTTTGCCGCGCGCGGCGCCGATCTGCCACCACTCACGAGACTCATGATCGGCCTGAGCGACTTTTTGACTGGCAACGCCGCCCTTTTGATCGCCGCGCTCTTCGCGGTGATCGTCGGCGCGAGCGCGGCGGTGCGGCACCCGTCTGTGATGCGGGCGTGGCACGACGCGCTCTGGCGCAGCGGGCTCGCCCGTCAGATGACGATTGTGCAGTTTTCAGGGACGCTCGCGACGCTGACCCAAAGCGGTGTGCAACTGGCAGATGCGCTGGCATCTGCAACAGCGACTGTGGGGAATTTGGCGGCGCGCGAGACGTTGGCGGACGTGGCGCGCGATGTGCGCGACGGGCAGCCGTTGTCACGTGCACTGGCCCGCAAGGACGGGTTCCCGCCCATGATGATCACCATGATCGCCAGTGGCGAAGCGGGCGGCGTGCTGCCCGCGATGCTTGGCCGCTTTGCCGAGGATCAGTCCCAAAACCTGCAGGCGCGTGTCAAGACGATGGTCGGTCTTGTTGAACCGCTTGTTCTTCTTGGGATGGGCGGCGTCGTGATGCTGCTCGTGCTCGCCATTCTGTTGCCGATTGTGAACCTGAACACGCTGGTCGGGTGAGCGCCCACCCCCAGCCCAGATCCGGAGGATCGCCCGTGACACATGCAACACGCCTGAGCCGCCGCAAATGCATCGCGGTGCTGGCCGCTGCACCGCTGGTCGGGGCCTGTGCGGCAGGACCCGGCGCATCGACCCGCCGACCGTCCGCCACCTCGAACGCCCAAGTCGCCCTGCTGCTGCCGCTGTCCGGCACGCGCGCCCCATTGGGGCAGCAAATGGCCAAGGCCGTGTGGTTGGTCGAAGACCTCGGTGGCACATCCGGCAGAACCCGGGTTCTGGACGCAGGAGAAACCCCGCAGACTGCGGCAGACGCGGCACGCGACGCGGTTGCCCAAGGCGCCAACATTGTCGTGGGGCCGCTGTTTCGCGATCAGACCCCCGCAGTGATCGAGGCCGCCGGACCTGTGCCTGTTCTGTCCTTGTCCAACGACACGTCGCTGGCCGCATCGAGCGCCTGGGTTTTCGGCGTCACCCCCGCGCAGTCCGTCGACACAGTGCTGGCCTTTGCCAAAGACACGGGCGCGCGGCGTCTGGCTGTTCTTGAGACAGGAGGGCTTGTCGGGCAACGTGCCGTTGGCGCGATCAATGCGAACGCGCGCCGGTCCGGGGTGACACCCCTGCCGATGATCCCGGCCGCGACGCAACCCGCACAGATGGCCGACGCGCTGCGGCAGGCTGGCGGTGGTGCAATGCCAGATATCATCTACATCCCCGGCGCTGGTGCGCAAACGCTGCGACTGGCGGAATCTGCCGTGCAAAGCGGTGTCACCACGATTGGATCGGTGCAGTGGTCGGGTCTGGGGCAAAGTGATCTTGATCGGTTGGACAAGGCCTGTTTCACAGGCCCTGATCCTGTCCGGTTCAACCGCCTGTCTGCCTTCTTTCGCGCCCAACTGGATGAAGAGATGGGCGTGATCGCCGCCCTGGCCGTGGATGCCGTCGGCATGGCCCACGCGGCAGGGGGTGCTGCCAACCTCAGCCGCAGCGACACGTTCGAGGGGCTGCTGGGCGATACACGGTTCGACCGGGATCGCACCTGTCAGCGCAGACTGGCCATCTTGCGGATCGACGGCGGTGACGTACTGCCTGTGACATGACCGGTCGGCGATCTGCGCAGGCGGGTGTCACGCTGATCGAGATGCTTGTCGCCCTTGCGATATCGTCCCTGGTCGGCTTGGCAGGTTTTGTCCTTCTGGAAAGCGTCACCCGTACCGAAGCCGGTGTAGCAGGGCGGTTGGAGCGGCTTGCCTTGCAGGATCGCGCGTTCCATCTGTTTGCGCTGGACGTCGAAAGTGCTGGCAGCGCCAGTTTTGACGAGGCGCTGGTTTTGCAAGTCTCAGAGCAGGTTGTGACATGGATGGCATCGGACAGCGGATTGACCCGCCGTATTGAATTCACAGACCGGCCAGCCATCAATCAGCGCATTCTGGACAAACCTGCGGCGCTCATGGCGCGGGGACCGGGCGCATTGGCCCTTGTGCTGACCGAACGGGACGTGTGGCGGCTGGTCGCCCTGCCTGAAGAGGTGACGCAATGATCCGTCATCAACAGGCGGGCGTCAGCCTGTTGAACGTCCTTGCCGTCCTTGCCGTGGGCACTGGTCTGGTGCACGTGATGCTGCGGGATCAGGATGTCGCGCTGGAACGTCTGGCCCAATACAGCGATCTTGCGCAGGCCCGCGCCTTGGCGCTGGGCGGGCCGACATCTGTCGCCGTGGCTTTGCGCCGCGACTTTGACGAGGCCCCCCAAACGGATCATCCAGGCGAGGCGTGGGCCTGGTCCGCGCAAGACAGGATTGCGTTGGGCTCCGCAACCTACAAGGTCTCAATTCAGGATGTGCGCGGGAAATTCGACCTCAACGCCCTGCAACCGGCAGCGCTTGTCGAACAGCGCGTGTTTGCGGGGTTGCTGAGCGCCCTCAATCTGCCTCAGGCGCTTGGGCAAAGGATCACGCAGATCGTGGCGCAGAACGGGCCATTGGCCGCGCCTGACAGCTTGCTGCGTTTCGGGATGGCACCCGGTGATGTTGCGCGCCTTGCACCGCATGTGGCGACAGTGTCGACGCGTGGGACGTTGAACCTGAATACTGTATCAGAACCCCTGTTGGCCGCGCTGCTGCGCAACGGTGCTGCGGCGCGTGGGCTTGTCGGACGTCGATCAGCCAAAGGATTCCTTGATAACAGCGATCTCGCTGCGCTCGGGATCGCGCTGCCGCCCCTTGCCGGTTTCACCTCGGATATCTTTGACGTGACAACGGTGAGCGAGGTCGGCGAGGCCCGCGCCGTGATCAAACGCCGATTGTTGCGCGACCCTGAAACGGGGACAGTGCAAAGCGTCGCACTGCCATGAAAAACGCCGCCGGGATGAACCGGCGGCGTCTGTTGTCTTCATTGCTCACGTTCAAAGCTCGAACGGATCCTGCGTCAGTTGCAGAACCAGATCGGCATTTGCGACGTCGATCGGGGTGTCGTTCGGACCCTGTGCAAAGGCCTGCTGGAAGACCGAGCCAAGCGCGCCGACCCCCGGCACGCCCCTCCACCTCCTCCACATGCGGCCACAAGGGCCACTGCGGTTCCGATTGCGGCAAGACGCAGATGTGTGTGTGTCATGACAGTCTCTTTCATTGCCAAGGGATCAGTTCACAACCGATACGGTGCCGTTTGGCGAGCCGGGGATCGGTGCGTTGAGGTACGGAAACGCGTTCTGCAATTCGCTCGCCGAAATGGGCGCGCCATCCGTCAACGCGACATTGCCGATCGGGGCCTGATCGGGTGTGCAGAACCCGAGGTTGACCAGATCGCTTGCGGTGTTTTCCTCGGCACCTTCGACACCCAGCTCTGCACCAAGTGGTACAGGATGGCAAAGGGCACCCAAAGCGACGCGCAGAATGATGTCGATAACGTCATCACCCGGACGCCGACCATTGGGAAAGCCTGCGAGGTCCTCGGCCACTACACCGAACGAATTCTGCGCGTCCCGGGGTGTCACGGGAACCGCCGTGTTCAGGCGCATCATCTCTGCCCCGACCACGTTTTGCGGTTGGTTCAGACCGGGAAGACCGGTGAGGAAGGCAGCCACCAGGTCGGTCCGTGGCAGGTTCTTGGGGGCGACATTGTCCTCAAGACCCAGATCAGGGCCAAACAGCAGCTCGACCAGACGCGGGAATGTCGGGTTGGTGACATAGGTAGCAAAGCTGGAATCGTCGATGGGTTCGGACCCGTTGAAACGGTCCTTGTCCGGGATGCCGATCACGACCTCGTTGACCAGCGGTGTGGACAGACGGGATTGCTGCACCAGTGCGCCTCCAACACGCGATGTGTCCTCGTAGCTGGGCGATGGGTTTTCCAATTCGCCCTGCGGCAGGCTTGACGATGTCCAAGCACCGATCACCGTGTCTTCGCCTGTGGTGATGCAGTCGATGGGCAATTCGAGCGCGAGGGTCGACACGTTGACCTTGCCGAACACATCGTCGTTCACGCGGCTTTGCGTGATCCCGCCGTCAAACCCGGCACCATCGCCCGCACCCGGTGCGCTGTCGCCTTCGATGGGGACAAAGTTGATCAGATCGAACACCTCGCCCAGATTGAGCGCGAACGCATCAGAGCGTTGGCCGACGAACACACGCCCCGGCAGAGTGCAGCCCGCCATGTCAAAGTCATAGATGAACTGGTTGGCGTAACCGTCGTAATCGGGCAGCGTTTTGAGGCCCACATGGTCCAGAGGTTTGGTGAAGGTCGTCTGCCCCGAACCGGCCCGCGTGATGGCGCTGCGTGTGCCGCTGCGGCGGTCCCCTTCGATCAGGGTCAACTGGTAGCTTTCGCTTTCGTTCAGCAGCGATTGATCACCCGGCAGGATTGGGCCCGCATATTTCAGCGGTATCGCCACGTTGACGCCGCCAATGTCCAGACCGATGCCCGCGCCGTTGTTGGCCAGCTCGTTTTCGAAATCAAACTGAAAGGTTAGATCCTCGATGGCATCGCCGTCATTGTCGATGTGGATCTCGTAGATGCCGTCAGCATCCATCGTGTAATAGCTGGGGCCACCGTAGTTCACCTGCAACGGCTGATAATTGGCCAGCAGGGTCACATAGCCTTCGCGGCCCGGTTCATAGCTGCGAAATACGTAAAAGTCGGTGCCATCGACCTTGGGATGTTCCGTGATGGCAGGCGCTTCGCGGTGCGATGACGCCACAGCGGGGCCTGTTGCGGCCGCAAACACAGCGACAATCGCCGAGCTTAGGGCCAATGCGGTTTTGGTCTTCATATCATGTCCTCTCAGATCAGTTTTTCGCACGGCTTTCCCGGTCGCAAAAACAGGGTTCTTGCGTGCGAAGCCGTCCGACAGCGGAATTCAGCCCTGGCGCAGATTTGCGCAGTTGCGGGACTTCAGGTGCTGCACCCAACAAGACGGAGCGGCAGGCGAAATAGTTTCAGGTGCTGAAACAAATCTGCGAGCCGACCCGTAGTGTTTCATAGGCGTTGCAGGAGGATCATATGGCTGGCGCACTGAAATCTGTCGGCATCATTATCTGGCCCGCATCCGCTGTGCTGGGTCTGATGCTTGCGTGGATATGTGTGGTGGATTTCCAAAGGTTTGAAATCCCGGATGCCGCAAGTCTGGGCTTGCTGATCGTGGGTTTGGTGTTCAGCCTGACATCGCCGCTGGTGACACCGTGGCTGGCCTTAGTTGGGGCTGCCGTTGCCTATCTCGCCTTCGCCGCTCTGGGCGCCGTTTTCTTCCAGATCACGGGCCAAGACGGTCTGGGTCTTGGAGATGCCAAACTGTTGGGTGCTGCGGGCGCGTGGCTGGGCCCATGGGACTTGCCGCTGCTGGTCGCTGTCGCATCGTTTGGCGCGTTAGCCTTTGCCGCGCTGACCCGCCAACGCAGGATCGCGTTCGGGCCGTGGTTGGCGGGTGCGTTCTGGGTGGTCTGGATGGTCCGGATCAGCGCTTAGGCGCTGACCAGAACAAGGCATCCGGCGGGCATCGTGATTTCGGGATGTGCGCTGCCCGGCATCGCCACTTGCGCGTCACCTGCCGAATAGAGCTTGCCGTCGATCCACAACTCACCTTCAAGAATGAACAGATGTTCGGCCCGTTCGTGCACGTGTGGTTGGATCGCGGCACCCGGCAGACAGCGCAATAGATACATTGTGCGCCCAGATCGTGTTTCCTGGGCAAGTGTCTTTTTCCACACCTTCTCGCTGCGCTGCTCCCAAACGCCCTCTTCGGCGCGCACGGTCTGGAAGGGGGCGGCATCCTGTGCGTCCAACTCGGCCTCGATGGCGTCAAACAGACCCTCGGGCGGGTCCGCTTCGGGAAGCTGTTTCAACAGGGGCGACAAGTGTTCGGACAGGGCGCTCACCTCGTCTGCCAGATCGGGACGCGTGCCCGGCAGGGTCGCATCAAGACCGCCCAACAGGGCGCCAAGAACCTCGGCAGGATTTGTTGCGTCGGTCTTCTTCATATCATCGCTTCCTTCAATGCCGCGATACCACGGCGCACCCAGCTTTTGGCGGTTCCGACAGGAACGTCCATCACGCTGGCCAACTCGATATAAGTGTACCCCTGAAAATAGCACAGCAGCAGCGCCTGACGATATTCAGGGCGCAGATCGTCCAGCAGGCGGCGGATCACAATCGTGTCCAGTGTCCGCGCGGCTGGATCCGGATCACCGCCGATGTCTGGCACCTCGTCTGAAAACTGCACAAAGCCGCGTGCCCGTTCTGAGCGAAGCCGGTCAATGGCGCAATTGCGGGCGATTGACCCGATCCAGGACAGTGGGTTGCCACACTCGGCCTGAAAGTGCCCCGCCCGTTTCCAGATCCGCACATAGGTTTCCTGGGCCACTTCGCTGGCGATTTCGCGGTCGCGTAAGATGCTGAGCACCACACCAAACACGTAACGCGCGCTGACATCGTAAAAACGCCGAAACGCCACCCGATCACCTGCCGCGCACGCGCCCAGCAGTTCAGCAATCAAACGGGACTGTTCCGCCGTCCCCATTCTTGCCCTTGCGCCCCCGTGTTGTTGAGACCTGGGCACCAGCTTGGTCACACCCACTTTCGGTCCTTTCATAATGCTGTTTCATAGCACTACGGGGGCCATCGATCAAAAGATGCACTCCATCCGAATTTTTTCTTCGTCCTGCATCAGCGGGATATCATCGCCGGTGTGGCCCGTGGTTCCGGCACCAGACTGGCCATGTATCGTGATGTAGAAATGCGTATGCCCGTGGCACTTTGCCCGCACAAACGCACGCAACCCGGCGCCGTGCAAGGTGACGGCGCCAAGGGGAACCCATGCTGCATCAGTCGTGGGGCGGGCGACAATGCTCTGGCGGTCCTGTCCGGCCCATATGACCAACGCCCCAATCGCGAGACCGCTCGTGAAGGATACGAACAAGACTTTGCTGACATGAGGCAGGCGGGATGCCTTTTCGCCATCTAGGCGCGCTTCGATGCGTGCGAACAGGTCCGGCGCGGGCTCTACCTCATCTAGGAGGTGTACCAGTGGTGTTGCGGCCTCGACGTCCGGGCCGGAGGTTTTTGAAGGCTGCAACATGGCGTGTACGCGTCGGATCAGAGATTTCATGATGAGATCTGGTTGCCCGCCCTGGACGATTGTGGGTGTACTTGGTCAGTACGTGCGTCAGATCACCAGAGTTGCAGCTTCCCTAGCGTCAGCGGCGTCAGATGCCCGCGTACTATTCGTATCTGCGATCTTCCCGGTGTCCGCTGGGTTTTTTGGCGCAAACCACATTGTCGGTGGCTCACCGATGTTCGCCGACATGAGCATCACCGAAAGCGCCGTGACTTCAACGGGTCACACAAGGCTTGTTGACGTGCTGATCAGTGACCGTCGATTTACCGTGTTCGCGCCGATCAATAGCATCTTGGCCGTATTGCCGATTGGAAAGGTTGAAACCGTGCTGAGTCCAGAAACCCGATGGCAACTGACCAAAGCCCTGAAGGCCCATGTCATTGCGGGCGATTTGTCGGCACAGGAGCGCGCCCTTAGTCCGCTTACGCCGCTTCGGGGCGTTTCACGGGTTCAACATCGCATCGACCTCATCCGAGCTCGCGGCACCCTTGAGGATCGAAAAGTCGCCCCTCTCAAGCATGGCGCGCGTGCCATCAAGGATGATCTGCTGCGTCACACGTGCAAGACCCCCACCGATGGAAATGCGAGCGACGCCCAGCGCGCCCATCTGATCAAGCGTCAGGCCCTGCATGTCACCAGCGGCAAGCAGGTTCACCGGTGTCCCCGTCGCAACCAGCGCGCGGGCGGTGTCGGCATCAACCAACGGCGCATAGATCACGTCGGCCCCGGCTTTTGCGAATGCGGTGCAGCGGCGCACCGCTTCTGCCTGATCATAGCTTCCTGCAAGGTACCCATCGGCGCGTGCGGTCAGAACAATGCCAACGGAACGTGCGGCATCGATGGCCGCCTCGATCCGTGCCAATGCCAGATCAAACGGGTAAGAGTCCGCGCGTGGCACGATGGTGTCCTCAATCGAAACCCCCGCCAATCCGGCCTCTGCGGCCAATCGAACGGTTTCGGCCACAGTTTCGGGCTGGTCGCCAAATCCGTTTTCGAAATCTCCACTCACAGGCACATCGACGGCTGCACATATGTCCGCTGCGTGTTGCAGCGCCATATCGCGTGTGACCTGCCCGCCATCGCTCAGGCCCAGTGTGAAACCATGACCCGACGAGGTCGTGGCAAGCGCCTGCGCGCCAAGGTGCGCCATCACTTTTGCCGACCCCAGATCCCAAGGGTTCGGCATGACGACCGGTTGGCCAGGAACATGCAGCACCCGAAAAACGTCCGTCAATTCCTTGCGGCTCATAGCGAAGCTCTCCTATTTGGCAGACAATGCTTGATTGCCCGACGGCGAGGTGAAACCACGGGCAATCTATCAGCCCGACAGCTTCGCCAGATCCTGTGACAGGGCGCGCGCGTCGGCGATGCTTTGCTGCAGGGCGGCGAGGCGTGCGGCATCGGTGCTGCCCGTCGGTTCGGATGTCAGCACCGCATTGATGCGATTGGATGTCGCCCTGTCGGTGTTCCCGAGCGCATTGCGCTGGTTCACGATTGCCACTTTCAACCGCGCCAGTTCGGATTCAGAGCCACGGATTTGCGCCGCCAGATCGGCATTGCGTTCCCGCGATGCTGCAACTTGCGCCTCGTCGGCGTTGATCTGATCTTGGTAGGTGCCCGTCGCGATGCCTGACACGCCATTGAAAAATCCGCCGTCAGCGGGGTCCGTGCTGGTTGTGCAGGCCCCAAGGCCGACACAGGTCACGAGGATGGTCCATTTCATTGTCATTTTCCGATCCTTAAAGTGACGTTGCCAGATCGTTGGCAACCGCTCTCATCTCGGCGATGCGGTTGGCCATTGCTGCCAGTTCCGGATCAATTGGCGCGACTTCTTCCTGGCGGCGTTTGGTGAGGTCGCGGGTTTCGGTGAATTCTGCCTGCCGTTTGGTCGCGCCATCAATGGCCAGCCTCATTTGCGACAGGTTGCTGTTGGCTTCTGCCGTTTCCCGCGCGAGGTCTTCGGGTGTCGCCGTGCCTTGTGCGGCCCTGAGCTTTATCGCCGCCAGATCCTGCTTTTGCACCTGCAATGCTGCGTTCATCGCGGCAAGGGTCGCTTCCATTTCCTGCGCGTTGCGGTCCAGATCGGTCTGGATCTGTTTCAGACGTCGTGCCCGCCGCGTATATTTGCGTTGAACGAACGCAACATATGTGCCTGCGGCGGCACCCGCACCCGCACCAATCGCGATCCCGGCGCCAATACTGTCGTCACCGCCAAATGTCAGGTCCAGCAACCCGCCTGCTGCACCGCCTGCGGCGACCCCTTGCAAGATCGTCTTCTGCATGGCCTGACTGGCGCGGCGCAGCTCTTGTTCTTCGGGCTTATCGCCCTGAACAAGGCTCGCGGAAGGCGTTTCGACGGTGGTGCCTGTGTCACATGCGGTCAGTGCCATACTGCCGACCAGCAACGCGGCCGTTATCCTTGTGAAATGAGATCTGCCAGCCATTTGTAACTTCCTTTTGTTTCTTCTTCGGTTTGCGCCAGATGGCGCAGAAAAATCGAGGCGTTTTCGTTCAACTTCTGCCCGACTGCTCCCAAATCACGGCTGCGATCCGTACCCCCAAGCAGGGCAAGGGTCGCATCGTCGGGAAAGAAGGCCGAAGATTCTTCAAGAATTTCGTCATAATAGGTGCGCGTCTGATCCAATCGGCGCAGCACGATCCCTTGCGCGCGCAGGATCTCGTTGATGTCGCGCCGCGCTTGCTGAACCAGCGGCGTTGCGTCCGCGTTCGTTTTGGCGATTTCCTCCATCTGGGCCAGCGCATCTTCGGATATTTTCAGCGTACGCTCGATGCCGCGAAGGGCGACCAGATCAGTGCGCAACTGCTGCAATGTCGTTGAAGCCAGGAAAATCGACATGCGGGCCGCGTCGGCATAAAGCTGATCTTCGCTCAGCGTTGTGGGGTCGGGCAGGCGGCGCTGATAGATGCTGAGGCCACGACTGAGATTTCCATCACCAACAAGCCCTAAAACATTCAGCGCCGACGTCAGTTTTTGCGTGTTGGCAGAGGCGATCAGAACTTCGGGTTCTTCTGCCCTGGCCAAGCGGGCAGACGATTTGAGCGCGATAATGCGGTCCTGTGCGAACTGTTCAAACAGGCCGTCGGGATAGTCCTGCAAATAGTCCTCAAAGGCCGCGACATCTAGGCTTCCCGAGATGCGCCGCCACCGGCTCAACTCATCAACCTGAGCGTCCGCGACCAGACGATCGGGTGCGCTGGGATTGAAACTGTGTTCGCCCAGGACCGCCTCTTCCACCCACGGAATCTGGCGGCCTCCGGTTTCCAGCACCACCTCCTGCCGGACACGCCCCAGCATCAGGCGGGCATCCAAGGCTGGCGTTGCAAGGTGTTTTAGCAGGGCGGCGGTGTAGACCGAATTTTCGCCCAACCCGTCATAGGCCACATTGCCGGGGTCCGTGGCGTAGGCAATCAACAGCCCGGCACCACCGCTGTCGCGCACAAGGCCGGGACGCACGAGCCCGTTTGAGGTGAAGGGATTGTTCCGGCAGGCATCGAGGATTACGATGCCAATCGCCGGGGCTGCGACAGTCATCGTATCACGCACATCGCTCATCGACAGGGATGTGCGGCGCATGGCGCCCAACTCGCCCCCCGAAAAATCAACGCCCACCAGATAGTTTTCGCCGCCGATCTGCACGCCGTGTCCGGCGTAAAAGAACACTGCCATCTCGGCGCCAGTCGCAGCCCGCTGGAAATCCTGCAGCGCTGTCTGCATTTTGGGAGAGTTCGCATCCTTTATTTCGATCACGGTGAAGGAAAGGGCCCGCAAGGCTGATCCGAGCGCCTCGACATCGTTGACCGGGTTGCGCAACTCCATGTCGGGGACCGAATAGGCCGAATTCCCGATCAACAGTGCGACGCGTTCCGCCCATGCAAAATGGGGTATACCCACCAGCAGGCATGCAACGTAGATCAGGCAGCGCAATCTTGCGGTCATACACCAATAGTAACACCGTCTTGCGCAAGCGATAGTATGGTTTTCCTCCGTTGTCGTGACGCTGGTGTCCGGTTACGCCTAAAATGCACAGGGGCTGCCCGCCTCGCGAAGAGGTTGGCATCGCTGGCCCGTCGCTATAATGTCCGGCTACAACAATCTCATCTGTTCAAGAGGGAATTGCCATCATGACACGTCTCAAATCAGTGCCGGCCATCGCCATCGTCCTGATGGTCGGTTTTGCCGCTCCGGCGGTTTCGCAGGAAACCACGACGCCAAGCGTCGAGGAAATGGCAGAAAACTTCAAGAAACAGAAGACACGCGGGCTGGTGATCGCCACCCCCGGAACGGACGCGACAGCGACCGACGACACAGCCCCCACCGCGACCACCGCGATTGAGGATGACGTGGCGACGATCATTCCGAAAGACGAACAGGTCAACATCAACGTCTCGTTTGACTTTGATTCCGCCGCGCTGCGCGAAGACCAAAAGCCCAAGCTGGTCAGCCTGTGCGAAGCGTTGCAAGCTGCCGACGTTCAGAAAATCCGCATTCTGGGGCATACGGATGCCTCCGGCTCTGCCACCTATAATGAGCGTCTCTCGAAGCTGCGCGCCGAAGAAGTGAAGCGGTTTCTGATGTCCGATTGCGGCTATCCTGCTGATCGCATGGACGCGCTGGGCGTAGGTGAACGGTTTCCGTTTGACCCAAGCGATCCACTGGCCGACGTCAATCGACGCGTCGAATTCCAGGCGCTCAGCTAAGGCGACATAGAAACGCTGCGACACCATTCTTCCTGACTGAGGCGAGGCCCGATTGTGAGTTCCAACACCAACCGAGGCATCTTCCAGATCGGGGATGTGTTGAACAACACCTACCGCATCGACAAAGTGCTGGGCCTTGGCGGCACATCAGAAGTCTACCGCGCGGTCAGCGAGATTTCGGGCCGTGTTGTCGCGATCAAGGCACTGCGGACCGAGTTTTCGCGCAACGAAGACTTCCTCGCGCTTATGACCCGCGAGGAGGAGATGCGCGAAATCCGCCACGATGCGGTCGTGCGATACTATGACAATCAGCGCACCGACGACGGGCATGTCTATCTCGTGATGGATTATGTCGACGGGCCCGGTCTGGATCAAAAGATCAAAGAGGGCGGGATGTCCGCAGGCGATGTGATGACGATCTGTCAGCGCGTGGCCGAAGGGTTGGTGGCCGCACACAAGAAAAACATCGTTCACCGGGACTTGTCGCCAGACAATATCATTTTGCGCGACGGCGATCCGAGCGAAGCGGTGATTATCGATTTCGGCATCGCGAAAGACACCAATCCCGGCGCAGAAACCATCATCGGCAACGAATTCGCGGGCAAATATGGCTATGCCGCGCCCGAGCAGTTGAACGGGCAGACCGATGCGCGCGCGGATGTCTACGCGCTTGGGGCCTTGTTGCTTGCCACGTTCCGGGGCCAGAAACCGAACACCGGCAGCAATCTGATGGACGTCATCAAGATCAAGTCGCTGCCATTGGACACCAGCGGCGTACCTGAACCGCTGAAAACGCTGATTGATCGCATGACGCATCCGGATCGCGATCAGCGGCTGCAAACCGCGCAGGCGGTGCTGGATCAGGTGGCGGCCGTTCAGACAACGCCGATGTCGAGCGCCGCCGTGGACGACAGCGATGATGACCGCACCATCGTTGTGCCCCGATCGAGCCGCGAAGATGCGGCCACTGAGGTTCCAACGGCAAGGACCAATTCGCCGGTTACGGACGTACCCGACGGCCCCGCTGAACCGCCCAAGCCCACCAGGAAACGCGGCGCGCTGCTGCCCATTCTCGCGGTTTTGGTTGTGGGTGTGATTGCTGTTGGCGCTTATCTCTCAGGGCTTTTGCCCAGTCGTCTCGGGCTCGGCTACCCGCTGGCTGATCCCTACAGTCTGGTTGTCACGCGCTCGGAAAACGGCGTGCCGTCTGCTGTCGGGAATGTGCCGTCCGACACTGTGCAAGAGGCCTTGGTGGCACTGATTGCTGATCAGGGCGGTACTGCTGACCTGACGCTGGCCCGTGGCAATATCGGGGACACGTGGGGCGCTGACATCGTGCGCTTGATCGATGCCGTCGATCACCTGCCGGAATGGCAGGTCCGCGCGGATGAAACCACAGTCAGGATCAGCGGCTTGACCTATGACGCGGCCGAACAGCAATCGCTGAGCGAAGCACTTGAGCGAAAGGACCTGCGCGGCGCATTTGACGTTGTGGTCGGCATTGTCCTTGGCCCACGCATCCTGAACCCGCCCACGTTGAGCCCCATTCTCGCCAATCATCAGAACTGCGGCGAATTGCGGATCGTGAACCCACCGCCCACGGGGTATCCCAATGGCAGTCAGGTGATCGTGAGTGGACGCGTTGACAGCCCCGGAACGCGGGACTCACTGACCCAACGACTGTCAGAAGTCATCGGCGATCGCCGTCTGGTTCTGGATGTCGATGTGCTGAACCGCACGCTGTGCCTGATCGACCGGGTGCTGCCCAATGCGCCACCCGTCGGGATCGAAATAGAGTTCAGGAACGGGGCCGACAATACGCTCAACACGACAGGGGACTATTTTGTCGGCGACAACCCTGTCATCGACATCGTTCTGCCCGCCGATTTGACGGACGGTTTCCTGTTTGTGTCTGCCTTGGACGTGTCGGGAAATGTGTACCACTTGTTGCCCAACATCCTGTTTTCGGACAACAGCGTCGCCAACCTGCGCGGCGGACAGGAAGGAGCCATGTCAATTCGAGTGGCCCACAGCGTCGCAGATGCGCAGGACGGCGGCAAACTAGCTTTTGTGGTGGATGATGCATCGCTTGGAAAGACCAAGATCATCGTGATCCATTCTGATCAGCAGATTTTCGATGGGCTGCGTCCGACCACTGAATCAGCGGGTGGCTATGCAAACGCGATGGCGCAGCGGGATGGGTCGATCAATTCGCTCGACAGCCGCATTTTGACCACGGCCAGATAACATACGGCCCAGCATTTTTGTTGCGAGGGCGCGTGTTGAGGGGATAGCCTTTCCCGGACGTCACCTATGGATTTTCTCATGATTCGACTGAATTTTCAGATACTGGTTACATTTGTTTTTTTCCTTTTCTCCGTAACGGCCGCACTGGCAGAGAAGCGCACCGCGTTTCTGGTCGGCAATGGTGCGTACGAGCACGCAGGCCAGTTGCAGAACCCATCTGCGGATGTCCGGCTTATCGGAAGCGTGTTGGAGGATCTGGATTTCGAAGTCAGTCTGTACAAGGACCTGACGCGCGCCGAAATCGGTCAGCGCTTGACGCGGTTCCTTGATGCCAATGACGACGCGGACGTCACCATTGTCTACCTCGCCGGTCATGGGATGCAATTCGAGGGGCGCAACTACTTCCTTGGGACCGATGCAAAGCTGGAGACGGAATTCGACATCCTGTCGGAAACCACACCCATCGATTCAGTGATCAGGGCGGTGCAGTCAAAGTCGCGCGCGTCGCTTATCTTTATCGATGCCTGCCGTGACAACCCGCTTGCCACAGCCTTCTACAATGACAACCATTCAGAAAGCCGCGCTGTGCAAACCCGCGGGCTTGTTCCGCTGGCATCGTCCGCCAAGGGGGCGATGGTCGTGTTCTCCGCATCAGCGGGGCAGGTCGCCTATGACGGGACAGGTGCCAATTCGCCCTTTGCGGCCTCTGTAGCGCGGCATCTCGACACCCCCAACTCAGAAATCCTGAGCGTCATGAAGCGCGTTATTGGCGATGTCAGACTGGAAACCGAAAACAAGCAGACGCCGATGATCAGCAACGATCTGGCGACCGAGATTTACCTGAACATCGGTGAAGGTGAAGCTGGCCAGACGCTCGCCTTTCAACGGGAGAAGGCCTTGTTTGACGCGGTTAGTGAGATGAATTCGCTGCGTGCATGGTCTGTCTTCCTCGACAGGTTTCCGGACAGTCAGTTTGCAAGCCTCGCGCAACAGGAACGCGACAGCCTTGCCCGTTCGGACAATATCGTTGTCGCAAACCTGCAGATCGGCCAGATCGAACGCGGTGCTGAGCAGGAAAAGCTGGGCCTGACGGTCGCGGATGTGCGTTTAGTACAAACCAAACTCGGTACGCTCGGCTATGATGCGGGCATTGCTGACGGCGTGATGGGGTCGCTCACCCGCAAAGCGATTGCGGATTTTCAACAGGCCAATGAATTGCCTTCGACCGGGGTGATGACGGAATTCACCGCGCGGGCCATGGGCATTCAGGTGTCCGGGATGGAGGTGAGTTCGATCCCCATTTACTCGTCTCTGGATGCGCGCCAATGGAGCCCGGACGCCCTGGCACAGGTTGAAACCGATCCCCGTCTGCTGCGCGCGGCAGAGGTTCTGAAAGAACGTGAAATCCTGTACGGCTGGTACAACGATCACCTTTACATCGGCGTGCTTGGCTGGCGACTGGACTGGTTGGGCGCGCAGGAACTGGCCGAACGAGCGGGTGGGTATCTGGCCGTGTTTGCGGATCAGGCGGAAAACGACTTTGCCTACGAACTGGTCAGCCGGGATGATCGTTTCTGGCAAGTGAGCAATGCAGGCCAAGGGCGCCATACCTACGGGCCCACATTTGGATTTTATCAAAAGAAGGAAGGGCGCGAACCCGATGGCGGGTGGTCATGGATAAACGATCAGCCTGTGTCATTCACCAATTGGTCATGGGGCAATCCGAACAACGGTGTCGATTATGACAGCGAGTACGCGGCATTCTACCGTTGGATCAGCGACTTGAGTATCGAGAAGTTCACCGGCAACGAATGGAACGATGTCGACCTGCCGCGCACCGGCCGTGCCTTTATCATGGAAATCGAATAAATAGGGTGCTTGCGCTGCCTAGTTGATGCGCATCGCGCCATAGGCCCGCTGGCTTCGGAAGGTCGATTTAAACCTCTGTGACGCTTCGGCGTCCATCTCTGTCAGGTCCAGACCTAAATCACCATTGATCTGAGCGAGAAGGTCTCGGGACTTTGCCGCGCGGACATTGCTGTCAGCATATTTTGGGGCGATCCGGTCTTTCCAGAAATAGTCGGTCCAGCCATAGTCCGAGACTTTTTCGATATCAAAACCCTCCAACGCGGTCATGACACAGCCCAGACGCGCGCCGAAAATGGCCCAATCCCCGCGCTCAACGTCGGCGCCAATGGTGCACCAGACCTTGAGCCGCTCCATGTTGCTCGGTCCGATGTGCAGGGTCAGCGCCTCGGCGCGTGGAAGGTCAGGATAGGCCGCATAGGCCGTTTGCCCATCCGCAAGGTTCAGCTTGACGCCTTCGCGAAATCCAGCCCGAAACGCCTGATAATCTGATCCGACCACATCCGCTTCGGTCACCGGGCGGGTCACTTGGTAATAGGGGACCGTCCAGCAGAAATCGATTGCGCCCAATTCGTTCGCGGCATTTTCGTGCGTCTGCAAGGTCAGGAGGGTCGTGCGAGGCCAGATCTTGAGCCCCCCGTTGCCGTAGCGCAGTCCGTTGATCACGTTGCGTGCGCTGAAAGAAAACACGCGACCCAGATCACGGGGGGCGACATCGAAGCACGAAGACAGAAAATCCGGGTCCAGCAACACATTGTCGGCGTCAATGACGATTACATGCTCGGACGTCGCAACCGCGCCTACGCGCCGGTGCGCAGCATCGAACCCCTTGACGCCATGTACCCGCTGGACACGCGGAACAGCGGTGCGGATATCTTCGAAATGGGCATCCGCGTTCGGCTCATCAAAGCTCAGAAACACCACATCACAGCGCGCAAGGTCGATCATAGCACGTCCCATCCAGCGTTTGGCCCAAGATTGATGATGGCGGACGGGCGCCATTTCTCTCTCAAAAGTCGGCGACGATAGGCAAGATACGAAGGCCAGTCCAGATCGCGTGCAAAAGGCGCGTTGGCGGCGACATTCGGAAGGGTGTCATAGGCAAGTCCTTCGGCGATCAGGCCGCGATATTCCACAAGATCGACAATGAATATAGGCACCATGTTCTTGGCCTTTGCACTGTCGCGCACCGCGTCGAGATATCGCGCGATCTCGTCCCACCCCAGACCTGTCACATCTACAAGCATTGTCGAAAGCAACTTGTCGTCCCGCGCAACGCCATCGACTTGGGGGCTGTCGGCGTTGAAAGGCCAAGATGCTTCAAACGCATTTGCCGGGCGTTCGTCATTGTTCAACTTGGCTTGGGTTGGCTCTTCGTCCTTGGGTGATTTCTGCAAACCGAAAATCATGGCGCCAAAACCCGTGCCGGGCGGCGCATATCCGCCAGTTCATGAAACAGTGACCGCCATGTTGCCCCAATGACGGCCCAGTCCCGCGCACGGACGGCCTGTGCTGCCATTTTGCCGCGTGTGGCCCACACTTCCGGCCCTTCGGCCAAGGCGCTTTGCAACGCCTTTTCCAACGTTCCCGCAACTGTGTGATCATAGAGTATTCCGGTCGAGGGCATCTGCACCGCATCCCGCAGGCCAGCTGTATCGCTGCCCAGAACGCCACGTTCCAGCGTCTGCGCGAGAATCGCCGAGCCTGAGGTCAGGGAGTCTGTGTAGGGCAGCACCACGAAATCAGCGGCCGCATGGGCTTGCGCCAATTCCACATCGGTTGCGAAGCCGAATTTGGCCATGATCCGGGGATCATCCGGGATCGACAGATCCTTCACATCCGACATTCTGTGACCTGTGAGAACAAGACGGTCTTCTGGTCCTGCGACCTCAAGAAATGCATCGATCAACGCGTCCGGTGCCTTATTCCCGCGGATTTGCCCGGGCAGCAGAACCACGTTGAGCGCACCGTCCAGTTCAAGCGCAGCACGCGCCGCATCCCGGCGCTGCATCGGGTAGACGCCATCGTAGTTGCCATGGGCAATAACGCGCACCTTGTCCAAGGGCAGTGCGTGGTGGTCCATCGCCGCCGCCAAGGCAGGAAGGGAGTGCACATGCACAAGATCGCAAAGCGTCATCAGCCCGTTGCGGATTTGTTCGGCCACGGCCCGGTGGCGCTGATCATGCGGCATCAGGTTGTGCATGGTCCAGACAATGCGACCCCCGGTGTCGCGAAACCCCGACAGCGAATCCAGAAACGCCTGCGCAGACAGATGACCGCTGGTGATGGCGGCCGTTTCCCAATGCAGGTGCAGGACATCTGGTCCATTCCGTGCCCCAGCATCGGCAACAAGCCGCTCAAATCCGTCCAGCGGTTCGGCGGCAACTGTCGGGCCAAGGGATCGATAAAGGAGGTCCTGATAGGGATTGAATTCTCGATAATCAGGGAAAAACCGAACATTTACTGGGCGGGGCGGGGTCGAATTGAACATGTCAAAGACAATGCCACGGCCTTGAAAGCTTGGCGAGGTGCTTTGACAGAGGCGTTGCCCGACGTGTTGACTTGATAAGACATCGCTTCCTATCATCAATCATTAACAAAAGGTGTTTGCATGCGTGGATGGATTGCAGGTCAGGTCATTTTAATCGTCGGTATGCTGGGATTGCCGGGCACTGCGCGGGCGCAGGATTTCGGCAGCAGTGCCTTCACGTCAAAAGCTCAGGCAGAGGCGTACCTGAAGGCCAACCCAACCGGCCCAAGAGCAAAAGCCGCGTTTCTGGCGATCGTTGAGTTCCAGCTTGCCCAAGAAAACCCCGGGTTTTCCCGTTCGGATATCGCCAGAGGTGTGAACCTCAGAGCGCCGTCCGTACCATCGCGCCCCAGACCGACAGCCACGAACAATGATCGAGATGGCGGTGGGGATCTTTACTAGGCAGCAACATCGCGCAGGGGCAGAAAGGCCGCTTGCGCGATGGTCGTCGGCATGTTGCATGGCCGTTTTTGTGATGGCTTTTGCAACACCCGCAATTTCTCAGGACACGTCAGAAAACCAAAGCGCGTCCCGCGTCGCGCTGGTCATCGGCAACTCTGCTTACCAGAGCGTCACGGCGCTGCCCAACCCTGCCAATGATGCCCGCCTGATAGCAGAAAAACTGTGGGAATCCGGTTTCGAAGTCATCGAAAGCATCGATGCGGATCGCGAAACGATGCTGGCCGATCTGGCCACTTTCCGCAGCCGTCTGCGAGAAGGCAGCGAAGCGTTGTTTTTCTATGCGGGCCACGGCGTTCAGGTGGGCGGGCGCAACTATCTTCTGCCGGTGTCCGTGTCGCCCTCGTCGATTGAGGATTTGCGGGCGCAATCTGTTGATGCACAACTGTTTGTCGACATCATGGATGGCTCTGGTGCGCGCTTGAACATTGTCCTGCTCGATGCCTGTCGCAACAATCCTTTCGTTGCCCTGGACACGCAGGATGCAGATGAGATTGCCACGCGAGCGATCACGATTGGACAATCCCGCGAAGAGGTGCAGCGTGGCTTGGTTCTGTTGTCCGAAGCCTCGTCGGGCGGGCTGGCCGAAATGACGGCGGGCGACAGCGAAACCATGATCAGCTTTGCCACCGCACCGGGCGCAGTTGCCTTTGACGGTGTTGGCCAGCACAGCCCCTACACGGCGTCCATCGCCGAAAGCATTGATGAGCCGGGTATTGAACTGGCCGAACTGTTCCGCCGGGTGCGTGGGGGCGTGCGGGAACGCACCGACGGTCAGCAGATTGCTTGGACGACCAGCACGCTTGAAAATCCGTTTTACTTCAAACCGGATACGCCAGATCTGCGCAATTCAACGACCGGGTTGGGCGTTGAGGGCGACACCTTGGGCGCACTGCCGCCTCAGCGCATCGTGGACCGCGTGTTCTGGCGTGCGATCCGGGACAGTGACAAACTGGACGCGTTTGAGGCTTATGTCAGAACCAGCCCGGATGGCGCTTTTGTCGATGATGCACTTGCGCACATCGCGTTGCTGGGCGGCGACCCTGACACCGTGCAGGAAGTCGACCCGGTGCTGCCTGTCCTGCCGCAACAAAACGACAGCCTGCGTACAGAATACAAGGCAGACGTGGTCGATCGGCTGGCCCGCAGCCAAAACGCAGTGCCGATCGGTGTGGGGCCATCCCGGATTACCCTGTCAGAGCAAAGCGCTGATGGTTGGGTCTATGTTTCGCGCGCGCCGCGCCTCGGCGAAGTGCGCACGGCAGGTGGCAGCGCGCTTAACCAGGGCACGGTGCATTTTGTGCGCGCGGGCGAGGCGTCGGAGTTTGAACCGTTTGTCGGATCGAACGGCGGGCTTGAGGCACTTGAGGGCGATGTTCTGGGACCGGAAGGTGCCACTGATCCGGTGCGGATCGACATCGAAAGCTACGTCGATGCCTGTGACATGCTTGCGGGCAACCCCTATGACAGCGCGCGGGTCACAGCCGGTACGAGGCAATTCATTCTGGACCGTAATTTTGAAGGGGCCATCGCCGTTTGTGAACTCGCTGTCGCGCGCCACCCCGACACTGTGCGGTTCTGGGCGCAGCTTGCCCGCGCCTACCGCGCGGCTGGGCGGTACGAAGACGCGCGGGAGTGGCAGGTCAAGGCGGTTGATGCAGGTTATATCAATGCGATGGTCTACCTCGGCCAGATGCATCTGGACGGGCAGGCGGTCTCGCAGGATTTCACACGGGCCTACGAACTTTTTGAAACGGCCGTTGCGGCGGGGGACATTGCCGCCCTGACTGCCCTTGCATGGGTGCACCGTGCAGGCGTCGGTGTTCCGCAGGATTACGCCGTGGCCCGTGAGTTTTACGAACGCGGCGCGGCGCGCGGAAACGACTGGGCAATGACAAATCTGGCCGAATTCTATCATAAGGGGCTGGGCGTCGCGCGCGATGCGCAGGAGGCGGAGCGCTGGTACATCGAGGCGGCAAAATCCGGCGAGCTGACTGCACAGACCCGGTTGGCGCGCATGTATCAGGATGGTGACGGCATCCCGCAGGATTTTGAGCAGGCACGCTTCTGGTTTGAAACGGCGGCCTCGCGGCAAGTGCCGAACGCGTTGACGCGTCTTGGGATCATGTATGAAAAAGGTCAGGGGACAAGCCCGGATATCGAGGCTGCGGCACGTCTCTACGTGCGCGCCGCACAAGCCGGTGACGGCGAAGCATATTACCGGCTTGGGCTGCTATACGGGTCGGGAGCGCCGCTGTTTGATGATCCGTCGCGGGCCGCATTGCTGCTTGAGCGAGCCATAACCGAACAGGTCTATGGTGCAGAACGGGCACTGGCCAAGCTGTATGAAACCGGGCGCGGCGTCACCAAGGACATCGCCAGGGCACGCGCGCTTTACAGTGTTGCAGCACAAGGCAATCCATGGGCCGCACGCGATGCTGGTCGGGTGTTTGCGTCAAGCGATGGTGTCGATGCGGACTTCGCCACAGCGGCAAACTGGTATCGGCAAGCCGTTGACGGGGGCGTGCCATGGGCGGCCCTTGATCTTGCAAAAATGACCGAGGCCGGGCGCGGGGTTGCGCAAGATCGGACCGAAGCGCTGATTTTCTATGCCAAGGCGCGCAGCCTTTCGGAAGATGCCAATCTTGCGCGGTTGGTGGATGAGGCCATGGCGCACTATGACAATGCCGAGTTGGTGAAGGCCGCACAGGTTATGTTGGCACGCATGGGCAAGGAACCCGGCGTGGCCGATGGGCAGCTGGGTGCCGGAACCCGGCGCGCCCTGGATCAGGCATTCACAGAACAGGGCGCGGACCTACCGTCCGGGCCCATCACGATCGAAACTCTCGCCGTACTTGCAGCATCAATTTTGGAGACCGAAAATGATTAAGAAACGCCTTGTCGCCATCGCTATGTCGCTGCCGCTTTTGCTGGCGGCCTGTGACGAAATACCGGTCTCATCGGGTGCTGCCGCGGGTGACGTGTCGCGGCTGCAATCCCTCGGATACGATGTTACGGGGCGCAGTGCTGATGGGTCGACCACAGTTCTGCGCTATTCTGGACCGGTCAATGCGTCAGTGCGGTGCGGGACGCCGTCCGGCCCCCGGGGCACACTGAAGCCACGCGTCGTTGCGGCCAATGGAACAGTGCTGGAATATGAACTGAACACTCACCTCGTTGTGTCGGGGGGTGGTGCTGTGCGCGATGGCCTGTATGTCGTGAGCCAGATCACACGTCCGTCCGGGCGGGGGGCAAGCAAGGTGGAATCCATCGCCTTTGAACCCGGCACGCGTGGGACATTCGTCTCGGGTCTTTCGTGCCAAGCGACCTGATACCGGGATCACGATCCATCAAGGTCGACATTGCCATCATCGCTGACATTCGCGTCGGCGATGTGGCAGCGCCATGCCATGCAGCCGCCGCGTCTGCTTTGGTTGGTGCAGGCTACAGCGTCGCAATTGTGCCCGTGATCACCGGTGCGATCCCTGCTGATCCTTACCGAGTTGATCCAGACATGGCGGACCTTCTGCAAGCCGGGACTGTTCGGCGGGTTGCACGGGGCGCATCAATCGAGTGCAGTCTGGCACTGGCCTTTGATGCCCGCATTTTCGCAGCCCCCCTCACCGGATGTCCGCAGATCCACGCGACACATCGCCTTGTCACAATCGAGCGACCCGCGGCGCTGGCCATGCAGGCACGGTCTGATCTGGATCGGTTGCGCGCGCGGGCAGAGATCGCAATGGGCGGTTCCGTCAACTGGTGCCCGACGTCAATCACGGCACATGATGCGATGGCTTTTGCCGTCCCGGACTGGCCCGTGACGGATGTTGTTTGGGCACCGGTCGCACCGGATTTGTCGCACGTGCAGGCCGACGCTGCGGATCGGGCGCGCCCAACGATTGGCCGCACACGCATCGCGCGCACGCGCCCCACGGACGTGTGGCCGGATGTTTGCCTGTCCTCACCCCTCGTTGCTTTGCGCGCGCGCGGTGAGCCGACATTGGCAAGCGACGTGTGGCCCCGGGCCGCCCCAGTCGAAAATTGGTCCGACAAGACGCTGAATATGGCCGACTTCTTTGCCAAGCTGGATTTGCTGTTCAACCCGGACGTGGCGGCGAATGACCCCTATCCGGTTGAGGCCTTGATGGCGATTTCCGCGGGCGTCATTCCCTGCCTTCCCGAATCCTACCGCGAGTTGTTCGGGGGAGCGGCCATCTATGGATCGGACGAAGAACTGTTGCAGGCCGCCATCAAACTCAAACTGGACAACCAGGTGATGACATCGGCGCGACAGGCGGGCGCGGCATTGATGAAGGTGGTGTTTTCGCGTGACGTGTTCGTCGCGCGGGTCAAGGCGCTTGTCGGTGCGCCTGAGCGTGCAACTTTTGCCCCCGCAGTCCATGCAGAGCCGAACACACGCGTACTGTTTTACTCCACAAACGGGATTGGCATGGGTCATCTCACACGGCAATTGGCGATCGCACGCCGCCTGCCTGAACGCATTCAGCCGGTTTTTGTCAGCCACTCGCGCGCGGTGGATACGGTGCGCAGATTTGGTTTTGTTGGCGAACACCTCCCGTACCACGCGACGTACGGCGAGGTGAAAGCGCATTGGAACACCGGCCTTGCTGAGGCGCTGAATGCGATGTTTGCATTCTACAAACCGCGCGTCGTGATTTTTGATGGCAACATGCCGTTCATCGGGATGCTCATGGCGCTGTCAGACAATCCCGCCATAACATCGGTATGGATCAGGCGCGCCATGTGGGGGTTGGGCAGAGATATGGAGGCGCTCGACCGGGCCGAGGCGCTCGATCTTGTTGTCGAACCGCTGGACCCGGCATGGTCGCGTGATGACGGGCCAACAGTGGCGCGTGCATCGCAAGTGCGTGCGGTGCCGCCTGTCCGCATTCTCGATCAAGCCGAGATGCCCAGCCGCGTCGAAGCATGTGCCGCCCTTGGCCTTGATCCATCGGACACGAACGTTCTGGTCGCCACCGGGGCTGGCAACAACTTTGATATGGCGCGGATCACCGGACAGGTCATTGACCGGGTCCATGGGCGTGCTGGTCTGGGCTGCGCCCTAGCCGAGTGGCAGATTGCGCAAGATCGCCTTGACGTGCCGGACAGCATTGCCCGACTGTCAGGCTATCCGTTCTCGCAATACCTGTCCGCATTTGACGCTGCCGTTGCGGCCCCCGGCTATAACACCTTCTGTGAACATCTCGCGGCTGGTTTGCCGACCCTGTGGGCTCCTAACGAAAACGAGCAGATGGATCAGCAGATAGAACGTGCACGCTATGCGGTCGATCAGCGATGTGGCCTGATGGTGCGCCGTGATGCGCCGTTTGATGTAGCGTCGGCCTTGTCCGATCTGCTACATTCAAAGACGCGCGGCGCAATGGCAAGAGCCGGGGGTCGGGTGGCCGCGGAATGCATGGCGCAGAACGGGGCCAGCGAAGTTGCGCAAATTGTAACAGACCTTGCCGTGTCGTCCGTCGCGCGAATGCCATATGCATACGCGTCGGATACCGAAGACGACCCCAGCACGGATCAGCCCGGGCATCAGGAACATGACGGTGCGACGACCCTGAGTTAGCCGGGCGAGGCACAACGCCGATGGCGTTCTTGCGCCTGCGTGGAATAGACCACGGCGGCACTACGCCGTTGCAATACATCAGTCCGCCGAAATCCACAGCATTTGATAGGGCGTCAAAGTGATACGTCCCGCCTCGACCGGAACCTGCATTTCGCTAAGCAGGTCATGCAATTCGGGCTGACCGTCAATACCAAGGCCCGAAAGGCTTGCATACCGCGCCCCCGCCGCGAAATTCGCAACACATGTCAGCGTGCCTGTATCGCCCAGGCGGGCAAAGGCGAACACTCCGTTGTCCGGCGCTTCTAACACGCGGGTGGGGACATAAGAGGCAAGGCGCGCCGTGCCTTTGCGCCGCTGCATGACGTGGCGCACGCGCGCCAGCAACCGTGCAGAGGGTGTCGTGGCATTGTCATCGGCTGTCTGCGTCCAGTCCATCGCAGGCCGTTGCATCCAGCGCCCGTCATCGGCCTGCTCTGGATCGTCGAGGAATCTGTGATCGTTCAGCAGCCCCAACTCATCCCCCATATAGATCAGCGGTATGCCCCCAAAGGATGCGATCAGCGCAAAACCCAGTGCGATCCGGTCAAGCGCAAGATCAACAGCGGTCGCATCGCATTGTTCGAGCGCGGATTCCAGTCCCGCAAGGCTGGCAAAGCTGCCATTGGTGCGCCGATCTCCCGTTTCGGGGTTGGACTGGAAATCGGCGCCACGCGCAAAACTGCCAGCGAAACTTCCATTGTAGAAATCGGCCAAATAGTTGCGATGGGACGGGGCATTAAGATGCGGAATATGAGCGGCATCTTCCTCCGTGATGGCCCACCCGATGTCGTCATGACAGCGGATATAAGTGGCAAAGCACGCCCGCCGCATGGATTCCGGAAAATGGCTGCGCAACACGTGGGTCATCAGGCGGGTGTCTTGTGAGGCCAGCGCCGACCAGTACTGCACCATCAGGGAATTGTGATAGGCCAATTGGCTTTCGCGCCCCGCATGGCTGCCCGTGCCAAGGTAGGGGACAAGGTCAGCCGGGCCCACAATCGCCTCGGCCTTGTGAATGACCGCAGGGGCCGCAACGCGGGTGGCCTGCGTGATCAGTTGCAACAGATCGTGGACAACCGGAAGGTTCTGGCAATTCGTGCCCATCTGCTTGCCCATGAACGCCACAGCGTCCAACCGAAACACCTCGACCCCCTTGTTGGCAAGGAACAGGATCGTATCGAGCACGGCCAGCAGGACTTCGGGGTTTTCCCAGTTCAGATCCCACTGGTATTCATTAAACGTCGTCCAGACCCATTTGCCCATGTCCGGGTAGTAGGTGAAGTTTCCCGGTGCCTGATCGGGAAAGATTTCGGTCAGCGTGCGTTCATAAAGCTTGGGCAGTGTGTCGTCATCAAACATCCGATAGAATGCCTGATAAAACGGATCGCCGGCCTGTGCTTTCAGCGCCCAATCGTGATCCTTGGCGGTGTGGTTCAAAACCATGTCGATGCAGGTGCTCATGCCCGCAGCCCGCAGCATCATCGTGGTTTGCTGAAAATCGGCCATGGTGCCCAAGGTGGGGTTGATCTCGCGGTAATCCTGCACCGCATAGCCGCCGTCATTGGCCCCTTCGCGGGGTTTGAGGCATGGCATCATGTGCACGTAGGTGACGCCAAGTGATTGCAGATAGGGGATGTGCGCAGGCACATTCGCCAACCGGCCCGCAAACTTGTCGATGTAAAAGATGTAGCCGACCATCTCTTCGGACAGGAACCAGTCGGGGTTCAGGTCTCGCTCAAGGTCGAGTGCACGCAGGGACGCGCTGCGCTGCTTCCAGTGGCGCAGCAGCATGTGACGCAAGCGTTCGGACAGCTCTTCGACTTCGTGTTGCGCCCCGAACAGGCGCGCCATGGGCCCGATCAGGTCCTTGTGCCCGCGTTTCCAGCGCAGATCGAAAAGCTGCTGGTTCGTGATGCCGGGGCGGGCACGGGTCGCCATGTCAGGTGATAACGTCCGGCGACGTGCGCCCGGTGTGCTGTTCGAGGCACGTGATGGCATGCGCCGCAGCGATCACCGACATCAGCGCAGCTTGGGGCTCAAGGTCCAGTTTTTCGGTCTCAAGGCTTTCAAGATAGAGGCGCAGCGTCGCCCCGCTTGTGCCTGTGCCGGAGAGGCGGACCACAAAGCGCGCGCCGCCTTCGAACACGACCCGCACGCCTTGCTGTGCTGACGTGCTGCCATCCACCGGGTCGAGATATTCGTAATCATCCGCCTCGGCGACTGTAAGCGGCCCCTCGACATGGCCTTTGAGGCTGTCGAGCTTGCCGCGCAGGTCGGCCATCAGCGCGTCGGCCTTTTCGGTTTCAATCGCTTCGAAATCGTGACGGGAATAGTAGTTGCGTCCAAAGCGCGCCCAGTGTTCTTCCATGATCTCGGGTACGGATTTACCGGTCGCAGCCATGATGTTCAGCCACATCAGCACCGCCCAGACGCCATCCTTTTCGCGTACGTGATCGGACCCGGTGCCAAAACTTTCCTCACCGCACAGGCTGACCCGCCCGTCATCCATGAGGTTGCCGAAGAACTTCCAGCCCGTCGGCGTCTCGTAACAGTCAATGCCAAGCGCTTCGGCCACCCGGTCCACCGCCGCCGAGGTCGGCATGGAGCGCGCCACGCCTTTGAGCCCGTCACTGTAGCCCGGCGCCACATGCGCGTTGGCCGCGATAACGGCCAGCGAATCCGACGGGCTGACATAACAGCCCGGACCGACGATCATGTTGCGGTCCCCGTCGCCATCGGACGCACAGCCAAAGCCCGGGGCGTTTTCACCCATCATTTCGTCCATCAACTCATGCGCCCATGTGGGGTTGGGGTCGGGATGCATGCCGCCGAAATCGGGAAGGGGGGTCCCGTGTACAACCGTGCCGTCAGGTGCCCCAAGTGCGCCTTCCAGAATGGCGCGCGCGTAAGGCCCGGTGATGGCGCACATCGCATCAAACCGGATTTTCAGCCCATCCTTGATCATGTCTGCAATGGCGGGGAAATCGAACAGGCGTTGCATCAGGTCGACATAGGCCTCGACCGGATCGACGATGTTGACCTGCATCTCACCCAGCTTGGTCACGCCAATCGCGGACAAATCGACAGGCGCGCCTTGCCAGATCCGATATTGCGATAGTGTCTTGGTGCGCTCAAAGATCGCGTTTGTGACGGATTCCGGGGCAGGGCCACCGTTGGGCATGTTGAACTTGATGCCAAAGTCTTCGTCGACGCCGCCGGGGTTGTGGCTGGCCGACAGGATCACGCCGCCATCCGTTTCAAGCGTGCGAATGAGGTTCGAGGCGGCGGGGGTCGACAAAAGGGCGTTCTGGCCCACGATTGCACGCGCAGCACCATTGGCCGCCGCCATCGCCAGAATGGTCTGGGTGGCGACATCATTGTGAAAGCGGCCATCACCACCCACAACAAGCGTCTTGCCCTCAACGCCGCCGATCCCGTCAAACATCGCCTGCACGAAATTCTCAAGGTAATGCGCGCCCATGAACACCTTGCACTTCTTGCGCAAACCCGATGTGCCGGGTTTTTGTCCGTCAATCGGGGCGGTCGCAATCGTTGCTATGCTCATGGGGTGGCTCCTTTCAGGTGATGGCAGTCAATGTGAACACGGACACCGAATGTGCCTGCACCGGCACCGTGTCGCCCATCACGCAATACGGCCCCTCGTCCGGGGCGGCGGTGTTCAGGATACGCTCCCATGTCTTGTGGGGCACGCAAGGCGGCAGCACGACGTCCTGATCCGCGCCGTTGTTGAATACCAGAAAGATCACGTCGTCAGAGGCCGCGTAATAGGGTGTGGTCGACGATGTGCGCAGCTCGACCCCGATGGTTTTGGTTTTCGGGTCTTCCCATTCTTCGCGCGTCGGCGCGGCACCATCGGGCAGACGCCAGAACACGTCCGGTTTGCCGTCTGCACTGCGCGGGCGCGAATGCAGGAAACGGGTCTGGCGCAGCACTTTGTGTTCGCGGCGCAGGCAAGCCAGTTTGCGCACAAACGCAAGCAGTTCGTCATCCGCATCGGCCCAGTTGACCCAGCCCAGCGGGTTGTCCTGACCAAAGGTGTTGTTGTTGCCCATCTGCGTGTTGCCGATCTCGTCCCCGGCCAGCAGCATCGGTGTGCCCTGAGACAGGAACCCGGTCGCAATCAGATTGCGCTGGCGCTGGGCACGCGCAGCGTTGATCTCAGGGTCGTCGGTTGGCCCTTCGACCCCCATGTTGTCGGACCAGTTCGCATCCGTGCCGTCGCGGTTGTTTTCGCCGTTCGCGTGGTTGTTTTTCCTGGAATAGCTGACGACGTCGCGCAGCGTCATACCGTCATGGCAGGTGATGAAGTTGATCGACGATGTGGCCGCGCGTCCTGAATGATCGAAAGTGTCGGCACTGCCCGTCAGACAGCGGCCCAGCTTGCCGGTTAGGCCATCATCGCCGCGCCAGAACTTGCGGATGCCATCGCGGAACTTGTCATTATACTCCAGAAACGGGTGGGGCCAGTTGCCGAGCTGATAGCCGCCGGGGCCAAGGTCCCACGGTTCGGCAATCAGTTTTACACGGCTCAGCACCGGGTCTTGCCCCAACGCATCAAGAAAGCCGCCATTGCGGTTGAAGCCTTCTTCCTCGCGCCCCAGCACGGTCGCCAGATCAAAGCGGAAGCCATCCACATGCATGACCTCGACCCAATAGCGCAGAGAATCCATGATCATGCGCAGCACCATCGGGTGCCGTACGTTCAGCGTGTTCCCCGTCCCGGTGTCGTTGATGTAATAACGCCCGTCGCCCTCGAGGCGGTAGTAGGATTTGTTGTCCAGACCGCGGAAACACAAGGTCGGACCCAGATGGTTGCCCTCGCCCGAGTGGTTGTAGACCACATCGAGGATCACCTCGATCCCGGCGGCATGGAAACGCCGGACCATGGCCTGAAATTCCCAGATGCCCGCCTGATCCATATAGCGCGGTTCAGGGGCAAAAAAGCCGATGGATTGATAGCCCCAGTAATTGCTGAGGTTCGCATCCACGAGAAACTTGTCATCCAGAAAAGCGTGGACCGGCAGCAACTGTACCGTGGTCACGCCCAGCTTGTTGAGATGTTCAAGGACCGGTTCGCTGGACATCCCAAGGAAACGGCCACGCTGGGCGCGGCGCAGGCCGGGGAATTCCGCAGTCATACCTTTGACATGCGCCTCGTAGATCAGCGTCTCTGAACTGCTGATCTCGGGCGGGGCGTCCTTGCCCCACTCAAAGCTTGGATCAACCACCACCGAACGCGGCACATAGGCCGCACTGTCGCGTCGATCAAAGCTGAGGTCGGCGGTCTTGGCCCCGATGGAGTACCCCATGACCGCGTCGTTCCACGCAACCTCGCCAATGATGCGCTTGGCATATGGGTCCAGCAGCAGCTTGTTGGGATTGAACCGATGTCCGTTTTCTGGATCGTAAGGCCCGTGCACGCGGTAGCCGTACGTCGTACCCGGCGTCAGGCCCGAAATATAGATGTGCCAGACATCACCGTCCCGCTCCATCAGAGGAATACGCGCGATCTCGATCCAGCCGTCGTGATCGAACAGGCACAATTCGACCCGTTCGGCATGTTCTGAAAAGACGGCAAAGTTGACACCCTCGCCATCGAAGGTGGCACCAATGGGCGACGGGCGGCCCGCAGACATCGAGTGATGTTTAAGCACCTTGGGTAAGTCGTGTTGAGCGGAGACGTTCACGCCAATAGCCTTTCATAGAGTGCAGCATATGCCGCGGAAGAGGCCTCCCACCCCAGTTGTTGCTTCATTCCCCGTTTTTGCAGGCGGGTCCAGCCCGATTTGTCGCCAAACTGGTCGGTGACGTTGCGCAGGCAGTGGCCAAAGGCCAGTGAGTCGACGGGATGAAACTGGAATCCCGTTGCCGCGTTCGATGTCTGCGCCATGACATTTGCGTTGATCACGCTGTCCGCCAGCCCGCCCGTGGCCGCCACGACCGGGACAGTGCCATAGCGCAGGCCATAAAGCTGCGTCAGCCCGCAGGGTTCAAAGCGTGAGGGCACCAACACCACGTCACCGCCGCCGAACATGCGGTGCGACAGTGCCTCGTCATAGCCGATGCGCAAGCCAATCCTGCCCGGATGATTGCGCGCCAGCATCCGCATCTGGTCCTCGATGGCCGGATCGCCACTGCCTAAGATGGCCAGCCCGCCACCCATGGCCACGAACTGATCGGCTGTGTCGGCAATCAGGTCCATCCCCTTTTGCGAGGTCAGGCGGCTGACGACGATGGCCAGCGGGCCGTCGATCTTCGACAGTCCAAACTCGGCCATCAACGCCTTGCGGTTCTTGGCTTTGCCTTTCAGTGAGGTGGCGGAATAGGCCGTGATTTCCTGGTCGGTTTCGGGGTTCCAGACGTCCATGTCGATGCCGTTCAGAATGCCGCTCAGGTCGGCGGCCCTGTGCGCGATCAACCCGTCCAGACCCATGCCGAATTCAGGCCTCATCAACTCGGCGGCATAAGTGGGGCTGACTGTCGTGATCGCGTCGGCATCAACCAAACCCGCCTTGAGCGTGCTAATCTGCCCCCAATATTCCAAGCCTTCCGAGGTGAACTCGGAAATCGGCAGTTGCATTGCACCCAGCATGGCCGCAGGGGCGAGGCCCTGAAACGCGATGTTGTGCACCGTCATGACAGTTGCGACATCGTGATCACCGCCAAGTTTCAGATAAGTCGGGGCCAGTCCCGCCTGCCAGTCATGCGCGTGCAGAACCTGCGGTGTCCAACCATCCGAAAGCCCGTCGCGCGCGATTTGTGCGGCGGCATAGGACAGCGCGGCAAAGCGGACCGGGTTGTCGGGAAAATCGGTCGGATTGCCGTAAGGCCCGCCAGGCCGGTCGTATAGGTGCGGCGCATCCAGCAACAGGACATCGACGCCCCCCGCTTGCCCGGCCATCACGCCGGCCGGTCCGCCCATCAGATCCTTGAATGCAAACACCTTCTTTTTGGCGGCGGCCTTTTCGATCAGTCCGGGATAGGCGGGCAGCAACGTGCGCATCTGCCATCCCGTCTGCGCGAGCCCTGCGGGAAGGGCACCGGCCACATCGGCCAGCCCCCCCGTCTTGATCAGGGGGACGCATTCAGACGTGACAGACAGAACCGTGCGCATCTGCTCACTCTCCGGCAGCGGCGCGCGCGGCGATCATCTTTTTGGTGATCAGGACAACGCCGCTGTCGGTCACGCGGAACCATTTTGCATCCTCGACCGGGTCCTGCCCGACGACAAGGCCATCCGGGATTTGTACACCGCGATCAATCACGCATTTGGACAGCTTCGCCTCGCGGCCCACGTCGACATAGGGCAGGGCCACCACTTGATGCAGCGAGGAAAACGAATGGCTGTGCACGCCCGTGAACAGCAGCGATTCACTGATTTCCGAGCCCGAGATGATACATCCGCCCGACACCATCGAAGACACCGCAGCCCCGCGCCGTTTCTCTTCATTGTGAATAAACTTGGCCGGGGGCACACTTTCCGCATAGGTCCAGATCGGCCAGGAGTTGTCATAAAGATCAAGCGGCGGGGTGAATTTGGTAAGGTCAATATTGGCCTGCCAGAACGCGTCGATCGTACCGACATCGCGCCAGTAAGGCTCTGTCTCAAGCCCTGACTGCACGCAACTGTCAAGGAAGCGGTGCGCCTGCGCTTTGCCGTTCTTGACGACGTAAGGCACGATGTCATGGCCGAAGTCGTGGCTGGAGTTATCATCCGCCATGTCGTTGATCAGCAATTCACGCAGGAAGGACCATTTGAAGACGTAGATCCCCATCGAGGCGAGCGCAT
This sequence comes from Tateyamaria armeniaca, assembly GCF_045797845.1. NCBI lineage: Bacteria > Pseudomonadati > Pseudomonadota > Alphaproteobacteria > Rhodobacterales > Roseobacteraceae > Tateyamaria > Tateyamaria armeniaca. Next base: position 1,970,023 of record NZ_JBHDIY010000002.1, read on the forward strand.
TGTCCGGATCACCGGGAATGCCGGGCGGATCAGCGGGTTTTTCGAGAAAGTCGGTGATCCGGTCCGTTTCATCGCAATGCATCACGCCAAAGGCCGTCGCCTCCATCCGGGGGACGGTCAAACAGCCGATGGTCACATCCGCGTCGGTGTTCACATGCTGCTGCAGCATGATTTCGTAATCCATCTTGTAGATGTGATCACCGGCCAGAACGACAATGTATTCAACATCATAGCTGTCGATGATGTCGATGTTCTGGGCCACGGCGTCGGCAGTGCCGAGGTACCACTTTTCCTCGTCCATTCGCTGGCTGGCGGGCAGGATATCGAGGTATTCGTTCCGTTCCGCCCGCAGAAAACCCCAGCCGCGCTGGCAGTGACGGATCAGGCTGTGGGCCTTGTATTGCGTCGCGATGGCCATCTTCCTGATGCCGGAGTTGAGGGCGTTGGACAGGGCGAAATCCACGATCCGGGTCTTGCCGCCGAAGTAGACCGCCGGTTTGGCCCGGTTGTCGGTCAATTCCTTCAGCCGGCTGCCACGCCCGCCCGCCAGCACAAAGGCCATCGTGCGGTTGGACAGCCTGTCGTTTGGTGTCGGTTTCATGTGTCGTCCTCCCCTTCAATCAATATGACTGCCGAAAGCGGGGGCAGTGTGACGTTGGCGGATTGGTCCTGACCCATCCATTCCACGTCTTCGGCGCGCACTCCTCCCAGATTGCCACGCCCACCGCCGCCATATTCGGCGCCGTCCGTATTCAGTGCCTCACGCCAGAACCCCGGCCCCGGCAGCCCGATCCTGTGATCTGGCCGCTCTACCGGTGTCATGTTCAGCACCACGACAACGCGCGGATCACCGGGCGCACCGTGGCGTTGATAGACATAGATCGAATTTTCCATGTCGCCCCCGTCAATCCACGCAAAGCCAGATGGGCGGCAGTCGTTGACGTAAAGGGCGGGCGTTTCGCGGTAGAGCGCGTTGAGGTCGCGCACCAGTGTCTGAACGCCTTTGTGCGCAGGCGCATCAAGCAGATGCCAATCGAGGCTCTGGTTGTGGTTCCACTCGTCCCGCTGTGCAAATTCCTGCCCCATGAACAGCAGCTTTTTGCCCGGATGGGACCACATGAACCCGTAGTACGCGCGCAGGTTGGCGAACTTTTCCCAGTCATTTCCGGGCATCTTGTTCAGCATCGACCCTTTGCCATGGACCACCTCGTCATGGCTGATAGGCAGCACGAAGTTTTCCGAGAACGCATAGTGGATGCCGAAGGTCATCAGGTGGTGGTGGTATTTGCGGTTGATCGGGTCTTCTTCCATGTAACGCAGGGTGTCGTTCATCCACCCCATGTTCCATTTGAACCCGAACCCGAGACCGCCGTGATAGACAGGGCGCGACACGCCGGGAAAGGCGGTGCTTTCCTCGGCCACGGTCATGACACTGGCATCCTCGCCATAAACAAAGGTGTTCACGCCCTGCAGGAATGAAATGGCCTCGAGGTTCTCGCGCCCGCCATGGTCGTTGGGCACCCACTCGCCCTCTTTGCGGGAATAGTCGCGGTACAGCATTGAAGCGACCGCATCCACGCGGATGCCGTCCAGATGGTATTCCTCCAACCAGTAAAGCGCGTTGGAGGTCATGAAATTCACCACCTCGCGCCGCCCGAAGTTGAAGATCAGGGTGTTCCAGTCCTGGTGGAACCCCTCGCGCGGGTCGGCATGTTCATACAAGTGCGTGCCGTCGAATTGCGCCAGCCCATGTTCGTCCGTCGGAAAATGCGCAGGCACCCAATCCAGCAGCACACCCAACCCCTTGTTGTGGGCGGCGGTGACCAGCGCGCGGAATTCATCCGGCGTGCCGTGGCGGATGGTGGGGGCATACATGCCGATGGGCTGATAGCCCCAGGATCCGTCAAAAGGGTGTTCGGTGATCGGCATCATCTCGATATGGGTAAAGCCCATGTCAGCGACATAATCGATCAGGTCACTGGCCAGTTCCTCGTAGGACAATGGGCGATTGCACTCGGCACGTTTCCAACTGGCGAGGTTCACCTCGTAGATGCTGATTGGCACGTCGGTGTTGTGGTGTTCGGCACGGCTTTTCATCCATTTGCCGTCGGCCCAGTCGTGGCCCGCGATGTCGCGCACGATCGACCCCGTCTTGGGCGGATGTTCTGATCCGAACCCGACCGGATCGGCCTTGAGCGGCAGATCATGGCCGCCCGCACCCCGGATCGCGTATTTGTAGACGTCACCGGGCATCACACCGGGGACAAAGATTTCCCACACACCCGAGGCCCCCAGCCGTCGCATTCCATGACGGCGCGCGTCCCATGTGTTGAAATCACCAACGACCGCGACCCGTTCGGCGTTCGGTGCCCAGACGGCAAAATGCACGCCCGCGACGCCGTCGACGTTCATCACATGTGCGCCCAGCACCTTCCAAAGACGCTGCATCGACCCTTCGCCAAAGTAATAAAGGTCATCATCGCTCAGCACCCGGTCAAAGCGGTAGGGGTCCTCGAACGTCCATTTGTTTTCGCCCGCAACTGCGGTGAGGCGATAGGGCTGGTCTTTTTTGAGCAAAGTGCAAAACAGGCCCGGGGCGTCCGGCACGGGTTCAAGCGCGGTCTTGGTCGCTTTCCCGGTGACACAGGTGACACTGTCGGCACCGGGAACGAACACGTTCAGCGCAAAACCGTCCGGATGCTCGCGCAGCCCAAGGAAATGGAAGGGATCGGTCAGATGCCCGGCAAGAAGGGCGCCAATCACCTCGGCGGGTGGGGCGGCCTGCAAGGCCATGTCGCGCGTCAGTGGTTTTGCCATGCGATATTGGTCTTTCCAGTCTGGTGCGCCGTGCAGGATGTGTGCAGGACGCCGTCGTTCATCTGGGTGAGTTTAACCCCAAGTCGGGCCGGATGACACGGCCCTTCTTGGGAACGCCTGTCTGGCGTCACCCCACCGGGCTCTGATCTCCTCGGGTTTCGACATAGGCATAGCCGAAAGGCGGCAGTTTCAGACGGCCTTTGGCGAGCTGCGCATGGGCGGCACCTGCGAGGGTCGCGTCGCTGTTCACGCGCACCGACTGCGCCTTGTCCGACAGGTTAAAAACACCCGTCAGACTGACACCGTCGTGAGTGCGGCACACGGCCAACAGCGGATTGCGCACCTTCGGGAAGGTGGTTTCACCCAGGCTCAATTCCGGGCGCGATTTGCGAAACGCGAGGGCGGCGCGATAGGTCGCAAGCACCGAGTCGTTCTTACCCTCTTGCCCCGCAACTGCGTGCGCTGCCTGAGGCGCCTTCACGGGCAACCAAGGCTCCCCGGTGGAAAACCCTGCATTGGGCTTGCTTTCATCCCAGACCATTGGCGTGCGACAGCCATCGCGGCCCTTGTTGTCCGGCCAGAAGTCGATGTTGCCCAGATCCTGCAACTCGTGGAATTCGATGTCCGTCTCGGTCTGGCCCAGCTCTTCACCTTGATAGATGCCCAGCGTGCCGGGAAAGCTGACCAGCATGTTGATGGATTGACGGGCAACTGCCTCTTCCCACTCCGGGGCGGGCGCCCAGCGGGTGACGTGGCGCTGCACATCGTGGTTCGAAAACGACCAACAAGGCCAGCCATCGGGGGCGTCGCGCATGAACCCTTCGATGCAGTCGCGGAAATGCTTGGGCGTATGTTCGTGGCTGAGCATCGCAAAGGAATAGGCCATGTGCAGCTTGTCCTGACCCGAGGTGTATTCCCCCATGATCTCGATCTGGCGCAACCCGTCTTCGCCCACTTCCCCGATCATCATCCGGTCGTCGTATTTGTCCAGCAGCGTGCGCAGGCGTTTCAGCACCTCGATATTCTCGGGCTGTGTCTTGGAATGGATGTGGCGTTGCGCGCCATAGGGATTGCCCGGGAATTCCTTGTATTTGCTGGCCGGATTGTTGCGCAACTGCTTGTCGTGCACGTAGAAGTTGACCGTGTCGAGGCGAAAGCCGTCCACACCACGCTTGAGCCAGAAATCCATCGCTTCGAGCAAAGCGTCGACCACCTCGGGATTGTGGAAATTCAGGTCAGGCTGCGAGGTCAGGAAGTTGTGCATGAAATACTGACGGCGGCGCGGATCGAACATCCAAGCCGAGCCGCCAAACACGGATGGCCAGTTGTTGGGGGGGCTGCCATCCTTCTTGGGGTCAGCCCAGACATACCAGTCGGCCTTGCGATTGGTCTTGTCCTGACGGCTTTCCTCGAACCACGGATGCTGGTCGGAACTGTGCGACAGCACCTGATCAATGATGACCTTGAGACCCAGATCATGGGCGCGCGCCGTCAAAGCATCGAAATCCTCGACCGTGCCGAACAGCGGATTGACCCCGGTGTAATCGGACACGTCGTAGCCCATGTCCTTGTCGGGCGACGTAAAGAAGGGCGACAGCCAGATCGCGTCCACACCAAGCGAGGCCACATGATCCAGACGGCGCGTGATGCCGGGTAAGTCGCCGATCCCGTCGCCATTGTCGTCCTGAAATGACCTTGGGTAGATCTGATAGATCACCGCGTCTCGCCACCATTCACGCATCATCGGTCTCCTGAACCTATGAAATATGCCCATGCCGGGCGTGTTCTGTTAGCGCTAGCTACGCTTAACAACAGGTCCAAGACAACCGTTAAGGTGGGATACGCGGCAGATCGGTCACAGGTTTTGCAGCCATTCCGCGGCGTGCACTGGGTCTTCGTCGGAAACCAGCAAAACGCCGCTGGTTTTGGTGCCAGCAGCGTTGTTGATCAGGCGGCCATGAACCGTGCCAGTGCGTCCGCTTCGCTGCGGCGCAGTTCGTGCCCGCCATCGTGGATTTCACGGGTGACCTGAGCGCCCTGATCTTTGAACCATGTCATCAGCGCTTCGCTTTGCGGCCACGGACAAATCGGGTCGTTCTGGCCCGCTGAAATCAGAACGGCGCGGTCTGCAAGTGCGGGAACGGGTGCGGGTTGCCATGGGATCAACGGATGCAGCAGCGCGATACGATCAAACAGGTCCGGACGCTGCATGACCACCGCCGCCAGAATGTTTGCCCCGTTCGAATAGCCAAAACCATAAATCGGCGCGTCCGAATGCGTTGCCTTATGGGTCGCAATGAACCCCGCCATCTTCTCCGTCGCCCGCGCCAGATCGTCCATGTCGTAGACACCCTCGCCCGTACGGCGAAAAAACCGCGCCGCCCCGCCTTCAGACACATCGCCGCGGGGCGAGATTACGCCCGCCCCCGGCACAAGTTGTCTGGAAAAGTCAAAGAACTGGTGTTCGTCCCCGCCCGTGCCATGAAAGGCAAAGATCAGTGGCGCACCGGGTGCCGGGTCCGAGGTCAGTGCCGTGTAGGATTGCGTCGACATATGTGCCTCCTTAATCCGCGATTGTGGGCAACAGATCTTCAATCTGCGCGCGATGCGCCTCGTAGCGGGTCGGCAGTTTCAACGCTTGCCCAAGGTTTGCGGTATCCTCATCGCGATCAAAGCCAGGTTCGTTCGTGGCGATTTCGAACAGCACACCGCCGGGTGTGCGGAAATAGATCGCCCAGAAATAGTCGCGGTCGATCACGGGTGTGACCTGGTATCCGGTATCCAGCAGCGCCTTGCGCACGTCTTGCTGCGCTGCGCGATCCTCTACTGCAAAGGCGATGTGGTGGACGGATCCCGCCCCCTGATTGGCGGCTTTGCCCGATGATATCTCCTCAAGGTCGATGGTGTCAGCAGCATTGCCGCCTTCGATCACATAGCGGGTTGTGTTGCCTTCGCTTTCAGCCTTCTGGTAGCCCATATAGGTCAGCAACTCGCCCGTCGCGGCAGCATCCTGCAACCGGAACCGAGCCCCGCGAAAACCAAGAATGCCTGCGTCTTCGGGCACGTCCGTTCCGGCCCAGGGCGTGCGTCCCTGGGGCGCGCTTTCGACAAGCGCAAAGCTGTCGCCATCGGGTCCGTCAAAGCCAAGGCGCGCCTCGCCAAGGAAGGTGTCTTGTGTCAATCCGGTGACGCCTTTGGCGGTCAGCCGGTCACTCCAATAGGGCAGGGAGCCTGAGGGCACGGCAAATTCTGTTACGCCCACTTCGCCCACGCCGCGCGTCCCACGTGGCATCTGACCGAACGGAAAGTAGGTCATGACCGACCCCGGCGTGCCTATCTCGTCCCCATAATAGAGGTGATAGACCTCGGGCGCGTCGAAGTTCACGGTCTTCTTGACACGGCGCAGACCAAGCGTGTGCGTAAAGAACGCGTTGTTTTCATTGGCATCCGCCGCCATCGAGGTGACGTGGTGCAACCCTTTGATATCCTTGATCATGCTGATCCCTTTCGGCGTGTCTGTCTTTGGCTGAGAGACATCTAAGGCCTTTGGGGCGTTTCAAGAATAGACAGGCATGGGCATTCACTATTGCGATAGCGACAATAATCAGTCGATCTTGCGCAACAATTGCGTTATCCGCTGATGTGAGGATTTAGCCTGCAACGGCGTGCAACGCAGGGGCATTCTGCGCGACTGTCGCTTGGGCCACATCCGTGCGCCGCAAAAACAGGATTGCCGGACTGACAAGGCCATGCGCTGTGATTTGTCCAACCAGTTCAGTTGCGGCGCACTCCAGCACCCTTTGGTCCGCTCTTTGTGCGTTGCTGACGACCGTGACACGCACTTCGTTCAGCAGCCCCGCGTGCCCGAGAACATCAACGATCTGTGGGGCCGTCTGCATCCCCATGTACACAGCGACATTGCTGCGCGCACTCAGATGCCGCACCCAATCGGGACGCTCTTTGGCTTGCGCCTTGCGCCCAGTCGTCAGAACCAATGTGTCGGTCTCGCCCCGTTCAGTCAGAAAACCGCCGATCGCCGCTGCTGCGCCACTCGCCGCCGTTACGCCGGGTACGATCTCGTAGGACAGGCCTGCCTCCACCAGTGCCTCGGCCTCTTCCGCGCCGCGCGCAAAAACGCCCGGATCGCCGCATTTCAGACGCACAACCCGTTGCCCGCGCAACGCGGCCGACACGGTCAGGCTGTTGATACGGTCCTGCGGCCAGCTGTGACAGCCCGGTGCCTTGCCCACATAGACACGCTCGGCATCGCGACGCGCCAGTTCGAGGATGCCCGGATCAACCAGTCGGTCATAGAAAATGATGTCCGCCTCTTGCAGGCGCTGCACCCCGCGCAGGGTGATCAGATCGCTGCTGCCGGGGCCTGCGCCGACCAACGCGACTGGGGCGGGCCCTTTTTCCGGGATCCTGCCAGATGCAATTACCGTCTTGATAGCCGTCGCCACAGGCGCGTCACCCTGCTTGGCGTGTTGTGTGCGCATGGGGCCGTCAAACACCCACGACCACAAATCGCGGCGCTGGCGTGGACCCAGCCTGCGGGCGGCCAGCCCACGCAAACGGCCAGCGAGGGCGGCAAGGTCGCCAAGGCGCGGTTCCAGCATCTCCTCCAGCCGGGTTTTGATCTGACGGGCAAGGACGGGGGCCGTGCCTTCGGTGCCGATGGCCACCACGACCGGGTCGCGGTCGATGATCGACGGCGTGATGGCGTCGCACAGGTCTGGCTGATCCACGACGTTGACAATGGCCCCCGCATCCTTGGCCAGCATGTGCAGACAGGCATTCAAACCGGGACATCCTGTCGCCACAAAGACAAGGGCCGCATCCACAAAGGCCGTTGGCCCTATGCGGCCTCGACGCCAGTTGATCCGCCCGGTCCGGGCGAGGCTGTGCAACTCATCGTTCAGTTGATCCGCCAGAACGTCGATCTGCGCCTCGGTCTTCAGCATAAGGCGGCACTTCTGTGCGGCCTGCTCGCCTCCGCCGACAATAACAACACGCCGGCCCGTCATGGTGAGAAACATGGGAAAGGTTTTCATCTCGTCAGCTCCGATCTGTCTGGATCATTCGGCGGCAATGGCGTCGGTTGGCGGCGGCAGCAGACCGGCAAGGTCCGGGCGGCACGCACCGCAATTGGTGCCAGCGCCCGTCGCAGCACCAAGGGCATCCACACTGTCAGCCCCCGCCGCCACTGCGCGACGCAGATCATTCAACCCGACGCCCATGCAGGCACAGACGGTTGCACCGGGATCGGGAGCAGAGGCACTGGCACGGCCCGACAATGCGTCCAGCATCGGCGCGCGTGTGCCAATCAGCGCAACGGCATGGGGTCGGGACACTGCGACCGGGCGTGGGGCGGAAAACATGACGGCCCGCAAGATCCCATCGACCCGAAGTGCGAGGCGCACAAGGCCCGCGCCGTCATCCCGCATCTCGCTGATATCGCCACCATGGATTGATGTCAGGACATTGAACGCCGCGCGTGCATCAGCAGGTGGTTGTTTGTCCGCCAATTCCGCCTGCCAGCCGGTTGCAGTGCGCGCAATGGCGCAGTAGGCGCCAAACTGTTGCAATGGATCGGTCGCGGCGACAAAGCCATACCAAGCAGCGTCAAACCGTTTGGCAGACACACGCCCCGATTTCAGTGCCGGTTGCCCGGACACCGGATCGACCTGCACGCGCACTACGCTGTTCACCGGGCCTGCGGCGCTGCGTTGTCGCGTCCAGTGCATGGGTGCAAACAGTGCGCCCTTGGCCACACGGTCCGTCGGCAGGGCACGCAAAATGCTGCGTTCACCGCCAGCCGTCACTTCCACCAGTTCTGCGGGGCCAAGACCCAAGGTTTTGGCGTCTTGCGGGTGAATTTCGACATAAGGCTCGGCCATGTGCGCACCCAGCCGGGCCGATTTGCCCGTGCGCGTCATTGTGTGCCACTGATCCCGGATGCGACCGGTGTTGAGGTGAAACCCAGCGGTGACCTGCGCCATGGGAGCAGCGACAGGAACCATACGTGCGCGTCCATCAGGGTGATAGAATGCCCCGTCTGCAAAGAAACGCGCGCGGCCTTTTTGCCTGGCAGGCACAGGCCATTGCACGGGGTTCATGTGGGCATAGCCCTCATCTGTGAGGTCTGTCAGACCGCTAATGTCAAAGTCGCGGCCAAAGGACTGCGCGGCCACTGAGAGTGCCGCGTATTCGCGAAAGATTGCCGCCGGGCTGTCATAGTCAAACGCGGTAGCGTGCCCCATCGCGCGCGCAACATCGCAGATGATCCGCCAATCCGGACGGGCTTGCCCCGGCACTGGCAAAAAGGCGCGCTGGCGTGAAATCCGCCGTTCGGAGTTGGTAACTGTGCCGTCCTTTTCACCCCACCCTGCGGCGGGCAGCAGTACATCCGCGAGATCGCCCGTATCTGTGCGCGCCATGATGTCGGACACGACGGAAAACGGCACATTTGCAATGGCTTGGGCGACACCAGCGGCGTCGGGCATGCTGGCCGCTGGATTGGTCGACATGATCCACAGCGCCTGGATCTTACCATCCGCGCAGGCCTGAAACAGATCGACGGCCTTTAGCCCCGGCTTGGTGCAGAGGGTGGGACTGCCCCAGAAACCCTGCACGGTCGCGCGGTGGTCCGCATTTTCGATATCGAGGTGATTGGCCAGCATATTCGCCAGTCCACCGACCTCGCGTCCACCCATGGCGTTGGGTTGTCCTGTAATCGAAAAGGGACCCATACCAGGCCGCCCGATGCGGCCTGTGGCAAGGTGGCAGTTGAGAATGGCGTTCACCTTGTCGGTGCCACAGGCAGATTGGTTCACGCCTTGGGAATAGACAGTGACAACCTTTTCAGTCCCTGCCCAAAGGTCATAAAACTGCCGCAAGATCTCTGTGCTCAAACCGCTGTTGCGCGGATCGGAGCACTCAGCCGCCGCGACCGCCGCGCTGAAACCGCCCACGTGAGCGTCGACATAAGCAGTGTCGATATGCCCCTCTGCCGCCAGATGCGCCAGCAGCCCGTTGAACACCGCAATGTCCCCGTCCGGCGCGATTTGCAGATGCAGATCAGCGAGTTCAGTTGTCGCCGTTCGACGTGGGTCGATGTTCACGACACGCATCCCGGGGCGCGCAGCTTTGGCCGCGGCAATGCGTTGGTGCAGAACAGGATGGCACCAGGCGAGGTTCGACCCCACAAGTACGATCAGGTCCGCCTCTTCCAGATCTTCATAGGTGCCGGGCACTGTGTCCGTGCCAAAAGCACGCTTGTGCCCGGCCACCGACGACGCCATGCAAAGCCTTGAATTCGTATCGATATTGGCTGAACCAATGAAGCCCTTCATCAACTTGTTGGCGACATAGTAGTCTTCGGTCAGTAACTGGCCCGAAACGTAAAAGGCCACGCTGTCTGGCCCGTAATCGCGGATTGCGTCCGTGAATCGATGCGCGACAAGGTTTATCGCACTGTCCCATTCGGCGTTCTGCCCGCCGATGCGCGGGGCCAGCAAACGGCCGTCCAGATCAATTGTTTCGCCAAGTGCCGCACCTTTGGAACACAGCCGGCCATAGTTCGCAGGGTGATCCGGATCGCCTTTTATCGTGCCGTCCGCCGAAGCAATCACTCCGCACCCTACGCCACAGTACGGACAGGTGGTGCAGGTGCTCATGCCGCGCGTCCGGCGCGTAGGCGGGTGGCATCCAGCAGGATACGGCCGTCAACAACGCGGGCGGGGTAGGTCGTGACCTGCCCTTCATCCGGGCCTTGCACCATGCCGGTTTCCAGTGAAATCACCCAGTTGTGCAAGGGGCAAGTAACAGCGGTGCCATGCACAATCCCCTCCGCCAACGGCCCGGCTTTGTGCGGGCAGACGTTATCGAGTGCGTGCACCGTGTTGGAGGCCGTGCGAAAAATGGCCACGCAGCCTGCACGCGATTTGACAACACGTGCACCGCGCACAGGAATGTCAGACACAGCGGCAATGTCGATCCAGTCGCTCATTCGGCGGCCTCCAGCGTCAGATTGGCAATGGGTTGATAGCTTTCGGCCTTTTTCAGCGCGTGCTCCGCCCACGGGTCTTTCTGATAGACAGTCTGGGACAGATCGAACCGCGCGACCAAGGCCGCTCTCTCTTCAGGGTCGGCAATACGCTCACGTATCCACTCCAGCCCCACTTTGTTCATCCATTTGTAGATACGGTCGAGGTACTTGGCGTTCTCACGATAAAGCTGGCTCATCGCCTTGATCACGGCGATGGTTTCTTCTTCAGTTTCGACGTCGATCAACCGCTCGACCTCACGCACATCCATGCCCGCGGCTCCGCCGATCCCGATCTGATAACCGCTGTCGACACAGACCACGCCAATGTCCTTGCACGTCGCTTCTGCACAATTGCGCGGACAACCAGACACGCCCAGCTTCAGCTTGTGCGGCGTCCACGCCCCCCACAGCGCTTTTTCCAGCTTGATACCAAGGCCGGTTGAATCCTGTGTGCCAAAGCGACAGTGATCCGTGCCAACACACGTCTTCACCGTGCGCAAACCCTTGGAATAAGCGTGCCCTGACACCATGCCCGCCGCGTTCAGATCGGCCCAGATGGCGGGCAAATCCTCGCCTTTTACGCCGAGTAAATCGATGCGCTGCCCGCCGGTTACTTTGACGGTCGGCACGGCGAACTTGTCCGCCGCATCGGCGATGGCGCGCAGCTCGTCCGGGGTCGTGATGCCACCCCACATGCGCGGCACAACGGAAAAAGTACCGTCTTTCTGAATGTTTGCATGCTTGCGTTCGTTGATGAAGCGGCTTTGCGGATCGTCCAGATAGTCCAGCGGCCAGTCAGCAATCAGGTAATAGTTCAGCGCCGGGCGACACACATGACACCCATCAACCGTCTTCCACGCGCATTCCTGCCAGACCGCGGCCATGGATTTCAATTCCTGAGACTTGATCATCCGCCGCACGTCCTCGTGGGACAGATCGCAGCATCCGCAGATCGGTTGGGCCGACGGCATGACAAATTCATCGCCCAATGTAACCGCCAGCACCTGTTCGACCAACCCCGTGCAGGTCCCGCAGGACCCCGACGCCTTGGTCACCGACCGAACGGCCCCCAAATCACTCGCGCCCCCTTCGATCGCGTCCACGATCATGCCTTTGCAAATGCCGTTACAGCCACAGATTTCCGCATCACGCGGTAAGGCTGCAACGGCCGCTAACGGGTCCAGGGGGGCACCTCCCTGATAGGCAGGGCCGAATATCAATGTTTCGCGCATCTCTGAAATGTCAGTACGCTCGCGGATCAGGCCAAAGAACCAATTGCTGTTGGCGGTATCACCATACATCACCGTACCGATCACCACATTGTTCTCGATCACCAGACGGCGGTAGACCCCGCGCCCGGGATCGCGAAACACGATGTCCTCGCGCCCCTCGCCATCAGCGAAATCCCCGGCGGAGAACAGATCGCACCCGGTCACCTTCAGCTTGGTGCTCAGCTCTTTCTGAACAAAGGCGGCGTCCTCGCCCAGAATGGTCTGTGCGGCGACTTTCGCCTGATCATAAAGCGGGGCCACAAGGCCAAAGATCGCGCCGTCATGTTCCACACATTCGCCCACGGCTAGAATGTCGGCATCCGAGGTCACCATCTGATCATCCACATGTATGCCGCGCCCCACGGCGAGGCCCGCCTCAGCCGCCAGCGCCACGTTGGGGCGGATGCCCACGGCCATCACCAGCAGATCACAGGGCAGTTCGGTACCATCGTCCAGCAGCAGCGCGCTCACATGCCCATCAGCGCCAAGGATCTCCCCGGAGTTCGCCTGACACATCACGGTGATGCCCTTGTCGACCAAGGCTTTGCGCAGCAGATAGCCCGCCGCCTCGTCCAGTTGCCGCTCCATCAGGTGGCCCATGATGTGCACAACGGTCACGTCCACTCCGCGGGCGGCCATACCTGCGGCAGCCTCAAGACCCAGCAAACCGCCGCCAATCACAACCACCTTGTTGCCCGCACCCAGCGCCATCATCCGCTCGGTGTCTTCGAGATCGCGATAGGCGATGACGCCCTCCAGATCGTGGCCGGGCAGCGGGATCATGAACGGGTTCGACCCGGTGCCAAGGATCAGCTTGTCATAAGGCAGCACATCGCCGTTCTGGGCTGTCACAGTCTTGGCCGCACGATCAATCGACGCCACGCGTTCACCAAACCGGCAAGTCACCCCATTGGCGGCATACCAATCGGCATCGTGGGTCACGATCTCTTCGTAGTTCTTGTCGCCCGCAAGCACTGGCGACAGCATGATGCGGTTGTAATTCCCCCGCGGCTCGGCGTTGAACAGGGTGACGTTCACATCCGCCCCTGCCTCAAACAGATGCTCCAGCGCGCGACCCGTGGCCATGCCGGCCCCGATGACCATGATGTTCTGAGTCATGTCTGTCACTCCGCTGCAATCGCTGTGGGTTTCGGTTTGGGCGCATTGCCGTGTTCGTATTCCTCAAGGAAATCAAGAACATCCTGTCGGTAGGCATAGTAATCGGGATGCTCCAGCAGCGCCTTGCGGGTGCGGGGACGGGGCAGGTCGACGTCGACGATCTTGCCGATGGTCGCTTGCGGCCCGTTGGTCATCATCACCACGCGGTCGGCGAGCAAGATCGCCTCGTCCACGTCGTGGGTGACGCAAATGGCGGTGACCTTGGTGCGGGACCACACCTCCATCAGCACCTCCTGCAATTCCCAGCGGGTAAGGCTGTCGAGCATGCCAAAGGGCTCATCCAGCAGCAGCAGTTTCGGCGATAGGGCAAAGGCGCGGGCGATGCCGACGCGCTGTTTCATCCCGTTGGAGAGGCTATCCGACTGCTTGTCCATCGCATCCGCCAGACCGACACGCTCAAGATAGTACTCCACCACCTCCTGCCGCTCGATCCGGCTCGCATTTGGATAGACCTTGTCCACCCCGATCGCGACATTCTCTTTCGCCGACAGCCACGGAAACAAGTTGGGCGACTGAAACACTACAGCGCGTTCGGGATCAGCACCTTCGACGTGACGGCCATCCAGCTTGATCGCACCTTGAGAAATCTCGTTCAGCCCGGCGGCCATCGTCAGCACCGTGGACTTGCCGCATCCCGAATGGCCAATCAGCGAAATGAACTCACCACGATTGATCTTGAGGTCGAAATCCTCAACCACGGTGAGCGGGCCCTTGGGGGTGGGATAAACCTTGTGCAGCTGCGAGAAATCCAGAAACCGGTTCTCGATCAGGCCCTTCTGGGCGTCGGCAACGGCCGAGGGCACACCGTGGATCGGGGTCACGTCCGGCAACTGGCGTGTGCCTTCGATCTTGGCTTCGATCCCGACATCCATCAGGTACTTTGTCACGTCCGCGCGCAACCGCTTGAACGTTTCGTTGTGATTCATCTCAATCCGGTCGCGGGGGCGCGGGATGGATACTTTGAACTCTTCACCCAAGCTGCCGTCCGGGTTCAGCGCGATGATGCGGTCGGCCAGAATGATCGCCTCGTCCACGTCATTGGTGATCAGCACGCAGGTCTTCTTGTCAGCTTCCCAGATATGCTCGATCTCGTCCGCAAGATTGGCACGGGTCAGGGCATCGAGCGCGGACAAGGGTTCGTCCAGCAGCAAAATCTCAGGGTTCATCGCCAAGGCGCGCGCGACATTCACCCGCTGGCGCATACCGCCCGACAATTCCGCGGGACGGCGCATCGCCGCGTGGCTCAGCCCAACCATGTTCACGTAGTGGTCGACCTTGGCGGCACGCTCTGCTTTGGACAGACGCTTATGGATCGTATCAACCGCCAGACGCACATTTCCGTTCACCGTGAGCCAGGGCATCAGCGAATAGCTTTGAAAAATCACGCCGCGCTCGGGGCCGGGGCCGGTGATCGGCGCACCCTTGAAGTTAACCGTACCACTGGTGGGTGCATCCAGACCCGCCATCAGATTGATCAGTGTGGTCTTGCCCGACCCGGAAAAGCCGAGAAGGACCAGAAACTCCCCGTCTTGCACCTCAAGGCTGATGTCCTTCAATACGTCGGTGCGATGAATGCCAGAGCCGTAGGATTTCGAAACATGTTTGAACTCAATCACTGACATTGCACTCACCGATTGTTCGTAAAGGTGAACATGGACTGGATCGCGTACATCAGCCGATCCAGCAGAAAGCCGATGATGCCGATGGTGAACACGGCCACCATGATCTTGGCGAGCGATTGCGAGGACCCGTTCTGGAACTCATCCCAGACGAATTTGCCAAGACCGGGGTTTTGCGCCAGCATCTCGGCGGCAATCAGCACCATCCAGCCCACGCCAAGGGACAGGCGCAGCCCGGTGAAGATCAGTGGCAGGGCCGAGGGCAGGACCAGCTTGGTCACCTTGGTCCATGTGTTCATCTTCAGCACTTTCGACACACTGACGAGGTCCTTGTCGATACTCGCAACCCCCAGCGTCGTGTTGATCAGCGTCGGCCAGAGAGAGCACAGCGTGACCGTGATGGCCGAGGTGAGAAAGGATTTGGCAAACCAGCCGTCTGAGGCATAGGTGGCGGACACGACCATGGTCACAATCGGCAACCAAGCAAGCGGCGAGACGGGTTTGAATATCTGGATCAATGGGTTGATCGCCGCACTCACCAACGGGCTGAGGCCCGCAGCGATGCCCAGTGGAATGGCGATGACCGACGCCAGCAAAAAGCCAAAAAATACGGTTTGGATCGACGTCCAGATCTGGTCGTAATATGTCGGTTTGCCGGTATAGACCCGCTCGCGGACACGGTCTTCGCGCCCGTCCGCGATCAGCTTGGCATTGCGCTCGTCCTGCCGGATGTAAAAGGCCGCTTCTTTCTCACGCTCGCGGACGGCATCGTCGTTGAGGTTGCCGACCTGTTCCCAGACCTGCGCCGGTCCGGGAATGGCCCCTAACGAGGTCTGGACTTTGGGTGCCAGTGCAGACCATGCGGCCAAAAACAGGAGGATGGCCAGAAGCGGAACGCCGAGCAAACGCCAGATCTCCTTGCCTTGGGCGCGCGGGTTGTCCCCGGCGGCGGCTTTCAGAACCGGAGTCAGCCAGGCAAAGCCCAGAACCTGAAACCATTTGTCAGCCGTGTTGATCCGGGTGAACAGGCGTTGGCGGCGGGCTTCGCGCGCCTCGTCCTGCAGCTCGGATGGGTCGATGGCGGTCATGTCAGGTCTCTCCCGGCTTGGTGTCTGTAGGTGTTAAACGACTGGCGCTGCGTTGCAGCGGACCGGGGCAGGTGCAGTGACCGCCCCGGTCCGCCCTCGGGCTTACCCTTCGACCTGATTGCCAACGACCTTCTGCTCCCCCTTCAACCCGATTGGCAGGCTGTCGAGGTAGGCATTGGGCGTGCGGCCATCATAGGGAATGCCGTCGATGATATCCTCGGCTGGCGTCGCAGCCTTGAACCCGTCGCTGTCCCAAGGAAAGTCCGCTGCGTCCGCTAGACCCTCATCCACCAGCATGCGCGCGGCTTCGAGATAGATGGCGGGTTTGTAGACTTCGGCGGCTGTGTCGAAATACCACTGATCCGTTTTAGCCTCGGCAATCTGCCCCCAGCGGCGCATCTGCGTCAGGTACCAGATCGCGTCTGAATAGAACGGGTAGGTCGCGTTGTAGCGAAAGAAGACGTTGAAATCGGGGGCCGGGCGGCGGTCCCCCTTTTCGAACTCAAAGAACCCGGTCATTGAATTGGCAATGACTTCGTAATCCGCGCCCACATATTCCGAGCGGCTGAGGATTTCGACCGCTTCCTCGCGGTTGGCGTTGTCGTTTTCATCCAGCCAGATGGCCGCACGGATCAGGGCCTTGGTAATGGCCAGCGTGGTGTTGGGGTTTTCCTCGGCAAAGTCTGCGTTCAGGCCGAACACTTTTTCGGGGTTGTTCTTCCACATGTCGTAGTCGGTTATGACCGGCACGCCGATGCCTTTGAACACCGCCTGCTGGTTCCACGGCTCACCCACGGCGTATCCATATATGGTGCCTGCCTCCATTGTGGCCGGCATCTGTGGGGGTGGAGTGACGCTCAACAGCACATCGGCGCCGATCTGACCCGACACGTCCTCAGGGCTGTAAAAGCCCGGTTCCAGCCCACCAGCAGCCAGCCAGTAGCGAATTTCGTAGTTGTGGGTCGAGACCGGAAACACCATGCCCATGTTGAACGGTAGGCCCTGATCCTTGTAATCCTCAACGACGGGCGCAAGGGCTTCGGCGCTGATCGGGTGCTGTGGGCGACCGTCATCCATCAATGGCACATGGGGCTTCATCGCGTCCCAGATTTCATTGGACACGGTGATGCCATTGCCATTCAGGTCCATGGAAAAGGGCGTGATGATATGGGCCTCGGTGCCGTATCCGATGGTTGCGGCCAAGGGTTGACCGGCCAGCATGTGCGCGCCGTCCAGTTGTCCGTCGATCACGCCATCCAGCAGCACTTTCCAGTTGGCCTGCGCTTCAAGCGTGACGAACAGGCCTTCGTCTTCGAAGTAGCCATTCTCGTAAGCGATGGCGAGCGGGGCCATATCCGTGAGCTTGATGAATCCGAACGTGAGTTCGTCCTTTTCAAGATCCAGCAGTTCGGCATGTGAAACCGATCCCATCAGGGCAGCAACGGTTCCAACAGCGGCAAAGAGTCGTGTCATGCAGAATGTCCTTTCGACAACAAAAAAAAGCCGCCCGTACCGGACGCGAGGGAGGAGGAACGCGTGACCCGGGACGAGCGACTTTGCTCTTGAGAAGAGCCCCCGACTGTGGAGGCGATGGGAAGCATCTGTGCTTCGTTACCATCACGCTAGCGCGGGGTCTGTTGGTCCGACAATACTCTTTTGGCGATTCACTGCGGTTTTATGCTGCGATGCAGCGAATGCCACTTTTTTGATCAGGTTGCCTGTGCGAAATCGTAGGTTCTGCCGTCAAAAAAAGCATCCGGCCCAAGAATCATTTGCCCTTTTGTGGATGCAACTGCGGTCGCATGGGCCAGGGCGCCTTCGACTTTGGCCGAGGCCCCCGGCATATCCACCCCCATCGGCCCAAGATGCGTGCGGTACGAGATCGGGGCGCATCGTGTCTTGGGCCACGCGGATGGCGTGGGCACGGTCGATGCCGGTCAGCTGACTGATTTGCTCGCCGATCCATGCCGCCTGACTGCGCCATGGAAAGTTCGTCGCACGGTCATGAAAGCGGACAAAATCGGGCACGTGCACCGGCGGCCCGTCATGCCGCGTGGCAAACCGTCCTGTCAAAGCGTGTTCCACTGCAGCCACGGGCAGGTTCAGATGTGCGCTGCGGGCGAGGATTTCGATAGCCAGCACGCGGTTGTCGGGCTGATCAAGCCAGTGCGCGGCGCGCGACACCGCCCGCATCAGGCTGCCAACGGATTTTGTATTGTCGTCGATCCACGTGCGCCGCGCGGCCAGTACCTTTTCCGGGGCCTGCGCCCAGATGGCGACGCCGGGCAGAATCAATTCACCGACCCCAGCCCCCACCGCGACCGACCCCCAGGGTTCACCGACGCAGAAAACGTCCAACTCTCCGGCAGTGACGGCGTCGGCCATTAAGGGCGGGGGCGTGGTGATGATCTGGATATCCGTCGCGGCACCCGCGTGCCTGATCCAGTATTCAAACAGCAGACGATGCATCGAAAACGGAAAGGGCACACCAACCCGCAAGGGGCGGTTGAGCGCGCCAAGCATAGGCCCAAGAGTTTCCGCGGGATCGTCAAAGCCACTGTGCCAACCCTTCGCCCGCATCGCATCAGCCATCATGGACGATACCCCGATCACCGTGCCATTCGCAGACAGCACCATCAGCGCATCGATCTGTGCAGGCGGGCCGCTCAGCCCCAGCGACATCGCTGTGGGCATGGGGGACAGCATATGGGCCACATCGAGGTGACCGAGTGCGAGCAAATCGCGCAATGCCGCCCAGGATGGCTGCGGCAACAGGTTCAACGCGATCCCTTCGTCCGCGGCAAAGCGCAACTCTTGCGCCACGATCAGCGGCGCGCTGTCCACCAGTGGAACATAGCCGCAATTGAGGCGCGCTGTGCTCATAACAGCAGATCCGAGGCGGTCAACAAAGCCTGTGCCACGTCAATCACCTTGCGGTTCTGCGACATCGCCGTCTTGCGCAGCAGCGCATAGGCCTCTTCCTCGCTGATGCCACGGGCGCGCATGATCATGCCCTTGGCGCGGTCCACGGTCTTGCGATCGGCAAGCGCCTGTTTCGCGGCCTCCAACTCCAGCCGCATCTGGCTCATCATTTTGAAACGCGCGATGGCCGTTTTCAGAACGGGTCTGATCCGCTCGGGCTGCAACTCGCCCACGACATAGGCAGACAGGCCAGCGGTCACGGCGGCTTGGGTCATCTCGTCGTCCGAGTGATCGACGAACATGGCCACGGGACGGCTTTGGGCGTTCGAGGCGGCACTGATCTGCTCAAGCGCATCCCGGCTGGGGTTCGCCAGGTCGATCAGGACAAGATCGGGGTTCAGCGCCGCAAGCTTACGCGCCAGGCCGATGACGTCGCCCAGAACGACAACATCGTTCCATCCATCTTCGGTCAGGGCGTCGATGATCTCTCGTGCGCGGTCTGCGTCGGGTTCGACAACTGCTATCTTCATGTCATTGGCCACGCCTATGGGTCTGCGAGAGAGACCGGGATGCCAATGTGCCGTATGCCCCCGCGTCCCGATTGCGCCTGCACCTTTCCAGCGTCGATGCGCATCCGGGCGCAGTGCCCGAAAATTGGGCGGCTGCAAAAATCCTGTCTGGCGCAGTTCGCGATTTGCGCTCAAGGTGCGCGGAACCGCCAAGGGGTGTCGCGAAAGGACGATTATGGTTGCGCAATCAGCAAAGCCGACACAGACCAGCTATGACGTTGTCATCGTCGGCGGGGCGATCATGGGGGCCTCAACCGCGTGGTTTCTGATGGATAATCCCGACTTTGACGGCTCTGTCCTCGTGATCGAGCGGGACATGACCTATGCCAACTGCTCGACCGCCCACACCAACAGCTGCATGCGCCAACAGTTTTCAACCGAGCTGAACGTGCGCATCAGCCAGTTTGCGGCCGATTTCGTCAAGAACCTGCGGAGTCACATGGGCGGGGACACACGCGTGCCGGAGCTGAGCATTCGCAACTTTGGCTATATGTATCTGGCTGACACCGAAACCTTTGCAGATGTGTTGCGCGGCAATGCGGCTGTGCAACGTGCGGCCGGAACGGCCACGCAATTGATGAGCGTGGATGAGATCAAGGCAGCTTATCCTTTCTATAATGTCGGCGACATTGTCCTTGGTTCGATCAATACGGTGGACGAGGGGTATTGGGACGGCGCTGCTGTTTTTGACTGGTGGCGGCGGCAGTCGCGCGAGCGCGGTGTCGAATATGTCCAGAACGAAGTGGTTGCCATGACCCGCACCGGTGCGCGTATCGACAGTGTGACCCTCGCGAGCGGAGAGGTCATCGCCTGCGGGCATGTCGTCAATGCCTCTGGGCCGCGCGCGGCACGCACGGCGAAAATGGCGGGCCTCGACGTGCCGGTCGAGCCGCGCAAACGCTATTCCTGGGTGTTTTCAGCAGAACAGCCGCTCGACCGCGATCTGCCGCTGACCATCGACCCGTCGGGCGTGCATGTGCGCGAAAACGGCGGTGGCACGTATCAATGTGGCGGGCACGCAGATGTCGACCCGGCTGTGGACTATGACGATTTCGCCATGGACCACAGCTTGTTTGAAAACCACGTCTGGCCGATCCTTGCCACCCGTATCCCCGCCTTTGAGGCGATCAAAGTGACCAGCGAATGGGCCGGACACTATGCGATGAACACGCTTGATCATAACGCGATCACTGGGCCGCACCCCGAGGTCGGCAATTTCATCTTTCTCAACGGCTTTTCCGGGCATGGACTGCAACAATCCCCGGCGATGGGGCGCGGCACCGCCGAATGGTTGACCTATGGGGCGTACCGGACGCTGGACCTGACGCCCTTCCATTATGACCGGGTTGTGCAAGACCGCCCGATCCTTGAAAAAGCAGTGATTTAGGCAGGAGCGGACACATGAAAAAACTGGTACTCACAGGGGCTGCAGGCAGCCTGGGGTCACGGCTTCGCGCGCCATTGGCTGCGATGTGCGATGAACTGGTTTCGACTGACATCGTGGACAGCATCGACGACCTTGGCGCGAACGAGACGTACGTAAAGGCCGACATCGCCGACATGAACGCGGTCGAGCCGCTGCTGGAAGGGGCCGATATGGTGATCCACTTTGGCGCGGTGGTGGACGAAGCCCCGTTCGAGGAACTGCTCGGCCCCAACTTCATCGGGGCCTACAATGTGTGGGAGGCTTCACATCGCCATGGCGTGCGCCGGGTCGTCTATGCATCCTCCATTCACGCTGTGGGGATGTATCCCAAGAACGAGGCCATCGGCATCGATGTGCCCCACCGACCCGACACGTTCTATGGCCTCGCCAAGTGCTTTGCCGAAGACCTCGGGCGCATGTACTGGGAAAAACGCGGGCTGGAATCCGTTTGCCTGCGTATCTACTCCTGCGCGCCTGTCACCAATCCGCGCGCCGTTGGCAGTTGGCTCAGCTATGACGACATGATCCTGCTGGTCAAACGATCCATCGAAACGCCGATCACCGGCTTTTCCATCATCTACGGCATCTCGGACAACGACCGCGCGCCTGTCGACAATTCCGGGGCGCGGCATCTGGGATACCGCCCGCGCGACAACGCAGAACAGTTCGCAGAAGAGATTTATGCCAAGGCAGAACCGCTTGATCCCCAGAACCCGTCGCACTACTGCCACGGCGGACCATTTGCCGGCATTCCTTTGGGCAAAAGCGCGATGTCCCTGCTTAATCTGAAAAAGGACGACGCGGACAGCTGATGTGGATGGAAAATCTGCAATGGCGCAACTGGTCGCAAAAGATCTTACTTCAGATGCGCGAGCGTCGTGTTGATTCAGCCAATACTACGATCGCGTATCACGAGAACTTTTGCGAAATGGCGCTGATTTTCGAACAATTGCACCGCTTAGGCTTGGAAAAATTCACACCCCGCCCGTAACCCGTCGCACGTGTCGCAAACAGAACGGACAGACGCGTTTGGGCCGCTCTTTTTCGGGTGAACAGCACATAGGACTTCCATCATGAAAATCGGATTTATCGGGCTTGGCAACGTCGGCGGCAAATTGTCGGGCAGTTTGCTGCGCAATGGGCATGACGTGGCGGTGCATGACTTGAACGCCGATTTTGTGGCCGCCAAGGTTGCGGCAGGCGCAACCGATGGCCAAAGCCCGGCGCATCTGATGCAAACCTGCGATGCCGTCATCACCTGCCTGCCCAGTCCCGCGGCATCTGCCGCCGTCATGGACGAAATGCTGCCCCATATCGGGCCCGGCAAAATCTGGATGGAGATGTCGACGACGGACGAGGCCGAGGTCAAGCGTATCGCAGCACAGGTCATCGCAGCGGGCGGGGCGGCGGTCGACTGCCCCGTATCCGGGGGATGTCACCGCGCCGACACCGGCAACATCGCGATTTTCGCAGGCTGCGACCGCCCCACGTTTGAGCGCATCTTGCCGCTGCTGACCACCATGGGGCGGCGTGTGCTGCACACGGGCGATCTGGGCAGCGCATCTGTGCTCAAGGTGCTGACCAACTTTCTGGCGACGGCCAATCTGGTCAGCGTCGCCGAAGCGCTGACCGTGGCCAAAGGGGCGGGTATGGATCTGGGCGTCGCTTACGAGGCGATGGCGATTAGTTCGGGCACATCTTTCGTGCACGAGACAGAAGGGCAGGTGATTCTGAACGGCAGTCGTGACATATCGTTCACCATGGACCTTGTGGCCAAGGACATCGGCTTGTTTCAGGACGTGGCCGACCGGGCGGGCGTTCCGCTGGAACTGAACCCGTTGCTGATCAGCATTTTTCAAGACGGCATCGCGCGGTTTGGTCCGCGCGAGCTGTCGCCCAACATCATCAAACGGCTCGAAGAGGCGACGGGTCTTGATGTCACTGCGCCCGGATTCCCTGCCGAAATGGTCGACGATGAACCGGAAGAGGCGGGCGCCGAAGTCATCGTCCGTCGCTGACAGGGCTTGTGAGCGGGCCAAGGCCGGGCTAGGTGCGGGCGATGCTGAACGAACACGACCCTAACAAGGTCCTTGCGACCATCACCGCCTCGCCCGGGCGGCGCATTCTTGGGATCGGGTCACTGTGGATCCTGTCGCTGATGGTGATCTATGTGGGTATCGTGCAGCCCCCTGAACTCGGCTGGCAACTGTTCCTGTTCGGGCTTGGCGGGGTGTCGATCTGGATCGCCGAACTGATGCGGCGGGCGACGGCGGTGACGCTGGAACTCACCCGCACCGAATTGCGCGACACCGACGGGTTCGTGCTGGCGCGGATGGATGAAGTTACCGGCCTTGATCGGGGCATGTTCGCGTTCAAGCCATCGAACGGTTTTCTTTTGCGGCTCGATAACAAAAAGCCCAGGGCGTGGCGCCCCGGGCTTTGGTGGTCTTTGGGTTCGCGGGTCGGCGTCGGGGGAATGACACCGGCACATCAGGCGAAGTTCATGGCCGAAATTATCGCAACCATACTGGCCGAACGCGATATCGACTGATCAGTAGGTCGTCGGTTCGTTCCAAAGAACCTGCGGCGCATACCGTGGCCGCGTGAACACGAAGTTGTGGATTTCGCGCGTCTGCAGACCCGTGTTGAACGGTGGGTCATATTTCACGAACGTTTCGACCACGATAACCGTTTCATTGTCAGGCATGACAGGCAGATCATCCCGCAGGGCCTGGATCGCCTCGTTGCTCAGCTTGGGCATCCAGCCTTTCTTCTCGGACCAGTACTTCACGTATTCGTCGTTGTCCTCGTCATAGGTCACGCTGGTGACGCGGACGGCGACGTCGTACGTGTCGTTGGCCGTCAGATAGGCAAGCATTTCGCGTGTGCCCGTCAGGTAGGCCATATCAAGCGGGTTCGTCTCTCGCGAGATGATGTCGCCGATGGTGTAGGCGGCCTTCTGGTTGATCGAGTGCTGACGATACGCGTCAAAGATCGCGAACATCGACAGGTATCCCCAGAACAGCACTGGCAGGATGAGAACTGTCTCGACAGCGATGCTGCCCCGTTCTTCGTCGCGAAACCCGCGCAAATAGTTACGAATGCTGATCATTATCCTGGCTCCTGTACAAACCCGGACAGCGAGACCATCTTGGCCCGGCCCGAGCCGTCCTTGGTGAATGCGTATCCAAGCCCTGTGGTCGGGAAGACGGGTTCGAACATGTAGCAGGCGCGCAGCAACATCAGCTGGTGTTCGCCGCCATGAACAAAGGACCGCGAGGGCGTGACCGGCATGGACACGTCGGCGCAGTCGGCCGATCCGCTAAAGCCGCTGAAAGCGCGCGGATTGATCGGGTTCATTTCCAGCTTCAACGCACTGTCGCAATCGTTCAGGAAGCCCGAGAAGTCACAGACCATCTGCTTGATGTCGTTGTGCGTGTAGTTGGCACCGGTGTTCAGACGCACGTTGCGCACGGCCATGTCCAGCCCCCGATCCAGAAAGTTCTGGCGCAGAGCGTAGATGCCCATCTCGACCGAAGTCAGAAAGAGGGTGAAGATCAAGGGCACGGCGAGGGCGAATTCGACCATCATCTGCCCGTCTTCCTTGCGCCCGAAACGGCGCAGGAATTTGGTGGCGTTGCGGATCATTGTGTCAGCCTCAGTTGGTTGATTTGGTTTGCGATGGCTTCGAACGCTTCGCTGATTTCAACACCTTCCACCCGGAAGAAGTGGCTTGGCGACGAGGCGCAGTTTTCCATCACACCGGCAGAGTGGTTGGTCACTTCGAAGCCGACGGACCACACCACGATGCCTTGGTCCTTGGCGGCGTCGCAGATGTTTTCCAGCATGTCGTCAGCTTGACCGGACGTGTATTTGGTATAGCGCCAGTTGTTCCAGCTGCCTCCGACATAGTTGTTGAGGTACCAGTACAGGGGATAGCGCGACCAGTGCACATAATGGCTCGGCTGGGCGTAGTACCAATCCTGGATGCGGACCGTTGGAACGTTCTCACCATCTGTCATCAGGATGAGGGTTTTCAGCGTTTCCGCATCGTCATAGGCGGCAGGACGGGTGGCAAATGCCGAGTCAATGCGATTTTCCAGCGACAGGGCCTGCGTGATCGGCTTGAAGCTTGGGTCAAGCAAGGCCACGCCCCATTTCATGCCCAGATGGATCGACGTGTTGGCGCGTGCACGATACTGGTCGATGCGCGCCTTGAGGTTGTTGGCATCCTGGCTGTAGGCGAGGATCTCTTCGAAATCCTGCTGCGGGCAGCCGGGATTGCCGATCGGACGGGAATAGTCCCAACCGGATTCAAAGTGCTGCATCTGTTCATAGGTCTTGCCGAAATCGAGCGTGGTAGAATCAAAGTCTTCCTGCTCGAAGTCGATGCAGTACGAGAAGTCATGAACGTGATCGACATTCAGTTCGTCAAAGATCGGGAAACCGGCGTTCACTTGCGCTGTATAGGGAATCAGCGACAGCGAAATCAGGTCTTCGGTTTCTTCGCGGATCACAGTGTCCACGAATGTCTTGGCCGCGTCCTGCAGGTTCGCCATCTTGCTGTTGCGACCCATGGAACCGGAGATGTCGAGAACCATCGAGATTTCGACATTTGAAATCCGCTCTTCGGCTGTGCCGCGTGCGGGCACTGCCAGTTCGTCAACACCCATCAGGCGCATGAACTGCGTGCGTGTGGTTGTCCGGGCCTTCGCGGTCACGGTGCGATAGTTCAGACCCTCGTCGACGGTGACGGATGTGAGATAGTTTGCCATCCCCGCCTTGGCGAAATAATCGTTCACAACCGCGGTGGGGTCCAGCGTCTGATCCAGGTCAGCCGCGGCCAGCACGGCACGGTCGATCGTGGCCTGCACTCGGGTGCGTTCCATTTCGTTGCGCATCAGGTCGACACCGATGCCGCCCACAAGCAGCATCATCATCAGCATCATGACGGCGAACATGGTCATCGTGCCGCTTTCATCGCGTGCAAACCTCAAGGCACTGCTTTTCAAAGCGGCCCTGGTGGTCAATTTCGAAGTCGTGTTCATACCCATGATACACCTTACTTGTTATTGGTTTTCGGCCCATTTGGCCTTTTCATCCATCGTTGGGTGTGCGCCCGGAATGTGTTCGAATTCGGGCAAAACGACGAAAGCTGTGTGATGTTTTGAGTGCGGTTGTAGCCAATCGCCGGTCGTGCGCGGCATTGTTTACGAATTGTTAACCTCAATGCTCTTTCGCGGCAGAGCCGTGGCCGTTTTCATTTTTTGCACAAAAAGTTGGCAGTTTAAGGCGGAACCGTCATAGGTTGGCGTCACATCGGTGTTGCCGCATCAAAACGCCGGAACAAGGAGCACGTCTATGAATACCCCCAATGAGCCGAGTTTTCGCCAGAGCGTCGACATCATGTTCAACCGCGCCGTGGCGCTGATGAACCTGTCTCCGGGGCTTGAGGAGAAGATACGGGTCTGCAACGCGACCTATACTGTGCGCTTTGGTGTGCGCCTGCGCGGCGAGATCAAGACGTTCACCGGCTACCGGTCCGTCCATTCCGAACACATGGAACCAGTCAAGGGCGGTATTCGCTATGCCACAGGGGTCAATCAGGACGAGGTCGAGGCGCTGGCGGCCCTGATGACCTACAAGTGCGCTCTTGTTGAGGCGCCGTTTGGCGGGTCCAAAGGGGGCTTTGCATCGACCCGCGTGAATATGACGAAAACGAGCTGGAACTGATCACCCGCCGCTTTGCTTACGAGCTGATCAAGCGCGACATGATCAACCCGGCCCAGAACGTGCCCGCCCCCGACATGGGCACGGGCGAGCGCGAGATGAGCTGGATCGCAGATCAATACAAGCGCATGAACACCACCGACATCAACGGCACGGCCTGCGTCACAGGCAAGCCGACAAATGCTGGCGGCATTCAGGGCCGGACCGAAGCGACGGGCCGGGGCGTGCAATACGCATTGCAGGAATTCTTCCGCGACACGGACGGCATGAAAAAGGCCGGTCTGTCCGGCAAGCTGGATGGCAAGACGGTTGTCGTGCAGGGTCTTGGCAACGTGGGCTATCACGCCGCCAAGTTTCTGAGCGAAGAAGACGGGTGCAAGATCGTCGGCATCATCGAGCGCGATGGGGCGCTGACGGATCCGAATGGTCTGGACGTCGAGGCCATCCGCAACTGGATTGCGAGCCACGGCGGGGTTGCGAACTATCCCGGTGCGACCCATGTCGAAAACGGTGCCTCGGTTCTGGAACATGACTGCGACATCCTGATCCCCGCGGCCCTTGAAGGCGTCATCAACCTCTCGAATGCCGAACGGGTAACGGCACCCCTGATCATCGAGGCGGCGAACGGTCCTGTGACCGCTGGTGCCGACGAAGTGCTGCGCAAGCGGGGGGCCGTCATCATTCCCGATATGTATGCCAACGCGGGCGGCGTGACGGTGTCCTACTTCGAATGGGTCAAGAACCTGTCTCACATCCGCTTTGGCCGGATGCAGCGCCGTCAGGAAGAGGCGCGCCACCAATTGATCATCGACGAGTTGGAGCGTCTCAGCTCGGACAGCGGCATCGGCTGGGAGTTGAGCCCGAACTTCAAACAGAAATACCTGCGCGGCGCGGGTGAGCTGGAACTGGTGCGCTCGGGTCTGGATGACACGATGCGTACGGCCTACCAGTCGATGGCCTCGGTCTGGCATGAGCGTGGCGATGTGGATGACTTGCGCACCGCCGCCTATCTGGTCGCCATCGGCAAAGTCGCCGACAGTTACCGCGCCAAGGGGCTCTGATCGGGTCAGGGCCGGGCAAGTGTCCGGCCCTTTTCCTCAGGCAGTCCGGACTGAGGCGTGCTTTCGAAATACCGCTGGCTGCCTTTCACGCTGTATAGCGTTGGATAGCCTTCCGACAGTTTCAGTCCCCGGCCCACCAGCTTAAACGCCGCCGCGTCCCGTTCGAGCTGCGCACCATATCAACGCAGACAATGGCAACACGCCAGTGTGAGGCGAGCGGGACGGGACTTTTCATGGGCGCACGTCCAGCGGGCTGCCTGCACAAGCGCCTCCACAGAGACCTGCGTAGCACATACGCATGAGCGGCGGACACGTTCGCGCCTGACAATCCGTCGCGGACAGACCCAAGCATGTCGAAAAGCGGGCGGGCGTCACTCTGCCCTCTTGCTACACCTGCCCAGATGGTGATGGTGAGAGCCGTGACAAGCAGGGGTACGCGATGCGCTTTTCAGGACTGAAGGTCTTGGCCGAAGGGCTGACCGGGAACAAGGGATGGGGCCCGCACTGGCGCAGCCCGGAGCCCAAGGCCGAATATGACATCATCCTGATCGGGGGCGGTGGCCATGGCCTCGCCACAGCGCATTACCTTGCCAAAGTGCATGGCCTGACCAATGTCGCCGTGCTGGAAAAAGGCTATCTGGGTGGTGGCAATCTGGGGCGCAACACCACAATCGTGCGCGCCAACTACATGCTGCCCGGCAACTCCGAATTCTATTCCCATTCGCTGAAACTGTGGGAGGGTCTGGAAGAGGACCTGAATTACAACGTCATGCACTCGCAACGCGGGATCATCAATCTGGTCCATTCGGACGGGCAACGTGATGCCTTTGTGCGGCGCGGCAACATGATGGTCGGGCAGGGCGATGATGCCGAGATGCTCGATCCTGAGGGCGTGAAAAGGCTGCTGCCGATGATCGATTTCGATCAGACCCGGTTTCCGATCTTTGGCGGGCTTTATCATCGCCGCGGCGGCACTGCGCGCCATGACGCGGTGGCCTGGGGCTTTGCGCGTTCGGCCTCGGATCGGGGTGTGGACCTGATCCAGCAATGCGAAGTGACGGGCATTGATGTCGAAGGGGGCGTGGTCAAGGGCGTGCAGACCACCCGTGGCCCGATCCGGGCCAAGAAGGTGGGGATGGTTGCGGCGGGCCGATCAAGCCAGGTTGCGGCGCTGGCCGGGATGCGCCTGCCGATCGAGTCCCACGTCTTGCAGGCTTTTGTGACCGAAGGGCTCAAACCCTGCCTTGATCATGTGGTGACCTATGGCATGGGCCATTTTTATATCAGCCAATCGGACAAGGGCGGCCTCGTCTTTGGTGGCGATCTGGACATGTATTCCAGCTATGCGTCGCGCGGCAACCTGCCGCTGGTTGAACATGTGACCGAAGCGGCGATGACGCTGATGCCCCAAATCGGCAAGGCCCGTATGCTGCGCAGTTGGGGCGGGATCATGGACATGTCACCCGATGGGTCCTTCATCATGGACCGCACGGATATTGACGGGCTCTTTGTGAATTGCGGTTGGTGTTATGGCGGGTTCAAGGCGACGCCTGCATCGGGCCACACCTTTGCGCACCTGTTGGCCACGGACAATCCACACCCGACCACTGTGCGCCACCGTCTGGATCGCTTCCGCACCGGGGCTGGGATCATGGACGAAGAATCCACCGGTTCGCAACACAATCTGCACTGAAGGAACACTGAGATGACGGGAGCCTTCGGCGAGAGTTTATTTGGCGAGATGAAGCAGGGGATGTGCCCCCAAGGAGACCTTTGATGCGGTTGCCATGCCCGATTTGCGGCGAGCGAGATGTGCGCGAGTTCTACTATCAGGGGGCAGCGGTTATGCTGTCGCGCCCTGACCCGGATGCGGGCGAGGCTGCATGGGATGACTATCTGCATTTGCGCGACAACCAGCCCGGCGACCTGGAAGAGTTGTGGAGCCATGACGCAGGCTGCGGTGCATGGCTGAAGGTTGTGCGCAACACGGTGACCCATGCTGTCGGCAAGGCCGAGTGCGTCACGGGGATCAAGCGATGAGGGTGGATGGCAAAGGTCTGATCGACCGCACGACGTCGCTGTCTTTCCGTTTTGACGGTCACACCTATCGCGGTTTTGCAGGTGACACGTTGGCCTCGGCCTTGTTGGCCAATGACGTGCGCATGGTGGGCCGGTCGTTCAAATACCACCGTCCGCGCGGCATCCTGACTGCCGGATCGGAAGAGCCCAACGCGCTGGTCACAGTCGGCTACGGCCCAGCGACCGATCCCAATGTGCGCGCCACCGTGCAGGAACTTTATGAGGGTCTTGAGGCGCGTCCACAAAACGCCTGGCCGTCGCTGAGTTTCGATCTGCTGAGCGTCAACGATCTTGCCGCCCCGTTTCTGGGGGCGGGTTTTTACTACAAGACTTTCATGTGGCCGCGCGCATTCTGGGAAAAGGTGTACGAGCCTGCGATCCGCCGTGCGGCAGGTTTGGGGGCGCTTGGGGAGGAAAAAGACGCGGATCATTATGAAAAGGCCTATGCGTTCTGCGATCTGCTGGTGATCGGGGCGGGCCCTGCGGGTCTGATGGCCGCGCTTGTTGCCGCACAGTCCGGCGCGCAGGTGATCCTTGCAGATGAGGACAGCATGATGGGCGGGCGCTTGAACGCCGAAACCCTGACTGTGGATGGCATGCCGGGGTCGGATTGGGCTGCGCAGACAATCAAGTCATTGGCCGCGATGGACAATGTCCGTCTGATGCTGCGCACTACAGTGACCGGTGCCTATGACGGCGGTACATATGGTGCGCTGGAACGGGTGGGTCATCACGTGGCCGATATGCCCAAGGGCGGGGTGAAGGAGACGTTCTGGCGCATTGTAACGAAGCGGTCTGTGCTGGCCGCAGGTGCAATTGAGCGCCACATCGCGTTTCAGAATAACGACCGTCCCGGCATCATGGGGGCAGGGGCCGTGCGCGCCTATCTCAACCGATGGGGCGTTGCACCGGGCAAGGCAGTGACCGTATTTGCCAACAATGATGATGCCCACCGCACGGCAGTGGACATGATCGAGGCTGGGATGCATGTGGCCGCCGTGATCGACAGCCGCGCGGATGCCAAAGCGCTGGGTGACTACCGCGTGATGGCGGGGGCCATGGTGTCGGGCAGTTCCGGGCGCAAGCGGCTTGAGGCCATCACAGTGCAGACAGGGTCGAGTACCGAAAGCATCATGACCGACTGTCTGGCCGTGTCGGGCGGCTGGAACCCGACGGTGCACGTGACATGCCACATGAACGGGCGGCCCACATGGAACGCGGACATCGCAAGTTTCGTCCCCACACCGGGGTCCATTCCGGGAATGGAAGTCGCTGGCGCCTGCAACGGCGCATTTTCGACGGCCGCGTGCCTTGCCCAAGGGGCTGCGGCGGCCAGGGCGAGCCTTGAAGCGCTGAAAATGAAAGTTGCGGATGTCGAGATGCCGATGGCGGATGACACGCACTTTGCGATTGAACCGCTCTGGGCCGTGCCGGGCAAGGGGCGCGCGTGGCTCGACTTCCAGAACGATGTCAGCGTCAAGGACGTGAAACAGGCGGCGGTCGAAAACTTCACCTCGGTCGAGCATATGAAACGCTACACCACTCAAGGGATGGCCACCGATCAGGGCAAGAATTCGAACGTCACGGCGCTGGCCCTTTTGGCAGACGCAACCGGGCGGGGCATTCCGGAGACCGGGACAACCACGTTCCGTCCCCCCTATTCTCCTGTTGCCCTCGCCGCCCTTGGGGCCGGGGCGCAAGGTTCAGGCTTTGCGCCTGAGCGCAAAACCACCAGCCATGCCGCAAGCATCGCCGCCGGTGCACCGATGATTGCAGCGGGTCTCTGGTATCGCCCCTCATATTTCCCGATCTCGGGCGAAACCACGTGGCGCCAATCCTGCGACCGCGAGGTCGGATATGTCCGTGAGGCTGTGGGAATTTGCGATGTCTCGACCCTTGGCAAGATCGACATTCAGGGGCCGGATGCAGCCCGTCTGCTCGATTTTGTCTACACCAACATGTTCTCGACCCTGAAAGAGAACCGCGTGCGATACGGCCTGATGCTGCGCGAGGACGGGTTTGTTATGGACGACGGCACCACCGCGCGGCTGGGGCCAAACCATTATGTGATGACAACGACCACGGCGGCCGCCGGGCAGGTCATGCGCCATCTGGAATTCGTGAGCCAGGCCCTGCACCCTGAATGGGATGTGCGCATCATGTCCGTGACCGAGCAATGGGCGCAATTCGCCGTCGCGGGCCCCAAGGCGCGCGAACTGCTGCGCGGTTTGCTGGATCAAACTCTCGACAATGACACATGGCCCTTCATGGCCTGCGGCCCGGTCACTCTTCAGGGTGTGGAAGGTCGGTTGTTCCGCATCTCTTTCTCGGGCGAGCACGCCTATGAACTCGCCGTACCGTCCCGCTATGGCGACGCGCTGTTCCGCCTGCTTGTGGCCCGCGCCGAAACGCTAGGCGGTGGGGCCTACGGGATGGAGGCGCTCAATGTCATGCGCATCGAAAAGGGGTTCATCACCCACGCTGAAATTCATGGGCGTATCAGCGCGCAGGATATTGGGATGGGTCGGATGCTGAGCCAGAAGAAGGATTTCATCGGCAAGACGATGGCCCAGCGGCCCGGGTTCCTTGCCGCAGGGCGTGAACGACTGGTCGGCATGAAACCTGTTGGCCCGGTCAAGCAACTGACGGCTGGCGCGCATATCTATTTGGATGGTGAGGAACCTGTGCGCGCCCACGATCAGGGATACGTGACCTCGGTCGCGTTTTCGCCGACCTTCGGGCATTTTCTTGGGCTTGGGTTCGTGCAGGACGGCCTGACGCGTCACGGTGAGGTGCTGAACATGGTGGACCACCTGCGCGGCATCCAGACGCGGGTGGAACTGTGCGATCCGGTGTTCTTTGATCCAGAAGGAGGACGCATCCGTGGCTGAGTTGATCGCAAAATCTCCGCTGGACGGACTGGAGGACAAGACCATCGGCACCGTCACGCTGGCCGAAGTTGATCTTGGCGTGCTCACCTCGATCGCGCCTTACAAGGGTCAGTCCGAAGCGCTTGGGGATGCCCTCAAATCCGCGCATGCCATAGCCATGCCCGCTCCCTTGCGCGCAACAGGTAAGGACGGCGCGCGCGCGATATGGTTCGGACGCGACATGTTCCTGCTGGCCGGGCCAATGCCCGACGCAGGATTGGCGCAACATGCCGCGCTGACCGATCAATCCGACGCATGGACATGCGTGCACCTGTCCGGAGCGCAGGTCGAGGATGTTCTGGCGTGCGTCTCGCCGGTGGACGTATCACTTGCCACATTCAAACGCGGGCACGCGGCCCGCACGCAAATCCAGCATATGAATGGCTCGCTCACGCGGATTGGGATGGACGCATTCCTGATCCTCGTGTTCCGTTCCATGGCAGGCACCCTTCTTCACGATCTGGAAAGAGCCATGGAAAGCGTCGCAGCACGCAGCTAATACCTTTGGAACGATTCTTGTATTCCGGAGCCTGCCATGACCCGTTTTGCCCTGATCCTCGCCACCGCCGCCTTTGCCACGCCCGCCTTCGCAGAAGAAGACAAGGCGGTGTCCTGCGGATATCAGGCCCAGGTCGTCAGCGCCATCCAAGCCGCGCGCCTTGACCGCGTGGCCGAACGTGAAGTGCCCGAGCACATCCTCGCCCAATCCCCTGACTGGCCTGAACAGTATAACAACGCCATCCCGCTGATCACCCCGTGGGTGTACGAGCAGAAACGCCGTGTGATCCGCAACGAAGACCTAGGCGCTGCGTGGAGCGAGCTTTGCTTGCAGCAATAGGCGGCGTCGGGACTCGACTCTGCCCCGGCGCACCCCAATATTATAAAGCATGAGCCTGCCCCCTGGATTTATCGATGAATTGCGCACGCGCCTGTCATTGGGGCAGGTGGTCGGGCGCAAGGTCATGTGGGATGCGCGCAAGTCAAATCAGGGCAAGGGCGATCTGTGGGCGCCGTGCCCGTTTCATCATGAAAAAACCGCCAGTTTTCACGTCGATGATCGCAAGGGGTACTATTACTGCTTTGGCTGCCACGCCAAAGGTGATGCGATTTCTTTTGTGCGCGAGACCGAAAATGTCGGGTTCATGGAAGCCGTCGAGATTCTGGCAGGCGAGGCGGGCATGCCGATGCCCGAACGCGACCCGCGCGCGCAGGAAAAATCCGACCGCCGCACGCTGCTCGCCGAGGTTATGGAGCAGGCGGCGCAGCACTTTCGCCTGCAACTGAAAACTGGCGCGGCGTCCGAGGCGCGCGACTATCTGGAACGGCGCGGGCTCGATGCAGCCGCACAGGATCGTTGGGAAATCGGCTTTGCCCCTGATGCCTGGCAGGGTTTGTGGGATGCGCTCAAGGGCAAGGGGGTTGAGGATGATCTGATCCTTGGTGCGGGCCTGGCCAAACCCAGCCAGAAGGGCGGCAAGCCCTATGACACGTTTCGCGGTCGCATCATGTTTCCGATCCGCGATGCGCGTGGGCGCTGCACGGCCTTTGGCGGGCGCGCGATGGACCCCAATGACAATGCCAAATACCTGAATTCGCCCGAGACCGAATTGTTCGACAAGGGCCGCAGCCTTTACAACCACGGGCCTGCACGTACAGCGGCAGGCAAGGGCCAGCCGCTGATCGTGGCCGAAGGGTACATGGACGTGATCGCGCTGGCCGAACACGGGTTTGATGCTTCTGTCGCGCCATTGGGTACGGCCATCACCGAAAACCAACTGGCGATGCTGTGGCGGATCGCGGACGAGCCGATCATCGCGCTCGACGGCGACACGGCAGGCCTGCGCGCTGCGATGCGCCTGATCGATCTGGCCCTGCCCGCACTTGAGGCGGGCAAATCCCTGCGCTTTGCGCTGATGCCCGAAGGGCAGGACCCGGATGATCTGCTGAAAGCCCAAGGGGCAGGTGCGCTGCAAAAGCTGCTGGACGATGCGACCCCGATGGTGCGCCTGCTGTGGCAGCGCGAAACCGAAGGGAAGGTGTTCGACAGCCCCGAACGCAAGGCGGCGCTGGACAAGGCGTTGCGCGAAAAGATCAAGCTGATCCAGGATCCATCGATCCGCCAGCACTATGGTCAGGAAATAAAGGACCTGCGGTGGGATTTGTTCCGGGCCAAACGTGGGCCTGCTGCGCCACGAGGCGGCGGTTGGCAGGGTGGCAAAGGCAAACGCGGCTGGCAGGCGCCGCCCACGCCGATGCCCAGCACCAAATCGTCTGTTTTGAATGCTCGTGGTCGAGATATGACTGAGCATTACCGTGAGATGAAAATTCTTGCCGCGCTGATTTTGAATCCGGTAGTGATCGCAGAGTTTGAAAATGGGCTGGAATCACTGACCTGCACCGACCCTGATCATGCCGTGTTGCGCGACCTGATTCTGCGCCACGCGCATGCGGGCAAAGAGGTGTTGCACGAAAAGATTTTCAGCGCACTTGGCCCCCAAACCCTTGATAACCTCATGTCATCGCGCCATGTGGCACTGATACCTTGTATCCGCACACCAGGCGACAGCGATATGGCCCGAATGACAGTGGCCGAAGAGCTCGCAAAACTCAGCGCGGCCAAGGGACTGGACGCCGAGATCGCGGATGCGATGCAGGACCTCGAAGGGGTCGCAGACGAAGGGGTGACCTGGAGGCTGGGACAAGCTGCAGCCGCTGCCGCCGATGCAACCCGTACGGGCAAAGAGGACAACGCCGAATACGACGTAAGCGCCAATGGGGCGCGAATCAGCAAAAGCGAACGGGACGCCTTTGCCTCGCTGATGGACCAGATTAGCTTTTCCAAGCCCAAGCGGTGATGCGTTTTCGCCGCGAATCCTTAGGAAAATGCATGTAAGAGGGTGGCCGAATCACCCAGATCACGAAATGATTCTTTTAGCGATTCGGGGGAACGAATCGCCTTAGGAGCCCCGATAGAGGAGCCCAGCATGGCCGCAAAAGACACGAACGAAGATTCCAAGACCGACGATCAGGACAACGAGCATTCGCTCGACATGAGCCAGGCCGCAGTCAAAAAGATGATCGGTGAAGCCCGCGACAAGGGGTACATCACCTACGATCAGCTCAACACTGTGCTGCCCCCTGATCAGGTCAGTTCCGAACAGATCGAAGACGTGATGTCGATGCTGTCCGAAATGGGCATCAACATCATCGAGGATGAAGAGGCCGAGGAGGAAGAGCAAAAAGGCTCGACCGACGTGACCACTACCGAAGGCACCCGCGATCTGACGCTAGGTGCGACGGGTCAGGAAAAACTCGACCGGACGGACGACCCGGTGCGCATGTACCTGCGCGAAATGGGCAGCGTCGAACTGCTGAGCCGCGAGGGCGAGATTGCCATCGCCAAGCGGATCGAGGCCGGTCGCAACACGATGATTGCAGGGCTTTGCGAAAGCCCGCTGACCTTTCAGGCGATCACCATCTGGCGCGACGAACTTCTGAGCGAAGAGATTTTGCTGCGCGATGTGATCGACCTTGAGGCGACATTCGGCAACCAGATGGGCGAAGAGGGCGAGGAAACGACCGAACCCGTCGTGCAAGCCGCCGGTGCGCCCGAGGCTAAGACCGAAGACAGCCCCGAACTCGACGCCGACGGCAATCCGATTGCCAAGGACGATGACGACGACGAGGACGAGCAGGCCAACATGTCGCTGGCCGCGATGGAGGCCGCGCTGAAGCCACAAGTGCTTGAGGCCCTCGATATCATCGCAAACGACTATGCGATGCTGTCCGAAATGCAGGACAGCCGGATTTCGGCGACCCTGAACGAAGACGGTTCGTTTTCAAATGAGAACGAGGCAACGTACCAAAAGCTGCGCGCTGAAATCGTGTTGCTGGTCAACGAGTTGCACCTGCACAACAACCGTATCGAAGCGCTGATTGACCAGCTGTACGGCATCAACCGCCGCATCATGCAGATCGATTCCGCCATTGTGAAACTGGCTGATCAGGCGCGCATCAACCGCAAGGAATTCGTGGATTCCTACCGGGGTCGCGAGTTGGACCCCAATTGGCTTGAAGAGATGGGCGACAAGTCCGGTCGTGGCTGGCAGATGTTCATCGAACGCTCCGCCACGAAGGTCGAGGAACTGCGCGCTGACATGGCGCAGGTCGGCCAGTATGTCGGCCTCGACATCTCTGAATTCCGCCGCATCGTGCAGCAGGTCCAGAAGGGCGAAAAAGAGGCTCGTCAGGCGAAAAAGGAAATGGTCGAAGCCAACCTGCGCCTCGTGATCTCCATCGCCAAGAAATACACCAACCGTGGCTTGCAATTCCTTGACCTCATTCAGGAAGGCAACATCGGCCTGATGAAGGCCGTGGACAAATTCGAATACCGGCGCGGTTATAAATTCTCGACCTATGCGACATGGTGGATCCGTCAGGCGATCACCCGGTCCATCGCGGATCAGGCCCGCACCATCCGTATCCCCGTGCACATGATCGAAACGATCAACAAGCTGGTCCGGACAGGCCGCCAGATGCTGCACGAGATCGGTCGCGAACCGACGCCAGAGGAACTGGCTGAAAAGCTGCAGATGCCGCTGGAAAAGGTCCGCAAGGTGATGAAGATCGCCAAGGAGCCTATCTCTCTCGAAACCCCAATTGGGGACGAGGAAGACAGCCAGCTTGGCGATTTCATCGAGGACAAGAACGCGGTTCTGCCGCTGGATTCCGCCATTCAAGAGAACCTGAAGGAAACGACAACCCGCGTTCTGGCCTCGCTCACCCCGCGCGAGGAACGCGTGCTGCGCATGCGCTTTGGCATCGGGATGAACACCGACCATACGTTGGAAGAGGTCGGCCAACAATTCAGCGTGACCCGCGAACGCATCCGCCAGATCGAGGCGAAGGCGCTGCGCAAGCTCAAGCACCCAAGCCGGAGCCGTAAGCTGCGTTCGTTCCTGGATCAGTAACAGCGCTGGGTTTGCACGCCAAAAAATCACCGTGGACAGGCACCTTGCTGTGTCCACGGACACGAAGCCGAGTGATTTCAAAGGCAAGAGGCGCAGAACGGAAAACACGTACAAGGAGGCTGGCATGTCATTCCTGAAAAAGCTTTTCGGTGGCGGCGCGTCTTCCGAAGAAACTGTGGAAACCTACAAGGATTTCCGGATCATCCCGACGCTCCAAAAACAATCTGATGGCTATCGGCTTTCCGCCCGGATCGAAAAGGATGTGGACGGCGAGGTTCGCACCCACACCTTGATCCGCGCCGACACCATCGCCTCGCACGAGGACGCGACAGCCGCGACCATCGCCAAGGCCAAACAGGTGATCGACGAACAGGGCGACGGATTGTTCCGCTGATCGCGCATCCGGTGCACACCACGTTCCATATACAGACGGATGGCCAGGGCCTTTACGAGTTTACCCGCGAAGTCGCCGATTGGACCACGGGCACCGGCCTTCTGACCCTGTTTGTCCAGCACACATCCTGCTCGCTGCTCATTCAGGAAAACGCTGATCCGGAGGTTAAAACGGACCTCACCGCGTTTTTCAAAAGGCTTGTGCCGCCCACAACCGACCCGTCGATGGCGTATCTGACCCACACTTATGAAGGCCCCGACGATATGCCCGCCCATATCAAGGCGGCCCTTTTGCCGGTCAGCCTGACGATCCCGGTCACAAATGGACGGCTGGCCTTGGGCACATGGCAGGGCATCTACCTTTTTGAACACCGCGACGCGCCCAGAACCCGGCAGGTTGTAGCGCACCAAAGCTGAGACCGCGCAAAGGTGAATTCACGACGCCAGTCTTTGCTGCTACGCTTGGCGAGACAGGAGCGTTGCGATGAAAAACCCCGTTTTGACTGCCATTCTTGGTCTTGTGCTTGCTTGGCCCGCAGTCGCGTCGGCCCAGTCCATCTTTCTGAGGGAACTGGTCGTCATCCCGGTGCGCCCGATCGACACAAACACCTTTGAGGTGATCGAAAACGACGGCGCGGGCGGAACGTCGATGTGGTGTGCAGCCTCGAAATTTACCCGCGACTACCTCAATCAGCGCGGCGGAGAGATTGCAGTCTTGCGGGCGCGGGGCGACTCCGCAGCCTTTCCCGGGCGCAAGAGCGTGATCTTCACCACAGCGCCTGTCGCGAGCCCGGTCAAGTCGACGTCTCAGGGCGTGCGCACCGAAGGACAGGTGTTTTCCATGGGCCATGCGAACGCCTTGTGCAGATCACAGCCGGAAATCCTGATTCAGGTCCGCGTTGTTGCGCAATGATGGCCATTGTATGCACGTCATGGTGTGCCTGCGTGAATGAATATTTTCCAACCGCGGAGCCACTGAAATTCTTGTCAGAAATTCAGTGCTTTGGACCTCGGATTGCCGCCGCGCACATGTGATTTCGCGAATTGCTGGTGAGGCCCTATCTCTTTGTGCAAAGGAGAACATGATGACAAAACGATTTTCAGCCCTCGCTCTTGCCCTGCTTGTGACCGCCCCCTCACTGGCAACGGCCCAATCCATCACGATCCGCCAGAACTTTGTACTGCCGGTCGCCCCCATCGATGCGGATTCGTTCGAAGTGGTCGAGGCGGACGGCGCCGGCAACAGCCAGATGTGGTGCGCCGCAGGCATCTATGCCCGCAAGGTTCTGGGGGTGCAGCGCGGCGACATTTACGTCGAAACACCGCGTGGTCCATCGCAAACGATGCCAGGTCGCAAAGGGGTCGTGTTCACGACTTCACCGGTGGATGGCGCATTTTCAACTGTGTCTTTAAGCACGCGCCGGGCCGGACTTACACGCAGTGTGGGCCACGCCAATGCGGTTTGCAGTCAATTCAGGGATTTGCGTATCCGCACCGGCCCAAACACGCTGTTGCGTCGCTAGGCCTGCATCAAATGCCACAGTGGCACCGCTTATGTAGCGGTGTCATTTCTGGACTACCCAAAACCTAGGCAACCTCGTATAGTTTCGTGGAATAGGGGCATACCCCTACCACAGGCGGGATTTTGATAGGGGGATGGGCAATGCGCTGTCCGTTTTGCGGCAATATAGACACTCAGGTTAAAGACAGTCGGCCCGCCGAGGATCATGTATCGATCCGTCGGCGTCGCTTTTGCCCGGCCTGCGGAGGGCGCTTTACGACCTATGAGCGCGTGCAATTGCGTGATCTCGTGGTGATCAAAAGCAACGGAAAGCGCGAAGATTTTGACCGCGACAAACTGGAACGCTCGATCCGCATCTCCATGCAAAAACGCCCCATCGATCCCGAGCGGATCGATCAGATGATTTCCGGGATTGTGCGCAGGCTGGAGTCGATGGGCGAAACTGACATCCCGTCCAAGACGATCGGCGAGATTGTCATGGAAGCCCTGCACCGCATTGACACAGTCGCTTACGTTCGTTTTGCCAGTGTATATAAGAACTTCCAGGCGGCGGACGACTTCGACAAGTTCGTGCAGGAACTGCGGCCCGGCACACCTGACGAAGAGTGAGCGCGCCCAGCGACACCCGGTTCATGCGTCTGGCCCTTAGTCTGGGCCGACGCGGACAGGGGAATGCAGCGCCAAATCCGGCCGTTGGCTGCGTCATCGTGAAAGACGGGCGCATCGTTGGTCGTGGATGGACCCAACCCGGCGGTCGCCCGCACGCCGAAACCGAGGCGCTGGCACAGGCCGGGGTGGCAGCGCAGGGTGCCACAGTTTACGTCACTCTTGAACCTTGCTCCCATCACGGCAACACGCCGCCCTGCGCGGATGCGTTGATCGCGGCCAAAGTGATGCGGGTCGTGATTGCGCTGCGCGACAGTGATCCGCGTGTGGATGGCGCAGGGATTGCTCGGTTGCAAAAGGCAGGCATCGCCGTTGAAACGGGCATTTGCGCGGATGAGGCACAGAATGATCTGTCGGGTTTCCTGTTGAAAGTGGAACAGGGCCGCCCGCTTGTCACGCTCAAGCTTGCCAGCAGCTTTGACGGGCGCATTGCGACCGGGACGGGTGAAAGCCAGTGGATCACAGGCCCCGAGGCGCGCCGTTTCGTGCATGCGATGCGTGCGCGTCACGACGCGGTCATGGTCGGGGGCGGCACGGCGCGGCAGGATGATCCGTCACTGACTGTGCGGGGCATGGGGGCCACGCACCAGCCCGCGCGTGTGGTCGTGTCCCGCCGTCTTGATTTGCCCCTGCTGGGAAATCTTGCACGCACTGCCAAAGACTTCCCCGTGCTGCTTTGCCATAGCCGCGATGCCGATCCGATGATGCAGAACACGTGGCGCGACATCGGGGCCCAACTGCTGCCCTGCGCTGCACGCGGTAGCCAGCTTGACCCGCAGGATGTGCTGCAACAACTGGGCGCGCACGGACTGACGCGGGTGTTTTGCGAAGGCGGCAGTGCCCTTGCCGCTGCACTCATCGAAGCAGACCTTGTTGACCGCCTGGTGGGCTTCACCGCGGGCGTGGCCATCGGGGCCGAAGGGTTGCCGAACATCGGAGCACTTGGTCTGGGCAAGCTATCAGACGCGGCGCGTTTCGATCTGCAGAGGGTACGCCAGATCGGTCCGGACATCTGCCATGAATGGAGCCGTGCGCTCTAGCGCCACAGATGCGCGCGGCTGGCAAGCAGGCCTTGCAGCTTGGACAGCGCGCGATTGGGCCAGCCGGGATGAGGCACGTCGCCACTGGCGAGCCGCTCTACAGCGACCTCGACAGGGCAGGGCAGCCCGGTTTGTGGATCGAAATAGCGCGGATAGTCGATCAGCGTGGCGTGAACCAGACCCATCAACTCCACATCCTCGCGGCGGCGCGGCGGAACGTCACCCATATCAGTGGTCAAACCGCAGCCCGCATAGAAGGGTGCGCCGATCGTCACCACTTTGACGCCGCGCAACAGCGCCTCGAACCCTGCCAGCGACGTCATCGTCCACAGGGTTTCGACCTCGGCCAGAAGGGCCGTGATGTCACTGCCATCCGCAACCACATCGGCCAGATCACCGGCGTCCATCGCCCCTGCGCGCAGCCCGGTTTCCACGTCGGGATGCGGTTTGTAGATCAGTGTGGCATCCGGATGCGCGGCGCGCGCCGCGGCAAGCAGCGCATGATTGGTCTTGATCTCACTGGTGCCGGTCAGAATGGATGCATCATCTTCAACCTGTCCCACCACTAGCACGCGCGGACCTTCGGGCAGTTTCGGGATCGTGCCGCCCAGATTGTACTTGCTGATGCTGTCGCGTGTCAGAGCCCGGACCAGTGCCTCGGCCCGCAGCCGTTGATCCGGGCGCAGAGTGCGGCGCATCTGGATCAGCTTTTCCAGTTGGCTGGGGCGTGAGGGGTCATAGTAAATCCCCAGGTCGTCCGTGACCAGCGACAACGGCGGGACAAGTTCTGCCCCGAGGCCGCGTGAGCGCAGGAACCCGTCCTCGACCCGCACAGCAGTTTCATGGCCCACCTGCGCCTTGCCGGCCCAGACCATCCATGGACGGCCCGTGGCGCGGGCGGCGGCGGGGTCATCCTCGAACTTCATCGCCTTGTAGCGGCCAAACACCTTTTGCAGCGGCTTGCGCTTCCACAGGCGCATCCCGCTCGCCACCCAGCCGCGATGATCAGCGCGCCATGCCCGAGCCTCGGCCGCCAGTGTTTCAATGGCGGTGTCGAGCGAACAGAGATAGTCGCGAAACGGATCATACCATTTCGGATAGATCATCATCGCGCCTGCAAAAAGCTGCGCGCGGGTCAGGCGGCGCTGGCGGCGCTGCACCGGAAATTCATCTACGCTCAGGCCCCATCCGGCATAAAACGGCTGGCCAAAGACGCGCGGCTTGTGCCCGGCCAGCATCGCCTCGAACCCGAGGCTGGAGGACACGGTGTAAACGGCAATCGCGCCTTCCATCAGTGTCCACGGGCTGACCGGAACGCTTAGCAATTGTACCCGGTCGCTGGTGTCTTTCTCGGTAAAGTACCCTTCGCGAAATCCCTGCGCTGTCTCGGGGTGGGTCTTGATCACGATGCGCGCACCCGGGTGCTCGTCCTGTGCAACAAACAGCATCTCAAGAAAGCGATTGCGATCCGCCCCGGATGCCGTCACGGACGCGTCCCCGCGGCTCTGATCGATCACCAGCACATAGCCCGGTTCGGGGGTTGGCGCATCCGGTTCAAACGCGTTGTACTTGCTCAGATGCGCCTCTTGCATCCTTGCAATGGACCCGCGCGCGCGGTTCAGAAGGGCGGTGTCATCCAGCGGGTGGGTGGCCAATATCTCTTCGAGATCGCTGGGCTGTGCGGGATCAAAATGCGCACCTTTGTGGTCGATCAACAGACCCAATGGTGGCCCGCCTGCGCGCCCCGGAAAGAGCGAGCGCAGGAACGCATCCTCAACCCGAACCACCGGGGCATTGTAGCGTTCTGCGACCTTCAGACCGCGATGCGCTGTCGGCGAATTGCCCCAGATGCCGACCAAGTCGCCGTCGCGCGGCAGGCCAAGGGACACGCGATATCCCGCAAGGTCCAGAATGCGCCGCACGCGGGTTTGGGTCAGAAAACCGCCGTTGTAAACATAAAGCCGCCGGGTCTTTTCAGATCCGGCGGCATCATTTTTCTTATCGGTCACGCGGATCGCCTTTGGCGTCAGTTTCCGTCAAGGCTTGCCAGTGCGTTGACCGAGGCCGCTGGTCCGGTGAGGGACGACAGGATCTTGGTGAACTGGGTATAGGGGGCTTCGGTCACATAGATCGTGTCCGCGTCCCGGATCACGAAGTCGCGGGCCTGAAACATGCCGTTGGGCTGAGTGAGGTCCAGGACATAGGCAAAGCGCTGTGCACCCACCAGATCATCGCGGCCCAGAACGATGTTGGCCACTTCGGCGGGTTCGTTGCGGAAGACGAAAATGCCGGTTGGATCGGCGGTGTTGGATTGCAACCCGCCGACCTGGGCGATGGCCTCAAGCGCGCTGAGGTTTTGGGACTCGAAAGGCACGCGGGCCTGTCCACCGGTCGCACCAAGGGCTGTGAAGGCGCGCGTGTCTTCTTCGACCAGAATGCGGTCGCCGCCACGCAGGGCGATGTCGAGTTCGGGGTGATCGTAGAGATCCTGGAACCAGATGCGGCTGCGCATGCCGCCGCGAATGACGGTAACTTGGGCAATTTCGGGCTCAATGGTGACGCCGCCCGCCCGGGCCAGCATCGTCGACAAAGTCCGTGTGGGACGTTCGATGGCATAGACCCCCTGTCCGCCGACAGAGCCGATCAGCGACACGGTTGATCCGTCACCTGCAATGCGGCGCACCTGCACCTGCGGGTCTGGTGTCTGTTCTTCGAGCTTGGCGGTGATGATGCGGCGAATGGCTTCGGGTGAATTGCCAGAGGCGCGGATGCGACCGGCATAGGGCACAAAGATGAAGCCCGCGCCGTCCACCTGTACTTCTTCCAGAGCTGTTGCGTTCTGCCCCTGACCTGCCAGCAACCCGTCATCGACGTTTTCCCAGATGGTCAGACCCAGAATGTCGCCTGGACGTATCGTGTCGGACCCGATGACGCCAGCATTGATGAAATCATCGCTGAACCCAAGGGCAGGGGTCACGGCGGTCGCCCGTGTCACCCGGTCATTGACCGACACGATAAAGGCGTCGCCCTCTTTCTGGACGGACCCGGCATAGATTTCACGTTTGTTCGGTCCGACTTGCGGCAACCCGCACGCGGAAACGATGCCCACGATGCTCAACAGCGCGACGGCACGCGCCCAGCGGAAAGACTGGAAAATCACTGCTCGGTCTCCTCGACCTGTTCTTGTTCTGCCTCGGGATGCAGGTTGGCCCACATCATTTTTGGGATCGGAGCGGTTTTCCACTCCTGATTTGCGCTCAAGCTACCGGACTCGGGCGATAAAATCTAGCCATAGGGGTAGTGGGTGTCAGGTCACGACACGCAACTGTTGCCTTGGGGCCGCGGTGCCAGAGGCGAGCGCGTCGTAAGGATCTTCGCCCGACAGCATCATGTCCACGACCTGCCGCAGCAACT
The DNA here is from genome assembly GCF_045797845.1 of Tateyamaria armeniaca. Taxonomy (NCBI): domain Bacteria; kingdom Pseudomonadati; phylum Pseudomonadota; class Alphaproteobacteria; order Rhodobacterales; family Roseobacteraceae; genus Tateyamaria; species Tateyamaria armeniaca. The sequence goes on from NZ_JBHDIY010000002.1 coordinate 2,014,769, forward strand.
GTCGACGTCCCCGGGCCGAATAGAAACCGCCCGGCAACTGGCTGGTTTCCAGCAGATACCGGCGATAATCCTTGTAGGCCTTGTTGTCTGGTCGGGTGGCCCCGGCAAAGAATTCGGACATCGGCTGGTCGCTGACGAACTCCGGCTTGGAAAACACCGCCCGCCCAAAGACCTTGAGCGGAATCCCGCGCCACAGCACCTGCTGGGCCGCTGTCGAATTCACTGTAACGGCAGAGCGTGCGTCGTTCAGAAGTTGCGCCAGCTTGCCGCCGCGTACGTAATGCACCCGCCCCTGCAACCCCAGTTCGCCCATCAGCGCCCGGATATGGCGGCGGATCGGCGCGCGCCCGTCTTCGAGCGGATGCGCCTTGATCACCAGATGATGATGCCCCGGTGCGCCGCTGGCAAAGCCACGGATCACAAGGTCAAGGAATTCGGTCATCGACGAAAAGGGCGAATGTTCCTGAAAGCTGCTGTCATGTTCCAATTGCAACAGCGCCAGATGATAGGGAAAGCCGCCATAACGGATGCGCAAGGTCGCTTGAATGCGGTCCAGCGTGTGCAGGGGCATGAGCAGCAGGCGCTGGACATAAAGCTTGAATTCATGGGCCACACTCAAGGCGCGATGAGGCTGGAAATTGCGGTAATCGCCGTTCCTGAACATCACGAACCAATGATAAAGCGCGCCGTAAAACACGTGCTGGCGCATGTCGCCCCAGTGCCCGGGGGGCAGCGGGGCTTCCATATCTGAAAGCGCCAATGCCGCCTGCATCTGCGCCACGCTCATCTCCATCAGGCGGGAATGGCCGTTCGTGCCGCCCCTTTCATAAGTGACCCAGTAAGGGCGCATGTAGCCTTCTTCGAACACGTGAACGGTGATGCCGCGCTGCTTGGCCTGTGCCACCGCCTCGGCGTGGATCGGGCGCACATCGCCATAAAGGACGATGTCAGTGACACCTTTTTCGTCGATCAGGCCAGAAAACGTGTCACCCCATTCACCAGCCGTGCCGCGAAATGGGATATAGCTGCGTGGATGGAACCAGAACGCGCGATCGCCCGCATTGAAACCAACGCGCCACACCTCGGCCCCCGCCCGGCGCAGCATGGCACCCAGACGGTGGAAAAATGGCCCATGCGGCCCCTGAAGGAACAGGAACACGCGGGATTGAGGAGCGTGCAGTGTCATCTGGCCTCTGATACGCGGCATGTCTTTCCTTGAGGTGAACATCTGACTGGGGCGATTTTATGGCCCAGAGTGTGGTGCTGCGCAATGTGTGACGCACTTGCGTGCATGAGCTTGCGCCGCTACCTCATAACCAAAGGCAAAAAGGCGGCGCGTCATGTTCACTGGAATCATCACCGACATCGGCACTCTGGTTGATCTCAAGCAGGAAGGCGATCTGCGCGCGCGCATTTCGACGACCTATGACACGTCACGCATCGACATGGGCGCCTCTATCGCGTCGGACGGGGTCTGCCTGACGGTCGTGGACCTGGGCCCGGATTGGTATGACGTGCAGATCAGCGCGGAAACGGTGTCCAAGACAAACCTTGCGGCATGGACGGTCGGCAAACGCGTGAACCTCGAACGCGCGCTGAAGGTGGGCGACGAGTTGGGCGGGCACATCGTGTCGGGCCACGTGGACGGCGTGGCCGAAGTCGTATCAGTCGTTGATGAGGGCGACAGCACCCGCGTTCAGTTGCGCGCGCCGGACGATCTGGCCCGCTTCGTTGCCCCCAAGGGATCGGTTGCGCTCAATGGCACATCGCTGACCGTGAATGAGGTGCAGGGGGATGTCTTCGGCATCAACTTTATCCCGCACACCAAGCAGGTGACGACATGGGGCGATGTGGCGGTTGGCGATATGGTCAACCTCGAAATCGACACGCTGGCCCGCTACGTCGCGCGTCTGGCCGAGGCGGGGTGATCCTGCAGACAGGCCATGCGGCCTGACGCCATTTTGTGCGACAGGTGGCGCGCGTGCTCGCATCCGTTCCCCGACGAGGCGCTTGGCAGATCGACCCTGCGGGGAGGATTTCTTGAAATCAGAGAAGAACTGGACGCACGGGTGGTGTGCGTCGCGCTGCACTGGCAAAGTCTTCGGGCTTCCTTTATGTCGCGCCTCATACACTGCCAAAGGTGATCCATGAGCTTTGAAACCCCCGGTCCGGTCGAAACCGACCTTGCTGCCGCGATCTCGCCCATCGAAGAGATCATCGAGGCCGCGCGTCTTGGCCAGATGTTCATTCTGGTGGATCACGAAGACCGCGAGAACGAAGGCGATCTGGTGATCCCGTCCAATTTTGCCACCCCCGAGGCGGTGAATTTCATGGCGGCACACGGGCGCGGGCTGATCTGCGTGACGCTGCCGTCCGAACGGGTGGATGAGTTGGGTCTGCCGATGATGGCCATGCACAATTCGTCCCGTCACGAAACAGCGTTCACCGTGTCCGTTGAGGCGCGCGAGGGCGTGACCACGGGTATCTCGGCCGCGGATCGTGCGTTGACTGTGTCCACACTCGTGAACCCGCAGGCCGGTCCGGCGGACCTTGCGACGCCCGGTCACGTCTTTCCACTGCGCGCGCGCAAGGGCGGCGTGCTGGTACGTGCAGGCCATACCGAGGCGGGCTGCGACGTGGCGCGCCTTGCCGGGCATTACCCATCGTCGGTCATTTGCGAGATCATGAACGAAGACGGCTCAATGGCGCGCCTGCCTGACCTTGTGGACTATGCGGCCAAGCATGGCCTCAAGATCGGCACAATCAGCGATCTGATTTCTTACCGCCGTCGCCACGACAATCTGGTGGTTGAGACCGCCAACAGCACGGTCATGTCCCAGCATGGCGGCGAATGGCACATGCGCATCTTCACGGACCAGACCCACGGGATCGAACATGTGACACTTTCGAAAGGGGATCTGAGCACGGACGAGCCTGTCCTTGTGCGCACGCACGCGCTTGCCGAAGTGACCGATATTCTTGGCCTCAGCGACAAGCCGGTCGGAGAATTGCCCCGCGCGATGGAGATCATTGCCGAGGAAGGGCGCGGTGTCGTCTGCTTGTTCCGTCAGCCCCGCAAGGCGCTGTTCGACGAAGAAGAGGCCGGCCCGCGCATCGTCAAGAACACCGGGCTGGGGGCACAGATGCTCAGCAATATGGGTCTGACCCGCCTGATCCTGCTGACAGACAGCCCGCGCACCACCTATATGGGCATCGACGCCTACGGTCTGGAAATCGTCGGCACCCGTCCGATTTTGGGAGAATAGCGATGGCTTCTATCGAACATCACGTGCTGGACCGCCCCAGCTTTGATCGCCCTGTAAAGGTGCTGATTGTTGTGTCGCCCTATTACAAGGCGATTGCGGAAAACATGGTCGCTGGCGCAAAGGCCGAGATTGAGGCCGCAGGGGCCACGTGGGATCTGATCGAAATGCCCGGCGCGTTGGAAATTCCGACGGCCATCGGCATCTCGGAACGGATGTCGAATTTCGACGGCTACGTTGCCCTTGGCTGCGTGATCCGGGGCGAGACGACCCATTACGAGACGGTGTGCAATGACAGCTCTCGGGCGTTGCAACTGCTGGGCCTTCAGGGCCTGTGCATCGGCAACGGTATCCTGACTGTCGAAAACGTGGAACAGGCCGAAGTGCGCGCCGACCCTGCGGGCCAGAACAAAGGCGGCGGGGCTGCTGCTGCGGCCTTGCACCTGATCGCGCTCGCCCGTAAGTGGGGCCGCCAGGACAAGGGGGTCGGATTCAAACCGGCCTCTGAATATCAACTGGCTGGCAAGACAGGAACCACGACCGCATGACCCTTTCGGGCAACCAGAAACGCAAGATGCGCTCGGCCGCGCGGCTTTATGCTGTGCAGGCCCTGTTCCAGATGGAGCAGTCATCGCAGACCGTCGACCAGATCAAGGTCGAGTTCATGGACCACCGCTTTGGTGCGTCCTACGAGGGCGACGAGATGACCGAGGGCGATCCTGATCATTTCGCGCGGGTGATGGAGACGGCGGTGAACTATCAGGCCCCGATTGATCAGATGACGGACCGGGGGCTGGTCGCCAAATGGCCCATCTCGCGGATTGATCCGACGATCCGCGCACTGTTCCGCGCGGCAGGGGCCGAGCTGCGGGACACCGGCACGCCGCCGAAGGTTGTAATCAGTGAATACGTGGACGTGGCGCGCGCCTTCTTCCCGGACGGGAAAGAGCCCAGTTTTGTGAATGCAGTGCTCGATCACATGGCCCGCGAGGCGCGCCCCGAAGCGTTTTGAGCATGTAGCTTTGTGTTCGGCGCTGTGCGTAGGTGTCGAGGCATAAGCGGCTTCAGCGCGTCAGAAATCCAAGAATATGCGCGGTCAACTCTTGGGGCGCTTCTTCGGGGATGGCATGCCCACAGGGCAAAGCGATGCCCGACACGTCGCTCGCCTTTTCCTGCCACGTCGCCTTAACGTCATACAGCTCACCCACAACGCCACGTTCCCCCCAAATCGCCAACAGCGGTGCGGTGATGCGACTGTCCTGATCTGCCCGATCATGCTCCAGATCAATGCTCGCCGCCGCCCGGTAGTCTTCGCAAATCGCGTGGAGCGTGGCCGGATCACGATAACTGCGCAGATATTCGGCAATCGCGGCCTCGTCGACGGACCCTTCGATCTTTACCTGGCCCGCGATATGTCTGCGCAGGAAGTATTCCGGGTGCGACGCGATCATCTTCTCGGGCAGCCCATTTGGCTGGATCAGGAAAAACCACCAGAAATACCGCGTGGCAAACTCCTGATTGGTTTGCGCGTACATCGTGAGCGTGGGCGCAATGTCGAGCACGGCCAGCCGTTCGACCGCATCCGGAAAATCAAGCGCCATGCGATGGGCCACCCGGCCTCCGCGATCATGGCCGACCACGGAAAACGCCTTGTGGCCAAGGTGTTCCATCAACGCGATCTGATCGGCGGCCATGACCCTTTTGGAGTAGGGAAGGTGCGATGGGTCACTTTCCGGTTTGTCGCTATCGCCATAGCCCCTGAGATCGGGGGCAATCACCGTATACCCAGCCTCGACAAGGCGCGGGGCAATTTTGCGCCAGACCACATGGGTTTGCGGATGGCCGTGCAGCAGCAAGATCGGCGGTCCCATCCCCGCACTGGCATAGTTGATGGTCAGATCAGGCAGTTTAACCCGTTGGACGTCAAAGCCCTCAAGGAACGCGGACGCGACCACTTACGACCCGTCCAAAACAGCATCCGCAATGGCCGCGCCACAAGTTTTGGTGTCGGCCGATCCGCCAAGGTCCGGCGTGCGCAACGTCTCTTCCGCCAATACGAGCTCAATGGCGGCGACAATCGAGGTGCTGGCCTCTTGCGCACCCAGATGTTCCAGCATCATGGCCGCGGCCCAGATCTGTCCGACGGGGTTGGCAAGCCCCTTTCCGGCAATGTCAGGCGCGGACCCGTGGACCGGTTCAAACAGCGACGGGAATTTCCCTTCCGGATTGATGTTGCCTGACGGTGCGATGCCGATCGTGCCAGTGCAGGCGGGGCCAAGGTCCGACAGGATGTCGCCAAACAGGTTGGACGCCACAACGACGTCGAACCAGTCCGGGTGCAGGACAAATTGGGCCGTCAGAATGTCGATATGGTACTTGTCGACCTTGATGTCGGGATACTGCGTCGCCATCTCGGCCACCCGCTCGTCCCAGTAGGGCATCGTGATCGAGATGCCGTTGGACTTGGTGGCCGATGTCAGATGGCGCCCACGTTTGGCCGCCAGATCAAAGGCATATTTCAGGATGCGGTCGACCTCGATCCGGGTCATGACGGTTTCCTGCAGGACGACCTCGCGGTCCGTGCCGGGGAACATCTTGCCGCCGATGGACGAATACTCGCCTTCGGTGTTTTCACGCACGATCATCATGTCAATGTCACCGGGCGCACGGCCCGCCAAAGGCAGCGGAACACCGGGCATAGCGCGCGCCGGGCGCAGGCTGACATATTGATCGAACTCCCGCCGAAACTGGATGAGCGATCCCCAGAGCGAGACGTGATCGGGCACAACATCCGGCCATCCAACGGCCCCAAAGAACAGTGCATCACTGCTGCTCAGATGGTCCTTCCAGTCATCGGGCATCATTTGCCCGTGCTGTGCGTAATAATCGGCGGAGGCAAAGTCGTGATCGTCAAAGTCGAACCCGAGATCGAAGCGTTTCGCGGCAGCCTCCAGAACTCGAACCCCTTCAGGCGTGGTTTCTTTCCCGATGCCGTCTCCCGGGATGACGGCAATCTTCCAGCTGTTCTTTGGCATATGCTTTGTCCTTATGGTCGCGCTCTGCGTAAGCCAGTCTTCGAGGGCAGGCAACAGAAGTGCCGTGCAAATCCATTGTGGGCCTTGGGCTTTGTGCGTTTGGAACGAAGAGCAGAGTGAAACGGCGGCTTTGCTTTACAACTGTCCATTCATAGAGCGCGCAGCAATATGTATTGCGGCCAAAGCCGCCATGCGTCGCTTCGCAGGCAAGGGTCTGCCCAAGGCCGTTGCTGAAAACTCCACCCCCTGTACTCCAAAACCCTATGCCCTATCTTTGCAGCATGCATGACGAACCAAACCCTCTGATCCGTCTGTTCCTCAGTGGCTCTGCCGTCGGATTTGCCCTGTCGGCGGTGTTTGTGGCCGCGATCTGGCTGCTCGACATTGCCGAGATTCACACTCATGCCCAGAACAGCAACGACGCGTTTCTCGTTCTCTTTATCCTCTGGTTCTTCAATGGCTTGTTGTTCGGGGCTGTCCAAATCAGCTATGTGGTCTGGCAAATGGGGCGCTCGGACGACTAAAGGCCCCTCTGATCCCGAGGAGAGCCACCCATGCGTGCCGTGCAACTTGTCGAACTAGGCCAGCCGCTGAGCCTGCGCGATGTGCCCGTGCCCACCCCGGCGGCGGGCGAGGTTCTTGTGCGGATCGAAGCCTGTGGGCTGAACTTTGGTGACACGCTGATCGTGAAAGGCACCTATCAGGAAAAACCACCCCTGCCTGCGACCATCGGGATGGAGATGTCGGGCACCATTGAGGCGGTCGGCGCAGGTGTTTCCCATCTGGAGAAGGGGCAGCGCATTGCGGCCTATTCCGGGTTCGGCGGGCTGGCCGAATATGCCGCTCTGCCAGCGGACATCTGTGTGCCCATCCCGGATGTGATGTCGGCGGTGGATGCAGCCGCCTTTCTGATCGCCTATGGCACCAGCCATGTGGGCCTTGATTACAAGGCGCACCTGCGCCCCGGCGAACGGCTGCTGGTTCTCGGGGCGTCGGGCGGCGTGGGCCTGACGGCAGTTGAGCTGGGCAAGCTGATGGGGGCCGACGTCATCGCCGTGGCGCGCGGCGCAGAAAAGCTGGCCATCGCGAAACAGGCGGGTGCGGATCACCTGCTTGACAGTGACACCTGCGATCTGCGCGCAAACGTCAAGGCGCTGGGCGGGGCCGACGTTGTCTATGATCCGGTCGGGGGCGATCTGTTCAACGCGGCCTTGCGCGCCTGCAATCCCGAGGCGCGGCTTCTGCCGCTGGGTTTTGCCAGCGGGACGGTGCCGCAGATCCCGGCCAACATCCTTCTGGTCAAGAACCTGACGGTGATCGGCTATTACTGGGGTGGCTATACGCGGGTGAACCCCAAGGTGCTGACCGACAGCTTTGCGGTGCTTTTTGACTGGTACACCCAAGGCAAGCTGAAACCCCATGTCAGCCACATACTACCACTTGAACAGGCCAATGACGGGCTGGAACTGCTGCGCAGCCGCAAGGCCACCGGCAAGGTCGTGATCACCACCACCGCCTGACCCCTAGTGCCGCCGCCTGACCTGGGCATGGGCCAACATGCGTGCCTTTTGACGTTCTCGCAGAAAGACGAACAGGCCAGACCCGAGGATTAGGGCGATCCCGATCCAGACCTCGAACACCGGCAGGTCGCCAAACACGACAAAGCCCCAGAACGCCGCAAGCGGCAGACCGATATATTCGAATGGGGCCACGGTTGCGGCATCGGCAAGACGGTAGGCCTGGCTCAGACAATAGCCGATGATGGCCGAGTTGAGGCCGAGACCCGCAAATATCCACATATCCGGCCCCGCAGGCCACACCCAGGCCCGCAGCAGAAAGACAAGCGATGCGTTTGTCGCCCCGTCTGCAAACCGCCCGTCCCCTGCGACAAGGTAGAACGCCATCGACACGACGATAAAGGTGGCTTGAATGTAGACGGCCAGCGCGCTTGCCTTGCTGACCACACCCAGTTTGCGGGTCAGAATCTGGTTCAGCGCATAAGTAAGGGCCGACAGCACCGGGAGGAGGAGGACGATGCGGCTCACCTCCAACTCGCCCGCGCCGGCCCACGGGCGCTGCATGATCACAACGCCAGCAAACCCGATGGCAACCGCGCCAAGGCGCAGCGGCCCGACCTTTTCGCCCAGCATCGGGATCGACAGCAGCGTGATGAACAGAGGCGCGGCAAAGAACAAGGCCGTGGCATCCGCCAGCGGCAACACGGCGAGGGCCAGGAAAAACGTCATGTTCGCGACCACGATCAGCAGGCCGCGCATGGCGTGCAGCCCCGGTTGTGACGTGCGCAGGATGCCGAACCCGCCTTCGTATTGCACGATGATCAGGCTGAACAGGATCCCGATGCCCGAACGCGCAAACACGATCTGGTGCAGCGGATAGCCCCCCGACAACTGCTTGATCAGCAGATCGTTGATCGAGATGCAGAACACCCCGATCAGCACGAACAGGATGCCAAGACCTGCGATATTCTGGCGTTCGGGGCTCATGCGCCCAGCCCTATCACGGCCACGACATCTGTCACGCGAAATCCGGCGGATTCCGGCGTGGCACGGGCCTTGCGCCTGAGGTATGTATGGGCGCAATCAAGACCCCCAAGGGAGTGCCCAGAAATGCAAATGTCCGACACCCGCCAGATCGCGGCCCCTCCGTCCGAAGTGTATGCCGCCCTGCTGAACCCTGACGTGCTCAAGGCCTGCGTCCCCGGTGCGACCGACGTGACAGGCAGCCCCGAGGACGGGTTCGAGGCGTCCGTAACCCAAAAGGTCGGCCCGGTAAAGGCGACGTTCAAGGGGCAGGTGACCCTGTCCGAGATGGTCGAAAACCAAAGCCTGACGATCAGTGGCGAAGGCAAGGGCGGGGCCGCGGGCTTTGCCAAAGGCGGGGCCGAGGTACGTATGGAGGCCGTCGATGGCGGCACATCGCTGTCATACGACGTCGAGGCCAAGGTGGGCGGCAAGCTGGCCCAACTGGGCAGCCGCATCATCGACGGATTTGCCAAGAAGATGGCGGACCAGTTCTTTTCCAACCTGCAGGACACGCTGGAAGGGCCCGCAGAGCCTGAGGCCGAAGCGGATGCACCGGAAGACGGTGAGAAGAAAAAGGGCTGGCTGGGCCGTCTGACCGGCAAAGAGTGAGGACTGCACACCCGACTGTGCATCTGTGCGCTAGCCCCGCGCGGGGCGACGCGTTACCTCACCCCGAAGATCACAAACCAGAGGTATCATGCCGCCCATTCTAAGCATCACGAACCTGCGCAAATCCTATGCAGACGGCTTTGAGGCGCTCAAAGACGTGTCCCTCGAGATCGAAGAGGGTGAAATCATCGCCCTGCTTGGCCCCAACGGCGCGGGCAAGACAACCCTGATTTCAACAGTGTGCGGCATCACTATGCCCACATCGGGCACCGTGACCGTGGCCGGACATGACATTCTGGCGGACTACCGCGCCGCGCGCAGCCTGATTGGCCTTGTCCCGCAGGAAATCAATCTTGAACCGTTTGAAAAGGTGATTAACACGGTGCGCTTTTCGCGCGGGCTGTTTGGCAAGCCGCGCAAGGACGGGGTCGTCGAGGACATCCTCAAACGCCTGTCGCTTTGGGACAAGAAAGACAACCAGATCCGCGAATTGTCTGGGGGCATGAAACGTCGTGTTCTGATCGCCAAGGCGCTTGCCCACGAACCGCGCGTGCTGTTTCTGGATGAACCCACCGCGGGGGTGGATGTGGAATTGCGCAAGGACATGTGGGCCATTGTCGAACAGTTGCGCGCCGATGGCGTCACCACGATCCTGACGACCCACTACATCGAAGAGGCCGAAGCCATCGCCGACCGCATCGGTGTGATCAGCAAGGGGGAAATCCTGCTGGTCGAGGACAAGGACAAGCTGATGGCCCGGATGGGCAAGAAGCAGCTTGAGGTGCAACTGTCCACGCAGTTGAGCGAGATACCCGGCGCATTGTCGGGATATGATCTGACCCTCGGCAATGATGGTTGGACCCTGATCTATGCCTACGATACCAAACGCGAGCGTACGGGGATCACCAAGCTGCTGGGCGACGTCGCAGAGGCTGGGTTGCAACTGCGCGATGTGGAGACGCGGCAATCCAGCCTCGAGGATATTTTCGTCGATCTGGTGCGCGCAGACACAAAGGAAATGTCATGAACTGGTCTGCCATTCGCGCAATCTATGTCTTTGAAATGGCGCGCTTCTTTCGCACGCTGGCGCAATCTTTCGTGTCGCCGGTGCTGTCGTCGTCGCTGTATTTCGTGGTCTTCGGTGCCGCCATCGGCAGCCGGATCGACCAAGTCGAAGGGGTCAGCTACGGTGCCTTCATCGTGCCGGGGCTGATCATGCTGACAGTGATGACGCAGGCGATTTCCAACGCGTCCTTTGGCATCTATTTCCCGAAGTTCATCGGCACGATCTACGAATTGCTGTCGGCTCCCATCAACTTTCTAGAGATCGTTATGGGCTATGTCGGGGCGGCGGCGACCAAGTCGATGTTCATCGGGATCATCATCCTGATCACGTCCTTCTTCTTTGTGGATATTCAGATCGCGCACCCGTTTGCGATGCTGGCCTTTCTTGTGCTGACCTGCGTCAGCTTTGCATTGTTCGGATTCATCATCGGCATCTGGGCCGGGAATTTCGAGCAGTTGCAGCTAATCCCGCTGCTCGTGGTCACCCCGCTCGTTTTCCTCGGGGGCTCGTTCTATTCGATTTCGATGTTGCCGCCGGTCTGGCAGACAATTTCGATGTTCAATCCGGTGGTGTACCTGATTTCGGGCTTTCGCTGGGCGTTCTTCGGGGTGGCGGATGTGCCCATCGGGATATCGCTGCTGGCCATCGCGCTGTTCACCGCCCTGTGCCTTGGGGCGGTTGGCTGGATCTTCAAAACCGGGTGGCGGATACGGCAATAAGATCGCGTCGTGCAACTCGTTTTGCCTGTGACCTTGTTTGCACCACGGCACCAATCTACATGGGGCAGAATGAAACGCTGGATCCCATTCATGAAATCCGATCCCCTGGTGGCCGTGATCCGGCTTCAGGGTATTATTGCCGGTGGCGGGCGCGGCGCATTGAACGACGCAAGTCTGGGCCCGGTCATCGAAAAAGCCTTTGCCCGCGGCAAGCCTGCGGCCATCGCGCTTGAGATCAACTCGCCCGGCGGCAGCCCTGTGCAATCCTCGCTGATCGGCGCGCGCATCCGGCGTCTTGCGGATGAAAAAGAGATACCCGTTATCGCCTTTGTCGAGGATGTCGCGGCCTCGGGCGGCTATTGGCTGGCGGTTGCTGCGGACGAGATTTACGGCGACGAAAGTTCCATCGTCGGCTCCATCGGGGTCATTTCCGCAGGCTTTGGCGCACACGAGCTGATGGCGCGGCAAGGGGTTGAACGGCGCGTCTATACGGCCGGGAAATCGAAATCCATGCTCGACCCGTTCCGCCCGGAAAAACCCGAAGATGTCGAACGGCTCAAGACGTTGCTGGGTGACGTACATGACAACTTTATTGACCACGTGAAATCCCGGCGCGGTGACAAGCTGGACACGGAAACAGAGCTGTTCACCGGCGAAGTCTGGCTGGCGAAAAAAGCGCAGGCATTGGGTCTGATTGACGGTATCGGGCACCTGAAACCGATGCTGAAAGAGCGCTTCGGGGACAAGGTTCAATTGCGCCGTTACGGCGTGCGTCGCCGGTTTCTGGCCCGCTTCGGGGCGCAGATGGTCAACGACGCCGTCGCCAGCGTCGAAGAACGGGCGGCCTTCGCCCAGTTTGGACTGTAACATATGCTCTCGAAGATCGTGATTCTGTTTCTGGTCTTCATGGGCGTTCTTGCCATGTTTGGAAAACTGCATTGGCTCGGGGGCAAACGGCTGACCCGCGCCAAATGTGAGTGTGGACGCTACCGTATCGGCAAAGGCCCCTGCGCCTGCGGGCGGGGGAAAACCTGATGGCTGAAGTAATGCCGTGGCTGTTCAGCGGGCTTGGCCTGGTCATCCTGCTGCTGGCCGGGGACAGCCTTGTGAAAGGGGCGGTGAACCTCAGCCTGCGCCTTGGCGTGCCTGCGCTGATCGTGAGCCTGACGATTGTGGCCTTCGGCACCTCGGCACCCGAACTGCTGATTTCGATACAGGCGATTTTGGACGACGCACCCGGCCTTGCGCTTGGTAACGTGGTGGGGTCGAACACGGCCAATATCCTGCTGGTGCTTGGCATACCGGCCTTGCTGGCCACGATGCACACGTCCGAATGCGAGACCAAAAAGACCTTCAACTACATGATTGCCGCTTCGATCCTGTTCATTGCGCTCGCTTTTCGCGGTGTGTTTGACTGGATTGCAGCGCTTGTGCTGCTCGCAGCGCTCGCCTTTGTTCTGTTCGATCAGGCCAAAGAGGCGATGGGCCACCGCGAGGCTTGCGCCAACGGCGCACCCGAAGAAGAGATCGAAGGTGTGGATCCCGACCTGCCGGGCCGATGGATCGCGCTTTATCTGGTCCTCGGGCTTGTTGGTCTGCCGCTGGGCGCCAGTCTGCTGGTCGAAAACGCGACGATCATCGCCAAGACCTATGGCGTCAGCGACACTGTGATCGGCCTCACACTGGTGGCCATCGGGACCTCGCTGCCCGAACTCGCCACCACCGTCATGGCCGCCCTGCGCCGTCAGGCGGACGTGGCCCTTGGCAATGTGATCGGATCGAACATGTTCAACCTGCTGGCCATTATCGGTGTGGCCAGCCTTGTCGGGCCGATCCCGGTGGATCGTGAATTCCTGACATTTGATCTGTGGGTCATGCTGGGTGCGTCCATCCTGCTGGTGCCTTTCGTCTATATGCGGCGGGATATCACACGGTTGTGGGGGGTCATCCTATCGGCCCTTTATGTGGCCTATATGGTCATAGTATTGATCTGAGACACGTATCGTAAGGAGGGTGCGATGACACGCGCGCTTGTGACAGGGGCAGGGCACCGTTTGGGTCAGGCCATGGCGGTCTATCTGGCGGGGCGGGGCTATGATGTGGCCGTGCATTACGCCAGTTCAGACAAGGGGGCGCTGGACACTGTCGCCCGGATCGAGGCCAAGGGCCAGCGCGGCGTCGCCTTGCAGGCCGACCTGCTGGACGAGGACGCAACGCAAGCGCTGTTCGGACGCGCGGTCGAGGCATTGGGCGGGCCAATCACGTGTCTGGTGAACAACGCATCGATCTTTGAACATGACACCGTCGAAACCGCCACCCGCGCCAGTTGGGACCGGCACATGGACAGCAACCTGCGCGCGCCCTTCGTGCTGACGCAGGCCATGGCGGCCCAGGGGCTGGAACCCACACGGGATGAGATGGACGAACCCGTCGCCGCCGGATTGATCCTGAACATGGTCGATCAGCGGGTACGCAAGCTGACACCTGAATTCATGACCTACACGCTGGCCAAGATGGGTCTGTGGGCGCTGACCCAGACAAGTGCGCGGGCGCTGGCACCAACGATCCGCGTCAACGCCATTGGTCCGGGTCCCACCCTGCAGGGCGGACGGCAAAGTGCGGAACACTTCGCCGCGCAACGCAGCGCCACCGTGCTGGAACGGGGATCGAACCCGTCGGATATCGTCGCGGCACTGGGTTACTTCCTCGATGCTCCTGCCATTTCAGGTCAGCTTCTCTGCGTAGACGGCGGGCAGCATCTGGCATGGGAAACACCGGACGTTGTAGGGGTCGAATAGTTGACGCAGCGTGAAGTTTTGCACCGCCTTAATGGTTGTTACAAAACTGTTAACAAAAGCCCTTTAGATTCAGTCACTTGTCGTGAGGGCAAAAATAAAATGAACAAAAACAGATGCTTATACAAGTGATTAAAAAATAGGCAAACCGGAGAAACGCCCAAAAAACAACGAAAATTTCCAGACGCCCAGAACTTGTCTCCAGACTTATCCACAGCATCCGTGGATGCAAGATCGCTTGAACCCGCCCCATAATCATTGCAGCAAACCGCAGAATCAAATGGCCCCAACCCAGGACATCCCGGACCCGTCGAACGAAGCGCCCGCGCCCGTCGGACACGAGGTCATTCAGGGCTATCTGAAAACCATCGATTCATCGCCCGGCGTCTACCGGATGCTTGATCGCGAAAGCCGCGTTTTGTACGTCGGCAAGGCGCGCAATCTGCGCGCGCGGGTCAGCAACTATGCCCGCCCGGCAGGCCATTCGCCGCGCATCGCCCGCATGATCTCGATGACCGCCTCGATGATGTTCCTGACGACGCGGACAGAGACCGAGGCGTTGCTGCTTGAACAGAACCTGATCAAGCAACTCAAACCAAAGTTCAACGTGCTGCTGCGCGACGACAAAAGCTTTCCCAATATCCTCGTGACGGGTGATCATCCGTTTCCGCAGATCAAGAAGCACCGCGGCGCGAAAAGGAAAAAGGCGCCTATTACGGCCCGTTCGCCAGTGCCGGTGCGGTGAACCGCACCCTCAACCAGTTGCAGCGCGTGTTCCTGCTGCGCAACTGCACGGATTCGATGTTTGCAACCCGCACACGCCCCTGCCTGCAATACCAGATCAAGCGCTGTTCGGCCCCCTGCGTCGGGCTGATCTCGGAACAGGATTACGCAAGCACCGTGAAGGACGCTGAACGCTTTCTGTCGGGCCGCAGCACGGACATTCAGGCAGAACTCGCCGGCCAAATGCAGAAAGCCTCCGAAGAGATGGAGTTTGAACGCGCCGCTGCCCTGCGCGACCGCATCCGCGCGATGACGCAGGTGCAATCGGCCCAAGGCATCAATCCCCGCAATGTGGATGAGGCGGACATCGTCGCCCTGCATCTCGAACAGGGGCAGGCCTGCGTGCAGGTGTTTTTTATCCGCGCAGGCCAAAACTGGGGCAACCGCGACTTCTATCCCCGTGTGGGTCCGGACGTGGATGCCGCCGAGGTGTTGGAGGCGTTTCTGGGCCAGTTCTACGACACCAAGGAACCGCCCCGGCAGTTGATCCTGTCAAACGAGATCGAGAACCCCGACCTGATGGCTGACGCGCTGAGCCAGAAACTGGGCCGCAAGGTTGAATTGCTGGTGCCCAAGCGCGGCGAAAAGGCGGAACTGGTGGACAGTGCCCTGCGCAATGCGCGCGAAAGCCTTGCCCGCAAGATGGCCGAAAGCGCGACCCAGACCAAACTTCTGAAAGGGCTGGCAGAGGCGTTTGACCTGCCAAACGTGCCCGAGCGCATCGAGGTTTACGACAACTCCCACATTCAGGGCACCAATGCGGTGGGCGCGATGATCGTGGCGGGGCCTGATGGCTTTATGAAAAACAGCTATCGCAAGTTCAATATCAAGGGCGATGACCTGACACCCGGCGACGATTTCGGGATGATGAAAGAAGTGCTGCACCGCCGTTTCAAACGGCTGCTGGCCGAGGACCCGGACCGCGAAAAGGGCATGTGGCCCGACCTGTTGCTGATCGACGGCGGCGCGGGGCAGGTGAGTGCTGTGGCCCAGATCATGGGCGAACATGGCGTGGGCGACATTCCCATGGTTGGCGTGGCCAAGGGCGTGGACCGCGATGCAGGCAAAGAAGAATTCCACCGCATGGGCAAGCGCCCGTTCGCATTGCGCCACAATGATCCGGTCCTGTATTTCGTGCAGCGGATGCGCGACGAGGCGCACCGCTTTGCCATCGGCACGCACCGGGCCAAACGGGCCAAGTCCAACATGAAAAACCCGCTGGATGATATTCCGGGCGTCGGGGCGGCGCGCAAACGGGCACTGCTGGCCCATTTCGGGTCTGCAAAGGCCGTAGGGCGCGCCAACCTTGCCGACCTCAAGGCTGTCGAGGGGGTATCAGAGGGGCTGGCGCAAAAGGTCTACGATTTCTTTCACGACACGTAAGGCGCACGTGTCCGTGCGCCCCCTTTCGGTGGCGATGTGAACAGGATAGGTATCTGACATGACGTGGACCATCCCGAATATCCTGACGACCTTGCGCCTTTTGGCGGCACCACTGGTTGCGGTGATGTTCCTGTATTTCACGCGGCCTTATGCGGATATCTTTGCGGTTGTTCTGTTTGTGGGGGCGGCCATCACCGACTGGTTTGACGGCTATCTTGCGCGCGCTTGGGGCCAGCAGACGCGGCTGGGCACAATGCTGGACCCGATTGCGGACAAGGCGATGGTGGTGATCGCGCTGATGGTGATCATCGCCTTTTCGTCCTGGTCACCCTGGCTGGTGCTGCCCGCAACCATGATCCTGTTTCGCGAGGTGTTCGTGTCGGGCCTGCGCGAATTTCTGGGCGACACTGCAGGCACGCTGAAGGTCACGCAACTGGCCAAGTGGAAAACCACAATGCAGATGGTCGCCATCGCCGTTCTGTTCTCGCAAGGCGTGTTTGAGCACTATTTCGGCATGTCGATCTGGGGAATGGATGAGCAGATGGTATCTGCGATCCTGAACGGCGATCAGCCCGATCTGCAGGGCTTGCGCTGGAAGCTGACAGGGGCCGAATGGGCAGGCCGCGTCGGGCTGTGGCTGCTGTGGATCGCTGCCCTTTTGACCCTGATGACGGGCTGGGATTACTTCCGCAAGGCCATGCCCCATCTGAAAGGATAAGCGTTATGGATGTCCTCTATTTTGCGTGGGTGCGGGAACGGATCGGCATGCCGCGCGAACAGATCGACAGCAAGGCCGCGACAGTCATGGATCTGGTCGAGGAATTGCGCGCCCGGGAAGAACGCTATGCCCTCGCGTTCAGCGATATCAGCGCCTTGCGCGTGGCGGTCGACCAAGAGCTTGTCGACTTTGACACCTCCTTGAGCGGGGCCCGCGAAGTGGCGTTTTTCCCGCCAATGACCGGCGGGTAGGTCAGATGCGCATCGCCGTCCAAGAGGTGCCGTTCGACCTTGGGGAAGAATCAGCGCGCTTTGCCGCCGGGTGCAGTGCGTCGGGCGCCATTGTCACCTTTACTGGCGTTGTGCGTGACGTGGCGGGCGGGCTGGAAGCGATGGAGATCGAGCACTATCCCGGCATGACCGAAAGCGCCCTGAACGACATTGCGGCGCAAGCCGTTGCCCGCTGGAGCCTTGAGGACGCGCTGGTCATTCACCGCCATGGCCGATTGGGACCGGGTGAAATGATCATGATGGTCGCCACGGCCGCACGCCATCGCAAGGACGCGTTTGAGGCCGCGGAGTTTTTGATGGACTACCTCAAATCCCGCGCCCCGTTCTGGAAACGCGAAATCACCTCTGACGGTGCCACATGGGTGAATGCCAGATCCGAGGATGAGGATGCGTTGAGCCGCTGGTGATCCAAAGGCCGCCTTGCGGCGACACGATTTATTAAAAGGGGCTCTGTCCCGTCGCTGGCGCGACCCCCGGGATTTTTGTTAGTCAGAGAAGCCGGACAACTGAACGGTGTCCCGTTCCGTTCCCCGCGTCAGCTTGCCTGCTGGCGTTCGATCCAGGCGCGCAGTTCTTCGGCCTCGTGGCGGGCATCGCGCAGCCCGTCCATGGCCGCGCGCAGCTCGGCCTCGGTCTGCGCCAACTGGTTGGTCAGTTCGGCCTCGCGCTGTTGCAGGTAGGTGATCGCCTGATCGCGGGTTTCCTCGGCCTCGTGCAGTTCTTGGCTCATCCGGTCAAGTTCGGCGACGTCGCCGGCAGCCACGCGGGTAAAGCGGTGGATCAGCCAGTTGGCAAACCAGCCCAGACAGAACGCGACAAACAGAACGATGGCTGTCGCAATGACAAACTCGGCTCTACTCATCTGCTGGTCCTATCGCGTCGTCACTCGGAATTTCTGTATCGCTTGAACCGGCGACAGATTCCAGCGTTGTTTCGCCTTCGCGCAGACTTGGTTTGGGACGGATCAGTTTGAATTCGATGCGCCGGTTGGCTTCGCGCCCTTCTTCGCTGTCGTTTTCCGCGATCGGGTCCGTTTCACCATAGCCGATCGCCTTATATGACGCGGTCAGCACCCGCCGTGCCCTGAGTTCGTTCAGAACAGATTGCGCACGCGCCTGACTGAGGTTGAGGTTCATTTCCTCGCGCCCCTGACTGTCGGTATGGCCCTGAATTTCCAGCGGAATATCACCGCACAGCTTCAGCACTTCGGCGATGTCATCCATGGTGCCCAAGGTGCTTGCGTCGATGGTCGCGCTGCCCGGTTCGAAGTTGATTTTGGACGCGGCCACAATTGCACCGATCTCGGCCTCGCATTCGTCCGGTGTCGGGATCGACGCGACGGGATCGAGTTTTTCCTCATAGATCACCCGGATGTCGAATGTCGCGGCCTCCCCCAGTTTGGAGGCAAGCAACGAGGCGATGTTTGTGCTGGCCTCCGGGTTGCCAGTGTTGCCTGCCACGACCAGCGTGTCCGGAGTCACCGTGACAGCGCCGTTGGAGAGTTGCGCCAGCGCTTCAAGCCCGGTCAGCACGCGCACCGGCCATGTGGCGGGCAAGTCCCCCACTAACCGCGTGGCAGTATAAACATTGTCCGACCCGAACGCCGCCTTGGCATAGCTGTCGGCCACATTGCGCAGGTTTTCATCCGACAGCCGCCCGCGCAACTGCACAAGGCCCTCGGGGCTGAGGGTGGCCACGAATTCCGGCGGCCCCTGATTGGGATCGACCGTTTCGGGCAGCTTGGCATAAAGCGCGAACACATCCGGCAGGCGGTTTTCCAACTCGCCCACCACACGGTCGAAATCGGCTTGCGCCGTGCCTTCTGCGGCCACCAGCGTCACGTCGGCATCTGAAAAGGTGATTGACCCGGCGCCCAGTTCTGTCAGTGCGGCGATGGCTTGGGTCACGGCCCGCCCCCAGTTGGGGCTGGGCACACCCATGCCCACGGTGCACTGCCCAGTGCCCGTCATGCCCGCAGCGCGCGCGGCGGCAAGGATGGTCTCGCGCGTCGCGTCCGTATCCGCCGAACAGGCGTCAAAGCGCGTGCTTTGCTCGTCCATCACCAGCCGCAGGGTAAAGGGCGTGATGACCGGGCGCGGTGCGGCCACATCCATCGCCACCTGCAATCCCGGTGGGCTGGCCCGTTGCAGATCGCGCTCAAGCCGGTTCTTTTCCGCAACACTGTCGGTGATGGCGGTGATGGTGACACGCCCCGCCTCGACCGACACTTTGGCGCGGGGCAGCATCTCCATCGCCGTGAGGGCAAAGCCCAACGCGTCCTCCCAACCGGCGGGTGCGGGGTAGTCGGCGGTTTCAATCAGATCCGTAATGGGCTTGCGCCTGCTGATCGCGACAAAGCGTTCCAGCACGGCGTCGCGGTCGGTCGAGGCGGGGATCAGCCCGATGATTGAAAGGCCCGCATCATTGCGCAGGATTTCGGCGGAAAAGCGGGGCGGGGCGATGGCGGCGGCGGCCTCGACCTCCATGTCGTCGATCACGCGGGCCGCATCCACGACGGTGCCAGCGGCCGAAAGGGCGGCAAAGCGCACAGCCTCGGTCGGAGCGATGCCTGCAAGCGTCACTTGCAAGCCGTCCGCTTCGACCTCGGCCCATGTCATTTCGCGTTCGTCCAGCGCGTCCCGTACGCCAATTTCCGAGCTTTCCTCGATCAGCTTCACCGACAGGTTGGCCGCAACCAGCGACAACAGGGCGGCGGCAAAGAAGGTGCCGACAATCGTGAAAAGCGAAGACAGGCGCATGGGCGGGCCCTTTGCGAAATGTGAGTGCCTTACAGGTTTATGCCTGTCGCGGGGATGTTTCAATCAGACGAACAGCGCTGCGCCAAAAAAGAGCAGCGGAATGATGCCTGTATCCCTGTTCGCGCGGAACAGTTGCAAGCACTTGGCCGGGTCTTCGATGTCAAGCCCGCGCAACTGCCACGCCATGTGCCAGCCCATCGCCCATGGCCCGCCAAGGGCCAGAACCATCGCCATGACCGACGCATCGTCGATGGCTGAAAAGATCACCGCGATTCCCATCAGGCCCACCGTGCCCATGAGGAATCGACGCAGCCACGGGGCCGTGTTGGTCCCAAACAGGCGCGCGGTGGATTTGATCCCGATCAGGGCGTCGTCCTCGGTGTCCTGATGGGCATAGATCGTGTCGTAAAACAGGGTCCACGAAATGCCGGCGAGGTACAGGACCACCGCAGGCGCCTCCAACTGCCCGGTATGCGCCGTCCAGGCCAGCAGCGCGCCCCAGTTGAAGGCCAGCCCCAGAAAGACCTGCGGCCACCATGTGAACCGCTTGGCAAAGGGATAGATGGCGACCGGCAGCAGCGCGAGAATGCCCAGAAGGATCGCGTTCACATGAAAGGTCAGCAGAATCGCAAAGGCGATCAGCGCCTGCGCACACATCCAGATCACGGCTCCGCGCACGCTGACCTGACCCGCCGGGATGGGCCGCGAGCGTGTCCGCTCCACCTGTCCGTCAAAGTCGCGGTCGGTGATGTCATTCCAAGTACAGCCTGCCCCGCGCATCAGCCAGGCCCCGGCGGCGCATCCGATTGCAATCCATGCATCGTGCCAACTGGCCTGCCCGTCATGCACCATCGCCAGGGTCAGCCCCCACAGGCAGGGCAGCAGCAGCAGCCACGTTCCAATGGGCCGATCTGCGCGCGACAGCCGCAGGTAGGGGCGCGTCGCTTCGGGGGCAATCGTGTCCACCCAGTTGCCTTTTACGGCATCGGCGACGTGACCGTCTGGTGATAGGGGCGGGTTGGACATATGAAGGCCTTATGAGTGATGCAAAGATCCGCCTTTATGTAGATCACCCGCTGGGGCAGGGGCAATCCGTGCCTTTGTCGCGGGACCAGGCGCATTATCTGTTCGGAGTCATGCGCCTTGGCACCGGCGCGCCCCTGCTGCTGTTCAACGGACGCGATGGCGAATGGCGCGCCTCGGTGGCTGAGGCGGGCAAACGGGGCGGCACGCTGACCTGCGACGCGCAGACGCGCGGCTTTGAGATGCCCCCGGACCTGTGGCTGCTCTTTGCCCCGATCAAAAAGGCGCGGACCGATTTCATCGTAGAAAAGGCCGCCGAGATGGGCGCGCGCCGCATCGTACCGGTCCAGACCGCCTTTACCAATGCAGGGCGCGTGCAGCGCGACCGGTTGCAGGCCCACGCCATCGAGGCCGCCGAGCAATGCGGCGGCACCTTTGTGCCCGAAGTGGCCGAGATGGCGCGGCTTGATCAAGTGCTGGCGGATCTGGGGGACAGGCACCTGATGTTCTGCGACGAGGCGCTGGCAGGGGCGGAGGATACCTCCGCCTTACCGGCCAAGGACGCACCCTGGGCGATCCTGATCGGCCCAGAGGGCGGATTTTCCGACAAGGAACGTGCCCGCTTGCACGGGCTCGAAGCGGCGCATCCGGTTTCCCTTGGCCCGCGCATCCTGCGCGCCGATACGGCGGCTGTCGCTGCGATGACCGTCTGGCAACAACGTCTGGGGGATTGGTGATGAGTTACGATCTGCGACGTGCCGGGCCACAGGACATGGACGCGCTGGATGCATTTCTGGCGCAGCATCCGGCCACGTCGATGTTCCTGCGCTCAAACCTCGCCGCACACGGAACGGACGATGCGGACCACCCGCACGGCACGACATTCTTCGTACCCGCAGACGCAGAAATCGCGGCCGTCTTTGCGATCACCAATGGCGGCTACCTGATGGCGCAGGCCCCCGGTGCCCCGCCCGAGGCGTGGGCCGCCTTTGCCGCAGACATCGCCGGGCGCGAGGTTGCAGGCATGACGGGGCGGCCCGTGCAGGTGGCGCAATGTCTTGCCGCAACCGGACTGTCCCTTGGTCCGTGGGCGGTGCTGGCGGATGAACCGCTGTATCAACTGGCCCTGTCCGACCTGCCCGATCTGCCGGGCAAAGTGCGCACGCCTGCGCCGGGCGATCTGGAACTGCTCGAACAATGGTATGCGACCTACGCGCTCGACACCGGCGAAAGGTTGGCCGAGGACGGCCCATCCCCCCGCGCCCGCGCCCGTGCAGCTGCGGCCATCGGCAGCGCGGATGTGGTCATCCTCGAAGAAGATGGCGTGCCTGTGGCGATGGCCGGGATCAACGCACGCCTGCCGGACGTGGTGCAGGTGGGCGGCGTGTTCACGCCCGACGGGATGCGGGGCAATGGCTATGCCCGGCGCGCGGTGGCCGGATTGCTGCGACGCTGCGCAGATCAGGGGGTGACACAATCGATCCTCTTTGCCAACAACGCCGCCGCGGCGCAGGCCTACGAGGCGCTGGGATACAAGCACGTGGGCGAATACCGCGTCGCCCTGCTGCGCCATCCGCAAGTGGTGAAACCGGGCGGGCAGGCGCAATGACGCACGTGGGCGAAAGGCCCGGCTCGCCCTTGTTTGGCGCGCCCCGAGGTCTTTAGTCTGATGAACGCCGCACATTCAGGGGATCAGCCGACATGACCTTCTTCCGACCCGAAGCGACCGCAGCGCTTTGGCGCTGGCGCGAAGTGCTGGTGGGCATCGCTTTGGCCGTCCTCGCCCTGTGGTGGCTGGCGGGGCCGGGTGGTTTGTTGGGGTACCTTGCCCCTGTGATGCTGGTCGGGGCAGGGGCGCTGATTATGGTGGGCCTGCAACGGGGGCGGTTTCGCAGTGCGGGCGGGGGCCTTGGCACGGTGCAGGTGGACGAAGGGCAAGTGACCTATTTCGGCCCGCTGACCGGCGGAGCGGTCGCCCTGCGCGAGATGTCACGGCTGACGCTGGACGGGGCACAGCGCCCCGCGCACTGGCGTCTGGAACAATACGGCCAACCAGACCTTATGATCCCCGTGGACGCAGACGGGGCAGATGCGCTTTTTGACGCTTTCGCCAGCCTGCCGGGGCTGAAAACCGAACACATGCTTGCCCAGTTGCGCGCCGCACCAACCACACCGGTGGTGATCTGGGAACGGGCTGGTGCAGACCTGTCGAGGATGGAGCCGCTGGGGCGCGCCTGACACGCATGGCGTGCATAAAATAATCATTTTGATCAGCGGGTTGAGCTGTGTTATGCACACCCGCGTATTTATCAGGAACCGAGAAAATGTATATTAAAACACTGCTTTCCGCCCTTGCCATCAGCGCAGGAACACTCGCGCAGGCCGGAACGATCACCGGCTATACCGATCTAACGTCCTTCGCGACCGACTTTTCCTCCGCCGTGACCGAGGATTTCGGCCCCTCTTCCGCTTTTCCGATTTCCACCGGGGTGCTGAATTCGGCGACGTCGCTTGCCACATCGTCTGGCGGTCCGATCAATCCCGGGGACATCGTGGACGGTGTGACCTTTTCCACGCCCGTGGGCACGGGGAATTTCTTCAACATCGACGGGGGTGGTGGTTTCAACGGTGGCTTCCTCGACAGTCTCGGCACCAGTGATCCACGTGACCTGACCGTCACATTCGATGTCGCACAAACCGCATTCGGCTTTGTAACGAACACGCTGATGTCGGCCTTTGACATCACCATCAACTTCGTGTCGGGCCCCTCTGTCACGCAAAGCCTGACAGCGACCTCCGGCGGTCTTGAATTCTTCGGCTTTGCCAGCAGCGCGACGGACATCACTTCGGTCGTCATCGACGGAACCGGGTCCGGGGCGTTCAACTTCGCGCTGGACGACTTTACCTTTACCAATCAGCCTGTGGCCCCAGTGCCGCTGCCCGCGTCGCTGCCATTGTTGCTGGCCGGTTTCGGTGCCATCGCCCTGACGCGCCGTCGTCAGAAAAGCTGACCCAAGCCCCTTGCACGGAACGCTGCGCGTCTGCGCACCGTTCCGTGACTGCACACCGACCCTGCCCGCATTGACACCCCGGCGAAATCGCCCCATCCCTTGACCTTCAAGCCAAGGCCAAAGCGGAGCGTGCCCCATGTCTATCCCCCAGTCCGGCGGCGGGCCCATCGAACATCACGATCAACTGGCGGCCTACATGGCGTCCGGCTGCAAGCCCAAGGCTGACTGGCGCATCGGCACCGAACACGAGAAATTCGGCTACTGCATCGACACACTCAAACCGCTGCCCTTTGCCGGAGCACGCTCGATCGAGGCTATTCTGGGCGGGCTGCGTGACAAGCACGGCTGGTCCGAACTGCGCGAGGGGGGCAAGCTGACAGGGCTTGAAAAGGGGTTGTGCAACATCTCCCTCGAACCCGGCGGCGCGCTGGAACTGGCAGGCGCGCCGCTCGAAACCATCCACGAAACCTGTGACGAGGTGAACCAGCATCTGGCCGAGGTCAAGGATGTCTGCGAACACCTTGGCGCGGGCTTTATCGGGTTGGGCGCCGCCCCGCACTGGACGCATGAGGACATGCCGCTGATGCCCAAAGGGCGCTACAAGCTGATGGACGCCTATATGGGGCGGGTCGGTACGATGGGGCGGTCGATGATGCGGCGCACCTGCACGGTGCAGGTCAACCTCGACTTTTCGTCCGAGGCGGACATGGTGCAAAAGATGCGCGTTGCCATCGCACTGCAACCCGTGGCCGCCGCCCTGTTCGCCAATTCGCCGTTTTTCGAGGGCAAGCTGAACGGGCACAAATCATGGCGCAGCCGGATCTGGCGCGATCTGGATGCCTCGCGCACGGGAATGGTGCCGTTCGTGTTCGAAGACGGATTCGGCTTTGAACGTTGGGTGCAATACATCCTCGATGTGCCGATGTATTTCGTCTACCGCGACGGCAAATATATCGACGCGCTGGGCATGTCCTTCCGTGATTTCCTCAAGGGCGAACTGCCCGCGTTGCCCGGTGAGACGCCGACGCTCAGCGATTGGGCGGACCACATGACCACCGCCTTTCCTGAGGCGCGGGTGAAAAAATTCATCGAAATGCGCGGGGCAGACGGCAACCAGTGGCGTCGCCTGTGCGCGCTGCCGGCGTTCTGGGTGGGATTGATGTATGACCAGACAGCCCTTGATGCCGCCCGGGATCTAGTCAAGGGATTTGACGCTGAAACCCGCGAAGGGCTGCGCGTGGCGGCGTCCGTAGATGGGCTTCAGGGCGAAGTGAACGGCGTGAAACTGCACGATCTTGCGCGCGAAGCGGTTGCGATTTCACATGGCGGTCTAGTGGCACGGGCGCGGCCCGGGGCAGGGGGCATGATCCCGGACGAAACGCATTTCCTCAACGCACTACAGGAAAGCGTGGAGACAGGCAAAACCCCTGCAGACGAGTTGATCGAGCATTACAACAGCGACTGGAATGGCGACGTCACCAAGGTGTTCGAGGCGTATTCCTACTGATCACTCGGCCACAATCGGACCCTTGCCCAGCACGCGCTGCTCATACAGGGCGCGCACTTCGGCTTTGCGGGCGGCGATCATTTCGGGTGTTGGATCTTCCTTGATCTTGTCCAGAACGGCATAGCCCTGCATCGGGTCGTGCTTGCGCGGGCTGCCATCGGGGCTGTGGCGCGGGCCACTGCCACCGGGGCGGTGCGGGCCGTGGATGTTGTCGTCGCCCTCGGACGGCAACAGCGTCAGCACGAACACCACCAGACCGCCGACAATCGGCACGAAGTAAAGCAGGTAAAAGAACCCCGACAGCCCGACATCGTGCAACCGGCGGATCGTGACGGCCATGCGCGGAAAAAAGGTGATGATGAAATAGTAAAACAACAGGAAATCAAACGGGCTGAGGCTTGCCACGGTGCGTTCGAGGGTGCTTTGGCTTGAAATCGACGCGTTGATGAACATCCATACATCCAGCACCAGCAAAACCGAGACGACGATGATCTCAAACAGGAAAAACCACCAGTATTCGGGGCGGGTCGCGCGTCCAGAAAATTTGAAAAACCCTGCAAAGACAGTGTTTACGGCCTGAAAAAATCCCATCTGTCACGCCCTCTGATGTCGTGTGCTGTCGTTTCTTGGTACGACCCTGACGGGGAATTCCGGCGGCACTGTGGCGCGATTGGTGTTTTGAGGTGGCGGGGCGACATGTGGTGCCGCCCCGCGCTTTGGTGTCAGCCCGCTTGCGGTCTAGGCGCGGCTTGGGGGCCGGGGCAGGCGCAGGGGCCAGCGCGGCGCGCAGCATCCCCATGGCATGAGTAAAGCCAAGCCCAAGGCACAGCGCGGCAAAACCAAGGCTCAGCATCAGCCCGGCAAAGGGGGCATCCACCATCATCGGCAGCGCGGCTCCGATCAGCAGCACACCACCCCCGCCGATAGCGGCAAATCCGGTGGCGATACTGACGGCGACCACATGGGCCCGGGCACGTGCCTCGGGGCATTCGCCCACCAACGCACTGACGCGCAGGATCATGGCAGTCAGGGCAGCGACACCGCCCAGGGCAAGGTTGAAGTACAAAAGTCCGATGGTCAGCATGGTATTGGTCCTTTCACGGGTTAAACAAGTTGAGGAAGAGGGCGGCGCGACACATCGCTGCGCCAGCGGTTGTAGAGTTTGCCAAAGGTCAGCCCCCACGCGGCGGCATGCACCACGCCTGCACCGGACAGGAACACCAGGCCGCCGGGATCAAACCAGGATGCCTCGAACCACATAAACCCGATGTACAAAGGGGTGGCGATGGCGACAGTCAGGGCAGCAAGCCCGGCCGCACCTTCCGGTGTGCCCTGCCGCAGATAGAGGTAGATCAGCAGGATCGGCGTGCCGAGCACCAGATAGAACGGCCCGCCGAGGATCAGGGCAAAGACGGGGATGCCCGCCACCCAGAAGAACATCAGTGCCACCAGCAGGGGCGCACAGATCAGTGCGAAAAAGAACGCGATGGGGTCAATGGCATAGCGCGCACCGGGGATCGGGACGACCTCGGGGCTTTTCGGGATTTCCAAGTATTCCATTATTTCTGTCATGAGAGAAACTCCGGGTCAAAAAAAGGGGTCAGTCGGTGGATTTCGACTTGGGCAGGAAGCGGGCGATGCGTGCGCCCATTTTGACCAGACCCAGTTGGACAGATCGGGGCAGGCGGTTCATCTCTGCATACCAGTCGTCAAACATCTGCATCGTGGTCAGCGTCTCGGCAATGCGCTGTTTCACAGCATCCGGGGTCGCGTCGCCTTCGGCCTCTTGCTGCACCTGTTGCAGCGCCTTGAGGGTGGGGGCGTATTCGCGGGCACGACGGCTTTCGATCACCGTTTGCACCAGATCGAACATATCGCGGATCGAATGGAAATGATCGCGCCGGTCGCCCAGCTTGCGGCTCGATTGCACCAGACCAAGGCTTTGCAGCTCTTTCAGGCCCGTCGACACGTTGGAGCGCGCAAGGTTCAACAGCTCGCAAATCTCGTCCGCGGTGAGCGGGTCAGGCGAGATGTGCAGCAGCGCATGGATCTGCGCCACCGACCGGTTGGTGCCCCATTTCTGGCCCATGTCCCCCCAGTGGAGGATAAAGTCCTGCATGGCTTGGGTCAGGTACATCTCTTTGCGACTCACTCAGTAATTTCTGTAACGACAGAAATAACAGACAAAACTGTTGCGTCAAGCAGTTTTGCACTCAGACCAGCCGCGCCGTCAGAATCCGCATCGCTGCTGCCCCGAAAAACACGGCAAAGGCCGCCTCAAACACCCGCTTGGCGCGCGCATAGGCCCGCGTCATCACGGCCGAGGAAAAGATCAGCGCATAGCCGTGAAACACGATGAAACTCTGCACGCCAACCGCCAGAATGACCGTGACCAGACCGATCGCTGGCGTGCCCGGCGGCACCCCGACGGAATAAAGCGCGCCGAAAAACAGGATTGCCTTGGGGTTGGTCAGGTGCAGGCCCAGCCCCTTGGCATAGTGCCCCTTGATGTTGCGCTGCGCGACGGACGGCACCTTCAACGCGGCCCCCATCCAGGCAGCGCGCGCCGATTTAATGGCCAGCCAGCCCAGATAGGCGGCCCCGGCATAGCGGATGATCTCGAAAAGCCAGACATTGGCCAGCATGATCGCGCCAAGGCCAAAGGCGGCTGCGACCGACCACATGAACGACCCCGTCGTGACGCCAGAGGCAACAGCCAGCCCCGCGCGCCGCCCTGATGCCATCGACGTGCCCGCGATGGTGAGGGTTGCAGGGCCCGGACTGGCCCCCGCCAGCAAGGCGGCCAAAAGGATGAGGGGCAGACTGATTTCCGTCACGGATGACCTCTGGGCTATGCTAGCATCACAAGACACCGCGCGCGCCACAACGTCCAGCAGGAACACCAGCCGCGCCGCAAAAGGAGATTTGATTTGAGCATTCTGACCCGCCGCTTTTTCGTCGCCACCCTCGCCTTGGCCATGATGGCCTTGCCCGCAACCGCCGAAGGTCTCAGCGGATCGTACATCGCCGAAGGGCTGAACCCGGACGGGTCGGCCTATCAGGGCACGGTGCAACTGGTGCAGGATGCGAACGTCGTGTCCTTCGCATGGCGCGTGGGCAACAGCACCTATGCAGGCACCGGCGTGCAAGAGGGGCGGGTGATCACCGTCAATTGGGGCGAGGACACGCCAGTGATCTACGTGACCATGCCGGACGGATCGCTGCACGGAACATGGGCAGACGGGCGGGCCTTGGAACGGCTGACACCGAACTAAGGGCTGAGCAACGGAGGCACTGACACGCCAGAAACGTACCATTATGTATGTTTTTCTTGCGCAAAACCATACAAAAAGGTATGCACCCCGCAAATGCGGAGGTATCTGTCATGACACACCCCTTTCTCGTGGCGGCTGGCGCTCTCGCAGCACTCTGGCTGCTGGTGCATGTCTTTGTCGGCGGGCGCCAAATTGCACAGCCCTTGGTGGCCGCGACAGCGCTTGATCCGCTCGTGCGGCACACGCAATACCTGTGCTGGCACTTCACCACCGTCGCCATCGCCTGCATGTCCGGGTTCCTGCTTTGGGCCGCATATTCGGGTGATCTGGCCTACGCGGTGGCCGGAACGGTGCTTGCATTGGGCTTTTTCACCGTCGGCGTCGGGCTGGTTCTGTATCTGAAAGACTCGCACATCCGCTTGCCGCAGGGCTGGCTGTTCCTGCCGGTTGCCCTGCTGGGTATCCTGGGGCTTGTCCAGTGACGAAGCGGCGGTTCAGCAAACAAGACTGGGTGCAACTGGGTCTGGCCGAACTGTCGGCCAAAGGGGCCGAAGCCGTCAAACTCGAAGCGATTTGCACAGCGGCGGGCCTCACGCGCGGCTCTTTCTATCACCACTTTGCCGATCACGAGGCATTTCTGATCGCGCTCGCCGACACTTGGTTCCAGACACAGACCGTCGATGTCGCAACGGCTATTGATCCCGCCGCAGACGCCGTCGATCAGGGCGCGGCCCTGACCTCGGCGGCGATGGCCATCGACTACAGGCTGGAACTCGGCATCCGCGAAGTGGCGCGCAGGTTGCCTGCGGTCAACGCAATCGTGCAGCACACGGATCAGTTCCGGCTGGATGTCATCACTGACCTTTACCGGAAACGATACGGGCTGGATGCGGCCACGGCGCGATCCTTTGCCTATCTCGAATACGCGGCCTTCAGCGGGATCATCCTGCTTGATCCCGACATGGAACCCGAACGCCAGAAGATGCTTGCAGCGCTCTACGAGGCGAGCATGGACAAGGTGCTCGGCGCGGGGGCGCGACCATGACACGAAACCTGACAGCCTCCATTCAGAACGCCAGCACCTGCGCGCCAAGTGCCGTGTGACATGGGACAGGTACGGGTCACGTCGGGCACTGGGTCGGCAAGAGTGGGGCGGGTCTTTGCGCGCGGGATAATCCTGACGGTCGCGTTGTTTTATGCCTATGGCGCGCTGGTGCACGTGATGAACATGACGTCGCTCACCGGGTTTGATTGGGTGTCTGCTCCGATGAAATGGCGCGTCCTCGATATCGTGTACCTCATGCTTGATATCGCGGTCGTGGCAGGTCTGGTTCTGAAAAAACGATTTGGACTCATCGCGTTCTTTGCGGCCGCCCTCAGTCAGATCGTTCTTTATACGGCCTTCAGATCATGGATTGTTGATGTGCCAACGCCTTTTCAACGCAGCGCAGAGCAGATCGCTTATCTGGACACGCTTGTTCTGTTTCATCTGGTGACGATCGTCGCTGTCGTGATCGCCATAATCATTCACAGGACCACCGGGCTGCAAAAGCAGTGACCCCTCAGCCGGTCTTTTTCCCGATCTTGGGTTCGGTCCCTGCGCGGATGCGTCCGATATTGGCTCGATGCCGCCAAAAGATCAGCAGGGTCAGGATCACACCCAGCAACAGCGCATTCGCCGCCCCCAGAAACAGCATCAAAAAGGTCGAGGCCGCAGCCGCCACTAGGGCCCCCATCGACGATATCCGGCTGACACCCGCACCCACCAACCATGCGATGCACGCGCCCACGCCGACGGGCCAGTGCAGCGCCAGCAGCAGGCCAAGAAAGGTCGCGACCCCCTTGCCGCCCTTAAAGCGCAGCCAGACGGGATAGCAATGCCCCAGCATCGCGGCGAGGCCCGCCAGTTGCGCGGCATCCTCCGCCCCGGTCGCAAAACGTGCCAGCAGCAGCGCGGCGGCCCCTTTGCCCGCGTCCAGCAGAAGGGTCAGCGCGGCGGCCAGCTTGTTGCCGGTGCGCAGCACATTGGTGGCCCCGATATTGCCTGACCCGATGTCGCGCAGGTTACCAAGGCCCATCACCCGGGCCAGCACCATGCCGAACGGGATCGACCCCAGCCCATAGCCGATCACGGCCCAAAGCAGCAGAACTGAGGCGGAGGTTTCGATCAGCGGCATGGCAAGCCCTTGATATGTCAGGTTTTCTCGTAGACAGGCTTGCCTGCCACATAGGTTGCCAAAACCTTACCCTGCATCCGCGCCCCGTCAAAGGGGGTGTTGCGCGATTTGGAGTGGAGTGTGGCCCGATCCATCACAAAGGGTGCGTGCGGATCAAACAGGACAAGGTCCGCAGGTACCCCCACGGCCAGCCGTCCACAGGGCAGACCCAGCCGCTTGGCCGGGTTCAGTGACATCGCGCGCCACAAGGCGGGCAGCGTCACGTGATCGGCATGAAACAGGCGCATCGCGGCAGGCAGCAGCGTTTCCAGCGCCACCGCGCCGCTCGCCGCCGCCTCGAAGGGCAGGCGCTTGCTTTCCTCGTCCTGCGGCGTGTGCATGGAACTGATGATGTCGATCAGACCGGATTGCACGGCCTCCGCAATGGCAAGGCGGTCGTCCTCGTCCCTCAGTGGCGGCTTGATCTTGAAGAAGGTGCGATAGTCGGCCACGTCCAGTGCGTTCAGCGTCAGATGGTGGATTGAGGTGCCGGCAGTGATGTCAAACCCGTTCTGCTTTGCCCGCTCCAGCGGGGGCAGGGCACGGGCCGCGGTGATCTGGTCGGCGTGGTACTTGGCCCCCGTCATCTCGATCATCGCGATGTCACGGTCGAGCCCCATGCGCTCGGCCATGGGCGACACCGCGGGCAGGCCACGCAGGCTGGCGAATTTTCCCGACGTAGCAGCGGCCCCCGCACTCAGCCCCGGATCCTGCGGATGCCCCAGCACCAGAGCACCAAGGCTGCGGGCATAACTCAGCGCGCGGGCGAACACCTTGCTGTCGGTCACCACATGATCGCAATCGGTGAACGCAACCGCGCCCGCATCCAGCAGAAACCCGATCTCGGTCATCTCGCGCCCCTGCCGCCCCTTGGTCAGCGCGGCCATGGGAAGCACGTTGACCGGAGCCGCCTCGCGGGCGCGGCGGATCACGAATTCCAGCGTCTCGGGATTGTCGATCACGGGGTCGGTGTCGGGGCGGGTGACCATGGTGGTGACCTCCCTGCGGCCGCCGCGAGGCCAGCCGAGCCAAAGCTTTCCTTGTGCCGCTCACCGGGTTCGCAGACCTTGACCCCGATATCGACAATGCCGGGGGCGAGGTGCTTGCGGTCGCAGTCGACGACCTGATCGAAGTTGACAGCTGTCAACTTTTCTTCTTCTAAATCAGTACGTTGCGTTAATACTTCGGTAATCTTTCCGTCCCGCACAACCAGACCGCCTGTCGTGACCGTGCCCGCGTCGGGGTCGATCAGTTTGGCATTCTTGAAAAGGATGTTGCTCATGCCTCGCCTCGCTGGACTGCGCGCAGCAGTTGATAGACCTCGCGCTGATTGTCGAGGCGTTCAAAGCCGACGGGATTTTCGGTTTTGTTGCTGAACATCTGACGCCCATGGGACGTGCCAAACCAGATCGCCCGCTTGCGCCCCTCGTCAAGCTGCAGCGTGGTCTGTTCCGTGATGGGATAACTGTCAAGCTTGCGCCCGCCCAGAGTGGCCCGCGCAATGAACGCACGCGTGTTGGACAGGCTGTAGAAGGTGCGGCTGCGCATGAACGCGGCCCAGAAGTGCTGACCGACAAAAAAGTATAGCGCGATGCCAAGAAACAGGCCCGGGACACCCAAAAGCAGTGTCCGGGGTTCGGAGATCACCATAAACAAGGGGATACCGCCCCAGAACATCATGAAAACTACGGCAAAGGGGCTGTCAAATTCCATCTGGACACGGGTCGACGGCTTGCCCTGCCAGATGATCCGTTCGCCCGGATCAAGCAGCCCCGTCCATTCGTCGCGCTGGGTCATCCGGATATCCACACCATCAGCCAGACCAGCAGACCCAGCAGGATCAGCACGACTGTGGCCACCCGGCCCGACATCGCTGCGTCCGACGGGCGCTTTTTCCCTTCGGCTTGTGGGGCGGAATAGGGTTTCGCTGCATCGGAGGTCACGTTTTTCGTGGCGCGCCAATCGACACCTTCGGCCCCGTATGTCCCTATCAGCGTCAGAGCGGATGCCGGTGCAAGTGTTGTGGCCTGCCCGCCAAACGCGCGCGAAAACACGATCATCACCCAGCCGCCCAGACGGTCCAGCTTGGCCCGGTCGGGGGCAAGATCGTCCATTGGCACGGCGTTGCCGTCGTTCAGATACCCGACCAGTCCGACCCCTTCGAGATCGCTGATGGGAAAGATTTCGACCTGTTCGGCGTCCACCTCGGCCCCGAGGGCTGCGTTGATTGCGGCAGGGTCCGATTTCAGCGCCTTGGCCTCGATATCCGTCATCGACAGGGCAAAGACGCGGATCACGCCGGACTGGTTGGCGGGGATATCGATCGTTTCGCTCATGCAGCCCTCGAACGGCGCGCAGGTTGCGCGCCAGCAAATCCATCGCCGCCATGCGCACGGCGACACCCATTTCGACCTGATCCTGAATGACCGAGCGGTTGATATCATCCGCCAGCGTGCCGTCGATTTCGACCCCACGGTTCATTGGCCCCGGGTGCATGACGATGGCGTCGGGCTTGGCGTGCGCCAGCTTGGCCGCGTCCAGCCCGAAGCGGTGGTAATATTCCCGTTCGCTGGGGATAAAGCCGCCGTCCATGCGTTCGCGTTGCAGGCGCAGCATCATCACCACATCGACGTCCTGCAGACCCTGTTCCATGTCGTCAAAGACTTCGCAGCCGAAATCGGCGATGCCCGCAGGCATCAGCGTTGGCGGGCCGATCAGGCGGATACGGTTTTCCATCTTGCCCAGCAGGATGATGTTGGAGCGTGCCACGCGGGAATGGGCGATGTCGCCGCAGATCGCGATGTTGAGGCGATGGAGCCGCCCCTTGGCCCGCCGAATGGTCAGCGCATCCAGCAACGCCTGCGTGGGGTGTTCATGCCGCCCATCCCCTGCGTTCAGCACGGCGCAATTCACCTTTTGCGCCAGCAAATCCACTGCGCCCGAATGCGGGTGGCGCACCACCAGCAGGTCAGGATGCATCGCGTTCAGCGTCATGGCGGTGTCGATCAGCGTCTCGCCCTTGGTGATCGAACTGGCTTGCATCGCCATGTTCATCACATCCGCGCCCAGCCGTTTGCCCGCCAGCTCAAAGCTCGCCTGCGTGCGGGTCGAATTTTCGAAGAACATGTTGATCTGGGTCAGGCCCGCCAGCGCATCGCCATGCTTTTCCGCCGCGCGGTTGAGGTCGACATAGGTTTCGGACAGATCCAGCAGTGTCACGATTTCTTCGGGCCGCAGGTGTTCGATGCCCAGAAGGTGTCGGTGGGTGAAGGTCATGGCGGTCCCTGTCGCTGCTCGCTCGCGTTATAGGCTTGGGTGTGGGCGCGCGGCAAGCAGTCGGTTTGCCATATTTCGACGCTGTTCAAGGGGCATTCCGGTTCGCGCGCGCGCGGCGTAGGTTGGGGCCATGGAATCGGCGGAGTATCACAGCGCGCTCAGCGCATTGACCTGGCAGATCGAGTTGGGTGTGGATGAGTGCATCGCGGATGCGCCCATCAACCGCTACGAGGTGCCTGCGGCTGCGGCCAAGCCTGCGGTGGCGGCTGCGGTGACCCCGGCGGCCCCCGCGGCCCCTGCGGCTGCGCCCGAGGTTGACGCCGTCGCCGTTGCACGCGCCGCTGCTGATGCTGCGCAGGACCTTGAGGGGCTGCGCGCGGCCATGGCGGCCTACGAGCATTGCGACCTCAAGCTGGGGGCGCGCAATCTGGTGTTTTCCGATGGCGTGCCGGGGGCCCGTGTGATGATCGTCGGCGAGGCGCCGGGGCGGGATGAAGACCGTGAGGGCCGCCCCTTTGTGGGGCGTGCCGGGCAGTTGCTGGACAAGATGCTGGCCGCGATTGATCTGAGCCGGGAGGCGTCGGTCTACATCACCAATGTCCTGCCATGGCGTCCGCCGCAGAACCGTGACCCCAAGCCCGAAGAGATCGCGATGATGCAACCGTTCTTGCATCGCCATATCGCGTTGGCGGGGCCGGATGTGCTGGTGGTCGTGGGCAATCACGCCTGTCAGGCACTGCTGGGCAAGCGCGGCATCACCCGTCTGCGCGGGGACTGGACCGAAGCGCAGGGCAAGCCCGCGCTGCCGATGTTTCACCCGGCCTACCTGCTGCGCAACCCTGCCGCCAAGCGCGAGGCATGGGCCGATCTGTTGGCGCTGAAGGCGCGGTTGCGCGATGGTTGATCCGATTATGCTGCTGGCCTTTGTGCCCGCCGGTCTGGCGCTGAACCTCACGCCGGGGGCGGACATGATGTTCTGTCTGGGCCAGGGGCTGCGATCCGGGCCGCGCGCGGCCGTGGCGGCAAGTGCGGGGATTTCCATGGGCTCATTTGTGCACGCGACCTTCGCTGGCCTGGGCCTTGGCGCATTGGTTGCGACGGTGCCTGTGGCTTTTGAGGTGATCCGTTGGATCGGGGTTGCATACCTGTTGTGGCTGGCTGTTCAGGCGGTGCGCCATGCAGGAACGGTGGGCGATGTGCCTGCCATTTCCCCGCGCCGCGCCTTTCGGGCAGGGCTGTTGGTGAACCTGTCCAACCCCAAGGTGATCCTGTTTGTCCTCGCCTTCGTGCCGCAATTCGTGGTGCCCGAGGCGGGTTCAGTCTTGGGCCAGTTCCTGATTTTCGGCGCGGTCCTAAGCCTTGGTGGATTTGTCATCAACGGCGCGGTCGGCGTCTTTGCCAGCGGTGTCGGGCAGCGTCTGGCACAGGGCAGCCGCGTGCTTGACTGGCTGTCCGCGTCCGTCTTTGCAGGCCTTGCCGCCCGTCTGGCCATAATGGAGCGCGCATGAGCCGTATCGACGAAAGCCTTGATTTCATCGCCATTCGCATCGCCGTTCTTACAGTAAGCGACACGCGCTCATTGGCTGAGGACCGGTCAGGCGATGTGCTGGTCGGGCGGCTTGTCGAGGCGGGGCACGTGCTGGCCGACCGCATTGTGCTGCCTGATGAGCGTGCAGAGATCGCCGCGCAACTGCGCCGGTGGTGCGATGATCCGGACATTGACGTGGTGATTTCGACCGGCGGCACGGGTCTGACGGGCCGTGATGTCACGGTCGAGGCGCACCGGGACGTCTACGAAAAGGAGATCGACGCCTTTGGCACCGTCTTTACCATCGTGTCGATGAACAAGATCGGCACCAGCGCGGTGCAAAGCCGTGCCACAGGCGGCGTGCGCAATGGCACCTACCTGTTTGCGCTGCCGGGCAGTCCGGGGGCGTGCAAGGATGCGTGGGATGAAATACTGGGCCGACAGCTCGATTATCGCCACCGCCCCTGCAACTTTGTTGAGATTTTGCCGCGTCTGGATGAACATCAGCGACGGAAATGACGCGCGCCCACGTAACAGCATTGTTGCTTCGGGTTTCTGGAAAGGCGCTCTACTGTGCTATCTGAGTGGCATGGAGCGAAAAATAGCGTGAATACATGCGGTTCTTGAGAAAAAGCCTGATGGGGTTGGTGCTGGCGGGGATCAGCCTTGGGTTGCTGGCCTATGCCGCGCAACTGGTCGGGTCTGCTGTGCAGGAACGGATGGCGCGTGAAACCACCGCGCCGCCTGCGCGCGAGCGTGTGTTTGCTGTTGGTGTCACGCGGGCCGAGCCAGGCACCGAAACGCCAGTGCTTGAGACATTCGGCGAGGTCGAAAGCCGCCGCCGTCTGGAGCTGCGCGCCGCCGCCACAGGGCGGATCATCGAGCTGGCCGACGGGTTCGAGGATGGTGGTGTCGTCACCGCCGGGCAGGTGCTGATGCGCATTGATCCGGCAGATGCCGAGGCCGCGCTGGACCGCGCACGCGCCGACCTTCTGGACGCCGAGGCCGAGGTGCGTGACGCCGAACGCGGCCTTGCCCTGTCTCTGGATGAACAGGCGGCCGCACAGGATCAGGCCAATCTGCAACAGCGCGCTTATGAGCGTCAGGTTGATCTGGCCGAACGCGGTGTCGGCACGGCGGCGGCTGTCGAGGCGGCGGAACTGGCGGCAGCGGCCTCGCGCCAGTCCGTGCTGGCCCGCCGTCAGGCTGTGACCGTGGCCGAGGCCCGCATTGATCAGGCCCAGACCCGGCTGGCCCGCGCTATCATTGCCCAGGGCGAGGCGCAGCGCGCGCTGGATGACACCACACTGATCGCCCCCTTTGACGGCACGCTGAGTGAGACGGATGTGGTTGCAGGCCGCCTTGCGTCGGCCAATGAAAAGCTGGCTGTTCTGATTGACCCCGATGCGCTCGAAGTCGCCTTTCGCGTCTCGACCGCGCAATATGCCCGCCTTTTGAATGCCGAGGGTCAGATCATGGCCGCGCCAGTAACTGCGACGCTGGACGTCTCGGGCGTCGATTTGCAGGCCACCGGCGTGATCAACCGATCAAGTGCCGGGTCGGGCGAGATGCAGACCGGGCGCCTGGTCTTTGCCAGACTTGAGACTGCGCGCGGCTTCAAGCCTGGCGATTTCGTCACCGTCACTGTCAATGAACCGCCACTCGACAACGTGGTCCGCCTGCCCGCATCGGCGGTCGATGCGAAGAACACGGTGCTGGTGCTGGGCGAGGACAACCGCCTTGAGGCGCTGGACGTGCAGGTCATGCACCGCGAGGGGGACGACGTGCTGGTGCGCAGCCCCGAGATTGCGGGGCGTGATGTGGTTGAAACCCGTTCGCCCCTGCTGGGTCCGGGCATTTCCGTGCGCCCGCTGCGCCCCGAGGCCTCGAACACGGTGCCCGCCGAACCCCAGTTGCTGGAGTTGACCGAAGAACGCCGCGCCCGTCTGATCGCCTTTGTCGAGGCCAACCAGCGGATGCCCGCAGAGGCCAAGGCCCGTGTGCTGGCCCAACTGACCGAGGCGCGCGTGCCCGCCCAGATGGTCGCGCGGATCGAAAGCCGGATGGGGGGCTAGGCCATGGCGCGTCCCATTCCAGCGGCGGCGGGCGGTGTGCTGAGTTACTTTGTGCGCCACCGCACCATCGCCAACCTGCTGCTTCTGGTCATGCTGGTCGCCGGGATTTCGGCCATGCCCAACATGCGTGCGCAGTTCTTTCCCGATGTCATCATCGACAATGTCACGGTCAGCGTGGCCTGGGACGGGGCAGGGGCCGAGGATGTGGACGGCGCCATCGTTCAAGTGCTGGAACCGGGCTTGCTCGCGGTCGAGGGGTCGAATCCTCGTCCTCGTCATCGCGCGAAGGGTCCGGGACCATCACGCTGGAATTCGAACCGGACTGGGATATGGGCCGGGCAGCCGATGACGTGCAGACAGCCGTGGATCAGGTCAGCACCTTGCCCGAGGATGCGGACGAACCCAATGTGCGGCGCGGGGCGTGGCGCGACCGGGTGACGGATGTGGTGATTACCGGCCCGGTGGATACGCAACAACTGGGTCTGTTTGCCGACGAACTGGTGGCCCGACTGTTTGCCATCGGGGTCACGCGCACCTCGATCCGGGGCATTGCCGCGCCCCAGACCCTGATCGAGGTCCCCTCGCTGCAACTGATCGCCAATGATGTTACCATGACCGAGATCGCCGCCGCCATCGCCGCCGAAGTCGACACCGACCCGGCGGGTGATGTGACCGGGGCCAATGCCCGCGTGCGCACCGGCACGCAGAAACGCACGCCCGAAGCGATTGGCGGCATTGTGCTGCGCTCGAACCCCGATGGCTCAAAGCTGCGCATTCGCGATGTGGCGCGCGTGGAGCAACTGGGCGCGGATCGTGACCGCAGCTACTTTGTCGGCGACGATCCCGCCGTCTCCATCCGCGTGGATCGGTCGAACCGGGGCGACGCCATCGAAATGCAGGCGCAGGTGCAGGAGGCCGCTGACGCGCTGCAGGCCACGCTACCCCCGTCTGTCACGGTCGAGCTGATCCGCACCCGGGCCGAGGCGATCTCGGCCCGTCTGAACATCCTTGTGGACAATGCCCTTGTCGGCCTTGGTCTGGTGGTTGCGCTGCTGTTCCTGTTTCTGAACGCGCGCACCGCCATCTGGGTGGCGGCGGGCATTCCCGTTGCCCTGATGGCGGCGATTGCACTGATGTATGCGGGCGGTTTGACGATCAATATGGTGTCCCTGTTCGGTCTGATCATCACGCTGGGGATCGTGGTGGATGATGCCATCGTGGTGGGCGAACATGCCGATCACCGCTACCGCACCTATAGGGAGCCACCCAAAGTTGCAGCGGAAAACGCGGCCAAGCGCATGGCGATGCCCGTCTTTGCCGCAACACTGACCACCGTGATTGCCTTTTTCGGGCTGATTGCCGTGGGGGGCGGTTTGGTGATCTGATCCGCGACATCCCGTTCACCGTCATCGCGGTGCTGATCGCCTCGCTGATCGAGTGTTTCCTGATCCTGCCTCATCACATGGCCCACGCCCTTGGCGCATCAGACAACAAACGGTTTAGCCGCGCGCGTCTGGCCGTGGCCGTGGCCAGCATCGCGGTGCTGGCGGCCGTGCTGTCCGGCGCGGTTAGTTTCGTGGTGTGGGCGGATGCGTTGAGCGACTGGCGCGCAGCACTGCCCTTTTTGCTGGCGGGCCCGGCCATTGCCGCTGCGATCTTTTTGCTGTCGCCGCGCCGCGCCAAGGTCAGATGGGTGGCGGTGATGGGCCTTAGGGGCCTTGATACCCCGTCGACCCTGATCAACGGCGGATTCGAGTGGATGCGTGAGCGCTTGTTCCGCCCCTTCATGGCCGGTGTCATCGCCTGTCGTTATGCCGTTCTGGCCGGGGTCTGCGTCGTGCTGGCCAGCCAGGTCGCGCTTTTCATTCAAGGCGACGTGCAGTGGCGGTTCTTCAACGCGCCCGAGCGTGGATCGGTCACCGGCAACTTTGCGATGATCGAAGGCGCCACGCGCGAAGATACGCTGGCCATGATGCGCGAGATGCAGCGCGCCACCGAGGCGCTGGGGGCCGAGTTGGAAGAGCAGCACGGACGCAACCCCATCGACTACGTCATCGCCGAGATCGGCGGCAATGCGGGGCGGGGCCTGTCGGGCACGGACACCAAGGACAATGACCTGCTGGGCGGCATTTCCATCGAGTTGATCGATGCCGATCTGCGCCCCTATTCCTCTTTTGCTTTTGTCGGCCAGTTGCAGGACGCAGTGATCCATCACCCGATGGTCGAAACAGTCAGCTTTCGCGGCTGGCGCTCGGGCCCCGGGGGCGATGCGCTGGATGTGGAGTTCTTCGGGGCCGACACAGACACGCTCAAGGCCGCCTCCGAAGACCTCAAGCGCGCGCTGTTGCAATTCCCCGAAGTGAGCGCGGTCGAGGACAATCTGGCCTATGACAAGGAAGAGCTGATCCTTGATCTGACCCCGCAGGGGCAGGCGTTGGGCTTTACCATCGACACGCTGGGCAGTGCATTGCGCGCGCGCCTCAACGGGATCGAGGCGGCGACATATCCCGATGGGCCGCGCAGTGCTGAAATCCGCGTCGAGTTGCCGACCGGCGAATTGACGGCCGATTTCCTGGACCGCACCCAGATGCGCACGCCCGAGGGCCTTTATGTCCCGCTGGCCGATATCGTGAGCGTCGCCAGCCGCACGGGCTTTTCCACGGTGCGGCGCGAGAACGGCATTCGTCTGATTTCTGTGACCGGTGACATCTCCGAAGACGACCCCGCACGCGCGACCGAGATCAATCAGGTGCTGGCGGACGAGATCCTGCCCACCATCGCCGCAGAGCGTCAGGTGGATTACCGCCAATCCGGCCTCAGCGAGCAGGAGGACGAGTTCCTGCGGGATCTCGATGACGGGCCTGACCCTCGTTCTGATGGGGATATACCTTGTGCTGGCCTGGGTGTTTTCAAGCTGGACGCGGCCCATCGTTGTGATGGCGATCATTCCCTTCGGCCTTGTCGGCACGATCTATGGCCATGCGCTGTGGGATGTGCCGCTGAGCATGTTTACGGTTGTCGGGTTGCTGGGTATGACCGGGATCATCATCAACGATTCCATCGTGCTGGTGACTACCATCGACGAATACGCCAAGGAACGTGGGCTGTTTCCATCGATCATTGACGGTGCCGCAGATCGCTTGCGCCCGGTGCTGCTGACCACGCTGACCACGGTTCTGGGCATGACGCCGCTGCTTTACGAGACGTCACAACAGGCGCAGTTCCTCAAGCCGACGATCATCACGCTGGTCTACGGGCTGGGCTTTGGCATGCTTCTCGTGCTGCTGGTCGTGCCCGCACTGGTCGCGATGCAGCATGATGTGGCGCGCCAGATCAAGGCGATGCGGCGCGGGCTGGTGTCGCCTGCGGCCTCGGTGCGCTGGGCGTTCATGCTGCTGTGGGCGCTGGTGCTGGGCTGGTTTGCGGCGACGATGGGGCATGCCATTGCGTTCGCCGCGCTGCCCCCCATCCTTGAGGCACTGCCAGGTCTTGCGGCGCGCGATGCGATGCCCGCGGCGCTGATGCTGTTTTGCACAGGCGTTCTGATCCTTGGCTTTGTGGGTTATGTGCTGGGTGCGCTTGCCTTTCAGCTCGCGCGCCGCCGCGCGGCATAAAAAGGGCGCGCGCCACCGCGCGGCCTGAGGGTCACCCGGCGCTGCACCCTCGCACGTCGACGGCATAATCGCCGCCCAGTATCGTGATGCGTACGTCCGACCGCTCGATCCCGAACGCACCACCCTTGGGGTGCACCATCTCGCTTACGGCGACCAGCGTATCGCCCTGCCGCGACGTGCGCGCCTCGCTGATCCAGAGGCCGGGTGTGCCGGTTTCGATCACTGCAACTTCGCGCCCGCCGGTATGGGGCAGGGTCACATGCGCCTCGATCTGCATTCCGTGATCCGTGGGGCTGAGGCGGCAGGTGGCGCTGCGCACATTCGCCTCGCCCTCGGAATAGGGTACATCCGCCATGGCGGCGACAATGGCGGGGGTGGGGCTGGCGTCAGGGGCGTCCAGAAGGGTGTCGATGTCGATCTCGTGCGGGATGCAGATGTCGGCGCAAACCCCCAGCGCCATGGTGCCGTGCAGACGCACCGGCTTGCCCGCGCGTTTTGGCGTCACATGGAGCGGGATGACCAACTGGCCGGAATAGCCGATCGAGCGCATACCGTTCTGATCATAGACCGACGGCGTGGGCCACGTGATCGAAACCGCACCAAGATTGCGCGCAAGGCTCCAGTCGAACTGCGGTGGAATGCCCGCATCACCGGGGCTGCGCCAATAGGTTTTCCAGCCCGGTGCAAGGGTCAGTTGCAGGGCAGCCACGCGCCGCCCGTCCGGCAAATCCCAGCCCTGCAGCACCTCGGAGGTGACCGGGTCGGGAAATGCGTTTTGTGCCGCGCCGGGCAGCGGGGCCGCACAAATGGCGGCTGTAAAGAGGCGAATGGCAGTGTTCATGTGCCTTACATGCCAATGGAGGTGATGAAATCCAAGTCACGATCCAGTGCGCGCCCCCTTGCCTGCGGCGGACCACCCCCTTGTT
Organism: Tateyamaria armeniaca; assembly: GCF_045797845.1. Classification (NCBI taxonomy): domain Bacteria; kingdom Pseudomonadati; phylum Pseudomonadota; class Alphaproteobacteria; order Rhodobacterales; family Roseobacteraceae; genus Tateyamaria; species Tateyamaria armeniaca. The sequence continues at coordinate 2,057,183 of NZ_JBHDIY010000002.1, forward strand.
CCCGCAGGCCCGGGCGGTCATTGTGGGTGTATCTGAGCCGCTGCGTAACGCCACGGAGACCATGATGCCCGATCCCTTTTCGCTGGACCTGACAGGCAACCTGCTGGTGGCGATGCCGGGCATGGGCGATCCCCGCTTTGACCGGTCGGTCATTTTCATCTGCGCCCATTCGGATGAGGGCGCGATGGGGCTAATCGTGAACAAGCCCGCCCGCGATGTCGATCTGGGTGATCTGCTGGAACAGCTGGACATCAAGGTTGAACCGGGCATCCGCCACATGCAGGTCCATATCGGTGGCCCGGTCGAAACCTCGCGCGGATTTGTCCTGCACAGCACCGAATATACATCCCGCCTGAAAACGCTGGAAGTTGGCGACACCTTTGGCATGACCGCCACGCTGGATGTGCTCGAAGACATTGCAGCAGGCGGGGGCCCGGATCAGTCGCTGGTCATGCTGGGCTATGCAGGATGGGGTGCGGGCCAGCTTGAGGGCGAGATTTCCCGCAACGGCTGGCTGACGGTCGATGCCGAAGCGGACCTTGTCTTTGGCGCGGATGACGATGCCAAATGGGCAGCGGCGCTGGCCACCCTCGGGATTGATCCGCTGGGCCTGTCGGGCATGGCCGGGCGCGCCTGACAGCGGTGAAATCTCTGGTCAGTAAAGGATTGTGATCAGCGCGGCGCGGCAGCCCGTCTGAGCCGGTCGTTGATCGCCCGCCCGAGGCTTGTGTCCGGGATCGGCGCGACCGCGATGGGTTTGCCCTGTGCATCCAGCGCGTGCAGATGACCAAAAAGGTTTGCCGCTGCCTCGACCAGATCACCGGTGGGCGAAAGGTTCAGATCGCCCGTGACCGCGCCGAACCCCAGCAGCAGTTCATCCGGGTTTGCCCTGTTCGCATCCAACCGCAACGCCGCGCGCGGGGCGTAATGCGAGGCAAGCTGGCCGGGGGCCGTGATCCCGCCGCCTGCTTTGGAGAGCGGGCCGGTCAGCGCCTCGATCTCTTCCTGTGCAACGCCGCCATGGCGCAGCAGCGCCAGCGGCGTGCCCCCGACAATTGTCGATTCCAGCCCCACGGTGCAGGCCCCGCCATCCAGCACCGCATCGATGCGCCCGGACAGACCGGCCAGCACGTGATCCGCCGTGGTCGGGCTGATCCGCCCGGACGGGTTGGCCGACGGGGCGGCAACGGGGCCGTCAAATGCACTCAGCAGCGCCTGCGCCAGTGGATGGGCGGGCACCCGCAGGGCCACAGTATCAAGACCGGCGGTGACCAGCGGGGACAATCCGTGATCCGGGGCAAGTGGGACGACAAGGCTGAGCGGACCGGGCCAGAACCGGTGCGCAAGCCGCAGCATGTCGGAATTGAAAACGCCATGACGCTGGGCTGCTTCAAGGCTGCCCACATGCACGATCAGCGGGTTGAAGGCGGGTCGCCCCTTGGCCTCGTAAATGCGCGCCACAGCCTGACCATCGCGCGCATCCGCACCAAGGCCATAGACCGTCTCGGTCGGGAAGGCGACAAGGCCGCCACTGCGCAGGATTTCGGCGGCGCTGCGCACGCCCGAAGCGTCAGAAGCAAGCCTTTGCGTTTCCATGTCGCTCATTTCAATCCGTGACGCCGCGTTTGAGTTGCGATAGCCTGCGGGCAATCGCATTTATACATTCAAAGACGCCCATTTACGCGCAGCCTTCGCGCTTGCCAAGCCATTGAAACCCGGAGCCCTCCGCCATGACCTATCGCGCCCCTGTTGACGACTATACCTTTCTGTTCGACCACATCGTGGGTCTGGGGCAGGTCACCGCAACCGACCGTTTTGCCGAGGCGACGCCGGATGTGACATCCGCCATCCTGACCGAAGCGGGCAAGCTGTGTGAGGATGTGGTGGCCCCGTTGCAGCGCAATGGTGATCTGCACCCCGCGCGTCTGGAAAATGGTGTCGTGCGCACTTCGCCCGGGTATGCCGAAGGCTACAAGGCCATCGCCGAGGGCGGCTGGGTCGGTATGGCGGCGAACCCCGAATATGGCGGCATGGGCCTGCCAATGACTGTCACAAGTGCCGTGAACGAGATGATGAGTGCGGCGTGTCTGTCGCTGCAACTTGCGCCCCTGATGTCTCAGGGCCAGATTGAAGCGCTGGAGCATCACGCATCCGACGCGATCAAGGACCTGTACCTGCCCAAACTGATTTCGGGCGAATGGTCGGGCACCATGAACCTGACCGAACCGCAGGCGGGATCGGACGTGGGTGCGCTGACCTCAAAGGCCGAAGACAACGGCGACGGGACCTACGCCGTGTCGGGGCAAAAGATCTACATTTCCTGGGGCGACAACGACTTCACCGACAACGTGTGCCATCTGGTGCTGGCCCGCACACCCGGTGCCCCGGCGGGCACCAAGGGCATCAGCCTGTTCCTCGTGCCGCGCAACCTGCCGGACGAAAACGGCAATGCGGGCGTGGCCAACAGCCTCAAAGTGGTGAGCCTTGAGCACAAGATGGGCCTGCACGGCTCGCCCACCTGCGTGATGCAATATGATGGCGCCACCGGCTGGATGGTCGGGGCCGAAGGCGGCGGCATGGCGGCCATGTTCACCATGATGAACAACGCGCGCCTTGGTGTTGGCGGGCAGGGCGTGGGTGTGGCCGAAGGGGCCTATCAGCACGCGCTGGGCTATGCGCTGGACCGCAAACAGGGCAAGACCGAAGGCGAAACCGGCACCATCATCGACCATGCCGATGTGCGCCGGATGCTGATGACCATGCGCGCCGAAACCTATGCCGCACGCGGCATCGCGTTGATGTGCGCCGTGGCCATCGACATGACCACCGCGACGGACGATCCGCGCTGGAAATCCCGCGCCGCCCTGCTGACCCCGATTGCCAAGGCGTTCGGCACGGACATCGGCAACGAAGTCGCCAATATGGGCATTCAGGTTCATGGCGGCATGGGCTTTGTCGAGGAAACGGGCGCGGCACAATATGCGCGCGATGTGCGTGTCACCACCATCTACGAGGGCACCAACGGCATTCAGGCGATGGACCTTGTGGCGCGCAAGATGATGGACGGGGGCGAGGCGGCGGGCCTGATCTTTGACGAGATCGAAAGCGCTGCCGAAGCCGCGCGGGCCACATTCCCGAAAATGGCGGAAACTGTCTGGCAGGCCAGCGAATCCCTGCGCGAAACGACGGAATGGATGATCTCGCAGAACCACCGCGTGCGCTTTGCCGGGGCGGTGCCTTACCTGCGCGCCTTTGCCCGGGTGCTGGGCGGGCACATCCATCTGCAGTCGGCCCTGAACGATCAGGGCGGGGCGCATGAAAAGGTCGCGCGCTTTTACATCCAGCGGCTGCTGCCCGAACATGACAGCTTGCTTGCACAGGCGCAGGCCGGAGACTACGACGTCTATGCACTGACACCGGAAGAGTTTGCCGCCTGATGAATGACACCTCCCCCGCTGGCCTCAGATACCCGTGGGAGGACCCGCCGGAGCAAAGTGCGGCAATCGAAGTCGCGCCGGGCGTGTTGTGGATGCGCCTGCCGCTGCCGATGAAGCTGGATCACGTGAACGTCTATGCGCTGGATGATGGCGATGGGTGGACGGTGATCGACACCGGCTTTGCCTCGAACAAGACGCGCGGCATCTGGCGCGCGCTGATGGCCGTGCCGCTGGGGGCAAGCCCATACGGCGTGTCGTTGTCACCCACCATCATCCCGATCATGTCGGCCTTGCGGGGTGGTTTCAGTCAGAATTCGGGGCCGAGTTGGTCACCACCCGCACCGCGTGGCTGTTTGCACGGATGCTGACGCTGGATGTGCAGGAGGCCCCGGTCGCGGAAACGCTGGATTTCTGGCGCAGTGCGGGGATGGACGCGGATGTGTTCGAACAGCGCCGCACCGAGCGCCCGTTCAATTTCGGCGACATCGTCGCGCCGATGCCGCTGGGATATACCCGTATCCAGCAGGGTCAGAGCATCGACATGGGCGGACGCACCTGGGACATCCACATGGGCAACGGCCACGCGCCCGAACACGCAACCTTCTGGAGCCGGGACGACAATCTGGTGATCTCTGGCGATCAGATCCTGCCCTCGATCAGTCCGAATATCGGCGTTTACGCGACTGAACCTATGGCGGATCCCATCGGCGAATGGCTGGAAGCCTGCGAGCGCCTGAAACCGCTGGCGCGGGACGACCAACTGGTGCTTGGTGGCCACAAACTGCCCTTTACCGGCCTGCCGACGCGGATGCGGCAGTTGATCGACAACCATCACGGGGCACTGGCGCGTCTGCTGGATGACCTCGATACCCCGAAATCCGCCGCCGAATGCTTTGCCCCCTTGTTCAAACGCAAGATCGGGGCGGGCGAATATGGGCTGGCGCTGGTTGAAGCCGTCGCCCATCTGTCGCACCTTTACCAGGAGGGGCAGGCCACGCGCACCCGACGCGGCGACGGGGCCTGGGTGTATCAGCGCAAGGGGTAAGCCATGGACGACAAGATCAACACCGCCGCCGAGGCGGCCGAGGCCGACGCACTGCCGCGCTGTCACGAAGTGCATTGTGACCCCGACACGCCCAACATCGCCTCCAGACCCGTGCCCGCAGCGGTGAAAAAGACCCCCGCCGCGCAGAAAAGCCCGGCCCAATGGGCCTATGAGCGCATCGTGATGTACCTCAAGAATTTCGAAGAAAGCCTGGACAACGAACACGAGGCCGCGATGGGCTTTACCGGCGGGGATGCGGGGGTGCTGCGCATCGAAGGGATGGGCTATTTCGATCCCGACATCGTGACCTTTTACGGCAGCGATCCGACCGGGGCGAAAACGCAGTTGATCCAGCACGTCACGCAGATGAACGTGATGCTGCGCGCCCTGCCCAAGGCGGTTGAACAGGCCGAACCCAACCGTATCGGTTTCCGCCTTGTGCAGGACCTTGAAGAAACGTGATGCATCGCGCAATTTGCGCGCCAAAGACGCAGTGACAGACCCCGCACGATAGGCTAAAGCGCGGATGACAGATTTGAAAAGGACGGGACATGGCAGACCACAAACACGGCGACATGGACATCAAGGCCAACGAAAAGACCTTTGACGGTTTCATGAAATGGACAACATGGTCCGTGATCGTGATTCTTGTGATCATCGTGGGTATGGCGATTTTCATCACCTGATTGACCAGAGCAGGGCAGGGAGTGCCGGGTATGCGTTTGAGTGCGGCATGTGTGCTGTTGTTGCTGTTGGCCGCCTGCGCGCAGACGCCCGCGGTTCCCTATGCCTCCAAGGCCCGCACCGAAGCGGTGGCCTACCGCGCGCCGGGGCCGGATACGTTCACGATCTTCACGATGGTCAGCAATCGCAACGGCAAGGGCGCGCATTCCGCACTGATGATCAACGGCAGCCAGCGGGTGATCTTCGACCCCGCCGGGTCTTTCGTGAACGAACGTGTGCCGGAACGTGAGGATGTCCTTTACGGTGTCACCCCTGCCGTGCTGGCCGGGTACAAAGTGCGCATGCCCGCAGCACCTTTCACGTGGTCAGCCAGACCTTCGAGGTGACCCCCGAACAGGCCGCCATTGCGTTGCGACTGGCACAAAACAACGGCGCCGTGGCACGCGCGTTCTGCACCAGCGCCACGACCGGCCTGTTGCGCAGCGTGCCCGGATTTGAAGACATCGGTCAGACGATGTTCCCCACCCGCCTGATGGAGCAATTGGCCACCCGCCCCGGTGTCGTCGAAGAGAAGTATTTTGAGGACGACGAGGGTGGCATTCTCGAAGGCGTCGAAGGGATCGTGCTGCCCGATTGAGGGGCGGTGTTGTTGCTCAGCTGGTGGATGCACGAAAGTGTCAGTTCGGGACGAAGCGGTCATTTGAGTTTCTTATGCCAGTGTCTGCTCTTGGGTTGCGGCACACCGGATGTTACCTCGTCAAAGGCGGATCCATTCCGCTGGTTGACTGGAGAACTAAATGCCAAGGCCCCCTGAATACTGCGATTTGTTCACCTATCGCAAAAGGTCTGTCATTCCTGAAAATGTGCAGGAGCTTGCTCGCGAATTAGGGGTATCGTTTCAAAGGAAGAAGGTATCGGCGGAGCTTGTATCGGCGTTCAGAAGCGCTTTGCAAAACTTGCCCGCAGAATCTGTACCGCGTGGTGCACTTGAAATCCGAGAGATTGCTCAGATGAGCATCGGTTATGGACACCGAGAACCATCTGGGCTTGGTTCAAGCTTCTTGCAGGCCCTCGGTCTAAATCACAAGAACGAGGACACTTTCCTGCGAGATCATCCCGACTTGGGTTGGCTTCTCATGTTTCATGGCAGCGGATATGTGCGTCAGGCTGCTATGGAAGCGCTAACGACCTCACCGAGCTGCCCATTCGAAGTGGCGGCTGTTGTTTATCGCCTGAATGATTGGGTTGGCAATGTGCGCACGGCATCCACTGAGTATGCAAGAAGATTTCTGCTAACCGCGAGTGCAAAAACCATCAGCGAAAGCGCGTTTTTTCTGCTTCCTCAAGTGTACCATTTGAGCAGATGGAATGATCAGGCGCTTTCGGTCGTGCAGGATAGCATCTATCGCACAGAAGTTCTGGACGAAATGCGAGAGCAGTTTCTTGCGCCCCGTAGCGGCAAGGTTGGACAGAGCCTGAGGCTTATTCTTCAACGGTCTGATTTTGACATCCACCTTGAGAAACTGGTTTTGGACGCACGGCTTCCGACTGTTCGAGCAATTGCCACTGAGACCCTCCTCATGAGGCGTGCTAGATGGTTTGTGGGATACCGCAGAGAATGGGTGAATAAGGTCTATGGGATGACTCGGCGTACTGCAGAGTTTGAAACCCGCGATGTTGAGATTGATTTTGGAGTTGCGGATGTTCTGGGGGCTGCTGCGCGTGACAAATCTTCGTTGGTTCGAAGGATTGCGGCTGATTTTCTGATCTCAAAGCGGGAATATTTAACGGCTGAAATGGCCGATCTGTCCGATGTACTTCGAAACGACAAGAGTTCTGCTGTCCGTTCCAGAATCGATTTTCTCGACAGAGCGATCGCGAGTGCCTGACTAAGAAAAACCGACATTCGCTATCACGCAGCAACTTGGTAGGTATGGGCTCAAAGCCGCCCATCGCTGCAACACGCCACTCAGCACTTGGATCGGAGTCAAGCCGTAGGCGCCGATCTATCGCCAGTCCGCCCGACCGGGCAGGCGATATCGCTGGTCTTGGTGCGACAGGCGGGCGGTGCGCTATCCTCGATCCAAAAACCGCGCGGGAAACGGTGTATCTTCGTCACTCCTCGAGCTGGCAATGGATCGACACGGCACCCTTGCAATGGGCTCGAAACCCGACTTTTCCCGCCTTGTTCCAGAACAAAACACGCCTTCAAAACGGTCCGGTTTGAAGGGGAAAAGGCTGATGGATCGAGGCGTCAGTTCTGAACAAACAGTTAAAACGCCTCTGCAAGCCATTGAAATTGCTTGACCCACGAACTGTCCCAGCGTGGGACAGGACCAATGGATGACCTACGTCGCGCGCCTACCCCAGCCAATAAACTGACACAAAAAGCGCTGCCGCCCCGGCCCCGATGGCGGCAAAAACATTGCGCGTCGAGATGCCGACACCAAGGGTGACCAGCGCGGCCAGCACGCGGGTCGGATCGGTGCCGCCGTCCTCTCCTGAATAGACCACCAGCGGGGCCACCAACGCAGGCAGGATCGCCACAGCTGTATAGCGCAAATGCCGCACCAGCCATGCAGGCAGGGGCCTGTCCCCGACAAAGCCGAGAAAGGCAAAGCGGAGCAGGAAACTGCCAAGCCCTAGGCAGAAAATCACGATCCACAAGGTGTCTTTTTCGATCACGTGTCACCCTCATCTGCAGGCAACATCGGGTCGGTCTTGAGCCACAGTTCGGCCTGTGCGCCGGCCATCATACCGGCCATTCCGGCCACGATCAGACCCAGTGAATAGGGGATCGAGACGGCCAGCAGGGCCACCACGACCGCCACACCGGCGGCAATCAGGTGGGGCAGGGTGCGCATCATCGGCGCGACCATCGACAGGAAGGCAATCGGCAGGGCAAAGTCCAGCGGCAGGCCAACTGGCAGGGAGGTTCCGATGGCCGCCCCAAGGTAGCTGCACCCGAACCACACGATCATCACCAACAGGCAGGTGCCGAAATAATACCCCATGCGCTGGGGCACGGTCATGGAGGCATCCGCCTCGAACTTGGCATGGCTGAGCGCATAGCTTTGATCCACCAGAAGGTAGGAAGCAAAGATGCGCTGCCAGAGCGGTGCGCGGCCCAGATAGGGGGTGAGGGCCGCCGAATACATCGCCACGCGCAGGTTCACCGCAAGGGCCGATAGCAGCACGATCACGGTGGGTGCCTGATCCTGCATCAATTGCAGGGCAGTGAATTGCGCCGCCCCCGCGATCACCACCAGTGAAAAGCTCATCACTTCGAAAACGCTCAACCCCGCCTCGGTCGCGAGCACGCCAAAAAGCAGCGCGAATGGCCCTGCCACCGCCATGAACGGTGCCCCGTCGCGAACGCCCGCCCAAAAGGCGGATTTGGTGGTGGTGAAGGGCATCGACGGGCCTTAGGTTGGACAGCACAAGGCTTAGCCGTCCGGCAAAGGGGATGCAATTGGCGCAAGGCAATGACACCAGCGGATACCTGATTGCGCCAGACCCAAAGGCGACCCGCCTGACGCGCGCTGTGACCGGCCATGACCAGACCGGGGCTGCGACCGAAATTGCGGTGATCGAGGAGCGCCCGCTGACCATTTTCCTCAATTCCCAGGAAATCGTGACGGCCATGACCATCGGGGATTATCCGGACTACCTGGCCCTTGGTTTTTTGCGCAATCAGGGGATGCTGAGCGCGGCGGATGAGGTCACCGGCGTCGACTATGATACAGAGCTGGAAACCGTCATTGTGCGCACGGCCTCCCCGACCGATCACGAGGAAAAGCTGAAGAAGAAGACGCGCACGAGCGGTTGCGCCGTGGGCACCGTCTTTGGTGACATGATGGAGGGGCTGGAGGGGCTGACCCTGCCGCAGACGCAGGTGCGCACCTCGGACCTTTATGCGCTGGCAGCAACGATCAATCGCACGCCGTCGCTTTATCTTGAGGCGGGGGCGATTCATGGCACGGTGCTGTGCTGCGGGGATCGCCCGTTGGTCTATATGGAAGACGTCGGCCGCCACAACGCCGTCGACAAGATCGCAGGCTGGATGATGGCGACGGGGACGGGGGCGGAGGACAAGATCCTTTACACCACCGGCCGCCTGACCTCCGAGATGGTGATCAAGACGGCGATGATGGGGATACCGGCGTTGGCGTCGCGGTCGGGCTTTACCGCGTGGGGGTCGAGATTGCGCGCTCGGTCGGGCTGACCCTGATCGGGCGGATGCGTGGCCAGCGCTTTGTCTGCCTGAGCGGGGAAGAGCGGCTGGTGCGCGATGCCGATCCTGCTGCCGTGCCAGAAGATGCCGCGAAACACCGCCGCAAAGGTGCACGTGCATGACCCCGCCTCTGGGCGTGATCCTTGCCGGGGGACAGGCCACCCGCATGGGAGGCGGCGACAAGGGCCTGCTGCGACTTGGGCCGTCGACCTTGCTGGACCACGTGATTGCGCGGCTTGACCCGCAGGTGGAGGGACTGGCCCTGAACGCCAATGGGGATGCGGCGCGTTTTGCCGACCTGAACCTGCCGGTGCTTGCCGACAGTGTGGATGGGTTCGCAGGGCCGCTGGCAGGCGTGTTGGCAGGGCTGGACTGGGCGGCGGGCCAAGGGGCTGACACCATCGTCACCGCCGCTGCGGATACGCCATTTTTCCCCTGCGATCTGGTGCCATGTCTGCAGCTTGCCAGTGAGGGGATGGCGCATCCGCTTGCTCTTGCCGCGACGCCCGATCCCAAACGCGGGCTGGCGCGGCATCCCACTTTTGGCCTGTGGCCCGTGGCCTTGCGCGGCGATCTGCGCCGCGCTTTGACCGACGGCGTGCGCAAGGTTGTGCAATGGACGGACCGCCATGACGCACGCCTTGCAACATTCCCGGACGAGGCTGCCTTTTTCAACGTGAACACACCGGACGATCTGGTCCGGGCCGAGGCGATGCGATGAGGGTTTATGGCGTTGTCGGCTGGAAGAACGCAGGCAAGACAGGCCTGATGGAACGCCTTGTGACCGAGATCACGGGGCGCGGGTTCACCGTGTCGACAGTCAAACACGCCCACCACGCCTTTGATGTCGATCAGCCGGGCAAGGACAGCCATCGCCACCGTGTTGCGGGCGCGCACGAAGTGCTGCTGGCCTCGGCCAACCGCTTTGCCCTGATGCACGAGGTGCGCGACGCTGACGAGCCATCGCTGGCGGATTTGCTGACCCGCTTGTCGCCCGTCGATCTGGTGCTGGTCGAAGGGTACAAGCGCGATGCTCACCCCAAGATCGAAGCGCATCGCGGTGAGACAGGCAACGCGCTGATCGCGCCCGGTGATCCGACCATCCGGGCCGTGGCGAGTGACGTTGCGCTGGACCTTGACCGCCCGGTTTTCGATCTTAACGACACGGGTGCCATTGCCGATTTCATTCTGGCCGAGGTGGCTTTGTGAGCGGGTTCAAGCGGATCATCATCGTGGATTGGTCGGCTTCCAAAGTGCCGTCGCCGAAGAAACCGTCGCCTGATGCGATCTGGATGGCGGTGCACCGGGCGGGGGCCACGACATGCACCTATCACCGCACGCGTTCGGACGTGATCGAGGCACTGTGCGCCCAGTTTGACGAGGCCATCGCCCAGGATGAACGGGTTCTGGCGGGGTTCGATTTCCCGTTTGGGTATCCTGTGGGTTTTGCGCGCGCGGTGACGGGTCGGGATGACCCGTTGGCGCTTTGGGCTGATCTGGCGGCGCGTATCGAGGATGGCGCGGACAATGCCAACAACCGCTTTGACGTAGCGCGTGACCTAAACGGCCTGTTTCCCGGTGTCGGTCCGTTCTGGGGGTGTCCTGCGCCTTTAGCGGACGACAATCTGCCCGCGAAAGGAACGTCCCGTCACGGGCACGGTATGGCCGAGCGACGCAAGGTTGAGGACCTGATCCGCTCGGCGCAACCCTGCTGGAAACTCTACACGACGGGCTCTGTCGGCTCTCAGGCGTTGCTGGGCATTGCCCGTCTGGAGCGGTTGCGCGCGCGTTACGGGGCCGCCCTTTCTGTAGCTCCGTTTCAGGCCTCTGACACACCGATCGTGCTGGCCGAAGTCTACCCATCGCTTCTGGCCCACGAGGTTGCCGCGCGGCAAGCCAAGGATGAGATCAAGGACTGCGCGCAGGTGCGCGTTCTGGCCGAGGCCTTTGCCGGACTGTCTGCCGACCATCTGGATGCGATGCTGCGCGAAGGGGACGCGGAGGAGGGATGGATACTCGGGCTTGGGCATATTGATGCGTTGAGTGCCGGTCTGGAGCGATACCCGCCACCCCTCAAGAACGACTGTTTTGCGTTGCCGCAGGGGGTGAACTGGACGCCTGTAGAGGATGCCTTGGCAGATCTCAGATCGCGGCTTGGGCCAGTTGTGGGAGTTGAAACAGTGCCGGTCACGGATGCGCTGGGTCGGGTTCTTGCAAGCGACGTTGATGCAGTGCGCGCGCACCCGCCGCTGCCGAACACGGCTGTGGATGGCTATGGTTTTGGCGGTGGGCGCGGCTCGGGCGTACATCGCCTGCCCTTGGTCGCAGCGCAGATGACGGCGGGCCGCGCGCCCGATATGACCGTGCCCGAAGGCCATGCCATTCGCATTCTGACAGGGGCCGCATTGCCCGACGGCGTCGATACAGTGGTGTTGCAAGAGGATGTGAGCCGGGAGGGCGGGGCCATCGCCTTTCATGGGCCGATCAAGCAAGGCGCGAATGCCCGTGCGGCGGGCGAGGATGTGCGCGCAGGGGACTGTATCGCGGGCGCAGGGCGGCGGCTGACGCCTTCGGACCTTGGTCTGCTGACGGCCGTGGGTGTGGGCACGGTGCAGGTGCGCGCGCCTTTGCGCGTTGGCGTTCTGTCCACGGGTGATGAACTGGTTGAAGCCGGCGGGACGGCAGGGCCGGGCCAGATTTACGATGCAAACCGGCCCATGCTGCTCGGGCTGATCACGCAGTTGGGTCATGTGGCTGTGGACTTTGGGCGCGTGCGTGATGACCGCGCCGCCTTGTCGGCCTGTCTGGATGTCGGCGCCAACGAGGCCGATGTGATCCTGACCAGCGGTGGCGCGTCCGCAGGGGACGAAGACCACGTGTCCGCCCTGTTGAACGAGGCAGGCGCGATGGCGCTGTGGCGCATCGCGATCAAGCCGGGGCGGCCACTGGCGCTGGGCATGTGGCAGGGCACGCCGGTTTTTGGCCTGCCGGGCAATCCGGTTGCGGCTATGGCCTGCACGCTGGTGTTCGCCGCACCTGCGCTGGCGCAAATGGCCGGAGCCGGGTGGTCGGAGCCGCAGGGGTTCGACGTGCCCGCCGGGTTCGAGAAACGCAAGAAGGCGGGGCGGCGCGAGTATTTGCGCGCCCGCATACGGGATGGCCGGGTCCAGGTGTTCCCCTCGGAAGGGTCGGGGCGCATCAGCGGGTTGTCATGGGCCGAAGGGCTGGTGGAATTGCCTGATGATGCGCTGCATGTGCGCCCGGGCGATCCGGTGCGCTACATTCCGTGGACTGGGTTCGGAGTCTAGTCGAACGTCCCGGCGACACGGCCCAGCAGCATAAAGGCGCGCGCGGTGCGGGTGTCGCTGAGCGCTGCGATTTCGGCATCTGTGGCGGTTTCGGCAAAGGTCGATATCGTCTTGTCAAAGCGACGCAGGAAATGGTGCGCGGCATCGCGAAAGATCGGGTCCTGTTTCATCCTTCCGGCGGTCAGCGCCAGTGATGAGCGATCCCGCACGCCCCCCAATGCGGCGACAGGGCGGCCACGTGCGCCGCTTGCGAATTGACGCCAGACTTCGGGGCGGGCGCGGTCGGGGCGCAGATCGTCCATATAGATGCCATCCTGGCTGAGCAGGGTCAGGATGTCTTGCGCGGCCTGCACCAGTTGCGCCGTGCCGCGATCCCGCATCGCCTTGCGCAGCGCGGCAAAGCCGTCCTCGTCCTCGGTCGTTTCGGGGAAGTTGAGGGCACGGATGAAATCCTCGACCGGCAGCGGTGGTGCCATGTCTTCGGCAGTGGTGCCAAGGGCGAGGGCGGGCTGATCGCCGGTGTCGACGGGGGCGGCCGCAGGGCGCGGCGCGTGCTCGGCTTCGCGCCGCGTCTGGAAGGTGGCAAGAGCGGTCTCGGTCTTGCGCGTGGCGGCGGCAATCTCGTCCAGCTTGCGCGCGACCGATGGTTCCTTGGACACATCGCGCCCATGTTGTTGTGCGATGTAGGCTTGCCGGATCGCATCAATGGCGGCCTGCAAGCGCTGGCTTTCCTCGCGCATCACGCGGCTGGACCGCGCGGCAGTCGCCGCAACCCAGATCATCGCAACCGGCATGAACACCGCCAGCATCGTGATGAGAAAGCGCAGACCCTCGGCCCCTGTCGTTTCCGCCCCGGTGTCAGACAGTAAAAAGAACGCCGCCGCCCCCAGCAGCCAGAAGGCCGACAGGATCAGGGCAACCACTTCGATCGAGGTGACACCCGCCTGCTGCGGCTTGTCATAGATCCCGAGCGGAGTCGGTCGGGAAGAGGGGGAGTGGTCTCGTCAGCCATGGCCTCAGCTATAGCTGATTTTCAGCACTTCATAGGACTTTTCGCCCCCCGGCGTGCGCACTTCGACGCTGTCGCCCTCTTCTTTGCCGATCAGGGCCCGCGCAATCGGCGATTTGATGTTCAAAAGCCCCTTTTCGATGTTGGCCTCGTATTCGCCAACGATCTGGTAGGTCTTTTCCTCATCCGTGTCCTCGTCCGCCAGCGTCACGGTGGCCCCGAACTTGATGGCGCCGGACATCTTGGTCGGGTCGATCACGTCGGCGAGCGATATCACGCCTTCGAGCTCTTTCACTCGGCCTTCGATGAAGGACTGCTTTTCCTTTGCCGAATGATACTCGGCGTTTTCGCTGAGGTCGCCGTGCTCGCGCGCCTCGGCAATCGCCTTGATGATGGCGGGCCGTTCGACGGTCTTGAGTTGCTTGAGCTCTGTTTCCAGAGCCAGAGCACCAGCGCGGGTCATTGGAATCTTTTCCATGGCAGTCGTCCAGATAAGGTGCGGCGGCACCGTTACAGCGCCGCCGAATAGATAACATAGCACTTACCTGACCCAATGGACCGGGGGAATGCAAGCGGATTTGATGGGGGCTCTGCCCCCGGCCTGCGGCCTTCCCCGGGATTTTTTACTTCAGAGAAGAGGGGGCCTAGTCGTATTGCACCACCTCGTATTCGATGCCGTCGTGGTCGTGGAAGTAAAACCGCTGTCCCGGTTCGTAGTCGTAATGTTCGCCGGGGGTGAAGCCTGCATTGGCCACGCGTGTGCGCATGTCCGCGATGTCGTCCACCACTACCGCAATGTGGTTGAGCCCGCCTTTGGTCATGTAATTGTCTTCGCGCGGTTGCACGCCGCCTGCCTTTGGCACGTAAAGCGCGAGGTAGTGCGTGTCGGTGCCCACGTGGACGGAATAGCCCACCTCGCGCGACCCACCCGTCCAGCGGACGTGCCAGCCGAACAGATCGCACATCCATTTGGCAGTGGCATCGGGGTCGGTGACCGTGAAGTTGGTGTGTTCAAGCTGTGCGGCTGCGCTCATTTTGTCTTTCCTTTCGTGACTGATAGGGTCAGTGTCGCACCTCAAGTCAACTTGAGGTCAAGGGGTTTTTTCGATGAGCGCATCCGAAGGGCTGGGTATTGGTGAGATTGCCGCGCGCACCGGTTTGGCGGTGTCGGCGATCCGTTATTACGAGGAGGAAGGGTTGATTGCCCCATGGCGCAACGCCGGCGGGCGGCGCCGGTTTCAGCGGGCCGACATTCGGCGGCTCAGCTTCGTGATGATCGCCCAGCAGTTCGGCTTTACCTTGCCCCAGATCCGGGTCGAACTGGACCGTCTGCCACGCCACCGTGCACCGACCAAGGCCGATTGGGCGCGCATCAGCCGCACCTTTCGCAACGACCTCAACACCCGCATTTCCCGCCTTGAGCGTCTGCGCGACACGTTGGATGGGTGTATTGGCTGTGGTTGTCTGAGCCTTGAGGCCTGCGCCCTTTACAACCCCGCGGATCGCGCAGGCCAGCGTGGCACCGGGCCGCGTTATCTGCTGGGGGACAGGCCGGAAAACTGACCCGGCGTGCCCTTTACCGGTAGGTTTGACCGATCAGCATCTGCGGCGTTGCATTCGTGAACTTGGGGATGTCGGCCAGAACCGGACCCGCCGCGGCGAGTGCCGCATCCAAATCGGCCTTGTCCGCAAACACAAACGTCGCAATCGCGTGAAAGGCGGCAGGTGTGTCAGGGCCACCTGCCATGCCCTTGGTCACCACCATGTCCTGAATGTGCTGGCCCATATGTGCGTCAACAAGACCCATGTGAGTCTTGGCATAATATGCGTCGTTGAAATGCGATCCGTCCGTCACCGGGTAAAGTACCTGTAGCGTAATCGCCATCTGCACATCCTTGTCCTGCTGCCGATCGACTGTGCGCGAACCTACGTGAATTCGAAAGCATTATGTGACGCATCGCAGCAGTGACGGGATTTTACGCCGTGTCGCGATTGCATACCGGACGACGCTGGGCTAGCCAATTCGGGATGATTTTTCAGAAGGGTGCGCCCTTCGACCGGGACAAGGGGAGTGGTCCGACATGGCCGAGATTGAACGCGAAGCGATGGAGTATGACGTTGTGATCGTTGGCGCAGGCCCTGCGGGTCTGTCGGCAGCCATTCGTCTCAAACAACTGGACGCGGACCTGAACGTGGTCGTGCTGGAAAAGGGCTCCGAAGTTGGGGCGCATATCCTGTCCGGCGCGGTTCTGGACCCCTCTGGTCTGGATGCACTGATACCCGACTGGAAAGATAAGGGCGCGCCGCTGAACGTGCCGGTCAAGGACGACAACTTTTACATGTTGGGCGAGGCCGGGCAGGTGCGTATCCCCAACCTGCCGATGCCGCCGCTGATGAACAACCACGGCAACTATATCGTTTCGATGGGCAATGTCTGTCGCTGGATGGCCGAACAGGCCGAGGAACTGGGGGTCGAGATTTTCCCCGGCATGTCCTGTTCCGAACTGGTCTACGGCGACAATGGCGAGGTCAAAGGCGTCGTTGCGGGTGTGTTTGGGTTAGAGGCTGATGGCTCCATCGGCGAAAACACCGAGCCGGGCATGGAGTTGCACGGCAAATACGTGTTCCTGTCCGAAGGTGTGCGCGGATCGCTGTCCAAAGAGGTGATCGCGAAATACAACCTGTCCCAAGGCAAAGAGCCACAGAAATATGGCCTTGGCATGAAGGAAATCTGGGAGATCGACCCCGACAAACACCGCGAAGGGTCTGTCATCCACACGATGGGCTGGCCGCTGGGCAAGAACGCGGGCGGCGGGTCGTTCATCTATCACCTTGAGAACAATCAGGTTTATGTCGGTTTTGTCGTGCACCTGAACTACAAGAACCCGCACCTGTTCCCCTACATGGAATTCCAGCGCTTCAAGCATCACCCGATGGTCGCAGAGCTGCTGAAGGGTGGCAAACGCGTGGCCTATGGCGCGCGCGCGATCTCCGAAGGCGGATACCAGTCGATGCCCAAGATGGTGGCGCCGGGTGTGGCGCTGCTGGGCTGTTCGGTGGGCATGGTCAACGTCCCCCGCATCAAGGGCAACCACAATGCGATGCTGTCGGGCAAGGCCGCGGCCGAAGCTGCGTTCCGCGCGATCAAGGGTGGCCGTTCGGGCGATGAACTGTCCGGATACGAGCGCGAAGTGCGCGAAGGGGCCATCGGCGCTGACCTGAAAAAAGTGCGCAACGTCAAACCGTTCTGGTCCAAATACGGCCTTACCGCATCTCTGGTGCTGGGCGGGTTCGACATGTGGACCAACACAATCGGCTTTTCCCTGTTTGGCACGCAAGGCCATGGCAAGAACGACGCCGATGCGACAGAAGAAGCGTCAAAGCACAAGGCGATCGACTATCCCAAACCTGATGGCAAGCTGTCCTTTGACCGCCTGACCAACGTCGCCTTCAGCTTTACCAACCACGAAGAAAGCCAGCCCGCGCACCTGCGCTTGAAAGACGACACCATCCCGGTGGCGCAGAACCTGCCGAAATATGCAGGCCCATCGGCGCGCTATTGCCCGGCGGGTGTGTACGAATTTGTCGAGGAAGAGGGCAAAGACACACGCTTTGTCATCAACTTCCAGAACTGCGTGCACTGCAAGACCTGCGACATCAAGGACCCGGCCCAGAACATCACCTGGACGACACCGCAGGGCGGAGACGGGCCGAACTATCCGAATATGTGAGCCAACAAGCAGTCGGGCGAGGCCGGGCGGTTCATTCTGTCCGGCCTTTTTTATGGGCAGGCGGCATAGGCCGAAATCTAACCATTTCGCGAGGTCACATTGCGCCTGTTGCCAGACCTGTTAGCTTGGCTGCGAGCAATCTTCCAACCAGCAGGTGAACCCCCGTGATCCGCACCCTTCTCTTTTACACTGCCATGGCCGCAAGTGTCGCAGTCATCCCGCAGATCGCCCCGGCGAATTCCCTGTCGGGTGCGTATCTGGCCGGTCGGCAAGCGGCGATCCGGAACGATTTCGAGGCGTCGGCGCGGTATTATACGCAAGCCCTGGCGCGCGATCCGTCCAATGTTGGGCTGATGGAGGACACGATTGCCACGCAGCTTGCGATGGGCCGTATCGACCGTGCCCTGCCTGTTGCCAAACTGCTCGAAGGGCAGGGCATTCGCAGTCAGGCCGCCCATATGACGGTGATCACCGACATGCTGGCGCGCGAGGATTACGAAGGTTACCTGTCGCGCAATGTGGAAACGGCCGGCATCGGCCCGCTGGTGGACGGTCTTTTGGGCGCGTGGGCGATGATCGGGGCAGGTCGGACCGAAGACGGTCTGGCCGAATTCGACCGGATCAGCGAAGAACGCGGATTGCGCGGCTTTGCCCTGTATCACAAGGCGATGGCGCTGGCCTCCCTTGGGGATTTCGAAGCATCCGAGGCCTTGTTCGTGTCCGAAGCAGGGCCGCTGCAACGCACCCGGCGTGGCGCGATGGCGCGGGCCGAAGTGCTGTCGCAACTGGGGCGGAACGAGGACGCAGTTGCTTCGCTTGAGGCGGCGTTCGGATCCTCGTCGGACCCGGAATTGGCAGCGATGGTTGAACGGCTGAAGGCCGGAGATACCTTGCCCTTTACCCATATGACATCGGCGCGCGATGGGGCCGCCGAAGTGTTCTATTCCGTGGCGGGCGCACTGCGTCAGGATGCGGGGGCCGATTACACGCTGATCTATGCCCGCCTCGCGCGCCACCTGCGCCCCGACCAGATTGACGCGCTTTTGCTGGTCGCTGACCTTCTGGAAGAGCTGGATCAATTCAGCCTCTCTGCCGCTGTGTACAAGGAAGTGCCCGCCGATCACCCGGCCTTTCATGCCGCCGAATTGGGCCGTGCCGCCGTGCTGCGCCAGTCGGGGAAATCGGATGCGGCCATCGAAGTGCTGGAACAGCTCGCCAAGCGCTTTGGCGATCTGTCTATCGTGCATTCGACGCTGGGGGACGTGTTGCGCCAGCAGGACCGGTTTGAAGAGGCAATTGCCGCCTATGACCGCGCCATTGACCTGACCCGCGAGGGCGAAGCGGGCGCGTGGTTCCTGCACTACGCCCGCGCCATTTCGCTGGAACGTCAGGACGAATGGCCGCGCGCCGAGGCCGATTTCCGCCGCGCGCTGGAGCTTAACCCCGGCCAGCCGCAAGTGCTGAACTACCTCGGCTATTCGATGGTCGAAAAGCAGATCAATCTGGACGAGGCCCTTGAGATGATCGAGCAGGCCGTCGCCGCAAGCCCGGATTCAGGCTATATCGTCGACAGTCTGGGCTGGGTGCTTTACCGCCTTGGCCGCTATGATGAGGCGGTGGGGCATATGGAACGCGCGGTGGAGTTGATGCCTGTCGATCCGGTGGTCAATGACCATCTGGGCGACGTCTACTGGGCCGTCGGGCGCGAACGCGAGGCGCAATTCCAGTGGATGCGCGCGCTGAGCTTTGTCGATCCCGAGGACGCTGATGGCGAGGCCGATCCGGACCGGATGCGGCGCAAGCTGGAAGTCGGTTTGGACGTCGTGCTGGAAGAAGAAGGCGCGCCACCGCTGACGGTTGCCAATGACTAAGGTCCGCGTTTTTGCGCCGGCCAAGATCAACCTTTCGCTGCACATCACGGGCCAGCTAAACAACGGGTATCACCTGATCGACTCGCTTGTTGCCTTTGCCGACATCGGCGACTGGATCACCCTGACGGAACACGGGCTGCGGGAGTTGAGCGTGACCGGGCCCGAAGCCGTGCCTGATCTTTCCAGCGATACCAACATCATGTGGCACGCGGCCCAGAAATTCTGGTCCCCGGACCGCCCGTTGTCGATGGGGCTGGAAAAGCATTTGCCGATGGCTTCTGGAATCGGGGGTGGGTCGGCGGATGCGGCGGCGACCTATCGCGGATTGCTGTTGCTGCGCGCCGCCGTCGAGGGGGCCGGGACCCCGCGCGACCCCACGCCCGCTGATGCCCGTGATCTGCTGGCCATCGGGGCAGACGTGCCGATGTGCGTGCTAAGCGATCCGGCCCGCATTCAAGGCATCGGGGAACAGATCACACCTGTCCCCGAGCTGTTTCCCTATGCCATTGTCCTGGTGAACCCGCGTGTGCAGGTGTCCACCCCCGCAGTGTTTTCAAAGCTCGCCATCAAGGACAATCCGGGCCTTGATCCGTGGCCCGACCGCTTTGAGGATCGTGATGCGGCCCTTGCGTGGATCGCGGCACAACGCAACGATCTGCAAGTCCCCGCCATCGCCAACTGCCCTGACATCGCAGACGTTTTGAGCGCGCTGAAGCGGATCGAAACCTGTCGACTGGCCCGAATGTCAGGGTCAGGCGCGACCTGTTTTGGCATCTTCGAACGTGTGCACTTGGCGCAGGCCGCGGCAGAGGCGATCAGGGCCGCCTATCCCGACTGGTGGGTGCGCTCAGGTCGCCTGAACGGCGGCAAACAGGCGGTGCCTCAGTTGATCCGCTCCACAACATAATCAGCCAGATCGATCAGCATGTCCCGCAGCGCGTGGGCGGGTGCAGCGGCAAGCGCCTGCTTGGCCTTGTCTGCCCAAGCGATGGCATCCAGACGCGTCGCCTCAAGCGTGTCGTGCTTGTGCAAGAGGGATAGCGCGTGATCCAGATCACCCTCTTCTTGATGGCCCTTTTCGATGGTGCGTGACCAGAACGCGCGCTCTTCGGCGTCGGCCTTGGCTACCGCCTTGATCACCGGCAGGGTCAGTTTACGCTCGCGGAAATCGTCGCCGACATTCTTGCCTGTGGCGGCCGACTGGCCCTGATAGTCCAGCAAGTCGTCCACGATCTGAAAGGCAATGCCCAACGCGTCACCGTAGTCGAAAAGGGCCCGCACAACGGCCTTGTCCGCTCCGGCAATGACACCGCCCACTTCGGTCGCGGCGGAGAACAACGCGGCCGTCTTGCCACGTACCACCTGCAGATAAACGTCCTCATCGGTGGCAAGATCCTGTGCCGCCGTCATCTGAAGCACTTCGCCCTCGGCGATGGTGGCCGACGCGTCCGACAGGATGCGCAGCACGTCCATGTTCCCGGTTTCGGTCATCAACTGAAAGCTGCGCGAAAACAGGTAATCCCCGACCAGTACAGAAGATTTGTTGTCCCACAGCAGGTTGGCCGTGGGGCGCCCGCGCCGCTGCGCGCTTTCGTCCACAACGTCGTCATGCAGCAGGGTCGCGGTATGGATAAACTCGACCGTTGCGGCCAGATGGATGTGATAGGGGCCGGTGTAGCCGCACATATGGGCCGCCGCCAGCGTCAGCATGGGGCGCAGACGTTTGCCGCCCGCATCAACCAGATGGCGCGTCACTTCGGGAATGCGCGGCGCATGGCGCGAGGCCATACGCGTCTGGATCAGGGAATTGACCGCGTCCATGTCCTCGGCCAGCCATGCGGCCAGACGATCATGTGGTTTTGCGATGTCGGATGCGTCCATGCGCTTACCCCGTTCCCCCTCGACATTCGGCCAAAGATGCCCCTACATCCATGATATGAAGGAACTTTTGCGCAGCACTGACCCGACCATAATCGCGTTTGCCTCGGCCCTTCTTGAAGGCGAGGATATAGACTGCTTTCAAATGGACGTAAATATGAGCATCCTCGAAGGTGGCATCGGAATTTTCCCGCGTCGGCTGATGGTGCGTGAGGCCGATTATGACGCGGCATTGCGGGCGATGAAAGACAATGACATCGACCTCGGACACTGACCTGACATGTGATGCCTTTCTGGGCGGACGGGTGCATCTTTGGCAACCCCGTGGCGGCTATCGCGCCGGGGTCGATCCGGTTTTGCTGGCGGCATCCGTACCGGCGCGCGAGGGCGAATCGGTTCTTGACCTTGGCTGTGGTGTGGGCGCGGCGGCGTTGTGCCTTGGGGCGCGGGTGCCGGGCCTTGATCTGATGGGAATCGAGCGGCAGGCGGATTATGCCGCACTGGCAACACGCAACGGGCTGGACGTGGAGGTGGCGGACCTCACGGCGCTGCCGGATGCAGTGCGCGGGCGCAGCTTTGATCACGTTCTGGCCAACCCGCCGTTCTTTGACCGCTCTGCCGGGCGGCAGGCGCAGGATGCGGGACGCGAGGCGGCGCGGGGCTGCGCACGCCGCTGTTTGATTGGGTGGATGCAGGAGCCAAACGGCTGCGGCACAAAGGGTATCTGCACGTGATCCACCGCGCCGAACGCGTGCCTGATCTGCTGGCCGCCGCACATGGGCGTCTGGGCAGCCCCGAGATCTGGCCAATCTGCCCCCGGGTCGGAAAAGTGGCAGAGCTGGTTATTTTTCGGGCACGCAAGGACGGGCGCGCTGATTTCCGCCTGCACGCGCCGATCATTTTGCACGAAGGCGCGCAGCACCACGCGGATGGCGACAGCTATACCCCTCAAATCCGGGCTGTTTTGCGCGACGGTGCTGCTCTCCCGATTTAACCATTCGTTAAAACTAACCTTGTTGAGTTGTCCCCATTGTGCGGGTGCAGCGTGACATGACGCCGTTCATGTGCTTGGCTGTCGATGCACTTTATCAGCAAGGAGGACTGCATGAGCATCACTGCCCATCTCGAAGAGTTGAAAAAGAAGCATCGGACCTTGAGCGAACAGGTCGATATGGCGCAACGCGCGCCGGGTGCCGACCATGTCGAGGTCGCGACACTCAAAAACAAAAGCTGAAACTGAAAGAAGAAATCACCCGATTGTCGGGCTAACCCCCTTGCAGGCTGGCGCGGGCGGCGAGCAGAGCCCCGGCGGTGATCAAAGCTGCGGCCACGGCCAAAGGCCATGTTGGTGCGGCAACGCCAGCCACGATCAAGACAAGCGTAGACAGCAGCGGTGCGGCATATGATGCCGTGCCCAACAGCTGGATATCGCCGCGTTTGACGCCAATGTCCCAGACGTAAAAGGCAAGGCCGACCGGGCCGAGCCCCAACAGAACTGCGCTGGTCCAACCCGTCGCACCTACGGGCCACGCGGTTGTTTCGAACAAAAGGTGCAGCGGCAGCGAGAGCGCCGCACTTGCCAAGCAGAACACGGCCACCGACGCTGTGGGCACTGTCCCGAAACGTCGTGACATCACGGAATAGCTGGACCAGGTCAGCGCGCAGGCAAGCGCCAGCGCATAGCCTGCGATTGCGTCCGCGCGAAATCCTGCGGAACCGCCGGTGACGATCAGCGAAGCACCGGCAAAGCCAACCACGGCCCCCATGACATGCCCTGCGCGCAGGCGTTCCCCTGGCAGCAGGCTTGAAAACAGGACAATGAGAAGGGGCCACATATAGGCGATCAGGCTGGCCTCGGCCGCCGGGGCAAGGCGCAACGCCGAAAAGTAGAGCGCGTGATAGCCAAACAGGCCAAGCGTCCCAAGGACATAGACGTGCAAAGGAACGGTGCGCAGCTGGCCCAATCCGCCGGACACAGCCGTCCACACCAGCCCAAGCGTGCCGCCGATGGCAAAGCACAGCGTGTTCAGCAGAAATGGTGGCGTTGGTGCGGACCCAACTGTGAGCAGGGCAAGCACGCCCCACAGCAGCACCGCGACAAATCCGACGGCAGTGGCAACGGGGCGTGTCATGGGCGTTGATAATCCGATGAGGGCAGGCGCGTCATTGCGTCGGTGATGTGCTCGGTCTTGGCGATTTCGGCGACGATCCAGTCACGAAAGGCCGCGATCTGGGGTCGGTTTTCAGCGCCTTCCGCGCACAGAAACCGGAACCGCACGCCCGTGTCCAGTGCCGTTTTGACGGGCGCGACAAGGCGGCCATCATCAAGATCCTTGACCACAAGGGCACGCCGCCCCAGCACGACGCCCACTCCCGCAAGGGCAGCATCGATAGCGTGATCGGCCTGGCTGAACCTTGGGCCTTGCGAGGGTGCATATTCGATCCCCATCGCGCGAAACCAGATTTCCCAATCGCAGCGCGGTTCGAGAAAACTGATGCTGTCATCAAAGATCAGCGGCGCTTCGGTCAGGCTTTGCGCGGTGGGATAACGCGCGGCAAGCGCGGGCGTCATGACCGGGCAGACCCATTCGTTTGCCAGCGGCACCGAATAAAGCCCGATGTCCGGCCCGTATCCAAAGCGGATGGCAACGTCGATGGCGTCTCGCCCAAAGTCCATCATCTTGAGTGATGCCGAAAAGCGCAATTCAACCTCGGGATGGGCCTGGGCGAACTCGTAAAGGCGAGGGGCGAGCCATTTTGCGGTGAATGCAGGCCCGGCCGTTACAGTAAGTGTATGATCATCCAGTGTTCTTTCAGCGGCACGCCATGCGGCGGCGAGTGTCTGGAACCCATCGGCCACGCCGGGGGCAAGCGCATTGCCCGCCTCGGTCAATTCGACGGCGCGATTCAGGCGGCGGAAAACCTGTGTGCCCAAATGCTCTTCGAGCGACTTGATCTGAAAGCTGAGAGCGGCGGGTGTGACGTACAATTCCTCTGCCGCCTTGGCAAAGGACATATGCCGTGCGGCGGCATCAAAGGCGCGCAGGGCAGTAAGAGGGGGCAATCGGTCAGCCATGGTTCAGACAAGTACAGCTTAACTGAAGCAAGGGAAAGTCTCGTTTGTCGGAATGGGTTCAAACCCGCATATTCATCTCAGGAACAGACAGCAAGACACATCAGAAAAGGATCACATCATGTTTGAGACATCTGCACATCCCGCCATCCGCAACGGCCTTGAGCAAGCACATGCCGAGCGTGGCGCAGCCCTTGCGCATGCCTGGGGATGGTTGTTCGGGAGCAAAACTTCCCGCTGATGTGCGCGCGCCATCTTACGGGATAAGAAAAGGGCCGATGCAGCGATGCGCCGGCCCTTTTTTCTGTGACCACCGTTGCACGCAAGGTGCTTCGGCCCAGCGTATCAGACGAAGAACTGCGCGCCGTTCGCCGAAATGGTCGATCCGTTGATGAAACCTGAATCGTCTGACGCAAGGAACACCACGCAGCGCGCGATTTCCTCGGGCTCGCCCAGACGACCCGCGGGGATTTGCGCGATGATCGATTCACGCACCTTTTCGGGCACGGCCATCACCATGTCGGTGCCGATATAGCCGGGGCAGATCGCGTTGGCGGTGATGCCTGCACGAGCGCCTTCCTGGGCCAGCGATTTGACGATACCCAGATCACCCGCCTTGGTTGCGGCATAGTTCACTTGCGCGAACTGCCCTTTTTGCCCGTTGATGGACGAGATCACGATGACGCGGCCAAATTTGCGCTCGCGCATGCCGGGCCAGACCGGGTGGACGGTATTGAACACGCCGGTGAGGTTCGTGTCGATGACCTGATGCCACTGCTCGGGCGTCATTTTGTGGAAGGGCGCGTCGCGGGTGATGCCGGCATTGGCGACGACGACGTCGATCGGGCCTATATCGGCCTCCACCTGTGCGATTCCGGCGGCGGATTCGTCATAGTCTGCGACGTTCCACTTGTAGGTCTTGATGCCTGTTTCATCCGTGAACTTGGCCGCAGCCTCGTCATTGCCGGCATAGGTCGCAGCGACGGAATAGCCGGCGTCCTTGAGGGCGGTGGAAATGGCGGCTCCGATTCCTCGGCTGCCTCCGGTGACAAGGGCTGTGCGGGACATGGGGGATTCTCCTCCGGGTTATTGATATGTTTGTTTCGCGCATAATGGGGTTATGCGCAACATTATTACGTGATGGTTGGGTTGGGGGCGGGCCACAGGCCCGCCTTACGAGCGCTGGATCAGTCGCGCTCAAGGCACATGGCAACGCCCATGCCACCACCGATGCAGAGGGTCGCGAGGCCCTTTTTCGCATCGCGCCGCTTCATTTCGAACAGCAGAGTGTTGAGGATGCGTGCACCGGACGCGCCGATGGGGTGGCCGATGGCGATGGCGCCGCCGTTCACGTTCACGATCGCCGGATCCCAGCCCATGTCCTTGTTCACGGCGCAGGCCTGCGCGGCAAAGGCCTCGTTGGCTTCAACCAGATCGAGGTCTTCAGGCTTCCAGCCGGCCTTTTCCAATGCCTTGCGCGAGGCATAGATCGGGCCGACACCCATGATCGAGGGGTCAAGCCCGACGGTGGCGTAGGATGCGATGCGTGCCAGCGGTTCGATGCCGCGCTTTTCGGCGTTTTCGGCGCTCATCAACAGGGCACCGGCTGCGCCATCGTTGAGACCAGAGGCGTTGGCCGCGGTAACCGACCCGTCCTTCGTGAAGGCGGGGCGCAGTTTCTGCATCGCCTCCATGGTCGCGCCGTGGCGGATGTATTCGTCGCTGTCCACGACGATGTCGCCCTTGCGGGTCTTGACGGTGAAGGCTGTGATTTCGTCGGCAAACTTGCCTGCCTTTTGCGCGGCTTCGGCCTTGTTCTGACTTGCCACGGCGAATTCGTCTTGTGCATCGCGCGTGATCTGCCACTGGTCCGCGACGTTTTCTGCCGTCTGGCCCATGTGATAGCCGTTGAATGCATCCCACAGACCATCGCGGATCATGGTGTCGATATATTGCATGTCGCCCATCTTGTGACCGGCGCGCAGGGCGGCGGCATGGGGGCTGAGCGTCATGTTTTCCTGACCACCGGCGGCAACGATGTCGGCGTCACCCAGTGCGATGTGCTGTGCGCCAAGCGCAACCGCGCGCAGGCCCGAGCCGCAGACCTGGTTGATCGACCATGCCGCGGATTCCTTGGGCAGACCGGCGTTGATATGCGCCTGGCGGGCAGGGTTCTGCCCTTGGGCGGCAGTCAGAACCTGGCCCAGAATGGTTTCCGAAACCTCGGACTTGTCGATGCCTGCGCGCTCTACGATGGCTTCGAGCATGGTCGCGCCAAGGTCATGTGCGGGCGTATTGGCGAAAGAACCACCAAAGCTGCCGACGGCAGTGCGGGCGGCAGAAGCGATCACGATATTGGTCATGGGGTCAATTCCTCAGTTTAAGTTACCGTGAGGACGGTCCGAGCGGCACCCCGAGACTGGCACGTTGTGCGGACCCCAGACTGCCCCGCGTTGAGGGTGCGATACCGGATTCGCCCCCCTTGCGCAAATCAACAGCGTGGATCAGGCCCGCATGCCCGCTTTTTTGCCCTTGCCCTGACCGTGCAGCCAGTTGGGCCGCACCTCGGGGGCTGCAAAGTAGTAACCTTGCAGGCAGTCGGCACCCATATTGATCAGGCATTCCACATCTTGCGCCCGCTCGACCCCTTCGGCGACGACCAGCATGTCAAAGTGCTGACCGATATGGATCATGGCCTGCGTCAGCACCTGGACATCGCGATCATCCGCAATGCCGTGGCAAAATTGCATATCGATCTTGATGATGTCGAAGTAAAAATCCTTGAGGTACCGCAGCGCAGTATACCCGGCCCCGAAATCGTCCAGCGCGAAACAGACCCCGCGCGCGCTGAGCCGATCCATGAAGTCGACCACCAGTTCGGGTTGGTCCATCGCCGAGCTTTCGGTGATTTCAAGGATCAGGCGTTCCCCGACAGAGGCATCTTTCTTGAGCCAGCGGTTCAGGGCCTGCATCCAGCGCTGGTAGCCGATGGAGCGCGCGGACATGTTGATCGACAGGCGCATGGACGGGTTTTCGTGCAGCGTGCGCAGCCCCATACTCAGCGCAATCACATCAATCTCGCGCCCCAACTCGGCGCGTTCGACGACCGGCATGAAATCCTTGGCCGGGATGATCCGCCCTGTGTCGTCGATGACCCGGATCAACCCCTCGTAAAAACCAACCCGATTGTTCTGACCCGCTACCACAACAGGTTGAAATGCCAGCAAAGTCTGCTTGTGTTCGACCGCTTCGGCCACCATCGCAAGCGTATTGCGGTCACGGTTCATCACCGCCGCGTTCAGCGGGTTTTCAAAGCCGACCGGCATATCTATCGGTTGGAATTTCGGCATGGTGTGGCAGCCACCCTGTGAACATACTGTCTGGCCACTGTGATCCGAGAGTTGTAAAAACCGTCTTAATGTTTGCATTTTGTTCTAATTTTCCACGTTAACCAAAGCGAGGTCAAATGGAGGGGCGATGTGGCTGGGCGGGGCTGGACCCGATCTATGTTGAATATCACGACACCGAATGGGGTGTGCCGGAATACGATGCCCGCACGCTGTGGGAAAAACTGATCCTTGATGGTTTCCAGGCGGGCCTCAGCTGGATCACGATCCTTAAGAAGCGGGAGAACTTTCGCGCGGCTTTTGCCGGGTTTGACCCGCATGTGATCGCGGAATGGGGTCAGGCCGATGTGCAGCGATTGCTGAATGATGCGGGCATCATCCGCCACCGCGGCAAGATCGAGGCCACAATCACCAATGCCCGCGCCTATCTCGAGGTTAATGCCACCGAAGGGTTCGATCAGTTTTTATGGAAATATGTGGACGGCGTGCCGTTGCAGAATGCTTTTGCCACGCAAAACGACGTGCCGCCCTCGACTCCTATGTCGGTGCAGGTGTCCAAGGACCTCAAGGCGCGGGGTTTCAAATTTTGCGGCCCAACGATTGTCTATGCCTTCATGGAGGCGACGGGGTTGGTCAACGATCACATCCTGAGCTGCCATCGCCATAGCGAATGCGCGGCCATGGCGCTGCCTGCAAAGGGGCGTTGACTCTACCTCGCGCACCCTTATAAGCGCGCTTTCATTGGTGTTGGTGGCCCCCGCAAGGGGTTTCCTGTCGGTCCCGCAAAATCGGGGCAGAGGACAACGCCCTTCGAAACCTGAACGAAGGAGATCAGCCGTGACAAAACGCACGTCTGCCAAGTACAAACTTGATCGCCGCATGGGCGAAAACATCTGGGGTCGCCCCAAATCCCCCGTCAACCGTCGTGAATATGGCCCCGGCCAGCACGGTCAGCGCCGCAAAGGCAAGCTGTCGGATTTCGGTATTCAGCTGCGCGCCAAGCAGAAGCTGAAGGGCTATTACGGCGATCTGACCGAAAAACAATTCCGCCGCATCTATGCCGAAGCCGAGCGTGTCAAAGGCGACACCGGTGAAAACCTGATCGGCCTGCTGGAGCGTCGCCTGGACGCCGTTGTCTACCGCGCGAAATTCGTGCCCACAGTGTTTGCGGCCCGCCAGTTCGTGAACCACGGCCACGTCCGTGTGAACGGCAAAAAGGTCAACATCCCGTCCTACCGCGTCAAAGAAGGCGACGTGATCGAAGTGCGTGATCGTTCCAAGCAGATGGCGGCCATTCTGGAAGCCACGCAACTGCCCGAGCGCGATGTGCCCGACTATATGGATGTCGATCATTCGAAACTGACAGCCACGTTCGTGCGCACGCCTGCGTTGGGCGATGTGCCTTACCCGGTGATGATGGAACCAAACCTCGTCGTCGAATTCTACGCCAAGAACTAAGCGTTTCTTGCGCGCTGATTTTGGGCCGTCCCTGTTCGGGGGCGGCCTTTTTCGTTGTCAGGCGTCTTTTTGCACATTGCTGAGGCGAGAGGCCGTCAGGGCACCCACGACGCTCATCCCCGCAAAGATGCCAAGCACGACTGCAGGCCCGAATGCATTCGCGATCACGCCAAAGATGCCCCCGGCCAGCAACAGGACACCGATCAGTGTGTTGGACAGCGCGGTGTACAGCGCCTTTTGCCCGCCGGTGTTCATGTCCGTCAGATGGGTTTTGCGTGCGGCCCGCACCCCTTCATATCCGATCTGCGCGACAAACAGCAGGGCCGGGGCCAGCCACACCGCCTCAAGACGTCCAGTGATCAGGCCGATGGTTGCCGCAGCACCAAGTGCCGCGCCGGCAAGCAGACCCGAGAACATCATCGTGGCCCGGCTGGAGGTGTCAGACAAGCGCCCCCAGATGTAGGAAGATGCAATGGCTGCGAGGGAAGAGGCGAGCATCAGCAGACCCAGATTGCCAAGCCCGCCGGTGCCATCTGTGCCCGCCAGAATGACAAGGAACGGGGGCGCAAGGGCTGTGGCGGTCAACAGGCCACGCGCAAGGATGTAGACGCGCAACTCGTGATCCGTGCGCAGCGGTTTTATAATGTCCGCGAGGCTGCCGAGCGTGTCTTCACCGCGCTCATCCGCAGGTTCGTCCAGCCCGGCAAAAACAAGGGACGCGATGATCCAGAGGGCGCCCGCTATGGCAATAGCGACCGAGATGGCACCGATGGTCAGCGGGATGATCTGAAACGCCAGCAAGGCGGCGAATGCGAACACGACACTGGCGGCCACTGTGCCCGCCGCACCGGACACCGTGCCGCGCGCGCCCGTCTCGACAGTGCGCGCCAGTATGTCCTTGTAGCTGGCAGAACAGGCAGCGCGCGCCAGTGAAAGCACGCTCAGGCAGGCCACGATGGTCCATCCCAGCGCAGGACCATCCAGCATCACCGCCGCCGCCGCGATCCCCAGGGCCGCCGCCCCCTGCAAAAAAGCGCCTGCGGCCCAGATGTATTTGCGAATGCTTTGCCGCTGAATGACGCGTGCCAGCATGATCTGCGGCAACAGCGCGCCCGCCTCGCGCACAGGCACCAGTGCCCCGATCAGATAGCCCGGCGCACCGCCCGCCGACATCAGCCATGCCAGCACCAGTTTGGGGTCGATCAGCCCGTCTGCGATCTTGGTGGACATCAGCGACACCAGATGGCGCACAAAGCGCCTCGCCTCGCCGCGGTCGGTTTCCACGGCGTCGTCGGTGAGTGCGGCATGCAGTTTTTCGGTCAGCATTGCGGTGCCCTTGATCATTGTCAGGCTGGACCATCTATGGCGCACCGGCGCGTTGACCAGTGTTCTCAGCCCTTTGCCATCGCGCGCAACAGGGCGTCACTGTCAGGATCGGCGGGAAAATACAGTTCGACCTTGAGGTCTTCGAGCGCGATATCTTCGGGCGTTCCGAATTGCGCAATGGTCGCAAAGATGGACAGGCGCAATGTTCCAGTGTTGAGGATCGTGGGGATAACGGGGCCGGTGGTCTGCCCGCGCGAACGGGGCACGCGCCCCAGGTGATCCGCTGCGCCGTCCAGCACCGGCACGCCGCCTTGCGCTGCACTTTCCGTGCGCAACCGCTGGCAGGCGTGGTGCGCGACCTGCCCCCAGTTTTCGATCAACGGGGGCAGGGTGTCTGACATCATCAGATCAAGCAGGCTGTCGCCGACGTTCATGCCAAGCAGCCCATAAAGTTTCGTGGCCGGGTCGTTCATTGCCATCACCGTCCAAACTCTGTCGACCGCGAGGGCCGGATATGGTGCGTGGGCGGCCAGCATATGATCCACTGCCGCTCGGATCGGGCGCATTTCGCCGTCGGTCCAGGCCCGTCCGGGATAGCGCGCGGCAAATCCTGCATGGGTCAGCATCTGGTTGCGGGCATCCAGCGGCAGCGCCAGCGCATCGCTCAGCCGTCCGATCATTTCGGGGCTGGGCCGCGCGCGCCCGCTTTCCAGAAACGAGATGTGGCGCGCGGACACACCCGCCTCGCCTGCGAGGTCAAGCTGGCTGAGACGCCGTGCTTTGCGCCATGTGCGCAAGGTGCCGGGAAAGGTGGTCATGGCCGCACCCTAGCGCGGATTGCGCGGCGCGCCCATTACCCGAGAGGTAATTGAAACGATGATGTCGCCTCCGCTAGGTCCGTTTCAGATATCAATCTTGCGGAGGCACCAATGACCCACGACACGCACAAACTCTGGCTGAAAATCACGGCAGTGGTGATTGGTTCATTTGCCCCCGTTATGTTTCTGGGCAGTATGGAGGCGACCTCTGGCCCCCTGCAGCTCACGCTGGACTTGCTTGGTCTGCCGCTTGATGGATTGCCCGTGTACGGCGATCCGGCAAGTCGATTCATCTCGGCCATCCTTGGCGGCATCCTTTTGGGGTGGGGGGTAACGATCTGGCTGTTACAGGCGTGGGTCTATGATTCAGAACCCGAAGGGGTGCGCAAAACCGTGCTTTTCGCTTTGCTGTGCTGGTTTGGTCTGGACAGTGCGGGATCGGTCCTTTCGGGGCACGCCTCAAACGTGCTGTTCAACATCGCCATTCTGCTTGTGGCTGTCGGTCCGATGTGGCGACCGGCCACGCCTGCGCCGGTGACATAAAAATTTTCGCCCCCGCCCCGCGCAACCTGTGGTAGCTTTTCCGGATTAATTGATCAGATTTGGAGACTGCCATGGGTGCCCGCGATATCTCGTTTGCGAGTTTCAACCTTTTGAACCTGCAACTGCCCGGAGAAGCAATTTACGGCGACTCTGACGGTTGGGATTTTGAAATCTTCGCCCGAAAAATCAACTTTACCCGCGATGTGCTGCTGCGCCTCAAGGCGGATGTGATTGGCCTGCAGGAATTGTGGGCAGGCGATGCAATAGATCAGGCGCTGGTCGCGGGCGAGTTGGAAGGGGATTATACCGCGCTGGTGCCACCCGACCATAACGGCAAGCGGATTGTCTGCGCCGCCCTTGTCCGCAAGGGCATGCTGGTGGGCGAGCCGGAATGGATCACTGAATTCCCGCCCGAATACGTGCTGAAATCCGGCGGTGACGATCCGCAACAGGACTTCATCGAAGTCCGCCTGAGCACGTTTTCCCGCCCTGTGTTGCATTTCAGAGTGAAGCCTGATCCGCGCACGCCCGAAATCCACGTCTTTGTCTGCCACTTCAAATCTCGTCGCCCGACGCAGATCTGGCGCGAGCGCAGCTGGTACGAAAAGGACGTGCACGGACCGCACATCGCCGCCCTCGGCTATGCCATCTCTACTGTGCGCCGCACGGCCGAGGCTGCGGCCTTGCGGGTTCTGGTCACCCAGCTGATCAAAAAGACCGACACACCCGTCGTCGTGATCGGCGATATGAATGACGGAAAAGACAGCAACACCCTGAACATTCTGAGCGAGCAGCCCACGTACCTGTCGCCGCTGTCATCCGGGGGTGGGGACAACGCGCTTTATACGGCGCAGACGATGCAGGAATACCGGTCGGTGCGCGATGTATATTACACCCATGTTTTCAAAGGGTACCGCGAAAGTCTGGATCATATCCTGTTCAGTCAGGAGTTTTACGACAACTCAAAACGCCGCATCTGGGCCTTTGACGAGATGGTTGTGGAAAATGACCACCTCAATCACGAAGACCACAAGGAAAGCGGGACAAACGACCACGGGATTATCCGGGTCGGCTTTCAATGGAAGCCAGCGGAGGGTGCGTCGGTCTAGAACAGAACCAGGCTACCGGGTGCCAAGCGGCGGCCTGCGCGCAAGCACGACGGGTCGCGCGCTTTTGCCACTGGTCTCTGCACGCGCTGCGTCCTAAAACACCCCTCACGGAAAACGAGGCCCCGCATGCGCAGCATCACACCACAACCCGGCATCATGGACATCGCGCTCTATCAGGGCGGGCAGTCGCATCTTGCGGGTGTGGATCACGTGCTCAAGCTCAGCTCGAATGAAAACCCGCTGGGCGCGCCCGCAAGTGCGATCAAGGCGCTGAGCGAGGCGGCAGTTGGCATGCACCTTTACCCGCCGACCGATCACGCCGCTTTGCGCGATGCCATTGGCGACGTCTGGGAGGTCGACCCAGACCGTGTGATCTGCGGTGTCGGGTCAGACGAGGTGCTGCAATTCGTCACCCAAGCATTCTCGGGGCCCGGAGACGAGATCATCTACACAGAACACGGGTTTTCGATGTACCCGATCCTGACGAGCATGGCGGGGGCAACACGCGTCTGCGTGCCCGAGGTTGAGCGAGTCGTGGATGTGGACGCCATCCTGTCTGCGGTGACCGACCGCACTCGTGTGGTGTTGCTGGCCAACCCGGCCAACCCCACGGGCACGATGCTGCCCGAGGGCGAGCTGGAGCGCCTTGCCGATGCATTGCCATCTTATGTGATCCTTGTGATCGACGGGGCCTATGCGGAATTCGCGGCTGGCTACGACGGGGGCATTTCGCTGGCGAAGGACCGGGACAACGTGTTGGTCACGCGCACATTTTCCAAGATTTACGGCCTTGGTGGTTTGCGCGTTGGCTGGGGATATGGCCCG
This sequence comes from Tateyamaria armeniaca, assembly GCF_045797845.1. Classification (NCBI taxonomy): domain Bacteria; kingdom Pseudomonadati; phylum Pseudomonadota; class Alphaproteobacteria; order Rhodobacterales; family Roseobacteraceae; genus Tateyamaria; species Tateyamaria armeniaca. Next base: position 2,090,879 of record NZ_JBHDIY010000002.1, read on the forward strand.
CAGCAGATGATCGACGTGATGACCCGCATCCGGCAGCCTTTCAACCTGTCCGTCGTGCAATTGGCGGCGGCCGAGGCGGCTGTGCGGGACCGCAACTGGGTCAAGCAATGTGCGATGCTGAACCTTGAACAGCGTGCGCGCCTGACCGGTGCAGTGCGTCAGCTGGGACTGGCCTGTGACGAGAGCCACGCCAATTTTGTCCTTGCCCGCGCCGCAGACAGCCACGAAGCGGATGCCGCCGAGGCGGCGCTGAACGCGGCGGGCATTCTGGTGCGGCGCGTGGCGGGCTATGGCTTTCCCGAGGGATTGCGCATCACCGTCGGCGATGCAGAGCAGACGGGGCGTGTCATTGATGCCCTGACCAAATGGCGCGAAGGGGCAGCGGCGTGATGTACAACCGAGTGGCCCTGATCGGGCTGGGCCTGATTGCCTCTTCCATGTTCTGGGCCATCAAACGCGGTGGTCTGGCAGGTGAGGTTACAGGCTATGCCCGGTCGCAAGCGACCCGCGATACGGCGCGGCGCATCGGGTTGTGCGACACCGTCTGTGACAGTGCCGCCGAGGCTGTGGCAGGTGCGGACCTCGTGATCCTGTGCGTGCCTGTCGGCGTGATGGGGGATGTGGCGGCGGAAATCGGCCCGCATCTGGCTTCGGGCGCGACTGTTTCGGATGTGGGCTCGGTTAAGCGCGCGGTCATCGACGCCGTCGCGCCGCACCTGCCCGACACCGTCCATTTCGTGCCGGGGCACCCGCTGGCCGGGACTGAACACTCGGGACCAGAGAGCGGCTTTGCCGAGTTGTTTGACAACCGCTGGACCTTGCTTGTGCCGGTCGAGGGCAGCGATGCAGACGCGGTCGCGCGCCTGCGCGGCCTTTGGGAAGGCATGGGCGCATATGTCGACGAGATGGAACCGGATCACCACGACCTCGTGTTGGCAGTGACCAGCCATGCCCCGCACCTGATCGCCTACACGATGGTCGGCGTGGCCGACGATCTGCGCCGTGTGACGGATAGCGAAGTGATCAAGTATTCGGCGGCAGGTTTTCGCGACTTTACCCGCATTGCGGCCAGCGATCCGACCATGTGGCGGGATGTGTTCCTGAACAACAAGGATGCCACGCTGGAGATTCTGGGCCGCTTCACCGAAGAACTGTTCGCCTTGCAACGCGCGATCCGGCGCGGGGACGGCGACCATCTGCATGCCTATTTCACCCGCACCCGCGCGATCCGGCGCGGCATCATCGAGGCCGGACAGGACACGGATGCCCCCGACTTCGGGCGTGGAGGGAAACGGTGAAAGCGCTGGCGCTGGTCCTTTTGGTGATGGCTGGCCTGGCGTCTGCAGCACCCGATACGTCCAAACGGCCCGTCGCACGGGCCGGGACAGACGCGCGCAATGTCGAACCGAGCCCGAGCGCACCAGTACAGCTTGCCGCATTTGCCGCTGGGGCCACATCACTACGCCCGTCCTTGCGCCCGCGCGCGATTGTGCAGCGGGCCATGGCGCGCCGTGCAGAACGGCGCAAGGGTCAGGTCTGCGGTGATCCGGATTTGCAGGGCGACGTGGTCGGGTTTGTTCCCGGTCGGATCAACGGATGCGGCGTCAAGGAGGCTGTGCGCCTAAAATCTGTTTCCGGAGTTGCCCTCAGCCAGCACGCGGTGATTGACTGCCCCACGGCCAAGGCATTGAAACGCTGGACTGAAAAGGGCGCAAAACCGGCATTGCGCAATGTGGGCGGGGGGCTGAAAAGCTACCGCGTGGCCGCGCATTATGCCTGCCGCACCCGCAACAACCGACCCGGCGCGCGTATTTCCGAACACGGTCGGGGCAAGGCCATCGATATCTCGGGATTTGTGATGCAGGACGGGACGACACTCACCGTGCTGAACGATTGGAATTCCCGCAACGGTCGCGCGCTCAAATCCATGCACAAAGCGGCCTGCGGGCCCTTTGGTACGGTCTTGGGGCCGAATTCCGACCGATTTCACCGCGACCATTTCCACTTTGACACGGCTAAGCATCGCGGCGGCGCCTATTGCCGGTGATCTCTGAGGCGTAGTCATCGCCCTCGGGCAAATTGCTTGCGATGAACGATCCCTGAGTTTTTCCAAATCAGAGAAAAGAGAACCGTTACCTCAGGATCAGTCTCGGTGCAGGGGCAATGGGCAGAAAGCCGAGATATATCGCCCCGTCCCGCATCGTCAGGTCGACATCGAGTGTGTCAGGGTTGCCCGAGGCTTCGGCGAGAACCCGCAGGATGCCTTCGGCGCGCTCGCGCATTGCCGGGGGCAACGTACCGCTGACCTGTGCGAAATCCAGCATCGTGCGCCAGTTTTCGGCCTGCACCGACATGGTGCCATCGGGGATGCCAGCGGGATCGACGGTAAGATCAGCGGCGAAGTTAAGGTTCAGATCACCCCAGCGCGCTTCGGCCAGATGCAGCGCGATCCGGCGGGGTTGCGGTCGGGCCGCATCAAGCGCGCCGCGATCCAAAGGCCGGTCAAAAGTCGCCGTGGCGCGCATCGTGAGGCTGTCAAAGGCGCGGGGAAAGGCTTCGCTTAACCGCAGGCGCGCGCGGGTGGCATCACCCGGGGCAAAGGCATTGGCGCGCGCCACGAAGTCGTAGGTCGCTCCGCTGGTCTGGGTCATCGTCAGCGTCAATGTGTCGGCCTGCATCTGCACGCCACCAGCGTTTTCAACGCGCCACGCCGCCGACGTCCAGCCCAAAGCCTCCAGTTCCAGCGCTGCCCCGGGGTGCAGGTTCAGCGCCATCACCCCGTCCTGCATCGTCAGAGTCGAACGCCCCTGAGGGGAGGCTATCAGGATCGGGCCGTCATCGAGGGTGACTGTCACGTCGCCCGGCCAGTGCGCAGGCGCGTCGATCTTCAAGGCGGCTGTCTGGATCGCAAGCCCTGCATCGGGGTCAGCCACCGCGATGTCGGCGAGATTGGCTTGCAAAGTGAACGGAAACCCGCCGCCTGTGACGCGCCCAAGCTCCGCCTGCCAGCCTTCGGCCTCGCGCGCATCGAACCATGCAGATGTGGCGTTCTGCAACGCAGCAGAGGCGCTCCACCACCAGGCACACCACGCAAGGCAGGCAACCGCCACGGCGATGATCAATTTGCGCATGCTTGCCCTTTCCCTTGCCTGCGAAATCGGGTCTATCGCATCGCATGGGAAAAGGACCAGTCAAATGACCATGTGGGTGTTTGGATACGGAAGTTTGCTGTGGAACCCCGGTTTCGAAGTGGCAGAAGAGGTGAGTGCGACGCTGTCAGGTTATGCGCGATCCTTCTGCATGCGCTCGATCCATCATCGGGGCACGGACACGGAACCGGGGCTTGTTCTGGCGCTGGACGAGGCGGAGGGTGCGATGTGCAACGGAGTCGCCCTGCGGGCCGCGGCCGGCACCGAGGAAGCAACACTGGCCTATTTGCGCGAGCGTGAACTGATCTCATCCGCCTACCTGGAACGGATGCTGGATGTGACGCTGGGCACGGGGCAGACGGTCAACGCGGTGACCTACGTGATCGACCCGGACCACGTACAATATTGCGGCGGTCTGCCGCTGGAAGAACAGGCGCAGATCATCGCGCATGCCGTCGGCGGGCGTGGGCCGAACAGTGAATATCTGTTCAACACGGCGGAACATCTGTTCAAGCTTGGGGTGGCGGACAGCGACCTTGACTGGCTTGCACGCCGCGTCGCAGCATTGCGGGCATAAATCCTTGGCGCTTTTGTTTCAAACCCGATAGATTGCGCCAAGAGCAGAACAAATAAGGGGTCAGGAGCCAGCCGATGGCGCAGACCACACCCGAGGCACAACCGCACTTCAGCCAGCCTGTGCGGCAGGTTCTTTTGATGATCGTCATCCTGCTTCTGTCCGGGGCAGGCGTCGTGCTGGCGCTGCCGCGCGTCCTGCCGGTGTTCGAGGCCAACCCGTACCTGAATGGCTTCATCGTCTTTGTCTTTTTGATCGGTGTCGTTGCCTGTTTCTACATGGTTTACCAGTTAATCCAGTCGGTGCGCTGGATTGAAAGGTTTGCCAGCGACGGGCCGAATGCAAGCGAACGCGCGCCGCAATTGCTGGCCTCGCTTGCGTCATTGCTGCGGGCACGGGGATCGCGGATGCAGTTGAACGCGACCTCGACCCGGTCAATTCTAGATTCGGTGGCGACGCGCATCGACGAGATGCGGGAAATCACGCGCTATATCGTCAACCTGCTGATTTTCCTTGGCCTTTTGGGTACATTCTATGGGCTGGCAACCACTGTGCCCGCCCTTGTCGAAACCATTCGCAGCCTTGCGCCGCAGGACGGCGAAAGCGGGTTTGAAGTCTTTGGGCGGCTCATGTCCGGGTTGGAATCGCAGCTTGACGGGATGGGTGTTGCCTTTGCCTCGTCGCTGTTGGGGCTGGCGGGGTCGTTAATCGTGGGTCTGCTTGAGCTGTTCGCGGGTCACGGTCAGAACCGTTTTTACCGCGAGCTTGAGGAATGGCTGAGCTCGATCACCCGCGTCAGTTTCGCCGCCGAAGTCGAGGGGGAAGGCAGCTCTGAGGCCAGCATGATGGCCGGTGTCATGGATCACCTTGCCGAGCAGATGGAAAGCCTGCAGAACGTTTTTCTGCAATCGGATGTCAGCCGTTCCATCGTGGATGAAAAGCTGGGAAAGCTGACCGATACGGTCGAGCGCATGACGCAGCAAATGCAGGGGCAGGGCGGCAGTTCGGACGCGGTGGACCGGCTGGCCGATGGTCAGGCGCGCATGGCGGACGGAGTGCAGCAAATGGCCGAAGGGCAGGCCCGCAGTATCGCCGCACAGGAACGCCTGATCGAAGTGATCGAGGGGCAGGGCAGTGGCGACGGCATCGACGCCGAAAGCCGTATGCGCCTGCGTTCGATTGACGTGCAGATGCTGCGTATCCTTGAAGAAATCAGTGCCGGGCGGCAGGAAACCATGGCCGAGTTGCGCACGGACCTGTCGGCATTGGCCACGGCGCTCAGCCAGCCGCGTGGCCAAAACCGGCGCAGCGGGCTGACGGACGGGGCACGCCCGCGCAAGAAACCTGACGACGGGGCGCTGTAGCCATGGCGCTGTCGCGACGCACAGGGCAACGCTTTCAGGCCTCGATCTGGCCGGGCTTTGTCGATGCGATGACCGGCCTTTTGCTGGTGCTGATGTTCGTGCTGACCATCTTCATGGTGGTGCAATATGTCTTGCGCGAAACGATCACAGGGCAGGAAAGCGAACTTGACGCGCTTGCGGGTGAAGTGGCGGCACTGGCACAAGCGCTTGGGCTGGAAGAGCAGCGCGCGGATCAACTGGACGCGCGGGTCAATGCGCTGAATGCAACGCTCAATGACGCGGAATCGCAGGTGCAGCAACAGGCAGCCCTGATCGCATCGCTGACCTCCGAACGCGATGCTCAGGCCGCAGCTTTGAGTGACGCGCAAACCCGGATCACAAGTTTCGAAGCGCAGGTCGCCGCCTTGATATCGCAGCGTGACGGGGCGCTGGAGCGGGTGACGGGACTTGAGAGTGAACAGGCGCGTCTGTTGTCGGAACAGGAGGCGCTGAACCTCGCCCTCGCGCAGGCGCGCACTGAAACGGACGCGCAGGCAGAAGCCGCGCGGTTGGCCGCGGCCCGCACCGAGGCGCTGCAGGCCCTGATCGCGGATTTGCGCAGCCGGAATGCTGACACGAGCGCCGAGGCGGCCGCCCTTCAGGCTGATTTGCAAGATGCCCAAGAGGCGCTGAGTGCGGAAGAGGCCGCACGGCTTGCCGAAGCCGCCGCTGCGGAGGCGCTGCGTGCCCGGCTTGAGAATGCGGATGCGGAGCTTACGGCCATGACGCTTGCGCTGGAAGCCCAGCGGCAGGAGGCCGAGGACACGCTGACCCTGCTCGCCGCGGCGCGCGCCGCCGAAGAGGATCTGGATGCACAATTGGCCGCCGCACTTCTTGCCGTGCAATCTTCCGAAGTCAGTGCAGAGGCCGCACAGACAAGGCTCGAACAGCTTGAGGCCGACCTTGCCAAGGCCTTGGCCGCACTCAATGCGTCAGAGGCGGAGACTCTGTCGGCCAATTCCGAACGTGCGAGCCTTGAGGCGCAACTGGCCGCCGCCCTTTTGGATGCCGAAGATGGGGCAGCCGCTGCCTCTGATCTCGAATCCCAGCTGGCGCGTGCGCTCAGCCAGCTTGACGAGCGCACTGCCTTTGCGACCTCGCTTGAACTGCGCTTGCAGGCGGCCGAAGCCGCACTGGATGACGGAACCTCGACCAGTGCCGCGTTGCAAACCGAGCTGGGAGAGGCGCAAGCGGCGCTGGCGGAAAGTGCGGCACAAGTGACTGAATTGCAGGCGCAACTGGAAGATGCGCGCACCGCGCGTGCCGCCTCTGCCGAAGAAGTCGCCATGCTGGAAGCGCGCCTGACCACGCTTGAGGCGCGCATTGCCGCCTCGAACCTGGAACTGAGCGATATTCGCGACCGCTTGGCCGCTGCCGTCGCGGCGCGCACAGCGGCCGAAGGGACGCTGGCCGCCCAATCCACTGACTTGAGTGATCTGCGCACGCAACTGGCGACGGCCATCGCCGCGCGCGATGCAGCACTTGCCGATGCTGACGCGGCAGGCAGCAGCAATTCTGAAGTGCGCGACCAACTCGCCGCTGCACTTGCGGCCAAACTGGCCTCGGAAACCGAATTGCAAAGCCTTGGCACGGACACTGCCGAAGTGCGCGCTGCTCTTGCCGCAGCCCTTGCAGAAAAGGCCGCGGCTGAACAGGCACTGGCCGAAACCAGCAGCGCGGCTGACGAGCGTGCGGCGCTTCTGGCAGCGGCCCGCGAGGCCTTGAGCGAAGAAGAGGCGGCGACACTTGAGGCGCAGCGCCAGACGGAATTGTTGAACCAGCAAGTCGCAGCCCTGCGCAATCAGTTGGGGCAATTGCAGGCGCTGCTGGATGATGCGGTGGCGCGGGATGCGGCGCGCGATGTGCAGTTGCAATCATTGGGGTCCGAGTTGAACACGGCCCTCGCCCGTGTGGCTGCCGAAGAACGCCGACGCCGGGAGTTGGAAGAGGCAGAGCGCGCGCGGCTTGAAGCGGAACGCGCCGCGTTGTTGGCCGAGGCGCAGAATCTGGAGCGCTACCGCTCGGAATTCTTTGGCCGCTTGCGCGACGTTCTGGGCGCGCAGGACGGCGTGCGGATCGTCGGGGACCGGTTCGTGTTTTCCTCCGAAGTTTTGTTTCCACCGGGCGGGGCGGACCTGTCTGCGGCGGGTGAGGGTGAGATTGCCAAGGTTGCGAGCATCCTGCGCAATGTTGCAGACGACATTCCGGCCGGGATTGATTGGGTCATTCAGGTCGATGGGCACACGGACAATGTACCACTTCTGGGCACAGGAGAGTTTGCCGACAACTGGGAACTTAGCCAGGCACGCGCGCTGTCAGTCGTGCGCTATATGGTTAACTTCCTCTCCATTCCTCCGGACCGGCTGTCCGCAAACGGGTTTGGTCAATTTCAACCTATCAATCCCGAAGATACGCCCGAGGCCCGCGCGCAGAACCGCCGGATCGAGTTGAAGTTTACCGAAAAGTAGCTGGAATGTCGGGACTTGAGATTGGCACGTCCTGCATCTGCGGTTTAAAACCTGGTGCGCAGACGGACGGTGACCATGTCAAAATCGGTTATTGCGAGGGAACAGCACGCGTCTGTCGCCGCATCCTGACGCGCGATCAACCCAAGGCTTGAAATCGCCACGGGTTCGAAAGTCGCAAAACATCGGAAGAGTTTGGCATTTTGTCCTTGCCGCAAGCGTACTCGCGGCAAGGAGAGTGCAAAGGGGCACACAAGTGCCCGCGCGTGTCAGTCCGCCGTCAGCAACGGTGGTTTGTTACCAGACAGACGCGGTTTGTCAGGGCCTTCAAGTTTCAGGTCCAACTCGCCGCCTTTGACGCCGACCTTGACCACACCGCCCTTCATCAGCTTGCCGAACAACAATTCCTCGGCCAGCGGCTTTTTGATGTGTTCCTGGATCACGCGACCCAAGGGGCGCGCGCCCATCTTGTCGTCATAGCCCTTATCGGCCAGCCATTCGGCTGCGGGTTTGGTCAACTCGATGGTCACGTTCCGGTCCATCAGTTGCGCCTCAAGCTGGAGCACGAATTTCTCGACCACTTGCAGGATCACCGATTTCGGCAGCGGAGCAAAGCTGATCACCGCGTCCAGACGGTTGCGGAACTCGGGCGTGAACGTCCGCTCGATGGCTGCCGTGTCCTCGCCCTCGCGCCGGTCACGGTTGAAACCGATGGCCGCCTTGGCCATGTCCGAGGCCCCGGCATTCGACGTCATGATCAGGATCACGTTGCGGAAATCCACCGTGCGCCCGTTGTGGTCGGTCAGTTTCCCATGGTCCATCACCTGCAATAGGATGTTGTAGACATCCGGGTGCGCTTTCTCCATCTCGTCCAGAAGCAGCACACAGTGCGGATGCTGGTCCACACCATCCGTCAGCATGCCGCCCTGATCGAAGCCGACATAGCCCGGAGGGGCCCCGATCAGGCGCGAGACCGCGTGTTTTTCCATGTACTCGGACATGTCAAAGCGCAGCATCTCAACCCCGAGCGTGTCGGCCAATTGCTTGGCCACCTCAGTCTTACCCACGCCAGTTGGCCCTGCGAACAGGTAGTTGCCGATGGGCTTTTCAGGTTCGCGCAGACCGGCGCGTGCCAGCTTGATTGCCGAAGACAGCGCAACAATTGCATCGTCCTGCCCGAACACGACGCGTTTCAGGGACGCTTCGAGGTCTTTCAGCGTTTCGGCATCGTCCTTGGACACGTTCTTGGGCGGAATGCGCGCGATCTTGGCCACGACATTCTCGATTTCCTTGGTGCCGATGGTCTTGCGTCGTTTGGCGGCGGCGACCAGATGCTGTGCGGCACCCGCTTCGTCGATCACGTCGATGGCGGAATCGGGCAGTTTGCGGTCATTGATGTACCGGCTTGCCAACTCGACCGATGTCTTGATAGCATCAGAGGTATATTTGACGCCGTGGTGATCTTCGAAATAGGGCTTGAGGCCCTTGAGGATCTTGGTTGCATCCTCGACCGAGGGTTCATTCACGTCGATCTTCTGGAACCGGCGGCTGAGTGCGCGATCCTTTTCGAAATGCTGGCGGAACTCCTTGTAGGTGGTGGAGCCCATGGTGCGCAGCTTGCCACCCTGCAGGGCGGGTTTGAGCAGGTTCGATGCGTCCATCGCCCCGCCGGATGTCGCACCGGCGCCAATGACAGTGTGGATTTCGTCGATGAACAGCACGGCGTCCTCGTGATCCTCAAGCTCGGTCACGACAGCTTTCAACCGCTCCTCGAAATCACCGCGATAGCGGGTTCCGGCCAGCAATGCGCCCATGTCCAGCGAATAGATGGTGGTGCCAGCCAGCACTTCGGGCGTTTCACCGGCCACGATCTTGCGGGCAAGGCCCTCGGCAATCGCCGTTTTGCCTACGCCGGGATCACCCACCAGCAGTGGGTTGTTCTTGCGACGACGGCACAGCACTTGGATGCAGCGCTCCACCTCGGAATCGCGCCCGATCAGCGGATCAATGTCGCCTTCGCGGGACTTTTCGTTGAGGTCCACGCAATACTTCGCCAGCGCGGATTCCTTTTTCTCGCCTTCGGTGACGCCTTGGGGCTCTTCCTCGGACTCGGGAGCGCCGGATACGGGCCGCGCCTCGCCAAATGCAGGGTCCTTGGCGACACCATGGGCGATGAAGTTCACCGCGTCATAGCGCGTCATGTCCTGTTCCTGCAGGAAGTAGGCCGCGTTGCTTTCGCGTTCGGCAAAGATGGCGACCAGCACGTTGGCGCCAGTCACTTCGGTGCGGCCAGAGGATTGCACGTGGATGGCGGCGCGCTGAATCACGCGCTGGAAGGCGGCGGTGGGCACCGCTTCGGAGCCGTCGATGTCGGTGACAAGGTTGGACAGATCATCATCGACAAATTCGACAAGTGTGCCGCGCAACTCGTCAATGTCGACGGAACAGGCCTGCATCACGCGGCGCGCGTCCGGCTCGTCCACGAGAGAGAGCAAAAGATGTTCGAGCGTTGCGAATTCGTGCCGGCGTTCGTTGGCCAGCGCAAGAGCCTGATGGATTGCTTTTTCGAGTGTTGTCGAGAATGAAGGCACAGCGGTGCTCCTATCGATCGGGGTCGGTTGGGGCCGCGAGGAATATCGAGGTCCCTGACCAACCATGGCCTCATGTGTTTAAGTTTGGTTGAACAGCGCGCGTCTTCAAGGCTTTTCTTTGCCTATGTGCTCACAAATAGCGTGAACTGCGTGTGTTTGGTGTCGTTTTGGGCGTGCTGTTAGCGCAACCGCAATCAGAAATTGTCTTTCCGGGTGCGGATTTCGCTGAACACGTCGGCGGCGTTTGCGCCAACCATGCCCAAATGGGCCTGAATGGCGGGGTCGTTGGCGCGCAGAAACGGGTTGGTTTGCAACTCTTCTGACAGAAGCGAGGGCACCGTCGGCAGACCGTTTGCGCGTTTTTCGGTCACATCCCGGACCCGCGATATAAGGGCTGGATTGTCGGGATCAATACTCAGTGCGAATTTGGCGTTCGCGGCCGTGTATTCGTGACCTGAATAAACCACCGTATCCTCTGGCAACACGGCGAGCTTTTGCAGGCTTTCATGCATCTGTGCTTTGGTGCCCTCGAACACGCGACCACAGCCCAAAGCCATCAGGCTGTCGGCGGTAAAGAGAGCCTTGGAGTCGGGAAAGTGAAATGCGATGTGGTTGATGGTGTGGCCTGACACGTCGATGACCTGTCCGGTTTGCGCGCCAATTGTCACCGTGTCGCCTTCCGCAACGGCCACGTCCAGAGGGGGCAGGCGATCTGCATCGGCTGCCGCCCCGATCACGCGGGCGGGATGGGCGGCCAGCAACGCGGGCAGGCCATCGACGTGGTCGTAGTGATGGTGGGTGATCAGCACATCCGTCAGCGTCCATCCCGTTTCCGCCAAGGCCGCGATGATTGGTCCGGCCTCGGGGATATCGATCACTGCGGTGGCCCCGGTGTCCGGATCATGCGCGAGAAATGCGTAGTTGTCCGACAAGCAGGGGATCGTGCGGATATCGAGAGGCATGGCAATTGCGCTTTCATGAGGTAGGTATATCTCAACCGTGGCGCACACGCCGCCCAAGGGCAAGAGACCGATGCATCTGGACGTACAAGACCTGCGCAACTTCTATTACCGTAGCGCGCTGGGGCGGGCTGCGCAGGCCTCCATGCGCCGTCGCGTCACGCAATTCTGGCCCGAAGCAAAAGGGCAGACAGTTGCGGGGTTCGGTTTCGCCGTGCCGCTCTTGCGCCCCTACCTTACGGACGCGCGGCGGGTAATCGCGCTGATGCCCGGCCCGCAAGGGGTGATGCCCTGGCCGCCGGATGGTGAAAACGTGTCTGTCCTGACCGAAGAGACGCTTTGGCCGATCGAAACGGGTCATGTCGACAAGCTGATCATGTTGCACGGGCTTGAGACCTCCGAGCGCGCCTTTGACCTTTTGGAAGAGGCGTGGCGCGTGTTGGGACCGGGTGGCAAGGCGTTGTTTATTGTCCCCAATCGCGCCGGACTGTGGTCGCGCCGCGACCGCACGCCGTTCGGGTTTGGGCGGCCCTATTCGGCAAGCCAACTTGAGACGCAGTTGCGCAAGCATCAATTCCTGCCTGAACGACATCTGGGTGCGCTTTACCAGATGCCGTCAAGCAAACGGCTGTGGATGAAATCGGGGCCGATGTTCGAAAAGGTGGGGCGCGCGATGCCCGGTATGTTTGCGGGTGGGGCCTTTATGGTCGAAGCATCGAAACTGGTCTATCCGCCCAAGGGGAAGGTCCAGCGCGCTGCGGCTAAGCGTCAGAAAGTGCCACAAGGTGTGCCCGCGCCGATTGCGGGGCGGGTGTAGTGTAGGAGACGCTCCAAGGGTGTAGCAAAACCGTGCGACTGTTTTGCTATCGACTGCCAGATGCCGTTGTAACATCGCAACGACATGCCATCCCCTTCAAATCACAACGTGTTCTGACCGAATGTCCGAAAATCCGACGGGTCAGTCCGCTTTGAATGCATTCGGGCAGTGTGTGCGTCGCAAAAACCAGCATGCGGAGCCTCCCGGCAGACGGAATCGCATGTGAATCCGTGAGTTTTGCGACAGAAATATTGCATTTGCGTCAGGCCAAACGGTCGCAGTTTATATAACCCACTGAAAAGGCTTAATAACCCGACAAACACCTGTTCACGAACATATGTTGCGGGGTCTGGCACCCTCTGCTACATCCCCTCTGATTTCTTCGCTCCGGGGGCTCCCGAGGCGTACCAACACCTCCGGGTCGCGCTATGTACCAGCGGGAAACGGGGCCAAGACATCGAAAGGGTGGACGTGTCCGAACCAGCTTCGATCTCCACAGGCATCGCTGCGCGCTATGCCACTGCTGTCTACGAGCTTGCCAAAGACGCGGGCGACGTCAAAAGCCTTGAAGGCGATCTGGCGACCCTGACATCGGCGATGGCCGACAGTGCAGACTTTAACGCGCTGATCCACTCGCCGCTTTACAGCCGCGACGAACAACGCGCGGCCATCTCCGCGATTGCCAAAAAGGCGGGTCTGACCTCAGTGATGACCAACACGCTGGCGCTGATGGCAGAAAAACGCCGCCTGTTTGTTGTGCCACACCTGGTGCAGGCCCTGCGCCTCGCCATTGCCGACGACAAGGGCGAAGTCACAGCAGATGTCACATCTGCCAAGGCACTGACCAAGGCGCAAAGCGAAAGCCTTGCCAAGACGCTCAAGGCCCGTATGGGTAAGGACGTCACTATTAATGCGTCCGTCGATGAAAGCCTCATCGGTGGATTGATCGTAAAAGTGGGCTCGAAGATGATCGACACGTCGATCCGCTCCAAGCTCTCTTCCCTCCAGAATGCAATGAAAGAGGTCGGATAAATGGGTATCCAAGCAGCAGAGATTTCTGCAATCCTGAAAGACCAGATCAAGAACTTTGGTCAGGAAGCAGAAGTGGCCGAAGTGGGCCGCGTTTTGTCAGTGGGTGACGGTATTGCCCGCGTCTACGGCCTCGACAATGTCCAAGCCGGTGAGATGGTTGAATTCCCCGGCGGCATTCAGGGCATGGCGCTGAACCTCGAAACCGACAACGTCGGTGTGGTTATCTTCGGTTCCGACCGTGACATCAAAGAAGGTGACACGGTCAAGCGCACGAACGCGATTGTGGACGTGCCCGTGGGTGACGAACTGCTGGGTCGTGTTGTTGACGGTCTGGGCAACCCGCTGGACGGCAAGGGCCCGATCAATGCCAAGAACCGCAGCGTTGCCGACGTGAAAGCGCCCGGCATCATCCCGCGCAAGTCGGTCCATGAGCCGATGGCAACGGGCCTCAAGGCCGTGGACGCGATGATCCCGATTGGCCGTGGCCAGCGCGAACTGATCATTGGTGACCGTCAGACCGGCAAGACTGCCGTGGCGCTGGACGCGATCCTGAACCAGAAGTCCTACAACGACGCTGCGGGCGACGATGAGAGCAAGAAGCTCTACTGCGTTTATGTCGCCGTTGGCCAAAAACGTTCGACTGTTGCCCAGCTGGTGAAAAAGCTCGAAGAGTCCGGCGCGATTGATTATTCGATCGTTGTGGCCGCGACCGCGTCCGACCCGGCGCCGATGCAGTTCCTCGCGCCATATGCGGCGACTTCCATGGCGGAACATTTCCGCGACAATGGCCGCCACGCGCTGATCGTCTATGATGACCTGTCCAAACAGGCCGTGTCCTATCGCCAGATGTCGCTGCTGCTGCGTCGCCCACCAGGCCGCGAAGCCTATCCCGGCGACGTTTTCTACCTCCACTCCCGCCTGCTGGAACGTTCGGCCAAGCTGAACGAAGACAATGGCGCGGGATCGCTGACGGCTCTGCCGATCATTGAAACCCAAGGCGGCGACGTGTCGGCCTTTATCCCGACAAATGTGATTTCGATCACCGACGGTCAGATTTTCCTTGAAACCGAGCTGTTCTATCAGGGGATCCGTCCTGCCGTGAACACCGGTCTGTCGGTGTCCCGTGTTGGGTCTTCCGCCCAAACAGACGCGATGTCGTCGGTTGCTGGCCCTGTGAAACTGTCGCTGGCCCAGTACCGTGAAATGGCGGCCTTTGCGCAGTTCGGTTCCGACCTCGATGCCGCAACGCAGCAGCTTCTGAACCGGGGTGCACGCCTGACCGAACTGATGAAACAGCCGCAATATGCGCCGCTGACCAACGCCGAAATCGTTTGCGTGATCTTTGCGGGCACCAACGGCTATCTCGACAAGCTGCCCGTCGGCGACGTGGGCAAGTTCGAGGCCGGTCTGCTCAAGTTCCTGCGCAGCCAGAAGGCGGACTTCCTCAAGTGGATTGCGGACGAAGATCCCAAGTTCAAATCGGGTGAGAACGTCGACAAGATGAAGGCGGCCCTCGACGAGTTCGCTTCGACCTTCGCTTAATTTGGAGGTCGGGCAATGCCAAATCTCAAGGACCTGAAAAACAGGATCGCGTCGGTCAAATCGACGCGAAAAATCACCAAGGCCATGCAGATGGTCGCGGCGGCAAAATTGCGCCGTGCACAGGAAGCGGCAGAACAGTCGCGCCCCTATACTGAACGGTTTCTGGCTGTGATGGCGGGCCTGTCTTCGGCGGCCGAAGGATCGGACAGTGCGCCGAAACTGCTGGCGGGCACAGGAAGCGACAAGGTGCAGTTGCTGGTCGTCATGACATCCGAGCGTGGCTTGTGCGGCGGGTTCAACACGAACATCGTCAAACTGGCCAAAACGCACGCAACCAAACTGCAAGCCGCTGGCAAGACAGTCAAAATCCTGACGGTCGGCAAAAAAGGGCGTGATCAGCTCAAGCGCGACTTTGGCGACAACCTGATCGGCCATATCGACCTGAGTGATGTCAAACGGATGAGCTATGGTGACGCGCAAGGCGTGGCCAAGGACGTGCTGGGCCGCTTTGATGAGGGCGAATTCGATGTCGCCACCATCTTCTTTGGCAAGTTCCAGAACGTCGTGACGCAAATCCCGACAGCGCAACAGATCATCCCGTTCGCGGTGCCGGAAGGGTATGAAGCGTCCGAAACGCTGTACGACTACGAACCCGACGAAGAGGCGATCCTGGCCGACCTTCTGCCACGCGCCGTGGCAACTGCGATCTTTGCGGCCCTTCTTGAAAACGCGGCGTCCGAACAGGGTGCCCGGATGTCGGCAATGGACAACGCCACGCGCAACGCGGGCGACATGATCGACCAGTTGACCATCCAGTACAACCGCTCGCGTCAGGCCGTCATCACCAACGAGCTGATCGAAATTATTTCCGGCGCGGAAGCGCTGTAAGAAAACCGGAGACGAAACATGGCAAATGCTAAAGGCAAAGTAACACAAGTCATCGGGGCCGTTGTCGACGTGCAGTTCGATGACCACCTGCCGGAAATTCTGAACGCGCTGACCACCGACAACAACGGCAACAAGCTGGTGTTGGAAGTGGCCCAGCACCTCGGTGAAAACACAGTGCGCACCATCGCGATGGACAGCTCCGAAGGGTTGGTCCGCGGTCAGGAAGTTGTGGACACAGACGGCCCGATCATGGTGCCGGTCGGCCCCAAAACGCTGGGCCGCATCCTGAACGTCGTGGGCGAGCCTGTGGACGAAGGCGGCCCGGTCGAGGCCGAAGAAAAGCGCCCGATTCACGCGGATGCGCCTGCCTTTGCCGAACAGTCGACAGAATCCGAAATTCTTGTGACAGGTATCAAGGTTGTTGACCTGCTGGCGCCCTATTCCAAGGGCGGTAAAATCGGCCTCTTCGGTGGTGCTGGCGTTGGCAAGACGGTTCTGATCATGGAACTGATCAACAACATCGCCAAAGTCCACTCGGGTTACTCCGTGTTCGCGGGTGTGGGTGAGCGGACCCGTGAGGGCAACGACCTCTACCACGAGATGATCGAATCCAACGTGATCAAGCCCGACAACCTCGAGGAATCTCAGGTTGCGCTGGTCTACGGTCAGATGAACGAACCTCCAGGCGCGCGTGCGCGTGTGGCCCTGACGGGTCTGACACTGGCCGAGCAGTTCCGCGATGCCTCCGGCACGGACGTTCTGTTCTTTGTGGACAACATCTTCCGCTTTACGCAAGCTGGTTCCGAAGTGTCCGCCCTCTTGGGTCGTATCCCCTCTGCTGTGGGCTACCAGCCGACACTGGCGACCGACATGGGTGCGATGCAGGAACGGATTACATCGACCAAGTCGGGCTCGATCACGTCGATTCAGGCCGTGTACGTGCCTGCGGACGACCTCACCGATCCCGCGCCTGCCACAACCTTTGCGCACCTTGATGCGACAACCGTTCTGAGCCGAGCGATTTCGGAACTCGGCATTTACCCCGCCGTGGACCCGCTCGACAGCTCGTCGCGCCTGATGGACCCGCAGATCGTGGGTGAAGAGCACTACAAGGTGGCCTCGGACGTGCAGCAGATCCTCCAGCGCTACAAGTCGCTGCAGGACATCATCGCGATCCTCGGGATGGACGAACTGAGCGAAGAGGACAAACTGACAGTGTCCCGTGCGCGTAAGATCCAGCGTTTCCTCAGCCAGCCCTTTGACGTGGCCAAGGTGTTCACCGGCTCTGACGGCATTCAGGTGCCACTGGAAGACACCATTTCCTCGTTCAAGGCAGTTGTGGCCGGTGAATACGACCACTTGCCCGAAGGCGCCTTCTACATGGTTGGCGGCATCGAGGAAGTGATCGCGAAAGCCCAGAAAATGGCCGCTGACGCCGCATAAGTGCGTGGTGGGCAGCACTGCCCACCCTACGAAAGTGCCAAAGGGCAGGGTGGGCCATGCGCGCACCGCCCGAAGAGGAGGCAAAGATGCAATTTGATCTGGTATCCCCCGAACGCGAACTGGCTTCGATGGAGGCCGCAGCGGTGCAGATCCCCGGTGCGGATGGCGATATGACCGTGATGGCCGATCACGCCCCCACGATCACAACGCTGCGCCCCGGTGTGCTGCGGGTCGAGGCGGGTGGCAGCACCCATGAATATGTGGTAACGGGTGGCTTTGCCGAAATCGGCACGCAAGGCGTGTCCGTTCTCGCAGAACGCGCCGTGGCCAAGGGTGACATGACCCAGGACGACATGGACGCGATGTTTGACGAGGCGCAAGAGGTCTACGACCGTGCCAAGCAGGCCGCGCAGAACGATCCCGGTCCGGTGGATGACGCCGTGAAACTGATGGCGGACATGGTGGCTGTCGGCTCCGAAATCGGATTGAGCACCAAACAACCGAACCTCTAAAAATGCGCGGTTGATGAAATGATTGCAAAGGCTCTGCCAGTGGCGGAGCCTTTTTTGATGTTGCGGACCTAAATTTGCCGTTTTGTTGGCGTAGACCCGCAAAAGACTTTGAGACGACGACGGTATGAAACGACTGGAAAACCATCTGATCGGCATCGACCAAGGCGATGCAATCCTGTTTTCGGATTTCGAGGACGGGGGGGAGATGTGGACCGGACGCGGTCAACGCGAGCGCCGTCGACGTGTCGCCTTTTCCGAAGAGTTCCGCGTACCTCCATCCGTGCACGTGTCGATTTCCATGTGGGACGTGGACACCAAGACGGCGCTGCGCGCCGATGTGTCAGCAGAATTGATCGACGCGGCTGGCTTTGATCTGGTGTTTCGCACATGGGGTGACACGCGCGTGGCCCGGGTGCGCGTGGCGTGGATGGCCATGGGTGAAGTGCGCCAGCCGGACGAGTGGGACCTTTATTGACGGGATCGTCTTTGTGGCTGCCCGGCCCTTCGGGGAGAGTTTATCTGGCGAAGTGAAGTCTGGATCAGCGCAGGATCGACGCAAGGAACTGCTTTGTCCGTTCTTTTTGCGGGTTTGAGAAGATGACGTCTGGCGTCCCTTCCTCGGCAATGACCCCCTGATCCATAAAGCAGATGCGATCCGCCAGTTCGCGCGCAAAGCCCATTTCGTGCGTCGCCAGCACCATCGTCATCCCGTCATCGCGCAAGGAGCGCAGCACGTCTAGCACTTCGCCCACCAGCTCCGGATCGAGCGCGGAGGTGATTTCGTCAAACAGCATCGTATGTGGACGCATCGCAAGAGCCCGGATCACTGCGACCCGTTGTTGCTGCCCGCCTGACAATTGGTCGGGATACTTGCGCATGTGCTGGGCCAATCCAAAACGGGCAAACAGCGCCTCGATCCGGTCGCGCGCGTCCTCGCCCAGCACGCGCCGTGGTGCGAGGGCGACATTGTCATAGGCGGTCATGTGGGGAAACAGGTTGAAGGACTGAAAGACGATCCCGATCTGCTGGCGGATCGGGGCAAGGTCAAAGCCCGGTTCGGCGATGTCGACGCCGTCCAGCAAAACCTCGCCATCATCCACAGGTTCCAGCCCGTTCATGCAGCGCAACAGCGTGGATTTGCCCGACCCGGATGCCCCGATCAGGCAAACCATTTCGCCCGGTTGCACGGCGAGGTCGATGCCATGCAGCACGCTGACCTCACCAAAGCTTTTGGTCACACCGCGCAAGGCCAGCCTAGGTTCGGGCATTGCGATCCCTGTTCATCAGGTAGTCGGCATAGCGTGTGGCGGGCACGGTGACGCACAGGAAAATCACTGCCGCTGCCACGTAAGGCGTGAAGTTGGCCAGCAGGGATTTGAAGATGCCCGCCTGGCGCAAAATCTCCACAGGGCCAATGAAGGACAACAGGGCCACGTCCTTTTGCAACGCCACCAGCATGTTCATGTTCGCAGGGACCACGCGCCGGATCGCCTGCGGCAGGATGACGTAGCGCATGGTGTCCCGCTCGCTGAGACCCAGGCAGATTGCGGCGTTGCGCTGACTGGCATGAATGCTTTCGATGCCTGAGCGCAGCACCTCGGCTACATAAGCTGAATAGGTCAGCACAAGCGCGACGGTACCCCAGATGTAAGGCGAGTTCCACGGACGCGGCAAGCCCAGCCCCGGAATGCCAAAGCCCACAAGATAGACCAGCAGCACCACGGGGATGCCGCGAAACAGATCGACATAGATGGCCCCAAAGATGCGCAGCGGGAACAGCACAGGGGAGCGTGCCCCGCGCCCCAAAGCGATGGCCAGACCGAGGGCAGCGATGATCGGGACAGACCACGCAAAGATCGCGATGTTGATCAGGAAGGCGTTGGCGAGATCGGGAAAGGTGCGCGCAAATATCTCTGCATCAAAGAACGAGGATTTGACCGCCTGCCATCCCGGGGCGAGCGGGACGAGGAAGACCAAAAGGGCCAGCACGACGGCCGTGCTGCCCGCGGCAAGCAGATTGGCCCGGCGGCGTTGCCGGGACTCGTAGGCGGCGCGGCGTGTGGTCACTTGATCAGGGGCACACCGACCGCGTCTTGCAGCCACTCGGCCTCGATGGCGGCCAGTGCACCGCTGTCGGTGAGTGCGGCAAGGGCCTCATCCACGCATTCTTTCAGCGCCGATCCTTCTGGCATCAATGCGCCAAACTGGTCGGGGTTTTCTGCGGCGGAGGGATCAAACTGACCCAGCACAACGCCATTCTCCATCAGCACGGCGGCGGTGAACAGGGCCGTCGGAAGATCAAACAGGGCCGCATCGATCTGACCCGCCTGCATGGCGGCGGTGATGTTGGCATTGTCGTCATAGACCAGCGGCGATTGATCGGGCTGGATTGTCTCCATCACGACTGGAAGGGCGGTGGTCGAGGCGACAACGCCCCATTTCATTGCCTTGAGGCTCTCCATCGTCGGCTTGGCCCCGCCATCGACAGCCTCGACTGTGGTCATGACGGCTTGCGGCGCGGTGTAGTAGGGGGCTGAAAAATCGACGACGCGGTCGCGATCTTCGGTGATCGAAAACTGCTGCATGTTGAGGTCAAAATTCTTGGCACCGGGCTGGATTGCCTCGTCGAACGACGTACGCACCCACGTCACCGCATCATCCGCAAATCCCATTTCGCCCGCGATGGCGTAGGCCACGGCGGCCTCGAACCCCTGTTTTTGTTCAGGCGCGTCGTCGATCACCCACGGGTAATAGGCTGGGTTGCCGGTGGCGATGGTCAGCGTGCCTTCGGTCAGGGTCTTGCCTGCAGCGCAGTGGCCTGCGGCAAAGGCACCCGTGGCGGCAAGGGTCAGGACTGTGGCGGTCAGAATGGTCTTCATGTGTGCACTCCCCATTTTTTGGTTGTGAGGATCATCGGGCAAGGGAGGAAGCGTGTCCAGAGGGTTGCGCCCGGCGAAGAAAGCGGAGTTTTGGAAGCGGGGAGCATGGTGCATTTCGGCTGGAAATTGCGGCGTCTGGTCGTCTGACGGATCGCTTTTTTGCTTCGATTGAGCGCAATAACTGCAACAGTTTGCACCCTCCGCCCGCACTGTTTCGACATCCGCTCGACCTTCATGTCTTCATCACCCGATCGCCTTAATTTGGTTCAATTTGTCGGCAATTCCGGTGTCAAAGATGAATTCTGGCATCACTGACACATGAGGAGCCACTTAGATGAACCGCTTTTTCGCCCGCACCCTGCCCCTGTTGGCCTTGGTCGCAAGTGCGAGCTTTGCGCATGCGGCAACCGTGCTGGATCAACGCTTTGATCCGAACAACCCGATCCGCGGCGCATATTTCAACGAAGGCTCCGCACGGGTTTTCGAAGACTTTTCTGTTGGCTCCGCCACCGACCTTGGGCAGGTTTCGATCTGGGGTGTGCACTGGTCGTCGGGCAACATACCGGCGAACGAGGATTTCCGCGTAGATATCCGGGCGGATGCGGGCGGTTCACTGGGCGCTTCGGTTGCCACGTCGACCCTGACCATCCTATCGCGCACCGATACCGGCATTGATCACAACAATCGCAACGGCGCTGACATTCTGGAATACGTGTTCGATTTCGACAGCGACATCACGCTGAACGCCGGAAGCTACTGGATCAGTGTATTTCTTGCGAACAACGCGCCGGGCACATCATGGGCTTGGCAGCGCACGTCGCGGTCCGGCAACACCATCGGTGCACGCGGATCGGTTGCCATCGTGATCGAAGACGAAGTCAGCCCTGTTCCGCTACCCACTGGATTGCCGTTGATGCTGGCAGGGTTGGGCACATTGGTTCTGCTGCGGCGTCGCGGACAGGCCGCATCGCACGACTGAGACTGCCTTTATGAACAGAAACTGCGCACCAATGCCAATTGGTGCGCTTTTTCGCGTCCTCACTCGGCCGCGTACATCCCATCATAGATCGGGCTGAGTGTTTCCGCCTCAAACAGCGATGACACAGACGTGCCGTTCCAGATGTTCAGGATGGCTTGGGCAAAGACCGGCGCTGTTGGCACAATGCGAATATTGGCGGCGGCCTTGATTGGATCGGTGGGCTGGATGCTGTCGGTGATCACCAGAGATTTCATCACGGATTTGGTCACCCGGTCCACCGCGGGGCCCGACATCACACCATGCGAGATATAGGAGTGGACTTCCTTCGCGCCGTTTTCGATCAGCACTTCGGCGGCCTTGCACAGCGTGCCTGCGGTATCGACCATGTCGTCCACGATGATGCAGGTCTTGTCCGTCACATCCCCGATCACTGTCATTTCGGCCACTTCGCCCGCCTTTTCGCGGCGCTTGTCCACGATGGCCAGCGGTGCGGCAAGGCGCTTCGCCAGATCGCGCGCGCGGGCGACGCCGCCCACGTCAGGCGATACAATCATCAGATCGTCCAGACGCCCCGCAAACTGCGTCTTGATATCCAGCGCAAAGATCGGTGAGGCGTACAGGTTGTCCACAGGAATATCGAAGAAGCCCTGGATCTGTGCAGCGTGCAGATCCATCGTCAACACCCGCTCGATCCCGGCCCCCACCAGCATGTTGGCCACCAGCTTGGCGCTGATCGGCGTGCGCGCCTTGGACCGGCGATCCTGGCGGGCGTAGCCGAAATAGGGGATCACGGCGGTGATACGTGCAGCCGAGGATCGGCGCAGCGCATCGCACATGATCAGAAGTTCCATCAGGTTGTCGTTGGCCGGGTTCGACGTGGGTTGGATGATGAACATATCCTCACCGCGCACATTCTCGAACACCTCAACGAAGATCTCACCGTCATTGAACCGCTCGACCCGCGCGTTGACCAACCCGACATTGACCCCCGGTGCAGTGACATCCGCCGGGCAATAGCCTTGGCAAGATGCAGGTTGGCATTGCCCGAGATCAACTTGGGTTCTTGGATGTTCGGCATGTCGTGTCCCCGCGCAGCACGATTTGTGACAGATTCGTGATGTTGACATCGCTTAGCACGGGCGTACCGTCGCGCGAACCCAAAGACCCCCGAACCGGAGAAAGAAATGCCCCACATCGACTATTATTTTGCGACACTGTCCCCCTACACCTATCTTGCGGGGACACGGTTTGAAGAGGTCGCAGCGAAACACGGGGCGACGATCACCTACAAACCGCTCGACATCATGGCGCTGTTTTCCCGCACCGGTGGAACACCCCCCAAAGATCGCCACCCCAATCGCGTCGCCTACCGCGCGCAGGAATTGCCCCGCCAGGCCAAGAAACTGGGGATGCCCCTGAACCTCAAGCCCGCCCACTGGCCCACCAACGCCGCCCCATCGTCTTACGCGATCATCGCCGCCCAAAATGCGGGCGGCGGCGATCTGGGGGCGCTGGTTCATTCCGTGCTGCGCGCCGTCTGGGCCGAGGAAAAAGACATCGCGCAGGACGATGTGATCAAGGCGTGCCTGTCCGGGGCCGGGTTCGATCCATCCCTTGCCGACAGTGGCCTACTGAGCGGGGCCGAAACCTATGCCCGCAATCTGGAAGAGGCGGTGGACAAGGGTGCCTTTGGTGCGCCGTTTTATATCGTGGACGGCGATCAGCGGTTCTGGGGTCAGGACAAGATCGAAGAAGTCGACATGGTTCTCTCGGGCACGCTTTGATCCCACATATCCACACCCGCACCTTTGGGTCGGGACCGCGCCCCATGCTCGCCATCCACTGCTCGCTTGCCCATTCCGGCGCGTGGCGGGGGATGGGGGCGGCGCTGGGGGATATGGCCACGATACATGCCTTTGATCTGCCCTGCCATGGCAAGTCTGGCGACTGGGACGGGCAGGGGGTGATGCACGATACCGCCACCGCCATGGCGTTGTCGGTTCTGGAGGATATCGGCGCAGGTCCTGTGGACGTGATGGGCCATTCCTTTGGCGCAACCGTTGCCCTGCGTCTTGCTATCGAACAGCCCGACCGCGTGCGCAGCCTGGTGATGTACGAACCAGTCTATTTCGCGCCAGTCATGGCGGACGATCCCGCGTTTGGCCCGGGCTATGTGCGCGACACGGCACCGTTCGATGCCGCGCTGGACGCGGGCGACCGTGAGGGGGCGGCGCGTGCGTTCAACATGCTTTGGGGCAATGCGACCGATTGGAGCGATATCCCGAAGGTGACGCGGGATTACATGGCCGCGCGTATCCACTTCATCCGCGATTCAAGCCCGTTCCTGATCGATGATTGCGCAAACCTGCTCGCCCCGGGTCGGTTTGAGGCGGCGGCCATGCCAGCGCTGTTGCTGCGTGGTGCCGGATCGCCCTGGGCCAAGCCCGTCAGCCACGCCATCGCGCGGCGCTTGCCGGATACAACCGAGATCAGCCTTGAGGGGGTCGGCCATATGGGGCCGATCACACATCCTGACGTCGTCGCAGCCCGGGTGCGCAGTTTCCTCGAACGGGTCTAGGTCGGCTCTTCGATCACGTGATCTTCCCAATCCTCATCGGCCACATCGAATTCACTCAACGTCCGCCCGCGCATCGAAACGCCAGCGGCGTGGACCGTCTCAGGCGTGCCCGAGATCAGCGGGTGCCAGTCGAACAGCGGACGCCCCTCGTGCAGCAGCCTGTACGCGCAAGTCTGCGGCATCCAGTAGAGATGGCTTTCGATATTGGACGGTTTCAGGAGAATGCAGTCGGGTACGAACTGATGGCGGATGTCGTATTGGGCACAGCGGCAGGTCAGATCGTCCAGCAAGCGACAGGCCACACGGGTCAGGGCCACGTCCCCGCTGTCCTCATCTTCCAGCTTGTTGAGGCAACATTTACCGCACCCATCGCACAGCGCCTCCCACTCGTCCTCGCTCATCTGGTCAAGGCGCTTGGCCTCCCAGAACCGGGGCGCAAAACCGCGGCGTTCGATCGGATCGCTCACAGGGCCGCCAATATGCGGCGCGCCTGCGCACTGTCGGCATCCATCTGGGCAATCAGCGCTTCAAGACTTTCGAATTTTTCTTCGCCTCTCAAATGCTCGATCAACGCGACAGACATCTGCGTGCCATAAAGATCACCGGAAAAATCAAAGACAAAGGTTTCGAGATTGGGCCGGTTTTCCCCGAACATCGGGCGGACGCCCAGGCTGGCCACTCCGTGATACTGGCCCGCATGCGGCCCCTCCAACACGTCGACCAGCACGGCATACACACCAAAGGCAGGCGGGTGCAGATCGTCGATGGACATATTCGCGGTGGGGTACCCCAATTCGCGGCCCCGCTGCTCTCCCCCGATGACGGGGCCTTCGATGCGGTGCCAGTGGCCCAGCATGGCCGCGGCGTCACGGGTGCGCCCTGCACTCAGCGCCTCGCGGATCGCAGTCGAGGATACGGTGGCCGCACTGTGCTCGATCAGCGGCGCGACGGTCACGCCGAAACCCATCTGCGCCCCGAAGGTGACAAGGTGGTCCGCCGTTCCGGCACGCTTGTGGCCAAAACAGAAATCGGCCCCCACAACAACATGCGACAACCCCAACCCGTCGCGGATCACACGGGCGGCAAACTCTTTTGGCGAAAGACCGGCAAGTCCAGCATTGAAGGGCAACTCATAGAGGCGTTCGACCCCCAGCTTTTGCAACCGACTTGCACGCGCCGCGCGGCTCATCAACCGGAACGGGGGGGCGTCGGGGGCGAAATACACACGCGGATGCGGCTCGAATGTCATCACACCCAACGGCGCTGCGGGCGCGGCGGCGCGGGCCAGATCAATCACCGACTGATGGCCCAGATGCACACCGTCAAAATTGCCGATGGCCGCACTTGCGCCACGGTCTTCGGGTTCGACAAACAGGTAGTCGCGGATGATCCTCATGGGGCCATGCCTAGCTGCGCCAAAGGGTAAGAGCAAGACGGCGCCTATGGCTTCATCTCGCCAAACAAACTCTGGGGAGTCCGCAGGACGGGGGCAAAGCCCCCTTACAAAACCGTGTCGCCGCAAGGCGGCCGCTGGATCAGTCGAATTTGCGCGACGGCGCCAACACCATTGCTTCGCCGACAAGCACTTTCTTGCCGTCCACGGCACAATGGCAATCCAGCTTCACCCGGCGCTTGGCAAAGTCGATGTCGATGACTTTCACCTCGGCATAGACCATGTCGCCGGGGCGGACAGGGGCAAGGAATTTCAGCGACTGCCCCATATAGACCGTGCCATGCCCGGGCAGTTGCTCTCCGATCACTGCAGAAATCAGACCCGCAGTCAGCATTCCGTGGGCGATCCGTCCGGCAAAGATGGTGTCGCGGGCATAGTCATCATCCATGTGAACCGGATTGTGGTCGGTGGAGACTTCGGCAAACAACTCGATATCGCGGTCGGTGACCTGTTTGCGCAAGGAACGGGACATGCCCATTTCGATGTCTTCGATACAGATCGTGCCGCGGGGCATGTTGTCCAACATGGAGGTCTCCGGTAATTTTCTGACGCCTGAACCGGCTATCGCGCAATCTTATTACTTTGCGCGCGCAGAAAATCAAGTGAAAAGTAGGTCAGCGCAGATGTCCTATCGCGAATGTTGGCGCGCTCATTTCCTTTTCCAGATAAGCACTTAGTGCGTCTGGGTCGGGTTGCGTGTCGGTTCTTGTCTCCGCCGCGGCCAGCCCGCCCGAAATGAACAGCAGATCGATATCTTCGCCCATGGCGCCTGCAATGTCGGTCAGCACGCCGTCACCGATGGCCAGAATGCCGGAATCCGGCACATCCACACCCAGTTCGAACAACCGCCGCCGCGCCAGATCGTAGATCGGCGGGTGTGGCTTGCCAAAGTAAAGGCTCTCGCCACCCATCTCGGTATAAAGCTGCGCCAGCGCGCCCGCACACCATTCGCGCACATCGCCCCGGTCCACCACGATATCCGGATTGGCGCAGAGCAGTTTCAGGCCCAGTTGTTTGGCCATCAGGAATTCGGGGCGCATCACGTCCGGATCGGCGCTTGGATCGCGCGGGCCAGTGCAGACGATCCCCTCCGCCTCATCCATGGGCACCATTTGCACATCAATCGGTTCCTTGATCACGCCAATAGGTTCAAAGAATTTCTCCTCCCCCGGCTGCCCGATGAAATACACCTTTTCCCCGACGATGCCGCGAAACATCGCGGCACGCGCACTGTCACCGGAGGTTGCTATCGTGTCCCATGCGTCGTCGGGTACACCAAAATGCACCAACTGCTTTTGCACACCCGCACGTGGACGGGGCGAGTTGGTCACCAGCACCACCTTACCCCCTGTCTTGCGATAGGTCTGCAGTGCCGCAACGGCGTCAGGCAGCGCATGCACCCCGTTATGCACACAGCCCCACAGATCGACGAACAGCGCGTCATAACGCTCTGAAATCTCGGACAGGGCAGAAATGATCTGGGTCATGGCTTGGTCTCCCGGAAGGTCTTGATTGCTGGGGTGGCCACTAAAAAAGCGGACCACTGGTCCGCCTTACGATAGAGCGCCATCATTGGAAAGTAAGGCGCAGGTGTCCTGCGCCAACCCCGTCTCAGACCTTGAGGTTCGGGATGATCTGTTTCTTGCGGCTCATCACGCCGGGCAGGACGACCGTGTCGCCAGTTACATTCGCACCAAAGCTCTTTTCGGCCACACCCTTCACCCGGTCATTGGGGATCAGCATGGTCGCTTCTTCGTTGAGGATGTCGACGACGAACAGCAGCACCTCGTCTGCGCCGTCTTCCTTGGCGACATCAACCATCGAGGCCATCAGGCTGTCCTTGCGATCCAGCACGATCTTGGGCGCCGTGGTTTCCAGAACCGAGACGCGGAATTCGGTGCCGTCCACGGTGTATTCCTTGCTGTCCATGCGCAGCAATTCGGCGTCGGAAAAGGCGGACACATCCGATTTCGCCTCGAACATTTCGGCTGCATAAAGCGGGATGTCGATCCCAAGATCGCGCGCCAGATCATAGGCGATCGCCTTGTCTTCCTGCGTGGTCGTGGGCGAGCGGAATTCGAGCGTGTCAGACAGAATACAGGACAGCATCGCGCCTTGGACCCATGCCGGGGCCTGGGCCATGTCCTTGCCGATCATCTTCCACATGATGGTGGCGGTGCAGGCCAGAGGCTCGATCCGGATGTCGATAGGGCCTTTGGTTTCCAGCCCGCCGACCAGCTTGTGGTGGTCGATGATGCCGGTGATGTCGGCGTCATTGATATTGTCGGGCAATTCAGCCGGGTTGTTGGTGTCCACGATCACAACTGGCTGGTCCGCGTCCACGGATGAGATAATGCGCGGCTTGGGCAGGTCCCACTTTTCCAGCACAAATGCCGCTTCGGTGTTGGGCTCGCCCAGCAGCACCGCCTCAGCGTCACCGCCTTTGACTTCGTTCAGATACCACGCCCAGATGATGGGGGAGCCGGTGGAATCGGTGTCAGGTGATTTGTGGCCAAAAACCAGAGTTGTCATGGGCAGGGCGTCCTTACAGATGGAAGAGATTTTGCGCCCTTATAACAAGCTGTCCTGCGGTGTCACGGGGGGCAAAGGGGCACCAGTGTCGCGCCGGGCGAGTGGTTGATCCGAGCGCGCCTTCGGGGTATGATTTAGGCATCTGAAAAGGAGTGCCCTGCACATGGACAACCTGGCCTGACCGCCCACCCGTTCCTGCACCGCGATATGGTGCGCCTCGATTTCAGGAGTGATCTGACAATGGACCAGCGCGGCTGACCCGCAAGCGCGGGGATCGCACGCGCGACTTGCGCGTTTTTTCAGTTCTTCAGACACGAAAGGGGCACCTCATGCCCAGAAAATCCAAACCAGCCGCAAAACGCGGCACCCATCGCCCTGCCACCAAGGTCCCAAAGGCGGCCCGGCCACCTGCACCCGCAGCCCGACCCGCCCATCTGCGCACGCAAGTGCGCGGCGGGCGGCCGCCCCGCTTTCCGGGGCGCACGGGCGGGCGCTAAGCCCTTGCATCGGGGCCGCGCGTGGGGTTTCCTCGCGCGGCCCATCCCAGTCCGGACGACGCACCGTGAGCGCACGCGAAACCGACCTTTACCCACCCGTCAAAGCCTTTCTCGAAGGGCAGGGATATGTGGTGAAGTCCGAGGTGGGCGCGGCGGACGTGGTAGCCGTGCGTGGTGGCGAGCCGCCCGTGATTGTCGAGTTGAAGCTGTCGTTTTCGCTGACACTTGTGCATCAGTGCGTGGCGCGCATGGCTGTGACGGATGATGTCTACATGGCGGTGGCGCGGGGCAAGGGAAAGCGGTTCCATAAATCGGTCAAGGACATGACGCGGCTGTGCCGGCGTCTTGGGCTGGGTCTGATGACGGTGCGCTTGTCGGATGACCTTGTGCAGGTGCATTGTGATCCGGGGCCCTACGCCCCGCGCAAGAACACGCGCAAACAGGGCCAGTTGCTCAAGGAGTTTGCGGGCCGTGTCGGTGATCCCAACGATGGTGGCCAGACCCGCGTGGGGTTGATCACCGCCTATCGGCAGGACGCGCTGAAGCTGGCCATGTACCTGTTCGAAGTGGGGGCCTGTAAAGGTGCGGATGTGGCGCGTGAAACCGGCATTGCGCGGGCCACCACCATGATGCGCGACGACCACTATGGCTGGTTCGAAAAGGTCGAAAAGGGTGTCTATGGCCTGACGCCGAAAGGTGCCGAGGCGGTCTCGGCCTCGGGCGATATCCTGGGCGGTTAACCCGGTCTGTGCGTCACGCAGGCACAAGCGTATCTGCCATCAGATCATCCAGAAACAGGCTGAGCAATTGCAGCCGCCCTGACACGTCGGCCTTGCGATAAAGGGCCGCGCATTGCGCCTTGATCGTGCCCTGTGCCGTTTCGCGCAAGCGGGCCATCTCGGCCACGGAATACCCTTTGATGGCCAGAATGGCGACCGCGCGTTCGGCCTCGGTCAGTTGCCATTGCCCAAAGCGCACTTCGAGCAGGTCGGCGAATGCGCCGGATGCGACCTTGAGCTGATCGGTTATCTGGTCCTGACGGCGCAGCATCTGGCGCAGCTCCGACCCGGTAAAGGCCAGCCCAAGGAACAAGGCAAGCGTGATGATCGCTTCAACCAGATCACTTTCCGCCAGCGCGCTGGTGTGATTTGGCACGAACAGGTCAATCAGGACGTCCGAGACGAAATAGGCGCAACAGATCGCTTGTAGGGCAAACAGGCTCCAGAGGATGGCGCGGCGAGACAGCATAGGGATCGTCCATGTGTTAAGGGCCGCCCGGGTCGATCCGGGCGGCGTACGTGCGGGTCAGCTTAGTCGTCGCTGTCGTCCGCGTCATCATCGCGTTCGATTTCGGTGACGAGCCCAGTGTAGATGGCGACTTCGATTTCAAAGGCGACACCGTCCAATGTCACCTCGGCCTCGATCTCGCCATCTTCCAGTTCGATATCATGCACGTCGTAACCCATGCCGGTCAGGGCGGTGCGTATTTCATCCTCCGTCGTGCCAAGCATCTGGCCCACATCCAGACCGGCAAAGGCGGCGGCGGGCACCAGAAGGGTGGCAAGAATTGCGGATTTTGTCGTTGAGGTCATTAGGGTGTCTCCACTTCGTATTGTCATGCCGCGTCATTGCGGCTGGGCAACAGATGCGAAGGGGCAGGGCAGATCTGAATTCGACTTTTGGCCGAAACGGACAGGCTTAGGCCAAAGGTTTACGGCCATGGGCGCAAATTTTTCTGAAAAGCTGACGTGCTGGGGCGTTGACTCGCGCTTAAATGGTGCCTAGTTACACCGCGTTATCACTCACGGCAGGTGAGTGCTAATGACCCCGAAATCCGGGGTGAATGGAAGAAACTTTGAGCCTTAAGGAGCTGCAAAGATGGCATTGAAACCGCTTCATGACCGCGTGCTGGTACGCCGCACGGAAAGCGAAGAGAAAACCGCTGGCGGGCTTATCATCCCCGATAGCGCCAAGGAAAAGCCAAGCGAAGGCGAAATCGTGTCCGCAGGCCCCGGTGCCCGCAAGGACAGCGGCGAGCTGATCGAGATGGCCGTCAAAGCCGGGGACAAAGTGCTGTTTGGCAAATGGTCCGGCACCGAAGTCACCATCGACGGCGAAGAACTGCTGATGATGAAAGAATCCGACATCATGGGGATCATCGAGTAAGCGCACGGCGCTTCTCTGATCTTTCAACCAACATTCTCAAAGGAGAAAAATCATGGCTGCTAAGGACGTCAAGTTCAATACAGATGCCCGCAACCGCATGCTGAAAGGCGTGAACACGCTGGCAGACGCCGTCCGCGTGACACTCGGCCCCAAAGGTCGCAACGTGGTTCTGGACAAATCCTTCGGCGCACCGCGCATCACCAAAGACGGTGTTTCGGTTGCCAAGGAAATCGAGCTGGAGGACAAGTTCGAAAACATGGGCGCGCAAATGGTCAAAGAAGTGGCCAGCCGCACCAATGACGAAGCAGGCGACGGTACAACAACCGCAACTGTTCTGGCCGCTGCGATCATTCGCGAAGGCATGAAATCGGTTGCCGCCGGTATGAACCCGATGGACCTCAAGCGCGGTATCGATCTGGCCACAACCAAAGTTGTTGAGTCGATCAAAGCTGCGGCACGTGACGTGACCGACAGCGACGAAGTTGCCCAGGTCGGCACCATTTCCGCCAACGGCGAAACAGAAATCGGTCGCCAGATCGCGGATGCGATGCAGAAAGTTGGCAACGAGGGTGTCATCACCGTCGAAGAAAACAAAGGTCTGGAAACAGAGACCGATGTTGTCGAAGGTATGCAATTCGACCGTGGCTACCTGAGCCCCTATTTCGTGACCAACGCCGACAAGATGACGGCCGAGCTCGAAGACTGCATGATTCTGCTGCACGAAAAGAAACTGTCGTCGCTGCAGCCCATGGTCCCACTGCTTGAGCAAGTGATCCAGTCGCAGAAACCCCTGCTGATCATCGCCGAAGATGTCGAAGGCGAAGCGCTGGCAACTCTGGTTGTGAACAAACTGCGCGGCGGTCTGAAAATCGCTGCTGTCAAAGCCCCCGGCTTTGGTGATCGTCGTAAGGCGATGCTGCAGGACATCGGCATTCTGACCGGCGGTCAGGTGATCTCCGAAGAACTGGGCATGAAGCTTGAGTCGGTGACCATGGACATGCTGGGCAACGCCAAGCGCGTTCAGATCACCAAGGACGAGACCACAGTGATCGACGGTGCCGGTGAGAAAGCCGAGATCGAAGCCCGCGTGACACAGATCCGTGGCCAGATCGAGGAAACAACTTCCGACTACGACCGTGAAAAACTGCAAGAGCGTGTGGCCAAACTGGCCGGCGGTGTTGCCGTGATCCGCGTCGGCGGCATGTCCGAAGTCGAAGTGAAAGAGCGCAAAGACCGCGTTGACGATGCCCTGAACGCGACCCGCGCGGCCGTGCAGGAAGGTGTTGTCGTCGGTGGTGGCGTCGCTCTGATCCAGGCTGGCAAGGCGCTTGACGGTCTCAAGGGTGCAAACTCTGACCAGGACGTCGGCATCACGATCGTACGCAAGGCCATCGAGGCGCCTCTGCGTCAGATCGCCGAAAACTCCGGTGTGGACGGGTCCGTCGTTGCAGGCAAAATCCGCGAAAGCAGCGACAACACGTTCGGCTTTAACGCTCAGACCGAAGAATATGGCGACATGTTCAAGTTCGGCGTCATCGACCCGGCAAAAGTTGTGCGCACAGCCCTGCAAGACGCCGCATCGGTCGCTGGTCTGCTGATCACAACCGAAGCAATGGTTGCCGACAAGCCCTCCAAAGAGGGCGCCGGTGGCGCACCCGGCGGCATGCCCGACATGGGCGGCATGGGCGGCATGATGTAAGACTGTTTGCTTCAGGCAAACGGACACAGACTGTCAGTGCAAAGGCCCCCGCGTGGGGCCTTTGTCACGTTCGCGATCTGCTCGACGTGACGGGTTAAGGGGCTGCCAAAGGGCGGCCCGTTTTCATTTTGACAGGCCCTTGTGGGCGACTTGGATCGCTTAAAAGTCGCATTATGCAGTCCACAAATGCAGCAGACGTCGTCCGCTATGCTGGAACGGTTTTGCCGAATCCCAAGTTGCCGGAACCAGGCCTGACGCAACGGTGATTTGACTGCACAAAAAAGGCCGTCGATTTGGCTGGCGTATCGTTGTGCGTTGCGCGGTGATTCTTGGACAGATCACGCATTCCCTGTGGATTGTTTCCAAATTGGGTAGAAACTCGTTTTCGGCTGCTGCCCAAACGTAAATTCAACCTGATCCCGTTAACCATTTATTAGTAAATATTTTTCCCGGAGGCTTTCTTTCGCTCGGGGCGGTCGTGCTTTTGGTCTTGATGCTGTATGGCGTCAGCCGCAAAGGGCTGTTTTCCCGCATAAGGTGAAAGTGGCACAAGTAAGGCTATCCTGACTCCAAATTTGGTTAATTTATGTTAACGTAAGGGCATTAAAAATTTAATCAGAGGAATAAGTCTTATGAAGACACGTATTTTCGCAGCCGTTTTAGCACTAGCCTTGCCAGGCTTGGCGCACGCGGCACCTATCACTTTCTTCGGTGAAGACCCAGGTCCACAGACGTCCGTACCGGCGGGCGGATTGGCTGAAACAGCACGCAACAACTTCGAAGCGACACTGGCTCCTGGGGTTGGTGTTGAAGATTTCGAAGCGCCAACAGCCCTGCCAAATATCTCGTTTCCCGTATCCAGCGGAACAGTCACTGCATCGCTGACAGGTGGTGCGGCATCACTTTCGAGTGTTCCGGGTGCCGGACGTTTTGCGACATCGGGCAGCACGTTTGTCGAAGTTGATGGTGGCGGCGGTTTCAACATCTCCTTCACCACCGCGATTTCCGCATTCGGTTTCTACGGCACAGACATTGGTGACTTCGGTGGCTCGCTGAGCATCGCGCTCACGGCTGTTGGTGGTGCTGTGACGAACATCAACATCCCGAACTCGACAAGCGCCAACAACGCCGGGCTGCTGTTCTTCGGCTTCCTTGATCTGACAGAATCGTACACCAACATTGCGTTCTTCAACTCAAGCGGCAGCGACTTCTTCGGCTTTGACGACATGATCGTTGGCGACCGTCAGCAAATCGTCAACCCACCTGCTGTGCCTCTGCCAGCAGCCGGTTGGATGCTGCTCGCTGGTCTGGGCGGCATGGGCCTGATGCGCCGCAAGCAAAAGCGCCAGAGCTGATACAAATCCAAATCTGAAACAGAATGGCGGGCCCGCAAGGGCTCGCCGTTTTTTTTGGCGTGATTGTATGGCCAGACATCTGACGGTCCCAGACCCGTGATCACATGTTTCATGTCTTGGCCCGGGTGCAGAAACGTCTAACGTGCCGGAAATGCGCATACTCCTTCTGACATGCATCACAATGGTCGCCTTTGCGGCGAATTCGGTCCTCAACCGGCTGGCTGTCGACAGCGGTGCAATCGATCCATCCAGCTTTGCGATGATCCGTGTGCTGGCAGGCGCGGTTGCCCTGTGCATGATCCTGACAGTGCGGGGCGGTGGCCTGCCCGTTGCTGGACGCGGGCGATTGGTCGGGGCGGCGAGCCTTGCCGCCTACATGATCGGGTTTTCGCTGGCGTATGTCACTCTCAACGCCGGGCTCGGGGCCCTGATCCTGTTTGGCACCGTGCAGGTTGTAATGTTCGCGTGGTCCGCGTTGCGCGGGGCGGCCCCGACGGCGCGCCAGCTTGGTGGGGCGGGCATTGCCTTTGCCGGGCTTGTCCTTGCGCTCTGGCCGAGGGACGGATCGGGCGGCGATCTGGTCGGGGCGTCGCTGATGATCATGGCGGGCATCGGGTGGGCGATCTACACGCTTGCGGGCAAAGGCAGCGCCGATCCCCTTGCCACGACAGCGGCCAATTTCGTGGTCGCGATGCCGATGCTGCTGGTTCTGCTGTTTGGCACAGGTCTGCACGCAGCCCCGTCAGGCATTGCGCTTGCCATCACGTCGGGGGCTGTCACCTCCGGTCTGGGCTACGCCCTGTGGTATCACGTGCTGCCCCAATTGCGCGGGCAGACGGCACCCGTGGTGCAGCTAAGCGTGCCGATCATCGCGATCCTTGCCGGTGCAGCCCTGCTGGGCGAAGCGATCACCCTGCCCATTGTGATTGCGACCATCCTTGTGCTGGGTGGGATCGCGCTGACGGTCACCGCACCAACGGTTCCAGCGGATCATAGGTGACCCCGTCGCCGCCAAAGGCGACATCGGCCAGACTGTCGGGTTTGTGCGGGGTCTGCGCAAGTTCCGTGCGGGTTAGCCAGCGGCGCTCGGTTACGATCTTTTCGATGTCATTCCAGTCTGCCGGGCGCGGCGTGCCAGGCATAACAGTGCAGCGGAAATACACGTCGACCTGATGAAAGCTGCCGTCGGGGTCATGGAATTCGTTCACAAGACAGGGCGCGCCGACCTCGATCTGCAGGCCGGTTTCCTCATGCACTTCACGCGCCAGGTTGTCCGGCAGACTGCTGCCCACCTCGACCCCGCCGCCCGGGGCACACATCAACGGACTTTGTCCATCCGGCCACGCATTGACCATCAGCAGGCGGTCGTCTTCGACGAGGATGGCCCGCACGGCAAGGCGCGGTGATTTTGGGCGCATGACTGTTACCTTCCGTCAGGAACCATTAGTTTTCATTCCATAAGTGGCGGTATGACATTATCTGACCTTGTATGAAAACCTGCGCTGCCTTTTTTGCATTGCTCATCGCGGTTGCGCTGCCTCGTGCGGCACAGGCCGAATGCGTTGTATTGCTGCACGGTCTGGCCCGATCAGAGGCGTCGCTGCTTGTGATGGAAGGTGCGTTGCGCACCGAAGGCTATGAGGTGGTGCGACCGGGCTATCCTTCGACGTCAGAGACCGTACAGACCCTTGCCGAAGCCGTCATGCCTCAGGCGATGGAGGCGTGCGGCGATGACACTGTGCATTTCGTCACCCACTCAATGGGTGGTATTCTGGTGCGCTACTGGTTTGCCAATCATCCACGCCCCGGACGTCTTGGTCGCGTGGTCATGCTGGCCCCGCCCAATCAGGGCAGCGAAGTTGTGGATACGCTGAGCGATATCGAGGCGTTCGGCTGGATCAACGGCCCAGCCGGCGGCCAACTGGGCACCGGGCCAAACAGTCTGCCGCGTGCTTTACCGCCTGTCGACTACCCTGTGGGCATTATTGCGGGCGACCAGTCTCTGAACCCGCTGTTTTCGTCGCTCTTGCCCGGGCCGGACGATGGCAAGGTCGCCGTTTTGTCCACCCTTGTCGAAGGGATGCGCGATTTCATCGTGATGCCCGTGACCCATACGTTCATGATGAACAATCCCAACGTTATCACTCAAACCCTTACCTTTCTGCGCAGTGGCGAATTTGATCGCGACATCCGATGGGTCGATGAAGTGCTGGATCAGCTGGGATGTCCAAACGCCGACTGTCTGGGTGGGGACGGCGATGCTAACAATTGATCTGGTCGGGGCCGAGGTCCTGCATCCGGACGGGCTGAGCGCGGCGCCTTTGTCCCTCAGCGAGGGCGTTATTGCGGACACGTCCGTCGGCCGTACGGTCGATCTCAGCGGGTTTCGCGTCCTTCCGGGCATTGTCGATGTGCATGGCGACGGGTTCGAACGTCATGTCGCCCCGCGGCGCGGCGCGATGAAGCAGATGGGCGAAGGCCTGCGCGCGGTCGAGGCGGAACTGGCCGCCAATGGCATCACCACTGGTGTTCTTGCACAATTCGTCAGTTGGGAAGGGGGG
This sequence comes from Tateyamaria armeniaca, assembly GCF_045797845.1. NCBI lineage: Bacteria > Pseudomonadati > Pseudomonadota > Alphaproteobacteria > Rhodobacterales > Roseobacteraceae > Tateyamaria > Tateyamaria armeniaca. The sequence goes on from NZ_JBHDIY010000002.1 coordinate 2,126,953, forward strand.
CTGCGCAGCCTTGAGTTTGCAGATCAGGTGTTTGGCGCACTGAAAGACATCCGAGGCGAGGTTGTCACCGACCTGCGCCCGCAACTGCGAATCGAGATTTCGCTGATTGATCTTTACGCCGATCTGCCTGCCCGCGTGGCTGACTGGGGTGTGGAATATGTCGTGTTCAATGATCACTTGCCCCATGACCGTCTGGCCGAAGGGCGCAAACCCCCACGCCTGACCGGTCAGGCGCTCAAAGCCGGGCGCAACCCGGAAACGCATTTCGAAATGCTGCTGGAGCTGCACGCCAATGTCGGGAATGCCCGGGATCTGCTTGGCCCGCTTTGCGCGACATTGAGTGAGGCGGGCGTGCGTCTGGGCAGCCACGATGATGCGACCGCTACCGGGCGATCCATCTGGGCAGCACGCGGTGCTGATATCGCCGAATTTCCCGAAACGCAGGAGGCTGCGGAGACCGCGCGGGATGCAGGCCATCATGTCGTGCTTGGCGCGCCCAATCTGGTGCGCGGCGGATCACACAAGGGCAATGTGTCCGCTCTTGATCTGGTGACGATGGGCCTTTGTGATGCGCTCGCCTCTGACTATCACTATCCGAGCCCGCGCCGCGCGGCGCTGATGCTGGCGCACTCGGGGCTGATGGATCTGGCCGAGGCATGGGCGCTTGTGTCATCGGGGCCTGCAGCTGTGTTGGGGCTGACGGACCGGGGTGATCTTGCGCCCGGCAAGCGTGCCGATATCGTGGTTCTGGACAGTGCCGACCGTGTTGCAGCCACCATCGCGGGTGGGCGCGTGAGCTTCATGTCAGGCGATATCGCAGAGCGGTTTGTGGCGGCAGCTTGACGCGCGCTCAGGTTACGATGCGGTTGATGTGCCCCATCTTGCGCCCCTTCCGGGCTTCGGCCTTGCCGTAAAGGTGCAGTGCCGTGGCCGGATCGCATGCAAGGTCGGGCACGCGGTTCATATCGTCGCCGATCAGGTTTTCCATGACAACATCCGCGTGGCGCTTGCCATCGCCCAGCGGCCATCCAGCGATGGCGCGAATGTGCTGTTCGAACTGGTCCACAACGCAGCCGTTCTGTGTCCAGTGGCCGGAATTGTGTACGCGCGGTGCGATCTCGTTCACGACCAGACCTTCTGGCGTCACAAACAACTCGACCCCCATTACGCCCACGTAATCGAGCGCATTCAGAATGTTCGCCGCAATCAGGATCGCATCCGTCCGCTGAGAAGCGCTGAGGCGGGCAGGTACTGTAGTGGTGTGCAGGATGCCGTCGCGGTGCACGTTCTCGCCCGGATCGAAACAGGCGACCGCGCCGTCCAGCCCGCGTGCGGCGATCACGGACACCTCGTGGCTGAAGTCCACAAATCCTTCGAGGATCGCAGGCGCATCCGACATCCCGGCGATTGCCGCATCGGCGTCAGCCGGGTCTGCAATGCGCATCTGCCCCTTGCCGTCATACCCAAAGCGGCGGGTCTTCAGGATCGAAGGTGCCCCGATCTTGGTCAGAGCAATGGCGAGGGCCGCCGCGTCGGGCACATCCGCATAATCGGCGGTGCGCAGGCCCAGCCCGCTCAGATAATCCTTTTCCACCAGCCGGTCCTGACTGACCCGCAATGCCTCGCGCCCCGGGCGGATGGGCGCGTGATCCTCAAGCGTATCAAGGGTGAGAGTGGGTATGTTTTCGAACTCGTAGGTGATGACATCGACGGTGCTGGCGAAGGCGAACAGGGCGTCGTTGTCCTCGTAAGGGGCGGTCGTGACCAGATGGGCGACATCGCCTGCGGGCGGGTTTGCGGTGGGATCATAGATATGGGTGTGAAAGCCCAGACGGCTTGCCGCAACGCTCAGCATACGCCCCAGTTGACCGCCGCCCAGAATGCCGATGGTTGCGCCCTGCGGCAATGCGTCAGTCATCTTGCGGTGCCTCGGGGATCGAGGCCGACAGCGTAGCCCGCCATGTCTCCAACCGCGCGGCAAGGGCAGGGTCGGACAGCGCCAGAATGCCTGCCGCCATCAGCCCTGCATTGGCTGCACCTGCCGCCCCGATGGCCATAGTGGCCACGGGATAGCCGCGCGGCATCTGCACGATCGAGTACAGGGAATCGACGCCCGACAGCGCCTTGGTCTGCACCGGCACGCCGATCACGGGAATCTGCGTCTTGGAGGCCATCATGCCCGGCAGATGTGCCGCCCCTCCGGCGCCCGCGATGATCACCTTCAGCCCGCGTTCTGCGGCTGTCTTGCCATAGTCCCAAAGCCGGTCTGGCGTGCGATGCGCAGAGACAATGGCGGCATCGTATGGCACCTCAAGCTGGTCGAGGATTTGCGCAGCTTCGCGCATCGTGGGCCAGTCGGACTGGCTGCCCATGATGATGCCGACTTCGGTGGTCATGCCAATGGCTCCTGCAATGAAGAAGCGCGGAATATAGGTGTTTTCAGATCAAGCGCAATCGTTTCTCACGTCCGCCCGGGGGCGTACTCTCAGGCGATGATATCCGGGGTCAGGCGGTCTTCGAGGTTTGCGATCCGGTCCTTGAGCGCCAGCTTTTTCTTCTTGAGGCGCTGAATGGTCAGTTGCTCGCTCGATCCCACTTCCTGCAGGGCGCGGATGGCGGCATCCAGATCGCGATGCTCGGCGCGAAACACCTCCAGCTCATAGCGCAATACGTCGTCCGATTTCATCGACATATTCGAAGGAGCATTCATGGGGGCGATTCCAAACTGTTGCTGAGCCTTTAATATAATCACGACAACGCGACACGCCTACCCCTTGTTACACCCGTTCATTCTGCCCATATTCAGAATATCCGCTGCCGTAATCGGGGCGGGCCACTGACTGTCGCTTGACTTGAGAAGGACGTGTCGCATGACGAAAATGACTCTCGCCTCCTATCCCCACATGCTGGGGTTTGAGCAACTGGAACGGCTTCTGGAACGCACTGCCAAGGGCAGCGAAGGGTATCCGCCGTTCAATATCGAACAGACATCGGATTATTCCTATCGCATCACGCTGGCCGTCGCGGGTTTCGGCGAGGATGACCTGTCGATTACGGTCGAGGACCGCCAGCTTGTGATCCGGGGCCGCAATTCGGAAGACACCGAGGGACGCGTATTTTTGCATCGCGGTATTGCCGCGCGCCAGTTTCAACGCAGCTTTGTGTTGGCGGATGGCGTGGATGTGGGCGAGGCGGTGATGGAAAACGGGCTGCTGCACGTTGATCTGACACGGGCCAAGCCTGACACGATCGTTCAGACGATCAATATTCGGAAAGGGTAGGCCATGTACAAGTCTTTTGATCTGAATGCCGATGTGGGCCGCATGGTCTATGTCAAACCCATCGCCGTGACCGATCTGCCCCGCGAGGTGCGCGATCAGGCGGGTGGTCTGGACGAGCTGTTTGCCGTCCATGATGCCGAGGGGCAACAGCTGGCCCTCGTCGCGGATCGCAGGCTGGCTTTTGCCCTCGCGGTTCAGAACGATTATGCGCCGCAACCCTTGCACTAACGGGGTGTCCCACGCTGGGACACCGAGCCGCCCCTGACAAATCAATGGCTTACAGGGGCGGATTTACCAATTCTTAAGACCTGAAGGACTCTACCCATGCCGTTTGATGTCGACTGGGTGGATGCGTTTTCGAACCGTGCCTTTGGCGGGAATGGCTGCGCGGTGGTCCATTGCGGCGCGTCGCTGGACGATGCCACGTGCATGGCCTTTGTGCGGGAAACCTCGCTGGTCGAATGCACCTTTACCGGTCCGTCCGAGGCCGCAGACATCCGCGTGCGCTATTTTCTCGCCAGTCGTGAAATCCCCTTTGCCGGCCATCCGACAGTGGCCACCGTCGCCGCGATGCGCCACCGTGGTTTGATCGGGGACGGGCCACTGACCCTTGAGACCGGCGCGGGGATTGTGCCGGTTGAGGTGAAGGGCACGACCGTCTCAATGACCCAGATCGCGCCCGAGTTCGCAGTACATGTGCCTCCGGAGATCGTCGCCGCCGTGGGCGGGATTGACGCCGCAGATATCATTCATCCGCCGCGCTTTGTCTCTACCGGGCTGCCGTTTTGCATCACCGTGCTGCGGGACCGCACGGCCCTTGACGCCGTGCGTTTCGATGCAGAGGCATTCCGCGCCTATCTCGACCACCTTGGGGTCGCGGGCACCGATGTGATGGAGCCGTTCTGGGTGACACAAAGCGAAACGGGGACATTTGCCCGTCTGTTGATGGCACCGCCAAGCCCACCCGAGGATCCGTTCACAGGATCAGCGACCGGTGCGATGGCGGCTTACCTTTGGTCGGAGGGGTTGATCGATGCGCCCCGCTTTGTCGCGCGGCAGGGCGACGGGCTGGGCCGACCCGGACAGGCGCAGGTCCAGGTGCTGGGGCCGCGCGATGCGATCACGGGCGTGATCGTGGCGGGCGATGCGCATGTGTTGATGAGCGGGACGTTGCTTTTGTGACGGTGCGGTGGTGATGGGCAGATTGCCCATCCTACGTTTGGGTGCGCTGTCTGTTGGGTTAGCGCACAGTGCAACGATGCCGCGCTGATGCATTGCCTGTCCGCGGGATGGCGACGTGTCGCTGTTTCCCGGGCAGTTTATGGATCAAGGTTATCGCGCCGCCTGAATGTCGCACCAAGACCAGCCATATCGCCAGCCCGGTCGGGCGGACTGGCCATGGATCGGCGCCTACGGCTTGATTCCGATTCTTGTGTTGTAGTGGTGGCGTTGCAGCGAAAGGTCCGCAGTGAGCCCAACTTGACCAATGCTGCGCAGCGAACCAATGTCCGCAAAGCGGTGCCACTCAAAGTCACGGATGAGGTTAGAATGAGCGTTCTGGAAATGTATCACGACTTTCGGAAGCGCTTCCCGGAAATGACCCAAGTCACGGATGCCAGACACATCAAAGTCTGGGACAGCGTTGATGATGAAACTGCGTTTAGCTGGTTTGAAAGCCTTGCAGGTGCAATCAATGATCAAATGGGGGCGGCGAAGAAAGGTACTGATCTAACTTCGGTTTTCTCCTTTTTTGAGAGAGAGCTTCAGGGCTCCGACATGGAGGTCAAGAACTGCATAGACGTCAGCTTTGTCGAGAACCTTTTTTGGGAAGTGCAGCCGATTTCAGCTGCTAAAGCGTGGGATGCAATGCCAAACTCTATGCGGCAAATGTACCTAAGCTTTCATGGACAACCCCCGACAATAACCTAGTTCCAATTGATCCTCTTCGCCTACAAGCGGCCCTTTGCGCAGCCGCAGCGAAAGCCCGCTTCGTCTCGTCTCTTGACGCCCTTGCTCTATCGGGAGCCGGGCCATCGACGACCCGTGGGGTGGCGATCAGGCCTGTCCGCTACAGAACTTTATGGCTGCCAAGTGCATCTTCCCGATCAGCGGAATGCGACGGGTGTCATATCGCCATCCCGTCATGCCAAAGGCATGCCGACCTGTTTTTCGCGCACCTGCGGTGCGACGGGACGGGCTGTCGATGGCCCGGCGCCTTCGGCTTGATTCCGGGCGGGGTGGGGTGTTGCTGGGTCGGACGCTTTGTGACGCAAAAAAAACGCGCCCCGGGGAGGGGCGCGTCTTGCGTAGGATGGGCAATATCGCCCACCTTATCCGGCGATCAAGCCCATGCTTTCCAGCTTGAGCAGGACCTGATGGGCGCAGTTGTCGACGTCTACGTTCTCTGTCTCGACGCTCAACTCGGGATCTGTGGGCACGTCATAGGGGTCTGAAATCCCTGTGAATTCCTTGATCTTGCCTTCGCGCGCCAGCTTGTAGAGGCCCTTGCGGTCGCGCCGTTCGCATTCTTCGATCGACGTGGCGACGTGCACTTCGACAAAAGCGCCAAAGCTTTCGACATCTTCGCGCACGGCGCGCCGTGTGGTGGCGTAGGGTGCGATGGGGGCGCAAATCGCGATGCCGCCGTTCTTGGTGATTTCCGAGGCGACATAGCCGATGCGACGGATGTTGAGGTCGCGGTGTTCCTTGGAAAAGCCAAGCTCAGAGGACAGGTTTTTGCGCACAATGTCGCCATCGAGCAGCGTCACGGGGCGTCCGCCCATCTCCATCAGTTTGACCATCAAGGCGTTTGCGATGGTGGATTTGCCCGACCCGGAAAAGCCGGTGAAGAAGACGGTAAAGCCCTGCTTGTTCCGGGGGCGTGTGCGGCGCAATTCAGCGACCACTTCGGGGAAGGAGAACCATTCGGGGATTTCCAGCCCTTCCTGCAGGCGGCGGCGCAATTCGGTGCCCGAGATGTTCAGGATGGTGACATTGTCCTTGTCCTTGATCTCGTCAATGGCCTCGTATTGGGCGCGCTCGTCCACCCAGACCATGTGTTTGAAATCGACCATTTCGATGCCCATTTCGGCCTCGTGTTCGCGGAACAGGTCCTGGGCGTCATAGGGGCCGTAGAAATCCTCGCCCGCCGAGTTCTTGCCGGGGCCTGCGTGGTCGCGCCCCACGATGAAATGGGTGCAGCCGTGGTTCTTGCGAATGAGGCCGTGCCAGACCGCTTCGCGCGGGCCCGCCATGCGCATGGCAAGGTTCAGAAGGCTCATCGAGGTGGTGGCGGCAGGGTATTTGTCGAGCACCGCCTCGTAACAGCGCACGCGGGTGAAGTGATCGACATCGCCCGGCTTGGTCATGCCGACAACGGGGTGGATCAGCAGGTTGGCCTGTGCCTCGCGCGCGGCGCGGAAGGTCAGTTCCTGATGCGCACGGTGCAGGGGGTTGCGCGTCTGGAAGGCGACGACCTTGCGCCAGCCGACTTTGCGGAAATATGCGCGCAGTTCATTGGGCGTGTCGCGGCGCGCGCGGAAGTCGTAGTGCACGGGCTGCTGGATGCCGGTCACGGGGCCGCCGAGATAGACGTTACCGGCCGTGTTGTGCAGATAATTGACGGCCGGATGGGCGCTGTCATCCGCACCGAAGACCTTTTCGGCCTCGTGGGATTTGTTCGGCGTCCAGCGGTCGGTGACGGTCATGGTGGCGAGGATCACGCCTTCCTGGTCGCGCAGGGCGATGTCCTGGCCAACCTCAAGCTCCTCGGCGAATTTTTCGTTTACGTCCAGTGTGATGGGCATGGGCCACAGCGCGCCGTCCGCGGTGCGCATGGTGTCCACGACGCTGTTGTAATCGGCCTCGCTCAGAAACCCTTTGAGCGGGTTGAAGCCGCCGTTCATCAGCAGTTCGAGGTCGCAGATCTGGCGGGGTGTCAGATCCCAGCTGACCAGCTCGCCAGCCTCCACTTTCAGTTTCTGCGCGCTGTCGTAAGAGACAAACAGCTCCGGGATCGGGGCGAGGTTGTTTTCCATCAGTTTGGTCCTGTAGTTTAAGGGATTGAAGCCAGAAGTTGTGCCCGTCAGTTCGGAATAGAGTGCATCGTATTCCGCGAATTTGCGGGTCAGGAATTGGTCGATCAGGCGGTTCTTCTCGCCTGCGCCACGGGTTGTAAGGGCATAAGAGTAACGCTGACGTTTATCCGCGCTGTCCTTGTCGCCGATCTTGACGAAACCGGCAGCGGTGGCGTCGCGCAGAAGGGCGTTCAGGCGGCCAAGCGAGACGCCGATGGCCTCGGCCATGGCGCGTTGTGAGGCGTCGGGTGCAGAGTCGAGCTGACGCAACAACCGGAACATCTGGTCGTTGTGGGTGTCACTGGCTTTTGATGCTGCACGGCGCATCGGCTCACTCGTCATTTGTTCACGCGTGAACGCATGTCACAAATTGTTTGTTCAAAAAAGAACAAACTTTGAATTTGGGCGGTTTTCGGCAGGCGTGGTTAATGTGCCACGCCCTGTGCGGGTCACGGTCAGGCCGACATTTGCTTGGCCTTTTCCCGTGCCAGCATCGTGCCAAGCCGGGTTGCATCCGGAACCGGCAGGGCGGACAGGGCCGTGTCGCGCCCGCGCAATTCAAGGTCGATCATCTCACCGCTTGGGGTGGCGGCACCTGCCGCCTCCAGAACATCGGTCGAGATCAGGGCCTGTACGCCCATGGCCTTCGTGCTCCCCTCAAGCCGCGAGGCAGTGTTGACCGTATCCCCGATCAGGGTGCGCGGCGCGCGTCCGGCGGCCCCAATTTCCCCCAGCACCACATTTCCCAGATGCACGCCGATGCCGATGGCGACGGGCGCGGCCCCTTCGCCCTCAAGCGTGCTATTGAACCGTTCCAGCGCGTGGCCGATCCCTTCGACTGCGGTGATCGAGGCGCGCGCGGACGCTTGGGGCGTGTCAGTTTCAAACACCGCCATCAGCCCGTCGCCCATATATTTGTCGATTGTCCCGCCTGCCTTGAGGATGGGCGGCACGATCTCGTCAAAAAAGCGGTTGAGCAGGAAGACAACGTCATAGGGCAACTGCCCGTCCGTGCGCGCGGTAAAGCCACGCATATCGAGAAACAGCACGGCCAATTGCGCCTCTTTCCCCTGACTGGCATGGGCGCGCCCGCGCTTGCCGTCCGGCGCAAAGACCCGAAAGACGGAAATCGGCGCATCCGGGCGCATCTGGCAGGCAAGGCGCGCCTTTGGTGGCGCGCCGACGGCGGCAAGGGTGCGCCGCTCGGCCTCGGAAGGTGGGGGCAGATCTTCAAGCCCTTCTTCGACAATCACGCGGCAGGTGGTGCAACGCCCGCGCCCGCCACAAAGGGCGGTGTGCGCCACGCCATTGGCGCGCGATGTTTCAAGCAGGGTCTGCCCGCGCGGTGCGCGGATCTGGGGGCCGTCGATATACTGCACCCGGATCGGTTTCTGCATCGCTGCAATGGTCCGGCGCACCGCAAAGACAAGCAGCGCAATGCCAAGGATGGCCCAGACAAACCACGTCGCCTCGCGATCCATCTGTGCAAGCAGGGCGAACCCGTCACCGTCAGGCCAGTTCCACACGTCCTGCGCCAGCGCAGTGGCACGGGGGTCGTGCAACAGCCCATCCATCACCCGCGCCGAAATCACGAAGCCGAGGATCGCAAGCGTCGGGATCAGCACTGCAATGCCAGTCAGCCAGGGCAGGGTGGCCCGCCACCAGCGCGTCACGCGCAGCCACATATGGATGCCAATGGCCCCGTGCACCCATGTGACGATCACCAGCAGCGCCTGCATCCATCCGTCCCACGTGGTCCAGATCAGCGCGTTCACATAGCCCAGCATGGTGGTCACGCCCAAAACTTCGTGCGCAGCGCGGGTGTAGATCACGTGACTGACGAGGATCAGCGGGATGATCAGGCCCAGCACGATCTGTACTGCGTCCCGGAACGGCATGCGCAGGGTGCGCGCGAGCGCGACCTTGCCCAGAGACAGGATCATGTGCGCAAACAGCGCCACCCCGATGACCGCCGTGCCAATGTCTGAACGGATCAACCAAAGCCGTGCCGCCTGCACACTGTCATAGACATCCGGTGAAATCAGAACAGAGGCGAGGTTCAGCAGGTGGGCCGCGACATAGATCATCAGGATCAGACCGGATGCGATCCGCACCCGGGTCGCCCAACTGCCGCGCCACAGCGTTTGTGTCATCCTGATCTCTCGGTCCTGTTCGTCCGATACACAGTGGCGCGCGCCATCGCCCCGGTCAATCGGGGGGCACGCGTGCTGTGATGTCACAACAGTTCAGCGGCGGTTTTATTCGGCAACGGCCCCGTAGCCGAGCGGTTCGCTGACGTCCTTGCCGTCCTCGATCCCGTTTTCGGCCAGAAAGCGTTCGGCCTCAAGCGCGGCCATGCAGCCCATGCCGGCGGAAGTGACCGCCTGACGGTATTTGTGATCCGTCAGATCGCCGGCTGCGAACACGCCGGGCACAGAGGTTTCGGTGCTGTCGGGTTTGGTCACCACATAGCCGCCCATATGGGTTTCCAGCACGTCCTTGACCAGTTCGTTGGCAGGCGCGTGACCAATGGCGACAAAGACGCCCTTGGCCGGGATGTCCGTGATCTCGCCCGTCTTGGTGTGCTTGACCTTGATCCCCTCGACGCCCAGCGGGCTGTCGGTGCCATAGACCTCGTCCAGTTCGTGAAACCAGAGCGGTTCGATCTTGGGGTTCTTCATCAACCGGTCGATCAGGATCTTTTCGGCGCGCAATTCGTCCCGGCGGTGCACCAGCGTCACCTTGGAGGCGAAATTGGTGAGGAACAGCGCCTCTTCCACCGCAGTGTTGCCACCGCCGATCACGACGATCTCCTGACCACGATAGAAAAAGCCGTCGCAGGTGGCGCAGGCGGAGACACCAAAGCCTTTGAATTTCTCCTCGGATGGCAGGCCCAGCCATTTGGCGCGCGCACCGGTGGCCAGAATGATCGCGTCCGCCACATAGATCGTGCCGCTGTCGGATTGGGCCACATAGGGGCGCTTGGAAAAGTCGACGGAGGTGATGATGTCGCCGATGATTTCGCAGCCCATGGCCTTGGCATGGGATTCCATCCGCACCATCAGGTCGGGGCCCTGCACCTCGGTGTCGCCGGGCCAGTTTTCAACTTCGGTGGTGGTGGTCAGCTGCCCGCCCGGTTCGATCCCTTGCACCAGGACCGGGTCCAGCATCGCGCGGCTTGCATAGACGGCGGCGGTGTATCCGGCAGGGCCAGACCCAATGATCAGGACCTTGGTGCGTTTGGTGTCGGACATGGGAACCTCCTGGCAGCGGGGAATGACGCGCATGATATAGACCTGCGACACTTGGGTTTGAACCCCGATTATGGCACACGGGCATGCGCGTGGTGCATGACGGGGTCCGGAGGAAATTTCCAATTGTTGCGCGAGTGTGAAATAATATTGCGCAAACTTTGTAGATCGCTATAACTTCCGCAAATTCAGGGGGACATTATGGCGAGTACACGCCTTGATCCGATAGATCGCAAAATACTGGCCGAGTTGCAGGCAGATGGTCGCATGACCAATGTCGAACTTGCCAAACGGGTCGGAATATCGGCCCCGCCCTGCCTGCGCCGCGTGCGCACGCTGGAAGAGGCAGGCTACATCCGCGGCTATCACGCCGACGTGGATGAACATGTGCTGGGCTTCGAAGTGCAGGTGTTCGCCAATGTGGGCCTTGCCAGTCAGGCCGAGGCCGACCTGAGCGCGTTCGAGGAACGCTGCCGGGCGTGGCCGCTGGTGCGCGAGTGTCACATGCTGAACGGCGAGGTCGATTTCATCCTGAAATGCGTGGCCCCCGACCTGTCCAGCTTTCAGAGCTTTCTGACCGGCGAATTGCTGACGACGCCCAATGTGGAGTCGGTCAAGACATCGCTGGTGATCCGGCAGGCCAAGGATGCCCCCGGCGTGCCCTTTGATGTGCTCGAAGAGCGGCTGGCGAAGTCGGCCTAGGCCACCAGCGCCTCTTCGGGGGCGCGGGGATGTGCGAGCGGGCCGAAATCCGTGATGTGCGAAATGCGCGGGAACATCGACAGGAACAGGTCGCGCTGGGCGTGGGTGACGTCGCGCGTGCCTGCCATGCCGGGGTGAAAGGTTTCAACCATCATACCGCCGACATCCACTGCCGCATGGCGTGACAGGCAGATGTGAAACAGACGGATGGCTGTGGGTGGCATCACCTCGATCACGTTCACGTTGTCCACAAAGGCCCGGATCGGCGTCAGCATCGACGCACCCCCCGTGGCCCCGCGCAAGGCCGGGGGCGTCTGCAGAACACGCGCGCCTGTGCCCAGGGTCACAAAGGATGACGGGCGGTTCTGCCCGAAACTGTCAGCCATGATCCGAACCAGCGGAATCCGGCGGCCCGTGTCTGCGGGAACAAAGTTGGTGGACCCGATCCACGTCACCTCTGCCGGTTCACCGGACGAGGTGTTGACCCAGTCGCCCGGCACCAGATCTTCGATCGGGATGATGCCATGCGGGCTGTGCAGGGACACGCCGCGCGCAAGGGCCGAAAAGGCGTTTTCAAACAGGGGCAGGGCGGGTGCGCTAAAGCTCGCCACAAACCGCGAGCCATCCGCATTCAGCGCGGCGACGTCATAGGTGCGCGCAGAACTGGCCGTTCTCAACGGCATGCGCGGCGCACTCAGGGCAGCAGAAATAGTCATATGTAACCTCACTTATCGTGGTCACATCCGTGTCGGCCCCCACCGACGACGACAGATGGGCAGGAGCCATGTGTCTTTGTAATGGCAAATAATTCTGAAATTCGCCGCAAATTGTCAATAATTGGGGGACATTGACGACAAAAGGCGCATCAATGATGCGCCCGTCGTTGGGATTGTTGCTGCCGGTTTGGACAGAATTGCCACAATTTGATTCTCGCGGCGCCGTCCGTCAGGAAAAGGTCAGGCCGATTTGCGCAGCACCGGTTGTGCGTTGCGCTTGGCGATGAAGGCGGCGCGGCGCGTGCCACGTGCCCACGGCATCTGTGGTGTCTCGGATTTGGTCGATTTGACGACGGAAGTGATGAACCGCGATTTTGCCATGTGTCTTTATCCTCTGTTTTGCTCGGTGCGGGTCTTTCGCCCGTCTGAGACAAAGAATGCCGGTGCAATCAGGCGCGTTTTTGACGAAGTGCCGAGATTTGAAATAAATTTGACGAAAACGACGCTCCAATCATGGCAGGCTGCATTTGTCGCCAAAACCGTTGGTTTTCTGGACTTTGGCCCATGGATTTATGCGATGCGCGAAACAATGCGGCAAAGGCTGGGCAACAAATGCCCCGCCAGCGCCGCGATCACAGCACGATGGCCGAGATCAGGCGCCCGTAATCAGGGTCCTTTGCATGGACCGAGCGGCGGAAGGAATAGAACCGGTCCGCATCAAAATATGTGCAGTGGCGCGTCCATTCCGCTGATGCCACACCCGCGGCACGCAACCGTGCCAGCCCGTATCCGGGCAGGTCGAAATGCATCCGGTCCCCGTCCCCTCCGGCGAAAAAGCGGGTGTTCTGCGGGTCTTCGTCAAAGAAAGTGTCGAAAAATTCAGGGCCGACTTCGTAGGCGCGCTGGCTGATCGACGGGCCGATGACGGCGTGAATGTTCGAGCGTTCTGCGCCGAGATCGACCATGGCATCGACTGTCGCCTCCAGCACACCGGCCTGTGCGCCTTTCCAACCTGCGTGCGCGGCCCCGATCACGCCCGCTTGCGGGTCGGCAAACAGCACCGGCTGGCAATCGGCAGTCAGCACCGACAACGCAATACCGGGCGTCGCCGTCACCAGCCCGTCCGCGCGCGGCTTGTCCGTCTGGGGGCCGTTGACTGTCACCGCATCGGCCGAATGCACCTGATGCACGCCGACAAGGTGATCCGCCGCAACCCCAAGGGCCGTCGCCGCGCGGTCGCGGTTGATGGCCACGATTTCCGTCTGATCCGAACTGCCTGTGCCGCAATTCAGCCCCTCGAACACGCCTGAAGACGCCCCGCCTTTGCGCGTGAAAAAACCGTGGCGCAGGGGCGCGAGCGTGTCGGCAGTCAGGATTTCAAGCGTCATGGCTCCAGTCCGGGCGGAGGCGTTGCGTGAGCGGGGTAAAGCCCCAGCACTTTGAACAGGTTTCCCATTTCGTCCGCGTGCGTCAACCGCTGATGTGCCGCGATGTGGTTCTTGAGCGTGTCCGCGTCCATCCCGGTCGCCAACGCGCGCGCACGGTCGGTGATCCCGAGGCGTTCCAGAAACACGCCCTGCGGCGTGAGACGGGTAAAGGCGGCGGGGGCGGCGGCAATGCTGAGCGCCTCGAAATCCACGTGGGTTGTCAGGTCGGCGGTGCCGGGGGCGTCGAGCGGATCGGCGCGTGCATGTCCGCGCAGCGCCTGCAGGGTGTCACCCAAACTGCGCCAGTCGCCGTAATCGATCAGCAGTGCCGCGCCCCCAAAATTGGCAACCCGCGCCCCGATGTCCGAGGCGATGGCGCTGGCAGGCGCGCACCATTCGACCAGATCACCATCCCGCGTGTCCGCAAGCCGGTGATCGAGGCTGGGTTGCGGCCCAATCGGCGACAGCCCAAAGGTCAACGCGCCGTCTTGCAGCCCGACGCAGCGTTCCCGCCAGCCTGCCCCGTCGCGTTGGAACTGGCGCACGGGCAGGGCGTCAAAGAATTCATTGGCGACAAGCCATAGAGGGCCTTGGGGCAACTGGGTGACGGTGTCGATCCATTCGGCGCCATAGGCATCAAGCGTTTCGCCCTGCCGGGCCTTGAGCACGGGCGACGCCTCGACCAGCACAATCCGGGCGGCGTCGTGAAATCCGGGCACGCGGGCGGTGGCGCGCAGGATGTCTGCCATCAACGTCCCGCGTCCGGGGCCAAGTTCGGCCAGCGTGAACGGTGCCGGTGTCCCCTGATCAAGCCAGCTTTGCGCAAGGCTCAGCCCGATCAGTTCGCCGAACATCTGGCTGATCTCGGGGGCAGTGGTGAAGTCGCCCTGCGCCCCAAGCGGATCACGGGTGCTGTAATATCCTTTGGTTGGATGCAGCAGCGCTTGGGTCATGTAATCGGCGAGCGTGATCGGACCACCGTTTGCGATCCGCGCCGCCAGATCGTCCTTCAGACTCATGTGGTGAGGGTACCGGCGCGGCGCGCGCGCCAGACAAGGAACAGACCCAATGCGATCATCGGCAGCGACAGCAATTGGCCCATCGTCAACCCATAGCCGCCCACCTGCCACGCCAGACCCAAAGGATTGGCGGGGCCGACGAATTGCGCATCCGGCTGACGGACGAATTCCACCGCAAAGCGGGCGAGGCCATATCCTGCAAGGAACGTCCCGCAGACCAGACCGGGGCGTTTGAACGCGCCCTGCCGCCACACCATCCAGAGCAGGAGAACAAGCAGGACAAACCCTTCGAGGAAGGCCTCGTAAAGCTGCGAGGGGTGGCGCGCGCAGGCCCCCACGATCTGCGGGCAGTATTGCGCCGCCTGACCTGGAAAGATCACGCCCCAGGGCAGTTCGGTGGGCCGCCCCCACAGTTCGGCATTGATGAAATTCGCGATCCGCCCCAGCAACAGACCGGGTGGCACGCCAAGCGCGATGGCGTCCGCGGCACTGAGTTGTGGGATTTTATGGCGACGCGTGTACAGCCAAGCGGCCAGCACCACGCCCAAAAGCCCACCGTGAAAGGCCATGCCACCTTCCCAGATCGCGAGGATGGCCAGCGGATTGCTCAGATACACCTCGGGCTGGTAGAACAGCACATAACCCATGCGCCCGCCCAGAAGGACGCCGAGGATGATCCATGTCAGCATGTCCTCGATCTGTGCAGGGGTCATAACCGGCTGCTCGCCCGGCCAGAGGCGCGGGGATTTGACCGTCATCACCACAAGCCGCCAGCCGATGATGATACCCACGATATAGGCCAGCGCGTACCAGCGCAGCGCCAGTTCCATGCCGAACAGCGAGATCGAGAAGATCTCGGGCGAGATGTCGGGGAAGGGGAGCAATGCGGTCATCTGCGTCTCAATGCCTCTGGGCAGAGGCAAGGTCAAGCTTGCCTCGCCCCGCCTGCATCCCCATATAAGAGACAGCTTTGAACGGGAGACGACAGATGCAGGCACGTGGCAAGATTTTCGACGACATCTCGCAACTGATGACCAACGCGATGGGCGTGGCCCAGGGCGCGCGGGACGAGGCGGAAACAGCGATGAAGTCGATGATGGACCGCTGGCTGGCGGACCGCGATTTTGTCACCCGCGAGGAGTTCGACGCAGTGCGCGCGATGGCGCAGAAGGCGCGTGAAGAGAACGAAGCGCTGAAAGCCCGCATCGAGGCCCTTGAGGGCAAGTGATCCAGCGGAGGCGCTGCCGCGCCATTCCCGATAATTGAAATCTGTGTGATCGCCCGAGGTGCCCTCGGGCGTTTTGCGTTTCGACTGTTTGGCGAGGGCAGGGTTTGAATTGCGCGTGGGCCGTCGTCTGATCGCGACCTTGGCGTGGAGGAGATGTTGCGAGCCTCCACCGTCTACTTAATCACCAGCTATAGATCAGCCCGCAAAAAAAGGCCGCCTCCAAGAGCTGCCTTTTCAATATCTTCAACGTGAGGCGTTCAGCCTGTCACGCGTTTGCTTTGCCCTTGCGGCGGCGCAAGGCTGCCAGACCGCCAAGACCGCCGAGCAGCAAAAGCCCCCCAGCGGGAAGTGGCACAGCGGAGATCTTGAGATCGTAAAGCGCATCCGCACCGACGGCAGGCCCAACTGAACCGTCAACCGTCAGCGTATATTCCACCCCACCGATACCGGAGAAGAGAAACGGGTCGCCGCTGATCACGTCTGTTTGGAACGTACGGCTGATGCTTGTCCCGCCACCGGCCAGCGTGAATTCGACCCCTTTGACGGGCAAAAGACCAACTTGCGGATTGCCGCCACGACCATTCTGGCCAACCAGACCGGACAACGCTTCGGATTGGTCCCCATCAGAGGATGTAAATCCGGCAGCCAGCAGGTACCCGTCCAGATCGAATTCGACCTTAAAGCCTTGCGCGAAGGCGAACGTATAGGAAAACACATCCTGGGACGACACGATCCGACCGTGAAGCTGGATGACGTCATCTGGTGCAAAGCCTGCGGCGACGCCCGCCAGATCATCAAGTTCAAATCCCGGCGTTGACGTGTTTGCATCATTAAGATCTATCGACCCGGCGACCAGTTTGCGGTTGTGTCCGTTGCCTTCGGTAAAGGTGAACGTCGCGGCCGTTGCACCACCGGCCATCAGGGCCAAAGCGATCGCAGATGCGGCAATTTTTGAAATCAGTTTCATATACAAGTCCTCAACCAAATACGCACCGGCCTCGCGCGCAAAAGGGCGCTGGAGGCAGTAACCATTAAGAAATTGCGCCGTTTTGCGCCGTCCGGCAAGGTGAATGCGGCAAAACTGTGGTATTTTCACGTCCCGGTAGAGACTGGGCACGCCTTTCCGAACAATTCGCGGGTTCAGGGCGGATTGAAGCCTTCGCAGCAACGCATTTTGGGCCTGAGAAGGAATCGGCCTGACCGCAACACTCCTGCACCATTGGACGGTCCGCGTTAACCTCTTGCCTCCAATACGCCCGTATTTTGCGTCCTCACCTGTCTTGTCCCCAACTTATTGCGGTTATCCCCAAATAAAGGGTTGCCAGACGGCATGGGCGCGGTCACCATATATCGTAGAGGCACGGGGAATAGCCCCGGTTTCTAGAGCAGGCACCTAGCGCTTGGGGCGCTGCCAGCCCCAATCGCTACTAGCGTATAAGAGGTGGCACCATGGCCCTTTCCGAGCAGTTCCTGGACGATGAAATTCATCCCATCGATATCGTCGAGCACATCGCCGAGCATCACGAGTGGGATTTTGATCGCATCGCCGACGATCAGATCGCG
The DNA here is from genome assembly GCF_045797845.1 of Tateyamaria armeniaca. NCBI lineage: Bacteria > Pseudomonadati > Pseudomonadota > Alphaproteobacteria > Rhodobacterales > Roseobacteraceae > Tateyamaria > Tateyamaria armeniaca. The sequence goes on from NZ_JBHDIY010000002.1 coordinate 2,144,216, forward strand.
ATGGCGGTCGAGGGCCAGTGGCGGACCTATTCGCTCACTCTGGCATGGTCGGGCTATGACGAAACGCTGCGCATGGTCTGCACCTTTGAAATGGAGCCACCCGCGGAAAAGCTGGCGGCACTTTACGAGTTGCTGAACCTGATCAACGATCAGTGCTGGGCCGGGTCCTTTACCTATTGGGAAGATCAGAAGCTGATGGTCTACCGCTATGGCCTTGTCCTCAGCGGCGGTCAGGTCGCAAGCCCCGAGCAGATCGACACCATGATCGGGGCCGCCGTGATGAGCGCCGAGCGTTACTATCCCGCACTGCAATTGCTGATCTGGGGCGATCGCACGCCGCAGGATGCAATACAGGTCGCCATTGCAGAGGCCTACGGGCGCGCGTAATCTGACCCCCTGATATCGTCAGGGGGACAATCCATGAAAAACACGCGGATCGCGGCTCAGGGACTTGTGCTGCTGGGCTGTGGCAAGATGGGGTCGGCCATGCTGGCCGGTTGGCTGGAACGTGGCTTGCCCCCGGAAAAAGTATGGGTGATCGAACCCGTTCCGTCCCTGTGGCTGCGCGGCACGGGCGTGCACATCAATGACGACCTGCCGGATGCCCCGGCGGTGGTCCTTGTCGCCGTAAAACCGCAGATGATGGGTGATGCCTTGCCCGCTATCGCGGCACTTGGTGGCGGTGAAACGGTGTTTGTCTCGGTCGCGGCGGGCACATCGCTGACGGCTTACGAGGCGGCCTTTGGCGTTGACACGCCCATCGTGCGCGCCATGCCCAACACCCCGGCCGCCATCGGGCGCGGCATCACCGCCATTTGTGCCAATGCCGCAGGGCAGGGCGCGCTGGACGAAGCGGCCGCGCTTTTGTCGGCGGTGGGCGATGTCGTCCAGCTGGAAAGCGAGGCGCAGATGGATGCCGTCACCGGCGTCAGCGGATCTGGCCCGGCCTATGTCTTTCACATGATCGAAACATTGGCGGCGGGCGGTGTGGCCCAAGGCTTGTCGCCCGAACTGGCCATGCAACTGGCCAAGGCCACCGTGGCGGGCGCAGGCGCGCTGGCCATGCAATCAGACGATGATCCGACGCAGTTGCGCATCAACGTGACCAGCCCAAATGGCACCACCCAAGCCGCGTTGGAGGTGTTGATGAGCGAACAATCGGGCTTTCCCGCGTTGCTGCCCCGTGCGGTGGCGGCAGCGACCGAGCGATCCAAGGAGTTGTCGCGTGGCTGAGATCGACTTTGACGACTTTCTGAAGGTCGATGTACGTGTGGGCCGCGTGGTGCGCGCCGAACCGTTCCCCGAAGCCCGCAAGCCCGCGATCAAGATGTGGGTCGATTTCGGCCCCGAGATCGGGGAGCGCAAGACTTCGGCCCAGGTGACGGTCCACTATGACCCCGATGACCTTGTGGGGCGGCAGGTGATGGCGGTGGTGAATTTTCCCCCGCGCCAGATCGGGCCCTTCATGTCCGAAGTGCTGGTGCTGGGCTTTCCCGATGAAGATGGCGCGATTGTGCTGGCCACGCCGGACAAGGATGTTCCGACCGGGGGCGGTTGCATTGACGCGGCTGTGGATCACACGGCCATTGCCGGATGAGGTTGTTGAGGCGGCGCGTCAGGTCTGTGACGAGGTGATCGTGCGTGAAGAGACGTTGCCGCTGACGGACGGGGAACTGCAGGCGGCGCTGCGCGATTATGATGTCGTGCTGCCCACGCTGGGGGATCAGTTTTCGGCGGCGGTTTTTGATGCTGTTCCCGACCCGCGCTGCAAGCTGCTGGCGAATTTCGGAGTTGGGTACAATCATATCGATGTGGCTGCTGCGTCGGCCAAAGGGATCGCGGTGACCAACACGCCCGGTGCTGTGACGGATGCGACGGCGGATATTGCCGTGATGCTGATGCTGATGTCGGCCCGGCGCGCGGGCGAGGGCGAGCGGATGGTGCGCAGCGGTGACTGGCCCGGCTGGCATCCCACGCAGATGCTGGGCCTGCATATGAGCGGCAAACGCGTCGGAATTGTGGGCATGGGGCGGATCGGGCAGGCCATCGCGCGGCGCTGTCATTTCGGCTTTGGAATGGAGGTGGCTTATGTCAACCGCTCTGCCAAGGAACTGGATTTTCCGGCGAGCCGTGTGGGCGACCTGATCACCCTTGCCGGCGAGGTGGATTTTGTGGTGGCCGCAGTGCCCGGCGGGGCCGAAACCCACCACCTGATCGGGGCGGATGTGCTGAACGCGATGGGCGCGCAGGCGCATCTGATCAACATATCGCGCGGCGACGTGGTTGATGAGGCGGCGCTGATTGCAGCGCTTGAGGGCAAACAAATCGGCGGGGCGGGCCTCGACGTTTACGAGCGCGAGCCAGAGGTGCCGGAGGCCCTGCGAGCGCTGGAAAACGTAACGCTGCTGCCGCATCTGGGCACGGCAGCGCTTGAGGTGCGCGTGGACATGGGGCTGATGGCCGTGGACAACGTGCGCGCCTATTGCGCAGGTCAAGCGATGCCCAATCCGGTCTAGGCCTCCTTCCCCATCGCGTCACGCCAGTGACGGCGGCAGAGCGAGACGTAGGTGTCATTGCCCCCGATCTGCACTTGGGCGCCTCCGGCCATCGCGCGCCCGTCGGCGTCGCGGCGGATCACCATCGTCGCCTTTTTCCCGCAATGGCAGATCGTGCGCACCTCGCGCATTTCATCCGCGAGCGCGAGCAGCGTGGCAGAGCCGGGAAACAGCTTGCCCAGAAAGTCGACGCGCAGCCCGTAACACATCACCGGCAGGTTCAGGTCGTCCACAGCGCGGGCCAGTTGCCAGACCTGGTCTTCGGTCAGAAACTGTGCCTCGTCCACGAACACGCAAGCCACGGGGCCCGCGACCTGACGGTCGGACAGGCGCTGAAACAGATCATCGGTGGTTGAGAACATGTCCGCTTCGGCCCCGATGCCGATGCGCGAGGCAATGCGCCCGGTCCCGGCGCGATCATCAAGCTGCGCAGTCAGCAAATACGGCACCATCCCGCGTTCGCGGTAATTGTGCGCAGCTTGCAGCAACACAGTCGATTTGCCCGCGTTCATGGTGGAATAGTGAAAGTAAAGCTTGGCCATGGAGCGGTGGCATAATGGCGCGCGCGAAGCGAGGCAAGACCGGCGCGCATGGGATGGGGAAGATGGGTGGGTCCGACGAACCGCTGCGTCTTTTGTCATGCGCAATTCGGATCCCCGGACCGTTTTGGGCACCTGTTACTCAGGGCAGGCACCAAGACGCCAAAAGCGTCCAGTCAGTTTGGGGATGTGCCTGCCCCTTTACGCATTAACCCTGACGGATCCGCCCGCCTTGCTGCCAGCCTGCGCTGGCCTGCCGACCCCACGCGACAGAAGTCCAGGGCGGACCCCACCCGAACCCGGTGCTGGGGGCACCGGTTACTCATTACGTCCCGAAACCCTTGGGACCGTTTACAAATGACATTTCCTTCCGAGTTGATTAATGGGAAAAGACCGGGCCGTTTCCCCGCGCGTAACGTAAAAACGGCTGTTTTGGTGAATGAGGACTGATTGTATGGCCGGATTTGGCAGCTATCTGAAAAAGCATACCGAGGCCCTGGTAAAGGATGTCGGGATCGAACCGGCCTGCGGGCTGACCGGCAAATCCAAGGCGACCCTCGGCCGGTACTATTCGGACAATCCCGAACATGCGGACCGGTTCATGCCGATTGACGCTGTGGTCGCGCTTGAGAAATCGGCCAGCTTTCCCCACGTGACCAGCGCGCTGGCCGAGTTGCAGGGCATTTCGCTCAGCCACGATGACCGGCGTCCAAATGCCGAGCGCCCGGGCGGGGTGAACAGCGACGTGATCGCCCTCAGCCAGCGCTTTGCCATGCTGATGAGCGAATATCAGCAGTCGATCGAAGACGGTGTGATCACCGTGAACGAGGCCAAGCGGCTGTTGAAGGAAACATCGATGCTGCAACAGGTGCTGATCGACATGAAGCTACATCTGGAAGAAGAGAGTGGCTGAGCCGACCGAGACGTCCGGCGACGACTTACCGGCGCTTGTGCAGGCGGCCCTGCCTGCCATCGACACAGAGGCTTTGCGCGGCCCCAATGATCCGGGCCATCCCCCACGTATCCTGCTACTTTACGGCTCTCTGCGCGCGGAGAGCTATTCGCGCCATGCCGCCGAAGAGGCCGCGCGTATCCTGCGCCATCTGGGCTGCGAGACACGGATGTTCGACCCCAAGGGTCTGCCGCAAGTCGACACCGATGACGGGTCTGACCCGAAAGTGGCCGAACTGCGTGAGCTCGCCATCTGGGCCGAAGGCATGGTCTGGTCCAGCCCCGAACGTCACGGGGCGATGACGGGCCTGATGAAGACGCAGATCGACTGGCTGCCCCTGTCCATGACGGGCGGCATTCGCCCCACCCAAGGCAAGACACTGGCGGTGATGCAGGTGTCTGGCGGGTCACAAAGTTTTAATGCGGTGAACCAGATGCGCATTTTGGGGCGCTGGATGCGCATGGTGACGATCCCCAACCAGTCGAGCATTCCCAAGGCGTGGCTGGAATTCAAGGATGGCCGTCTGCCTGCGGGACCGTTCTATGCCCGCGTTGTCGATGTGATGGAAGAGCTGGTCAAATTCACATGGTTGGTGCGGGGGCGGGCCGATTATCTGGTGGATCGCTATTCAGAGCGTGTGGAGTCGGTTGAACGTGTTCACGAGCGGGTGTCCACAAAGGACGGATAGGGCTATTGTGCGGATCTGTTTTTGCGCCCATGCGCAAAAATGCGCGCGCCCGCCAACCCGGATGCGCGCAGTTTTCGGCAACGACCCGTGCAGTGCAGTGCATCATGTGACCGTTGCACCTTGCCTGTGGGATTGATCGCGGTGCAATCTGCGCGGGTGTAAGGGGGCCCAAGCCGTGACCAGTGAAACAAGCCATGCCGAATTGATCGCGCTGTTGCGCGACATTGATGGATTCGGCGGGCTGCACCCTGACATTTTGGAAAAGATGGCGCGGACGGCGGACTATAACGACGTGACCCGCGGCGAGGTTCTGATCCGCGAAGGTGATGCGGCTGACACGTTGTTCATTGTGTTGCGCGGGCGCTTCAGTGTGTTGCTGGGCGGGCGCGCGATTGCCGAAATCACCAAGGGTGAACCGATTGGTGAGCTGGCCTTTTTCGCCGGTGGGACGCGCACGGCAACGGTGGTGGCGGCGCGCGACAGTGCCGTGATGTGCCTGAGCCGCGAAGCCTATGACGCGTTGGCCGCGCAGACACCTGCACTGGCCAATGGCATCCTTGCGGCAGTGTCACAACGCCTTGCCCGCACCGTCCCGGCCACGCCGCATCTGCGCCCCGCATCCGGCCATGTGTGTGCGATGTTCCCCGGTGGCCGCAATAGGGTGATCGATGCGGCCTTTGTCGCTGGTATCCGCGCCGCCTTTGAGGGCGAGGCGCGGTGGAAGGTGATCGAGGCGCAGGATTGCGATCCCGCGCTGTTGCAGGATGCGCGGGCCTTGGCCTCGTGGCTCGACAGGCAAGAGGCAGAGCATGGCAACCTGCTGCTGATTTGCGTTGACCCGGCATGCCAGCCGATCTGGCAAAAGGTCACGGCCAACAACAGCGACACGATCATGATCATCGCGCCCAAGGAGGGTGCGTTTACACCTGATGATGGCCCGTCCGACCTTGAGCGCGCGATTTATGAGGCGACGCTTCCTGCGCATCTGCATGTGATCCTGCATCGCCCGACGACTGGCGACAGCACCAGCGACACGCGCGCCTGGCTGCAGGATCGCCCTGTGCGCCTGCATCACCACCTTGCGCTGGAGTCGCGCGCCGACTTTGCCCGCATCGCGCGTTTTGTGCGCGGTGAGGCTGTTGGCCTCGTGATGTGCGGGGGCGGGTCTTATGGCACGGCCCATCTGGCAGTGATCAAGGCGCTGCGCGAACACGGCTACGAATTCGACTTTGTCGGCGGCACCAGCGTCGGGGCAGCGATGGCCGGTGCACTGGCGCTGGGCCTCGGTTCAGACGAGATCATGGAGCAGTGCGAAGAGATTTTCCTGCGCTCCAAGGCGATGTCGCGCCTGACCGTGCCGCGGTTTTCGCTGCTGGATCATTCGGTGCTCGATGCGTCCTTTCGCAAGCATTACGGCCTTGGCGACGTCGAGGACCTGCACCTGAACTTTTTCGCGGTCGCAACCAACCTGACCCACAACGACGTGACCGTGATCCGTGAGGGGCCATTGTGGCAGGCCATTCGGGCATCAAGCGCGATTCCGGGCATTTTCCCGCCCTTCCTGCGCGAAAACGGCGAGGTGCTGATTGATGGCGGGCTGATCGACAATGTGCCCATTGATGCGATGCGCGCGCTCAAGGCCGGTTCGAACGTCGTGCTGAACTTTTTGCCCGGCAAACCATGGACGGTGCGCGCGCGTTACGAGGATTATCCGAACCGGGTGCAGGCCCTGACCAGCCTGATGCGCAAACCAAAGGAGGGCAGCGCGCGCCATCCCACCGCCTTTACCGTGCTGGCCCGCGCGATGGTCGTCAACGCGCGCAAATTGCTGCGCCAGATCAATGTGGGCGATGATGTGCTGCTGAACATTTCGGTGCTGCGCGGCATGAGTTTCATGGACTGGAAACGCGGGCGCGAACTGTTCGACACCACTTATGAGCAGATATCGGGGATGTTGATGCACTGTCCGGACGCACCCGACACCCATGCCGCCCGTCTTGAACGTCTGCGGGGCGTGGCCGCAGCCCTGGATGCGACGCTGGAAGAGCAGCCGAGCGAGAAGGCGCCGCTTCAGCCGCGCCGTTCGACGATCACCGACCCGACAGAATAGCCGGCCCCGAACGAGCAGATGATGCCCAGATCGCCCGCGCTCAGGTCTTCCGAATTCTGCGAAAACGCGATGATGGACCCTGCAGACGACGTGTTGGCATAGTCCTGCAGGATGTTGGGCTGTTCACCCGGGGCCGGATCACGCCCCAGCACCTTCTTGCCGATAAAGTCGTTCATCGACTTGTTGGCCTGATGCAGCCAGAGGCGCTTGAGCTGATCTGCGCTGATCCCCTCGTCCTCCATATGTCCACCGATATGCTGGCTGACCATGGGCAGCACTTCCTTGAACACTTTGCGCCCGTTCTGCATGAACTGCATGTCGCGCCGGTCCTTGAGGCCATCCGGGCGCGAACGGCGCAAATAGCCGTTGTTGTTGCGAATGTTGTTCGAAAACTCGGTCGCGCAGCGTGTCGAGCGGATTTCGAAATAAGGGCCTGCGGCGTCTTCGGCGCGTTCGATCAGGGTGGCTGTCGCCACGTCGCCAAAGATGAAATGGCAGTCGCGGTCGCGCCATTCCAGATGGGCCGAGCAAATCTCGGGGTTCACGACCAGTGCGGATTTGATCGAACCCGAGCGCACCATGTCTGCCGCCGCCTGAATGCCGAAGGTCGCCGACGAACACGCGACGTTCATGTCAAAGGCAAAGCCCTGAACCCCCAGAAGCTGTTGAATTTCAATGGCCACCGCCGGATAGGCCCGTTCTAGGTTTGAAGCTGCACAAATCACCGCCCCCACATCCGCCGCCGTCTTGCCTGCGGCCTTGAGCGCTTTTTCGGCGGCATCCACCGCCATTTCCGCCATGATCGAAGGTTCATCATCGCTGCGCTGGCGCAACAGCGGGTGCATCACCGCAGGATCCAGAATGCCGGACTTGTCCATCACGTAGCGGCGCTCGATGCCCGAGGCTTTGAGGATGAATTCTTCGGAAGAGTGCTGTTTCGCCTCGACCTCTCCGGCGGCGATGGCATCTGCGTTTTCGGCATTGAAGCGGTCGGCATAGGCGTTGAACGCAACCACCAGTTCCGCGTTCGAGATGGAAAGCTCTGGCGTGAAAACGCCTGTGCCGGTGATCGCAGGAGTGAATGACAAAGCGCGCCCCTTTGCGGGTTGTTCAGGTTTTTTGCGAACCTACAGGGGCACTGTGGGGCTCGCAAGGGTTGGAAGACCCCGCGCTAGATCCGGTAGCCGTTGCGCGCACACACATCCAGAAGAGGCTCCCAAATGCCCGGTTCTGACGAAACATCCTGCGCATGGCCGGGAATGGATGTGCCGATGACCCGGGCCGCGTCATGCAGGGTTTCGGCCTCTGGCTGGCTGATGCCGGTGACGTAGATGTGCCCGCTGACATGTTGCACGCCCGCGCCTTCGAGGTCCGGGGTCAGCAAACCGCCGGGCACCATGAGGACAGTGCCGGGTTCGGCCTGGTCAAGCACGCGGGCCTCAAGCGCGATCATGTCCTCGGTCGATTTCATCGGGCGGTAGAAATAAAGGGTGTCATAGCTGGCGTAGTCGGAAAATGTGAACGCATCGCCATGGATCAGCCTGCAGCGGTCCGCGCCCAGAATGTCCAACAGCTTTGTGCCAAGGGCGACGGTGCCTTCTTCGTATTCAAGCCCGTCGCAGGTTTCAAAACAGGTTGTTGCGGCCAGCACCTTGGTGCCCCCGCCGCAGCCGACGTCCAGAAACCGCAGGGCATGGGTTTTGCGCTGCGCCAGACATATGCGATAGGCCGCCCCCAGCATGGCCGAGAATTGCGATATCGGCAGAGCGATGTCGCGGTGCAGCCCTGCATCCTGCGCATCCGCGCTTTGCGTGTCGGCCTTGGGGTTGGCGACTGTGTGCAGCGCGTCGATGAACAGCGCGCTGACATGCCCCATCACGTCCGACGGCGGGGCTGTTGGAACAGTGTCCGCAAACAGGTCGACGGAGGCAGGGTGTATCTGCAGCTCTACAAGCCGGTTGATCTGCGCCCAGTCCCGCATCTGGTTTTTCAACGTCTTGGCCGCGGAATTCAAATCACGGATCGCGCGGCGGCCTCCGGGCGAGACGATGCGCGGGTCGGACGTTTCGTTCAGGATGTCCTTGACCAGGGTGCGCAGCGCGCTGTGCGACACTTCGATGGCGCGCCACTTCCGGCTGAGCTTGGCCGGTTTGCGCCCCCGGGCAGGCGCGTCAAGCGCCTTGGCCATGGCCGCAATGTCGGCGACCAGAACGCGTTCCAGTCGATCCATTTTGGCAAGACGTTTCTTGGGGTGCTGCATATGCGCCAAGTGTTGCAGGCTTTCGCGGGCAGGCCAACAGAAATTGCACTGCCGCGATGTGGTTATGTCCGCGAGATCTACAAGGACGCGGTGATGCCGCCATCCACGTAAAGCGTGTGGCCGTTCACGAATGTCGATGCCGCCGAAGACAGGAACACCGCCGCCCCGACCAGTTCATCCACTTGACCCCAGCGCCCAGCGGGCGTGCGTTTTTCCAGCCATGCGGAAAACTCGGGGTCAGCGACCAGCGCTGCGTTCAATGGTGTATCAAAATATCCCGGCGCAATCGCGTTGCAGTTCAGGCCCAGCCGCGCCCAATCCGTCGCCATGCCTTTGGTGAGGTTCGCAACCGCACCCTTTGTCGCGGTGTAGGGCGCGATGCCGGGACGGGCCAGCGCCGTCTGGACAGAGGCGATGTTGATGATCTTGCCCGCGCCGCGTTTGATCATATGGCGTGCACAGGCCTGGCCGACATGAAAAACGCTTGCCACATTGGTCTGCAACAGCCGCTCAAAAGCGTCGGCGGGGAAATCTTCCAAAGGCGTGCGGTGCTGCATGCCCGCATTGTTGATCAGGATGTCGATCTGGCCTGTATTGGCTTCGAAGCCGTCAACGGCGGCGCGCACCCCACCATGATCCGTCGCATCAAACGCAAGCGTATGGGTGGTGATGCCTTGCGCGCTCAAGGCACTGGCCGCCGCGTCCAGCTTGGTCGTGTCGCGCCCGTTCAGCACGATTTCGGCCCCCGCAGCCCCCATGCCTGCGGCCAGCGCAAGGCCGATGCCTTGCGACGAACCGGTGATCAGCGCGCGGGTCCCCGCGAGCGAAAAGAGTGTTGTGCTCATGGAATTGAAGGCCTTTTCTGCGATCTACGTTATCGGTAACGTAAGTTGAGCCGCAGGTGGGGTCAACAGGTGCTTGTGCCCCGTCTGCTTCCTGCGCATGGTGTGCGCAATACCGATCGGGGGAGCTGAGAGATGAAAGCCATAGTTGTCCATGCCGCACAGGATTTGCGCATCGAGGAACGGGACATGCCCGAGGCCGGACCCGGTCAGGTGCTTGTCAAAATGGCCGCCGGGGGCATTTGCGGGTCTGACCTGCATTATTACCAGCACGGCGGTTTCGGTGCGGTGCGCTTGCGCGAGCCGATGATCCTTGGCCATGAGGTTGCAGGCCATGTCGAGGCAGTCGGAGCCGGGGTCGAGGGGCTTGATACCGGACAGCTTGTCGCCATCTCGCCGTCGCGCCCCTGTCACACCTGCCATTACTGCCACGAGGGCACGCCGCAACACTGCCTGAACATGCGGTTTTATGGCTCGGCCATGCCGTTTCCCCACATTCAGGGCGCGTTCCGTCAGTATATCGTTGCGGACGCTGCCCAATGTGTGCCTGCTGATGGTCTCAGCCCGGCGGAGGCTGCGGTGGCCGAACCGCTGTCGGTCTGTCTGCACGCGGCCAGACAGGCGGGCGATCTGATGGGCAAGCGCGTGCTGGTTTCGGGCTGCGGGCCCATCGGGCAGCTTTGCGTGCTGGTGGCGCGCGCGGCCGGCGCGGTCGAGATTGTGGCGACTGACATCGCCCCCTTTACCCTGTCGATGGCCGAAAAAGTCGGCGCAACACGCACAGTCAACATGGCCGAAACGCCCGACGGGCTGTCGGAATATCACGCCGACAAGGGCCATTTCGACGTCCATTTCGAATGCAGCGGCGCCGCACCCGCACTCAGCTCGGCCATCCCGGCCCTGCGTCCGCGGGCGATCCTTGTCCAACTCGGGCTTGGCGGCGACATGACCTTGCCGGTGCAAGCGATGACAGCCAAGGAAATCTGCTTTCGCGGCTCGTTCCGCTTTCACGAAGAGTTCCGCACCGCCGTGGCCATGATGCAGGGCGGACAGATTGATGTGACCCCGCTTGTCACCCACAGCTTTGGAATTGACGAGGCGAACGCCGCCTTTGAAATGGCCGCTGATCGCTCTCAGGCGATCAAAGCGCAGATTGTGTTCTGAGCGATGCGCAGTGTTTCCAACCCGTATCGTGGCCAAGGGCTGACCCATCCTGACCTTGCCGATGTCCCTTTTCCCAGTGTCGATGCACAGGCCCCTTTGGCGCTGCTGGCGCGCTGCCCGCATGCCGGGGTCACGCCGCTGAGCGCGGTGCCGTCGCTGGCGGATGCACTGAACGTCGCGGAGGTGCTGATCAAGGATGAACGCACCCGTATGGGGCTGGGCAGCTTCAAAGCGCTGGGTGCGGCCTATGTCATTGCCTGTGACGCTGAAAAAGGTACAGCGCGCGGCCAGACCTATGTCACCGCAAGTGCCGGGAACCACGGCTTGTCCGTCGCGGCGGGCGCGGCGGCCTTTGGCGCGCGCGCAGTGATCTACCTTGCCGCCACCGTACCCGAAAGCTTTGCCGACCGCCTGCGCGACATCGGGGCCGAAGTTGTGCGTGCCGGGCAGGATTACGAGGCCAGCATGCACGCCGCCATGAAGGGCGCCGAAGAAACCGGTGCGGTGCTGCTGTCGGACAGTTCATGGGCCGGGTACACGACGCGCCCGCACCGTCTGATGGAAGGCTATCTGGCCCTCATGGCCGAAGTATTCGATCAGATCGACACGCCGCCAACCCATCTGTTCCTTCAGGCGGGGGTGGGTGGCCTCGCCGGGGCCGCGGCGGCCATTGCGCGCCAGACATGGGGTGATGCGACCCGCATGATCGTGGTCGAACCCGAGGCCGCACCCTGCCTGATCGCCAGTATTGAGGCGGGCGCGCCCGTAGAAACGACTGGGCCTGCGTCAGCGATGGGACGGCTTGATTGCAAGGTCGCCTCGCTGATCGCGCTTAAAGGGCTTACGCGGGATGCGGACGATTTCATGACCATTTCCGAGGCGGAAGGGGACAGCGGTGCCGCCCTTGCCGCCGCGCACGGGTTTGCCAGCACGCCATCCGGGGCAGCAGGTATCGCGGGGGTAGCGGCGGCTGCGGGTACACTGGGCCTCGACGCACAATCGCGCGTCCTCGTCATTCTGTCCGAAATGGCCGAAGGGTGAGCGGCTTTCCTGCCTCCGAGTTCGAGGCCCGCGTCGCGCGCGCCCAAGGACTGATGGAAGCCGCAAACCTCGACGCCCTCTTGCTGACGACCGAGCCAGAGGTGCGCTATTTCACCGGTTACCTAACGCGGTTCTGGGAAAGCCCGACGCGGCCATGGTTTGTCATTGTGCCCGTCACGAGTGCGCCCATCGCGGTGATCCCCTCCATTGGCGCGCCATTGATGGGCCAGACTTGGGTGCAGGACATCCGCACATGGCGCAGCCCGGATTATGAAGATGACGGAGTGTCGTTGGTGGCCGACGCCTTGCGCGCGGTGGTGCCAAAGAGTGGCCGCATCGGTGTGCCATCGGGGCTGGAAACGCACCTGCGCCTGCCGCTCAACAGTTGGTACGCTTTACAGGCCGCGATGGACGACCGAAAGTTCAGCGATGATGCCGACATCATGCGCCGCCTGCGCCTTATCAAGTCCGACGCCGAGGTCGACAAGATCGCTACCGCCTGCGCCATTGCCGATGCCGCCTTTGCCCGCGTGCCCGAGATCGCGCAAGTTGGCACGCCATTGTCACAGGTCTTTCGCGCCTTTCAGGGCCTGTGCCTGCAGGAAGGGGCCGACTGGGTGTCCTACCTTGCCGGCGGCGCGGGGCCGGGCGGCTATGGCGACATCATTGCGCCTGCGACAGACACACCGCTGGCCAAGGGTGATGTGCTGATGCTGGACACGGGCGTCGTGCGCGACGGCTACTTCAGCGACTTCGATCGCAACTGGTCGCTGGGCCCTGCCGCGCCAGAGACGGCAAGCGCCTATGCCCGCCTGATCGAGGCGAGCGACACCACCTTTGCCGATGCGCGCCCGGGCGTAACGGCGGCGGACCTGTTTCACGTCATGGACGGCGTGCTGACCGGGGGCGCGGGTGGATCGGATGCCGGGCGCTACGGGCACGGGTTGGGGATGCAACTGACCGAATGGCCCTCGCTGATCCCGGATGATCACACTGTTCTGGAACCGGGCATGGTGCTGACGCTGGAACCGGGGCTGAGCCTTGAGACTGGCAAGACGCTGGTGCACGAGGAAAACATCGTGATCACAGACAGCGGTGCACGCTATCTGTCGACGCCTGCGCCGCGCGACATCCCGGTCATTCCGGCATGACACAGACCTACACGAAACGCATCGAAACGCGGGCCAGGCTGGGTCTGATCGCCCTGCAGGCTGACCGCACGATCGAGGATGACTTCCGCCGCCTGATGCCGTGCAATGTCAGCCTGTTGGCGTCCCGCGTGCCGTCCGGGCTTGAGGTCACGCGCGACACGCTGGCCGAGATGGAAGGCGCTTTGACGGGTGCCGCCGCGCTGTTCCCGGTGGGTCACCGGTTTGACGTGGTCGGCTATGGCTGCACGTCGGGCACTGCGCAGATCGGGGCGCCGGTGATCGAAGAGCGCGTAAAGGCAGGCACGCAGGCAGGCGCAGTCAGCGAGCCTGTTTCGGCCCTGATCGCGGCGTGCGGCGCACTTGGCCTCAGCGGCATCGCTATCGTGTCGCCCTATGTCCCGTCCGTTTCGGACAGGTTGCGGGACGTGTTGCGCGCCGCGGGCATTGAAACTCCGAACTTCACCAGCTTTGACGAGGCGAACGAAGAGGCAGTCACGCAGATCGACGATGCCTCTGTCATGGCCGCGGCCCGCGCGGTCATGGACGGCGCGGATGTGCAAGGGCTGTTCCTGTCCTGCACCAATCTGCGCACGCTTGATGTCATCGCCGCATTGCAGGACGAATTGGGCGTGCCTGTGCTGTCCTCGAACCTTGTTCTGGCGTGGCACATGCTGCGGCTTGCCGGGCGCGATGTGGCCCACCCGCGCGATCTGCTGTGAAATCCCGAAATTTGGGGGTCGGCCTTGCACGTCGCGGCACGGCGGTGTTTCCCTGTGCGGGTCCGTGACGAATTGGAAGTGAATAGATGAAACTGGGATGCATCGGCGACGATTTTACCGGATCAAGCGATCTGGCCAACACGCTGGCCAAGGGCGGGATGCGCGCGACGCAATATACCGGTGTGCCGGACGGGCCTGCCGATCCGTCGGTCGAGGCAGGTGTGGTCGCGCTCAAATCCCGCTCGATCCCGGTGGCCGATGCCGTTGCCCGCTCGCTTGAGGCGCTGGACTGGCTGAAGGCCCAAGGATGCACGCAGTTCTTCTTCAAATACTGTTCCACCTTTGATTCCACGCCCGAGGGCAACATTGGCCCTGTGGCCGATGCGCTTGCCGACGCGCTTGATGCGCAAAAGGTGATCGTCTGCCCGGCCTTTCCGGGCACGGGTCGGTCGGTGTTTCAGGGCCATCTGTTCGTGAATGACGTGCTGCTGAGCGAGTCGGGCATGCAGAACCACCCGCTGACCCCGATGACGGATCCCGATCTGCGCCGCTGGCTTGCACAGCAAACCCGGCACAGCGTGGGCCATGTCGGCCCGCGCGCGGTTTTTGGCGGGGCCACCTCCATTGCGGCGGAGCTGAGTGCGCAACAAGAGGCCGGGCATCGCCTGATCGTCGTGGATGCGATCCGGGACGACGATCTGCGCGCCATCGGGGCGGCGGCAAAAGACCTGCCTCTGATCACCGGCGGATCCGGCGTCGCACTTGGACTGCCTGCAAATTTTGGCTGCTCGGCGGGTGCGGTGCCATGGTCGGGGCAGGGGGGCAAGGCGGTCGCCCTGTCAGGCTCCTGTTCGACGGCAACGCGCGCGCAGGTCGCCTATCACGCGGCGCACCACCCTGCGCGCGAGATCGTGGCAGGCGATGTGATCGAAGGACGGCTTGATGCGGATATGCTGGCGGCGTGGCTGCTGGAACAGGACGGTATTCCGCTCGCCTACAGTTCTGCGGACCCCGCGCAGGTGAAAGCAATTCAGGCGACATACGGGCGCGAACGGTCCGCGGACACGCTGGAGGCTTTTTTGCCGAGGTCGCCCGCAAGCTGCGCGCAGGTGGCGCGACGCGGATCATCACGGCGGGAGGCGAAACCTCAGGCGCGATAGTCGAGGGGTTGGACCTTGATACGCTCGACATCGGGCCAGAGATTGACCCCGGCGTGCCTGCGCTGCGCGCAGGGCCTGATCTGGTTGTGGCGCTCAAATCGGGGAACTTCGGGGCCGAGGATTTCTTTGAAAAAGCCGATCGGGTGTTGGAGGGATGAGTACTGAGACCGCCTTGCGCGAACAGATATGCCTGCTGGCCAAGTCCCTGTTCGAGCGGGGACTCACCCATGGCAGCACGGGCAACATCTCGGCGCGTCTAGAGGATGGCGGGCTGCTGGTCTCGCCCACGGGCATCAGTTTCGGGCGGCTTGACCCTGCGCGGCTCAGCCGGTTTGACGCACAGGGCGCGCATATCGATGGGGACGCGCCGACCAAGGAAATGCCGCTCCACAGCGCATTCTATGACACGCGCAGCAGTGCGGGTGCGGTGGTGCATTTGCATTCGTGTCATTCGGTGGCGCTGTCGATGCTGCCGGGTGCGGATGCGGATAATTTTCTGCCACCGCTCACCCCTTACGGGATCATGAAACTGGGCAAGGTGGCTCTGCTGCCGTTTTTCCTGCCGGGTGATCCGGCGATGGGGCAGGCGGTGCGCGGGCTGGCGGGCAAACGATCCGCGGTGATGCTGGCCAATCACGGCCCCGTCGTGGCCGGCAAGGACGTCGAGGCGGCGTGCAACGCCATCGAAGAACTCGAAGACACGGCGCGTCTGGCGCTGATAACGCGGGGCATGTCAGCTCAAAGGCTGACAGATGCGCAGGTGCAGGCCGTCGTGACCAAATTCGACGTGGAGTGGGACGACTAGCCTGCGTTGAGGATCAGATCAGATGCCTTTTCCCCGATCATGATCGCGGGTGCATTGGTGTTGCCACTCACGATCTCGGGCATGATGGAACAGTCGGCCACGCGCAGCCCGTCAATGCCGCGCACGCGCAGATGATCGTCCACCACCGCCATCTTGTCGCTCCCCATCTTGCAGGTGCCTGTCGGGTGATAGATCGAGGCGGTGTTGTTGCGCGCCCAATCCAGCGTCTTGTCGTAATCGTCCATCGGCAGGTCCGCATGAGGGCGATATTCCTGCGAGATTTTCGAGGTCAACGGCGCATGGCGCGCGATACGCCGGGCAATATTGACGCCTTCGACGATGGTGCGGCAGTCGGTTTCAGTGCTCAGATAGTTCGGGATGATCTTGGGGTAGGTGCGGCCATCGGAACTGGCCAGACGAATCTCTCCCTTTGATTCGGGGCGCAACTGGCACACAGACATGGTGAAGGCTGAAAACGGATCGGCCCCCTTGCCGGGGTTCTCGGCCGACAGGGGCTGCACATGGAACTGGATGTCCGGGGTTTCCATATCATCGCGGGTCTTCATGAAACCGGTCGCAAGGCTTGCAGCCATGGTCATCGGCCCTGCACGGAACATCAGGTATTTGAGGCCAATCTTGGCCTGTCCGAACAGCGTGGACACTTCGTCATTCAGGGTTGGTTCGTTGCACTTGTAAACCAGACGGGCCTGCAGATGGTCCTGCATGTTCTTACCCACGCCGGGCAGGTCGGCAATCACCTCAATGCCGTGTTCGGCCAGTTGCTCGGCCTCGCCGACACCCGACAGCATCAACAATTGGGGTGAATTGATGGCCCCGCCGGACAGGACCACCTCGCGCCGCGCGGTGATCGTGTGGGACACGCCGCCCTTGTCGCGGTAGGTGACGCCAGTGGCGCGCTTGTCGGTGATGTTGACCTTTTGCACATGGGCGTGGGTCACGATCGAGAGGTTGTCGCGGCCTTTGACCGGGTTGAGGAAAGCAACGGCAGACGAGCAGCGCCGCCCGTTGCGTGCCGTCAGTTGGAAAAAGCCGACGCCTTCCTGATCCGACCCGTTGTAATCAGGGTTGAATTTGTACCCGGCGGCCTGCGCGGCGGCGACCCATGCATCGGTGATGGGGCGCTGGATGCGCATGTTGGACACCGACAGGTTGCCCTGATCGCCGTGAAATTCGTCCGCCCCGCGCTCGTTCTTTTCTGACCGTTTGAACAGCGGCAGCACATCATCCCAGGCCCAACCGCGGTTGCCCATCTGCGCCCAGCGGTCGTAATCCTGTGGCTGTCCGCGGACGTAAAGCAATCCGTTCAACGAGGACGATCCGCCCAGAACCTTGCCGCGCGGCCATTCGATCGAGCGTCCGTTCAGGCCCGGATCGGGTTCGGTCTTGTAACACCAGTCGACATTGGGGTTGTGAATGGTTTTAAAGTAACCAACCGGAATATGGATCCACGGATTGAGGTCGCGCCCCCCTGCTTCGAGCAGGACAACCTTGACGGAAGGGTCAGCGCTCAGACGGTTGGCCAGCACGCAACCGGCAGAACCGGCCCCGACAATGATGTAGTCAGCTTCCACAATTGCACCCTCCCGTACAAACTTTCCAAAAAAAGACTATGCAGAATGCTTCGCGTAGGCTAGCCTTTTATGAGATAAAACGTCTCAATAATATGCATCAGGGAGGATAGCATGGGAATTAGTGACAAAATCAACGGCATTTCCCGCCGCGATTTGTTCAAAGTGGCTGGCCGTTACGGCATGAGCTCGACGCTCTTGGCTGCGGGTGGTTTCGGGGGGGCGATGAGCCTTGCCAACCTGGCGGCTGCTGCCGAATCCACATACGAAAAGCGCTTTGCCAAAGAGCCAAAGTTCATGCTGAAGTTCGGCGCTGCGGGCTTCAACGCACGCAACCTGCTGATCGAACGTGCTGGCGCTCTGGAATTTGCCCGCGATCTGGAAAGCCGCACAGACGGTGAAATTCGCGTTGAATTCATTGGAGATAACCAGATCTGTGGCCAGGTGTCCTGTGTTGAAAAAGCACAGCAAGGCATCGTCGACATCTATGCGGCGTCCACTCAGAACTCTGCCGGTGGCGCACCGTACCTGAACGTTCTGGACTATGCGTACATGTTCCGTAACCGTGCGGACCAGTATCACTTCCTCTATTCGCCTGCGTCTCAGGCGCTGCTGCGCGAACCTTATGAGCGTCGCCACGGCCTGAAATTCCTGTTCAGCCACGCTGAACTGCGCGGCATCCAGCTGGGTCTGGCATGGCAGGAAAAGGACACGGTGACATCTGTCGAGCAGTTGTTCGGCACGAAAAACCGCGTCACGGGCACACAGCTTGGCCGAATCGCCATGACCGCCCTGAACCTGAACCCGGTTCCGGTCGCTTGGGAAGAAACCCTTGATGGTCTGAAGCAGGGCCTGATCGATGGTGCGGAAACATGGGCCTCGGCCGTGGCATATGCCAACATGTCCCCCGTTGTGTCCCAGTCGGTGCACCTGAACTTCTTCTGCGGCACAGAGCACACGGCGATGAACGCGTCGGTCTTTGACAGCCTTGGTGGCGAGTTGCAGGACGAAGTGATGGAATCGGCATACTGGGCCCAAACCCACGTGCAGGCCGCCAACGAAGTGGCACTGATCAACACGGTCGGCATGTCCGATCCGATGATGCCAAACTCGATCTTTGCGCAAAACAACGTGCGCAACGCGTTCCTGTCGGACGCAGAGATCAAGAAGGCCGAGGAAATGTGTTCGCCCGAGTACCAGCCCGCACTGTGGGAAGAATGGCGCGAGCGTATCAACGGCTGGCAGGGTGGCGCAGACACCTATCAGGAAATCTACGACGAGGTTCGCAAGATTCCGGGCGACACACTGCCCGAGAACGTCGAGCCCCGCCGCTGGTGGAAAGCCTGATCTTGGCGTGAGTGATCAAAGCCGATCCCGTAGAGTGCGGGGTCGGCTTATTTATTTGTCAAAGAGCGCAAAAATGCGCCTAGAGTGACAAAGACAGAAAACAGAGGGAGGGGATCGGCATGTCAATCTTGGCCGACATGTCCACCATCGTCACATCGACGTTGGCGGGCGACATCAATTTTAAAGTCGTACAAGCTTACAGATCGCCCGGTGCTTGGTTCGTGTTCGGACCGATCACGATCATCGGCGCTATCCTCGTGACCTATATCTACAAGGCCTCACCCTGGCTGGACCGCAATTTCGAGCGGATCATCGCGGTGACGGCCTATATCATCATTGCGGTGATCATCTTTGCCGGGGTGATCCAGCGCTTTGTTTTTTCCTCGCAGGTGCCGTGGTCAACCACGATCCCGCCCCTCATTTTCATGATCATGTCGTGGTACGGATGTTCCTATAACGTCAAACTGCGCACGCATCTGAGCTTTTCCGAATTCCGCTCGAACATGAGCCCCAAGGCGCAGTATATGTGCCTGGTGATGGACAACGTCCTCTGGTTCATCTTCTGCATCATCTGCGTGACCACCATGGCGCGCATCACCGTTAACACATACGACAACTTTGCCATCGTTCTCGGGACCGACGGCGTCATGCGGTGGTGGTTCATTGTGACCATGCCGGTCTGCTTTGTTCTCATGGCGGGCCGCGTGCTAAGCAACGCGATCATCGACCTCGGTCGCTACCGCAACAATGAAACGCTGATTGAACAAGCGGTTATCGGAGGGCAGGGCTGATGGCCGATGGAACGTGGATTACGCTGATCTCGCTGGCCGTAACGGTCCTCTTCATGCTCGGCACGCCTGTGCTGCTGGTGATCTTTTACTGGTCGATCCTGTGCAGCCTTGTGATTGGCCTGCCGCTGGACAACACGGGCAACGAATTGCTGAACGTGTTCAAGGACGGGTTTGCCCTGCTGGCCATGCCGCTGTTCATTCTGACGGGGGATTTGATCAACAAATCAGGCATCGCGAAACGATTGTCGGATTTCGCCTATTCCTGTCTGGGGTGGCTGCGCGGCGGTCTGGCCATGGCGGCCATCGGCGCGTGCGGCCTGTTTGCGGCCATCTCGGGTTCGAACTCGGCCACAACGGCCACCATCGGCTCGATGCTGCATCCCGAAATGACCAAGGGTGGATATGACGAACGCTTTTCCGCAGCCACGGCGGCGGCGGGCGGTACAGTCGGGATCATCATCCCGCCCTCGATCATCTTCATTGTCTATGGCTTCCTGATGAACCTGCCGATCTCGGATCTGTTCATCGCCGGGATCATCCCCGGAGCGTTGATGGTTCTGGCCATGATGGGCGTCTGCTTTGTCGTGTCGGTCATGAACAAGTGGGGTGTGCTGATCGCGCTGTCGCCCTTCCGGGTGCTCAAGACGGCACTGGGCGCGTGGCTGGGTTTCTTCGCCATCGGTCTGGTGCTCTGGGGTATCTACACGGGCAAATTCTCGCCGACCGAAGCGGCGGGTGTGACCGTGGGCTTTGGCATCATCGCCGGTGTTCTCAGCTATCCGATCAACAAGATGATGAAGGTCGACCAGAACGCGCCGATCGACGAAAAACCGGTGACCTCAATGCTGACGGTCGAAGGGTTCCGCCTGTGGGACGTGCCTTCGGTGGTCGAACGCTCCGCGCAGATCGCAGGCATCCTGACGCCTCTGATCGCGGTGTCGGTCGTAATGCAGCAGGTGCTGGGCACGCTGGGGGCCGCCGAGGTCATTGGCGATCTGTTGCGCAGCATGGGCGGATACTACCCCATCCTGTTCACAGCGATGGCAATGGTGTTCGTGGCGGGTATGATCCTTGAAAGTCTGCCGGTCACAATCATCATGGCTCCGATTCTGGCGCCGATTGCCGCTTCTGTGGGCGTTGATCCGGTCCATTTCGCGGTTATCTTCCTTGTCGGGGCCTCGATTGGTTTCATCACGCCGCCATATGGCCTTAACCTTTACGTGGCGTCCGGTGTGACAGGCGTTCCATATTTCCGGCTTCTGCGGTACTCCACATTGTACCTCGGGTCGCTGCTGGTGGTCTGGATATGCGTCGCGCTGATACCTGACCTTGCGTTGTTCCTGTTACCGAATAGATAAAAGTGAGCCATGCCTGACGATCATCGCCCTGCCAAAGACACTCAGATCCCCACCAATCTACGGCTGCTGATGGTGATGGAGGAAGTGGCCCGACGCGGGGTGCCGGTCAAGCCGGTGGATCTGATCGACGCCCTTGGGCTGCCCAAGCCCACCGTGCACCGCCTGCTGCAAACAGCCGAAGCCGAAGGGTTTTTGCAGCGCGATCTGGACGGGCGAAGCTATGGGCCGGGGCCGCGTTTGCGGGCCCTGGCCGTCTCCACGATGACCTCTGAACATCTGCGCACGGCGCGCCTTGCTATCCTGCGCGGCGTTGCCGACCAGATCGGTGAGACCTGCAACCTTGCCACACCGGACCGCGAGGGGATGACCTATCTTGACCGGGTCGAAACCGAATGGCCGCTGCGCATCCAGTTGCCCATCGGCACGCAGGTGCCGTTCCACTGCACGGCCAGCGGCAAGATGTACCTGTCGACCCTGCGCCCGCACATCCTGCGGTCATTGCTGGCCGCACGGCCCCTCGAAAAACGCACCGAGCGGACGCTGACCGACAGCGACAAGATCAAGGCTGAATTGGAGCTGACCCGTCAGCGCGGCTACAGCACCGATGACGAGGAGTTCATGGACGGCATGACTGCGCTGGCCGTGCCGGTGCTGGACAATCAGGGCAAGCTGCTTGCCACTCTGTCCGCCCATGCCCCCATGCAGCGCCGCCGCCTGTCTGAACTGATGTCCTATCTGCCGGCCCTGCGCAAAGGCGCGGATGATCTCAGGGCCCTGCACGCCGGTTAGGCGCGCCTACAATCCATGAAACTGATGCTTTTCCAGCAGCGCGACCAGCATATCGCGTGACGCACTGCGGTGGGCATGGTGCGTGTCATGCGCCTTTTTCGGGTCGCGCTCGGCAATCGCCTGATAGACAGTGCGGTGATCCGCGTTCGACTTTAACGGCTTGGGGCGGATGAACAGGGTCGTGGCCCGCGCCCGGCGCACCTGATCGCGCATCACCGACACGACCATAGCCAGCCTCGCATTGCCCCCCAGCCGCACCAGTTCGCGGTGAAACCGGTCGTCGGCCTCGGCCCAGGCGCGCAGATCGTCGGCGTCAAGGGCGGCGTCCATATCCCGGATCGCCGCCGCGAGCGTCGCAAGATCGGCTTTGGAATAGCCCGCTTGCGCGGCGCGTTCTGCCGCCAGACTCTCCAGCTCCGTCAGGATGTCGTAGATGTCGCGCATGTCCTGCGCCGACACAGGCAGCACGCGAATGCCGCGCCGGGGGCGCACCTCGACCAACCCCTGGGCCTGCAACATCAGCGCCGCCTCTCGCACCGGTGTGCGCGACATGCCCAGTTGCGCGGCCAGTTCGGTTTCCAGATGATCCGACCCCGGCGTCAGCGTGCCGGAAAAGATCATCTGGCGCAGCGCAGACAGGGCCCGATCCACATTCGACACAGCGCCCATTATCCACCTCCGTCCACGGCCAGCTTTTGCCCGGCCTCTGCCGAAGCATAAATCGCGTCCTTGAGACCCAGAACCGTGAGGTAGTCCTGTCCTGTATTCTCCAGGCTGCCACGCCCTTGCATCGCCGCGATCACGTGGGATTGAAGCGCATGTACGCAATCCCCGCCAAAGCCACGCGACATATCTTTGGGGTAAACGGTGATTTCGTCACGCTGGCCAAAGGCCCGCCGGGTCACCGACCCGTCGCCATATAAGGTCAGTGTCCCGCCCGTCCCCTCGATCCACGCCTCGCCCATGGTGCGGCGCAGGTTGTCCGCGACGTGATCAAGATGCCGGTTGCCGTCAAACAGCGCCCGCACGCCGCTCGCATGATCAAAGATCACGTGGCCCGCATCCTCGCCCGCAATGGCCGGGTTGAGGCGGCGCAGGTCGGCATAGACATGGGTGACCTGGCCAAACAGAAAGCGAAACGTATCGACCCAGTGCACAGCCGTTTCATGGATCAGAAAACGGGACATGGTCTGAAAATAGGGCTGGCGGTCCAGATAGGCGCGCGGGCCTTGCCCGTCACCGGGGCGCAGCCGAAAGGTGGCGTTCTGAACCTCGCCGATGCTGCCTTGGCCCAGTTCTGCCTTGATGGCGCGGTACCAGGGCTGAAAGCGAAAATTCTCGTGCACGATCAGATGCGCGCCTGCGGTTTGGGCCTCTGCCACGATGGCGCGCGCCTCATCCAGATCGCTGCAGAACGGCTTTTGACAGATGATCCATTTTATCCCTGCTGCAAGGGCCGTGCGGATCGTTTCGGCATGGGCGGGGGTGGCACGATTATGTCGAGCAGGTCGGGCTGTGCCGTATCCAGCATCACGCTCAGATCACCGAAAGCAGGCGCACCGGTGGCTTCGGCCCGCGCCAGTTCCATGTCGCAGGCCCCGACCACCTCGACCCCTGCGATCCGCGCCCATGCGTCGTAATGGAACTGGCTGAAGTATCCCGCACCGATGCATGCCACCCGGATGGTCATGACAGCGCCTCTTTCACGGCCATTGCAACGTCGGCCGTGCCCGCAGTGCCACCCAGATCGCGCGTCAAAACGCGGCGCTCGGCCACCACGCGGTCCACCGCGTCGCGCAGGCGCGCGCCATCGGCGGTCATCGCGTCCACCCCGTTCCGCGCGCCCAGCCAGTCCAGCATCATCGCTGCCGACAGGATCATTGCCATCGGGTTGGCCACCCCTTGGCCCGCGATATCGGGTGCCGATCCATGACAGGGCTGGAACACCGCATGATCATGCCCGATATCAGCCGAAGGGGCGAGGCCAAGGCCGCCCATCAGCCCAGCCCCCAGATCGGACAGGATGTCGCCGAACATGTTCTCGGTGACCATCACGTCGAACGTCCATGGTCGCTCCACCATCCACAGGGCCGTAGCATCGACATAGGCATGGTCTGCGGCGATGTCGGGGTGACGCGCGGCCTCGGCATCAAACATCTCGCGAAAGAACGCGAACGCGCGGAACACGTTGGCCTTGTCCACACAGGTGACCTTGCCCGGCCCGCGCCCTGCGGCCTTGCGCGATGCGGCCAGATCAAAGGCGAACTTGAACAGCGGTTCAGAAATGGCGCGGGTGATGCGCAGGGTCTCGCGCGCCTCGTCCGCTTCGACCTCGCCGCGCCCTTGGGTGTAAAATAGCCCTTCGGTGCTTTCGCGGATCAGGACGAAATCGACAGGCTTGTCGGTGGCCAGTGGGGTGGGTTGTCCGGGGCGGATGGTGACGGGCCGCACCCCTGCAAACAGGGTCAGTGCCTTGCGCAGATCGATCTGCGGCGAAATTTCGGTGCCGTCGGGGTAACGTACATCCGGCAGCCCCATGGCCGACAGCAGGATCGCATCTGCGCCGCGCGCGGTCGCCATGGACGCGGCGGGGAAACTGTCGCCGGTCTGTTGGTAATGGGCCGCACCGGCAGGCGCGTCTTTGAAGGAAAAGTCGTATCCACCTTCTACCGCAAGGCCGCGCAGCAGATCGAGAGTCGGCGCCATGATCTCGGGGCCGATCCCGTCCCCTTCAAAGATTGCAATTTCAAACGTGGTTTTCATGGTGCGCGGCTCCTTTGACCGTAAGATAAGTCAAAGCGACTCGCTATCGGTATGCATTTGTGTATACGTTAATGCATGCGTTTGTAAATTCCCTGATCGGATGAATTCGATCAGGCCACATCAGAAAGGGCAGCACATGCCATATGCAGTCACCGTCGTGTTCGACATCAAAGAGGGCAAGATGGAAGAGTTCATGGAGCATATCCTCAACAACGCGCGTTGTTCGGTGCGCGATGAACCGGGCTGTCGCCAGTTCGATGTGTGCACGGACCCGGATGTGCCCAACACTGTGTTTCTGTATGAACTCTACGACGATCTGGCCGCGTTCGAGGCGCACCAGACCATGCCGCATTACAAGGCCACCGGCCCCAAGGTCGCGGATCTCGTGGCCAACAAGACCCTGCGCACGTATGCGCGTGTAGACAGATGAGCGTCTGGGAAATCTATGCCATCAAATACGGCGACCGGGGCGGGCGCACGCGGGCGGACAGCTTTATCTTTGATGACAACCACGACGCTCCCCATGCGATCGATTATTACATGTGGCTGATCAAAGGGCCGGGGCGGGTGATCCTTGTCGATACCGGGTATGATGATGAAGAGGCCACGTCGCGGGACCGCCCGATCCGGCTTGACCCTGTCGAGGCGCTCAAACCCTTCGATCTGGCCCCCGAGGACATCACCGAAATCGTCGTGACCCACCTGCACTACGATCACGCAGGCGGGCTGCATCTGTTCCCCAATGCCAAGCTGCACATGCAGGCGGCCGAAATGGCCTACGCGACCGGGCCCTGCATGTGCCACGATACGCTGCGGATGCCATTCACGGCGGGCCATGTGTGCGAGGCGGTCAAACGGCTTTATTCCGGGCAGGTCATTTTCCATGATGGCGACGCTGAAATCGCTGACGGCATCACGCTGCATTGCATCGGTGGGCACTCTCGTGGCCTGCAGGCCGTGCGGGTGCGCACAGATGCGGGCTGGATGGTGCTGGCCTCTGATGCGTCGCACTTTTACGAAAATTTCATGGCGCGCAAACCCTTTCCAATCGTGGTGGACCTGCAGGACCTGCTTGACGGGTTTGATACGCTTTATCGTCTGGCCAGTGCGCCGAAACTGATTGTGCCCGGGCACGACCCGCTGGTGCGGAGCTATTTCCCCCACGCCATGGCCGATCACATCCACAGGCTGGATCAGGGTCCGCTGCGCGACATCACGCTGTAACAAACCACGCCCCGACGACGCCGAAATGCTTCAGACCAGCGCAATCCGGCCTATTCTTTGACACATCCCCCGGTTTTTTTCACGGGACGGAGAGACAGTTGAAACGGGAATTGTTCCTGTCTGCATTCGACACTAGGTGTTGGACAATGTAGAATTTCCGCACTGCAGCATGACCAAGAGAGGGCATATCATGACACGCACCGCCATCATCACCGGATCGACCAGCGGCATTGGCCTTGGCATCGCCGAAGCCTTTGCCGCCGAAGGGTACAACATCATGATCAACGGGTTTGGCGACGCGGACGAGATCGAAGAGACGCGCGCCCGCCTCGAAGAGATGGGCGAAGGCGAGGTCGGCTATCACGGTGCGGACATGACCAAACCGGGCGAGATCGAACACCTTGTCAAGCAGACCGAAGCGCGGTTTGGCGCAGTCGATATCGTCGTGAACAATGCAGGCATCCAGTTCGTCGGCCCGGTCGAAGAGTTTCCCGTCGAAAAGTGGGACGCGATCATCGCGATCAACATGTCCTCGGCCTTTCACACCATCCGCGCCGCTCTGCCGGGCATGAAAGAGCGCGGGTTCGGACGCATCATCAACATCGCGTCCGCCCACGGCCTTGTCGCTTCGCCCTTCAAATCGGCCTATGTGACGGCCAAGCATGGCATCGTCGGGCTGACCAAGACCGTCGCGCTTGAAGCCGCCGAACATGGCGTGACCGTCAACGCGGTCTGCCCGGGCTACGTGCTGACCCCGCTGGTCGAAGGGCAAGTGGCCGACACCGCCAAGGCGCGCGGCATCACCGAGGAAGAGGTCAAGAACGACGTGATGCTCAAGGCCCAGCCCACCAAGGAATTCGTCACTGTCGAACAGCTCGGCGCCTTGTGCGTGTTCCTCACAACCGAGGCCGCCGCGTCGATGACCGGCACTGCCCTGCCCGTCGATGGCGGCTGGGTCGCGCAGTAGACGTCACCGAAAAAGCCCAGCATCGCACCCCAAACCGGAGCAAGTCTGATGTCCAAGGAAAACGGCCGCGCCAAACGCCACGAGAAATCGATCAACCTTGCCCTGCAAGGGGTGGGTCGCACGGGGCGTTCACCTGGGGTGTACTGGATCGCATGTTCGAAGAAGACAAGCTGTGGATCGAAGCGATCAGCGGCACCTCGGCCGGGGCGATGAACGCGGTGGTGGCCACGCAGGGCATGTACGACAACGGGGCGGCAGGTGCGCGTGTCGCACTTGAGGAGTTCTGGCGCGCCGTCAGCGTCGCAGGTCAGGGCAGCCCGATCAAACGCTCGCCTCTGGATGTGCTGTTCGGGTCGTGGTCGCTGGACACGTCGCCCGGGTACATCATGATGGATATGATGAGCCGCATGGCCTCGCCCTACGATCTCAATCCGCTGGGCATCAATCCGCTGCGCGATCTGGTCGAGGATTTCGTGGATTTCGACAAGGTGGCGAACTGCCAGGACATGGGGCTCTATATCTCTGCCACGAATGTCGAAACGGGCCGTGCGCGGGTCTTTCACCGCCACGAAGTGTCACTGGACGTGGTCATGGCCTCGGCCTGCCTGCCATCCATGTTCAAGGCCGTCGAGATTGACGGCGTGCCCTATTGGGATGGCGGGTATATGGGCAATCCGGTGCTGTTTCCCTTCATCGATCACTCGCCCTCGTCTGACATCGTGATCGTACAGATCAACCCGCTGTTGCGCCCCGGCACGCCGAAACAGGCGCGCGATATTCAGAACCGCCTGAACGAGATCACGTTCAACGGCTCACTCTTGCGGGATTTACGCACCATCGACCTGATCCACCGTCTGATCGAGGATGGCGCGCTGTCCAACAACGAATACCGCACCATGAACATGCACATGATCGATGGGTGCAACGACATGCTGGAACTGGATGCGTCCTCCAAGGTGAATTCGGAATGGGCGTTTCTGGTGCACCTGCGCGATCTGGGCCGGGAACATGCAGACCGGTGGCTGAACGCCAATTTTGACAAGATCGAAGTGGAAAGCACGCTTGATCTGCGTGCGCTATTTGACGACGTGACAGCCGCCCACGGGGCCAACGTTGTCGAGCTGAAATCCAGAAAGGATTGAACAAATGACAATTCGAACGGCAACTCTCGGGCTCGCAATCGCGGCGCTCGCCACCTCCGCCTTTGCCTTTGACCTGGGCGGTCTGAAGACGCGGGTTCTTTATGGTCTCGAAGGGCCAAGCCAGGCACGCGACATCTCGAACACCGTGCTGGGCAACACCGCGCTGGGCGAGGAAGGCATCGCAAGCCTTGCCGGGCGCAACCTGCGCACACGCTTCTGGACCATCCGCGATCAGGGCATCGTGCCGATCCACGATCACGCCAACCGGCCCGCCGTGTTCACCATTCTGACGGGCGAGATTTATGAATACACCTCGACCAGCGATGAACGCATCCTGCATGAGGCTGGTGGATTGGCGCTGGAAGAAGGCGAGTTGGCCCATTGGTGGCTAAACGAAGGGGACGAGACGGTTCATCTGATCGCTTTTGACGTGTTCGAGCCGCGCAACAGCGATGACACCGTCGCACCAGTGCCTGCGGGGATCGACGTCAAGACCCCCGATGACCAAGGTGTCGAGCACGAGCTTTTGGGCGTTGTCAGCCTGTCGAACCACTTTTCGGATGGCACGGGCGCAGGCTGGGTCCTGTCCACATACCGCGCCACATTGCAGCCGGGCGGATCGCTAGCCAGCTTTGTCAATGTCGGTGAGCCGCTGCAAAGTTTCGTCTGGGAAGGTGAGGTCACTGAGCATGGGGTCAAAGGCCCGATCAAGCTGGCCACCCATGACGGATCGACCGTTGCAGGTGGCGCGCAGGCCTGGTGGGAAAACACCGGCGACACCCCCGCGGTGATGTATTTCGGCGTGATCGAACCCGAGGCCGCGGTTGAGGGCGTGCCGCGTACCGCGCCGCTGGCCCATGGCAGCCACGAAGGCTAAGCGCATGTCCACCGCCGCCCAGATGACCGGGATGGCCCCGGAACTGGCCCAAAAGGCACCCGAGGATCGCCGCATGGTGATCCGCCGATCCGGCATGATCGCGCTGATCGCGTTCCTGACGCTGATTGATCTGTTCGGTTCGCAAGCCCTCTTGCCGACGCTGGTGCAGACCTACGGGGTCACCCCGGCGGCCATGGGCTTTGCCGTCAACGCCTCGACCATCGGCATGGCGCTGGCCTCGTTGATCGTCGCCGTGTTCGCGCGCAAGATTGACCGCAAACGCGGCATCTGGATGTGTCTGGCGATGCTCAGCGTCCCGACGATGCTGCTGGCGCAACAACCGGACCTGACCACCTTCACCCTGCTGCGCGTGGCCCAAGGCGTGTTCATGTCAGCCGCCTTCACCCTCACACTGACCTATCTGAGTGAAGAATGCTCAATGACGGCAGTGGCCGGGGCGATGGCGGCCTATATCACCGGCAACGTGGCCTCGAACCTCTTCGGGCGGTTACTGGCATCCGGGTTGGCAGACAATCTGGGGCTGGCAGAGAGCTTTTACGGCTTTGCCGCTCTCAACCTTGCCGGCGCGCTCGTCGCCTACCTCTATATCGGCAGCACGTCTGGACACCGCCGGATCGAAGGCGAGGTCGGCTCGGTGATTGACGCATGGCGCGATCACCTGACCAACACCAAGCTGATCGCCATGATCGCCATCGGATTTGTGCTGTTGTTCGTCTTCGTCGCCACCTTCACCTATGCGAATTTCATCCTGAGCGAAGCCCCGTTCGGCCTGCCGCAGATGTATATCGGATTTGTCTATTTCGTCTTCGTACCTGCGATCCTTACTACACCCATGGCCGCAGCCTCCGTGCGGCGGTTCGGTGCGCGCGCCAGTTTTCATGGCGCGATCCTTGTGTCTCTTGTTGGCCTCGGCCTGCTGATGACCCCGGTGCTGGCGCTGTTTCTGCTGGGGCTCGCCATGGTCGGGGCGGGTCTGTTTTTCGCGCAATCCGTGGCCACGGGCTATGTGGGGCGCACGGCGACCCATGATCATGCAGCAGCCAATGGGCTGTATCTGGCCAGCTATTACCTTGGTGGGATCGCAGGGGCTTTTGTGATCGGGCGGGTGTTCGAGGCGCAGGGGTGGTCGGTGTCGGTGCTGGTGTTGCTGGCGCTGGTTGTGCTGGCGGGGGTGCTGTCGCTGAAAATGACGCGGTAAGCCGTGCCAGCGTCGAGCCGCGGGGTGGCGCAAGTCCGGCTTGTGCAAAGCGTTTTATGTCAACTCTGTTATCGCGTCGCCTGATCGAAGAGCCGGCGGTGACATAGCGCCGCCCCGGGGGGCGGGTCGGCGCTGGCACGGCGGGCTGACGCCCTTGATTCCGTGCCGGGCCGCCGCTGGCCCTGTGTCAGGCTTACTCCACCATATGACAGGCCACACGTGCCCCGCGCACCTCGCGCAATTCTGGCCGCTGTTCGCGGCAGACGCGCTCTGCCAACGGACAGCGCGGGTTATAGGCGCAACCGGGCGGCGGGTTGATCGGGTCTGGGATTTCGCCGGTGGGCGGTGTGACTTCGCGCCCGAACCCATCCAGCTTGGGGGCGGCGGCCAGCAGCATCTGGGTATAGGGATGCTTGGGGTCATCAAACAGATCGTCCGGCGTCGCTTCCTCCACCAGCCGCCCAAGATAGAGCACACCAATGCGGTCGGCCATGTGTTGCACCACGGTCAGATCGTGGCTGATGAACAGATACGTGAGGCCGAACTGATCCTTGAGATCGCTCATCAGGTTCAGCACCTGCGCCTGCACGGACACGTCCAACGCCGAGGTCGGCTCGTCACAGACGATCAGCTTCGGCTCGGAGGCAAGCGCGCGGGCGATGCAGATGCGCTGGCGCTGACCGCCGGAAAACTCGTGGGGAAACTTGCCCGCATCCCGCGCGCTCAGACCCACTTGTTCCAGCAGACGTTCGGCCAGACCGGTTGTGTCGCCACCCCGCGCGGCCACCGGTTCAACGATGATGTCGCGTACCCGCCAGCGCGGATTGAGCGAGGCAAACGGGTCCTGAAAGATCATCTGAATGTCAGCGCGCACAGCGTCGATCTTGGCCGCGTCGGTTTCGCGTGCAAGGTCCGTGCCGCGAATTTCGACGGCCCCTTCGGAGGGGCCCAGCAGCCCGACCAGCATCTTGCCGATGGTCGATTTGCCGGAGCCAGATTCGCCGACCAGCGCATAAACGGTCTTTTCCTCGATATTGAAGCTGACGTCGGAAACGGCGGTCAGCAGGGCGCGGGGTTTGCGTTCGATCAGGCGATTGAGCCACGGCTTTGACACATCGAAAATACGGGTGAGGTGGCGGATGCTGACAAGGGCCATCAGGCGACCTCGACCCGGTCAATGGGGTAAAAGCAGGCCGCGCGGCCCTGTCCGTCCTCGATGCGGGGGGCCGGGTCGACTGTGCAGGCATCCTGCGCACGCGGACAGCGGGGGTGAAAGGCGCAGCCAGTCGGCAGCGCATCCAGCCGGGGCATCGCACCGGGGATCTGGTGCAGCCGCGCCTTCCCGCGCGAGGCCAGCGGGGTCGAGCCCATCAGGCCATCAGTATAGGGGTGCAACGGTGCGCTCAGCACTTCGCGCACGGGACCAAGTTCGGCCAGCTTGCCCGCATACATCACCGCCACGCGGTCGGCGGCCTCGGCAATCACGCCCATGTCGTGGGTGATCAGCATGACCGCAGTGCCGCGTTCGCGACACAGCCGTTTGAGCAGGGCGATGATCTGCGCCTGCACCGACACATCCAGCGCCGTGGTCGGCTCATCGGCGATGATCAGGCTTGGTTCGGCACAAAGGGCAAGTGCGATGACAACACGCTGGCGCATACCGCCGGAAAATTCGTGGGGATAGCTGTCAACGCGCTCGCTTGCGCCCGGAATGCCCACTTCGTCCAGCGCCGCGATGGCCCGCTTGCGCGCCTCTGATTGCGAGATATCAAGATGGGCGAGCATCGTCTCGGTCAGTTGGTCGCCGATCTTCAACAGCGGGTTGAGCGAGGTTAACGGATCCTGAAACACCATCCCGATCTGTTTGCCGCGCAGACGGCGCATGGCGTCGCCCTTGAGGTGGTCGATGCGTGTGCCGTTCAGGTGGATTTCGCCGTCAGAGATATGGGCGGGCGGGTTCAGCAGGCCAATGACAGCATTGCCCGCCATGGATTTGCCCGCACCGCTTTCGCCCACAACGCCCAGAATTTCACCGGCAGCGATGTCGTAAGACACCCCGCTGACCGGGCGCAGCGTGCCATGACGTGTGGGGATGTCGACAGTCAGGTTGCGGATGGAGAGTATTGGGGTGGTCACGGCGATCCACTGTGTTGCGAAGTCTTTTTATGAGAACTTCGGCACGCATTGGCAAGCAGCATGACTCGACCACCCACCAGCAGCGGGTGGTCTGAACACGAATGAGGCGCCGTGGGACGTTACGGTGCGCGCGTGATCAGCTTTGGTTCGGACCGCGCAGGCGCCTGATCGAGCCGCGCACGGCCTGCCAGGCCTCGGCCTCGCCGGTCTTTTGCTCCTTCAGCGCGGCATTCGCCCGTTGGGCGGCCTCGGCCTCGGCCTTGTCACCATGGGCTGCATAGAGCGCGTTTGCGTAACTTGCGATTTTCGTAGCTTCCATTCTTGCCTCCTGTTTTTCAAACGAGTGGGCGCGTGAGTGTCGCGCCGGCAATGTGGACTTTCGACACTACAGGAATTGGTGTTTTGGCGCAAATGCGGGGCGCGATTCTTTGCTCGCCCGAGGACGCGCGTGACTTCAAGGGTGGAAAACGTGCCCGTGCTACTTGCTCAATTCGGCTTTAATTCGAGGAATGAGCCGGGCTTGCATGGCCTGAAATTCCGGCCCCAGACTGGTCAGTGTCTGCTGCATGAACGGCGTCATTTTCGACATGGCCGAAGCGCCGACAGGCGAGGAATAAAAGGCGGTCAGGGCCTCGATTTCTTCGAGCGTAAAGCTTTGTGCCATGCCTTCGACCATCGCGGTAGTGATCGAGGGTTTCATACTCTGCAACTCCTCCGACACGATGCCCGCGACGGTTTTCTGCTGCGCAAGCGTCAATTGCCCGCCCATCAGACCCATCTGCGCCATCACCCCTGCCGGAGAGAACATGTCATTCAGCAGCTTTTGCTGGACCGGCGTTTCGACATAGGCCTTTGCCGCCTCAAGCCGGGATTGGTCCTGCGCATAGGCCGATGTCGACAGTGCGAGGACACAGAGGAGGACGAGTTTTTTCATGTGGGTTCCTATCTGAGCCGTGGGTTCAGCGCGTCGCGCAGCCAGTCCCCGAGCAGGTTCACCGACAGGGCCAACACCAACAGCGTCACGGCCGGGAACAGCAAAATCCACCACTCGCCCGAGAAGAGGAAACCCTGACCGATGCGGATGAGGGTGCCCAGCGATGGCTGAGTGGGCGGTGCGCCAACGCCCAGAAAAGACAAAGTCGCCTCGGCAATGATCGCCAGCGCCAGTGAAATCGTCGCGATCACCAGCACCGGGCTCAGCACGTTGGGTAGGATATGGCGCACCATGATCGCAGGCCCCGTGCGCCCGATCAGCTTGGCGGCGGCGACGTATTCCTTGTTCTTTTCGACCAGCGTGGCGCCGCGCACCACACGGGCAAACTGGACCCAGTCCGAAAGGCCGATGGCGATGATCAGCACCCAGATCGCCATCTGGTCGCGGTATTCAACAGGGGTGATCCCCTTGGCCACGCCAAAGATCAGCATCGCGACCAGAATGGCCGGAAAGGTCAGTTGCACGTCCGCCACCCGCATGATGATCGTTTCCGTCCAGCCGCCCACATAGCCTGCAAGCAGGCCCAGCGTGATGCCCAGCACCATGGCAAAGGCCACGGCCGCCGCACCAACAAAAAGCGATATGCGCATGCCGTAAAGGATGGTGGAAAACACATCCCGCCCCTGATCGTCTGTACCCAGCCAGAAGGTGTCGCCGGTGAACGCATTGGGCGTCATCGGTGCGGAAAACCCGTTCATAAGGTTGAGCGAGCCCGGATCAAACGGGTTATGGGGCGCGATCAGCGGGGCAAAAAGGGCGCTCAGAACCAGCAGCGTGACAAGGCCAAAGCTGACGACAGCGACGGGTGAGCGTTTGAACTGGTAGATGAAGTCCGACTGCAACGCGAGTGACAGGCGCGAGGGGTCCTTGACCGCGATGGGTGCGTCGGGGGGAAGGGGGTGTCAACCATGCTCAATGCCCTCCGGTCCGGTCCACGCGCAGGCGCGGATCAATTGCAAAATAGAGCAGATCGACAATCAGGTTGATCCCCACAAACATGACCGAGATCAGCATCAGATACGCGGCCATGACCGGAATATCGACAAACTGGATCGCGTTGATGAAGAGCAGACCGACACCGGGCCACTGAAACACCGTCTCGGTAATAATGGCAAAGGCGATGATCGAGCCAAGCTGCAACCCTGTCACCGTGATCACGGGGACCAGGGTGTTCTTGAGGGCATGGCGGAAATTCACCGCCCGTTCGCGCAATCCCCGCGCGCGGGCAAAGCGGATATAGTCCTGCCGCAACACTTCAAGCATCTCGGAACGCACAAGGCGCATGATCAGCGTCATCTGGTAAAGGCCAAGGGTGATTGACGGCAATATCAAGGCCTTGAGACCGGATTCCGTCAGGAACCCGGTGGACCAGCCGCCAATGTTAACGGTCTCCCCGTCCGAAACTGGGCAGCCAGCCCAGTTCGACCGAGAACAGATAGATCAGCAAAATCCCGATCAGAAAGGTGGGCAGCGACACCCCGATCAGCGACACGGACATGATCACATTGGCCCCCAGCCCGTTGCGCCGGATGGCCGTGAACACGCCCAGACCAATCCCGATCGAGATGGCGAGAAACCCGCTGACAGCGGCCAGTTCGAGGGTCGCAGGCGCGCGCTCCAGCAGAATTTCGGACACTGCGCGCCCCTGCCGGTAAGAGACGCCAAAGTTGCCTTGCGCGGCGTTGCTTAGAAACTTGTAGTACTGCACCACAAAAGGCTGATCGAGGCCAAGCACCTCACGCAGCCGCTCGATATCGGCCTGCGTGCGTTCCTGGCCCAGCATGTTGTCGATAGGATCGCCCACAAAGCGGAACATCGAAAACGCCACAAGACCCACGACCAGAAGGACAAGGGCGGATTGGGCGATGCGTTGGATGATGTAGGCGAGCATGGGCCAAGCAGATAGCGGTCGCGCGCGACGGTCAAGTGGAAAGCGGTGTCCGACGCGTTTGGCTGGCTCCTCACCGTTACAAAATCGGTGCAACGGACTCAAAACGGGCTCAATTAAAGGCGCACGAAGAGGGATAAACGCCCGCAAAACAGGGGATTTGGGCACTGCACAGTCTGTGCTCCGCCGATGCACCGCGTGAGGAATGAACGCAGCGTACGCCGCGGTTTGTTGACAGCCGGATAATGGCGGCCATGCGGACTTTGCCTTAATTGGCTGTCCTGCTCAAAAATGGCGGCTTTGAGAAA
This sequence comes from Tateyamaria armeniaca, assembly GCF_045797845.1. Taxonomy (NCBI): domain Bacteria; kingdom Pseudomonadati; phylum Pseudomonadota; class Alphaproteobacteria; order Rhodobacterales; family Roseobacteraceae; genus Tateyamaria; species Tateyamaria armeniaca. The sequence continues at coordinate 2,179,594 of NZ_JBHDIY010000002.1, forward strand.
ATCGGCGCATCGGCTAAGCTCTATCTTTCTTATTGATCGGAGAGCGTTGTGTTGGAAATCGATGAGCAAGTCGAGAGTATTGAACGGCTCAGAGAGTTGCTGCCGACCGAAGGATTTACCAACACCTTTCTAAAGGTAAGTGATCGGCTGAATGATACTGCGCGGAGATTTATCGAACTTGCGCCACTCATAATCGTTGCAACCAAAGCGTCCGAAGGTCTGATTGATGTTTCCCCCAAAGGTGACCCTGCCGGGTTCGTAGAAGTCTACGACGATAGGACGCTCATTATTCCAGACAGGCTCGGAAACCACCGTGTTGACGGCTTTCAAAATCTATTGGAAGACCCGAACATCGCTATTCTCTTCGTTGTGCCGGGTCACGGCGATACGCTGCGGGTCGCTGGCACGGCTCGCGTTGTTCGAGATGCCGCGATCAGCAAGCGGCATGCGATCAACGGAAAGGAACCTCTGCTCGCCCTTGTGATAGAAGTCGAGGAAGCCTTCATGCACTGTTCGAAGTCTTTCATCCGGTCTCGGCTGTGGCACCCTGATCACTGGCCCGAACGGAAGTCGGCGCCAACACTTGCTGAATGGGTGATATCAACAGTTGATAGAGAGCAGACGCTGAAAGAGGTCGAAGACGATCATACGGCAGATGAAGGTACTCGACTCTACTGAAGTGCCAGAAAGCCGTTATTTTTACGCAATGCAGCAGCAGGCACTTTCGGCTCAAACCCGACATCCGACAAGTCCATACGGGAAATCCACCGCAAACGGAGCCGATGGCGACTATGCGGGACTTTGCTGCCGTTAGTTGCAACTGCTATGGATGTTCCAAATGGTCTGAAACTGAAGTCGCAACTAGTCTAATTGGTATCGTCGATGGAAATTGCAGGGAGAGTTGGCGAGCCGTGGGATGCGTTGTTCATCTTCCACTTTCTGTCGTCGCATGGTGACCAACTTGTTGCTGAGAATTTGCAAGAGTTGATTCTGCGAAAAACGAGCGATGGCCTGAACTACAGCACACCCATAGCCGCTGGAAAGCGAGACGGGCCATTTCGCGTCTTGGGTCGTCTTCTTAAGCGAAACGAATGCATCGATCTCCTATCCGCTTGGAACCAACCCGACGGTGAATTGGCCTTTCTGTGCTATACGCCCAACCACGGTATCGCGACTGTGAGAGATGGCAGATTGGATTGGTGGGCTCTAATTTGCTTTCAGTGCTCAAACGCCGGAGTTGCAGGGCCACTAGCACTATCTGAAGCTTCCGCGCCTAGCCGATTATTGGTCCCTGAGACGGAGTTGCAAAAGCATTTGATTGACCTGCTACCTGAACGTCCGTTCCCAATTCGAATGTAGCTTTGGGCTCAAAGCGGCCGTTCGCTGTGATGGCGCGGTGCCTGAGGTCTTCTCGCCACGCCAATTGTCGCGACCAGACACCGCCCGCGTCATTGAAGATGGCAGAGCTTCACATCCACACTTTCCTAAGAACCGGTTAATCCGCCTCTGCACCCCTTAGAAAGTGCAGCAGGGGGCAGGTGTCCCAGCGTGGGACACCCCTTTTTCAGTTCACGGTGACCCAGTTCAGGATAAAGAAGTTGTCTGGGCGCTGGGTCAGCTCGATATTCGCCTGCGCGCCCCAGACCAGCGGCTGCACATAAAGCGGCACATAGGCCATCTCGTCCTGCAGGATTTTGGCCGTTTCATTCAGCATCGCCTGACGTTTGGTGTCGTCAATCTCTGACTGGATCATGGGCAGCAATTCATCCACGCGTGCATTCGAGAAGCCGCCGAAGTTCCAGCTGCCCAGCTTCTTCTCTTCGTTCGGCGTGGAGGCGAGAAAACGCACGGGATGTTCGGCATCAAAGGTGCCCGGCGACCAGCCCAGCAGGTACATGTCGTAATTGTCCGCGCGCAGTTCGGGCCAGTAGTTCTGCACCGGCATCGCATCCAGAACGGCAGTGATCCCCACCTGCGCCAGCATGCCTGTGATCGCCTGACACACGGCCTCGTCATTCAGGTAGCGGTCGTTTGGGCATTTGAGGCCAAAGGAGAACCCGTTCTCATAACCCGCTTCGGCCAGTAGCGCCTTGGCGGCGTCCGGATCGTAAGCGGGGCGTTCGGCCAGACCTGCGGAATAACCCCGCATGGCCGCACTGACCAACTGGCTGGCAGGTTCTGCATTGCCCCGCATGATGGTTTGCAGGATGGCAGGCACGTTGATCGCATGGGCCACGGCGCGACGCACGCGCACATCGGCGAATGGGTTGGTGTCCGTGGTGTCATTCGAATATTTCAATGCCGCCGCCTCGTGCGGAAAGCCGAGCATGATCACCCGCGCTTCGATCCCCTGAAACACCTTAACGGCGTCGTTGCCAGCCAGTCGCGCCGTGTCCTGAATTGGCACCGGGTTGATCAAATCCACATCGCCCGACAGCAGAGCGGCGACGGCTGTCGCCGGGTTCTGGATCGGCGTCAGTTGCGCATTGGTGATGTTGTGCTGTGCTACGTCCCACCAGCCGGTGTGCGGCTCAAGCACCGTCATCAGACCGGGTTCGCGCACGGTGACCATGAAGGCCCCGGTGCCGTTGGTGTTGAGGGTGGCGAAGTTGCCGCTTTCCTTGTCGGGCAGGGTGGTGCCATTGGCCTCGGCCCAGCCACTGTCCATGATCATCCAGTTGGCAATGCTGTCGGGAAAGATCGGGTTGGGCGCGGTTGTCATGATGTCGACGGTGTAGTCATCGACCTTGATCACGTCGGACACGGGCGCAAACCAACTGCGCGTGTCAGAGGCCTCGTCGCTGGCGCGCTGGTAGGAAAAGATCACGTCATCGGCGTTGAACGCTTCACCGCCATGAAAGGTGACGCCCTGGCGCAGTGTGAACCGCCAGCCTTCGCCCGCGCCGATGGGTTCCCATGATGTGGCAAGGGACGGCTCGATCGCCATGTCCTTGCCGCGCCGCACGAGCCCTTCGTAGACGTTGTTCAGAAAGCCTAGAACCGGGGCGGAGTTAACCGCGTGTGGGTCCATTGTCTGTGGGTCGGTGGTTTCGGCCCATTTGAAGTTTTCGGCAAGGGCTCCGCTCCCCAGCAGCGTGGCCGCCAGCGCAGCACCGGTCAAATAGCGCATCTTGTCTTTCCCCGATCAGTTTGAATTCAGACCTGAGCCTAGTCGACAATGATGCGGGTTGGAAAGGTCGTTGAGATCAAACTTCGCTGAGGGGGCTTGCGGGCGACGGCGGAGCGTCATGGCGGCTGGACGCATATTTCAACATTTGGGGCAGGCCGGGATTCTGACATCGCGTGCATTGGTTTAGGCGGTTTGGCGCGCTCACCAAGGAATGTTTTGGGCAGCAAAAAAGGGGCACCCAAGCCGGGTGCCCCTCATCTTGTCGAGATCGCTACGCGCGCCTCAGTTCATTTCGAAATACTTGAATTTCGGCGAGATCCTCGGCTTCTACCACTGTGCCGACACCAGACTTCATGCCCCAGTTCAGCACCTGGTGGTGCAGCGGGATATAGATCGCCTCGTCCTGAACAACTTCCCAGATATCAGCGATATCAGCGTTGCGCGCCTCAAGGTCCGTGTTTCCCGCAAGGCTTACGATCTTGGCGTTCAGATCATCGTTGTTGAAACGCGTTGCGTTCCACGATCCGTATTTGTCGTCACGCCCGTGCACGAGGAAGTTGAAGATGTATTCGGAATCATAGGTCGGTACACCCCAGCCCAGCATGTAGAAATCCGTTTCCAGATTGCTGAGCAGCGGGAAGTGCTGCGCCTTGGGTTTGGCATCGAGGTTCACGGTGATGCCGATCTGGGCAAGCATCCCCACGGCGGCCTGACAGATCCCTTCATCGTTGATGTAGCGGTCATTTGGGCAATCAAGCTGGATGGCGAACCCGTCGCCATAGCCTGCCTCTTCCATCAGGGCCTTGGCCGCATCAACGTCGGTAGTCGATGAGGCATCCATCGCTTCATCCCAGCCATTGACGAACGGGGGGCGATCATACCTGCCGGGGCGGACTGCCCCCGCATCACGACCTGTTGGATCGCATCGCGGTTGATGGCCATCGACATCGCGCGGCGCACGCGGACATCCGCGAGTGGATTCTTGCCCTCGACATTGTCATTGGCCAGATCCTCGTCCCCGACGTTCATCCCGAAAAAGATGACCCGGTTCTGGGGTGCTGTGCGCACGTCCAGCCCGTCTGTGCCTGCGACTCGTTCAAGGTCCTGCACGGGCACGTCCTGAATGAAATCAACCTCACCTGACAACAGCGCTGCGACGCGGGTGGCCGGGTTCTGGATGGGGGTAAAGTCGATGGCCGTCACCTCAAGCGGGAAGTCGTTCGCACCCCAATATCCGTCGTAGGCTTCAAGCAAGGTACGCACGTCCGGTTCGCGGCTGACCAGACGATAGGGGCCGGTGCCATTGGCGTTCTTGGCGGCGTAGGTGTCCTCGCCCCCTTCATAGTCCTGCACCTTTGTCGCGTTGTTCGCCTCGGCCCAGTCCTTGTCCATGATGAACATGTTTGTGAGGTTGTTGGGCATGATCGGGTTCGGGCCATCGGTTTCGATTTCGATGGTGTAATCACCAACCGCGCGGACTTCTTTGACGCTGGCCAGCAATTCCTTGAAATCGCTGTCAGGTGTCATCGCGCGGTTGAGCGAGAACACGACGTCTTCGGCGGTGAACGACGCGCCGTCGTGGAAGGTCACGCCTTCACGCAGGGAAAAGTCCAGACGTTCGGGTTTTCGGTTGAGGGTTCCCAAGATGTCGCCAGCGCAGGCACGATGGCACCGGAGTGATCACGCATGACCAGCGGTTCCATGATCTGGTGGTTGAGCGTTGTCGTTGGCCCTTCGTTCTGGGCATGTGGATCAAGCGTCAGCGAGTCCCCGCGCGCGCCCATTTCAGTGTCTCTGCGCTGACCAGCGCGGTGCTGGACAGCAGCAGTGCTGCGGACAGAAGTGTTGTGACTTTCATTGTAGTCTCCCCATTTTTGCTATGGGCCGGAGTGTTTGACACTCTGACCCGATTGGCAAGGAGGTTCCTGTGACAAGCTGGCCTTTGATGGGACCGCATTGTCGGGCCTGCCAGTGAAACGGGCGCGGGGTGACTACTCTGCCGCTTGGGCGTAGGGCGGGTGCAGCACGAAAGGCGGGTCGCGTTCATCGTCGGCCATCCGGCTCAACTGTTGCGGTTTGCGACGCCGGTGGATCAGCGCAAAGACGGGCGGTGTGAAGTAGAAGCTGACGACCGTTGAAAGCAGCACGCCACCTGCCACGGACATAGCGAAGGGGGGCCAGAAGCCACCCCCGGCGAGGATCAGGGGCAGGAACCCCCCGAACGTCGTGATCGTCGTTGACACGATATGGCGGCTTGACCCCATGACCACATCGACCATCGCGCCGCGATCTCCGGAAGCGGCACGTTCGTCTGCGGCCAGTCCCGACAGGATGATGATCGCGGCGTTGATCGACACCCCGATGGAGCCGATGACGCCGATGATCGCGTTGATGCCAAACGGGTACTGGAAGATGGCGAGCGCGAGGATGCTCAGCCCTGCACTCAGGCCCGACACCACCAGCACCACGGCCGTCAGTCGGAACGAGTTGAAGGTGAGCGCAATCGCTGCAATCGACAGTGTGACGATCAGGCCCAGCGAGGCCAGCAAGTCAGACAGAGTGTCGGCGCGGGCATCGGAATCGCCACCCAGTTCAAGGCGCACGCCTTGCGGTAGGGCGAACCCGGCGGTATCGAGTGCGGCCTGGACTTCGACCAGTGCCTCTTCGGGCAGAACATCGCGCAGGATGAACGCCTGCACGGTGTTGGCCCGTTCGCCGTTGCGCCGGGTGATGGTGCTGGCGGCGGGTTCGATTGACACGTCCGAGATCGCAGACAGGGGCAGGGCGGGCCAGCGCCCTTGCGCGGCCAGTTGTGCGGCGTCCGGGCGCAGGATGGGCAGATCGCGGATCGCCTGAACCGAACCGCGTGTGGCATCGCCAAGACGCACGCGGATCGGCAGTTCCTCGTCCCCTTCGACCATGGAGCCACCGGTGATCCCCTCAAGGCCCGCCTGCAACTGCCCGGAAATCTGTGCCAGATCGAGGCCCAGCAATTGCGCCTGCGCTTCGTCCACGGTGATTACGGCCTTGGGCGCACCGCTGCCAATGGTGGAGCGGCTGACCAGCACCGAATCGACATCTGAAATGATGCGCCGGGCCTCGTTGCCAAGTGCGCGCAACGCTTCAAGATCGTTGCCGACAAAGCGCAATTCGACCGGCGCGTTGACGGGCGGGCCCTGCACCAGACCGCGCACCAGAATATCCGCCTCGGGGGCAAGGGGTGCGAGGTTGCGTTGCAAATCGCGCAGCACATCCTCGGTCGCTTGCGGTGATTGGGTGGTCAGCAGCGCGTGCGCGTGCCCCGGCGCGTTGTCGCGCGCACCGACGATGTTGTAGTAAAAAGCAGGGGCAGACCGTCCAACAACCCACATGACTTGCGTGATCCGCTTGTCAGATTTCAACTTTTGGTTGAGGCGATCCACAACCACTTGAGTTTCGTCAATGCCTGTCCCGGGGGCAAGGTCGACTTCGATCGTGAACTGGTCACGATCCACGCCCGGAAAGAACTGTGCCGTGAGTGTCGGCATGGAGGCAAAGCCCATCACCGGCAGAACCAGCGCCAACGCGATGGACCGCACGGGGTTGTTCACCGACCAACGCAACGTGGCAGCAAACCCGCGCGCAAGTGCCCCGCCCTTGATCCCGCCCCGTGTATCATTGGCGGGCAGCAAGTGTCCTGCAATGGCCGGGGTCAGGGTGATCGCCACGATAAAGGACCATGTCAGCATAATCACAACGGCAATCGCGATAGAGCCGACAAAATCGCCCGCAGGCCCGGGCAGCAGGATCAGCGGCGTGAAGGACAGCGCGGTGGTCACCGTCGAGGCGAGCAGCGGCGCGAACAGGCGTTTAACCGATTGACCGGCAGCCTTCAGACGGCTCACCCCTTTTTCAAGTCTTTGGCCGACCTCGTCCGTCATCACGATGCCCGCATCGACCAGCAGGCCAAGGGCCACGATCAGGCCCGTGACGGACATTTGGTGGATGGCGAGGCCGATCAGGTTCATGGTGAAAAGGGTGGCCAGCGTGACGACGGGCAGGATCAAGGCGACGATCAGTGCAGAGCGCAGGCCGAGGGTCAGCAGCAATACACCCACCACAAGGCTGACACCAATGGCCATGTTGGTGCCCACTTCGCTCAGGCGGTCGGCGGTGTAGCGGCTTTGATCGAAGGTGAGGTCGAGCGATATGCCGACGGGCACCTCGGCCTGGTAGGCCCCGATTTCATCGCGCACGAAGCCTGACCAGACATCGACCTGCAAACCCGATTCCAGCTTGGCCGCCACGAGGACTGCGGGTTTGCCGTTGTAGATCGCCAGTTCAGACTGGGGCAGGCGGGGGCCACGCGTGATTTCGGCCACTTGGGACAGGTAAGTGACGGCACCAGTGTCAGACCGGCGGATCACGATATCGCCAAGGCGGTCGAGCGTTTTGACTTCGCCCGCGACCGAGATCAGCAGATCGGAACCGGACGGGCGCACGCGACCCGCGGGCCCTTTGGCATCCCCGCTTGCAATCGCGCGGCTGATGTCACTGGCAGTCAGACCAAGGGCCGCCGTGGCCGTGGGGTCGAGGGTGATCAGCACCTCGTCTTCGGGCGCGCCAAAGACTTCGACTAGCTCGGTGCCGGGGATGTTACGCAAGTCCTGCGCCAGATCACGGGCATAGCGCCCAAGAATGGTGGCAGGCACGCCCGGCTCTGCTGACAAGGCCGCGATGGCGGCATAGGCGCTGCTGCGGTCGGTGTCGAATTCCGGTTCGAACGCATCGGCGGGCAGGGTGGGCGACAGGGCCGAAAGGTCGTCGCGGATTTCGGCCCAGACCTGCTCAATTCGTTCTTTAGGGACCGTCACACCCAGTTCGACGGCGACAATTGAGATGCCGGTCGCGGATGTGCTTTCAATGACGTCCACCTCGGACACTTCGCGCAACGCATCCTCGATGGGTTGGGTCACCAACGCCTCGACCCGTGCGGGGTCAGCGCCGGGTACGATGGTTGTAACTGTGCCGAACAAGTTGGTGATTGTCGGATCTTCCTGCCGTCCGATGGCCAGCAGCGATGCCAGACCTGCCGCGATGATCACCAGAAGGGCAAGGGCGACGATCCGGGGTTGGCGAAAGGTCAGCGTTTCCATCAGTTTGTTCCGGACAACTGGACGCGGTCACCGGGCACAAGGCGATGCGTGCCATCCGGGACGATCTGCGTCTCACCGTTCAGGGTTCCGCGCACATAGGCCGTGTCGCCTTCGATCTGCAGCACTTCGACGGCGGCGGCGCGCGCGGTGGCAAATCCGTCGGCTTCGGGCTCAAGCACCAGCACGGTCCACAGCCCACGGACCCCATCCTGCAGGGCGCTCAGTGGCACGGCATATCCGTCCTGTGCCACAGACGTTTGCAGGGTTAGTGTTCCGGCAGCCAGGTAGACGGGATCGTCTGTCTTGACCTCGAACAAGGCTGTGCGGGTGCGGGTCTGTGCATCAAGATCGGGGCGAAAGCCGATGAACGCCGCGTCGTATTCGGTGCCATCCAGTGTGATGCGCGCAGGCTGATCCGCCAAAGTCGCGGCCAGTTTAGGATCAATGCCGACACGGAACACCGGCGTGGCCTCTTGCCGGATGTCGAGCACGGGGGCGCCGACATTCATGATCGCGCCGGGGTCCACATGGCGCGCACCTACAGTGCCGTCAAAGGGCGCGCGCAACTCGGTCTGGCTCATCCGCACTTCGACCTGCGTGATGGCAGCATCGACTTCGGCCATCTGCGCCTCAATCGCGGTCAGGCCAAGGGCGACATTGTCGACAGCCTGATCCGAGGCAAATCCGCGGTCCCGCAATTCGGACTGGCGCGCGGTGGTGCGCCGCGACAGTTCGGCCTGTGCCTCAAGCGCGTCGCGCGACGCCACGAGGCGCGCGCGTTCGGTCATCAGGATACGAGTATCGAGCTGCGCAACAACCTGCCCAGCCGTGACGCGGTCGCCTTCGTCCACTGTGAGGACGTTGAGGCGACCGCCCTGCTCGAACCCGAGAGAGACGGTCTGGGCCGCTTCGATCTGGCCGTGGAACTGGCGCGTGACCGTGAGTTGATCAGTGGGCGAGATGCGCAAAGCCGCCACCGTGGTTGTCGGGGCCGGGGGTGGTGCATCGACCGCAGCGGCGCGCGTGGCCAGTGTTGCGCTGCCGATCCAGACTGCACCGGCGGCGATGGCAATCACTGATACCGTACCGGTGAGCGTTGCAAATCCGCGCAATGCACGTTTCCATAGAAGCGATCTGGTTTTATCCGTGTCACGTCCTGAGGCCATGAGTGCCGCTCCTTGACTCTAAGTGAGTGGTGCTTACTTTCATGACAAGACATATGTAATAGCCACTTACTTTGACAAGGCTGTGAGACAAAAAAGTTGGAGCAGGACGAAAAATCGCCCGCACGAACGCAGTATCACCACGGCGATCTGCGCGCGCATCTTGTTGAAACTGTTCGTATTCTTGTGGAAGAGAAGGGCGCGGACGGGTTTTCGATTTCCGAAGCCGCGCGCCGTGCCGGGGTGAGTTCTGCCGCCCCTTACAAGCATTTTGCGGACCGCGGAGAGATCGTGCGGGCCGTCGCATTGGCGGGAATCGATCGGATGCGCGACCAGATGGATGAGGCCGCCCAAGCCGCCAAGGGCGACCCATTGTCCCCGATCATGGCGCTTGGGCTGTGCTATGCGCAGTTTGCGCGGACAGAACCGGGCGTTTTTCGACTGATGTTCGGTTTGACCATGGGGCATGATGACGACCCCGAATTGCAGGCCCACGGTGATGCGTGTTTTGACGTGGTCAAACGTGAGGTGCGTGCCTACATGCCCGACGGTACGACAGATCAAGAGATCGAGCGGCGCGGTTACATGCTGCACATGTTCGTGCATGGCCATGCGTTTCTGGAAATCGACGGCAAGCACGATCTGGAATTGTCCCCTGATCAGGAGGCGATGCTGATGGCTGACATCGCCCGCCGTGTCATGCAGGATTGAACGGCAAGCGGACTTAGTATACCATAGTATACAAAGTGGTGATGGAGACAGATCATGAAAGATACCTACACTGATTGCCTGACACTCGCGCGCACGGAACTGGCCACGGCACAACGTCTGCTCGCGGCAGAGATCAGCGCCTATCCCACGCCGATTTCGGGCTGTGATGCGCAGTTCAACCACCTGCTGGCCGAACGCGTACGTATCTCGGACGCGCTGGCGCAACTGGATGCATCCGTCTTTGTGCCCACACCGCGCACCCCCAGCCCCGAGGCGGGGATCGAAAGCAGATGAAGGTTCATATTCTGGACGACTGGTTCGACACGCTGCGCCACCTGCCGTGTTTTGAAAAGCTGGCGCGCCATGATGTGACAGTCTGGACCGATCACGAACCTGATCCGGCCAAACTGGCCCACCGCGTCGCGGATGCCGAATGCCTCGTGTTGTTTCGCGAGCGCACGCAAGTGGGGTCGGATCTGCTGGACCGGTTGGACAAGCTGAAACTGATCAGCCAGCGGGGCGTGCACCCGCATGTGGATGTCGATGCCTGCACAGCCAACGGCGTGTTGCTGTGTTCCAAAAAAGGGGCGGGCGCGCCATCTTATGCGGCTGCCGAGATGACACTGGCGCTGATCCTTGCCAGCTACCGGCAAATCCCGCAGCAAGTCGCATCGCTGAAGGCGGGCAAGTGGCAGATGGGCGTCGGGCGCACGTTGCGCGGGCGCACCCTTGGTCTTTACGGCTATGGCAAGATCGCAAAGGCCGTTGCCGTCTATGCAAAAGCGATTGGCCTGAACGTGCAGTGGTGGGGATCGCAGGATGGCCGCGCGCGCGCTGCGGCAGATGGTGAGACGGTCGCAGACAGTCGCGCGGCGTTCTTTGCCTCATCGGACATCGTCTGTCTGCATGTGCGTCTGAATGCGGACACCCGTGGTTTGATCACCGCAGATGATCTGGCTGCGATGCAACCGCGCAGTTTGCTGGTCAACACCTCGCGCTCTGGTCTGATCGCGAGGGGCGTGCTGGAGGATGAGATCGCGCGCGGGCGCATTCATGCCGCCGTCGACGTCTTTGATGCCGAGCCGATGGTGGATACGGACAACATTCTTGCCACGCACCCCAACGTGCTTGCCACGCCCCATATCGGCTTTGTCACCGAAGACGAATTCGACATGCAATTTTCCGACATCTTTGATCAGATCAACGCATATGCGGACGGCGCCCCGATCCACATGGTCAATCCCGAGGCGCGTTGAACAGCCTCGCAAACAGCGGTGCGCCCAGGATCACGACGAAAATGCGCAACACGTGGTGGGCGATGACAAAGGCCATGTCCGCCCCCACGATCAACGCCAGAATCGTCAGTTCCGCCTGACCGCCGGGCGCAAAGGCCAGCAGCGCGTCCATTCCGTTGGCGAGCCCAAAGACATACACCACCTCGACAAAGATCAGGGTCAGCACGATCAGGATGCCGCAGAACCCGAACCCTGCGGCCAGATCATGGCGCACTTCGGCCATGGTGATCCCGGTGTATTTCATGCCCACGCCCATCCCGATAAAGAACTGCGCGGCCCAGATCGCCTCGACCGGGGGCGGTTCTGCAACAGACCCGCCATCGCACAGATCGCCGCCACGATCAGCGGCCCGAGGATAGAGGCCCCGAACATCCCGATGCGCTTGGCCCCCTGCCAGCCGACAATCGCGCAGGCCAACATCAAAAGCAGTTGTTCGGGTGGTACCGCGCGCGCGGGCGCGCCGGGCGGGTTGGACAGGTCCGCGCCCCAAAACCCTTGCAGTATAAAAGGCAGCGCCACCACGATCACCAGCACCCTCGTGGCGTGGATCAGCGACAGCGTGCGCGGATTGCCCCCGGCCTCTTCGCCGAACACCAGCATGTCCTGCAGACCGCCGGGCATGGTCGAATAATAACTGGTGGCGAAATCATAGCCCCAGACCCGCTGAAAATAGGGCACGCCGATGAGCCCGATGGCGAGGACCATCAGGGGGATCATCAAAAGCGTAGGCCACATCCCGGCCATCGAGGCGAGCATCACAGGCGTGAACGTGGCGCCGACCGCAAGACCAAGGATCGTGCGCATGCCCTCGTTCAGCGATTTGATCCCGCTCATTCTGACGCCCGACAAGGCCGCGATCAGACACGCCGCGATGGGGCCCAACAGCCAGGGCAAGGGCAGCGCCGCGGCGTGAAAGGCGGCCACGCCAAGCGCCGCAATCACAAACGTCAGCGCGACACGGATCACCGCCCCAGCGCCTTGAGGCGATGCACAAGCGACGTTTGCAGATGTAGTTCGGCGGTCTGTCCGGCGGCGTGGACATCACCGTTGGCGATCGCATCAAGGATGGCATAGTGCTGTTCGCTGACAATCGCAATCCGCTCGGGATCATCAAGGGTTGTGGGCCCCAGCAACATCAGCGCATTGTTCAGCGCCCGCGCCGCATCCAGCAAAAACCGATTGCGCGTGGCAAGGTAAATGCCGCGGTGAAAGTCCTGATTGAGGGCGGCCGCCTCGGCCGGTGCGCTTGCCGCGATGGCCGCGTTGAGGGCACGCAGCGCGTCCACTTCGGCGGGGCCTGCATGTTTGGCGGCCATCTCGGCGGCGGTGCGCTCCAGCACGCTGCGCATCTCGTAAAGTTCGACAAGTTCGCCGTGGCTAAGCTGGCGGATGATTGCACCAAGGCGGGGGCGATGTTCGACGATCCCGTCTGCTTCGAGCCTGCGCAGCGCTTCACGCACGGGGGTGCGCGACAGGTTCAGGCGCGCGGCCACATCCGTTTCGCGCAAACGGTCACCGGGCACAAAGTCGCCGCTGCGGATCGCGGCCAGCAACTTGGCATAGGCAGCTTCGCCCTGGCTCATATCGGGGGTGGTCATGGCGCTCTCTCAAACTTGTATCCGTTTGGATACAAGCGCCACCTTAGGCAGTCGGATGTGCCAAGTCAAAGTTGGACTGAATGGGTGAGCGCGCCGGTCAGTAGTCTTTTTCGATGAAAATGCCGACCCCGGTACTGCCATCAGCCGCAACGCTGCCGCGCGCGGTAATGTTGGGCGTGAGGTCGATGTTCAGCGAGACCTCGGGGCCTTCCGTCCCGCCCACGGTGACATCGGTGTATACGTTTTCGGAAATGTACTTGCCCGCCCGCACGGCGGCGTTGCCGTCCTCATCCGTGGTCACGTCCAGATCATCAAGGCCGAAAGAGCCGCGCAATTGCGAGACAACCCCTTCGCCCCCTTGTCCTGCCAGCCGGGCGACGGCACTGGCCAGTTGCAGCGCCTGAAAGGCGGATAATTGCGAGATGTCGCGCCCGAAAAAGATCTGAGCCAGCACCTGATCCTGTGGCGCCTCGGGCGTCGCTTCGAAGGTAACAGCGGGGTCGTCCACAGCACCTTCGACGATGATCCGCGCAGTTCCGGATGAAGTCGATGTTGCAGCGACGAGGCGCAAGAACGGTTCGAACCGGCCCTGCAATTCGACGCGCCCTTCATCCAGTTCAAACCGCTTGTTCAATATGCTGAGCCGCCCGCGGATCAGATCGATTTGCCCAGTGGAGATGGTGTCTGCCGAACTGCCGGTGATCCGCAGTCCACCCCCCAGTTCGGCATCGATCCCACGGCCCCGTACAAAGATGCGCGATGGTGCATTCACCGTAATATCAAGGGGGTAGGCGACGCCACGCCCGCCACTGGATGTCGTTTCCCGGATCAGCCCCGCGCGGGCGCGGGTGCGCATCACCGGGCGGGTCGCGCCGATATGCGTGATGTCGGGGATAGAGCCGAGGGTAGAAACCGTGCTTGCGGGCACCTGCACCGTGGTTTCACCAACGTTGATTGTGCCGGCGATACGTGCACCACCGGTCAGCGCGCCATTGATGGACACCCCCCATTAATGAGGCTTGTGTACAGCACGTTGTCCGTCACAACGACGTTGTTCAGCGCGATGTCCAGTTGCGCCGGAAAGCGCCCCGAAAGCGTGATCGGACCATCCAGCGCGATAGATCCGCCATCCGTCACCTGACCCGTTAGATCAAGCTGCGCCTGCCCGCCGGTCAGTGCGACCGCACCACTGAGGTCGGCAAGGGACAGGGGCAGTTTTGGCGCGGCCATCCGCGTGCCTTGTGTCGTGATCCGCCCTTGAACCGAGGACAGGGCCGGGGGGCCGTCCACGGTCAGATCGAAATTCGCGATCCCCGCAATGCTGCGCGGGGCGATGAATGGGTTGATCAGGCCAAGCTGCGCCTGCCCAGTTGCGTCCAGTTCCAGACGTCCGGAGGTGCCGACCAGACCCTGCACCTGTGCCGTGGTCCCCGCTGGACCGTCGAGCGCTGCATCGATGTCAAATCCGCGTTCTACTTGGGTCGCGCTGCCGGTGACGGCCGCGGCACCGGACAGGCGCGGCACAAGTGCGCCCACATTGGGAATGCGCACTGCATATCGCGCCGTTGTGCCCACTTCACCAAAGGTGCCGCTGATCGTTGCGGTGCTGGCGTAGGGGCCGTCCACATCCGTGTCGAGCGACCAGCCGTTGTCGATCTGCGCAAGTGTCCCGTCAATGGCCAGCGGCCCGGAGACACCCGGGACCAGCGGCGCGACATTGGGCACGGCCAGTTGAAAGGCCGTTGCGAGGCGGGCCGCCTTGAAGGAACCGGACACGTTGCCCGTGCTGGAGAACGGCCCACTCAGATCTGTCGCGAATTCCCATCCGTCAGGCACTTGTTGCACGTTGCCGTCGAGCGATGCGGCCCCCGTGATACCCGGAGCGAGGGCCGAGACGTCTGGCACCGCCGCCGTGTAGTCGGCATTCAATACGCCCGAAAGGAACTGACCGCTGGCTGTCGCCTGCGCGGCGTAAGGTCCGGACAGGTTCGTGGCGAACTCCCACCCCTCGGGCACTTGCTGGACGTCACCGTTCAGGGTCAACGCGCCGGGGATGCCGGGGGCGATTGGGTCAAGCGAGGGCAGGAAAGCGGTGTAAGTGGCGCTCAGCGCCCCTTCGGCAAAGCGGCCTGACGCGGTGGCGGCACTGTCAAACGGCCCTTCTATCGTGGTGTCGAAATTCCACGCTCCGTCCAGTTGAACCGCACTTGCCTCGATCCGGGCACCGCCTGACACTTGTGGAACAAGCGGTTGCAGATCGGGAAGGGCAGCTGTGAGGTCGATGCCGATCCGCTCCGCTGCGATCTGCGCATCAACGCGCGCGGTTGCATCAAGAGGGCCGGCAAGCGTGGCCGCCACGTCCCAGACTTCATTCGTCTGGCGTGCCGTGCCCTCAACACTCAGCGGGCCATCAAGCGTGTCCACAACCCGCCCTGCATCATCGAGGCGGAATGCGTATCGCGCACTTGATGCACCGGTCTGCAGATCAGCAGAAACATCCGCTGAAAGGGCCGCGTTGTTGAGTGTGAGGCGATCAAGGAAGGTGCCCGTCTCGTCACGCCGCGCCACCAGATCGACATTGGTCACACCCTCAAGCAGCGCATCAGCCTGCGAGATACCAAGCGCGAGGTTTTCCGTGGTGCCGACCACTTCGATGTCAAAGAAGCCCCCGAGTGCGGCGCTGCCCGACACCTCGATCCGCCCCGCACCTTGCAGGTCGAGCCCAGCAAGTGCTGCAAAGGCCGACAGGTCGGGTGTGTCGACTGTGACGTCGAGTGTGGTCGCAAAATCCTCTGACAGGCTTTGTGTGACGACGTTGCCGGTGATGTTCCAAGCCGCGCCACGGAGGGACAGATCGGACAGGCGCAGCGGCGCGTCATCGCCATATGTGACATCCAGCCCGCCGCGCACAACGGCGCCGATGGCCTGCGCAAGTGCCGGGTCAGTGAAGCCGAGGCCCGAGGCGTCAAGGTCGACGCGGGCCGCGACTTCTCCGATGGCGTTCACGTCGCCTGACAGCGTGCCGTCAATGCCAAGACTGACCGAACGCGCCTGCACATCGGCCCGGTCCAGACCTGCGATTGTGATTGCGGCTGTCAATGCGTCGCTGTCGCTGGCATCAAAGGTGACCGACAGATCGGCCAGATCGACACGCGTTTCGCTGCCACCCGCAGGCAGCAACACAGGATTGCCATCGGGATCAGAAATCTGGCCGTTGATGTCCAACAGCGTGGGCCAGCCATCGCTGTTGAGCGCGGCCTGTCCGCTGAGCCGCAGCGCGCGGGTGTCGAGCGCGAACTGGTTCAGGCTGAGCGCGCCGGTTGCGTCCTGATTGCCTTGTGCGGTCAGTGATACGTTAGGGCCGAAGAATTCGGCATATTGGGGCAGGAACAGCGCCGTGACATCGCCGTTCAGGTCGACGTCAAAGGCCATGGGCCCGTCCGCCTCGCTTTGCAGTGCAAGCGCCCCGGCAAGGCGCGGGGCGTCATCGGTGCGCAGATCAAGGGTTGCCGCAAAGTCGCTGAGCAAACCGTCGCCCTCGATCCTGAGGTCCACGCTGGGGCGTCCGGGCAGGTTCATGAGGCCGGAGATCAGCCCGTCTGCCGCCTCAGACACCTCAAGATCGAGGTTCAGTGCGCGCGTTTCGTTCGCGTAGGCCGCGTCGATGTTGAAGCTGGCGCGATTGCCGTCGATGCGCTCGGCCACAAGCGTTGCATCACCTGCACCTCCGGCAAGGGTGGCCGTGCCGTTCAGCGACAATTCGGCGGTCTCGCCCAGAACGGGTGCGCCAAGCGCCACGACGTCGATGGCCAGTTGACCCAGTTGTATTGAGGCGGGCAATTCGGGCAGGGCAAAGGGTGTCGCTTCGGCATCCGGCACGTCGATGCCGGGTTCCGCCACGGGCAGGCGGGGCAGATCAAAACGGGCGGCGCGCAATTCTTCGACATCGATGGCCCCGCGCAGCAGTGCGCGCCGGTTCCAGGTCAGCGCCACATCGTCGATGGTCAGCCAGATGCCTTCGCTGTCTGCAATCGTGATCTGGTCAATGGTCGCAGTGCTGGAAAGCGCCCCGGCAAAGCCGATGATGCGCACGGTGCGCCCGTCACCGCCAAGCGCGCCTTCGAGCAGCCCCGCGATAAAGCCGCGATCTTCCTCATCCGCCTCTTGCGCAAAAAGGCTGAACGGAAACAGCAGACAGACAAAGAGGATCAGGAGATGGCGCATCAAAAGGCTTGTCCTATCCCGATGTAGATTTCGACGCCCGAGTTGTCGCCGGGACCAGAGCCCGGCAGCGCCACGTCAAAGCGGATCGGCCCGATGGGTGTGTTGTAGCGGATGCCAGCGCCATAGCCTGTGTGCCATTCGCCGGAGCCGTCAAAGAACGCCTCTGACCCGATATAGCCCGCGTCATAGAACCCGACCACCGACAGGTTGTCGCCGGTCTTGACCCGCACTTCGCCTGACAGCCCGACATAAGAGCGCCCGCCGATTGTCACGCCGGGGCTGAATTCCACGCCAAGCGACTGGAATTCCTGCCCGCGCACGGAATCCGACCCGCCCGAAAAGAACAGGAAATCTGCTGGCGCAATGTTGATGTCCGGCCCGGCCACGGAGCCAAGCACACCGCGAAACGCCAGCGTGACCCGCTCGCCCAACTGGCGGTAGGTGCGCAGATCAAGCGTTGTCACGATCCCGTTGTCCGTGCCGTCAATGTTCAGAAACGGGGTCAGCCCGATCTGGGCATAGTACCCGGATGTAGCGTTCAGCGGATCATCGCGCCGATCAAAGGTCGCTGACAGCGGTACGGTGAAAATGGTGTAATCGCGTTCGCCCAGATCGTCGCGCGTCAGGGCGCGGCGCAAACCGATACCGTAGCTGTATTCGCGATCTTCTCTGGCGAAATAGGTGCCCCCGACACCCAGACGCACGGTGCGCGAAAACAGGTTCGGATCGTCACGCTGTTCAATCTCGGCCAGCACGTTGAGTTCGAAATCCGTGCGGAAGGTCGCAGGGCGACTGAGCAGCGCGGTGAGACGGTAATCGACACCGCCTGTGTCACCGCCAACGCCCTTGATCTCGCCATCGATCTGCAGACGTTCGGCACCGCCAAAGATGTTGCGATGAAGCCAGAGCGCGCTGACGCTGAACCCGTCGAGCGTGCTGTATTCCGCCCCGAAACTGTAGCGACGCGGCAATTGGTCCGAGATAGTGGCCGTCACATCCAGCGTGCCATCGGGATTGGGTTCGGCGGCTTCGGTCAGGTTGGCGGCGGCGAACGTCCCCGTCCGGCGCAGGCGGTTCTGCACCTGAGTGATGTCATCGGGGTCAAAGACTTTGCCCTCGGGCCAGCCCATGATCTCGCGAATGCGTTTTTCCCGCACCGCGCTTTCGCCCTTGATGATCAAGCGGCCAAAGCGCAGGCGTGGGCCGGGGTCGAGCGTCACGGCGGCGTTGATTGTCTTTTCGGGATGGCGTGCGGTGATCTGTTGGCTGGCGATGGCGGCCTTGGCATGGCCCGCCTGACGCCAGCCATCGATCTGGGCGGATGTTCCGGCACGCAATGTGGACACCCGCGCGGTCTCACCCGTCGCCAGTCCTTCGACCGGTTCTGATGTGGGTGCCTGCGGTGTAATTGAAACGGTGCCAAAGGTGAACACGGCCCCCGGTTCCACATTGATCACCACGCTGGAAATGGCGCGCGGTGCGGCGATGGGGGCAATGGCGGCAGCCTCGCGCCCGTCCACAAGAATGCTGATGCTTGGGGCGAAATAGCCTTGCTCATACAGCACGCCGATCAGTCTGGCGTAATCCGCTTGTGCCGCGCTCAGGATGTCGATCGGGCGCGGCGCGCCTTCTGCCTCGTCGCCGTCCACAAGGGCGGCTGTCAGCGAACCTGTGCGCAAATCATCCGCAACGCTGTCAGGTGCCTGAACCGTGACCTCAAACGCCCATGCTGTACTTGCGGAGCATGCCGCTGCTATCGCAATTGCCAGCACGCGGCGGATTTTTTGGATCATCAAAAACACCTCGCCGCATGTTGTCTGCGGCCTTGCATCATCAATGCCAAAACTACGCCGAATGTTCCAGCGCTTAACGCGCAATTGTGAATTAGTTGCGCAGGACCGCCTGTTGGAAGGTCAGGTTTTCACGTAGCCCGCGACCACCTGCAGCAAGCGGAACGCGGTGGCGGCATCGTTCTCGACGACGGCCATGAAATCCTCTTCGCTGATGCGCAGGCAGGACAGGGCCGTCTTTGCGCGCATGTCCAGCGCGCGCGGTTCGCGACGGATGAGGCCCAATTCGCCCACCAAAGCCCCGGCCCCGACAGTCGCGATGACTTTGTCTTCGCCGTCCTCGACCGGCAGCAGCAGATCCGCCTCACCATCAATGACCATATAGGCGCCATCGGTCGGGTCGTCATTCTTGTAAAAGACGTATTCGCCGGGGCTGGCCTTGTACCAGCGCGCGCCAAAGGCCAGCAAACGCAACTGCTTGCGCTTGAGGCCGGAGAACAGCGGCGTCCGGCTGAGCGCTTCGAGCTTGCGCGCCAGATCGGCCCCCACTTCGCTGTCGGCCTCTGTCCGCGCCCCTTCGGCCCCGACAAGGCGCCCCTGCTGCACTTCGAAATGCAGATCGAACACGTCTTCGTCCTCGAACCCTTCGTTCAGAAAAACCAGGGTCGAGTCCGGCAGCAGTTTGCGAAGGTTGGAGATCAGCGCCTCGCGCGTTTCGCTGTCATAGCTGGCCATGACGCGATCCAGGATCAGGATGTCTGGTCGTTTGATCGTCGCGCGGCTGATCGACAGGGGTTCGGCAAAAAGCGCGGGCAGGTTGGCCCCGCCAAGCGAGATCGGCACGTCAAAGACGAGTTCCAGAACCTGCGGGCTGACCCCGGCGTCCGCCAGCACTTGCACAACAATGCGGCGCAGTTCTTCGCCGCGCGTTCCCGCGCCTTCGGCCACTTTGCCGAACAGCGCGTTTTCCAGAACCGTCAGGCCGTAGACATAAGCGTCTTCTTCGATAGGTACGAACAGGTCATCCATCTGCCCACGCAACGAGTCGGCGTGCTGGGCGCGCATTTCCAGCACCCGCGCCTGCACATCCTCGGGAAAGGACGGGCCGACCTGTTCGGCAGTCACGCTGGAAGGCACGCTGAGCAGCAATGCAAGTTCGCTGTCCGTGATTTCTGATCCCGGGGGTTTGCGGTTCACAAGGTCAAGGGCGGCCTCATAGACTTCGACATCCAGCCCGACCTTGCGGAACAGCGGATGGTCGGTGCCGTTTGCGCCAAAGATCTGGCGCAGCATTTCGATGATGTTGCGCGCGAGTTGTTCCAGATTGCTTGCCAGTTCCAGCGCGTGCAACAGGCGCAGGAACTCAAGTTTTGCCTCGATGATCCCGGGTGTGATCGCCTCGCGCGGGGTGGCAAACAGCAGGTTTTCGGCAATCGGCAGGGCAGGGTTGTAGGCGTTTGGATCAAAGCGGTGCACAAAACGCGACAGGCCCGCCGCTTCGACGGCTTCGGCGACCTTGGGGCGCAGGTCGATCAGGGCTTTCGTCAGGTCACTGTGTTTTTCGGCATCATAGGTTTGGTCCATTGTGCGCCGGGTCAGCACCTCGCCGCTGCCCGACCCGTCGATCAGCGTGTACCACCATGCGCGCAACTGATCGCGGTCCTCGACCCCGGCCAATGTAGGGTCGAGCCACTTGGCCTTGAGCATGTCGGCGGTGTTTCCGGCGCGTACAGCCTCGCGGGCAAAATCGGTGTCTTCGCCCTTGCCGACGGGGGACACCCGCATCGGCATCATCACGTTCTGCCCATAGCTGCCCTGAAACAGGATGGGACGCGAATTGGCGTGTCCGATCCGTTTTGCAATCGTGGCCTGATGCAAGGATTTGATGTCCTGACCAGACAGGGTGACTGTGCCGCTGGTGGGCAGGGTTTCGCGGGTCAGCACCTCTGCCAATGCGCGGCGGTCTTCGTCGTTTTCGGCGCTGATGCCGACCACCGATCCACCGGGAAGGGTGACCGATATGTCCTCGATCACCGGATTGCCGTCACCGTCGCGCACCGTGACCTGATCCAGCACGATGTCACCGGTCAGGCGCGGGGCCTCGGGTGCGGGGCCGTAAAACAACTCTTCGTCCACCATGCCGTCGGGGGCAAAGCGTTCCGTGATCGTTTCCCAGCGCAGCGACATGTCGGCGGATTGGTTGTAATAGGCCAGCAGCTCTTTCCACGGGCTCGACAGATCCTTGTAGGCCGCCAGGGCTGCCACAAGCGCGCCAATGGTCACCTGCCCCTGAATGACCAGATAGCCACCGATGGAAAAGAAAAAGAACGGCGTGAGTTGCGTGATGAAGTTGTTGAGGAACTTCATGAAGAATTTCTTCTGGTAGATCTGGAAGCGGATGTCGAACAGACGCCCCAATCGATCCCCGATCATCGCCATCCGGTAGCGCCAGCCACCATTGACCCGCAGGGTCGACGCACCCACCGCGCCCTCGCCAATCTCGGCCGCAAGGGCGCGCACCTGCACCACGCGTTTCTTGTTCAGCAGATTGATCTGGCGCTGCAATTTCGGGATCAACCATGCCTGCAACGGGATCAGCGCGCAGGCGGCCAGACCAAAGGCGACCGATTGCAGGAACAGAAAGCCAAGGATCGTCAGCATCTGCCCGGCCTGCAACACAGGCTGCGCAACTGCATCGCCCATCAACCCACCCATGGGCTCGCTTTCGGCGGTGACCATGCTGACCAGCTCACCCTGGCTTGTGCGCTCGAAATAGGGCTGGGGAAAGCGCAATACGCGCGCAATCAGCGTGTAACGAAACCGGCGCAGCAGCCGTTCGGCCAGCACACCCTTCATCGTGTTGATGCGCATCTTCATCAGACCATGCACCATCACGGCCAACAGAAACCCGCCACACAACAGCATCAGATAGTTGATCTGGCTGAACTCCATGCCGAACGCGGTGATAGTCGAAGATCCGGACCCGATGGCGTCGTTGATGATCTGTTTGGGCAGTTCAAGGGTCAGGTAAAGCAGTGGAAACAGGCAGAGCGTGACCACCAGCAGGATCAACTGATCACGTTTGGAATACTTCCAGATAAAGGCAAAAATGGAGGATTCGATGGCTATGGACCTGCTCAAATTCGACGCCGCGCGCCCAAGCGTAACTTAACCGGGGCGTTGAAGGTAAATCAATGCCTTGTGCGGCGATGTTGATCGCTTGCGTGAGGTGGATTGCTCCAAATCGATTGCCATCCTAGGATGCGGATCAGAGTAACGCGTGAAGGACCGTCCTTGAGTGATCCCGTGATCTTTGTTCTGGGGCTGCTGTTTCTGCTGCAGACCAAGCACCTGTTTGCGGATTTCTACCTGCAGACGCCCCGCATGTTGCGGGATCGTGGCCGCTATCTGCACATGGGGCGGGTGCAGCACGCCGGGCTGCACGGTGGTGCATCACTGGTTGCCATGGTGCTGATGGGCGTTCCGATGGGGCTGGCCCTGCTCGTGGCCATCATTGAATGGGTGGTCCATTTCCACATTGACTGGGCCAAGGGGCGCTGGTCGGACCTGACCGGTCATGGGCCGGATCAGGCGGGGTACTGGCGCGCGTTTGGGGTGGATCAGGCGTTGCATCAGTGGACGTACCTGGTGATGGTCTGGGCCGTGTTGCCCTGAAGTGCCCCGTTTCAATACGACCCCGGATGTCGGCCACGCCTGTGCCATGTCACGCCCCTTTCCCTATTCCCTCGAAATCGCGCAAGATAGAAACCGACGGCAGTTGTGGGATGCGAAGGCGCGTGTCTGGCGCCACGACTGAATACCCTTGGAGGAGGACCCTTACATGGCAGATATGACAACCGATGTGCTGATCATCGGCACTGGGCCTGCGGGCTCGGCCACTGCGGCGTTACTGTCGACCTATGGCATCGAAAACATGGCCGTGAACCGCTATCGCTGGCTGGCCAACAGCCCGCGCGCTCATATCACCAACCAGCGGACCATGGAGGTGCTGCGCGATCTAGGACCCGAGGTTGAGGCCGAAGCCTACATGCACGCAACCGAGCAGGACCTCATGGGCACAAATGTGTTCTGCGAAAGCCTGACGGGCGAGGAGTTGGGACGCATCCAGACATGGGGCACCCATCCTCTCAGCCGGGCCGAGCATGAGTTGAGTTCACCCAGCAAGATGAACGATCTGCCCCAGACCTTCATGGAGCCGTTGCTGTTCAAGACTGCCTGCGCGCGCGGCACACAGGCGCGGATGTCCTGCGAATATCAAAGCCACGAAGCCGATGGCGATGGCGTGACGACCACGATCCTTGACCGGCTGACGAACAAGACGTTTACCGTGCGCTCGAAATACCTGATCGGGGCCGATGGCGGCAATTCGACCGTGGCGGATCACATTGGCGTGCCGATCGAAGGCAAGATGGGCGTCGCAGGGTCGATCAACCTGCTGTTCAAGGCCGACCTCAGCGCCCATGTCGCGCACCGCCCTTCGGTCCTTTACTGGGTGATGCAGCCGGGGTCGAACGTGGGCGGGATCGGCATGGGTGTGGTGCGCATGATCCGCCCATGGAACGAATGGATGGTGATCTGGGGCTATGACATCGACGGCGAACGCCCCGAACTGACGGACGATGAGGCCAAGAAGATCATTCGCGATCTGGTGGGTGATCCTGCGCTTGAGATCGAGATGCAGGCGATCAGCTATTGGACCGTGAACGACGCCTATGCGACCGAGATGTCCAAAGGGCGCGTGTTCATAATGGGCGATGCGGCGCACCGTCACCCGCCCAGCAACGGGCTGGGGTCGAACACGTCGATTCAGGATGCCTTTAACCTTGCGTGGAAACTGGCCGCCGTCCTGAAAGGGCAGGCGGGGGAGGCACTGCTGGACACCTACAATGCCGAACGCGTCCCCGTCGCCAAACAGATTGTGACACGTGCCAACCAATCCATCGGTGAATTCGGTCCAATCTTTGAAGCACTTGGACTGATCGGCCATACGGACCCGGACGTGATGCAGGCGAATATGGACAAACGTTGTGACAGCACACCCGAGGCGGACGCGCAACGCGCCGCCCTGCGTGATGCGATTGCCTTCAAGAAGTATGAATTCGATGCCCACGGGGTCGAGATGAACCAGCGCTATCGCTCGGATGCGGTGGTCAGCGACGGATCACGCGAACCCGCCTTTGCGCAGGATGCTGAACTGCACTACCAGCCGACCACATGGCCGGGCGCCCGTATCCCGCATGTCTGGCTTTATGATGCAAGTGGTCAAAAACACTCGACCCTTGATCTGACCAACGGGGGCTTTGCCCTGCTGACCGGGTTGAGTGGGAAGGCATGGGCCGACGCGGCCGTGTCGGTCGCCGACACCCTCGGGATCAAGATGAGCGCCCATGTGATCGGGCCGCGCCAGGACTTGGTCGATCACACCGGCGATTGGGCACGGGCACGCGAAGTGTCAGACGCCGGATGCGTGTTGGTGCGCCCGGATCATCATGTGGCATGGCGTAATGATGCTGCTGCGGATGACCCGCAGCGGGAATTGATGCGTGTGCTTTCCGCCGTCTTGCAGAAAGGTACGGCGTCCTGATGGGGTGACGTGAAAGCCGTCCTTTTCCAGGATTTACCAAAATCCGGTCTGACGGGCTGATCACCCAATATCGCGCCATTGACACAGGGCCCGTTGGCGGGCCTTGTGGGCGCAAATACGTGAGGAGATTAGGACCATGATGAAAACCCGCGCCGCTGTCGCCGTCGAAGCAGGCAAGCCCCTTGAGATCATGGAGGTCAATCTGGATGGCCCCCGCAAAGGTGAAGTGCTGGTCGAGATCAAGGCCACCGGCCTGTGCCATACGGATGAATTCACCCGATCAGGCGCGGACCCCGAAGGCATTTTCCCCGCCATCCTCGGTCACGAAGGTGCAGGCGTTGTGATCGAAGTGGGCGAGGGCGTCACGACACTGGAAGTGGGCGATCATGTCATCCCGCTTTACACGCCCGAATGCCGCGAATGCGAATACTGTCTGAACCCCAAAACGAACCTTTGCCAGAAGGTCCGCACGACCCAGGGGCAGGGCCTTTTGCCCGATGGATCGACCCGGTTTTCCATGCTCGATGGCACGCCGATCCACCACTATATGGGCTGTTCAACCTTCGCCAATCACACGGTGGTGCCCGAAATCGCGCTCGCCAAGGTGCGCAAGGACGCGCCATTCGACAAGATTTGCTATATCGGCTGCGGAGTGACCACAGGCATCGGCGCAGTCATCAACACCGCCAAAGTTGAGATCGGCAGCCGCTGTATTGTTTTCGGTCTGGGGGGTATCGGCCTCAACGTCATTCAGGGACTGAAGCTGGCGGGATGTGATCAGATCGTCGGTGTCGACATCAACGATGGCAAGGTTGAAATGGCGAAGCATTTCGGCATGACCGACTTTGTGAATCCTTCGAAGGTCGAGGGCGACATGGTGGCCCATCTGGTTGAACTGACTGGCGGCGGGGCCGATTATACCTTTGACGCCACCGGCAATGTGGATGTGATGCGCACCGCCCTTGAGGCCGCGCACAAAGGTTGGGGCGAAAGCATCATTATCGGGGTGGCTCCAGCTGGTGCCGAAATCTCAACCCGTCCCTTCCAACTGGTCACTGGCCGCGTCTGGCGCGGCACGGCCTTTGGCGGGGCCAAGGGACGAACGGACGTGCCAAAGATCGTGGACTGGTACATGGACGGCAAGATCGAGATCGACCCCATGATCACCCACAAGCTGACCCTGGACGAGATCAACCATGGCTTTGATTTGATGCACGAGGGCAAGTCGATCCGCGCTGTCGTTGAATTCTAAGACCCGACCAGCCTGTCCGGAATCGCGCCAAGTCTGTCTCAAATTGGCGCGATCTTCCTTGGCTTTGGCGTGAATTGCAGGTTTTTGCAAGTTTCATGCTGACATATCCTGTAGCCAACCCGGCGCTGTGGAGGCTGCATGAAACTGACCGTCAATGGCGCGGACTATGACGTGGATGTCGAGGAGGACATGCCGCTGTTGTGGGTTCTGCGCGATGAGCTGAACATCAAAGGCGTGAAATATGGCTGCGGCGTGGCCCAATGCGGGGCGTGCACTGTGCACATCGACGGCGTTGCCGTGCGATCCTGTCAGACGTGGCTTGCAGATGTTGACGGCCCAATCACGACAATAGAAGGGCTGGGCACGCCGGATGCGTTGCATGCTGTTCAGGCCGCGTGGATCGAACATCAGGTGGCGCAATGCGGCTATTGCCAGTCCGGGCAGATCATGCAGGCCGCATCTTTACTGTCGCAAACTCCAAACCCGAGCGACGCCGATATTGACGATGCGATGAACGGAAATCTGTGCCGCTGCGGGACCTACACCCGCATCCGTGCCGCGGTAAAGACCGCCGCCGCCAAGCTGCAGGAGACGTAAGCGCATGAGCCGTCTGGGAAAATTTGCGCGCCGCAGCTTTCTGATCGGGTCCGCCGCCGTGGTCGGTGGGGTCGCTTTTGGATACTACATGTACAAGCGCCCCGTCGCGAACCCGTTGCTGGACAATCTGGCCGAAGGCGAGGCGGCGCTGACGCCCTATGTGCTGATCGATGCCACCGGCATTACCCTGATCACGCCGCGCGCGGACTGCGGGCAGGGGGCATATTCGGTGCAGGCCGCACTGATCGCCGAGGAACTGGATGTCGAACTGGATCAGGTGCGCGTCGATCCCGGCATGCCCGGCCCCGCCTATTACAACACCGCGCTGAGTGCTGAGGCCGCGCCATTCCGTTCGACCGATGATGGGTTTGTCGCTGACTCTGCACGCGGCGTGATGGACGCGATGATCAAGTTCGTGGGCCTGCAAATCACCGGCGGGTCCACCACCGTACCGGACAGTTTCGATAAGCTGCGCCTCGCCGGGGCCGTCGCGCGCGAGACGCTGAAAGCGGCCGCCGCGCAGCAGACCGGCATTCCTGTGGATGCGCTGAAGACCGGGCGGGGGATGGTCGAATTGCCGAGCGGTGAGACGCTCAGCTACATGGAGCTGGCACCCATTGCCGCGAGCATCGACCCGGTCAACGACGTAACCTTGCGCGACCCGTCCACCTGGCGGCTGGTCGGCAAAACGATGGAACGCATTGACATTGTGGCGAAATCCACTGGAACGCAGCGCTACGGCATCGACTTTGAGATGGATGGCATGGTGCATGCCAGTGTGCGCACGAACCCGCGTCGCGGTGGCGTGATGAACGCCTATGATGCGGCCGCTGCCCGCGAGATGCGTGGGGTGCAACAGATCGTCGAGGTGACCGGCGGGGTTGCGGTGGTCGCAGACAACACCTGGCGCGCCATTCAAGCCGTGAATGCCATTGAGATCGACTGGGGGCCAGCGCCCTATCCGGCTGAGATGGACCAGCACTGGCAGGCCCTGTCCGACAGTTTCAACGACGATCAGATCGACAGCCGGAAGCGTGATGATGGAGATGTCGAAGCTGCGCTAACCGGGGCGGACGTCATCGAGGCTGAGTACCGCGCGCCTTACCTCGCCCACGCCCCGCTGGAGTCGATTTCGGCGACGGTGCTGGTGGGCGATGGCCGTGTCGATGTCTGGACGGGCACGCAGATCCCGCGCTTCGTGCAGAACAACGTCGCCGATATCGCAGGTGTCGCGGGCGATGATGTGCACGTCCACGTGCAGGTGATGGGCGGCAGTTTTGGCCACCGTCTTGAAGATCGCGTTGTGCGCGAGGCCACCGAAATCGCGCTGGCGATCAAGGGCACACCGGTCAAGCTGACCTATTCGCGTGAAGAGGATATGACCCACGACGACACCCGACAGATCGCCATGGCGCGCGGACGCGGCGCGGTGCGCGACGGGAAGGTTCAGACCTATGATCTGGGTATTGCCA
Organism: Tateyamaria armeniaca; assembly: GCF_045797845.1. NCBI lineage: Bacteria > Pseudomonadati > Pseudomonadota > Alphaproteobacteria > Rhodobacterales > Roseobacteraceae > Tateyamaria > Tateyamaria armeniaca. Next base: position 2,207,566 of record NZ_JBHDIY010000002.1, read on the forward strand.
TGCCGTCGATCGTGGCCAGCCAGATGGGGCGTCAGGGCCTGCCAATGCCGGGACCGGATCTGCAAATTGTTGCGGGTGCGTGGGAACAACCCTTTGAAATCCCTGACTACCGTGTCACCGGTTATCGCGCGCCTGAACTGTCGCCGATCACTTCTTGGCGCTCCGTCGGGGCATCAACCAACGGGTTCTTTCACGACGTTTTTCTGGATGAGTTGATCCATGCTGCCGGTGCCGACCCAATGGAAGAACGCCTGCGCCTGTGCTGGCACACCCCCTCGCGCAAAGTGTTGGAGGCGGTGGCCGAGATGTCGGATTGGGGCAGTCCAGTGGGCGCAAACCAAGGGCGCGGCGTGGCGTTCTGCCTGTCTTTCGGGGTGCCCACCGCCGAGGTGATCGAGGTCACCAATACGGACGATGGCATTCGTCTCGACAAGGTTTGGGTGGCGGCCGAAGTGGGCACAGTCGTTGACCCCGTAAATTTTGAGAACAACGTGCAGGGTGGCGTGAACTGGGCCCTTGGCCACGCGATCAACGCCGAGGTGACCTATGCCGACGGGATGGTCGAGCAGATGAATTACTATGATTTTGAGGGACTGCGATTGGCGCAAGCCCCGCAGATCGAAGTGCGCGGGCTGGAGAACGGCGAGCATGTGCGCGGCATCGGAGAGCCGATGGTGCCCCCAGCGGCTGCGGCGCTGTCCAACGCCATCTTTGCCGCAACCGGTCAGCGCATCCGGGAAATGCCGATGCGGAAATTTATCGACTTTGCCTGAGACGGAATGCGCCGCGCGGCCCGTTGCTGGGCGCGCGTGTTGCGCGTGCGCCGTTAGCCTTTGCCCAATTCTCATCGTGCGGCGAATTTACCTCTGATTTGGAATGGTTTACGCCGAATTTGGCGATGCACAACCCGTACACAACCTGTGTGCACCCCGTGCACCGAAGTGGTGCATTTCGCCATGTGTGAACGCAGCGTACGTTGCGAGCCCATCTCCTACCGCCCACCAGCGGGGCACAAAAATCTTTCACATTGGCGTGAATAATCCCGGCCGCCCTCGTGTTTCCCCCTCATAGCCCGGCGCAGACAGCGTCCTTTGATACGGAGATATTTGATGGCTCAGAAGATCGGCGGAATTACCTATCCCAGCACCGTTGCGGAACTTTTGCGTGAACGCGAGTTGACCAAATTGATGATGCAAACCTTTACGTCGCCCGAGGTGCGTCACCGGTTCAAGTTCCTGATCAACCCACCTGCGGCGGATGCGGTGTTTTCCGAGTACATTGCCGAACGCTCGCGCACCCCGATTTCCCTGCCGCGCCACATCACGCAGAACGCCACCGATCTGGTGACGGAGGACAACTATGACCCCCGTCTGTGGAAGGGTATTCTGGACCTTGTCGAGGCCAACTGCCGCACCTTTCTGGAAACCGAGATCTTTCCCGAGTTCTTTGACGAAAGCAAATCCCCGACCTTCAAGAAGGTCCACACCCAGAAGCTGTTTCAGGCCGGTGAAAAGAAATACGGCGACGTAAACAGCATTATGGTGCGCCTGAACCTGACAGATGCTGCGTCGGTGCGCGGAATTCTGGCCGAGATGATGCGCGGCAACAAAAGCGGGGCGCGCGAACTTGCCAAATACGCGATCAACAAAGCCCGTCTGAAAGTCAGTATCGAAGAGGTGATTGACGCCATCAAGACCGGCAAGGGCCTGACCAATGCGGGCGCCTTTGAGGTCGACACCAAGAAACTGTCGATGTGCGGTTTTGACAAACCCAAGGATCCCAAGCTGAAAAACCGGGTCGAGGACATGGTCAACGCCTGGATGAGCGGCGACAAGACGACAGCCAAGCAGATCTTTGCCCTGATCCAGAAAAACGAACCCAAGGACAGTTTTGTTCAGAAGGACACGATTGAAGGCCTCTTCAAGGCGTTCAAGAAGTTCAAAGTCGTGATCGGCTGATCCAAGGCTTGCCGCGCACAGCCACCACGCAGGGCGGCAAGGACGGGTCGGATTGTTTGTGGCAACACAATTCGGCCCGTTTTGCTGTTCAGGCCGTGGTCAGACCCAGCCCCGAGAGCGCGCGGATGTGGGTCACAATGTCCTCGACCCCCTGCCCGTGGCGCAAGGCGGAAAAGACAAAGGGGCGGCCTGCGCGCATTTTTGTGGCGTCCCGCTCCATCACCTCAAGCGAGGCCCCGACATGCGGCGCGAGGTCGGTCTTGTTGATGATCAACAGGTCCGAGCGGGTGATCGCCGGCCCGCCTTTGCGCGGGATTTCCTCGCCCGCTGCCACATCGATGACATAGAGCGTGATGTCCGCCAGTTCCGGCGAGAAAGTGGCGCTGAGGTTGTCGCCGCCGGATTCGATCAGGATCGCTTCGATGTCCGGGTGTCGGGCGCGCATTTCGGCCGCCGCCGCCAGATTGATCGACGCATCCTCGCGGATGGCGGTGTGCGGGCAGCCCCCGGTTTCGACCCCGATGATCCGGTCCTGCGGCAGGATTTGCCGCCGCATCAGCTCTTCTGCGTCTTCCTGGGTGTAGATGTCGTTGGTGATGACCCCGATGGAGTGCTGATCCTTGAGCGCGGTGGCAAGTGCGGCGGTGAGCGTGGTCTTGCCCGCGCCGACAGGGCCGCCGATGCCAATGCGCAGAGGGCCGTTGAGTTGTGTCATGTGCGGAATATCCTTGGTGAAAGGGTTTCGTGGCGCATGGCTGCGACGTCGGCGGCAAAGCTGGTGGCAGAAAGGGCGTCAAGAGGTGTGGTTTCCGCCTCTGTTGCCGTGGCGGTGATGGCGGGGGCGAGGTCGGCCAGCACCTGTTGCCCTGTGGTTTGTCCCAGTGCCATCAACCGTTGTGCGGCTGCGATAAGGTTGGAGGCGAAGGCATGCAGGTAGAGCGGCAGCGTCTGGTCGAGCGGCACCGACATCGCGCGCGCCGCTGTGCCGACAGCCACGGGATAGGTGAGGGTGCTGATGTCGATACCCCAGACCGCCCGCGCGGTGTCGCAAAAGGCCGTGCCTTGCAGGTCTGCCTCTTTCAACCGCTCGGCACTTGCGGCAAAGGCGCGTGCGGTCGCGTCGATCTGTGCTGGGTCATCAGCGGTGTAGGCCGCTGCCAGCAGTATCGCATCGGCCCGCGCCGAGCCTTGGGTGATCAGCACTGCGATCCAGTCCTGCAGCGACGCCGCATCATTGACCTGCCCGTCGGCAATGGCCTGTTCCAGCCCGTGGGAATAGGCGAAGGCCCCGACCGGAAAGGCGGGCGAGAGCCATTGCATAAGGGTGAGGGCCGGATCGTTCATGTGTGGCTGTGGGTATGGTCGTGCCCGTGCGTGCGCCCATGGCCATAGGCGCCGCCCTCGGGGGTGAAGGATTCGGTGACCTCGCGGGTTGTGGCTCCGATTTTGGCGAGCATATCGGCCATCACGTGGTCGCGCTGGATCAGGATGCGGGTGTCTTCGATCTGGGCTGGCGTGTGGCGGTTGCCGATGTGCCACGCGATGCGGTGGAGGGCGTCGCCGGTGACCTCGAGCAGCGGTTCTGGGGCCGCATCAATTCGGATTTCGGTCTGCTCGGTCGTGATGAGCGCGCCGCCATGGTCGAGCGACGTGGTTTGGGGCAGGTCCACCAGCAGTTGTGTGCCCGAGGCAAGGGTAAGCACCTTGCGCCGCAGAAAGCGGTCCTCGTAGGTGAGGGACACGTGGTCGGCAGGGGTGGCGTGAAGGTGATTTTGGTAGGTCTGTGCGGTTAGCATGTGGTTTGTTCATCAGCGCTGAGGGCGGCCCAGGACCGCGGGTGGGGGTGAAGCCCCCGCCCCCGGAGGGGGCGGTCGGGGGCTGCCCGGCTTAAGGCCGGGTGTGACATCAAAACAGAAAGTATCGCTGCGCCATGGGCAGCACTTCGGCAGGTGCGCATGTCAGCAACTCTCCGTCCGCGCGCACTTCGTAGGTTTCGGGGTGCACTTCGACATGGGGCGTGGCGTCGTTCAGTTTGAGGTCTTTCTTGCCGATCTGGCGGGTGTTTTGCACGGCCACTGTGTCCTTGTGCAGGCCCAGGGACGCACCGATCCCGTCGCCTTGGGCGGCGGCAGACACGAAGGTTACGGCAGAGCGTTCGACCGACCGGCCGTACGCTCCGAACATGGGCCGGGAATAGACCGGCTGGGGCGTGGGGATCGAGGCGTTGGGGTCACCCATTTGCGCGCAAGCAATGGTGCCACCCAGCAGGACCATCTCAGGCTTCACTCCGAAAAACGCCGGGTTCCACAGCACCAGATCGGCCCGTTTGCCGACTTCGATGGAGCCAATCTCATGCGCGATCCCGTGCGCTATGGCCGGGTTGATCGTGTATTTCGCGATATAGCGGCGCACGCGGAAATTGTCGTTGTCGCCGGTTTCGTCTGGCAGCGACCCGCGCTGTTTCTTCATCTTGTCCGCGGTTTGCCACGTGCGGATCAGCACCTCGCCCACACGGCCCATGGCCTGACTGTCCGACGCGATGATCGAAAACGCGCCCATGTCGTGCAGGATATCCTCGGCGGCGATGGTTTCGCGCCGGATGCGGCTTTCCGCGAATGCTACGTCTTCGGGGATGGATTTGTCGAGGTGGTGGCAGACCATGAGCATGTCGAGGTGTTCCTCGAGCGTGTTCACCGTGAAGGGCCGCGTGGGGTTGGTGGAGGAGGGGAGCACATGTTCCTCCCCACAGATCTTGATGATGTCAGGCGCGTGTCCACCGCCTGCGCCTTCGGTGTGGAAGGCGTGGATGGTGCGTCCCTTCATCGCCGCCACGGTGTTTTCGACAAAGCCGGATTCATTGAGCGTGTCGGTGTGGATCATCACCTGCACGTCCATGTCGTCGGCGACCGACAGGCAGCAGTCGATGGCCGCCGGGGTCGTGCCCCAATCCTCGTGCAGTTTCAGGGCACAGGCACCGCCCTTGATCTGTTCTTCCAAAGCGGCAGGTAGCGAGGCGTTGCCCTTGCCCGCGAATGCGAGGTTCATCGGGAAGGCATCCGCCGCCTGCAGCATCCGGCCCAGATGCCATGGCCCCGGCGTGACCGTGGTGGCCAGCGTGCCATGTGCGGGGCCTGTGCCGCCACCCAGCATCGTCGTCAGGCCGGAATGCAGCGCGTCCTCGATCTGTTGAGGGCAGATGAAATGAATATGGCTGTCAAAGCCACCGGCAGTCAGGATCTTACCTTCGCCAGCAATGGCTTCGGTGCCCGGGCCGATGATGATGTTGACGCCGGGCTGCGTGTCGGGATTGCCTGCCTTGCCGATGGCGGCGATGCGTCCGTCCTTGAGGCCCACATCGGCCTTGATGATGCCGGTATGGTCGACGATGAGCGCGTTGGTGATGACAGTGTCGACGGCCCCTTGCGCCCGCGTGACCTGCGATTGCCCCATGCCGTCGCGGATGACCTTGCCACCGCCGAACTTGACCTCTTCACCATAGAGCATGGCGTTGTCGCCACTGCCCCCGGTTGCGGCGGCGCCTGCGGCTTCGGCGGTCAGGTCACGCTCGACCTCGATGATCAGGTCGGTGTCAGCGAGACGCACCTTGTCGCCCACGGTGGGACCGAACATGGCTGCGTAGTCGCGGCGGGAGATGGATGTGGGCATGTCAGTTGTGTCCTTAGTTCAGTGTCACCAAAACCGGGTCTCCGTCGAGTGTTCCCGGAACCGGAAGGCCTTTTTTGAGAGTGTCGGAACCCAGTTCTTGGTCAGGCCGCCCGTCGCAATAGATTGCTGCACCGAAAGGAAAACCATCACTCAATCCGGCAGAGAAACCGCGGCACTTGGAACCATCGGCGAGTTCAACGCGGACATTGCAACCCACAAAACATGTGCCTCTTGTTCCAGTCAGGAGCAGTATTTGTTCAGGAGAGCGAACCTCGATCTGAGGGGCGCAGCCGGCGGCCAAAACAGTTGTGAGTGTCGCGGTGATCCGTACGAGTTTTGTACCCGGACCGCGCAGCGGGCCGGATCGCCCCCGACCCGCCCCCCAGGGCGGGGGCGATGCCCCCACCCTCGGGCCGGGGGCGATCCTTTGTGCGGCGTAGTGCCGTTCGAGGTCATCCTTCGGGGCGTTGGTGACCCTCACAGCGCCCCCATAACCTTCTGGTTGAACCCAAATACCTTCCGGTCCCCTGACAGCGGGATCAGTTGCACGTCGCGTTCCTGCCCCGGTTCAAACCGCACGGCAGTGCCTGCCGCAACATCCAGACGCATGCCGCGCGCGGCGTCACGGTCAAATTCCAGCGCGGCATTGGCCTCGCCAAAGTGATAGTGGCTGCCCACCTGAACAGGTCGGTCACCGGTGTTGGCCACATGCAGCGTGATCGCCTCGGAACTGCTGTTGAGTTCGATGTTGCCTGCGGCGGGAATGACTTCTCCGGGGATCATATCAAGCTCCTAGCGAATGGGGTTGTGGACGGTCACCAGCTTTGTGCCATCGGGAAAGGTGGCTTCGACCTGCACGTCATGGATCATCTCAGGCACACCTTCCATGCACTGGTCGCGGGTGATGACCTGTGCACCTGCCTCCATCATATGCGCTACGGAATGGCCGTCGCGCGCCCCCTCGACCACGGCGTCGGTGATCAGGGCGATGGCCTCTGGGTGGTTCAGCTTCACGCCGCGCGCAAGGCGTTTGCGCGCCATTTCGGCGGCCATGGATATCAGAAGTTTGTCCTTTTCACGGGGCGTGAGTTGCATGGGTCAAAGTCTCCAGCAGAGTGGCATTTCGCCGTGGGTCAGGTGGTCGAGAATGGGGAGAAGATGGCGGCGCAGGTGGTATCCCGATGGGGCCAGCAGGCGCAGAACCAGCACGTCGGGGCGCAGGAGGCTGGCACCACCAGTGTCAGGCAGAAGCGCGCGCAGGGGGTCAAGCTGTGCTTCGGCATTCGGTGCGATGTAGGTGAGGCTGACCATGGCGGCAGCCCCACCACCCGAGGCCGCATGTTTCATCTGTTCAGCCATGTTGCCGCGCAAGACCCAGGCATCCTGCACAAGCGGCGCGCCGTTACGGGTGATGCTGATCCGGTCGCGAATCTGTCCCTGCACCTGCGCCTCTCCCATGGCCAGCCGACCGATGCATATTGGTTCGACGATCAACGCGGTGCCGGACCCGGTGATCTCACAGACCAGCCGACGCTCCAACGCGCAGCCGTCAAAGATCAGCGTTTCTTGTGGCAGCCACCACAGGCTACCCCCATCTGCGATGCGCAAGGTGGTGTTAATCCGTCCAACCTCACCCGGTTGCGCGCGGTAGGCCCGTTCGCAGGCCTGGGTCGTGAGCGTGAGGTGTGTGCCGGTGCCTGCGGCGGCCTCATACGTGAAACGATCGCCGCCTGTCACGCCGCCAGACGTGTTCAGCAGGACTGCCGTCAGCCCCTTGTTTGCGCGGGGAAAGACGGCCTTGGCCGCCCCTTGTTGATAGAGCCCGTCCAGCACGGATTGCGAGCCTTGCGTCTTGGTCGACAAACGCACAGACCCGATTGCACGCGGTTGCGTGGGCCGTGTTGTCGTCAAAGGCATATGTGCGGTCATTCAGGGCTCTGTTTGGCGGTGGACCTTCCGATAAGAGCATTGTGCAAAGCACAGTGCCAGACTTCGGTTCGACACAAGATGACAGCTTCGGCACAGCGCCTAATTTTTAGGCACGCAGGCGCAGCAAGTAAGTGTCCATGATCCAGCCATGGGCCGCGCGCGCCTCTGCCCGGCGCTTGATGATGCGGGCGCTCACATCGCTCAGCCGCCCCGCTTCGAGGATCTGCTCAGGCATGCCCAGATAGGCGCCCCACCAGATATCATATGCATCGCCATCGAGTGTTTGAAACGTGCACTCTCCGTCCAGCATCACCACGAGCGTCTCGCAGCCCTGAGGCCAACCGTGATCTCGCAGCCGTCTGCCGGTCGAGATCGTCACCGGCGCGTTGAGCGTGTTGATGGGGATTGCGTGCGCCGCTGTCAGCGCCTGCACCGAGGTGATGCCCGCCACCACATGCAGGCGTGGGGCAGGCTGTAGCCGTGCTGCGATGCGCAGGGTGCTGTCATAGAGCGACGGGTCACCCCAGACCAGCAGAGCGACGGTTCGGGCGTCGGGATGCGCGGCGATGGTGTCGGCCCAGATGCGGGCAATCTCGTCATGCCACGCGTCCACGCGGGCCAGATAGGGTAGGCTATCATCCCGCACAGGCATGTCGAACAGGGCGATTTTGGCATCGTCCCGCACATCGGCGATGATCTGCGTGCGCAGGTCGGCCAGATCGGATTTGCCCGGTTTGTGCGGCACCAGAAACAGATCGGCTTGCGCAATGGCGCGTCGCGCCTCTCCCGTCAGATGGTCGGGATTGCCGGTGCCGATGCCAATCAGGTGCAGGTCGATCATGGTCTTACTCACGAAAAAGGGCCGCGCGGGATGGCGCAGCCCTTGTGGTCACTGTGGTCGCGTTCAGGCCGCGTTGAACAGGCGGTGTGTGAACAGGTTGCCGGTTTTCCAGTTGCGCGCGCCTTTGGCGGCGGCAAGGACAGCAAGGTCCGCCAGAGGCTCGATCAAGATAACGAGGGCATAGGCAGCACCGAAGGTCACGATCGATTGAATGTTCTCCGAGCCAAAGCCCTGACCGTAGATCGCCCAGAACGCGACCCATGCGATGATCCCGCCCTGATAGACGGCGGACATCTTGAGGACCTGTGCGTAGTCCAGATCGACATAGGCCTTGGCCTCGGGCACGATGCGTTTGGCCAACGCGTGCAACGCAAAGAGCGGGAACAGCAGCGTGGTCATGTTCACAGCGAACATCGGCAAGTCTGTGGGGGCAAAGAACGTGCCTTGCAAAAGTAGACCTAGGACCAGCCCCGCCGCCGCCGCACCAGCGCCGAGCAGAAGGAAGAGCGTGGTGCCGAGGATGAAGTGCACTTCGGAGATGCCTGCCGAGAAATGGGGCAGCACTTCGAAAAAGACGAAAGTGCCTACCGTCGCGAGTGCTGCGCGCACCACGAAGGCCGGAACATTGGCGAATTTCAGGTCGTTTGCTGCCAGTTTCAGCGAATAGCCCGCAGCAGCGGCTGCTGATCCGTAAGCGAAGACCATTTTTGCGCCATCCACGACGCCCGGTTCGATATGCATCTTGTCTCTCTCCTTGCCACCCGCCCGGCGGCATTTTGACCGGTCTCCCGGCATGTTTCGTTTTCGATGGCAGGTCTCCTGACTTGCGGGTCGCTGCGGGGCCGAACCTTCCCAACCCTTTCGGGTCAGTGGTAATTGCCGGGCCGCTCGCCGGTCACAGTTGCGGGGGCAGTCCGGGATTTGTCACCCGGTTCCCTTTTCAGACCTCTTGCGAGGCCACCATCGTAAACCCACGTTTACATTGATTCCGGGGTCGAACAAGTCCGGAAGCGGCATTTGGAACGACGGAAATGCCGCGTTGGGCCCGGCGGTTGGACGGTGAAGGGTTTTGACCATAGGGCTGAGCACCCTCGCCCGAGACTATCTGGCGAAAATCAGTCCGATTTCGTCACTCCGTCGCAAGCGCGCCGTAAAGGATCAGGGCAGGTGCATCGCTGACACCTTCGCGCAGTTTGGCCGCGAGGTCGGCGACGCTCATCCGGTGCAGGGCCTGCGCGGGTGTGCTGACCCCTTCGGCGAGCAGGGCGGGAGTGTCTCCGGGCAGTCCGGCCTCCATCAGCATCGCGGCGAAATCCGGGAATGTACGCTGACCCATGAACACAACCGTGGTCGCCTGCGCGTCCGCCAATGCGGCAAGGTTCAGATCGTCAGGCAAGGCCCCGCGCACATCATGTCCGGTCACGAACTGCACGCGCCGCGCCGTCAGCCGCCGGGTCAATGGAATGCCTGCTGCCGCTGCCGCCGCGCAGGCTGATGGCACGCCGGGAATGATTTCATAAGGGATATCAGCGGCTTTGAGGGCGTCGATCTCTTCCTCGAGCCGACCAAACGTACCGCCATCGCCTGATTTCAGGCGCACAATGCGCTGCCCGGTCTCGGCATAGTCCACCAGCAATTGGCTAACATGGTTCTGCTTGGGCGAGGGGCGGCCAGCGCGCTTGCCCACGCCCACAAGGTCCGCGCCACTGCGCGCATGGGTCAGGATCGGCCCTGCGGAGAGGTCGTCAAACAGCACCGCATCGGCCCGTTTCAGACGATCCACAGCCTTGAGTGTCAGCAGTTCCGGATCGCCGGGGCCCGAGCCAACAAAGCTGACGAACCCGGTCATTCGGGCTCTCCTGTGATCAGATGGAAAAACGTGCCTGTCACGTGCCCATTGTGTGATCCGGTCTGTGCCACCGGATTGCCATCAGCATCAAAGACGGCGGCCAGCGGGGCGTCTGGCTGATCAAGGATCGAGGAATAGTGGAATTCGTGCCCGCGCAACGCCGCACCGGCGCCAAAGCCCGGCATTGCACGCTCCAACACAGCGCGGCGGTAGCCAAGGTTGAATTTCCGTTTTTCGTATGACGTAACAAGGCCAAGCAGCCCGGCCATGGCGTGCGCTGTGCCATCCTTGTCGATCAGTGTTTCACCCAAAGCCATGTAGCCACCGCATTCGCCGTGCACAGGTTTGGATTGCGCATGTTGGCGCAAGCCTGCCTTGAACTTTTCCGCCGCAGCGAGGGTGCCTGCGTGGAGTTCGGGATAACCGCCGGGCAACCAGACCAGATCGGCGGACGGGTCCGGTGCCTGATCGGCCAGCGGAGAAAACGGCAGGATTTCGGCCCCCGCTGCGCGCCAGCCAGTCAGCAGATGGGGATAGGTAAACGAGAATGCCGCGTCCCGCGCCAATGCGATGCGCTGGGCGGGTGGGGCAGGCAAGGGGCCTGTGGGCAGTGCCGCACCTGCGCTTGCCGCCTGTTTCAATGCCTCAAGATCGACATTGTCGCGCAGGAATTCCGCATAGCCCGCAATCGCGGCCTCAAGATCCGGATGCTCGACCGCCTGGATCAAACCCAGATGCCGTTCGGGCAGTTTCAGATCGCCGCGCCGGGGCAGGGCACCAAGGACTGTGACCCCAGCCCGCTCCATCCCCAGCCGTGTCAGCCGCTCGTGTCGCGGGCTTGCCACCCGGTTCAGGATCACACCTGCAAAGGGCAGATCGGGGTTGTACATTTTGAACCCGAGGGCCGTTGCCGCCGCAGACTGCGCCTGCCCGCCCACGTCGATCACAAGAATGACCGGCCAGCCCATGGCGAGCGCTGTTTCCGCGCTGGATCCGAACCCCGATTGGCCACGTGTCGCGACACCGTCAAAAAGGCCCATGGACCCTTCGGCCACGCAGATATCTGCGGTTTCGCGTTGTGCGGCGATGCCGCCTAGCAGGTCGCCATCCATCGCCCAGGTGTCAAAGTTGAACGACGCGCGGTCCGCAGCGGCCAGATGAAAGGCCGGGTCGATGTAGTCGGGTCCGGATTTATAGGGCTGTACCGTCAGGCCGTCGTCGCGCAAAGCGCGCAGCAGGCCCAGCATCACGGTGGTCTTACCAGTGCCGGATGCGGGCGCAGAGATCATGAGACCGGGGGGATTAGTCATCGCCGTGGCTCCAGCTGGCCCAAAGGCTGTCTGCAGTTTGGGGGCGGTAGCGGCGGTCATAGTCCGGGGCGTAAAGGCAGCTTTCGTCGAACTGTTCAGCCCCGATGGCGCGCCCCACAAGGATCAGGGCGGTGCGCGAGATGTTGTCGGTCATCGCTTCGGCCAACGTGGCAAGCGTGGCGTGGATCACCTGCTGATCCGGCCAGCTTGCGCGGTAGACCACGGCGACGGGGCAGTCGGCCCCGTAGGCGGGGGTGAGGTCGGTGATCACTTGGGTGAGGTTGCCGATTGACAGGTGGATGGCCAGTGTCGCACCGGTGGCGGCAAAGTTGGTCAGTGTTTCACCCGGCGGCATGGACGAGGCGCGCCCGGGCGTGCGCGTCAGCACGACGGATTGGGTGACGCCGGGCAGGGTCAATTCTGCGCCCAAGGCCGCTGCGGCGGCGGAAAACGAAGGCACGCCGGGGGTCACCGTAAACGGGATGTCAGCGGCCTTGAGGCGGCGCAACTGTTCGCCCATCGCAGACCAGACTGACAGATCGCCCGAATGGAGGCGGGCGATGTCCTGCCCCTTGGCGTGCGCGGCGCCGATTTCCTCCATGATCTGGTCAAGGTCCATGGCGGCGGTGTTCACCACCCGCGCATCGGGCGGACAGTGGCCAAGGATCGCCTCGGGCACCAGCGATCCGGCATATAGGCAGACCGGGCTGGCCGCGATCAGATCGCGCCCGCGCAAGGTCAGCAGGTCAGGCGCGCCGGGGCCTGCGCCGATAAAGTGGACAGTCATGTGTCGGCTCCTGTGGCAATAGCGCATGTCGCCTGCCGGTCTTTGGATATGTGGCGGGACGTGATCAGTCTCGCGTTTGATTTTATGGCTGCGAGGGCTGCGGCCTCGGCCACTGACCCTGTGCGGCGCAGCAGGCGGCTGAGGGCGGATTGGGTGCGGGTTTGGGCCGCTTCCAACTTGCGGTCGTTTATGGCGACGATCATGACGCGCATCTCTTTGGACAGGTCCAGCAGGGCGGGTTGCATCGCCTTGTCCCGCGGGGCGGCGAGCAACGTCACGTCGCCTCGATGGCCCGTCGCCTCAAGGGCGGCGCGCAGACTGTCAGCCGTTGCGCGGCTGGTGAATCCGAACCCTGCAACAATCATCTGATCAGGCTCCACTGCACGACGGGATAGGACGCAGCCCAACCGCGCTTGGCGCCCAGCGGTTTGGCATTTGCGATGTCGATGCGCATCAACGCGCCCCCGTGACGGGTGTGCGCATGTGCAAGGCGCGCCTCGCCCTCCAGCGTCACCGCGTTGATCACAAGGCGGGCGGATTGGTCCATGACCGCATCAAGCATCGCATCATCCAAGCCACCCCCGACAAAGATCGCGTCGGGGGTATCGAGACCTGTGAGCGCTTCGGGTGCTGCACCTGTCACGACCGTGAGGCGACTTTCGACGCCAAGCTTTTTGCCATTTTCCGCAATCCGTGCGGCCCGATCCGTGCGCGGTTCAACGCAGGTGGCGCGCGTGCTGGCATGGGCGAGGAGCCATTCCAAAGCGATGGAGCCTGATCCCCCGCCAATGTCCCAAAGGTGTTCGCCGGGTTTCGGTGCCAGCGTGGATAGGGTGATGGCACGGACGGGGCGCTTGGTGATCTGCCCGTCATGCTCGAACGTGTCATCACTCTGTCCGGTGGCGACGGTCAGGGCTTGACCCGGGCCTGCTATGTGGATTGCGGCGCAAACCGGATGATCGAACGTGCCCTGCAAAGCGGAGGCTCCTGCCGTGGCGATGTTTTCCTGTGGGCCGCCGAGATGTTCGAAGATGCTGAGCATACTGTCGCCAAAGCCCTGATCAATCAGGTAGCCTGTCAGATCACTGACGGATGATCCATCGCGCAACGTAACAATCACACGGCTGTCGCGGGCGAGATGGCGGCGCAGACGCGCCATTGGTGCGGCATGCAGACCGAGGCACGCGGTCTTGTCCAGCGCCCAGCCCAAACGGTTGGCCGCCAAGGCAAAGCAGGATGGTCCGGGATGCGCGACCCAGTCCTGTGCCTCAAATTGCTGCGCAATCACGGACCCGGCCCCGAACCAGAACGGATCACCCGAGGCCAGCACGACCACGCGCTGCCCGTGCAAGGTTTTAAGCTGATCAAGCCCGTCGCGATAGGGCACGGGCCACGGGATGGTGCGCGCTTGGGTTTCGCCCAGCAGGTCAAGATGGCGGGGCGGGGCCATGATCACCTCTGCCGCGCGCAGGGCCGCTTGACTTCGCGCACTTAGCCCGGCAACCCCGTCTTCGCCAATGCCAATGATGGTCAGCCAGGGGGTATCAGACATGGGCGTTAACCTCCTGATCCTCGGGGGCACGACCGAAGCGACCGCGTTGGGTGCAGCGGTCGCGGCGGCCGGTATCGCGGGCACAGTCAGCTTTGCAGGCCGCGTCGCGCGCCCCAAGCGCCAGGCCTTGCCGCAACGCGTCGGCGGGTTCGGTGGGGTGGAGGGCCTGCGCGACTACCTTGCGGCCCATGACGTGACCCATGTGGTCGATGCGACGCACCCGTTCGCCGCGCAGATGAGCAGCAACGCTGTCGCCGCCTGTGCCGCGGAAAGTGTGCCATTGATCGCGCTGACCCGCGCACCGTGGATCGAGCAAGCGGGCGATGACTGGACCCATGTTCCGGATATTGCCAGTGCGGTGGCCGCTCTTGATCGGCCCGCCGCCCGTATCATGCTGGCCGTCGGGCGCATGCATCTGGATGAATTTGCGCCCAATCCGCAGCATTTCTATCTGTTGCGCCTGGTCGACCCGCCAAGCAGCCCGCCGCCCTTTTCCGACCATTACGTGCTGGTGTCGCGTGGGCCGTTTACGTCCGATGATGACCGCGCTCTGATGCAAGAGCACGCTATCGATCTGGTGGTTTCCAAGAACGCAGGCGGTATCGGCGCTTATGCCAAGATCGAGGCGGCGCGCGCTCTGCACCTGCCTGTCATTATGATCGACCGGCCCGCGATCCCTGAACGGGCTGAGTCGTACAGCGTGACCGAGGTGATGGCCTGGCTGTCTCATGACGCGGACCGGGGTGTGTAGACGATTGGGGCGGTTCCTGTCTCGATGATGCGGGTCTGGCTGGATCCGACGATCACCATCGTGCGCATGTCGGCCATGTCCGCGTGGGTGTCCTGCAAGGGTACGACGCTGATCTGTTCGTCGGCGCGCGAGACGTTGCGGGCAAAGATCACGGGGCGATTGTCGGCGCAGGCCTCTTTCAGCACCTCCAATGTGCGCACGAACCCTTCGGGCCGCGACTTGGAGCGTGGATTGTAGAACGCCATCGCGAAATCAGCCTGCACGGCGAGCCGAAGGCGCTGTTCGATCAGCGCCCAGGGTTTGAGGTTGTCACTGAGGTTGATGGCGCAGAAATCGTGGCCCAGAGGTGCCCCAGCACGGGCGGCAGCGGTTAGCATCGCGGTGATGCCGGGCAGCACGCGGATGTCGAGGCTGCGCCACTCTGCTGGCCCCGCCTCGACCGCCTCGAACACGGCTGAGGCCATGGCAAATACGCCGGGATCGCCGGAGGAGACGACAACCACATCGCGCCCCGCGCTGGCCATCTCTAGCGCATGGCGGGAGCGATCCAGTTCGACCCTGTTGTCCGAAGGATGCAGCGTCAGGCCGGGCCGTTCGGGGATGCGGGCGACGTAAGGGATGTAGCCGACGATGTCCGTGGCGCAGGCGAGGGCGGCGGTGACTTCGGGCGTGACCAGCGCGTCGTCTCCGGGGCCGAGGCCAGCGATCACCAGCGAGCCGGTCATGGCCTGCGCCCCTGTCCGTGCACGACGATGATCGAGAAATAGGGGGTCACTTTGCCCTCAGCGTCTGACAGTTTTTGCACGGTCTGGTTGGGCATTGTGGCGTATTCGACCAGCCATGCGGTCTCGTATCGTCCGGCCGTGCGCAGGGCGCGGCGGACCTTGTCGATATTGCGCCCGATTTTCATCACCACCAGCGCGTCAGCATTGGCCATATTCTTTGCAAGCATGTCCTCATCCAATGTGCCCATCAACACGGTCAGGATGTCATCGCCCCATGTAATCGGCGCGCCTGTGGCCGTCCATGCGCCGGACATGCCGGTGATGGCGGGCACGACCTCGACCGGCACATCATCCTTGAGCCGGGTGTAAAGATGCATGAAGGAGCCATAAAAGAATGGATCGCCCTCGCAGAGCACCACCACGTCCTTGCCCGCATCCGTAAGCATGCGCAAACGTTTGGTGCAGTCGGTGTAAAAGGCGCTGAGGGCGGCGTTATAGGCCGGATCGCTCAGCGGGATTTCGGTGGTGACGGGGTATTCCATCGCATGCTCGATGACACCCTCGGGCAGCAGTTCATTGGCCAGCGTCCGAGCCTGCCCCGGACGCCCCGTCTTGCGGAAATAGGCGATGTGGCGGGCACCCCGCACCAGCCGGTCGGCGCGCACGCTCAGCAGGTCCGGATCGCCGGGTCCGAGGCCGACGCCATATACGGTGCCCGCGCTCACTCTTTACGGCTCGCGATGGCGTTGACGGCGGCGACGGTGATGGCGCTGCCCCCAAGGCGACCTTGAACGATGCAGCAGGGCACGGGCTGGTCGGCCCAGAGGGCGTCCTTGGATTCCACCGCGCCCACAAAGCCCACGGGGCAGCCGATGATGGCTGCGGGACGCGGGCAGTCGGGGTCTTCGAGCATATTGAGCAGGTGAAACAGGGCCGTCGGGGCGTTGCCGATGGCGACAACCGCGCCCTCAAGATGTGGCAGCCAGAGTTCCAGCGCGGCCGCCGAGCGGGTGTTGCCCATCTTGGCCGCCAGTGGGTGCACGGCATCGTCATGCAGGGTGCAGATCACCGCGTTGTCGGCAGGCAGGCGGGGCCGCGTGATCCCTTCGGAGACCATGCGCGCATCGCACAGGATAGGCGCGCCGTTTTCCAGCGCGGTCCGGGCGGCGGATACGAAACCGGGCGAGAAGTGGCAGTGTTTTTCCAACCCGACCATGCCGGCAGCGTGGATCATGCGCACGGCCACCTGTTCCTCGTCCGCGTCAAAACGGGCAAGGTCGGCCTCGGCTCGGATGGTCGCAAAGCTTTGCAGGTAAATGGCCGCGCCATCGGTCTGGTATTCATAGGGCATGGGGTCAGGCCTTGATCGTCATGAGGTCGGTGGCGGACAGCCCGCGCTGGCGGGGCTGATCCCATGGATGGCCTTGTTCCACAAGGTCGAACGTGTCGTTGTGACCGACGATGGTCGTGGCCGCAGGGCGCGGGTGCGCGCAGCCTTTTGCGCAGCCCGAGATATGGAGCGTGCCGGGGTAGCGTGCCGCCAGATCGCGGGCGATCATCCGGGTTTCGACCGTCGCTGCGGCACAGGCGGGGGCACCGGGGCAGGCATGCACGCGCAAGAGCGGATCGGCACCATCGGTGACAAAACCCTGCGCATCGCAGGGCTGGGCCTGTTCCAGCAAGAACAAGCGCCACGGGGTCAGGCGCAGGGCTGTGGTGTGACTGTCATGGACCAACGCAGTCAAGGCCTTGGCATCGATGGAGCCGAACGGTGCACCATAGACAGTGCCGCCGATGGCAGGCCCCGGACAGAGGCGATCCCCGGCGGGGACTGTGGAGGTGTCTTGCCAGATGTCTGGCAGCGGAGTGGTTTTGAGGTGCCCGGCCATGCGCCCGGCGGTGGGGCCGTTCGTGTCGACGAACCAATTTGCGAATTCGACGAGGGTTTGCAGGGCGTCACTTTCCGTGACAGCTTTGCCTGCTGGTGCCCCGTCGGCGCGCAACAGCAATTCACCTGTTTCGCTGCGTTCAAAGCGGAAATCGGCGGACGTGTCGGTCAGGACGGGGCGCGGTCCGGTGTCGACGGCGATGCCCATCTTGGCCGGGAGGTCAGGCAGATCGCTCAACCCGTCGCAGATCAGATCATGCAGCCGTGTTGTCAGGTCGCCGTCAGTCCACAGCGGCGTGACGGCGATGTTGCGCCTGGCTTCGGCCTCGGGCGTATCATCGAGCAGGTCGAGGGCAAGGAGGGCGTTGAGCACGCCTTGATGCCCATCCTTGTTGATACCGCGCAGTTGCAGGTTGGCACGGCTGGTCAGGTCGATGATACCGTTGCCATGGGATTGCGAGATGTCACACAGCCCGAGCATCTGCGCACGCGTCAGCCGCCCCAGCCGGGGCCGCACCCGCACGATTAGCCCATCGCCGGACATCATCGGGCGATAGGCCCCCGGGCACCATCCCTTGACGCTCATTGCGCGGCCTCGAGGGCTGCGCGGATCGAATTGCGCCTTGTCTGCCAGAGGCCTGCCGCATCAAGTGCTGCGAACTGGTCGAGCATCGCCTGATAGGCCCCGGGATTGGCATCCTGAAGGAAGGCGCTGACCGCCGGGTCGCCCAACGTCGCCTCGTGATAGAGGTCGAACAGATGCGGCTGCACCACACCTGCCAGATGAGCAAAAGCGGCCATGTGATCGAGCGTCGCCGCAATTTCGGCCCCGCCACGAAAGCCATGGCGCATCATGCCAGCGAGCCAGCCCGGTTGCACTGCACGGGCCTGCACGACGCGGGCGATCTCCTCGGGCAAAGCGCGGGCGCGGGGGCGATAGGGGTCCGTGCTGTCGAGGTGATAGAGGGCGGCAGTGCCTCCGGTGATCGCTTGGGCAGCGGCGAACCCGGCCTCGTGCGCGGCATAGTCGGACGCCAGCAGGATGTCGGTTTCGGGCAGGTCCTGCAGGTGGACGAAGCTGTCGGCGGCTGCCACCCGTGTGCGAATTCCGTCCGGATCTTTGACGGCATCGGCGCCATCCAGCGCGTAGGCGCTGGCAGCCAGCCATGCCTGCCCGGCGGCTGTGCGGCTTTCCTCGGTGAAGGTTTCAATATTCGCGCCCATGCCCACGCCGAAGCTGCCCGGCGCTGGTCCAAAACCCGCGCTGTCGGTGTTTGTCCAGCGTATGGGTTCCAGTCCGGCGCCTCGTCCCGCGCGGCCAGCGTGCGGACGGCTTGGGAAAACAGGGCAGACAGGGTCGGGAACACATCCCGGAACAGGCCCGAGACGCGCAAGGTCACATCAAGACGCGGGCGGTCGAGGTCGGTAATGGGCAACACCTCGATCCCCGACACCCGCTCCGATCCGGCATCCCAGACCGGCTTGACGCCCAACAGATGCAGGGCCATGGCAAATTCCTCGCCCGCCGTGCGCATCGTGGCCGAGCCCCAGAGATCGACGATCAAGCCGCGCGGCCAGTCGCCATGGTCCTGCAGATGCCGGCGCACCAGCTCTTCGGCCAGCTTGACGCCTTGCGCATAGGCGGCGCGGGTCGGGACAGAACGTGGATCGGTGGTGAAAAGGTTACGACCCGTCGGCAGAACGTCGCGGCGTCCGCGATAGGGCGAACCGGACGGTCCACCGGCGATGCGCTTGCCGTTCAGGGCATCAATCAGGGCGGTGCGTTCAGTGTCGGCACCCTCGCCCCAGATGTGCAAGCCGTCGCCATACTGGCTTTCCTTGATGTCGCAGACAAAACGGTCGATCCGAGTGATCGCCTCGGCCGTGGAAGAAGCGCGGGCGAGGCCAAGGTCATCCTCGACCCCCAGCGCCTGCGCTTCGGCACGAATGTCATCCTGCAAGCGGTCCCGGCGTTTGGGATCGAGCCCGTCGGCATTGGAAAATTCGTCCAGCAGGGTTTCAAGTCGCAAGAGGCGGTCCGGCGTGGCGCTGTCCTTCATCGGTGGGGGAAGATGCCCGAGGGTCATCGCCCCAATGCGCCGCTTGGCCTGCGCCGCTTCGCCGGGGTCGTTGACGATAAAGGGATAGATTACGGGCGTGGAGCCGGTCAGCGCCTCTGGCCAGCAGGCATCGGACAGGGCGACTGATTTGCCTGGCAGCCATTCGAGCGTGCCATGCGCGCCGATGTGGATCAGGGCCTGGGTCTGCGTGCGCAGCCAGAGATAAAAGGCGACATACGCGTGGCGGGGCGTGCGCGACAGGTCGTGATATTCGTCATCGCGCAACGACCGCGTTCCGCGTTCGGGTTGCAATGCGATTGTGACGTTGCCGCGCCGCACAGCCGGGAAATGGAACATTCCGTCCGGTGCCTCGGTACTGGGATCGCCCCATGCCGCGTGCAGATCATCGCGCAGGCTTTGGGGCAACGTGGCAAGTGCCGCGCGATATGCCTCAAGCGGCCATGCGATTGTATCAGAGCCAAGCGCATCTGCCAACGGCACGTCCGCTGTATGAACCTTGTGCCCGGCGTCCTGCAAATCGCTCAGGATCGCATCAGCCGAGGCAAGCGCGTCCAGCCCGACGGCATGCGCCATATTCCAGTCCTTGCCAGGATAGGTGCTGAGGACCAGCGCGAGGTGGCGGTCGGCGGCGGGGGTGGCGGCAAGGTCGGTCCAAGCCTTGACCTTGTCCGCGACGGCCTGAGTGCGTGCCATGTCCGCCTTGTGGGCGTAGCGCGAAAACTGCAGGCTTTCATCGCGCGCCTGAGGCTCTTTGAACGACGACACACCCGCAAACAACCGCCCATCGACTTCGGGAAGAACCAAGTGCATGGCAAGGTCCGCAGGCGACAGGCCGCGTTCTGCCTCGGCCCACATCTCGCGGGTCGATGTGGCCAGCGCCACCTGAAACACAGTGACATTGGCGGCATCGAGCGGCGACGCACCGCTGCTCCCCTTGCCGGAAAAGGCGGTGGCATTGACGATTGAAACGGGGGACAGATGCGTGATCTGGCGGGCCATCCACGCACCTGCATCGGGGGCTTTCAGGGACGGTGCGAACAGGCCCAGCACCGCAAAACCGCGCGCGCCCAAGGTTTCAAACAAGGCCTCAATAGGGGAAAGGTCGGCAGCGGCGAGATAGGCGCGGTAAAAGGTAACGATGACCAGTGGTCTGGTGTCCGCAGCGATGATCATCGGGCAGGACAGGCCGTGTTCCGGCGTCCATGCGCCGACCATCGGCAGTGCCTTGGCCCCCTTGACCGGCCCTGCATAGAGGCCCGAGGCCAGAGCCATTTGCGCCAGTGCCGCCTGCGCCGCGATGGCCCCGCCCGTGTCACAAAGGTGAGCAAGGCGCCGCAGGGTCGAGACCGGCAGCGTCGACATCTGATCCAGCCGCGTGTCCACACGTCCGTCTGCGGGCAGAACGGCCAATGCGATGCCCTTGGCCTGTGCCAGCGCATAGACCTGTTGCAAACCGTACGACCAGTAGGGCACGCCGCCGATCAGTCGGATCAGGATGCCCTTTGCCCCCGCAAGCGTCTGTTCAACATAGGTGTCGACGGACAGCGGGTGTTTCAGGCCCACCAGATTGGCGAGCCGCAGGGTCGGCATCTTGTCCGCCCCACCACCGCGATGCCAGCCCGCCCCAAACGCGCCCAGATCACTGTCCGAGAACGACAGCACCACCAGATCTGCGGGCGTCTGCCCCAGATCGGTCGGTGTCTCGGTCTCTTCAAGCCCGTGGCTTTCGCGAAAGACGACGTGCATGGGGCGTCCCTGTTACTCGGCGGCTTGCGCTACCTGAACCAAAGCGGCGCGGATGGCTTCGCTGTTCACGTCGTCATGTTCGGCAATCACGACCAAACGGCCCTGACGTGGCTCGTTTGGCCCCCACGGGCGGTCGAATTGGTGGCGCACGCGGGCACCAACGGCCTGCACCAGAAGGCGCATGGGTTTTCCGGTGACGGCAGCATAGCCTTTGACGCGCAGGATGTTTTGAGCCTTGGCCATCGCCTCGATCCGAGCGACCAGTTCGGCAGGGTCGGTGATTTCGGGGATGTCGATGATAACGCTCTCAAAATCGTCATGTTCGTGGTCATCGTGCCCGTCGTGATGCGAGGGGCGCGCGTCCATGTCGTCCTCGGCGGCGGCCTCAAGCCCGAGGATCACGCGCGGGTCCACTGCGCCTTCGGCCACTTCCACGACTGGCAGCGGGCGGGGCGTTTCAGCGGCGATCACGGCCTTGGCCTTGGCGATGCCGTCGGGGCCCGCAAGGTCGGGTTTGGTCAGCAGGATGATGTCAGCGCAACTTATCTGATCCTCGAACACTTCGGAGAGAGGCGTTTCATGATCCAGCGACTCATCCGCGAGGCGTTGCGCATCGACGCGCGCCACATCCGGGGCAAAGCGACCTGTGGCGACTGCCTCGGCATCGGCCAGCGCGATCACGCCGTCCACGGTGATGCGCGAACGGATGTCGGGCCAGTCAAAGGCCTTGAGCAGTGGTTTGGGCAGGGCAAGGCCGCTGGTTTCAATGAGGATATGCTCGGGTTGGGGATCCAGCGCCATCAGCGCCTCAATCGTAGGGATGAAATCGTCGGCCACGGTGCAGCAGATGCAGCCATTGGCCAGTTCCATGATGTTTTCCGCCGGGCAGTCAGGGATGGCACAGGATTTCAGGATTTCGCCATCCACACCCACATCGCCGAATTCATTGACGATCACGGCCAGACGCTTGCCCTGCGGGTTCTGCATAAGGTGGCGCACAAGGGTCGTCTTACCCGAGCCGAGAAAGCCGGTGATCACGGTGACGGGGATTTTGTTGAGGTTGGGGTTTCGGTGGGGCGTAGACATAGTCAGAACTCCTGCGGGGGGATGCGGGCGATGCAATTCTTGCGGAAATGTTCGGGGCGTTCGCGCCATGGCACAAGGCCATCGGCGGTTGCGGCGTATTTGGCGATGCCGTCGACCACCATGTCAGCGTCGCGGTCTTCCATGAGGTTGCCATAGACATAGGTCCAGCGCGCACCGCCGCCGCGCACAGCAACAGAGCACCCGGAGGAGCAGTTCGACAGGCACTCGACTGCCTTCAGTGTCACACCCTCGGGCATAGCGCGCCGAGCAAGTTCGGCATGCAGTATCTCGCCGGGGCGGGTGCCGCCTTCGGGCACTTCGGTTTCGCGGCGGCATTTGACGCAGACCAGCAACTCAACGGGGGGCAACACGCTCATATCTCATCCAAGGGCTTGGGCAGGGGAGGATGGCGGGCGGCGCGAGGGCCGGTGTGTCCCGACACCCGGAACACCCCGTCCGGTTTCGTCACTTCGTTTGCTGGCAGGTCTCCCGGCTTGCGGATGTCAGGTTTCCCTGTCGGCTGCCCTGCCTTCCCGACCCGTTTGGTCAGTGGCTTTGGGCGACCTCTCCGGTCACGGTCGCGGGGGCGGCTGCGTTTCGGAGCGTGTGCCCCGTCTGCATTCCCTTTTCACCCGGATATCCCCGGGCACCAGCGCATCCGTAGTGCGCGGGGTGAGGGGATGAGTCAAGCATGAAGGAGATGGAGCACCCATCCGCATTGCATTAGGGTGCGATGAACGGCGGAGTTGGGAGAGCCAATTGAATGCTCCAGTCATCATCTGGGATTTTGACGGTGTCCTGAACGCCAATGTCGTCGATGGGCGCTTTGTGTGGACGGACACGCTTTGGTCGGATTGGGGAATCGATGCAGCGGCTTTGGCCGCCCACCTGTTCCACCCCGACCGCGTCGGTTTGATCATGCGCGGCCACCTCGATTTGCGCGATGTGCTGCAAGACTGGCTGACCAAGGCAGGGCACAATGTGCAAGCGGATGATTTTCTGGCCTACTGGTTCGCTAAGGATGCGTTGCCTGACGCAGAAGTCGTGCGGCATCTGAACCGCACGGGGCTGCGACATGTGATCGGCACCAACAACGAGGCACGGCGCGCCATCTATATCGAACGCGAGATGGGATTCGCCGGGCTGGTCGAAAACGTGTTCGCCTCAGGTCGGATCGGCCACGCCAAACCCGATCCGGAATTCTTTGCACAGATCGAGGCATGGAGCGGGGCCCCGCAAGACACTCATGTGCTGATCGACGACATCAAACGCAACGTGGATGCCGCACGGGCCCGGGGTTGGTTGGGCTTTCATTTCACCAACGAAACGCGCGACGACCTAGGCGCGTTCCTTGATCAGATGTCCTGAGCCGACGAAGACCTCTGGCACCTGCACCGAAATGATGGCACCAACCCAGCATCCAACTGCGGAGGACGCCATGGACGACATCACCGAACGCCACAACGCCAAGATGAAAAAGATCAAGGCGGCCCGCGACAAGATGATGGAAACAAAGACCGAGGAAAAAGGTCTGATCATGGTTCATACCGGGCCGGGCAAGGGCAAGTCTTCCTCCGGCTTCGGCATGATCATGCGCTGCATCAGCCACGGAATTCCCTGTGCCGTGGTGCAGTTCATCAAGGGCAACTGGGATACGGGTGAAAAAACGTTCCTGCGTGACAGATTCCCGGATGAATGCCGGTTTTTCGTGAGCGGTGAGGGGTTCACCTGGGAAACGCAGGACCGGGATCGTGACATCATGGCTGCCAAGAAGGGCTGGGAGATCGCGAAGGAACAGATTCTGGACGATGAGGTCGACTTTGTCCTACTGGACGAGATCAACATCGCCCTGCGTTATGATTATCTGGACATAGACGAAGTGGTCGATTTCCTGCTGCACCAGAAACCACGGATGACGCACGTGGTGCTGACCGGGCGCAATGCCAAGCCTGAATTGATCGAGGCGGCTGATCTGGTCACAGAGATGAGCCTCGTCAAACACCCGTTCAAGGACGGGGTGAAGGCACAGAAGGGTGTGGAATTCTAGGTGATCATCGGTCACATCGCAGCGGGCTATCTCGCCGCACGGGGAATGTCGGCGGCGGGCGCTGGCGTGCTGTTTGCCGGGATTATCGTTGGCAGTGTACTGCCTGATCTGGATATGCTTTGGTTCTTGCTGGTCGATCAGGGTCAGGTGCACCACCACAACTACGTGACGCACCGGCCTGCGCTTTGGGCGGCGGTGCTGTTTGTGGCCACTATGTCCCGACTGCCAACCGTTGCTGGTGTCGCAATTGGAGCCCTCCTACACCTGCTGTTGGACAGCATCGTTGGGAAAATCGCTTGGGGATGGCCGGTATGGGATGTGGCTGTGCCTTTGGTCGTCGTACCTGCCACACACGACAACTGGGTGTTGTCATTCCTCTTTCACTGGACTTTCGCCGTGGAATGGGCCCTGTGTGCGGTCGCGCTTGTTCTGTTTGCGTATGGGCGATCCCGTGTGCGCAAGACCAATCCGGACTAAAGGTTCAGCAACCCGAGGCTTTGCAGATCAATGGCACTGGCGGCCGCAGGGATCAGGATCGCCAGACCCAGATAAATCATCGTTTTGCGTCTGCGGGCCTGGGCCGCTTTGCGACGACGCTCGGGAGTGTTCGTGAAATCCAGCATGGGCTTTCCGTTCTTTCCGTATGATGCGATGAATGCCTGCCTAAATCCCAATTCAGGCAATGCTGAGCAGCGAAAGAGACCTTATTGTGACCGCTCTCATGATCCAAGGCACCGGCTCCAATGTCGGCAAGTCCATGCTGGTCGCCGGTCTGTGCCGCGCGGCTTTGCGCCGAGGACTGTCCGTGGCGCCGTTCAAGCCGCAGAACATGTCCAACAATGCGGCCGTGACATGCGACGGGGGCGAGATCGGACGCGCACAGGCGCTGCAGGCGATGGCCTGCGGACTTGAGCCGCACACCGATATGAACCCGGTGTTGCTGAAACCGGAGACCGACGTTGGATCGCAGGTCGTCGTGCAGGGCAAGCGGGTCGCGACGGTGAAGGCACGCGATTATGCCGCTTTGAAGCCGGAATTGATGGCGCCCGTTCTCGACAGCTTCCATCGTTTGAAAGCGCAACATGATCTGGTGCTGGTCGAAGGGGCGGGCAGCCCGGCAGAGGTCAATCTGCGCCCCGGTGACATCGCCAATATGGGCTTTGCACGCGCCGCGGATTGCCCGGTGATTCTAGCCGGGGACATCGACCGGGGTGGGGTGATCGCGCAGATCGTGGGCACCCGGGCGGTGATCGATCCGCAGGATAGCGCGTTGATCGCAGGCTTTCTCATCAATCGGTTTCGCGGCGATCCCAGCCTGTTTGACGACGGCTATGCGATGATCACGGATCACACCGGCTGGCGGGGCTTCGGTGTTGTGCCGTGGTTTCAGGACGCATGGAAACTGCCGGAGGAAGATGCGCTGGACATCGCCACGCCGCGCCGTGACGGGGGCCTGCACATCGTGTGTCTGAAACTGTCGCGCATCGCCAATTTCGACGATCTGGACCCGCTGGCGCAGGAACCGGGTGTGCGGGTCAGCATGCTGCATGCGGGCCAGCCTTTGCCCGTTGATGCGGACGTGGTGATCATCCCGGGGTCGAAATCAACGATGGGCGATCTGGCCTTCCTCAAGGCGCAGGGCTGGGACGAGGACGTGCGCGCCCATTATCGCAGGGGCGGGCATGTGCTGGGTATTTGCGGGGGCTTCCAGATGCTGGGACAACGCGTGGCCGATCCGGACGGGATCGAGGGGGCGGCGGGATCGGCAGACGGCATCGGCTTGCTGGATGTCGAGACAATCATGATCGGTGACAAGCGCCTGACCACAATCAAGGCTGTGCACGCTCCGTCCGGGCAAGGTTTTGACGGCTACGAAATCCACATCGGGCGCAGCGACGGGCCGGATCGCGCCCGTCCCTTTGCCCGTATCAACGGTCAGGACGAAGGGGCGATGAGCGCCGACGGACGCGTGCAGGGCAGTTATCTGCACGGCATGTTTCGCGATGATGGTTTTCGCCGTGCCTGGCTGGCCGGTTTTGACGTCGATGCAGCGACGACATCCTACAGCCAAACGGTTGAGGCGACGCTCGATGCGCTCGCTGATCACCTTGAGGCGCATCTGGATGTCGATGCAATTTTGGCTTGCGCCCGCTAGGCGTCGCATCAAGGATCACGTTCATGCCCCATATCATCCTCGACTATTCGGCCAATCTTGAACGCCAGCTCGACATGCACGCTCTGTGCGTGGCGTTGAAGGACGCGGCCGCCGCCACAGGAGTGTTTCCACCGGCAGGTATCCGGGTGCGGGCACATGCGGCGGATCATGCAGTGGTGGCAGATGGCGATCCAAAGCACGGCTTTGTCGATATCACGATCCGATTGGCTGCCGGGCGTGACGCTTCGGCCAAAACCCGTGCCACGGACGCAGTATTTGAGGCTGCACGGGCCTTTACTGCTGACCTGATGGTCTCAATCCCGTTCATGCTGTCACTGGAATTGCGCGAGATCGATGGCGATTTCAGCCGCAAGGCCAGTTCGATCCGGGACTACCTGCCGCCGGACATGCACTGAACCTATCCGGAAAAGCGGAAAGGCGGCAGTTGATCAAAGGCGACGTTCAGCGCCTCACCCCAACCGCTTGAAACTGTCTGAAAATAGGCATCGTCCGTTTCGACCCGTGCCGCATGGGCGATCCGCAGGCTGTCGGCATTATAGGTCACGTAATCCAAAGGCAGACCCACCGACAGGTTCGATTTGATCGTGGAATCAAAGCTGACCATCAGCAGCTTGATCGCGTCCTCGAACGACATTTCAGGATCATGGGCGCGCACGAGGATCGGTTTGCCATACTTGGCCTCGCCGATCTGAAAGAAGGGCGTATCGTCAGAGGCTTCGATGAAATTGCCCTCGGGGTAGATCAGGAAAAGGCGCGGCGGCGCACCGGCAATCTGACCACCCACGATCAGCGTGGCCCCGAACGCGCCATCGGCTTCCTGCCCGGTGGTCGCGTTCCCCTCGATCACTTCGCGTAGTGTCCGACCCACTTCGCGCGCGATCTGAAACATGGACGGTGCCTTGAGGATCGACGGGTTTCTGTCCTCGGGCGCCTTGGCGCGTTCATCCAGCAGGCTGATCACCGATTGCGTGGTGGCAAGGTTGCCCGCCGTCATGATCACAATTGTCCGCTCGCCCGGCGTTTCCCAGGTGTGCATCTTTTTGACGGTGGAAATATTGTCGACACCCGCATTGGTCCGGGTGTCGGACATGAAGATCAGACCGGCGTTCAGCCGCATCCCCACGCAGTATGTCATGTTGTTTTGTGCCTTTTGTGCAATCGAGTCGTTGCCACGGATATCACCGACTTATTGCTCTATTGTTGCTGCACCTGCAATGCAACCGACATTGCCTCGCCCGCCTTGCCAAAGCGCAGGCCCGAAATCGGGGCGGCCCCCCGGTAATCGAGCGCGGTGGCCACGCGGATATAGCGTGCATCGGGCGATATGCCGTTTGAGACATCAAAACCCACCCAGCCCAGTTCAGGCACATGCGCTTCGGCCCAGGCGTGGGTGGCATCCTGTTCGATGCGGTCATTCATCATCAGATATCCCGACACGTAACGCGCAGGATAACCCATGGCGCGTGCTGCGGTGATGAAGACATGGGCGTGATCCTGACAAACGCCGTGGCCTGCGCTCAGAACATCTTCGGCCGTCAGATCGGATCTCGACCTGATCGGTGGAATAGGGCACCGCATCAATAATATGCGCAGACAGGGCATGAAGCACCTCAAGCGGGTTGCCGTCAGTGGGGGCGCTTTCGACGAGTTTGGCAAGCTGAGGACCCATCCTCGTCAGGGCAGTGCTGCGCTGAAACAGCCACAAGGGCACATAGCCGCCCTGCGGGCCGACCACTCCGGCCTGATCCTCAACATCGACAGTGCCACGGCAAATGATTTCGATCTCCATCTCACCGGGGGTAAAGCTGACCAGATCGACGGAATTGGCATGTTCATCCTCAAAGGCCACTTCGACCTGTCCGCCGCGCACTTCGATATCCCAGTCCACGATGGTCTGGCCGGGGCGCGATTTAGGACGCAGGCGCACCTGTTGCAGCGCGTAAGGCACCGGTTCGTTGTAGGTGTAATGGGTTTTGTGCTCGACTCTCAGGCGCATATTTTCACTCGCTGAACCTATAGTCGATCTCGATCTGGCGCCCCAGCGCTGCGCTGTCGCGCAAAAAGTCCGAGATGAACTCGTGCAGGCCATAATCGAAAATGGCGTTCATGTCTTTGGTCTTGAAGCGCGCGCACAGCGTGTCGGCCAGCGCGTGGCATTCGTGACGGGTGTTGTATTCTTCGGCCAGATACCCGAGGTTCTCGCCGATCTTGCGATAGCAAAAGGCAAGGCTGCGCGGCAGGCGGCCATCAAGGATCAGAAAGCGGGCGATGGCCATGGGATCCGTCTCGCCTTCGTGCAGGGTCTGGTAGGCGCGGGTCGTGGATGTCGCGCGCAGGATCGTGTCCCATTGCACATTGTCCGAGGCCGATCCGACCAACCTGACAGACGGCAGCAGGATGTAATATTTCTGATCCAGAATGCGCGCGGTGTTGTCGGCCCGTTCAAAGAAGGTGCCGATGCGCCCAAAATTGTACATGTCATTGCGCACCATCGACCCGTGCAATGCGCCACGCACAAAAGCGCTGCGTTGTCGGATGATCTGCAGGACGCGGGGCAGATCACGGTCCGCGACGGGCTGTGCCAGCAGGCGTTTGAGCACGATGTAACACTCGTTCACGGCCTCCCAAACCTCGCGGGTCAGCGCGGTGCGCACCACGCGGGCATTCACGCGCGCGGCCTCGATCTGGGCCATGATGCTTGCGGGATTGCCGGGATCGCGCAACAGGAAATCGATGATTTTCGACCCGTTGGGCTGGCCGTGCAGGGATGCATAGGTCTCGCTCAACCCGGTCGAAGACAGGATCGCCGTCCACTCGCTTTCGGCTGCACTGGACCGGGTCAGCGAAATGCGCAAACCTGCGTCGATCATACGTGCCGTGTTTTCGGCACGCTCAAGATAGCGGAACATCCAGAACAGGCCGCCTGCGGTTTTTCCTAACATCGGCCTAGTCCTCCAGCACCCAAGTGTCCTTGGTGCCTCCGCCTTGCGACGAATTCACGATCAGCGACCCTTCGGACAAGGCCACGCGGGTCAAGCCGCCCGGAGTGATATCGACCTTTTCCGGTGACATCAGCGCAAAGGGGCGCAGATCGACATGGCGCGGGGCAAGGCCCGCCTTGGTCAGGATCGGCACCGTGGACAGCGCCAGCGTGGGCTGCGCGATGTAATTGTCGGGCTTTGCGGTCAGTTTGGCGCGGAAATCCTCGATCTCCTTTTTCGATGAGGCTGGACCGACAAGCATGCCGTAGCCGCCTGATCCATGCACTTCCTTGACCACCAGTTCAGCAAGGTTGTCGAGCACGTATTTCAGCGCATCCGGGTCTGAGCAGCGGTGCGTCGGTACATTTTTCAGGATCGCCTTTTCGCCAGTATAGAACTCAACGATGTCAGGCATGTAGCTGTAGATCGCCTTGTCATCCGCAATCCCGGTGCCGGGCGCATTGGCGATTGTGATCCCGCCCGCGCGATAGACATCCATGATGCCCGGCACGCCCAACATGCTGTCGGGGTTGAAGTTCATCGGGTCGAGATATTCGTCATCGACCCGGCGATAAAGGACGTCGATGGCCTTGTAGCCTTGGGTCGTGCGCATTGCCACGCGCCCGTCCACGACGCGCAGGTCGTGCCCTTCGACCAGTTCCGCGCTCATCTGATCGGCGAGGAAGGCGTGTTCGTAATAGGCCGAGTTGTGAATGCCGGGTGTCAGCACCGCTAGCGTCGGACGCCCCGTACAGGCGTTGGGCGCACAGGCCGACAACGAGCGGCGCAGGGAACGCGGATACTGGCTGACCGGGCGGACTTTGACCTTGGAAAACAACTCGGGGAACATGTGCAGCATCGTCTCGCGGTTTTCGAGCATATAGCTGACGCCGGATGGCGTGCGTGCATTGTCTTCAAGCACGAAGAATTCGTCGTCACCGGTGCGCACCAGATCAGTGCCGACGATATGGGTATAGACATCGCCCGGCGGCGACACCCCGATCATCTGGGGCAGGAACGCGTCATTGCGCGCAATCATCTCGGCAGGCATGCGCCCTGCGCGCACAATTTCCTGACGGTGATAGATGTCGTGCAGGAACGCGTTCAGCGCCCGCACCCGCTGCTCAATCCCGCGCGACAGGATGGACCATTCGCGCGCGGCGATGATGCGCGGCACCAGATCGAAGGGGATCAGCCGTTCGGTCGCGTCCGGATCGCCGTAGACGTTGAAAGTCACCCCGATCAGTCGGAACAGCGCCTCGGCCTCTTCGGATTTTTCGAGAAGTCGGGCGTTGTCTTCGCCCGCAAACCACTGGCTGTATGCGTCATAGGGCGCGCGTGGTGCTGTGCCGTCCCCGTTCATCTCGTCGAAATATTTTGGTGTCTTCGGCATGGCGTCTAGGGAAACATAGTCTGTAACAGCCTGCAACCGCGTTGCCGTTGGCTGCTGCGCCGCAGCGTGTTTTTGCATAAAAAGCAGGCAGTTGCGCAGCGGTATCAAAGCCGTAGAAGTTTGTGGCGACGGACAGGCCAATGTCTGTGTGTCTATCGTTTCGATCAAAGTGTTGATTTAGAATGTGAGCCAATATGCTGAGCATCCGTGTCCAAAGCTAGGCTGCGCCCACCAATCGGGTACGTTCGGGAAGGCACAAGCGCGCCCTTGCACTGGACCTGAGCCAAGAGATGCTGGAAGGTGCAAAAGGAACGATCACTGCGAGGCCAAAATGTCTGCTCCCTGCATCATCTGCGTTGCCATCACCGGGTCCGTGCCGCGCAAGGCGGACAATCCGGCGGTGCCCGTCACGATTTCCGAGCAGATCGAAAGCACCCACGCCGCATTTGAGGCGGGGGCCAGCATCTGCCATGCCCATGTGCGCAACGACGATGAAACACCCAGTTCCGACCCGGACAAGTTCGCAGCCCTGAAGGAAGGTGTGGAAAAGCACTGTCCCGGCATGATCATCCAGCTTTCAACGGGCGGACGCTCCGGATCGGGCACAGAACGTGGGGGCATGTTGCCCTTGCGCCCCGACATGGCATCGCTGGCCGTGGGCTCGAATAACTTTCCGACCCGCGTCTACGAAAACCCGCCGGACCTTGTGGACTGGCTGGCCTCTGAAATGGTGAAGTATGACGTGAAGCCCGAGATCGAAGCCTTTGATCTCAGTCACATTCTGATGGCAGCGCAGATGCACAAGGCGGGCAAGATTCCGGCCACCCCTTACGTGCAATTCGTCATGGGCGTGAAGAATGCAATGCCTGCTGAACGCTTTGTCTTTGATTTCTATGTGCAGACGGTCGAGCGCCTGTTTCCTGGCGCGCCGTGGTGTGCGGCCGGTATCGGCGCCAACCAGATCGTGCTGAACGAATGGGCCGTGGCCGCCGGAGGGCACGCGCGCACCGGCCTTGAGGACAATGTGCGTTGGGACAAGGCCACATTGGCACCCTCGAACGCCGCCCTTGTCACGCGACTGGCCGGGATCTGTGCCCAGCATGACCGCCCCGTGGCAACACCTGCGCAGGCGCGCAGTATCTTGGGACTGCGCGCGGCCTGATCGCTCAGCCTTTCGATGCAACGCAGTGCTCGCACGCGGTGGACACTGCCCCGCCATTCCGCCAACTTGCACGCAATCAGGGAGGATTTTCACCATGGACATGTCATTCACGTTGCGCCCGGAAAACCGAGAACTGCTGGGCCGCGTGTCGGCCATGATCCGGGACGAGATCATGCCACTGGAGGAAGAATACGCCGCCGAAGTCGGCAAGGGCAACCGCTGGCAATATACCGAGCGCCAGACCGAGATCCTCGAAGGGTTGAAAGCCGGGGCCAAGGCGGCGGGCCTGTGGAACTTCTGGCTGACCGACAGCGACAAGGGTTTTGGCCTGTCCACCGTCGAATATGCCCACTTTGCCGAAGAGATGGGCAAGACGCCGCTGGGCGCCGAAGTGTTCAACTGCTCCGCCCCCGACACCGGCAATATGGAGGTGTTCGAGCGTTACGGCACAGACGCGATGAAGCGTGACTGGCTGGCGCCATTGCTTGAGGGTGAAATCCGCTCTGCGTACCTCATGACCGAACCTGATGTCGCCTCGTCCGATGCCACCAATATCTCGATGTCCTGCGTGCGGGACGGGGATGACTATGTGCTGAACGGCGAAAAATACTGGGCCAGTGGGGCAGGCGATCCGCGCTGCAAGGTCTACATCGTCATGGTCAAAACCCAAGGCGACGAGGCGCCGAAACACAAGCGCCAGTCGATGATCGTCGTGCCCGCAGGCAGCGAGGGGATCGAGGTGCTACGCCCCATGCTGGTCTATGGCCATGACGACGCGCCGCACGGGCATATGCATATCCGGTTCACGGATGTGCGCGTGCCTGCCGAAAACCTGCTGCTGGGCGAGGGGCGGGGTTTTGAGATATCCCAAGGCCGTCTTGGCCCCGGTCGCATCCACCACTGCATGCGGGCGATCGGGCAGGCCGAGGCGGCGCTGGAGTTGATGTGCAAACGATCCCTGTCCAAAGAGGCATTTGGGAAACCGCTGGCGCAACTTGGCGCGAATTATGACATCATCGCCGAGGCACGGATGGAGATCGAGATGGCGCGCCTGCTCTGCCTAAAGGCCGCGTGGATGATGGATCAGGGGGACGCGCGCGCTGCAGCCCCATGGATCAGCCAGATCAAGGTGGTGGCTCCGCGCGTGTCGCTCAAGGTCATCGACGAGGCGGTGCAGATGCATGGCGGGCAGGGGATTTCGCAGGACACACCGCTGGCCCATGCCTGGACCCATCAGCGCACCTTGCGGCTGGCCGACGGGCCGGATGCGGTGCACCGCCGCCAAGTGGCGCGCGCCGAGTTGAGGAAATACACCCAACAGCCGGTTTAATTGCGGGCATAACCAAAAGCGCCAGCTTCGTCCGCCCAAAACGAGGCTGCTCAAGTCCAGACCGCGTCGTTTTGAAGCCGTTCCCGGCCTGCAAAACGCTTGCATGTACGGACCCTAGGGCGGCTAAATGCAAGGATGAAGGATATCGTCCCTGATACGCTGCCCCTGCGCCCCCCGGGCGAGGTCATGCGCCTTGCCCGCATGGGGGCGATGATGCCCACGCGCCTCAGCTTTTTGCGGGTCTTGGTGCGCAGACTGTGTGCGGAACGAGCGGTGATCACGCGTGTCCATTGGGATATGACGCCAGATGGCTACGGACGCGCCGTCTACAGTGTCGATCTGGGCGGACACACCTATTCCCTCGTGGCTATATCGAACGATCTGCCGACGGATCAGCGCAGCGACCGCGTGATCGCGACCGCATGGGATGCTGCATTTGTGCTTTATGATGGCACGCCGAATGTCAGTGAAATCAAGCGCATTGCTGCGCAGGCCCCGCTGCAAGAGGCAGGGCGTTTTGGACCGCGCGATCTGGTCCTGAGCCGCGCCAACAAGTCGGTGCGGATGTGGGATGCGACGGTAGGCGCGCTCAGGGCAGGCAACCAACCAGACGCGGCAATGATCCGCGACATCGGCTATCTGATGCGCACAACGGCCGTCTATGGCAATGGCAAGTTCGGCATCGCAGACCGCCACCTGATCGAAGACCGACCCGGCCTGAGCGGGGCGTTTGCTGCCGAAATGCTGGCCGTTTACCTGATCCGACACTTCACCCTCGATCTGGTGGAGCATGTGGCTGGCGCACCCCTTGATACCCGACTGGCGCGTCATTTCGGGGTGGGCAATGCGACGGGCCTTGGCATGGCGCCGTTCCTTGTCACGCATCCCGTACTTTTCAACAACTGGATGTTGGCGCGCGAAACCGCCTTTGCCCGCGTGCGTGCACTCGATCATCTGAGTGCTGCGCGGCGCGCGCGTATCGAAAGCCTTGCGGATCGCGCCGGGCAGCACATCGCGGAATGGCACGTCCCGGCGGCGGATCACGATGCCACGTTGCGCGACCTTGAACGGGAATGGGCGGCCTTTCGACCCCAATTTGATGCGCTGACGGATGCACAGCCCATCGACGCATTATGGCGCGCGGCACAACGCCAAAGCGTCGCTTTGCAGGAACTGCTGATCGCGCTTCTGATCGAGGCATTTCCCGATGAGGTCGATGGGTTGGCCGACTGTATGGGTGATCCGTTCGGGGCGCTGACCACTCCGTTTTCGGGAACGGATGCGCTGGGGCGTGCCATCGACACGGATTGGCAATGGGCGCTGGAACAGGACTATGCAGATGCCGATGCCTGCCGCCGCTTCTGGTATGTGAGCGAGGCCAAACTCGAACCCCGGTTGGGGGACAGGTTTGCCGAAAGCGGGGCTGAGCTGGAAACCCCCTTGATGTTGCGCGCCGGGTCGTGGCACTGCGCACAAGTTTGCCCGCGCAGGATCGCCCTGTTTCCGCGTTCCTTGCCGATCATCCCGAACATGCCCACGCAGTCACCCGCGTGGCGACATTGGCGCGTTACCCCTACGCCGAAATCCGCGACAACCTGATTGCTGCGACGTGTCGCCCCATTGATATGTTGCGGTGCAAGCTCAGCTTCTTTGGAGCGACAAAGTTTGACCCCAAGTCTGACCTGTGGACCCGGATCACCCTGGCCCAGGGCGCCCCGTTGGGCGATGAACTGTCGCCCGAGACGGATGATTGGTGGTTGCCGGTGCTGGAATGACAGACAGATCATGGACGGAAATTCAGGCTTTGGCCGTCAAGGCGGCGACAGGCGCCAAAGTGCCACCCGCACAGGCATTGGCCTTTGGGGCGATGTTGACGCGCCATCTGGCGGATGGCGGATCAGAGGTGGCGCTGGCACACGTGCTGAATGACCCAAAGGCGATCCTGACCCTCGCCCACCAGATCGAAACGATGATCGAAAACGCGTCTCTGTCCCCCCGTGTGGTCAGCGTGCGGGAAGAGAGTGCAGAGCGGCGCGCCCTGCTGATCAGTTGGCTGGCAAGCCTGCCCTGTCAAGCAGAGATCAGCGCCAGCGACACCCAAGTCCATGCGCGCCTTTCTTTAAGCGACCCGAGCGCGCGTTCCCGTCCCGCCCGTGTGGCCATCGGGTCGGCCCTGTTTGACCAGATGCAAGCACTTGCCGCGCGCACCTATGTGCCCGACAGCGCCACCTCGCGCAGCAGCGGGGCAGGGGCGGGGCTGATGGAACTGGATTAAGTGGGGTCTGAGCCGAACGGATCGTCCGGATAGCCGACACCTGCCAGATACAAGCCAGTTGGTGGACACACCGGTCCACATGCCCCCCGTTCGCGGGCGGCAAGGGCGTCGCGCACCTGATCCGGCTGCCACGATCCAGCCCCCACACGTTCGAGCGTTCCGACAAAGCTGCGCACCTGATTGTGCAGGAAGGACCTCGCGCGCACGTCGAACTGCACTTCGGGGCCATGCGAGCCCTCGATGTGGGTCACATCCAACCGGTCCAGTGTCTTGATGGGACTGTCTGCCTGACAAATTGTCGATCGAAACGTGGTAAAGTCATGCTTGCCGATCAGATGCGCGGCCCCCGCCTGCATCGCCGCGACATCGAGGGTTTGTTTGACGTGCCAGACAAGCCCCTTGAGGTGCGTCGCAGGCGCGCGGCGCACCAGAATGCGGTAAAGGTAGCGCCGTTCGCGGGCAGAAAACCGTGCGTGCCAGTCATCGGCAACTTCGGCGCAGTCCACGATGGCCACAGGCACACGGCGCAGATGGTAATTGAGCGCTTCGGACAGGCGAAACGGGCTCCAGTCTCGCTCCATATCGCAATGTGCGACTTGGGCGAGGGCATGCACACCCGCATCCGTGCGCCCCGCCGCGGCGATCTTGTGCGCGCGCGGCTCTAACTTGGCCAGCGCTGCTTCGATGGCGCCCTGAACCGAAGACTGTTCCGTCTGGCGTTGCCAGCCCACAAACGGCCCCCCGTGATATTCGATTTTGAGCGCATAGCGTGGCATGGCCGCTGCGATAGCCGCAAAGCCGCGCGCGTTCAACGCCTGCTGATCCCGTAATAGCGTCTGAAGCTGCGTACGGGCCGCCCTTCTCTGATTGAATAAATCCCCGCCGGAGCCTCCCGCACGGGCCACGCGCACCACCGGCTCTGGCGATGCGCCCCCGCCCGCCTTATGTAGGGGTGCAATGCCAATGGAGAGTGCCACGTGGTTCTGACGACAATTGCCGACGGGGTACTGGATGTGGCCCAGGGCATCTATGATACCGGGGCCGACCTGCTGGGCGAGCCGACCATACGATTGGGTGTCACGGGCCTGGCACGGTCCGGCAAGACGGTGTTCATCACATCCCTCGTGGCCAACCTGCTGGACCGGGGGCGTATGCCGCATCTGCTGGCGGCGAGCGAAGGGCGCATCCATGCCGCCTACCTGCAGCCGCAACCGGACGACACCGTGCCGCGCTTTGATTACGAGGCGCATATGGGCGCGCTGACCGGGCAGCCGCCGCGCTGGCCCGACAGCACGCGCGCGGTCAGCGAATTGCGCGTCTCGCTGCGGGTGAAGCCCAACGGGTTGCTCGCGGGTCTGCAGGGCCCGCGCACCATTCATCTGGACATCATCGACTACCCCGGCGAATGGCTGCTGGATCTGGCGCTGATGGAACAAAGCTATGACGACTGGTCAGCCGCCACGCTGGCCCGTCTGGAAACCCGCGATGTTGGGGCCGATTATCGCGCAGCCGCTGACGCCGCCGACGGTGCCGCCCGGCTTGACGAAGTGGACGCCAAGGCGTTGGCATCTGCCTTCACCGCCTATCTTCACGCCGCGCGCGGTGCGGGGTTTTACGACTGCACCCCGGGCCGCTTCCTGTTGCCCGGCGATCTCGAAGGCTCGCCTGTGTTGACCTTTGCTCCTTTGCCACCCGGGGACGCCCCGCGCCGGTCTCTGCGCCGCGAAATGGCGCGCCGCTACGAGGCTTACAAATCCCAGGTCGTGCGCCCCTTTTTTCGCGATCACTTTTCGCGGATCGACCGGCAGGTGGTGTTGGTGGATGCCCTTGGCGCAATCCATTCCGGGCCCGCGGCCGTCGAGGATATGCGCGCCGCGATGGCCGACATTCTTGGAGCGTTCAGGCCCGGGCGCAACGCGTTCCTCACCCAGCTTTTTCGCGGCAAACGGGTCGAACGGATCCTTTTTGCGGCCACCAAGGCCGACCACCTGCACCATTCCCAGCACGCCCGCCTCACCGGGATTATGGAGGCGCTGACCCGAGAGGCCCGCGACCGCGCCCGCTTTGCCGGGGCGCAGACGCAGGCGCTGGCGCTTGCCGCCCTGCGCGCCACGACCGAAGACACGATGACCCACGAAGGCGCGCCCTTGGACGTTGTGCGCGGCACCTTACTTGAGACGGGCAAACAGGCGGCCTTTTACCCCGGCGCGCTGCCAGACGATCCCTCCCAAATCCTGTCCCCGGCCAAGGCGGGTGCGGACAAATGGCTGGATGAAGATTACCAGATCATGCGTTTCGCCCCCGCGCCGCTGACCCTGCGCCCCGGCGACGGGCCGCCCCACATGCGCATGGACCGCGCCGCCGAGTTCCTGATCGGAGACCGGTTGTGAGCGCCCCCATCTGCGCCCCGCCCGCAGCACGGATGCAGGCAAGGTTGGTGGCATCCTGTCGGAATTCATCGACACGACAGACTGGATGCCACGCATTCACACCCGCGCAGAAGATATTGGATTTGCAGGATATATGATTGATCAAGGCTGGGTGTGCGTGGCCGAAATCGATACCGGAGTTGCCGGGTTTTCTGCATGTGAAAACGAAGAAGTGCATGCGCTTTACGTGGCTGGGCATGCCCGGCGCGCAGGGATTGGATCGGCTTTGCTTGGTGCATTAAAGAAACAATATAAGCAATTGAATCTGTGGACGTTTCAATCAAATGCAGATGCGCAAGCCTTCTATCTGCACCACGGGTTCGAAATGGTCGAAGAAACAGACGGTGCGCGCAATGACGAAGGGCTGCCCGACATGCGATTTGAGTGGAAAAGGGAGACGTCGTGATGGCGCAAAAAGGCCCCGTTCTGATCGAACTCGACGACCTTGACGCCCCACGCGTCAGCGACGCGCCGCCCGTGCCGGACACTGATCTGCCCGCACCAACCGGGGCCGCAATGCAGATGGCGGCCCGCACGATGGCGCGCAAACCCTCGCGTCTGGCGCGTCTGTTCTGGGCGGTGACCGGGGCCTTGCTGACGGCAGTGCTGAGTGCGGCGGCATGGGATTTCGTGAACGGCTGGATCGAACGCGCGCCGCTTGTCGGCTGGGCCTTTGCAGGGCTCACGGCGGCCTTTGTTCTGATCCTGCTGGCCATTGCGTTGCGTGAACTTGCCGCGCTCAACCGGCTGACCCGCATCGACGGTTTGCGCCATGCCGCCGCGGAGGCGCTTGAAACGCAGGACCTCTCGGCGGCGCGTACAGTCACCGACCGGCTCGTGGCCCTCTACAAGACCCGCCCGGACACCGAATGGGGGCGGTCTCGACTGGCCGAACTGCGTGGTGACCAGATGGATGCTTCTGGTCTGATGGCCTTGGCCGAAGACACGCTGCTGTCGCCACTGGATCGCGCCGCAGAACGTGAGGTCGCCGCGGCTGCCCGGCAGGTTGCGACCGTCACCGCACTGGTGCCGATCGCGCTTGCGGACGTCGCCGCCGCGTTGACGGCCAACCTGCGCATGATCCGGCGCATTGCCGAAGTCTATGGCGGTCGTGGCGGGCTCTTGGGCAGTTGGCGCCTGACACGGGCCGTGATGACGCATCTGGTGGCCACCGGGGCCGTGGCGGTGGGGGATGACATGCTGGAACCGCTGCTTGGCGGCTCCATCCTAGGCAAGCTCTCACGTCGCTTTGGCGAAGGGTTGGTCAACGGAGCGCTGACAGCCCGCGTAGGGGTGGCCGCCATCGAAGTCTGCCGCCCGCTCGCCTTTCAAGCGGGAAAACGCCCCAAGGCCCGCCAACTGGTGAAACAGGCCCTTGGTGGGCTACTTCCTTCATCGACACCCAAGCCACAGGACTGACGCTTATGGAAACCTTCGCCGCCGACCTCAGCACCATGGTCCGCACACCTCTGAGCGATGAGCATGTGGCCGCAATGCGCCGTCATGGTACGATCATCGACGTCAAGCAGGGCGACTGGTTCCAGAAGGCGGGTGAGCGGATCGATACATTCCACTACCTGCTGGACGGCGAAACCGAAGCCATCAACCCCGCAACCGGCAAACGCTATGGCAATGCCACACTGGGACCGGGTCAGTTTTTTGGCGAACTGGCCTTCCTCAATGGCGGGCGCACTCTGATGGGCGCGCGTGCCGTGGTGGACACGCAACTCTTGTGCGTGCCGCGTGAGGACATGCTCAAGCTGATGTCGGACATCCCCGAGATGTCGGATATCATCATCACTGTGTTTGCTGCGCGGCGGCGCCGGATGCTGGAAAACTCCGAAGGGGGTCTGACCCTGATTGGGGGCGAGGTCGACCGGGATGTCCGCCGGATCGCAAGTTTCGCCGCGCGCAACCGCATTCCCTTTGTCGAAGTCGAGATCGATAGCGATGAGGGGGCCAATCTCGCCAACCAGTGCCGGATCAGTCGCGCCCATCCCGCCGTTGTTCTGGCCAAGCATCAGGTGATCGATCCGCCGACCCCGCGCGGTGTTGCGCAGGCACTTGGGCTGGATCTGGCCTTGCGAAAGGAAGACGTGTTCGATGTCGCCATCGTGGGCGGTGGTCCCGCAGGCGTGGCCGCGGGCGTTTACGCAGGGGCCGAGGGGCTGTGCGCCGTCGTGCTGGAGGACCTTGCCATCGGCGGGCAGGCGGGCACGTCCTCACGGATCGAAAACTACATGGGCTTTCCGACCGGCATTTCGGGCGGTGACCTTGTGGGGCGGGGCGAAGTGCAGGCGATGAAGTTCGGCACCCGCTTTGCCATGCCAGTGCGCGCGCGCCATCTTGAGCAATGTGAAAAGCACCTGTTCCATGTCCAGCTCGACAATGACGACTGGGTGTCGGCGCGTGCGCTGATCGTGGCCACGGGCGTGCAATACCGGCGCATGGATCTGGAAAACCTCGAAGCGCTTGAGGGCAGCGGGGTCTATTATGCGGCCACGGATGTCGAGGCGCGCTATTGCAAAGGCGCCGAAGTCGCCGTCATTGGCGGCGGCAACTCGGCGGGGCAGGCAGCGATGTTCCTTGCCCGCACGGCGCGCCATGTGCATGTGCTTGTGCGCGGCGACAGCCTGTCCTCGTCCATGTCGGACTACCTTTTGCAACGGCTTGAAAGCCACCCGGCGATCACCATCCATCTGTGCACCAGCGTGACCGAACTGCACGGTGATGAGCTGCTTGAGGGGGTGACGGTGGAAAACAGCGCCGACAGCACGCAACGGCGCATCGACACCAAGGCGCTGTTCGTGATGGTCGGGGCGGCCCCGAACACGGGTTGGCTGTCCGGTCTGGTCGATCTTGATGACCGCGGGTTTGTGCGCACCGGGCCGGAAGTTGGCGGCGGATCGCAATTCGAAACCTCGCGCCCGGGCGTCTTTGCCGTGGGCGACGTGCGCGCGGGGTCCGTCAAACGGGTGGCCAGTGCCGTGGGCGAAGGATCGGTGGTGATGTCTGCCGTCTGGGGTCATATCAACGACTGAAGCCGGCATGCCTGCGGCCAATTCGGTGCGCGAAGTACAGTCAGGAATTCCTTGCCTTTTGCGCGCCCCTCCACGTCCTTAGATTGACAGCGAAGTCGCAAAGGATGGATCATGGAAGCGATTGCGGTGCTGCTGGGCCTTGTGGTCCTCGCGATTCCTGTGGGTGTGATCTATCTGCTTGTGGCGCAGTCGGGCCTGCGCAGCCGCATCACCACGCTTGAGGCAGACATTGCGCGGCTGATGGCGGATCAGGGGGATGCGAAACCCTCAGCCGCCGCAGATACCAAGCCTGCCGTAGTCCCGGACACAGCGTCCAAGGCCGCTGTACCTGCCACTAAAACCAACAAACCCTCTGAACCGGCGGCAGCGCGTGTGATCGCCGCGCGCAAGGCGGCGGAACCAGAACAGGTCAAGTCGGGACCAAGCCGTGCGCAAATTGCGATGACGTGGTTAGCAACCAACTGGTTTTACGTGGTGTCAGCCCTGTCTCTGGCCCTCGCCGGGCTGTTCCTTGTGCAATACGGCGTCGAAAACGGCCTCTTTCCGCCGGTCGCGCGCGTCGTAGCGGCGCTTGGCTTTGGTGCAGCCCTGATTGGCGCGGGCGAAGTGATCCGCCGCCGCTATGGCGACGGGCCAGACAGCGCCACGGCCTACATCCCGTCCGTGTTTTCCGGGGCGGGACTTGTGTCGCTGTTCGGAGCGGTGGCGGCCGCCCGCCTGATGTATGACTTGATCGGTGTCGAGGTTGCCTTTGCCGGTATGGCGGCAGTGGGGTTGTTGGGCGTTGCCCTTGGCTGGTTGCACGGGCCCCTGTTGACCACCGTCGGCGTGGTTGGTGCATTCACTGCACCGCTGTTGGTGGGCAGCACCGTTCCGCCGACAAACTGGCTGTACCTCTATTTTGGCGTCATCACGGCAGTTGGATTGGGCGTCGACACACTGCGCCGCTGGGCGTGGGTGTCTGGGCTGAGCGTGGCGTTGGGCTTTGGCATGGGCTGGCTCACCCTCGAAGGGGGCGGTGCAGTCCTTTCGGTCGGGTTTCAGGTCTACGTCATCGCGATTGCAGCCCTTGCCATCCTGATACCGGCACGCGGGATTTGGCCGGATCATGAGGGGCTACTTGTCACGCAATGGGTCAGGCAACCGACCGGTCCACGCCCCGGATTCCCTACAGCGCTTGCGGCTGCGACCGTGGCGCTGGCGACGGCGGGCGTGGTCTGGGCCAGTGTCGTCGGGGGGGCCCCGTTCTGGCCGGGCATTGTGGCGCTTGTCGTGCTGTTCGTTGCCCTTGCTGTTTGGTCGCTGTCAGGACCGGCCTTGCAGGACCTCGCAGTCATGCCGGGTGTCGGTGTGATCGGGCTTGTCGGGTGGGAAGGGGAGACAGCAGGCACCGTTTTGCGCGCCTTTCGCGACACCTATGCCGAAACCAGCGAGGCGGATTTTCCGCTGACCGTCACGATCCTGTGCGCCATCGGCTTTGGATTGAGCGCGGTTGCAGCCGGACGCGCCTTGCGCCCCGGCTTTGGCCTGTTCTGGGCGCTTGGGGCGGCGCTGGTCGCGGCTGCGCTCGCCATCGCCATCGAGGTGACATGGCACCCGTCGGATGTGATCGGAGCCTACCCCTGGGCGCTGCATGCCATGGTGCTGTCTGCTGCGATGGTTGTCTTTGCCCTGCGCTTTGCCCGCGTTGACGGGGCGGACAGAACGCGCGCGTCGCTGTTTGTCCTGTCGGCCCTTGCGTCGATCAGTTTTGCCTTTGTGCTGATCCTGTCCTCGGCTGCATTGACGGTTGCGCTGGCTGTGACTGTGCTGGTGGCCGCCCTGCTGGATAGGCGGTTCGATTTGCCGCTGATGCAGGTGATGATCACCGTCGGCGTCGTGGCCGTGGGTGCGCGCCTCATCGCGGATCCGGGTCTGCCTTGGGCGCTCGATGCCCCGGTGTGGGAGATTTTGCTGGCCTACGGCAGTGCGCTTGCCGCCTTTGTCGCATCGCTTTGGGTTTTGCGGGGCAAATCCCGCGTGACGGCGCAATTGATGCTCGACACTGCGGCATGGTCAACGGCGGGCACGCTCGTTTCCCTGTTGCTGTTCCGCGCGCTGGAGCGGATGACGGGCGTCGATCACAACGCCACCCATTGGGCGATGGGCCTTTATGCGACGATCTGGCTGGGCTTGATGACCGCGCAATTGCTGCGCTTGCAGGAACTTGGCGGTCTGATGAGCCTTGTGCGGGCTGTGCTGGCGGGCCTCTTCGGTCTTGTCGGACTAGGCGCGCTTGCCCTTGGCCTCACTGTCTTTTCACCGATCCTGACGGATTGGGGCGGTAATGTTGCGGGTCCGCCTGTTCTCAATACGCTGCTGGTGGCCTACCTTTTGCCCGCACTGGTTCTAGCGATGGCCGCATGGCGGGTGCGTTTTCACTGGCTGCGGCTTGGGCTTTTTGGCGCTGCACTGGCGCTGGCCAGCTTTTGGGCCTTTGTCGCCATCCGCCATCTGTGGCAGGGGGCGTCGGGGATGGAGCTTTATCACGGCTTCCTGCAGCCAGAGCTTTACAGCTACACCGTTGCCTTGCTCGCCGTTGGTGCGGCGGTGTTCTATCAGTCACTTGCGCGGTCATCCACGATCCTGCGTCGCGCCGGGCTGGCGGTGATCGGGCTGGCTGTGGCAAAGGTGTTCCTGATCGACATTTCCGGGCTGGAGGGGCTGACCCGCGTGCTGTCTCTGGTGGTGCTGGGCCTGTCGCTGGCGGCACTTGCATGGCTAAACCGTTGGGCACAGGGCCGCGTCGCACCGCAATGAGCGCGCAGGCGCGCTATCCGAGGCTCTGCCTCGCGCTCCGGGATTTTTTCAATCAGCGAAGCAGGGGACTTGTGGAGCCGCGCGCGCCCGCATAGTAAGCGGCGCATGTCGCATGTGATCCGTATTGCACGAATTATATCCCCGGCGCTCTGAGCGATCTGCCCGAGCCGCCGGACAAAGGTGCTTGAGCTTATCGCACCGCCCATGCCATTCCTCGCCCGAAACGATCTATGAAGGACGCCATCCATGTGCGCCGACACACCCGAGTATAAACACACCCTGAACCTGCCCCGCACCGCATTTCCCATGCGCGCGGGCCTGCCCAAACGCGAGCCCGAATGGCTGGAGCGTTGGGCGCGGATCGGGGTTTATGACCGCCTGCGGGAGAAGGAGGGGCGCCAGCCTTTCACGCTGCATGACGGTCCTCCTTACGCCAATGGGCATCTGCATATCGGCCACGCGCTGAACAAGACGATCAAGGACATGATCGTGCGCAGCCATCAGATGATGGGGTTTGATGCCCGCTATATCCCCGGCTGGGACTGTCACGGTCTGCCCATCGAGTGGAAGATCGAGGAACAGTACCGCAAGAAGGGTCGCGACAAGGACGATGTGCCGATCAACGAATTCCGCGCGGAATGCCGCGAGTTTGCCGCCGGTTGGGTCGACATCCAACGCGAGGAGTTCAAACGGTTGGGGATCACAGGCAACTGGGCCGA
Source organism: Tateyamaria armeniaca (assembly GCF_045797845.1). NCBI lineage: Bacteria > Pseudomonadati > Pseudomonadota > Alphaproteobacteria > Rhodobacterales > Roseobacteraceae > Tateyamaria > Tateyamaria armeniaca. The sequence continues at coordinate 2,252,087 of NZ_JBHDIY010000002.1, forward strand.
TCCGTATCTGACGATGGATTTTCATGCCGAGCGGGTGATTGCCGAGGAGTTCATGAAATTCCTGATGAATGGCACGCTCTATCAGGGCTCGAAGCCCGTGATGTGGTCGCCTGTGGAGCAGACTGCATTGGCTGAGGCGGAGGTCGAATATCACGACAAGGAGAGCTTCACCATCTGGGTGAAGTTCAAGGTTGTGGGCACGGGCGATGCGACGCTCGACAGTGCGCAAGTGGTGATCTGGACCACGACGCCCTGGACGATGCCGTCCAACAAGGCGGTCGTTTACGGCGAGGGTATCTCTTACGGTCTTTACGAGGTCATCGGCCGCCCGGAGGAATGCTGGGCCCGCATTGGCGAGCGCTACATCCTTGCCGACAATCTGGCGGCAGACGTGCTGGGCCGCGCGCGTCTGGATGAAACGATGTATCGTCGCCTGTGCGATGTGACCAACGACGATCTGGCCAAGATCACGCTGACCCACCCGTTGAAAGGTGCCGAGGGCGCAGAGGGGCAGTGGGACGACATCCGCGACTTCCGCGCCGCCGACTTCGTGACCGACACCGAAGGCACCGGTTTCGTGCACTGCGCCCCCTCTCACGGCCTTGAGGAATACGAGCTTTACCGTGATCTCGGCATGCTCGAACAGGTCATCACCTACAACGTGAACCCAGATGGGCGTTTCCGCGACGACCTGCCGTTCTTTGGCGGCAAGGCGATCCTGAAACCCAATGGGAAAGAGGGCAACGCCAACGCGGCCATCATCGACAAACTCGCCGAGGTCGGTGGGCTGCTGGCGCGCGGCAAGATCAAGCACAGCTATCCCCATTCCTGGCGCTCCAAAGCGCCGGTGATCTACCGCAATACGCCGCAATGGTTTGCCGCTATCGACAAACCGGTCGGTGATGGGCTGGACACGCATGGCAAGACCATCCGTGAACGCGCGCTGACCGAAATCGACAACGTGAACTGGACGCCCAAGTCAGGGCGCAACCGCCTGCATTCGATGATGGAGGCGCGGCCGGACTGGGTGCTGTCGCGTCAGCGTGCATGGGGCGTGCCGCTCACCTGTTTCACCAAGAAGGGCGCGCTGCCCACGGATGACGATTTCCTGCTGCGCAACCCGCAGGTCAACCGGCGCATCACTTCGACTTTTGAGGCCGAAGGGGCGGATGCGTGGTATGACGAGGACGCCAAGCAACGCTTCCTCGAAGGGATCGTGAACCCGGACGACTATGATCAGGTGATTGATATTCTGGATGTGTGGTTTGATTCCGGCTCCACTCACGCATTTACCCTGCGCGACCGTGCAGACGGAACCGAAGACGGGATCGCGGACGTCTATATGGAGGGCACCGATCAGCACCGGGGCTGGTTCCACTCGTCCCTGCTGCAATCGGTCGGTACCACGGGCCGCGCGCCTTATCGCAACGTGGTCACGCATGGGTTCACGCTGGATGAAAAGGGCATGAAGATGTCCAAATCCATCGGCAACACCATCGTGCCGCAACAGGTCGTGGACCAGTACGGAGCCGACATCCTGCGGCTTTGGGTGGCGCAGACGGATTACACCGCCGACCAACGGATCGGGCCGGAAATCCTGAAAGGGGTCGCCGACAGCTACCGCCGCTTGCGCAATACGATGCGCTATATGCTGGGTTCGCTGACCGACTTCACTGATGCGGACCGGGTCGAACCCGCCGACATGCCCGAACTGGAACAGTTGATCCTGCACCGCCTTGCCGAGCTCGACCAGATCGTGCGCGAAGGCTATGCCGCCTTCGATTTCCAGCGTGTGTTCTCGGCTGTGTTCACCTTTGCGACGGTCGATCTGTCGGCCTTCTATTTCGACATCCGCAAGGACGCGCTTTATTGCGATGGAGACACCGTGCAGCGACGCGCAGCACGTACGGTTCTGGACCTGCTGTTCCACCGGTTGACCACATGGCTGGCCCCGGTCCTCGTGTTCACGATGGAGGAGGTCTGGCTTGAGCGGTACCCGGGTGAGGACAGCTCCGTGCATCTCACGGACATGCCAGACACCCCTGCGGCATGGCGCAATGACACGCTGGCGCAGAAATGGGCAGGCATCCGCGCGGCACGTCGTGTGGTCACGGCAGCCCTCGAAATCCAGCGTACCGAAAAGGTGATTGGCGCATCGCTTGAGGCGGGCCCGGTGGTCCATGTCGAGGATGAAAACCTTGCCGAGGCGCTGCGCAGCGTGCCTTTCAACGATATCTGCATCACGTCGGAAATCGCTGTGACCACCGATCCAAGCCCGGCAGAGGCCTTCCGCCTTCCTGAAACGCCCGGCATCGGTGTCGTCTTCGAAAAGGCCAGCGGTGAAAAATGCGCCCGCTGCTGGAAGGTGCTGCCGGATGTGGGCACCCACGCTCATTCCGGTGTCTGCGGACGGTGCGATGAAGCGCTGAGCTAGGCGGAGGACACCTCCGCCTTACATGTGCACCATGATGGATGACGCAGCGATCGAAAGGGCCATTCTGGAAGCCGTATCTGTGCGCGGAGCGGGCAAAACGATCTGCCCCTCCGAAGTGGCGCGCGCGCTGGCCGCAGACTGGCGCGCCCTGATGCCGCAGGTGCGTGCTGTTGCAGGCCATCTTGCCCGCTCCGGCGACATAATCGTGACGCAAAAGGGCGCGCCTGTTGCGCTTGAAACAGCGCGGGGACCAATCCGGCTTGGACTGCCATCCGACTGACTGGTCCGCCTTCTCTGATTGAAAAAATCCCGGGGGAGATGTTCCCGGGGGTAGAGCCCCCCGAACTCTATTTGAAAAATGTCGTCGCGCAGTGGGTTTGGGATCAGGAGCCGCTCAATAGAAACTTTGTGGGTCGATATCGACGGCGAGACGCAAATCCCCCTTCATCCGCACTTGCGACACCCACTGTGCAATCGCGCCCTGAAGCGCCACGCCCTTGCCAGCCTTGACCAGCAGGCGCACACGGTGGCGCCCCTGATCCGCGCGATAGGGGCGGGGGCAGGGCCAAAGACCTGCGCGCCGATGCGGGTCAGCGGTGCCGGATTGCGCGCCAGCGCATTGGCTGCATCAAACACCTGCGCCACGTCTGGACCACTCAGGATGATCCCCGCCATGCGCCCATATGGGGGCACGCCCGCCGCCTCGCGCTCGGCGGCCTCGGCGCGCCAGAATCCTTCCTCGTCACCTGCCAGAATGGCGCGGATGACGGGATGTTCTGGCTGGAACGTCTGCAGCAGGGCCGTGCCGGGTTTTTCTGCCCGACCGGCACGTCCCGCCACCTGCCGCATCAACTGGAACGTCCGTTCTGCCGCGCGCAGATCCGAGCCTTGCAGGCCCAGATCGGCATCAATGACACCTACCAGCGTAAGATTGGGAAAGTTGTGCCCCTTGGCCACAAGCTGCGTGCCGATCACCACATCCGCACCCCCGGCGGCGATGCTTTCGATCTCGGCCTTGAGGGCGCGGGCCGAGCCGTACATGTCCGAACTCAGCACCGCGACCCGGGCATCGGGAAACAGTCGCACCGCCTCTTCGCCCAGCCTCTCAACGCCGGGGCCGACAGGCGCCATCCGGTCCTCTGCCTCGCAGGAGGGGCAGGTGGTGGGCATCGGTTTTGTTTCGCCGCATTGGTGGCACATCAACCGCTTAAGGAAGCGGTGTTCCACCATGCGCGCGTCACACTGATCGCAACCCACCTGATGGCCGCAGGCGCGGCAAAGTGTGATCGGGGCATAGCCGCGCCGATTCAGGAACAGCATGGCCTGTTCGCCCGCCGCAAGGCGCTTGTCCACCTCATTCTTCAGCGTATCAGACACCCACCGATCGGACGGCAATGTCTCGGCCCGCATGTCCAGGGCCTTCATGGTGGGCATCACGGCAGGGCCGAACCGCGCCTCAAGATCCAGCCGCGTGTACTTGCCGCTTTCTGCATTCGCCCGGGATTCGAGCGACGGCGTGGCCGAGGACAATACCACCTGCGCCCCGAGCAGCGAGGCGCGCAGCACGGCCATGTCGCGCGCGTTATACAGCACCCCGTCTTCCTGTTTGTAGGATGTGTCGTGTTCCTCATCCACGACGATCAGGCCAAGGTTCTGATAGGGCAGAAACAGGGCCGAGCGCGCGCCGATCACCAGTTGTGCCTGCCCTTGACCGACCATGCGCCAGATGCGGCGGCGCTCGGTCATGGTGGCACCCGAATGCCATTCGGCCGGGCGCGCGCCAAAGCGGACTTCGACCCGTTTCAGGAATTCTGCCGTCAGCGCGATCTCGGGCAGCAACACCAACGCCTGTCGACCTGCGCGCAGGCAGGCGGCGACGGCTTCAAGGTAGACCTCGGTCTTGCCGGATCCCGTGACCCCGCGCAGCAAAGTGGTTCCATAGGTGCCAGCGCGCACGGCATCTGCAACATGGGTTGCTGCGCGCGCCTGATCTTCAGTCAGCTCCTTGCCGGGCAGGCTCGGGTCGAGCGGAGGGTAGGGCAGATCGCGTGGGCTGTCCTCTTCTGCGACCGCGCCCTGTTTGACGAGGCCCTTGATCACCGATGAGGTCACGCCGGACAGTTCCGCAAGTTCTTTCAGCGTGAAGGACAGGTCGCCATATTCGCCGAGGAATTCGATCACGCGGCGACGCGCGTCGGTCATCCGGTCAGGTTCGTTCGGGCCACGCCGGTACACATTGCGCATCGAGGGGGGATCGCCCAGACCCGGCGCGCGGGTGGCAAGGCGCAGCATGGCAGGCATCGGGGTCAGCGTGTAGGCGGCCGCCTTTTCCAGAAAGCTGCGCATTTCGGCGCGCATCGGGGCGGCATCCAGCACGCGCAACACTGCGCGGACCTTGGCGTAATCGTAATCCCCCTTGCCCGGGCCCCAGACGACGCCCAGCACCTTGCGTGGACCCAACGGCACCTCGACAAAAGCGCCCAGATGGCATCCGCCTTCGGGTGCTTTGTAATCCAGTGCGCGGTCCAGCGGCTGCGTGGTCAGCACAGCGACCAACGCACCTTCGTCGAAGAACGATGGGCTCATCTGAGATGCCGCTTTATGTGGGGTTTCGACTTCACCCGCCATGAGGTAAACGCTGGATCAGAAAACGCCAAGCCATCAAGAGAGGCCGCACATGAAATTCTTTGTAGACACCGCCGAGATCGACGCCATCGCCGAGCTGAACGATCTGGGCATGGTTGACGGGGTCACCACGAACCCCTCGCTGATCCTGAAGTCGGGGCGCGACATCCTCGAAGTGACAAAAGAGATCTGTGATCTGGTCGATGGCCCGGTCAGCGCCGAAGTGGTCGCACTTGAATCCGATGCCATGATTGCCGAAGGCCGCAAGCTGGCAGAAATCGCCGACAATATCACCATCAAGCTGCCCCTGACCTGGGATGGCCTGAAGGCCTGCAAAGTGCTGTCGGGTGACGGGCACATGATCAACGTCACGCTGTGCTTTTCCGCCAATCAGGCGCTGCTGGCGGCAAAGGCGGGCGCGACATTCATCTCGCCCTTCATCGGGCGGCTTGATGACATTCACATCGATGGTCTGGAGCTGATCGAAGACATCCGCACGATTTATGACAACTACGGGTTTGAAACCGAAATCCTCGCGGCCTCCATCCGGTCAGTCAATCATGTGCAGGATTGCGCGCGGATCGGGGCCGACGTGATCACTGCCCCCCCGGATGTGATCAAGAAACTGGCGAGCCATCCGCTGACCAATGCGGGCCTTGAACAGTTCATGAAAGACTGGGCGAAGACGGGTCAGAAAATCCTGTAATAACAGGTTATTCCGACCCGCCGTCACCACGCGGTCAGCGCTTGAAACCAGGGGGCCACCGCCTGGTTCAACACCGTGAGTGGTCGCTGACGTTGTGCGTGTTCTGGCCTTCCGTATCCACCAACGGTTGAACAATTTCATGGGGAGAACGACGCGGTCGTTCCCCGTCTCTGACGTCAAAGCGCAACAGCCCGCGCAAAGCACAAAATTTTTCCCATGTGAGGGCAGATTTCGCAGGCGTGCTGTGCTACACCCCTGAAAATAAAAATGAGCATGGTATGAGCAGCCAACCTGATATTGATGACGCCTTGCGTGAGGCGATCATTTCCCGTCCTGACGTGATTCTGGACGACAATGATCTGATGCACGCCCTGATTGCCGCCAATGACCGATCCATGGGCGGCAACATTGTCGATCTGCGCGGACTTGCGATGGAACGCCTTGAAGCGCGCCTTGATCGGCTTGAAGATACGCACCGTTCAGTGATCGCCGCAGCCTATGAGAACCTTGCGGGCACCAATCAGGTCCACCGTGCCATCCTGCGCATGCTCGACCCGTTAGAGTTCGAAACCTTTCTGCGCGATCTGGGCGGCGAAGTGGCTGAGATCCTGCGCGTGGATGCGGTCAAACTGGTGCTCGAATCCGTGCAGAACGACAACGATCCGGCCGTCAAACGCCTTGGTGACGTGCTGAGCGTGGCAGAACCCGGGTTTATCGACTGCTACCTGACCCAAGGGCGCGGCGGTGCGGTGCGCCAGGTCACATTGCGTCAGGTGCAAGAGGCTGATCCGGCCATTTACGGCGATGCCGGTGACTGGATCCGGTCCGAGGCGTGCCTGAAACTGGATTTCGGCGACGCCCGTCTGCCCGGCCTTTTGGTGTTTGGCGCGGAAGATCCCCACATGTTTGGACCGCAACAGGGCACTGATCTTCTTGCCTTTTTCACGGGTGTTTTTGAACGCGCCATGCGGCGCTGGCTGGGATGAGCCTGATTTCCCCTGCCGCGCGTGACGCGCTGGAACGGTTTCTGGCGCATCAGCAAAGCATCAAGGGGGCCGCAGAAAACACGACATTGGCCTATGGGCGGGACATCACCGAATTTCTGGCCTTCATGACTGAACATTCCGGACAAACGCAAGGTTTGGCGGCACTGGCGCGGATCAGCACGCAAGACATGCGGGCATGGATGGCACGCACCCGTGGCGGCGGCGTTGGTGCGCGATCGCTTGCGCGCAAGCTGTCCGCGGTCAAGGCGTTCTACAAATGGCTCGCACAGCGTGAGGGGTTCGAACCGACCGCCGTGCTGTCGACGCGCGCGCCGAAATTCACCAAGAAACTGCCGCGACCGGTGTCCGAAGAGGCGGCGCGCGATCTGCTCGACATCGCGTCCCTGCAGTCGGACAAACCCTGGGTCGGGTTGCGGGATACGGCGGTGCTGACCCTGCTTTGGGGATGCGGTCTGCGTATTTCCGAAGCACTGGGGCTGCTTGGCCGCGACGCGCCCCTGCCAGAGGTGATGCGGATCACGGGCAAGGGCGGCAAAGAGCGGATTGTGCCGGTCATCGACACCGCGCGCGATGCGGTCGATGCTTATGTCAGGGCCTGCCCATATGGCGTTCAGGATGACGCGCCCCTGTTTCGCGCCATTCGCGGCGGTGCGCTGGCCCCGCGTGCAATCCAGAAGGTCATGGCGCAGGGCCGAATGCAACTCGGGTTGCCAGCCTCGGCCACGCCACACGCCATGCGCCACAGCTTTGCGACCCATTTGCTGAACGCCGGTGGCGATCTGCGCGCGATTCAGGAACTGCTGGGCCATGCATCCCTGTCGACGACACAGGCCTACACGGCGGTTGATACCGTACGGTTGATGGATGTGTACGCCCGTGCGCATCCCAAAGCGTAAGGGACTGATCCTGTTGCCTGACCACGCCCGACATGACGCCACGACGCATGGGTTTAGCATTTGCAACCCAAGGCGCGATAGATCATGACGGTTTCATGACTGCTCGGTTCCGCGCCCTCTTTGTTCACCTGTTTACCGCGACGGGTGCGGTGTTTGCGATGCTCGCGATGCTGGCTGCTGTGGATGCCAAGTGGGACTTGATGTTCGTATGGCTCGTGGTAGCCTTTGCAGTTGACGGGATCGACGGCCCGCTGGCGCGCAAATACAATGTCAAAACCAACGCGCCGGAATTCGATGGCGTCTTGCTGGACCTGATCATCGACTACCTCACTTACGTGTTTATTCCGGCCTTTGCCCTGTTCAAATCGGGGCTGATGGATGGCTGGACCGGCTGGGTCGCGATCATCCTCATCACCTTTGCATCGGCGCTCTATTTTGCCGACACGCGTATGAAAACCAAAGACAATTCCTTTTCCGGGTTTCCCGGCTGCTGGAATATGGTTGTGCTCGTGATCTTCGCGCTTGAGCCGAATTTCTGGGTATCGCTGGCGCTGGTCAGCGTGCTGGCCGTGGGCATGTTCCTGCCGCTGAAATTCGTGCATCCGGTCCGCACGGAACGCTGGCGGATGTTGACCCTGCCTATCGCACTGGCATGGACATTCTTTGCAGGCTGGGCGGCGTGGGTCGATTTTTATCCGGACAGCTGGGCGCACTGGGGTCTGGTTCTGACATCCCTGTATCTGGTGTTTGCGGGCATCGCCCAGCAACTGATTCCGCAGCGATAGGGCCTGCGGGTTCAGATCAGAAACCCACCCGCCCCTTCATGGCGCAGCAGGGCCACCTTTGTCTCGACACCGCCCGCACCGGAAAATCCGGTCAACCCTTTGGCGCCCATCACCCGGTGGCAGGGGATGATGATCGGGATCGGATTGCCGCCGCAGGCTTGTCCCACGACCTGCGCAGGGATGCCAAGCTGTTTGGCGATGTCCCCATAGGTGCAGGTATGCCCGAACGGAATGGCTGACATCGCGGCACAGACATCGCGCTGCACTTGCGATCCTGCAACACGCAGGGGCAGGTCAAAAACTTCGCGGGTGCCTGCAGCATAAGCTGCCAATTGATCGGCAGCAGCGTCCAGAACGTCTGACGAATCCGCACGCCCGGACGTGCCCCAGGTCAGGCGGACGATGGCGCCGTCCTCTTCACCAAAGGTCAGCGCGCCGAATTGCGTGTCTATGTCCCTGTATCGCATGTGCTCTGTGATGCCGGACAAGCGCGGGTTCGCGCAACCCGAAAGCTGCGGCTTTGACTTGTGCAGATGCGTTGCCCGTCATGTGCGTTTTGGTCACTCGCCAGAGCACGCCAAAGGGCGTAAAGCATCCATATGACCCGCTATGTCCCCCTTGCCGATGCGGCCACGTTGCCGAAATGGCGACGCCCCAAGGCGCTGCTGTTTCTGATGGCATTCGCGATGCCGATCGGGTTTTCGGTTTGGCTGGCGCTGTTGAACAACTTCGTTGTCGAAGTCGCCAGCTTTGACGGGCGCGATATCGGATTGCTGCATATGGTGCGCGAAATTCCGGGCTTTCTGGCCGTGGGCGTCATCTTGGTCATCATGTTCATGCGCGAACAGGTGCTTGGGTTGATCTCGCTGGTTATGCTGGGGCTGGCGACCGCCGTGACCGCGCAGTTTCCGGAGCTGACCGGCATTCTGATACTGACATTCATCAGCTCGGTCGGTTTTCACTATTACGAAACGGTCAACCAGTCGCTGCAACTTCAATGGCTGACCAAGGCCGAGGCCCCGCAAATGCTGGGCTGGCTGTTGGCCGCCGGGTCAGTGGCCACGTTCCTCGTCTACTTCGTCATCATGATCCTGTGGGAGCCGCTGGGCCTGACCTACAACACCGTCTACATGGTGGGCGGGGGCATCACGGCGGCCATCGCAATCTTTGCCATGCTCGCCTATCCGCAGTTCGAGGCCCCGCATCCGCAACTCAAGACTTTCGTGCTGCGTCGGCGCTACTGGCTTTATTACGCGCTGCAATTCATGTCCGGCGCGCGGCGCCAGATTTTCATGGTCTTTGCAGGCTTCATGATGGTCGAAAAATTCGGGTTCGACGTCCACGAACTTACGGCACTTTACCTGATCAACCTTGTGGTCAACATCCTCGTGGCCCCGATTTTGGGCCGGATCGTGGCCCGGTTCGGAGAGCACAAGGCGCTTGTCTTTGAATACACCGGTCTGGTGCTCGTGTTCCTTGCTTATGGCGGGGTGTATTTCCTCGGCTGGGGCCTGATGGTGGCCGCAGCGCTTTACGTCATCGACCACATCTTTTTTGGCCTCGCACTGGCCCTCAAGACCTACTTTCAGAAGATCGCTGATCCCGGTGATATTGCGCCTACTGCGGCCGTGGCCTTTACCATCAACCACATTGCTGCCGTCGGTCTGCCGCTGCCACTGGGCCTTTTGTGGCTTGTGTCACCGGGGGCCGTATTCTTCCTTGCCGCCGGCATGGCGGCCACATCCCTCTGTCTTGCTCTGCTGATCCCACGCCACCCGACACCCGGATACGAAACGCGCCTTGGCACGCCTGTGCCATCCCCCGCAGAATAGCGATGTCCGAAGGGCGCTTTCTGACTGGCTCCACCATGGGTCACGTGGTGCGCATGACGGCAACAGGCGCGTTCGGCATCACCTTTGTCTTTCTGGTGGATGCGGCCAACCTGCTCTGGATCTCTCAACTGGGGCAACCGCAACTGGTGGCGGCCATCGGTTTTGCCTATGCGATCCAGTTCTTTTCGGTCTCATCGGGTGTGGGCCTGATGATCGCGGCCACGGCGCTCGTCTCGCGCCGGATCGGAGAGGGCGACCGTGTCGCCGCGCGACGTCAGGCCGGGGCGGCCATCGCTATTTCCTGCACCATTCAGGGGGCCGTCGCGCTGATCGTCGTGCTGTTGCGCCACGACCTTGTGACACTGGCAGGCGCAACCGGAGAAACTGCGCGGCTTGCCGCAAGGTACCTGTTGCTGACGGTACCGTCGCTTGTCCCGATGGCTGTCGCGCTTGCTGCGTCCGGGACGCTGCGGGCCGAAGGGTATGGCGCGAAATCCATGTATGTCACGCTGTTTTCTGGTGCTGTGCTTATGGTGCTGGACCCGATCTTTATCCTCTATTTGGGGATGGGGCTCGATGGGGCCGCCCTTGGGCTCGTGCTGTTTCGCTTCTGCCTCATGGGCCTCGCGTTGTTATTTGCCGCCTATCAGCATGATCTGATTGCCCGGCCTGACTGGAACGGTGTGATTGATACATTGCGCCCATACATGGCTGTCGCCTTGCCTGCGATTGCCACGCAAATGGCGACGCCGGCGGGCAACTACTTTCTCACAATCGTCATGGCGCCGTTCGGGGATGATGCGGTGGCGGCCTGGGCCGTCGTGGGGCGGCTGACCGTGTTGGCCTTTGGCGGCGTCTTTGCTCTGTCGGGCGCGATTGGCGGTATCTTTGGCCAGAACCTTGGGGCGGGACATTATGACCGGCTGCGCAGCACATATCGCGACGCGCTGATCTTTTGCGCGTTCTACACGCTTGTGACATGGGGTCTGTTGCTGGCCGTCACGCCGCTGGTCATCGACGCCTTTGGGCTGAGCGGGCAGGGGGCCGATGTGCTGCGTGCGTTCACGCTGGTGGGCGCAGGGGCATTCATCTGCCTTGGGGGCTCTACGTGTCCAACGCCGCCTTCAACAATCTGGGCAAACCGGGCTGGTCCACGCTGCTGGGCTGGATCAAAGATGGCGTGCTCAGTTGGCCGATGGCCGCAGCTCTGGCCAGCATCTTTGGCGCGACCGGCGTGATTTACGGGCAGGCGGCGGCAGGTGCACTGATGGGTGCCCTTGCGGCGCTTTGGGGCTGGCGGTATGTGGCACGGCTTGGGCCGCATGCGGACATCGAACCGCCGCAGGCCCGCCCATGGCCAAGCGCCGACAGATACCGGAGACGATGATGCCCACATGGACCGCCCTGACGACATTGATGGGCAAGACGCCTGCCGAACGGCTGGGCGCTGCCCTCGAAGAACTGGAAGATGCACCCACAGGCGTAGGTGTGTTCGAAGTCGAGGATGGATCTGGCCTATGGGAAGTTGGCGCCTACTTCACCGAAGTACCGGACGAGACGGCGCTGATGCTGCTGGCCTCTGCCTTTGAGGCCAAGCCGTTCAACATCTCGGAACTGCCGGAAACCGACTGGGTCGCCCATGTCCGGCGCGAACTGGCCCCCGTTGAGGCTGGGCGGTTTTTTGTGTACGGAAGCCATGATGCCGACAAGGTGCCGCAGGGCAAACACGCGCTGCTGATCGAGGCGGCGATGGCCTTTGGGACCGGGCACCATGGCACAACGCTGGGCTGTCTGCGCGCGCTGGATCGGCTGGCGGATGCGGGGTTTGTCGGGCGGAACGTGGTCGATGTCGGATGCGGCACAGCCGTTCTGGCGATGGGAGCAGCGGCGATCTGGTCCGACCCGGTGATGGCCAGCGACATCGACGCGCAGGCGGTCGAGGTGGCACAGGCCAATCTGGCGGCCAACGATATGACGGACCGGGTGCACGTGGTCGAGGCTGCGGGGTTCGATCACCGTGATCTCAGCGGCCCCTACGATCTGATTTTTGCCAACATTCTCAAAGGGCCATTGATGGCCTTGGCACCAGACCTGACCGCGCGGTTGGACCCAGAAGGGTACGCGATTCTGTCGGGCATTCTGAACGAACAGGCCGACGATGTGATCGACATTTATGCACAGTGCGGAAACAGTCTGGCCCACCGGGAACAGATTGGTGAATGGACCACTCTGACACTGCAGAAAAAGCCATAATTAGCCACGCTTTTTCGACGCATTTTAGGGTCCTGCCCAGATTTTGACACATTTCAAACGCATCTTGGTCATCCAAGACGGTGGGGGCCGTTCAAGGAGTTGCCGAGGCTGCCATGCAAGACTCGCAAGCAGATTTTAACAAGCGTCTTTCCACGCTGAACCGCAAACACGCGGCGATGTCGCAAGGCTTTTCAACCGCTCTGCGCGCCGACGGGTTGATTGTCATCAAACCCAATCGTGCATTGCGCCGCGCCTTCCCGATCAAGGGTCTGCTCGCCCTTGTTTTCGGATTTTTTGTGTTCAAGGCGATCATGCTCTCGTCGCTGAGCGAAATCACTTATAACGAACGCGTGGCCAAACTGAACCAGGGCGGTGCGCTCGAACAGGCCGGTGCCTGGTTGATGCAGGTCGAACCTGTGACCCATTTTCTGGCCGGTTTCCTTGAGCCGTTGATTGATTGATCTGACGACGTAACGAGTGCGAAGACCCTCCAAATGAAAAAGCCGCGAGCCTGAAACAGGTCTCGCGGCTTTGCCCTTTCGGGCAACCAGCGCATTCTGCGGGGTGTCAGCGGCCTGTGGCCACAACGTCGATATCGCCACGGACAAGTCCGATATCGTCCAGTTCACGGTCCGTCAGAGAATTCAACGCTTTGCGTGTCACACGCGCGTCGTTCCAGGCGATCACTTGTGCGATCAGCTTGGACATGAAACCTTTAACGTGGCCTGCAACTGGAGCAGCGCCGTATGCGGGGCGGGTGGTGTCGAAAGCAGCCATTGTGCAGTCCTTATCTTGATGTATCAGCGCCGAACCATTCGGCGTTGTGCTGTGCATTTAGGCAGCATGAGAACATCAGACAAGCGCGTAAAATTCATATGTGCCATGCAGTGGCTGCATGGCGCAGAATCAGCGTTAACGCACCGGATAATAAGGAGAAATTAAGGCTGTGATCATGTCGATTTTCGACATCTGGATGGCGTTTTTGACCCCTCTATCGCGCATCAGGTCGCCCTTGGTGCCAAAGCATGTCGCAAATGGGCGGTGGCGGTTAACACTTGGCGGATGTTCGCCTTTCGTGCTAGTGCGTTGAAAAAGCCACAAGGCGGGCAAGGGCAGGCGAAAATCATGCGTATATTGGGAATTGATCCGGGTCTGCGGCATATGGGGTGGGGCATCATCGACGCGGATGGGCCACGACTGCGCCATGTTGCCAACGGAATATGCGACTCATCCGGGGATGATCTGTCGCGCCGGTTGCTCAGCCTTTTTGATCAACTCACCGCCGTGATTGTCACCCACGCCCCGGATGCGGCTGCGGTGGAACAGACATTCGTGAACAAGGATGGGGCCGGAACCCTCAAGCTGGGGCAGGCGCGCGGTATCGCGATGCTGGCCCCGGCCCGTGCGGGGCTGAGCGTCGGGGAATATGCACCCAATTCGGTCAAGAAGACGGTTGTTGGTGTGGGTCATGCCGACAAACGGCAGGTCGCCCACATGGTGCGCGTGCAATTGCCCGGGGTCGAGATTGCCGGGCCGGACGCCGCCGACGCACTGGCCATCGCGATCTGCCACGCCCATCACGGCAGTGGCGTCGCGGGTGGCGGTCTGGCTGCAGCCGTCGCGAGGGCCCGCGCATGATCGGCAAATTGACTGGGCGTATCGACTACCGGGCGGCCGATCACGTTCTGATCGACGTGGGCGGGGTGGGATACCTTGTCTACTGTTCTGATCGCACGATGGCGACGTTGCCGGGTGTGGGCCAGATCTGTGCGCTGTTCACCGATCTGGTGGTGCGCGAGGATCTGATGCAGCTGTTCGGGTTTCCGACCCTCGTGGAAAAGGAATGGCATCGCTTGCTGATGTCCGTGCAGGGGGTGGGCGCCAAAGCCTCGCTTGCCATTCTCGGCACGCTGGGACCGGACGGCGTGGGGCGGGCGATTGCGCTTGGGGATTGGAACGCGGTGAAGGCTGCCAAGGGCATCGGCCCCAAGATTGCGCAGCGCATTGTGCTTGACCTCAAGGACAAGGCGCCGGGGGTTATGGCCATGGGCGGCACCGTGGCGCAGGCGACCGGGGATGCGCCAGCGCACGCGGCGGACGATTCTGTCATCGAACCGGTGGTCGTTGCAGCACCGCCAACATCTGCGCAGGCGGACGCATTGTCCGCACTTGGCAACCTTGGCTATGGTCCATCCGATGCGGCCGCCGCGGTGGCGCAGGCGGCAGGCAATGCACCCGATGCGGACACGTCAGCGCTGATCCGCGCGGCGCTGAAACTGCTGGCACCGAAAGGGTAGGGGATGACAGACGCTTCTGACCCCACCTTGCGCGGCACCTCGCTGCCCGAAGATGACGCCACAGCTTTTGATCGTGCCTTGCGCCCGCAGATGCTTGACGATTTTGTTGGGCAGGCCGAGGCGCGCGCCAACCTGCGGGTGTTCATCCAGTCCGCACGCCAGCGCGGCGAAGCCATGGATCACACCCTGTTTCATGGGCCCCCCGGTCTGGGCAAGACGACGCTGGCACAAATCATGGCGCGCGAGTTGGGCGTGAATTTCCGCATGACCTCTGGCCCTGTGCTGGCCCGCGCCGGTGATCTGGCCGCGATCCTCACCAATCTTGAGGCGCGCGATGTGTTGTTCATCGACGAAATTCACCGCCTGAACCCGGCGGTCGAAGAGGTGCTGTACCCGGCGTTGGAAGACTTTGAATTGGACCTTGTGATCGGTGAGGGGCCTGCCGCGCGCACGGTACGCATCGAACTCCAGCCCTTTACGCTGGTGGGTGCTACAACGCGCATGGGTCTGCTGACCACACCGCTGCGCGACCGCTTTGGCATTCCGACGCGCCTGCAATTTTATACTGAGGACGAGTTGTTCACGATTGTGGAGCGCAATGCCCGCAAGCTGGGGGCACCTGCGGACGAGGGCGGCGCGCGCGAGATCGCCAAGCGTGCCCGTGGCACACCGCGCATCGCCGGTCGATTGCTGCGCCGGGTCGTGGATTTCGCCGTTGTCGATGGCGACGGGCGCGTGACCCAAGAACTGGCCGATGCGGCGCTGACCCGCCTTGGCGTTGATCATCTCGGACTTGACGGGGCTGACCGGCGGTACCTGTCGCTGATGGCCGAACACTATGGCGGCGGCCCGGTGGGCATCGAAACGCTAAGCGCTGCGCTGAGCGAAAGCCGTGATGCCCTTGAGGAAGTGATCGAACCCTATCTTCTGCAGCAGGGTCTGATCCAGCGCACTCCGCGCGGACGCATGCTGGCCGCACGCGCTTGGCGTCACCTTGGGCTCGACGCGCCGAAATCAGACCGCGATCTTTTTGACTGATGGACACTGTGCATGACTGCTGACGAGGTTGAGGCGCTGTTCACCCGTGACAGCGGCGACTATGTGTTTGCGCGTTGGGGCCGACCGCTTGCGCCGGTTGTGTTCGGGGTCGAAGACGACACTCTGAGCGTGATCAAAGGTGCGATCGAGGCCGTCAGTCAATTGGCAAACATCTCTGTTGCCGAGACGGACCCTGAGCTGGGCACGAACTTTATCTGGTTCTTTCTGACGGAGTGGTCCGAACTGCTTGACGTGCCGGACATGGACCGGCTCGTGCCGGACCTCGCCCAGCTGGTCGATCGATTGCAAAAGGTCGACGCCAACCAGTACCGTACGTTCCGCTTTGACGAGGCGGCGGCGATCAAGGCGTGCTTTGTCTTCCTGCGCATGGATGCACATCTGTCCAATGTGCCTGCAGAAACCCTCGCCCTCAGTCAGGTTGTGCAATCGATTCTGCTCTGGTCGGATCTGGCCTTTCGTGACCGCTCGCCTCTTGCCGTGGCAGGCGAGACGACGATTTTGCGCCCGGATATTGCGGCCCTGATCCGCGCAGCCTACGATCCGGTGATGCCGGGGGCGGCACATGACGCCAGCCATGCCTTGCGTCTGGCCGCACGTATCGCGCCCATGGCCTGAACCGGGCTGGCCGCACAGACTGAGGAACACACACTATGAAAAACGGATTGGTCATGCTGCTCGCGCTTGCGCTGTGTGCGACAACCGCCCTGGCCCATCAAGGGGTCAAGAACCCTGCCGTCATGGCCCGAATGCACGGGATGAAGCAGATTTCCGACAACGTGAAAATGCTGGGCACGATGGCCAAAGGGCAGATCGCGTTTGATGCGGCCACCGCCCAGAACGCAGCGCGCGCGATAGCGCGTCACTCGGCAGAGTCCGTGGCTTTGTTCACGGCGCCTGAAACGGATCCGAAATCCGAAGCGCGCGAGGTGATCTGGACAGAGTTTGACGACTTCTCGGCCAAGGCACGGGATCTCGAAACTCTCGCAAACGATCTGGCAAACACACTGAACAGCCTTGATGACGTAAAGGCCGCAATGAAGCCGCTGGGGGCGTCCTGTAAGGCCTGCCATTCGGTCTATCGCGACTGAGATAATGCCGCAAAACAGGCAGTCCAAACGCCGGCGGTGAAGACAGCTGCAAACGATTCGTCCGCACCAAGTTTCGCGCCTTGCGGGAATGCTGATCCGCCCGGTGCGACCGACGTGCGGATTCTTCGACTTACTCACAGACTTGCCCACAGTCTTGTCCGGTTGACCGATAGACTCAGCGCAAATGCACCTCCTATAGTGGTTCGGGTCGTCTAGCGCGCAATATGTAGTTTTCGGGGGATAATTATGAATCAAGCAGATACTGTCTGGATACTGGTCACAACCGCATTGGTCTTCTTCATGTCGCTGCCGGGGTTGCTGCTGTTTTACGGGGGCATGGTGCGGGCGCGCAATGCGATCAGCGTCTTTACCCAAGGCTATGCGGTGGCATGCCTGATGGCGATCCTTTGGTTCATCGCGGGCTATTCCATCGCTTACGGGGATGCGAGCCCATATTGGGGCGGCTTGGGCAAAGTCTTCCTATCAGGTGTGACGCAGGACAGTCTGGTCGGGACCCTGCCCGAGATCGTCTTTTTCAGCTTTCAGATGACATTCGCGATCATCACCCCGGTGCTGGTGCTGGGGGTCTTTGCGGAGCGCACCAAGTTCGGCTTTGTTCTGCTGTTTTCCTGCCTCTGGATGCTGCTTGTCTATGCGCCCATTGCCCATTGGGTCTGGGGCGGCGGGTTCCTGTCAGATGGCGGCATATTCGGCGAAAACGGCGTGCGTGACTTTGCAGGCGGGCTGGTTGTGCACGAGGCGGCGGGTGTGTCGGCACTCATAATCGCACTGGTGCTGGGGCCGCGGCTGAACCGCGATTACGCGCCGCACCAACCGGGCATGGTGATGGTGGGCGCCGCAATGCTCTGGGTCGGCTGGCTTGGCTTCAACGGCGGCTCCAGCCTCGCGGCGGATGTGCGGGCCGGGATGGCGCTGACGGTGACATTGCTGGCCGGGGCAACGGCGTCTGTGACGTGGTTGGTGTGGGAATATGTGAAAACGGGCAAAGCGACACTGGTCGGCATGGTCACCGGAACGATTTCCGGCCTTGCGGCGGTCACACCCGCGTCAGGCTTCGTTGGCCCGGCTTATTCGATCGTGATCGGCATTGTCGCGGGGATCATGTGCCAGGAAACGGTGTATTTCCTGCGCAACCGACTGAAGGTTGACGACTCCCTTGATGTCTTTGCAGTGCATGGTGCGGGCGGCGTTTACGGTACGATGATGATGGCCGCACTTGGCGTCGCGACATGGCCTGCGCAAATCGGCAGCATCCTGATTGTGGGCGGGTATACGGCGGCCGTCACGCTTGTTCTGGTGTTCTTCTGCAAAGGCGTGACAGGATTGCGCGTCGAAAAAGAGGCTGAGGAACAGGGCCTTGATGTCGCAGTGCATGAACAACGGGCCTATGATCTGAGCTAGATGCTAGGATGGACCCACCCGGCGCTGAGTCACCCGCAGCGCCGGGGAAAAAGCCCCGCTGCCAAGGACCGACATGACCCCGCACCGTTTCCCACTGACCGTCTATTATGAAGACACCGACATGGCAGGCGTCGTCTATTACGCCAACTATCTGCGCTATATCGAACGGGCGCGGTCGGAAATCGTGGAACAGATGGGCCTCGATCAGAATGCGATGCGCGCCCAAGGGATTGTGTTTGTCGTCAGCCGGGTCGAGGCCGACTATGTCAGCGCCGCCCGGATGGGGGATCGGCTCGAAGTTGTGACAACCCATCAGGCGGCCAGCCCGGTGCGCTGGACCTTTGATCAGGAAGTGCAACGGGATGGTGCTGTGATCTTTCGCGCGCACGTTGTGGCCGTGACCATGACAACGGGTGGAAAACCTGTCCGACTTCCCGCGGAAATCCGCGCAACTCTCAAGAAATAAGGCGGTTCTGACGCCGAAGTGATAGCTTTCCCCTTTTGCCTGCCGTATATTCCCGCCCAATAAGGGTCGAAACCACGGCCTACCAAAAAAAGAGCAGGCAGATGGAAGCAGAAACCCTTGCCCTCGCGCACGAGGTCGATTTCTCGATGTGGGGGCTATTCCTACGCGCCACGATAACCGTGAAACTGGTGATGATCATGCTGATCGTTGCCTCGTTCTGGGCGTGGGGCATCATCATTCAGAAACTGATCCTGTATCGCCGCGCCCGCGCCGAAGCGGCCCGGTTTGACCGTGCGTTCTGGTCGGGCGAGCCTTTGGACGGGTTGTTCGATCAGATCGGGCCAGACCCGGACGGGGCTGCCGAACAGGTGTTTGCCAGTGGCATGACAGAATGGCAGCGTTCGCATCGCGACGATGGCGGGCTGATTGCCGGGGCGACCTCCCGCATCGACCGCTCGATGGATGTCGCCATCGCCAAGCAATCCGAAAAGCTGCAATCGGGCCTGACTGTGCTGGCCACGGTGGGCTCGTCCGCGCCCTTCATCGGGCTTTTTGGCACGGTTGTGGGTATCATGAACGCGTTCATCGAAATTGCCGAACAGCAGAACACCAACCTCGCCGTCGTGGCCCCCGGCATTGCCGAGGCGCTGCTGGCCACGGGCCTCGGACTGCTGGCCGCCATCCCGGCGGTGATCTTTTACAACAAGCTGAGTGCGGACAGCGACCGCATCGTGGCAGGCTACGAGGCCTTCGCAGACGAGTTCGCGACCATCCTAAGCCGCCAGTTGGACGGCTGAACCATGGGCGCGGGGACCATACAAAAGGACGGCGGATCAGGGCGGCGCAGACGCGGCGGCCGTTCGCGCCCGATGTCTGAAATCAACGTCACCCCGTTTGTGGATGTCATGCTGGTGCTGTTGATCATCTTCATGGTCGCGGCCCCCTTGCTGACTGTCGGCGTGCCAGTCGAGTTGCCAAAGACGGCTGCAGGTGCCTTGCCCGCAGATCAGGAAGAGCCTTTGACCGTGACCGTCACAGCCGATGGCTCCGTCCAGATCCAGACCACCGAGGTGGAGCGCAACGCGCTGGTCCAGCGTCTGCGCGCCATTGCCGCCGAGCGTGACAGTGACCGCGTGTTCCTGCGTGCGGATGGCGCTGTGCCCTATGCGCAGGTGATGGAAGTGATGGGCGCGCTCAATGCGGGCGGCTTTGCCAATATCGGCCTTGTGACGGATATCGGTGGCCCCGCCCTGGACGGCGAAGGCCAATAGGCGATGAACACCGGGCAGGTCATATCGGGGATCGGTCATGCAGGCCTGATCTGCTGGGTGCTGTTTGGTGGCACGTTCCAGTCTGAACCGCTGCCGTTCGAGGTGACCGAGGTGTCGGTGATCTCGACCGATGCGTTCGAGGCGCTCTTGGCATCAGGCCCGCAGCCTGACAGCGCAACCGAGGTCGCCTTGCCCGAGGCACCCGAAGTGGTGCCTGATCCTGTCGAGACCTCGGAACCCGATGATGCCATCGCCACTCAGCCCCCGGAGCCGACTGTCGTTCCTGATCCCGAAGTCGTGCCCGAACCGCCAGCACCCCAGCCCGAGCCCGAGATCGCTGACGTCTCGCCCGAGCAACCACAACCGCAGGAACAGGCCGTTCTCGTGCCAGAGGTTGCACCACGCCCGATCCCGCGTCCGTCTGAACGTATCGCGCCCGAGGCCGTCGCCCCACCCCCGAAGACGTGGCCCCGGATGAGATCGAACAAGAGGCGGTGACCGAAGACGACGGCGCAGACACTCCGGCGGAAGAACAAGAGGCCACTGCGCCCGAAGAGGCCGCGACAGAGATTGTGACCGAAGCCGAAGAGCCATCAAACGCCCCCACAACATCGCCGCGCCCGCCGTCGACGCGCCCCAGCGCGCCCGTGCGCACGGCCCAGCCCGAAACGCCTGCGCCCGCAGCCGAAACCCCGACCCCTGCACCCGCCCCAACCGATGACGCGGTGAACGACGCACTGCGTCAGGCGCTGGGCGGCGGGGAAGAGGACGTTCCCCAAGGCCCGCCCCTGACGGCTGGTGAAAAGGACGCGCTGCGCGTTGCCGTCTCAAGCTGCTGGAATGTTGGGTCACTCTCGACCGAGGCGTTGGGCACCACAGTTGTCGTGACCGTCGACATGACGCAGGACGGCAAGCCGGTGAACAGTTCCATCCGCCTCGCCTCGCATTCCGGTGGGTCAGCGGCGGCTGCAAATCAGGCCTTTGAGGCCGCACGCCGCGCGATTATACGCTGCACGCGTGATGGCTATGGATTGCCGGCCGACAAATACGGCCAATGGAAAGAAATCGAGATGACGTTCAATCCCGAAAGGATGCGTATCAAATGATGTATCGATTGCTGTGCACACTGTTCGCCCTTGGTGCGATCACGCTTGCCCCCATTCTGGCGCACGCCCAGGGTGGCCCGCTGAGGATCGAAATCACCGAAGGCGTGATCGAACCCCTGCCCATCGCCGTCCCTGACCTTGTGGCCGAAACCGCAGGCAGTGCCGAAATGGGCGCGCAACTGGCCCGCGTCATCGCCGCTGACCTCACGGGCACCGGCCTGTTCCGTGAATTGCCCAGCAGCGCCTTCATCAGTCAGGTCGCCGACTTTGGTGCGCCGGTACAATATGCCGACTGGAAGGCGATCAACGCACAGGCCCTCGTCACCGGGGCCGTCAGCGTGAATGGCAACCAGATCAACGTGAAATTCCGTCTCTATGACGTGTTCTCTGGGGCCGAACTGGGCGATGGTCTGCAATTTGCAGGCACCGTCGATGGCTGGCGGCGCATCGCGCACAAGGTGGCCGACGTTGTTTACAGCCGGATCACCGGAGAGGGTGGCTATTTCGACAGCCGGGTTGTCTATGTCAGCGAAACAGGTCCCAAGGACAACCGCCGCAAGCGCCTTGCTGTGATGGATTATGACGGGGCCAACGTGCAGTACCTGACGGGCAGCGAAGACATCGTGCTTGCCCCGCGCTTTTCCAAGACCGGCGACCGGGTGCTTTATACCAGTTACGAGACCGGTTTCCCCCGCATCTTCGTTCTTGATGTGGGCTCAGTCCAGCGTCGGGTGCTGGAAAGCCAGGTTGGCACGATGAGCTTTGCGCCGCGCTTTGCCCCTGATGGGCAAACGGTCGTCTATTCGATCAGCCAGGGCAGCAACACCGACATCTATTCGATGAACATCAATTCGGGTGTCACCAACCGGCTGACCAACACGCCCGCCATCGAAACCGCCCCCAGCTTCAGCCCTGATGGTGCACGGATCGTGTTTGAAAGTGACCGGTCAGGCACCCAGCAACTGTATGTGATGAACGCAGGCGGGGGCGAGGCCACGCGCATTTCCTTTGGCGAGGGGCGCTATGGCACGCCGGTCTGGTCGCCACGCGGAGACTTGATTGCCTTCACCAAACAATCCAAGGGCCGCTTTCATATTGGTGTCATGCGCACCGATGGCAGCGAAGAGCGGCTGCTGACCGCCTCTTTCCTTGATGAAGGGCCAACATGGGCCCCAAATGGGCGGGTCATCATGTTTGCCCGCGAAACCCAAGGGGCGGACGGACGCTCCACGCTCTATTCGGTGGACATCACGGGCCGCAATCTGCGCCCGGTGCGCACACCCGAAGGCGGCTCTGACCCGTCATGGGGGCCGCTGCAACCTTAGGTCGCAAACCGAACCCTGCATTTTCATGCCGCGCAGTTCGTGGTAAGACTGAACATAACGACCAAGAAATTTGGCGAACAAACCCAAGAGAGGCCCGAGCCGATGAAACTGAAAACATCCCTGTTGATGATATGTGCCGCCCTGAGCGTGGCGGCCTGTACGAACCCCGACCGCTTTGGCGGAGGTGAAACAGGCACTGATCCATTTGCCAATGGTGCCAATGGTGCGATTGCAGGCAGTGCCTCTGATCCGTCCTCGCCCGCATACTTCCAGCAGGCCATCGGGGATCGTGTGCTTTTTGCCGTTGATCAATCCTCGCTGTCGCCCGAGGGGCGTGCGACTCTTGACGGGCAGGCAGTGTGGCTGTTGCAAAACGCAGACTTCACGGCCGTGATTGAAGGCCACGCAGATGAGCAGGGCACGCGGGAATATAACCTCGCCCTCGGGGCACGCCGTGCAGATGCAGCGCGCGCCTATCTTGTGGCGCAGGGCGTGCAGGCCAGCCGCCTTCAGGTGGTCAGCTATGGCAAGGAACGCCCGATCGAGATTTGCAGCGAAGAGGCCTGCTATGCCAAGAACCGCCGTGCGGTGACTGTGCTGGCTGGCGGTCTGAGCAGCTAGGCGCGTTTGAACGTGACAAAGGGGCAAGCGATGGTGCGTTTGATTGCAATTCTGGTTCTGGCTTTCGGGGTGGCTGCCCCGCGCACCGCTTTGGCGCAGGATCCCGCCACGCTTGCCGATATTCGTCAGGAACTGACGGTTCTTTACGTCGAAGTGCAGCGGCTCAAGCGCGAATTGTCCACCACCGGAGGCACCGGCACCAGCGTGGGCACAGGCGACACATTTGATCGCATCGCAGCCATTGAAAGCGAGTTGCAACGCCTCACTGGCAAGAGTGAAGAGCTGGAATTCCGCATCGGTCGTGTGATCGAGGACGGAACCAACCGCATCGGCGATCTGGAATTCCGGCTTTGTGAGTTGGAAAGCGGCTGTGACATCTCGGCGCTTGGCGACACGCCAACTTTGGGCGGCGGTGCGGCCCCCGGTGTGCCAGCCGTCGCGCCTGCACCGACAACGCAGCCCGCAACACAACTGGCCGCGAACGAGCAGGCGGATTTTGAGCGGGCGCAGGAGGCGCTTGCCGCCCGTGACTTTCGCGCCGCCGCTGACCAGTTTGAGGCCTTTAATCAGACCTATCCGGGTGGACCCCTCGCAATAGAAGCGACGCTGCGCCGTGGCGAAGCACTCGAAGGTCTGGGCGACGTGCGCGAGGGCGCGCGCGCGTATCTGTCGGCCTTCACGCTGGACCAGCAGGGACCACTGGCCGCCGAGGCACTTTATCGTCTTGGCAACGCGCTGGGCCGTCTGGGACAATCGTCAGAGGCCTGCGTGACACTTGGCGAAGTCGGCGTCAGGTTTCCCGGTGCAGCCGCCGTCACAGACGCAGAGGCGGCCATGCGCAACCTTGGCTGTTCCTGACCCATGCTTGCCCCCTCCTCGCAGCCATCGAAGAGCTGCTGTCAGGCCAGTTGCCCGAACGGCTTGGGGTGGCTGTGTCCGGGGGCGGGGATCTCGGTTGCGTTGCTTGCCGCCCTCGTGGAATTCACTAAGTCCAACGACATTGAACTGCACGTAATCACCGTTGATCACGGCCTTCGTCCCGAAACCAAACATGAGATCGCGCTGGTCACCGATTTGTGTGCCCGCTGGGAATTGCCGCATCACGTCGAATTCTGGACCGGTTGGAGCGGTGAGGGGAACCTGCAGGCCGCGGCCCGTGATGCGCGATACGGGCTGATGGCCGACTGGGCCTATGGCAACCAGATCACCCATGTCGCCCTGGGTCACACGGCGGATGATCAGGCGGAAACCTTTCTGATGCGGCTTGCGCGCGGGGCAGGGGTTGATGGCCTGAGCGCGATGTCCCCGCGCCGGTTGCAACACGGTATCACGTGGGTGCGCCCTTTCTTGCGGGTCGAACGATCTGCGTTGCGCACCTACCTGCGTGCTGCGCGCCTTGACTGGTGCGAAGACCCCAGCAACGAAAACCGGGATTTCGAACGCATCCGCGTGCGCGACGCGCTGACGGTGCTGGGCAGTCTTGGCGTGCAGACGGAAACGCTGGCCGATGTCGCCCAGAACATGTCCCGTGCCCGCGAGGCACTGGATTGGCAGACTTTTCTGGCAGCGCAGGACGCGGCCTCGTTGATCTATGGAACTGTCGCGATTGATTTGCGCAAGTTTCGCATGTTGCCCGAAGAGATCGCGCGCCGCCTGATGGTCCATGCAATCACGTGGATCGCGCAAAGTCCCTATCCCCCACGCCGGGACGCCGTTGCACAGGTGTTGCGCGCAGTCCGCGCGATGCGCGGTGCAACCCTTGAGGGCTGTCAGATCACCGTCGAAAACGATGTGATCTGGGTGTTTCGCGAACTCAACATGTTGCAGGACGTCACCTGCGAAGTTGGCGATATGTGGGATGACCGGTGGCTTGTTACGGGCCCCGAAGATGACCCCGATATCGAAGTGCGCGCCCTTGGTCTGGAGCCGCTTGCAGAGATTGCAGACTGGCGCGCGCTGGGCCTGCCGCGCGCTGCCCTCGCCGTCACACCGTCGGTGTGGTATGATGATCGCATGATCGCCGCACCTGTCGTGCGCCATGATCCGGAATGGGTTGCGGAGCTCGATGGCGGACAGGATGCCTTTTTCGCCGCACTATTATCGCATTGAACCTCGCGATATCCTCTCTATCTTAAGAACAACGCCGTAAGGGGACATCCATACGGCCAGATGTATCAGGAGATTTTCCTTGGGAAACGCACGTAATATCGCCTTCTGGGTGGTTCTGTTTTTGCTGATCTTGGCGTTGTTCAATCTGTTCGGCGGGTCGGGCAACACACTTCAAAGCCGCGAAATCAGCTATTCCGAGTTTGTGGATGCGGTCGAAGACGGCTCTGTCAGCAATGTGACTCTGGACGGCGAACAGGTTCGGTTCCGGCGCGGAACCGAGGATTTCGTGACGATCAAGCCCGAGGATGCCGAGGTCACAGACCTTTTGATCGAGAACGATATCCCTGTGCGCGCAGAACAACAGCAGCAGTCTGGGTTCCAGACGTTCCTGGTGTCGCTGCTGCCATTCCTGCTGCTGATCGGTGTCTGGGTGTATTTCATGAACCGGATGCAGGGCGGTGGTAAAGGCGGAGCCATGGGCTTTGGCAAATCCAAGGCCAAGATGCTGACCGAAAAGCATGGGCGCGTGACCTTTGACGATGTCGCAGGCATCGACGAGGCCAAGGAAGAGCTGGAAGAGATCGTGGAATTCCTGCGCAACCCGCAGAAATTCTCGCGCCTTGGCGGCAAAATTCCCAAAGGTGCCTTGCTTGTTGGCCCTCCCGGCACCGGTAAAACGCTGCTTGCGCGCGCCATTGCTGGCGAGGCGGGTGTGCCGTTCTTCACTATCTCGGGCTCTGATTTTGTCGAGATGTTCGTGGGTGTGGGTGCGTCCCGTGTGCGCGACATGTTCGAGCAGGCCAAGAAAAACGCGCCCTGCATCGTGTTCATCGACGAAATCGACGCCGTGGGTCGCCACCGGGGTGCCGGTTATGGCGGCGGCAACGATGAGCGTGAACAGACGCTGAACCAGTTGCTGGTCGAAATGGACGGGTTTGAGGCGAATGAAGGCGTGATCATCATCGCCGCCACCAACCGCAAAGACGTGCTGGACCCAGCGTTGCTGCGCCCCGGCCGTTTTGACCGCCAGGTCACAGTGGGCAACCCAGACATTAAGGGCCGTGAGAAGATTTTGGCCGTGCACGCGCGCAAGACCCCGCTTGGCCCTGATGTCGATTTGCGCATCATCGCGCGTGGTACACCCGGGTTCTCGGGTGCGGATCTGGCCAACCTTGTGAACGAGGCGGCCCTGATGGCGGCCCGCGTGGGACGCCGGTTTGTCACGATGATCGACTTTGAGTCCGCCAAGGACAAGGTCATGATGGGCCCCGAACGCCGCTCCATGGTGATGACGGCCGCGCAAAAGGAAATGACTGCCTATCACGAGGCCGGACACGCGCTGGTCGGTATGAAGCTGCCCAAATGCGACCCGGTCTACAAGGCGACGATCATTCCGCGTGGCGGTGCGTTGGGCATGGTGATGAGCCTGCCGGAAATGGACCGTCTGAACATGTTCAAGGACGAATGCCACCAGCGGCTTGCCATGACCATGGCGGGCAAAGCGGCAGAAATCCACAAATATGGGCCGGACTCAGTGTCCAACGGACCCGCAGGCGACATCCAGCAAGCCAGTGGTCTGGCCCGCGCGATGGTGCTGCAGTGGGGCATGTCGGACAAGGTCGGCAACATCGACTACTCCGAGGCGGCCCAGGGCTATCAGGGCAACACTGCCGGATTCTCCGTATCCGCCAACACCAAAGAGACAGTCGAACAGGAAGTCCAGAAGTTCATTCAGGACGGCTATGACTGGGCGCTCAAGATCATTTCCGAGAACGAGGAAGAGTTCGAGCGACTGGCACAGGGGCTGCTGGAATACGAAACCCTCACCGGTGAAGAGATCGAGCGAGTGATGCGCGGCGAACCGCCCCACGCGCCCGACGATGAGGATGGCGGATCGAAGGTTGAGGAAGAAAAACCAAGCCTCACCGCGATCCCGAAAGCCAAGAAAAAGTCTGACCCCTCGGGCGACGGCGGCATGGAACCAGAACCAAGCGCCTGACACCGGGTGACGGCAACGACATTGAAAGGTCCGCTTTGGCGGGCCTTTTTCGTAAAATGTCGAGCTATTAACAGGCGCATCACAGATCCTGCACCCGCGCGCACATTTTCTGATTTGTACTCGTCAAACGCATCACGTTAGGGTCGCGCGAAACACCCGGAGAGTCGCCATGCCAGCCCTGAAACCAACATCCTACTCTGCCCGCATCACATGGCTGGGACGCGTCACCGAAAAGGGCGGCACATTGCGCTCGTCCCCGTTGGAAACAGTCGATGCGACACTCGACGGATTTCCCGGCGAAACCCATGGCGGTGCGACACGCCCGGCATGCAGCCGCGTGTCCACCCAATACGAACGCGGCACCGAAATCCGAAATGTGCGGCAGTTGTCCATCATCAGTGCAGAGGAATTGGCCGATATCGCAGCCGCGATGGAGATGGACCACATCGACCCCGCATGGATCGGGGCATCGATGGTGATCGAAGGCATCCCGGATTTTTCGCATGTTCCCCCGTCCTCACGGCTGATGGCCCCGTCTGGCGCAGGCATCACCATCGATATGGAAAACCGCCCCTGCATCTATCCGGGCCGCGAGATCGAGAAAGAGGCGGAAGGCTTTGGCAAACGGTTCAAACCAGCGGCAAAGGGGCGACGCGGGGTGACGGCGTGGATGGAATTTGGCGGACGCTTGGCCATAGGCGATACTCTGGTTCTGCATGTGCCAGACCAACCCGTATGGGAGCATCTGTCAGACGCGCGTGCCACCTGACGCGCGGGTGTGTACTGTGATGCTTCAAACTGCACAGATACCCAGCCACTGCGAATGCCTGCGTCGCCACGCTTGATTTGAGGCACCGACCTCGTGCAGGCTTGCCCGCGAGGGTCGGGGGCAGGACAACGGACACGGTGCTAGATTACTACCAGATCGCCGGATACGGTGGCGTCTTCTTTTATTTGGGTTCCTACGGGCTGCTGCAACTTGGCGTGCTGAAGGGCAACAGCTACACCTATGCCGCCCTCAACATGTTGGCGGCGGGCCTCGTTCTGGTGTCGCTCTTTCGCAATTGGAACCTGTTTTCGGCCATCATTCAGATCAGTTGGATCACCCTGTCCATCATGGGGATCGCGCGGGTCTGGGTGCTGACCAACATGCTGCGTTTCAGCGACGAGGAAAAGACGCTGCTGGCAAGCCATTTCCCGGCGCTGCGCGCAATCGAGGCGAAAAAGCTGATGGATGCAGGGGCATGGTATGACGGTGACGTCGGGGATGCGCTGACTGAGCAGGGTGCCCCGGTCGACGCACTGTCCTATCTGGCCAGCGGTGGCGTGGACATCGACGTGGGCGGGCAGATCATCGCGCAGGTCGGACCTGGGCAATTCATTGGCGAAATGGCCTGCATGTCCAGCGGCCCCGCCAGCGCGTCCGTGCGGCTGAACCAGCCGACCCGCTATTTCAGCGCACCATCCGAGGCCCTCAGACGTCTTGTGCGTCGCAATCCGGACATCGCCCCGCACCTTGATCTGGCCTTTTCGGGCAACATCCGCAGCAAGCTGATGGCCACCAATACCGTTCTGGAAAGGACGATGAAGGCACGCGAGGCCGTTCCCGCCCGGGACTGATCGTTTCCGAAACGAAACGATAGCGCCCATCGTGGCCGCTCAACCGCGCTGAAATGTCGGAATCGCACGCATGGACCCTAGGCATGCGCCTGTATGCAGTCCACGACACACGTGCCCTTCTGACTTGCCGAGGAACATCATGGCCTACAAATCCGACATCGAAATTGCGCGTGAGGCGCAAAAGAAGCCGATCCAGGAGATCGGGGCCAAGATTGGCATTCAAAGCGCTGACCTGCTGCCCTATGGCCACGACAAGGCAAAGGTCAGCCAGTCGTTTATCAACTCGGTTCAGGGTCGCCCCGACGGCAAGCTGATCCTTGTGACCGCGATCAACCCTACGCCCGCAGGCGAAGGCAAGACCACAACCACCGTGGGTCTGGGCGATGGTCTGAACCGCATCGGCAAAAAGGCGATGGTCTGTATCCGCGAGGCGTCACTGGGTCCCAATTTTGGCATGAAGGGCGGGGCCGCCGGTGGGGGTTATGCGCAGATCGTTCCCATGGAAGAGATGAACCTGCACTTCACCGGGGATTTCCACGCGATCACTTCTGCCCACTCGCTGCTGAGCGCGATGATCGACAACCACATCTACTGGGGCAACGAGTTGGACATCGACCTGCGCCGCGTCGTGTGGCGCCGTGTGGTCGACATGAACGACCGCGCCCTGCGCCAGATCACGGCGTCTTTGGGTGGTGTCGCCAACGGCTTTCCGCGCGAGGCGGGCTTTGACATCACCGTGGCCTCCGAAGTCATGGCGATCCTGTGTCTGGCCAAGGACCTCAAGGACCTGCAGAACCGTCTGGGCGATATGATCGTCGCCTACCGCCGGGATCGCAGCCCAGTTTTCTGCCGCGACATCAAGGCGGATGGGGCCATGACCGTTCTGCTCAAGGACGCCATGCAGCCCAACATTGTGCAGACGCTGGAAAACAACCCCGCCTTTGTGCATGGCGGCCCGTTTGCCAACATCGCGCATGGCTGCAACTCGGTTATCGCGACGACCACGGCGCTGAAACTCACCGACTACGTGGTGACCGAAGCCGGATTTGGAGCGGATTTGGGTGCCGAGAAGTTCATGAACATCAAGTGCCGCAAGGCGGGCATCTCGCCATCGGTTGTGGTCTGCGTCGCCACGGTACGCGCGATGAAAATGAACGGCGGCGTGGCCAAGGCCGATCTGGGCACCGAGAATGTGGATGCGGTCAAGGCGGGCTGCCCCAACCTTGGGCGTCACATCGAAAACCTCAAATCCTTTGGCGTGCCGGTGGTCGTCGCGATCAACCACTTCGTCACCGACACGGACGCCGAAGTGCAGGCGGTCAAGGATTTCGTGGCCGAACAGGGGGCCGAAGCGGTGCTGAGCCGCCATTGGGAACTTGGCTCGGAAGGGTCTGCCGATCTGGCCACCAAGGTTGCCGAACTGGCCGATGCCGGTACTGCTGATTTCGCGCCGATCTACCCGGACGAGATGTCGCTGGCCGACAAGATCCAGACCATCGCCAAGAAAATCTACCGCGCCGACGGGGCCGTGATGGATCAGAAAATCCTTGATCAGCTCAAATTGTGGGAAGATCAGGGATACGGATCGCTGCCGGTCTGCATGGCAAAAACGCAGTATTCGTTCTCGACCGATCCGACATTGCGCGGGGCCCCCACCGGGTTCAACGTGCCGGTGCGCGAAGTGCGTTTGTCAGCAGGTGCCGGGTTTGTCGTGGCGGTGTGCGGAGAGATCATGACCATGCCGGGCCTGCCCCGCGTGCCGTCTGCAGAAAGCATTCACCTCAACGAAGATGGCCAGATCGAAGGGCTGTTCTGACACCGGTGGCGGGGTGAAACCCCGCCTTACACCATTACGGCCCTGTCACGGTTGCGGGACAGGGCCGCACAGCGATTGACCCGGTGGCCTGCAGGCATCAGCCTGTGTGTCAAACAACCGGAGGAAAGACCGATGATGATCCGAACGACAGCTGCAATTCTTGCCACAATGGCCGCAACGATGGTGGGCGCGCAGGAACGTTACGAGGGCTATTACTACCCCGAAATCACCTCCAGCGAGGATTTCACGCGTGTCATTCGCGAGGCCCCGCCGTCCGGCAAAGACGTGCGCGTCGGCTTTGTCACCAACCTGACGGCAGCGCAGTTGTCTGCGCCTGAGAGTCCACGTTTCGTGTTCTTTGCCAAGGGTTCGGATGCCAAGCATCTCCACGTGATTGCGCTGGATGATGACGTGTTTTCAACAATCTATCGTGCGCGCGCCGTGCTGGCGCAGATGACATCGAACATGCGCAACAACGAATTTTTCCGCCAGCAGAACCTTGAGACGGTGGCGACATTCTACGACCTTCTGCAACTCATGGACTTCGACACGCTGGTGATCAGTGATGGCGAGACGTGGGCGCATCAGGTCAATCTGACACAAGAATAGAAAGGGACGCGCATGAGTGCAGTGACATCAGCGGACGCGCGCAAAGGCGCGACGATCATCGACGGCAAGGCCTTTGCTGCGACAGTGCGGTCAAAAGTGGCGGATCACGTCACGCGGCTGAAGGATGACCACGGCATCACGCCGGGCCTTGCAGTTGTGCTGGTCGGCGAGGACCCGGCAAGCCAGGTCTACGTCCGCTCAAAAGGCAAGATGACCGTCGAGGTCGGCATGAACAGCATCGAGCACAAGCTGGATGTCGACACGTCTGAGGCCGACTTGCTGGCGCTGATCGCTGATTTGAATGCCGATCCCGCCATTCACGGCATTCTGGTCCAACTGCCGCTGCCTAAACACCTGAACGAAGACCTCGTGATCAACTCCATCGACCCGGCCAAGGATGTGGATGGGTTTCACATCTCGAATGTCGGATTGTTGGGTACGGGTCAAAAGTCGATGGTGCCCTGCACGCCGCTGGGATGCCTGATGATGCTGAGGGATCACCATGGGTCTTTGTCGGGATTGAATGCGGTGGTCGTGGGCCGTTCGAACATCGTCGGCAAGCCGATGGCGCAACTGCTTTTGGGCGACAGCTGTACCGTGACCATCGCACACAGCCGCACGAAGGACATTCAGGACGTCACCCGCCGCGCCGACATCGTCGTGGCCGCCGTGGGCCGCTCTGAAATGGTGACAGGCGACTGGATCAAGCCCGGGGCCACTGTGATCGATGTCGGCATCAACCGGATCGACGCGCCCGAAAAGGGTGAGGGCAAGACACGGCTGGTCGGCGATTGCGACTTTGACAGCTGCGCCGAGGTTGCGGGGGCGATCACGCCCGTGCCGGGTGGTGTGGGGCCGATGACCATTGCCTGCCTGCTTGCCAATACCGTCACCGCCTGTTGCCGCGCAAATGGACTGCAAGAACCCGAAGGGTTGACGGCCTAACGCGGCATCGGCACGCGCACCGGGCTTGGCCCGGTCAAAACGGCGCTCGCATCCGTCCGCATCAGGGTGGTGAGTACCGTGTCATGGCTGCGCAAACCGCCGGTATAGGTGCCATAGGCGGGCATGATCATCCGGTCGCTGTCGATCAGGAACGCGGGTCGCGTGATCGCGCGCCCGCGCGTAGGAACGGTCGCCTTTGGGTGGTAATGGCCTGAAATCTCTCCGGTTTTACCGCGCACGGCGATATGCCGAAAGGTTAGCGGGCCAAGGGAGAGTTCGCCCAGATGCGCACCGCCAAACTCGATAGGCCCCGGATCATGGTTGCCCTCGATCCAGATCCAGCGACGCCCCGCTTGCAGGCGCGTGATCCACAGCCGTTCGTCCTCTGGCAATGCCCGCGCGGCCGCCAGATCATCAAAACTGTCGCCGAGGCAGACAACGGTGCGCGCATCCGTCGCCTCCAGATCGCTTGCCAGCCGGGTCAGCGTGTCCCGGGTTTCGTAGGGGGGCAGCGGGCTGCCACCCCGGCGCAGGATCCGTTCGGATTTCCCAAGATGCAGATCGGACACACAGAGCAGCGCCTGATCGGGCCAAAACAGCCCGCCAGAGCCGAGGGCATGCAGGCGCGCGCCCGAGAGGGTCAGTTCGACGAAGTTCATAATTTGTTCTTACCGTTCGGCACCGCATTTTGACCAGTCCAAAACGCGTCATGCGCGTTTATCAGAACGGCACACGCCATTCGCGTTTTGATGGCTCCGGCGTCAGACCCGCCGTGGCCATCAGTCGTTCGGCTTCTTCGGCAAGCAGTTTTTCTTCGGCGAGCCCTTTGATCGGAACTCGGCCCACTTCAAGCATCAAGGGCGCGGCGAGCGGTGTGATCCGGTCATGTTCGACCAGATCGATGCGGTCACCGATCCGCGCAGCCATCTCTTCGATACGGCCAAAATCGACAAGGCCGCGCATCGCCTCCTGCCGCGTGATGTCCAGCATCAGGTGGTCAGGGTCATATTTGGTCAGCGTGTCATACAGGATGTCCGAGCTGAACGTCGCCTGTCGCCCGGTCTTGCGGTTCGAGGGCAGGTTGCGTTCGATCAGTCCAGCAATGGTGGCCGAGGCGCGAAAGGTGCGCTTCATCACCGCGTTCCCGGCCAGCCAACGATCAAGACCGTCACGCAGTGCCTCAATCTCGAACAGCGGTGCGGGGTCGCGCACCGGATCAAGCCCCCAGATCAAAGTGGCGTAATCCGTGGCAAGGAATCCCAGCGGGTTGAGGCCCGTTTCCTCCATCCGTTTGGACAGCAAAAGTCCGAGTGTTTGCATGGCGTTGCGCCCCGCAAAGCCATAGACGGCCGTATGCACGCGCCCATCATGGGGAAAGCTTTCGATCAGCAGGCGCCCCGGTTCGGGCAGGCGTGACACCTTACGTTGCAGCGTCAGCCAGTTGCTTGTGTGCTTTGGCAAATCGGGCCAGCTTTCGCGCTGAAACATCTCGATAATGCGGTGGGACAGTTGCGTTGACGTGGCGAACTTGGTGCCCAGAAAGGTCGCGATCTTGGGCTTTTTTGCCGCGTCCCGTGTGACCTGCACAGTCATTTCGCGCAAGCTGTCATACCGCACAATCTGCCCGCCGATCAGGAATGTATCGCCCGGTGTCAGGGAGGCGGCAAAGCCTTCTTCGATCTCGCCCAACGGCTTGCCGCCGCGCCCCTTGAAGCGGACCTTGAGCGTGTCGGTGTCCTGAATCGTGCCAATGTTCATCCGGATCCGCTGGGCGCTGCGTGGATCGCGCAATTGCCACAAACCGTCGGGGCGGTGTTGCAGCCGTTTCCATTGATCATAGGCGCGCAGGGCATAGCCGCCCGTGGCGCAGAAATCGAGGCAGGCGTCGAATTCTTCCCTTGTCAGAGCGCTATAGGCCCCGGCCGTGATCACTTCATCGTAAAGCGCCTCTGCATCGAACGGCCCCGCAGCGGCGACAATCAGGATGTGCTGGCACAGCACATCGCGCGGACCCGGGCCGCGTGGATCACCGTCCAACGCACTTTCTTTCACGGCTTCCAATGCGGCCACGCATTCGACGACTTCGAACCGGTTGGCAGGCACAAGCAACGCCTTGGACGGCGCGTTGTAGCGGTGGTTGGCCCGCCCGATCCGCTGCACAAGCCGCTTGACGTTTTTGGGCGCGCCGATCTGGATGATCAGGTCCACATCGCCCCAATCGATGCCCAGATCAAGCGTTCCGGTGCACACAATGGCCTTGAGTTGCCCCTCGACCATGGCCTGTTCCACCTTTTCGCGCTGTTGGCGATCAAGGCTGCCATGGTGAATGCCGATGGGCAGGCCCTCGTCATTGGCAAGCCAGATGTTGTGAAAGTACAGTTCGGCCTGCGCGCGGGTGTTGTGGAAAATAAGTGTGGTTTTATGGGCCTTTACTTGCTCAAGAACGGCTGGGATCGCGTATTTTGCGCCCGCCCCGGACCACGGCGGTGCCTCGTCCGTGACCAGCATCTGGATGTCGGGGGCGGGGCCGGGGTCGGCATTGATGATGGCGCATGGGTCGGGGTTCTTGGCAAGCAGATGCGCGATCGCGTGGGGGTCTTCGACGGTGGCTGACAGGCCGACGCGTTTGAGGTCAGGGCAGAGGGCCTGCAGTCGCGACAGGGCCAGAAACATCTGATCGCCCCGTTTGCTTTCGGCAAGGCTGTGAATCTCATCCACGATGACGCGTTTGAGGCCCGCGAACATGCGCGGCGCATCCTCGTAACTGGTCAGCAGCGCAAGGCTTTCGGGCGTTGTCAGCAGGATGTGAGGCGGGTCGGCGCGTTGTCGCTTTTTGCGGCTGGCAGGGGTGTCGCCGGTCCGGTCCTCAATGCGGATGGGCAAACCCATTTCGTCCACAGGGGTGCGCAGGTTCCGTTTGATGTCGCTCGCCAGCGCTTTGAGTGGTGAGATATAAAGCGTGTGCAAACCCTCGTGACCGCCGTCACTGAGATCCGCAAGCGACGGCAGAAACCCGGCCAGCGTTTTGCCCCCGCCCGTGGGCGCGATCAGCAGCAGTGCAGGTTCATCCGCGCGCTCCAGCATGGTCTGCTGGTGCGGGTGTATGGCCCAGCCTTTTGAAGTGAACCAATCCGTAAAGTGTTGGGGGAGCATCGCCATTGCGGGGAATGTAGCAGGCCGCAGGTCGAGTGCCAGCCCTCACTCTCACTCGTTCACGGCATCAGGCGCGCGGGGTAAGAGCAAGGATCGATTTCTGAACGCTTTGCGGCAGGCTGAGGTCCGCCCCGTCAGGTGCGGCGTCCAGTGCTGCGGCCACGTCCTTGACCAGAATGCCGATGGAGTTGTCGGGGGCGTGGCCGTGTTTGGCAAACTCGATAGTCTCAAACCCCGAGGCCAGCCAGTTTTGCCCGGACGACGTTTCGATCAGCGCCAGCAAGCGATCGGTTTCAAGCCCGGCGGCGTCCGCCCAGTCCAGCACCAGCCGCGTCATCGCCGTGTGCGAGGCGGCGAGCAAATTGTTGAGCACCTTGGCCTGCATGCCCGACCCAAAAGGGCCCATATGGTGAAAATGTTTGCCCATGAGCGCCAGCAGCGGAATGGCGTCATCGATGTCAGCTTGTGCACCGCCCAGCATGAAGCTGAGCGTGCGATCCCGCGCGGCGATCTGCGCGCCGGACATGGGCGCGTCGATCAGGGCGATGTGATCGGGGATACGGGCGCGCAGGTCGCGCACATAGCGCGGTGACAGGGTCGAACAGATGAAGATGCGGGTCAGACCGGGTGCCGTCGTGATGAGGTTCTGTGCATCGAACAACAGCGCGTCGGTTTGCGCGGCATCGCGCACCACGCTGAACAGGGTGTCAAGGCGCGGCGCAAAACCCATGACGTTGGTTGTTATATGACCGACACCTTTGTCCACCACGTCGAACCCGGTGGCTTGTGTGCCGCCATCGCGCAATGCGTCCAGCATCGGGCCGCCCATGCGGCCACAGCCTGCAACACCAATCATTTGACGATATGTTCGTCCTTGACGAACATGTTGGCCCAGGCGCGGTCGATCAGCTCGGGCGTCATCTGCTTGGGGATGCCTTCGAAATTGCAGGTGGCGACCATCTGGTCGATCAGGAAGTTCGGCTGATAGTTGGCATAAATATTGTCGATGGTCGGGTATTTCTGCTTGAGCAGATAGACCAGCGCCTCCTCATTTAGGGCCATCCCCTTTTTCTTGGCCACCATGGCAAAGATTTTCAGGAAGTTTGCCTGACTTGGTCCAGCGATCTTGATCTTGAAAAAGATCCGGCGCAGGGCGGCCTGGTCAAAGATTTCATTGGGGTGGAAGTTGGTCGAAAAGACAACCAGCGTGTCGAACGGCACTTCAAATTTCTCGCCCGATTGCAGGGCAAGGATGTCCTTGGATTCTTCAAGCGGAACGATCCAGCGGTTGACCAGCGCCTGCGGGCTTTCGGCCTGACGGCCAAGGTCGTCCACGATAAAGATGCCGCCGGTCGATTTCAGCTGCAGCGGGGCCTGATAGGTGCGCGCGGTCGGGTTGTAGACCAGATCGAGCATTGACAGGCTGAGTTCACCGCCCGTGACCACGGTGGGGCGTTCGCATTTCACATAGCGCTTGTCATAAGGCGTGCGGCGGCGCAGGGCGTTGGGATCATCCTCTGCATCCTGGGACAGCACGTGCACGATCGGGTCATAGACCGTGATCACCTGACCTGCATATTCGATGGCGCGCGGCACATAGACCTGATCGCCAAGGGCGTCGCGGATGCCGTTGGAGATCGAGGATTTACCGTTGCCGGGAGGGCCGTACATCAGGATCGAACGACCGGCAGACACGGCGGGTCCAAGCTGGTCCAGAAGGTCAGGGGGCAGCACCAGGTGGCCCATTGCGCCTGTCAGCTGCGTGCGGGTGACCATGATGTTGCGAATGGATTGGCGTTTGACCTGTTCGCGGTAAACGTCCAGCGGCACAGGCATGGCGCCGAAATATTCGGATTGCGACAGGGCATCAAGCGCGCGCGCCTTGCCCTGATCGGTGAGCTGATAGCCCATTTCATTGCCATTGTTGGCGTTGAGCGTCCCCGTCGCTTCCATCAGGCGTTGGTCGCGGCACATATCGATCAGTTCCTGCACCACCGGAATGGGCAGGCACAGGGCCGGCGACAGGTCAGACACCATGTCGAGGTTTTTGCGGAACATCGTTTTCAGCAGGATATCCCGCATCATGACCACGGGCAGTTTCATCTCCTGCAGCCGCTTAGGGGCGGGTGGGGCGATCACGTCGGAGACTTGCATGTTCATCGGATATGGCCTGTGGATTTCATTGCTTTGCGCGACCCTAGCGCAGGTTTCAGACGAAATTATGGCTGAAACCCGTCAAGACCCGTGCACGGCCGCCAGTGCCAGATAGATCGCAAGCGTTGGCCCCAGCGCAAATCCCATGGGGAATTTGCGCCCCTTGGTGCTCCAACTGTCCCAGGTGGGGGCCATGTTGCGCAAGGGTGTGGCACGCGCGATGCGGTGTGCAGCGTAGGCGGCCAGCAAGACGGCGGCAAACAGCGCCATCAGCAGGCGGACATCGCCCAGGGCGACGTAAGGCGCTGCTGCAGCAAGGAATTTTGCATCCCCGGCCCCCATCGCACCAGCCGCATTCAGGATCATGCACACCACCAGAACGATTCCCAACTGCGCCAGCTGCCACAGGTAGCCGTCAAACGGATAGAGAAAGAAACCGACGACCACGAACACCGCCGCCATTGTCAGCACGGTGGGGTTGGTGATGCGCATGCGTGCGAGGTCCGTGTAGGCCACGTAAAGGCACAGCGGCACCAGAAATGGCAGGAACCACCATGCCACCTGCGCAGACAGGGCCATCAGATCACCCGTTGGCGTTGTTTTCGAGCGCGCGCAGGGATCGTACCGCGGCCTCGAAATGCTGTGGATGCGTGTCGATGGCGTCGCGCAACAGTGACTTGCCGGTCTGTACGTCGCCTTGTTTGACCGCCGTCAGACCCAGCGTGTGCAACAGTTGGGCGCGCTCGATCTGGTCCATCGGAATGACGGGCAGGGCATAGTTGCGCTGCGCGCCACGTGCGAGGATCAGGTTGTTCTTGGCAGTGAACAGGTTCGGATCCTGGCGGATGGCATCGCCGAATAAACGCTCTGCATCGCCGAAATCGCCGCGTGTCAGTTTGGAATAGCCCCAGTTGTTCAGCACACCCGAGGGCCGTGTTGTCAGGCCCACCGCCGTTTCGTAAAAGCTGTCGGCCTTTTTCCATTCCTTGTTGCTGTCGGCAATCAAGGCCTCAAGGCGGTAGCGTTTGAACGTCTCGAAGGTGGGGGGGACCTTGTCCAGTTCCTGTTCGGCGCGCGCCCAGTCCCCCGAACGCAGCAGGGCGTCGGCATAGTCGACGCGGTCGTCGTTGGTTGCGCCTTCAAGTTTGAGGACCTTGGCGTAGGCTGGTGCGGCTTCGGAATAGCGCTTGGCGCGCACAAGGCTGGTGGCAAGGCCACGCTGGACTTCGATCCGGTCGGGATTGTCGGCGGCAGTGCGTTTGAAATAGGTCACCGCCTCATTCGGGTCGGCGACGGTCAGCATCACATCGTTCAGATCGCTTTCGTCGATCACGTTAACGTCCTGAAACGCACGTTCGACGGTCTGATCCGCTGATTTCTGTTCACATGCCGACAAGGCCATTGCCCCTGCCAGAGAGACGGCCAAAACTACGGGGTGGCGCATGTTTGCGTCCCTTTCCTGCTCGTTCACGCCGTGCTTTTGTTGCCCGGTCGCATCCCATCACGCCCTTCGGCGCACCTCAAATTCAGCTCGCAGTTCGAATAAGAAAGTCACTGCTGCCGCGTCGGACCAGTTTGTACTGGCTCTCGTTCTCATCCAGACTATCAGGATTTTCAGTTTTTGCGAGTGCCACGCGCAAATTATCCCGGATAAGTGTGCTTTCTCCGTCATCAAGGGCAAAGGCGCGGCGCAGCACCTGCACGGCCTCAAAGGTTTCACCGCGTTCCATCAGCACAACGCCAAGGTTGTTGAGGTCTTCGGGCACCGGATCAAATTCGGTTGTGGCGCGCCGCAGCAGAGTTTCGGCCTGCCCAAGCCGCCCGAGGCCAAGGTTGGCGGTGCCAAGGCCAGACAGGATTTCACCGTCGAACCCTCCGCGATCCAGTGCGGCACGGTTAAAGGCGCGAATGGCCAGTTCGAACTCTCCGGCGGCGATCAGGCGGTGACCAACTTCGACCCCGCCGACCGCTTCGGCAGACCGGTCGATGCCAGGTGCGAACGGGCCGGTTTGGGAAACATCGATGCCGCCCGTCGAACAGGCCGCCGCAAGGATCAGGAAGGAAAGGGCGGGCAGCGCCCGAATGCCTGGCATCATATGGCCTTTGCGACCTTTTTATTAAGCTGCACCGCGCCAGGGAAACCCCGCGCGGTGCATGTCTTTTAGCATGATTTTCGGCTCTGGCTAGTTCCCCATATTGCCCAGCTGCGTGATGCCGTGCACGGACGGACCCACGAGGATGATCAGCAACGGCGGAACCGTCAGCATCATCGTGGCCAGCGTCATCTTGGTGGGCAGCTTGTTGGCCGCCTCTTCGGCGCGCATCACGCGCTTGTCACGCATTTCCGAGGCAAAGACGCGCAAGGCATCCGCAATCGATGTACCAAAGCTGGCTGATTGAACCAGAACGGTCACGAACGAGGCGACGTCCTGCACGCCGCAGCGCTCGCCCATGTCATTGAGAACAGTGACCTTGTCCTTACCAGCTTTCATTTCATAGCTGACGACCTGAAATTCGTCCGCCAGAGCCGGGAAGGAGGCCCGCAATTCGCCCGCAATCCGTGTGATCGCCTGATCCAGAGACTGACCGGCCTCAACACAGACAAGCATCATGTCGAGCGCGTCGGGGAAGCCTTGGGTGATCTGTTCCTTGCGCGCCTCGACGCGGCGGGTGATCCAGTATTGCGGCAGGTAATAACCGACGCCGCCTGGGCCGACCGTCCACATAACGATCTTTTGCGTGGTCATGTTGTCGGTGCCCACCACAAAGTTGGTGTAGATCACACCGGCAATCAGGCCAAGGACACCCAGAATGAACTGGGCCGCGTGGAACATGCGCACCGAGTCGCGGGACTGATAGCCCGCCTGGCGCAGCATCAACTGACGCTTGGACAACTCGGCCACGTCCTCGGGTTCAAGGAACTTCGAAAACCGTTCAAGCTGTTCGTTGCGCGCACCCTGGCGCAAGCGTTCTTTTTGCGAACCAGCCTGTTTGGCGTGGCTGTTTTTCTTGAGTTTGGCCAGCGGATCTTCGGGCTGGCGCATCATCATGACGATGACCAGAACGATCATCATGAAACCCAGCACACCGACGATGATGATAGGGCCGAGGGGACCGAGCACATCGGTCATTGGCTGTAACAGGGCGTCCATAATCGGGCTCCTTAAACTTTGATATTGGTCAGGACGCGCATCACAACAAGGTTAACGCACAAGAAGATACCGACGACGAAACAGGCCGGGATAAACCACGGGTGGTCGCGCACTTCGTCATAGTAGTGCGGATCACCAATGTTGATCACGACGAGGGCGACCAGCGGGAAGGCGGACAGGAATTTGCCCGACCACTTGGCCTCGGCCGTGATCGCCTTCACACGGCGGAACAGGCGGAAGCGGGCGCGGATCACCTTGGCCAGACCCATGAGGATCTCGGCGAGGTTACCACCTGATTGCTGCTGGATGGTCACCGCAACGGCGAGAAAGCGCAAATCCTGCATATCAAGCCGTTCGGCCATCGCCTTGAGTGCCTCACCCACGTCCCGGCCAAAGGCAGATTCATCCGCGATCACCCCGAATTCAGAGGCCAGCGGGTCCTGCACCTCTTTGGCGACGATCTGGATGGCCGAGCTGAACGGGTGACCCACGCGAAGGGAGCGCACCATGAGTTCAACCGCGTCAGGCAGTTGTTCTTCGATCATGGCCATACGTTTGCTGGCCTTGGACGACACCCAGAAGAACACGGCACCAATGCCAATGCCTACGGACAGAAGGATGCGCACCGGCACTTCGGTTTCCGTGCCGACGCTGAGGCCGATAAAGGCCACCGCTGACAGCCCGCCCATGATCATGATCAGTTGCTGAGGGGTAAAGGCGATGGCCGCCTTTTGGGCCCGTTCGGCGAGCAAGGAATAAAGCGGGATCGAGCGTGCGCCCATATGCTGCTGCATCTCTTTGCGCAGCTGTTCCAGCACTTCCTCGCGCCGCCCGCCTGCCTTGTTGAGCATTTCGAGACGACGGTTCACCCGGTTGTTCAGGCTGATGGATTTGCCAAAGGCGACAAGGTAGATGCCTTCGACAAGCACAAGCACGCCGATAAAGATCAACCCGTAAATAATTGGTTCTGCACTCATTTTTCGGGTTCCTTATTCGGCAGCGATTGGTTCGTAGATACTGGATGGCAAATCATAGCCCCACATGCGGAAGCGTTCGGAATAGTGAGAACGCACGCCTGTGGCTGTGAAATGGCCGATGATTTTGTTTTCGGGTGTGAGACCGACACGCTGGAAACGGAAGACTTCCTGCATGGAAATCACGTCGCCCTCCATGCCTGTGATTTCGGTGATCGACGTCATGCGGCGCGATCCGTCCTGAAGGCGCGAGGCCTGCACGATGAGGTTCACGGCGGACGAGATTTGCGAGCGCACAGCCTTGAGCGGCATTTCGATGCCGGCCATCGCGATCATGTTTTCCAGACGTGACACGCCGTCCCGCGCCGAGTTGGCGTGGATCGTGGTCATCGACCCGTCGTGGCCGGTGTTCATGGCCTGAAGCATGTCGATGACTTCCTCGCCACGCGTTTCGCCGACGATAATCCGGTCCGGGCGCATCCGCAGGGCGTTTTTCAGACAGTCACGCGGGGAAACCTCACCTTTGCCTTCCACGTTGGGCGGACGGCTTTCCATCCGGCCCACATGGGTCTGTTGCAGTTGAAGTTCCGCCGTATCCTCGATGGTCAGGATGCGTTCAGCGTTGTCGATAAACGAGGACAGCGCGTTGAGCGTCGTCGTCTTACCCGAACCGGTACCGCCCGAGACGATGACATTCAGGCGCGTGGCCACGGCAGCTTGCAGATATGCAGCCATTTCTTCGGTAAAGGCACCGAATTGCACCAGATCGTCGATGCCCAGCTTGTCCTTTTTGAACTTACGAATGGAGACAAGGCTGCCGTCCACCGCGATGGGTGGCACCATGGCGTTGAAACGCGAACCATCTTTCAGACGGGCGTCAACATAAGGGTTGGATTCGTCAACGCGACGACCCACGGCGGACACGATTTTATCAATGATCCGAAGCAAGTGACGTTCATCCTTGAAGGTGATGTCCGTCAGTTCCAGCTTGCCCGACCGTTCCACAAAGATCTGTTGGGGACCGTTGACCAGAATATCGTTGACCGTCTCGTCCTTAAGCAGGGTTTCGAGCGGGCCAAGGCCCATTACTTCGTCAAACAGTTCCTGGTTCAGAATCTGGCGGTCTTCGCGGTTCAGGATGATGTTCTGTTCCTGCAGGAATTCGCCTGAAATGGCCTGAATTTCCTGACGCAGATCGTTTTCCGTCGCCGATTCCAGCGCGGACAGGTTCAGGTTATCAAGCAGGGCACGGTGCAGGTCGAGTTTGATCTCGCCCATCCGCTCCTTTTTCTTGCGTTCCTTGTCCATCGGCACGACCGCTGCGGCGGACGCGTTGGCCTTGCGCGCAATCTTGGAAGGCGCTGCGGCCTTTGGTTCTTCGGCGACCTTTTCCGCAGGTGCGGCGGCTGGTGCCGGTGCCTCTTTTTTGTATTTCGAAAACATCGAGAAACCCCCGGGTTATCGGATCACGCCGCCTTGACGTGGTCCTCACTCAATTCATGGATGGATGCGGCCAGCTTGGCGATTTCGCGGCGCAGTGGATTCTTGGTCGCCGACGAGGCGAGTGGTAGGCCGTGATCCGCGCTTTGCGTGATCGGCTTGCCGCCGTCTGGCAGTTGGACTTCGATCGCGATATCCAGACTTTCGGACAGGCGCTTGACCCGCGCCTTGCCGCCCAGATCGGTGAACTTGGGCGCGCGGTTCAGCACATAGCGCAGCTTTTCGATGGGCAGCTCTTCGGACTGCAACGCGCGCTTGAAACGCAGCGTGTTCTGGGCAGAGCGCAGATCAAGCTCAAGCGTGATAAAGTAGATATGGGCGGCGGACAGAACGGTCTCGGTCCACTGCACAAGGGTCGATGGCATGTCGATCACGACATAATCGAAATGCGCACGCGCCATTTCGATCACGCGATTGATGTCTTCCGGTGTGATCAGATCAAGCGGGATCATGTCCGCGGGCGCAGTCAGCACCTGCAGCTTTTCCTCG
Organism: Tateyamaria armeniaca; assembly: GCF_045797845.1. Classification (NCBI taxonomy): domain Bacteria; kingdom Pseudomonadati; phylum Pseudomonadota; class Alphaproteobacteria; order Rhodobacterales; family Roseobacteraceae; genus Tateyamaria; species Tateyamaria armeniaca. Next base: position 2,295,800 of record NZ_JBHDIY010000002.1, read on the forward strand.
AATGTCAGCAAAGACTGGCCAAAGATTTCCTCGTCCATGGCTTCGGTGTCCGACAGCATTTCGAACACGGCCTCGCGGCGGGGCAGGTCCAGAAAGGTCGACGCCGACCCGAACTGCAGATCAAAGTCCAGAAGACACACATTGGGTGTCTCGTTTGGGTTCAGCAGCGCCAGTTCCCAGGCAAGGTTGACGGCCAGCGTGGTCGCGCCGGTGCCACCGGCAACGCCGTGCGTGACGAACACAGCACCTTCCTTGTTGACGCCCGTTTTCAGTTGGGCGGTGCGCTCGGCCTCAACCGGTTGCGGGGTGCCACTGGCGCGCAGGCGCTCAATAGCGGAATGCAATTCACCTTCGGGCAGGGGGTAGGGCACAAATTCATCCGCCCCGCGCCGCAGCAACTGGTGCAATGAGGCGGGTGTGACGTCTTCGGCAATCAGAATGACCTTAATGTCGCGCGCCTTGGCCTGGGTGATGATCTCACCCATCAGGACAAGGTTGTCTTCGTCCGCGTCATCCAGCGCAAGTGCGACAAACTCCATCGCTTCTGCTTCGGGTTGGTTGAAAAAGGCCAATGCCTCGGCAAATCCCAGATCGCCCCACGACTCACCCAGAGCCTGTTCCATGTCCTCGATCAGCAGATCGAAATTCTGCACATCGCGGCTGATTGTACAGGCCACGATTGGTGCGGTCTCTGGTTGCGGCATTACACTGCTCATTGCCCACTCGTCCTTCAATTGCGAACCGCGGGTCAGGGTTTTGGGCGATGTTTGCGCCGCCTGACTGCGATTCCTGCGCCCAAAATCCATTGGACATACGTATCCTCAGATGCGTTTTTCGCAGTCAATTCAGGCGAGATTTGGGCTAAAAAACCCCAATTGTTGGGTTTCTTGGGACGATAAGGCGCGCAGACAAGGATTGTCTGCGCGCCAAAGTGGAAAACGAGAGAGTGGGGGTTACTGTTCGGTGCGCAAATCGGCGCCCGTAATCCCGGTCAACTGGCTGGGTGGTTCGGCCGATTTGACGTAATCGCGATAGATGATCTGGGCGTATTTGCCGTCCAGAACCGTCGGATTGGATTTCACGAGATCCCGACACTTCGGTCACGGTGCGCCGATTGCGGCGTTCGCGTCCTTGCGTCACGATCAGAGGCTGGGTTTCACCGAAAGAGGCGACAGCTTCGAGCCGTGAGCGATGGATGCCTTGGGTGACCAGGAAATTCACGACAGCGCGGGCGCGGGCCAGACCAAGTTGCTTGTTGTAGCCTGCCGAACCAACCGCATCCGTGTGCCCATAGACGCGAAAGCGCACTTCGGGGAACTGGCGGATCCAACCGGCCTGCTGGCGCAGGGCGTCCTGAGCCCCAGCGTCCAGACGGGACGAGTTGAAGGCAAAGTTGACAGTCGTGATCACTTCGGATGCGAAGCGGTTGGCCAGATCGAACGTATAGCCTTGTTCGCCTGTCATGATCAGCGTGTTGTTAGCTGTGGCGTTCCCGAACTGGCCGGTATCGACCAATGATCCCGCTTCACGATAGAACTGGGTGTAGACCGGGTCGCTGGAGGTCGTGCACGCCGAGATAGCGAGACTGCTTACCAGTGCGACTGAGATGATCGGTTTCATGAACCCTGTCCTTAATCCAACACGTAGCCATATGAGCCGGAGAAGTCCTGTTTGGCAACCTCGCCTGCAGCCCCTTGTTTGGGAACACGGGTGCCCGCGGCTGTGCGGCCATACAGGAACAGATCCTTTTCGCTGGGTGGTTTGATGCGATCAGTGGGCAGCGCCAGAATATCGCCCCGGACGGGGGACACGAGGTGCGCCGTGATGATGATCACAAGTTCGGTTTGATTGCGCTGGTAAGACGCCGAGCGGAACAGGGCCCCAAGGATTGGCACATCGCCAAGCCAGGGCAACTGGCTGGAGTTGTCGTCGAAGTTGTCTTCCAGAAGTCCAGCAATAGCAAAGCTTTCGCCGTCGCGCATCTCGACCGTGGTCGATGTCTCGCGCCGCGAGAAGGCGTCGATTTCAAAGCCGTTGACCGCAAACCCGTTGGTCGGGTCGATGGCGGACACCGCCGCTTCGAGTTCGAGGTTGATCAGGTCCTTGTCCACCACGCGGGGGATAAAGTTCAACTCGATCCCGAACGGTTTGAATTCGATGGTGATCACGCCGTTGTCCTGGCTGACGGGCACGGGATATTCGCCACCGGCCAGGAATTTTGCCTCTTGCCCGGACAGAGCGACCAGGTTTGGCTCGGCCAAAGTCCGCACAACGCCTTTGGTTTCAAGGGCTTCGAGCAACAGGCCGACTTGGGTGTTGCCGGTGTTAAAGCCAAACAGGATGGCGCCTGCGTTTTCGTTGATGGCCGGGATGTTGCCCCCGAGGCTTGTGCCAACGCCGCCCGAGCTGTTTGTCGTGCCGGTCCCGCCGTTCACGCCCACATCACCCGAAAAGATCGACCCGTTCAGAGACAAGGACGAGCTGAGGGATTTGGAAACAGAGCGGTTCATCTCTGCAAAGCGTACCTTCAGCATGACCTGCTGGACGCCACCGACACTCATCAGGTTGGAAACGCGGCCTTCGGCGTAGCGTTCGGCCAGATCAAGCGCGCGTTGCAGGCGAGACGTCGATGACACGACACCAGACAGGACGATCCCGTCATTGGCGGTGCGCACTTCGATCTTTTCACCCGGAAGGATCTGGCGGAGGCGTTCCTTGAACTCTGAAATATCCGCTGCGACGCGCACATTGACGTTCGTGATCAGGCGGCCATTGGCATCCAGAAGGGTGAGCGTGGTCAGACCGGGCGATTTGCCAAGTACATATATAGTGCGATCGCTCAGCGACGAGATGTCCGCGATGGCGGGGTTCGCAATGCTGAGTTCGGCGAAAGCCTCTTCGCTTTCCACCACCACGGCCCGGTTCATGGGCACGTTCAGCGTCGCTTCGGTTGCAGTGCGCACGACCCTCAGGTTTTCGGCTTGCGCAGAAAACGCCATCGGGCTGATTGCAATGGACAACCCCAGAAGGGTCGCTTTGAATAGTCCGTCAATATACATGTGACCTGCCTTTTTGATCACGCCTCGGTGTCGGGTCTTATTGCCCGCGATAGTAACGGGTCGTTCGCCCGCTTATTTTCAGCACCATGCGGCACTTTGGTTTTTATTGCAAGAATCAATGGGTTCACGCAGTTCGTTTATGTGGATAACTGGCAACAGAGCCCCAAATGCAAATGGCGCCCCCGGTTGGGGACGCCACTTTAAGTCTTTGATTTTCAGTCTCAGTTTGTGCAGGGGATCGGGATTTCGACCACTTCCGCGCCGCGCCGTGTGCGGATCGAACAGGTCTTCTCTTCTTCCACCGCGGCTTTGACTTCCTGAGTTGCGATGCCCAGCAGGGCGCGCTGATCGACCTCGATGGCGGCGGCCACGGTGTCGTCTTCGGCCCCAACCAGCGACAGCGACAGACGACCCGATGACTGGGCCTGCGCCAGCTTGGCCACTTTGGCAGGGGGATCGAAACGGTGACGGTCTGAGCGATGGTTGCGCCATCCAGATCACCGGCGGCGTTCTGGTCGATGGCGATCAGCTTGACGCCCGGTTCGATCAGTTTGGTCACTTCGCCGCGGTCCTGGCTGAGCGATTGATCCACCCGACCGGTCCAGTAGACGTCAACCCGGTCACCCGGACGCAGGAAGCCGGACACACCCGAGGCCACGTCGACCTTGATGGCAAAGGCGCGCATGCCGCGCTCAAGACGCGAGGTCAGGCCGGCCTCTTCACCGGGTTCGGTGACTTTGACCTCAAGGATCGCCTCATCCTTCTCCATGGTGCGCAGCACCACGCGGGCGGCAGTCACGCCTTCGGCAAAGATTGGGTTGTCTTCTGTAAATGCACCTTCGGGGATGGCGTTTTCAGGCCAGTCCACGGTGCGCACGTCTTCCATGGTCAGCGCTTCGCCGTATTTCAGCGGGCGTTCGGCCACGTAGACAGGAATCGTAGGCACAATCTTTTCGCGTTGCGCCCGTTCCTTGGCCAGCGCGGTCTGATATTGCCCGATGTAGTTTTTGGCCATGTACACGGCACCCCCGGCAAGGGCGATCCCGGCCAACAGAACCAATCCGAAAACCATTCGCATAGTAATACCTCATATCTGGGCCCATCATCACCGAACAAAGGTGAGGGCCTCTTGCGATCAAGGTGCCACGGGAATGTGGCAGATTCTGGGACGTGGGGGTGTTTAGATGGCATCTGCCGCTGCAAGCGATGCAGGCACGCCGAACGCCCGAGGCAAGCCCGGGCGCAGGTAGAATACAAACTCGGTCGGGTTTAGAACGACCAGTTGGTCATGAATTCTTCAACTCCGGCGGACACTCCTACGGAGCCGTTTGTGAGGGCAAGCACCAAAGCCACGGCCAGCGCGACGATTGCCGCGGTCAGCACAACCCAATCTACGGTAACCGCGCCGTCTTGGTCGCGGCAAAATTTCTTGATGAAGTGGGTCATGGCATGAACACCTTTTCAAACGAGTACAGTAACTGTGAGACGCACAAAGGGGCCGCGTCCGGATGCGGTCGCGGCCCCCCGTGTAGAATAGACCTTCAGGTCAGACCAACTTAGTTAGGGTCTTGAGCCTGCAGGAATGTGTCGGTGTCAGCTGTCAGCTCGGTCGCACCGGTTTCGATGGACGTGTAAGCTGCAACGGCCAGACCAACAACTGCGGCTGTCAGAACAACCCAGTCAACTGTCACGGCACCGTCTTCGTCTTTACGGAAGTTTTTGATAAAGTTCATCATTGTAGTGTCCCTCCAAAGGATCAGTAGTTTTGCGTTTCAACCTCGCCGTCTGGTTAGGGCCGCTCTCTCTCATTGGCCCATGTCCGACTTGGTATGGGGCTATATAGACCTCGGATTGGGGCACGAATTTGGCGGCATATTGAGCATTTCACGTCGCAACAAAAAAAATTTGATGGATTCAGCTACCCAACTGAAATCAATGGAATTTTTCTCAGGAGAAAATTGAGGTCCTGTCAATTTTCATTAAAGGGCGTGGCAAATAAGGCAATGCCGCCATGTTTGGCGTGGACAAAGCTGGTTTGAGGCCGGTTTTTTTGCGATATTGTCTCCAATATCGGTCAGAGAACCGAAGTCTTGAGGCGAGCCATGATGATACGCACTGTGATTTGCACAGCCTTTTTGGCTGTAGCTGTGGGCGGAGGCCCTGTAACGGCCAATGATCCCCCTCCGTTCAAGGACTTTTCGGCCAAACGTGTGAAACCGCCCAGTGCGGGGACCACCAAAAGGATCACCATCCAGATCGATCCCGTGGAATCACAAGCCGCAGCAGTACCACAGGCAGCGGACGCGCCGACATCACCACGCGCTTCCCGCTTTGACTGGTTCTGGAACGACATATCACCTGACATCGCCGATTCCGGGCCCGGTCGCCTTGATCTGGCGATGCGTGCGCTTGCCCGTTCCGAGGCGCCTGTCCCCGTTCCGCGCCTGCAACAGATGCAGACGCTGGCCAAGGCGCGGGGGATCGACATCCTCAAGGCAACGATTGGCACGGATGTTTCCCCAGCGCTGGTTCTTGCCGTGATGATGGTGGAATCAGGCGGTGTGGCAGACGCCAAAAGCGGGGCAGGGGCCGAAGGGTTGATGCAGTTGATGCCCGACACTGCATCCCGTTTCGGCGTCACGGACAGTTTCGAACCCGCGCAGAACATCGAAGGCGGTGTAAAGTATCTCGACTGGCTGATGGGCCACTTTGACCGCGACCCGGTGCTGGTTCTCGCAGGCTACAACGCGGGCGAGGGGGCTGTGCGCAAACATCAGGGCGTGCCGCCCTATGCTGAAACGCGGGACTATGTGCCCAAGGTTCTGGCGACATTCCAATTGGCGCGGGGGCTTTGCATCACGCCGCCGGTTCTGGTCACGGATGGGTGCGTTTTCGCCGCGATGAACTGAGGCGGGGCAACCTGACCGCTCAGACGTTGAACGCGTCCGCCCATTCCGGATGCTTGGCGCGTTGCCTGTTCACGAAGGGGCACAGCGGCACGATCTTCCAACCTTCGGCACGCGCATCCGCGACCAGCCGTTCGACAAGGGCAAGCCCGGCACCCGTGCCGCGCAACGCATCTGGCACGCCTGTGTGATCCGCAATGCGGGTGTGGGGGGACAGTATAGAGTATGTCAATTCAGCCTCTGTCCCGTCATGTATAAGGAACAGCCTGCCTTTCGTGTCGCCATCTTCGCGTTGGATGTCGAAGTCAGCCATCCCGTTCAGACAATTGTCGCGGCGGTCGCGGCGCGCAAGTCATCCTCGGTCACACCATCGGCGGTTTCGACAATGCGCAGACCACCTTCGACCACGTCCAGCACGCCAAGGTTGGTGATGATGCGATCCACCACCGCCTGACCGGTCAGGGGCAATGTGCACTCTTTCAGCACCTTGCTGTCGCCATGCTTGTTGGTGTGATCCATGACCACCACGACACGACCCACGCCTGCCACCAGGTCCATCGCGCCGCCCATACCCTTGACCAGCTTGCCCGGGATCATCCAGTTGGCGAGGTCTCCGTTTTCGGCCACTTCCATCGCACCCAGGATCGCCATCGCGATCTTGCCGCCCCGGATCATGCCGAAGGATTGCGCGGAATCGAAATAGGCGGTCTGGGGCAATTCGGTGATGGTCTGCTTGCCCGCGTTGATCAGGTCGGGGTCTTCTGTGCCCTCGATCGGGAAGGGGCCCATGCCCAGCATCCCGTTTTCCGATTGCAGCGTCACCTCGATCCCGTCGGGGATGTAATTGGACACCAGCGTCGGAATGCCGATGCCAAGGTTCACATACCAGCCGTCTTCGAGTTCCTGTGCGGCGCGCGCCGCCATTTGGTTTCGATCCCAAGGCATGTGATTTTCCTATTCGTCCAAAAGTGTCGCGCCCGCAGGCACGTCGATAGTGATAAAGCTGCCAGCAGCCCCGCGGCCCAGCAGCAGCGTGCCCTCAAGCCCTTCGATCAGTCCCGAAACGATGCGCCCGCCCATGGTGCGGCTGTCAGGCCACTGCATGTCCTTGGGCACGCCGACGCCATCGTCCGATATGACGAGGCGCAGGCCCCCTGCACTCAGCTGGCTCATGCTCACTTCGACCAGACCACTGTCCATACGATCAAACGCGTGCTGAAAGGCGTTGGTCAACACTTCGGACATCACGAGGCCGACACGGGTGGCGGTTTCGATGGGCACCTCAAGGGGTTCGATCTGCAGGTTCATGCGCACGCCGGGCCGCCCCATCGTATGTGCAATTGCCGCGGCAACACGGGATAGATAGCTGCCCATCGGGATGCTGTCGCGGTTGGACTGCGAATCCGCCAGCTTCATTTCCTCGTAAAGCAGTTGCAGCGTCTCGATGCGGCGATGCAGGGCGGCGTAGTCTTCTGGCACCGACGTGGCACCCGATTGCTGACGGATCATGCCGATCACCAGCGACAGGTCCGTGGCAACACGGTTCTGGATCTCGATCAGCGCGGCATTGATTTCCTCGGCCGAGGTATCGGCGTCGCCGTTTCGCAGCTCTTTCTGAATACCGATGAAGTATTGCAGCTTGCCCGCATCATCATGCAGCGGCGACACGACCAGCCGGTTGCGATACTTTTCGCCGCTGGCACGGTAATTCATGATATCGACGGTAACGGTCTGTTCGTTTTCGATGGCGTGGCGCAGTTTGTCCACGTCGGCCTTGTTCGTATCCTCGCCCTGCAGGAACCGGCAGTTGCGGCCAATGGCGGACGAGCGGGCATAACCTGTGCACCGCGCAAACGCATCGTTCACATAGACAATCGGGTTGTCCTCAAGAAACGGATTGGTCACCACAATCGCAATTTGCGCGCGGTTGTAGCCGTCAAAGGCCGAGTCCTGATCAAGAAGCTGTTCAATAGTGTCTGGCACGATCCTGCTCCCCTTTAGGCCGCGCGCGTTGTTCGTTGTTCAATCCGCTTTTCGTGTTCACCTTGAACGATGCGGTGCACGTAGATGCCAGGCAGGTGGATCGAATCCGGGTCCAGCGAGCCTGTGGGCACAATCTCTTCGACTTCGGCAATGCAGACCTTGCCACACATGGCGGCAGGCGGGTTGAAGTTGCGCGCGGTCTTGCGGAACACGAGGTTGCCGGTGGCGTCGGCCTTCCACGCCTTGACGATGGCCAGATCGGCAAACAGGCCCGTCTCCATGATATAGGTCTCGGGCGCACCGTCGGGTCCTGTGGGGAACTCCTTGTGCTCCTTGCCGTCGGCAATCACGGTGCCCACGCCGGTCTTTGTGTAAAACCCGGGGATGCCACATCCGCCCGCGCGCATCCGCTCGGCCAGCGTGCCTTGCGGGTTGAATTCCAGCTCCAATTCGCCGGACAGGTACTGGCGCATGAATTCGGCATTTTCGCCGACATACGAGCTGATCATCTTTTTGACCTGCCGCGTCTGCAACAGAATGCCGATACCAAAGTCGTCAACACCCGCGTTGTTGGACGCAAAAGTAAGGTCCTTGGTGCCTGCGTCCTTGATCGCGTCGAGCAGCAATTCGGGAATGCCGCACAGGCCAAACCCGCCCGCGGCGATGAACATCCCGTCAAACAAAACACCATCAAGGGCATCTGCCGCCGAGCCATAAATCTTTTTCATTGCTGTCCCCCCGACACTTCCTGAGAAGCCTGATGTTGTTCATAAAATATGTGACGGGCGGGCGCAACAAAGTCAACGGACGCTCGGAGCGGCAGAGCGGATCGGACACCTCTTTGGATGCTAAGGCGATATAATGCAAAATGTGGGCATTTAAGCGGATGTGCATGGCGTCTCTGCACATCCGCAGAGCGGGTTTACCGCTGGTAGGCAGCGACCACACCGGTCAGTCCGGCCTGCATGAACGGGGCGAAATCATTCAGCAGAAACCGCCGGATGGCGGGGCGGGCAAGGAACAGATTGGGCTTGATGTTGTAGTTCCAGATGACGGTCGTATCGCCGCCGGATTGGCCATACTGGAATTCGCCCATGATATGATCGATGACGCGTCCGGACGGCGCGGTGATGTTCCAGATCTGATAGGCGAACCGGTCCGGAGTGTTGGCGATGACCCGCTCATGCGCGCTGTGCCCGCCAGCCAGATCAACCCGCCGGACGGCCCCGACCTCGGGCCAGGTGCCGGACAGGTAGACGATGTTCTCGATCGCGGGGATCGCATCGGTCGCCACAACGAAATCCGTGATCGGGTTGGCATCCATAAAGGCACGGAACGCGGCCACAGTGCCAGGAAAGGTCGCCGTTTCACTGTTCGTCATATAGCGGGCCTGATCGACCAGCGCGGGTGGTGACGGGATGCCGGGCGTCGTTTCCGCAAAGTCCAGTGAAGGGGTCAGTGGCGGCGTGCCTTTGGCCGTGGCGACAAGCGGAATGGCGGCGGCAACAAGAAGGATAGCGGGCAGGAAGGATGCAAGGCGCAAGAGGTGATCTCCTTTTGATACGACGTTCGCACTAAAAGGTGCGAATATCGTAGTATTTGGGATTGGCTCTTGCCAGTTCAAGGGGCTTTGGTCAGAAAACCGCATGAGCAAAGAGTGCAGATTGCTGGAATACGTCCGCGTGTTGATGCGTGTCATGCTGGTGAGCGAACGCACATCGGCAGAGCATCAGCACGTGATCAAGTTCAACGCGCTCGATTTTCATATGCTTGGAATGCTGCGCGAGGCCTCAAGCCTGCGCGCCTCGGCTATGGCCGATATGCTGGGGGTGGCACCGACAACCGCCAGCAGCGTGATCGCGCGTCTGGTCAAGCGCGGCTATATCGCGCGCACCCAAAGCGAAGAGGATCGGCGCGCCTATGACCTGACCCTGACCGAACAGGGGCGCAAGATCGCCGAAGCGATCCACCGCCAGGATATTCAGAATATGGGTGTTTTCCTGTCCGCCCTGTCCGAGGGCGATCAGGAGACGTTTCTGAGCCTTATGGATCAGGTCGTCGCGCGTGTCGCCGCCCTTGAGGACGGGGCGACGTCAGGCTGACTTTTTCTTGGCCGGCTTCTTTTTCGCCGCCGCCTTTTTCCTGGCAGGCTTCTTCTTGGCGGGCGCTTTTTCGGCGATCAGTTGGACGGCCATGTCCATTGTTACATCTTCCGGCTCGGTGCCCTTGGGGATCGTCGCATTGACCTTGCCCCATTTGACGTAAGGCCCGTACTTGCCCTTCATCACCGCCACTGGCCCACCCTCATCGGGATGTTCGCCCAATTCGTGCAGTGGCTTGGCCGCCACCCCGCGTCCACCACGGCTGGCCACCTTCTCTGCCAGCAATTGCACTGCGCGGTTCATGCCAACAGTCCACACCTCGTCGATCCCTTCGAGGTTGGCGTTGGTACCGCCACGATCAGACGTGCTTTCGGCATGTTTGATGTAGGGGCCATAGCGCCCGATATTGGCCCAGACCATCACGCCGTCCTCGGGATGGGGGCCGATTTCGCGGGGCAGGGACAGCAACATGACAGCACGGTCCAGCTCCAGCTCTTCTGGTGCCCAATCCTTGGGGATCGATTGGCGAGGGGGTTTCTTGTTCTCTTCAGTGATGGCCCCGCGTTGGACATATGGGCCAAAGCGCCCTTTGAAGACGCGGATTTCGTCGCCATTGTCTTCGCCCAGCAGCTTGCCCTCGGGCGGGATCGCGCTGGCCTCAGCTTCCGGGTCCGGCGGGCCGAAGGGGCGGGTGTAGCGGCATTCGGGATAGTTCGAGCAGCCGATAAAGGCCCCGCCCGAGCGCGCGGTGCGCATGCTGAGCCGCCCAGCCCCGCAATTCGGACACAGGCGCGGATCGCCCCCATCCTCAAGCGGCGGGAACAGGTGGGGTTCCAGCACCTCGTTGATCTTTTCCAACACCTCGGTGATGCGCAATTCGCTGGTTTCGGCGATGGCGGCGGAAAAATCGGTCCAGAACCGGCCCAGCACGTCCTTGTAGTCGCGATCCCCGGCGCTGACATCGTCCAGCTGTTCCTCAAGATCGGCGGTGAAATCATAGCCCACATAGCGGCGGAAATAGTTTTCAAGGAAAGCAATCACCAGCCGCCCCTTGTCCTCGGGGATCAGGCGGTTGCGGTCTTTGCGCACGTATCCGCGATCCTGAATCGTGGTGACGATGCTGGCATAGGTCGAGGGGCGGCCAATGCCCAGCTCTTCCATCCGCTTGACCAGCGTAGCTTCGGTGTAGCGGGGCGGGGGCTGGGTGAAATGCTGTTCAGGGGTGACACCGCGTTTGTCGGCAGCCTCGCCTTCGCTCAGTTGCGGCAGGCGCTTGTCGTCATCATCGACAACCTCGTCATCGCGGCCCTCTTCGTAGACACGCAGGAACCCGTCGAACAGAATGACCTGACCGGTGGCGCGCAGACCAACCTGGCCGTCGGCACTGCCGATTTCGACCGTGGTGCGCTCAAGCCGTGCACCTTCCATCTGGCAGGCAAGAGTGCGTTTCCAGATCAGATCGTACAGCTTGCGCTGATCGGCATCGGTGATCTTGAGCGCATCGGCATCCTTGGCCATGTCGGTGGGGCGGATACATTCGTGCGCTTCCTGGGCGTTCTTGGCCTTGTTCTTGTAGATGCGCGGCTTGTCCGGAACATAGTCGGCACCGTAACGATCCTTGATCGCATCGCGCGCCATCGTCACGGCTTCGGGGGCCATATCGATCCCATCGGTCCGCATGTAAGTAATATAGCCGGCCTCATACAGCCGCTGCGCTGTGCTCATCGCTGCGCGCGCGCCCATGCCGAACTTGCGGCTCGCCTCTTGCTGCAGGGTCGATGTCATGAACGGGGCCGACGGGTTGCGCGATGCGGGCTTGGCCTCGACCGACTGGATTTTCAGATCGCGGCTTGAGATGGCCTGCACCGCCATTTCGGCCTGCGTCTGGTTTTCCAGATCAAAGCGGTCAAGCTTTTTACCCGCAAGGCTGACAAGGCGCGCCTCGTATTCCTGTCCGCGGGGGGAGGCGAGCACAGCCTTGACCGACCAGTATTCGCGATTGCGGAACGCTTCGATCTCCATCTCACGCTCGGTCAGGATGCGCAGGCAGACAGACTGCACGCGCCCTGCGGATTTCGCTCCGGGCAGCTTGCGCCACAAAACGGGGGACAGGTTGAAGCCGACCAGATAGTCCAGCGCGCGGCGTGCCAGATAGGCCTCCACCAGCGGCATGTCGACCTGGCGGGCATTGGCCATGGCCTCGGACACGGCGGCCTTGGTGATGGCATTGAAGGTGACGCGGCTGACGGGTGTGTCTTTCTTGATCGACTTGCGCTTGGTCAGGGCCTCTTGCAGGTGCCAGCTGATCGCTTCGCCCTCGCGGTCAGGGTCAGTTGCGAGGATCAGCGCATTGTCGTCCTTCAGCGCATCGGCAATCGCCTTCATGTGCTTTTTGCTGTCGCTGGCGACCTCCCAAAGCATCTCGAATCCATTGTCGGGATCGACCGATCCGTCCTTGGGCGGCAGGTCACGGACATGTCCGTAGCTTGCCAGAACGGTATAGTCATCGCCCAGATATTTGTTGATTGTCTTGGCTTTAGCCGGGGATTCTACAACGACGACAGGCATTTAACGGATCAACCTCTGACCGGGAAAACTGGGTGCTCTATGACCGCGCTAGATGTGGGGTGCAAGGGTTGAATGTCAACTGACTGTTGTGGGGGGTGTCTAACTGGCACGTGTCAGAAGACCGCCGGGGGCGCGATCGATGCTGCCATCCAGTTCAAGTTCGACAAGAACCGGGGCCACCTTGGCCGAGGGCGCACCAAGGTCACGGATCAGCTGATCTTCGGCCAATGGCGAGGGGCCAAGGCGCGACAGGATCTGGCTGTGCAGGTTGGCGGTTTCGCGCAAAGTGCGGGTGTCGCGCGGTGGGGCAGCGGGTGCCTCAAGCGGCAGTTCCGGCGCGCGCCGGGCAATCGGGGCCAGCGCCTCGATCACGTCGGCGGCGTCGCGCACAAGGGTCGCGCCGTCGCGGATCAGCATGTTGCACCCGGACGCGCGCGCATCCATGGGATGCCCCGGCACCGCCAGCACATCGCGGCCCAGATCAAGGGCGTCGCGCGCCGTGATCAGGCTGCCGGATTTCGCCGCGGCCTCCACAACGACTGTGGCCTGGGCGAGGCCCGAGATCAGGCGATTGCGCGCCGGGAAATGTCGCGCCATCGGTTGCAGACCCATCGGTTGCTCGCTGACGCGCGCTCCCTTTTGGGCGATGTTCATGGCCAGTTCAGCGTTTTCCGCCGGATAGATGGTGTCGACCCCGCCCGCCTGCACAGCGATTGTTCCGGTCTCAAGCGCGGCCAGATGGGCGGCGGCATCCACGCCGCGCGCAAGGCCTGACACAACCACATATCCCGCAGTCCCCAGATCACGCGCCAGCCCCCGCGCCATGCGCGTCCCCAGCGACGAGGCATTGCGCGCCCCGACCAATGCAATGGCAGGCTTTTGCAGCCAGGCAATGTCCCCGATCACCCACAGGAAGGGCGGGGCATCACGCAGCTCATTCAGGGCCTCTGGATAGTCGGGGGTGCCTTGGGCGATCAGACGGGCACCAGCGGCGCGGCCCGCTTTCAGCTCTGCGTGAATGACGCCTTCGGGACAGATGGTGTATTTCGAAACGCCCGCGGCGCGCGCTACCTCTGGTAGCGCGGCCAGCGCGTTTTGCGCGGTGCCGTGTTCAATCAGCAGACGTTGATACGTCGATATGCCGACCCGGCGTGAGCGCAACAGACGAAGACACGAGAACTGGTCATCTTCCGAGGTGGGTGGGAGTGGGGGGTGAGTGGAAGAAGGATGGGTATCCTTTTCAGTCATCCGTTGCTCCGTCCGTTGCTGAATTTGTTATAGAATCAGCAAGGTTAACAACGCATGAACACTACCGGAGCAATACGAGACAAACCCGTTGTTCCTTGATTTCGCTCCGCTATTTTGTCGCAGTTCTGCATTTCCGGAACGGAACAAGAACGCAAATCACACGCCCTCCTCCCCCGAAATAGCGAGGTTGAGTGCAGACTTCGCGTTCAACCTGGCGGCGACTCGAGGCATACCTGCGAATCTCAGGACGCAGACCCGCCCACCGTCAGCCCGCCAATCATCAATGTCGGTTGTCCCACACCCACAGGCACCCACTGTCCGGCCTTGCCGCAATTGCCCATGCCGGGATCAAGCGCCATGTCGTTGCCGATGGCGCGGATTTGTTTCAGCGCAGTCGCCCCGTCACCGATCAGGGTCGCGCCCTTGACGGGTGCGCCGACTTTTCCGTTCTCGACGCGGTAGGCCTCGGTGCAGGAAAAGACAAACTTGCCATTGGTGATGTCGACCTGACCACCGCCAAAGCCCACTGCGTAAATCCCGTCCTTCAAATCCGCCACAATGTCGCCGGGGGCAACGTCACCGCCCAGCATATAGGTGTTGGTCATGCGCGGCATCGGCGCATGGGCATAGCTTTGGCGGCGCCCGTTGCCCGTGGCCTTCACGCCCATCAGGCGGGCGTTTTGGCGGTCCTGCATATAGCCGACCAGCACACCGTCCTCGATCAGCACGTTCTTGGCGCTGGGCGTTCCCTCGTCATCGACCGTAATTGATCCGCGCCGATCCGGGATCGTGCCGTCATCCAGCACGGTGACGCCGCGCGCGGCGATCTGCTGACCCATGAGGCCTGCAAAGGCCGAGCTGCCCTTGCGGTTGAAATCCCCCTCAAGGCCGTGCCCGATGGCCTCGTGCAGCAGGATGCCGGGCCAGCCGGGGCCGAGCACGACGTCCATCACGCCCGCCGGGGCAGGGACAGCATCAAGGTTGACCACCGCAACCCGCAGCGCCTCGCGCGCCTTGGCCTGCCAGTCGGCCCTGTCGATCAGCCCGTCAAGACCAACGCGCCCGCCACCCCCGGCACTGCCACTTTCGCGCCGCCCGTCCTTTTCAACGATGACCGAGATGTTGAGACGGCTCATCGGGCGTACATCGCGCACTGTGTGCCCATCGGCGCGCAAAATCTCGATCTCCTGCAACGACGCGGCAAGGGACGCGGACACCTGCACAACGCGCGAATCAAGATCGCGCAGATAGGCATCGACTTCTTTCAGGGTCTCCAGCTTGACCGGAAATGTCGCGCCACTGATCGGATCGTCCGAAGTATAGAGGTGGCGATTGGTGGCTTGCGGGGCGTCTGCCATGCTCCCGCCACCCTCACCAACCGCCAGACGGGCCGTGTCGGCCGCACGGCGCAGGGCGGATTCGCTGATCTCGGTAGAATGGGCATAGCCTGCCACCTCGCCGCGCACCGCACGCAGGCCAAAGCCCTTGGCAGCATCATAACTTGCCGTTTTCAGGCGGCCATCGTCATATACCAGCGCTTCCGAGCGGCGTTGTTCGAAAAACAACTCGCCATCATCGGCCCCGGCCGTGGCGGCGCGCAGCACGTCCAGTGCAGTGTCTCGATCAACCTCTGTGTCCAGAGGGGCGAAGGGGGCGTCGGTCATGGCAGGCTCCTGCAGGTTCATGGGGGCTGAAATATGCGCGAAGCGTCCGTTTGACGCGCCCCTTAAGTCTTTATCTTGCGATCAAGATATGATTGTAAGTTCCGGTAATACAACGGGAGGAGGGTGCGGTGCGCGTATTCGCCCTCTCGCCGACCCCAGGATCGCTCCAAACAAGTTCAGGACGACGACATGAAAAAGCTTTTCTCGATATCGGGCGTTTTTGCCGCTTTGGCCGCCGCCCCCGCTTGGGCCCAGGACGGGCTCGAAGTGATTGGCCGCCCGATTGATGGTGCCATGGGCTTTCAGCCCGCCGCGACCGAAGTGGCGCGTCGCCTGCAATGGCTCGATGGCATGATCCTGGTGATCATCACCGCCATCACGCTGTTTGTGACCGCGCTGCTGGCATGGGTCGTCATTCGCTACAACCGCAAGCGGAACCCCGAAGCGGCGACATTCACGCACCACACCCCGATCGAGGTCGCGTGGACGGTCATTCCGATTGTCATCCTTGTCTTCATCGGCGCGTTTTCCCTGCCCACACTGTTCCATCAGCAGGAAATCCCCGAAGCGGACATCACGATCAAGGCAACGGGCTACCAGTGGTTCTGGGGCTATGAATATGTGGACGAAGGCTTTGGCTTTGACGCCTACATGATTGGCGCACCGGCCACGGGGGGTGACAACTCACTGACGCCCGAAACCGAGGCGGCACTGGTCGAGGCAGGCTATTCCCGCGAAGATTTCCTGCTGGCGACCGACAACGCGATGGTGATCCCTGTTGGCAAAACCATCGTCGTTCAGGTCACGGGCGCTGATGTGATCCACGCATGGACCATCCCCGCCTTTGGCGTGAAACAGGATGCCGTGCCCGGACGTCTGGCCGAGTTGTGGTTCGAGGCTGAAAAGGAAGGCGTCTATTTCGGCCAGTGTTCCGAACTGTGCGGGATTGCCCACGCCTACATGCCCATCACAGTCAAGGTAGTCTCGGAAGAGGCCTATGCCCAATGGCTGAGCGAGGCCAAGGCAGAGTTTGCAGGCACGCCCAAGACGCTGACCGTCGCGTCGAACTGAACCCGTAAGGTGGGGTTCAACCCCACCTTACACCCCAGCTTGAGCTACAGGTGCACATGACCGACGTCAGTTTCCAGAATCAACCGCAAGAGGCCGAGGCGTCCTTGGGCGATTATTTCGCCCTGATGAAGCCGCGCGTGATGCAGTTGGTGGTCTTTACGGCCGTCGTGGGCCTGCTGGCGGCCCCTGTGTCGGTGCATCCGGTCATCGCTTTTGCCTCGATCCTGTTCGTGGCCATCGGGGCAGGGGCCTCGGGCGCGCTGAACATGTGGTGGGATTCCGATATCGACGGCGTGATGCGCCGCACGGCCAAACGCCCCATCCCTGCAGGCAAAGTCACCGCGGACGAGGCCAAGGTGCTGGGCTTTGCCCTGTCCGGCATGTCGGTGATGATGCTGGCGCTCAGCGCGAACCTGCTGGCCGCCTTCCTGCTGGCCTTCACCATCTTTTTCTACCTCGTGATCTATTCCATGTGGCTGAAACGCCTGACGCCGCAGAACATCGTGATCGGCGGGGCCGCAGGGGCTTTCCCGCCCGTGATCGGCTGGGTCATCGCAACCGGCTCCATGTCTGTCGAGGCGTGGCTCATGTTTGCGCTGATCTTCATGTGGACGCCGCCCCATTTCTGGGCGCTGGCGCTGTTCATGAAGTCTGACTACGACGATGCGGGCGTGCCCATGCTGACCGTGACTCATGGGCGCAAGTCCACGCGCAAACATATCCTCGTTTACACCGTGCCGCTGGTCATTCTTGCCGTGGCAACGGCCTTCACAGGCATCGGTGGCCCGGTCTACCTTGCGGCGGCGCTGGTGCTGAACGCGCTGTTCCTCAAAGGGGCCTACGACATCTGGCGCCGGGACGAGGCGCAAGCCGAAGCCGATGAATACAAGGTCGAAAAGGCGTTCTTCCGCCTGTCGCTGTGGTACCTGTTCCTACATTTCGGGGCCATTCTGACCGAGGCCATCCTGCCCGCAGCATGGGGGATCTGGACATGAGCATTCGCGCCGAACACGAAATCCACCAACGCCGCAAAGGCCGCAATGTGGGTGTCGGCCTGATGCTGGCCGCCTTCGTCGTGCTGATCCTCGCGCTGACCTTCGTCAAGATCACCGGCGGCGATTTCGAGATGCCGCGGATCGAGGAGGGGCAGTGATGCGCCTGTCCGGTCCCGCAAAAACGGTCGCGCAAACCTTAAGCCTTGTGGTCGTCATGGGCGGCCTCGCCTGGGCGTCCGTGCCGTTTTACGACTGGTTCTGCCGGGTCACAGGCTTTGGCGGGACGCCGGGCATCAGTGAGGTCGCAAACGACGAAATTCTGGAACAGACGATCAAAGTGCGCTTTGACGCTTCGCTGGAACGCAACATGCCGTGGCAATTCACACCTGTTGTGCGTGAGATGGAATTGCGCATCGGCGAAACCGGGCTTGCCTTTTACGAGGCCTACAACCCAACGGACAAACCCGTCGCAGGGTCAGCCAGCTACAATGTCGCGCCTTACGAGGCGGGCGGCTTCTTCTCGAAAATCGACTGCTTCTGCTTTGAAGAGCAGGTGCTGGCCCCGGGCGAACGCGTCCAGATGCCGGTGACGTTCTATGTGGACCCGGAAATTGTGACGGACCGGGACGCAAAATACGTGCACTCGATCACGCTCAGCTATACATTTTACCAAATTGACCTGCCCGACGGTTACGCCGCTGTGGATCAGGCCTCTGATACCAACCTGAACTAAGGGACGAACCATGGCCCACGCAAAAAATCACGACTATCACATTCTGGCCCCGTCGACGTGGCCACTGCTGGGGGCGCTGGCGGGCTTTACCATGCTGTTTGGCGCGGTGTGCTGGATGTCAGGTGGCATGACCATCCTGTTCAAGTCGGTGGAACTAAGCGGCCCCTGGCTGTTCCTGATGGGCTTTGTCGCCGTGCTTTATGTCATGTTCGGCTGGTGGGCCGACGTCGTGGCCGAAAGCCGGGTGGGCGATCACACGCCCGTCGTGCGGATCGGCCTGCGCTACGGGTTCATCCTGTTCATCATGTCCGAAGTCATGTTTTTCGCGGCGTGGTTCTGGTCCTTCTTCAAACACGCCATCTACCCGATGAGCGACTATGTCGGCACCACCTATGTGCAGCCGGAAATCTACCATGTGGATGCGTTCCACCTGCCGCTGATCAACACGCTGGTGCTGCTGCTGTCGGGCTGTGCCGTGACATGGGCGCACCACGCGCTGGTGCATGGCGGACCGCGCAAGGATCTGATCAACGGTCTGGCCATTGCGGTGGTTCTGGGCGTGCTCTTCACCTTCCTGCAGGCCTATGAATACAGCTATCTGCTCTATCAGGGCTGGGAATTCGGCGGGGACAAGTTCTACTCCAACTTCTTCATGGCCACAGGGTTTCATGGGGCGCACGTGATCATCGGGACGATCTTCCTGTTCGTCTGTCTGGTGCGCGCGATGCGCGGCCACTTCACCGAAGACAAGCATATCGGGTTCGAAGCGGCGGCATGGTACTGGCACTTTGTGGATGTGGTCTGGCTCTTCCTTTTCTTTGCCGTCTACATCTGGGGCGTGGCACAGATGCCCGGCGCGCACTAAGCGCTCGCTCACCAGGGCAAGACCAAAGCGCGCGGGTTCCGCGCGCTTTTCACGTTAAACGGGGACAGGATGCAGATGGGGCGCCTCTGGTTTCTTTTGACATTCGGGCTGATCGGCACGGGCATTCTGATCGCGCTTGGCACCTGGCAAATCCAGCGGCTGGCGTGGAAACAGGATGTGCTGGCCCGGATCGAGGCGCAGATCAGCGCCGCACCCATCCCGCTGTCCGAGGCACTGGAGCCCGAATTTCGCCGCTATGCCCCGGTCGAGGTGACGGGGCAATTCGGCGCGGATCACATCCGTATGCTGGCCTCACGCCGGACAACCGGGGCGGTCTATCGCATCATCCGTCCGTTTCAGACGGCAGAGGGGCGGGCCGTACTGATCGACACCGGCTGGCAACCTCAGGCCCGCGATGTGGCGGGCGCGCCGTTGGCCCCACTGACCCTCATCGGCAATCTTGATGCCCCGCAAGAGGCCGACGGGTTCACGCCACCCCCGGACATCGATGCCAATATCTGGTTTGCACGCGACGTGCCTGCGATGGCCGCCGCCCTGAACACAGACCCGGTGCTGGTTGTGCTGCGCGATGCGCCGGAAACAGACCTTGGCGTGACGCCGTGGCCGGTAGACACCGCTGGTATTCCAAACGATCACCTGCAATACGCCATCACCTGGTTCTCGCTGGCCTTGATCTGGGCTGGCATGACTTCCTACTTCCTGTGGCGCACCCGCCGCAGTTCCGCACCGAAAGGCTAAAGACCGATGCGCTATATCTCGACCCGTGGCCAGGCACCCGCGCTGACATTCGAGGACACGATGTTAACCGGCCTTGCCCGCGACGGGGGCCTCTATGTGCCCGAAACCATCCCGCAGATGGACGCCCACGCCATCGCCGCCATGGGCGGGCAAAGCTACGAAGAGATTGCCTATACCGTCATGCGTCCCTTTGTCGGGGATACCTTCACGGATGCCGAATTCCGCGGCTGTATCAACCGCGCCTATGCAGGCTTTGGCCACGCCGCCCGCGCGCCGCTGGTGCAGCTTGAACAGGGGCATTTCCTGCTTGAGCTGTTTCACGGGCCCACGCTGGCCTTCAAGGATTTTGCGATGCAGCTGATCGGTCAGCTGTTCCAGACCGCCCTTGCTCGGCGCGGGGAACGGGTGACGATCGTGGGGGCGACGTCTGGCGACACCGGCTCCGCCGCAATCGAGGCGTTCCGGGGTCTCGACAATGTCGATGTCTTCATCCTCTACCCGCACAACCGCGTTAGCGAAGTGCAGCGGCGCCAGATGACGACTCCGACCGAAACCAATGTGCACGCACTGGCCGTCGATGGTGATTTTGACGACTGTCAGGCCCGCCTCAAGGACATGTTCAACGATTTTGATTTCCGCGACGGGGTCAAACTGGCAGGCGTGAACTCGATCAACTGGGCGCGGGTGCTGGCGCAGGTGGTCTACTACTTCTCTGCTGCCGCCTCGCTGGGGGCCCCCACGCGCAAGGTCAGCTTTACGGTGCCCACGGGCAACTTTGGCGACATCTTTGCAGGCTACATCGCCAAGCGGATGGGCCTGCCCATCGACCGCCTCGTGGTCGCGACCAACCAGAACGACATCCTGCACCGCGCGCTGTCAGGGCAGGGCTATCACAAGGGCGACACGATCCCGTCGATCAGCCCGTCCATGGACATTCAGGTCAGCTCGAACTTTGAACGCGCGCTCTTTGATGCCTATGGGCGCGATGGGGGTGCGGTGGCGCAACTGATGGACGAATTGAAAGCAGGCGGGTTCGAGGTGAGCCAGGGCGCGATGCAGGCCCTGCAGGATCATTTCGATTCAGGCCGCGCATCCGAAGCAGACACAAGTGCCGCCATCACCCGCACGCTCGACGAAACGGGCGAGCTTTTGTGCCCACACTCCGCCGTCGGGGTGCATGTCGCCGCCGATCACATCGACGCAGGCACGCCTATGGTCACGCTGGCCACGGCGCACCCTGCGAAATTCCCCGACGCGGTCGAGGCGGCCACGGGCATACGCCCCCCTCTTCCCCGCGCATGGCGGACCTGTATGAACGCCCCGAACGGTTGACCCGCGTGCCCAACGATCTTGAGGCACTCAAGGCCCACATCACGAAACATCGCGCGAAATGAGACCACTGATTTGAGCACGCAGACACATACCCTTTCCAACGGGTTTCGCATCGTCACTGAACATATGCCGGGCCTCGCCTCGGCCTCCATCGGGGTCTGGGTCGGTGCCGGGGCGCGCCACGAGGCAAGCGATCAGAACGGCATCGCGCATTTTCTTGAGCACATGGCGTTCAAGGGCACGCAAAAACGCAGCGCGCTGCAGATCGCCGAAGCAATTGAAGATGTAGGTGGCTACATCAACGCCTATACCAGCCGCGAGGTGACGGCCTACTACGTCCGCGTGTTGGAAAATGACGTGCCGCTGGCGCTGGACGTTTTGGCCGACATCCTGCTGAACCCGGTCTTTGACGAAAGCGAGATCGAAGTCGAGCGCGGCGTGATCCTGCAAGAGATAGGCCAAGCGCTCGATACCCCGGACGACGTGATTTTCGACTGGTTGCAGGAACAGGCCTATCCCGAACAACCCCTTGGTCGCACTATCCTTGGACCCAGTGAACGTGTGTCCGCCTTTGACCGCAATGATCTCGCGCGCTTTGTCGGGCAGCATTACGGCCCCGAACAGATGATCCTGTCCGCCGCCGGTGCGGTGGATCACGACACGCTTGTGCGTATGGCCGAAGAGTTCTTTGGCCACCTGCCGCGCCGCCCGCTTCTGGTGGCCGATGCGGCCCGCTTTTCGGGTGGGGAATTCCGGCAGGGCAAGGCACTGGAACAGGCCCATTTCGCGCTCGCCTTTGAATCACCGGGCTACCGCGACGATGCCATCTATACCGCGCAGGTCTATGCCAGCGCCATCGGCGGCGGCATGTCGTCCCGCCTGTTCCAGGAAATCCGCGAAAACCGCGGCCTGTGCTACACGATCTTTGCCCAGGCCGGGGCCTATGCCGACACTGGCATGACCACGATATATGCCGGAACATCCGCCGATCAGATCAGCGATCTGGCCACCATCACCGTGGACGAGATGAAGCGGGCAGCGGGCGACATCAGCCAGGCCGAAGTGGACCGCGCCCGCGCGCAGATGAAAGCCGGGCTGCTTATGGGCCTCGAAAGCCCCTCCAACCGGGCCGAGCGTCTGGCGCGGCTGGTGCAGATCTGGGACCGGGTGCCGCCGCTTGCGGAAAGCGTGGCGCTGATCGATGCGATCACAGTCACAGACGTGCGCGATTTCGCCGAACAGATGGCTGGCAAGGCCCCGATGGCCATGGCGCTTTATGGCCCCGTTGACGCAGCCCCCAGCCGGGACGCCCTAGAGGAGCGCCGCGCTGCCTGATGCTGCTTGCGAAACGGAAATTGCAGATCGAGACAGAGCGCATGAGCCTGCGCCCGCCTGCACATTCCGATTTTCGCACCTGGACGGCCCTGCGCGCAGCCAGCGCGGATCACCTCACGCCGTGGGAACCAAGCTGGGCGAACGATCACCTGACGCGCAAGGCGTTCACCAACCGGGTCTATTGGGCGCAACGCTCGGTCGCTGCGGGAACGGCACTGCCGCTGTTCCTGTTCCGGCGCAAGGATGACGCGCTGATGGGGGCGATCACGCTCGACAACATCCGGCGCGGGCCTGCACAGGCGGGCACCTTGGGCTACTGGACAGGGGTGCAATTCGCGCGCCAGGGCTATATGCGCGAGGCGATCCTGTCGGTCGTGCACTACGCCTTCAACCGCCTCGACCTCAGCCGGATCGAGGCCGCCTGCCTGCCCGAAAACGCAGCCTCGCGCGCCTTGCTCGAAACCTGCGGGTTCAAATACGAAGGGGTGGCCCAAAGCTATCTTCAGATCGACGGGCGCTGGCGTACGCATGTTCTTTACGCATCCTTGCGCATGGATCGGCGCGGACGGACCGAAGCGGGATAAATTCCGCGCGAGGGCGCGCAAAGCTTTTTGAAAATCACAGGCGACGCTCTAACCTCTTGCCATGCGCCTCATTCTGATCTGCCTCACACTCTTACTGCTCCCCCTCACTACTGCGGCCCAGCAAACCCGCACCCCCAGCCATTGCATCGCGCTGGCCGGTGACATCGACGGGGCCACCTACGTTCACAAGGCCAGCTACAATGTCGATGTGGCCCCTGAAACGGTGCGCATCCACTATATCGCCCACGCCTCTTTCCTGATCCGCACTGCGGGGGGCCTGAACATGGTCACGGATTTCACAGGGTTCACCGGGTCCGCCCCGATGATCCCGGACGTGGTGACGATGAACCACGCACATGAAACCCACTGGACCGCCTTTCCTGATCCTGCCATCCCGCATGTTCTGCCCGGTTGGGGCGAATTCGGACAAGGGATCGACCACCGCGTTGATCTTGGCGAAGTGTTGGTGCGCAATGTCTCGACCGACATCCGCTCGCAATTTTCGGGGATCGAGGACAACGGGAATTCCATCTTCATCTTCGAAGTGGCAGGCCTGTGCATCGGGCATCTGGGGCACCTGCATCACGAACCCAACGACGAACAATATGCCGCCATCGGGCGTCTGGACGTGGTCATGGCGGCGGTGGACGGTGGTATGACCGTCGATCTGCCCACGATGATGCGGATCGTGGATCGGCTGCGCTCTTCCATCGTGATCCCGATGCACTGGTTTGGCGACTATACGCTGAACACGTTTCTGGACGGGATGCGCGATACATTTCAGGTGGTTGAGGTCGGCGGACCGGCGCTGGATGTCTCGCTCGACCGTCTGCCCAGCCGCCCGACGATTATGGTGTTGCGCCCCGCTTGGCTGCAAGTACAACCGGACTAGCCCCGGGCGTCACGTGGCCCCCAAGCGGGCGCTGCACATGTCAAAGCCAAAGGGGCCAACCCATGCTGAATTCCCTGACCCCAGAGCGCGCGGCGGCATTGCGCAAGGCATTGCCCGCCGACCGATTTGCCGAGGCAGATGCCGCGCAGTTGCAGGAACCGCGCGGGCGCTATCAGGGCAGGGCGGGCCTTGTCGCGCGCCCGCGCAGTACTGAAGAGGTGGCCGACCTTGTGCGCGCCGCAGCGCAGGCACGCGTGCCGGTGATCCCCTATGGCGGCGGGACCGGGTTGGTTGGTGGGCAATTGACTCCGGACGGGCCCTTGCCACTGGTGCTCAGCCTTGATCGGATGAGCGCGATCCGCGACGTCTATCCTCAGGAAAACGTTTTGGTGGCCGAGGCGGGGGCGATCCTCGCGGATGTTCAGGCCTCCGCGGAAAAAGTGCGCCGCCTGTTTCCGCTGTCGCTGGCCTCCGAAGGGTCGGCGCGGATCGGCGGGCTCTTGGCCACAAACGCTGGCGGCACGGGCGTGCTGCGCTATGGCAATGCGCGCGATCTGTGTCTGGGGATCGAGGCTGTGCTGCCCTCGGGCGACATCTATCACGGCCTCAGCCGCCTGCGCAAAGACAACACCGGCTACGATCTGCGCCACCTGATGATCGGGGCCGAAGGCACACTTGGCATCATCACGGCGGCCTCGCTGAAACTGTTTGCCCAGCCCAGCCAGATGGGCACCGCGCTTTTGCAGGTGGGCTCGCCAATGGCGGCCCTTCAATTGCTGGCATTGGTGCGAGACCAGGTCGGGGAAAGCGTCAGCGCGTTCGAGTTGATCCACCGCCAAGGCTTTGATTTTCTGGCTGAAACCATGCCGCAGGTGCGCAACCCATGGGCCGAAACGCCCGAATGGTGCGTGCTAGTCGACCTTGGCCTGTCAGGTCGCGTGACCCCTCAGGCCGCCCTTGAACGCCTCTTTGAAACGGCGGTGGCCGAAGGGTTGGTCGTCGATGGTATGATCGCCCAAAGCGAAGCGCAACGGGCCGATTTCTGGTCGATCCGCGAAAGCATTCCCGAGGCCAACCGCCGGATCGGGTCTGTGTCATCGCACGACATATCGCTGCCCCTCAGTGCGCTTGCGGACTTCATTGCTGAAGGTGGGACACGCATTGCCGCCTTGGGCGATTTTCGCATCAACTGCTTTGGCCATGTGGGCGATGGAAACCTGCACTACAACGTCTTTCCGCAGCCGGGCAAAACACGGGCCGATCACATGGATGCGCGCGATGAGATCAAGAAGACAGTGCACGATCTGGTGCACGAAATGGACGGATCGGTGAGTGCCGAACACGGTATCGGGCGGCTCAAGGTCGATGATCTGGAACGCTACGGTGATCCGGCGAAACTGATGGCGATGCGCGCGATCAAGGCAGCGCTTGATCCGGTCGGCATCATGAACCCCGGCGCGGTGCTGCGCGTGTGAGAAACCTGCCTGCTATCCTACGTGTGCCGCTGATTGTCAGCCAGGGGCTGTGGGTGGCGGCACGGGCCACGCGCCTGCCCGAAGCCGCCGGACCACGACAGGGTCAGTCCGGGCAGGGCACGCCGCTGCGGCTGCTGATCCTTGGCGACAGCTCAGCCGCAGGCGTCGGGGTTGATCATCAGGACAACGCACTTTCGGGTCGGTTGGTGGCGCGGCTGGCCGCAACTCACAGCGTCGACTGGCACCTCTGGGCGCGGTCCGGCCTCACCACATCCTCGGCCTTGCGCCTGCTGGCGGCGCAGGAAACACGGGCCTTCGACATCGCCGTACTCGCGCTTGGGGTGAATGACGTCAAAAACGGGGTGCACCTCAGACGCTGGCAGACGAATTACCAACGCCTGATTGCCGTTCTCAGGACTCGGCTCAACGTGCGCCAGATCTATGCCTCAGGTGTCCCGCCGCTTGGATCATTTCCGCTCTTGCCCGACCCGTTGCGCAGCGTGCTGGGCGCACGGGCGGATCGCTTTGATGCCGCGCTCGGTGCGATCTGTGCAGGCGCCGGGCATGCGCATCATCTCGCCTTTGACATCCCCCTTGATCCCCAGTTTGTCGCCGCTGACGGGTTTCACCCCAGTGCGGTGCTCTACGATATCTGGGCTGCGCAGGTTGCGGCAGCAATACACGCGCATCCCCTGACATCCGCTGCGCCCTGAAAGGTCACAGCGCCGTTACGCAGATGCAGCCTAGTCCCCGTCAAACGCACATAGGGCATGAACTTCCATCCCCATCGCTTCCAGCCGTTTGCGCCCACCAAGATCGGGCAGGTCGATGACAAAGGCGCAGGACACGATCTTTCCGCCCAGCCGTTCAATCAGCTTGATGCCAGCCTCGGCGGTGCCGCCGGTGGCCAACAGATCGTCCACAACCAGAACCGTTTCGCCCGCCTTGATCGCGTCGTCATGCACCTCGACAATCGCCTCGCCGTATTCCAGCGTATAGGCCTCGGAAATGGTGGCACCGGGCAGCTTGCCCTTTTTGCGGATGGGGACAAACCCGACCGACAGTTGGTGGGCGATGGCCCCGCCAAGGATGAAACCGCGCGCTTCCAGCCCGACCACCTTGTCGATGCGCAGGCCCGCATAGGGGTGCAGCATCTGGTCAATCGCCATGCGAAATCCACGCGGGTCCGCAAACAACGTGGTCACGTCGCGAAACATGATCCCTTCATGGGGGAAATCGACGATGGTGCGGATATAGTCCTGCACGGTTTTGGTGGCTGGCATCATAAGGCTCCGTATCCTATCTCGGGGCATGTGACCGAATGCGAAGCACTTGCGCAAGGAGATTGACCCGCGTGAAACGGCGCAACCTTGTGATGGGCGGTGCCCTGGTGGCCGTTGCCGCCGGGTGGCAGGTCTTTGGCGTGCGCCCGCCTGCATTGTCGTTTCGGCCCATCAGCGGC
Organism: Tateyamaria armeniaca; assembly: GCF_045797845.1. Taxonomy (NCBI): domain Bacteria; kingdom Pseudomonadati; phylum Pseudomonadota; class Alphaproteobacteria; order Rhodobacterales; family Roseobacteraceae; genus Tateyamaria; species Tateyamaria armeniaca. Next base: position 2,322,833 of record NZ_JBHDIY010000002.1, read on the forward strand.
GCACAAGGGTGGCGGTTTGCAGCACTTGGCGATGTGTCGGGGGCCAGTGCCGCTGGCTTCATGACCGTGGGTCTGCAGGACGGGCCAGCCGCCTTGCTGCTGCGCAGCTTGATCAGGTCGTGCACCGCGATGCGCAAAAGGTGGCCGTGCCGGTGGCCGTGTTCTCGGATTTCTTCTGTCCCTACTGCCGGGGCCTCATCGCGCGGCTGACAACGCGCACTGCCGCGCCGCCCATCGCGATCAGCTGGCATGAATTGCCCGTGCTCGGGCCGAACTCTGTTCTGGTGGCGCAAGCGGCAGAGGCCGCCGGGCTGCAAGGCGGATACACCGCCTTTTACACCCAGCTTTTGCGCGACGGGTTTCGCCCGGTGCCCGCGTGGCTGGGTGAGGTTGCGCAGGCCGCGGGCCTTGATGGCGCCAGATTGGTGCGTGACATGGATGGCCCCGACGTATCCGCCCGCCTGCTTGCTTCCGCGCGCGCGGCCAGAACGCTGGGATTTGTCGGCACACCGGGGCTGGCTGTCGCCCGCTCTGCCGTACTGGGGGCGTTGCGGGCGGATCAGATGGAAAGTCTGATCGGCGAAGCCGCAGCCACCGCCTGATCCGAACGCATCACAGCATCCGGCCCGCAACCGCATCCAGCTTCGCCACAAGGGCCGCATCACGCGCCTCTGGCCGGGTCAGGATCGCATATTCCAGCGCACGGTCGCAGCCATGCGGGCAGGGCGCGCGGTCGGCCCCAAGCAGCGCGGGCAGCCTGGCCACCATGGTGCCCGCCTTGTCTGCATTGCCCATCAGGGTCTCGATGATCTTGGTCACATCGACCTCTCCATGGTCGGGATGCCAGCTGTCATAATCGGTGATCATCGCGACAGAGGCATAGCACAGCTCCGCCTCGCGGGCGAGCTTGGCCTCGGGCATGTTGGTCATCCCGATCACATCCGCGCCCAAGCTTTCGCGGTACATCTTTGACTCCGCCAGTGTGGAAAATTGCGGCCCTTCCATGGCAAGGTAAGTGCCCGAACTGTGGACATTAATGCCGGTGTCGGTTGCGGCTGTGATACACGCCTGCGACAGCCGCGGACAGGTCGGATGTGCCACACTCACATGGGCGACACAGCCGGTGCCGAAAAATGATTTCTCCCGCGCGAATGTCCGGTCGATGAACTGGTCGACAACCACGAAATCGCCCGGCGCCATCTCTTCACGGAAACTGCCGCAGGCCGAGACCGAGATGACATCCGTCACCCCCAGACGTCTCAGAGCATCGATATTGGCGCGATAGGGCACGGTTGTCGGACTGTGCACATGCCCACGCCCGTGGCGGGGCAAAAAGGCCATGGCGACCCCATCCAGCGTACCCGTCAGGATCTGATCTGACGGCGCGCCCCAGGGCGAGTCCACGCTGACCCATTCCGCCCCGTCCAGCCCGTCAATGTCATAGATGCCTGAGCCGCCGATCACGGCAATTTTGGTGCTTGTCATGCGGGGCTCCCTGCGCAGAGTTTCCGCGGACTAAAACAGGCAAATCAGCGACGCACAAGCCGTACACGGACCATGTACGGCTTGTGCCACCATTTGGTGCCTATCAGTCCTTTTGTGAGGCATGCCGTCAAAGGCGTGCGCCCGTGAGCTTATGCTATGTCAGGCGGCGCGGCGTATGCGCAGAACGCCGAACCCGGCAAGCCCTGCGATCAACAGCGGCAGACCCGCAGGCAGCGGCACGGGGGCCACTTCACTGGCGGCAACCACGTCACGGAACCGGTCCGCAACGGCGGCCTGTGCGACACGGTTGGGGTGAATTGGGTCGATGAAAAAGAACGCGTCCGCCAGTGTGATGTCGGTGTCATTCGGTGAACCGGGCGAAAAGGCGCAGGTCGCAAGCGGGTTCTGGTTGGACAGATCGAACGAACACGGGTCGTTGATGTTGATCCCGTTTGCGACCGCTTCCCCCAGCAGCTCCTTAAAGACTGCGTTCAGATCGAATTCGATGATGTTGATCCCATCGGCGCGCAAGGCCGCGATGTTTGCCGAAATCTGCGTGTTAAACCCGGCCACTTCCTGCGCAGCCAGCGGCGCAAACGGGGCCGTGCCGAAAACCGGATTGGTAAAGAGGGGCGTCAGCGTCAGGTCCGGCAGATTGAACACGACGAAATCGTTGAACTCCGTGTCGATGGCCTTGATCGCGCGAATGTTTGCCTCAACGGCGTCCGCCGCAAGTGCGCCAATGCCGGGCAGCACATTGCCCGGGGCAGTTGCGCCGTCCGGGAAGCCGATGTTTTGCAGGATGTCATTATTGCCGATCAGCACCGAAAACAGGGGACGATCGCCCAAGGCTGCGCGCCCGAACGGGTCAGCGGCAATGCCGCCGAGCGTTGCCACTTGCCCTGCAAAAGTTCCAAACTGGGGCGGCAGCGGGTTTTCGTTCTGAATGCGCGCGGTGGCACCACCAATGGCGAGATCTGCGGCAAAGCCGAAATCCTGCGCGATGTTTTCGACGGCAGTGATGCCGTTGGAAAACCGCCCTTCCAGGGAAGGTGGCCCATTCTCGAACGGAGTGCCGCCCAGCTTGCCGTCATCCGACAGGCTGTCACCGATGGCGACAAAGCTGGAAAAATAATTGGAAAGATCGACGGGGGCCGCCGATAGAGATGTAGCAAGCGCCATCGCGCAGGCCGCCAGTGTAATAACTTTCATTTCTGTTGCGCCTCCCAGCATGGTTTTCCGAGTGCGGAAATAGTCCCTCTTTCAAGCATCAGGTTGCGGGTTTGAAAAAGCAACGGTGCCGTCACGGAACATTGTCAGTGCGCACCATGCGGGATTGGTCTGCCCGACGCTCCGGTCCCGCGTGTTTTGCGGGTCTCGGCGCTGCCGTCCTGACAACCGATCCGGCATGTACACCGAAGAATACGGTGACTTTTTCAGCGCACCTGTTACGTCACGCTCCACACGCCCGCACTGGCATGGTCATTCCAAGGATGATCCGTTAAGGGCCAGACAAAGCAAAGAACGAGCAGACAGGACACCCATGGCCTTTTTCGATTTTTCGAACATGCGCACCACAACCCGCTTTGGCGACTTTTCCATTGCACCGGGCGAGGTCAAGCTGACGCCGTCCCAGATCCGCACCGACCTGTTGTCCGGTCTCACGGTGGCGCTGGCGCTGGTGCCAGAGGCCGTGGCCTTCGCCTTTGTGGCCGGGGTACACCCGCTCGTGGGCCTTTATGCCGCCTTCATGGTCGGGCTGATCACGGCGATTTTCGGCGGGCGTCCGGGCATGATTTCCGGGGCCACGGGGGCGCTGGCGGTTGTCATGGTCGCGCTGGTTGCGCAGCACGGCGTTGAATACCTCTTTGCAACCGTGGTGCTGATGGGGCTGCTCCAGGTCTTTGCGGGCGTCATGCAGTGGGGCAAGTTCATCCGCCTCGTGCCGCACCCCGTGATGCTGGGCTTTGTGAACGGGCTGGCCATCGTGATTTTCCTTGCACAACTCACCCAATTCAAAGTGCCCGGCAGTGCCGAGGCATCCGGCCACGGCATGGCCGGGGGCGAATGGCTGACGGGCTTGCCGCTTTACCTGATGCTGGGCCTTGTGGGGCTGACCATGGTGATCATCTGGCTGTCACCGCGTGTGACGCGGCTCATTCCGGCGCCCCTTGCAGGCATCGGCATCGTGGCGGCCATCGTGATCGGGTTCGGTCTGGACGTGCCGCGCGTTGGCGATCTGGCCAGCATCGAGGGCGGATTGCCAGCCTTCCATATTCCGGCTGTGCCGCTCAACCTCGAAACTCTGCAAATCATCCTGCCCTATGCCGTGATCCTCGCAGCCATCGGCCTGATCGAAAGCCTTCTGACGCTGAACCTTGTCGGTGATCTGACCAAACAACGCGGCGGCGCGTCACAGGAATGTATCGCCCAAGGCGTGGCCAACACGGCCACCGGATTCTTTGGCGGCATGGGCGGGTGCGCGATGATCGGGCAATCCATGATCAACGTGAAATCCGGGGGGCGCACGCGCATAGCAGGCGTGTCGGCGGCCCTGTTCCTGCTCGCCTTTATCCTTGTCGGCTCCAGCGTGATCGAGCTGATCCCGCTGGCCGCCCTTGTGGGTGTGATGTTCATGGTTGTGATCGGGACGTTCGCGTGGAACTCGCTGAAAATCCTGCGCAAAGTGCCCTTGACGGATGCCTTTGTCATCGTGCTGGTCACCGTTGTGACAGTGATGGAAGACCTTGCAGTCGCCGTGGTTGTTGGTGTCATCGTCTCGGCACTGGCCTATGCGTGGAACAACGCGCGCCGCATCCATGCCAAGGTCTATGAAACACCCGAAGGCGCGCGCGTCTATCAGGTGCAGGGCCCCTTGTTCTTCGGCTCGGCCACCGGGTTTATCGAGATGTTCAACGTCGAAAATGACCCGCGCGAGGTGATCGTCGATTTCGCCGACAGCCGTGTGGTGGACCAGTCCGCTCTGCAGGCGATCGAAGCCGTGGCAGGCAAATACGAAGAGTTGGGCAAGCGCGTGCAACTGCGCCACCTGACCCATGACTGCCACAAGCTGCTGACCAAGGCCGGGCACCTGATCGTCGACAGCGACGACGATCCCGATTACGAGATCGCGACGGATTACGGCGTGCGGACTGGGATCTTGGGAGAGCACTAGACGCGGGCGCCTGGCGCGGGCCAATGCTGCCCTGCGAAAGGCGCACCACGCGGAGCTGCCCAAAGGCGCAGCCGCATCCGCGATCCTCACCCTGGCCGACGGCCCACCAACACCACCCCGCCCGGAATCAAGCCGAAGGCGCCGGGCAATCGCCAGCCCGTCCCGGCGGGATGGCGATATGGTATCTGTCGCAACCCGCTGATCGGGAAGATGCGCCTCGCAGCCATAAAGCACTGTAGCGGAGAGGCTTGATCGCCACCCCACGGACTGTCGATGGCCCGGCTTGCGTTGGGGCAGATTTCAATGCGGGGTTGGGTTTTCAGACAGAACACGCCAATGGCGACTATGCGGGACGAAGCGGGCTTTCGCTGCGTTTGCACTAGTGTCAGCTTTTGACTTCGCCTTCCGAAACCGCATCGATTGACGACACCAGTTTTAACAGGTCGGCCTCATAGAATCCCGCAGCATTGATGCAATTCGTTTCGAGCATCCTAAGTCCATCGTCTGTACGACAAACATCGATAACGTAAGCGGGAGAATAGTCCGGATTTGCCATCACTAGTCCCTTGGCAAACTCCAAGGCATCCTCATCAAGCTCATGTCGATAAACGACACGTGATCCCTCTTTATAGAGTGAGAAAGTGACAATCTCATCTCTGACTACCCACAGTCGCCATTCTTTGAGAATTCGAACGGGCTTTGTAAACATCAATTCTGTATCGTGACGAAGCGACCCCTTAGGTATTTCGTGCTCTTCGAGTGCGAGCACCTTGTTGGCCAAGTCAATGATTTCACTCGCGGTCTTTACCCTACCTGGCTCTTCTTTGCTGTCTTCTACCGGGCGAAGAAACCAGCTTTTTTCGTCATCAGGGAGTTGTTCCGGAACATCTCGCAGCGTCAAAAAAAGCGCGTCTGCTCCATTAAGGAGGAACGAATGCCAAGGCTTCTCATGGACAAATGGCCTTATCCTGAAGACGCCGGGCTTAAGGTCATTGGCTTGTGCGTATCGCCATAAGGTATAAGAGCCGAACATGACCACCGCATTCGGGTCTTTGATTTTCGGAGCAGGTGTCAATTCGCCAAGAAATGGAACGACTTTGTGCCAAGTGTAAGGAATTTCTAGCCGGTCAAGCGCATCGGCCATTTTCCGAGTGTCCTCGAAATCCTGAAGTAGCCACTGCATGTATTCCCGCTCAAATCTAACAATTCTGCTCGTAGCATAGTGAACATCATCTCGTCTGAAGCTCAACAGCAGACATTTGTGCACGGTGCAGCACCGGTTAAATGTGCTCAAAGCCGACGTTTGCTGCACCGCTCCCACTCAGCACCCGGATCGGACTCAAGCCGAAGGCGCCGATCCATCGCCAGTCCGCCCGACCGGGCTGGCGATGTGGCTCAGCTTGGCGCGACATTCAGGCGGCGCAATATCCTTGATCTATAAATCGCCCGGGAACCAGCGTATCGTCGCCATCCCGCGGACTGGCGATGGATCGGCGCGGAGCTGTTGCAATGACTGCAAAGCCGCCTTTGCTGCAAACCCATCCCTGTGTGCGCCACTTGGGCTGAAATCGAAGCCGCCGACCCATCTCCTGCCCGGCAGCAGCATTCTTGAGTGCGACATCTTCACAGAGGGGCCAGCCCGTCTGGTCGTGTCGCAAAGGTGGCCGATCTTGTTGCGACTGGCCCGAGGAACATGTCCGTAAACGTGAACAGAGGATTAAACCGCCTCTGTAAGCCATTGAAATACCACAGGCCACCTTCTGTCCCAGCGTGGGACAGGGGGTGATGGCAGGCCGCTACTCCCCGGGGCGTTTCAGGCTGAACTTGTCCCGGATCACCGAATAATCCCGATACCCCAGCCGCGTCAGGGGCTGGTATTGCAGCACGTCAAAGATGCCGTCCACGATGCAATCGTCCCGCAGGTGCACGCCGACCACTTCGCCGAAAACCACGTAATTCGCCGCCCCCTCGATCTGCACGATCTGGGTCAGCTTGCATTCCATCGATGCAGGGGCCGCGCCAACACGGGCGCAGTTGATCTCGCTGCACTCGGCCTTTTCAATGGACGCCAGATCGAACTCATCCGTCGTCGCTTCCCATGGCCCGGATGTCTGGTTCATCGCGTCCTTCATCGCATGTTCCACCACGTTGACGCAGAACACGCCGGTCTCGCGAATGTTGGCGACCGAATCCTTGGTGCCGTCGCGGTCGTCCTTGGCCCCGGTCGAGGCAAACATGACCTGCGGCGGCACATAGGCCACCCCGTTGAAGAAAGAATAGGGTGCCAGATTGTCCGACCCATCCGCCCCGCGTGTCGAAATCCAGCCAATCGGGCGCGGCGTGACGATGGCGTTGAACGGGTTGTGCGGCAGGCCGTGGCCTGCTTCGGGGCGGTAGAACATGGGCGTCTCCTGAAGGGCGGTTTGCGCAAGGACTACCCCCATGCTAGGGCGACAGCCACCCCTGACGAGCCATTGCGACCTGCGACACCCATGTTTCACCTGATCCAAGAGACGCCCGACGATTGGTGGGAGGTCGAAGCGCTGTTTGATCTGTGCTTTGCGCCCGGGCGCGAGGCGTTGTCGTCCTATCGGTTGCGCGATGGCGTGTCTTCGGTGGCGACGCTGAACTTTGTGGCGCGCGATGCCGACAGCATCCTTGGCGGTGCGATCCGGTTCTGGCCCGTGCGCATTGGTCAGGCACAATCGCTGTTGCTGGGCCCCGTGGCGGTACATCCGACCCATCAGGGCGAGGGGCTGGGCGCGCTGCTGATCGAAGGCGCGCTTGAGGCTGCGGCTGCGCAGGGTTGGGAGCGGGTGTTGCTGGTGGGCGATGCCCCCTATTACGGGCGGTTCGGATTTGCACGGCTCGACGATGTCGCGATGCCGCCCCCGACCAATCCGGACCGGGTTCTGGGCCATGCTCTGCGCCCCGGTGCATGGGACGGCATTGCCGGTGAAGTGGTGCGCGCGGATTGAAACCGGGCGGGAGCGCCCCAATCTATAACACATGAACGAAATCGTGCTGTCCCGCCCGCCCATCGACCCGGATGAAGAGATCGAGCGCCTTGCCCGCCGCTACAAAGCGGCAGGTGGCCTTGGCATTCAGGTGCTAAATTCGCTGGGCACTCAAGCCGACGGGCTGCTGGATCGCTTGCCTGCCCCGGTGCGCGCCCAACTTGATGCCGCAACCAAGGCCGCACTTGTGCAGGCCATGAGTGCCGCCAGCCATTCGCGTCGCATGGTGCCGGACCAGTCTGAATGGCTGAACTCGGCTGTCAGCACGGCGATGGGCGCGGCGGGCGGCTTTGGGGGCTTGCCCACGGCACTGGCTGAACTGCCTGTGACGACCACGCTGCTGCTGCGCGTGATCGAAGGGGTCGCGGTCGAGCACGGGTTTGACCCGAACGCGGATTCTGTGCGGTTTGACTGTGTGCAGGTCTTTGCGGCGGCAGGGCCGCTTGCGCATGACGATGGATCGGATCTGGCGTTTCTGTCGGCGCGCGTGGCGCTGACGGGGGCCGCGATGCAGGCGATCATTGCGCGCGTTGCGCCGCGCCTTGCCATCGTGATGGGCCAGAAACTTGCCGCACAGGCCGTGCCGGTGCTAGGGGCCGTTGCAGGGGCTGCCACGAATTACGCTTACACCAGCTACTATACGGACGTGGCCCATGTGCACTTTGGCCTGCGTCGTCTGGCGATCGAGGCTGATCAGCCCCATGATCAGATGGTTGCCCGCCTCAAGGATCAGGTGAAGGTGCTGACGTAACCTCGCTCGAGATGGCGTTTTGCGCCACCGAGGTCGCCTTGAGAATGGCAAAGAGGTTTTGACCAGCCCGCAATCCCATCACACTGACCGCCCGCGCCGTGACTCGCGCCAGCAATGTCTCGCCCCCCGCATCCAGTGCAATCGCCGCCCCCGGGCCGTCGCCCGTGCGAATGGATTTGATCGTCACCGGCAGTATGTTTTGCGCACTGAGGCCCTGCGGCATGTCGAGCGACAAAAGTACGTCCTGCGCCAGAACGCGCAGCCGCACCTGCGCACCAACTGGGGCCTGAACGCCCAGCAGGTTGAGCGTTCCCGCTGCCACTTGCAATGTGCTCAGCCCGTCATCCCCATGTGCCACGACCTTTGCGCGCAGCACAGCGCCCGCCTCGCGCACACCCAGCAGGGGCACGGCGGCGGGGTCGGCCATGACGTCAAACAGCGGCCCTGTGCGCGCCACGCGTCCCCTGGACAAAAGCACCATATGATCGGCCAGCCGCGCGACCTCGTCCACGGCATGACTGACATAAAGGATGGGGACGCCGGTGTCCGATTTCAGACGGTCGAGATAGGGCAGGATGTCGGATTTGCGCAAATTGTCCAGGGCGGCAAGGGGTTCGTCCATCAACAGCAATTGCGGGTCTGCCAAAAGGGCGCGCCCAAGGGCCACCCGCTGTTTTTCGCCACCCGACAATGTCGCGGGCCGTCGGGTCAACAAACCACCCAGACCCAGCAAATCGATGATATGGCTGCGCGTTTTCGCCTGCGCTCCAAAGCGGCGCGCATAGTCGAGGTTTTGCGCCACGCTCAGATGGGGAAACAGCCGCGCGTCCTGAAACACATAGCCGACGTGGCGCCTGTGCGGGGGCAGGCAGGTTGTGGCGTCGTTGAAGACCGCGCCGTTCAAGGTGATGTGCGCCTTGTCCGGGCGCAGCAACCCTGCGATGGCATTGACGATGGTGGTCTTGCCCGCGCCCGACCGGCCGAACAGGGCGGTCACGCCCGGCCCGGCCTCGAACGCGACATCGAGGTCGAAATCCTCAAAACGGTGGGTCAGGGCGACGGAAAGGGTCATGTGCCCGCAATCCGCGCAGCCACCCGTCGCGCCAGCCATTCCGACAAGACGACAGCCCCCAGCGCGAGCACGCAGGCCCACAGAACAAGGGTGATGGCGGCGTCTTCTCCGCCCGGTACTTGCAGCAACGCATAGATGGCCGATGGCAGGGTCTGCGTCTCGCCGGGGATGTTGGCGACAAAGGTGATCGTGGCCCCGAATTCGCCGATGGCCTTGGCGAAACCCATGACGGCACCCGCCAATATGCCGGGCAGGATGAGGGGCAGGGTGATGGTGCCAAAGACAGCATAGCCCGGTGCCCCGAGTGTGCGTGCCGCGGCTTCGATCTTGGGGTCCACCGCCTCGATGGCCAGCCGGATGGCGCGCACCATCAGGGGAAAGCCCATGACGATGGCCGCAAGCACTGCCCCCGTCCAGCGGAAAGCAAGCACAAGGCCAAAGGTCTGTTCAAGAAAGCGACCCGCAGGCCCCGTGCGCCCGAAAGCAATCAAAAGCAGATAGCCGGTGACAACTGGCGGCAGCACAAGGGGCAAATGCACGGCGGCATTGAGGATGGATTTGCCCCAGAAGTCGCGCCGTGCCAGCAGCCACGCAATCCACGTGGCCAGCGGCAGGGCCAGCAGCGTCGCCACCACGCCAACCAGCAGCGACAGGCGCAGGGCGTCCCAACCTGCCGCATCCAAGCTCATGGCAGGGCCACGAAACCGGCATCCTCAAACAGCGCGATGCGGGCGGCAAGGTGATCAAGAAACGCCGCGCCCACGGGGGTCAACGCAAGGCCGTGATAGAGGATCGGGGGATGCTGGTCCGCCGGGATGGTCCATGCGACCACGACTTGCGCGCTCGCCCGCGCGTCTGAGGCATAGACGATGCCCAGCGGCACCTCTTTGCGTGCGACAAGCGCAAGGGCGGCGCGCACGTTTTCGGTTTCAGCAAGGTGTGGGCGCAGGGCATCCCACGCGCCGATATGGGTGAGCCACGCTTGCGCGTAAATCCCCGCGGGCACAGCGGTATGTTGGCCCATGGCGAGCCTGCCATCGCCGATGACCTGGCGCAAAACATCCAAGTCCGGATCATCAAGAACGGGGCCACCCGCCGGCACGATCAGCACAAGGCGGTTGGACAGGATGGCGCGCGGCGGGCCCGGGACTCCTGCGCCCGTCACCAGCCAGTTTGCCCATGTTTCATTGGCCAGAATCACGATATCCGCAGGTGCGCCAAGGCTGATCTGGCGCGCAAGCGTGCCGCTGCCGCCATAGCTAATCACGCTGTCTTGATGGAATTCAGATGCCGCGACATCCAGTGGACCCTGCAAGCTGGCAGCCGCAAAAATCCGCACAGCTTCGCCCGAGGCGTGCGCAGGTGCGCAAGACATGGCCAGCATCACTGCCAAGCCTTTGATCCAGTTATACGTTTTCATTGCACGGGCACTATTGGACATGGCGTGACATGGCTCAAGGCGTAAATCCTTTATTAACCGTCATGCCATCATCATAATTGCTACACATATGGCATATCTCGTTGGAATCGGATGGAAATCTGGATTTATTGGCAGATGTAGCATATACCTGTGCCAACGAATGGAGGATGAGGGACGTGACGGCCCCGATCATCAAACAGCTTCCCTTGTCCTTTGGACAGGCCGACAAGACTGATGTGCGCACCCAGTTTGCCGCACTGTGCTATCGTGTGAAAAACGACAAGATCCAGATTTTGCTGATCACCTCGCGCGGGTCGGGCCGGTGGATTCTGCCCAAAGGCTGGCCAATGGACGGCAAAACACCTGCCGAAAGTGCTGCCGAGGAAGCCTGGGAAGAGGCGGGAGTGCATGGCAGTCCGGATTCACGGCCCTTGGGGTTGTTTTCCTACAGCAAGGTACTCGACGATGAGGATTCAGGCCTGCCATGCGTGGCGATGGTCTATGGCATCAAGGTCAAATCCCTGTCCAAGGAATACCCCGAGGCCGGGCAACGCACCCGCAAATGGGTCAGCCGCAAGAAGGCGGCCGCCATGGTGGACGAACCGGAACTGTCCCGCATCCTGCGCGACTTTGATCCGCGCGCGATCTACTGATCGCACCATTGCGGATTGCGCGGGCAGGATTATGTTGAGTGTCACATGATCAAATACACTCTGAAATGCGACGACGGGCACGCCTTTGAAAGCTGGTTTGCCAGTGCGTCAGCCTTTGAAAGCCTCTCGGTGGCCGGGCATCTGGCCTGCGTAACGTGCGGTTCATCCAAGGTGGAAAAGGCGATCATGACGCCGCGCGTCAGCACGTGCAAGTCCAAACCGAACATCGCGGCAGCGCTACCGTCCGACACCCCTGATAAGGCCCCATCCGACGTCGCCGAGACGCTTTCGAAGATGCGCAGCGCAGTGGAAAGCAGCGCCACGTACGTGGGCAAGGATTTTGCACGCGAGGCGCGCGACATGCATCTGGGCGATGTGCCTGACCGCCCGATCTGGGGCGAGGCCAACGCCAAAGAGGCCAAGGCCCTGATCGACGACGGCGTGCCCGTCGCCCCATTGCCATTTATTCCAACACGCAAAGTGAACTGACATTATGAACATCGTTATTACTGGGGCAACCCGCGGCATCGGCGCGGGGCTTGCAGCGCATTATCGGGACCAAGGGCATAGCGTGGTCGGCACGGGCCGGTCTGCCGGTGCGGATGTCACCCTTGACGTCACGCAACCCAGTGATCACAGTGCCCTGGCCGAACGCCTGTCGGGTATTCCTGTTGATCTGCTGGTGTGCAATGCGGGCGTTTACATCGACAAGGGCGGCGACCTGGAAACTGGGTTTGCGGCTGATTTGTGGTCGCAGACCTTTGCGGCCAATGTCACGGGTGTCTTCCTGACCATTCAGGCGCTGCTGCCCAACCTGCGGCTGGCGGCCAAGCCAAAGATTGCCATCATCTCATCGCAGATGGCCTCGCACACGCACGCGCCCGGCGGCAGCTATATCTACCGCGCCTCCAAGGCCGCCGTTTTGAACCTTGGTCGCAATCTGGCAAGCGATCTGGCCGGGGAGGTGGCGGTTGGAATCTATCACCCCGGTTGGGTGCAGACGGATATGGGCGGGTCGAGCGCTGCCATCACCGTGGATCAGTCGGTTGCCGGGCTGGTCGAACGCTTTGCCGCGCTCAATGGCGAGACGACAGGGTGCTTTGAAACATGGGACGGGCGGGCGCACGACTATTAGGGCGTGATCCTGCGGACGCGCTGACGCGCGACGACATTTTTTGGGGTCTCTGCCGTAGGCGCTTTGCGACCTCCCCAGGATTTTTTTGTTCAGAGAAGCAGGGTGCAGCAGCCGTCGCCTTGCAACTGGCAAGGGGGAGGGATAAGCCCCGAGCGGAGTAATTTTCCGGGGCCAATCCATGCCTGTACTGGTGATGAAATTCGGTGGCACGTCCGTGGCCACGCTCGACCGCATCCGGCGCGCCGCCAAACGCGTGGGCGTCGAGGTGGCCAAGGGCTATGACGTGATTGTCATCGTGTCGGCCATGTCGGGCAAAACCAATGAACTGGTCGGCTGGGTCAATGAAACCTCGCCCCTTTTCGATGCACGCGAATATGATGCTGTCGTGTCGAGCGGAGAGAATGTGACCGCAGGCCTTATGGCGCTGACCTTGCAGGAAATGGACGTGCCTGCGCGCAGTTGGCAGGGCTGGCAGGTGCCGGTGCGCACCACATCCGCCCATTCCAGCGCACGGATCGAAGAAATCCCGAGCGACAATATCACTGCCAAGTTTGCCGAAGGTATGCGCGTGGCCGTGGTGGCCGGATTTCAGGGCGTCAGTCCCGAGGGACGCATTACCACGCTGGGACGGGGCGGGTCGGATACCACTGCCGTGGCCTTTGCCGCCGCCTTTGAGGCGGAGCGCTGCGACATCTATACTGACGTGGATGGCGTATATACCACCGATCCGCGCATCACCTCGAAGGCGCGCAAGCTGGACAGGATCGCGTTTGAGGAAATGCTGGAACTTGCCTCGCTCGGGGCCAAGGTGTTGCAGACCCGATCTGTTGAACTGGCCATGCGCTACAAGGTGCGCCTGCGCGTGCTGAGCAGTTTTGAAGAACAATCCGACGAGGCCGGGACACTGGTCTGTGACGAGGAGGAAATCATGGAAAGCAATGTCGTAGCCGGAGTGGCCTATAGCCGGGATGAGGCCAAGATGACGCTGGTCAGCGTGGCCGACCGCCCCGGGATCGCTGCCGCCATTTTCAGCGCGCTCAGCGATGCGGGCGTGAACGTCGACATGATCGTGCAGAACATTTCCGAAGAGGGACGCACTGACATGACCTTTTCCTGCCCGACCGATCAGGTCAAACGGGCCGAAAAGGCGATGGATGAGGCCCAAAGCGGCGGCGTGATCAACTTCCACGAGTTGATCGCGGACACCGATGTCGCCAAGGTCAGCGTTGTCGGCATCGGCATGCGCAGTCATACCGGGGTTGCGGCCAAGATGTTCGAGTGTCTGAGCGCGGAAGGCATCAACATCAAGGTCATCACCACGTCCGAGATCAAGATCTCGGTTCTGATTGATCGCAAGTACATGGAACTGGCGGTACAGGCGCTGCACGACGCGTTCGAGTTACACAAGGCCGCGTGACATTTGGTGCATACGCGTCCGTTCGGGGGCGCCGCGATGCGCCTGGCACAAAAAACTACCATAGGTGGAATATTGCCGGATCGCGATGCGCTTTGTCGTTTCGCTTTTAATGGGCGTGTGATCTAAGCTGTGATCGCAAGACTGTGAGGGGCGTGGGCCGATGGCCGAACGGGTGGAAACAGAAAGCCGCAAGCTGTTGGGGCGGATGCGGGATGCGATGGCCGGGGATGACCCCGGGCAGGCGCGGCTTGACAAGATCACCCATCTGATCGCCAACAGCATCGGCACCGAAGTGTGTTCCATCTATCTGTTTCGCGACGAAGAGACGCTTGAGCTGTGTGCCACCGAAGGGCTGAACCCCGAAGCGGTGCACCAGACCCGGATGCGTCTGGGCGAAGGCCTTGTGGGGCGCGTGGCGCGCCGTCGCCAGGTGGTGAACACCGCCAACGCCCCCAAAGCGCGCGGCTTCCGCTTTATGCCCGAAACCGGCGAGGAGGTGTTTTCCAGTTTTCTGGGCGTGCCGATCCAGCGATTGGGTGAGGCGCTGGGCGTGCTGGTCGTGCAATCCAAAGAGGCACGCGAATATTCAGCGGACGAGATTTACGCGCTGGAAGTGGTGGCGATGGTCCTTGCCGAAATGACAGAACTTGGCGCGTTCGTGGGCGAAGGCAGCGCCATGGGTGCACGCCACAGCCAGCCAGCGATGCTGCGGGGCACCGTGGCACAGGAAGGCGTGGCCGAGGGCCACATCTGGCTGCACGAACCGCGCGTGGTGGTGACCAACCCGATTGCGGATGATCCGCACCGCGAACTGGAACGCCTCACGGGCGCGGTCGAGGAATTGCGCGTCGGGGTCGACAAGATGCTGGCGCTGGCCAGTGCGGACAAGGAACAGGCCGAAGTGCTTGAGGCGTACCGCATGTTTGCCAATTCCAAAGGCTGGATGCGCCGGATGGAAGAGGACATTTCCAACGGTCTCAGCGCGGAAGCGGCTGTTGAAAAAGAACAATCCCTCGCCCGCGCCCGGATGGGGCAGGCCAGTGACAATTACCTGCGCGAACGTCTCAGCGATCTGGACGACCTGTCCAACCGGCTGCTGCGTATCCTGACAGGGCAGGGCAAAGACACCGGGGCTGACATTCCCAACGATCCGATCCTTGTTGCCCGCAACATCGGGCCTGCGGAGTTGCTGGATTATGGGCGTCGCCTGAAAGGTATCGTGCTGGAGGCTGGATCGGTCGGCAGCCACGCCGCCATCGTGGCGCGCGCGCTGGCCATCCCGCTGATCGTGCATGCCGAACGTGCCACGCTTGAGGCGCTCAACGGCGATCACGTGCTGGTGGATGGCGAGCAGGGCATCGTGCATCTGCGTCCCGACGAACAGGTCGTCAGCGCATTTCGCGACAAGATGGCGATGCAGGCGGCGGCCGCAGAACGCTATGTATCGATCCGCGACAAGCCGGCGCAAACGCTGTGCGGCGAGGTTGTTGCGCTGACCATGAATGCCGGACTTATGGCCGATCTGCCATCTCTCGAAGGGTCAGGGGCCGAAGGCGTGGGGCTTTTTCGCACGGAATTGCAGTTTCTGATCCGCAACCAGATGCCGAAACGCTCTGAGCTGTCTGCGCTTTATGCGCGCGTCCTTGATGCGGCGGGGGGCAAGAAGGTTGTGTTTCGCACACTGGACATCGGTTCGGACAAGGTGCTGCCCTATATGAAGCCCAATGACGAACCGAACCCGGCACTTGGCTGGCGTGCGATCCGGGTCGGCCTGGACAAGCCCGGTGTGATGCAGATGCAATTGCAGGCGCTGCTGCGCGCAGCGGCGGGGCGACCTTTGACCGTGATGTTCCCCTTTGTCGCGCAGTTCGAGGAATACACCCAAGCCTGCGCGCAAATGGACAAAGCTATCGAGCGCGAGCGGAGTCTGGGCAATGTCCTGCCCGAGAACATTGAAGTGGGGGCGATGCTCGAAACACCGAGCCTCGCTTTTGCCCCTCAGAAATTCTTTGAAGAGGTCGGGTTCCTGTCCATCGGTGGCAACGACCTCAAGCAGTTTTTCTTCGCGGCCGACCGCGAGAATGAGCGTGTGCGGCGCCGCTATGATACGTTGAACGTGTCATTTCTGACCTTCATCGAGCGCATCGTCGAGCGCTGCGAGATCACCAAGACCCCCTTGTCGTTTTGCGGCGAGGACGCGGGTCGCCCGGTCGAAGCCCTGTGTCTGGCCGCCATCGGATTGCGCAACCTGTCGATGCGCCCTGCATCCATCGGGCCAGTCAAGTCGTTGCTGCGCCGCTCAAACCTTGCCGAAGTGCGCAAGGTGATTTCGGATGCGCGCCATCGCGGCGAAATGAACGTCCGTCCCGCGATTATGGAGTACCTGCGCCAGCAGGGTTAGTATTCGCGAAATTTCAGAATGTTATGTGAGGTTCTTCAGACGTCTCGTTGGGGCGGGCTGTGCAGCCGTGTGGATAACTTTCGACGGATATTCTGGAAATCATCGCTTCAGTTATTTTAAAAATGCGATAAATTTTCTGATTTATCTACGATTTTTGCTCTTTGAGCATTCATAAATCCATATTGTTCGGTAGCTTCTCCACATCGGAGAAATCAGATACCCACAGCGGCCGCAAGGCGCAAAAAAACCGCCCGTGCATCTGCGCGGGCGGTCTGTGACGTTTACCTAAGCGTAAAGGTCAGCGCAGGCGCGCCTCTGTTTTGGCGTCAAAGAACATGGCGCGGTCCGGATCGAACGTGACGGTCACCTCGGTCCCTTCTTCCATGGCGAGGTCACCGCGGCTTTCCACGACCAACCGTTCGCCGGTGGCAGTGTTCAGATAGTCATAGGCCACACCGCCCAGACGTTCGCGAATGTCCAGTTGGATGGGCGAGGGCTCGGCCTTCAACTCCATGTCCTGCGGGCGGACGCCGACGGTGACGGCCGTGCCGGGGGCGGCAAAGCGACCGTGGTCGGGATCACGGCATCAGACAGCGCAGGCACTTTGACTGCACCTTTGTCCGCAACACCGTTCACAAAGTTCATCGCGGGCGAGCCGATGAAACCGGCGACAAATTTGTTGTCCGGGTCCTGATACAGGTTCATCGGGCTGCCCACCTGTTCGATGTACCCGGCGCGCAGCACCACGATCTTGTCGGCCAGCGTCATCGCCTCGACCTGATCGTGGGTCACGTAGATCATGGTTGTGCCCAGTTCTTTGTGCAGGCGCGCGATCTCGACCCGCATGTCAACCCGCAGTTCCGCATCAAGGTTCGACAGGGGTTCGTCGAACAGGAACACTTCGGGGCCACGCACGATAGAGCGGCCAATGGCGACGCGCTGGCGCTGTCCGCCGGACAGGGCCTTGGGCTTGCGCTCCAGATACTCGTCCAGTTTCAGGATCTTGCTGGCCTCGCCGACTTTTCTGTCGATTTCGTCCTTGGGGACGTTGTTCATCTTGAGGCCAAAGCCCATGTTTTCCTTGACCGTCATGTGCGGGTAAAGGGCATAGGTCTGGAACACCATCGCGACACCGCGCGCGGCGGGGTCCATGTGGGTCACATCGCGCGCACCGATGTTGATCTGGCCGTCGGATGTTTCCTCAAGACCTGCGATCATGCGCAGCAATGTGGATTTACCACAGCCCGACGGGCCAACGAAAACGCAGAACTCACCATCATCAATTGTCAAATCCACACCGTGGATGACTTGTGTGGCCCCGTAACGCTTGATCGCCTTGTTAAGTGTCACTCCGGTCATGAGTCTCCCCTCTTGAATTTAGGACTGTCATTGGCTTGGAAACTGCCAGTTGGCAGCGGCCTGCGCGATATCCTGCGCGGTTGATTTCAGGTGCGGCGCAAGTTTGGCCAGATCGGCCAGCGACTTGCGCGCGGTGGATGTGGTGACACTCAGCGCGCCGATCGGGCGGCCGGTGTCCGACAGAATCGGTGCTGCAATGCAGATGATTCCGGGTTCATGTTCTTCGCGGTCAAAGGAAATGCCCTCGCGGCGCACGTCCTGCAGTTCCGCGCACAGCGATTCGCGACTGGTATGCGTGTGGGCGGTGTGCGCGTGCCATGCTTGCTGGGACAGGGCCACTTCAAGGGCATCATCATTCAGAAAGGCGAGCATGGCCTTGCCCACGCCTGTGCAATATCCGGGGCCAACCTTGCCCGCCTGCGAAAACATCTCGATCGGGTCGGCGGCATTGCGTTTGTCGACATAGAGGACCTGGCCACTGTCGAGTTGGGCAAGGTGTACGGTTTCGCCCAAGGCCTCGCTCAGCCTGTCGATATGAGGACGGGCAATGGGCGCAAGCGAGCTTTGGCGCCATGCGGAATGCGCAAGGCTGACAAGGCGCAACCCCGGTGAATAGGTCTGTCGATCCACGTCATAGCGCAGCATCCCAAGGTTGGTGAGGGTCTGCACCAGACGATAGAGCGTCGCCTTGGGGTGGGGGGACAGGCCAAGCAATTCCGAAAACCGCACAGGCCGTTCGGCTTGCGCAACAAGGTCAAGCACTTCGAGCGCCTTTCCAATGGTGCCGTCCCCGGATCTTGGGGCTGCGGTGTTCATTGTGTGGTCCTCCCAAACCGTCCGGCAGGAATCTGTTGACCTGTCGAACATGTCGCCGCATAGTTCCAATAGTTGGACTTCGGTTTCACTATGTGGAACTTCTACGAGACGAGACTG
This sequence comes from Tateyamaria armeniaca, assembly GCF_045797845.1. Classification (NCBI taxonomy): domain Bacteria; kingdom Pseudomonadati; phylum Pseudomonadota; class Alphaproteobacteria; order Rhodobacterales; family Roseobacteraceae; genus Tateyamaria; species Tateyamaria armeniaca. The sequence goes on from NZ_JBHDIY010000002.1 coordinate 2,341,651, forward strand.
TAAGTCAAAAGAAATCTGACTTTCCGTTTCCGGGCCATTGAAGCATGGTCAGGAACGGGAGAAACGGAACTAAGGGAGGAAACCATGTTCCTGAATTTGAAAACCGCCGTGGCGGCAATTGCGCTGTCGGCTATGGCAGGTGGTGCGTTTGCGCGCGATCTCGTCATCAACTTTGATGACCTCAACCCAGGCCCGAAGAAAGGCTTTGACGACGCTGTCGCGAAATTCCAGGAGGAAAACCCCGACATCAACGTGATCGTCAACATCAACGACCGCGAAGCACACAAAACGGCGATTCGGAACTTTCTGACCGCCGAAGCGCCCGACGTGACAAGCTGGTATCCCGGCAACCGCATGGCGCCTTTCGTGGACGCCGGCCTGTTCCAGCCTGTCGATGATGTGTGGGAAGAAAACGGCTTTAACGAAGATCTGGCCGCGATCAAACCCACGATGAGCCGCGATGGCAAAATCTGGGGTGTGCCTTACAGCTACTACCAGTGGGGCATCTATTACCGTAAAGACATCTTTGACCTGCTGGAGCTGGAAGAGCCCCAGACTTGGGACGAGCTGCTCGCGGCCTGTGGCAAGATGAAAGAGAACGGTGTGACGCCCTTCACCATCGGGACCAAGTTCCTGTGGACGGCGGCCGGCGTGTTCGACTACCTGAACCTGCGCACCAACGGCTATGACGTGCACAACGCGCTGACGGCTGGTGAAATCAAGTACACCGATCCCCGCATCCGGGCGACATTCGCCAACTGGGAAACGCTGATCAACGAATGCGGCTTTGTCGACAACCACGCGTCGATGAGCTGGCAGGACGCGATTGCGCCTTTCGCCAACGGTGATGCGGCCATGTACGTGATGGGCAACTTCTCGGTCGATGGGTACAAGAACGCGGGTCTGACTGAAGATCAGATCGACTTTATGCCGTTCCCGACCATCGATGCATCGATCCCACCGGCAGAAGAAGCGCCTGCCGACGCGTTCTTTATCCCCACCAACGCCACCAACGTCGAAGATGCCAAGAAATTCCTGGCCTTCGTTGCGCGCCCCGATGTGCAGACCGAATGGAACAAGACCATCGGCCAGCTGCCCATCAACTCCAAGGCGGACATTTCCGATGACAAGTTCATTCAGGAAGGGTTTGCCCTGTTGAACGGTGCCGCCGGTCTGGCGCAGTTCTATGACCGCGACGCACCTGCTGAAATGGCCAAGGCGGGCATGGAAGGGTTCCAGGAATTCATGCTGGACCCCTCCAAGGTGGACGCCATCCTCGAACGCTTGGATGCGGTTCAGGAAGAAGTCTACAACTAAGCCAATGATCGGGGCGGGCCGCAATGCCCGCCCCACATGTTTTGCCCATCAACACGTTGTAAGTGCTAGGTTTTAGCGTTTTCAAAGGGTTGGTCCATCGCCAGTATGCGCGACCCGACGCCCCAGTTCAGACCCGATATCATATCAGGAGTCCGTCATGACCCACGCCGTAGTCCCCGACACCAATGCACCCGACCGACCCAGTTGGTTGCGACGCAACAAGCTGGCAGTCGCGCCGTGGATATTCCTGATCCCTGCGCTGATCTTTTTCGCGATCTACGTCGTCATCCCGATTTTCCAGAGCCTCTGGCTTAGCCTTTATGAATGGAACGGCCTTTACACCGCAGACGGCGAAAGCACGGCCACATGGGTGGGCTTTCAGAACTACGTCAAACTGTGGGACGATCCGAACTTCTGGACGTCGCTGCGCAACAACCTGGCCTGGTTGATCCTTTACATGCTGGCCGTACCGCTCGGCCTGTTAATCGCGCTGTTCCTGAACCAAACCGTAACGGGCATGCGATTTTACAAGTCGATGTTCTTCTTTCCCTTCGTGATCTCTCAGGTCGTTGTCGGCCTGATCTTTGGCTGGTTCTACAACCCGGACTTCGGGGTCGTGGGCACGGTCTGGAAGGCGCTGTTCTGTGAAGAGACGGTGAACATCGTCGGCAACGTGACCTTCAGCTGCTCGCGCCCCGCGCCCGACATCCTCAGCAGCCCGGAATGGGCGACCTATGGGATCATCGCCGCCGGTCTGTGGCCGCAGATCGCCTATTGCATGATCCTGTACCTCACCGGTCTCAACAACGTCTCGGCTGATCAGATCGAGGCGGCGCGCCTTGACGGGGCAAAAGGCTGGAAAATGCTGTGGTACGTCGTTGTGCCGCAACTGAAACCAGCGACGTTCATCGCCATCGTGGTGACAGTCATCGGGGCGCTGCGATCTTTCGATATGATCGCGATCATGACCCAGGGCGGGCCCTTCGGCTCGACAAACGTACTGTCCCATTACATGTACGAAGTCGCCATCTCCGAATACGGCGAACGTTATGGCTATGGATCGTCCGTCGCCACCGTTCTGTTCGGTATCATGTTGATCTTCATCAGCTATTTCCTGTGGCAGATGTACCAAGACGAAAAGGGGTTGCGCTGATGTTTCCGCGTCCTGTTGAAAAATCCACCGCCGCTGTCCGCTATGGTTATCAGGCATTCCTGCCTGTGGCTCTGATCCTGTGGTTGCTGCCTTTGCTTGCCATTTTCCTGACCTCGATCCGGTCGGCGGCTGACATCAACTCCGGCAACGTGTTCGGTTGGCCATCTGAATTTGCGCTGATCGACAACTATTCGGCTGTGTTCACGCAGTCGGCAGCGGCGCAGTACATGTGGAACTCCGTGCTGATCACGATCCCCACGGTTATGATCTCCGTCGCTCTGGCCTGCCTCGCAGGCTATGCGCTGGCGATCTACAAGTTCCGCGTCGCGCTGCCGCTGTTCTTTGTGTTCGTGGCGGGCAACTTTATCCCGTTCCAGATCCTCATGGTGCCGGTGCGCGACATGAGCGTGCAGACCGGCCTTTATGACACCATTGCAGGGCAGTTCCTGTTCCACGCCGCCTTCCAGACCGGGTTCTGCACCTTGTTTATGCGTAACTTTATCAAGGCGTTGCCTTTCGATCTGATCGAATCCGCCCGGATCGAGGGGATCGCGGAGTGGAAGATTTTCTGGTACGTGATCCTGCCCCTTGTGCGGCCCGCGATTGCAGCACTGGCGGTGCTGATCTTTACCTTCGTGTGGAACGACTTCTTCTGGGCCAACGTGCTGACCCAAGGGGAATCGGCCAAGCCGATCACGGCCGGGGTGCGTGCGCTCAACGGGCAGTTTGTGAACAACTGGCATCTTGTGTCCGCGGCCTCGCTGCTGGCGGCGATCCCACCGGTTGCGTGCTTCTTCCTGATGCAAAAGCACTTTATCTCCGGCCTCACGATGGGAGCCGTGAAGTGAATGCATGCTGGCGTCTGGATGACGGGCGTCAGACTCTTGTGCTCGGCTCTGATCGGGGCCGGCTGGCGGAGGTCGTCTATTGGGGACCGTCGCTGCCGCAGAGCGAAGATCTGACCACACTATACGAGGCCTACACCCTCGATGTGACCGGCGGTATGCTGGATGTGAACCCCGAACTCAGCATCTGTCCCGAAGCGACCCGTTCGTTTCCGGGGCAGCCGGGGCTGATCATCCGGAACGGGGACGGCACACCGTTTTTGCCCAAGCTGTGTCTTGAGCGCGCGGATGTGGGTGAGAACGTATTGATCCTGACTTATATGGATCAGACCCGGGTTCTGACCTATCGCGCCCGCTTTGCCATCGATCCCACCACTCACATCATTGAGGCCAGCGCCGAGGTTGAAGCCGACGAGCCCATGCACCTGCACTGGCTCAGCGCGCCGGTGTTTCCAGCGCCGCAACTCAGCGACGAGATGATCGATTTCGCGGGCCGCTGGTGCGGAGAATTCCAGATGAACCGTACGTCGTGGTCGCCCGGCATCCGGTACCGCGAAAATCGCACGGGCCGCACCGGACACGAACATTTTCCGGGGCTGATCGTGCCAGTGCGTGGGGCGTCAAACGCCAACGGGCACGCCTATGCCTTCCATTACGGATGGTCAGGCGGGCACCGCATGGTCGCCGAAGAGCTGCCCGATGGACGCCGCCAGATCCAGTTCGGGCACGCGGCCCGGATGGAAGGGCAGGCGCAAAAGCACTTTGCCACCGGCAAGCTCTATGCCGTGTTTTCGGATGATGGTCTGAACGGCTGTGCCGTCGCATTCCAGCGCCATCTGCGCGACCGTATTGTCACTTTTCCCCGCCCAAAAGCGCCGCGCCCGGTCCATTACAACTGTTGGGAGGCGGTGTACTTCAATCACAATCTGGATGAGCTGAAAGACATCGCTGAACGGGCCGCCGCGCTGGGGGCAGAGCGGTTCGTGCTGGACGATGGCTGGTTCGGCAGCCGTGATGACGACACCCAGGCGCTGTCCGATTGGGAAGTTGATCCGCGCAAATATCCTGACGGGCTGACCCCGCTGATCGATCACGTCAAATCGCTTGGGATGACTTTCGGCATCTGGTTTGAACCCGAGATGATCAACCCGAACTCGGACATTTTCCGCGCCCATCCCGACTGGGCCTTGGGGGGCGAGGACCAGATCATGGGCCGTCAGCAGATGGCGCTGAACATGGCCCTGCCAGCGGTGCAATCCTTCCTGTTTTCGCGGATCGGCGACATCCTGTCTCGCCACGACATCGACTACATCAAGTGGGACCACAACCGCGTGCTGCCCATGCCCGATGCGGCGCAGACCCGCGGGTCATACACGCTGCTTGATCGCTTGCGCCGCGAATTTCCGCACGTGGAGATTGAAAGCTGCGCCAGCGAGGGCGGGCGTATCGACTTTGGCATCATGGAGCGCACCCAGCGTGTCTGGCTGAGCGATTCCAACGACGCGGTGGAGCGTTTGCGCATCCAGCACAACGCCTCGATCTTTTTGCCCATGGCCGTCACTGGCAGCCACGTGGGCCCGCGCACGTGCCACACTTCCGGGCGCACACTCGACATCCGGTTTCGGGCGTGGGTGGCTGCACAACGCCACATGGGCTTTGAAATGGACCCGCGCGAGCTGACCGAGGACGAAACGCAAGTCCTGAGCGACGTCACCGATTGGTGGAAGGCGAACCGCGACTGGATGTATGGCGCGGATATCCTGCGGCTCGACAGTGCGGACCCCGCCGTGATTGCAGAACAGCACCTCGAAGAGGGCGGCGCGCAGTTTGTCGTGTTCGCAGGCAAGGCGGCAACCTCTGACCAGATCGCACCGCGCCCGTTGCGCCTGACGCGCCTGACCCCGGATGCCAAATACCGCATCGAATTGATCAACCGTGCCGATGTGGACCGGTTGTCGCGCGGGGCAAATGCGCTCAAATCCGGTCCGCTGGTGGTGAGCGGTGCCTACCTTATGTATCATGGCCTGACATTGCCGTGGAGTTTTCCCGAACGGATGTGGGTCATCAAGGGCGACCTGGCCTGACCTGCACGAAAGAAAGTTGCGAGATGAAAGAGACAGTCACATTCCACGACCTTGCAGGCGCATCCGTGTTCATCACCGGGGGTGGGTCGGGGATCGGCGCGTCCCTGACCGAAGGATTCCTTGAGCAGGGGGCCGGGGTCGCCTTTGTCCAACGCTCTGATGCGACAGCGTTTTGTGACGAGATGGAGGGCAAATACGGCAGCCGGCCGCTGTTCATGCCCTGCGACATCACCGATGACGCCGCCCTCAAGGCCTGCATTGCGCAGGCTAGCGACGCGCATGGGTCTGTGACCTGCCTCGTCAACAACGCAGCCAACGACAAACGCCACAGCACGGCAGAGGTGGACAGCGACTTTTTCGACTGGATGATCGCCATCAACCTCAAGGCCTATTTCTTTGCCAGTCAGGCCGTCATTCCGGGCATGCAGGCCGCAGGGGGCGGGTCGATCATCAACTTTTCCTCGATCAGCTACATGATGGGGAATGCGGGCTATCCGCTTTATACCGGCGCGAATTCCGCGATCAACGGGATGACCCGCAGCCTTGCGCGCGAGTTTGGCCCCGACAAGATCAGGGTGAACGCGCTGGCGCCGGGATGGGTCCTGACGCAAAAACAGTTGGACAAATGGGCGACGCCCGAAGGCTTGGCCGCACATATGGATCGACAATGTCTGAAAGAGCATCTGGAACCGCGCGATATCGTCGGTGCCGTGCTGTTCATGGCCTCAGAGGCGAGCCGGATGATGACGGGACAGGCGGTTGTTGTGGATGGTGGCGTGGTGGTGACCGGGTAATGGCTGACGTGGCGTGGATTGCTGTGGACTGGGGCACGTCGCATTTGCGCGCGTGGCTGATGGATCGCTCCGGGGCCGTGATTGAACGCCGCCAGTCCGATGCGGGCATGGGCACGCTGGATCGCGATGGATTTGAACCGGCACTGCGCGCGCTGGTTGGTGATGCGTTGCCTGCGCCCGTGCTGGCCTGCGGCATGGTCGGATCGCGCCAGGGCTGGGCCGAGGCCCCTTACGCCACGGCGCCATGCCCGCCGCCGGGCGCCGCACAGGCCGTACAGGTGCCGGGTCTGGACGTGCGCATTCTGCCCGGCGTCAAACAGCCCCGGCCCGCAGATGTCATGCGGGGTGAAGAGACACAGATCGCAGGGTACCTTGCCACCCATCCCGGGTTTGACGGCGTGATCTGCCTGCCCGGCACCCACACCAAATGGGTCCATATCAGCGCCGGAGAGATCGTGAGTTTCCGCACCGCGATGACGGGCGAGATGTTTTCGCTGCTGTCGACGCAGTCGGTCCTGCGTCATTCGATGGGCACCGGCTGGGATGCAGCCAGTTTCGATGCCGGAGTCGATCAGGCCATTTCAAAACCCGAAGCGCTCGCGGCATCCCTGTTCAGCCTGCGCGCCGAGGGGTTGCTGGCGGGCCTCAACCCCGATGCGGCCCGCGCGCGCCTGTCCGGCCTTTTGATCGGGGCAGAGCTGGCCGCGATGCGCCCATATTGGCTGGGCCAGCAGGTCGCTCTGATCGGGGCGGAATCGCTCAGCCGCGCCTATGCCGACGCGCTGGCCGTGCAATCCGTTCCCTGTCACAGCGCGGGCGTCGAAGACATGACATTGGCCGGACTGACCGCCGCCTGGACCCAGATTTACGGAGAAGCCGCATGAGCCGGGAAATCATCGCCATTCTGCGCGGAATCACGCCCGATGAGGCCGGGCCGGTCGCCGATGCGCTGGTCGATGCCGGGATCACCCGGATCGAAGTGCCGCTGAACTCTCCGCAACCCTTTGAGAGCATTTCGAAAATGCTGCTGGCCCACGGGAACGACGCAATGATCGGGGCGGGCACTGTGCTGGATGTGCGCGATGTGGAAAAGCTGCACAAGATGGGGGCGCATATGGTTGTGTCTCCGGACGCCAACGCGACGATCATCGTGGCCACAAAACAGGCTGGGATGCTGTCGTATCCGGGCGTCATGACCCCCACCGAATGCTTTGCCGCCCTTCAGGCGGGTGCGGATGGGCTGAAACTGTTTCCAGCCTCCCTGCTGGGGGTCGAGGGACTGAAAGCCATCGGTGCTGTGCTGCCCAAAGGCACCAAGACCTATGCGGTGGGCGGTGTCGGCCCCGCGAACTTTGCGGAATGGTTCGCCGCTGGCGTCACCGGGTTCGGCATCGGTTCGGCGCTTTACAAACCGGGCATGTCCGTGGCGGATGTCGCATCACGCGCGGCGGATATGGTTGCGGCCTACGACGCGGGTGCATGATGGACGTCTTTGACGACCACACCTGCGCCTTGGGCGAAGGGCCGCTGTGGCATCCAACCCGCAAATGCCTGTTCTGGTTCGATATTCTGGGCAAAACGCTGCATATCAAAGGCGATGCGCGCCAAAGCTGGGGTTTTGACGAACATGTGTCCGCCGCAGGATGGGTGGATGACGTCGCCTTGCTGATGGCCTCGGCCTCGGGACTTTGGCGCTTTGACATTTCAAACGGCAAACGCGACCTCATTGCCCCGCTTGAGGCTGACAATCCCACCACCCGTTCCAATGATGGGCGGGCCGATCCTAAGGGCGGATTCTGGATCGGCACGATGGGGCTGAAGTCCGAGGCCCGTGCCGGGGCGATATATCGCTATTACCGCGGAGAGGTGCGCCAGCTTTTTGACCGGATCACGATTTCCAATGCCATCTGCTTTGCGCCCGATGGCGGCACGGCGTATTTTGCGGACACGTTTTCGCAGCGCATTCAAAAGGTTGCGCTGGACAAAGATGGCTGGCCCAAGGGCGACCCAGAAGTGTTTGTCGATCTGCGCGCCGACAACCTGAACCCGGACGGGGCTGTTGTGGATGCTGACGGCAACCTCTGGAACGCGCAATGGGGAGCAGGCCGCATCGCCTGCTATGACCCTGAGGGCAATTTCAAACGCAGCCTGTCCGTACCCGCCAGTCAAACCACGTGCCCGGCCTTTGGCGGCGCAGATCTTGGCACCTTGTTCGTCACCTCGGCCAGCAATGGCGTGGATGAGGGGCAGGGCGGCATGACCTTTTCCACCGACGCAGGCATCAAGGGCCAGCAGGAACATCAGGTGATCCTATGAAGCGTACGCTTGGCGTTTGCTACTACCCCGAACACTGGCCCGAAGCGCAATGGGCCGAGGATGCAGCACGCATGGCCGCCCTTGGCCTCACATGGGTGCGCATCGGTGAATTTGCATGGAAGCGGATGGAGCCTGTCGAGGGCAGCTATGACTTTGACTGGCTGGACCGCGCCATTGATACGCTTGGTGCGGCGGGCCTCAAAGTTGTGCTGGGCACGCCGACCGCAACGCCGCCCGCCTGGGTCGTGGCGAAACATCCCGACATGCTGCCGGTCGATGCCGACGGGCGCGTGCGCGGCTATGGATCGCGGCGGCACTACTGTTTTTCTCACCCCGGATACCTTGCCGAATGCCGCAAGATCGTGACTGCCATGGCGGCGCGCTATGGGTCCAATCGCCACGTGGCCGCGTGGCAGACAGACAATGAATACAGCTGTCACGACACCGTGCTCAGCTATTCCCAAAGTGCCGCTGCGGCCTTTCGCGACTGGCTGCGTCAGCAATTCCCGGGACAGGGCAATGACGGCGATATCGACGCGCTGAACGCGGCATGGGGCAATGTGTTCTGGTCCATGGACTATGACAGTTTCGATCAGATCGGTCTGCCCAACCTCACCGTGACCGAAGTGAACCCGGCCCACGCTCACGCGTTCCGCCGCTTTTCATCCGATCAGGTGGTCGCCTTCAACCGCGCGCAGGTCGACATCATCCGCGCCCATTCCGACGCGCCGATTGCGCACAATTATATGGGTCGAGTCACCGATTTCGATCACTTCAAGGTCGGCGCGGACCTCGATATCGCGTCCTGGGACAGCTACCCGCTTGGATTTCTCGAAGACCGCTCCGGCACATCTGACGCACACAAACGCGCCTATGCGCGCCAAGGCGATCCCGATTTTCAGGCCTTTCACCATGACCTCTATCGCGCCGTCGGCAAGGACGGGCGCTGGTGGGTGATGGAACAGCAACCGGGGCCGGTGAACTGGGCCCCGTACAATCCCGCACCCTTGCCGGGCATGGTGCGCCTTTGGACGTGGGAGGCCTTTGCGCATGGGGCAGAGGCCGTGTGCTACTTCCGCTGGCGACAGGCTCCGTTTGCGCAGGAACAGATGCATGCGGGTCTGTTGCGCCCTGACAGTGCCGAGGCCGAAGCCTTTGAAGAGGCCGCACAAGTGACCAACGATCTCGCAGACGCGCCCCACGTCGCGCCCGTTCAAGCGCCCGTGGCCATCATGTTCGACTATGATGCCGATGCGATGTGGGCGGTGCAGCCGCATGGCGCCTCCCTCAGCTATTTCGGGCTGGTCTTTGACTGGTATCGTGCCTGTCGCAAGCTGGGCCTGTCGATTGACATCCTGCCCCCGGACACCCGCGATTTTGATGGCTATGCGCTGGTGCTGGTGCCGGGGATGATGCACATGCCCGATGATCTTAAAACCGCACTCGCCGCCGCACATGGCGCGGTTGTGCTGGGCCCGCGCAGTGCGGCGCGCGATACGCATTTCAACATACCCACGCCCTTGCCACCGGCATGGCCCGGCAGCGATCTGGCCGTCTCACGCGTGCAGTCGATCCGCCCGGATATGCCCATCGACGTTGCGGGCGGCGGTCAGGTCATCGGCTATTTCGAGGAACTGACCGGGGGCGGCGATGTTGTGCTGCAAACCGAAGGCCGCGCCCCGGTCGCCGTGCGCTGCGGTGACGGTGTGACCTACATGAGCGGGTGGGGAGATGACACGGCGCATATGCGGCTGATCCAGGCCATTGCACCCGATCTTGACGTCGAAATCATGCCCGAAGGCATCCGTCGGCGCGCCACAGGCAATGAGGTGTTCTGGTTCAACTACACCACTCAAGATGTTGAGGTGGAAGGTGAAAAATTGCCCCCCGCTGGTGTCTTGCGCCACGTGCGCCCTGCCATGTCATAGAACTGTCATATGCGGCTGCCATAGGGCACGGTAAGTCTGCCGCACGAAAGCCAGCCCATGACCACCTATGCTCTAAACGGCCTTGGCCGGATCGGAAAAATCGCGCTGCGCCCCTTGTTGGAACGCGGCTGCGACATCGCCTTTGTCAACGATGCGGTGGGCGATCCGGCGATGCACGCGCACCTGCTGGAATTCGACACAGTGCATGGGCGCTGGCCTGCTCGCTTCAGCGCAGATGCGGACAGTATCACGATCAACGACACACGCATCCCGGCTCTTGGGGTCCGCCGCATCGAGGACTTGCCGCTGGACGGTGTTGATGTGGTCATCGACTGCACAGGCGTGTTCAAGAGCGAGGCCGCGCTCGCCCCATATTTCGCGACGGGGGTCAAGAAGGTGATCGTATCGGCACCGGTCAAGGACGGTGATACGGCCAACATCGTCTATGGTGTCAACAACGCCGCCTATACCGGGCAACCCATCGTCACCGCGGCCTCCTGCACCACCAACTGCCTCGCGCCCGTGGTCAAGGTGATACATGAAGGGTTGGGGATAAGACACGGATCAATAACGACAATACACGATGTAACAAACACACAGACCATCGTGGATCGCCCGGCCAAAGACTGGCGGCGCGCGCGTTCGGCGCTCAACTCCATGATCCCTACGACGACTGGTTCAGCCACCGCGATCACGCTGATTTATCCCGAACTCACGGGCAAGCTGAACGGGCATGCGGTGCGCATCCCGCTGCTCAATGCCTCCCTCACCGACTGTGTGTTCGAGGTGGAGCGGGCCACGACCGCCGAAGAGGTCAACGCGTTGTTCGAGGCGGCGGCGAGCGGTCCGTTATATGGGATTCTTGGTTATGAAACCCGACCACTGGTGTCTTCGGACTACACCAACGACCCCAGATCCAGTATAGTGGATGCACCTTCCACTATGGTGGTGAACGGCACGCAAGTGAAAGTCTATGCGTGGTATGACAACGAATGGGGCTATGCCCACCGCCTGATCGATGTGGCGCAGATGGTCGGGGACAGTTTGTGAGCAAACCCGAGGGTCTTGCCGCCTATATTGCAGTCACGGCGACCTATTGGGCCTTCATGCTGACGGACGGCGCGCTCAGGATGCTGGTTTTGCTCCACTTCAACAGCCTTGGCTTTTCGCCGGTGCAGCTTGCCTATCTCTTTGTGCTGTACGAGATCGCGGGCGTGATCACGAACCTGTCGGCGGGATGGATTGCGGCGCGGTTCGGGCTGACTTCGACACTTTACGCGGGCCTGGGCCTGCAGGTGGTGGCGCTGATTGCGCTGGCGCAGCTTGATCCGGCATGGAGCGTGGCCGCGTCAGTTGTGTTCGTGATGTGCGTGCAGGGCCTGTCGGGCGTGGCCAAGGACCTGGCCAAGATGTCCTCCAAGTCGGCGGTCAAACTGCTCGCGCCCGAGGGCGACGGGCTGTTTCGCTGGGTCGCGCTGCTGACGGGATCCAAGAACGCGGTGAAAGGCTTTGGCTTTCTGCTTGGGGCAGGGGCGCTGGCACTCTTTGGTTTTGTACCATCCGTTCTGGGTATGGCCGTGATGCTGGGTGTGATCCTGTTGGTCGTGGTCATGCGCATGCCGCCGGGCCTGCCGGTCGGGCGCAAGGGCGCAAAGTTCATAGAGGTCATTTCGAAAAATACGCGCATCAACTGGCTGAGCCTCGCCCGTGTCTTCCTGTTTGGGGCGCGGGATGTGTGGTTTGTGGTCGGAATCCCGATCTATTTCTATTCGGTGCTCAGCGACGGCACACCAGAGGGCCAGCGCGCTGCCTTTTTCATGATCGGCACCTTCATGGCACTTTGGGTGATCCTGTACGGGGCCGTTCAGGCGCGCGCGCCCGCCATCCTGCGCAGTGCGGGGCGATCCGAGGCCGACCTTGCAGCCGCCGCCCGGTTCTGGGTCGCCACGCTGTTCTTCGTTCCTGCCGGGCTTGCCATCGCCGCATTTCTTGCTGGTGCGCCGACCCTGTGGCTGACCGGGGCGGTGGTCATTGGATTGCTCATCTTTGGCGTGTTGTTCGCGCTTAACTCATCCCTGCATTCCTACCTCATCCTCGCCTTTACCAGCGCAGACCGTGTGACGATGGATGTGGGGTTTTACTATATGGCCAATGCCGCGGGGCGTTTGATCGGCACGGTTCTTTCGGGCCTGACATATCAGATCGGTGGCCTGCCGCTGTGTCTGGGCACCGCCGCCGTCATGATTGCCCTCAGTTGGCTGTCGATCGGGCGGATCAGCCGCGAGAACGCGCCATCCAGCCCAGCGTAGCGTCCGTGTCGCCGCCCGGTTTATACTCCGCCCCCAATGGGGCGGACCAGTCGGCGAGGGCGGCAAAGATGTGTGCGTAATCCAGCTCGCCATGATCCGGCGCGCCCCGGTCGGGGACAGATGCAAACTGGATATGGCCAATGATGTCGCGCAAGGCACCAAGACGCGTGGTCACGTCACCTTCATTCCGGCCCACATGGTAACAGTCGAACATCAGCTTGAGATTGGGTGCGGCGACCTTTTCAATGATGGCGCGGGCCTGATCCGTGGTGGACAGGAAGTAGCCCGGGGCGTCATGGCGGTTCAGCGGTTCGATCAGGATCGTCTTGTCCGTCGCCGCGCATGCAAAGCGCAGGTTGTTCACAAAGGTTGCGTGCGCCGCGTCCCCGTGGCCAAAGCCGCACATCACGTGGATCGCACCTGCATTCACGACACTCGCATAAGCGATGGATTCTTCGATTGCCGCGCGCGCCTCGTCTTCCCGCCCCGGCAGTGCGGCAAGGCCGTTTTCACCAACTGCCACACCGCCGCGCCGCGTGTTGAGGCCCAACATGGGCAGCCCTGTGGCATCAAGCGCCGCTTTGACCTCTTGCGCGGGGGTGTCATAGGGCCAGTGGCACTCAACCGCATCGAACCCGGCGGCGTGGGCAGCGTGAACAGCGTCGGGCAAGGGTCTGTCCGCCCACAGAAACCCAAGATTGGCAGAGAATTTCATTCCCCTTCTCCGGGCAGGGTCAATTGCGCGTTGCGGGCATAGACCTTGACGACGGCGGCGTCGTCTTCGCCCCCCAATCCCATACCGGCGGCGGCGATGAACTGCTGCAACGCGGCAGCGGTGATGGGTGCGGAAAAATTGGCGGATTTGGCGACGTCCAGCACGATCCCAAGATCCTTGGGCCAGATGTTTACGGACGAATGGGGCGTGTAGTCGCCCGCCACGATGTGGGGTGCGCGGTTCTCAAGCATCCAGCTTGAGCCCGCACATTTGCTGATCACCTCGACGAACTGGGCCGGATCCACACCTTGCGTCATGCCAAAGGTGAGCGCCTCGGCCATGGTGGCGATGTGCACACCCGCGAGCAACTGGTTGACCGCCTTCATCGCCGATCCGGGACCGGCCTGTTCGCCCAACTCGAACACGGTGGTGGCCGTTGCATCCAGAACAGGCCTGGCGGCCGTGAAGGCATCCGGTGTGCCAGAGGCCATGATCGACAATGCGCCCTGCGCCGCCTTCACCGACCCGCCCGAAATCGGCGCATCGAGGTAGTGTACGCCAAAGTCCGTGCACCGCTCCTCCATCTGGCGGGCAAAGGCGGGGGGAACCGTTGCGCAGGCCATGACAACGGCCCCTTTGCGCATCTTTGGCACCACGCCGCCTGGGCCAAACAGCACTGTGGCCGTCTGTTCGGCGTTGAGGACGACGACAACAGCGGCGTCAAGGTCCGGCGCGACCTCGTCAATGACGCCTTGCGCGCCGCCTTCGGAAACAAAGCGCGCCGTCTGGTCCGAAGAGACATCGTAGCCAAAGGTTTCATGGCCCGCGCGCAAACAGGATTGCGCCATCCCATATCCCATCGAGCCGAGCCCGATGACGGCAGTGCGGTGTGGTGTGGTCATTGCGGACTCCCTGTCTGGCGCGTCTGCACAGTGTTCTGCAATCAAAGGAACAAGTGCAAGAGGCGCGTGTGGTGGCGATGTTCTTTGGCGGGCTCTGCGGCCTTGCAATTCTTATGTTGGGCGGGCCACCATGAACCGGCAAACGGCGCAGGCGCGGACACACACTTAATGGCACAAGCGGACAAAGAGACCTCTGCGGCAAAGGGCTGTTGTCAGCCTGCGCGCACCTCCGCGCCGCAAAGTGTCGCGCACATGGCGATCGCACGATCTGCACAGGCGACGGCCACAGCCGAAACCGTCGATATCCCCGGCGGCACAGCCCTTGTCGGAACCAATACACCCCACTTGTCCGCCGATGGCGAAGGCCCGTTGCAGCGCAAAAAGGTCAAGCCTTTCCGGATGGACGTCACAGTAGTCACGAACGCGCGGTTTGCAGCCTTTGTCGAGGCCACAGGCTATATGACCGAGGCAGAGCGGATCGGCGACTCTTTTGTTTTCATGAACTTTCTGCCGGATGATGCGCCGCCAAGTCAGGCTGTCGCAGAGGCCCCATGGTGGCGCGTGATCAAAGGTGCGTACTGGCGCTGCCCTCACGGCCCCGGGTCTCAAACAGCCTGCCTTCCCGACCACCCGGTTGTGCACATCACGTGGAACGACGCGCGCGCCTTTGCGCAGTGGGCAGGAGGCCGCTTGCCCACAGAGATCGAGTGGGAGCATGCCGCACGCGGCGGTCTTGGCGACGTGACCTATCCGTGGGGCGATGAAGACCCCGACGATGTGGGACATTTCCCCTGCAACATCTGGCAGGGGCAGTTCCCCAAATCCGACCTTGGTCTGGATGGATACACAGGCACTGCACCTGCGCGTTCATTTGCGCCCAACGGCTATGGTCTGTTCAACATGGTCGGCAATGTGTGGGAATGGACATCGCAGCCCTTCAAGGTCGCGTCTTTGAAAAAGTCCGTGCAGGCCGCGCATGTGGGCAAGGCGGGGTACAAGCTCAGCAAAGGGGGCTCGTTCCTGTGCCACGCATCGTATTGTTTCCGCTACAGGATTGCCGCGCGCAGCGGCACATCGCCAGACAGCTCAACCTCGCATCACGGGTTCAGGTTGGTGTATCCGGTTTGACGGAGCGGGTATTGTACGCGCAACGGTTCAGTCGCGCAGTGATCGCGCATCCGTAACGCATTGAAAACACTTGGAGGCGAGTACCGGAATCGAACCGGTGTACACGGATTTGCAATCCGCTGCGTAACCACTCCGCCAACTCGCCATCCGTGGTGCGAGGGTTGCGATAGCTCATCTCATAATCGCGCGCAAGTGTGCGCTGTGATGAATGACGTCTCAAGGCGCGCTGGCGCGTTGCTCATGGGCGCGGGATGTGGCACATCTGTTGTCAGGATTCTGAACGAACGAGTTTAGCAGTGATGACTGACTTTTCTGCCCGCCGCACAATGATGGTCGACACGCAGGTGCGCCCGTCGGATGTGACCAAATTTCCGATCATCGATGCCATGCTGTCGGTCAAACGCGAGGACTTTGTGCCATCTGCCAAACGCGAGGCCGCCTATATGGGCGAGAACCTCAGCCTTGGTGGCGGGCGCGTGCTGCTTGAGCCGCGCACATTGGCCAAGATTCTTGACGCGCTGGACATCGGGCAGGATGAACTCGTGCTCGATATCGGTGCCGCTTATGGCTATTCCGCCGCCGTGATCGCGCATATGGCCGTGGCCGTCGTCGCCCTAGAAGAAGACGGCGACATGGCCCACGAGGCCGAAGAAGGGCTGATGGCGGCCGGCATGGACAATGTCATCGTCCACACCGGCCCGCTGCACGAAGGGGCCGCTGAACACGGACCTTACGATGTGATCGTTGTCGAAGGGGGCGTCGGCCGTCTGCCGGACGCGATCCTTGCCCAGCTGAAAGATGGCGGGCGGATCGCCTGCCTCTTCATGGACGGTGCATTGGGCGAAGTGCGCATCGGCTACAAGCTGGACGGCCGCATGCATTGGCGCCGTTCCTTCAATGCTGGCGCGCCGGTTCTGGCCGGATTTGAGCACCACAACGCATTCCAATTCTGAGCAAAGACCAAACCATCAGGCAATCCGCGCAAGAGGGAAAACAGACACCATGAGTAAGGCAGGGCAGGGCCGTATGTGGCGACGAAGTGCAGCAGTTTTGGCCGTGATTTCAGGTCTTGGATCACCTTCGGCGTGGGCCGATACGCTGGCTGATGCGCTGGTCGGGGCCTACACCCATAGCGGTTTGCTGGATCAGAACCGCGCCCTGTTGCGCGCCGCGGACGAAGACGTGGCGATTGCCGCATCTGTCCTGCGCCCGATCATTTCGTGGTCCGGGGATGTCACACGCCAGTTTGGCAACTCGACCTCCGCCGCGACGGGTGGTTTCTCGCGCGATGCGGGATCGACAACTGCGACGATTGGACTGTCAGCCACGCTGCAGTTGTTTGACGGGGGTGCGGATGCGGCCCGGGTCGAGGCCAGCAAGGAAACTGTGCTGGCCACACGCGCCTCGTTGCTGAGTATCGAGCAGAACGTGCTTCTGCGCGCGGCGGTGGCCTTTTTCAACGTCGGCCGGCAGCAGGAATTTGTGGCCCTGCGGCAGAACAACCTGCGCCTGTTGCAGCAGGAATTGCGCGCCTCCGAAGACCGTTTCGAAGTGGGCGAAGTGACCCGCACCGATGTGGCGCTGGCCGAGGCTGCGGTTGCGCAGGCGCGCAGCAATCTGGCCGCGGCCCAACGTGATCTTATCCAGGCGCAGGCGGAATACGCCAACGCCACGGGCCGCCAGCCGGGCCGCTTGTCGGCGGTGCCACGTTTGCCGCGGACGACCACGGATATTGGCAATGCCCAGTCCGTCGCCGTGCGCACCCATCCCGAGATGGAACAGGCGCGGCGTCAGGTGGCGGCAAATGAACTGCTGATCACAGCGTCGGTGGCAGACAGATTGCCCACTGTTTCGCTGGATGGCAGTTTGGGTCTGCAGGAAAACCTCGGCAACCGAAACGGGTCGGAAACCGGCAGCATTGGTGTCAGCGTCAGCGGCCCGATCTATCGCGGTGGCGAGCTTAGCGCCCGTGAGCGTCGCGCCATGGCAGTGCGGGATGCCGCGCGTGGCAACCTGCACAATGTGCGCCACGATGTGCAGCAGGACGTCGTCGATGCGATTTCCAACCTTGTTGCGGCGCGCGCAAGCCTGTCCGCTTCGGAACGCCAGATACGGGCAGCACGCGTCGCCTTTCAGGGCGTGCGTGAAGAGGCGACGCTGGGAGCACGGACCACGCTGGACGTGCTTGACGCCGAACAGGATCTGCTGGATGCGGAAACCAACCGGATTTCCGCGCGGGCGGACCAATATATTGCCGCATATCAAGTGCTTGAATCCATGGGGCTTTTGACGGCGCAGCGTCTGGGTCTGCCGGTGCAGATCTATGATCCGGCGGCATATTACAATCTGGTCAAGTCCGGTCCGACCAAGCGCTCCAAGCAGGGTCAGCAACTCGACAAGGTACTGCGCGCCCTTCAACCATCTGATTAAGGTTTTCACCACAGTGTTGTGCGACTCTTTGGGGCGGGCTAGACTGCGCATCGAGGTTGAGAGTGGTAAATAAAATGTCTGATCCGATGACCAACACTGACGTGGAGGACGTTCTGGCGTCTATCCGTCGCCTGGTGTCCGACAACACGCGCCCGGGCGCTTCGTCCGTGCAGCAGCCGCCGAGTGATCGACTGGTGCTGACACCGTCGCTGCGCGTGCCCGAGGCGGATGCCGCGGACGACTCCGACGAGGATGCAGCCGAGGATATGGCGCAAGAGGTCGACGTGGAGGCGATGGACGAGGACGCACTTGCCGAATTTGCAGAATCTGCCTTTTCCAAAGAGAAAGCCAAGGACGAGGCCAGAATTGACGTCCGCGCGCAGGGTTTTACCCCCGCAGACCCCAGCGCAGTGGTTGCGGCCCTGTCTGCTGAACTGACCAAACCATCCACGCCTGTGACAGAGCCTGAACAGGATGTCGAAGAGGCATCGGAGGCGGACAATGCGGCGGAAACGGACGCGCACGAGGATTTCGCGGACAGCGATGTGTCTGGCGATGACGATGAGGCTGTCTGGCCCAGTGATGAACATGGCGAAGACGGTGACGCTGAGGACGAAAGTGCCTTGATTGCATCTGCCGTTGCAGCTTCGGATACTGATGACGATGGCGAGGTCGCTTCAGACCCCCACGTGCCCGAAGATTGGGCGAGGGAAGTGGATGCGGTGACGGCAGCGCCGGAAACTGACGACGCGGACGACGAAGCACCATCAGAGCAAGCGGCCAAACCGTTGCCCAAAAGCCTGAGCGAAAAGGTCGCCGCACTGGAGACCTTGGTGGGCGAACGGCGCGACCAGTTTGAACCCGATGACCTTGGTGCTGACGCCTATGCAGGCACAGAACCACCCGCGATGGAGTGGGAAGACGCGGATGTGGACGAGGACGAAGACGAGAGCACAGCCGAAGACATTGTAGCGGACGTCATTGAGGCAGAAGAGGACGCCGTTTTCCAAGACGCTGATGCTGACACAAGCGAATCCCAACCTGACGCCGAGGAAATAGAGGCATCACCGGAACCGCAAGCAGCGCCCGAACCGTCCGAGGATGCGGCATCGGGTGCAACTTCTGTCCTGTTCTCGACTGACGATGATGTGCTGGACGAAGACGCCTTGCGCGAATTGATCAGCGATATCGTGCGCGAAGAGTTGCAGGGCGCGCTGGGCGAGCGGATCACGCGGAATGTCCGCAAGCTGGTGCGCCGCGAAATCCATCGCGCACTTGCCGCCCAAGATCTGGAATGACAGCGAACGCGCGGCAACCTCTTCGTTTGCGCATCCCTCAGCGTCTGTGAACACGCCTGCGCATCTGTTGATCGGGGCGGCGATTTTTGGACGGCCTGCGCGATCTTCGATGTTGATTGCCGCTTTTGCTGGCGCGATCTTGCCTGACTTGTCACTCTACCTGATGGCGGGCACTGCGCTGTTTGTGCTGGCCATACCGCCCTCCCGCGTATTCAACGAGCTTTACTTTTCGGATGCATGGCAGACGGTCTTTGCGATCGACAATTCATTCTTGCTGTGGGGGGTGTTGCTTGGTCTGGCGCTGTGGCGGCGGGTGCCCTGGGCGATTGCGCTGACGGGTGCCGCCATGGTGCACCTGTTGCTCGACTTCCCGCTGCATCACGATGATGGACGCCCGCATTTCTGGCCCGTGTCGTCCTGGGTGTTTGAAAGCCCGGTCAGCTATTGGGACCGCGCGCACGGGGCCATGTGGGTCGCCCCGCTGGAGGCGGTGTTGGCACTGGTTTGCGGTGTCTGGCTGTGGTTTCGCAGTGTCCCGCTCTGGGCCTCTGTGACCACGGGGCTGTTGGTTCTGGCCGAGCTGTGGATTGTGCGCCAATGGCTGTTCTTCTTCGTGAACAGCTAGAAAAATCAGCCCCAAAAAGAAAACACGCCCGGCAGAGGGGCGCGTTTTCCTTAGCAGCGAAAGCAGTTTGGGTCAGGCAGCTTCGGCCTGTTGTGCGGCGTTGCGACGCTCGGATTCTTCACGGCTCAGCGCGACCGAGGTGCGGACACCTTTGCCCACGAAATCCATCAAGCCGTTCACAACCCGCTCGTTGGGGTCGATACCGGCGCAGCTCAACACTTCGCGTCCGTCACGCGAACGTGCCCAGCGGGCAATCTGCTCGGGGCCATTGCCATATTTCTTGTCATCCGCGATGGCGTCATCAAGCGCTGCCAACACCACGGCTGCAAACAGTTTACGTGCACGGTTGCCTTGTTCGTTGTTAAAGGCTGTGCCGTCAACGAAATCTTTCATTCGTCGTCCTTTCTTTTATTCTTGCTCTTGTGTTTTGCGGCGTGACGCCCGTTATGGCCTATCTCAGTCGATTCGGATACCCTGTATTTGCATGGCACCCTTGCGTTTCGTGCATGGCTTGCTGCAGATGCAGCACCGTATCTGGTTGCCTTGCAGGGCACCCACACCCGAGATATAGGGTGCATCAACATTTCATCAACCTTTTGCCATGGTTTCGCCACATGCCTAAAATCAACGGAAACGAAATTCGCCCCGGTAACGTGCTTGAGCACAACGGCGGGCTTTGGGCCGCGGTCAAGGTTGACCACGTAAAGCCCGGAAAGGGCGGGGCTTTTGCCCAGGTCGAGATGCGCAACCTGCGCAACGGCTCCAAGCTGAACGAACGCTTTCGCAGCGCCGACAAGGTCGAGCGGGTGCGCCTGGAACAGAAAGATCAGCAGTTCCTCTATGAAAATGACGGGATGCTGGTGTTCATGGACACCGACACTTACGAGCAGATCGAACTGCCCTCGGAAATCCTTGGGGATCGCCGCCCGTTCCTTCAGGACGGTATGACCATCGTGGTCGAATTCCACGAGGCCGAAGCGTTGAACGCGACCCTGCCGCAAAAGGTCGTGTGCAAGATCGTCGAGACAGAGCCGGTGGTCAAAGGCCAGACGGCGGCAAACTCGTTCAAACCCGCGACACTGGACAATGGCCTCAAGGTCATGGTGCCGCCCTTTGTCGGGCAGGACGAAGACATCGTCGTGAACACGGAAACGATGGATTATTCCGAACGCGCCTGATCGATTAAGGCGAAACGAGGTCAGTCTCCGGCGCTGTCCCACGTCACGGTGGCCTTGTCGGCCTCCATCGGTCCTTTGGCCCGGTCAAAGCGCAGATAGGCAATGGCGCTGTCGCCTGCACGGCTGAGCAGGGTGCCCGCCACCTTGTCCCCGGCCATGATGGGCGTGCCGGGCACCGCATCGCCCGTCACCGCCACCTGCGCCAGACCTTTGCGCAGCGTGGTTTTGTGCTTCATCCGCGCTGTGACCTCCTGACCAACATAGCAGCCTTTGCGAAAATCGACGCCGTTCACGGATTCAAAGCCGGCCTCAAGAATGAACGTATCCGGCGTCAGCTCCATACCCGCCTGCGGGATCATGTGGGCCACGCGCAACGCTGTCCAATCCACATCGTCGTCCATTTGGGGGCCATCGCGATAGGCGCGCCATCCAAGTGCGTTGTGACGTGGATCATCCATGGCATCGGCGGGCCTGTCACCAAGGCCGCGATGCACGAACAAGGCGGCATCCGCAATCGTCACATCCGCGCGCAGCTTGTACATGCCCAACCGTGTGCGCAGCATGTCGGCCTGATCAGCCTCTGCGTCCAGCAGCACGTCATCGCCATCCGCGCTCAGGAAAAAATCGGCCATATACTTGCCTTGCGGCGTGAGCAGGGCGGCATAGACCAGCCCCTGATCGATCCCGTTCACGTCATTGGTGACCAGCCCTTGCAGGAAATTGCGCGTATCTGCGCCCGAGAGGCGGAAAATATGGCGTGCGGACATGGCGCGTTCCTTTTGCTTGGCATCATTGTCATATAACAGGCTCAAGCACCGGAAAAAGGGGGCGCGCGTGCCTGCACCACTGTCTGTCATTATCCCGACGCTTAATGCGGGCCAGAGTCTGCCCGCATGCCTGGGTGCATTGATGGAAGGGGTTGAGGCGGGTCTGGTTGCCGAACTGATCGTCAGCGACGGAGGGTCGTGCGATGATACGCTGGCGCAGGCCGATGCGTGGGGCGCGCATATCGTCACCGGGCCTGCCTCGCGCGGGGGGCAGTTGCGGCGCGGATGTGCACAGGCGCGTGCGCAATGGTTTCTTGTGGTGCACGCCGACACGGTTCTCAGCCCGGGCTGGACCAATGCGGTCGGCGCGCATCTGGGTACGCAAAAGGCCGCTTACTTCCAGCTCCGATTTGATCGGGGCGGGCGCTTTGTTGCCGCGTGGGCGAACCTGCGGGCGCGGGTGCTGGGCCTGCCTTATGGCGATCAGGGCCTGTTGATTCCCCGTACGCTCTATTCCCATGTCGAAGGCTATGCAGATATCCCGTTGATGGAGGACGTGGCCATCGTGCGCGCCCTCAAGGGGCAACTGGTGGCCCTCGATGCGATTGCGGTGACGAGCGGTGCCAAATACCGTCGTCAGGGGTGGATCAGGCGTGGCGCGCGGAATCTGTGGACATTGGCGCGCTATTTTGCAGGCGTTGATGTCGCCACGCTCGCGCGCGAATACCGGCGCTGACGGGTCCGCCAGTCAGCCGATAAGGCGGGCGCGGATGCGGGCCAGCCATCCGTGCCCGGATGACGTATCGCTCAGGTCATCCTTGCCAAGCGCACGGGCATGGGCGCGGTCAATCACGGTCTTGCCGTCCTTGAATTGCAATCGATAGAGGTCAGCATAGATACCGCCCCGTTCCAGCAGCTCTTCATGGGTGCCGGTGTCTTTGACCTCGCCACGGTCCATCACGATGATTTTGTCCGCGCCGCGAATGGTCGACAGCCGGTGGGCAATGACCAGCGTGGTGCGACCCGCAGACAGCCGATCCAGCGCGTCCTGCACCACCTTTTCAGATTGCGCATCGAGGGCCGAGGTCGCCTCGTCCAGCAACAAGACCGGCGTGTCACGCAACAGGGCGCGGGCGATGACAACGCGCTGGCGTTGCCCGCCGGACAGGGCAGAACCGCGCGGCCCCACATGGGTGTCGAGGCCATTGGGCAACTGCGGTAGGAAATCGCTCACATGGGCTGCGTCAAGCGCGGCCTTCAGTTTCTCTTCGGGAATGTCGCTTTGCCCAAGCAGGATGTTTTCCCGCAAGGATTCGTCAAACAGCAGGGCCTCTTGCGTGACGACCGAATAAAGGCCGCGCAGGACATCAAGATCCATCTCGCTTGTCGGCACGCCGCCCACGCGCACTGTCCCTTCTTGTGCATCAATCAACCGCGTCAGCAGATTGAAGATCGACGATTTGCCCGCGCCCGATGCACCGACCAGGGCAGTTGTCTCGCCGGGACTTGCCACCAGCGACACGTCCTTCAGAACGCGGGTGTCCCCGTAAGACAGCGACACGTTTTCAAGGGTGATTTCCGGCACCCCGACAGGCGGTGTGGACGGATTGGGCGGCGAGGACAGGGAAATCGGCGCATCCAGCAATTCTTTCACCCGCTCGATCGAGGCGGCAGCCGTTTGCCATAGGCCCGCAATTGCCCCAAGACGGCGCATCGGATCAAATGCAAACCCCATGGCCGTGAAAAAGGTCATGAACTGGCCGATGGTCTTTTCGCCCGAGATGATTTCCGAGCCGCCATAAAGGATGACAGCCATAAACCCTACGCCCGAAATAATGTCGATCATCGCGGGGATCGCAGCGCTGCCAAAGGCAGTCTTGGTCTCAGTTGTAACAAAGCGGTCGGTCAGGCTGCGGTATTGGCGGGCCTGATACCGCTCCAAAGCGTTCAGTTTGACCTGCACAATGCCATGAAACACTTCGTCCAGCCGGGTGGACAGGTTGGCACCCAGATCGCGCGATTTGCGGGCCTGACGGCGCACATAGCTTTGGGCGGTGGCCGCAGGCAGGACAAGAACCGGAATGCCGATACAGGCCAGCAGCGCCCAGATCGGATCAACACTGATCGCCACACCCAAAAGCACGAGCAGACCCAGAAAATCGCGGCCGGCCCCTGTGATGATGGCGCGCCAGACATCACCCACTGCGCCCACGTCACCCTGAACGCGCTGGATCAGGTAGCCGGGCGGATGCACTTGGTGAAACGCCCCGTCCTGCAACATGATGCGGTCCAGCAGATCGATGCGCAGGGCGGCACTGGTTTTCAGCGATACCTGTATCAACAGCAGCTTTTGAGCGACTGACGCTGTCGCGCGCACGAGGAATATGCCGACCACGAAAATCCCGACCCAGACCAGCATCCCGCCGTCACCAGCCACGAACACATCATCAAACATCGGCTGCATCATGTAGCTGAGCGCCCCCAGCATCGACCCCTCAAGCAGCATGAAAAAGACGGCAATCGCCATCGTTCCGGTGTGCTTTTTCAGATAGGCCGACCAAAGCCACCTCAGCAAAGGCCCGGAGGCGGTGCTTGGCACGTCAGGAGAGTTGGGAGTGGTCACGCGTTGGGTACGAACGGCCGTAGCGCCGCGCTCCGATGATTTATCTCAAGGACGACGTGTAACTTGCGCGCCAGTCCGGGGCAAGCAGAGAGGGCGATTGACGCCGCGTGGCGGCACGCTAGGGTCCGCGCCAGCGCATCTTGCCGGAGACTTCCATGCCCAATTCCCCCATCGCCAGTTTTGGCCGCGACTACCTTGCCATTCCCGGTCCTTCGGTGATGCCGGACGCCGTGCTGCGTGCCATGCATCGCGCCGCGCCCAATATTTATGCGGGTGAAGTCGTCGACATCGCGGCAAGCATCGTGCCCGACCTCAAACGGGTCGCGCGCACCCAAGGGGACGTGGCGATGTATATCGGCAATGGCCACGCCGCGTGGGAGGCGGCCTTGGCCAACACGATCCAGCCGGGTGACACGGTTCTGGTGCCCGCAACGGGTCGTTTTGGCATCGGTTGGGGGGAAATGGCGACGGGCCTCGGGGCGGAGGTCGAAACCATCGATTTCGGCAAACGCGCGCCCATGGATATGGACCGCATCGCCGACGCCTTGCGCGCTGATAAAGGCCACAGGATCAAGGCCGTGCTGGCCGTTCATGTCGACACCTCGACGTCGATCCGCAATGACATCGCCGCCTTGCGCGCCGTGCTCGACAGCGAAGGCCACCCCGCGCTGTTGATGGCGGATTGTATCGCCTCGCTGGCCTGCGATGTGTTCGAAATGGACGCCTGGGGCGTCGATGTCATGGTTGCAGGATGCCAAAAGGGTCTGATGGTGCCCCCTGGCATGTGTTTCGTGTTTTTCAACGCCAAGGCGCAGGCCGCGCGCGCCGCGATGCCCCGGGTCAGCCGCTATTGGGACTGGGAGCCGCGCGCAAATCCCGAAGAGTTCTTTATGTACTGGAACGGCACGGCCCCGACGCATCACCTTTATGGTCTGCGCACTGCACTGGATATGCTGCACGGCGAAGGGGTCGAGGCCGTCTGGACGCGCCACAGCCTGCTGGCGCGTGCGATCTGGGCTGCGTGTGAGGCATGGGCGCAAGAGGGGCCGCTGGAGTTGAACGTGACGGACGCGCAGCATCGCAGTTGTGCTGTCACCGCATTGCGCATTGGTGCTCCCAACGGCACGGCCTTGCGGGACTGGGTTGAACACAACCTCGGACTGACCCTTGGCATTGGCCTTGGCATGGCCGCCCCGGGCGATCCGGCATGGCACGGGTTTTTCCGTCTGGGCCATATGGGGCATGTGAACGGGCACATGATCATGGGGCTGCTGGGCGGGATTGAGACAGGTCTATCAGCACTCGACATTCCGCACGGGCCGGGGGCCTCGATGCCGCGGCCACTGTGATTGCCGCCGGGTAACTGGTTGCGGAAAGGGCAGGTCTGCTCAGGCAGGGGCGGTCCCGGATGATCCGTATTCCAGCCAGGCGCGATCCTTTGGGCCAAGATGCGCATCCATCATAGCGTCATATGCGGCCAGGTCTGCGTCGCTCAGTGCGCCGCGCCATTTGCCGCTTGTCCCGCTGTGGAAAAAATCCGAATCCGACTTCATGAAACCTTTGCCGCCCGACGGGGCAAAGCGTTCTGCGTTGGCTTTCATATTGTCAAAGCTCGCGGCCTGCACCAGTTGGTGCATGACGGAATCGGAATGCGAAATGCCCAGCACATCGGCCAGTCTGGCGAAAGTGCCCGCCAAATCGCGCGTCATGTCCGCATAGTGGAAAAGTGACACGTTTGGCCGGTCGGCAACTGCGGCGGCGGCCTTGTAGTGCTGAAGAATGTGCGCAAGCGGCATGGCATCTGTGTCAAACCCTTCCGCTCCGCCATCCAGAAAGCGGCGAAAGGTGATGCCGTCGGGATCGTCCTCAGGATACCACACATCGAACCAGGGCATCGGGATGTTGCGCACGTGTTTGCGGTACGAGAAGTGCGCATCCAGAGGATGACGAAACACGCAGATGTAATGCGCGCGATCATGCAGCGGCACACCGTCCATGGGCGTGTGGCTTTTCATGCTGCGCCGGTGCTGCATCGCGTCAAGCCGCGCGGCGACCTCGGACATTTCGCGGATACGGATGTCGACCCACGGCATCTTAACGGACAGTTCCGTTTCCACTTCAGGATCGCCGGAAAAAAGCAGCGCAATGATGGTTTGCATCCATGTGGTTCCGCATTTGGGCGGCGTGACGACAAACACATCGTCGGCGCGAATGTCGACCATGTCCCACCGTCTATTGTCGGTGAGCGGGCCGAGGTAAAGCTTTCGGTGCGCCATGTCTGACGTCTCCTGCGTGGGGTGCGATCAGGAAAGGTGCTGCGCGGGCAGAACGCAATGAAAAAGTCGGATGCTCAGATTGCAGCGGGACGGCACATCAGACGTGCAGCTGGCTAAACCTGCTTGCCCCGCCGGATTGAGGCCGCCTGTCGTGCCGCCGCCCAGACCCGTGCCCGTTCCATCAGATGATTGACACCAACGGCAAGCAGCAGGGCGGCGATCAAGCCCCAGATGGCCCATATCACCACCAGCACGCAGGTGATATTGACGCCGAACATGGCGACACAGGCAGTGGTGTAATTGGGCGCGCGGCCCACAGGCTTGTTGTTCATGGCAGCCTCGGACATACGGGTGAATTCTTTAAGTATAATGAAGCAATCCCGGCTGTCAGCCCCCTCGCGCATCCTTGATCGCACCGGGCAGGGCGGCGGCAAATGCATCAAGGTCGGACGGGGTGCCGCAACTGACGCGGATGCAGCGGTTTTGCGGCGCGGCAAAGGGCATGCGCACGAAAATGGCGCGTGCAATCAGACCGTCCAGCACGGCCTTGGCAAACGCTCCGTCACCGCCACAGTCAATCGCCACAAAATTCGTAGCCGATGGCATCGGGGTCAGCCCATTGTCACGCGCGATTGTCGCGATACGGGTGCGCGCGCCTTCGATCTTGCCAAGAGTGTCGCGCAGGTGGTCGGGATCGCCCAAAGCCGCCAGCGCGCCTGCCTGCGCAGCGCGGTTCATGCCGAAATGATTGCGCACCTTGTTGAAGGCATCGATCACGCCGGGCGCTGCGATCGCATATCCGACCCGTGCCCCGGCCATGCCGTACACTTTGGAAAACGTACGCAACCTTATGACGCGTGGATCGCTTGCCGGGATGTCCGGTGCGGTCCCGCTAGGCGCACATTCGATGTAGGCCTCATCCAGCACCAGCACACAGCCGTCGGGCAGGTCATCAAGCGCGCGCGCCAGTGCCGCCCCACTGTGCCACGTGCCCATGGGATTGTCGGGATTGGCGAGGTAGACCAGCTTGGCCCCGGTTTCGCTCGCTTTGGCGAAAAGGGTGCCGGGGTCTTCGTGGTCATCGATGTAAGGCACTTTGTGGAGCGTGCCGCCATAGCCTGCCACATGGTAGCTGAAGGTGGGATAGGCCCCGTCGGACGTCACCACATGATCGCCCGGTCCGACAAACAACCGCACGATGTAGCCGAGCAAGCCGTCGATGCCTTCACCGACCATGATGTTGGCTGCAGCGACGTTCAGGTGGGCGGCCAGCGCCTCGCGAAGATCGAAATTTTCCGGATCGCCGTAGTTCCACACATCCGCCTTTGCCATCGCCTCAAGCGCGCGGGGTGAGGGGCCGAAGTTGCTTTCATTGGCGCCAAGACGCGCGATGAACGGTGCGCCGCGCGCGCGTTCCTGTGCTTCGGGGCCGACAAAGGGCACGGTTGAGGGCAGGCTGGCGGCAAGCGGTGTGAGGCGAAGATCTGTCATGCAGGCAGGGGTAGCGCGCGCGGCTGACCGGGGCAAGGACGTGACGCGGATGGGCGTGCCGCAAGGTTTTGCTGGTGCGCGCCGCGATCATGGGCTTGGGTGCTCCAAAGAGGAGAGTTGCCCCATGAGCGAGCCAGCACGCGTATCCGTCACCTATGAAAACCACATTGCGCATGTGCGTCTGACCCGAAGCGACAAGGTGAATGCCGTCGATCAAGCAATGATCGATGCGGTCATTGCCGCCGGCAACGAGGTGGCGGAAAGCGATGCGCGCGTCTGCGTGATCTCGGGCGACGGAAAAGGGTTTTGTGCCGGTATCGACATTGCGGGTCTGGGGGCGATGATTGGCAAGGATCCCAATGACTTGCTGATGCCGCGCACCCATGGGAACGGCACCACGAACCAGTGGCAAGAGGTTGCAATGGTCTGGACGCGCTGCCCGATGCCGGTGATTGCGGCCATCCACGGTGTCTGCTACGGCGCGGGCCTGCAACTGGCCCTGGGCGCAGACATCCGCATTGCGGGCCCGGATGCGAAACTGGCCGTGATGGAGATGAAATGGGGCATTGTGCCGGATATGGGCGGGATGGTTCTGTTGCCCCGCCTTGTGCGCAGCGACGTCTTGCGGCGGCTGACATACACCGCCGACCCGGTTCCGGCCCAGCAGGCCGAAGCGTGGGGTCTGGTGACGGAAATTGCCGATGATCCGTTGGCGGCGGCCATGTCTTTGGCCGAAACGCTGGCCCTGAAATCCCCATCGGCGCTGCGCGCGGCCAAGGCGCTGATTGGTTATGCCGAGGCCAATGGTCCTGACGCGGTGTTGCTGGAAGAAAGCCGCGTGCAGGCAGAGTTGATCGGCAAACCCGATCAGATGGAGGTGGTCGCGGCCACCTTCCAAAAGCGTGCACCGGTGTTCAAGTAAACATGGTTTTCCAATGGCCGAGCGCGTGACGTATTCCGGGACAAGGCCTTAGCCGGTCAGTCGGGCACCACGCCGTCCAGCGCCCTGATACTACTTCATGAACGCCCGTCGCGACTCGCGGGCGATGTTGTAGCGCAGTTCCAGATCGGCAATCACAGCGCTTTGCGCGCGTTTGTCTGCCTCTGACACCAGAGTCATGAAATGCGCCTGCGCGGCATCGAGTTTCTGTTTCAGCGTAAACTCTTCGGGGACAACACCGGCCTGCGCCATAATCCGCATGGCTGCAGCTTCGCCCGCATCAATGCTTGGATCCTGGTGCGGCAACGGCTTGCCCTCGCCCTCAAGGCCGCTCAGCCCACCTTGGGCGCGGGTCTTGGCGATCTGTCGTTCGATAAGGGTGCGGAACGCGCGGGACATGGTGCTGAGGATAGCACCATTTGGCCGCCGTTTCCAGATTGGGGCGTCGCCCCAAACCCCGTGGTATGTCTGGTCAGAAGAAGAGTTAGCCGAGTTCCTTCAGCCGGTTTAATGCCTCGTTCAGTTTGGCGTCTTCTTCTTCACGGGCGGCGAGGTTGGCACGGGTTTCTTCAACGACCTCCTCGGGCGCGCTGGCCGCGAATTTGGGATTGTTGAGCCGCCCGCGCAGGCCACCAAGTTCCTTGGCAAGTTTGCCGAGGGTCTTTTCAAGCCGCGCGATTTCCTCGCCCACGTCGATCACATCCGCCAGTGGCAGCCCGAAGGTACCGCCCGAAACGGCAAGCGCCACGGTACCTTTGGGGAAATCATCGACTTCGCTCAGGCTTTCGAGCCGGGCAAAGCGCTTGATCAGCGCCTCGTTGCGCCCATAGGCCTCTTTTGCGTCTTGCGTGAAACCTTTGACCACCAATGGCACATAGGCCCCGGCAGGCACGTGCATCTGTGCGCGCGCCGAGCGGATGAATTCAATCAGGCGGATCACCCAGTTGAGTTCAGCGTCCGCCTCAGAATCCACCAAATCGGTGGTATAGGTCGGCCAGTCGGCGTGGATCAGCGGCTTGGGGCGGTCCTTTTTGCCCCAAAGCTCTTCGGTGATGAAGGGCATGATGGGATGCAGCAGGATCAGACATTGATCGAGGGCCCATGCGTACGTTGCCTTGGTTTCCTCAATTTCTGCAGTGCTGCCTTCGTCAAAGATCGGCTTGGTGAATTCCA
This sequence comes from Tateyamaria armeniaca, assembly GCF_045797845.1. Taxonomy (NCBI): domain Bacteria; kingdom Pseudomonadati; phylum Pseudomonadota; class Alphaproteobacteria; order Rhodobacterales; family Roseobacteraceae; genus Tateyamaria; species Tateyamaria armeniaca. The sequence goes on from NZ_JBHDIY010000002.1 coordinate 2,371,943, forward strand.
GATACCAGTCGCAGAACGTATTCCACGTAAAGGCATACAGGGCCTGCGCGGCATCGTTAAAGCGGTATTCGGTCAGGGCCGCATCCACCGTCTCGCGCGTCTTTGCAATCTCGCCTTTGATCCAGCGGTTGAGCGGGTGCGTCGTTTCGGGCACCGCATCCGCGTGGGGTATGTCAAACACGCCGCGCATGTCGCCATAGCTGGCCGCGTTCCACAGTTTCGTTCCGAAGTTGCGGTAGCCTGCAATGCGTTGCGTGTCGAGTTTCAGCGTCCCACCAAGGCTTGCCATGGCCGCAGATGCAAAGCGCAGCGCGTCCGCGCCGTATTCATCGATCAGGTCAAGTGGGTCGATGACATTGCCAGTGGATTTGGACATCTTCTTGCCCTTGGCGTCGCGCACAAGGCCATGGAGGTAGACGGTGCTGAAAGGCACCTGATCCACCACGGCCAGTTGCATCATCATCATCCGAGCCACCCAGAAAAACAGGATGTCCTGACCCGTGATCAGGTCAGAGGTGGGGAAATACTTGCCCAGTTCCGCTGTGTCTTCGGGCCATCCCAGCGTGCCGATGGGCCACAGGCCTGAAGAGAACCACGTGTCGAGTACATCCGGATCGCGCCACAGTCGCACGGGCTGGCCATCGTCCTGATATTTCAGGCTGATGGATTCCTGTGGGTTTTGCGCCTCGGTATCGACAAGGAAGCCTTGCGCACCCGTAGTCGCGTAATACTGCCCGGCGAGCGCGAGCGCCTCTTCATGGGTGGCCGCACAGAAATGCACAGGTTTTGTCGTGTCCCATTCGTCTGAATGCGTGCCATCCTCATTTTCGGTGTGCACGACGCTGGGCCCGTACCAGACAGGGATCTGGTGACCCCACCACAACTGGCGCGAAATGCACCAGGGCTCGATATTTTCGAGCCAGTGGAAATAGGTCTTTTCGCCGGAGTCAGGCAGGATTTTCACATCACCCTTGCGCACAGCATCAAGCGCGGGGCCGACGATCTTGTCCGTGTCCACGAACCATTGATCGGTCAGCAAGGGTTCGATCACCACCTTGGAGCGATCCCCAAAGGGCTGCATAATCGGTTTGGAGTCTACCAGCGGTCGGGTGTCCGTGATTTCTGTGCCGTTCTCGTCCTTTGACGTGACGGTTTCCATCACGGTGAGCCCTTCGGCGGTGATGTCGGCCACAACCCGTTTGCGCGCCTCAAACCGGTCAAGGCCGCGATATTCGTCCGGGACGAGGTTCATGATGGCAATCATCGCCTCGTCAAACTCCTGTTCGCCACTGGCGATCTTCTGGGCGATTGCGGCCTCTTCTGCATAGGGCTTGCCATCGCTGCGCATCGCGGCGCGCGTGTCCATCAGGTTGTACATCGGGATGTTGCCGCGCTTGGCCACCTGGTAGTCGTTGAAGTCATGCGCGCCGGTGATCTTGACCGCACCCGAGCCGAAGTCGGGGTCAGGATATTCATCGGTGATGATCGGGATCAGGCGGCGATGTTCTTTTGGCCCGACAGGGATTTCGCAGAGTTTTCCGACAATTGGCGCATAGCGTTCATCTGATGGATGAACGGCCACTGCCCCGTCGCCCAGCATGGTTTCGGGCCGCGTGGTCGCGATCGAGATATAGTCGCGCGTCTCGCGCAGGGTCTCGGTCCCGTCCTCGTCCTTTTCGACATATTCGTAGGTTGCACCGCCCGCCAGCGGGTATTTGAAGTGCCACATGTGGCCCGCAACTTCGATGTTCTCGACTTCGAGGTCGGAAATGGCGGTTTCAAAATGCGGGTCCCAGTTCACCAGCCGCTTGCCGCGATAGATGAGCCCCTTGTTGAACATCTCGATGAACACCTTGATCACGGCGTCATGAAAGTTGCCTTCCTCACCCTTTGGCGCGCCGGGTGCGCCGGACATGGTGAACGCCTCGCGCGACCAGTCGCAGGACGCGCCCAGCCGTTTGAGCTGCGACACGATGGTGCCGCCGGACTCAGCCTTCCATTCCCAGACTTTGGCGGTGAACGCATCACGGCCCAATTCAGTGCGCGAGGGTTGCTGCTGTTCGGCCAATCGCCGTTCGACGACCATCTGCGTGGCGATCCCCGCATGGTCCGTGCCCGGCTGCCAGAGCGTGTCGAACCCGCGCATCCGGTGCCAGCGCACAAGGACATCTTGCAGCGTGTTGTTGAAGGCATGGCCCATGTGCAGAACACCGGTGACGTTGGGGGGCGGGATCATGACGCAGTAGCTGGCCGCATCGGTGCGCGCGTTGGCCCCGGCGGCGAAACAGCCCCGGGCCTCCCACTCGGCGTAAATGCGTGCCTCGACTTCGGCGGCGTCGAATTTTTCCAGTGCCATGATGTGTGGCCCCCTTTGACTGTCGGGGTGTGAGATAGCTGCGTGCATGGGTGAAGGAAAGGGGGTTTTGGGATGGGGAGCGCTGCGATACCTTGCGCGCATGAAGGATTTGACACACGGACCCGCGCCGGGGTTTTGGCGTATGTTGTGGCACACCGGGGGAATGCTGCCGCTGTTTCTGGCGGTATTCACGGTGATCTTTACCCTGATCAGCATGGCGGAGCTGCGCAAAGGTCTCGCCTTTGCCGCGCGCGGGGTGGAAGTGAGCGGGCAAGTCATGGACCGCGACGAAGTGCGTGTGCGCCGCGATGATCGTTGGCAGACCGACCACTACCTGACCATGCGCTACACAGTACCGGACGAGGTGATCGAATTGCGGCGCAAGGTGACACGCTCGGTCTATGACGCCTCCGACATCGGGTCATCGCGCACTGTCCGTTACATGCCTGATGCGCCGCGCCAGGTCGAATTCAAGATCGGGGAGACGCTGGCCGCGGGGCAGACCATGCGTTGGCTGGCGCTGGCACTGGGCCTCGCAACGCTGGGCACGCTTTGGTGGAAGGGCGGGCGGGCTGTGGATGCCATTCGCGCCCGCAAATTCGGGGCTTTGGAACAGGTGACCGTCACCGGCGTGCGCGAGATTAAGCACAAGAACGACAGAACCTATACCTTGGAGTGGACCGACGCAGACCACGTAACCGGCAGCAGCCTCACATCGGGCAGTCGCGCCCGGTATGCCGATTACCCGCCGGGCAGCCGGATCGAAGTCTATCGCGGCGCGCGCGGGCACATGTGGTGGGTCGGGGATGTCGGCCCGCGCACTGCCGCCGCCACTGTTCCTTCCGTCGGCAGGGGCTAGTCGCTTCTGGCTCTGGACACGGGGGGCGCATCCGCTAGGTTCGCCCATGACTGATGCCGCATTCATTGCAGGAGCGCCCCCATGGACAAGTTCGGAAAAAGCCAACCCGTCACCCGCCGCGAAGATGTGCGGTTTCTGACTGGCGAGGGACGCTACGTGGATGATATTGCGCCGGCCAACGCATTGCAGTGCTTTGTTTTCCGCTCGCCCGTGGCCCATGCTACGATCACCGATCTGGATATCAGCGACGCGAGGTCCGCCGACGGCGTGCACGCCATCTACACGCTGGCTGATCTGGAAGCCGCAGGCATGAATGTCGCCATGCAGGGCACGACCACGAAGAACCGCGATGGATCGCAAGGTGCCGCGCCCGAGCGCCCGATGCTTGCCCGCACGCGCCTGCGTTTTGTCGGCGAGCCAATCGCGGTGATCGTTGCCGATACGCTGACGCAAGCACGCGATGCGGCTGAATTGATCATGCTCGACTATGACGACCTGCCCGCCAAGATGGACATGGCGCGCGGCGGTGAGGCGCTGCATGACGAGGCCCCCGACAATGTCGCCTACGACTGGCACATGGGGGACAAGGATGCCTGCGATGCCGCCTTTGCCGCTGCCGCGCGGGTTGTCAGCCTTGATGTGGGCGACAACCGCATCATCGTGAATTCGATGGAGCCGCGCGGTTGCTATGCCGAGATGGAGGGCGAGCGCCTGCATGTCGCCATCAACGGCCAGGGCGTGTGGGGGCCAAAGGAGCAGTTGGCCAAGGCGCTGAACGTCGATGCGGACACGATCCGCGTGACCAACCCCGACACCGGTGGCGGGTTCGGGATGAAGGGGATGATGTATCCCGAATATTTCGTCTTGGCCCATGCTGCGCGTGACCTCAAACGCCCGGTGCGCTGGATGTCCGAGCGCACCGAAGCCATGCTGAGCGATAATGCCGGGCGCGATCTGACCTCGCTCACCGAACTGGCCTTTGACGAGAACCACAGGATCATTGGCTATCGTGTCTACACCGAGGCGAACATGGGGGCCTATAATTCGCAATTCGCCCAAGCCATTCAGACACAACTGTTTTCACGCGTTTTGATGGGGGTTTACGATGTGCAGACAACTTATCTGCACTCGGTCGGCTACTACACCAACTCGACACAGGTGGACGCCTATCGCGGGGCCGGGCGCCCCGAGGCGATCTATGTGCTTGAACGGGCGATGGATCGTGCTGCGCGCGAATTGGGCGTTGATCCGCTGGAACTGCGCCGCATCAACTTTATCAAGCCTGACCAGTTTCCCTATGCAACAGCGACGGGCGAAACCTATGACGTTGGTGATTTCGACAAGGTGCTGCACCGCGCCGAGGCCGAGGCGGACATCCCGGGCTTTGCCGCGCGCAAGGCTGCGGATGCGGAACGCGGGCTGCTGCGGGGGCTGGGCCTGTGTTACTATATCGAAAGCATTCTGGGTGATCCTGCGGAGACGGCGAAGGTCGAATTCACCGATGAGGGCCGCGTGAACATCTATGTGGGCACACAATCCAACGGGCAGGGGCATGAAACGGTCTATGCCCAGTTCCTGAGCGATCAGACCGGCATTCCGGTCGATATGATTGATGTGGTGCAGGGGGATTCCGACCGCATCAAGCAGGGCGGTGGCACGGGCGGTTCACGGTCGGTGACAACGCAGAACAATGCCACCCTCGCGACCGTGGGCGCGATGACAGAGGCTTTTGCCGCGTTTCTGGCGGATGAAATGGGTGTGCCCGCTTCGGAAATCAATTTTGACGATGAGAGGTTTCGCGCGGATGGGTCGAACATGACCCCCACCATGCTTGAGGTTGCCGATCTTGCCCGCGACAAGGGCCGGAATGACTTGCTGGTGCATGAACGTCGCGTCGCACTGGAGGCGCGCAGCTTTCCGAACGGCTGTCATGTTGCAGAGGTTGTGATCGACCCGGACACCGGCGTGACCACCTGTGACCGCTACAATGTCGTTGATGATTTTGGCAATCTTATCAACCCGATGCTGGCCGAAGGGCAGGTGCATGGCGGTGTTGTGCAGGGCCTCGGGCAGGCCCTGACGGAGCACGTGATTTTTGACGAGGATGGCCAACTGCTCACGGCAACGTTCATGGACTATGCCTTGCCGCGCGCGGACGACGTCCCCATGATTGGGTTCACGTCAGAACCGGTGCCCTCGACAGCCAACATCATGGGGATGAAGGGCTGTGGCGAGGCCGGGACGGTCGGTGCGTTGGCTGCTGTGTCCAATGCAGTGCAGGATGCGCTGTGGGATCACGGTGTGCGGCAGGTCGATATGCCCTTCACGCCGATGAAAGTATGGGAACTGTTGCGGGATGACGCTATCGCGGCTGAATAGATCCATTGCAGGCTGGCTGAAAGGCCGGTTTGGCAGGGGAACGGCTCAGGCGGACCCGCCCATGCGGGGCCGCACCATCCACGTCATCATTATCGACGGCACCATGTCCACCCTTGATCCCGGGGATGAAACCAACGCGGGCCTGCTGGCCAAGCTGATGGGCGAAGTGGGCAATCAGGTCTCACTTTACTACGAGCCGGGATTGCAGTGGTCCGAATGGCGCCGCGCGGGCGATGTGCTGTTTGGCCGGGGCATCAACCGCCAGATCAGGCGCGCCTATGGCTATCTTGCTTCGCGCTACCGTCCCGGCGACAAGATCTATTTTTTCGGATATTCGCGCGGGGCCTATGCCGTCCGGTCGCTGGCCGGGATCATTGATCGCGTGGGATTGTTGCGCGCTGATGCTGCGACAACGCGCAACATCCGTGACATTTATCGCCATTACGAATGCACGCCCGAAGGCGATGCGGCGCGCATCTTCACGCGCAACAACTGCCATGAATCGATTGAGATCGAGATGATCGGCGTCTGGGACACGGTGAAATCCCTGGGTCTGAACATGCCCTACCTGTGGCGGCTCAGCGCGCCGCGCCATGCCTTTCACAACCACAGTCTGGGCAAATCGGTGAAACACGGCTTTCACGCGCTGGCCCGCAACGAAACCCGCGTCGCCTATGCACCTGTGATGTGGGACACCGCCCAGGATTGGGACGGACACCTCGTGCAAATGTGGTTTCGCGGTACCCACGGTGATGTCGGCGGGCATTTAAGCGGGTTCAATGCGGCGCGGCCCTTGTCGAACATTCCATTGGTCTGGATGCTTGAGATGGCAGAGGGCTGTGGTCTGCCGCTGCCCGATGGCTGGGCAAGCGCTTTTCCGCAGGACGCGACCGCGCCGTCTGTCGGTACGTTTCGCGGCTTCGGGCGCTGGTTCATCACCCGCAAGCCGCGCAAGGTCGGTCTTGATCCGTCCGAGCGGGTGCATCCGTCGGTCGTTCAGGCCCCACCACCCCCAAGCTGGTCGCAGCGCTTGTCCGGGTGGCGCGGCCGGGGGCGGACGCCCTCTGATCCTGCTGCGGCTTGCTTACCTGAGCTTCATGATGATGCAGGTTGTTGAGCCTGTGGCATAAAGTTTGCCGTCTTCAACGCCGCGGATTTCCCCGGTCGCGACCCCGGTGGAGCGTCCGGCGTGATCCACCGTGCCGATACACTCGATCTGCGTGCCCATCGGGATCGGGCGGGTGATGTTGATCTTGTATTCCAGCGTTGTGTAGACCGACCCGGCGGGCACTTTGGTCATCACCGCGCATGCCATCGCACTGTCGAGCAATGTGCCGTACCAGCCGCCATGGGTCGTCCCCATCGGATTGGTCACGTTGACATCGGGTGTGCCGCGAAAGACGACCCTGCCGTCCTCGACCGAATGCACGTGATAGCCCAGCGTCTTTGCGATTGGAGGCCCCGGAAGCGTGCCGTCAGCCATGCCTTGCATAAAGGCCAGTCCTGACATGGACAGCAGATCATCCTGACTGATCAGGGTGGCGGGGGAGGTCGCGATGGGCATGGGTGTCTCCGGCAACATGGCAGTTGAAGGAAACGTATCGCAACCAGACCGATCGGTCTAGTGGATCACTTCGATCCCGAAGACTTCGGCGTCACCTTCGGGCGCGCATCAGGCCACGTCGCGAATGGACGAGGGGCGCACGAGGCCAAGCGCGCGGCAGACCTGCAAGGTCAGGTCAGGTCGGTTCAGGGTGTAAAAGTGCAAGGCATCCACCCCTTCCTCGATCAGCGTGTCGCACAGATCGCTGCAATGGGTCAGCGCGTAGAGGTCCGCGCGATCCTCACGTGTGGCGCGATCAAAGGACGTGGCAATCGCCGCAGGGATCGGGGTGCCGCAGCGTTTGGCAAAGGATTTTGCACTTGCCCAGTTGCTGATCGGCAGAATGCCCGGCGTGATGGGCGCCGTGATCCCCGCATCGGCGCAGGCATCCCGAAAGCGCAGGAACGTGTCGGCCTCGAAAAAGAACTGCGTGATCGCTTCGGATGCACCGGCGTCAATCTTGGCTTTCAGCCAGTCGATGTTCTGCGCCATCGAGGTGGCATCGGGGTGACTGTCGGGATACGCACCGACGCGGATGTTGAACCCGCCGTCCTTGGCCAGTGCTTCGATCAACTCGACGCTGTTGGCAAATCCGTCTGGATGCGGTTCGAAAGCGCCGCCATCCGTGGCATCCCCGCGCAGCGCCACGATATCCGTGATCCCGGTCTTTTTGTAGCGCGCCGCTGTGCGCAACACATCCGCGCGGCTTTGGTCCGTGCAGGTCAGGTGGGCCGCAACGCGCAAACCGGATGTCTTGCGCAGGGTCTGCGCGGATTCTTGGGTCAGTTCGCGGGTCGAACCGCCCGCGCCATAGGTCACGGACACAAAGCGCGGGTCCAGCGGCGCAAGCGTTTTGACCGTGTCCCAAAGGTGGAAAGAGGCGTTCAGCGATTTGGGCGGAAAGGTTTCAAACGACAGGGCGGTCATGACAGCGGTTCCTTATGAGGTTGCATCGAGTATCGCGCGCGCTGTATCTTGAAGCAAATTCATAACATTCATCATTTACATGAGGCGCGTATGCATATCGAGTTCCGCCACCTGCGCACGATCAAGGCCATACACGAAGCGGGTGGGCTGGCCCGTGCGGCGGATCAGCTGCACATCACCCAGTCGGCACTGAGCCATCAGGTCAAGGGACTTGAGGATCAGGCGGGCGTGGAGCTGTTCGTGCGCCGCTCGAAACCTCTGAAGCTGTCTGCGGCGGGGATGCGCCTGTTGCGGCTGGCCGAACAGGTGCTGCCGCAGGTCGAGGCGCTGCAGGCGGAGTTCACGGGCCTGCGCGATGGTTCGTCCGGTCGGTTGCACATTGCCATCGAGTGTCATGCCTGTTTCGAGTGGCTTTTCCCGGTGCTGGAACAGTTTCGCCGCGTCTGGCCGGACGTGGATGTGGACATCCGCCCGGGCCTTGCCTTTGATGCGCTGCCCGCGCTGATGAAGGAAGAGGTCGACCTGGTTGTCTCTTCCGATCCGGAAGACCTGCCCGGGACGGAGTTCGTGGAACTCTTTGATTACGCGCCTGTTTTCGTGGCTGCGTCCACACATCCGCTGGCCAAGAAGGCTTTCATTGATGCTGAGGATTTTCGCGATCAGACCCTGATCACCTACCCGGTCGAACGGACGCGCCTCGATGTATTCAGCCAGCTGCTGATCCCGGCCAAGGTGGAACCTGCCGCCGTGCGTCAGGCCGAGTTGACGGCCGTGATCCTGTTGCTGGTGGCGTCGAACCGGGGTGTGTCGGTTCTGCCCGATTGGGTTGTGCGCGAGGTGAAGTATTCCAGCGACTACGTCACACGCCCTTTGACGAAAACCGGCCTGACCCGCCGCCTTTATGCCGCTGTGCGCAGCGATGAGCGCGACAAACCGTATATGCAAAAGCTGATTGAACTGGCGCGCATCGAGGCGCGCAAGTTGCAGGACGTCTGAGACAGGCCTTTCCAACCAGCCCCGGCCTAAATCAGTTTGACGATCTGTTTGCCCACATTGCGCCCTTCAAGCAGTCCGATGAAGGCGTCGGGTGCGTTTTCGATGCCGTCCGCGATGTCTTCGACCAGCTTGATGTCGCCGCTGGCCACCTTTGGCGCGATGTCAGCCAGAAATGCGGGAAAGCGATCCCAGTGGTTCGAGATGATGAACCCCTGCACCCGAAGGTGACTGACAAGGATCGTGCGCCACAGGGCGGGCACGCTCATCGCCGCTTCGGCCCCGGCACCCAGTCCCCCTGCGTTGTACCACGCGATCATGCCGCATAAGGGGATGCGCCCGTGTTCTTTCATCAGCGGGATCACGGCCTCCAGCACCTTGCCGCCCACATTTTCGAAATAGATGTCGATGCCGTCAGGCGCGGCCTCTGCCAGTGCCTTGCGCAAGCTGCGCGCATCCGGGTGGGCGCGGTGATCAAGGCACACGTCAAAGCCGAACGTGTCCACGGCCAGCGCGCATTTGTCCGCGCCACCCGCGATGCCCACGGTGCGCAAACCCAGTGATTTGGCGAGTTGCCCGACCATCGACCCGACAGGCCCGGTCGCTGCAGCCACAACCAGTGTTTCCCCCGCCTTGGGCTGGCCGATTTCGTGCAGCGCGTACCACCCTGTAAACCCGGGCATACCCAGAACGCCAAGGCTGGTTGTGATCGGTGCGCTGTCGGGGTCGACCTTGCGACACATCTTTGCATGCGCCACGGCGTGCGTGGCCCAACCAAACGGGCCAAAGGCAAAGTCGCCGGGTTGGAACCCATCGGCGTTCGAGGCGATGACTTCGCCCACGCTGCCCCCTTCCATGGTGCCGCCCACGGGGATGTTGGCCGTATAGGATTTACCTTCATCCATGCGCCCGCGCATATACGGATCCAGCGACATGTAATGCACACGTACCAGAACCTCACCCGGTCCGGGCGTTGGAACGGGCCCTGTTTCAAGCGCGAAATCGTCCAGTGTCGGCGCGCCGTTCGGGCGGCTGGCGAGGGTGATATGCTGCATCTGGTCGGACATGGGGGCACTCCTGCTGGGATCGCATCACCTCAACAGGGCCTGGCCCCCTTGGCAAGGGCAGCTGTGGGGCGTATAGCGCGCCGTCTGACCCCCTTTCCCGTCTTCGGAGCGTTCCCATGGCTGCCAGCGCAAACCTCAACATCATGATGAAAGCCGCGCGCAAGGCGGGCCGGTCACTGGCCAAGGATTTCCGCGAGGTCGAGAACCTGCAAGTGTCCATGAAAGGGGCCGGCGATTTTGTGTCCAAGGCCGATATCGCCGCCGAGGCCATCATCAAGGAAGAGTTGCGCACGGCGCGCCCCACCTATGGCTGGCTGGCCGAAGAGGGCGGCGAAGAGGCGGGCGAAGACCCCACGCGCCGCTGGATCGTGGACCCGCTGGATGGCACGACGAACTTCCTGCACGGGTTGCCGCACTGGGCTGTGTCCATCGCGCTGGAACACAAGGGTCAGATCGTGGCGGGCGTGATCTATGATCCGGCCAAGGACGAATTGTTCTTTGCCGAAAAGGGGCAGGGCGCGTTCATGAACGATCAGCGCCTGCGCGTGTCCGGCCGCTCGAAAATGATCGAGGGGCTGTTTTCGACGGGTCTGCCTTTTGGCGGGCGCGCTGATCTGCCCGAAACCTTGCAGGAACTGGCGCGCCTGATGCCGGTTTGCTCGGGGGTGCGCCGCTTTGGGGCCGCAGCACTTGATTTGGCCTACGTGGCGGCGGGCCGCTATGACGGGTTCTGGGAACGTCGCCTGAACGCATGGGACATCGCCGCAGGCGTGTTGATCGTGCGCGAGGCAGGCGGCTTTGCCGAGCCTTTGAACCCTGCGGGCGACATCCTTGAGGACGGCGAAATCATCTGCGCCAACGAGCCGATGTTCCCGCAACTGGCCAAAATCATCCGCGCCTAAGGCTTGCGATCCGAAGGGTGGTTTATGCCATCCGTCCACGGGATCGGCTCATGATCCGCCGGGTTGATCCCGTCCAGCGTACCCATGTTCACGCCGATATGGTCTGGGTTGGCGCGCTGGTTGTGATACATGTAGATGCCGCAGATTTTGCAGAAATGATGCCGCGCCGTTTTGGTGCCCCATTGATAAAGGGTCAGGGCGTCCGCGCCCTGCACGACCCTAACCCCGTCCTTGGGGGCCACCACAGCAGGGGCGGCCCGGCGGCGACAGAACGAACATGTGCAGCGCACCGCTGTGCTCAGCCCATCAATCAGCGTGACCTCAAGCACCACGGCCCCGCAATGACAGGACGCCTTCATCGCCGCACCTTCGGGACGCGCGACATATCATAGCGCGCCTCGGGATGCGGCGGATGCCCGTCTGTGCGCCGCCAGAACCCCGCAGCGCCGCGTTTGAGCCACAACGGCAGGGTCAGCGCCAAGCCCGCCACAAACCCGCCTGCATGCGCCCAATAGGCCACGCCGCCTGCCTCAAGGTCAGCGCCGATCCCGCCCACGAACTGCATACCGAACCACACGGCCAGCAAGATCCAGGCGGGGATCGGAAAGATGCGGATAAAAACGATCAGGATCAGCAGGATATCGACCCGCGCCTTGGGGAAAAGCAGCAGGTAGCTGCCCATGACCCCTGCGATGGCCCCTGACGCTCCAACCGTGGGGATGGTCGAGCCGGGGGCCGAGATCACTTGCACCAGCCCCGCGACAATTCCGGCGGCGAGGTAGAAGACCAGATAGGGGATATGCCCCATCTCGTCCTCGATATTGTCGCCAAAAATGAACAGGAACAGCATGTTGCCGATCAGGTGCATCCAGCCACCATGTAAAAACATCGAACTGAACAATGTGCTTAACCCATCTCCCATCGTGATCCGGGCTGGGATCGCTGCGTAGTCGAAAAAGAATGCGTTGAGCGCGCGCGGGTCGTCAAACAGGCTAACATAGCTGAGGAAGATGCCGATATTGGCGGCCATCAGCATGTAGGTCACATAAGGGGTGCGCCCGGACGGATTGTGATCACGGATAGGAAACATACGCCAACACTTGGCCGCGCCGGGGGCGCGTCAAGGGCTGTGGGGGTGCTTGGGCGATTTGCGCGCCGAATCTGGCCGTAGGCAGCAACATGGCATCAACCAAGACTTGCAGTGGTAATCGCCAAGGCAGTCATGTGCGCGGAATTGAGGGATCACGGATCTGTTCAGTTGACCTGAGCGCCATGTGGCGCATCATAGACCTTATGAAACCGCTTTTGATCCTTGTCCTGCTGTCGGGCCCCGCATGGGCCGACAACTGTCCACCCAGCCCCGACAACTCGGCCGCACTGTCAGTGCTGATCGACAAGATCTCGCGCAGCCCCCGACGAACGTGCCGCCCGCCCCATCTCGGGTCAGATGTGGGAACTTTGGCTGAAAGCGCCCGATGCCGCAGCCCAGGAGGTTCTCGACAAGGGGATGCGCCAGCGCAACAACTATGATTTTCTCGGCTCTTTGGAGTCCTTTGACCGGCTGGTTGCATATTGTCCGAACTATGCCGAAGGCTACAACCAACGCGCATTTACCAGCTTTTTGCGCGAAGATTTTGCCGCAGCACTGGTTGATCTTGATGTGGCTTTGACCTTGTCACCGGATCACGTCGGCGCGCAGTCAGGGCGGGCGCTGACGTTGATGAACCTTGGGCGCATCGACGAGGCACGCGTGCAAATGGAAGCCGCGTTGGAAAACAATCCCTGGCTGTCGGAACGCGCCCTATTGGCCAAGGGCGCACCGCTTGGGCCGAAGGGCGAAGATATCTGAACGTGGGTGCAAGGTGGTCCGCCAGATTGCTTTTGATGGTGCGGTGCGCGCCTGATCGAACCAAACGAAAATTGCGCGAAAAATACGACACTCCCGCTTGAGAACTGCGTTGTTTTCATGACCCTGTGGTCGTACTGAGTTGTCGGGCTCCGAAATGGCCCCGACACCCCGTGCCCGCGTGGTGGAATGGTAGACACAGGAGACTTAAAATCTCCAGGCGGAAACGCCGTGCCGGTTCGAGTCCGGCCGCGGGTACCAAAACAGCCTTTCGCCAAATGCAGTTGATTGCCGCGATGGCCCGTCCGCACGAGCCTTGTGCTTGCAGGGCCCATCAGGTCGGACCTGTCGGCACTGTGATCTGAATGCGGCCTTGCACCAGTCCGTTGCGCGCGACAAGCGGGCGGTGGTCCTGCCCGCGCAGCACGACGTCGATCTCGTGCGTGCCAGGGGCCAGCGGACCGATTTCGACAATCGGGGCGTAAGCGGACGCGACCTTTTGCCCGTTTACGTGAACATGCGCATGCCCGACCGGAATGGCCGCAGCGTCTGACACGCAAATCTCGGTAAACATGAAGGCCGTCGTGTCCAGCGTCACAAGGTAGCGACCACCGCCCATTGCCTGCGCCTGCACATCGACCATTGGTGGGGTTGCCGTGTCCGGCAGGATCAGGAAGACCGCGCGCGGCGGTCTTCCCTTGGCGTTTACGATGGGCGCGGCGATCACCAGTGTGGTCAGCAGAAGGGCGATGAGGCAGGGACCGACGCTTAGTCTGGTCAGGGGAGATACAAACATCAGACTGCCCTCATTTGCTGAAACCGGGGTGATCTGTGCGCGACCGGCACGGTGCGTCCGGCCAGAAGGATCACCAACAGCGCGCCATAGAGGTTGGCGTGAAACAGCGGGGTTTCGCCCAGAACAATGGCCAGAAACGTGATCGCCCCAAGGATCGCCAAGGCTACAGGTCGCACCAGCCGCCCGGTCACCAGCAAGGCACCGCACAGAATTTCGACCCCGGTCATCACCAATGCGATGATGGGCATCGGAATGCCGAATGTGGGCATGTTGCCGTGCTCAAGGATCGCGATCAGCAGGGTTGGTTGTATCAGCTTGTAGGCCAGCCCCAGATATACAAAACCGGCACCGATCAGGATATGCGACATGCGCCAAAACACTTGACGATAAGGGGCAATCAGCCGTTCCGCCGTGTCACAATTCAACACGTGATCGACCGAAAAACGGCCCGCGCCCAGGGCGATCAGGATCAGACCGGGTGCTGCGAAATGCGGGCTGTAGGACCAGAAGGACGGTCCGAAGACAATGGGCCCGGTCAGCGACAGGGCGATCATCGCAACACCACAGGCCCGCGTGGCAAAGCCCGCGATCAGCAATATGGCGAGGGCCACCTGCACTGAGATCAGCACAGGCGCGCCCGCGACAGTGGTCAATTGCATGTCCGGCACCAAAAATGTGGGGGTGATCCACGCCTCGGTTCCGTGCCGGGGCAGCCCGCCAAAGGCCGCCAGCAACATCATGATCGCAAGCCCGAAGCGCAAGGCAAGCGGCCCAATACCGCCGTGGCGTTTCCAGACTGGCGTGATCACCCGATCTTCGACAATTGCGATCAATGGTTCGAACCGAAGCGCCACAAGGGTTACGGCAAACCCAACGCTTGCAGCAAGGCCGAGCCAGAGTTGGCTGCGAAACAGCGCGGGGATGGATGCCCGCGACAGTTCTTCGATTTCGGATGGCGTCAACAGCCATGCTTCATGCGCGTTGAGGGGGTGGAAAACAATATGAGGATGGGCAGCGCGGAAGCTATCCGCGCCATTCTGTAATGGTGTTTCATTTGAATCTCCTGCAAAAAAACAGAATTGGATGTCTTAAATACGGATCGTTTCAGCCCGGAAAATCGGGCCCGTGGATATTGAAATTGGCAGTTCAAAAAGCGAAACGCTGGAAATATCGCGTTCTCGTCGTCTTCGTGATTTACATATAGGCAGCGGCTGCAATGGCCCCAAGTCAGGAACTCCCTACCTTAGGTAGTAGCGGCCAAATCGCGCCAATGCCGCGCGATCTGGCCCTATTGATGTGATGTAGGTGCGCAGATGCGCTGCCCTTTCAGCTAGAAAGTCCGGTTGAAACCAAAGCGCCCTGGATGCCCGTCAAACCAGATCAGCCAGCTTGAGCCTTTGGATTTTCCCGGATGGGCCTTTGGGCAATTCACTCAGGAAATGGATCGTGTCCGGGGATTTGAACGCCCCAAGGCGTTCGCGGCACAAAGCGATCAGTTCGGATTCGGACAGGGTTGATCCGGGCCTGACGGCGACCGCCGCCTCCACTGTCTCGCCATAGCTTTTGCATGATCGCGCGAACGCGGCGGCTTCGATGATGTCCGGTTCTGAATACAGCACCTCGTCGATCTCGCGCGGGGCAATGTTCTCTCCGCCCTTGATGATCAACTCCTTCAGCCGTCCGGTGACAAAGACATATCCGTCTTCATCCACATGCCCCAAATCTCCGGTGCGCAGCCAGTCGCCTGCAAAAGTATTCCGGGTCGCATCGGGATTGTTGAGGTATTCGACCATGACGTTGGGGCCACGGATCGCAATCTCGCCCTCTTGCAGGGGGTGCGGGTTTCAGGTCGGGGGTGAGGATGCAGACCTCGTTCCCATAGCCGATCCCCGGCGATCCGATCTTGCGGACGCCCGGCGGCAGCGGGTTCGACAGGATTTGAGCGGCGGTTTCGGTCAGGCCCATGGTTTCCACGATGGGCACTTTGAAACGCTCTTCGAAGGCTGACTGCGTTTCCACGGCAAGTGCCGAGGATGCGGAGCGACCGAACCTGAGCCGGTTGCACACGTCGGGGCTGGGGTCCGTACTACTATGCAGCAAATGGCTGATGATTGTCGGCACCACCGAGAACCACGTGACCTGCGCCTCATCGGCCTGATCCCAGAACTTGCTGGCCGAGAATTTGGCCGTCATCGCAAGGGATCCACCTGACACAAGCGCGCCCATCATCGTCACGCAGAGGCCGTTGATGTGATAGATCGGCAGAACGCAGAACCCCCGGTCTTTCGGGGACAGTTCATGCGCGATGGCCGTCGTCCACCCACCCGCCAGCAGGCTTGCATGGCTGTGCACAACACCCTTTGGCTGGCCCGTGGTGCCCGACGTATACATCAAAAGCGCATGTTGATCTGCCGTGAAATCCGGGATTTCCGCCTTGTTTTCAAGCATCTCAGCCGAGATGACCTTCAGACCTGCAGGTGCTGTTTTGCTGATCGCGTCCATCTGGCTGTCATGCACAAAGGCAAAACGCGCCCCGCTGTGATCAAGCGCATAGGCAATCGCATCCGGCCCGGCGGCAAGGTTGATCATCGTCGTGCGGAATCCGCCATAAAGCGCGGCGTAAAGGGCAAGCACGCCGTCCCTGCCATTGGGATGGACAATGGCAACACTTTCACCCTGCGCAATCCCGAGGCCCACCAGACCTCTTGCCATATCGCGGACCGTATCGCGCAGGCTGCGCCATTCGAGTGTTTCGCCCGTCTCGGGAAAGACGATCGCGACACCACCGCTTGCGGCACGGGCATCCAGCCAGTCCTTTACCGTGCCGCCCGGCGGCTCAGCCCTGTCAAAGATCATTTACCGGCCTCATTCCAATAGTCGCCAAAGATGTCTTCGATGGCCGGTTCGTTGGCAGGTATTTCGCGCACGATCTTGGTGGTCTGCATGAAGTGCCGCCAGTGCAGGTTCGTGTCGATCGAATTGCCTCCCCACGACCCGCAGCCCATGGACAAGGAGAACGGCATACCGTTCGTAAACGACCCGCCGGTGGCAAAGGTGTGCGCCTGGTTCACGATCACGCGGCTGGTTGGGATCGCCTTGGCAAGGGTCATTGGCCGGTCGGTGGTTTGCGTGTGCAGCCCGACCGAGTGACCCGCACCCTGATACATCTCGATCTCGTAAGTGATGCGCACGGCATCATCGAAATCCTTGGCGCGATAGACTGTCAGCACACGGCTGAGTTTTTCACCCGACAGCGGGTGATCGGGACCGATGCCTGTCGTTTCCACCGCGATATAGGCCGTGTTGGCAGGCACTTCATCGCTCAGCCCTAGGGCTGCGACCATCTTGTCCGCGTCCTGAGCGATGGCTTGGGGGTTGAGGTGGCCCTTGACCCAGAGTTTGGATGTGACTTTGGTTTCGTCCGTGATGAGGGCCCCACCGGTGCGCGCCATTTCGGCGGTGAAGGCGTCATAAATCGCGTCCACCACCACAACGGCGTTCTCGGACGAGCAGGACGTGGCGTTGTCGAAGGTCTTGGACGCTTTGATCTTTTCAGCCGCAGCGGCAAGGTCTGCGGTTTCGTCCACGATCACGGCGACGTTGCCTGCCCCGACGGCCAGCGCGGGTGTGCCAGACGTGTAGGCGCGTTTGACGTTGTTCTGGCTGCCAGTCACGACGATCAGGTCGGCGATCTCAAGCAACCGCTGCGTCTTTTCCTTTGAGCCGCGCCCGGGGATCATCTGGACCAGATCGTGATCAATCCCCAGCTTGTCAAATTCGGCATGGATATAGCCCAACAAGGCCTCGCATGTGGGCACGCCCTTGGGCGAGGGCGACACGACAATCGCATTGCCGCATTTGAGTGCGTTTATGATGTTGTTGGCCGGTGTCGCGCCGGGATTGGTCGACGGGACAACAGCGCCGATAATCCCGATGGGGCGGGCGATTTCGGTTATGCCTGTGGCCGCGTCATCGCTGATCACACCATAGGTCTTTGCATTCTTGATGTCGCGCATCAGGCCAAGGGTCTTGCGGTGGTTCTTGGTGATCTTGTCGGGCACATTGCCAAGGCCCGTGGTCTCGACCGCCAGTTCCGCCAGATGGCGATTGCGAGCGGGTTCCATGATGGCCCACGCGGCGGCTTGTGCCGCCCGATCATATGCCTCCTGTGACCCATTGCGCTCAAAGCTGGCCTGGGCCTTGCGGGCCTGTGCGACAATGGCCTCGACATCTGCAATCGGATCAACGGTGTTCATGTCACTGTCCTGAAAGAGGTGTGCGGCGCCCGCAACCGGGCACCGCGTTTGATTTCAAAGCCCTGCAAGCAGCTCTTCGAGGGTTTCCTGACGCGCAGCCCACATTTCAAGCACTTCATCGCGTGTCATGATGTGCATTGGTGAACCACCTGCCGCCATACGGCTCTGAACGCGCTTGTTTTCGAACATCATGGGCACGGTCGCGGCCAGTTTGTCGATGATCGGTTGCGGCGTGCCCTTGGGCACCATCACACCGCGAAAGTTGACCGACGCGTTGTCGATGTCAAAGCCTTGTTCCTTCATGGTCGGCACGTCAGGCAGGAACTCTTCGTTGCGTTCCAGATCGAAGACGCCGAGGATTTTGACATTGCCTGCCGCCTGCGCGCGGAAGGCATCAGACAGATTGTTCACACCGCCCAGCACTTCGCCCGCGATCACGGCACGCATCGCACCCGCACCACCGGCATTGTTGGGGATATAGGCCAGTTTCACACCCGCTGCCTTTTCCAGTTGAAGGGCCGCAATGTGGTGTCCCACGAACAGGCCCGCACCGGAAAAGGTCAGACCACCGGGGTTTTCCTTGGCGTAGTTGACGACGTCTTCCATCGAGTTGAAGTCGCTGTCAGCGCCCACGACAAACACCGCAGGATCCGCACCCCAGTTCGCAATCGGTTCAAAGCTGTCAGCGGAATAGGAAACGCCGCCCTCAATCGACTGTGCGATAAAGTGCGGGATGTTGTAGGCCCCCAGCGTATAGCCATCTGCTTCAGCTTCGGATGCGAACCAGTTCCATCCGACCCGACCACCGGCACCGGGCCGGTTGACGATGGCGATGGGCATGCCAAGCGCATCCTCATTGCCAGCCGTCATGGTAACGATGCGCGCCTGAAAGTCGGTCGCACCACCCGCACCATAGCTGACCATCATCATGATGGGCCGCTCAGGAAAGCTTTCATGACCGTCGGCGTAGGCCGTTCCCGTCATTGTCGCCAAGGCCAGCGCGGCCACTGCAATCCATTGTTTCATAGTATCCTCCCTAGGGTTAAGTCTGCCGTTTTTTACGGTTCAGAAGAAGATCTCTCGCGGTGTGAACACGTTCAGCAGTTGCGCGAAAAGACCGTACATGACCGCCATGAAACCGGCGGTTATCAGGATCCGTTTGCCCCAGCTTTTCAGTTCTGAATGCGGGGCCGGATCGTAAAGCGAGATCAGGATGAAGAAGGCGATTGTCGTGGCGGTGTAGAACCCCAGCGCTTTGCCTGCCCAATAGACGTAGATGATGGCGACAATCACACCGGGCAGCATGTTGCGCATCGCAGCACCACTGATGCCGTTGCCCACTTTGGTGCGCCCAAGAAGCGCCTTCACGAAGGTCCAGATCGCCAGCACCGCAAAGACCGAAGAAATCAGACGCGGAAAGATAAACGCACCCGCCGGTTCCTGGGTGAAGCTGATATAGGCGATGCTTGTGCCGACCCCCGCGATGAGGCCGGAGGCGATGATGTGCTGATTGCGGGGCAGGTCGATCATGACAGCGCCTCCTCTTTGGCGACGGCATCATCTTTGGTGGTGTAGCGGCGCGACATGATTTCCATCCAGATGGAATAGCTGATGGAGGCCAGCACGATCAGGATCAGCAGCCAGTTGAGCCAGCCGGTGAAAAAATACGTGCCTGTTCCGACTGTCGCATTTGCGATCATGGAACCTTGGATAAAGTTCGCTTCGGCGATGGGTCCGAGGATCAGGCCAAGGACCAGCGGTGCCGCCGAAAACCCGAACCGTTCAAGAAAATACATAGCAAGGCCAAGTGTCGCCATCACATAGACATCGCCCATCGAGTTCTGGACCGAATAGCTGCCAAACACGGCCAGACCCAGAACGATGGCCGCCATCACCGCGTGCGGAACGCGCGCAACACTGGCTGCAAGCCCGGCGATGTAGAGGCCGAATATGCACATCAAAAGCTGACCGATCAGCATCGAGTCGATGAAGGTCCAGGCAACCTGCGGGTAGTTGATGAACAAGTCGGGGCCGGGGAAAATCCCGTGGATCAACAGCCCCCCGAGCAACACAGCCGCCGTGGGTGATCCGGGAATGGACAGGGTTAAAAGAGGCACAAGCGACGGGCCGACCATTGCGTTGTTGGCGCTTTCGGCGGCGATCACGCCTTCGCTGTGTCCGGTCCCGAACTTTTCGCTTTCGCGGCTGAATTTCTTGGACTGGTCATAGGCGACAAGCCCCGCAATCTGCCCACCCACGCCAGGGATCAGCCCGATGATGGACCCGGTCACCGTGCCAATCGCGAGGGCCGTCTTGCGCTTGAACACTTCGACAAAGGCAAGGCGAATAGGGTGTTTCTTGACGCTGATAACTTCGGCGTCATCGCTGCGCCGTCCCTTGGTGAACATCGTGATGACCTGCGGGATCGCGAACAGGCCGATGAGGGCGGGGATGACATTGATCCCGCCACTGACAGCGGGATGAAAGATGAAACGCTGCGCGCCCATGATGTCATCAAAGCCGATGGTGGCAAGCCACAGACCGATGCAGCCCGACAACAGGCCTTTGACGACCGAGCTGGAATCAAGCGTGCCGATGACCGTGACGCCCAGGATCGCCAGCCAGAACAGATGCGATGGCCCAAAGGCAAGCGCCCATTGCGCCAGAACAGGTGTCAGGAAAATCAGCAGCAGAACACCGAACAATCCCCCGATGGCGGAGGCAATAAAGGACAATTGCAGCGCTTTGGCCCCTTCGCCCTTGGTTGCCATGGTGTGACCGTCCAGCGTCGTTGCGATATTCGCAGGCGCGCCGGGGATTTTGAGCAGGATTGCACTGACCGCCCCGCCCGCAACAGTTGATGTATAGGCAGCCCCCAGCAGGATGAGACCCTGTTGCGGCTCGAGCTTGAAGGTGAACGGGATCAGCAGGGCGACCGCCATCGTCGGCGACAGACCCGGCGTTGCCCCAAGGATGAGGCCACCGATGGTCCCAAGCAACAGCAACCCGAAGTTAATCGGGGTGAACACGTCGCCCATGTAGAACAGGAACTCCATCTGGCCCAACTCCTCCCAAACTCAGGCTTGACCCTTAACGCTAAGCGATGAAAATAGTTTTGCAAATGTTTTCATAAATCAGCGAAAGAACACACTCAGATGGTTGAAACGAAACAGAAAAAAGCGGATATCATCACCGTGGCCAAGGCCGCGCGCGTTTCGCCGTCGACAGTGTCGCGCTACTTCAATCATCCTGAATTGCTGAAATCGTCGACCCGCAAAAAGATTGATTCCGCTGTCAGGCGCACCGGCTACATCCGCAACCGGGCGGCACAGACAATTCATGGCATCCGCTCGGGTACGATTGGTGTCTTGGTGCCGACACTGGATCACGCCATCTTTGCAGAGGTGGTGCAGGCCTTTTCCGATCATGTCGCGGCGCAAGGGTTCACCATTCTGTTGGCCTCGCACGGCTATGACCTGCAAAACGAATACGCGATATTGCGCAAGTTCCTCGAACACAGGGTGGATGGGGTTGTGCTGACGGGCCTTGATCATGATGAGGCGGTGTTTCAATTGCTGGACAGTCAGAACATCCCTTGCGTGCTGATGTGGAATTATGCGGCAAACTCCCGTTACCCGTCGATTGGCGCGGACAATGAACAGGCGGGCAGGCTGATTGCCGAACACGTCCTGTCATTAGGCCACCGGCGGGTGGCTTGCATGTTCCCGCCCACCAATGGAAATGACCGTGCGCTGGCACGGCGCGAAATTGTGCTGAAAACGCTCGCAGCGGCAGGCGTCGAGGTGCCCGCCGCGTGGATGCTGACCACGGTCTACAGCATCTCGGAGTCCAAGCTGGACGCCAAACGTCTGTTTTCGCAGACAAACCGTCCGACCGCGCTGATCTGTGGCAACGACATTCTGGCAACCGGCGCGCTATACGGCGCAACGGCAAGCGGATTGACTGTGCCCGATGATGTCACTGTTGCGGGCATCGGCGACTTCAAGGGATCGTCCGAGATTGAACCCGCCCTGACCACCGTCAGGCTACCTGCGAGGCGGATCGGACAAGAGGCAGGGCGCGCCTTGGTATCGGCAATTGTCGATCCGACCGCGGGTACATGCAGCAGCCTGAACTGCGCGCCGGAGTTTGTGGGCCGCCAATCAAGTTCGGCGCCTTTGTCTTTCCGCGCTGCCATTGAGGAATGCGGCGAAAAAGACACCATGTGAAACTGCGATCATGTTTTGAGCGCAGAGCCCAAGTTACGGCATCATCCGGCCAAATCCCGAAAAGAACCGTTTTTCTTTTTCGACTGTGGCGCTAGGCTCACCCAATGCGTGTCACTGATGAGGAGAAGTCGTGCTGCACTTTGTGAGAATTACGCTGCTTCTTTGCCTGTTGGGCGCCACATCGAACGCGATGGCGCAACAGGGGCCACCCCCGGTGACGGTTGCAAATCCCGTGGTCAAAACAATCGTGGAAGACGATGAATTTGTTGGCCGTTTCGAAGCCCGGGCCGAAGTAATCGTGCGCGCGCGGGTCTCGGGGTATCTCGAAAGGGTGCATTTCACGGATGGCAGCGTCGTTGAGGAAAACCAGCTTTTGTTTTCCATCGATCCCCGGCAATTCGACACCGCATTGCGTCAGGCACAGGCCCAGATTGACGTGGCCGAAGCGACATATGCCTTTGCCAGCGAACAGTTGGAACGCGCGCAGAACCTGATCGACAATGGCAACATCCCGCAAAGCACGGTCGATCAGCGAAGAGAGGCGTTTCTGTCCGCCCAAGGGGCGCTTGAGCAGGCCCGCGCATCGCTGGAGCTTGCCAGTCTGGATGTCGAATACTCGCAGGTCCGCGCCCCGATGGCAGGGCGTATTGACCGCGCGCGTGTTGATCCCGGCAACCTTGTGTCGGCGGATCAGACTGTTTTGACGTCCATCGTGTCGGCCGATCCGATCTATTTCTACTTTGACATCGACGAGCGTTACTTTCTGGCCTACGCCCGTGACGCCCGCACACGCGGCGTTTCGCTGCAAGAGGGTGGGGGCGGCCTTGAGGTCAAGGTTACCCTGTCGGACGAAAGCATCCCGCCGATGTCCGGCTATCTCGACTTTTCCGAAAACCGCATCGACGCGCAAACCGGCACGATGCGCATCCGCGCCGTTGTTGAAAACCCTGACGAAGTGCTGACGCCGGGCCTTTTCGGGCGCGTGAATGTCCCCGGCTCTTTGCCATACGAAGGGATTTTGCTGCCGGACGAAGCCATCGTTGCCGATCAGAACCGCAGGCTGGTGATGACGGTCGATGGCGAGGGCAACGTGGTTCCGCGTGAAGTGCGGCCCGGCCCGCGCATTGATGGGTATCGCGTGATCCGCGACGGTCTCGATGGGTCCGAAGTCGTGGTCGTGAACGGTGTGGTGCGCGCCCGTCCGGGCAGCGTTGTCGCCCCGGAGATGGTCGAACTGCCCCTGATTGCGGAAAACTGAAGTGGGCCGTTTCTTTGTAGATCGCCCGATATTTGCCGCCGTCATCTCGATCATTCTGACGATTGTCGGGATCATTTCCTACACCCAACTGCCGATCGAACAGTATCCGGAAATCGCCCCTCCCTCCATCGTTGTGCGCGCCGCCTATCCCGGGGCTGATGCGGCAACTGTTGCCGCCACTGTCGCCACCCCGTTGGAACAAGAGATCAACGGCGTCGAGAACATGCTCTACATTTCGTCCTACTCCACTGCGGACGGCGCCATGAGCCTGACGATCACGTTCGAATTGGGCACGGACCTCGATGCAGCGCAGGTTCTTGTGCAAAACCGTGTCGCCATCGCCGTACCACGCCTGCCGCAAGAGGTGCGCGCCCTTGGGGTGACGACAACAAAATCCTCGCCCGATCTGATGATGGTCGTTCACATGCTGTCTCCTGACGAGACGTTTGATCAGCTTTACGTCTCAAACTACGCCCGGTCGCGGGTGCGTGACCGCCTTGTCCGCCTGGACGGGGTCGGGGACCTCATCATTTTTGGCGAACGTGAATTTTCGGCCCGCGTCTGGCTGGACCCGGACAAGCTGGCCTCGCTTGGTCTGACGGCCGGAGATGTCGTCAGTGCACTGCGCGAACAGAACGTACAGGTTTCGGGCGGTTCGCTTGGTGCACCGCCCAACAACAGTGACAGCGCGTTTCAGGTCGCCATCACAACGCAGGGCAGGTTGGAATCTCCGCGTGAATTTGGCCGGGTGATCGTGCGCGCCACCGAAGCGGGCCGTGTTGTACGGGTCCGGGATGTTGCGCGTGTCGAAATCGGTGCGCGGTCCTACACGACCAATTCCTATCTCAACAACAAGCCTGCGGTTGCCCTGGGGATATTCCAGCGACCCGGTTCAAATGCACTGGCCTCTGCGGACGAAATCATCGACGTGATGGACGAACTGGCCGCGGATTTCCCGCAAGGGCTGGAATACCAGATCGTCTACAACCCAACTGAATTCATTGAGGCATCGGTAAACGCAGTCTACCAGACGATCCTGGAGGCGGTTCTGCTGGTTGTCGCCGTCATCATCATATTCCTGCAAAGCTGGCGCACCGCCCTGATCCCCTTGCTGGCAATACCTGTGTCCCTGATTGGCACATTCGCGGTGATGCTTGCGCTGGGTTACACGCTGAACCTGTTGACGCTGTTCGGGCTGATATTGGCAATCGGTATCGTGGTCGATGACGCCATCGTCGTGGTCGAAAATGTCGAACGCAACATGGCAGACGGCATGAGCCCGCGTGACGCATCCGCCCGCACGATGGACGAAGTACAAAGCGCAATCATCGGAACCTCTTTGGTGCTGATCGCCGTTTTCGTGCCGTCTGCGTTCGTGCCCGGCATCACCGGGCAGTTTTACACGCAATTTGCTGTGACGATTTCCGTGGCTACCGTCATCTCGACACTCAATTCCCTCAGCCTGTCGCCCGCCTTGGCCGCGCTGCTGCTGAAACCGAAATCGGACAAGCCCAGCCGCAGTCCGTTGCGATTTTTGACCGGCCCTTTGACACGCGGGTTCAACCGAAGCTTTGACGCCATCACCGCAGGATACGCACGCCTTATCGCGTTTCTTGTTGGCTCGCGCGCGATGCTGGGGCTGTGTCTTGTCGTTTTTGCCGGGCTGATGGGGGCCACGTGGTGGATCAGCCAGAAGGTGCCCACCGGCTTTATCCCGGATGCGGATCAGGGCTATGCGATTGTCGTGGTCCAGTTGCCGGACGGCGCGTCGCTGGAACGCACCGATGCGGTGATGCGCAATGCGACCGAGATCGCGCTGGAAACACCGGGTGTCACCAATGCCGTCGCCTTTGCCGGATTTTCCGGTGCCACCTTTACCAACGCAACCAATCAGGGCGTGATATTCACCACCTTCGAAAGCTTTGAGGACAGGGCCGAAAGCGGTCTCGGTGCAGGGGCCATCGTCGGCCAGTTGTTTGGCCGCATGCAGGTGCTGCAAGAGGCGTTCATCATCGCCATCGCCCCTCCCGCAGTGCGCGGCGTCGGCAATGGCGGCGGGTTCAAACTGCAACTCAGGGACAATGAAACATCCGACATCGGGCGCGTTCTGGGCTCCGCATATGCGATCATGGGCGCCTCGGCGCAGTCCGACGAGGTGCAGGGCGTGTTCACCACATTCTCGGCCAGTTCACCTCAGGTGTTTCTTGAGATCGACAGGGTGCGCGCGCAGATGCTGAACGTGCCAATTGGCGCGATATTCGAGGCGCTTGCGATCAATCTGGGGTCTTCTTACGTCAACGATTTCAACGCGTTCGGGCGTCTGTTTCAGGTCCGCGCACAGGCGGATGAACGGTTCCGGCTGGAGGAGTCGGATATTTCATCGCTGCGCGTGCGTTCGGCAACGGGGGATCTGGTGCCTTTGGGCACGCTGGTGGCCATCCGTGACACGGCCGGGCCCGCCCTGATCCAGCGCTACAATCAACAGGTGTCCGTGCCCGTTCAGGGGTCGGCCGCGCCGGGCGTATCCACGGGCGAGGCGCTGATTGCCATGGAGGAACTGGCCGAAAGCCTGATCCCGCCGGGCGTTGATTACGAGTGGACGGAGCTTGCGCTGCAGGAACGAAATCAGGGCAATACCGCCGCCTACATATTCGCGTTTTCGGTTCTCTTTGCCTTCCTGTTCCTCGCCGCGCTGTACGAAAGCTGGATTTTGCCCATTGCGATCATCCTGATTGTGCCCCTGTCTGTCTTGTCCGCGCTGATTGGCGTGATGATGCGCGGGATGGACAACAATATCCTCACCCAAGTCGGGTTGATCGTGCTGGTGGGGCTGGCGGCCAAGAACGCGATCCTCATCGTCGAATTTGCCAAACAGGCGCAGGAAGAACGCGGCCTCAATCCCGCAGATGCCGCGATTGAGGCATGCCGATTGCGGTTGCGACCTATTCTGATGACGGCCTTTGCGTTCATCCTTGGGGTCGTTCCCTTGATGATCGCGACGGGTCCGGGCGCGGAAATGCGGCAGGCTTTGGGGACGGCTGTGTTCTTTGGAATGTCCGGCGTGACCTTCCTTGGATTGTTGCTGACGCCTGTGTTCTACACCGTGCTGACGTCTATGTTCCCAAAGCGCAGCTCAGCCGCAGACCGTGCAGAAGACCCCTCAAGCGCAGGGTAAGCCAAACGGACGTCTGTTGGAGCTAGCTCAGGTGCTGAGCAGGGCCTCGCCTTCTGCTCAGCTTTCTTCCAGAACCTTGCGGGCGACACGGAAACACTCCAGCCCCTGTGGTACCCCGCAATAGATTGCGATTACGTGGATGATTGCGCGAATTTCGTCCTGAGAGACGCCGTTCCTGATCGCCCCACGGCAGTGGAGTTCCCATTCGCTCATCTTGCCCAAGGCACCGATCATCGACAGGTTCATCATTGATCGCGTCTTGGCGTCGATTACATCGTCGCCCCAGCCAAAGCCCCAGCACCATGCGGTCATCGCCTCCTGAAAAGGACGGGTGAACTCGTCAGCCGCTGCCAGGTTTTTCTCAACGTATTCTGCGCCAAGCGTGGCTTTGCGTTGCTCCAGCCCTTTCAGGAAAAGGTCTTCGTCAAATGCGCTCACATGGTGTCCTTTCAGCCGTATCGCGACGTTTGTCGTCTCAAGGCGTCTTGCGCCCGTCCTTTTGGTCATAGCCGGATTTTTTGCCGCCGCCAAAGGCTGTCTGTTTTGGCCGGCGCTGCGCTCGCGTGCTGTATGCATACGTCACGTCAAGGACCAATGCCGCCAAGCCGCGCGATTGTCGCTGCGAACACCTGTGCCGTGTCGCGCCACTGTGGGAGTGTGGCCGAGCGTTCCAGCGACAACCGCGACAGCCGGGCCGCCGCCTGCGGGTCCGTCACCACTTGCCGCAAAGCCGTTGCCAGACTGGCGGGATCATCCGCAGGAACAAGGGATGCCGCATCGCCAACCGTCGCAGGCACCGCACCGACCCGGCACGACACGACGGGCAGGCCGAAAAACATCGCTTCGCTCAGGACCAGACCGTACCCTTCGTAGCGCGTGGCCAAGGCAAAGACGGATGCCGCATTGTAGCGTGCTGTCAGCCTGTCCTGCTGCAACTCGCCTGCGAAGGTCACGCGCGTTTCTATGCCCAGCATGCGGGCCTGCGCATGCAACGTCGCTGCATAATCCTGATCATGGGTCTTGCCCACGATTTCGGCTTGCCAGGGCAAGTCCTTGATCTGCGCGAGGGCCTCGAGCAAAACGTCGTGACCCTTGCGCGGTGCCAGCAATCCAACCGACAGGATCAGCGGAGGATTGACGGGCTGGCGATCAACAACGGGTCGGTCAAACCCGGGCAGTGCAACTGTTATCCGATCAGCCTCCGCGCCCAGGTCTTCGACCAGAACCCGCGCGGTTTCCGGACTGGGCACAATGATATGCGCGACATGGCGCAGCGCGGCGGCTTCGTTCTTCAGCAGCCAATCGGCGCGGGCCTTGGGCAATCCTGTTTCAAACCCCAGGGGATGATGCACCATGGCGATCACCGGCGCACGGACACGGGCCAATCCGTCGGGATCAATCGCGCCAAAGACCAGACCATCCAGAATGATGGGGCGGTCACCGGGCACCGCGTACAGCGCATAAAGCGCCGTGGCCATATCCGCCCCAGTCGGATCGGGAAAGCTGTCAGGCAGTTGCATATGGTCCGTGGCGCAGCCCAATTCGTTCAGCTCACGCAGAACACGCGCCTCATAAATGAACCCGCCGGTGCGACGGTCCTTGTCGCCGGGAATGGCAAAGACGGCTTGGCTCATCTGACCTGCTCAGTGGCATAGACACGCAAAACGGTGCGTTCCAGCGCCGCAACGGCGCCATAAAAGACGACCGCCACAACTGCGAGGAGCGCGACACAGGACCAGAGCATATTATAGTTCGAGGTGCTTGCGGTCAGCGCCATCAAAACACCTATCCCCTTGCCGGTGGCCAGCCATTCGACAGTTGTGACGGCCAGCAAAGCTGCGGGCACCGCCATGCGGGCAGAGGCAAAGAATGCAGGCAGCATCGCTGGGACTTGCGCTGCGCGCAGCAGATGCCAGCGACTGGCATCATAGCTTTTGAACAGATCCACGATTTGTCCGGGGGTCTGGCGCAACCCCTGCTGGCACGCAACAAGCGTGGGGAAAAAGATCATCACCGCAACCACAACCGTGGTACCGATCAGGCCGCGACCGAAGGCAACGACAAGCAACGGTGCGGTCGTGATGATCGGCACGGCGCGCAAGGCGACGGCCACGGGCATTGTCGCACGGGCGAGGGGTGGTGAGAGCAAAAGCAGGGCGGCAAGTGCTGCACCCAGCGCAAGCCCGGCGAGGTATCCCGGAACTGCAAAAGACAGGGTTTCACCAAGAGCGGCGAACAGCGCGGTGCGGTTGTCCGCCGCGCTCAGAAACAGCCAGACATCGCCCGGGCGCTTGGCAAAAAACCGGTTGAGCTGGAAGGCGTCCATGGTGATTTGCCAAATCAGCAGCACGAGAACGGCGATGAAGGCCACCTCTGCCACGCGTCGCCACGGGGCCGGGCGCGTGGCTGTGGCGGGGGCTGACAACAGGATGGTCGGGGTGTAGCCGACCAGACGACGACCCAGGCTGCCGATAAGGGCATAGGCGGTCATCGCGATCACGGCACTCAGGATCGCGAGTGTCCATGTCGCGTCCGTGTCCAGCCCCCGCATTGCGCGTATCGTCAGCACGCCCAATCCGCGCTCGGCCCCCGTGAATTCGCCGATCATCGCACCAAGGAACGCGGCGGGCGCACTGATCTGCAATCCCGCAAAAAGGTACGGCAGGCTGGCCCGTGCCCGCACGCGGATCAGGGTCGAAAACCGCCCGCGCCCGTAGACACGCATGAGGTCGGTCCAGGTCTGTGACACGGCACGCAGCCCGACCATCAGCGCCAGCAAAGTCGTGTAGTAGACTGCGAGGGCCGCCAGCGTGATCTGCGGCCCGACACCGGGGCCGAACAGCACGCGCAGGATCGGTCCACTGGCGATGAGGGGGATGCAAAACACGAGCAGCGCAAGGATCGACAACACCCGTTCGCTGCGCGGCGCGATGGTGATCAGCGTGCCCAGGACCACTGCCGCCAAGTTGCCCCAGACAAAGCCCCATGCCGCATTTACGGATGTTTCGGCTGTCGCGCGGGCCAAAAGACCGAAATGGGTCTGTACATATTCGGCAATGGCACGGGGGCTGCTCACCAGAACTGAGTCACCCAGCGCGCGTGTCAAACCTTCCCACAGCGCTAAGACAAGACAAATCCACAAGGTGGTGCGCATGGCGATCACGCGCCTTTTTCCAACGCTGCGTAGACTGCCCGTGACAGGGCCAAGAATTCAGCGGTTTGTACAAGGCTGTTGTCGCGCCGGGCCGGCAGGTCAATCTGTAGATCGGCAATGACACGCGCGGGACGCTTTGACAGGACCAGCACACGATCTGACAACAGTACGGCCTCTTCGACCGAATGGGTGACAAGCACGACAGTCGCCCCGCGCGACCGCCACAAGGGGGCAGATCGACGTTCAGCCGCCTGCGCGTCATCGCATCGACCGCGCCAAACGGTTCGTCCAGCAACAGAACTTCGGGGGCGGACACAAGGCTGCGCGCAATCGCGACACGCTGGCGCATACCGCCCGACAATTCGGCGGGGCGGTGATCGCCGAAACCGCCAAGACCCACAAGGTCGATCAGGGCATCAACATCGCTGGCCGATTTGCGCGCCAGCTCCGCACCCAGGGCGATGTTGGCGCGCGCACTGCGCCAGGGCAGCAGCGACGGGTCCTGAAAGGCCATCGCAAGGCCACCGCGCCCTGCCACCGTTTCGGGCGGGTCAGACCCTAGCATCACCGTCCCGCTGTCCGGCGCATCCAGCCCCGCCATCATGCGCAGAATGGTGGACTTGCCACAGCCGGACGGGCCAACCAGCGCCGTGGTCTGCCCGGCGGCCAGTGTCATGGAAAAGGGCGCCACCACGTCCGTTGCGCCAAATGCCTTGGTTACGTCGGCGCAGTGGATGTCCACACCTGCGGTGCTTTGGAAGGCGGCGGCCTTGTTCAAGCATGCACCTCTTCGAGCAGGGAGCGATCCCACAGGTCTGCGGACACATCGCGGCCCAGCAACGCCAGCGTTTCGATATTGGCCGCGACCGTGTCGTCTGTAAACCAGCCAAAACCGTTGTCATTTGTCAGCTCAGAGAACATCAGCGGCACTTGCCGTGCGGCCTGCAATTGCTGCGCCTGCAGATCAAGACCCGCGTCGGGGTACATCTCGACCGTGAGCGCGGCGGCGGCATCCGTGTCGGCAAGATAGTCGTTCCAGCCCATCACCTCGCCCTTCAACAGCGCGATCAGATCGGCGCGGCGGTTGGCGATTGCGTCTTGGGTCGCGATATAGGTCTGCGAATGCAGGGCATAGCCATGATCCGCCATCAGCATCGTCGTGTTGTCGACGCCTTGGACGGTCATTGCCACCGGCAGGTCGGTTTCCCAGCACAAAAGGCAATCCACCTGCCCGCTGACCAGTGGAGCAGGGTCATATTGCGTCGGCACGATGTCGATGGCGTTGATGTCGACGTCGTTCAATGTGCACAGCGCCTGCAGCACAGGCGTGTTGGCCACGGCCATGCCAATCCGCTTGCCCACCAGATCGGCGGGTGTGTTCACTGGATTGCCAGCAAGCGAGGCGATGGCGAACGGGTTCTTTTGCATGGCCACCCCGATGATCTTGAACGGCGCGCCTTGCGCGACGGCCGCTGCCGTATAGTCCGCCGCCGATATCCCGACCAGCGCCGTGCCCGACACAACGGGCGGCTCGACCGGGGCATTTGGACCCCCTTGGCTCAGCGAGACGTCAAGGCCCTGATCGCTCCAATACCCCTTGTTTGCTGCGATATAGCTGCCGCCGAACTGCACAGAATGCAGCCACGAGAGCTGGAAATTGACGGATGTGGCCCCGAAGGCGGGCACGCCAGCCGCAGCGGCCGCGACCCCCGCGCCACTGGTCTGCAGAAAGAAACGGCGGGTGAGATGAGCAGGTTGTGTCATGGTATGTCTGGTTTCCCTTTGGATGAGAGGTTTTCGGAAAAGCTCTGAAAGAGCAGGATGGCCACTGCGGGCAGCGCGGCGACGAGGACAACGACGCCATATGTAATGCCGGTCGCGATACCTGCACTGGCAGGAGCACCGATGATCGGAAAAAGCGCTGCCGCCGCCCCTTCGCGCCAGCCCCATCCTCCGACAGACAGTGGGATCAGCATCGCACACAGAACGAGTGGGATCAGCGTTGCCAGAGCCTCAATGGGAATGGTCACGCCGGTGGCACGCGCGCAGGCGTAAAAGCCGAGGATGAGGGATGCCGTTGTGATCGCGCCGTGCAGGATCATCGCGGGTTGGCGCATCAGGCGCAGGACGAGGCGGGTGAAGTGACCGGTGGCGGTGTCACGCTTTGCCACCTGCCACGCGATTGCAGCGCCGCCTATCAGGATCACAAGGACCCACCAGCCAAGACCAGCCCATTCCGGCCCGCCGGGCACCAGCAGCGCCACGGCAAAGCCTGCGCCCATCACCCCCAGAATGGCGATCTGCCCCAGCAACCGCTCGGCCATCACCGATTGTGCGGCCCGCGTCAGATCGGACCCGGTGCGCGCGCGGACCGCCCGCGTGACATCGCCTACAACACCGCCCGGGAGGACAGTGTTGATCAGTTGAGCAAGGTAGTATTCGCGCAACGCAACCGGAAAGCTCAGGTGGATG
Organism: Tateyamaria armeniaca; assembly: GCF_045797845.1. NCBI lineage: Bacteria > Pseudomonadati > Pseudomonadota > Alphaproteobacteria > Rhodobacterales > Roseobacteraceae > Tateyamaria > Tateyamaria armeniaca. Next base: position 2,404,215 of record NZ_JBHDIY010000002.1, read on the forward strand.
TCAAACGCGGCGGCTGCGATTTTCCAACGGCTGGCCATCGAAAACGTCGCGATGGTGAGGGCCAGCACCGACAGTGCAACCCATGTGGTGTCGACATCCTGCAAAAGCTGCACCACTTCAGTCGTATCGCTCCACCACAGCAGGGCGGCGAGGCATCCGGCGGATGCGCTGACCTTGACCCAAGCCTTCATCGTGCCACCACCTGCGAAATCTGTGCGTCCGTGAACGCATCCAGAAAGGCGTTGCGAAAGCTGTCCATGCGCCGCACCGGACCGTCGGGTGCCGGGATCAGCCCGTCGCTCCACCCCCAATGCTCGATCCGCTGCAAAACCTCTGCCGGGCCAATCATGTGCACGGCGACATCCATATTGTCGCTGCCAGCCACGAAACCTGCGGCCTGATGATCGCCCGCGACAATCACAAGGGGGGCTGCATCTGCAAGCCGTGCCACATGTGAAAACGTGGCCCGCAAAACGTAATCGACCGAGCGGCGGTAGGCGTCGCGCACAGCATCCCGGTCGCGCCACAGCGCCTTTGGCGCTGGCCCACGGGCCGCCATGTCGTTAAAGATGGTACCATCCCCGACGTCCTGCCACGGCACCATGTCCGGGATCGGCGTCCACGGCGCATGGGACGAGATCAGCGCGATCTGCACGAAATCGGGGCGCGGGTCAGGCGGGAGCAATGCCGGGTAGGTGGCCAGCGTAAACTGATCCGGCATGGTCACCCAGCGAAACCGGTCACCCTTGTAAGGAATGTCCGCCGCCGGGATGACCAGATCAAATCCCATGACGAGGCTTTCGGGCCAACCCACCGTGATTGCGGGCATGATCGCGGATGTGCGGTATCCGGCCTCCTGGGCAAAGTGAAACAGCCACTTGTGCCCGCTCGCCAGCATCGCGTTGTAGCGCCCATTGTCCGAGGTCCACAGCCCGCTCGCAAATGCCCCATGGGCCAGCCAGCTTTGACCACCCGACGTGGGCGAGGTCAGCCAGCCGCTTTTCATGGCCATGCCCGTTTGCGCGATCTCGGCCTCGGCCTTTTTCAGCGTTGCCAGATGGGTCGGCGCATAAAGCGGATTGTCGAAACTGGCGCGCCCATAGCTTTCGATCCAGATCAGGATCACGTCGCGCCCGTGAAGGGCGTTCAAAAGGCCGTCGGCATCCGCATTGACGTCGTTCTGCGCGTCCCTCGCAAAGCGGGCGAGTTCGGTGGCGGTCTGCTGCACTTCGATCCCGCGTTTCACTGTCAGGCGGGTTGTCCACGCGGTGCCCGGCGGGCTTTTGTCAAAGCGCCAGTAGTCGAGGTGATGCCCCGCATCCGCCGCCGCCCAACCTGCACCCAGCAGCGCGCACGCAGCCGCAGTGACGCGCAAGGGCAGGGAAGGTCCAAGCGCTGCCCATGTGCGCAAGCTGCGTTCAAGGATGATGAACAACGCAATCAGCGCTGCCGCGATGCCAACCACACTCGGCACCGTCAGCACGCCACCAATGCTGTCGCGCAACAGCGACAGGCCCGCGCCGATCAGAAAGGTGTCGAGGATCGGATTGAACGTCCGGTTGAAGGCGCTGAACATCGCATAGTCGGCGACTTTGATCACCACGGCGACCACAAGCAGCAGCGCAACGGCATACGTGATCCCAAACCGCCGCCCGACAGCCACCATGCCCAGCAACAGTACGGGCAATTCCAAGGGCCAGCGATTGAGCGCACTCCATTTCATCGTGCCGGGATGGTTGGGGAGGACCAGAACGGCAAAGATGACAGCCGCCGCAAGGATCAGCATGGCCACACGTCTCATCCTGCGCGCCTTGCCAGCCAGAGGATGTCGGTCAGGAACGATCCGCTCAGCAGCACTGCCGCAAGAGCACCGATGGGCAAAAGGACGGCCTGCGGTGTTAGCGGGCACATCAGAATGATCAGGGCGGCGATCTGAACCACACAGATCACCTTGCGGCGGAGCGAATGGGGCAAAGGCGCTTGCAATGCGGGCCACAGATAGGAAGCAGCGACAAACGCGTAGCGCATAAAGCCAAGGATCAGGATTTCCGGACCTGCAATGCCACCCGCCAGAAGCCACAGGGAAATGACAGCGCCGAGGCCCGCATCGACCTCCATATCGAATCGCGCACCAAAGTCGGACACAAGGCCCGTGCGCCGCGCCAGCCACCCGTCGACGCCATCCAGCGCAAAGGCGAGCACGGCGATCCCAAACACAATCCACACCGACCGATCGGGCACCAGTACAGCGCCCGCGATGAATGCCACCATCGCCGCACGGGACAGTGTCACAATATTGCACAGCCCAAGTCGAGAATGTTCGTAGCTGTGCGCCAGACCGTATCCTACGATCATTACGGTGGCAGTAAACACCAACAATGGCACGGTCACCGCGCCCAGCGTATAGAACGCTGCCAGCGCCAGCGTCAGTCCAAGACTGGCCGCCACACCAAAGAACGTGCTCAGCGGCGGGCGCGTGTCGATTGTCTGCGTGACAAGATGTGGTGAGCTGCGAAACATGTGCATTCCCATTACTTCGCCTGTTACCTAGGTCCGCAGACATGATCGAACACTCAGAATAACACGTGGGCGGCCAGATTATTCAGCCAGGTCACGGAACTGTGACAATCGCCTCCAGCGGCAAGTGGTCTGACGCTATTGCGGCCTGCCCGGTGTGCACGGTGCGCATGTCGCGCACCTCACCCGGGGCGTTTGTGAGGATGCGATCCAGCGGCAGCACGGGCCGGGTGCTTGGAAAAGTGCGACGCACCGGGCCGCGCAGCGCTGTGCCGACCAGCCCGGGGTGCAGCATCATCCCGCCCCAGGGGCGCCATTCGTTCAGATCACCCAGCAGGACCGTCTGCATGGGCGGCCGGCGGCGCAGGTATTGGCCGATGATGCGCATCTGCACGATGCGCAAAGGCTGGAACAGGGACAGATGCGTGCTCATGATCCGCACAGGGCGCGTGTCGTGGATCACTTCGACCGACACTGCTCCGCGATGGCAGTGGCCGGGCAGGTCGATTACATCGGTCTGTGTGCGCTCAAGCGTGGGCGACAAGAACAGGATGGTGCCCAGAAACCCGTCGCTGTCGGGCCCCCACCGCAAAGTGGGGTCGTGGATGTAGTCAAGACCGGTGTCCACTGCGATCTGCGCCACATCGAAAATGCTGGCATGGGGGCGGCACTCCTCGTCCGCCTCCTGCAAGGCCAGCACGTGCAGATCAAGGGGCGTCAGCGCCTCGTCAATTGCTGTCATGACGCGCCCGGGGTCGATGCGCCCATCCGTGCCTTTGGCCCGGTGCACATTCCATGTCGCACATCGCAGCTGCCGCCCGCCCATTCGATTACACCTGCCTTTTTTGCCACGATGCCCTATGTGCCCGAGTACCCAAGTTAGACCGCGCGACCTCGTTGGCCAAACACTGCCCCGCCAGCCCGCCGCGCACCACAACAGAACAGGACACATGACATGATGCGCACCATTATTGCCACAACTGCCCTCTTCAACAGCATTGCCGCTGCCGCGCAGGCCGACATGGCCCGCTACGAGCTCGATACGGAACACACGGCTGTCTACTTCACCATCGACCACATCGGATATGCCAAGACGCTTGGCATCTTCACCGATCTCAATGGCAGCTTCATGTATGATGTGGACACGCAGGATCTGAGCGATGTTGCTGTGACAATCAGTGCCGCATCCGTGAATACCTTCAACGAGGCGCGTGATGGCCATGTGCGCAACCGCGATTTCCTGAACGTCTCAGAGCATCCGGAGATTACCTTTGTCGCCAGTGGCGGCACACCCAGCGGGGACACGACCGGCACTGTGACCGGTGATCTGACCATCCTTGGCGTGACGCAGCCCGTGACACTGGACGTCACACTCAACAAGGTCGCCGCATACCCGTTTGGCCATCAGCGCGAGGTGCTGGGCCTGTCGATGAGCGCCACGATCCAGCGCAGTGATTTCGGCATGTCCTATGGGGTCGACAACGGCCTTGTCGGGGACGAAGTGACGATCAACATCGAAACTGAAGCGATGAAGATGGAGTGATGCCGTTTGGGCTGCGTCTAGGGTTGGGTGAGGGGTCTTGATCGGCGATTTTGATGCAGCGCCCGAGGCTCTCGCTTGTTGGTCAGTGTTGAAGCTGCCTGTCACACCTAATTGCGACCGGCCTATGGCCGGGTCCTAGACCGATGCGTGACCCCGCAACCGGATCACCAATGGCATCATCGCAATCACAAGGACGGCGGCAAAAAGGAAGGGGGCCCCGGGAAAGTACAGGCCCTCTTCATCAACGGAGGCCTGAAACAACCCGGTCATCACAAGCGGGGACAGGATCGCCGCCACGGATGACAGGGATGCGATAACGCCCTGCACGACGCCCTGCCTGTCGTCATCCGCCTGATTGGACGCCATTGCGGTCATGAGGGCAGGCACGAGGTCTGACAATGCGGCCAATATGAGGAAGATCACCAACGGAACAAGCGACCCGGTGAACCCGAACCCGACCATCCCGATCAGGGCCGAGATCATGCCCAGCATCAGGGTGCGGAAATCTCCCATCCATCTGATAAAGATAGGCATCAAGCCGCCCTGAACGAGCGCCAACAGCACCCCGTAAGCGGCCAGTGACAATCCGATATAGAGGGTTGGCCAGTCAAACACCTCGCGGGTCCAGAAGGCCCAGAGCGTCGGGTACACCATGTTGGCAAATTCGAAAATGAAGATGCACAGCAGTGGCACGGCGAGGCCGGGCAGGCGGAACGCATCAAAGATGGATTTGAACGGGTTGAGGTCGCGCTTGCCAAAGGGGCGGCGTTTGTCCGGGGTCAGGCTTTCGGGCAGCACGAAATAGCCAAACAGCGCGTTGCCGGCAGATAAGGCGGCAGCAATCCAGAAAGGTGCGGCGATGTTGATTTCGGCCGCAATGCCACCCAGCGCCGGGCCAAGCACAAAGCCAATCCCGAAGGCCGCACCAATCAGACCAAAGTTGGCGGCCTTTTCCTTGGGCGGGGAAATATCGGCAATATAGGCAGTTGCGGTGATATAGGTCGCGCCTGCAAGTCCTGCGAGCGTGCGCCCGAGGAGCAGCAGCCAGAAACTGTCCGCCAAGGCCATGATCACGTAATCCAGCGCCAACATGACAAGGGCAGCGATCAAGATCGGCCTGCGTCCAACCGCGTCCGAAATGCTGCCGACGATGGGACCACACAGGAACAATGCCCCGGCATAGGCGGCCATCAACAACCCGCCCCAGAACGCGCCCTGACCGGTGTCACCAGCGCCAACCCGGTCCATAAGATCGGGCATGATCGGGAACACGATGCCGATCCCGATGGCATCGATCATCAGCGTGATCAGAATGAAAAGAATGGCCCGGTTTTTGAACATAAGACCCTATCGAACGGCGCATCGGGCAAAGCAAGTCAAATAGCGCGCCGTTGCTTGGCCTCCGGCAATCAGTGGTTAGGTTCTGTCATCAGGCAGACAGTGGTCAGGTTCTGTCATCAGGCAGACAGGTCGGCGCGGTGCGCATGTTCTCTTTCTCTGAAGCGGCCTGTGCATTTTAACCAATTGTTAATCTCCTGCTTCCTCGCAAGTTGAAGTGCATTTATGCATAATTTTAGTATTTGTTGATCTGTCTGTGCGGGGGCCATGACCGGATCGCAGTTTTGAGTGTATGAAAGGGACCTGACGTGACCCCGGAAATCGAACGCGCCTTTCGCCGTCTCGGCGTTACACCAGACGCCGATCCATCTCAAATCCGATCTGCATGGAAAGCGATGGTGCGTGTCTATCACCCGGATCAAGTCAAACATGACAAGACCGAAGCGAACCGCCGTCTGGCAGAGCTGAACGCGGCTTTTGACCTCATCTCAACCTGGACGCCTGAAGATGCGCGCGCCTATTGTGCTGCGCGTGCAAAGCGCCGTGCGGCACAGAACAGGGCCCGTCAGGCGCAGGCTGAACAAAGAGAAGCGAGACAGCGCGCCGCCCAAAAGAGGAAAGATGAAGCGGAAGCACGTGAAATCTTTGAAGAACACGCCCGATGCCGCGCCGCTGAACTTGATCGCCGCGATGCTAAGATGCGCGCTGCGAGGGCAGACGCTCGCGGATCGAAACATCGTAATGGGGTGACACCCCGCGACAAGTTTCTGGCAGCCTTGCGCGAACTTGCACCGCGCAAACCATCCAGCGATCTCGGGTTCGTTTAAACCGCTGACTTGGGATGTAAAATGCGCAGCCTCCGCATCACCTGAGACTGCGCATGGTGTTTGTTTGTGACGGATTATTCCATCCCTGCGGCAGCTGCCGCGATGTTCGGGATTTCTGACCGGTGGACGCCGATATCGGCCAATTCACGGCTCGACATGGCAGACAGTTCATTCAGCGTCTTGGTGTAAACGGCATGTGTCTGGCGCCGCTCTGCCGCGCGTTCGAACATGTTGGTCACTGCCGCAATAAAGGCACTGAACGGGTGTGCCGGTACAATTTGTGCGAGTGTCATTTTGCTATGCCTCTCATTTTACTGGCGAATTTCGATCCGCCACCTGTGTTTGGATATAGGTGTCAGCCCTGCCGTCGTCCGTATTTTCAGGACGCGCCGACAGGGTGACGAGGTCATGCCGAGGGTTGGCCAACACCGCGGCCCTTCGGAAACACGTCGCGCAGACGTGCAAATCCGGATTTGAACAGATGCGACATGAAATCACTGCGCATCTTATGCGCTTGAGCAATAAACCTGTCGACATCAGCCTGTTTCGGCGTTTCGAAGGATACTTGCGTGGTCATGGGTTCTTCTTTCATTTTGGGCGGCATCATCGCCGCACCCGTCATTTGTGCGCTGCGCCTCCCAAACGCAAACCATAGTCGCCATGCACTGAGCACATAGCTGGACGCGCCAAGATTAGGGCGGCAAAACCGTGGTCGCTGATCTGCTTTGACGGGCGGGTCCGGAGCAATTTTCTCGACAGAGTGAAGGATGAATTTGGCAACCTTCAGTGCCGCAGCGCAACTCAGCCACGCCCTTTTTGATCAGCTCCGAGAACCCAAAAAAGTGGGCTGTTAATGGCGCAGTAAGAGTGCTGGTTTAGGCAACTACGCATCACCGATGCTGCTCAATCCGATGCGCGGCGCGGCTTAACGATAGGTGTTGCGATGCGTGTCTCGGGACTTTCGTGGTTCAAAATGTCGAAACTGAACAGTGTTCTGGTCAAATCGGCCCTGATCGCCGGCCTCATGACCCTGGCGGTGGTTGTGACCAAGATGGTGATGAACAGCGAAGCGAAACGGGACCTGATGGTAAGCGCTAAGACAGAGCGCGCCTCTGACGTTACCGATCTGCTGGCGATGCAGTCGGGCGGTGCCATCAAATTCGGAAATGACGTTGCCGTAACGGCGACAATGTCGGGCGTGGTCGAGTCTGCGCGCCCCGACATGACGGGCGGCCTTGTCGTCAATTTGGCCGGGATCGTTTTGTACGAAACCGAAGGCGCGAACATGCAGGATGCCGAGGCATTGGCCATGGTGCAGGCAGCAATGGACACCGGCGAACAAGTCAGATCCGACGACGGGTTGACGGTCGCAACGCCAGCTGTGTTCGGGCAGGACAACGCCGTGGCCGGTGCGGTTCTGACGCGTTGGACCAATCAGTACGCCTTTGAGGCGCTGCACGATGCAAACACAACCTCGCTTTTGGTGAGTGCCCTCGTGTTCATCGTCGCCATGATCGGCAATTTCTTTTTCATGTGGCATTCGATGTCGCGCCCCCTTGATCAGGTGGGGGAGGCGATGGGGCAGGTTGCCAGCAAGAACTTTGACCTGACCGTCCCTCACACCCAGCGCGGAGACGAGATCGGCGCCATTGCAAACCGGCTGGAGGAATTTCGCAGTCGGTTGGAGATTGCCCAAAGCCAGCAACGGGAAGCCGCGTTCAAAAGTGCCGCATTCGAGGGCAGTTCCGCGCCGATGATGATGGTGGACGAAGACTATCGGATCAGGTTCGTGAATCCGGAATGTGCCGCATTGCTGGACAGCCTGATGCCTGACCTGGCCAATGTCTGGCCTGAAGCGACCATCGGTGAGTGGGTCGGCCTTGATCTTGCGACATTGCCCGCCCTGAAAGACATGCAGGGACAGGCAGACAAAACAGGCACTGTCGCAGAGTGCCGCGAGATTTCGATGCGGGTGGGTGATCGTGACGTCTCGGTGCAGATAAACTCTGCGCATGATCACAAATCACGCCGGATCGGGGCCGTGATCGAATGGACCGATTGCACTGTCGAGCAGCGCAATGCGGCAATCCTCTGCGGGATCGATGCCTCGCAAATGCGTGTGGAATTCGACACGGATGGTGTTTGTCTCTCAATGAACGAGGTTGCTGCGCAACGACTGTCGGCAGAAACGGGCGACCTCGTTGGCAAGACGCTCACGAACATGCTCCACAGCACAGCCCATGATGACGGTTTCGCAGAGAACCTCGTGGCATCTGCGGTGTCGGGCACGCCGCTGCCCCAAAAAATCAGTTTCGCCGGAGACGCCGGGTCTGTAGTCGTTGTCGAAGGCGGCTTCGTCCCTGTCCGGTCACAGGATGGCACGGTCGAGCGGATTATCCTGCTCGGATCCGACGTCACCGAAGTCGAAGAAGAAATGCGCGCCACGCGAGACAGGCAAGCGCGCATTACGCAGGAACAGGGTGTGGTCGTGTCTGTATTGGGGGAAAGCCTGCGGCGGTTGGCGCAGGGCGATCTTGCAAATGATCTGACAGACGCATTTCCCGACGGCTACGACGAACTGCGTGCGGATTTCAATCTTGCCATCACGTCGCTGCGCGAAGCCATTGGTTCAGTGATGCAGAATGTCGGCTCAATCCGGAACGAAACCACGGAAATCACGTCTGCAGCCGATGATCTTTCCCGGCGGACCGAGCGGCAGGCGGCCACCTTGGAAGAAACCGCGGCAGCGTTGGATGAATTGACGACATCCGTGCGATCCGCCGCTGATGGCGCGGATGCCGCCAGCAAAATGTCTGCGGATGCGCAACAGAATGCGGAACAGGGCGGGGCGGTTGCAGGGCAGGCTGTTCAGGCCATGGACGAGATCAAGGCATCCTCACAGCAGATATCCAAAATCACATCCGTTATCGATGACATCGCATTCCAAACCAACCTGCTTGCCCTCAATGCAGGGGTCGAAGCCGCACGTGCAGGTGAAGCCGGACGAGGTTTTGCGGTTGTTGCCACCGAGGTGCGGGCACTGGCGCAGCGCTCTTCCGATGCAGCCCGTGAAATCAACACTCTCATTTCAGCCAGCGCGTCCCAGGTGCAGCAAGGTGTTGATCTGGTTGACCGTACAGGTGCTGCTCTGTCGGCCATCGTGACTTCGGTGTCCGAGATTTCGGAACGGGTTGCCGAAATCGCAAGCTCTGCACGAGAGCAATCCGCGGGACTGAACGAGATCAACGTTGCGGTCAACGAATTGGACCATGTGACACAGCAAAATGCCGCGATGTTTGAAGAAACAACAGCCGCGAGCCATGCGCTGACGGCTGAGGCGGATTCGCTGGCGGCCGCTGTTGGCACGTTCAAACTGGGCGACGCTTACGCGTCCGTTTCGCATCTGCAGGCGTCGGCAAACGTGGACGAGAATGCAAAGGTTTTGCAGCCCGTCCTGGTCATGGCCGGAAACACTGCGCTGGCGTACGAGCCTGACAGCGCGACCGGAGATGCCGGTTGGGAGGAGTTCTGATTCCGCAAAAGGCGTTCAGTCCCGCAGGCCTGCAAATCTTTGCTGCCAGTCCTCTCGTGCCTCGTCGGTGATTTTTGCAAACAGGTTCTCAGGCACAGAAAACGCATGGCCCGGCGGCAACAGCGTGAGGGCTGATTGCGCGTCTTGTGGCCAATCCACCACTTCCAGACCCAGCGCGGATTGCATGGCCGCGGATGCGCCTGGAATAAACGGGGCCGACAGTGCCGCGTAAAGAGCGATCAGGTTCAACCCCATGCGGATTTGCATGGCGGCCTGCGCCTCGTCCTCTTTGATGGTCGTCCAAGGCGCGGAAGACTGCAGGTATTCATTGCCAGCCACCCAGATCGCGCGCAATTCCTGTGCCGATTTGCGCACCTCCATCGCATCCATCTGGGCGCAATAGCGGGCCATGCGCGCATCAAGGTCAGCAATCAGAGCAATTTCGCGCGGTCCATATTCGGCGCCACCCGGCACGGCTTCGCCAAATTTCGAGCGGCAGAACTTGGTGACCCGACTCACGAAGTTCCCCAGAACGTCCGCAAGGTCCTTGTTCACCCCTTGCTGAAACAGATCCCAGGTGAATTCGGAATCGGATGTTTCGGGACAATTCGAAAGCAGCCACCAGCGCCAGTAATCGCTGGGCAGAATATCGAGCGCCTGATCCATGAAGACGCCGCGCCCCTGGCTAGTGGAGAATTGGCCACCGTCGTAGTTCAGGTAGTTGAAGGATTTGAGATGATCGACCATTTTCCAGGGCTCGCCAGATCCCAACAATGTGGCCGGAAAGCTGAGAGTATGAAACGGTACGTTGTCCTTGCCCATGAACTGGGTGTAGCGGACGTCGTCCGCACCCTTGTCCGTGCGCCACCAGCGTTCCCAATCCGCGTCGTCGTTCGCTTCGGACCATTCGCCCGCGCAGGCGATGTATTCGATGGGCGCGTCGAACCAGACATAGAACACCTTGCCCTCCATGCCCGGCCAGTCCGCATCGCCGCGCCGCACTGGGATGCCCCAGTCAAGATCGCGGGTGATGCCGCGGTCTTGCAGGCCATCACCGTCATGCAACCACTTTTTCGCGATGGATGTGGTCAGCAGCGGCCAGTCGGTTTTGCTGTCGATCCAGGCATCGAGATCGTCCTTGAGTGCGGATTGGCGCAGGTACAGATGCTTGGTCTCGCGCACTTCAAGATCGGTCGATCCCGAAATCGCGGAACGCGGATCGATCAGATCGGTCGGATCAAGCTGCTTGGTGCAGTTTTCGCACTGATCACCGCGTGCCCGGTCATACCCGCAGTTTGGGCAGGTTCCTTCGATATAGCGATCGGGCAAATAGCGCCCATCGGCATTGGAATAGACCTGCTTTTCAGACACTTCGCGGATCAGCCCGGCATCGGCCAGCCGCCCGGCAAAATGCTGGGTCAGTGCATGGTTCTGCGGTGAGGATGAGCGGCCAAAGTGATCGAAGGACAGGCCGAACCCTTTTGCGATTTCGGCCTGAATCTGGTGCATTTCCGCGCAGTATTTGTCCACCGGTTTGCCTGCTTTTGCAGCGGCCAGTTCGGCAGGGGTGCCGTGTTCGTCTGTGGCGCACAGGAACAGAACTTCGTTGCCGCGCGCGCGTTGATAACGGGCATAAAGGTCGGCGGGCAACTGACTGCCAATCAGATTGCCGAGGTGCTTGATCCCGTTGATATAGGGAATGGCAGAGGTGATGAGGTGACGCTGCATTACTGGGGCCTTTGCATGGTTGGCCCCGTCTAGCAGTGCCGCGCGGTCGGGAAAAGGCCCCGCGTCGCGACGCTTATTCCCGGTCGCGACTGCGCCCGGTCAACCGCCCGACCAGGAAAGACGTGCGCGGCGAATAGATGTAGCGCGTGCGCGCTTTGGGTGTGGCGCGTGCCCGCATCCGCGCCAGCCCAAACAGGATGAGCAGCCCGTGCCCGACCGAGATCATTGCGAACAGGGCTGGCGGGCCATAAGCGTCGATCAGGGCAGAGGCGGTGAAGGGGGCCGCAATCGCGCCGACTGCGAAATAGAACATCAATGCCGCCGACAGTTCGACCCGCTCGGATGCGTCGGCGAAGTCGTGGGCATGGGCGGCGGCGACTGAATAGATGGGGAAGGTGGTCAGCCCAAACAGGCCCGCCGTCAGCATGATCCCGGCTGTGCCCAGACCCGAGGCCAGCACCGTTATCCCGCAACTGGCCATGGCCGCGCCCGACAGCCAGATCAGCACCCAGCGCCGGTCGTATTTGTCGGCCAGCCAGCCCACCGGATACTGCGCCATCGCTCCGCCCAGAACGAAAGACGCCAGAAACCACGCGATCTGCTGCGTGCTCAGACCGACTTCTTGCCCATAGATCGGTCCAACCATCCGAAAGGATGCGCTGGAAAGGGCGGCGACGATCACCGCGGCAGCCGCAAGGGGCGAGCGGTCAAAGGCAAGGCGGGGTCTGAGCCTTGGGGAGGCGGGCGTTTCGGGTTGTTTCACCTTTGTCAGCGTCAGTGGCAACAATGCGGCGCAGCAGACAATGGCGAGGATGTTGTAGCTGACATAGCTTGCCGGTTCGAGCACGCTGATCACCAGTTGAGCGGTCAGCGACGCCCCCATGTCCACGACGCGGTAGACACCCATGGCGCGCCCGCGCGTCTCGTTTGTGACCTTGGCCTGCAACCACGCCTCGATCACGGTGTAGCATCCTGCCACACACATGCCGGATGCAATCCGCATCACCGCCCATGCCGTTGGATCGAGGATCAGCATATGCGCGATCAATGCGATGGCGCCGGTCGCGGTGAAGGCCGCAAAAGCGCGTGAATGCCCCACGCTGCCCATCAAACGCGGCGCCCACCAGCATCCTATGAAAAAACCAAGGAAATGGGCCGACCCCAAAATCCCGATATCCTGCGTGCTGAACCCCAGCGCAAAACCAGACAGCGCATCCAGTGGCCCCAGAGACCCCGAACTGAGTTGTAACAGGATGACGGACAGAAAAAGAGCGGCAAAGGAAATGAGCATGCGCATATGCGAACCCTGATCCAAATGCGCCTTAGGCCCATGCCTGTTTCCGACACTTGGCGGATTTACAGTGTCGTTTCGATCTGCGCCTTGATTTCGATCTGGACGGTGTCGTCCACCAGGTTGCCGTAGCCCCGCGCACCGTAGTCACGCCGGTTGACGCTGCCTGTCAGGATCACGGTCAGACGGTTCAGGTCGTCCTGTGCGCTGCCGGATTTGCGAAAGAGCTGCGCATTGAAACGAACGCTGCGTGTGACGCCGCGCAGTGTCAGCAACCCGTCCAGCGTGGCCCCATCAGACATCTGGCCTGTCGGCCCAAGGGTGACCTTGGTGGATTGAAAGCGGGCGAGCGGAAAATGTGCCGCTGCCAGAACGCTTGGGGATTTGAGCGCCTCTGTGGCCAGCAAAAGCCCGGTGCGTGCGCGCCTGACATCCGCAGTCACGTCCGCGGTGGAGGCGGCTAGATCATTGGCAACAATAGAAAGGTTGGCACGCTGGATCGGTACGGTGCCTTTGACCGGGGTGCCGCCGAGTTGGAAGATGTAGCTGATTGTTGCCCCTTCGGGCCCCAGAACATAGGGGCGTGCGATGCCAGGCGTCGGTAACACCAGCGCCGCGAGGGCACCGGCCAGTACGGTTCTGCGCTTCATGTTCTGCCTCGGTCTGCTGTTGAACCCTGATCATTGGTATCGCCAAGGTTCTTATTATTGTGTGAAGTCTGGCACAGAATTGAGGCGCAGTCGTGTGTTTCCTGTGTCGTCAGGCCGCTTTTATGCGGTGTGTGACATGGGGCAGGGGCTGACCGGGCACGCGGGCGACCTGCCAGGCCTGCTCGGGTGCTGTGCGCGCCCTCAGCCGGGTCAGAGCCCACGTTCCCGGGGTGCCTTTGTGATCCGGGGCCAGATGCCAGCGGCTTTCCACGCCTTGTGCCCCGCCCATGCCGGGGGTCAGCAGCAGACCCAAGGTGCGCGCCCGCGCGCCTTGCCCCCGGTTTCCGCAGCCAGATGCATCCGCCGCACCGCCGTAAGGCCGGGCAGTCCCGGCAGATCGGCCACCGCAAGCGGGACCGCACCTGCGCGCAGCACTTCCTCCATGCTCCACAACACATCCTCGGCCCGTTTGGGATGCACGAGGATCAGGCGGGCAGGGTCGATGAACGGCATCATCCCGCAGGGGTTCAGGCGATCCGCGCTCCAGTCCGGGGCAATCCAGATCACCGGCCCCGTGCTTTGTGCTGCCAGCCAAAGGGCCAGACGGTGACGCGCAGACCCGCACGCCTCGTGCACCCGACCCAGCGCCAGCCCACGGCCCAGCCCATGCTGTTCGCCCTGTGCGAGTATGGGCAGGCAGGGTGTATCGCGCACCGGGCCACGGTGCAGAAGGGGGTGGTTTACAGGCATGGCCTACACCATACATGTTCTGCATTCGTTCTCAACACTTCATCCATTCACACAGAGCAGAAAATTCGCTTGCCCGTCCCGGCCTGACCGCTAGGGTCGCACCCGATGCGAACGGGAAAGGACAGGGCCGTGGAGCGACGCAAACTGGGGCGAACCGATATCGAGGTGTCAGCGCTGTGCCTTGGCTCGATGACGTGGGGCACGCAGAACAACGCCGAAGAAGGGCACGCCCAGATCGAACGCGCGCTTGAGGCCGGGATCGACTTTGTCGACACCGCAGAGATGTATCCCGTGAACCCTGTCAGCGCCGAAACCATCGGGCGTACCGAACGTATCATAGGGCTTTGGTTTGAGCGGGGCGGCGCGCGCAAGGACATGTTTCTGGCCACCAAGCATTCCGGCGAGGGTATGCAATACGTGCGCGGCGGCGCGCCAATTTCGTCCGAAACGATTCCCGAAACAATCGAGGGCTCGTTGCGGCGATTGCAGACCGATTACATCGATCTCTACCAGTTTCACTGGCCCAATCGCGGCAGCTATATGTTCCGCAAGAACTGGAGTTATGATCCGACGGGCTCTGACCCCGCCGAGGTTCGCCAGAACATGGATGATTGCCTTGGCGCGTTGCAGCGCGAGGTGGATCGCGGCACGATCCGCGCCTTTGGCCTGTCCAACGAAAGCGCGTGGGGCACCTGCCAGTGGCTGGCGGCGGCCGAGCGTACAGGCGGGCCGCGCGTCGCGACGATGCAGAACGAGTATTCGCTGCTGTGCCGCCTCTATGACACCGACATGTCCGAGACGAGCGTTTATGAAGACGTTGGCCTGCTTGCCTTTTCCCCGCTCGCCGCTGGTTTGCTGACCGGCAAGTACCAGAACGAGGCTGTGCCAGAAGGTTCCCGGATGTCGCTGAATTCCGATCTGGGCGGGCGCAAGACGGATCGCGTTTTTGCCGCTGTGGATGCCTACCTTGATATTGCGTCGCGGCACGGACTGGACCCGACGCAGATGGCGCTGGCCTGGTGCATGACCCGGCCTTTCATGTGTTCGGTGATCTTTGGCGCAACCAGCGTCGATCAACTTGAAGTGGCGCTGGGCGCCGCCGACGTGACCCTCAGTGACGAGGTCCTTGACGAGATCGACGTGGCCCATCGCGCCCATCCGATGCCGTATTGATCAAGGGGCCGCGCCGCAAAACTGCGGTTTTTAAGCGTTGCAAGACGTTTTTGGGATGGCAGACACGCCCCGGATCGCAACAGTGGGCAAAACACGCAAAGGATGACGCTGATGCCTCTTTCCATGAACCGCGAAGTCTTCATCACCTGTGCCGTCACCGGCTCTGGTGGCACGCAAGATCGCAGCCCGCATGTGCCGCGCTCTCCGGCGCAGATCGCCGAAAGCGCCATCGCCGCGGCCAAGGCAGGCGCGGCGATTGTTCATTGCCATGTGCGCGATCCCGACACCGGCGTGCCGAGCCGCGATCTTGCCTATTACCGCGAGGTGACGGAGCGCATTCGCGAAGCCGAAGTGGACGTTGTGCTCAATCTCACGGCCGGGATGGGTGGCGATATCGTCTTTGGCCCGACCGAAGCGCCGATGCCGCCCATCGCGGGCACTGACATGATCGGAGCTGCCGAGCGCGTGCAGCATGTCGCCGAATGTCTGCCGGAAATCTGCACGCTGGATTGCGGTACGATGAACTTTGCCGAAGCAGACTATGTGATGACCAACACGCCAGGCATGTTGACGGCGATGGGGTCGATGATGACCGCGCTGGGGGTCAAGCCCGAGATCGAGGCGTTCGACACAGGCCATCTGTGGTATGCCAAACAACTGGTCAAGGACGGCGTTCTGGATGCGCCTGCACTGGTGCAACTGTGCATGGGGGTGCCGTGGGGCGCGCCCGATGACCTCAACACCTTCATGGCAATGGTCAATAACGTGCCCGAGGATTGGACCTTTTCTGCTTTCGGTCTGGGGCGCAATCAGATGGCCTATGTTGCGGCTGCCGTGCTGGCAGGGGGCAATGTGCGTGTGGGGCTTGAGGACAACCTGTGGCTTGGCAAGGGCGAATTGGCTCAGAACTGGCAACTGGTCGAACGCGCCGTGACCATCATCAAAAACATGGGTGCAACGGTGATCGGCCCGGACGCCGTGCGCCAAAAGCTGGGGCTGGTCAAACGGGCGCCAAAGGCGTGAAAACGGTAACGCTCGGCGCACGCAGCCTTTGCGCACGGCGCATACAACACCTTGGGGCATCTGCACTTTTTGCCCTCGCGCTCATGGCGTGTACGAATGGTGCGAACCCTGGCGGCGATCCGTCCCTTTTGCGCAATCCGACGGTCCCGATCGGGGCGATCCAACGCTTTGAGCTGTCGAAGTTTGATGGGGATTGGCGCGTCCACTCGCACGCAGGTGGCGGCTGGAACCCGGGTGCCTTCACCGTGTCCGACGCTGGCACGACGTGGCGCGCGCAGGGCCAAACAGCAACGATTGCGCCCCGTGCGACCGGCATTTTGCAACTGACCTACGCGGACGGCACGCAGCGCGATCTGTGGGTTGTCTGGACCGATCCGGATCACCATACGGTTGCGGTCGGAAATCCCGAAGGTGACTTTGGGTTTATCGCCACAAGGGTCGGGCGGTTTCGCGCAGATCAGGTTGCTGCGGCGGCGCAGGTTCTGGATTTCAATGGCTATCGGACGGATGAATGGGCGGTGAGGGCGAAATGAAAACAGCAGCAATCATTGGCGGTGGCGTCATCGGGGGCGGCTGGGCAGCGCGCTTCCTGCTCAATGGCTGGGATGTGCGGGTGTTTGACCCTGACCCGGAGGCCGAGGCGAAACTGGCCCCGGTGCTGGCGCAGGCGCGCCGGGCCTTGCCAAGCCTCACAGATGTCGCTTTGCCCGACGAAGGTGCGTTGAGCTTTCATTTCGACATGGCCGAGGCCGTGGCGGGCGTGGACTGGATACAGGAAAGTGTGCCCGAGCGGCTTGAGATCAAGCACAAGGTACTCGCCTCTGTTCAAGCCCATTGCCCGCCGGATGCGATCATCGGGTCGTCCACATCGGGTTTCAAACCGTCCGAGTTGCAGGAAGGGGCCGCGCGCCCGGGCCAGATCATGGTGTGCCACCCATTCAACCCGGTCTACCTGATGCCGCTGATCGAGGTGGTGCCGTCGCCTGCCACCGACCTCGCATTGGTCGAAAAAGCCGAAACCATCCTGCGCTCTGTCGGTCACTTTCCCCTGCGTGTGCGCAAGGAGATCGACGCCCACATCGCGGACCGCTTCCTGGAGGCGGTGTGGCGCGAGGCGTTGTGGCTGGTCAAGGACGGGGTGGCCACCACCGAGGAGATCGACGAAGCCATCCGCATGGGGTTCGGCATCCGCTGGGCGCAGATGGGTCTGTTTGACACGTACCGCACCGCCGGGGGCGAGGCGGGGATGCGGCATTTCATGGCGCAGTTTGGGCCTGCGCTGCAGTGGCCATGGACCAAGCTGATGGATGTGCCAGAATTCACGGATGAACTGGTTGATCTGATCGCCGGGCAGTCGGATGCACAGTCCGGTCACATGAGCATCGCCGACATGCTGAAGGCGCGCGATGACAATCTGGTGGGCATGATGCGTAGCTTGAAAGCCAATGATTGGGGTGCGGGCGCGGTGATGAATGCCCATGAGGCGTCACTGCGCGCGGGCACGGTGCTGGCCGCTCACGCGGATGATCTGGACGATGTATCGGAGCCTATCCTGACTGTGCGCCGCGCCGTGCCACTCGATTGGACCGACTATAACGGGCACATGAACGAGGCGCGGTATTTGCAGGCCTTTGGCGATGCGACCGACCGGTTCATGGCCCTGATTGGCTGTGATGCGGACTATATCGCGACGGGCGGCAGCTATTTCACCGCCGAGACGCATATCCGCCATGTGGACGAGGTGCACGCAGGCGCTGTCATCGAGGTGCGCACGCAAGTGCTGGCAGGGGCGGGCAAGAAGATGCACCTGTTTCACGAGATGTACGAGGGCACGCGCCTCTTGGCCACAGGCGAGCATTTCCTGCTCCATGTCAGCCTTGAGACGCGCCGCCCGTCTGAACCGTCTGCTGGGATTGTGGCTGCCCTCACGCGAATTGCATCGGCACATGCCGCATTGCCAGCGCCAGACGGTGCGGGGCGCGCAGTTGGCCAACGCCCATGAGCCGCCGGGTTCTGATCACCGCAGGTGCATCCGGCATCGGTCTGGCGATGGCGCAGGCATTTGTGATGGCCGGGGACGAAGTCTGGGTCACCGACGTGGACGCAGCAGCGCTTGAGGCGTTGCCCGAAACCATCATCGCCCGCCACTGCGACGCAGCGGACGAGGCGCGGGTGGCCGAGATCATGGCCGAGGTCGGAACCCTCGACGTTCTGTGCGCCAATGCAGGGATCGCCGGGCCAACCGCCATGGTCGAAGATGTCGATCTGACGGACTGGCGCACATGTGTGTCGGTCAACCTTGAGGGCGCTTTTCTGGCTGTAAAACATGGGCTTGGCCCGATGAAGGCGGTCAAACGCGGCTCCGTCATCTTTACCTCGTCCACGGCAGGCATCTTTGGCTATCCCAACCGCGCGCCCTACGCCGCTGCAAAATGGGCGATCATCGGCCTTATGAAAACTGTCGCGATGGAGGCTGGCCCGTTCGGCGTGCGCGCCAACGCGATTTGTCCGGGCGCAGTGGAGGGGGAGCGCATGGAAGGTGTGCTGGCACGCGAGGCCGCCGCCAAGGGAATGACGCGCGATCAGGTCTATGAGGGCTATGCTGCCAGCACCTCGATGCGGTCGTTCGTAGAGGCGCGTGACATCGCGGACATGGCAGTTTTTCTGGCCTCGGACGCAGCGCGCCGCGTGTCGGGGCAGGTGATTGCCGTGGATGGGCACACGGAAAATCCGGACCCTAAGCTGTGAGCGCGCTGATGCCCGCAAAAATCACGTAATCAAGGCGCGCAGGCTGTCCAGATGGTCCGGCACGTCCCGGGCGGTGAACGCCGCCTGACGCACCAGCTCATCAAAATGCAGCGACAGGGTTTCGATCCGTTCCCGGTCACGAAACGCCATGTAATGCCCGCCGGTATAAAGCACGGCGAGCAGGGGGCCGAACACGGTGATGGGTGCCGAGTAAAGCTGGCGTGCATCGAAAAGGTAGAGCCGCAGGCGCGGGTAAAGCTGCGTGGCGAGGTCCTGAAAGTGGTCGAGTTGCCCTTTGCGGGTCTCGGTTGGAAGACCTTCATAATAGCCCGTTCCGGCAGCAAAGCTGTGTACCTCGTCAAGTGGCATGGCGATCTCATAGTCTGACCGTGCCGCCCGCATCCAGTCCAGTCGGTCCCGCGAGGCGTTGATCGCCTGTGCCGTGGTGCGCCCCAGATGGGGCCGGTATTCCCATTCCAGCATCTCTTGGGTTTTGAGCATGTCGGGCAGGCCTGCGGGGACATGGCGGATTTTGTACCCCGCGGCCTCTTTGTGCCAGCCAAAGATGCGTTCATCGACCAGCGCGCGCGGGGCGTGGGTGAGGGTCAGGGCGGCGGCCGTGAGGGCCGCGGCACTTTCCGGACGATCAGACAGACCCAGCAACCAGTCCGATGAGACCCCGAGCGCCTGAGCGCAGGCCCCAACCACATGCGCGCCGGGCAGTCGCGCGCCATCCCCGGTCAGCGCCTGCGAAATCGTGGAGCGGTCCGCTCCGATCTGGCGCGCCAGTGCGCTTTGGTTCATGCCCGCGGTCTGCATGGCCCGTTCAAGGCGGCGGCGAAACCGGTCAGATCGGTCGCGCTTGTCGATCATATCACTCATAATGTGATCTTTGTCACATAACGCGGATTTTGTTAACAATTTTCCGAATACGCCCACAGGCCCCGCCGGGATACGATGCCGCATCTTTATTTGAGCAGCACCGCCTTCATGTCCTTCACATCATCTGCCAAACGACTGCCGCTTGAGCGTGTGCGCGCTGTTGAGTGGGTCACATTGGGGCTTTTTCTGGCCTGCGCTGCCATGTGGGTCGCCAGCCTGTTTGTGCTCCCGCAGTGGTCAGTGCTGGTGGCAACGACCGCGTTGGTGCTATCGCTGGTTCTGCATTCTTCCCTCAGTCACGAAGTGCTGCATGGCCACCCGTTTCCGTCCCGTTATGCCAGTGAGGCGCTGGTTCTCATCACGCCCGGCCTCGCCATCCCCTACCTGCGCTTTCGCGACACGCATCTGGCGCACCATCAGGATGCGCGCCTGACCGATCCCTATGACGACCCTGAATCCAACTATCTGGACCCGGACGTGTGGGCGCGCCTGCCGCGCGCTGTGCAGCTGGTTTTGAGGGTGAACAACACGTTGGCCGGGCGCATTCTTCTGGGGCCTGTGATTGCGCAAGTTGCGTTTATGCGGGGTGATTGGCAGGCGATGCGAAACGGCGACCGGCAGGTGATCAAAGGGTGGCTTTTGCACATCCCCGGTGTCGCGCTGGTGCTGGCCGTCGTATGGGCGTCGCCGATGCCGATCTGGTGCTACCTTGTGGCCTGCTACGGCGCGCTGTCGATCCTCAAGATCCGCACCTTTCTGGAACATCAGGCCCATACCCTTGCGCGCGGTCGCACCGTCATCGTGGAAGACCGCGGCCTGCTGGCCTTTCTGTTTCTGAACAACAACTTGCACGTTGTGCATCACATGCACCCCCGGGTGCCGTGGTACCGGTTGCCCGCCCTATATCGCGAGAATGCGGCACGGTATCTCAGCACCAATGAAGGCTACCGCTATCGATCCTATGCAGAGGTGTTTGCGCGCCACTTCCTTTCGGCCAAGGACCCGGTCGCCCATCCACTCTGGTCGCGCGATCCCTGATCGCGCATAGAGGGCCATGACCCTCTGGATTCCCATCACGCTTGCGGCGGCCTTCTTTCAGACGCTGCGCTTTATGCTGCAACGGCAATTGTCGCTGGGCACGCTCAGCGCGGGTGGGGCGACACTGGCGCGATTTTTTTATTCCGCGCCCTTGGTGGCTGTATTGATCGTCATCTACATGCAGGTGACCGGACAGAACTGGCCGCAGTTCAGCGCGACATTCTGGATCTATGGTGCCGCCGGTGGGCTGGCGCAGATCCTTGCCACTGTCGCAACTGTGATGCTGTTTCAGGCCCGCAATTTCGCCGTCGGGATCACGTTCAAGAAAACCGAGGTGATGCAGGCCGTTCTGGTCGGCTGGGTGGTTCTGGGCGACACGGTCAGCGGCTGGGGATTTGCGGCAATTGGGCTGGGGTTGGTGGGCGTTTTGCTGCTGTCCGCCCCACCGGAACTGGTGCGCTTTGGCTGGCGAGACATGGCGAACCGGGCGGTGGGTCTTGGCCTTGCCTCGGGTCTGCTGTTTGCCGTGTCGGGGGTGTGTTACCGCGGCGCTTCGCTCAGCCTTGGGCTGGACGATCCGCTGGCGCGCGCCGGGCTGACCCTGTCGGCGGTCACAGCGATGCAACTGGTCGCCATGGTAGTGTGGTTGCGCTGGCGCGATCCGGGGCAGGTCAGTGCAGTCTGGGCAGCACGCCGCGTCGCGGTCTGGGTCGGGTTGATGTCGATGCTCGGGTCATTCTGTTGGTTCACCGCCTTCACCTTGCAAAACGCGGCATATGTGAATGCCGTGGGGCAGGTGGAACTGGTGCTGAGTGCGTTGGCCTCGGTAATCGTTTTTCGCGAAGCGATCAGCGCGCGTGAATGGGTGGGCATGGGTGTGCTGCTTGGCTCTATCCTGATGCTGATCGCGGTGATCTGACAGGGCGCAGGACACCTGCGCCTTACCGCCCCGCGCAGCCCTAAGCCGCAGGTGTTAGGCGGCCAAACTCAGTCGGGCATCGGCGTGCCGCGCAGGCGCAGAAACAGGCTTTCCTCGTCATTGTTCTTGAAAAACGGCACGTTGTCGGGCGCGGCGCGATCCTGCACGCGCGCTGCGATCTCGCTCAGCACCACTTCTGTGATGAAGGGCATGTCGAACCGGCGCACATGGTCGAGCGCCACCCACTGCAAATGGGACAACTCGTCCGAGGCGGCGGTAAAATCGTCCGGGTCCGAGGCCAGATCGTCTGCATCGATGAGGAAAAACCGCGCATCAAAGCGGCGCGGGCGTCCCGGCGGCGTCAGCGCGCGAAACACGAACTGCAAAGGGGCTGCATGGGGCAGGTGCCCTGTGGCGGCAAATCCGTGCCAGCCGGGTGGCGGGGCATCCCACGGCCCCGGCGTGCCCAGAACCTGCCCGGTCTCCTCGAACAATTCGCGGATGGCGGCCGCTGCAAGGGCCGTGCCAAGACCCGGCGCGCTGCCCTCATCCAGACGTGCCGCATTGGGTTGGGCGACCGGCGATCCAAGGGGCACTGCGTGATCGCCCGCATCGACCGCGCCACCGGGAAAGACGAACTTGTTGGGCATGAACACAGCCTTTGCGCCGCGCTGTCCCATGAGGATTCGCGGCGTCGTGGCGCGGTCGCGCAGCACAATCACGGTCGAGGCGTTGCGTATCTGGCTTTTGTCAGTCTGTTCGCTCATGCGGGCCTGTCTATGCTCTGATCGTCGCCTGCGACGTTAGGCGCATCAGCCCGCCCGGGCAAACCCGCCCATGCCGCGCGCCCACTGAAAAGCGACAATCGCCCCTTTGAGGCGTGGCAGAAGGTAGAGCGACAGCGCCACGCACCCCACGGCAAAGATCGTAAACAGCACCAGCGGTTCGGGGCGCCATGTCACGAAGGCAAAATGTAAAAGCGGCGCCATCAGATGACCCACCAACAGGATTGTGAGGTAAGCAGGCCCGTCATCGGCGCGGTGGTGCGAGTAGTCGAGCTTGCAGACCGGGCAGGTGTCGGCCACCTTCAGATAGCCCTTGAGCAGGCCACCTTTTCCACACCGCGGGCACTTGCGCCGCCAGCCCCGGAACAGGGCAGGGCGCACGGGTCGCTGGGTCGCATCATTGTCTGCGTGATCGGTTCTGGGGTCGGTGTGCACGAAATTCATCCTTCGCCGCGATGTGCTCATACTGCGCCTCTGCGCGGCAAGAGGAAATGGGGCAATGAGCCCTTGCGTCCCGATGTCGCGCAAACGGGTCTTTGAAACTTTTTGCGACGGAACTGAGCGCGCGCGCCGTTTGATGGGTATGGCGCGGTTGGAAAAGCCTACCCGCCTCGAGGTAGAAACGGAGTAACACGACATGAAACGCACAACATTCATCACCGTCATTGCGGCTGCTGCCATCGGCATGACCACCCTGTCTGCAATGGCACGCGACGCGGGCCCCGACTTTTCCACGCTGGATGCGGACGGCAACGGCGAGGTGTCGCTGGCCGAACTGCAGGCACGCGGCGAGGCGCGCTTTGAGGCGGCAGACACGGATGGCGACGGATTTCTGACGCAAGCCGAGCTGGAAGCCGCTGGCCGCGAACGCGCCGGAGATCGCGCGGCCCGCATTCTGGCGCGCATGGATGCAAACGATGATGGCAAGCTGTCACCAGACGAGATGAAGGGCCCGCGTCGCGACCCCGGTCGTCTGTTCGAGCGGATTGATGCGGACAATTCGGGTGGCATTTCGCCCGAAGAGTTCGAAGAGGCGCGCGCCCGGATGCAGGAACGCCGCGGTGGCAAGCGTCACGGCGACAACTGATCCCAACCACGCCCCACCCCTTGCAAAAAGGGGTGGGGCAGGGATAGCCCGGACCTGATGCACATGCCGCTCGACACTGATCCGCACACGGATGACGCTGATTTGCTTGCCGCATATGCGCGAGGGGATGCCAGTGCCGCGCGTGTGTTGACGGTCCGCCTGACCCCGCGTGCCTACGGGCAGGCGATGCGGATGCTGGGGGACGGGGCAGAAGCCGAAGATGTCGCCCAAGAGGCGATGATGCGTCTGTGGCGCGTGGCGCCGGACTGGCGCGCAGGCGAGGCAAAGGTGACCACGTGGCTGTTTCGTGTGGTGGCCAACCTGTGCACAGACCGTTTGCGCAAGCGCCCGCGCCGGTCAGTGCCGCTGGATGCGGTCGCCGAACCCGAGGATCCGACCCCATCGGCCGAGGCGCGTATGCAGGCCGACGCCCGCAATGCGGCCTTGCGTGATGCGCTTGCCACCCTGCCGGAACGCCAGCGCATCGCAGTTATGATGCGTCATTTGGAGGGGGCATCGAACCCCGACATCGCGGCTGCGCTGGATGTCAGCACCGAAGCGGTCGAAAGCCTGACAGCCCGTGGCAAACGCGCCCTTGCGGCGGCACTGAAAGGGCAGGCCGCTGCCCTTGGATACGAAGAAGGATGAGCGACATGACCAAGGCCCCGAAGGATGATCCCATGATCGAGCGGATGCTGGATGATCTGGCGCGCGCGCCGGTGCCCGACACGCCGGATGATCTGATGGCGCGCGTTCTTGCCGACGGGCAGGCGATGCTGCCACCCCCGGTGGCCGCGTGGCGCCTGCCCCGTGGTGGCGCCAGATCGTGGACGGCATTGGCGGCTGGACGGCGGTGGGCGGGCTTGTTGCCGCTGCGGCCACAGGTTTTGTCGTGGGCTTGGGTGGGCTTGAGACTGTAGGTGTAAGCACGCCGTGGTCGGTGGATTACGAGACATATTATGACAGCCCCGGCACCTTGGATGCC
Organism: Tateyamaria armeniaca; assembly: GCF_045797845.1. Classification (NCBI taxonomy): domain Bacteria; kingdom Pseudomonadati; phylum Pseudomonadota; class Alphaproteobacteria; order Rhodobacterales; family Roseobacteraceae; genus Tateyamaria; species Tateyamaria armeniaca. The sequence continues at coordinate 2,429,031 of NZ_JBHDIY010000002.1, forward strand.
TTTGGCTGGGACGTGGAAGAAGGCTGATCATGGACACTGAGACCAAAACCCGACGCTGCCCGATGTGGATCAAGATCGTGCTGGCCGTGTCGCTGGCGATCAACCTTGCGATCGGGGGGCTTGTGGCAGGATTTACCTTGCGCGGTGCGCCGATGGGCGCGCGCGTCCCGGCGATGGGATATGCGATGCCTTATGTTTTGGCTCTGCCGCGCGATTTGCGTCGCGAGGTTTTTGGGGTGGTGCGTGGCAATCCTGAGTTGCCGGATCGACGCGCGCGCCGGGCTGAATATAGCGAAATGATCAATGCCCTGCAGATGACGCCCTATGACCCCGCAGCCGTCGAGGCCGTGTTGACCCGCCAGGGCGCTGGCGCATCCCGTGTTCAGGCGGCGGCACAGGCCGCGTGGCTCGACGCGGTGTCACGCATGAGCGATGACGAACGGATCGCATACACGGCGCGCATGCAAGAGGCGCTGGAACGGGGCGGGCGGCCGCGGAACAAGAAGCAGTGATGTGAGGCTATCGGTTTGCGGGGGTGCAAATATGCGAAAGCCATCAGCCCGCCTTCATTGCCCTTCACCTACACGGACAATCGCGCCTTTTCAGGCGGCAGGGCGCAGCAAAGTCACCCGATCACGGCCCTCCGCCTTGGCACCATAAAGCGCCTTGTCCGCCCGATCCAACAAGGCTTCGGCGTTCATTGGCAGGGTCATCGCGGCCTTGACGGACGGATCACAGACCGTCAGCCCGATGGATATGGTCGCCGTGACAGGCGCGTCCTGTCCGGGCACGTCATAGGGGGTGTCGCGGATGGTCCGGCACAGGCGCTGCGCGGCCTTGCGTGCATTGCTGAGGCCCGCACCAGGCATCACGATCAGGAATTCTTCGCCGCCGATGCGCGCGACAAGGTCGACCGCGCGCAGGTCTTCGCGCAAGCGCCGCGCAGTTTCCACCAGAACGGCATCACCTGCGGCGTGCCCAAGCGTGTCATTGATCTGTTTGAAATGATCCATGTCCGCGACCATCACGGCAAAGGGTTTCTTGGACTTCGCGGCCCGGTCCACGATCCTTGCCAGATGCGGCATCGCATAGCGGCGGTTGTGCAGGCCGGTCAGCGGATCGATCACCGCCGCCTCGATGCCCGAGCGCACGGTGTCGCGCAGCGCATCCGACATTCGCTTGCGCGTCATCAAGGTTTCAACCCGCAGGGCAAGTTCGGCCGGGTCGCGATCAAAGTCCATCAGATCGTTTGCGCCCATATCCAGCATTTGCGCGCCTAGACGCGGGTCAGGGTCGGTCTGCACCACCATGATCGCGCTGTGGCGGGTGGAGGCATGGCTGCGGATGGTCGCCAGCAAGCCCAGCATGTTCATGCTTGTTTCAGGTTCGATCACCAGCACAAACGCATCCGGCACATCCTCGGGCAAATCGGCGACTACGCCTGCCGCCGGGGTGTTGACGGTCAGTGATGCTGACAGTTTTGGTTCCAGTGATTGTCGCCACGCATCAATGCGGGTCGGATCGCTCGCGATCACGCGCACCATCTGGCGCGGGCCGAACTGGGCGCTGGGTTCGGCAAATCCAAGCGCACGTGAGGTGCCATCGCGCAAGGTCCACTCGCTGGCCGAGGCATAGGCCCGCATGACCGAGCGCGTGCGCGCCAGCAGCAGCGCATCATCGACCGGGCGTTCCAGCACATCCTCGACCCCGCCCGCAAACAGGCGCTGTCGGTCTTGTGCAGCACCGGGCGCACCGATGACGATCACCGGAACCTTGCCGGACAACCCGGCCTTTCGCAGCCGCGCGAGCAAACGCAGCGGATCGCCATCAGGCAGCGAGTCAGCACACAGGATCATGTCCGGCACGCAGGTCGAAATCACGCTCATCGCCTCACCAATACTGTCGGCCTGCATCATTTCGTAATGACTGGCCGCCAGTTTGACGCGCAATACGATGCGATTCGTTGCGATGGCGTCGATGACGAGGATCTTACCGTGCATCCGTCCTATCCATTTCGTTACAATTCCTGTGCATTCGTTATTTGTTTGTTTAAGTTAACAAAGGGTTTCCAAATGTGCCGAAAGGGCCGGATGGGATGGTAATGTCGCAAGAATCCGCCGAAGTCGTCGGTCTCAAGGCCCTTGGCTGGATGGCGGGCAACGAAGAGTTGCTTCCCGTCTTCCTCGGCGCGACCGGAGCAAGCGAGGCTGACATCCGTGCAGGGGCAAGCGATCCGGCGTTTCTGGGGGCCTTGCTGGACTTCATCATGATGGATGACGCGTGGGTCAAAGCGTTCTGTGACACGGCCAGCCTGGCCTATGATCAGCCGATGTATGCACGCACGGCCTTGCCGGGTGGTGATCAGGTGCATTGGACGTGAGCGACGCTGTGAGCCCGGTCCATGGCATCGTCTTTGACAAGGACGGCACGCTTTTCGATTTCGCAACCACGTGGGAGGCCTGGGCCGCTGCCTTTCTGCACCGGCTGAGCGGGGGGATGAAGCGCAGGCTGCCAATCTGGGCGCGGCCATCGGGTTTGATCTGACCAAACAGCGCTTTGCGCGTGATTCTCTTGTGATCGCAGGCACCGCCGGGGAAGTTGCGAGCGCGCTCGCGCCTCATCTGCCGGACATGACATCGCCCCAGTTGCTTTATATGCTGAACGAAGAGGCCGGACAGGCGCCGCAGGCCGAGGCAGTGCCGCTTGATCCGTTTCTGACCGCATTACGCGACCGCGGGCTGGCACTGGGTGTTGCCACAAATGACGCCGAAGCCCCTGCACGCGCGCATCTTGATGCCGCCGGCGTCACCGCGCATTTCGACTTTATCGCCGGTTTTGACAGCGGCCATGGCGGCAAGCCGGCGCCGGGTCAATTGCTGGCCTTTTGCGCGGCCACAGGCCTTGCGCCGGACACCGTTCTGATGGTCGGCGACAGCACGCACGATCTGCGCGCGGGCCGTGCGGCGGGCATGCGCTGCATCGCTGTTTTGACCGGCATGGCTGATGCGGCAGAGTTGGCGCCACTGGCGCAGGTGGTTTTGCCGGATATCGGTCACATTCCGCATTGGCTCGATCAGACACAGCCCGCCTGACGACGTTCCCGAACACCCCGAACTGAAAAACGACACACACCGTCGCAAACGGCAATGTTGCCGCGCGCCGCCTGAGGTGTCCTGAGGGCAGAGTGTACCAAAGGGGATCAACATGGCCGACACCGACACCAAGCGCAAAACACGGGGCGGCGGACGCGCGGGCGCTGCGGCCCGCCGTGGTGGTGCTGTGATCGAACAGATGCCATGGAACCCGCCGATTCTGATCGACCCACCGGTTGAACCGCTTGGTCCCGAGGGTGTCGAGGCGATCCACGACGGGGCCATGCGCATTCTCGAAGAGATCGGCATTCAGTTCCTCAACGAAGAGACGCTTGGCATTCTGCGCGAGGCCGGGTGCAGGGTCGATGGGGATCTGGTCTTTATGGACCGTGATTTCGTGATGGAGATGGTGGGCAAAGCCCCGTCAGAATTCACGCTGACCCCGCGCAACCCGGACCGCAAGATCACGATCGGCGGGCGTCATATCACCTTCGGCAACGTATCTTCCCCGCCGAATTACTGGGATATGAGCATCGGAACCAAAGTGCCCGGCACCCGCGAGATGTGCGCGAACCTGCTGAAGCTGACGCAGTATTTCAACTGCATCCACTTTGCGGGCGGCTACCCGGTCGAGCCTGTGGATATCCACGCCTCCGTGCGCCATCTCGACGTGGTCTATGACAAGCTGACGCTCACCGACAAGGTCATGCACGCGTATTCGCTGGGCAAGGAGCGGGTCGAGGACGTGATGGAGATGGTGCGCATCGCAGGCGGCCTCACGGACGAAGAGTTCGAGGCGACGCCGCGTATGTATACCAACATCAATTCGACCTCGCCGTTGAAACATGACCACCCGATGATTGACGGGTGCCTGCGCCTTGTGCGGCGCGGGCAGGCGGTGGTGGTGACGCCGTTCACGCTGGCAGGTGCGATGGCCCCGGTGACGATGGCCGGGGCGGTGGCACAGTCCATCGCCGAGGCTTTGTGCGCTATCGCGCTGTTTCAGTACGTGCGCCCGGGCGCGCCATGCGCCATCGGGACATTCACCTCGAATGTGGACATGAAATCGGGCGCGCCCGCCTTTGGCACACCGGAATACATGCGCGCCACACAGATGACAGGGCAATTGGCACGGTTCTATGGCCTGCCCATGCGCTCTTCCGGCGTGTGTGCGGCCAATGTCCCCGACGGACAGGCGATGTGGGAGACATCCAACAGCCTTTGGGCGGCGGTGCAGTCGGGCACGAACATGGTTTATCACGCAGCGGGCTGGCTTGAGGGCGGGCTGATTGCAAGCCCGGAAAAATTCATCATGGATTGCGAGATTTTACAGCAAATTCAGAGGTATATGGACCCGTCTCTGACTGCGACCGGCCCGGAGGACATCGCGCTCGACGCGATCAAGTCGGTGGGCAATGCCGGGCACTTCTTTGGCATCCAGCACACGCAGGATCGCTATGCCACGGCGTTCTACCAGCCGTTCCTGAGCGACTGGAAAAACTACGAAGGCTGGGAGGCCGCCGGGGGCGTCTGGACGCAAGAGCGCGCGCACGCCATGTTCAAGAGCATCATCGCCAACTTCGAACCACCGCCCCTTGATCCGGCCATCAAGGAAGAGCTGGCTGCATTTGTGGCGCGGCGCAAAGCCGAAGGTGGTGCGCCGACCGACTTTTGACGCACTCCGCTGTTCGAGGCAAAAATAGCTCGATTTGTATCTGTTATCGGATTGTTTAGTCCTGATCGCCAAAAGTGAAGGCGCGGAATTGGGATTAAACTGCCATGCATGGGCTTATCAACCGGGCAATACAGCGCTTTGTCGTCGACAGTTACGGAACGGAAACGTGGGTCGAGGCGGCGCGCATCGCCGACCTCGGCTTTGTCGAGTTTGAATCGATGCTGACCTATGATGATGAAGTGACGCCAGCCGTGCTGAACGCCGTCAGCTTTGTTCTCAACCGGGACCGTGACGAGGTGATGGAGGATATCGGCACGTATCTCGTGTCTCATCCCAACGTCGAGGCGTTGCGCAGATTGTTGCGCTTTGGGGGCGTCAATTTTGTCGAGTTTTTGCATTCACTGGACGATTTGCCCGACCGTGCGCGTCTGGCCGTATCGGATCTGAAATTGCCGCGCATTGAATTGCAGGACCACGCTCCCGGGCATTTCAGTTTGATCTGCCAAAGTTCTCTTGATGGATATGGGCACGTAATGATGGGTGTCCTGCGCGCAATGGCCGACGATTACGGCGTGTTGGCCGTGCTGGAACATGCAGGATCAGGTGACGGGGTCGAAACCATTTCAATCAGCCTGATTGAAACCGAATTTGCAGAGGGCCGGTCATTTGATCTGGGCGCGCGTGCCATATGAACGATCTTGATCAACTCAGAAAGTCGCTCGACGTCTTGTGCCCCATGCATCTGGTCTTGTCCGACACGGGCGAGGTTGTGCACGCTGGACCGACAGTTCAGAAACTGCGACCCGACACGCCGCTTGAGGGGCACAAGTTCCTCGATGTCTTTGACCTCAAGCGTCCGCGGGCGATCACGACAATGGATCAGTTGCGGGAATCGGCGGGAACCAAGCTGCATCTGCAGCTGCGGGACGCGCCCCAAACCGAAATCAAGGGCGTGTTGATGCCCGGGCCGCATCCGGGGCAAAGCATCGTCAACCTGTCTTTCGGCATTTCCGTTGTGGATGCCGTCACCGATTATGCCCTGACCAGCGCGGATTTCGCAGCGACCGATCTGACTGTCGAAATGCTGTATCTGGTGGAGGCAAAGTCAGCGGCAATGGATGCATCGCGCAAACTGAATTTGCGGCTGCAAGGGGCGATGATTGCGGCAGAAGAACAGGCGTTCACCGACACGCTGACCGGGCTCAAGAACCGCCGCGCCATGGATCACGTCCTGTCGCGCCACATCGAATGGGGCACGCGGTTTGGATTGATGCAGGTTGATCTGGATTGGTTCAAGGCCGTGAACGACACTTTGGGACATGCGGCGGGCGATTACGTGCTGCAAACGGTTGCGCGGATCATGGTCGAGGAAACCCGCGAAAGCGACACAGTCGCACGCGTGGGTGGCGATGAGTTCGTCATCATTCTGCCTTATGCGAACAGCGCGGACGTTCTGAAAAACATCGGGCAGCGCATCATTGATCAGTTGTCACGGCCCATCACGTATCAGGGCGAGGATTGCAAAATCTCTGCCAGTATCGGGATGGCGTTCCACGAGCCGCATTCCCCCAAAACCGCAGCTGAAATCATGGATGACGCAGATGTGGCTCTCTATGCCTCCAAGGACGGCGGGCGAGGGCGGCAAACGGTCTACGATCCCGCGCTGCGCGACAAGCCGGCCACACCCCCAAGCGGAAAATCAGCGAAATCGAACGGCAGACGTAAAAGACGCCTCGCCAGACAAGATGTCCGCCATGCGGATTGTTTCAGCCAGAGCGCGTCTCCGAGCAGAGATTCTTCACGTTTTGCCCTGTGATTGGGCCCAAAACCGGAGCCATACGGGGCGCACGAGCGCGAGTCGCAAAGCAAGGACCCGCAAAAAGCCCAATCATTTGATTAACGGGCGCTGTCACTGTCCTGCAGTGTAATTGTCTGAAAACACCGGCTTGCTCTGCAAAACCACCGTTTCACTCAGGATTTTTAACAGTACACATAGCAGCATTCTGCAACTGTAAATCCTGATTTACACTTGTATGTGTCAGATAATGCTGACAAGGTGAAAGATACAGTGTGCGTTTATAGGTGCATGGGCCAAGGCACGAAATGGTCCACAACACCGACCCCGGCTTTAACACACGGAGGAATGAACGTGGCAACAAGTGAAGACAAAGTCTGGCCAACCGGCCTGACACTCGAAGAAGCAGAAGAGGTGCACAGCTACCTCATCGATGGGACACGCGTTTTTGGTGCGATTGCCCTGCTGGCCCATATTCTGGTCGCGGTTGCGACCCCATGGCTTGGATAAGGGAGGCACACAATGAACAATGCAAAAATGTGGTTGGTCGTTAAACCAACAGTGGGCGTTCCCCTGTTCCTGAGCGCAGTTGCGATCGGCTCGTTTGCCGTACACGTCGCGGTGCTGAGCAACACGACATGGGTGTCCGATTTCCTGTCCGGCAATGAGCTGGGATCGGGGTCTGAGTCGGCAGCGCTGGTGCCCGAAACTGACACCAATGTGGCAAAGGCATCCCATGTGGTTCCTTCAACCGATGGCTCACGCGAAGTGACGATCATCATGGCTGACGGAACACCGGTCAAGGCGATCCTGCAGCCACCGGAGCTACACGCTTCCATCACGCAATAGCGTTTTCAGCCCGCAGCCCCGTGTGTGCGGGCTGAATACTTTACGCGGCCGTATCTGCGCACAGGATGCGCGGCGGCGGCCCTTTTGTGGCAACCAAATCGATGTTCGACTATCGCACATTTGCAACGCGGAAACTGGTGGCTCTGGCGCCCCGCTATCTGCCGTTTGCCGATGTGGCCACGCCCGATTTACCCCTGTCCCGCCTGCTGCGCCTGTCCCTGTTTCAGGTGACGGTTGGCATGGCGCTGGTGCTGCTGGTCGGCACTCTGAACCGCGTCATGATTGTCGAACTGTCGGTTCCGGCCACGCTGGTCGCCGTCATGCTGGCCCTGCCATTGCTGTTTGCGCCGTTGCGTACGCTGATCGGTTTCAAGTCTGACACGCATGTCTCCGCCCTTGGCCTGCGCCGGGTGCCATATATCTGGAAGGGCACGCTGCTTCAGTTTGGCGGGTTTGCGATCATGCCGTTCGCCCTTTTGGTGCTGTCGGGCTATGCCGAGGCGGCGGATGCGCCGCGCTGGATCGGCTACAGCTCTGCTGCATTGGCCTTTCTGCTGGTGGGCGCCGGAGTGCACATGGTGCAGACCGTGGGCCTCGCGCTGGCCACCGACCTTGTGCGCACAGAAGACCAGCCCAAGGTGGTTGGCCTGATGTATGTAATGTTGCTGGTCGGCATGGTGATCAGCGCGCTGGTGTTCGGGGCGTTGCTGGATGTCTACAGCCCGGGTCGTCTGATCCAGGTGATCCAAGGCGCGGCTGTCGTTACTGTTGTGCTGAACCTGTTCGCCCTGTGGCAGCAGGAACCGCGCGACCGCAACCGCGCACAACAGATGAAGGTCACACCACCCGTCCCGTTTGCCGAGGCTTGGGCCACGATGATGCGCGCGCCCGGTATGCTGCGCTTGCTGGTGGTGATCGGCCTTGGCACCTTTGGGTTTGGGATGGCAGATGTCCTGCTGGAACCGTATGGCGGTCAGGCGCTTGGCCTGTCTGTGGCCAGCACAACGAAACTGACCGCGCTGCTGGCGGCGGGCACGCTGGTGGGCTTTGGGCTGGCCTCGCGTGCGTTGGGGCAGGGGGCATCACCTGATCGTTACGCTCTGATCGGCGCGGCCATCGGCATCCCCGGCTTTCTCGCTATCATCATCTCGTCCCAGGGCGCAGGCATCCCACTGTTTCTGCTTGGCACATTGGCGACCGGCGTGGGCGCTGGCCTGTTCGGGCACGCAACCCTTACGGCAGCCATCCGCCACGCCCCGCGCGACCGCATCGGGCTGGCGCTTGGCGCATGGGGTGCGGTGCAGGCAACCGCTGCGGGCATCGGTGTGGCAAGCGCGGGTATCGTGCGCGACGTCATCGTCGGCTGGCAAGGCGCAACTGGAACTGCGGCACAGACGCCCTATACTGTCGTCTTCATGATCGAAGTCGTCTTCCTGATGCTCGCAATCGCCGTCCTCGTGCCGGTCGTCACGGCGCGCCAGAAACAAAGTCACACGCTGGGCCGCCGCGCACCAGCCGAACGCAACAGTGCAAGTTCAAACCCGGTGGAGGTCCCATGACAACAATCATTTCCCGCGTGTTCCCCGACAAATCGGCCGCAGAAACAGCCAGCGCGCGCCTCGTTTCCCGTGGTGTGCCGCCGCGTGACTGCATGATCATCACCACTCAGGACGATGACAAGCTGGCCGCTGATATGGAGGCCGCGCGCATCGATGACAGTGCCCGCAAAGCCTACGCCAAGGCGGTGAAATCCGGCAATGCCGTGCTGGTTGTGCACGCCACATACAAACCCCTGACTGCCGCCACGATCGTGCGCGAAACGCTGGCAAAGTTCGAAACAGTTGATGTGGGCGATGTGACCAACGACTACTTCGTGCCGGACGGGCCGCAATCCGCGCCAAGTGTCCTGCTTGAGCACCCTCTGTTTCTCACGGTGCGCCCGAAACGCACCGGCTATCGCGGCGGGCCGATCACGCCGGGATATGGTTTCCGTCTGTTGAGCGCACGCAAGGAACGCACTTCTGCGATCCGGGGCGGCGGTTTCAAATCCCGCATGTTCTGGCCGATGCCACTGCTGTCCAAGAAAGAGCGGAAAAAGTCCGTGATGAGCGGGGGACGCTACATGTCCAAGGCGTTCTGGCCGATGCCGCTGCTTTCCAAGAAGGAGCGCTCGAACTCCGTCATTCGCGGCGGTGATCTGCCCTTTTCCCGCGCCTTGGGATGGCCTCCGGTCAGTTAAAGGCGCGTTGAATTGAAATTGGGCCTTCGCGACGCAGTCGCGGAGGCCTTTTTGTGACATGACAGACTGTTCGGAGTGGTTGCGTGCGGTAAACGGGCCTCTCGAACTGCGGTATGCCCGCATGATACAGCGTGCGGCGAACGCCCATGTCGCACGCAAAAGGCGCGCGTCTGGTTCTGTATATTTCTGGATGGCCACAGATGCTTGGCAAAGCAATGGCATCCCGTAGGGGAATCGAACCCCTCTTTCCAGGTTGAAAACCTGGCGTCCTAACCGATAGACGAACGGGACACAAACTGTGTGCGGTTCTTTAGGCAATCGAGGTATCCGGCGCAAGCGGAAAAATGGGCCCTGCGCCAGATTGTCTGTCGATGTCCTGTCAGGCGGGCGCGGCGTCCTCAAGACGCAGTTGCACGCTTTGCCGACCGCGAAACGTATTGATTTCCAATCGCCCGGCCAGGTGGAAAGATGCGCCGCCATGCCCGAGCAATGCAGGCCCCAATGGCCCGTCAAACGCCCCAAAGCTGATCGCATCAAGGCGCGCCCCGCCCGGTGCGCCAAAGGACAATTTCAGATGCGTCTCGCCCACCCGTTTGGCATGCAGGATGCGCATGCCGGCAAAGGCATATCGCGGGGCCGGGGCACCTGCACCAAACGGGCCAGCCGCATCAATCTGTTCCAGCAGGCCAACCGTTGCTGCGTCCGGCATCAATGTCCCACTCAGGCGCAGATCGGCGGGCCCCAGCGCGTCCGCGCCCTGTTTGACCAACAGTTCGGACAGGCGCGCCATCGCCGCCTCTATCTTGTCTTCGGCCACGGTGAGGCCTGCGGCCATCTTGTGCCCGCCGCCCTTGATCAGCAGCCCCTCGGCGGCCAGCCGCTGGATGGGCGCACCAAGGTCGATGCCTGACACGGACCGGCCCGAGCCTTTGCCGATGCCATCCTCGATACCGATCACGATTGCCGGGCGGTTGGTGGCCTCTTTCAGACGTGCGGCGACGATTCCGACAACGCCGGGGTGCCATTCCGGCCCTGCGGCCCATGCCAGCCCACCCTCAAGCCCGCGTTCTTCGGCCTGGGCGAGGGCGGCGGCGCGCACAGATGCCTCGATATCGCGCCGCTCGGTGTTGAGGGTGTTGAGCCGTTCGGCGAGCGCTGCGGCCTCGTGCGGATCGGGTGTGGCCAGCAGGCGCGCGCCCAGATCGGCCTGCCCGATGCGTCCGCCTGCATTGATGCGCGGACCCAGAAGGTAGCCGAGGTGATAGGGGGTCGGTGCCGTGTCCATGCCAGCGGCGTCCGCAAGTGCGACAAGGCCGGGGCGATCACGGCGTGCCATGACAGTCAGCCCTTGCCGCACAAAGGCGCGGTTGACGCCGATCAGCGGGGCCACATCGGCCACCGTGGCAAGGCCCACAAGATCGAGCAGCGCCATCAGGTCGGGGCCTTTTGTCCCGGCCTCGCGCATCTGCCGCCCGGCTTCGACCAGCAGCAGGAACACAACGGCAGCAGCGCACAGATGCGCCAGCGCGCCGTCTTCGTCCTGTCGGTTCGGGTTCACCACACTGTGCGCGGGCGGCAGCGTTTCCGCCCCGAGGTGGTGATCGAGCACGACCACATCTGCCCCTTTTGCAGCAGCAATCGGCCCATGAGACAGGGTGCCGCAATCCACGCAGATGATCAGGTCGTGCTTGGCAGCCAGCGCCGCCATCGCCTCGTCATTGGGCCCATAGCCCTCGTCGATGCGGTCGGGGACGTAAAGCGTCGCCTGCCGCCCAAGGTCGCGCAGCCACGTGATCAGCAGGGCCGCCGAACTGCCGCCGTCGACGTCATAGTCCGCAAACACCGCGATGCGCTCGCGCCGGGTCACCGCGTCCAGCACGCGTTTTGCCGCCTGCTCCATGTCCCGCAGGCTGCGCGGGTCGGGCATCAAGTCGCGCAAAGTCGGTGCCAGATAGGCCTGCGCGTTTTCTGCCAGTACGCCCGCGCGGGCAAGGATCTGGCAGACAGGAGGGGGCAGGGCGGTCTGCTGCATGATCGCTTCGGCGACACGTGCGATATCAGCCGATGGGCCAACCCACCTGCGCCCGGTCAGCGAGTGTTCCACATCCAGAAACGCCACGCTGCACCCCTTTCGTTGCCTCCGTCGCCATTCAAGGCGACGCCTTTTGATCAGATCGTGTGAACGGGTGTGCGATAGTTGATGCGCCGCACCGATCCGGTTTTCGAGCGCATCAGCAACGTCTCGCAGGTCAGCCAGCCGGGTTCACGGTGGACAGCAGCCAGAAGCGAACCTTCGGTCACGCCCGTGGCGGCAAAGATTACATCCTGCGTGACCATGTCATCGCGGGTGTAGATGCGGTCAAGGTCTGTGATGCCCGCCTTGGCCGCGCGGCCCTTTTCGTCGTCATTGCGGAACAGCAATTGGCCATAGATTTGCCCGCCCATGCATTTGAGCGCGGCGGCCGCCAGCACCCCTTCGGGTGCGCCGCCTTCGCCCATATACATGTCGATGCCGGTGGAGGGATCGGCGCAATGCATGACGCCCGCGACGTCACCATCGGTGATCAGGCGAATGGAGGCGCCAGTGCCGCGCACCGCTTCGATCATGCTCTCGTGCCGGGGGCGTTCGAGGATACAGACTGTGATGTCGCTGGAATCGCACCCCTTGGCCTTGGCCAGTGCCGCCACCCGTTCCGCCGGGCTCATCGACAAAGTCACTGTGTCGGTGGCAAATCCCGGGCCGATGGCCAGCTTGTCCATATACACGTCTGGTGCATGCAGCATGGATTCGCGTGGACCCATGGCGATCACCGTCAATGCGTTGGGCATGTCCTTGGCGGTCAGCGTTGTCCCTTCAAGCGGGTCGAGCGCGATGTCCACGCCTGGGCCGTTGCCTGTGCCCACCTCTTCGCCGATGAACAGCATCGGGGCTTCGTCCCGCTCTCCCTCACCGATAACGACGACGCCCGCGATATCGAGCATGTTCAGCTGTTCGCGCATCGCGTTGACCGCGGCCTGATCGGCCGCCTTTTCATCGCCGTGCCCGACCAGACGGGCCGAGGCAAGGGCCGCAGCCTCGGACACACGTGCAAGCCCAAGCGACAGCATACGGTCCTGAAAAATTGCGGTAGAGGTCATGGGCGTATTCCTTTGTGTGAAATGGCTTGGATCAGACGGATTCGATGCGCAGCACCACCGGATCAGACAGCAGCACGGATGTGGATTTCATCGCCGCGATGGCGGTGTTGAGGTCGGCGCGCGTGGTCTTATGCGTCACGATCAACACGGGGGCCGAGGCATCATCGTGTTCATATTGGCGCATCCGGTCGATGCTGACACCTGCATCGCCCAGCACGGTCGCGATCTTGGCCAGCGCGCCGGGTTTGTCGACCAGTGACATGCGCAGATAATAGGGGGCGGGCAGCACGGCTGTCGCCCGGTCGGCCTGTTCCAAAGACGCAGCAGGCTGGCCAAAGACAGGCAGGCGCACACCGCGCGCAATGTCGCAGACGTCCCCCATCACGGCAGAGGCCGTTGGCCCTTCGCCCGCGCCAGGACCGCGCAGCACGATCTGTTCGACAGCGTCGCCTTCGATGGCGACCATATTGGTGCCGCCCTGCAATTGCCCCATGGGCGACGTGGCGGGGACAAGGCAGGGCATCATGCGCTGTTCCAGCCCGCGCCCGGTGCGCTGCGCGACCCCCAGCAGCTTGATCTTGAAGCCCATGTCGTCGGCGTGGCGAATGTCGTTGATGCTGACCCGCTCGATCCCCTCAAGCTCGATCCCGTCGAAATCAACACGGGTGCCGAAAGCGATCGAAGACAGGATCGCCAGCTTGTGCGCCGCATCGATGCCGCCCACGTCCAGTTGAGGGTCGGCCTCCAGATAACCAAGGCCGTCCGCCTCGGCGAACACCTCGTCATAGCTGAGGCCCGCACTTTCCATCCGGGTCAGAATGTAATTGCACGATCCGTTCATCACCCCGACGATCCGGGTGATGTCGTTGCCCGCCAACCCCTCGGTCAGCGCCTTGATGACCGGGATGCCGCCCGCGACAGCAGCCTCGTAGCGCAGGGAAACGCCTGCCGTTTCGGCGGCTTCGGCCAGTGACTGACCATGAATGGCCAGCATCGCCTTGTTGGCGGTGACCACATCCTTGCCCGCCGCAATCGCAGCGTCGACCGATGCCTTGGCCGGGCCGTCCGTGCCGCCCATCAGTTCGACATAAACGTCCACGTCATCCCGTGTGGCCAGCGCGACCGGGTCGTCTTCCCACGCATAGGCCGACAGGTTCACGCCGCGATCCTTGTCACGCGAACGTGCGCTGACGGCAGTGATAGAGACGTCGCGGCCCGTGCGCGCGCTTAACAGGGCGCTGTGCTGGCGCACGGTCTTGACGACGCCGATACCGACCGTTCCCAATCCGGCGATGCCGAGGCGCAGGGGTGCGTTCATGTCGGGGTCCTTTATCTTCGGTCTGGCGCGTGTGCGCGCCCTGTCGCTGGCGATGTAGCGGGTTCCGTGCAGGGGTGCAATTGCGCAGCGGCGCGCTGTTCAGTTGCGCGCCGTGTTGAGCCTGTTTTCCGCATCCTGATCCACGATTTCACGCCGTTGCAGGGCTGCTGCGCGCGCCCGCAGAGCGGCCACACGGGCATCAAGGGCCTCGCTCGTCTCCACCGGGTCCGCCACAACCGGCGCGGTGCGCGCCAGAAGCGGTTCCAGCGGAACAAGGTCCGGAAAGTCGGCATTTTCCAGATCGGGTGCAACAGTGCCATCAAGTTCGGGAAACTGCGCGCAGGCCGCAAGCGTCAGAAACAGGAAAAGAGTCGCGGCACGTATCACTGGCAGGTGTCCGTTTGGGGTTCGGCAGATGCCAAAGTGATGCACGATGCGCCCCGCTCGCGCAAGCGTCGCTTGGTTTTGAACGACTGTTCAGTTAAACTGAGCAGATGCCCCGCACGATTGGTTCCCACTCTGACATCACTGGCCCACGGGTGCGTGCAGCGGCGTTGAAACTTTTTGCCGAACATGGCTTTGCCGCTGTTTCGATGCGCCGGATTGCCAGCGAGGTGGGCGTGCAGGCAGGCGCGCTTTACAATTACACCCCGGACAAGCAGACCCTGCTGTTCGAGTTGATGCAAACCCATATGGAGGAGTTGCTGGCGGCTTTGCCCCAGCAGTCCGACGCGTCCGTGATGGACCGGCTGGAAGGATTTGTGCGCTTTCACATCGCGTTCCATCACGAGCGCCCCGATGCCGTGTTCATTGCCTATATGGAATTGCGCAATCTCGATCCTGCCAATTTTTCGCGCATTGAGGCGTTGCGACGGCGCTATGAGACGGCGCTTGAGGACATCCTCGGGGCGGGGTCCGATCAGGGTATTTTCGACGTTGCGGACACCAAGATCACGACGCTGGCCGTGATTGCGATGCTCACGGGTGTCACCACATGGTTCCGCCCCGGCGGGCGGCTGAGCCTGAGGGCCGTGCAGGATCAGTACTGGGACATGGTGCGCCGGATGGTTGTGCGGGCGCCGGACGGCTCTGTTTAGCGCGTGCCGGGCCAAATGCGCCCGCCCGCCGACCCGGTGGGCGGTGTGTTCGTACTGATGCAGTGAAAGCGACGGGAACCACCACAACCGTTTGGTTCTCTCATTCCCGAGGACCTGTATATACAGGTGGGCGCCAGGTAAACGGACCAGGATCCGCACAGAGCCAGCTCCCTCGGAATTGCTTAAGGCCACCGGAATGCAACCTGTCACGAGAAGGGCAGAACCCGTCTCGTCTCAGATAGGCTGCGCAAGGGGGCAGGGCAAGGGCGGCATTGATCAGACGGGCAAACGGTTTGCTTTTGTCAATGACCCGGTCAGTCGTTGCCGCACGTCAGTCCGTATTCGGCGCACCTTGCTGTCCGTTCAGATGGTCGCGCAGGCTGATCTCGAAAAAGTGTTGCCAGCCCCGCTGGCATATATCAAAGCAGGGCAGTGCGGGCGTAAGCCCCTGATGCGTCAGTGTAATCGCACAGCCTGTGTCAGTCGGCTGGATGTGCCAAAGCAGGCGCGTGCCGATCCACTCGGCCCTGTCCTCGACCGCATCGATGATCATGTGGGCATCGGTGCAGGTCCAGCCGAAGGTTTCAGCCGTGTTGGCCGCATCAAACTGAAAAGTGGCGTGGCTGTTGTTGAACCGGGTCGTAAAGCTACGCGATCTGCGTTCGATCCGGGTGGACCACCACTTTTCCAGATCATCCGCGATGTCCTGCGCCGCCCTTTCGGGCGACGCAGTTGTGTGGATTGTGGCGCTGTAGTCCATCAGTCATCGTCGTGCAGGGCGGCCCGCATCTGCATGAAATGATCGTCCCATCCCTTGTCGAGCGCGAGTGTGAGCCCGAACGCCTCGGCGCCCTGCGGCAGCCCTTCATGCTCCAGCGACAGTTGCGTGCCCCCGGACACCTCCGTAAGCGTCCATTTCACCGTACTGACTGCGTCACCCATCGGCCCGACGGTGAATGTGTATTCAAGGGTTTCGGGTTCTTTGGCCGCAATCACATTGCCCCAGATCAGCAAATCACCGCTGGTGGTGCCGAACATTTCCAGCTTCTCGCCCTCTGCCAGTGGCGTCTTTGGGGCATGAAACCACTTTGCCAGATGCTCGGGCTGGGTAAGGTAGGCCCAGACCAATTCGCGCGGGGCCTTGAGGTAAATTGTCTTGCGAAGCGTCGTGTCGGTCATTGGATGTCCTTTTCAATTGCGGTTTTCAGTGCGGCGAGGCGGTCGTCCCAGACCTGGTCGAAGATTTCGAACCATGACAGTACGGGCGCGAGGCCTTTGGGATTGATCCGGTTGACCCGTTCGCGCCCCCGGGGTTCGACCTCGATCAAGCCGCCGTCGCTCAGCACCGTGAGGTGTTTCTTGACGGCGGCGCGGGTTATTTCGAAGTGGTCGGAGACTTGCGCGATGGTCATGTCGTCACGGCTGAGCAGCCGCAGAATGTCGCGCCGTGTCGGGTCTGCAAGCGCGCGAAAGGCCCCTTGTGCATGATCGGTCATGGCTGCACCGGCACGAAATCAAAGGCACCGTCCTGATAGAGCATGGTCACACATGGCGTGGCGGACACGCAGGCAGAGACGTGTGGCAGGTTGGCGGGCACGTGGTAATAGCTGCCCGGCCCGATAATGGTCGGATTTTCCTGATCGGCCGTGGCGTGGGTCATCTGCCCTTCGATCATGACGCCGAACATGTCCGCGGATTTGACGTGCGGCGGGCTGGTCGTGCCTGCGGGCAGGCGCACCATGGCGAAATATGCCTCGCTCCACCGATCACCGGAGAGCGCGGCAAAGGCGACACCCTCCGGGGTCGTTTCCCACGACAAAGACTGAGCGGGGGACAGCGTGATATTCGGGCCGGCGAGCGCCGGGGTCGCGGCGAGCAGGAGGGCGAGAGAGATGCGTTTCATGACTGGGTTCCGTGCAATGTGACACCATTTGGTTTCATTACATTGCGATACCTTTTGGTATCATGTCAACCCGCGTAAATACCCTGATGTGTCAGATCAGGACTCACGAGTAAGCCATTACTCTGAAGCGATAAAATTGTATTTTTCTAACTCGTTTGGCAGCAGCACATAAATTTCATCCGGCGGCGTGGACAGCGCATGCTGCATCACTAGCGGGTCGATTCCCATCTCATCAAGGTAGGTCATCACCTCGCCCTGACCGCGCTGAATGTCCTCGACTGCGAAGGCGGCGGGCAGGAACGTGTTTTCGCCGAAATAGTGCTGATGCACGCCTACAGATGCGTCAGTGTCGATGTCGCGCGTCACTCCGGCGGCCAGCAGGTACGGGCAGGCGGAATAGCAGAATTCACCCGCGAGCATCTGCGTGTTGATCCCTTCGGCGCGTATGTGGCGGCCAAGGGCAAGGGCGTCGCCGACGGACCCGCCAGGCGATTGCAGGATCAGGGTTTGTGGCGCCGGATCGGCGGCGTCGATCAGATCAATCAGGCGCGCGGCGTCGCCTGCGCGAATGCCCCCTTCCAGCCGGTAGGTCCCGTCGCCTGTCGCGGTCAATACCAACCGGTCCGGCAACTCACCCGGATCGCGGGCAGGCTGGACAATCGGTCGGTCCCTGTCCGGGCGAAAGGTGCGGCGCTGATCGCCGGGGCGCACGGGTTCGGTCAGGCTGGGCGCGTTGGGGCCAAAGCTGGGCAGGCGCAGGCCCTGCATGTCGCCGATCACCAGCAATCCACCAAGGCCAAGTTGAAAGATCAGGATGCCCATCAGCACCCGCGCGACGGGGCCGCGTTGCTTGGGTGCGGGCTCTTGCGCCTCGCTCATTCGGCGGCCTGTTGAGGCAGGGGCCGGGGCTTTGCCGCTGGTGCGTCATGCTCGTGCATTGTCTTTTCCACATCGCGCATTGCGGCCATTGCGGCGCGCAGTTCGGCCAACGTCAGCGTGTCTTCGATCGCCGCCCCTTCGCGTCCGCCGCGGATCGCTGATTGCGTAATGGCGAGGATAAAGACGAGCACAGCAGGCAGCAGATCGATGGCTATGGCACCCGCCCAAGAGGGCACGAAATTGCGCGCATAGAGGATCACAGCGTCAGCCGATGAAATCGGCGTATAGGTTACGTCAGTGGTCGGTTGCAGGGCCTGCACCGCCTGGGCTGCGCGTTCGAGCGTGGTGGCGCGCTGCGCCAGCACTTCGAGCACAGAACTGATGGTGGCCGCCTGATCCGCGCGCCCTTCAGTCGTGCCCCCGTCAAGTTCGGGCAGCACCACAGAGGCCGCAAGGTCTTGCGCCGCCCGCTCCACTAGCGGTGCGACGGTAAGCTGACGCAACTGCGTGATCAGGCCCGCAAGGCGCACGGCCTGTTCGGAAAATTCTACGCTGCGCGCCTCAACAGGGCCCGGTTCGACGGTGAGAGCGCGCATACGCGACAGGATCGCGTTGCCTTCGGTGAATGCCGCTTCAACCAATGGAGTTTGGGCGCTGATCTGGCCCTCAAGCCCAGACAGTTCCGCCGATTTCTGGCGCAACACGCGAAACACCGCACCACGCCCCGCAAGGCCCGACAATGACCCGGCAGCCTCTTGTTCGGACAAATCCTCGAAGGACTGGCGCACCCGTGCTACGTCACGTTCCAGCGATTGGCCAGTCAGGGCGACTTCGTGCGCGCGCTCAAGGCTGGTCTGGTAATCCTGCACGGTCTTGGCGAGGTGCTGTTCGACAGCCGCCGATCCGGCCAAGGCGGCAGCATTCAGCCATGATGACATGGCCACAATGGCCAGCGATCCGGCCCCCATCGCCAGCATCAGCCCAATCCGCGCACGCGCCGAGCGTACCGCGGGGAACAGCCGCATCATGTAGGACCAGAAGACAAAAATCCCCACTGACACCGCGACCGAATAGGCAATGGCGGCAAAGACCGACATCGCCCCGTTTTCATCCAGCAGTGAGGACACCCCGAGATAGGTGTAGATGCCCGAGGCTGTGGCCAGCACCCCAAGGGCGGTGCCCGAAAACGTGTCGAGCCAGCCAAGATGGCCCTCAAGCTCGCGCGCGTAGCGTACACCGCGCGCCTGTTCGGCCGTTGTGCGCGTGTCGTCTGTCATAGGTGTCCCCCGGTTGGTTGGGGATAAGGTAGGCGCGTGGCCACCTGACTCCAAGGGCCTGCTGTCCCTGCTTGCTTTTGTTCAGGTTTTGTTCATATTTGTACCCATGCAAAATGCGCCTAAATCCATGTCCTTGGTGCCCGACCTGATGCCGGGTCAGGTGCTGGCGCGCGGGGTTGCGCGCCATCTGGCAAGCCTTGGCTGGGTCACGGTCGAGGAATTGGTGCCCGCACGCGGATTGCGCGTCGATGTAATGGCATTGGGTCCCAAGGGCGAGATCTGGGTGATTGAGTGCAAGTCCGGCCGCGCCGATTTCATGAGTGATTCCAAGTGGGAAGGGTATCTGGAGTGGTGTGATCGGTTTTTCTGGGCGGTGGATGCGGATTTTCCCGTCGATCTTCTGCCCGAAGACAGCGGGCTGATCATCGCAGATGCCTATGACGCCGAAATCATCCGTATGGCCCCCGAGAGCAAGCTTGCCGCCGCCCGGCGCAAAGTCATGGTGCAAAAGTTCGCCACTCATGCCGCCCGCCGCCTGCAAGGGTTTCGCGATCCCGGGGCCGGGTTCGAGTGGTAGCGGGTCAGCGGCCGCGCACGTAGCGAACCCAAAGCACCGAAGCCAGGCTGATCGCACCGCTGATGCAAAGCGCCAGCTTGGACCACCAGCCCATCGTGCCTTCGATCTGGACGGCGTGAATGATGGTTGAGCTTACGATAACGACGGCCAGCAGGGCATGTATCGCACGCCACGTCCGGGGCCGCAGATGCAGCCGCCGCCAGGTGGCCGCGAGCAGCGCAGTGATCACAATCGCCCACATGGCCGTGACGCCGTAGATCGAAAAAGGTGTGGGGGAGGCGAGCAGCAGCGCATCCAGCGCATCAGGCGGGCTGGTGATGTAAAGACCACCGATATGCAGCGCTACAAGCAACAGGAGGGTCGCCCCAAGCATCCGGTGCCATTTGCGCTGACGCGGCGGGGTGACATCGGGCAAGTGAGCGCGCGCCAGCAGCGGTTGCAGGGTCAGCACCCCAAGGGCGGCAACGCCAGCAAGGCTCGCGATGATGTAAGGCGCATTTCGGCTGGCTTGCAGCGGGCTGGCGGCGGCGATGGCCAGCGGCACCAAGATCAGCAGCGCCAGCCCCGCCCAGATCGCCGCCTTTTTCACGCGCTCGGATGTCAGGCCGGTGCGAGGACGAAGTCAGCCGCCACGCTGGTGTCCGATGCGCTTGGCATGACGGGGCGCAAAAACACCGTCTTGAAGGCTGGATCGTCATAGGCCAGATGCGCGTGCGGTTGGCCAAAGTTCGGGACAATCTGCTCCATCTCAAGGCGGTAATTGCCCTCTGCATCGGTCAGAACACTGCCGTGATTGCGCGGTTCGCGTTCACCCCCAAGGGTCGTTGCGGCCCAAATCTGGATGCGCACCTTATCAAGCGGAGCCCCATTTGTCGCACGCACTGACCCGTAGACAAAGAAACCTGTGCCCAGTTTGTCGACCAGCGGTGCATTGGGGCGGTAATTGTTGCTGCCGCCCCGCATGGTTTGTGTCGGCGCAAGCGTGGTGGCGGCATGTGCCGTGCGGATCAGGCCGGGTGCGGCGAGTGTCGCGGCGAATGCGGTGGCGCCGATCAGAAGGGAGCGGCGGGACGGGGCGGGTGTGTGCATCTGAACTCTCCTTGGGCATGAGGGCGCAAAGGTGCGCTTGTGCTTTGGATCAAGCATAACCCTTACGCCTGTCAGAACCAGCCCGCCTTACGCGGTTGTGAAGCCCGCACGCGGCTTTCTGCGCAGATGTCTGTTTTTGACAGGCGCGTCGCCTACCGTTTGAGCGACGCTGCGGCCTTGGCTGCGGCCCGGATTTCATCTGCGATTTCGTTGGCCTCGTCCGGGTCAAAGTCCATCGGGATTTCAACACCCTTGGATTCGACGAAAATGCGCACCATGCCCTGATCGGTTGGTCCGATCTGCATGTTGGCCTCGATGTCGCGTTCGCTGTTGATACCCATGTGCGCCTCCGGGTTGACGTGACGCGTCTGCCAGCGCCTGCGGGCTTGAAAGGCAAGCTGGCCGCGTCCAGAGTAGCACCCATGTCTGATGTGATCCTGCGCCCCTTTGAAGCTGGCGACACCGACTGGCTGGTCGAGCGGCATGCCACTCTTTACGCAGATGCAGAGGGGTTTGACGACACGTTCGGGCCGCTGGTGCGCAGCATCCTTGAAGCGTTCAACGCTGGTCACGATGCGCAGTGTGAAGCAGGATGGATTGCGTCTTTGGGAGAGCAGCGCCTTGGGTCGATCTTTTGTGTGCGCCTTGATGCGGATACGGCCAAGCTGCGCCTGTTCTTGCTTGTGCCCGAGGCGCGCGGGCGGGGTGTCGGGCGTCAATTGCTGGCCCAGTGCATGAACTTTGCCCGTGATGCCGGATATGCTGGGATGCAGTTGTGGACCCATGAAAGCCACCGCGCCGCATGCCACCTTTATGTCAGTGCCGGATGGACGCTGGTCGACTCGCAGCCGGTGCACTCCTTTGGTCAGGATCTGGTCGAACAGACGTGGATTTTCCGCTTTTGACGGTCTTGCAATCGGGCTTGGCGGGGGGTATTTGACCCTCAGTGCCGCCTTAGCTCAGTAGGTTAGAGCGCTTGATTGTGGATCAAGAGGTCCCTGGTTCGAGACCAGGAGGTGGTACCACCATTCTTCAGCTTCGCTGAAAATGGTGGTGGTGGGGTGAGAGTGTTTTCGCAAGAAAACGCGCGGCCCCACACCCCCGATCCTCAATGCACAGAATCCAGCCACCCACGCGGGTTCATCCCCGTCACTCAATCGCAATCGTCTGCCGCAGTGTCCCTGTCACCTGATCATAGATCAGAATCTCGTCCCCTTCCGTCACCACGGCGAACCAGTCCGAACCAACCGTAAACGCCGTGGCCGCGGCCCCGTCGGGCAGCGTGACTTGTTGCGGCAGGGGCAGGGGGGCAGGTGCTTCATTCAGGCGGATGACAAGCAGGGACACCACCGTTACAACGCCGCCAATCATGATGACGGTCAGCACCGTCACCAACCGGCGCAGGAACCGCAGGTTTGCCGGTTCAATAGGGGTCTCGATGTCGTCCAACCGCCTGTCCTTTGTCATTTCCGATGATCCGCCTATCCGCCTTGATAGGGCGATTGCGCGCGACGTGCCAGAGGGTGCGGCCCTGTCGCGCACGCGGCTCGCTCGCCTGATCGCCGAAGGGGCCGTGATGGTGGATGGCGTCACCGCACGCGATCCAAAGGCACGCGTTGTCGCGGGTGCACTGATCGACGTCACGGTCGAAGAAGCGCAGGAAAGCCACATCCTGCCCGAAGCGCTCCCGCTCGACATCGTGTTCGAGGATGCAGACCTGATTGTGGTCAACAAGCCCGCGGGCATGGTGGTGCATCCGGCACCCGGCTCGCCGTCGGGCACATTGGTCAATGCGCTGATGCATCACTGCGGCGATGATCTGTCCGGCGTGGGCGGTATGAAACGTCCCGGTATCGTGCACCGCATCGACAAGGACACTAGTGGCCTGCTGGTCGTGGCCAAGTCGGACGCCGCCCATCACGGCCTCGCTGCGCAGTTCGCCGCCCACACGGTCGAGCGGTACTACCGCGCGTTGGTATACGGTGTGCCGGATGCCAATGACCCGCGTTTGCGCGGGATCAAGGGGGCCAGCTTCGAGAAAGGCAATGTGCTGAAACTGACCACGCAACTGGCGCGCCACAAGACTGACCGACAGCGCCAAGCCGTCCTGTTTCATGGCGGACGCCACGCGGTAACGCGCGCGCGCCTCGTGGCGCGCTATGGCACGCCAGAGGTGCTGGCGCAGGTCGAATGCTGGCTGGAAACCGGGCGCACGCACCAGATCCGTGTGCACATGGCTCATGCAGGGCACGGCCTTGTGGGCGATCCGGTCTATGGCGGGCGGCGCAAACTGGCACGCGGCGCGTTGAGTGAGGCAGCGGCAGAGGCGGTCGCGACCTTCAACCGCCAAGCACTGCACGCCGCCGTTTTGGGCTTTGAACATCCGATTTCGAAAGAAAAGCTGCGGTTCGAGGCGCCATTGCCTGACGATTTTCAGGCGCTTTTGGATGTTCTGGGCTGACGCAGCGGCGCAACCTGTAACAATTCGCGTTCGAAACTGGTCGGTACACAACGAAAAATCGGGATTTCCAGCTGATATTGCAACGAACAGCACATGCGCGTGAGCGCACGGGCGCGGCACTGCCACTTTGCCGCTCGTTGTGAGAAATTACATCCAAGCGCTTTTGCCCTTGTCGGGGCGCAAGTGCGGACCCATATAGATGTTAAGCCCATAAACATACCCGAGGTATGAGGGCATTCAGGAGGGACCACATGGCCAATTACGCAAATCTGCCAGCCCCTACCCCAGAAGGTGGGTTGAACCGGTATATGCAGGAAATCCGCAAGTTTCCGCTGCTGGAGCCGGAAGAGGAATACATGCTCGCCAAGCGTTGGGTCGAGGAACAGGACACCGAGGCCGCGCACAAGATGGTCACCAGCCACCTGCGTCTGGCGGCCAAGATCGCCATGGGCTATCGCGGATACGGGCTGCCACAGGCCGAAGTGATTTCCGAAGCCAACGTGGGTCTCATGCAGGCCGTCAAGCGTTTTGACCCCGAAAAAGGGTTCCGTCTGGCCACCTATGCGATGTGGTGGATCAGGGCCTCGATCCAGGAATATATCCTGCGTTCGTGGAGCCTTGTGAAACTGGGCACGACATCGGCACAGAAAAAGCTGTTCTTCAATCTCCGCAAGGCGAAATCCAAGATCGGTGCGCTGGAAGAAGGCGATATGCGCCCTGAAAACGTCCAGCGGATCGCAACCGATCTTGGCGTGACCGAGGCTGAAGTCATTAGCATGAACCGCCGCCTGTCCGGGGGCGATGCGTCGCTGAACGCGACTGTCGGGTCCGAAGGCGAAGGGACCATGCAGTGGCAGGACTGGCTTGAGGATGAAAGCGCGGATCAGGCGGGCGATTACGAGGCGCGCGACGAATTGGAAGTGCGCCGCGAAATGCTGGCAGAAGCACTGGACGTGCTGAACGACCGCGAGAAAGACATCCTGACCCAGCGCCGTTTGGCCGAACAGGTCATCACGCTCGAAGACCTGTCCGAGCAATACGGTGTCAGCCGCGAACGCATCCGCCAGATCGAGGTGCGCGCCTTTGAGAAGCTGCAAAAGAAGATGCGCGAGATTGCCAAGGCCAAGGGGCTGATGGCGACGGCCTGACCGACACACGAGTGAATTAATGAGGGCCTTGCCGAAACGGCAGAGCCCTTTTTCTTTGGGATAAGTGGATCAGCACGACACATCTGCAACGGACCAGGGGCCATATGCCCGGGCTTGCCCTGCGCCGTCTCCGGAGTATGGTAGCGCTCTCAGAACATCAGGAGGGTGTCATGGCAGACGCACTGCGTTGGGGCATACTTGGGGCCGCGAATTTTGCCCGCAACCACATGGCACCGGCGATACACGCCGCAAAGGGCGCAAAACTGGCCGCCCTTGCCACATCTGATCCCGCAAAAGCGGATGATTTCATGGCATTCTGCCCCGACCTGAAAGTGCACGACAGCTACGAGGCGTTGCTGGCAGATGCGGACATCGATGCCATTTACATCCCGCTGCCCAATCACCTGCATGTGGAATGGTCGCTCAAGGCGCTTGAGGCTGGCAAGCATGTGCTATGCGAAAAACCCATGGCGATGGCGGCGGGCGAATACGAGGCGCTGATTGCGGCGCGCGATGCGTCGGGGTGCTTTGCCACCGAAGCCTACATGATCGTGCATCACCCTCAATGGCAACGCGCCCGGGCGCTTTATCGTGAGGGGGCCATCGGGCAATTGATCCATGTTGAGGGTCTGTTTTGCTATGACAACAGCGCGGACCCCGCCAATGTCCGCAACAAACCCGAAACCGGGGGCGGGGGTATCCCTGACATCGGCGTCTACACCTACGGTGCCACGCGTTGGCTGAGCGGGGAAGAGCACGTCGAAATCACCCATGCCGACGTGGATTTTGAAAACGGTGTGGACGTGCTGGCCCGCGTTTCGGCCCGGTTCCCGTCCTTTTCGGCCCACTGGGTCAATTCAATGCGGTTGCATCCGTTTCAGCAGATGACCTTTGTGGGCAGCGCCGGGGTGATCAAGATGACGGCCCCGTTCAACGCCGGCGTTTTCGGCACCGCGCGGGTCGAGCTGCAAAGAAACGATGCAAGCCCGCCGGTGATCACCGAGGAACGGTTTCCGGGCGTGAACCAGTATACGCTGCAGGTCGAGGCATTCTGCGCCCACGTTCGCGATGGGGCGGAGTATCCTTGGCAGTTGGAAGATGCGCGTGGCACGCAGGCGTTGATTGATGCGGTGTTTGCCCGTGCCCATATGGGTTGAAAGCAGGGTCCAAGGCAGCGAAGGAGCGATCATGGCAGGTGGATGGGCCAAGGACGGTGCGGTGTCCGAACAGATCGAGGCGTCGATTTCGGATGAGCTGGCGCGGATGAAAGCCCGGCGCGCGCCGGTTGGGGAGAGCCTGACCCACTGCGCCGAATGTGAGGAGCCGATCCCCGAGGCGCGCCGATTGGCGGTGCCGGGGGTGAAGCTGTGCGTGGACTGCGTGGCCGAAAGGGACGGCGAGTTTCAGCGCCGGGGTGGCATCAACCGGCGGGGGTCGAAGGACAGCCAGTTGAAATGAAGCACCAAAGTGTCCCACGCTGGGACAGAGTCGCGCACAAGCAATTTCAATAGCTTACAGCGGCACTTTCATCCTTTCTTAACTTTTGCGGCCAAATGGAGAGAGACACATGTTCATCGATCTGGGATCAGCACGCCTCTTTTTTGACGTGGTCGGCACCAGCCTTGAGGTGACGGAAAGCTGCATGGAGCCGCGGCCCACGCTGCTCGTTCTGCATGGGGGCCGGGCTATGATCACTCGACATTGCGGCCCTATTTCGATCGTTTCGCGGACACGCATCAGGTTATCTATCTCGATCACCGCGGATGCGGGCGGTCGAGCGGCGAGATCGACACTTGGACGCTGGATCAATGGGCTGACGATATCGCGACGTTCTGCGCGGCATTGGGCATCGAAAAGCCGGTCGTGTTCGGCCAGTCCTTTGGCGGCATGGTCGCGATGCACTATGGCGCGCGCCATCCCGAGGGGCCGTCGCGGCTTGTCTTTTCGTCCACGGCGGCGCAGTTCGAACTGGACGCGGCCGTCGACATGATGCGCCACCTTGGTGGGGATACGGCGGCCGAGGCATCGCGCGCCTTTTTCTCGGCCCCTTCGCTTGAGCGTTACAAGGTCTACGGCGAAGTCTGTTTGCCATTCTACACGCAATCCTACGATCCGGACGCGCCCACATTCCGGGGCGCGCAATCGAGCGGCCCGAAGTGGCGGTGCATTTCTTTACCAACGAGATGATGGACATGGATCTGCGCCCTTCGCTGTCGCGGATCGCCTGCCCGGTGCTGGTGATGGGCGGCGCGCTTGACCCTGTGACGCCGCCGGTCTGTTCGCACGACATCGCCAGTGCCGTCGGGGAAAACGCGCAGTTGGAGATGTTCGAAGGGTGCGGGCACGGGGCACACCGGGACGATCCTGACGGGGCAGAGCGTGTGATGCGGGCGTTCATGGGGCGTGTCGGGTAAAACGGCGATTGCGTCTGCTGTGCGGGTCGCCGCCATTTGCACGCACCGGAGGGCGCGCTGTTGCGCATCGCGTCCTATCGCGCAGGGCCGCATTCAAACCGCCCGTCTCCACATCCCCCCACTGCGTTCCTAGATGCCGAATTGTTCAGCGCGCGATTGCCGTATCTCTTGCTTTACTTCGATCAACCGCGCCGCAAGCTCTTCGAAATCCGAGCCCAGGGGCGATGCACGCCGCCAGTGCAACACGATCTCGTGCACAGCCAACGGGTGATCGATGCGCCGAACGACAAATTCCGGATCGCGCACCGCCTCGGCCAGAGCGTAAAGCGAGGGCAGAACGGCAATGCCCGCGCCCATCACCGCCATTTGCCGCACGGCATCCAGACTGCCGCCCTGATAATCGCGACTGACATATGCACCAGCCTCGGCGGCAAGGCGTTCGACCACATCGGCAAGGGTGAATTCAGGGCTCAACGCCAAAAGCGGGCGTCCTTTCAGATCCGATGCTGATACCGGTGACGTGCTGCGCGACAAGGGATCGTCACTTGCCGCACAAATCCACAAAGTCTCGGCAAAGAGCGGGATGCTTTTGAACTCGGGCGCGTTGTCTGGCGTGCCGATCACCGCATCCACCTTGCCGGCGCGCAAATGTTCCAGCAATTGCACGGTCGCGCCCTCTTGCACGACAAGACGCAGATCGGGATACAAAGCGTGCAGCCTGCGGTTTGCAATGGGCATGAAGTAGGCACCGATGGACTGAAGCACGCCGATGGACAGCCTGTCGCCGAACAGCCCCACGGAACCCTGCGCAACGGCGCGAAATTCGCGGACGTCCTGCAGAATGATCCGCGCCTTGTCCAGCAGCAGCCGGCCCAAGGGGGTCAGTGTCACCCGGCGCGATGTACGCTCGAACAGGGGCGCGCCAAGCTCATCCTCCATGATGGCAAGTTGCTTGGACAGGCTGGGCTGACTGACCGCAAGCGCATTGGCCGCTGCGCCGAACGCGTTGTGATCTGCGACGGCGACAAAGTATTGCAGTTGGCGAAGTGTCGGACGCATGAGGTTCTTTCCAATCAATGCCCTCAGGCTATCAAAAATCACATTTTTAACAATTGGAATTATGAATGCTGCGTCGCTATCTCCTTTCCCACAACAGACACGCAACCAACCGTTCAGGAGATATTCATGAAAAAGACACCTATGATTGCCGCCGCCCTTGTTCTTGCAGGTGCCAGCACCGCCGTCCACGCTGGCACAACCAGCGCATCCGAGGGCCTGACCTTGCCCGAAGTGTCCGAGTTCAAGCGCGCCTGGGGCGAGGGCATCGTCAACATCGGTGAAATCCACACAAGTGGCGGTGATTACCGGCAGGCCGCTGAGGATCATATCCTGCATTTCTATGCCTATGGCGAACGTCCGGTGCTGTTCAAACCGACGCTGGCCAGCGAAGATCAGTTCCGCGGCACGTTTGACGAGGCCCTGTCTTACTTTGTCGGTGGTGATCTGGCCGAGGACGGCGGTTTTGCCATTGCGCCCTACACGAACGTGCGCTGGGAAAGCGAGGGCACGGTGATCAGCGGTGACACGGCGATGTCGATGGGGAATTATTACTTTATGCAGACGGATGGCAACGAGGTGAAAGTCGAATACACGTTTGGAATCGAAAAACTCGACAGCGGCGAGATCAAGTTCGTCCTGCACCACTCATCACTACCGTTCACGCCCGGCTGATGCGCAAGCCACACGGAACACTAAGGCTCCGGCGGTTGCTGGGGCCTTTTTTCGTACGGGTGCGGCCATGTGGTGCGGGGCATGCGGGTGGTTCTTTGAGCGGATGCCGCGGCGTATTTCCCGCCTGTTGTTTTTGGTTTTGTGCGTTCCGGGGCCAAATTGCCTGCCACACCGACGCGCATATGCGCTGAAAACAGAAGAATTCCACTACCTGAAATAGAAAGACGCGTAATTGCTGTGAATTACGCCGCTCGGCCCTTCAATTCCGGGAATGCCATCTATTTAATGAGCGGCGTGAGATTGCGCGAGCGTTTCATGTGTTTTTTACGGGGAAGGGAAAGTACGTGATTAAATTCAAGACAATTCTGGCGGCTGCTGTGGTATCCATCGTTGGGGTGGGCGCAGTTCAGGCGGCCCCTGTCAACGGGACGGGCGATCTGCAAGGTGGCGTTGTGTTCGGCAGCGGAAACGCCAACGGGTCATTTACCGGCGTCAACGCATTCGGGGTCGAACTGGGTCTGCGCGGCAAGCTGCGCTTTGATCTGAATGGCGATCCGCAAAACCAGTTCAACTATGACGGTGATCGGACCTATACGTTTGATCCGGCTCTCAGCAATGCACCGGGCAACCGCGCGATCTGGAACTTCGAGTTTTCGCTTGATGTGTCCCAAACGCCATCGGGGACTTTCGCAACCAGCGGGTGGGATTTTCTGATCGGGATCGATACGGATCCGAGCGCGGGTGTGAACTTGGCATTTGGCGGTCCGTTTGATCCGCTTTTGTACAGTGACAACGCGGGTGGTCCTTCGGTTGCGCAGAATTCGCAGAACATCGGCTTTGCTGCGTATGGTGCGGCCGATCCGCAGGCCTTTGGCACCTATACGATCAGCCTGTTCGGAACGAACGGCACTGAGCAACTGAGCACGAGCATCGATATCGTGGTTGCCCCGGCCCCTGTGCCGCTGCCCGCGTCGGCCTTGCTGCTGCTGGGTGGTGTTGGCGCAATGGGTGCCTTTGCGCGCCGTCGTCGCAAGACGGCCTGATCCGCCGTCACATTTGAAAACGAAAAAGGCGACCCATGCGCGGGTCGCCTTTTTTGGGTCTTGGGCATGTGGCGGGGGCTTAGCCCTCCATCGCCTCCAGCTCGTCAATGAAGCCCGAAATCATCGCCAGCCCTTTGTCCCAGAATTTGGGATCAGAGGCGTCCAGCCCGAACGGGGCCAGCAGTTCCTTGTGGTGCTTGGACCCACCTGCTTTGAGCATGTCGAAGTACTTTTCTTCAAAGCCGTCGGCTCCGTCCTCATAGACCGAATAAAGCGCGTTCACGAGCCCGTCGCCGAACGCATAGGCATAGACGTAGAACGGCGAGTGCACGAAGTGGGGGATGTAAGCCCAGAAGGTTTCGTAGCCGTCCATGAATTCGAAGGCAGGCCCGAGGGATTCGGCCTGTACTGACATCCAGAGGGCGTTGATATCGTCTGGCGTCAACTCTCCGCCGCGCCGTGCGTCGTGCAGTTTGCATTCAAAGTCATAGAACGCGATCTGGCGCACGACAGTGTTGATCATATCCTCGACCTTGCCCGCCAGCATCACCTTGCGCTGGGCGTCATCCTTGGCCCCGTCCAGCATTTTGCGGAAAGTGAGCATTTCGCCAAAGACCGAGGCCGTTTCGGCAAGCGTCAGCGGGGTGGAGGACAGCATTTCGCCCTGACCTGCCGCCAGCACCTGATGCACACCGTGGCCAAGTTCGTGCGCCAGCGTCATCACATCGCGCGGTTTGCCCAAATAGTTCAGCATCACGTAAGGGTGCACGTCCGTGACTGTTGGATGGGCAAAGGCACCCGGCGCTTTGCCCGGTTTCACGCCCGCATCGATCCAGCCCTTTTTGAAGAAGGGTTGCGCCAGTTCACCCATGCGCGGATCAAAGGCGGTGTAGGCGTCCATCACCGTCTTTTCCGCCTCGTCCCAGCCTACGATGCGCGGGTCTTCCATGGGCAGGGGCGCGTTGCGGTCCCAAACCTGCATGACGTCCAGACCCAGCCATTTGCGTTTCAGCTCGTAATAGCGGTGGCTGAGTTTCGGATAGGCGGCGACAACCGCATTGCGCAGCGCCTCGACCACCTCGGGTTCGACCTGATTGGACAGGTGCCGCCCGGTCTGGGCAGTGGGCATACCGCGCCAGCGGTCCATGATCTCTTTTTCCTTGGCTTGCGTGTTGTGCACGCGGGCAAAGGTCTTGATATTGCCGGAAAACACCTCGGCCAACTCGCGCGCCGCCGTTTCGCGTTTCTTGCGGTCGGGGTCAGTGAGGAAGTTCAGCGTACCTTCGATGTTGAGCGGTTCGCCGTCGATATCGAAGGTGAGACCCGCAATCGTTTCGTCAAACAGCCGTTCCCATGCATCCCCGACCACGCCGAGGTCGTGCAGGAATTTCTCCATCTCGTCAGAAAGTTGATAGGGCTTCATCGCGCGGATGCGGTCGAAGATCGGCTTGTAGCGGGCAAGGTCCGCATTCTGGTCCAGAAGGCCGGCGAGGTGATCATCCTCAAGCCGGTTGAGTTCGAGCGTGAAAAAGACCAGCGGCGTGGTGAAGTTCGTCACCTTTTCCTGCACGTCGGACATGAATTTGGCCCGGTCCGCATCGGTGGTCAGTTGGTAATACCGCAGCCCCGCATAAGACATGATGCGCCCTGCGATCTGGTTGATCCGTTCCTGGCGCTGGATGCATTCGAGCAATCCGGCAGCATCGAGATCGGCCAGTTTGCCTTCGTAGTCGGCGGCAAAGCTGTTGCAGGCGGATTCGAGCCAGTCGAGGTCGCGTTTCAGTTCCGGTGCGTCCTGACCGGTGTAGAGGTCGTCGAGGTTCCATTCGGGCAGGTCGCCCAGTGAGTCATCCCCGCTGGATGCATTGATGTCGCGGACGGGGAAGGGCAGGTTGAACATTGAAGACCTCATTGATGTGACGCGCCATAGGTATGGCTGTAACGGGGTGGGGGCAAGAGTGTCGCGACGGTTGCGGCGCGGCGGTGCGGTTGGTCAGGCGAAGATCAGGACAGGAACAGCCGGTCGGGGTTGTCGCAGAGGATTTTCTGCCGTTCCTCTGCGCTGGTGATTGCGCTGAAACTGTCGGCCAATGTGCTGGCATGGGGCATCGGCACACCGTTCAGCATGAGGTAGGGCCAGTCCGACCCCCAGAGGCAATGATCGACATTTGCCTTGATCAGGCGGTGGATCAGGGGGTTGCAGCACTCCAGTCCGCGCAGAACCGATAGGGGGCGGAGAGTTTGACATAGACGTGCCCCTCGCTCAGCAAAGCGCAGAGCGTGTCGATGGCGGGGGTGTCCACCGCCATGTCCGTGGGCCAGCCGCAGTGGTCGATCACGACGGGAACGGGCAGGGCGCGGATGTCGTCGGCGATCTGTTCGATATGTTTGTCGGCGTGGATCAGGATCTGGATGTGCATCCCCTGATCGGCAAGCATCGGTGCCATCGCACGCGCGCCATCCCAAGACAGCAGCCCGCCATGCACATAGTTGAGGCGCACTGCGACGATGCCCGCCTGCGCAAACGCTTTGATGTCCTTCGGACCCGCCCCGTCCGGCAGCAGGCCGACCCCCTTGAAGCCGTCGCCCATAGCGCGGACGGCGTCCAGCGTGACGGTGTTGTCACCCCCGTAAAGGATCGTGTGCACGATCAGGCCCTTGCTGCATCCGAGCGCTGCCAGATGGGCGCGGTACATCGCCAGCCAGTCATCGAAATCATAACCCGGGGCCGGGTTCTGCACCCGCGTGGGCGATAGGCTGTGCTGTGGTCCGCCCAGCAGATGCACATGGGCGTCCCATGCACCGTCGGGAAAGGCGATTGTCGGCGATGCCGGGGCAAAGGGCGGCTCTGAGTTATCCATAGGTGTCCAGCATTTCATTGAGGTCATCGAGGCTGTTGGCCTCGTGGATCGGTTTATCATGGCGCCAGCGCGACATGCGGGGAAAGCGCAGGGCGACGCCGGATTTGTGGCGGGGCGAGGCCTGAATGCCCTCGAACGCGATTTCGAACACGTGTTCCGGCGTGACGCTGCGCACTGGGCCGAACCGTTCCTTGGTGTTCTTTTTCACCCATGCCGTGATCTTGCGGAATTCATCATCGGTGAGGCCGGAATAGGCCTTGGTGAAGGGGATCAGTTCGTTCCCTTTCCAGACGGCGAACGTGAAGTCGGTGAACAGGTTGGCGCGCCGTCCGTGCCCGGATTGGGCGTAGATCATGACGGCGTCGATGGTCAACGGGTCGAGCTTCCATTTCCACCAGTCGCCTTTTTTGCGGCCCGTCCGGTAGGGGCTGTCCAGACGCTTGAGCATCAGCCCTTCGGCCGAGGCGTCGCGGGCTGATGCGCGGATGTCGGCGAGGGTTATCCAACTGTCAAAGGTCACGCTGGGGGAGAGTTTGACGGGCGCGTCGTCGGGCAGATTTTGGCAGAGATCAGAGAGGGTTGCGCGCCGATCTGCAAGCGGTTCCTGCCGAATGTCGACGCCCTGCCATTCCAGCAGATCATAGGCGTAAAGGATCACCGGCGCGTCGCTCAGCAGCTTTTTCGGGACTGTCTTGCGCCCGATCCGCTTTTGCAATGCGTTGAAGGATTGCGGCCCGTCCGTGCCCCAGACCAGCAATTCGCCGTCCAGCACAGTGCCATCGGGAATGAAATCGCGGGCGCGGGCAAACTCGGGGAAACGGTCTGTCATCAACTCTTCGCCGCGCGACCAGACAAAGTGCGCGCCGTCCCGCACGATCAACTGGCCGCGGATGCCGTCCCACTTCCACTCTGCCTGCCAATCCTTTGGTTTACCTAGGTTTTCGACCTCGTCATCGAGACCGTAGGCCAGATAGAACGGATAGGGGCGCGAGGCGTTGGCCGACGGATCATCGGCCTCGATCAGCGCGTCCCACGTGGTTGTGGCGGGGTCCCAGTCGCCCATCAGGCGGTGCGCCATCTCTGCCTCGTCCCGCCCGGTGGCGCGGGCCAGTGCGCGTGTCATCAGCTTTTGGCTGATCCCGATGCGAAACCCGCCTGTCAGCAGTTTGTTGAAGAGAAAGCGTTGGGTGGTGTCAAGGCTGTCCCAGGCTTGCAGAACGACGGCCTTGCGCGCGTCCTCGTCCATGTCAGAAAGTCCGCGCAATACGTTGATCCAGTGAGATAACCCGTGATCTGAATCCGAAGAGGGTGGTGGCAGGACCAGCGCAATGGTTTCGGCCAGATCGCCGACGATGGGATAGGCCTCTTCGAACAGCCAAAGGGGGATGCCTGCGACTTCAGCCCCCCATTCGCGCAGGCGCGTGGTGGTCACTGCGCGTTTGGGGCGACGGCCCGAGAAGATGGCGATGGTCCAGATGCGGTCGGTGTCGGGCGCGGTTGCGAAGTAGTCGGCAAGAGCGGCGACCTTGACGGTGGTTTTGGTCGACTGGTCGATGGCGTTGAACAGGGCGGCAAAGGATTTCATGCGGCGTCCTCGGCCTCGTCCCCGCCAAATTCGGTGGGCACGACCTGCGCGTTCCAGCCCTGTTCGTTGAGATAGCGCGCAAAAATGTCGGTGTACCCGTGTGTGACATAGATGTTTTCGGCACCCGTGCGCGTGATCGCATCGATCAGCCCGGTCCAGTCTGCGTGATCCGAGATCACAAAGCCCCGATCCCCGGAGCGCCGGCGCCTTATGCCGCGCAGCGCCATCCAGCCGCTTGCAAACGCCGTTTCGCGCGCACCGAACTTGCGCGCCCAGGCCGAATCGAGCGCGGAAGGCGGCGCGAGGACAAGCGCGCCGGGATGATCTTTGGGGGTGAGGTCGGGGCCCGCCTGTACGGTGTCGGGCAGCGCGATGCCTTGCGTGCGCATCACGGCGTTTGTGTTTTCAATCGCCGTGTGCGTAAGGATCGGGCCGATCTGCGGATCAAGCAGGGTCAGCAATCGCTGCGCCTTGCCCAAGGCATAGCAGCCCAGAAAGGCGGTCTTGCCTGCCGCCGCACAGGACGCCCACCACGCATTGATCTGGGCGGCCACATCGCGCTGCTTCTGCCAGCGAAAGACGGGCAGGCCAAATGTGCTTTCGGTGATGAAATGATGGCACGGAACCGGTTCGAACGGGGTCGACAGCCCGTCATCGACCACCTTGTAGTCACCTGATGCGACCCAAACTTCGCCCGCAACTTCGACCCGGATCTGGGCAGAGCCGGGCACGTGCCCCGCGGGATGAAACGACACGCGCGCGCCGCCGATCTGGCGCACCTCGCCATAACCCACTGTTTCAATGGGAAAATCACCCAAGCGATGCCGCATGACCGGGGCGGCGAGGTCGCTCGCCAGATAGGCACCCATGCCGCTGCGCGCGTGATCGGCGTGCCCATGGGTGATCAATGCCCGCTCCACGGGCCGCCATGGGTCGATGTAAAAGTCGCCTGCGGGGCAGTAGATGCCGGAGGGTGTGAAGGTCAGCGCGCTCATGAGCGCAAACCTAGCATGGGATCGCGTT
Source organism: Tateyamaria armeniaca (assembly GCF_045797845.1). Taxonomy (NCBI): domain Bacteria; kingdom Pseudomonadati; phylum Pseudomonadota; class Alphaproteobacteria; order Rhodobacterales; family Roseobacteraceae; genus Tateyamaria; species Tateyamaria armeniaca. Next base: position 2,464,225 of record NZ_JBHDIY010000002.1, read on the forward strand.
TGTGCCAGCCTCAGGCGGCCTGGGCAAACCGGTCTGCGATCGTGTCGAAGATGCTGCTCCGGGTCTCGATGCCTTCCATGAGCACCTCGTGCTCGCCGCCCTCGATCACGTGCAATTCGCCGTTGTCCCAGCCGCGCATCCGCGCCTCGATCCGGCCCAGATGGACGATGCGTTCGTTTGTGCCGACAAAGGTGTCGGCCTGCACCTCTGGTGCGGGTTTGCGCGCAAGTGTCAGCATTTCGGCCATCGCCTCGCGCAGCCATACGAAACTGGGCCCGCCCAGTTCAAGTTCGGGATGGGCCTGCAATTGCAGCTGCATCATCTCGTACATCTCGTAATCCGAGGTGAGCATGTTGTCGTCAAAAGGGGCGGTCAGCACATAGGATTCGACGTTTCGACCGGGGGGCAGGCGGTGCCCGTGGCCGATGGCAGGCATGACCTGCCCCAACGCCCACGCCACCGGGCGCAAGTGCGGTGCAATCTGGATGCCCCACATCGGGCCGGTGAAGGCGGCGGCCGCGACGTCCAGCCCCTCGTAAAGCGAGCGCAGGCCAATGCAGCCCCCCATGGAATGCCCAAGCAGGTAAAACGGTTTGGGCAGCTTGAGGTGGTCAGCGGCGGCAACCATCGCATCCACGTCTTTCTGGTAGTCCGCGAACAGGCCCACATGGCCCACGCGGTTGTCATCCAGCAGCCGGTCCGCCAGACCCTGCCCGCGCCAGTCGATCACGAAGGTCGCATAGCCACGCCGCGCCAGATCGCCTGCCGCCGGCGCGTATTTTTCCACATATTCGGTGCGCCCGGGAAACAGCAACACTGTGCCCTTTGCCCCGTCAGGGACAAAGGCGCCCAGCCGGATGCGCACGCCATCTGCGGCATGGGTCCAATAGGCGGCCCCTTCCAGCGGTGCGGGGCTCACATCGGTGAAGAGGGGGGCCACCGTCAGTGTCATCAGGCCAGCGCAGACGCCAGCGACATCGCCATGCCCATATCGCCGTCAACCTTCAGCTTGCCGGTCATGAAGGCGGAGGTGGGGTTGGTGTCACCCGACAGGATGGCCTTGAACGTCTCGGCATCTGCGGACAGGGTCACATCGGCAGGCTCATCGCCCGCGCGCGCACCCGCGCTGTCCATCATCACAGCACCTTCGCCTTCGATGTCAAACTTTGCTGTGCCTGAAAAATTGGCACCTGCCAGCTTTTCATTCAGTACAACGACGGCTTCGTTCACGGTGTCACTCATCTTTGATGCCCTTTTTGGCTGCGACCGCCCACACGTCTCTGGAATTCGCTGTGCGGCCTGTTACATTCACAGTTATGGGCACACATATGCGTAAACTCTACCCTGTCGTCACGGCACTTTTACTGACAGTAGGGAATTCCTTACCTGGCCATGCGCAATCTTCTCTTGACGAGATGCTTGGGGACCTGCGTGACGCCGAGGCCGCAGAGGCCATTCGCCTCAGCCGCGAGATCGAGCGGGAGTGGGCGAAATCGGGCTCAACTTCGCTGGATATGCTGCTGCGCCGGGGTCGTGAGGCCCTGGAAGAAGAGCAGATCGACATCGCCATCGAACACCTGACGGCCCTGACCGATCATGCGCCGGACTTTGCCGAAGGCTGGCATGCCCGCGCCACCGCCTTTTACATGAAAGGCCTTTATGGCCCGGCGCTGGACGATTTGCAGCGTGCCCTGATCCTGAACCCGGACCATTACAACGCGATCTTTGGCCTCGGCGTGATGTTGCAGGAGTTTGGCGATTATTCTCTGGCGCAGGACGCCTTTTCTCAGGTTCTCGACTTGCATCCCAACCATGAAAACGCCAGCAAGGCGCTTGAGCAGCTCAAAACCAGAGGCATTGGCCGCGAGCTTTAACAAGTAGCACCGAGCCAATCGGGGGGATGGCCCATGTCGGGCGACGCGCGGGTGGTGGCGGTACTTGGCCCCACCAACACAGGCAAGACCACATATGCAATTGACCGGATGCTGGGCCACCGCACAGGTGTGATCGGCCTGCCGCTGCGACTGCTCGCGCGCGAGGTTTACGACCGCATCGTCGCCCTGCGTGGCCCGTCCGTGGTGGCCCTTGTCACGGGCGAGGAACGCATTGTGCCGCCCCGCACGCAATACTGGGTCTGCACGGTCGAGGCGATGCCCGAGGGCATGGGCGTCGATTTTCTGGCTGTGGACGAAATCCAGCTCTGTGCGGACCCTGAACGGGGGCACGTGTTCACCGACCGTCTGCTGCGCGCCCGTGGCTTGCACGAAACCCTGTTTCTGGGGGCCGATACGATGCGCGGGCCCATTGGTGCGCTGGTGCCGGGTGTGCAGTACATGCGCCGCGAGCGGATGTCGCAACTGGTCTATTCGGGCCAGAAGAAGGTCAGCCGGATGCGCCCGCGCAGTGCCATCGTCGGATTTTCGGTCGACAACGTCTATGCCATCGCCGAACTGATCCGCCGTCAAAAGGGCGGGGCGGCAGTGGTCATGGGGGCCTTGTCCCCACGCACCCGCAACGCGCAGGTCGACATGTACCAGAATGGCGAGGTCGATTTTCTGGTGGCGACGGACGCCATCGGCATGGGGCTGAACCTTGATATCGATCACGTTGCCTTTTCCTCGCTGAGCAAATTTGACGGGCGGCGGATGCGCCCGCTGGCGCCCAATGAGTTGGCCCAGATCGCGGGACGCGCGGGGCGGGGGCAAAAGGACGGTACATTTGGCGTCACCGGCGACGTGCGCCCGCTGGACGACGGTGTGGCGCAGGCGATCATGGATCACCGATTTACCCCGCTGTCCAAACTGCAATGGCGCAATCATGCGCTGCAATTCGGCACCATCGACGCGCTTGTTCGCAGTCTTGAGGCCCCACCCGATCACGAGGTTCTGGTGCGCGCGCGCGAGGCGGACGATGTCATGGCGCTGAAATCGCTGGCCGAAAGTGCCGAGGTGACGGCGCGCTGCACGGACGGGCGATCAGTCAAATTGCTGTGGGATGTCTGCCGGGTGCCCGATTTTCGTGGTATCAGCCATCAGGAACATTCCGGCCTTCTGGACGTTATCTTTCGCTATCTGCACGAACGTGGCTCCATCCCCAATGACTGGATGGCGCGACAGATCAAGCGGATCGACCGCAGCGATGGCGACATCGACGCGATCAGCAAACGACTGGCGTTTATCCGCACATGGACCTATGTCGCACAGCGCAAAGGGTGGGTGGACGATATAGACCATTGGCGGGGCGAGACCCGCCATGTAGAAGACCGCTTGTCAGATGCTCTTCATGAAAAGCTGACACAAAGATTTGTAGACCGGCGCACCTCGGTTCTGTTGCGCCGGCTTGGCCAGAAGGAGGCCATGGTGGCCGAAGTAAACGATTCCGGAGAAGTAAGCGTCGAGGGCGAGTTCGTCGGCAAGTTGGATGGATTCAGGTTCTCTCAGGACAAGGGTGCCGGTGCTGCCGAGGCCAAGACGATCAAGTCTGCCGCCTTGCAGGCGCTGGCCCCCCATTTCCATCTGCGCGCTGACCGCTTTTACAACGCGCCCGATACGGAGATCGACTTTACCGAGCAGGGCGGCCTCATGTGGGGTTCTGCCGCGGTGGGCAAACTGGTTGCGGGATCCGATCCCCTGAAACCGCAGGTCGAGGTGTTTGTGGACGATGTGGCAGGCCCCGAGGTCGCGCAGAAAGTGCAGCGCCGCGCGCAGCATTTCATCGACCGCAAGGTGGCGGCCCTGTTTGAGCCGCTCTTGAACATGCAAAAGGATGAGGCGCTGACCGGTCTGGCCAAGGGCTTTGCATTCCGTCTGATCGAGGCGCTGGGCGTGTTGCCCCGTTCGGCTGTGGCCGACGAGGTCAAGGCACTGGATCAGGACGCGCGCGGCGCGCTGCGCAAGCACGGCATCCGCTTTGGCCAGTTCACCATTTTCATGCCTTTGCTGCTGAAACCCGCGCCCACGCGGTTGCGTCTGGTGTTGTGGTCACTGTCGAAAGGTCTGGGCGAATTCCCCGAATCCCCGCCCCCGGTCTGGTCACGATTCCGGCCATGACGGACGGCGCCGAAGGGGCCGATACGATGGCGGGCTATCGCAACGCGGGCGAACGGGCGATCCGCATCGACATGCTGGAACGTCTGGCCGACATGCTGCGCGCCGAGGATCTCGCGTGGCGGGTTCGAGGCCAAGGCCGACATGTTGTCTATCACCGGCATGACGCTGGAACAGTTTGCCGGTCTGATGACCGGCCTTGGCTACAAGGCTGAAAAGGGCGAGCGGGAGAAGGTGAAACCGGTCACGGATGTCGTCACCGAAGAGCCAAAGACCGACACGCCCGTCATGGACGCAAACGCACCGGCAGATGTGCCGGACGGGGTGGCCGATATCCCCGACGAGGGCCAGGCGCCCATCATTGCCGAGGCCGCCGAAACACCCGAAGTTGCGGCAGAAATCCCGGCTGTGTCAGAGACCGAGGTTGAAACAGGCGTTGCAGCCGATGCAGAGATCGCCGCGCCTGAAATCGAAGTTTTCTACACCTTCACATGGGGCCGTGCACCGGCCGCCAACCGGGGTCGCCCGGCGCAGGGCGGCAAGCCGCGTGGCAAAGGGGGCAAGCCCAAGGGCAAGGGCAAAGGCCCGCGCAAGGACGGCGATGGCGGAAAGGGGCAGAACTTTTCCGCACGGCCCCCGCGCCGGGAAAAGCAGATCGATCCCGACAATCCGTTTGCCGCAGCCCTCATGGGGCTGAAGGACAACAAGTAATTGGCGGATGCGCCGGACAAGCTGCGGCTGGACAAATGGCTGTGGTTTGCGCGTTTCTTCAAGACCCGGTCGTTGTCAGCCGCCCGCGTGGCGGCAGGCGACGTGCGGGTCAACGGCGCGCGGGTCACCAAACCCGCAACGACCGTTGCCAGCGGGGATGTTCTGACCTTTGCCATTGGCGATCACGTGCGCATCATCGAGATTGTTGCCATCGGCACCCGGCGCGGCCCGGCCCCCGAGGCGCAGGCGCTTTACAATGACATGTCCCCCGAACCTGCGCCGCGCGAAACACCCGTTTCGCAAAATCCGCGTTTCGAGGGAAAAGGGCGGCCGACCAAGCGCGACAGACGGCAGGGTGATCTTTCGCGTGCCCGCCATCTTGAATGATACGTCACACTCATTTACCTAAACCGCTGACCCTAAGCACACGAGCGCCCGCATGACCTACATCGTCAATGATTCCTGCATCGCCTGCAAATACACCGACTGCGTCGAAGTCTGCCCGGTGGATTGCTTTTACGAGGGCGAGAACATGCTGGTGATCCATCCGGACGAATGCATCGACTGTGGCGTGTGCGAACCTGAATGCCCAGCTGACGCGATCCGCCCCGATACAGAGCCGGACATGGAAAAATGGGTCGAGTTCAACCGCAAGTATTCCGAGATGTGGCCCGTCATCATCACCAAGAAAGACCCGCTGCCCACCGCTGACGAGATGGACGGCAAGGAAGGCAAGATGGAGCTGTTCTCGGAAAGCCCGGGCGAAGGCGGCTGATCCGTTTCGAATCGCTTTTTCGCGGCGGCGTTGTGCATGTGCGGCATGAGCTTTGGCGCGTAACAGACTGAAAACCCGTGCGCTTCCTTTTGCTGTCTTAAGGTAAGCTTCCGAATCCGCCATTTTTGTGTTATATTGATTTTACAAACGACAAACGGATGCACCCTTGGCCGGTCGATCATATCGCGGGCCGCATGAAAATCTCGACCTGAACCGCACCTTAGGCGTGGCATGTTTGCCCCGGCTGATGCGGATTTGACTGTCGAAAAGGGTCGTGTCCAGCGCGTCTTATGAGGAACAAGAATGACAAAATCTAAGAAACTCGACTTTCGCCCCAATGAATTCGTGGTCTATCCGGCGCATGGTGTTGGCCAGATCATTTCGGTCGAAAGCCAGGAAGTGGCAGGAATTTCGCTTGAGCTGTTTGTGATCTCGTTCGAGAAGGACAAGATGACGCTGCGCGTGCCCACCAACAAAGCGACCGAAATCGGGATGCGTGCCCTGAGCAGCCCCGACGTGATTGCCCACGCGATGAAGACGCTGAAGGGCAAGGCCAAGGTCAAACGGGCCATGTGGTCGCGCCGGGCGCAGGAATACGAGCAAAAGATCAACTCGGGCGACCTGATTGCCATTGCCGAAGTGGTGCGCGATTTGCACCGCACCGACGATCAGCGCGAGCAAAGCTATTCCGAGCGTCAGCTTTACGAAGCTGCCCTTGAGCGTCTGACCCGCGAAGTGGCCGCCGTTTCCGGTGGCGACGAGTTGGCGGCCGCCAAGGAAGTGGGCGATGTGCTGACCAGCCGCGTCGCGGCCTGAGCCACCGAAACTAAAAGATGTGAAAACGCGCTCTTGACCGGGGCGCGTTTTTTTATGTCAGCGCGGTGAGTGTTAGCAGCACGGCGATTTCGGTGCAGATTTGAGTGGCCCCAAGAATGTCGCCCGTTTGCCCCCCGATCTTGGCCCGTGCCAGCGCGCCCATGCCTGCGGCCACGCCGCTTGCGATGATCAGTGCAACAAGGCCCGCACCGCCCGCAAGGATCAGCGCACACAGGGCCGCAATCAGAACGGCGACAATCACCGCGCCGGTGTCGGGCCGTCCGACACTGTGGGCGAGCCCCGTGTCGCGCGCATGGGGCAGGGCCAGCATCAGCGGGGTCATCAGCGCGCGCGAGATCACAAGCGCGGCGACCAGCGCGCCAACGCCCACATCTGCGATGCCGAGCCAACGCAGACCCATGACAAGGATCAGGGCCAGCACGCCGTAGGCCCCGATGCGGCTGTCCTTCATGATCTCAAGGCGGCGCGCCGGGTCATTCCCGCCCCAGAGGCCGTCGGCTGTGTCGGCCAGCCCGTCCTCGTGCATCGCGCCCGTCAGCAGGACAAGCGCCCCCAGCACCAGCCCCGCGACGATCATGGGCGGCAGGACCAACGCCGCACCCCAGCAGATCACACTGATGATCGCGCCCAGACCCAAGCCGACCAGCGGATAGGCCCAGACCGCCCGCGCGCCGTTGGTAAAGGCGTGATCGGGCAGGGGTGGCAGCGGCAGGCGTGTCAGCAAAACGAGCGCTGCAGGCACATCCCAAAGGCGCTGCATCAGTGGCGTGTCGGTTTCTTGGCGTGCCATGTCCGGTCCTGACTTGCGGCTGGGTTTTCAATGGGTAATGAGCAAAGGGTAAACAGGCAAGGACAAGACGTAATGAGCTTTGAGACATTGGATGCATTGCGCGCGCTGTTGGCTGACATGCCGGGGCCGGATGCAGAGGCGGTGCAGGGTGCCACGGACCGCAATGGCCAGTTGACCAAACCCCCCGGCGCGCTGGGGCGGCTTGAGGATCTGGCGATCTGGTATGCAGGCTGGCGCGGCGATGCGCGCCCTGCGATCAATGCGCCGCAAGTCATCGTCTTTGCCGGAAACCACGGCGTTGCGGCCCGTGGCGTGTCCGCCTTTCCGCCGGAAGTCACGGTGCAGATGGTTGCGAATTTCGAACATGGCGGTGCGGCGGTCAATCAACTGGCGAAAGCCTTTGGGGCGCGCATGGACGTGGTCGCGCTGGATCTTGACACGCCCACTGCCGATTTCACCGCCGGTCCGGCCATGTCCGAGGCCGAGGTTGTCGCCGCCTTGCGCGCAGGCTGGGATGCGGTTGACCCACAGACCGACCTGCTGGTCGTGGGCGAGATGGGGATCGGCAACACCACCTCCGCCGCCGCGATTTCCGCAAAGCTGTTCGGCGGAGACGCCACCGCCTGGACGGGGCGCGGCACCGGGGTCGAGGGCGGTGCACTGGCGCTAAAAACCAAGGTCGTCGCCGATGGGCTGACGGCGCATGCAGAGGCAGGCGATGGTCTGGACGTCTTGATGCGCCTTGGCGGGCGCGAGTTGGCGGGCATGGCCGGGGCAATCGCCCGGGCGCGCACCTTGCGGGTGCCGGTGATCATGGACGGCTTTATCTGCACCGCGGCGGCGGCCTGTCTGGAACGCACGGTTGCGGGCGCGCTGGATCATGTGGTTGCAGGGCATCAAAGCGCCGAAGGGGCGCATCCGCGAATGCTGGAGGCCTTGGGCAAAGAGCCATTGCTGTCGCTGGGTCTGCGCCTTGGCGAAGGGTCGGGGGCTGCATTGGCCATCGGCATCCTGAAAGGGGCCGTTGCGTGCCATTCCGGCATGGCGACATTCGGCGAGGCGGGCGTGTCTGACGCCTGAGCCCGCCGGGCGGCACTGTTCTCACACGCGCCTTGCAGCGCGCGTGAAAAGGCGCCCGCCCACCGGCCCTTGGCCATCGCGCGGATCAGGCCCGTTTCGGTTCGTCCTGCCGGGCGGACAGGGACACTTCGAGGTCCTTTTCCAACTCGCGCGCGCGGGCCACGTAGGCGTCGTTCTTGGAGGTCGGGATATTCGGATCCCAAAGCTCGGCCAGTTGGCGCACTGCATCGCGGTCATGGGTGTAAAACAGGTGTTCAGCCTCGGATGCCTCGTATTCGCTGAGGCCGAGGTTTTCGAGCGCATACCGGCCTGCCCGCAGCGAAGCATCGAACATCTCTCGCACGATGTCGTCTGCGCCTGCCTGATACAGATTGTAGACATGCACCCGGTCATAGGCGCGGGCGATGATGTGAATGTCCGGGCGGACCTTGCGGGCATAGGCAACAAGGCTGGTGGCGGCCTTTGGATCATCCAGAGCAACCACAAGGATGCGTGCCGTGTCGATGCCCGCGGCGTGCAGGATGTCGGGGCGGCTGGGATCGCCCAGAAACCCCTTGAACCCGAACCGGCGCATCAGGGCGATCGTTTCGATGTCGTGATCCAGCACCACGGTCTTGAACCCGGTGCCCTGCAGCAACCGGTTCACGATCTGACCGAAACGCCCGATGCCTGCGATGATGACCGGACCTTCCTCGTCGATTTCGTCGGCCTCGACGTCGCCATGGGTTTCGGCCATGCGGCGCGAAATCATCTCGTAGAGGATGAACAGCAGCGGGGTGATCAGCATGGTGAGCGCGATGACCAGCAACAGGGTCTGCGCGACGTCCTGCGGGATGACCCCCTGACCCACAGAGAAGGCGGCGAGCACAAAGCCAAATTCACCCGCCTGCGCGAGCCCCAGCGTAAAGAGCCAGCGATCCCGCCCACGGATCTTGAATGCGACGGCAAGGCAATAAAGCACGATCCCCTTGAGCAGAATGACCAGCAAGGCCATGGAAATCAGCGCAGGCCAGTCCGCAAAGAGCAGTGCAAAGTTGATGCCCGCACCGACGGTGATGAAAAACAGCCCTAGAAGCAGGCCTTTGAACGGTTCGAGGTCGGTTTCCAGCTCGTGACGGAACTCGGAACTGGCCAAAACCACGCCCGCCAGAAATGCGCCAAGGGCGGGGGACAGACCGACCAGCATCATCAGGAACGAGATTGATACGACGATCAGCAGGGCCAGTGCCGTGTACATCTCGCGCAGGCGCGCGGCGTGGATGAACCGAAAGACGGGCCGCGTCAGGAACACGCCGGCCAGAATGACCGCGATGATCGCCGCGATGGTGACAAGGGTGACGCCCCATGCCGGCAGCCCTTCGACAAGGCTGAGCGATCCGTGCCCGTGCCCGCCGCCGTCGTGGCCGTCATGTGTGCGTTCGATTGCGCCGTTCTGCATGATCTGCACCGGCAGGGTGACTGCGATCAGGGGCAGGAAGGCGAGAATGGGAATGACCGCAATATCCTGCGTCAGCAGGACTGAAAACACGGAGCGCCCCCCGCCGGTCTGCATCAGCCCCTTTTCCGACAGGGTCTGCAGCACGATGGCCGTTGACGACAGCGCCAGTGTGAGACCGATGGCAAGTGCGACGCCCCATGGCTGATCATAGGCCATTGAGACCCCCATCAGCGCAAGGGTCGACAGTGCGATCTGCAGCCCGCCAAGGCCCAGCAGTTTGTGCCGCATGTCCCAAAGCGCGCGGGGTTCCAGCTCAAGCCCGATCAGGAACAGCATCATCACGACGCCGAATTCGGCAAAGTGCTGCAAATCCTCGGTTTCTGCGCCGACAAGGCCCAGAACCGGCCCAATCAGAATGCCCGCAGCGAGGTAGCCCAGCACCGACCCAAGCCCGAGGCGTGCCGCGATGGGCACCGCAAGCACTGCTGCTGCAAGGTAGATCGACGCCTGATACAGAAAGCTTTCCATGCACGTAGCCTTTCAGGTTGCGCAGAGAATGTGAACCTTTGCGGGTAAGTACAACCGGCAAGATGTCCAATGCACGACAAAGCGGCGGATTTGACCGCATGGTGCTGGAAATACTGTCCCGTCTGTGCAGGCGGGCCGCGTGTCAGGTCGGCAATGGGCCGTCGCGCTTTAGCTGGTCCATCACGATCTGGCTGTGGACACGGGCCACGGCCGGGTGCGGCAAAAGAACGTCATGGATCAGGCTGTTAAGCGCGCTGAGGTCGGCGCAATAGACCCGCAGCAGGTAATCCGCATCCCCGGTCATCGCCCACGCGCTGGTGATTTCGGCTTGTGTGTCCAACAGGCGGGCAAAGCTGGCGGAGTGTTCAGGGCCATGGGTGCTGAGGTGGACCTGCACAAAGCCCTGCACGCTGAGGCCGAGGCGCGCGGCATCGAGGCGCGCCACATAGCCTTCGATGAACCCTTCGGCTTCGAGCCGCTGTCGGCGTCGTCCGATCTGACTGGCCGACAGGTTCAGCCGTTCGCTCAGCTCATGTGCTGTGAGGTGCGCGTTTTGCTGGAGTGCGGCCAGCAGGCGGGTGTCGATGGAATCAAGCATGTGCGGCCTTTTTGGCATGATATGCGGATATTATGCGGCAAACCCGCATGAAATGACAGGCAAGGGATGCATATTGCGCAAAAACTGTGGCCTGTCTGTCGTAATTATGCGCGAAACACCCCTTTTGAGGAGATGCCGCATGGGTCCGTTCCCGCATGACGCCCCGAAATCAGAGATCACCGAGGCCAACCCGATGGGCACGGATGGTTTCGAGTTTGTCGAATTCGCGCATCCTGAGCCTGAGGCGTTGCGCACGCTGTTCACGCGCATGGGCTACAAGAAGGTGGCCCGCCACAAGACGAAGAATGTGGAATTGTGGCAGCAGGGCGATATCACCTATGTGCTGAACGCCGAACCCGACAGTTTTGGTGCGCGCTTTGTCGAAGCGCACGGGCCCTGTGCGCCGTCAATGGGCTGGCGCATCGTGGATGCGCAGGCCGCATATGAGCGCGCGCTGTCGCTGGGCGCTGAACCTTACGAGGACACGGACAAGGTGCTGGACGTGCCTGCGATCTACGGGATCGGGGGCAGCCTGATCTATTTCGTGGATCAGTATTACGACACGTCGCCCTATAACGAGGAATACGAGTGGCTGGCGCAATCCAAGCCACGCGGCGTGGGGTTCTTCTACCTCGATCACCTCACTCACAACGTCCACAAGGGCAATATGGACACGTGGTTCCGCTTTTACGGAGACTTGTTCAACTTCAAGGAAATCCGCTTTTTCGACATCGAGGGCAAGTTTACCGGCCTGCTCAGCCGGGCGTTGACGTCGCCCTGCGGTCGCATCCGCATCCCGATCAACGAGGATCGGGGGGAGACCGGGCAGATCGTGGCGTACCTCAACAAATACAAGGGTGAGGGCATTCAGCACATCGCGGTCGGGTCTGACGACATCTATGACAGCACCGATGCGATTGCAGAAAACGGGCTGAAATTCATGCCCGGTCCGCCGGATGCCTATTACGATCTGAGCACATCGCGGGTTGTCGGCCATGAAGAGCCGCTGGACCGGATGCGCAAACACGGCATTCTGATCGACGGCGAGGGCGTCGTCAATGGGGGCGAGACCAAGATCCTGCTCCAGATTTTCTCGAAAACCGTGATCGGGCCGATCTTTTTCGAATTCATTCAGCGCAAAGGCGATGACGGGTTCGGAGAGGGGAATTTCAAGGCGCTGTTCGAGAGCATCGAGCAGGAACAGATCGACAGCGGCGAGTTGACGGCAGACTGATCGCGCCTGACTGGAGATAGCTGGCAGGGCGCGTTGGTTTAGCCCTGCGGCATCTTCAGCACCACGTTGCGCCCACCTTTTTGATAGCGCAATTCGGCGTCACCGATGGCCGACACGCGTCCGCCGTCAAAGCGGTCGCCGACTTCGACCTTTTTGTACCGCCCGTTTGGCAGGCGTACCAACGCGCGTCGGTTGGATGGTGTGCCGTAGACCCCGATCAGGTTCACCCGCCGCAGGTTGATGGCATTGCGCACCGTCGCCTCGCGCGTGACGGAAGCCGATGAGGGGATGGAAGGCGTCACCGTGCGCGGTGCGACCGCAGCAGTGCGTTGGGGTTCGGGGGTTGGCGTAGCCCGCGCAACCGTGCGGGCAAAGTTGCGGGGCCGGGTTTCGGGGCGCAGCGATGAGGCCGCAGCGAGGGTCGACACGGGTGTCTCCTCCGCCGCGTTTTCCTCAATCACGTCGCGCAGGATGTTTTCAATCTCTTGCGGGGCCTGTGGCCGCAGGCGTGGCCGCAGATCGGCAAGCTCGCTGCGGGACAGACCGCCAAGCGTGGCGCGTTCGTTTTGTTCAACAAGGTCGGTGGGCCGGTTGCGCGGGCGGACCTGCGCCAGCGCGCTTGTGCTTGGCCGTGCCTCTTCGCCCGTATCAAGACGCACGAATGCGGCTGGCGGTTCAACCGGCGGGCGCCCCAGAAACACGGTAAACCCATCGGGGCTGAGCGCGCCGGCCACTGTTGGAATGATCCGGCCCTGGGCGTCGCGTTTGAAATTTGTGCCCGGTGCGGCCGGGGAGGTGATGAGCGCAAGCTGGCGATCCGTGCGGAACGAGGCAGAGGCGGGCAGGGCGACTGCATCCAGAGCCGGGCTGACCGGGTCGATGCCGGTGACATAGAGGTCTTCGATATCGATCACGTCTGCCGGGGTGGGCAAATCGGGTGCTTTCGGCCAGATGCCCGTCACCGCATATCGCGCCTCAAGCGCTGCGGCGTCGAGTTCTTCGGGTGCGACCGGATCGGGCAGGGGGTCGCGCAGAGCGTCCAGCACGGCGGCGTCTTCGGCGCTGAGGCCATCGTCGCTGAGCGAGTCGTTCAGTGCGGCGACAACGACGCCGTCTGCTTCTGCTTCGGGATCGGGGGCAAGATCGGTTGTGGCCCCCACATCTTCGGCCAGCGATGCGCGTGTGTCATCGGGCAGGGTCGAGGCCAGCGTGCGTTCGCGGCCCGGGAACAGGCGTGCCAGACCGTCGTCCAGAAACACCGAGGCCCAGGCAGCAACCCCGGCGAGGAACACCAGCAGGATGGCCATGAGGATCAGGCCCAAGAAGCGCGGCTTGCCACCAACTGTCCCGTCGCCGCGTGCCCCGAACACGGTCATCCGGTCGGATTCCATTGCGTTCTGCGATGGATTGACCCTTGGCGCGGCGACGCGGGCGGCGGGTTTTTCCAGCGGCGGGGGCGCTTTGGGCGGCGTCTTGCGGCGCGACAGGAACCCGCCCGTGCGCGTCTTTGGAGCTGGCGCGGCGACCGGGGGTGGGGTGCTGTCGCGCGCCGCGACCAACGGGGTCGGGCGCAGGCTGTCGGTTGCGGATTTGGGCGGGGTGGCCAGATTGATCTCGTCCGCACCTTTTGCGGGCGGCGACGGCATAGCCACGGGCGGTGTGGTGCTGAGCGGCGGTGTGGTGCGCGCCGGTGCTGCGGTCCGTGTGACACCGCCAAGACGGACCGGTGCCGCATCCGAGGACGGGTCCTGGCGGCGTCGGGTGGCAAAGCCCAACAGCGGCGGAGTTGTGGTTTCAGCCTCTGGTGTTGGTTCGGGTACGGCGTCGGGCGTGGACTCTGGCGATGCCTCGGCCTCGATTGCTTCGTCGTCCTCGGCTGTGACCTGCGCGATCTGCGGTGCGAGCACCTTGGGGCTTTCCGCCTCCTCGTCAGACGGTGGTGTATCCGGTTCCGCCTCGACCGGGGGCGCGTCGTCGACCTGCGGTACAGCAGACGTTTCCGTATGTATGACCTCGGTGGGCTCATCGACCGGCGCATCAGCTTCGGGCGGTTTTTCGACGATGACGACGCGGACGCCGTCGGGTTTCACTTCTGTGCCGGGTGGCAAAGCCTTGGCCGCATGTGCGGTCGGGCCAAAGAACGGCTCGCCCAGAAAATCCGCACCTTCACCGGCGGCGACAAAACTGACTGGCGCAAACCCGTGCTGAACGGCGAACCCTTCGGCCTCTTGCAGCGTTTCGCGCGCCACTGCGGCGATGTGCGTGGCGTCGCCATCGGGCGAAATGTCAAAGGACAGCGCATCAACCGGATAGGGGGTCGCGCCATCAAGGGCCGCGCGCGCGGCTTTCTTGCGTGCGGCATCATCCTGTCCGGGGGTCCGGATCGTCAGGTAGCGCACCTGTTCATCAGGGATGATCAGCTTGGTTGTGACGGGGGCGCTGCCAATCTCGTCAGCCGATTTGCGCAAGTCTGCAAGGGCACCCGCCAATTCAGGATCGGACACCGACACTTCGCCAAGAAGATGCCATCCACCGGCTGCACGCTGCAGCAGGCGTATCCCGTCAAAGGACAAGGAAAGCGCAAAGTTCGGCTTCATGTTCAGCCTTTTAGCAATTTCGGTGCTGGGATGAAACGCACCTGTCTGTCCTCCTTAAGATAAAGCAGGACTTTGCCCATGCAAAGAAAAAGCCGTGTGTTCTGATCAAACATGCGCGTGCGCCCGGGGGCGGGCACACGTGGAGTTGCGTCTTAGCTTGAGGCTTTGGACAGAGCCTGATCCAGATCCGCGATCAGGTCATCCACGTCTTCGGTGCCGATGGACACGCGCACCACTTCGGGGGCGGCCCCGGCGGCGCGTTGCTGGTCGGCTGTCAACTGGCGGTGCGTGGTTGAGGCCGAGTGGATGATGAGCGAGCGTGCATCCCCGAGATTGGCCACGTGGCTGAAGATTTCCAGCGCGTTCACCAGCTTGATACAGGCGTCATAGCCGCCCTTGACCGCAAAGGTGAACAGACCGCCTGCGCCGCGCGGACAGATCTTGGCCACGCGATCATAGTAGGGCGAGGATTTGAGACCGGCATAGGTCACATAATCGACCCGGTCATCCTTTTCGAGCCAGTTGGCGATCTTGACGGCATTTTCGACATGCCGCTCCATGCGCAAAGACAGCGTTTCGGTGCCCATCAGCGTGTAATGCGCCGCCTGCGGGTTCATTGTCATGCCCAGATCGCGCAGGCCAATGGCGATGCCGTGGAAGGTGAAGGCAAGGGGGCCGAACGTCTCGTGAAATTTCAGCCCGTGATAGGCCTGCTCGGGCTGGGACAGCGACGGGAATTTGTCATTCGCGGACCAGTCGAATGTGCCGCTATCGACAACGCAGCCCCCGGTGACCGTGCCGTTGCCGGTCAGGTATTTTGTGGTGGAATGCACAACCAGCGTCGCCCCGTGTTCGATGGGGCGGCAGAGGTAGGGCGTGGCGGTCGTGTTGTCGACGATCATCGGGATTTCGGCGGCATCGGCGATTTTCGCGATCGCGTCCAGATCGGTGATGTAGCCGCCGGGGTTGGCGATGGACTCGCAGAACACCGCGCGGGTGTTGTCGTCGATGGCAGCCTTGACCGCGTCCAGATCGTCAAAGTCGACAAATGTCGCCTCCCACCCGAAGCGTTTGATGGTGTGGCTGAACTGTGTGACTGTGCCGCCATAAAGACGGGTCGAGACGACGACATTCTTGCCGGGCGACATCAACGGAAAAAGGGCCATGATCTGCGCAGCGTGCCCGGAGGAACAGCACACGCCCCCCACGCCGCCTTCGAGGGTGGCGATGCGTTCCTGCAAAACGGCGACTGTGGGGTTGGTCAGGCGGGAATAGATGTAGCCGACTTCCTGCAGGTTAAAGAGGGCCGCGGCATGTTCGGCATCGCGGAAAACATAAGCGGTTGTCTGATAGATCGGCGTCTGGCGGGCGCCAGTGGCGGGGTCAGGCCGTGCGCCCGCGTGAATCTGAAGCGTATCAAAGCCGTATTTTGGACCATCGGTCATGTCTTGGGTTCCTTTGCCATAAGGCGCTGTGATTGCGCCATCGATAGGCAAAGGTGACGGTCTGGGCAAGGCGATCACGCAAATTTGGACCGCGCCCCGTCAGGATGCGCCGGGAAATCGCCGTTGTGTGCGTGCGCGCCTGCTCAGGCGATCTTGGCCATCGCAAAGCTGGCCGACACTTCGGGAAAGGCCATGGCCTTGTATTCCACCAGTTCAATCTTCGGGAACAGCGCGGAGTCATCGCGGTAGAGCACGTAATGCACCTGGCTTGTCCGCAAGCAGGTGCCTGACTGGTCAAAGTGATCCCACTCGATCCAGACATTGGAATACCCGTTCACGGGGACGCCTTCGGCCAGAACGCGGGGCACGATGTTGGTAATTCCAGCACGCACCGTGGCGTCGCGGTAAAGCGTCAGCGCCTCTTTCATCGTGCAGGGCGCCCCAAACACCTGTAATGTGTCATGCGCATAAAACGGATTGGGAAAGACGAAGTGTTCGGTCACTGCATCCAGCCGGTTTTCGATAAAATTCCGAGCGAGATTGTCCATAAATCTCTTGGTAATGCTGGCCATGAGAGCCCCCCAGGAAACGATTTTTTGACTTGACGATAAAATAGCACAACCGGTGAAGAATTTCACCTGCGTAAACACAAGTCAGGCGTGTAGAGGCCAGTTACGTCGCGTCAGATGCTAGCGCATCCAGAACCCGTTGGACTTGATCCGGTTTCGGATCGCCTGTTCCTTGCGTGGCATATTGTCCTGATCGAAAAGCGCGCGTACTTTTTCGCCGCGCCCCTGAAAAACCATACGCTTGATCGGGTCGTAACCTTTGAGCACTTTCTTGATCTTGTTGGGGCTGGACACTTCTTCGAGCGTGTCGATGACTCGCTGATCTTCGCGCGCGTAAAGAAGCGGCAGCACCCGGTAGTGGCAAGTGACCGGCCCGTCGAGATAGGCATGCACTGCACTGTCGCGCCCACCGCCCAAGGCGTGGATCACGAGGGGCAGTGCGACCTGATCCAGCCATGGATCGAGCGACTGACAGACCAGCGCATCGGGTGGCGTGTCGCGGATAAAAAGCGCGTAGTCGAGGAACTTTTTGCCAAAGACATGCGGACATTCCCCGAAAAAGAATCCCGCATTGAAATAGAGATACCGCTTCCAGTATTCGTCCGGTTCGCTCAGATCGAGGCTGCTTTCAAAATCCAGATCAAAGGCGTCGTAAAGCGATTTCCAGATCTCGGTATAGCCCGGCCCGTAGAGCTCCAACTGTGGCCACGTGTCGGTGCGGCGCATCGATGCAGTGGGCCGCGCGAAATCGAAAGGCACATCCGACAACTCGCCCGTGATCAGTGTGTCGCTGTCAAAGAAGACAAACGGCTCACCCTTGGGCAAGGCGGTCAGCATTTCGATCTTGTTGCCGGGGGGATAGCTTTTGCCAAAATGCTTTGAGGCGAAGGGTACGATTTCCGCCCCCAGATCCTCAAGTGCGGCCCGCACGTCTACCGCATCAATGCGCGGGTCCTTGGGCCAAAGCGGGCCGGGCTGCGGTTCGGCGATCAGCACGCGCCCTTTGAACTTCGGGCTTTTGGCGCGCAGGGAGGCCACGAACAGCAGCGCCTCGTAGCTCAGCCGCCCGGATTGCCCCACAAGGGCAATATTAAAGGATTTTGCCGCCTTTTTTGCGGTTTTGCCTGCCATTATGCCTGCTCTGCATCTGGATCATTTGCCCTATCTATACCCGCATAAGTGTTACGATAAAGCACTGTTGTCTATTCCGGCGGCGGGTTGAGCAGATCATAGAGCTTTTGCAGCACAGTGAGCACGAGGAACGCCCCCACCGCCCAGATCAGCAATTCGAAGGGCGCGAAATCGGTTCCGCGCAGCCACTGCCCCAACAGGCTGCCTTGCGGGCGCAACGCCTCGATCCCGAACAGCCCGCTGCGCGGCCAGAGCGAGAACGTCCAGAATCGCGACAAATAGAAGAACACAGCCGCCACGCAGATCACAATGGCCATCCAGATCAGGCGTTTCATTCTGTCACCTCGATCGTGTCAGTGTCGATTTCCCAGACCAGCAAATCGCCGCGCTTGGTGATTTCGCCCTCGGCGGTGATGAATTGCGCGACGTAGTCATAGGCGGCGCGGGGCAGGCGGGTGCCGTCCGGGCCGGTCACCAGCAGGAACTCTTCGCCCAGCACAGGTTGAGAGGACACGAAGATGGGCGGCACATCGCCCAGCAGGCAGAGGTTGGCGCAGGCCTTGTGGGCCAGTCCGCGCCCGGGCCGCATGGCACCCGCAAGGCATTTGCCGTCACAGATTTCGCCCGTCAGTTGCCAGCGCCCCTGCGGTTCGGCGGCCACCTCGGGGGCGTCACCTTCGGCGGCTTTTAACCCGTTGCGCCCGCCGCGCAGCTGCAACATGTAAAGATCACCGCGTTCCAGCACGACGCCCGAAACTTCGGCCAACTGCCCATTCAGCGGCATCGCGCGGCTGTCCACGCCGGATTTTCCGCCCGCTGTCATCAGGAAACTGTCACCCGGTTTGATGCGGTCATTGCCTTGGGTCACGTGGATGACCGGGTAGGGGGTCATTTCGACCACGCCCGTCACAGTCTGGCGCCCGTAGTCAAAGCGGAACGCGCCGGGGCCGGGATCGTCCTGTGCCGCGCCAAGGAAGTAGCCCGTAGCCGCCAGTCCGGCGACCAGCATAATGCAGACGGACCAGAGGAACACCCGCAAAGGGCCCGGGGCAGGCAGGTAACCGACGAAGAAGGGCTTGTCGCTCATGCCGGTTCTCCTTGGGGCGTGATGGGTGCGGGCAGGGGCAGGGGGTCGACATAGGTGCCGGGCGGGTTGGCGTCCGGGTGCACCTCGACCATGCCGTTTTCCAGCCGCAGGCGGTAGGTCGGCACCATTTCGGTGAAGGGCGCAGGCGAGCGGCCCGAGCGGACATCGTATTGAAACCCGTGCCACGGGCAGGTCACGAGGCAATCGATGACTTTGCCCTCACCCAAGGGGCCGTTCTGGTGCGCGCAGGCGTTCGAGATGGCGGACAGCTGTCCTTCCATCAGATAGACGGCGACGCGGTCCCCATTGGGCAGGCGGGTGATCTTGGCAAATCCGTCGCGGAATGCGTCAGGCCGTGCCACTTCGATCCAAGCCCCATCGCGCGCCGCAACATCCCCGCGTTCGGACCACCACGCCGCTAGGTGCAGCACGATGACGGCGGCGGCGCCGCCGATGAAGATCACGGTAAAGACGTGGTTCTGCTGGTCCAGCAAAATGCCAAGGCTGATATGGGCCGCGACCGAGAAATAGGCCGCATAGATCAGGTAATGCAGCCGCTTCCACACCGGTGGTGTCAGGAATTTGAGCCAGAAGTCATGGCTGGTCGTGGCAAGGATCAGCAGGCAGATCAGTGCAAAAATCCCAAAGACTTCAAAGGGAAAGCCCGCGATCTGGCCGAAACTTGAGTTCGCGTAAAGCAGGCCGACATATTTGTTCGAACTGGAAAAGTTGAAGTACCAGTTGAGGATGTAGCCGGCATGGGTGATGGCCACAAAGGTGGTCATGACGCCGAAATGCCTGCGATTGTAGAGCAACGGCAAGAAGCGTGTGTCGAGACGCGCCAAGGGACCGATGCACAGGATGATGGTCAGCATCACAAAGGCACAGGCGCCAAAGGCACGCGCGTTGTGGATCTGGGGATTGATCGCAGGGTCGTGGCCCAGAGCGTCCGGCGTGATGTATAGAAAGACCCACAGGAACGCGGCCACCCCGGCCAGCATCACGCCATCATAAATCCATTTGTTCCGGTTCCATTGAACGGGGGTGTATTTGACGCTCATTGCCCCGCTCCATCGCTCAGTTGCACGGGCACTGCGTCCGCTGGCCATGTCTGGCGGACCGACAGGCCGGTGATGATGATAACGACGATGGCGATGCTCATCAGGATGACGGTGGGTCCGTACCATGCGCGCACGGCGCGGTAGCGGGGCGCCCATCCGGCAGCTTCGGTTTCGATCTGCCACCAGCGCCACAACACAAGCGGCCAGATCAGCAAGACACCGGGGATCAGAAGCGGGCGAAAGATATAGGCCCCGCGCGCGTCTTCATCGATGCGGTCCATGCCGATGGTCAGAAAGACGGCGGCAACAATCGCACCGATGATGCCCCATGCCTGCATTCCCATCACAAGGGCCTGTGCAATATCCATGATGCGCCTTCCGTTCGTCCCGATATTGGTGCGACCCTACAAAGGCACAGGGCCGGACCCAAGTGCAAACTGTCAGTTGACCCTGACAGGGCGAAAAAGTGATCACGGCGCGCGTGCCACGGTGCATTTGACCCCTCCGATGGCGCGTGGCTGCAATTGGACTGTTACCTTGTGGTCGTTTGGGTCTATCACTTGGGCCATCTTGTTGCGATTATTCGAACAGAACAGGGAGCATACACATGAAAAAACTCGCATTTGCCGCCACACTGATGATGGGAACGTCTGCCGCGTCCATCGCCGCCGCCGATTGCGGCGAGGTGTCGATCACTGAAATGGACTGGGCCTCGTCGGCTGTGGTGACCTATGTCGCCAAGTTCCTGCTGGAGCAGGGATATGGCTGTGCCGTCAGCACGGTGCCGACCACAACCGAACCTGCCATGGCCTCGGTTGCCGAGACGGGCGAGCCTGACATTCTGACCGAACTCTGGACCAGCTACACCTCTGTCTATGAAGAGTTGCGCGATGAAGGCAAACTGGTCGAGCTGTCCAAGGTGCTGTCGGACGGCGGTGTCGAGGCGTGGTGGATCCCCGCCTATCTGGCCGAGGAACATCCAGAACTGACCACGCTGGAAGGCATCAAGGCCAACCCCGAACTGGTCGGTGGTTTGTTCCATGACTGTCCGTCGGGCTGGGGCTGTGACATCACAAACAACAACAATTTCAAGGCCGCAGGTCTGGGCGAGGCCGGGGTCGAGCGGTTCCAGCATGGATCGGGCGAGACGCTGGCCACGGCCATCGCTGCGGCTGCCGAGGCCAAGGAGCCATGGTTTGGCTACTACTGGGCGCCCACATCCGTTCTGGGCAAGTACCCGATGGTGCAGGTCGAGCTGCCCGCCTACGACCCAGACACCCATATCTGCAACGGGCTTGAGGATTGCGCGACACCCGGTCTGTCCTCTTACCCCGTGTCCAACGTGGTGACGGCGGCCACACAGGCCTTTGTTGACCGGGAACCCGAGGCAGCAGAGTTGATGAAGAATCTGACCTTCACAAATGCCCAGATGGGCGACGTGCTGGCCTGGCAGGAAAACAATCAGGCCTCTTACGAAGAGGCGGCGGTGTATTTCCTGACCACCTACAAGGACACATGGGGCGGCTGGTTGAACGATGACGCCCGCGCCAAACTGTCCGCGCTTTTGCAGTAAGCGTTGAAACCTGCCGCGCGCGGCCAATGCTGCGCGCGGGAACCTATGACAAGCCCGACAACGGGCGGCAGAACGGGGACATTGCGTGGCGCGCTACGATTCACTTTTTGACACACTTGGCCTGCGGGACTGGTGCGATGCAGACAAGGCCGATGCGCCGCTGTCCATGGCGCAGTTGCTGGCGCAGGCGCAGGGCGGCGAAGAGGCTGCCGAAACCGGCGGACTGCCGTTCCCGTCGCTGGACACGTTGCACGAAAGCTGTGCCCGGATCGGGCAAACCCGCGATCTGACCGAAGGGTTGGAGAACGGGTTCCTGTCCATCCGATCTGAGTTGAAATTCGTGCTCGACCCAATCACGCAGCCGCTGTCATGGATGCTGGATGGCACGCTGTTCGTGTTCGAATCCGCACCGTGGTGGGTGATGATGCCTGCGCTGCTGCTGCTGACCTGGGTCGTCAGCCGGTCGCGCAGCGTGACGGCCTTTGTCGCTTTTGTTCTGCTGTTCTTTGCCTTTATCGACCACTACGAGGTCGCGATGCAGACGCTGGCGATTGTGTTTGTGTGCACCGGCATTTCCGTGCTGTTCGGGGTGCCCATCGGCATCGGGATGAGCAAGTCGAACACCGCACAACGCAGCATCGTGCCGATCCTCGATCTGCTGCAGACATTGCCGACATTTGTCTATCTCATTCCGTTGATCTTTCTGTTTTCCGTCACGGAATCAAAGCTGTATGGCATTGCCATCATCCTTTACGCGATCGTGCCGGTGATCCGTCTGACGGACCTTGGCATCCGCCTTGTGGACAGGGACGTGATCGAGGCGGCCAATGCGTTTGGCCTGACGGCATGGCAAAAGCTGACGCGGGTGGAACTGCCCCTTGCCATGCCAAACATCATGGCGGGCGTGAACCAGACCATCATGATGAGCCTTGCGATGGTGGTGATTGCGTCGCTTGTGTCGGCCCCCGGTCTGGGCGTGCTTGTCCTGCGCGGCATTCGCGCGCTTGATCTGGGCGTCGGCATTGTTGCGGGCCTTGGCATCGTCTTGCTGGCCGTGGTGCTGGATCGCGTGTCCAAGGCCGCGCTGAACCGCGTCGACACACGCGCCAAGTCGAAATAGGGGCCTGCCATGACTGCCAAAGTCGCAATTCGCGGCCTCTACAAGATTTTCGGACCCAATGACAAAGCCCTGGTGTCACTGGTGCAGGACGGTATGGACAAGGCGACGCTGCTGGATCAGCACCGTCACGTGCTGGGCCTGCGCGACATCAATGTCGATATGCAACCCGGTGAAATCACGGTGATCATGGGGCTGTCCGGGTCGGGCAAGTCCACCCTGATCCGCCATCTCAACCGGTTGATCGACCCGACGGCGGGCGAAATCCTTGTTGATGGCACCGATGTGATGTCACTGGATGCGGACGCGTTGCGCAAGATGCGTCAGCAACGCATGTCGATGGTGTTCCAGAAATTCGCGCTGTTGCCGCACAAGACGGTGCTGGAAAATGCGCAATTGCCGCTGAGTGTGCAGGGGGCTGATGCCGAAACGCAGGACGCCGAGGGGCGCAAATGGCTGGCCCGGGTCGGCCTTGACGGGTTCGAAGGGCGCTATCCGGCGCAACTGTCCGGCGGTATGCAGCAACGCGTTGGGATTGCGCGCGCGCTGACGGCCAACACCGACATCATGCTGATGGACGAGGCGTTTTCGGCCCTTGATCCCCTGATCCGCACCGACATGCAGAACCTGTTGCTGGAGCTGCAGAAAGAGCTGCAAAAGACCATCATCTTCATCACCCATGACCTTGATGAAGCGTTGAAACTGGCCGACCACCTTGTGATCCTCAAGGACGGCGCGGTGGTGCAGCAGGGCGAGCCGCAGGGCATATTGCTCAACCCCGCCGACCCCTACATCGAAGACTTTGTGAGCGACATCAACCGGGCGCGCGTTTTGCGTGTGCGTTCTGTGATGCGCCCGCTGAGCGGCGCAAAGTTCGACGGGGATGTGCCTGCGAATGCCAATCTTGAAGACATGATCGCCCTGTCGGATGGTGACACGCGCCTGATCTACCGGGTGATGGATGGTGACGAGGCCGTGGGCCAGTTGGACATGAAGGATCTGGTCAAGGCGCTGGTGCCCCGCATTTCGGGCAGCGACACGGCGGCCTGACCGGGCAGAATGGCCGAAAATCTTTGGTGATCTGCGCAAAGCGTGTTTACACTTTCCATCGACGCGTGTGCTGATCCATTGCCTGATCGCGGCGTGCCATGACGCATTTCACGCCTGAATTTGAGACCGGGCACAAGCATTAAGACGCCAAGGATTTTTGATATGTGTGCTGATACGCCGCCAGAGGACCCGACCGACCCCGACCCCAACACCGTTGCAGCCCATGTCTACCTGACGGAAATCCTTACCCGCGTCTCTACGCAGCGGCTGCATTTCAGTGAAGGTGATGAAAAGGGCGCGCTTGACAGTCTGTATGAGCTGTTCGGGCTGGCGCGCAAGGTCATCGCGGACAATGCCGGGTGCGTTGAATTCTCTGAAAAGACAGTTGCCTTTCTGAACGGCGAATTCCGCGGGTTCATGGCAAAATGGCACCGCAAGCGTCTGGAAGGGGAGTTGGACACACGCGACGGTGCAGTCGAGTTTCGCACGGCGTTGCGTGGCATTCAGGATGAGTTCCGTGATTTCGCGACTGTCCTGCACCGGATGGCTTACCGGACGGACCTGCCCGTATTTCCTGCTGACCGCATGACACCGGGCTTTCCCGACGCACCACTCGTCTACGGCATTCCCAAGGACGACACGATCCCCAAAGAGGCGGGAGACAAAGACCCCAAGCATATTGTCGATCGCATCAATGCCTCGGAGACTGCAGCCATCGAGAAACGGCGGGCGCTTTATGAGACAGAGGCGGAAACCACCACTCAGAACCCGCAAGTGGGCAACGCCTCGAAAACTGACGATAAGAAAACTGGCGATGAACCGTTAGAGCTGAGCGACGTGTCGGGCCTTGCCTTGTCGGGTGGCGGCATCCGGTCTGCGAGTTTTAGTCTTGGTGTGGCGCAGGTGCTGGCCGAGAACGAAAAGATCATGAATAGCATCGATCTGATGTCGACGGTGAGCGGTGGTGGTTTCACTGGGGCCTTTCTGGCGCGCCGTATCGCCGAGAGCGGTACGAAAGAGGTCGCCAACCCCGAAGGCCCGGATACGGAGGCTGTGAAGTACCTGCGCAAAAGGGCCAATTACCTCATCACGGGAAATACGCTCAAGACCATTGGGCTGATCTTTAACCTGTTGGCAGGCATGGTCCTGAACTGGACTGCGCCCGCGGCATTGATCGCGGTTCTGGTGTCGATGATGCACCTTGTGGACGTGTTTGAACCACCGACGCTATGGGTCGGTCTCGTTGCGCTTGTTTTCTTGGGCATTGCCGCATTGACCAAGGCAAGAGTGTCCATGTCTGTTGAATGGATACGGGATTTCGGCATCTGGGTTTGTTCGCTTGTTGCAGTCGGTCTGCTTGCCATTGTTCTGGTTGACTTCGACTACGTCAGTCTGGTGATGTTCAGCGCGGTTTCGGTCACGTTGGCCTTTCTGGCCTATGCCTGGCTTCCGTATGAATTGGGCAAGTTGCGCCCCGTTGTCATGTGGGTTTTCGGTTTGGCATCGGTGTTTCTGCTTGGTCTGATTGTGGTGCATTGGGGCTACGTCCAATTTGTCGACATGGTGGAAAACGGAGGGGTGGGGGCCAGCGTGTCGATTGCCACCATCGCGGCGGCGCTGCCCGCCTTGTCCCGTGTGTTGCCAATGCTGGGCAAACCGTGGGTGCGCATGATCGGCAACCGGATCGTCATGATCATCGCCTCGATTGCGGTACCGGTGCTGGCGCTGATGTTTGGCTATGCGCTTTACTATCTTGGGACGTCCAAAGGCATTGTTGTGTCCGACTGGGCACCGGATGCAAAAGTCACGCCGGGCCTTTTTGTCCTGATGTGTATCGCGGGCGTATTGGTGGTGACGGCGCTTATCGCGGCAGTGCTGCCCGCCTTGTCCCGTGTTTTGCCAATGCTGGACAAACCGAAGGTGCGGGGGATCGCCAACCGGATCGTCATGATCATCGCCTCGATTTTGGCGCCGTTGCTGGCGCTGATGTTTGGCTATGCGCTTTACTATCTTGGGACGTCGAAGGGCATTGTTGTGTCCGACTTGGCCCCGGACGCAAAAGTCACGCCGGGCCTTTTTGTCCTGATGTGTATCGCGGGCGTCCTGGTGGCCACGGCGCTTGCGGTGATCAATATCAATGTAACGGGACCGCACTGGCTCTATCGAGAGCAGCTTGCCAAAAGCTTTGTGCGGCTGAACGAGGACGGTACACTGGACGTGCCGCTGTCCGACCTCGATCCAGATCAGCGCGCGCCCTATCTGCTGCTCAACGCCGTGGTGAACCTGCCCAACAGCGAAGCGATCGAGATGCGCGAACGGCGAGGCGACTTCTTTGTCTTTTCAAAGAACTGGTGCGGGTCGCCCGTGACGGGGTATCGCCGCACTGCGAATTGGCGGCGCTGGTATCAACAGGAGATCGATCTGGCGACGGCTGTTGCGACATCCGGCGCGGCCGTGGCACCGCATATGGCGCTGTTGTCGATGTCCTCGGCCCGTGCGCTGTTGTCCTTCCTCAACATTCGGCTTGGGTTTTGGGTGCGCCGCCCCGATGTGAACCAGGACGGCCCCGAGGGCACCGGCGGACGCCCGGGTGCGTGGATGCTGCTGCGTGAGATGTTCGGTTTTGGTCTCGACGAACATCGCCAATGGTTGATGCTGACGGATGGCGCGCATCTTGAGAATTCAGCGATTTACGAGCTGTTGCGCAGACGTTGCAAGTTCATCGTTGCAGTGGACGCGAGCGCGGAAGCCGCGGGTGGTTTTTCGACAATCCTGACAGTTGTGCGCCACGCCGCGGTGGATTTCGGCGTGCGCATCCACACCGACCTCAAAGAGTTGCGCGCAGACCCGGACACCGGGATGTCGCGCGCGCATGGCGTGCTGTGCGAGATCGACTATCCGGCTGTGGATGGCAAGCTTGAGGGCAAGGGCCTGCTTTTGATCATCAAGCTGTCGATGACGGGCAATGAAAGCGAGTTGATCAACGCCTATCGCCACGCCTATCCCGCGTTTCCCAATGTTTCGACAGCCGATCAGTTCTTTGACGAACACCAGTTTGAAGCATTCCGCGAGTTGGGTGTGCATGCGGCAAAATCGCTTCTGAAGCCCGCACTTGTGGGCGAAGGGCGCGACGTGGACAGCGTGGGTGACTGGTTGACCCGGCTCTACCAGCGCATTCCGCCGGAGCGCGATGGCTGAGGCGGGTCAGAAACTGGGGCCCGACTTTTTATCCACGGGCGCTGGGTTGGGCGCCCAATTGTAGACGGCACTGAACATCAGATCAGAGGCCGTCCCGTCCTGATTGTTGCGGGTTTCCATGTCCAGCGACAGAACTGTGTTCACCAGATAAGCGATCCTGGTCTGAAAATGGGACACCACGCTGTCCATGTTCACCTTGCGGGCGGGCACATCTGCAATCAGCGTGTTGCTGGCGCGTCTGATCTCGCCTTCGAAAAGTTCCGGATCGCTCCACGACCGTTCATCAATCATTGTGCCGTTCAGCCAGATGACCACATCGGTCTGACGTTCGTTCCGCGTCGCGGTCACCGACACGGCTAGGTAGCCCGGCGACGTTGCCTCGAATATGATCCGGCTCGTGCGGTCGAACACGACGGTCTGGCCAAGATTGACGGGCCTCGAAAACTCGATGACATCTGACAGTTGATAAAGCTGATTGGCGATGGTTTCAAAAGCGATCAGTTTTTCCGAGGGCAGGTTGGACACATAGACCGCGTCCAAAAGGCCGTCTGCCTGCGTCCGCAACAACCGGAAAGATGCGCTTGGGGTTATCTTTGGCAGCATTTCCTCGATGTAGGAAACGACCTGCCGGTTGCCGCCTTCCTCCGCGATGTCGACCATCAAGACTTGCAGCGCTGCTTTGATCTCGGAAACAAGGTGCTGACCCTCTTCCGACAGCGCGGGCGCTGTTGAATTGCCATTTCCGTCGATGCCCGCCAACTGGATGACCGTGCTTTCGCCACGCCCGGGCGGAGCCACCCCGGTTGCCGGAGCAATTGCGACGACGACAATGAATGCGGATGCCAGACCGGCAAACGACATCCAGTGCAACTTGTTATAGATCACCGATCTTGGCGTTTCGCCGGTCTGCGTCACCTGATTGCCGAAGCTGCCCTGATGGATGGCCATGAACAGCGACATCGGAACGATCATCGTCAAAAGCCCGCTCATGATGTTGCCGTACTCGTACCATCGCGGCGCAATCGCATCCAAAATCCACAAAAGGATCGAATAGACCGCCACAAGGACGCCCATGGCCACGAGACACAGCAACAGCGGATAGGCCAGCCGTTGCCTGACATGCGTCGCCACGTTCAGGGCCAGACGCACGAGGAAGAGCGGAAGAACGATGTAAAGGAGTATTGGCCCGAAAAACTGGGCATCAAGCGTTTCTCCGAACGCAACGCTGAGCAACCATATCAGGATGATCGGGACTGCGGCGAACTTCACCACGGTCATCGCGTCGACATAGGCAATCACGCTGCGCCGGAACGCCAGCGTGGGCGGTGCAAACATGACGGCCAGCGGTATCCCGGCCAGCACGATGCTGATCGCGCCGATGAACGGCAATCCCCACGACAATTCACTGTGCGGATTGCGCACAAGCAGCGCGAACATGATCATCGTCAGAGCGACAGCCGCAATAATCGAGATGAGCATGTGCCGGTTCAAAAGGCGCGCGCCGAGGCCGAACTCGTTCTTTCTGGACAAGAGCAGCCGACGGTTCAGTTTCCGTGTGGCGCGCACCTCTTGGCGCCATGTGCCCAAACCGGCAAACAGGGACGTGTGCGTTCCCTTTGCGATCCTGTTGGCACAGCGCACCCAGTTCAGGGTCTGGCCCTTGCCCTTTTCGGGTGAGAACCGTTGCGCAAGCGTTGGCTGCACGGCCTCCAGTTGTTTTGGGCTGAGCCCGGCGATCTGTTCGGCGGCCAGTGCGTTGACCTCGGCATCCGGGTCCTGCGTGGCAAGGTCAAGCAGTATGTCGGCCGCTTCCGGTGACCCGTCCGCCACCAGCGCGTCACACAGGTTGCGCCGCACAGCCGCATCCTTGTTTTGCGCGTAGTGCTGCATGATGGTAAGCAATCCGCTGCTCATGCGATGCCTTCCTCTCTCTCGACGCTCGGGAGGATGGGCTGCACGGTCGCCGCGCGGATATTGAACAGCGTGCTGAACCCTTTGACCGACAGACCCTTTTGAATGGCGGCATGCACGACAAGGTCCACGACTTCGGGCGTCCAATGGCAGCGTTCCGCATTTTCCAGCAAGGCCACGACTGCATTGCGCGTCAGGTTCTCGGCGCGCTGGGCAAGGTCCTGACGGGCCTGATCGCCGCGTGTCGCAAAGGCCCCGGCCACGGCGCGTTGGGCAAACCGGAACAGTTTTTCGGATTGCGTGACGTGTTGAACGATTTCGGACTGCAATGGTTCGATCAGGAATTCATGCGCAATTTCAACAAATTGACTGCCCATGCGTGCTTCTTGCCGCACGATCCCGCTGGCCTGCATGTCCAGGATCAGGGATGCGCGTTTGCCTGCGTTGCGCAAGGCCCCGCCGACAAGGGTGCTGTATTCCACGACATTGCGTTTGCTGCTTTGGGTCAGAAGGTCCGACAGCATGTCGAGAATTTCCAACTGATCGGCACGTTCGAATTTTTCCAGAATTTCCTTGAAATACTCTTGCTGAATCCGGACCGTCCCGCCGGTCTTTTTCATGAAGTCTTCGTATGAGATCTGAGGCAGGGATTTGCCCGGATGCTGTGTCAGTGCGCTGCCGAACAGCTCCCAGATCTTGTCGCAGACGATCTGAATGTGCGCAGGTTCGACAAATCGGTCTTCTTTCTTGAGGGCGTTGATCACCTCGTTGAAGATTTCGTCGCCATAGGTGTAGCCGAACGCCTCGGCAGGTTTCTGGATGGCGGCGCGGGCGTCCGAAATCGTGAGATAATCCAGCCGATAGCGCGAGGTCTGACGTTTGGCCGCAAGGTCGGGCACAGAGGCGAGTTGCCCGATATATTCGTCGCGCATCGACAGCACCACCGAGATTGGCAGCAGCATTTCGTGCGGCCCGTGCGGTTTCAGCAGGCGGCGCAGCTCGTCAAAAAACTGGGCCGCAGACGCCAGTCGGGCTTGTCCTCTTCGGCCACGCCGGGTTGTGCATCATCGGTGTAAAGCGTGAAAATCTGTTCGAACTGATCAATGACAAGGCACAGCGCGTAGCCTGCCTGATGATCCGCCCATTTTTCCCAGAAGTGTTTAAAAAACTGCACAAAACCGAATTCGGGAAGGTCGAGCGTGTCGATCCATTCGCGGTGCGCCGCCCGCGCATGGGGCGAGGCCATGAGGGTGTGGATTTCCTTGAGCGTGGCCCCTTTCCACAGGTCGCCCTCAATGCTTTGCCCGATCTCGTCGAAGGAAAAGAACATGTGGAAATGGCGCCAATAGGCCCGAATATCCATTGTTCCGGCCAGCAGCTTGCAAAAGAACGGCGTCGTGCGCCCGCCGCGAAAGCGGTAGGGGTCAAACCACAGTTTGCTGATCTCGAACGCGGCCAGCAGGTTGCGCCGGGCGGGGTTCTCGCTTTCGATGGCATCAAAGCGGTCCAGCACCGCTTCGAGCGGTTGATCGGCAAGGTCAGGTGCGAATTCCAGCATGGCCGCGATGGCGTCCGCTTCGCATTCGGGCGGCGGGATCAGTTGCAGGATCGAGGCGACGCGCACGGCTTCAAGTGGGTCGCTTTGTGGCGTCAGACGCACGGTGTGGATGCCGGTTTCCTCGATCCGCGGGATCACGCGGGCGTTCAGCAGCGAGGTTTTGCCCGCGCCGGACTGGGCATGCAGAATGCACAACTGACCCTTTAGGAACAGCGATGCCATTTCGCGCTCTTCACGCACACGTCCGAAAAAAGCGGCGAGTCCTCGAACTGGTAACTGTCGGTGCCTTTGTAGGGTTCTTCGCCCACCGTCGCGCGGGTGTATTCCAGCGGAAACTTGTCGGCGAGCGTGCCGTAACCTTTTGGGGGTGTCCGCAGCCCGTGCATACGATCGCCGGATGATGGCGGTTGCGTGTCGGCTTCGGACGACCGGGGTTCCATCACGCGGTCCGCGCCATGACCTGGTTGCCGCCGGGTCCTGCCGGAGAGGTGCCGCCGGGATCAATTTCCTTTTCCAGCGCATGCAGGAAGGCCTCTTGGCCCGGTTTTACTTCGATCAGGTTCAATGTGCTGGCGTGATGCTTGAGGTTTTCGCGCATCGCCTCTTCCATTTGCAGCAACCAGCCATCGCGCACGCGTTTGGTTAGGCCCTCGCGGTCGCGCGGGACCACGTAGCGGTTGATGCGGGTTGCGCGGAACGGAACGCGCCAGACGGCTTCGGCGGCCTGTTGGACTTCGGTCAGCAGAAAGGATGTGCCAAACACAACGGATGGCGCGATTTTCAACCGTTCTTCGACGGCGGATGGCACCAGATCCTCGATCCGGGTCAGTTCGAACAGCTGTTCATTGTTCACCACACAGCTGTCATCGACATCGATGGACCCGTGGTATTTGAACAGAATACAGCCTTCCATATCGTCAAAGCTAAGGTCGCGGGCAGTCGTGGGATGGGTGTAATCGTCGCCGGAGCCGCGAAAACTTTGGCGCGATGTTGTTGCATGTCGGCTTGTTGTTTCGGGCAGGGCATCGGCCAGGAAGTTCAGCGCCTGTTCTTCTGCATCTTCGCGGTCGCGGGGCAGGATCAGTGGCTGACTGCCTTCGTCGAAATAGTCGCTCAGAATAATCGTGTCGCCCTGCACCTGTGATCCAACGCTTTGAATGACCAGACAGTCGGGCAATTTGACGGTCACCCGCGTGAAGGGCACGCCATGATACATCATGTGCCATTCAAGGTTGGTGCCAAAGTTGGTCGTAAAGATCATCGGGGCAGGGGTGCGTCGCCGTCGTGTCGTCTCGGCGGTTTCAAGCAGCAGCCGCAGGACGCGGGCAAACTGGTCATAAAACCCGTTGTTGCGCTTGCGCCTGCTGTTCAGGATGGTTTTCAGGCGCGACTGCACAAGGCGGGAATCCCCCTTGCCCATGGACAGCCAGCTTGCCACCAGTTCCAGGGGCAAAATGCCGGAATCGTCATCATCATCCGGCAGAAAGTCACCTTTTTCCTTGATCAGATGCGCGACTTCCCACGGGCTTGGTTCGCCGGATTCCGGAAAACGCAGGTTTTCCTCTTCGCCGTAATCCTCGCCTGATGGCACTTCCATTCCAGTCAGGGGGCCCACCAGAAAGTTGAGGCCAAACTGGCGCACATCGCGGCGCAACTGTTCGGGGATGCCGTGATAGGGGTCTTCTGCGGTTGCGGCAGCGTCGTGGCGGTTCTGGCGTGACTTGCGCGCGGGCTGCGCATTGGGGGCTGTGCCATCGCCTGTATCGCGTGGCGGCAGGTTGCGATCACTGCGCACCCGGTCCACTACCCTGAGTATCTTGCCAATCGGTGCCGTGTCTTCGAGGTGGTTGAAGATGATGGGGGGAAAGCTGCGAAACCGCGCGCCCGGATCGGCCGGGGTGGCGCCGGGCAGGATCACTGTGATCAGCGAAAACTTGGGATCGATGGCAAAGTTGAACCCCATGTCCAGCTCGAACGTCTGGTAGCGCCCAACCCCCGCAGGCCCCCAACACCCGGCAAAAACCAGTGTCTTGTCAAAGGCTTCGTCGATTTCAGAACCTGCGATGCGGTCATTGTCCATGTCCCGGTCGTCAAAGAAAACCGAACAGCCCTTGGCGGTCAGCGCCGTACAAAGTGCGCGCGCTGCGGGTTTGTCTCTGGAATTATGCGACAGGAATACGTCGTAAAAATCTTCGGCCATAATGCGGATCGGTCCAAAAAATATTTCAACCTTAGGCAGAAGGTTAACGAAGATTTTTTGTTTTGCACAGCCC
Organism: Tateyamaria armeniaca; assembly: GCF_045797845.1. Lineage (NCBI taxonomy): Bacteria > Pseudomonadati > Pseudomonadota > Alphaproteobacteria > Rhodobacterales > Roseobacteraceae > Tateyamaria > Tateyamaria armeniaca. The sequence goes on from NZ_JBHDIY010000002.1 coordinate 2,496,832, forward strand.
CAAGTGCAGGAGCCCAGGCTTCATTCGTGTCAGGCGCCGCGAATTCATCTCCGTCTGGTACCGTGTTGGTCGCCTTTGAGGCGATTTGGTTTTACGGATCCCAGATCTGCGGGATGCCAAGCCCCGGTTTGCGGTTGTTCAGCGCATCGATATAGGCATCCATGTCGTGGTTCAGCCCTGATTTTGGCGATGCGTGGCGTAGCGTCATGGACTGTCCGGTGCGGTGAAAACTGCTCGGCAGATAGCAGACGATATCGTCATCCCGGCAAATCGACAGCGACAAACCGTCCAGAGCGATTTTCCCGTGCGACTTGCGCGGGCGTGGGGCGGCAAAGCCGATGGCAGGTGCGGCCCATGTCTTGGACAAAATCTGCGCTGCAGCCGCGCCCAGCGAATGACCCACGATCACCTTTGGCCAATCACGTGGATTTTTACCGACCCAATGGTGGATTTTGTTGGCGTGTCTCAGAAACCCCTGGTGCCATATCGTGCGCGAGAACCCCAGCTTGGTGCGCTTGTCGACCTTTTGCTTTTTGGCTTCTTCGCGAAAGGTCAGCCTGCGTGTGCCCAACGCCCAGATCCGCAGATTGAAGCGCAGGTAGTCCGCCAGCGAGTTGCTGCCCGGGATCAGCAAGGTTTCGTTGTTCAGCATATAGGCTTCGACGCCCTTGACGGTGCAGCGTTTAGTGACGTGGAGGCCAAATTCGCGATCAAGCCTGGTGTCCCCGTCGGTCTCTTTGCGCGGATCTAGCTGGTAGGCGATGGCCACAAGATGCGCCGCCGTCATCACCGATTGCGCCGAGGCGGGGCTTTTGCCGAACAAGGCGCGATAGGTCTTGTTGCCGACGATGCCGTCCGCGACAAGGCGGTACTTTTTCTGAAACGCGCGAATGGCGGCGATTGTTTTCGCCCCCCTGATCCCGTCAACGGGGCCGGGCGCAAAGCCAAGTTCCTTCAACCGGCGTTGAATTTTTGCCCAGTCAAGCTGTGCCATATCCGCCCACCCCTTGTTGATCTGTCGCGCGGACAGTACGGACGGCCCTGCCATATGGCAACGTATGGTCGTTCTATTTGCTGCGGTGCGGGACTTGTCCGAATTACCCCCTCGCTCCAGCGTTACAACTTGCGCCGTGGGGCAAATATGGTCACTCTGCCACTGGGAAATGTGGCCAAATCAAATTTGGCACCGGGGGAACGAAATGCAACGCAGTCTGGCTGCGGTCCTTGTCGCGGATGTGGCGGGCTATTCCGAATTGATGGGCCACAATACGGAGGCGACGCTCAGCGCCCTCAAACGCCTCCGCTCCGAGATTTTTCGCCCCGCCGTCGCCTCACGCAGTGGCCGTGTCGTCAAAAGCATGGGAGATGGTTGGATCGTCCTGTTTTCGGCGGCAGCAGATGCGGCGACCTGTGCCTTGCAGATACAGGAGTTGCTGGCCACCGACCCCAGCCACCAGGACCCCAGAATGCTGCTGCGCCTTGGTGTGCATCTGGGTGACGTGATCGAGGATGAAGAAGACGTGTTCGGCGACGGTGTGAACGTCGCCGCCCGCCTCGAAGAGTTCGCCAAACCCGGGACGATCGCCATTTCGGATGCGGTGTTTGGCAGCCTGGATGGCACATTGCGTCCGTCATTTGATGATGCGGGTGAGCGGTTGCTGAAGAACATTGCCAAACCGGTGCGCGTCTGGACGGGCGGCAGTTCACCGGAGGCATCTTATGGCGGAACCGCCAAGGCCGACCGCCCCCACGTTGTCATCCAGCCCGTCCAGACCTCGGATGCGCGCACCGAAGTGATCGAGCTGGCCGATGCCCTGACAGGCGACGTGCTGACCTATCTTGGCGCGACACATTGGCTGTCCGTCACCTCGGGCGCCAGTCACGATCAGGCCTATACCCTCACTTCGCGATTGCGCGCCAGCGGTGCGCGCTTGCGTCTTGAGGTCCGTTTTGTCGGGCCGAACGGGACCGAGTTGTGGGCAACCAAGATTGACGGGGAAATGGAGGATGCGTTTGACTGGCAGGACAGTTCTGCCGAAACGATGGTCTCGCACGTTCTGGCAGCCACGTTTGACGCCGAACGCCGTGTTCTGGACAAGCTGAGCCTGGAGGAGATGAGCGCCAACCAGTGTGAATTGCGCGGGCAACTGGCGCTCGATCATCTGGACCCGGATGCCTTTGCGGATGCCCTGACCTATTCAAGTGCGGCCATCGAAAAGGATGCGCAATCTGCCCCGGCCTATGCGCTGGCCCTTGTGTCTTACCTTTCCGCTGCGGTCATGGGGTTTGATGCCGTCACCGCGCCCCATGCACGCTCGATCCCCAAATGGTGCGCGGCGGCCGCCCCATTGGCCCCGGACCATGCCCACCTGCACCTTGCCCTTGGCGTGACCGCCTATGCAGAGGCGCGCGATCCGGTCGCCATGCGCAAAATCATCGACAAGGCGCTGCGCCAGTCCGCATCTGACTACGTCACACTGACCATGAGCGGTTGGGCCTATGTCTGGATCGGCGATCACCGCACGGCGGTTGAATGCTTCAGCAAAGCGTGGACATTCGGCAAGCAAAGCCCGTGGGCGCTGGCGATCAAGGGCGGTCTGGCCTTTTCGCTGCTGCAGACAGGTGATGACAAAGGGGCCATTTCCCATGCCCGCGACGGGCTAGAGACAAGTGCGGATTACGCCACGCTGCACCGCATACTGGCCGCCGCCCACGCCCATTTGGATGAAGACGCCGCCGCACAAGGCGCGCTGCGGGCCGCCCTGGCCGCGGATCCGCAGGATTCCATCCGTGCGATCCGGGCGCGCAACCTGTTTGCCGATCACGATTCCGGCAACCGTTATTTGGACGGGCTGCGTCTGGCCGGAATGCCTGAATAACGTGACCTAGTGGATGTCCGGCTCGGGCACCGGTGCGCCAAAACCCGTTTCGAGATAGTTAAAGTCACAGCCCTTGTCCGCCTGCTGAATGTGGCGCGCAAACATCCACCCATATCCGCGCTGGTAACGCGGGGCGGGGGCGACCCAGGCCGCGCGGCGCTGGTCCAGTTCTGCCTCGCTCAGTTGGACGTTCAGCGACCGGTTCGGCACGTCCACTTCGATGATGTCACCGGTTTCGATCAGGGCAAGCGGGCCGCCGATGAACGCCTCGGGGGCCACGTGCAGGATGCAGGCCCCATAGGACGTGCCCGACATCCGCGCATCCGACAGGCGCACCATGTCCCGCAGACCCAGTTTCAAAAGCGCTTTAGGCATCGGGATCATCCCCCATTCCGGCATTCCGGGTCCGCCCTGCGGCCCGGCGTTGCGCAGCACCAGAACGCTGTCCGGGGTCATGGGATAGTCTTCGTCGTTGATGATCTCTTTGAGCGCATCATAGCTGTCGGCGACGATGGCAGGCCCCTTGTGGGTCTGGAATTTCGGATCCATCGCGGCGGGTTTGATCACCGCCCCATCGGGCGCAAGGTTGCCGCGCAGCACGGCAAGCGACCCTTCGCTGTAGACGGGGTTGGACAGGGGGCGGATCACGTCCGCGTTAAAGTTCTTGGCCGGTGCGATGTCATCGCCAAGGGTCTGGCCCGTGACCGTCGTCACGGACAGATCCAGTTTGTCGCCAAGCTCCTTCATCAATGCGGGCAGACCGCCTGCATAGAAAAAATCCTCCATCAGATACGTGTCGCCAGAAGGGCGGATATTGGCGATCACGGGCGTTGTGCGGCCGATGGCGTCTATGTCGTCCAGGGTCAGCGGGACGCCTGCGCGCCGGGCCATTGCGATCAGATGGATGATGGCGTTGGTCGAACAGCCCGTGGCCATTGCAACCGTCACGGCGTTGCGGGTGGCGGCGGGGGTGATGATCCTGTCGGGTGTCAGATCGTCCCACACCATGTCCACGATGCGCCGCCCGCAGGTGGCGGCCATACGCTTGTGACTGGCGTCCGGAGCAGGGATGGACGAGGCACCCGGCAGTGTCAGCCCGAACCCTTCGGCAATCGACATCATGGTAGAGGCCGTGCCCATCGTCATGCAGGTGCCATAGGAGCGCGCGATGCCGCCCTGCACCCCTTCCCATTCCGCGGCGCCAATGTTGCCCGCCCGCCGTTCATCCCAGTACTTCCAGACATCCGTGCCTGAGCCGAGCTTTTGCCCCGCATAGTTGCCCCGCAGCATGGCCCCGGCAGGCAAAAAGATCATTGGCAGGCCCATCGATACGGCCCCCATCACCAGCGCGGGCGTGGATTTGTCACAGCCCCCCATCAGCACGACGCCGTCGACAGGGTGGCTGCGCAACGTCTCTTCGACTTCGATCGCGCCAAGATTGCGGTAGAGCATGGATGTGGGTTTCAGGAACTGTTCGGCAAAGTCGTGCACAGGCAGCTCGGCAGGCGTGCCTCCGGCCTGCAATATGCCGCGTTTGACCCATTCGGCGCGGTCGCGCAGGTGGTGATGGCAGGGGGAAAGATCGGACCACGTGTTGATGATCGCGATCACCGGTTTGCCCTCCCAATCCTCGCCCGACCAGCCCATTTGCATCGCCCGGCTGCGGTGGCCCATGGAGCGTAAATCGTCGGGCGCGAACCATCGGGCGGAACGCAGGTCTTTGGGATCTTTGGGCATGGGGGGCTAGGGCTCCGGTTTTTGGTCGTGATCTTGGCTGACAGTGGAACCTAGCATTGCCGTGGACAAGGGGTCCATTGCTCTCGCCCGGCTTGGGATGACGTGAAAACTGGCACCTGAAGTTGTACGATTGGGCGGCCTGATCTTTGCTCTGCGCTGATCCAATTGATTTATTGCAATATTCTGACGGACCTGTACCACTTTGGGCTGTATACTGTTTTTGGGGGAAAACATGGTGCGCCGGGACGATATGACGACGGGTTCAGGGGATGACACGCCTGTGCAATTCATACTGAACGGTGCCCACGTGACGCTCAAAGATGTCTCACCCCATGACCTGCTGATCGACTACCTGCACACGCCAGAGGTCGGTTTGAAAGGCCCCAAGCTGGTTTGTGGCGAGGCTGGATGCGGGGCCTGCACGGTCATGGAAACGTCCTGGGATGAACAGGCGGGCCGCTTTGTCAAACGGGCCATCAATTCCTGCGTGCGGCCGTTGGCTTCGCTTGATGGCGCGATGATCACCACGACCGAAGGCATCGGTTCCACCCGCGACGGACTGGACAAGGTTCAGTATCAGCTTGCCGCCCACAACGGGTCGCAATGCGGCTACTGCTCGGCCGGGTTCGTGATGAACATGTATACGCTGCTGCAGAACGCGGCCGACGGGCTGAGTGAGGCCGAGATCGAACAGAATTTCGACGGGCATATCTGCCGCTGCACTGGCTACCGCCCCATTCTGGACGGGTTCAAGACCTTTGCCGACGACTACGTTCCCCCCGCCAACCCGCAGGACATCGAGGTCGCCAAAGGCTGGCAACCCGCCGTCAAACTGTTCGATGCCGCCCCGCCGCCGCCCGAGAGTTTCGCAGGCTACATGCAGACGCCGAACTTTGCACTCTATGAAAACGGGCAACACAGCTATGCGCGCGTGACAGATCAGGACACGCTGTTTGGCATTCTGTCAGACCCTGCACCTTATCCGGGCGGGCGGCGGCTGGTGTCGGGCAATACAAGCATCGGCATCTACAAGACGGTCGCGATCTATGGCGAAGAGGCGATCAGCCCGCCCAACCTTGTTGACATATCACGCGTGGCCGCGTTGCAGGGTGTGACCCCATGCGCCACGGAAATCGATGGCGTCAACACGCTCGACATCGGGGCAGGGGTCACGCTGGCCCAACTGATTGACATGCTGGAACAGCAAATTGCCGCCGCCCCCGAAGGGCATGTGCGCGCCTATGAAGGCATGTTGCGGCATCTGCACGTGGTGGCAAACCTTCAGGTGCGCGCGGTGGCGACTGTCGGCGGCAACATCGCGATGGCTGTCAATTACGGCTTTCCTTCGGATGTGATCCTGCTGCTTGCCGCATTGCGCGCCACCGTCACGGTCAGCGCAGGCGGCGAACCGCATGAGATCGACATTCTGGACCTGCCCCGGCAAGACGCCGAAGCGGATGATTTCGTGGTCTACCTCCGTTTTGCGCCCACAACTGGCATCGGCCCGGATTGGTACTTTTCCAGCCATAAGGTCCGCGCGCGTCCCGACAATGCCCACGCCATCGTCAACGCGGCGCTATCGGTCAAAATGACCGGCGGGCAGGTGACAGACGCTTCCCTCGTCTTTAACGGTCTTTTTCCCGAGGTCGCCGACCGTGTCCTGCGCAGCTTTGGTGGCAACCCGGCCTTTCAGGCCGTGCGGATGGAAGCAGTGGAAGAGGCGCTGATCGGCAAAGCGTGGGATGACGACGCCTTGCAGGCCGGTCTCGCCGCGCTGGAGGATGAACTGGACCGCGTCGTGCCTGCCGACATGCCCCCAGTCGAAGCCGTGCCATGGGACTACCGCAAGTCGCTTGCGCGGGCGTTGTTCTTCAAATCCTTTGTCGAGATCGCGGATCAGGCGGCGGTCGAGGTGGCGCAGTCAAACCAGAGTGCCGCAGGACCGATTGCGCGCGGCGTTTCGGGCGGGCAGCAAAGCTACAACGACTACCCTGAGGAACTGCCGCTGTCGGCCCCGCTGGTCAAGTTGTCAGCCTTCATGCAGACGACCGGCGAGGCGGAGTACACCCAGACCCTTGAGGCCCCGAGTGCGGCGTGGGAGGGGGCCTATGTCTATTCGCGCAATGCGCTGGGCCGCTTTCATTTCAAAACGTCCGATGGGGTCAAGGCGACACCACAACAGGTGGTCGCCGATATGCAGGCGCAGGGTTTTGACCAGCTTTTGGGCATGGTGACCTATGACGACGTGCCCAACAAAGAAGGCAACTGGGCCGGTATGGGCTTTGACGAACCCATCTTTGTGCCCCGGGAAGGTGCCGACATTCCCGCATCGGTCACGACCGCTGCCGCAGAACAGGCGACGTTCCAGCCGACTTTCTTCACCTCGTCCGGTGCGCCTCTGGCAATGGTCTTTGCCAAGGACGCGCAAACGGCCCGCCAGCTTGCCGCCTACATCCGGTTCAACCATGTGGCCGAAATCCCAGAAGGTGACGCGATCCTCAGCCTTGAGGACGCGATGGCGCAGGACAAGGTGTTTCCCGACGACCCGGCCACAAGCCCGACACTGAGCCATATCCAGTCCATCACGCGGCCCGGCAGTGATCGCGATTGGCTGGACGCGCCCGAACGCCCGATGCCCGGATGCACCACCATCACGGGCACGCACAGTACGGGTGCGCAAAACCACTTTTACCTCGAAACCCAGACGACGCTGGCCATACCTGGCGAACACGGGGCGATGACGCTGTTTGCCTCCACCCAGAACCTTGCCGACAACCAATACAGTGCGGCCCACGCGCTGGGCGTGTCGGCCAACAAGGTGGCGGTCAAGCTGACCCGTGTGGGCGGTGGTTTTGGCGGCAAGCAGATGCGCACCGCCTTTACCTCGACGGCGGCGGCAGTGGCGGCGGCGGCGCTGAACCGGCCCGTGCGCCTTGCCCTTGATCGCAACACCAACATGATCATGCAGGGCAATCGGCATCCTTTCCACGCCGATTACCGTGTCGCTGTGAACCCCGATGGCCGCATTCTGGGGATGGAGGTGGATTTCAAGTCCGACGGCGGCTGCACCTACGACATCTCGTTCAACGTGATGGATTTTGTGCAACTGCTGGCGGAGAATATCTATGACATTCCGACATGGCGCACGACCGGTAACGTGTTCCGTACAAACAAGATTTCATCCACTGCTTATCGTGGGTTCGGCATCATCCAATGCATGAACATCATCGAGGGGATCATTGCGCGCGTCGCCCATGAAACGGGCCTGTCGGTCGAAACGATCCGCGCGCAGAACATGTATGGGCGCGGCCGTGCGGTTGCCGGACCGTTCGAGGTGAGCGCGCAGGCGCTCGAAGCCCTCACAACCATGGACATCTTTGAACCCGCGCAATTGGACGCATTGTCGGACATGGTGCATCAGACCTATCCCAGTGAAACAGAGTTTCGTGCCGCCATCGCAGAGGTGATCACCGCCACACCCGCGCAACTGATGCTGATGCTGGATTTCTGCACACAGGCGCACGGGTTCACACCCTATATGCAGGCCCTCGACAAGTTCAACATCGACATGACCTATCAGGAACTGGTGCGTGCGCCGGAATACGCCGAACGGGTCAAGGCGGTCGAGGATTTCAACGCCGCCAATCGGTGGAAAAAGCGTGGCATATTCTCGATGCCGCTGAAATACGGCAATGCGTTTACAGGGCCACGCGGCGCGCTCAATCAGGGGGGGCCTATGTCGTGGCTTACTCGGACGACGGCTCGGTTCTTGTCCGGCACGGTGGTGTCGAACTGGGGCAGGGGCTGCAAACCCAGATGGCGCAGATCGCGGCGCGCACGCTGGGCATTCCGCTGACCAAGATCCAGATGGGATCGACCACGACCGAAGTGGTCGCTGACGCCTCGCCCACCGCCGCCTCGACGGCCTCTGACCTCAATGGGGGAGCGGTGGAACTGGCCTGTCGCGACCTGCGCGCCCGGCTTGAGGATTTCTGCCGCAATCTGGAGCAGTTCAGCTACCGCGACATCCAGCACAACCGCACCCCGGCCGAGGCGGGTTACAAGGACATGGTCGAGGCGGTGGTGAACAACTGGCGCACGCGCTGGGAGGACTGCTGGGATATGATCGTCAACCTTGCCTTCCAGAATCGCATCAATCTCGCGTGCAGCGCGCGTTATGCGGTTCCAGACTATACGGCGGTGGATGGGCGCCATCCCATTGGCAACCCGTTCCTGTACCACCTCTATTCGGCGGCGATTTCCGAGGTCGAACTCGATGTACTGACCGGCGAGTGGAACTTTGTGCGCGCCGACATTCGCGGCGACATCGGCAAATCGCTGAACCCGCTTTTGGATGTCGGCCAGATCGAGGGCGCATTCATTCAGGGCCTCGGGTACCTCACCACCGAAGAGATGCTGTGGCAAACGGCAGATCAGGCCCCCATCGAAGGGTTCGAGACAGGTGCGCTGCTGACCTATGGCACGTGGGCCTACAAGCCCCCGACGATCAATTCGATTCCCGAAGATTTCCGCGTCAGCATCGTCAACAACGATGGCACCAACGCCACGGGCATGAACGAAACCGGGCCCGCACCTGCGGATTCCGGCGTCAAGGCCTCCAAAGGGGCAAGCGAGTTTGGTTTGGTTCTGGCCAACTCGGCCTTTTACGCCCTGCACGCCGCGGTCATGGCCGCACGCAAAGACGCTGGGATCACCGACTGGGCCGACATTCCGGCCCCGGCCACCGTGCCACGCCTCTTCATGGCCTGTAATCCGACCCGTGACCAGTTTTCCATCGGCACATAAGCCGCAATCCATTTCCGGAGACGAGATATGACCAAAACGCCTTTGCTTGTGACCCATGACGGGTCGGTGGATGAATTCGCCTCGATTGCATTGCTGTGCGGCGCTGATTTTCAGGCGCGCTATGACATCAAGGGTGTTGTGGTCATCAACGGGGACACGCTGGGTGTGCCTGCCTATTTCTGCACCAAACGCATTCTGAACATGTGCGGCCAGGCCCATGTTCCGGTGGGGTTGAGTGCGGCGCGCGCCATCAACGGGTTTCCATGGGCCTATCGCCAGTTCCCCCTGATCCTGAACACCCTGCCGGCCTTGCCTGAAATTGCGGGGCTCGAAGGGCAGACACCTCGGGATGGCGACGAGTTGCTGGCCAATATCATGCAAGAGGCGAGTGACGGCGAATTGGTGGTCCTGAACCTTGGCGGACTGACGCCCTTTGCGCAAGTCGCGGGCAAGTTGAACCTGTGGCACAAGGTGAAGTCGATGTTCTGGATGGGCGGTGTGCTGGACCCCGAGATGGGCAATATCGATCCAGGGATCGTGCCCGGTGCGCCGATGCATTCGGAATGGAATGTCTTCTTTGATCCTCCGGCGGTGCAGGAGGTTTACGACAATTGCAAACCAGCCGAGATTTACCAGTTCCCGCTGAACGTCACCAATGCTTATCCCAACAGTGCGGATTGGATACGGGGCAGCCTGAATCCGTCAGCCCGCGCGGGTCATCAGGTCGTTGATTTTCTCGCCAACGCCTATGCGGCGGTGGTCCCTCAGGGCGGCGCGTCGCTTTGGGATGTGGTCACCACCATCGGTCTGATGAATACGGAAAACTCAGCCGGTGTGACCTTCTATGACTACACGCAGGCCGATGTCTGGGTCGAGATCCGCCTATGGGGCAAACGAGGGGCGCCTGATGCCCGCCACCACCGGCGGCGGTCGCACCATCAATGTGGCCCAGCAGCACGAAACGGCGGACGCAGTCCGCGCCTACGCGCTCCAGCAATGGGAGAGTATCCCCAACCATGATATGTAAGGGTCAGGTTCATATGAAAGCGGGAAGGGACGCGTGATGCGCACAGCACTCAGAACCGTATTGGGGTCTGTTGCTGCCCTTGGGTTGGCCATAGGGGTTGCCCACGCGGCAGAGATCACAATGACATTCGGGGATTCAACGCCGCCATACGCGTTCAGCGACACCGGCACCGGCCTTGAGGTTGATATCGTGCGCGAGGCACTGGCCCATCGCGGGCATGTGCTTGTGCCCAGCTTCGTGCCCGCCGCGCGGGTTGAACGACAGTTCAAGCAGGGTCTGGTCGATGCCGCCTCGAAAGATCCGGGGCGCACGCTGGAAGGGCCGGATGCCCATTACGCGGACGTATCGGTTGAATTTTTTGATGTCCTCATCACGCTGACCGAACGCGATCTGGAATTGACGTCGCCATCGGACCTTGACGGCTTGAAGGTGATGGCATTTCAGAATGCATGGATGTTCTTTCCTGATTGGTTGACGCGGGTGCGTGATGAGGGGCGGTATTCGCAAACGTCCGATCAGTCCGAACAGGTGCGCGCCCTTGCCAGCGGTCTGGTCGATGTGGTCGTCGCTGATCGCAACATTTTCAACTACCACGCCCGCGCATGGGCCAAAGACAGTGGCGAGGCGTTGCCCGCCATGACGATGAGCGAATTCCAACCCCCGTTGCGCGTGCAGCCGGTTTTCCGGGATGCAGACATTCGGGACGATTTCAACGCAGGTCTTTCGCACCTCAAAGAAACGGGGCGGTATGATGAACTTGTCGATGCATATCTTGAATAATCATGGCACGCGCACCGGTTCTGAGTGTGAAGCGGGCACAAGCCCACGTAGGTCGGCGTCCGGCCTGACAGGAGGGACATCATGACCTTTTCAACGCGCATGATCACCATGGCCGCCGCAGGTCTGATCGCAATGGCGGCTTGGGCACAAGACGTCACCGCCGAAGTCCTTACCATGACCTTTGGTGCGTCGATCCCGCCTTATGCCTTTCCCGATACCGGGCGGGGCATTGAGGTCGATATCATCCGCGAGGCGCTGGCCCAATCCGGGATCGAACTGGACCCCGTCTTTGTCCCGGCCCGCCGCATCGCCTTCGAGTTCATTCAGGGCAAGGTCGATGCCGCCTCAAAGGATCAGGGCGAGGATCTGACCGCACATGGTGGCATCTACGGGGATGTGTCCGTGCAGTTTCAGGACGTCATTTTCACGCTGGAAGAACGCGGATTTGCCCTTGCGCAGCCGGGCGATCTTGAGGGCCTTCGCGTCGTGGCGTTCCAGAATGCGTCCAAACACTATTCCGACTGGTTGTCACCGCTGGAAGGCAGTGCGAATTACACGGAAACTGCGGATCAAAGCCTTCAGGTCAAGATGCTGCACCGGGGTCGGGCCGATGCCATCGTGGCGGACCTCAACATCGTACAGTACCTGACCAAACTCGTCGCCGAAGAGGGCAAGATCGACATCAAGCCGGTGACGACCACCAATTTCGCCGATCCTTGGGGTTATCGCCCCGCTTTTCGCACCGAAGAGTTGCGCGACAAATTCAACGCCGGGCTCAAAACGCTGATCGACTCAGGCCGTTATCAGGAGATTGTCGATAGTTACGTCAACTGACCCCCCAAGACGCGTGCCCGGTTCCGCAGTCTGCGGGCCAAATTCCTGCTGTTCATCGTGCCGCTGGTCCTGTCGGCAGTTGTGGTGGTGTTTGGATTGTTCGAGTACAGCGCCAACCAGCGCGCCAGCCAGCAGCTTCTGAACCGGCTGGATCAGTTGCTGACCATGCAGGTGCAGGTCCTGTCTCGGCCATTGTGGAACCTGTCCGAGGAACAGATTGAACTGATCGTGTCCGCCATCGAAGTGGACGAGGACGTGCTGGGCGTCGCCGTCTATGACGAGGTCGGCGACCTCATGGCCTACAAGGGTCAGATCGAGGGAATGGAAGACAACCGCTTTTTCGGGCAGCGCGACATCGTGCAGGCCAATGCCGCCGCCGATCAGGTGATTGGCAGCCTCGCCATCGCGCTGACCCCCGCGGGCGTGCGCGAGCAGCGCAATACGCGCCTTGTCTTTGCCGTTGGTCTGGCGGCGGTGTTGATGGGGGCCATCATCATCAGCGCGCTGATCGCGAACCGTCGCACCATCGGCGTGCCGCTTGATCTGTTGCTGGGGTCGATAAACCAGCTGCGGCAGGGCAATGGGCGCAGGCCCGTGAACTGGAGCAGCGATGACGAGATGGGCGAGGTGATCGTCGCCTATAACGAGATGCTCGCCCGGCAGGCATCAGACGAACAAAGCCTGCTGACCGCCAATGACGAACTTGAGGCGCGGGTCGAGATGCGCACTCACGAACTGTCCGTGGCCAGCCAACAGCTGACCGACGCCATCGAAAGCATGTCCGAAGGTTTTGCGCTCTACGATTCCGATGACAAGCTTGTGCTGTGCAACACAACCTACCGGGAAAAAATATACACCGCGCCGTCCGATACTCTGAAGCTGGGCATGTCGTTTCAGGATGTTGTGGCGCAGATCGCCAGTTCCGGTGAAGTGCGCAAAGCCGCAGAAGACCCCGACGCCTGGGCCAGCCAGCGCCTCGCCCATCACCGTGCGCCCGGCAAACCCCTGCTTGAGCAGCGCCGCGACGGCAGTTGGATACAGATCACCGAATACCCGACCGCAGATGGCGGTGTGGTCGGAATTTACTCGGACCTGACGGAGCTCAAACGCCTGTCGGTCGAGCTGGAAGATGCCAAGAACGTGGCCGAGGCCGCCAATGACGCCAAAAGCACTTTCCTTGCCACGATGAGCCACGAAATCCGCACGCCCATGAATGGGGTGATCGGCATGTCCAACCTGTTGCTGGATACCGAGTTGGACGACGAACAGCGTGATTTCACCGAAACCATCAACAAGTCCGCCGAAGACTTGCTGAACATCATCAACGATATCCTCGATTTCAGCCGGGTGGACAGTGGCAAGCTGGCGCTGGAACGGCTGGCCTTTGATCTGCGCACCTGCATGGAAGAGGCGGTGGACCTTGTCGCGGTCATTGCCGCCGAAAAGGGTTTGGACCTCGCCTACGAAATGGGACCCGACGTTCCTGTGATGATCGTGGGTGATCCGATGCGCCTGCGTCAGATCCTTTTGAACCTGCTGAACAACGCCATCAAGTTCACCAAAGAAGGGGACGTGGTGCTGGCCGTGACACTGACCGGCAAGGGCGCTGCCGCTGGAACACGGACCTTGCAATTCTCGGTGCGCGATTCCGGTATCGGCATTCCAGCGGACAGGATGGACAGCCTGTTCCAGTCCTTCAGCCAGGTCGATGCGTCGACAACGCGGCGCTATGGTGGCACCGGTCTGGGTCTTGCGATTTCCAAGCGGCTGGTCGAGCTGATGGGCGGGCGGATCTGGGTGGACAGCGCCGTTGGCAAAGGCACGACGTTCCATTTCGCGATTGATTTCGAAGTCGCGGCGGCCCCCGCGCCGGAAGACGAAGGTAAGATCAGGGACGGGCTGGAAGGCCGCCACGTGCTGATCGTCGATGACAATGCCACGAACCGGCGCATTCTGGACGTGCAGACGCGCGACTGGGGGATGCATCCGAGCGTTGTGGCCTCTGGACGCGAAGCGATGGACCTGCTGCGCGGGGCAGGGCGGTTCGACGCCGTCATCCTTGATTTGTCGATGCCGGATGAGGACGGGCTGACCCTTGCCAAACATATCCGCGAGATACCCGAGCGGCGTGCTGTCCCGTTGATCCTGCTGAGCTCGATCGGGCGCTCTGTCGTCGGGCGACAGGACGAATTTGATGCCGTGGGCTTTGCAAGCGTGCTGCAAAAACCGATCAAACCCTCGCCGCTGCTGAATGCCCTGATGTCGGAGTTTGGGATAAAAACTGCGGGACCGGGTGTGGATGCAGCCGCGGCCCGCACGACACTGGACACCGAGATGGCCCAGCGGTTGCCGTTGCGCATTTTGCTGGTGGATGATCACCCGACGAACCAGAAACTTGCGCAAATGCTGCTGTTGCGCTTGGGGTACCGGGCGGATGTTGCCTCAAACGGAGTTGAAGCGCTGGAGGCCCTGCGCCTGCAGGTCTACGATGTGATCCTCATGGATATCGAGATGCCCGAGATGGATGGGATGGAGGCAACCCGCCGCATCCAAGACGAATGGGGCAAACGCGCCCCGAAGATCGTTGCGATGACGGCCAACGCAATGCGCGGAGATCGCGACAAATACCTGTCGCTGGGCATGGATCAATACATTTCCAAACCGATCCGGGTGGCCGCCCTGGTGCGTGCGCTTGAGGCCGTTGCGACCTCAATCGCGCCGGTCCCTCCGCCAAAACCCGCCGGTGAAGACATCACTGCCGTGCCGCGTGATACCAGCCGCTGTCTGGATGATGCCGCGCTCAAGAACCTGCTCGACGTGATTGGGGGGGACAAAGCGGCGCTGACTGAATTGATCGACAGTTTCCTGTCGGAATGCAACAAGCTGGTCGCGACCATGCGCACCGCCTACGCCGAGGATGACACCGACACCTTGCGGCGCAGCGCCCATTCGATGAAATCCAGCAGCACCGATTTCGGCGCCAAGACCCTTGCCGGACTGGCCCGCGAACTGGAAATGCGGGCGCGTGAACTGGACCTGACAAACTGCGACGTGCTGCTTGACGACATCGCTGCTGCATTCCAGCGCGTCGCGATGGCGCTGCAAAAGCTGCGGGTCTAGGGGTGGCGCGATGACACAAAACCAACTGGCCGCATCGATCCTTGTCGTGGACGACAACCTGACCAGCCGCATGAAAATGTCTATGGCTGTCAAGCAGTTGGGCCACGTGACAGAAGCCGCGCAAGACGGAAGCGAGGCGCTGGCGCAACTGGCAGATGGCAGTTTTGACCTTGTCCTGCTGGACATCGAAATGCCTGTTCTGGACGGCTACGGCGTGTTGGAGGCGATGAAGGCTGATCCAGCCTTGCGCGACATTCCCGTGATCGTCATCTCTGCGGTCGAGGATATGGAGGCCATCGTCAAAGGCATCGAACTGGGGGCGCAGGATTTTTTGCCCAAGGATTTTGACCGCGTTCTTTTTGCTGCCCGTGTCGGTGCGTGCTTGCAGCAAAAGCAATTGCGCGATCAGGAGGCGAGCTATCTGGCCCAGATCGAAACCGAACGCCGCCGCGCGGATGATCTGTTGCACGCCACCTTGCCTGCACGCGCCGTCAGCGAACTAAAGGCCACGAACGAGGTCAAACCGCGCCGTTATGAAGATGTCGTGGTGATGATGGTCGACGTGGTGGCCTTCACCGATTACTGCGACAAGAACCCGCCGGAACTGGCTGTACGCCATCTGCAAAACCTAGTCGCGCGGTTCGAAGAGATCACGTTTTCCCATGGGCTGGAAAAGATCAAGACCATTGGTGATGCCTATATGGCGACCGCTGATCTGTTGCAGCCTCACGCTGATCCGGCCCTTGCCACCGCGCGCTGCGCGCTAGACATGACGCGCGTTGCGGCCAGTGTAACGGATGGCTGGCATGTGCGCATCGGGTTTCACATCGGCCCGGTCGTGGCCGGGGTGATCGGACGCCACCAGCACCTGTTCGATCTGTGGGGGGATACGGTCAACACGGCGGCGCGCATTACCTCGATGGCCGCACCCGACACCGTATACGCCAGCGCGGATGCCTGGGCACGTTTGCAAGGCAGGTGCACAGGCACAAGCAAGGGTGCGCTGCCCGCCAAGGGCAAGGGCGCGATTGACGTCTTTCAGATCGACGGATTGGTGGATTAGGAGCGCGCGCGTGCCTTGCGGGTCGCCGTCAGCTTCATGTCTGGGGCGGCAAGACGCGCGGCAGGTCCACACCACGCATAAGCCAGAAGGCAGGGGTCGCGATCACCCGTGGTGATGCGATGTTCGTCGCCCGAGCGGTTGAGGATCAGTGAACCGGGCGCAAACACGGCAGCATTGTTTTCTGACCAGGCCCCCGCGATCGAGATATAGCTTTCCTCGATATCGGAATGGCTGTGTTGTGGATATGTGGTGCTGGGTGCAAACAGGACAAAGCCAAGGATCAGGTTGTCGCACTGCACAGGACCTTTGGGTCCAAGAACTTCGCAATAGGCGTATTTCTGGGCCAGTGATTTCGACAGTTTTTCGTAACCATATTCCCATGTCAGGCTGTCGCGCACTTCGCGCAGCGCACGTGCCATGCCCTGCATCGCGCCCCGTTCGCCCAGATCGAGAGCGCGGGCAAAATGTGCGGTGACGGGCTTGGTTTCACCCCCGTTGCTCAGCACTGCGGGGTTCTTGGCCATGGCGGCCGACAGGCGGTCGCGCACCCGTTTGCGATGCCCGCGGATCGCCGCGCTGCCTCCGGCAGAGCCATAGCGATAAAGCGCATCGAATTCGCGCAGCAGGTACAGCCAGTCGGGCGCATCGGTCAGGCGCACTGACGCTCCCATCTGATCACCACCAAGGGGTTCGGGCCTGTCGGACAAATCGCAATCTCCGCATTGCGTGGGGGATGTTTGATCTCCGCGTACACGACATCGCGCGGTTCGCGCAATCCATTGCACTCACCTTGTGCAACGGGACATCGCAGACGCGCGCAGCCTGCCGGTTTCCGCGTCAGCGCTGCGCAGTTTCTAACCCTGCAGTGCCTTGACGCCCACATCCCCCTGCGCCTGCTCGCGGATGGCCAACGTGGCGGCGTAAGACCCCGCAGCTGTCGTGAAATAGGGGATCTTGTCATAAAGCGCGATGGACCGGATCGACTTGGAATCCTCGACCGCCTGCGCGCCTTCGGTGGTGTTCAGAACCAGTTGCACACGCCCGTCCTTCATCATGTCGGTGACGTCCGGGCGGCCTTCGTACACTTTGTTGACGGTGGCACAGTCGACACCCTGGCTTTCGTACCACGCAGCCGTCCCACGCGTCGCAACGAGGGTAAAGCCAAGGCCGACAAGGATTTGCGCGGCTTCCAGCATATCGGGCGTCTTGTCCGCATCCTTTATCGAGATGAAGGCACAGCCCGCATCCGGCAGCACCATGCCCGCCCCCATCTGCGCCTTGAGGAAGGCGCGCGCGAATGTGCGATCCCACCCCATGACTTCGCCGGTCGAGCGCATTTCGGGCCCCAAAATCGTGTCCACACCCGGGAAACGGGCAAAAGGCAGCACGGCCTCTTTCACCGAGAACCACGGCATGTTGGGGTCAGCCAGCGTCATGGGATCGCCAAGCGGCAGGACCGCGTCATAGCTGGCGGTTGCATCATAGGGCGCGCGCAACGGGAAGTTGCTGAGCGGCTCTCCGGCCATGATGCGCGCGGCGATGGAAGCGATCGCTGAGTCCGTCGCCTTGGCGACAAATGGCACAGTGCGCGAGGCACGCGGATTTACCTCGATCAGGAAAATATCGTCGCCCTGCACTGCGAACTGGATGTTCATGAGGCCCACGACGTTAAGCGCAAGAGCAAGGGCGCGCGTTTGCACCTCCACTTCGGCAATAACGTCTTTGGAGAGCGAATAAGGCGGCAGGGAACAGGCGCTGTCTCCGGAATGCACACCGGCTTCTTCGATGTGCTGCATGATGCCCGCGACGTGCACGTCGGTGCCGTCACAGAGCGCATCGACATCAAGTTCCACCGCGCCGGACAGGTAGCTGTCGAGCAATACGGGACTGTCACCTGACACCACGACCGCCTCTGCAATATAGCGTTTGAGCTGGCCCATATCCCGCACGATTTCCATTGCCCGCCCGCCCAAGACGTAAGAAGGGCGGATCACAAGCGGAAAGCCGATGCCTTCAGCGATTTCAAGGGCTTCCGCGTCAGAATGCGCGATGCCGTTCTTGGGTTGTTTCAGGCCAAGGTCCTGCACCAGCTTCTGAAAGCGTTCGCGGTCTTCGGCCAGATCAATGGCATCGGGCGTGGTGCCCAGGATGGGAATACCTGCATCCTGCAAGGCGTTGGCAAGTTTCAGCGGTGTCTGTCCGCCGAACTGCACGATGACACCGTGCAGCGTGCCTGCCTCCTGCTCGACGAGCAGGATTTCCATCACATGTTCGAACGTCAAAGGCTCAAAATAAAGCCTGTCCGAAGTGTCGTAGTCCGTGCTGACCGTTTCGGGGTTACAGTTGATCATGATCGTCTCGTAACCGGCATCTGTCAGCGCGAAACATGCGTGACAGCAGCAGTAATCGAACTCGATCCCTTGTCCGATCCTGTTGGGACCACCGCCAAGGATCACCACCTTTTGCTTGTCCGACGGGCGCGCCTCGCATTCGACCGCGCCGAATACGGGCGTCTCGTAGGTTGAGTACATGTAAGGCGTTTGCGCTTCGAATTCTGCGGCGCATGTGTCGATGCGCTTGAACACTGCTGTGACGCCAGTGTCATGGCGCAAACTGCGCACGTCCTTTTCCGTTGTGCCGGACAACGCCGCAAGCCGCGCATCGCTAAAGCCCATCATCTTGAGCGCGCGCAGACCGTCCGCATCCTGCGGCAAACCGTTCGTGGCAACATGCGCTTCGCTTTGGACAATCTCGCGAATGCGGGCAAGGAACCACGGATCGAACATGGTCACGCCATGGATTTCGTCGTCTGACAGCCCGTGGCGCATGGCCTGCGCGATCAGGCGCAACCGGTCCGGGGTTTGTGCGGCGATGGCCTTGACGATGGCGGCATTGTCCGGCGCGCCGGGGATGTCGATTTCATCCAACCCGGTCAGGCCGGATTCCATGGATGCCATCGCCTTTTGCAGGGACTCGTGGAAGGTGCGGCCCACCGCCATGACTTCGCCAACGGATTTCATAGCTGTGGTCAGTGTCGCCTCTGATCCTGGGAACTTCTCGAAGGCGAATTTCGGAATTTTAGTGACCACGTAGTCGATGGTCGGCTCGAAGCTGGCGGGCGTCACCTTGGTGATGTCGTTGTCAAGCTCGTCCAGTGTATAGCCCACGGCCAGTTTCGCCGCGATCTTGGCAATCGGGAAGCCTGTGGCCTTGGACGCCAACGCAGACGAGCGGGAGACGCGCGGGTTCATCTCGATCACGACCATGCGCCCGTCTTCCGGATTGATCGCCCACTGAACGTTTGATCCACCCGTTTCCACGCCGATCTCGCGCAGCACCGCGATGGAGTGGTTGCGCATGATCTGGTATTCCTTGTCCGTGAGCGTCAGGGCAGGGGCCACGGTGATGGAATCCCCGGTGTGCACGCCCATCGGGTCCACGTTTTCGATGGAGCACACGATGATAGCGTTGTCAGCGGTGTCGCGGACCACCTCCATCTCGTATTCTTTCCAGCCCAGCAGGCTTTCGTCGACGAGGATCTGACCCACCGGACTGGCATCCATGCCCGAGCGGCAGATGGCCATGTAATCGTCGCGGTTGTAAGCAACGCCGCCGCCTGTGCCGCCGAGGGTGAACGCAGGGCGGATGATCGCCGGAAGGCCGATATCCTCAAGCGTTTCAAGGGCGATGCTGACCCCTGCATTCAGGTCCTTCTTACCGTCGTCATCCTTGGGGGCGGTCACGATTGTGGCGCGCGGGTTTTCGATGCCCAACCGATCCATCGCCTCGCGGAACAGCTTGCGGTCTTCGGCCATTTCAATGGCTTCGCGCTTCGCCCCAATCATCTCGACGCCGAACTTTTCCAACACGCCCATTTCTTCGAGCGCCAGGGACGTGTTGAGACCGGTCTGCCCGCCCATTGTGGGCAGCAGCGCATCGGGGCGCTCTTTTTCGATGATCTTGGCGACAACATCCGGCGTGATGGGTTCGATATATGTGGCGTCGGCCAGCCCGGGATCAGTCATGATCGTGGCCGGGTTCGAGTTGACGAGGATGACGCGATACCCTTCTTCGCGCAGCGCCTTGCAGGCCTGTGCGCCGGAGTAGTCGAATTCGCATGCCTGACCGATGACAATGGGACCCGCGCCGATGATCATGATCGACTGTATGTCGGTACGCTTTGGCATCCTTGGCCCCCCGGATATGAGGTCAGTCTGCGCCGCCGGGCGCAAGCAAATTGTCTGCGTTATAGGGATGGCTCGGGAAGGTGCAAGGGGGGCATGCGCAAACGGCGCGCGGTCATGGCGATGCGGCGCGGAACAAATGCAAAGAGGGCCCGGAAGGCCCTCGATTGTCGTCATTTGGTGTCTGCTTCTGATCGGGTGCGCGATTACCGGCGGATCAGGCGGGACAAGAGTGAACGCGACTTTTCAGCGGAAACCGCAGCGGGCATTTCGACGGGCGCGGGTTGTGGCGCGACCATTTCGACGGGTTCGATGGGCTTTGGCTTGGGGGCGCTCATCGCACCGCGCATATGTGGCGGGCGCTGCACACCGTTCTTTTCGGCGGCACAGGCGGCTGTTGCGGCACCGGGCATCGGGCGCGGTGGCATTGTTGCAGCTTCGCTGGCGGATTCAAAATTTGCGGCGTCCAGAAGGTGGGCCTGACCCTGCTCTTCAAGGATTTCGCGCACCGAACGCATCATCCGTGTCGTGCGCTCGCTTGCGTCCGCGCTTTTCAGCTCTTGGCGGTGTCCATATTCCATGATCTGCAACCTCCGTTCTGGATGGACGGGGCGATTGTCCTGTCCGATTGAAAAACCATGGCCGCAAAAAAAGGCAATTATGTGGTCAAAGCGGGGTTTATGCGTGCCCTTTGTGCCGGATGCCCGGCACTGTCGTTTACGGGGCGCTGCCGAAACGTCATAGGTCCGCCGCATCCAGATAGGCGCGCACCGTTGCTTCAAAGGCGCGCGGACTGTCGGCGTGCAGCCAGTGGCCCGCATCCGGTATCTTGGCAAAGCGCGCGTTGGGAAACAGCGTCTGGATGCTGGGGCGATAGCTGCGATCCACATAGTCGGACGTCGCACCCGACAGGAATAGCACGGAACCCTCATGACTGGCCGCAAGATCGGGAAAGCCGATGATCTGTGCCATGTTGTCCGCCAGCGCATCCAGGTTCAGCCGCCAGCGCTTGGCCGAAACATCAAGCGATTGGGTCAGAAAGCTGGTCAGGGCCGCGTCCACACCCAGTTCGGCAAGTTGGTCATTGGCGTCTGACCGTCGGGTCACAATAGACAGGTCCACGCCGCGCATGGCCTTGATGTATTGTATCTGGGAATGGGAATAGCCCACGGGTGCAATGTCGCCCACTACTAGGCGGCGCAGGGTGTCGGGGCGGGTGAGGGCAAGCACCATCGCGGCCTTGCCCCCCATCGAATGGCCCAAGACATCCATGGGGCCACCGAGGTGGTCGATGACCTCTGCCAGATCACCAGCCAGCGCCGCATAACTGTTGTCATCGTCCCAAAAGCTGGTCCCGTGGTTGCGCATGTCCACGGTCGTCACAGGCCTTGTGTCCGACAGGCGTTTTGCGATCACACCCCAGTTGCGCCCCGACCCGTAAAGGCCATGGGCAATCAAAAGCGGTGTGCCGGGGCCGTCCCCGTGGGTGGTATAGGCGAGCATGACGGGATGCTTAGCCCGGAAAACCCGTGTGGACCAGAGGGATTGAAATCGCGGCTTGCGCCGGGTTAATGCGTCATCGATGGAGACTGAGGACAGCATAAGCAGACGCAGCGCACGGGTGCAAAGCGCCCTGGAGGGGGCATTTGGCGTACGCGCCAAGAGCCTCGCCGCGGCGTTGCGCAAAACGGGGCGGCGCATGCCGCGCCGACTGCACGCGCAGGCCCAGCACATCGTGGATGCCGAAGGGTTTGGAGGCCATCCAAAACTCCTGCGACAGGTCGACAGTGCCACATTGGCTCAGGCGGAAAGTGCAGTGGTGTCGTGGCTCGACACAGTTGACCGGGCCGATCAGCGCAAGGCGTTCTGGATTGGCATCGGGGCGACGCTGGGGTTCAACATTCTGGTGATCGTAGCCGGCGTCGTTTTCTGGATGTGGTCGACCGGGCGGGTCTAAGGCGTCTGTTGGCCAAACGCGTATCGGGCACGTGGCTTGAGATCAAATGCTATGGGCGCTGGCCTGGGGAGGTAGGCATGACCCGCCGACCTTGCGGCGGTTCACGTTCTAACCTTCATTGCCTGCATAGCCAGTCCATCGTTCGGAGACGATGCCGAAATCGCACCTGTGGCGTTGATCGAGATATATTCATGTGTTTGACGATAAAGGGATGCGATTTATCTCATAACTGGAATGCGAAACACTGGCCTTTTTTGCACTGAATTCATGCGCCGGGTGTTCCGTCGACGTACATGCTGGCGCGTTGCAGGCTTCTGAAGCAATGCCTGCAGGTTTATTACGCATGTTAAAATCCGGACAGCTCGGTCGGCAACTCCTCATTCCTAAAGTTGTATCCTGAGCGTGTGAATTGCGCAGTTTCACCTTTGAACCTGTGGAATTTTGTCGCGGCGAAAGGGGCGTTTTCTGCAGTGCCGCATGAACTTGCCAGCGTTTCCAGGGGATTCGCGGCAGGGCACATTTTTCACCTGCAAACGGGAAAGGTGTGCACAGACTGATTTTCGAGGCGCTGGTGCGGAACGGTAGGCTGGCCCGCACTCAATCCGAAGTCTGCCTTTAAAATCAAGGACTCGCACATGATCAAATCCTGGGCGGTTGGAGGTCGGGTTTGCTGCAATCCTGAGCGTTAAGAAAAACTGTTGACCTGTTGTCATCTTTACGCAATTGTTTCCGTGTGTAAAAAATGGGAGGACACTAATGTCTATCAAACGCACTCTGCTGAGTTCGGTCGTCGGCCTTGGCCTGACAGCCGGTATCGCAGCAGCCGACGGTCACTCGGCCACCATCACAATCGCCACTGTCAACAACGGCGATATGGTGCGCATGCAAGGTTACACCGACAAGTTCACCGAAGAGACAGGCATTGCCGTCGAATGGGTGACACTGGAAGAAAACACATTGCGCTCGCGCGTCACCACGGACATCACCACCAAAGGTGGCCAGTTCGACATCATGACAATCGGCATGTACGAAACGCCGATCTGGGGTGCCAATGGCTGGCTTGTTCCGCTGGACGATCTGTCCGCAGAATATGACGTCGATGACATCCTGCCCGCCATGCGCAACGGTCTGTCCAACGATGGCACGCTCTATGCGGCACCGTTCTACGGTGAATCCTCGATGGTGATGTATCGCACGGACCTGATGGAAGCCGCTGGTCTGGAAATGCCTTCCGACCCGACATGGCAGTTCATCCGCGAAGCCGCGGCTGCAATGGACAACCCTGCCGAAGACATCAACGGCATCTGCCTGCGCGGCAAAGCCGGTTGGGGTGAAGGTGGTGCGTTCATCACAGTCACAGGCAACTCGTTCGGCGCACGCTGGTTCGACGAAGACTGGAATGCACAGTTCGATCAGCCACAATGGGCTGATGCGCTGAACTTCTACGTCAACCTGATGAACGACTATGGCCCAGAGGGCTATGCGACCAACGGTTTCAACGAGAACCTGTCGCTGTTCAACCAGGGCAAGTGCGGCATGTGGATTGACGCGACTGTTGCGGCGTCTTTCGTGACGGGCGATGACTCCACTGTGGCTGACCACGTCGGTTTTGCATTGGCACCCAACAACGAAGGTGTCGAAAAGCGCGCCAACTGGTTGTGGGCATGGGCGCTGGCCATCCCTGCAGGCACACAGCAAGAAGCTGAAGCCAAGCAGTTCATCGAGTGGGCTACAAGCAAGGACTATATCGAGCTTGTTGCAGCCAACGAAGGTTGGGCAAATGTTCCTCCGGGTGCACGTACATCGCTGTACGAAAACCCAGAGTACCAAAAAGTGCCTTTCGCACAGATGACCCTGGATTCGATCAACGCGGCTGACCCGACCGACCCAACAGTCGATCCGGTGCCATATGTTGGTATCCAGTTTGTTGCGATCCCTGAATTCGCAGGCATGGCCACAGAAGTCAGCCAGGAATTCTCGGCTGCTTATGCCGGTCAGCAGACCGTCGAAGAAGCACTGGCGAAAGCGCAAGCGATCACCAACGAAACCATGGAAGCCGCCGGCTACCGCTAAGCCGACGCCTTCAAGCGGAGGGCGGCCGACACTTCTGTCGCCCTCCGCGTACCCAGTTCCCAAGAAACGTTACCCACCCGAACTGGCGTCGCCCTGACCGGCGGCTGCCCACAGAGGAGACGTGTCAAAATGGCGACCAAAGCTTCCCGATCCGCTGCCCGAGTGATGATGGCACCCGCCGTGATCCTGCTGCTGGGCTGGATGTTAGTACCCCTAATCATGACCTTGTGGTTTTCATTCCGTACCTACCTGCCATTGCGTGGTGGTGACCAGGGCTGGACCGGTTTCGACAACTACGTCCGATTTGTGACCTCAAGTTCATTCTGGCCCGCAATCGCGACGACGCTGACCCTGTTGATCGGCGTTCTTGTCATCACCATCGTTCTGGGTGTCCTTCTGGCGATCCTTCTGGATCAGCCGATGTGGGGGCAGGGCGTTGTCCGTATCCTTGTGATCGCGCCGTTCTTTGTCATGCCGACCGTGTCCGCGCTGGTGTGGAAGAACATCTTCATGGATCCCACCAACGGGCTGTTTGCGCACCTGTGGCGGTTCTTTGGGGCTGAACCGGTCAGTTGGCTGTCGGATGCGGCTATGCCGTCGATCATCCTGATCGTCAGTTGGCAGTGGTTGCCCTTTGCGACACTCATCCTGCTGACCGCGATCCAATCGCTCGACAGTGAACAGCTTGAAGCCGCCGAAATGGATGGCGCATCTGTTCTGTCGCGCTTTTTCTACATCGCACTGCCGCACCTTAGCCGGGCCATCACCATCGTGGTGCTGATCCAGACGATTTTCCTGCTGGCGATCTTTGCCGAAATCTTTGTCACCACTGGCGGCGCATTCGGCACCCGAACCTTGTCTTACCTGATCTTCCAGCGTGTGCTTGAAAGTCAGAACATCGGACTTGGGTCTGCGGGCGGTGTCTATGCCATCATCCTTGCCAACATCGTTGCCATTTTCCTGATGCGCATCGTCGGCAAGAACCTCGATTAAAGAAGGGAGGACGATATTATGGCACGTGCTGTTACAAACCAACGCAAGGCGATCAATACGACCGCTGCGTGGATCATTGGTCTGCTGATCTTCTTCCCTATCCTGTGGACGATCCTGACCAGCTTCAAAACCGAAGCACAGGCGATCAGTGACCCACCGGTCTTCCTGTTCTTCGACTGGACGACCGAAAACTATTCCACGGTGATGGAGCGGTCGAACTATGGCCGGTTCCTGTGGAACTCGATCTTCATCGCCGGGGGCTCGACCCTGCTGGGGATCATCATCGCGATCCCTGCGGCGTGGTCGATGGCCTTTGTGCCCTCAAAGCGCACCAAGGATATCCTGCTCTGGATGCTGTCGACCAAGATGCTGCCAGCGGTGGGTGTGCTTTATCCGATCTACCTGCTGTTCATCCAGTTCGGGCTGCT
Organism: Tateyamaria armeniaca; assembly: GCF_045797845.1. NCBI lineage: Bacteria > Pseudomonadati > Pseudomonadota > Alphaproteobacteria > Rhodobacterales > Roseobacteraceae > Tateyamaria > Tateyamaria armeniaca. The sequence continues at coordinate 2,522,713 of NZ_JBHDIY010000002.1, forward strand.
CGACAACGTCTATGGCCTGACCTTTGTGCTGATGCTGATCAACCTGCCGATCATTGTGTGGATGCTTTACACCTACTTCCGCGAAATTCCAGGCGAGATTCTGGAAGCGGCGCGGATGGACGGTGCAGGGCTGAAATCCGAGATTCTCTATGTGCTCACGCCCATGGCGATCCCGGGGATCGCATCAACGGTGCTGTTGAACTTTATCCTGGCGTGGAACGAAGCGTTCTGGACACTCAACCTTACCGCGGCCAAAGCCGCCCCACTCACGGCCTTTATCGCCAGCTATTCCAGCCCTGAAGGTCTGTTTTATGCGAAACTGAGTGCGGCATCGACAATGGCCATCGCACCTATCCTGATCATGGGCTGGTTTAGCCAGAAACAACTCGTCCGGGGCCTGACCTTCGGCGCAGTCAAATAAGGAGCACGACTATGGGACGCATTGAGCTCAAGCAGGTTCAGAAGAAATTCGGTGATGTCGAAGTCATCCCACCTCTGGATCTTGAGATAAATGACGGCGAGTTTGTCGTCTTCGTTGGCCCCTCGGGCTGCGGAAAATCCACCCTGTTGCGATTGATCGCGGGACTGGAGGACACCACCGCAGGCAACATCGAAATCGATGGGGCGGACGCCACCGCATTGCCGCCTGCCAAGCGCCGTCTTGCGATGGTGTTTCAATCCTACGCCCTTTATCCGCATATGTCGGTGCGCAAGAACATCGCGTTTCCGATGAAAATGGCGGGCATGGATCAGGCCGAGCAGGACAAGCGGATCGAGAATGCCGCAAAGGCGCTCAACCTGACCGACTACCTTGATCGTCGCCCGGGGCAATTGTCCGGCGGGCAGCGTCAACGGGTCGCCATTGGCCGCGCCATCGTGCGTGAACCTGCGGCGTTCCTTTTTGACGAACCTTTGTCCAACCTTGATGCCGCCCTGCGGGTCGGGATGCGGATGGAAATCTCCGAGTTGCACAAGAAGCTGGCGACCACGATGGTCTACGTGACCCACGACCAGGTCGAAGCCATGACAATGGCCGACAAGATCGTGGTGTTGCAGGCCGGTGTAATCGAACAGGTCGGCAGCCCGCTTGAACTCTATCGCACGCCGCGCAACAAGTTCGTCGCCGGGTTTATCGGCAGCCCCAAGATGAACCTGATCGAAGGGCCAGAGGCCGCCAAGCACGATGCCCATACCATCGGCATCCGGCCCGAACATATCGAGGTGTCCACGACCGAAGGTCAGTGGCAGGGCACCGTTGGTGTCGCCGAGCACCTGGGATCGGACACGTTCATCCACATCCACGGTATTCCGGGCTGTGATCCGATGACGGTGCGTGCCAGCGGCGAGGTTACGGTCAAGCATGGCGACACTGTGTACCTCACACCGTCGGCGCCCCAGATCCACAAGTTCGGGGCTGACGGTCTGCGCATGTCATGAGGACGCTGGACGGCAAAGTTGCCATCGTCACAGGCGGAGCGCGCGGCATTGGCCGCGCGATCTGCGAGGCGATGGCGGATGCCGGGGCCAAGGTGGCCGTGGCTGATCTGCGCCTGGAAGACGCCAAGGAGACCGCTGAGGCGATTGGCGGTCTCGCCGTCGCACTGGATGTGACTGACTTTTCCAGCCTTGCGAGTGCCGCAGATGAAGTGGCGCATAACCTTGGCGGGATCGACATCCTTGTGAACAATGCCGGCATTTTCAACATGGCCTCGATCGACCGCATCACGCCCGAGGACTACCGCCGCCAGTATGACGTCAATGTCGGTGGCACCATCTTTGCCTGTCAGGCGGTTGTCGCGCATATGATCGAGCGCGGCGGCGGGTCGATCATCAACTTCTCTTCGCAGGCCGGGCGACGGGGCGAGCCGAACATTGCCGTTTACTGTTCGACCAAGGCGGCGGTGATCTCGATCACCCAATCGCTGGCCCTTGAGCTGGCGGGCGACAATATCCGGGTCAATGCCATTGCCCCCGGCGTGATTGACACCCCCATGTGGGATATCGTCGATGCACAATTCGCCGAATACGAAAACAAGCCCAAGGGCCAGAAAAAGCGCGAAGTGGGCGAGGCCGTTCCGCTGGGCCGCATGGGCGATCCCCGCGATGTCGCCGACCCCGTTGTTTTCCTTGCCTCTGATGCGGCGCGCTATATCACAGCCCAGACGTTGAACGTCGATGGCGGAAACTGGATGAGCTGATGTTGGACGACATACAAACACTCTCGAATGCCGCCCTGAAGGACCTCGCAACCGCGATCAGTGTGCCCGTCTATGATCGCAGCGCGATCACGCCCGGCATCGTGCATATCGGTCTGGGCAATTTCCACCGCGCCCATCAGGCATGGTATCTGCACCGCCTCATGCAGCAAGGCGACGCAATGGACTGGGGCATCATCGGTGCCGGTGTGCGCGCAGGCGACGAGGCACAGCGCAAACGTCTTGCGGCGCAGGACTACCTTACCACCCTGATCGAGCTTGACCCGACTGGACGCTCTGCCGAGGTGACCGGAGCCATGATCGGCTTTGTTCCGGTCGAAGAAGACAACGCTGCCCTGATTGCCCAGATGGCGGACCCGGCCATTCGGATCGTTGCACTGACGGTCACCGAAGGGGGCTATTACATTGATCCCGTGACCAAGGCCTTTGACAGCGCTCACCCGGATATGGCGCATGATGCAGCCCATCCCGAGCGTCCGCGCACGGCGTTCGGTGCGATGATTGCAGCGCTGCGCATACGGCGTGACGCGAGCATTGGCGCGTTTACCGGGCAAAGCTGTGACAACCTGCAAGGCAACGGCGCAATCCTGCGCCAGACGCTCGTGTCGCTTGCGCGCATGTCCGATCCGGAGCTTGCCGACTGGATCGATGCACAGTGCACCTTCCCGGATTCCATGGTCGATTGCATCGTGCCCGCCACAGGGCCGAAAGAACTGGAGTTGGTCAAATCCTTTGGCATCGAGGATGCCGCCCCCGTGACCCACGAGAATTACCGCCAATGGGTGATCGAGGACAGGTTTTGCGCCGGGCGACCGGACTGGGACAAGGCCGGGGCGACCTTTACAGATGATGTGCACGCCTTTGAGGCGATGAAGATCCGGATATTGAACGGCGGGCACCAGTTGATTGCGGACGCAGGCGAAGTCCTGTCGGTCGAATTCATCGCAGGCTGCATGGCGCATCCATTGATCGGCGATTATTTCAGAAAAGTGGCCGGAACCGAGATCGCACTGCAAGTGGATGCCGTGCCGGGCATGACCCCGGAAACCTACGTGTCCCTCATCGACCGGCGGTTTTCCAACCCGGAAATCGTAGATACCGTGCGGCGCGTGGCCTTTGACGGATCATCTCGCCAGACCGGGTTTATCCTGCCAACCCTGCGCGACGCCCTTGCCAAAGGCGATCCGGTTGAGGGCCTCGCCCTGTCGCAGGCGATCTGGGCGCGTATGTGCGAAGGCACGCGGCAGGACGGCAGCGCCATCGCGCCAAACGATCCGATCTGGGACAGCTTGAACACGGCTGCCAAGGCTGCGCGGACGCGCCCCGAAACCTGGCTGGGGCAGCGTGCACTCTATGGTGATCTCGCTGATAACGCGGTGTTTCGTGACAGTTTCGTGCGCTGGCTGGCGTTGATCTGGGATGAGGGCGTCGAGGCGGCGTTGACGGCCTATCTGAAAGGGTAGAGGTTCAGTTTTGTTCGACCATCAGTCCATTCGTTGCAAGACGATGTACGAACGAAGTACGTAATCGCGAAACACATCGACCGGGCTACTCGCAGGAGCTCGGAGCGTTCATTTCCAAAGTTCGATCCGCCGGATCGGACTTTTTGCTTCACAAAATGGAAATGAATGGTGGGCGACCCTGGAATCGAACCAGGCGTGCGTCTCCGCGAGGGAGTTACAGTCCCCTGCCACACCTTGCGGCCTGTCGCCCACTGCGCCATTAGGGGAACAACCCCGGCAGCGTGAGCGCGTGAGTATCGCCCCCCAATTCAAGGGTCAAGGCAGAAAATCGAGCCATCCGGAACGCAGGGCTGACTGAATTGAGGACACCATGAAAAAACCCAAATGGGTTGTTCAGAAAGAGCAGGCGAAAAAGGCTGATGCGGCAAGCACCGTGTGGCTGTTTGGGCTCCACGCAGTGCGCGATGCGTTGATGAACCCAGCGCGCACCAAGCTGCAACTGATCGTGACGCTGAATGCCCAAACCAAGCTGGCCGATGCCATCGAGGCCGCCGGGATCACGCCGCAGGTTGTCGATGCGCGCAAGTTCACGGCGCCGCTCGATCCCGGCTCGGTCCATCAGGGCGCGGCGCTTGAGGTCAAGCCGCTAGAATGGGGCAGTCTGGCAGATGTGGCCATAGGCGCTGAAAATCCGCGTCTCATCCTGCTGGATCGCGTGACCGACCCGCACAACGTGGGTGCCATCCTGCGCTCTGCCGAAGTGTTGGGGGCATCCGCCGTCATCGGGATGCGCCATCACGCAGCGCCTGAGACCGGCGCGCTGGCCAAGACGGCCTCGGGCGCGCTGGAACGACAACCCTACGTGCGGGTGCGCAACCTCGCCGATGCCATCGTCGCGCTTCAGGGCATGGGCTACCTCGTGATTGGTCTTGACGGCGAAGCGGACCAGACCATTGAGACGGCCCTTGGAGGCCAAAAGGATCGCCCGGTTGCGCTGGTTCTGGGGGCCGAAGGCCCGGGCCTGCGCCAAAAGACTCGTGAAACCTGCGATATGCTGGTCCGTATTGACGCAACCAGCGGGTTCGGATCGCTCAATGTCTCAAATGCGGCTGCAATCGCCCTATATGCATCCAAGGATCACACGTAAGAGGCCGCACCATCGCTTATCCGACCAAAATCGCCACCTGCTGCTATTGCGGCACCCGGGCTGCCCTCGTGATGGGCGGCAAGGGGCGGCACGAACTGGCGTGCTCGAAATGCGGCGCACCGCTGCACAATCTCAAGATGCTGCCGCGCGACAGATCGGGCGACCGGGAGGTCGTGCGGCCCTCGCGGGTGCATCGGCAGCCAGAACAAAAGGCCAGACCGGTCAAACCGATCAAGAAAAAATACAAACGCAAAAAATCCCGCTGGGGCGACTTTTTCGAAGACGCCTTTGACATTATTGAGGATATTTTCGATTGAGGGTGCATTTGGGCGGAAAATTGCCGATCCGCTTTAAGGTTTCGTTCACAGATTTGCGAGACACACTTTCATAGAGCCGAGATGTCCTTATCTCGAGTTGTGAGCTGCAGGTTTGGAACTCCTGCAGATATTCACTGTCCCTCGTTCCACACCTTGCGCGCCCCTTTCGCTTTGCGATCGGGGCGTTTTTTTGTCACATGGTGCCAGAAACAGGGGGCGTGTGTGACAGAAACCTATTCAGATCAGCATCTGCGCGATGTTCTCAAGGGGACGTCATCGGTTGCAGTGGTCGGCGTATCGGGCAATCCGGTGCGCCCCAGCTATTTCGTGGCGCGCTATCTGGCGTTGAAGGGATTCAAGGTTCACCCCGTCAATCCGGCCTATGCCGGGCAAACTTTGTTCGGCGCACAGGTAGTTGCGCAGCTGGGCGATTTGAGCACGCCCATCGACATGGTCGATATCTTTCGAAGGTCCGAAGCGGTTCCCGAGATCGTGGACGAGGCACTGGATGCACTGCCCGGCCTGAAAACCATCTGGATGCAGATCGGCGTGACCCACCCCGAGGCGGCGGCCAAGGTGCGCGCCAAAGGTATCACGGTCATTCAGGACCGGTGCCCCAAAATCGAATATCAGCGTCTGTTCGGTGAATTGCGCATGGGCGGTTTCAACACCGGGATCATCTCATCGAAACTGTGAGTCGGGCAGGGGCGTCTATTGCAGGCGCGTCCATACCTGGCTTTGGCAGACCGGGCCAAGGCATCCGCTGACTTTCATGCGGTCCCCCTGCACGGAAATGCGCCCGGCATATTCGCGTTGATGGGCCGGAACAAAGGCGCGCCCGACAAAGTCTGACCCTTTGGGCACCATGTCCCAGAACACTTTCTGACCGACAGTGGGGGCTGCGACCGGTGCGCCGGCCTTGTCATAGACACGCACGATGGTGCCACAGATCGCGGAACCGCAGGTCTCGGCACGGACATTTGCCACCTGACCCTTTTGATCGGGTTGAGTTCGCCACAGCCCGACAGGATCAGCGGCAAGTGCCGCATTCGCACCTAGGGCCAGAGCGGTGGCGAACACAGGCAAAGTGATGTTCAATTTCGGCGTACAGGGCATAGCTGTGATCTCCTCTTGCTTTGACCGGATGTGTTGGTGCGCATTCGCGATGGCAGCGTGCACGTTTAGTAAAGCAAAGTAGGTGGCTGGCCAAACCGTTCAAGTCAGACGGAAAAAACCCGCACCAAAGGCGCGGGTTTCAGCCGATCCGTCATGGATCAAAGGTTTAGTTGACGCGTGTCCACGTCTGTTTCTTGCAGAACGGTCCGACGCAGCCTGACACGTTCAGGGTATTCCCGCTCAGCGACATCTTGGATTTGAACACCTTGCCGGTGGAGGGTTGCCAGATTTTGCCGGACCCATAGCTGCCGTCGCCGCCGGGCACCATGTCCCAGACCAACTGCTTGCCGATGTTTTCCGAGTCAATCGGGCCGCTGGCATCAAACGCCTTGGCAATCGTGCCGCAGATATTTGCGCCGCACGGTTTCATGCTGATATGGGCATAGGCCCCGTCATCGACTTCGGTCTTCCATGTTCCCGCAACCGGATCAGCGTGTGCGGCCCCGGCCAGAACCGTCATCGCCGCTGCGATCATCATTTTTTTCATGCGTGTTCTCCTCCACTATGGCGCAGACTTTGCGATATGGACGCCGTCCAGATCAACAATGACCTAGGGTCGCGTTGCAATTCGTGACGCAAGGTGACAGATGGCGGGCGACATCCGAAAAAGGCGCAAGAACGATGATCCTTTACCCCGCCATCGACCTCAAAGACGGACAGGCCGTGCGCCTTGTCCATGGCGATATGGACCGTGCAACAGTGTTCAACGACGATCCTGCCGCGCAGGCCAGTGCATTTGTTGCCGCCGGGTGCGCATGGCTGCATCTGGTCGATCTGAACGGTGCATTTGCCGGTGCCCCGGTCAACGCCGCCCCGGTCGAGGCGATCCTCAAGGCCTGCCCGGTGCCTGCCCAATTGGGTGGCGGCATCCGCGACATGGCCACCATCGAGATGTGGCTCGATAAAGGGCTGGAACGGGTGATCCTGGGCACCGTGGCCGTTGAAAACCCCGACCTCGTGCGGGAAGCGGCCCGTACGTTTCCCGGCCATGTGGCCGTCGGCATTGATGCACGTGGAGGCAAGGTCGCGACCAAGGGCTGGGCCACTGAAACGGACGTCGATGCAACAGACCTTGCCAAATCCTTCGAAGATGCCGGGGTGGCGGCGATCATCTACACCGACATCAACCGGGACGGCGCGATGGGCGGGCCCAATATCGACGCAACCCAAGCCTTGGCGCGCGCCGTGTCCATTCCGGTCATTGCATCCGGGGGCGTGTCATCGATGGATGATCTGAGCGCGCTGAAGGCGACAGGCGTGATCGCGGGCGCGATTTCCGGGCGCGCCCTTTATGACGGGGCCATTGATCTGGCCGCCGCCTTGTCAATGCTGCAGGACTAGTCCTACTGCGCCACGGCCCCGGTGAACTTGGCCAGCGCGCCGGTCATCACCGCCAGATAGGGGGCATCCTCTGACACGCCGCCCAGTCGGGTCAGCATCTCGGTCGGGTCTTCGTAGGCGATCATGGTCTTGCCGGTGCCATCTTCGTAGACCAGCACCTTGAGGGGCAGGAACAGGCCCGAAACAGGATCATCCTTGATCGCGGGTGTGCCGACCTTGGGATTGCCAAAGATCAGCAGTTGGGACGCGCCCACGTCATCGCCGATTGAGGCCGCACCTGCGCCATGATCCACGCGGGCAAAGATGTTCAGCCCGGCCCCTTCCATGGCGCTGACCAGTTGGTCGACGGTTTCCGTCACGCTTGCTGCGGCCTCTTTGCGTATGATGCCGTTGTCGCCTGCTATCGCCGCACCTGCCATCGTCATTATCACCGCCACTGTTGCCAGAATTTTCATGGGTCACGTCCTCCTTGTATGATGGCGATAATGACCCATTGCAGTGTGGCCGCCAGCAAATTTCGCGTGATCGGTGTGACATCGCCGATACCCGGCTTGCACAAAGGGCGCGGATCAGGGCTTGCACGCCTGAACATCGGCCCCTCTTTGGTTGAAAAATCCCGAGGTTAGTCCCCAGGGCGCGGGGCAGAGCCCCTTTCCACGCTCACCAAAGCGCACTATCACCGCCCCATGTTGAAAACGCGCATCATTCCCTGTCTCGACGTCGCTGATGGCCGCGTGGTCAAGGGCGTGAACTTTGTCGATCTGGTGGACGCTGGCGACCCGGTCGCCGCCGCGCAGGCCTATGATGCGGCGGGCGCGGACGAGCTGTGCTTTCTCGACATCCACGCCACCCATGAAAACCGCGGCACTATGTTCGATCTGGTGCGGCGCACGGCCGAGCAGTGCTTTATCCCCCTGACCGTCGGGGGCGGGGTGCGCAGCGTGGCGGATGTGCGCGCGCTTTTGCTGGCGGGTGCGGACAAGGTCTCGTTCAACTCCGCCGCTGTGGCCGACCCGGACGTGCTGAGCCGTGCGGCGGACCAGTTTGGCAGCCAGTGCATTGTCTGCGCCATCGATGCCAAGACAGTCAGCCCCGGCAAATGGGAAATCTTCACCCATGGCGGGCGCAAGCCGACAGGCATTGACGCAGTGGAATTCGCGCACACCGCAGCCACAAAGGGGGCAGGGGAAATCCTGGTCACCTCGATGGATCGCGACGGTACGCGCGCGGGCTTCAACCTTCCGCTCACCCGCGCCATTTCGGATGCGGTGCCGATCCCGGTGATCGCGTCGGGTGGTGTTGGCACACTTGATCACCTCGTGGATGGGGTGACTGAGGGCGGCGCCTCGGCTGTGCTCGCCGCGTCGATCTTTCACTTTGGCGATTTCACGATCGCTCAGGCCAAGGCCCATATGGCCGCTGCTGGTATCCCGATGAGGCTGACATGACGCTCGACGATCTCTTTGCCACGATTGAAGCCCGCAAAGGTGCCGACCCAGACACGTCCTGGACGGCCAAGCTGCTGTCCAAAGGCCCCGAAAAGTGCGCCGAAAAGTTCGGAGAAGAGGCCGTTGAGGCCATCATTGAGGCCGTCAAAGGTGACAAGGCTGCGCTCACGAGCGAGGCTGCGGATGTGCTTTATCATTTGTTGGTCATGCTGGCCGCACGCGGTGTGGCCCTGTCGGATGTGATGGACGAACTGGCCCGCCGTCAGGGCACGTCTGGCGTGGCCGAAAAGGCCGCGCGGGACTGAGGCGCGCCTGCATACCCAATACTACCCGGTTGTCTGATTTACATAATCGTCATAACAATTGCTGCAACTGCACAATCGTGCCCCTATGGGGCAACAATATCACGCCCCTGAGGGGCAGCCGAGTACCGCCCCGGGGGGATGCACCATGTCGGAATTCAAGAAAATTCTCATCGCAAACCGGGGTGAGATTGCCATCCGCATCATGCGCGCCGCCAACGAGATGGGCAAGAAAACCGTCGCCGTTTTCGCCGAGGAAGACAAGCTGGGTCTGCACCGCTTCAAGGCGGACGAGGCGTACCGTATCGGCGAAGGCCTTGGACCGGTCGCGGCGTATCTGAGCATCGACGAGATGATCCGCGTGGCGCGCGAAAGCGGGGCGGATGCGATCCACCCCGGCTATGGCCTGCTGTCCGAAAACCCCGAGTTCGTGGACGCCTGCGAAAAGAACGGCATCACCTTCATCGGCCCGCGCGCAGAAACAATGCGCGCCCTTGGCGACAAGGCCAGTGCGCGCCGCGTGGCGGTCGAGGCGGGTGTGCCCGTGATCCCGGCGACCGAAGTGCTGGGCGACGACATGAAAGCGATCAAGGCCGAGGCCAAGGCGGTCGGCTATCCGCTGATGCTCAAGGCGTCCTGGGGCGGGGGCGGGCGCGGCATGCGCCCCATCATGGCCGAGGACGAAGTCGAGGAAAAAGTGCTGGAAGGCCGCCGCGAGGCCGAAGCCGCCTTTGGCAATGGCGAGGGGTATCTGGAAAAGATGATCCTCAAGGCGCGCCACGTCGAGGTGCAGATCCTCGGGGATAAACACGGCGGAATGTATCACCTGTTCGAGCGCGACTGCTCGGTCCAGCGCCGCAATCAGAAAGTGGTTGAACGTGCACCCGCGCCATATCTCACCGAAGAACAGCGCGTCGAGATTTGCGAGCTGGGCTACAAGATCTGCAAACATGTGAATTACGAATGCGCCGGTACCGTCGAGTTCCTGATGGATATGGCGGATGGCAAATTCTACTTCATTGAGGTGAATCCGCGCGTACAGGTCGAACATACTGTGACCGAAGAAGTCACCGGCATCGACATCGTGCAGGCCCAGATCCTGATCGCCGAAGGCAAGACGATTGCCGAGGCCACCGGCAAACCCACGCAGGATGACGTCAGGCTGATGGGTCACGCGCTGCAGACCCGGATCACGACCGAAGATCCACAGAACAACTTTATCCCCGACTACGGCCGCATCACCGCCTACCGCGAGGCGACCGGCATGGGCATCCGTCTGGATGGCGGCACGGCCTATGCAGGGGGCGTCATCACGCGCTATTACGACAGCCTGCTGACCAAGATCACGGCCAAGGCGCCCACGCCCGAAATGGCCATCGCGCGGATGGACCGCGCCTTGCGCGAGTTCCGCATTCGCGGCGTGTCGACCAACATCGCCTTTGTCGAGAACCTGCTGAAGCACCCCACATTCCTCGACAACACCTACCACACCAAGTTCATCGACGAGACGCCGGAACTCTTCACCTTCAAGCGGCGTCGGGATCGCGGCACAAAAGTGCTGACCTATATCGCCGACATCACCGTGAACGGGCACCCCGAGGTCAAGGATCGACCACGCCCCCGCGCTGATCTGAAACAGCCCAAGCCGCCAAAATTGCAAGCGGACCCGTCCCATCAGATGGGCACCCGCAACCTGCTGGAACAGAAGGGTCCGCAGGCGGTGGCGGACTGGATGAAACAGCAGCAACAATTGCTGATCACCGACACCACCATGCGTGACGGGCACCAGTCGCTGCTGGCCACGCGGATGCGCAGCCACGACATGATCAAGGTCGCACCCGCTTATGCCGCCAACCTGCCGCAACTGTTCAGTGTGGAATGCTGGGGTGGGGCGACCTTCGATGTGGCCTACCGCTTTTTACAGGAATGCCCCTGGCAGCGCCTGCGCGATCTGCGCGAACGGATGCCGAACCTGATGACGCAGATGCTGCTGCGCGGCGCGAACGGTGTGGGATACACAAACTACCCCGACAATGTGGTGCAGGAATTCGTGCGCGTTGCGGCCAATACGGGCGTGGATGTCTTCCGTGTGTTCGACAGCCTCAACTGGGTGGAAAACATGCGCGTCGCCATGGACGCGGTGATCGAGAACAACAAGATCTGCGAAGGCACGGTCTGCTACACAGGCGATATCCTGAATCCGGATCGCGCCAAATACGACCTGAAATACTATGTCGACATGGGCAACCAGCTGAAAGAGGCTGGTGCGCATGTTCTGGGCCTCAAGGACATGGCAGGCCTTTTGAAACCCGCCGCTGCGCGCGTGCTGGTCAAGGCGCTGAAACAAGAGGTGGGCCTGCCCATCCACTTCCACACCCATGACACCGCAGGTATCGCGTCGGCCACCATTCTGGCGGCAGCCGAGGCCGGCGTGGATGCAGTCGATTGCGCGATGGACGCGCTGTCGGGCAACACCAGCCAGGCCACCCTTGGCACGGTTGTCGGGGCCTTGCAGCACACCGACCGCGACACAGGCCTGTCTGTCGATGCGATCCGTGACATCTCGGATTACTGGGAATCGGTGCGCGATCACTACGCAGCCTTCGAATCCGGCATGCAGGCCCCAAGCTCTGAAGTCTATCTGCACGAAATGCCCGGCGGTCAGTTCACCAACCTCAAGGCGCAGGCGCGCAGCCTTGGCCTTGAAGAACGCTGGCACGAGGTCGCACGCACCTATCGCGACGTGAACCAGATGTTCGGCGATATCGTAAAGGTCACGCCATCGTCCAAAGTGGTGGGGGATATGGCGCTGATGATGGTGTCGCAGGGGCTGACCCGCGATGATGTCGAAGACCCGGACAAGGATGTCGCCTTTCCGGACTCGGTCGTAGACATGATGCGCGGCAATCTCGGCCAACCTCCGGGCGGGTTTCCGTCCGACATTCAGTCAAAAATCCTCAAAGGTGAAAAACCCAACGTGAACCGCCCCGGCGCAGATGTACCGCCCGTCAATCTGGAAGCCACACGCGCCGACCTGACCAAAGAGCTTGAAGGGCGCGAAGTCGATGACGAGGATCTGTCAGGGTACCTGATGTATCCCAAAGTGTTCCTCGACTACATGGGCCGTCACCGCACCTATGGCCCTGTCCGTGTGCTGCCGACCAAAACGTTCTTCTACGGCATGGAGCCGGGCGAGGAAATTACCGCCGAGATCGACCCCGGCAAGACCCTCGAAATCCGCCTTCAAGCAGTGGGCGAGACCAATGAAGACGGCGAGGCCAAGGTGTTCTTTGAACTCAACGGCGCACCGCGCGTGATCCGCGTTCCCAACCGCCTGGTGAAATCAACCACCGTCCAGCGGCCCAAGGCCGAAGTCGGCAATGCAAACCACATTGGCGCGCCCATGCCGGGTGTCGTGGCAAGCGTTGGCGTGCAGGTGGGCCAAAAGGTCAGCGAGGGCGATCTGTTGCTGACCATCGAGGCGATGAAGATGGAAACAGGCATCCACGCCGAACGCGACGCTGTTGTGAAGGCCGTGCATATCGGCCCCGGCGGTCAGATCGATGCCAAGGATCTGCTCGTCGAGCTGGAGTGACGCCGCCGCTGGCCGCGTGGGGTCTGTCGGGTGACATCGTCCCGCTGACGGGTGGTCACCGCAACACTGCGCTGCGCGTCGGCACCCATGTGCTGAAAACGACCCGGCGCAGCGAAGCGGCGTTGCACTGGCTGGGTCCGGTACAGGATGTGGCGGCGAGGTGCGGATTGTTTGCGCCACGTTTGATCCCCAGCCTGAGTGGAACCCTGTGCGTCGAGGGTTGGACGTGTGAGCCATTCTGCGAAGGGACTGAAACGCCGCCTGACGACATCGCCGGGCAGGTCGCCGCATTGCACAAGCGGGGTCATGATTTACCCCAACGCCCGGGGTTCGCGAGTGCGCGCGATCTGGTGAGCGCCGACAGGGGTGGCGACATTGATCTTGCTGAGATGCCCCGCGATTTGGTTAAGGCGTTGCGCGCGCAGTGGGCGCAGCTTGAGAGGCCGGAAACAGCAATCCATGCCGATCTCAACCCAACCAACATCCTGCGCGATGCCGATGGGCGCGTGACCCTCGTCGATTGGGACGAGGCGCGCCGTGATGTTGCGCTATTCGATCTTGCTGACCCATCGCATCCGGCGCGTCGCGCGTGGGAAATCGCGTGCTGCTGGCAAATCGAACCAGAACGGGCCCGCCATCTCGCACATCTGTTTGCAGTCTGAAACAAACGGCCAAAGCGGTTTGAAAGCCTCTTGTGCCGACGCATTGCCTCGGCAAAGGCTGCACCATGGCATCGCGATCCCCGACGCCATCAGCACGCAGGACTGTCCACATGCAGCCACATACCAATCGCGCCACTTGGATGGCCGTCTCTGCCATGTTCATCCTGAACGGCGCGCTTTACGGAATTTGGGCGTCGCGCATTCCTGCAATGGCGATGCGCCATGACCTTGATGCGGGCGAACTGGGGCTGCTCTTGCTCCTTCTTGCTGGCGGCGCAATCGCGGCCTTTCCGCTGGCGGGGCGGTTTGCTGATCGCCTTGGGGCGGCGTTCATCACCTTGCGGATCGCAGTGGCCTACACCCTTGCGCTGGCCCTGACGGCCCTCGCACCGAACGTGGCGCTGCTGGCCGTGGCACTTGCGCTTTTTGGCGCGACACACGGCGCGATGGACGTGGCCATGAACACGTGGGCCGGTGAGGCAGAGCGGCATATTGCGCGCCCTGTCATGTCGTCCTTTCACGCCATGTTCAGCCTTGGTGCGGGCCTTGGTGCAGCAAGCGGGTTCGGGGCCGAGCAGTGGGGTGTTTCAATACCCTTGCACTTCATCGCGGCTGGAACCCTTGTCGCCGTGCTGACCCTTGCCGTGGCTTGCATCGGGTGGGTGTCGCCAACTCAGGACAGGGTGTCGGGCACGCCCTTGTTTCCGCTGCCCAAAGGGCCACTGATCCTTGTCGGCCTCATCGCCTTTTGCACCTCGATGGGTGAGGGCGCGATGGTGGATTGGAGCGCGCTGTTGCTGATCGAAACCGCGGGGGTGAGTGCAGCGCACGCGGCCCTTGGATATTCCGTGTTTTCAGTGGCCATGGTGATCACACGGCTGCTTGGGGATCAGGTCACGCGCGCGTTTGGGCCCACCCCGACAGCGCGCATTGCAGGGGTCGTCGCAACCACAGGTGCTGTAAGTGCCATCGCCTCGACCAGTTACGGTGTGACGCTGACTGGGTTCGCGCTGATGGGGGTCGGGTATGCGGTGATCATGCCTTTGGCCTTTTCGCGGGCGGCGCGCGATCCGCATTTGCCGCCGGGCACCGCCATCGCCTCGGTATCGACGCTGGGTTATGGGGGGCTGTTGCTGGGCCCGCCGCTGATCGGCTTTGTCGCCTATGCATGCACATTGCGCACCGGTTTTGCGTTGCTGGCTGTCCTGGCCACCTTGATCATCGTGCTGGCAGGGGCAGTGCGGGCGCAAAAGGTCTGAAGCTCTTGCACGCGCGGCAGGCTTGCGGCAGGTGAAGGGGATGCAGCTTGCCTCCGTTTCCCTGATCGTGCCCGACTATGATGCGGCCATCGCCTTTTATTGCGGGCAGATGGGCTTTGATCTGGTGGCCGACATCGATCAGGGACGCAAACGCTGGGTCGAGGTGCGCCCTTCCGGGGGCGGTGCATCCTTTGTGCTGGCCCGCGCGGACGGGTCCGTGCAAGAGGCGGCGATCGGTGCCCAAGGGGCCGGGCGCGTGTGGCTGTTCTTGCAGACGGACGATTTCGAACGCGATCATGCCCGTCTGATGCAGGCCGGGGTTACCTTCGAGGAAGAGCCGCGCCACGAAGTCTATGGCACGGTTGCCGTGTTCCGCGACATCTTCGGCAACCGCTGGGATTTGATCGAACGGCGCGACGCCTAGTTGCCTTGTGCCTCGCTAAAGGCCTGCATCATTGCCGCCGTGAACCCGCTTTCCTGCATCCGTCGCATGCTCAGATCAATCATCCCGCAGGACCGGGCGATCTGGATCGATTGATCCTCGCTTACACCTTCAGGTCTGACATCCATGTTCTCAAGGCTCTCCATCGTGGCCGTCTCAAGCTGGGGGATCATCGCTTCCATCTTGTCGAGCATACTGTCGGTGCCTTGGGTGCCTGCAGCGGCGTTGTACTGGTTCAGCATGCATGTGCCCGCAGCACGATACTCGTCATCCCAGCTGGTGTCGGGCAACGCCGCCATCACCGGGGCAGGATCGCCCCCATTGGCCGAAATTTCCCGCGCCATCATCTTGGCCATCTCAAGGTTCATCTGTTCAGACACGGCCTCGAGCCGTTCCAACTGGCTTTGGGCGAAAAGGGCGGAGGGGCACAACAGCAACAGGGAGACAAGGGCAGCGCGGATCATAAGGTTTCCTTTGAACAAAAGTGGTCGCAACGACCATGTACTGTCGCGGATGCTCTCCTGTCCTTGCTGTCTTGGCAAGTAAGGTATTCAGCGCTTGCCAAACCCTTGCCCCGGTGTACCGCGCAAGCAGCGCGGGATGGTCGGGTAGGCATCCGTCAGGAAATAGGCATAGGTGCCTCGGGGATAGTCGGCGGTGACAACACGCGCCCCGTTGCATTCATCCAGCGTGCCTGAGCCAGCCACATATTGGTAATCCTGTTTGAACGCGCCGTCATGCGGCCCGCCGGGCTGTGTGCCGCCTGGACGGCGACCCGGCTTTAACTGGTAGGACGAGGTCATGCGCACCACCTGTCCGTCAACTTGCGCATTCAGCGCATAGATCGGAAAACCGTCCGCCGCATAGCCGATCAGCGGCGAGGGACGGCTTGCGCTCCAACCCAGCTGCTGCATCAACCCAACGGGCAAGCCATGGTAGTGGTAGGCACCACTTGGCTGCACATGGGCAAAATTTGCATCGAATCCGAGGGATACCGCGCCCCCCAATGCGTTGTAATCCCATCCCGAGCGCGGATTGCCTAGCCAGAACTCGGCCGCATTCGGGTCAAACGGAACACCGTTGATTGCAACGCCAAAGGATGCACCGCGGGCCAGCGCACGTGCGGCCCCGACCTTTGGGGACACGGGCACAACAAAACGGTGGGATTGCGCCGAGATACGGTTGGGATTGCCCCGGTTGGGAAAGGAGCCCACCGCATGTGACGGCAGCCCATTCGAGGTGATGATCCGGCGCGCGCCGCTCGTGGTGATGGCGACTTTGTTGCCGGGGACGGTACGATTTGCCGAGGTCAGCGCGACCTGCGCAGCGGTGGTCGCCGTGTGCTGGCGTAACTTGGGCTGGGCTTTGGCATTTGCCACAAGACCAAGGATGATGGCCGCTGCGAGTGCGAGTGTTTTGAAGGGAAGGACATGCTGGCTCATTGCAAAACTCCTTTGATCAGTCAGGCGCGGACAAGGGGCCTGGAACAGGTGTGACTGCAACTGCGCCCGTACCCGTGGGGCCGAAATCCAGCATCAGCGTAAAAATGCCGGGGGGCGTCTCGGAAAAGTCAGGCGCGTGTCCACGCGCACATCCTCGGCAAAATTGACGTAGACAGGCGCCATAGGCGCAGCAGTGGCACCGGGAGTGGACACAGCGACCAACACCAGCGGCCCGCCAAGCCCGGTCAGCTCAAGCGTGACAGCAACCTCGTTTCCGCTCTGAACGGCCGAGATGACGTGGGCCAGCATGTCGGGCGTATGCGGTCCGTCATGGGCATTGAGCCGTCCGGTCAGGATCAGGATCAATAGAGGTGTCACCAGACACAAGCTGTATCGCAGGGCGCGTTGCATGGGTTTGTTACGTATGTGCTTTACCGTTCCGTCGCTGTTGCCCAGCATATTGCGAAAAGATTTTTGTGACGCGACGCGATTTTCCACTTGCAGGGCAGGGCGCGGATAAGTATCTCACCGCTTACCCAAGGAAGCGGGCGTAGCTCAGGGGTAGAGCATAACCTTGCCAAGGTTAGGGTCGGGCGTTCGAATCGCCTCGCCCGCTCCAAAAAACTAAGGCCTTGCAGATAGTTATTAAACTGGTCTGTGAGGCCTTTGTGTTTTCGCACACCAAATTATTGGTGAACGTTCACGCCTACATGGGTTAACCACTCCTAGATTCGTAGCAACTCGGATAGGCGAGGTGCACAAGCATAGCTTCACTATCGCTGCTCTTCCTTTGAGCTTCGCCCGTTGCTCGAACACAAATATTCTATGACCACCGAGCGTTGAGCGGAGTTAGAAAATATCCAACCGCAAAGTCACCAAACCAATCAGAAAACGAAAAGCAATGAATGGCCCCCTAATCCCCAGCGCAATGGCCGCTAGCGCACCCAGCATTTACAAGCACAGCCACGCAAGCACATCAGCTGAGATACCATCGAACCAACCAGCGGAGAGAGTCGGTCAGAGGATACATGGCAACGTTGCCAGCGCGAACGGCGACCACAGATTTGAATGGGGCAATCCGATCAGTGTTACCAAAACAGGTTAAGTCACAGGGTCAGTCAAGGCCCATATCTTTGATCACAATACTAATTCCCGGCGTAACCGCAACGGTCTGACGACTGACAATGAGTTCGTTGTGTCGATGGTTTGGGAATGGCTTGATGACTGTGAAGCTTGTGGAAAGCGGAAGTTCTCAGATGAGCAGCGAAGAAAGTGTTTTCAGACTTGTCTTTGCTTATAGCGGACTTCAACCACAGACTTGGTTGCACATGACAATCAGGATCTTGTAACTGAACCTGGACACGCGCGACCGGGTAGTTGCCGAGACATGACCCAATTTCTACCCCTCGTGACCGATTGATTTAGGTTGGAAAATGAGCAGAGCACTTGCAGAAAAAAATGGCAGCCGCGGCGCTCTTTAGCTTGAACTTTCTTCTCACTATCGCGAGTTCAACGAAACAGTCGAAGAAACAAAGGCCGATTGAGTGACCGCACATCCTTACCGCTCGGACATCGACGGCCTTCGCGCATTGGCGGTGGCTTCTGTTGTCTTATTTCATCTGTCCGAAGAAATTCTGCCAGGCGGATACCTCGGTGTGGACATTTTCTTTGTCATTTCTGGGTATCTGCTGACGGGGATAATCTGGAAGGAACTGAAGGCGGGTTCATTCTCCATCGCGCAGTTTTATGTGCGAAGAATAAGACGGATTATACCTGCCCTTCTCATACTTCTGATAGCGGTCACCGGCTTGAGCACGATCGTGCTTCTGCCTAACGATCTGGGTGGATTTGGTCGTAGCGTGATCGCTTCCTTGCTGTTTATTCCCAACATATATTTTTGGCGAGACACCAACTATTTTTCGTCTGCGGCCGACGAAAAACCCCTTCTGAACCTGTGGTCTCTGGGAATCGAAGAGCAGTTTTATTTGTTGCTACCACTTGTCCTCTTGTACCTCACGAAAGGTGTTTCAAGGCGCGCAATCCTGGTCATCTCCTTACTTGTCGTTCTCTCTTTTGCATTGAATTGGGTTGCGATCCTAGTTGGAGCGTCTGGTCCAGCGTTTTATTTGCTGCCCACGCGCGCGTGGGAACTTGGCATTGGCTCTGCATTGGCGCTACTGCCTAAGGGTCCGGCTCGGCCGTGGTTGGCTATGTCTGGATGGGCGATCATGATCTGCTCCATGGCTTTACCGATACGAGGTTTTTTAGGCAGTCCGGACGGAATACTCTCCGTCTTTGGAGCAACGCTGGCGATTTGGGCTGGAGCGCCACAGGAATCTGCCTTTGGACAGGTTATCGCTAGTCGTCCGGTAAACCTACTCGGTAGGATTTCCTATTCTTTGTATCTCTGGCATTGGCCGCTCATCGTTATCTACAGTTATTACATTGTGCGCGAGCCGTCGCCTATCGAACTTTCCGGTGTCGCGGCGGTATCTTTGCTAGTGGCCTACATTAGTTGGGCATTCGTCGAACAACCCTTCAGAAACCAGAGCATGCCCTTTCGTCGTGTCGGCGTCATTCTTCTAAGTGGAACGGCTATCACTGCTCTCAGTTCAGTTCTGCTCATTTCTTCGCAAGGGCTACCGAACCGCCTGCCGGAGGAAGCGGCACGAATTAACGCCGCCGTCGGAACACATTATCGTTGCGAGGTCAGCCGCCTGTTCCCATTTGGTGCATCCAGAGCCTGTGACTTGTCTTTGGGGGAAGACGGGATTGAGGGTGCACGCATTGCTCTTTTAGGGAACTCGCATGCCCAGATGTATGCGCCACTGTTACGAGAATATGGACAAGAAAACGGACTTTCAGTCGCTCTAGTGCCGTTGAACGCGTGTTTGCCCACTGTCTCCTTGAACATTAGCATTCGCTGCCTCAACCAGGCGAAAACAAACCTTGCTAGCCTTTTGGAGTTGCCACATCTTGAGACTGTGGTCATTGCCCACAACTGGCCAACGGAAGCGCTGCTCGTGTCCGCTGATGGAAGCAAGATCGAAGGCGCAAACCTCATCGCGGAGGCAACCATTTCTCTTGCAGATCGATTACACGAAAAGGGCATTGAAGTTATCATAGTTGGTCCACTTCTAAGGCCGATGTTCGATGTCGCGTCCATCTTGAGTCGCCAGATTGCATTTGGTCACGATGAACGCGTGTCTCGTGATGCGCCCAGACGGGAATGGGAATTAAACTATCGAAGTTCGATGGCGGTTCTGGGGGATGCTTCACACCAGATTATCAGGCCGGATCTGGTTCAGTGCAGCGCAGATCGGTGTGTGTTTGTAGGTGAGCGTGGTTCTCTCTTTGCCGACAGCGGGCATCTTTCGCAATTGGCTCTGCCAATGTTTCAGCGTACATTTTATGATGCGTTGAATAACAACCTTTTAAAATAGCAGTCATCCGCATTTTTTGCTCGGGAGTCTGGCTTGGTGGTCATTGTCTAGAGCACGTCCCAGTGACGTTCTGGTTTGAAAGAAGCATCACCGAAGATGGCATTTACTGACTGTCCAACGTGCATTGTTGTGACAAATAGTGTAGCATGAAGCATCAAAATGAGTGTAGCCGCCTTCCGGCACGTTAGTTTGCAGGTCATTGGACGCACGAACCATCGTTCAGCCAGAGCGTTCCCTTCTTAGGCTGTCTCATCGGTACTTTTAGCCCTTCACGCCGCCACAGGCGCTCGACCATTGCCCAGCAGGCGATTGGCATGGCAAATCTGCCGAGAGGGTTGTTTGTCGTAAATCAGCCATCCAGCGTCTCTGAGCAACGTGGCGATCGGGCGGTAGCCGTATCTACCATAGTGGCGCGTCAGCTCGATCATGTCTGCCACCAGGCTTTCTGCGTCCGCACGTCCAACCGGCACCCGCCTTTGTGTGGAGCGTTGCAGCCGCAAGACACGGCAGGCGCGACGCTCTGTGACGTGAAACTGGCTTCGAACATGCTCAATGCAGGCACGACGATGTGAAGGGCTCAGTAGATTCCCCGTGCAACTTGCGACAGGATCAGATCATCCAGCGTCAGGTCTGACACGGCTCGACGCAACCGGTCATTCTCCTTCGTTGGTCAGTTCCCATACCGCATTCGCTATTGTCGTCGGACCAATGACGGACAAAGGCGCGTTGCTTATGCCAGCAATAGAATATCTGGTCCGTGATTTGCACCTGTCTGATTGCATCAACACGCGGCATCTCTGGGTCGCACAGCACTTCAACCTGCCGTAACTTCGTGACAATTTTCTTCCGGCTGGTGTCTTTTGATTCCCATGGTTGACCCTCCGTTTCCTAGCTATAGCGGCGGACCGCTTCAGTGGGGGAGGATCAAAGCATCCTACCGGTTTCGGCGATCCGGCAAGGCCAGACAGACATAACGCATGAAATTAGCGCGCTGGGGCAGAACGTGATCGCCGTCGCGATTAATAAGCCAGTCGTGGTCGGTTTGCGGGCTGTGAACGATTTCTTGCAGGCACAGGACGTCCGGCTGCGCCGCGGACAGGTAGGGCAGCAGCACATCGCTCAGCTTGCCGCCCCATCCGTTAGGCACATGATCCGCACCGAGTTGCTCCTTTTCCGCGCGCCTCAAAACACCTTGAACGTCATTGTCGTCAGCGACCGTTCGATCCCGTCGATGTCCAGCAGATTTTCATTGATGAACTTGCCCACGTCCTCGCCCGCCGGAATGTACAGCTTCATCAGCAGGTCGTATTCACCGGATGTGGAATAGAGTTCCGAGTGGATTTCGCGCAATGCGATGTCTTCGGCGACCTTGTAGGTGGTGCCGGGACGGCAACGGATCTGGATAAAGACGCATGTCGACATATGGCCCGGGCCCTTTCGCAACAGGTGTGGTGCCGTTTAAGTGACACGACCGGACCGGCCTGCACAAGGGGGTGCGCCGGGACTTGGCGCGCAAGGCCCACCCGCCTATAGAGAGCGCGACGTGACTTTTTGAAAGGGCTCCCATGCGCCGCGCGACCTGACCCGCACCACGGCCGAGACAGACATCTCGGTCAAGCTGAACCTGGACGGCACTGGTGTCTATGACAACCAGACCGGTGTCGGCTTCTTTGATCACATGCTGGACCAGTTGGCGCGCCATGCGCTGATCGACATGACAGTGCGCTGTGCGGGCGATCTGCATATCGACGATCACCACACGGTCGAGGATGTGGGGATTACCATCGGGCAGGCGCTGGCCAAGGCGGTGGGCGACAAGAAAGGCATCCAGCGCTATGGGTCGTGCCTGTTGCCGATGGATGACGCGCTGGTGCGCGTAGCCCTTGATCTGTCGGGCCGTCCGTTCCTTGTCTGGAACGTCGATCTGCCCACCCACAAGATCGGCACCTTCGACGCCGAACTGGTGCGCGAGTTCTTTCAAGCCCTGTCGACCCATGGCGGCATTACGCTCCATGTGGACATGCTGCACGGCCTCAACAGCCACCACATTGCCGAGGCGGCGTTCAAGGCGGTGGCCCGCGCGTTGCGTATGGCGCTTGAGGTCGATGCCCGCGTGGCGGACGCAATCCCGTCAACCAAGGGCGCCTTATGAGCCTCACGGCCCTGATCGATTACGAAAGCGGCAACCTGCATTCGGCGGAAAAGGCGTTCCAGAAGATGGCCGCCGATCTGGGCGAGGGCACGGTCGTCGTCACTTCGGACGCAGATGTCGTGGCCCGCGCGGACCGCGTTGTCCTGCCCGGCGACGGCGCCTTTCCGGCCTGCGCGGCGGCGCTGCGCGGTACCGGGGGCCTTTATGAGGCCCTTGTCGAGGCGGTCGAGGTCAAGGGCCGTCCGTTCCTTGGCATCTGCGTCGGCATGCAGTTGATGGCGACCTGGGGGCGGGAATACTCCGACACACCCGGTCTTGACTGGGTGGGAGGCCAGGTGGTGCCGATTGCCCCCTCTGATCCCAAGCTGAAAGTGCCGCATATGGGCTGGAACGATCTGGTGCTGGGCGCGGCCCACCCCGTGTTTGACGGAATTGCGTCCGGCGATCACACCTATTTCGTGCACTCCTATCATTTCGAAGTCGCTGATCCGGCCCTGCGGTTGGCCCACGTGGATTATGGCGGCGACGTCACGGCAGTGATCGGGACGGGCACGATGCTGGGGATGCAGTTCCACCCCGAGAAGAGCCAGGATGTCGGCCTGC
Organism: Tateyamaria armeniaca; assembly: GCF_045797845.1. Lineage (NCBI taxonomy): Bacteria > Pseudomonadati > Pseudomonadota > Alphaproteobacteria > Rhodobacterales > Roseobacteraceae > Tateyamaria > Tateyamaria armeniaca. Next base: position 2,545,721 of record NZ_JBHDIY010000002.1, read on the forward strand.
GCATGATCCGCAATTTCCTGACCTGGACACCTTAGGCAAGGTCGAATGGTTCGGGCAGGTCGCGCAAACTCCGCGCCCCCAATTGCCCCATGTTCGAGATCAGGTCAGCCTTGAGGATATGGGCCAGATGCGCTGGGCCTTCTGCACCCAAGGCCCCGAGGGCATAGTGCCACGCCCGCCCCAGCATCACGAAATCCGCTCCCGATGCCAGCGCGCGCAGAATGTCGAGGCCGCCCTCGATCCCGGAATCGAAGATGATCGGCAGCGTGGTGGCCGCACGGATGTCCGGCAGCACTTCGATACTGGCGGGGGCCGCGTCAAACTGGCGGCCTGCATGGTTGGAGACCCAGATCGCATCTGCACCCAGCTTTTCAAGCCGCGTGGCATCTTCGCATCGCAGGATGCCCTTGACCACAAATGGCCCGTCCCACGCATCGCGCAACCATTTGACGTAGTCCCAGTCGGGTGACGTGCGCAGCAAATATCCCACATGGGCCGTGACCGGCAGGTTGTTTGTCGCCGCATTTGTGTAGGCATCCAGCATCCGCATATGCGGCATGCCCCGCTGCGCCATGCCAAGTGCCCAGGCGGGGCGCATCGCCACCTGCGCCAGCAAGCGTGGTGTCAGGCGTGGCGGGTTGGTCAGGCCCGAGCGGGTCTGGCGTTCTCGCCGCGAGGCCACCGGAACATCTACCGTCAGCACAAGCGTTTTGAACCCGGCCTTCCGCGCGCGGGCCAGCATGTCATGGCGGATCGCCTCGTCACGGGGTGGGTACATCTGAAACCAGCCATGCGCACCCAGATCGCCCGACACATCCTCGGGCGATTGGGTGGCGACGGTTGAGATGGTGTAAGGAATATCCAGTTTTGCCGCTGCTCTGGCCAGCAGGCGCTCTGCATCCGGCCACATCAACCCCGACATGCCCACAGGCGCGATGCCAAAAGGCAGGGGCAACGTGTCGCCCAGCAACTCGATGGTTAGGTCAGGCTCGAATTCCCCATGCAGTACCGAGGGCATCAACCCGATGCGGTCCAGCGCCATGCGATTGCGGTTGCGCGTCGCCTCTGACCCGGTACCGGAATCGAGGTATTCCCACACGAATTTCGGGATGCGTTTTTGCGCGTACTCGCGCAGGTCACTGATGGCGGGAAAACGGGTATTGAGGTCCATACCGTCATCTGAAGGGTCCGGTACCGTTCTGTCCAGAGGGCGGGTGGAAAGCCACCGCAGTAAATCCTTTTTTAATTGCATTTTAGGTAAATGGGATTCGTCACGTAGCCACCAACCTAATGGAGAAACGCCCATGCAAGCCCTGATCATCGACACGCAAGCCGCTCGACTGGACCACAGCCTGATGGCGCTTATGGAGGCGGGCATTCACGTGACGGGTACGGGCAGCCTTTTGGTGGCGGAAACCTGCATTTCGCGCCTTGGCGTGGACTTGCTGGTGATGGACAAAACCACTGTGGGCGATGCGCTGGGTGACACGCTGGGCATGGCCGAAGATCGCAATCCGCATCTGGTGTCGATCTTGCGCACATCCGACGTGGCCGCCGATCAGGATGAATTGTCACCACATTTTCCGTCTCTGCATTGTGTCGTCGGGCAGGATGTATCCAATGAGGTTGCGGTCAAGCTTGGTCTTGCGTCGTTGCGTGCGCAGGTGGCCCGTGCGGTATCCTCGCCCCGCACTGTGCCATTCGTCCGCTCGCGCTTTGCAGGTCTCAAGACGCCGATGATGGCGCGTGCGGCGACCCCCGTTTCGACCCTCGCCGAGGCTGTCTAGTCGCAGGGGTGATCGGCGGCATCAGAGCCGCTGGAACATAGCAGGAACAGCTTTCTCTTTTTTCATGTCCGCGTTAAGATGCGGTCCATGAGCAGTTTTGACGAATTCGACGCCTTTGAGGGCGCATCCCTGTCGGCGCGCGCGATGCCGCGGCAAGCTGGGGCTTATCTCGAACAGCTTAATCCTCCACAACGCGAGGCGGTTGAAACGCTGGATGGGCCGGTTTTGATGCTTGCCGGAGCCGGAACCGGTAAAACGAGGGCGCTGATGGCGCGAGTTGCCCACCTCATCGTTACCGGGCGCGCGCGCTCCAATGAAATCCTTGCTGTGACGTTTACTAATAAAGCCGCAAAGGAAATGCAGAAGAGGCTAGGTCAAACGCCATTCGAGCTGAGAGAACCGGTTCGTTGGATGGGCACCTTCCATTCGATCTGCGTCAAGCTGCTGCGCCGCCATGCGGAACTGGCAGGGTTGAAGTCCAACTTCACCATTCTGGACACGGACGATCAGATCCGTCTGATGAAGCAACTGATCCGGGCCGCCAATATCGATGACAAGCGTTGGCCGGCACGGATGCTCGCCAACATCATCGACGGCTGGAAAAACCGCGCATTGACGCCCGACAAGGTGCCTGCCGCAGATGGTGGTGCGTATAACCACAAGGGCGTCGAGCTCTATGCGCAATACCAGGCACGCCTGATAGAGCTGAACGCCTGCGATTTTGGCGACCTGCTCCTGCATATGGTCACGATATTCCAGACGCACGAGGATGTGCTGGCCCAGTACCAGCGCTGGTTCAAATTCATCCTTGTGGACGAATATCAGGATACCAACGTCGCCCAGTACCTCTGGCTGCGCCTGCTGGCGCAGGGGCACAAGAATATCTGTTGTGTCGGCGATGACGACCAGTCGATCTATGGCTGGCGCGGGGCCGAGGTGGGCAACATCCTGCGCTTTGAAAAGGATTTTCCCGGCGCGCATGTGGTGCGGCTGGAACAGAACTACCGCTCGACCCCGCATATTCTGGGCGCGGCCTCGGGCGTGATCGCAGGCAATCAGGATCGGCTGGGCAAGACGCTGTGGACTGCTGCTAAAGAAGGAGAACTTGTTCGACTGATCGGCCATTGGGACGGCGAGGAAGAGGCGCGCTGGATCGGAGATGAGATTGAGGCACTGTCAGCTGGTAGCTCATCGATTGCTCAAAGAAGGGAAAACTCTCGTTCCGAGCAAATGATGCAAGAAATCGAGCGCTTGCATGATCGCGATGTTTTTCGTGGCTTGAACAGTAGAGAACAATTGGTAGGTCGCCTAAAAGAACACGAGACCTTTCTGGTCAATGAAAGCAATACAAACTTGCTTTGGGAGCTTACCACCAGACAGCAAGAAGGTCTTTCTTTAGAACCAGCTTTCACCAAATTCAATTTGGATGAAATGGCCATCCTTGTGCGCGCGTCCCACCAGATGCGCGCCTTTGAGGACCGGTTTCTGACCATTGGGTTGCCCTATCGCGTCATTGGAGGTCCGCGGTTTTACGAACGGCTCGAAATTCGTGATGCCATGGCCTATTTCCGCGTCGTCGTCAGCCCCGAGGATGATCTCGCCTTTGAGCGGATCGTAAACACGCCCAAGAGGGGCTGGGTGACAAGGCGCAACAGACCATTCAGGTGGCCGCGCGCGCCAATGGTGTGAGCCTCGTTGAAGGCGCGCGCATCGCAGTCGACCAAGGGCTGATCAAGGGCAAAGGCGGATCCGAGCTGCGCACCCTTGTCGATGGTATTGCGCGTTGGAACAGCAAGCTGCGCGGCCCGCGTATCGAAGTGGTGGAAGATGACAACGTGATCGACGAGGGGCTGGCGCCCTTGCGCACGGAATATGGGCCACCGCCCATCAGCCATGTTGAACTGGCCGAGGTCATTCTGGATGAAAGCGGCTATACCGCGCACTGGCAGAACGACAAGACGCCCGAGGCCCCGGGGCGGCTTGAAAACCTCAAGGAACTGGTCAAGGCGCTGGAGCAGTTCGAGAACCTGCAAGGTTTCCTAGAACACGTGTCGCTGATCATGGACAATGAGCAGGACGATGGGGGGGCCAAAGTGTCGATCATGACCCTGCACGCTGCCAAGGGGTTGGAGTTTCCCATGGTCTTTCTGCCGGGGTGGGAAGACGGCCTGTTCCCATCGCAGCGCAGCATGGATGAAAGCGGGATCAAGGGGCTCGAGGAAGAGCGCCGCCTCGCCTACGTGGGCATCACGCGCGCCGAAGAGGTGTGTACCATTTCCTTTGCCGCCAACCGACGGGTTTTTGGGCAGTGGCAGTCGTCGATGCCGTCGCGGTTTATCGACGAGTTGCCAGAGGATCATGTCGATGTCCTGACCCCGCCCGGTCTTTACGGTGGCGGTTATGGGGCCGCTGCGCCGACAATGGAATCCAATCTCCACAAGGCGGCCGCCGATGCGAATGTCTACAACTCGCCCGGTTGGAAGCGTCTGCAAGCTCGCGCGAATACACGGCCCATTTCGCAACCCAAGGAAAGCCGCAACACGGTGATCGACCTCACTGCCGTGTCGAGTTTCACCATGGGCGAGCGGGTGTTTCACCAGAAGTTCGGCTATGGCGCGGTCGTCGGGATCGAGGGCGACAAGCTGGAGATTGATTTCGAGAAGGCCGGGGTCAAGAAGGTGGTGTCCCGGTTTATATCGGGCTGTGACGATATTCCGTTTTAAACTGCGCATTTCCCGCAGGTGAGTGCGCCAGGTGGCAAAGGGTACTTTTCGCGGAAAAGCGACCAGCCACTCAAGTGATCCATGGGGCGCATCCGGGCAGACAACTCCAAAGATCGACATACGGCCAGCTTCGACCCATGCCAATCAGATATTAACTGTATCTGCCATCTAAGGATCATCCGTGTGGCTGGTCTCTTTGACGTGCACAGCAACCCTTGCCACGCGTCGCGATCACATCCGCCGACATAACGAAAAACGGCGACCCCTGGGAGGAGGGGTCGCCGTCTCTTCTTCATCATGCGGCCAGTCAGGGAGGAGGAGGACCGGGCGCGTGATGTAAACGATACGCCCGAGCGGGCGCGGAAAGGGTGATACGGCGGCCCCGGGAGGAGGTGGGACCGCCGCTCAGTCAACACCGCTTTGGTCAGGGAGGAGGAAAGACCTATCGCGATGTATTCTGGTACATGCGCCTTTCAGAGGCGCGGAATAAAAAGGCGCGGCGACCCCTGGGAGGAGGTAGGAGCCGCCGCTAATTTCAGATGCCCCAGGGAGGAGGAGAGGGACATCTGATCCGTTGGGCTTACGCGGCGTTAACGCCGTAAGCTGCTTCCCATGCCACGCGCTTGAGTTCTGCGCGGTGCATGCCCAGATCCGCCAGTTCGCGGTTGGACAAATCGCTCAGTTCGTTCAGCGTGGTCTTGTAGACGCGGCGGGCAGCGTGACGCGCCGCCGCGGCTTCGAAATATTGTGCCAGCGTTGCAAGCGTCCGTTCGACCAGATCGCTGCGCTGTGCCAGTTCGTTGTAATAGGCCATGTTCTTCGCCTCTTGCTCGTTTTCGTTAGCCCAAACATAAGCCAATGCTGCAGGTGCACAATAGACACTGAAACAATGCTGCCATGCAGCAATTGCATAGGGTAGGTGGTCAAAATGCAAGCATTGCGCACAGTCTTTTGGCACGGCCCCGCGATCAGGTACGCCCCCCTTGCCCTCGCGCTGAAATCTGCCAGTTAATGCAGCACCCCAGCGGAGAAATGCGCCATGTCTGTAACCAAAGATGACATCCTGTCTGCCTTACGTCGGATCGAGATGCCCGACGGTGGTGACCTCGTGAGCCGCGATTTGATTCGGGCGGTGCAGGTACAGGGTGATACGGTGCAATTCATCATCGAAGCACCAAGCCCGGAACTGGCCGCACTTATGGAACCTGTGCGCGCGGCGGCAGAGGCGGCAGTGGCCGGGATGGCTGGCGTTGCGCAGGTGCGCGTTGCCTTGACCGCCCACGGGCCTGCGCCCAAACCGGCCGCGCCGCCCAGCCTGAAAATCGGCGGACATCCCAAACCCCAGGAGGGACCGACCAAGCCTGCAGGCGTGCAACGCATTCTTGCCATTGGTTCGGGCAAGGGCGGGGTGGGCAAATCCACCGTGTCTTCTAACCTCGCCGTGGCCTTGGCGCGGGCAGGGCGCAAGGTCGGGCTGCTGGATGCAGATATATATGGACCCTCGCAACCCCGCATGATGGGTGTGAACAAGCGCCCGGCCAGCCCCGATGGCAAAACAATCATTCCGCTGCATGCCCATGGCGTGACGCTCATGTCCATCGGTTTCATGATGGAGGAAGGCAAGGCCGTGGTCTGGCGCGGCCCGATGCTGATGGGGGCGCTGCAACAGATGCTGGGGCAGGTGCAGTGGGGCGAGCTGGACGTGCTGATCGTCGATCTGCCCCCCGGCACGGGCGACGTGCAACTGACCCTGTGCACCAAGTCCGAATTGAGTGGCGCCATCGTGGTCTCCACCCCCCAGGACGTGGCGCTGATCGATGCGCGCAAGGCGCTGGATATGTTTGCGACCCTCAAGACGCCTGTGCTGGGGTTGATCGAGAACATGTCGATGTTTGTCTGTCCCGATTGTGGGTCCGAGCATCAGATATTCGGACAGGGCGGTGTTGCGGCGGAGGCCGAGAAAATGGGCGTGCCCTTGCTTGGCGCGCTGCCGATTGATCTTGAGACCCGGCTGGCAGGGGATGGCGGCACGCCGGTGGCTGCGGGCGACGGACCAATGGCGCAGGCCTATGCGCGCATTGCCGAAGGGCTGATCAAAGGCGGAATGGCCTGAGCCGTTTCCAAACGCCCGCTTGCGCGACGACATTATATAGAAAGAAGGGGCTCTGCCCCGTCCTTCGGACCCGCCCGGGATTTTTGAAATCCGAGAAGAGCGACTTGTTCACGGCGTTAGACGTGGCATGGGAATGCATGGGCGATTGCCCGAATTTCGATTTGATTCAGAATCAATTTTGGCTTCGAATTGTGGAATTTTCCTTTCTGTATTGAGAACATAGAATGAACACGCTAAGTTCGTGATAGCGGTATGCGCACTTTTTTGGGATTTTATGGGTATCGCTTAGTTCAAGCTACAACACACCACATTTAGTGGCTGAGGCTGATAGACTCACACGATAGGCTCAAATCACCCCCGCTGCACCCACCATATGTTGTTTTCAGGCGACCTAATTCACAAGGTATAGTCACCTCTGACCACAAAAAACTATTGTTTCCCATCAATTCCCATGGCATCCCTATTGCATCGGATGAGAACGAGACCGGGGCACCAAACGACCCCACGCAATAAAAACTCAAGCAGGTTTCATACAGGCACCTCGATTTCATCAGACCAAGAGATCCGGCGCGCGAGCGAGCAGACATCCCCCCAGGTGGCGCGCGCAGCTGGACATCCCGCAAGTCGGGACGAGGGCGGCGGGTTGATCAGTGGCAGCAGATCAACCCGCCGTTTCCATTTCAAAAGACCGGGGAACGCACAGGCGCGTGGGGACGCGAAAGGTATTAAGAGGGACGGGCCGAAACAGTGGCACGCAGGTTCAGAGGCGAAAGCGACCACAAGGTGGACGCGAAGGGCAGGGTGTCTATCCCGGCCTCGTTTCGCCGTGTGATCGAATCCTGCGACCCGGACTGGACCGACGGCCTGCCGCCGCGCATCATTATCGTCTATGGCGGCGACACCCGCGACTACCTCGAAGGGTTCACCATTGAGGCCATGGACGAGGTGGACGAAAAAATCTCAAAACATCCCCGCGGATCGGCGAAACGTAAGGCGATGGAGCGCTTGTATAGTGCACAATCCGTCGAGGCAGTTGTCGATGACACGGGCCGCATCGTCCTGCCCGCCAAATTGCGCGACAAGATTGGCCTTGATGGCATGGCGCGCTTTGTCTCCTCCGGCGATACGTTCGAAATTTGGAAGCCCGAGGCCTATGATGCCAGTATCGCCGCGTTGGATGACGATGGGTATGACCCGGATGTCGACCCGTCAGTCTACCTTGACGGAGACCTCGAATAAAATGTCGGCTGGGGGGCCACATATACCAGTTCTGATCGACGCGATCCTGTCGCATTGCGCGCCCATTGAAGGCGTCTGGCTGGATGGCACCTTTGGCGCGGGTGGCTACACGCGCGCTTTGCTTGAGGCGGGGGCCGAGAAGGTCATTGCGGTGGATCGCGACCCCGTGGCCTTTGAGATGGCTGCCGATTGGGCCAGCGCATATGGCGACCATATCCAGATGCAGCCCGGCGTGTTTTCCAAGCTGGATGAATACGGAACCGGCCTTGACGGCGTTGTCCTCGACCTTGGGGTCAGTTCCATGCAGCTCGACCAGGGCGAACGCGGATTTTCCTTTCAAAAAGACGGCCCTCTCGACATGCGGATGAGCCAGGACGGTCCCTCTGCCGCCGACATCGTGAACGATGCGGACGAGAGCGTGCTGGCCGACATCCTGTTCCATTACGGTGAGGAACGCGCCAGTCGGCGCATCGCGCGCGCCATCATCACCGCGCGCCCCATCACCACGACGCTGGAACTCGCAGCCATCATCGAAAAATGCCTGCCACGCCCCAAGCCGGGGCAATCCCATCCCGCAACGCGCAGCTTTCAGGCGCTGCGGATCGCGGTGAACCATGAATATGACGAGCTGTATCAGGGCCTGATGGCGGCTGAGCGGGCTTTGAAACCCGGTGGCAGGCTGGCCGTCGTCACCTTCCATTCGGTCGAGGATCGTATGGTCAAACGCTTTTTGACCGCGCGGGGGGGCGTGCCGCCAATGCCAACAGATACGCGCCGGAAACCGCGCAGGAGGCTGCGCAATTCACGCTCAAAAGCCGCAAGGCGATTGCCCCCGATGCAACTGAACTGGCTGCAAATCCGCGCAGTCGTTCGGCCAAGTTGCGCATCGGCATTCGCACCGATGCACCGCCAGGTGCCATTGAGGCGAAATCCATCGGCATGCCGCAAGTCAAAGGGTTCATGTAATGCGCAGTGTTCTTTATGTGCTGACAACTCTGGCTGTGATCGGCCTCGCCTTCTGGGCCTACCGCGAGAATTACGCCACGCAAAGCTCCCTTGCCAAAACCGACCAGTTGCACCGCGACATCCGCACAGCCCACGCGCGCCTTGCCGTGCTCAAGGCCGAATGGGCCTATTTGAACCGCCCCAACCGCCTGCGTGATCTGGCGGACATCAACTTTGACCGGTTGGGCCTGTTGCCCTTCCGCCCGGATCAGTTCGGGCGCGTGGATGAGGTCGCCTATCCGGCGCCTGCGCTGCTCGACATAACCAACAGTGTCGAAGTCTCCGGCACCCTCCCAGCCGAGGAGGGCACGGAATGACCCGCACGCCTCTGCGCCCCCTGGCACGCATTTTGCCTGCCCGCGCCGCGGGCCAAAGCCCGGATGATATCGAACGCGAAAACCGCGCCGTGCGTCATGAAGAGATGCGTGACACCGCCCGGCAGCGCGCCGAAGGACGTCTGCTGGTGCTTGGCGTATTCTTTTTCTGCGCCTTCATGGTGGTGGGGGTGCGCATGGGGATGCTGGCCACCTCTGATCCGGTAGAGCCGCGCGCGAGTGCGCAAGGGGCGGCGATTTCCGCCGCGCGCGCAGACATCGTGGACCGCAAGGGCCGCCTGCTGGCAACCAATTTTGAAACCCACGCGCTTTATGCCCAGCCCCCGCACATGATCGATCCCGTCGGGGCGGCCAAAAGCCTCGCGGCGATCTTTCCCGATCTGGATGAAAAGGACCTGATCAAGGATTTCACCGGCAAGCGTAAGTTCCTGTGGATTCGCAAGAAAATCAGCCCCGAACAGATGCAGGCCGTCCATGAAATCGGCGATCCGGGGCTGCTGTTCGGCCCGCGCGATATGCGCCTTTATCCCAACGGCTCGCTCGCGGCCCACGTGATGGGCGGGGCCTCCTTTGGCAAGGAAGGCGTGCACGCGGCCGAGGTGATTGGAGTTGCAGGCGTTGAAAAGCAGTTCGATGACTATCTTCGTGACCCGGCCAACGGGCAGCGTCCGCTGCAGCTTTCGCTTGATCTGACCGTGCAGGCGGCGGCCGAACGTGTCCTTTACGGCGGGATGAAGATCATGAACGCCAAGGGGGCCACATCCGTGCTGATGGATGTGCATACGGGCGAGGTGATCTCGGTGGTCAGCCTGCCCGATTTCGACCCCAACAACCGACCCCGTCCCGCAACCAGTGGGGACCAGTCAGACAGCCCGCTGTTCAATCGATCCGTACAGGGCGTTTACGAGCTTGGCTCGACCTTCAAGATTTTCACTGCGGCTCAGGCTGTCGATCTTGGCCTTGTATCGCCCACGACCGTCATCGACACCAAGGGTCCGATGCGCGTGGGCGGTTTCCGGATCGGAGAGTTTCGCAACAAGAATTACGGCGAACTCACAGTGTCCGACATCATCGTCAAATCCTCGAACCGCGGCACAGGGCGCATGGCCCTGCAGATCGGCGTGAAACGGCAGCAGGACTTCCTGAAATCCCTCGGCTTCTTCGACGCAACCCCATTCGAGATTGTTGAGGCGCGCACCGGCAAGCCGCTTTTGCCCAAACGCTGGACGGACCTGAGCGCTGTGACTGTCAGCTACGGACACGGGCTGTCTTCGTCTCCGATGCATCTGGCGGCGGGGTACGCCGCCATCGCAAACGGCGGATTTGTGGTTGCTCCCACCATTCTGAAACAGGACGGCCCGCGTCGCGGCGAACGGGTCATGAGCGCGGCCTCGGCCAAAGCCGCTCGCGAGATGTTGCGCGCCGTCGTGACAAGTGGCACCGCCAGCATGGGTGAAGTGCCGGGTTATGCCGTGGGCGGCAAGACAGGCACAGCGGACAAGCCGAAACCGAAGGGCGGGTATTATGACGACAAGGTCATCGCGACATTCGCCACCATCTTTCCCGCGCATGATCCGAAATATGTGCTGATCGTCACGCTTGACGAACCGGTCGAAACATCCGGTGACAAACCCCGCCGCACGGCAGGTTGGACTGCCGTGCCGGTCGCCGCCGAGATGATCGGGCGCATCGCTCCGCTTTTGGGGCTGCGTCCGGGCGTTGAACCGGCGACACTGACTGATATAACGCTGACCAGCAGCAACTGAGGTGCCACCGGCACCCGAGCCAAAGGCCGATCCATGGGCGCGCAGGCACGACCATTATCATCGCTGGGCCTGACCGCCCTTGGCGGGGCAAATCCCGACGTTACCGACATTGCGGTCGACAGCCGTCAGGTCAGGGACGGGACCCTGTTCGCCGCCATGCCCGGCACCCGCGTGCACGGGGCGACGTTTATCCAATACGCCGTGCGCATGGGCGCAGTTGCCGTGCTGACCGATCGGGCGGGTGCCGACATCGCGGCCGGTCACCTCGACGGTATCGCCGTTGTCCTGACCGATGATCCCCGTGCCGCGCTCAGCCGGACTGCGGCGTTGTGGTTTGGCGGGCAGCCGGACACGATGGTGGCCGTGACGGGCACAAACGGCAAAACCTCGGTGGCCACATTCGTGCGCCAGATCTGGATTGAGATGGGGCTGTCCGCCGTCAATCTGGGCACCACCGGGGTCGAGGGCGCGTGGACCGCACCGCTCGCCCACACAACGCCCGAACCTATCACCTTGCATCGCACATTGGCCGGTGCCCGCGCCGCAGGCATTACCCATGCCGCGATGGAGGCGTCCTCTCATGGACTTGACCAGCGGCGCCTTGACGGGGTGACGCTGACAGCCGCCGGGTTCACCAATTTCACGCAGGATCATCTGGATTATCACGAAACCTTCGAGGCCTATTTCGACGCCAAGGCGGGCCTTTTTGCCCGTGTGCTGCCCGAGGAGGGCATCGCGGTGATCAACATCGACGACCCGCGGGGTGTCGACATGGCCGCGATTGCGCGCGCCCGCGGCCAAACGGTGCTGAGCGTGGGCCGTGACGGCGGCGATCTGCACCTGACAGCGCAACGCTTTGACACCACGGGGCAGGATGTGCGCCTCTCCTTTGCGGGCAAAAGCTATACTGCACACCTGCCGCTGATTGGCGGATTTCAGGCGGATAACGTGATGCTGGCCTGTGGCCTTGTGATTGCCTGCGGGGCCGAACCGCAGGCCGTGTTCGAAACCCTGCCGCATCTCGGCACTGTGCGGGGCCGTATGCAACTGGCCGCAACCCGCGAAAACGGCGCGGCCGTGTTCGTCGATTACGCCCATACCCCCGATGCCGTCGCCACCGCCCTTGCCGCGATGCGACCGCATGTGATGGGCAAGCTAGTTGCCGTGGTCGGCGCAGGCGGTGACCGCGACGCGGGCAAACGCCCGTTGATGGGGCAGGCGGCGGCCCAAAACGCCGATGTGGTGTTCGTCACGGACGACAACCCACGCTCCGAAGACCCGGCACTGATCCGTGCCGCCGTCATGGATGGCTGCCCCAACGCCCACGAGGTTGGCGACCGGGCCGAGGCGATCCTGCGCGCAGTGGACGCATTGGGCCCCGGTGATGCCCTGCTGATCGCAGGCAAGGGGCACGAAACGGGGCAGGTCGTGGGCGATGACATCCTGCCCTTTGACGACGCCGAACAGGCCAGCGTCGCTGTGGCCGCACTCGAAGGAAGACTGACATGACGCTTTGGAGCGCCGCTGACGCCGTTGCAGCAACAGGTGGCCGCACCGCAACGGATTGGAGCGCAAGCGGCGTGTCCATCGACACCCGCACGCTAGAGACAGGCGATCTGTTTGTGGCGCTGAAGGACGTGCGCGACGGCCATGATTTCGTCGCTCAGGCACTGAAAAAAGGGGCCGCCGCCGCCCTTGTCAGCCATGTGCCCGACGGCGTTGCACCGGATGCGCCGCTGTTGATCGTGGACGATGTGCTCAAAGCCCTCGAAGCGCTCGGCGCTGCCGCCCGCACCCGCACCGAAGCGCGTGTTGTGGCCATCACGGGCTCGGTGGGCAAGACCTCAACCAAGGAAATGTTGCGCGCCATTCTGGGCGATCAGGGTCGCACCCACGCATCGGTGGCCAGCTACAACAACCACTGGGGCGTGCCGCTGACATTGGCACGGATGCCCGCCGACACGGAATACGCTGTTATCGAGATCGGGATGAACCACCCCGGCGAAATTGCTCCGCTCGCGCGTCTGGCGCGCCCGCACGTGGCGATGATCACCACCGTCGCGGCAGCGCATCTTGAGGCCTTTGACAACATCGAAGGGATCGCAGTGGAAAAGGCCTCGATCCTTGAAGGCCTCGAACATGGGGGCACCGCGATCCTCAACAACGACTGCTCCACCGCCGCCATCCTGCAGGCCAAGGCGCATGACATGAAACGGCGCGATATCGGATTTGGCGAACATGGGTTTGATTTTGTTCTGAAATCTGCCGATCTGGGGCGCGAAGTCACGGTGGTGCAGGCCACGGCCCATGACGCACCTCTGCTGTTCAAGATCGGTGCCGTGGGCAAACATTATGCGATGAACGGGCTTGGCGCGCTGGCCGCCGCCGAAGCACTGGGGGCCGACCTCGCCTTGGCTGCGCAAAGTCTGGGCCGCTGGTCACCTTATGAGGGGCGCGGGGCACGTGAGATCATCGCGCTGGACGCCGTAGACACCCACATGACCCTCGAATTGATCGACGACAGCTACAACGCCAACCCGACATCGATGGCCGCAGCCCTCGATGTGCTGGCGGCAGCACAAGTGACACATGACATCGGCAGGGTCAGCAAGGGGCGGCGCATCGCCTTTGTCGGGGATATGAAAGAACTTGGGTCCGACGGCCCGGACATGCATGCCGAGCTTGCCGAACTTGATGCGATGCAAGCCATCGACGTTGTGCACTGCATCGGCCCGCTGATGCAAAACCTGCATGCCGAACTGCCGGGCGAAAAACAGGGCATGTGGGCCGAAACCTCGGCCGAGATGGAAGCCCGCGTCGCGCGCCGTCTGGACAGCGGGGACGTGGTATTGGTCAAAGGCTCCCTTTCGATGAAACTGAGCGTCATCGTTGACGCGATCCGCAAAATGGGCCATCCGAAGATAACGGGCGCAGACCCACAAGATAATGCGTAAGGATAGGCCGACATGCTCTATTGGTTGACAGCACTTTCGGACGGGGGCGATTTTTTCAACCTGTTCCGCTACATCACCTTTCGGGCGGGCGGTGCGTTCATGACGGCGCTGGTTTTTGGGTTCATGTTTGGCCGCCCCTTGATCGCAGTGCTGCGCAAGACGCAAGGCAAGGGCCAGCCGATCCGCGACGACGGCCCCGAGGGGCACTTTGTCAAGGCGGGCACACCCACCATGGGGGGCCTCTTGATCGTCGGGGCGCTTGTGACCTCGACCCTGCTCTGGGCGCGGCTCGACAATCCTTTTGTCTGGATCGTGCTTGGGGTTACACTGGCCTTTGGCCTGATCGGATTTGCTGATGATTACGCCAAGGTGTCCAAGCAAAATACTGCCGGTGTTCCGGGCAAGGTGCGCCTGCTTCTGGGGTTTCTGATTGCCGCCATCGCCGCCTATTTCTCTGCCGTGGCGCACCCGGAGGGCTTGCAAAACCAGCTTGCCGTGCCGGTGTTCAAGGACGTGCTGATCAACCTTGGACTCTTGTTTATCCCGTTTTCCATCATCGTGATCGTGGGCTCGGCCAATGCGGTGAACCTGACAGATGGCCTTGACGGGTTGGCGATTATGCCAGTGATGATTGCTGCCGCGACCCTCGGCGTGATCGCCTATTTCGTGGGGCGCGTCGATTTCACCGAAGACCTTGGGCTGCACTACGTCCCCGGCACAGGGGAGCTCTTGATCTTCACCATGGGGATCATCGGCGGGGGCCTCGGGTTCCTGTGGTACAACGCGCCCCCTGCGGCGGTGTTCATGGGCGATACTGGCTCGTTGGCTTTGGGCGGGGCTTTGGGGGCCATCGCGGTCGCTTCGAAACATGAAATCGTGTTCGCCATCGTCGGCGGGATTTTCGTGGTTGAGGCGCTGTCGGTGATGATCCAGGTTCTCTATTTCAAGCGGACGGGCAAGCGGGTGTTTCTGATGGCCCCGATCCACCACCATTACGAAAAAAAGGGCTGGGCGGAGCCTCAGATTGTCATCCGGTTCTGGATCATCGCGCTGATCCTGGCGATGATCGGGCTGGCCACGTTGAAGGTGCGCTAAATGGGGTGTCCCACGCTGGGACATTTTTCGGCTCCATAGATTTCAAGCACTTACAGAGGCGGTTTAACCCTTTGGTAAGGTCTAGGGGCAATACGAATACGCAACCGGGATCTGGCGCATGAGGCAATTCAGGAGGATCGCCGATCCCGACGCATATCACCTTACCGATAGCTGCTGATATAGGCCTCAATTGCAGCGCGAGTATTCTCTCGGATATCTTGACGCTCATAGCTTTCGACATACCGACCATACAATTGTTCACCGACGAAAAACGGCAGGGTCGTCTCGTGCTCCGCTGCGGGCAAAACGCCAACGGACAGGAACGCCGTCCAATCGTCTGCATCAATGCCGGCATGGCGTCGTTCGGGGCGATTTGGGTCGTGCACCTGCAGCCAAACCAGAAAACGCGCCGCTTCTCGTGCGATTGCCAACCAACACTCGCCTTGAATATCAACGCCATAGATCACGCCCGCATGGTAATGCGCATTGATACCGACAAAGTCCCCATGCGTCGCGGCTTGAACGACAGGGCTGCCCATGACCCTGTCCCTTTGTGATCTCAACGCGTCGATAAGATCACGCAAAAGCTGCAAATCAGCCGGTGTGTCGATGTGGCTGAGGTCTTTGCCCAGAAGTTGCTTTATCCAGAAGCGAGGTCCGAATGTGCTGTCGCGCCGGCGCGGTGCTGTGTAGGTCGCAAGCCATTTTGCGCTATGGGCCATCAGCGCGCGCCGCTTGGGCCCTCTTGAGGCGGCAATCTTGTCGCCCAACCTTGATCCCGGCACAAAGCTGAGGACAACGACTCCGTCTTTGGGCCACGACATCAAGCAGCGGTTTGCCTGGCAATCCCCATCACCAAAGACAGTTTCGAGATAGTCCAATTCGCCCTTGAGGCTGCGTACGGTATGCTCTGCATTCTGTTCTAGAAATCGCTTTACCACAACTTTTTTGCCATTGATCTGCGCTGCAAATACCCAGCTTTTGTCGGTCACTTTCAGGGCCTTGAATTTGCGCGCCCTTTCGACCTCAGGGCGGTCCAACAAATAGGTTTCAAGCGCCTGTGCGGCGTTCTGTTTGGTCAGTAGCTTTTTCATCCAAGGAGAAGGATCGGTCAGCCCGAGCCGTTTGGGGGAAAACCCTATTTCATCAAACCGGTTCAGGATCGCGTCATCGACATGCGGGTCGTTTGGAGAGAAACAGAAGGTCGTGAAGTACCAGTAGAGGAAGAGCCGGTAATCCCAACTACGTGTCAGCGCCCTGTCCAGCGCATCCGGAAAATCGTCAGGTTTTTGCACTGTTTCACAGCAGTGATGAAAGTCGGAACGCCCAAACAGGACCGCTGGTTTGTTGTGCAGAAATCCCTCGATTGCGACCGCTGAATTGAATGATACGGTCACAGCGCATTGTCGCAGGATATCGTGAATGTTGGCATCGGTAAGAAACAAGTCCAGACCTTCGTGCATCAGACGCAGCAGCATCTTTCTTTCGTTTGAAAGATCGCTGGCAGGATGTGCCTTGACGACAACCGGCCGTCCTTGGGCATGCGCCACAACGGTGCGGATCATAGTTTCGGGATCACAGTACGCCGTACCCCATCGTTGTGGATTGTCGCCCTGAAGGAAGATTGCAATGCTCTCTTTGGGGATGTCCTCGACGTCAATAGGTTGACTGTATCTTGAGTGCCGTTTGGCGACAAATCGGGTTTGGAGGTTCTGCCAAAAGTGTTCTGCCTTGGCCTTGTCCACATCGTGCATGCCGTTCGGCGTTTCGGCGGCCGAACTGTTGGCAAGCGCGCCACGCGGGTCCAAGTGGTAATAGGGGGTAGATAAGCAAGCGCGGTGTTCAAAACGGACGGATGTCGCACAAGGCCGTTCTCAACCAGATGAATGTTGTTGGTCTCAAACAGGTCAGACCAGTCTGTTTCTTCCGGATTTCGGCAACGCTCATCTCGTCGTCTGACGTCGACAATCCCGCCACGTCCTGTGATGAGTTTCTTGATCCGTGCCTGAAGCTTCAGGTGTGGACGAGTCTCGAAGTTGTCGAGAAATCGGCCAGAAAGATGCAGCACAACGCGAGCTGTCACGTGCCGGATCCAATATCAGGGATCGCTTGCGCTTCGAAAAACATATGCTAACCCAAGCCGTTGGATGCTTTGCCGCTGACAATCTTAAAACATCAATTAGCATCGACCTCAAGCGGCCGCGCCTACACGCCCTCTTGCGACGTCTTGGGGATCGTGCGACCTCTAGCCGCCAAAGGATGGAGTGTGTCATGGGGCAGGTTTCCGAGACGAGCGGGGCGCGAGTTCCTCTGTTTCTTCTGACCAGAAATACGACGGGGGTCTGGGGTCTGGCCCCAAGCTGGCCGCTTGCTGCAGGCGGTACCCCATGATCCCGGTCCAGGGCCTGTCGGGCAAGCGTGTCGCGGTGCTTGGCCTTGGCCGTTCGGGCCTGTCGGCGGCGCGGGCATTGGACGCGGGGGGCGCGATGCCTGTCTGTTGGGATGACAATCCGGAGGCGCGCGACCGCGCGGAGGCCGAAGGGTTTGACTGCCTCGATCTGCGCAAACAGGGGGCCTTTGACGACATTGCCCGTCTGATCGTCTCGCCCGGTATCCCGCATCTTTACCCGGCCCCCAATCCTGTGGTGGCTGCTGCCCTTTCGGCAGGTGTGCCGGTGGACAATGACATCGGCCTGTTTTTTCAGTCATTCGCCACGCAGTCATGGGACAATTTCGACACTGCCCCGCGCGTCATCGCCGTTACGGGATCGAACGGGAAATCGACGACCTGCGCCCTGATCCACCACATCATGGAAGCCGCGCATCGTCCCAGCCAGCTTGCAGGCAATATCGGGCGCGGGGTGCTGGACATTGATCCGCCCCATGATGGCGAGGTGATCGTGCTGGAACTGTCGAGTTATCAGACCGATCTGGCGCGCAACCTGACCCCGGATGTGGCCGTGTTCACCAACCTTACCCCCGATCATCTGGATCGCCATGCGGGTATGGGTGGGTATTTTGCGGCCAAGCGTCGCCTATTTGCCGAAGGCGGACCTGATCGCGCCATCATTGGTGTGGACGAGGCCGAAGGGCAGTATCTGGCCGGACAGCTTAGCGAGGGGGCATCGGATGATCGCGTCATCCGCGTCTCTGCCGAGACCAAGCTGGGCGGGCCGGGCTGGTGCGTTTATGCGCGCAAGGGGTATTTGTCGGAGTTTCGCAAGGGCCGTCAGGTCGCCTCCATCGACTTGCGCGACATTGCGGGTCTGCCGGGCGCGCACAATCATCAGAACGCCTGTGCGGCCTATGCGGCGGCGCGCAGCGTTGGCATCGCGCCCAAGGTGATCGAGGCTGCGTTTCGCACCTTTGGCGGCCTGCCGCACCGCAGCCAGACCATCGCCGAGGCGGATGGCGTGCGCTATGTCAACGACTCCAAGGCCACCAATGTGGACAGCGCGGCCAAGGCACTGGCGGCCTTCTCGGACATCCGCTGGATCTGCGGCGGCTTGCAGAAAGAAGGTGGGTTGGGTGCGCTCAACGCGGCCACGGCGTCTGTGAAAAAAGCCTATGTGATTGGCCGCGAGGCGGCGCAGTTTGCCATGCAGCTTGAGGTCGATGCGCAGGTGTGTACGAGCATGGCCGAGGCTGTTGCGGCGGCCATGGATGAGGCAGAGGCGGGGGATGTCGTCTTGCTTGCGCCCGCTGCGGCCAGTTTCGATCAATATGACAGTTTTGAGCGGCGCGGAGAGGATTTCGTGGCCGAAGTGACCAAGCGGCTGTGATCCGGCGGAGCGCGCATAAGCGCGCACGACATTTTTTGTCTGATGCCGCTTCAGGACTCACCAAGACAGAGATCTGTCCCGCGTCCGCCATCGCCTGATCCCGTGCCTGACAGATGCCGTGCGGTCCGCCAAGCAAAATAGCCGTATCCCCATTCTGGGGCCCCTCGGCGATTTGGCTTGTCTGCCCACCCGCCTCTCGTCCGTTCGGTGTCAGGCGACGGCGGCTCCGAGACGGAGATCAGTCCCGCAAGGCGCGCGCGGCCGCCATCGCCGAGGACCAGGCCCATTGAAAGTTGTAGCCCCCGAGCCAGCCGGTCACGTCCACCGCTTCGCCAATGAAAAAGAGGCCCGGCGTGGTTTTGGATTGCATGGTTTTGGAATCAAGCGTGGCCGTGTCGATGCCCCCCCGCGTGACTTCGGCCGTGCGGTAGCCTTCGGTGCCGCCGGGGGTGAGGCGCCATGCGCTTAGCATCTGCGTGATCTCGGAAATGCGCGTGTCCGAAATGTCGCCCAGTCGGCCGCTGAGGTCGAATTCTGTGCTGAGGTGATCGACGAGGCGGGCAGGCAGGTGGCGCGCCAGTTCGGTGGTCAGCGCCTTTTTCCCATCGCTTTGCCGTTTTTCCCTGAGCAGGGTTGCGAAGTCCGTGTCGGGGTTGAGCGTGATCGTGATGGCCTCGCCTGCGTTCCAGTAGCTGGAGGCTTGCAGCACCGCAGGGCCTGACAGGCCGCGATGGGTGAACAGCAGCGCTTCGTCGAAGGCGGGGCCGTTGGCGCTGATGCGCGCGGGGCAGGCGACGCCCGAGATGGCCGCAAAGCGCCGGTCGGGGAAGGTGAAGGGCACGAGTGCCGCCTCAAGCTCGGTCACGCGGTGTCCGAACTGGCGTGCGATGTCGTAGGCAAAGCCGGTTGCCCCCATTTTGGGGATCGATTTGCCGCCCGTGGCGATCACGGCGCGCTTGGCCGTGACGTGCTGTGTGTGTCCGTCCCGGATCAGCGTGGCCTTGAACCCATCGGGCGACCTGGCAAAGTGGCTGATTTCGGTTTGCAGGTGCAGATCGACGCCTGCGTCCTGCATCAGCGTGCGCAGCATCGCGGTGATGTCCTTGGCCGAGGTGTCGCAGAACAACTGGCCCAGCGTCTTTTCATGCCATGCGATGCCGTGCTGATCGACCAGCGCGATGAAATCCCACTGGGTGTAGCGGGCCAGTGCGGATTTGGCGAAATGGGGATTTTCGCTGATGAACGCCTCGGCGTCGCAATACATGTTGGTGAAGTTGCAGCGTCCGCCGCCGGAGATGCGGATTTTCTCGCCCGGGGCGCGGGCATGATCCACGATTAGCACGCGGCCCCCCGCATGGGCTGCGCACATCATGCCAGCTGCTCCGGCCCCGATAACAAGCGTGTCGTAATTCATGAGGTGGGGCGTGCAGGAATGCACAGTCGGGGTCAAGGGCAGGGCGGGCTGGTCTGTGATCTGTTGAAGATCGGGTCTGGGCGAACACCAACTGCCAGCAAGGTGCTCGGTCACACACGGCGACTGGCACTTCGGGCCCATTTTGCGGGATGCCCGCAGTAGAGTAAACTGGGGCCTCTGGATGGAACGGAGGATTTGCAATGCCCGCAACTCTCAGAGTGACGCCGACAAAATTCAGAAGCTACAAAGTGTCGGGCGATGACCTGATGGCGGTTCTGAAAGACTTGAAAAAGAAGGGGCCGAAAGACCCCAATGACGGAAAACGCGTCGCAGCCCTCACCACCACAACGCTGGACGTCAGCGCCGCTGTTTCAAGCGCGCGGTTCGAGGGTGACGGCGCGATCACCACGCGCAGGGACGGGAAATTCGAGGCGATGGCCAAGATCAAATCTATGCCTGTTGTTTACACAAGCGAAACCTTGCTGCCCGAGATTGGCGCCAACAAGCTGTCGGTAAGTGCGTGGATCGAATGGGCCCGCTTCAAGCTGAAGCTGGGCATTCACGAGAACGAACACGTCAAGAAGGTCAAGAGCGACGCGGTGACCATCGTGGCTGATATCAACGCGATGCGCGGAACGGGTGTGGATGCCGACAAGGGCAAGGCGGCGATGGCCGCGGCGGGGGATCTGCAAAAGCAGATCGTGAAAAAGTACAACGCCACGTCCATGGCCAAGCGGTTCAACGCGATCCACAAGAAGCTGGACAAGCCGAAGAAGCGCGGGCGGCCCGGGCATGGGCCGGTTCTGGATGCCACTGTGAAGTGATGTGCCGTCGAGCCCATGGCGCTGCCTTGGCGGGCTGGTGCCTTGACGGAGCCTGCGCGGATGTGACCGGAGAGGGGCAAATACTGCCGGTCCATAATCGCACGGTTCCGCAATTCTGCGGCACGGATGTCCCGCCAATGCCCACTCGCGCAAAACCGCTCAACCGCTGCGCGGCCCTTGAGAACAAGGGCTAGCCCGCAGGCGTTTTTGCCGCTATGATCGCGCGCAAGCACCTTGGGCAAACCGGGGGCATGAGGCAGTTATAGGCAACAAGGCGGCAGATCATGACAGAGATGGTCTATGGCGCGGTCCCGGTGCGGGACGGCGAACCCATACTTCCAAAATGGTGGCGTACCATCGACAAATGGTCGCTGAGTTGCGTTCTGATCCTGTTTGCCATCGGGCTGTTGCTGGCCTTGGCCGCCTCTGTGCCGCTGGCGGAAAAGAACGGCTTTCCCCCTTCTATTACGTGACCAAGCAGGCGATTTTCGGGGTCGCGGCGTTGATCGCGATGATCCTGACCTCGATGATGTCGCCCCTGCTGGTGCGCCGTCTGGCGGTGCTGGGCTTTCTCGTGGCCTTCGTGGCGCTGGCCTTGCTGCCCTTTTTCGGGACGGATTTCGGCAAAGGCGCGATGCGCTGGTATTCGCTTGGCTTTGCGTCGATCCAGCCCTCTGAATTCCTGAAACCCGGATTTGTCGTGGCAGCGGCCTGGATGATGGCCGCGAGCCAGGAAATCAACGGCCCGCCGGGCAAAACGTGGTCCTTTGCTTTGTGCGTGTCCATCGTGCTGATGCTGGCCTTGCAACCAGATTTCGGGCAGGCCTGTCTGGTCCTGTTTGGCTGGGGTGTCATGTATTTCGTGGCCGGAGCGCCGATGCTGCTGCTGGTCGGCATGGCTGGGCTGGTGATCTTTGGCGGCACGATTGCCTATTCCAACTCTGAACACTTTGCCCGCCGCATCGACGGGTTCCTGAGCCCGGATGTCGATCCGCGCACGCAGCTTGGCTATGCCACCAACGCCATTCAGGAGGGCGGTCTGTTCGGTGTCGGCGTGGGCGAGGGGCAGGTGAAATGGTCGCTGCCCGACGCCCACACCGATTTCATCATTGCCGTGGCGGCCGAAGAATATGGCCTGATCCTCGTGCTGTGCATCATCGCGCTTTATACCGGGATTGTCGTGCGCTCGCTTATGCGGTTGCTGCGCGAGCGTGATCCGTTCATCCGCCTTGCGGGCACGGGGCTGGCCTGCATGTTCGGCGTGCAGGCGATGATCAACATGGGTGTCGCAGTCCGTCTGTTGCCGGCCAAGGGCATGACGCTGCCTTTCGTGAGCTACGGTGGGTCGTCCGTCATTGCGTCGGGCATTGCGGTGGGCATGTTGCTGGCCTTCACCCGCACGCGGCCGCAGGGCGAGATTGCGGATCTGCTGGGACGAGGGCGGCGATGAGCCAGCCCTTGCTCCTCATTGCCGCGGGTGGCACGGGCGGGCACATGTTCCCGGCCCAGGCGCTTGCCGAGGCGATGCTGGTGCGCGGCTGGCGGGTCAAGTTGAGCACGGACGCGCGCGGGGCGCGCTATACTGGCGGGTTCCCACATACCACCGAGATCGAACAGATATCATCGGCCACCTTTGCCCGTGGCGGGCTGCTGGCCAAGGCCCTCGTGCCATTTCGCATTGCGGCAGGCATTGTCGGGGCGACCCTCAAGTTGCTGCGGGACCGCCCCACGGTTGTTGTGGGCTTTGGCGGCTATCCAACCATTCCGGCGATGGCGGCGGCGACACTGTTGCGCCTGCCACGCATGATCCACGAACAGAACGGGGTGCTGGGCAAGGTCAACCGGATGCTGTCCAAACGCGTTGATACGGTGGCCTGCGGCACGTGGCCCACGGACCTGCCCGAAGGGGTCGAGGGTGTGCATGTGGGCAACCCGGTGCGCAGTGCGGTGCTGGAACGCGCCGAGTCCGGCTATATCGCGCCGGGGGACTACCCGATGGAGATACTGGTGATTGGTGGCTCGCAAGGTGCGCGCATTCTGTCGGACGTAATACCGCCCGCCGTTGCCAGCCTGCCCATGGACCGTCTGAAAAACCTGCGTGTCAGCCATCAGGCGCGCGGTGAGGATGAAGCGCGCGTGCGCGCCTTTTACGACGAACATAGCATTGCGGCCGATGTGCAGCCCTTTTTCACCGACGTGCCGCGCCGCATGAGCGAGGCGCAACTGATCATCTCGCGCGCGGGTGCTTCATCCGTGGCCGACATCTCGGTCATTGGCCGCCCGTCGATCCTGATCCCCTATGCTGCGGCCACGGGCGATCATCAAAGCGCCAATGCCCGCGGGCTGGTCGAGGCAGGGGCCGCCATCCTGATCCCCGAAAGCCAGCTGACCCCCGAAAACGTCGCGGAACAGATCGCAATGGTGCTCGACAACCCGGATGGCGCGATGCAGATGTCGCGCGCCGCGTCCGGTTTTGGCAAGCCGGAAGCGACGGAAAACCTTGTCAGCCTCGTTGAAACCCTCGCACAGAAAGGGACCGCATGAACGCCGCCACCAAACTGCCCGGAGACGTGGGCCCCATTCATTTCGTCGGCATTGGCGGGATCGGGATGTCGGGCATCGCCGAGGTGCTTTTGAACCACGGGTACGTGGTGCAGGGGTCGGATTTGAAAGCGTCCAAGATCACCGACAGGCTGGCCGAACTGGGCGCCCACATCTTTGTCGGCCAAAAGGCCAGCAATATCGATGACGCCGAGGTGGTCGTGATTTCATCCGCCATCAAGCCGGGCAATGCGGAACTGGACGCGGCCCGCGCCCGTGGCCTGCCCATCGTGCGCCGCGCCGAGATGCTGGCCGAGCTCATGCGCCTCAAATCCAACATCGCGATTGCAGGCACCCACGGCAAAACCACCACCACCACCATGGTTGCGGCCCTTCTGGACGAGGGCCGGTTTGACCCCACGGTCGTGAATGGCGGCATCATCCACGCCTATGGATCGAACGCCCGCAAGGGCGAGGGCGAGTGGATGGTGGTCGAGGCGGACGAGAGCGACGGCACCTTCAACCGCCTGCCTGCGACCATTGCCATCATCACCAATATCGACCCCGAACATATGGAGCATTGGGGCACCGAAGAGGCGCTGCACCAGGGGTTCTATGACTTTGTCTCGAACATCCCGTTTTACGGGCTCGCCGTGTGCTGCACCGATGATCCGGATGTGCAGGCGCTGGTGGGCAAGATCACGGACCGCCGTGTGATCACCTATGGGTTCAATGCCCAGGCGGACGTGCGCGCGATGAACCTGACCTACAAGGCGGGCGTGGCGCATTTCGACGTGGCCCTGCAGGCCGAGGACATGATGATCGAGGATTGTTCGCTGCCGATGCCCGGTGATCACAACGTTTCGAACGCGTTGTCAGCCATTGCCGTGGCCCGCCATCTGGGCATGAAGGGCAACGAAATCCGCACCGCTCTGGCCAATTTCGAAGGGGTCAACCGCCGCTTTACCCGCGTGGGTGAGATTGATGGCGTGACCATTATTGACGATTACGGCCACCACCCGACGGAAATCGCCGCCGTGCTGAAGGCCGCGCGGCAGGCCACCGAAGGCCGCGTGATCGCGGTGCACCAGCCGCACCGCTATACCCGCCTGCACCATCACTTTGACGACTTCTGTTCGTGCTTCAACGATGCCGATGTGGTCGGGATCACCGATATCTTTGCCGCCGGAGAGGACCCGATCGAGGGGGCATCCCGCGACGATCTGGTCGCGGGCCTGATCCGTCATGGCCACCGCCACGCGCGCGCCGTGGTCAGCGAGGACGATCTGGAGCGCCTTGTGCGCGAGCAGGCCCGTCCCGGTGATATGGTGGTTTGCCTTGGAGCCGGGACGATATCGGCATGGGCCAACGCCCTTCCGGGGCGGTTGCAAAAGGGGGCGGCATAAGGGCGATGGAGGTTAACCTGTTCAGCATTCTGGTCGTCGGTGTCCCGCTTGTTGCGGTGCCCGTCGCGCTGATCTGGGGTTTGCGCAAGACTTTGCTGGGGGTGCTGGGCATCGCCGCCCTGATGCTGGTCGCCCCGTACGTCTATTTCGGCATCTGGGCGATCAGCGCAGGTGAGAACCTCATGGAAACCATGAAAGCGGTTTCTGTTTCATTCCCGGCCGTGATCGTGGTTTTGGGCTGGATGCTGGCATGGACGGCCGCCTATGGCGCCGTTGCCGCAGGAATACGTCTGGGGTGGTTGCATTGGAAAGGACTGCGCACATGATGGTGATTTGTCTTGGAATTCTGGCCCTGTCGCTGGCCTTTGGTGTGGCGTGGATCAACACGCGGATTGCGGGGCTGTTCTGGGTCTCGGCCAATTTTCTGGGCTATCAGTGGACAGTCGAGGCGACGCGGATGGATCCGCAGATGATGGCCATGGCGGCCAACCTCACCCTGTTTGTGCTGATCGTCTACCTGTCGGTCATGGCCCTGTCGGGGATCGGGGCGGCGCATATGGTCAAACGGGCACGGGCGAGGCGGATGGCATGATGTTGCTTTGGGCCTGTATCGGGTGGGTGTTTGCGGCAACGATTGTCGCCATGCTGCCGATGCGTCACCAGTACGTGCCGGGCGTTGCGCTGCTGATCGCCGCACCGCTGCTGATCCTGTGGATCGGCATTGCTGTTGCGTGGTGGGCGGGTGCACTGGCCCTGGCCGCGTTCGTATCAATGTTCCGCAACCCTTTGCGCTATTTCTGGGCCAAGGCGCGCGGTCAGAACCCAACTTTGCCGCCGGAGCTGCGCTCATGAGCCTATCGATCATTCTTGCCTGTCTCTGGGCGCTGATTGCCAATGTCATGGCGATGTTTCCCAGCAAGGACAATCACTGGACCAACGCCTATGGCCTCATCGCCATCGGCATTCCGATTGTGGGTTATGTCACATGGCAACACGGGCCGTGGATCGGCCTTTTAGTGCTGGCGGCGGGGATGAGCGTGCTGCGCTGGCCGGTCATTTACCTCACCCGCTGGATCAAGGGACGGGTGGCGCGATGATTATGCCGATTGCCCTTGCCGCACTGTTCATGGGCACGCTGGTGGGCTTTGTCCTTGCCCGCCGGTTCATGCTGCGCAGCCTAGTCGGGCTGATCCTTGTCATGATCGGCCTCGTGTTCTTTGTCTCTTGGACCCCGACCGAGGCGTTGCCGGGGGATGGCTATGCCATTGTCATCGCGGCCTACCTGATTGCCCCGCCCTTGGCGGCGGGTCTGTTCGGGGGCGGCGTGTTTGCGTGGCTGTTTCGCACGCGGGCCAGCGCGACGTGACGCCGCGACGGGTATAGAGCCCCCAAATGCCCGAATACCTGACACTGGTCCTGATCCCCGTCATTGGATATTTCAGCTGGGTTTGTGCACGCAGTTACGGGTGGTGGGGGTACTCCATCTTTGCTTTGGCGCTGATGGTGGTTGGCCTCGCTTATGTGTTCACGGCGACGGAAGGATCGGTTGAACCCGGTCTGCCCTTACTGCCTGTCCTCGTCATGGGGCCGTCGGTGCTGCTTGCGCTGATCACCGGCGCTGTGGGTGTTGCAAAATGGCGCGGGGCACGGCAAGGGGCTGCAAGGCACGACCCCGACAACGGATGATCTGGTGACAAGCGGCATTTCCCTTCCCCCGGTGCGCGGCACCCTGACGGCGCAAAAAGACCTCTCGACCCTCACATGGCTGCGTGTGGGTGGCCCTGCCGACTGGCTGTTTCAGCCTGCCGACGTGCAGGACCTGTCCGATTTTCTCGCCGCCCTTGATCCGTCCGTGCCGGTGTTCGTGATGGGCGTGGGCAGCAACCTGATTGTGCGCGATGGCGGTTTGCGCGCCGTGGTGATCCGGCTGGGGCGTGGCTTCAACGGGATCGAGATTGACGGTGACACTGTGCGGGCAGGGGCGGCGGCCCTTGATGCCCATGTGGCGCGCCGGGCAGCGGATGCCGGCGTCGATCTGACCTTTCTGCGCACCATTCCCGGCACGATTGGCGGGGCGGTGCGCATGAATGCAGGCTGTTACGGCAGCTACACGGCGGATGTCTTTCAAGAGGCGCGGGTTGTGCTGCGCGACGGGACCATCAGAACGCTGACCGCCGAGGCCCTCAATTTCCGCTACCGTCAGAGCGATCTGCCTGAAGGGGCTGTGCTGACGGCTGTTTCCTTGCGCGGGCCATCGGGCGATCCGGATGCACTCAATGCCCGGATGGCGGATCAACTGGCCAAGAGGGATGCAACCCAACCGACAAAGGATCGCAGTGCCGGGTCGACCTTTCGCAATCCGGCGGGCTTTTCATCGACGGGGCAGGCCGATGATGTCCACGATCTGAAAGCGTGGAAGGTGATTGATGACGCAGGCATGCGCGGCGCGCGTCGGGGCGGCGCGCAGATGAGCGAAAAGCACTCCAACTTCCTGATCAACACCGGCGATGCAACGGCAGCCGACCTCGAAGGATTGGGCGAAGAGGTGCGAAAAAAGGTTTACGATTCAAGCGGTATCACGCTAGAATGGGAAATCATGCGCATCGGCGAACAGGCTTAAGTCACCGGCGCGCAAGGCAGGCCGAAAAAACGATTAAAACAACGGCATTACAAATGAGGGTTCGCTAAAAGAACCCCGGAACCAGAGGCACATGGCGGGTCAGTCGAGCGGGACGACTCCGAAAGTGGCGGTATTGATGGGTGGCCCTTCGGCTGAACGCGAAGTGTCGCTGTCCAGTGGGAAACCTTGCGCTGCCGCGCTGCGGAGTTTGAATAGGTATGAGGTGGTCGAGGTCGATGCAGGCCCCGATCTTGCTTCTGTTTTGCTATCCGAAAAGCCGGACGCCGTTCTGAACTGTCTGCATGGGCGGTGGGGCGAAGATGGCTGCGTGCAGGGTATTCTTGAGTGGCTGCATATTCCTTACTCCCATTCCGGCGTTCTCGCCTCGGCCCTTGCCATGGACAAACAGCGCACCAAGGAGGTCTACCGCGTCGCCGGATTGCCGGTGGTCGGCAGCATCATCGTGCCCGCAGCGGACGTGAAGGCCGATCACGTGATGCCGCCGCCTTATGTCGTGAAACCCAACAACGAAGGGTCGAGCGTCGGCGTCTACCTTGTGCATGACGCCGCCAATGGCCCACCCCAATTGGGCGAAGAGATGCCAGATATGGTCATGGTCGAAGCCTTTGCCCCCGGGCGCGAGTTGACGACGACCGTAATGGGCACGCGGCCTTTGGGCGTCACCGACATCCTGACCGATGGCTGGTATGACTACGATGCCAAATACAAGCCCGGCGGGTCGCGCCACGTGATCCCGGCGGATGTGCCAACCGAAATCACCGAATTGTGCCTCGACTACGCCGTGCGTGCCCACAACGCGCTGGGATGCCGGGGGGTCAGCCGCACCGACTACCGCTGGGACGAAAGCAAGGGGGCCGCGGGCCTGATCCTGCTGGAAACCAACACGCAACCCGGCATGACGCCCACATCGCTGACCCCCGAACAGGCGACGGCGGCAGGCATCTCCTTTGCCGAATTGTGCGCGTGGATGGTGGAGGACGCCTCATGCAACCGGTAAACCGCCGCCCCAACCGACCCGATCCCGCCCCGTCGCGCTGGTCATGGCGGATGCAGCGTCTGATGCTGACCCCGCTGTTTCGGTTTGGACTGCGGGCCGGTCTGCCCTTTGTGGCCACTCTGTCCGTGGCGACATGGTTCCTGTCGGATCCGCAAAATCAGGCCGCCATTCAGGACACCGTGGCCGAGGCGCGCGCGGCCATCGAACAGCGCCCGGAATTCATGGTCAACCTGATGGCGATTGACGGCGGGGACACGGATCTGGATGCGGCCATCCGCCAGGCCATCCCGCTTGATTTTCCCGTCTCGTCCTTTGATCTGGACCCGAACGCCATGCGCGCCCGTATTCTTGAGATGCCCCCAGTGAAAGAGGCCAGCGTGCGCATTCGCCCGGGCGGCATTTTGCAGGTCGACATCACCCCCCGCGTGCCGATTGCGATCTGGCGCACTGCCGAAGGGCTGACGCTGATCGATGGCGAAGGCGCGCATATTGCCGAAATCGCGCGGCGCGGCCTGCGCCCGGACCTGCCCGTGATCGCCGGGGACGGCGCGCCCGAACATGTGGGCGAAGCGCTTGAGTTGATGGCCGCAGGTGCGCCGCTGGGCAACCGTCTGCGCGGCCTTGTGCGCCTTGGCAACCGGCGCTGGGATGTGGTGCTGGACCGCGATCAGCGCATCCTTTTGCCCAGCACCGGAGCGGTGCGCGCGCTGGAACGCGCCCTTGCGCTGGATCAGGTGGACGACGTGTTGCGCCGCGATGTGGCCCGTGTCGATCTGCGCCTGTCCGAACGCCCGACCGTGCGCATGAATTCGACCGCCACCGAAGAATGGTGGCGCATCCGACAATTGAATTCCGAACAATGAGTAGCAGCCATGACTGACCTTTATCAAAACCAACGCAGCATGCGGAATATGCGCAAGATCGCGATGCAGCGGGGCGTGGTGGCCATTCTGGATGTCGGCAGTTCCAAGATCGCCTGCCTCGTGCTGCGCTTTGATGGCACGACCAAGCTGGGCGAAGAGGGCGAGATCGGATCCCTTGCCGGGCAGTCGGGTTTTCGCGTCATCGGGGCGGCGACGACGCGGTCGCGCGGTGTGCGCTTTGGCGAGATTTGTGCGATGCAGGAAACCGAGCGTGCGATCCGCACCGCCCTGCAAGCCGCGCAGAAGATGGCTGGCATCCGCGTCGATCATGTCATCGCCTGTTTTGCCGGGGCAGAACCGCGCAGCTATGGGCTGGACGCGCAGGTCGAGTTGGAAGGGCAGATGGTGTCCGAACAGGATGTCGCGCAAGTGCTGGCCCGCTGCGATGTGCCGGACTATGGCGAGGGGCGCGAAGTGCTGCACGCCCAACCAGTCAACTTTGCGCTCGATCACCGCTCGGGTCTGTCTGACCCGCGCGGGCAGTTGGGCAACGAACTGGCCGTGGACATGCATATGCTGACCGTCGATGCCCCCGCCGTGCAGCATCTGGCCCATTGCATCAAGCGCTGTGATCTGGAGCTGGCGGGCATTGCGTCCTCGGCTTACGTGTCGGGCATTGCCGCGCTGGTCGAGGATGAACAGGAATTGGGCGCCGCCTGCATCGACATGGGCGGCGGGTCGACCGGTGTGTCGATTTTCATCAAGAAACACATGATTTTTGCCGATGCCGTGCGCATGGGTGGGGATCACGTGACATCCGACATCTCGATGGGGCTGCAGGTGCCCACGGCCAATGCTGAGCGCATCAAGACGTTTTACGGCGGCGTGCACGCGACAGGGATGGATGACCGCGAAATGATCGAGATCGGTGGCGATTCAGGCGATTATGAACATGACCGCCGCACGGCGTCGCGCGCCGAGTTGATCGGTATCATGCGCCCGCGGGTCGAGGAAATCCTTGAAGAAGTACGTCAGCGTCTGGACGCGGCAGGCTTTGACCACCTGCCCAGCCAGCAGATCGTGCTGACCGGTGGGGGCAGCCAGATTCCGGGGCTGGATGGGCTGGCGAGCAAAATTCTGGGCCAGCAGGTGCGGCTGGGCCGTCCTTTGCGGGTTCATGGTCTGCCACAGGCGGCGACGGGGCCATCCTTTGCCTCGGCTGTGGGCCTAGCGCTGTTTGCGGCGCACCCGCAGGACGAATGGTGGGATTTCGACATCCCCCATGACCGCCACTCGGCGCGCAGCTTGCGCCGCGCGGTCAAGTGGTTCCGCGAAAACTGGTGATCAGCGCACGCGGCGGCGCAGCCCCAATGCGGCAATCCCGCCCAACAGCAACAGACCCGAAGCTGGCAGTGGCACTGCTGGCGGCGGTGGCGGCGGGGTCATGTACGTATAGGTGACACTTGCGCTGACCGAGAAGTTGAACGTCGTGCGCGCCGAAACGTCACAGTCTGTGATATCGGTAAATCTGCTGGGTGTGCAGTTTGCCTGCGCCGAATGAAAGAGGGAAACCCGCCAGGGCACCACAAAGGTTCCCGTTCCGATCAGGTCAGCGAATTGAGCTGGGCTGATAAGTGTATTGAAGGACAACCCATAGCCCTGGCTATCGAACGGATTGTCAATGTTTGCGTTCCCGCTCGACGATTGGCTGGCCGACGAACTTGCACAGTTGCTGTTTACCAAACCATCGTCTCTGCAAAAGACCGAAACATTGCCTATCGAGCGGGTAAATCCGACGGTTCCGCTGATCCGCACGGACTGAAGGATCCCGAGTGTGGGGTCGAATTTGTTCAGCCTCAACGCGGTTTGATCGGAATTGGTGACGGACCGCGATGTGCTCGTGCCTCTGCTGCTGGATTGTTTTGTCAGACTGCTGATAAAACTGTATCTGTCGGAATCCGTGTCCGACACTGTCATCGTCGCGGCCTGCGCGGTTGCCGCGCCAAGCGACAGGGCGGCAAACAGGCCAAGCGCTACAGTGAGCGAGCGTATCCGGTGGCGGCTTGTCCGCAGAACGCGCCGAGACGGTGTGATGGTATTGCGCAATGAAATGGTCGGCATGTGACCCCCCGAGTTTAATAGGTTTGGGGGCACTGCCCCGGAATGAATTAGACAATACGTCTCAGTATGCGGGCAAGATATCCGCGCTTTTTCGCAAAATCCATGAAATTCGCCTGCAGTCCGGCTGACGGTGGGGCTGACACGGATGCAAAAGTGAAATCGTGCCGCAATTCTTTGCCGATGCGCCGCGTTTCGCGTGATCGAATCGCTTGGGTTTTTGCGTGTCTGCGTATAGACTTATCCACAAGGCCCGTCAGAGGCCCGGCGGCAAAAGAGAGCAGTCGCACCTGAGCTTGAAACTACCATTGCGTGTACTTCGCAATGCGTTCGGCGTGGCCCTGTGGTCCGCGCCCGTGGTAGCTTTGCCCTGTAAGCCCCCTACATCTGGTCGTTTTTGCCAAATCCCGTAGCGACAGGCAGAGCTTTGCCTATATTTTGTGGATAATTTGCGTTTTTTGGGTGACCTTGGGGCCGCAGAACGATAGGATTGCGGAAATTTAGGCACAAGAACACCCGCGAATGCGGCCAACCAAACAGGTGGAATTGACCCATGACTCTGAACCTTTCGATGCCCGGCAATGACGAGCTGAAACCCCGGATCACCGTCTTTGGCGTGGGTGGTGCTGGCGGCAACGCTGTCAACAACATGATCGAAAAAGAGTTGGACGGCGTCGAATTCGTTGTGGCCAACACGGATGCGCAGGCATTGCAGCAATCTGCCGCCGGCAACCGGGTCCAACTGGGCATCAAGGTCACCGAAGGTCTTGGGGCAGGGGCCCGCGCCAGTGTCGGTGCGGCTGCCGCCGAAGAATCCATCGAGCAGATCGTCGATCATCTGGCCGGTGCGCACATGTGCTTTATCACCGCCGGTATGGGCGGCGGCACCGGAACAGGTGCGGCACCGATCATCGCGCAGGCAGCGCGTGAGCTGGGCGTTCTGACCGTCGGCGTTGTGACCAAACCCTTCCAGTTCGAAGGGGCCAAGCGGATGAAGCAGGCCGAAGACGGTGTCGAGGCCCTGCAAAAGATGGTCGATACGCTGATCATCATCCCCAACCAGAACCTTTTCCGTCTGGCCAATGAAAAAACAACCTTTACCGAGGCGTTCTCGATGGCGGACGACGTTCTTTATCAAGGCGTCAAAGGGGTCACGGACCTGATGGTCCGTCCGGGCCTGATCAACCTCGACTTTGCGGACGTGCGCGCTGTGATGGACGAGATGGGCAAGGCGATGATGGGCACAGGCGAGGCCGAGGGCGAAGATCGCGCCATCCAGGCCGCCGAGAAGGCCATCGCCAACCCGCTGCTGGACGAGATTTCCCTGCGCGGTGCCAAGGGCGTGCTGATCAACATCACCGGTGCGCACGATCTGACCCTGTTCGAACTGGACGAAGCGGCCAACCGCATTCGCGAAGAAGTCGATCCGGACGCCAACATCATCGTCGGCTCGACCCTCGATACGGCGATGGAAGGCATGATGCGCGTCAGCGTTGTGGCCACAGGCATTGACGCCACTGACGTCCATTCCGAAGTGCCCGTGCCGCGCCGTTCGATGGCCGCACCATTGCCCGCGTCATTCTCGACATCCGACGCTGACCAAGCGCCTGAGCCACGGCAGATGCCCGAACCGGCACCTGCACCCGTGGCCGCCGCCGCAGAAGAGCCCACGCTGTTCGAAGAGCTGGACGTGAACCGCGCCGCAGCCGAGGACATGGCCGAAGACATCTTTGCCGAGGAAGAGCCTGCATCCTCCGATGACGGCCTGCCACCCCCGGCATATCGCCCCGAAGTGGCGGCGTTTGAACCAACGCCTGAGCCTGAAACATTCGTCGCACCGCGTGCGCCTGCACCGGGCACACCGTCGCCCGAAGCGCTGGCACGTTTGCGCGCGGCCACGCAAAAGGCCGCGCCCAACCGCGCACCCCAGCCACAGGCCGCCGCACCCGCACCACAAGGCGGGGAAAAGCCCCGGTTCGGCATCAATTCGTTGATCAACCGCATGACCGGCACCAACGAAGCGGCCCCCGGCGATCAGCGCCCTTCGCGCCAGCAACCGCCCGTTCAGGCCCGTGCCGCAGCGGCCCCGGCGCCCGCGCCCAAGCCTGCAGAAGCGGTGGACCCGGATCAGGAGCGGATTGAAATTCCCGCCTTCCTGCGGCGTCAGGCGAACTGATTTTCGCTCACAATCCCAAAAAGAGGGTCGCCAGCAGGCGGCCCTTTTTTCGTTTCAAAACAGCCTATTGCAGATTCGCTGCCGCGCAACCGGAAATCACGTTGCGGCATGTTTCAGACCGTTACAAAGATTGAGTTGAGTGTTCCGCCTGCAGTCCATAAATCTCGATCTCAACAAACGTAACGGGGTGGGCCCAGTGCAGGCGACAGTCAAAGGACCAATCTATTTTACAGGACGCGGGCTGCATTCCGGCAAGCCAGCGCGCCTGACGATCTCGTCCTGCCATGGCGGAACACGGCATCTGGTTCTGCCGAACAGACATCGAAAACGGCGACACAATGATCCCCGCGCGTTACGATGTGGTGCGCCAATCGCCCTTGTGCACAACCCTCGTGAACGAGGCTGGCGTGACCGTTGGCACCGTGGAACATGTGATGGCCGCCCTTGCGGGCTGCGGCGTGCACAATGCGCTGATCGAAATTGATGGTCCCGAAGTGCCGATCCTTGACGGGTCTGCCGTGCCGTTTGTGCGTGGTATCATGCAGCGCGGTCTGCGTCGCCTTCCCGCGCGCGTGCGTGCGTTCGAAGTGATGAAGACCGTGACCGTCACCCAAGGTGATGCAAGCGCGACCATCGCGCCCTCGCTAGTGATGCGCATCGACTTTCACATCGACTTTGAAGACGCAGCCATTGGCCGTCAGTCCAAGTCGCTGAACATGTCCAACGGCAGCTTTGCCCGCGAACTGAGCGACAGCCGCACATTCTGCCGCAAGGGCGACGTTGAAAAGATGCAGGCCAGCGGCCTGGCCCTGGGTGGTGCGCCCGGTGTCAATGCCGTTGTGTTTGACGGCGATCACGTGGCCAGCCCCGGCGGGCTGCGCCACCAGGACGAACCTGTGCGCCACAAGATGCTGGACGCGCTTGGGGACCTCGCACTGGCCGGTGCACCGCTGATCGGGCACTACACCGGCGTGCGTGCAGGCCACACCCTGACCAACCAGTTGCTGCGCGAATTGTTCGCCACACCCGGCGCGGTGCGTATGGTGACATGCGATGCTGAAATGGCGGCATTGCTGCCCGGTGCGGGCCTTGTCTGGGACGAGATTCCAGAAGTTGCCTGAGCCGGAGAAAATCGGCGTTTTATCCCTTGATCAGTTTGTGTTAAAGAACCTCAAACAGCCCGAAACAGGGCGGTGTTGAGCGTCGTTTGGGGGTAGCATGATCCGCGGCAAATCCATTTCGCGACTGGCCACAGTTCTGGCATGTACGGCGATCCTTGCCGCGTGCGGCAACTCCGGGCGTCCAACGACAGGTGGCTTCTTCAATCAACAGGAAGTCCCGCTTGAAAACTTCACCGCGCAGCAGATTTTCGAGCGCGGCGAATTTGAGCTGGAACAGGACGATCTGAGCGAGGCGGCGTTCTATTTCTCCGAGATCGAACGCCTTTATCCCTATTCCGACTGGGCGCGCCGGGCGCTGATCATGCAGGCCTTTGCCTATCACCGGGACCGGGACTATCCCAATTCCCGCTCCTCCGCGCAGCGCTTCATCGATTTTTACCCCGATGACGAAGATGCGGCCTATGCCCAATACCTGCTGGCCCTCAGCTATTACGACCAGATTGACGAGATCGGGCGCGATCAGGGCCTGACATTTCAGGCGCTGCAATCCTTGCGTGAAGTGATCGAACGCTATCCCGACAGCGAATACGCCAAATCCTCGATCCTGAAGTTTGATCTGGCCTTTGACCATCTGGCTGCGAAAGAGATGGAAATCGGGCGCTTCTACCTGCGCCGCGACAACTTTGCCGCGTCAATCAACCGGTTCCGCGTCGTGGTCGAGGATTTTCAGACCACCACGCATACGCCCGAGGCGTTGCACCGGCTGGTTGAGGCCTATCTGTCACTTGGTCTGACAGACGAGGCGCAGACGGCGGGTGCCATCCTTGGCTATAACTACCAATCGACCGAGTGGTACGATGACAGCTACAAGTTGCTGACCGGGCGCGGCCTTGAGATGCGCGCACGCGGCAACAACTGGCTGGCGCAGGTCTATCGTCAGATGATCAAGGGGCGTTGGCTCTAGGGTCATGGCGGGGTGACCGTCTTATCATGGACAGGCACTGATGCTGCGCGGGCTTGATATTTCGAACATGCTGATCATTGACCGGCTGGAGCTTGAGTTTCAGCCCGGTCTTAATGTGCTGACAGGCGAGACCGGGGCCGGTAAATCCATTTTGCTGGACAGCTTGGGATTTGTGCTGGGCTGGCGCGGGCGGGCTGAGTTGGTCCGTCAGGGCGCATCGCAGGGCGAGGTCACCGCGTCCTTCGACATCGGGCCCGATCATCCGGCCCACGCCGTTTTGCAGGATGCGGGCTGGCCTGCGGCGGACGAGTTGATCCTGCGCCGCGTCAACACGGCCGATGGGCGCAAGACAGCGTGGGTCAATGATCGGCGCTGTTCGGGCGACGTGCTGCGCGCCTTGAGTGAGACGTTGATCGAACTGCATGGCCAGCATGACGACCGGGGCCTTTTGAACCCACGCGGGCACCGCGCCATTCTGGATGCCTTTGCCGGAAACGAGAATGCCCGCGAAACCACCCGCACACGCTGGCGCGAGATGGGCCGCGCCCGCAAGGCGCTGGCCGATGCCGAAGCGGCGATGGCTGCCATCCGCGCCGAAGAGGAGTTCTTGCGCCACGCAGTCGCCGAATTTGACACGCTTGATCCGCAACCGGGGGAAGAGGCCGAACTCGATACGCGCCGCCGCATGATGCAGGGGGCCGAGCGCATCCGCGAAGATGTGCAGCGCGCCCATCAGGGTCTGGGCCATGACGGGGCCGAAGGGGCGCTGAGCGATGCGATCCGCTGGCTTGATGGCGTGGCCGAACAGGCCGAGGGGCAGTTGGATGCGCCGCTCGCAGCCCTGGGGCGCGCGTTGGCCGAACTGGACGAGGCAAGCGATGGCATTCTGCGCGCCCTTGAGACGATGCAGTTCAACCCAACCGATCTTGAGGACACCGAAGAACGCCTTTTCGCCATTCGCGCGCTGGCCCGCAAACACGGGGTGGTGCCCGAGGCGCTGAACGGGTTTGCCGAAGATTTGCGGGCCAAGCTGGCGGCCCTTGAGGCGGGCGATGCGGATCTGAGCCGCCTGACGCGCGAACTGGCTGATGCCGAGGCCGCCTATGACGCGGCCGCCGCTGACTTGCGCAAGACGCGCACCCGTGCCGCCAAGGACCTTGATGCCGCCGTCATGCACGAACTCGCCCCGCTGAAAATGGAGCGGGCGGTCTTCGCCACACAAATCATGGACGAGGCCGCAGGCCCTGAAGGGCAGGACGCTGTCGCGTTCTCCGTTGCCACCAATCCCGGCGCACCTGCGGGGCCGCTCAACAAGATCGCGTCGGGTGGTGAACTCAGCCGCTTTTTGCTGGCGCTCAAAGTGTGCCTGACGCGCGAACAGTCGGGCCTGACCATCATCTTTGACGAAATCGACCGCGGCGTGGGGGGCCACGGCAGATGCGGTCGGGCGGCGTTTGTCCACACTGGCCTCGGGCGGGCAGGTTTTGGTGGTCACCCATTCGCCGCAGGTCGCAGCCCTTGGCGCGCACCACTGGCGGGTGGAAAAACAGGTGTCTGGCGATATGACAACCTCGACTGTCGTGCCATTGGCGGCCGATGCGCGGGTCGACGAAATCGCGCGGATGCTGGCCGGTGACACGATCACAGACGAGGCGCGCGGCGCTGCACGTGCGCTTTTGACCCCTTAGTGCCACAGGTTTGATCCGCTCTGGGGTTACGCAGGTGCAGCATTTGGCCTAAACCTAGGTATTCCTTGCGCATTGCGACCCGCAGCTGACCCATGGCCGACCCCAAACGCCCCCTGATTGCCCAGCAATTTGACCTCGCGATGAACGCGTGCCGGGACGGGTGGCTGGTGTTGCGCGATCGCGGACCGTCACAGATCCAGTTCTGGTTCATCGCACTGGCCATCGGGATCGCCGCAGGCTTTGCCGCGCTGTTTTTCCGCAAGGGGATCGAGGCGACACAAGCCTGGCTTTATGGCACGGACGATGTTCAACACCTGCACAGTTTCGCGTCCTATTTGCCGTGGTACCTGATCCTTGTGATCCCGATTGTCGGTGGCCTGCTGACCGGGCTGATCCTGCACAATTTTACCCGCGACGGCACGGCGCGCAGCGTCGCCGACGTGATCGAGGGGGCGGCATTGCGCAATGGGCAGGTGGGCACAAAGGCGGGGATCGCCTCTGCCTTTGCGAGCTTCATCACCCTGTCTTCGGGCGGCTCGACAGGGCGGGAAGGGCCAGTGGTCCACATTGCCGCCGTCATTTCCACCAAGGTGTCGCGCTGGATCAGTGCGGACGGGATCACCGGGCGCGATCTGCTGGGATGCGCCGTCGCAGCCGCCGTTTCAGCCAGCTTCAACGCCCCCATTGCAGGCGCTTTGTTCGCCCTCGAAGTCGTGCTGCGCCATTTCGCTGTCCACGCCTTTGCGCCTATCGTCATCGCGTCGGTCGCAGGCACCGTGATCAACCGTCTGGAGTTCGGCGATGTCACCGAATTCATGCTGCCCGAACAGAATGAATTGGTGTTTTATCAGGAACTGCCCGCCTTTTTGTTGCTGGGCCTTGTCTGTGGCCTAGTTGCCGTTGTGCTGATGCGCGCGATTTTCTGGACAGACGATGTCGGCACGGCGTTCCAGAAATACACAGGCATCCCGCGTTGGCTGCGCCCGGCCATGGCGGGTGTCCTGCTGGGTGGCATGGCGATCTTTTATCCCCACATCATCGGGGTGGGCTATGAAACGACATCGCTGGCCCTGACCGGGAAACTGGCCCTGAACGAAGTCATGGTGTTCGTGGTGATGAAGACGGCGGCCGTTGCCATCACCATGGCGGGCCGCATGGGGGGCGGGGTCTTTTCCCCCTCGCTGATGATCGGGGCCCTGTCAGGGCTGGCCTTTGGCTTGATCGCAACATCCGTGTTCCCGGATGTGTCGGGGTCGGTATCGCTTTATGCCTTGGCGGGCATGGGGGCGGTGGCCGCTGCGGTCTTGGGCGCGCCGATCTCGACCACGCTGATCGTGTTCGAGTTGACGGGCGACTGGCAGACGGGCCTCGCTGTCATGGTCGCCGTGTCAATGTCGACGGCGCTGGCCTCACGTCTGGTCGATCGCAGCTTTTTCCTGACCCAGCTTGAACGCAAAGGCGTGCATCTGGCCGCCGGACCGCAGGCCTATCTGCTGGCCATGTTCAGTGTCAGTTCCGTTATGCGCAAACCAGATCACGCACGGGCCGCGGATGAGGCGCGATGTTGGGAACTGATCGGAGAGGGGATTTACGTGGACGCGGTGGCCACGCTGGAAGTGGCCCTGCCGATCTTTGACCGGACGTTGGTGCCCTTCATTCCAGTGGTCACTTTGACGGGCAAGGATTCCGCGCCGGAACTGAAGGGGGCGGTGTTCCACGTGGACGCACTCAAGGCCTATAACCGCGCGTTGGCGGCAACGGCAGCGGAAGAGCATAGTTGAGGCGTCGGGCGGCTCTATTTGCCTGACGGCAAAGGCGCCCGCCCGCCGACCCACTCCGTCGTGCCCTTTGGATCGTCTGTGTGGCTGGTCGCTTTGCGGTGCAAAGCAACCCTTGCCACCGGTTGCGTTCACCTTCGTGAATTGCAGCGTGGTCTCTTTATGGATCGTCTGTGTGGCTGGTCGCTTTGCGGTGCAAAGCAACCCTTGCCACTGGTTGCGTTCACCTTCGTGAACGCAACCTAAATCTTCTCAACCGCGATGTTTTCGCTGGTGTAAAACGCAAGATGGTCCTTGATCCGGGCCACACCGTCTTTCGGGGCCTCATAGCTCCAAACCGTGTTTTCCAGCGTCTGCGATTTGGTCACGACAGAGAAATAGGTGGCATCGCCCTTGTGCGGGCAGTGGGTGACCTTGTCCGTCTGGTCCAGAAATGCCATCGCGATGTCGTCGCGCGGGAAATAGATCACACTGGGATAATCCCCTTCGCTCAGTTCCAGCGCATTCTGGCTTTCGCCCAGAACGGCCCCGCCTGCGCGCACAGTCCAGGTGCCTTCTGCTTTGCGGATCGTGATGTGATCGGCCATGGAAAGCCTCCTTTTTGCGCGTGTGCATCGTGATGAACGCTACGTGTAACAGATGCGTGACGGTGCTGCCAGAGTTAGAGCGGGCGACACGCCTCGACAAGCCACGCGTGGGCAGTGTCGGACACGCGGGGGCCAATCAGCTCGAGCGTTTCGGCGTGATAGGCATTCAACCAGTCGCGTGATGCGGCGTCCAACATGTCCGGCACGATCAGGTTGCGGTCGACGGGCGCATAGGTCAGCGTGCGCCACTTCAGCATCTCGCGGTGTGCGTCTCCACCCTCGGGCGGCGGGGCCTTTTCCACAACCAGCAGGTTTTCGATGCGAATACCGAACGCCCCCTCGCGGTAATATCCCGGCTCATTGGACAGGATCATGCCCGGCTGAAACGGCACGTGGCTGGTGCGCGCCAGCCGTTGCGGGCCCTCATGCACCGACAGATAGGCCCCGACGCCGTGACCCAGCCCGTGATCGAAATCCTGATGGGCATACCACAGCGGGGCGCGTCCGATGGCCTCGATATCGCGCCCCGCCAGCCCTTTGGGCCAGATCAGGCGGGACATGGCGATCATGCCCATCAACACCCGGGTAAAGGCGGTGCGCGCCTCGTCGGGTGGAGTGCCGATGGCAATGGTGCGGGTGATGTCGGTGGTGCCGTCCAGATACTGCCCGCCGCTGTCGAGCACGATCAGGTGTCCGTCCTGCAGGGTCGCATCCGTCACGTCGGTCACGCGGTAATGCATGATCGCGCCGTTGGGGCCGGTGCCCGCAATGGTTTCAAAGCTGATGTCCTGCAGTGCGTTGTCGCGGCGGCGAAACCCTTCCAACTGGCTGACGACCTGCGTTTCGCGCAAGCTGCCCGGGGCTTGGGCGTCGAGCCATGCCAGAAGTTCGACAACCG
Source organism: Tateyamaria armeniaca (assembly GCF_045797845.1). Classification (NCBI taxonomy): domain Bacteria; kingdom Pseudomonadati; phylum Pseudomonadota; class Alphaproteobacteria; order Rhodobacterales; family Roseobacteraceae; genus Tateyamaria; species Tateyamaria armeniaca. Next base: position 2,586,536 of record NZ_JBHDIY010000002.1, read on the forward strand.
CCGCGCCGTCACGCAAATGCGCCTCGGCACTGCCTGCGATCTCGGCTGCGTTCTTGCAGGCCTTGGGCAGGGCACAGGGGTCATCCCCCCATTGCACGCGATCACCGATGGTGTCCGCCACGATGACGGGCACAGTGGATTTGTCGAGGCGTATGGGCCCCTCAAGCGCCTCAAGGGCGGCCAGAAAAGCATCGGGCATGTGGCAGGTGACGCCGTCACCCAGATGATCCACCACGTCGTCGAGTTTGATACCCGCCATGAAAAGATCGACCGCGCCGTCGCGATGCAGAATGGCAAAGCCTTGGGCAATGGGATTGCGCGGAATGTCGGCGCCGCGGATATTGAGCAACCAGCACAAGGAATCCGGCAGGGTGATTACGGCGCAGGCAGCACCGGCATCAGACAATGCCGCACCAAGGCGCGCGCGTTTGTCTGCATGGCTTTCACCTGCAAATTCAAGCGGGTGGACCTTGGCCGGAGCTGTCGCGGGGGCGGGCTGGTCGGGCCAGACACGGTCCACCAGATTGGGGCTTTGCACCAGTTCGACACCGCTGCCTGCCAGCGCCTCGCGCGCCTGTTCCATCTGTCCCGGTGTGTGCAGCCACGGATCAAATCCGACGCGCCCACCCTCGGGCAATTGCTCTTTCAACCACGCGGCAAGGGTGACATCGGGCCAGGGCACCGGTGTATAGACATCGGCCACCTGCGCCTTGACTTGCGTGCGATAACGCCCGTCGATGAACACGCCCGCCACGTCGCGCAAAGCAACGCAAAACCCCGCCGACCCGGTAAAACCCGTAAGCCACGCCAGACGTTCATCCCGGGCCGAGACATATTCGCCCTGGTGCGCATCCGCGCGGGGCACAAGGAATCCGGCCAGCGCTTCAGCTTCCAACTCGGCGCGCAAGGCCTCAAGGCGGGGTGGGCCCTGTTCGGGCCGGGCGGTGACCTCAAATGACTGAAACATGATCCACCTTCATCTCGCCAAATAAACTCCCCCCGGAGGGCCGGTCTCAGCCTGCGCGCTTCATACCCATGACGCGTGCCCGCGCCCGTGGGTCACTGTCAAACAGGGCCGCCAGTTGCTCGGTCATGGCACCGGCCAGTTGTTCCACATCCGTGATCGTCACCGCACGGTCGTAGTACCGGGTCACATCATGGCCGATGCCGATGGCCAGCAACTCGACGGCGCGCTTGCGTTCCACCATCGCGATCACGTCGCGCAGGTGCTTTTCCAGGTAGTTGGCGGGGTTCACGGACAGCGTGCTGTCATCGACGGGGGCGCCATCAGAAATCACCATCAGGATCTTGCGCGCCTCTGGGCGGTGCACCATGCGGCGGTGCGCCCATTCCAGCGCCTCACCGTCGATGTTTTCCTTCAAGAGGCCTTCCTTCATCATCAGCCCCAGATTGGGCCGCGTGCGCCGCCATGGGGCGTCGGCGGATTTGTAGATGATATGGCGCAGATCGTTCAGACGGCCGGGCTGGGCCGGGCGGCTATCGTTCAGCCAGGCCTCGCGGGCCAAACCACCTTTCCATGCGCGGGTGGTAAAGCCGAGGATTTCTACTTTGACGTTGCAGCGTTCCAGCGTGCGGGCGAGCACGTCGGCGCAGATGGCGGCGATGGAAATAGGACGACCACGCATCGAGCCCGAATTGTCCAGCAACAGCGTCACGCAGGTGTCGCGGAACTCGGTGTCCTTTTCGACCTTGAAAGACAGGGGCGTGGTCGGGTTGGCCACGACACGCGCCAGACGCCCGGCATCCAGTGTGCCTTCTTCCAGATCGAATTCCCAAGACCTGTTCTGTTGCGCCTGCAAACGGCGCTGCAACTTATTGGCAAGGCGGCTCACCGCACCTTTCAGCGGCTCCAACTGCTGGTCGAGATAGGCGCGCAAGCGCTCCAGCTCTACTGGTTCGGCCAGATCCTCTGCGGCAATTTCTTCATCGTGCTCAGACAGATAGACCTGATAATTCGGATCGGCCTCTGACATGGGCTGCGGGGGTGGGGGCTCCAGCGGGGCCTCGCCGTCAGGCATCTCGGCCTCTTCGCCAAGCTCCTGATCGGCCATGTCATCCATCGACACCTGGGCCTGGGACGCATCCTGCTGCTCTTCCTGCGAGGATTCGGGGGCGGCATCCTCGTCGTCCTGATCCTGATCGTCCTGACCTGTGCTGTCGGGGTCCTGATCCTCGTCCGAGCCTTCTTCGGCCTCGTCTTCCTGATCCTCGTCGATCTGGTCCGGGTCATCGCCCAGCTGATCGCCATAGCCCAGATCGGTGATCACCTGCCGCGCAAAACGGGCAAAGGCGGCCTGATCGTCCAACAGATCGTCCATACGATCCAGCGTTCCGCCCGCCTGATCCTCGATGAACCCGCGCCACAACTCCATCGCGTTCTGCGCACCGCCGGGCAGATCGCGGCCAGTGGCAAGATGGCGGACAAGGTAGCCTGCAGCGGCGGCCAAGGGCACGTCGCTGGCCTGTTTCACCTGATCGTAGCCGCGGCGCATCGCGTCATTCTTGATCTTGGCATCGATGTTGCCTGCCGTGCCCGGCATGTCACGCGCGCCCATCGCCTCGCAACGTGCGGTTTCCATCGCCTCGTACAAATCGCGGGCCATTTCCCCCTGGGGGTTATAACGGGCATGGGTCTGCCCGTTGTGATAGCGGCGGTGGAGCGCAAGGGCATCCGCCGTGCCGCGCGCCAGTAACACTTCGTCCCGCGTCATGCGGCGCGACACCTGCGGCAAGCGCATCGCATCGCCCGACACGCCCGACGGGTCGACCGAATAGCTGACGGTCAATTCCGGGTCATGGGCCATGACCTTGGTGGCCTCGGCCAGTGCCTTTTTGAACTGATCGGCGGGGTTGTCGTTTTGGGTGCTCATGCAGAACCGCCTACGGAATGGTCAGACAGGGTGGCGCGCCCGGTTGCGAGGTCAACCAGCACAGCCACATGAATATCAAGGGCATCGACGACTTCATAGCCCACGTCGCGCCCGTCAAAGGCAAGATTGAGGTCCGTTCCGGCCAGAATGACAGCCTGCGCGCCCTTGTTGGCCACCAGCTTGCGCCCCTCTTCGACAAAGAAGGCGCGCTGCGCATCGGTACACGCGCCGGTGATGGCCATGTCGGTGTACATCTTTCCAACACCATCGATGTCGTCCGGTACCACGGCCCCTGTGCTATCAAGCTGGCCATAAAGCTGCGTGCGCATGACAACGCCGGTGCCCAAAAGCCCTACGGTTTCAAAACCTTGGCTGGCAAAATGCGCATCCAGCGGCGTGACTGCACTGACAAGGGGCAGGCTGGACAGAGGGACCGTCTGATCAAAGCAGAAATGCCCGCCCAGCGACGTGATGGCGACGCAATCGGCACCCGCAGCCTTCAACCGGTCAATCAGCCCCGCATAGACCCGCGCCTGCGCATCCGTGTTTCCGGCCGTGTTGTTGGCCAGCAGCGTGTCCACATCCGCGTTGACAATTGTCAGCTCCAGCGGGGTCCCGGCGGCGCGCATCGCAGCACTCAGCCGCTGGTAATATGAAATTGTGGCTGCAGGACCAATGCCGCCAATCAGGCCGATATGCATCCCGCCCCCGCCGCTTTATCCCAGGCTCACACTGGCCGCTGATTCCGGCAGTTCCTCGTCAAACAGGCGCTGGTAGAACTCGGCCACCGTCTGGCGCTCCAACTCGTCGCATTTGTTGAGGAAAGACAGACGGAACGCATAGCCCACGTTGCGGAAAATCTCGGCGTTCTGGGCCCATGCGATCACCGTCCGCGGTGACATCACGGTCGAGAGATCACCGCTCATGAAGGCCGTGCGGGTCAGGTCGGCGACAGTCACCATCTGTTTGACGGTTTTGCGCCCCTCGGCGGTGTTGTAATGCGGGTTCTTGGACAGCACGATGGCGGTCTCTGCATCGATGCTCAGGTAATTGAGCGTGGCCACCAGCGACCAGCGATCCATCTGGCCCTGGTTGATCTGTTGGGTGCCGTGATAAAGGCCCGTGGTGTCGCCAAGCCCGACTGTGTTGGCGGTCGCGAAGATTCGGAAATAGGGGTGGGGTTCGATCACCTGGTTCTGGTCAAGCAGGGTCAGCTTGCCGTCCACTTCCAGCACGCGCTGGATCACGAACATCACGTCTGCGCGGCCCGCGTCGTATTCGTCAAAAACGATGGCGCATGGATTGCGCAAGGCCCAGGGCAGAATACCTTCCTGGAAATCAGTGACTTGCTTGCCGTCTTTCAACTTGATCGCATCCTTGCCGATCAGATCGATCCGGGAGATGTGGGAATCAAGGTTCACCCGCACGGCAGGCCAGTTCAGACGCGCAGCGACCTGTTCGATGTGGGTCGACTTGCCCGTTCCGTGATAGCCTTGGATCATCACGCGGCGGTTGTGCGAAAACCCGGCGAGGATGGCCAGCGTGGTATCGGGGTCGAACTTGTAGGTTTCGTCGACGACGGGCACACGGTCACTGGCCTCGGCAAAGCCTTTGACCTTCATGTCCGTATCAATGCCAAACACCTCGCGGACGGAGATGTCTTCGCTTGGTTTTGCATTGATATCCATCGCGCCGTCCGCCATTTCGCCGTTCCTTAAAGCTGTTTGCGCGCCCGGTTTGGGCGCGCTGATCGTGGTGCAACATAACGCGGGGAAGGGCAAGGGGAAGGGCAGGCCGGAGACCATAAAGTGCACGAACGCTGCGCAACTGGTCCTGCGCAAATGCACAATTGCCGGGCAGACAGGGCGGGCAATCAGTCAAAGGATCATTGAAATGCAGTTTCTCACTTACGCGCCCCGTCTGCGATGTGCCGCCCTTACCGCCATGGCCGGAGGTGCGGTGGCCCAGACCATGTCCTTGTGGGGGGGTCATTTGGCGCGGTTCTTGCCGCCTATGGCCGTGATGATGGGGGCAGGTGCCGTCGGAGCCGGGATCGCCGGATTGATCCTTGCCGATGCCTTTGGCCGGGCGGGACGCCGCGGCGCGTTTTGCGCGCTGTTGGGCTGGCCCATTGCAACGCTGCTGGGGGCGGTGATCGGGGCGACACTGGTCGTGATCGAGGCCATGGAGTTAAGCGCTGCAACCCTCGCACATGCTGTGTCCGAGGGCGCGCCCTTTGGCATCATGGCATTGATGGACGGGATCAGCACCAGCCCGGCTGTTGCCGGGATCTGGCTGTTGTCAGGTTGGGCGATGCACGTTGGTGCACGGGTCGAACGTCGTGCAACTATTTGAAATTACGACTGTCCTTGATCTGGTCCCAGGCCCAGACGACTTCTTGCAGCTGTTCTTCCTGACTGCGATCCCCGCCGTTCATGTCGGGGTGCAGCACCTTGATCAGCGCCTTGTAGGCCTTGCGCACATCAGCCTTGGTGGCATCTGCGGTGGTCTCAAGGATTTCGATGGCCCGCTTTTCGGTGGGGGGCAGTTTGCGGGCGGCTGCATTGCCGCCGCGCCCCGGATTCTGGGTCGCATTCTTGCCCAGCACCTGATGCGGGTCCTCGATGCCCAAACGGGCCCATGCGCGGGCCTCGGGGTCGGTCATGGGTTTGGTGGCACGTTCCCACACCTTGTCCTTGGACTGCTGTGCGTTAATCTCGGCCTCGGTCGTGCCGTCAAAGAAATTCCATTTCAGGTTATATTCGCGCACGTGCTGCTGGCAGAACCAGAAAAAGTCATCCAGCACGTCCGGTGCCTTGGGCGCGCGGAACTTGCCGGCCTCTTCACATCCCTCATGATCACAGATCCGGGTTGAGGTTTCGGATGCCCCCGACATGCCGCGACGGCCGCGCGGATTCTTCTTTTTGCCGACGAGACGGACATATCGAAACCAAATGGATCAGACTTGCGCATGGGTTGGTCCTTTTCGACTCAGGCGCTCAAGTTTAGGCTATGAGGGCGAGGATTGAAGGGGGTCAGGGAAAAAAATGTCAGTGCGGCAGGAAATAGAAGACAAGTTGCGCGCTGCGTTCGAACCGCGCGAGATCGTCGTGGTGGATGACAGCGCCAGTCACGCAGGGCACGCCGGGGCACCGGCGGCAGGCGAAAGTCACTTTAACGTCATGCTGCGCAGCGCTGAATTCAAAGGGAAAAATCGCGTATCACGTCACAGGTCGGTGCATGCTGCATTGGGGGCGGACCTGATCAGTCGCATCCATGCCCTGGCGCTTGACCTCGACGTTTAAGAGCGACTTTTAAGCATCTGATTTCGTTTTATTGCCGGGTCCGGACAGCCCCTTGAGCGAGGCCGTGACATCCAGGATGTCCTTGGGGCCGTCCGTCTTTTCATGTGTCTCGGAATCGTCCGCTGCGTCGGTCGGTTCAACGGGCTGTTCTGCAACCTCTGGTGTTGCCGCGACAGGCTCAGGCTCAGCGTCTTTTTCCTGCACGGGGGCCTCGGCGACGGGGGTGGCAGCAGTTCGGGTTCGAAATCGTCCATCGGTTGCACGACCACGCGGCGGAAGATCAGCATGTTGCGCCATTCCGTCGTGCTGCCCGTCAGGCCCGCACGCTCGACCGAAGGCAGGGTTTCGGCGCGCTGATATTCCCAGCCGCTGGCCCCCATCTCGTTCATCAACCCCTCAAGCGCGTTGGCAAACCGCCCTTCGGGTCCTTTGATGCCGCGCCCCTTGACGCCCTTGGTCGGGGCCGGGACGACTTTGTATTCCCACGCTGACATAACTTGCCTCTCTCATACTTTGTGCGCGTATAGCGAGGCGAAAGGCCCGTGAAAAGCCCACGCGCGGCACGTGGTTCACCGCCGCCGGATGCCGATGCTGGCCCCGACGCGGGGCGGGCGGGGCAGTTTGCTATGTCCGGCACCCAGGGCCGTAACTTTTTCAAAAATATCGTCGGGCATCGGCGCAACACGCGGTCCCGATTGATCGACATGCAGCGTCAGCGCCTCGCCCGTGGCGGCCAGCCAGCCGTCCTCGTGCCAGATTTCCTGATACGAATGAAACCGCTTGGAATCGAAATCGATCAACTGAAAGGTCACCCGCACCGGGTCATTCACATGCAACTCGCGCACATAGGCGAGGTGAAATTCGGCCACGTAAGTCGTGTTGCCCGTGCGTGCGTGATAGTCGGGGCCAAAGCCCATGATTTCGTAAACCTCGTCGGCGCATTGATCGAAGAGGACGTTGTAATAGGCCATGTTCAGATGGCCGTTATAGTCGATCCATTCCGGTTTCACGGTCATGATCGAGGATGTAAACGGGGCGGTCATGGGCAGGCCTGTCTTTGGGTGTCCGGTATGGTCGAAGGCTAGGCGAGCTTGGCGCAATTGGAAAGGCGACAGGCCGTTGCGCGCGCGCGCAGTGCTGCTAGGTTGCGCGCCAACAGCGAAGGGACCGCCGCAGATGACGCAAGACGCCGTGCAGGCCCAATACGAAGCCTATCCGTATCCCGAGCGCAAACCGAGCGATGAGCGCAAGCGGTTGATCACAGGCTCGCCCTCGCTGCCAGTTGAAATGGATCACTGGCTGTGGGGTGGTGAGCGCGACTGGTCCCAACCTTTGCGCGCGCTGGTCGCGGGGGGTGGCACGGGGGATGCGCTGATCCAGTTGGCACAACGGCTGACGGATGCGGGTCGGCCCTATGACATCACCTATCTGGACATGTCCGTGGCGGCGCGCGGCATTGCCGAAAAGCGTGCAAAAGTGCGCAAGCTCGACCGCATCACCTTTGTCACGGGATCGTTGCTGGATGCGGGCGATTACGGCCTGTTTGATTACATCGACTGCTGCGGCGTGCTGCATCATCTGGAGAATCCACAGGCCGGATTTGACGCGTTGGCGGGGGCTTTGGCCCCGGATGGCGGGATGGGCATCATGGTCTATGCCCCGCACGGGCGGTCGGGCGTCTATCCCTTGCAGGCCGCATTTGGGACGCTGTTTCAAGGGCTTGCCCCGGAAAAGCGCCTCAAGCAGGCCAAACGCATCTTTGCCGCCTTGCCAGATGCGCATCCGTTCAAGCGCAACACGCGACTGGTCGATCACGAACAGGGCGATGCGGGGTTTTACGACCTGCTGCTGCACGGGCGCGACCGGCCCTTTACCATCACCGAAGTGCTGGCGGCGCTGGAGGTGGCGGGGCTTGACTATGCAGGCAGTCCCGAGCCGATGCTGTATGATCCGACACCGCTGATGGGTCAGTTGCCTGCGGCGATGGATCGTGTGGAGCGGATGCAACTGGCCGAAGATCTGCGCGGCACGTTTAAGACCCATGTGATCTATGCGCGCAAATCAGGGCAGGTGGTTGCACCGCCCTTGGGGCAGAAGGATGCCGTGCCGCACCTGCGCGGCGTCGCACCCGAAGCGTTGGCGGCGCATGTCGCCGAGACGGGGCAGATCACCATCGACACGGCGGGCGAGGCGTTCACTTTTGACGTGCCGCGCGCCGCCGCCGGGGCCATTGCGCTGGTGGACGGGCGACGTGACCTTGAACAGATCGGGCGGGGGCAGGACGGGTTTGCGCCGCTCTGGGCGCAGGTCGAGGCGGCGCTGTGTGGCTCGGGCATGATGCACTATTCGTGCATATTGGCCGTTTGATCCTTCGCCTCACCTGAACCGGGTGCCGCTCTCGCGCATCCCTTTGGGATACTCTGCCGCGCACTCAATCCAAAAACTGTTTACGAGTTCAGTTTCTTCGAAACCAACTCATTTACCGCTTTTGGATTGGCCTTGCCCCCCGTCGCCTTCATCACCTGACCCACGAACCATCCCGCCAGCTTGGGGTTCTCGCGCGCCTTTTCGACCTGCGCGGGGTTGGCGGCGATGATCTCGTCCACAGCCGCTTCGATGGCGCCGGTGTCCGTGACCTGTTTCATGCCGCGCGCCTCGACCACCTGGGCCGGGTCGCCGCCTTCGGAGTAGATAATTTCGAACAGGTCCTTGGCGATCTTGCCCGAAATGTCACCCTTGGCAATCAGGTCCACGATCCCGCCCAGTTGGGCAGGGGAAACGGGGCTGTCGGTGATGTCGCGGTCGTCCTTTTTCAGGCGGCCAAAGAGTTCGTTGATCACCCAGTTGGCGGCCTGCTTGCCATCGCGCTCCTCGGCCACGGCCTCGAAATAGGCGGCGGTGTCGACTTCGGCGGTCAGAACGCTCGCGTCATATTCCGTCAGGCCATAGTCGCCCATGAACCGCGCCTTTTTGGCGTCGGGCAGTTCTGGCAGGCTGGCGGCGATGTCGTCCACCCATGCCTGTTCAATCTCGAGCGGCAGCAGGTCGGGATCGGGGAAATAGCGGTAGTCATGCGCCTCTTCCTTGGAGCGCATCGAGCGGGTTTCGCCCTTGTCCGGATCATAAAGTCGGGTCTCCTGATCGACCTTCCCACCACCTTCGACGATGGCGATCTGGCGGCGCGCCTCGACCTCAATGGCCTGCTGGATAAAGCGCATTGAGTTCATGTTCTTGATTTCACAGCGCGTGCCGAGATGGGAGAAATCCTGCGTTTCCTGATACTTCTCGTACTGACCCGGCAAGCAGATCGATACGTTCACGTCCGCACGCAAGTTGCCGTTCTGCATGTTGCCATCGCAAGTGCCGAGGTAACGCAGGATCTGGCGCAGCTTGGTGATGTAGGCCGCCGCCTCTTCGGGGCCGCGGATGTCAGGGCGGGAGACGATCTCCATCAGCGCCACGCCCGTGCGGTTCAGGTCAACAAAGGACATGTTCGGGTCCATGTCGTGGATCGATTTGCCCGCGTCCTGTTCCATGTGGATACGCTCGATCCGCACCAGACGCTTTTTGCCAAGGTCAGGGCCCGGACCCATTTCCACCAACACTTCGCCTTCGCCCACGATGGGGTGGTACAGCTGGGAAATCTGGTAGCCTTGGGGCAGGTCGGGGTAGAAATAGTTTTTGCGGTCAAAGGCCGAAGTCAGGTTGATTGCTGCCTTGAGGCCAAGGCCCGTGCGCACCGCCTGTTCGACGCAAAACTCGTTGATCACGGGCAACATGCCGGGCATGGCCGCGTCCACGAAGGCGACGTTGGAATTGGGTTCGGCCCCGAAGGTGGTTGAGGCCCCGGAAAACAGTTTCGCATTCGAGCTGATCTGGGCGTGCACCTCCATCCCGATCACCAGTTCCCAATCGTGTTTGGCACCGGCAATGGTTTTGATCTTGGGGGTCTCGTAGGTCAGGTCCAGCATGGGTGTCTTCCCGTCTAACAGCGCTGGTGCGGGAATAGATCAGCCCTGTCAGCGCTGCAAGGGGGCGCGACCATTGCGCCCCTATGCAACGGCTCAGCTTATGCCAAACTGACCGGGTTATGAGCGTTCAGGAAACATCACCACCGGCAGGCAGCCTGCTTGCTGAGTACGCAACGCGCGACGCGTACTACACCGACTGTTTTGAAACGCACCTTGAAGGCGATGTGCCGCTTTCGGCCTTTATCACCGCGTTTTACACGCAGCCCCTGTTTCGCGCCGAACGGCTGGTGCTGCGGGTGGCCGCGCGCGCACCGTCCACGGACGCAGATGTGGCAGCACTGGCGGCGGGAGAGGCCACGCGTTTTGCCGTTTGGCAAGTTGAGGGGCGCAAGGACGACGAGATTCTGTTGAAGGACAGAAGCGGGCGCACCTGTTCGTGGCTGCAGGTCGCACCCGGCACGCTGCGCTTTGGGTCGGTCGTGGTGCCGGTCGCGGGGCGCGGTGGAACGCTGACCCTTGGCCCGGTCTTTCACAGCCTTTTGGGTGCACATAAGGTCTATTCGCGCGCGCTTTTGTCAGGTGCCGCGCGAAAGCTGCGTTGAGGTCCGCGCTATTTGTAGCAGTGAAACACGTTGGCCTTGGTGATCGACACGCCGTAATTCGACGTCGATCCGGACACCTGTTCAAACAGGATCTTGATCCCGGCCTTTTTCATGATGGCTGACAGCTTTTTCTTGTCATCATTGCTCAGGTTTTTGACGGAAACGTCCTGCGCTTTGCCGCCCACATGGGGAAAGCCGGGGGATTTTCCGGCCTGCGCCATGATCGCCTTTTTCCACCACGCCAACTGGTCCTTGGTCAGGTCGCCACGTTTCTTGGGCAGTTCCTTGAGCGAGAATTTGGCAAGAAAGCGCGCCTTGATGTTCTTGTAGTTCTTGGCCCGCTTGGGCTGCAGGATGATGTCGAGCTGATCCTGCCACGTCCGGCTGCCAGAGGTCAGGTACGCCTTGCCCTTCAGCTTGGGGTTTTCCTTTTCGAAGGTCGCGATGGCGGCCTGTACGTCACTTTTGATACCCATCTTGTCTGTGTTTCCCTTACCCTAAGAACCCTTGAAAACGGCTGAACTGAAATGTCTGGACCACCTCGCCGTCGCGGATCACGTCGACAACGAAATGACGATAGATGTGCTGGGCGACGGAAATGCGCTCCCATTCAGACAGGCGCAGCACGCCGCCCTCGATCGGCACATCGGCCAGAATGCGGGCATCGGCCAGCGTTGTGATCTCTCCGATCGGGCTTTGATCGGGATCAAAGGCGGTGCCGAAGGCGGATTGGTACTGTGCGCGGAATGTCTCGCGATATGCATCGGCTTCGGCGGCTTCTTCTACGCTGGTGGCCCGCAACGCACCTGCCTGTGAAAAGTCGGGTGGCCCCGCAAATGGGCCTGTCCATCCCAGGACGGCGCTGGCTGGCACGCCCGCCTCAGCCCGGTACAGGCCAAGGCGATCATCGGTGTCACAATTGTCCGGCATGCCCGGGTCAAAGACATTCAACGTCTCATCGGTCACAGGCGTACCTTCCCGCCCGCAGCGCCCCCCGGCGGAGGGTGCGTTTTCGGCCGCAGGGGGTGCACGTCGCGTGCGATCCGGTCAAGCCTTGCGTCTGCGCCCTGTGCATCGTCGCGTAGCGGCATCAGCGATATTGTGTCCGGCCACTGAATGTCATCCCCGTCCGGGGCCATCATGTAGATCGCGCCAGATGGGTAGGATTGGCCAAGCATCACAGTCTGGGCCGCGCCGGATATCGGCATCGCAAATGCGGCGCATGCAAGGATGAATAAACCGCGGCACAGAACTGACAAACGCATACAAAATTCCCGTTTTACGGGGATCAGCGTAGCGGCAAAGTCCGGGGCCTGCAACGGGACAAGACCATGAAATCACAGCGGATGCTGGGGCGCACTCTCGGGCAAGGCCAAGCCGCCGGGAACGTCAGCCAATTCAGTTGCAAACCTCAGGCCGCGTGGACTTCTGCCCCGGTCTTGGTGAACACAACGCGCTTGCCATCATGCAATTCACGACGATACAGGCCACGCAGGAAATGCATCGCATCTGAATGGCCGGAGGCGGCAAAACGGCTGGGTGAGCGGACGCGCAGCGCATTGTCAAACCCACGTGCGGCATGCGCCCACAGCATCGGGTGCAGTTCAACCAGATGCTCCAGCACGATCCACTGCGCAGTTTCGGCGATCTGGGCGCGGACGTAATCGGCCTCGTCATTGCCGGTTTGCGTGGCCCCCATCGTGTTGGCGCAATAGGCCAGCAACAGGTTGACGGTGTGCTGGTCATTTGAATGACGCAGGACATCGCGCAGCCCCTCCTGGAAAAACGTCAGATCAACCTGCGCACAGGCGGTCACGTCGCTCGAAATGGCGTCGAACATGGTCCACGCATAGCCCCCGGCGCCCCAGATGTCGTAGGTGCGCCCGGCGGTGCGGCGGGCCTCAAGCTCAAGCTGGTCATAGGTGCCGTTCCAGCGCGGGAGCATCTGGGCACCAAAGGTGCGGTAGGCCTGTGCGTTCTTGGGATCGAGTTCGATCCAGGTTTCGAAACGGCGCGCGACCTGGCGCGTGGTTTCGGTGCGCCCGGCGCACAGCGCACATTGCGCCGCCGCGACCAGCGGCGAGATCGAGTGCGGCGGCGTCAAAATCCGACAGAATGCTGGCGGCCCGGTCGAAATGCGCGCTGAACGCTTCGAGGTTGCGGGCTGGCACATCGATCTTCCACGCCGTGCCGCGCCAGGCCCAGCCAAGATCGACATGGGCCAGAGCGACAATGGACGCAAGAATGGGGTTTTCGGGATGTTCGGACAGCACATGTTCCAGCGCCTCGATCCCGGCCATCAAGGGCGCGTCATGCGCGGGACGCCCATTCATCAGGGCGTGTTCGGCGGCGCTGACCACATCGTTGCGCGCCCCGAAGGCGAGGATTTCGGCCACGGGCATACCGCCCGGCGTCTTCACCCGCCCTGCATCGGCCTGCACGATTTCATCGGTCAGCTTTTCCCAATCCTCAAGGCGGGCCAGTTTCTGGCCGCGCATCTGATGCACGTCGCGTGCGCGTTCTTCGGCGGTGGGATCAGGACAGGGGATCGTCAGGTTGTTCGGAGGCGACTGGCTGGCCGTGTGCCGGATCGGCTGCGGCGCTTTCAACGGCTGCATCACACCATCATGCGCCATCTCCATCTTTTGGGGTTTGAATTTCCCGCGGATATGCGCGATCGGCGCAAAAATACGTTCTGCCAGGGCCATGATACTTCCAAACTGATTACCGGGAAACAGATGCCAGCAGATTGGGTCACAAACGGGGCAGGGGCGGGACATGTTCGGGCAGCTTTGGTGATGATTTCGAGCAGGTTTTGGGGTGGGTTTCTACAATCCTGCCTTTTTCGGTGGATTGTTGCGCGGTTTCGGTCAGAATCCGCCTGAAAACGCCCGGCGCTGGACAGGTGACGATGGGCACGCGCATACTGCGCGGCATGTTTTGGAATGGCCCCCTTTGGATGATCTGTGCGGCAGCGGCGACGCTGATCCTGCCGATCAGTGCGCACGCCGATGCGCAAACCGTGACGGCGCCCGTTCCGGCGATACAATCTGACGTAGAAACAAGCACTTCCGTGCCAGACCCGGCCATCGCGGTGGTCCGCCCCCAGATGCGCGAGCGCAATGTGTCCGCCACCCGCTGGACCCATCAGCCCGGACATATGGTGTGGAACCGGGCCGCGTTGAGCGCCCTGAAAACCCATGGCAGTGCTTTGGTCGACATGGTGCCCGGCGACATCGGGTCGTGGTGCCCCCTTTACCCGGATGCGACGCAGGCGCAGCGCCGCGCCTTCTGGCTTGGGTTCATGTCGGCGCTGGCCAAGTATGAAAGCACCTACAGGCCCACGGCGGTCGGTGGTGGCGGGCGCTGGTACGGGCTTTTGCAGATCCTTCCGGCCACGGCACGCGGCTATCAGTGCAATGTGGGCACCGGTGCCGCCCTCAAGAACGGGGCGGCGAACCTGAGCTGTGCCGTGCGCATCATGGCCGAAACTGTCCCCCGCGACGGTGTGATCTATGCACCCGGCGGGCGCGGCGTGGCTGCGGACTGGGGGCCGATGCGATCACGCGCCAAGCGGGCCGACATGGCTGGGTGGCTCAAGCGCCAGCGCTATTGCATGCCGGTTGCCACAACGCGCCCCGCATTGCGCCCTGTTCGGATCGCCGCAGACTGAGGCCTTCGTCGCGGTCAAGGCCGCTTTGATCAGGGCGCAGCGATGCTGGCGGTGATTTGATCCCAGACTTCTGGATAGGTCAGCAGCAGCAGATGACCATGCCCCTCGATCAGATGCAGGTCTGCACCCGGCAGGGTGTTCACGAACCGCGCTGTGATGCGGGGAGGAAAGACCGGATCGACCGCACCGTGATAGTAGTCAAGCTGCGCGCCTGTCAGAGCCGCAGCGTTGCGGTTCTGCCATTGCCGGAGATCGCGGGTGTGCCGCCGCCCGAGGCCGCGGCTCGGCAAGGTGATCCGATCATCATTGGCCGCCACCAGAGCGTCGGCGGCCTGCGCCACTTGCGGATCGGTTTCGGCATCCGGGCCGTAGGCGAGGCGGCGGTAGTATTCCAGCCAGACAGTGCGCGGCTTGAGGCTGCCCGAGCGCGCGGCCGCCGCCACAGTCCCCGCCGCCCCGCGCATCCCGGCCAGCAGCGGTTGCGGCGCGGGCAGGGCCGTCGAGATGGCGTGCACACGTACGTCCGTTTCAGGCGTGGTCTGGCGAATGGCCTTGGCCGCCTCAACTGCGATCACGGCCCCGGTTGAATGGCCGACGAGGTCGACCCGGTCGAGCCGCTGCTGCTGCACCAGCGTCGCGATGCGCTTTGCTGCGCGGTCGATATCGACCCACTCGGCCTCGGGGCGACCGTCATATCCCGGCAGGCGGTAGTAGGCGACGGCGCGCTGGCGCGTCGCAACAGCACCGAGCGGGAGAGCACGCGGATCGAGGTCAACGCGCCGGGGATGCCGATCACCGCACTGCTGGCGCGCGCCATCGCCCGTTCGTCATAGAGCAGGGGGTCAGATGCATCCGGTTGCTGTGGCACAGCGCAGGCCGCAAGCAGGCCCATCAGCAGGAAGGCCGCGATATGCCTCATCCGACAAGAGAAAAGTGATGGCGTTTGACCTTGATGCCGCGCGCGGTGAGTTCCTGTTCGAATGTCTCTGCATCCGGGGTGCTTTCGAGCGGCAGGCGCACCTTGCGGCCCGTAACCAGCACGGCACTGGCGCGCACCGAAAAGTCGAGGCGGGTGTCAAGGCGCATGTGGCTGATCTTGTCCCATGTGATCTGTCCGGTGCGTTTGCCCGCAAACCAGTGCAGCCCGTCGGAGGCCAGCCGCACGCCAGCGCGGCGCGCGGCGATCAGATCGTAAAGGGCAGGGGCCGTGCACAGGCCGATCAGCCCCGCAAGCCAACGAGAGGCGTCAATAAACACCACCGCCGCGATGATCGCCGCCCAGACCCCGAGCAACGCGATCAGCGTTTTGCGGTTTCTGCCGCTGGTCTCGAAGGCATATGGCGTCATGTCCCGCTCAACGCCCGCCGGTGACATCCAGTGTGGAGCCTGTGACATAGCTTGCCTCGGGCGAGGCCAGCCAGAGGATGGCGCGGGCGACTTCCTCGGCCGAGCCTTCGCGTTTCATCGGAACCATGTGCGCAAGGCGCTGGGCGCGACCGGGCTGGCCCCCTTGGCATGGATGGCGGTGTCGATCAGGCCGGGGCGGATCGACATCACACGGATATTGTCGCCCGCCACCTCATCCGACAGCCCCTTGGTGAAACAGTCAATCGCGGCTTTGGACGCGGCGTAGTCGACATATTGATTGCCTGATCCAGGTCGCGCGGCGGCGGAGGAGATGTTGATGATCGCGCCGCCGTCGCCCTGATCCTGCATGCGGATCACCGCCTCTTTCGCGACCAGCATGGCGCCGATCACGTTGACATTCATCATCCGGGTCAGGCGCGCGTGATCGATGTCGGTCAGTCTGGCGGATTGATCGACGATGCCTGCATTGTTGATCAGCACATCGAGGCGGCCAAAGCTGTCATCGACCGTCTTGTAGATGGCTGCGATGTCACCGGGATCAGCGACGTCACCCTGAGCAAGCACCGCCCGCCCGCCTGCGGCCTCGATATCCGCCTTGACCGTTTCTGCCGCATCGGTGTTGCTGCGGTAGTTCAGCACGAAATCATATGTGTTGGCACCCAGGCGCGCGCAGGCCGCGCCGATTCCTGTGGAGGCACCTGTGATCAGGCAGATGGGGCGTTGGGTCATGTCGGTGATGCCTTTTGAATTCAGTGTTGTGTCTGTGGCGTGGTGTAGATGTGATAGCCATCCAGATCGCCTTTGCCCACTGCAGCGCCCGTGTGGCGCAGGGTGGCATAGCCGAGGGTCAGGTGAAACTGCGCATTGGGCAGGCCGAACAGCAGGGCATAATCCTGTCCGTTCTGGGTGATCGTCGCCTCGCCCGCAATATCGGTGATCTCGCGATGGGCCGCATCATCGAAATCGGACCGTTTCACAGTATCGAGCAGAAACGTCATGTCTTCGGCCAGTGCGACGATCAGGCCCGGGTCGTCGTCAAAGGGCAGGTCGGGAATGTCGCGCCCCACAAGCGGCAGCACCGTGCGCGCCACGAACCCGAGCGCGCAGCAGAAATGTTCGCCCCCGTGAACCCGTCCGGTGCAAGGCGCGCGGACAGGGGGGCGGCGTCGTCAAGGCAGGCGATCAGGCGCGGGACGGCCTTGGTCAGCCGTTTGAGCGGTGGGACGGTGGCGTCAAAAAGGGTCAAGTGCAGGTGCCTTTTGTCGGGTGCGGGAGCGAGGGGCCAGCCCCTCACACTCCCCGGAGTTTATCGGGCGAGATGAAGCCCTGATTGTGGGTGGTCCTCAGGCCTCGCGGATGCGTGTGATCATTTCGGTGGTATCCCTGCTGAGGCCCGGTGTTGCCGCGATCCGCTCAAGTTCCTTGCGGATCATCGATTGGCGGATGGCGTCATAGCGCCGCCATGTCTGGAAGGCAGCACACATGCGCGCGGTGGTCTGCGGGTTCACGGGATCGAGCGTGATCAGCCAGTCGGCCAGCAAGGTATAACCCGACCCGTCCTTGGCATGAAAACCTGCGTGATGCGCGGCAAGTGCGCCGAGGGTGGCGCGGAAGCGGTTGGGGTTTTTCCAGTTGAACCCCTTGTGCCGGGTCAGCGCCTTGGCGGTGTCGGCGGCATCGTCGGGCTTGGCCTCAATCACCTGCAGGCCGAACCATTTGTCCATGACAAGGCGGTCGTCTTTCCACTGCGCCTCGAACCGGGACAGGGCGGCGTCGCCGCGCCCGGCGCGGATCAGGTTGGCCAGCGCGCTGAGTTGCTGGGTCATGTTGTCCGCCGCGTCATACTGCGCCTGCGCCTGATCGCCGCCGTCCTGACGGGTCAGCAGCGACAGCAGCGCATTGCCAAAGGCGCGCATGCCGGATTGCGTGGCATCGGGGGAATAGGGTGCCGTGACCTGATGGGCGGCATAAAGCGCGGGCAGATCATCGCGGATCTGATCGGACAGCGCCTGTTTCAGCGTGTTTACAGCGACCCAGATCGCGTCCGGGTCGGGGATATGTCCGGCGCGCTGCATTTCGGCTGCGAGTTCCGACTGGCCGGGCAGGCCGACCATCAGCGCCTTGTAGGCAGGGTCCAGCGCATCGTCGGAGAGCACTTTGGCAACGCCATTGATCCACGCGGGGTCAGGTGCCGCGCCATTGAGTATCGTGTCCATCAGCGAGGCGCGGGCAAGGCTGCGCCCGGCCTCCCACCGGTTGAACGGGTCCGTGTCGTGGGCCAGCAGGAAGGCGTGATCCGCGTCGTGTTCAAGCACCACGGGTGCGGAAAAGCCGCGCAGGATCGACGGTACCGGTTTGGCGTCCAGCCCGGGGAAAGTGAATGTCTGGCTGGCCTGATCAAGCTCCAGTATCTGCGTTGGCATCACTTCGGACCCGTCCTGAGCCAGCAGGCCCACGGCGATGGGAATGACCAGTGGCTGCGGGTCAGGCGTTGTGGCCGAGGGCGGTGTGTTCTGAGTAAACTCAAGCGTGTATGTGCCCGCCTCAAAGCCATCACTTGCCTTGACGTGTGGCGTACCGGCCTGCCCGTACCAACGCTTGAACTGGGTCAGATCGCGGCCCGTGGCATCCTGAAACACGCCCAGCCAATCCTCGATCGTGCAGGCCTGTCCGTCGTGCCGATCGAAGTAGAGATCGAGTGCCTTTGAATAAGCCGCATCACCGACAAGCGTCTTGAGCATCGCGATGACTTCGGCCCCTTTTTCATAGACGGTTGCGGTGTAAAAGTTGTTGATCTCCTGAAAGCTTTCGGGGCGCACCGGGTGCGCGAGCGGACCTTGATCTTCGGGGAACTGGCGCGCACGCAAATCGATCACGTCGCTGATCCGCTTGACCGGTTCAGAGCGCATGTCGGCGGTGAACTGGCTGTCGCGGAAGACGGTCAGCCCTTCTTTCAGACACAGCTGGAACCAGTCGCGGCAGGTGATCCGGTTGCCCGTCCAGTTGTGGAAATACTCGTGCGCGATGATCGCCTCGATCCGCTCGAAATTGCCGTCGGTCGAGGTTTCGGGCGAGGCGAGCACGGCGGAGGCGTTGAAGATGTTCAGCCCCTTGTTTTCCATCGCGCCCATGTTGAAATCGTCCACGGCTACGATGTTGAACACATCGAGGTCGTAGGCGCGGCCATAGATGTCTTCGTCCCATTTCATCGAGATCCTTGAGCGCCTGCATCCCAAAGGCGCATTTGCCCTCGTCACCCGGGCGGACATAGAGGGCCAGGTCGACCTTGCGCCCCTCTATCGTGGTGAAGCTGTCGCGATGGGCGATGAGTTCGCCTGCCACCAATGCGAACAGATAGGCGGGCTTGGGCCACGGATCATGCCATTCGGCCCAGCCATCGCCCGCCGCAACCGGGTTGCCGTTGGATAGGAGTGTGCCGTGCGGGCCGTTGATGCGCACGGTGAATGTGCTCATGACGTCTGGGCGGTCGGGGTAGTAGGTGATCTTGCGAAAGCCCTCGGCCTCGCACTGGGTGCAATACATTCCGTTGGACAAATACAGCCCCTCAAGCGCTGTGTTTGCCTCTGGATCGATCTGAACCTCGGCCTCAAAAGTGAAGGCCATGTCCGGTACGTCACAGGTCAGCCCCTGATCGGTGAGGGTCGGCTTGATCGCCTCGCCGTCGATCTTGGCAGAGATCAGGGTCAGGTCCTCGCCATGCAGGAAAAAGCTGCCGTTCGTGACGGATTTGTCCGGCACAAAGCGGATGCGCGACGTCACCCGCGTGGCGGACGGGGCCAGATCAAAGGTCAGGTGCACATCCTGCACGTCAAAGCCGAACGGCGCGTAATCCTTGAGGTAAATCGTTTGGGGAGACGCATCGCGCATGTACCGGCAACCTTTTGTGGGAACTTTTGTGCTGTCGTCACGTTAGTGGTGTGACCCGCACGCTTCAAGCGATGTCCGCGTTTCGTGGGCAAGGGGCGCAACAGGGCGCGCATCTGGCCGCCCGGCGCAGGAAATACGGTCTGTTCGATCCGCGTGCGGAGAGGGCAAGGCCGAACGGAAAGGAACTGATATGTCGTCGACCGACACAAGTATTGAAAAGCAGACCAAACGCCATCGCCCGGCCTTGGTCGGGATCGGTGTCGCGGTCATTTCGGTGATCGTGGTGATCGTTGCCTTGGCCAATTTCGGGTTTGGACCGGGTATCGACGAGGCGAGCAGCGGTGAGCCTGCCGACGAATCCATGCCGATGGTGTCTGAGTAAGGCGTTTGGCTTTTGCTGCGCCGGATGATGGCAGGATGCAGCACGCCGATCAGATTCGAAGTTATCGTGAAGGCTGGACCATTTGGTCCGGCCTTTTTCTGTTCGCGATAAAGTATGTCGGCGGCGTGGCGGTATTCACCCGTTTCTCAACCTGTAACGCACGTCTCTTTTTGACTGTTGAGCGACCGCACTTACCTCCTCACTCATGACAACGGTTCTTTGGTTCAAACGCGATCTGCGCGTCGGCGATCATGCGGCACTGGCGCGCGCGGCGGTGCTTGGGGACGTTGTGCCGCTTTATGTGTTTGAGCCGGATTATTGGGCGCAACCGGATGTCTCCGGGCGCCAATGTGCCTTTGTGAAGGAAAGCGTGGCAGAGCTGTCTGATGCCTTGGCCGCATTGGGTGCGCCGCTGGTGGTGCGCGTGGGTCGGATCACAGATGTGCTCGACAGCTTGCCAAATGTCGTCACCCTGATCAGCCATGAAGAGACGGGCGGCGATTGGACCTACGCTCGTGACCGTGATGTCGCTGAATGGTGTCGGGCCAACGGGGTGATGTGGCAGGAACTGGCGCAATCGGGCGTTGTGCGCCGATTGAACGGACGTGACGGATGGGCGAAGCAACGCAACGCGTTCCTGCGCCGCGCACCGTGCGATGTGCCCGAGGCTCTGAGCGGCCCAACCCTCGCCAGTGACCCGGTGCCTGATGATCTGACCCCCACGATCCTTGCCCTGAGCGTCAAATCGGCGGGCGAGGTGCGGGGCTGGATCTGCTCGACAGTTTTCTCAACACCCGAGGGCAAACCTATCGGCGCGACATGTCCTCGCCCGTGACCGGAGAGATCGCCTGTTCGCGCCTGTCCCCTTATCTTGCGTTCGGCTGTTTGTCGGTGCGTGAAGTGTCGCGGGCCACGGCGGATCGCCAGCGCGAGGTCAAGGGCACGCGCGCAGGCTGGGGCGGGTCGCTCAAATCCTTTCAGGCGCGCCTCGCGTGGCGCGATCATTTCACCCAAAAGCTGGAGGATGAGCCGCGCCTCGAATTTCACTGTATGCACTCGGCCTATGAGGGGCTGCGCCCCGCTGTCCCGGATGCAGCACGGCTGGCGGCGTGGCAGACCGGAGAGACGGGCATACCCTTCGTCGATGCCTGTGTGCGCTATCTGGCGGCAACAGGCTGGATGAATTTTCGCATGCGCTCGATGCTGATGGCGGTCGCCTCTTATCACCTCTGGCTCGACTGGCGCAGTACCGGGCTGCATCTGGCGCGGCAGTTCACGGATTTCGAACCTGGCATTCACTGGCCGCAGGTTCAGATGCAGTCGGGCACGACAGGCATGAACACGGTGCGCATTTATAACCCGGTGAAACAGGGCAGGGATCAGGACCCGACGGCCGCCTTTACCCGGCGCTGGTGTCCGGAGCTGGCGCAGGTGCCGGATACGCATCTGCAAAGCCCGTGGAGCTGGGAGGGGGCCGGATCGCTGTTGGGGCGCACATATCCCGAACCCATCGTCGATGTGGCTGATGCGGCACGTCGCGCGCGCGAACGGGTGTGGGCCGTGCGTAGGGGCGATGCCTTTCGCAGCGAGGCGCGCGCGGTGATCGACAAGCATGCCAGCCGCAAGGACAGCGCGGGCCACTTCGTGAATGACCGCGCCCCGAAACGGCGCAAGGCACGCGCGGTGGATGACCGGCAGGCGGGGTTTGATTTCTGACATGGGGCGTATGCGCAAAAAGTCCGATCTGCCGGAAAAGATGTGCCCGGTCTGCGCCCGCCCGTTCACGTGGCGCAAGAAGTGGGAAAAGGTCTGGGACGAGGTCAAATACTGCTCTGCGCGGTGCCGCCGCGCGGCGCGCGGGTGAGCGGATGTAGGTGAAACGCGCCGCTCAGGTGATCGTTTGGTGCGTGTGATCCTGCGCTGAACACTACCGATCTGGGGGGAGATTTGATCCCATCGGCCATTTTGGTAAAATTATTTGACCAATGCTGTTTACGATAGGAAACTTTTTCTCTAATCGTCACTGCGACTCGCACACCAAGGTCAGGAGAGCATGCAATGGCGACATATGTGGAACGGGCGGAACTGCGCGTGGCGGACACGCTGGCAGAGTTTATCGAAACGCAGGCGCTGCCGGGAACGGGCGTCGCATCGGCAGACTTCTGGGCCGGGTTTTCCGCACTGGTCCATGATCTGGGCCCCAAGAACCGCGCCCTGATCGCCGAACGCGAAGAGATTCAGGCCAAGATCGATGCATGGCACGTGACCAACCGCGCGTCTGGTCATAATGCAGAGGCCTATACGGCGTTCCTGCAGGAAATCGGGTATCTGGTGCCGGAAGGCCCGGATTTCGAGATCGAGACGGCCAATGTAGACCCCGAAATCGCCAACACCCCCGGTGCACAACTGGTGGTCCCGATCACCAACGCCCGCTTTGCGCTCAACGCGGCCAATGCACGCTGGGGCAGCCTTTACGATGCCCTTTATGGCACCGACGCGCTGGGCGATCTGCCGACCGGCAAAGGGTATGACGCAGCGCGTGGCGCGCGTGTCATTGCATGGGCCAAGGCATTTCTGGACGAGGCCGTTCCACTGGTCGATGCCAGTTGGGCGGACGTGGATCATCTGGGTGTCGACGCCAACGCCCTTGTGCTTCGGATCGGCGACCGGACGGTAATCCTCGCGGACCCGGCGCAATTTGCGGGCTCCGCCAAGTCAGATGACTGGGGCATGTTCCTTTTCAAAAACAACGGCCTGGGGATCGAAGTTCTTGTGAACCGCGACAACCAGATCGGCAGAACGGACGCCGCCGGGATTGCCACAGTCAACCTGGAGTCCGCGCTGTCCACGATCATGGACTGCGAAGATTCAGTCGCCGCAGTCGATGCGGAAGACAAGGTGCTGGCCTATTCAAACTGGCTGGGTCTGATGAAGGGTGACCTGCAGGAGACATTCCAGAAGGGCGGCAAGGACGTCACCCGCAAAATGCACGACGATTTCACCTATACTGGCCCTGATGGTGCCCCCGTGGTCGTCAAGTGCCGCAGCCTGATGCTGGTGCGCAATGTCGGGCACCTGATGACCAACCCGTCCATTTTGGACCGTGAGGGCATCGAAGTGGGCGAGGGGCTGATGGATGCGATGGTGACCACGCTGATCGCCATGCATGATCTGAAAAAGACCGAAGGCCTGCGCAACTCGGTCACCGGATCGGTCTATGTGGTAAAACCCAAGATGCACGGGCCCGCCGAAGTCGCGTTCTCGGACGAGATTTTCACCCGCGTCGAAAAGGTGCTGGGCCTGCCTGCCAACACGGTCAAGCTGGGCATCATGGACGAGGAACGCCGCACGAGCGCAAACCTCAAGGAATGCATACGCGCCGCGAAATCCCGCGTCGCCTTCATCAATACGGGCTTCCTTGATCGCACGGGCGATGAAATCCACACCTCGATGGAGGCGGGACCGATGGTGCCCAAGGGCGAGATGAAGGGGGCGGCTTGGATTGCCGCTTATGAAGATCGCAACGTCGACATCGGTCTGGCCTGCGGTCTCAAGGGGCGCGCGCAGATCGGTAAGGGGATGTGGGCGATGCCTGACCTCATGGCCGACATGCTGGAGGCCAAAATCGGTCACCCACAATCCGGTGCAACCTGTGCATGGGTGCCGTCGCCCACGGCGGCGACGCTGCATGCCACGCATTATCACAAGGTGGACGTGCTGGCGCGTCAGGACGAGATCAAGGCAGGCGGTGCGCGCGGCAAACTGGAAGATTTGCTGACCATCCCCGTGGCTGTGGGCCGCAATTTCTCAGATGCGGAAATCACCCGCGAACTGGAAAACAATGCCCAGGGCATTCTGGGCTATGTCGTTCGCTGGGTCGATCAGGGGGTGGGCTGTTCCAAGGTGCCCGACATCAACGATGTCGCCTTGATGGAAGACCGCGCCACCTGCCGCATCAGCGCGCAGGCGATGGCGAACTGGCTGCACCATGGTGTCGTCAGCGAGGATCAGGTGATGGCCGCGATGAAGAAAATGGCCGAAGTGGTGGACCGCCAGAACGCAGGTGATTCCTCTTACACACCGATGTCGCCTGGGTTTGACGGGATCGCCTTTCAGGCGGCCTGTGATCTGGTGATCCTGGGGCGCGTGCAGCCGTCGGGCTATACGGAACCTGTTCTGCATGCCCGCCGTCTGGAGTTCAAGGCGGCCTGAGATGCACATTGCGGGCGTGGGAGCGAGGGGGCTGTCTGCCTCCCTCGCGCGCGCCCGAGGATTTTTGAAATCAGAGAAGGGACGGGCGCAAGACGCGCCGTTCCGGCAAGGAGACGGACAATGGGAATTTCACTGGATCAGGCGCGCACGATGATTGCCGCCACGCTGGAAACGGGGCGCGAGATGGGGCTCAAGCCCCTGTCAGTCGTGGTTTTGGATGCAGGCGGGCATGTGCAGGCGTTCGAGCGTGAAGACGGCGCGGCCCCGGGGCGTTTCGCCATCGCCCACGGCAAGGCATACGGGTCCATCATGCTGGGCATGGCGGGCAGCGCGCAGATGGCACGGGCCGAAGCGCAGGCCTATTTCATGGGGGCCGTGAACGGCGTGTTCGGCGGTCAGGTTGTGCCGGTGCCCGGTGGCGTGCTGATCCGCGATGGGTCGGGCAGTGTGATCGGCGCGCTTGGCGTGACGGGTGATACGTCCGACAATGACGCGGTTGCCGCGCAGGCAGGCGTCGAAGCGGTAGGCCTTGTGGCTGAAATCTAGGCACGGTTCCATCTGCGGCTTTGCGCACAGTGATCTGCGCGCGGGGTCGGACTATGCGGGCGCGCGCATCACGGCTATATGACTGTGACGCGCGCGATTTAACGAGGACAGCATGGCCCGCCCCATCATTGGCATCATCTCGAACCAACATACGATCAACGACGAATACGTTGTACAGGCCGCCGGAGAGATCAACATCTCGGCCGTGGCCGATGTCGCCGAGGGATTGCCGCTTCTGGTGCCTGCCGACCCGGACAAGGTGCACCTGTCCGACCTGCTCGAAAACTGTGCGGGCTTTGTCTTTACCGGCGGGCGCGCGAATGTGCATCCCGAGGAATATGGCGAGGCCGAGACGCCCGCCCATGGCACCTTTGATCGCAATCGTGACCGTATCACGCTGCCCCTCATCCGGGCGCTTGTGGAGCGGGGTCAGCCCCTGCTCGGCATCTGCCGGGGTTTTCAGGAGGTGAATGTTGCGATGGGTGGCACGCTGTATCCCGAGATCCGCGATCTGCCGGGCCGCGACAATCACCGCATGCCGCCGGATGGCACGCTGGAGGAAAAATTCGCGCTGCGCCACAATGTCGAGTTTTCCGAAGGGGGCGTGTTTCATCAGTTGATGGGCGCGCAATCAGTGTTGACCAACACGCTGCACGGGCAGGGGATCAAGACACCCGGCCCCCGCGTGGTGGTTGACGGTCATGCGCCCGATGGCACGGCCGAGGCCGTCTATATCGATGGCGCGCCGGGCTTTACCCTGTCTGTGCAATGGCACCCGGAATGGAATGCCAAGGCCGACCCGGTGTCGCGCCCCTTGTTCGAGGCCTTCGGTGCGGCGTGCCGTGATTGGGCGGATGGGCAGCGCGCACGTCCGATGCTGCGCAGCGCGTGAGTCTCTGCACCGTTTAACGCTGCATTAACCACGCGCGGTCTAGCGTTTTGGCATGCCACGTTATGTTCGCTCATCTCTGCCCGGTCACACTTACTTCTTTACGCTGCGCGCGGCGCGGCGGGGGATGACCTGTTTGTCCGCCAGATCGAGGCGCTGCGTCAGGCCACCCGCAAGACCCGCGCCGCCTTTCCGTTCGAGATCGACGAGATCGTGGTGCTGCCGGACGTGATCCACACGCTTTGGACGCTGCCGCCGGGCGATGCGGACTTTTCGCGGCGCATCCGCATGCTCAAAAGTGTCTTTTCCCGCAGCGTGCCAGCGCCGCAGGATGTTGGGGCGCAGCGATTGCGGCCCGGGGAAAAGGGGCTGTGGCAGCGGCGGTTCTGGGAACACGCGATCCGGGACAGCGACGATCTGGCCGCCCATCGCCATATGATCCTGTGCGCGCCTGTGCAGGCGGGTCTGGTGAACCGCCCCGAACAGTGGCCGCATTCGTCGATCCATCGCGCGATTGCGCGCGGCACCTATGTGCCGGATCAGCGGGTGGGTGCCGCATACCGCCCCGTGCGTGTCGGGCGCAGGACACCTGTGCCTTACGGAATTGCGGCGCAGTAAGGCGCAGGTGCCCTGCGTCCTGTCGCGCTATTGATCGCGGTTGGCGTTTCTGTATCCATGTGCCTGACCCCGTTGCGAGGCAGCGCATGAAAGACCTGATCGACATTCCCCCCGTCTGGCTCGTGCTCGCGATCATCGCGGCTTGGTGGCAGGCGCGGCTGTTGCCGTTGGGTCTGTCGCTGGAAGGACCTGTGACGGACGCGCTGGCTGGATTGCTCATCGGGGCAGGGGCCATCCTGATCATCGCCGCGGCCCTCGCCTTTCGGCGCGCGCGCACAACGATCATCCCGCACCAGACGCCTGCGCATCTGATCACCACTGGCATCTTCGCCCGCTCGCGCAATCCCATCTACCTTGGCGATGCGTTGATCCTGACAGGCCTGATCCTGCGCTTTGACGCGGTGCTGTCCCTTGTTCTGGTCCCGCTGTTCGTGTGGTGGATCGAGCGTCATTTCATCCTCCCCGAGGAAAAGCGGATGCGCCGCACCTTTCGGGCCGAATTTGCGGCCTACGAACGAAAAGTGCGCCGCTGGCTGTAACCCTTTGTGATTATTGCTTGGGTGACGGGGCTGCCCCGCTTGTATCTCGGTACGGGTAACGGTACTTGGACGCATGGGTGGTGCATGCCGCCTGTCCGCGCGGCCTGCCAGCCGCTAGATGTCTGCCACGACTGCCAAAGGAGCGCTCCGCATGAAGATCGGAACACCAAAAGAAACCTTTGCCGGAGAGCGCCGGGTCGCCATGACGCCGGACAGCGCCACAGCCCTGCAAAAGCTGGGCCATACATGCGTGATCGAAACCGGTGCGGGGCTTGAGGCGGGCTTTGCCGACGCCGCCTATAAGGACGCGGGCGTCGAGGTGGTCAAAACCGGTGCCGCTCTTTGGAAGGCCGCCGATGTGGTTGCCAAGGTGCGCGCGCCAGACGCCACAGAGATGAAGCGCCTGCGCGAAGGGCAGACCCTGATTTCTTTCTTCAGCCCCGTCGCGGACGAGGCCAAGATGGGTCAGGCCGCCGAAAAAGGCGCGACCGTCATCGCGATGGAAATGATCCCGCGCATCAGCCGCGCCCAGAAGATGGATGCGCTGTCGTCCATGGCCAATATCGCGGGCTACCGTGCGGTCATCGAGGCGGGCAACAACTTTGGTCGCTTTTTCACCGGTCAGATCACCGCTGCGGGCAAGGTGCCCCCGGCCAAGGTGCTGGTTGTGGGGGCAGGTGTGGCTGGTTTGGCCGCTATCGGCACATCGACCAGCCTGGGCGCAATCACTTACGCCTTTGACGTGCGCCCCGAAGTGGCCGAACAGGTTGAATCCATGGGCGCTGAATTCGTCTATCTCGACTTTGAGGAAGAACAGCAGGACGGGTCGTCTTCGGGCGGCTATGCCTCTGTTTCCAGTCCTGAATTCCGCGAAGCACAGCTGGCCAAGTTCCGCGAACTGGCCCCCGACATCGACATCGTCATCACCACCGCCCTGATCCCCAACCGCGAAGCACCTGAATTGTGGACCGAAGACATGGTCAAGGCGATGAAGCCCGGATCGGTTATCGTGGACCTCGCGGCGGAAAAGGGCGGCAACTGCAAGCTGACCGTCGCGGATGAAAAGATCGTCACCGACAACGGCGTCACGATCATCGGCTACACCGATTTCCCAAGCCGGATGGCAACGCAGGCCTCAAGCCTTTATGCGACCAACATTCGCCACCTGATGACGGACCTGACGCCGGACAAAGACGGCAAGATCAATCACAACATGGAAGATGACGTGATCCGCGGGGCGACGATCGCCCACGCCAAGGAAGTCACCTTTCCGCCTCCACCTCCCAAGGTGGCAGCCATCGCGGCGGCCCCGAAAAAGGAAAAGGCCAAAGAGCTGACGGCCGCCGAAAAACGCGATCTGGAAACAGCCGCGTTCAAGGCGCAGACCCGCAATCAGGTCACGTTGTTGGGGGCGGGTGCGGCCCTCGTGCTGGGGGTCGGGTTGATCCCGGGCATGCCCGCCAGCTTCATGCAACACTTCATCGTGTTTGTGCTGAGCGTCTTCATCGGTTTCCAGGTGATCTGGAACGTCGCCCATAGCCTGCATACACCGCTGATGGCGGTCACGAACGCGATTTCGTCGATCATCATTCTGGGGGCGCTGATCCAGGTCGGATCGTCCAGCGCGCTGATCACATTGCTTGGCGGCCTGGGGATATTCATGGCTGCGGTCAATATCTTCGGTGGCTTCCTCGTGACACGGCGCATGCTCGCCATGTTCCAGAAATCTTAAAGAACGGGGCAGGGAATATGGAAAACGCATTCACCATCGCGGCCTATGTGGTCGCTGCCATCCTTTTCATCCTTTCGCTGGGCGGCCTTTCGGGACAGGAAAGCGCCAAGCGGGCCGTGTGGTACGGCATCGTCGGCATGGCGATTGCCGTTCTGGCGACGCTTGTTGGGCCCGGGTCGGGCTTGTGGTTTGCATCACTGGTGCTGATCGCGGGCGGCGCGGCAGTGGGTTATCAACTCGCCACCAAGGTCGAGATGACCCAGATGCCCGAACTTGTCGCCATCATGCACAGCCTTGTGGGTCTGGCGGCGGTCTTTGTGGGGTTTAACGCCGATCTGATGATCAATTACGTCAACGACATCTACACGACCGAGGGCCTTGTGATGGGTGCCGTGGGCGATGATGGTCTGACCGCGATCGGCCTGCCAAAAGAGATCTATGAGGGCCTGTCGGCCTTTGGCCAGCTCATCGCCAAGAAATCCAGCGTCGAGATTGGTATCCTGCGCGTCGAACTGGTGCTGGGCATCTGGATCGGTGCCGTGACATTCACGGGCTCTGTCATTGCCTATGGCAAACTCGCAGGCTCGTCCTCGAAACTGCCATTCGAAATCGACACGAGTGCAAAGAAACTGCCCGGCGGTCACCTGTTGAACGCGGGGGCCGCAGCGCTGTCGGTTCTGCTGCTCATCCTGTACCTCAGCGGCTCGGGTTCCTGGGCGCTGGTGCTGCTGACACTGGCGGGCCTCTTCATCGGCTATCACCTGATCATGGGAATTGGTGGCGCGGACATGCCGGTCGTTGTGTCCATGCTGAACAGCTATTCCGGCTGGGCAGCGGCGGCCATCGGCTTCTCCCTCGGCAATGATCTGTTGATCGTTGTGGGCGCGCTGGTCGGCTCTTCCGGTGCGATCCTGTCCTACATCATGTGCAAGGCGATGAACCGGTCCTTCGTGTCGGTGATCCTTGGCGGCTTTGGCGGCCCGGCGGGCGAGCAGATGGCCGTGGAAGGCGAACAGATCGCCATCGAAGCGGACGGCGTCGCAACCGCGCTGAACGAGGCCGACAGCATCGTGATCATCCCCGGCTATGGCATGGCGGTGGCGCAAGCCCAGCAGGGCGTGGCCGAGTTGACGCGCAAACTGCGCGCAGCAGGCAAGACCGTGCGGTTCGCGATCCACCCGGTTGCGGGGCGTTTGCCGGGGCACATGAACGTGCTTCTGGCCGAGGCCAAGGTGCCCTACGACATCGTGCTGGAGATGGACGAGATCAACGACGATTTCCCGGATACCGATGTGGCCATCGTGATCGGGTCGAACGACATCGTGAACCCGGCCGCACAGGACGATCCCAACAGCCCCATCGCGGGGATGCCGGTGCTGGAATGCTGGAAGGCCAAGCAGGTGTTCGTGTCCAAACGCGGGCAAGGGACCGGTTATTCCGGGATCGAGAACCCGCTGTTCTTCAAGGACAACACGCGGATGTTCTACGGCGACGCCAAGGCGTCCATCGACAAGCTGCTGCCATTGATTGACTGACGCAGCGCTGGGTTGACCGGCGGGACATACCAAGAAACACCGCCCCGCACGGGCGGTGTTTTTTTGCCACGTGTCGCAGCGCGCGTGTCCGTCCACTGCACGGTGCAGGCCACATTGTGCGGGCAGCGGGAAGCCCCTGAATTTCCAACAGCTTTTTCACCGGGATGACGCCATGCGTAGCAACTTCCAAGGGGCCTGAGGGGGCTCAACTGCCCATTGCATACCGTTGCATTCTGTTAACACACTGAAAAACCATCAAAAAATGGTTTGCTTTGAACGGGTTTCGGATTATTTCACACCCAAAGAAGTCGGAGCAGTCATGTCCCCTGTCGAAG
Organism: Tateyamaria armeniaca; assembly: GCF_045797845.1. Lineage (NCBI taxonomy): Bacteria > Pseudomonadati > Pseudomonadota > Alphaproteobacteria > Rhodobacterales > Roseobacteraceae > Tateyamaria > Tateyamaria armeniaca. Next base: position 2,617,022 of record NZ_JBHDIY010000002.1, read on the forward strand.
ATCACCCGCTGCGCTATCAATTGGCGAACGAATTGCACGCGCGGCCCTTCCCGTCGATGAAAGCGCCCTGTGCCGCCGCCTATGTTGCCTTCAAGCAGCCCGAGATGGCTGCAAACCGCGACCGTCAGGCCGACATCGACCATCTGCACAAGCTGCTGGACCGGCACGGCGCGCAGCATCCCCAACCCGGTGCGACGCATTACTACGGGCAGGTGGGTCGCTATTGGCTGAAATGGGAACAGCACACCGAATTCGTGACCTACACGATCTTTTCCGAAGGGATCGAGGAACGCCCGTTCGATCCGCGCGCATTCGATCCCTTCCCGCAGGACTGGCTGGCCCAGGCACCCGGACAGCGCGTGACATCAATCCTGATACGTGTCGAACCGCGCGTGCCCGCCGATCAGATCAACGCCCGGTTGCGCGACTGGTTCGTACCAGAAAGCCTTGCCGTGAGTGCAGTGCTGGAAGACGCCGCGATCATGGCCGGTGATTTCCGCATCGACCAGAACGGTCACATGCGCTTTGCCCTGTTTGCGTCCGAAAAGACGGGGCAGCGCCGGATGGGGCGGATCGTGCAGCGCCTGTGCGAGATCGAGACCTACAAGTCCATGTCGATGCTGGGGTTTGCCCGTGTCCGTGGGCTTGGCGCGCAACTGGGCGCGCTTGACACGCGCCTGACCGAACTGGTCGAAAGCATGTCTGACGAAACCTCCAAGGCCGAGGACACGCTGCATTCGCTGCTGGAGATTTCAGCCGAGCTGGAGACTCTTTCGGCGCAAAGCTCGTTCCGTTTTGGGGCGACCTGGGCTTATGAGGCCATCGTGAACGAACGCATCGCTGCCTTGCGCGAAGAACGCTATGAGGGTCGCCAGACGTTCCGTGAATTCATGGTGCGCCGCTATCAGCCCGCCATGCGCACGGTACGCTCCGCCCAGGACCGGCTGGATGCGATGAGCGCGCGGGGTGTGCGTGCGGCGAACCTGCTGCGGACGCGGGTAGACGTCGAACGCTCGGCCCAGAACCAGACCCTGCTGGAAAGCATGGACAAACGCGCCGACCTGCAACTGCGTCTGCAGCGCACGGTCGAGGGGCTGTCGGTGGTGGCGATCAGCTATTACGCGGTGTCGCTGGCGTCCTACCTGCTCTACCCGCTCGAAGCGCCCACGGGGCTGAGCAAGGGGCTGCTGACGGCCTTGATCACAGTGCCTGTCGTGCTGCTGGTCTGGGCGGCCGTGCGCCGCTTGCGGCGGGCGGTGGAGAAGTAGGGGCGGGGTACGGTGTGCCCGTCTTGCAGGGTCGCTGTGAGCCCGGAGTGACGATACGCACCGGGTCTGCTAAACCTCTCGCACATGCAGCATCAGGAGCCCGTTGAGATTTGCCAAAGATCACAGATCGCGATTGGACGAAACACGCCGGCGAAACCAACCCATTTTCGGGACAGAATGATGGCCCCTATGAGGAAATGCCCCTTGGGGACCTCGTTGGCTTGTCTCAGTTTGGGGCGCATTTGGAGCGCCTCCCTCCTGGTTCCAGATCGTCTCATCGCCATTGGCACGAAACCGAAGATGAGTTGATCTATCTGATTTCAGGAGAACTTGTCCTGATAGAGAACGAAGAAACCATGCTCAAACCGGGTGACGCGGCGGGGTGGAAGGCAGGCGAGCCGGTTGCTCATTGCCTTGAGAACCGCTCAAGCGCCGATGCCGTGATGTTGGTTGTTGGAACACGTTCTGTCGACGGCGTGGTTCATTACCCAGATCATGACGTGATCATGCGTCACGGCAAGAACGGTAGAACGTTCACCCGCGCGGACGGATCGGCAATAGACACCCAAATTTGAAGGTCAGCTTTACCCCGCAAAGCTGGCGTCCCATCAAAGCGCAGAACTGCCCCTCACCGCCCCCTGATCCGCGGATCGAGCGCATCGCGCAGGCCATCGCCAAGGTAGTTCACCCCCAGCACCGTCAGCGAAATCAGCAGGCCGGGCAGGACGACGCGTTCGGGATACTCCTCCATCCGCTGCACGGAATCCGCAAGCAGCTTGCCCCATGTGGGGAAGTCCGACGGGAACCCGACGCCAAGGAAGGACAGCGCGCTTTCAGTGATGATCGCGGTGGCCAGACCCAGCGTCGCCGACACCATAATGGGCGAGATCACGTTGGGCAGCAAATGCCGCAAGATGATCGAGCCGGACGTGGTGCCGATCGAACGGGCGGCCAGGATGAACTCACGCTCTTTCAACGCCAGTATGTCGCCGCGCACGATGCGCGCAGTCTGCATCCAACTGGTCAGGCCAATCACCCCGACGATCAGGATGAACATGCCTCCCTCGGGGCCGAAATTCGCCCTGAGCGGCTGGCGAAACAGCGTCACAGCCACCAGCAGCAGCGGCAGGATCGGCAGCGACAGGACAAGGTCGGTGAAGCGCATCAGCCAGAAGTCGGCTTTCTTGAAGTAGCCCGAAATTACGCCGACGGCAGTGCCGATGAGCAAGGCAAGGATCATGGCGGCCCAGCCCACGGCCATGGACGCGCGGCCCCCTGCGATCAGGTTGGCAAGGATATCGCGCCCCAGATTGTCGGTGCCCAACGGGTTGCCCCAGCTAACATTTGCAGTGCTGTCCCAGATGGCGGTGTAGATCGGGCGCAGATCGCGGTTGCGGATGTCCAGCGCCTGTGGATCGACGGCCCAGACCCATGGGCCAACCAGCACGGCCAGCGTGATAAACACAAGGAACCCGCCGCCGAACAACGCGCCCTTATGGTGCTTGAACTGGTCCCAGACGTCTTTCCACTGACTGCGCGGGGCCTTGGGCGGCTCCTTGTCCTGCAGGGCGGCATAGGGGTCGATGGCTTGATCAGTCATAGCGGATCCTCGGGTCCAGCACGCCGTAGAGCACGTCAGCGACGAGGTTGAAGAGCACGATCAGGATCGCGAAGATAAAGGTGAGCGTCATCACCATCGGGATGTCATTGGCGAACAGGGCGGTCAGCAGCAACTGTCCGATCCCGTTCACCTTGAACACGTTTTCGGTAATGATCGCGCCGCCAAAGATCGCCGGTATACCCAGCGCGATGACTGTGATCACCGGGATCATCGAATTGCGCAGCACGTGCTGCATGACCACGACCCCTTCGCGCAGGCCCTTGGCCCGGGCGGTGCGGACATAGTCCTGCCCCAGATTGTCGAGCATGCTTGAGCGCATGTAGCGCGAGATTTGCGCAGTCGTCTGCAAGGCCAGCACCATCACCGGCATGACCATCTGCATGAACTGCACTTTGAAGCTGGCCCAGTCCGTCACCACATGCGTGGTGTCATAGATGGAGGGCAGCCAGCCCAGTTGCACCGAAAAGATCACGATCAGCAAAGGGCCGGTGAAGAAGGGCGGGATCGAGAAACCGATCATCGTGATGAAAGTGCCGGACTGGTCAAAGACCGAATACTGCTTGTAGGCCGAATAGATGCCGATGGGCAGGGCGATGAGGATCCCCACGACATAGGACAGGCCAACGACCCAAAGGGTCTGGGGAATGCGCTGCACCACGATGTCCATCACCGGGCTGCGGGTCTGCCACGAGATGACGCGCAGCTTACCTTCGGAGAAAGTCGTGCCGAACCAGTGATCGATCAGCACCTGCGGTTCGATCCAGAAGAACTGCACGATCCATTTCCAGTACTGGATGTGGATCGGCTGACCAAGGCCGAGCGCCTCGCGCATCTTTTCCTTGACCTCGGGCGGGACGGTCAGGGGCACCTGCGCCATCGGGTCGCCAGGGGCCAGTTGCAACAGCAGGAATATGACAAGGCTGATGAACAAAAGCGTCGGGATCGACAGGATCAACCGGCGGATTGTGAAAGTCAGCATGTAAGGCCAGTCCTTTTGCGGAGGTCTTTGTTATTGGTATGCCCGAAACGGGCGTGGGGCGGGCGCGAACGCCCACCCCGATGTCAGATCAGTCGATGCGGTACCAGTCCGCGACGTTCCAGATCTCGCTGTCCCAGACGTTCAGTTTGACGCCGCCCAGCGTGTTGGAGTGGGCCGACACGCGGCCACGGTGCACAAGGGGCACGATGGTGAATGTGTCTTTGGTCAGCATGTTGTTCATCTTGATCGCGATTTCGGCGCGTTTTTCGATGTCGCCTGTGCGGGCAAGTTCATCGATCAGCGCGTCATATGCGGGATCACAGAAGCGGTTGATGTTCTCACCCTGCCACTGGCTGGCTGGCTTGGGTTCGTTGCCGCAACGGTAAGCCGCCAGATAGGCCTGGGGGTCTGTGCCGTCGAAGGTATTGGCATACATTTCCACGTCCGCATAGAACTTCTGGAAGGTGTCGGGCGAGCCCGGGTCACCCCCAAAGAACACAGACGCATCAAGGTTGCGCAGTTCGGTTTCGACACCGATTTCGCTCCACCACTGCTTGATCAGCGCCTGAAAGTCCTGACGGACAGCGTTGGTCGATGTCTGGTAAAGGATGGAGAGTTTGACGCCGTCCTTGTCGCGGATGCCGTCACCGTCAGTGTCGGTCCAGCCTGCTTCTTCCAGCAGCGCCTTGGCACCTTCGATGTCCTGTGTGGCGCAATGCATGTCGCCGCTGGCGAACATTGCCGGGGCAGGGACCAGATCGCAGGTCACTTTGCCCGCCGCGCCATAGCCGACTTCGACCAGAAGGGGGCGGTCGATGGCCATCGACAGCGCTTTGCGCACGTTGAATTCACTCAGGAACGGGTGCGGTTCTGCGACTGTGGAACGGGTTTCGGCAGGAAGGTCTGGCGACGGGTTCGTCAGGTTCATTTCCAGCCGTTCGACCAATGGGCCGAAGCCGGTGATCGCCATGCCCTTGCCCGCACTTTCCATGCGCGCGATGACGTCGGGCGCCAATTGCAGGTTCCAGGCATAGTCGAATTCGCCGGTTTCCAGAACCGAACGACCCGCGGCTGCGGCATCACCACCACCTTTGAAGGTCAGCTTGGCAAAGGCAGGTTTGGCCGGATCACGGAAATTCGGGTTCGCCGACATCTGGATCACGTCATTGGGGCGGAAATCGTCCACAACAAAGGGGCCGGTGCCGATGGGATTGAAGTTGGCCTCGGTGCACTCGGGCGCTTTGGCGCCTGTGCAGTCAGCAAACTGCGCGGCCTGAATGATCGGGGACTGACCGCCGACAAATGGCCCGTATGGGTTGGGTTTGGGCTGGTTGAACGTCACGACGATGGTCTGCGCATCGGGTGTTTCGACGTTTTCAACGCCTTCGAACTTGGCCAGCTGCGCACAGCCGCCTTCGGGGTTCATGCAGTAATCAGCGGTGAATTTCACGTCTGCCGATGTCACTGGCGTGCCGTCGGACCACAGCAGGCCTTCCTGCAGCTTCCACGTGATCTGGGTCAGGTCTTCGCTCACGCCGCCGTTGCCGACGGTGGGCACTTCGGCAGCCAACCATGCGGTCAGCTCGCCTACTTCGTTATAGCGGGCCAGCGGTTCGATCACGAGAGAAGAGGATTCGATGTCCTTGGTGCCGCCCGAAAGATAAGGGTTCAGGATCGAGGGGGCTTGCCAATAGATGATGCTGACTTCGCCATCCGAGCCGCGCTCGGCAAAGGCTGCCGGCGCAAGCGCGGCTGATGCGACCGCACCCATTAGAAGGGTCTTGAGTGTCATATTTTACTCCTTGTTGGACGGCCCCGGCGCACCAAGGCCATCAATCGCGCACCCCGTTGGCCGGGGCACATTCTTCATCACTTGGGGAGTTTTCGGCGCAAATGTCGGCGTAACCTACGGTTTCTCCGGCAATTTTGCATTTACCCCCAAGCACACCCCAACATCGAAACAGACTTTGCCGAAAATGCAAGCCTCGCGTGCGGTCAACCCGCGATTTCGGACAGGTTAAGTTTGACAGTGCCTGAGGGTTGGACCACTCTTTTGAAACACGAGCCAAAACTGGCGCGAGCCCGGGGATGCACATGCTTGATCAGACAGACCAGAAGCCGATTGCCGATATTCAGGAATTGCGGGTCGCCTTCCAGACCAAGGATGGCCCGGTTCTGGGGGTCGAGGATGTCTCGTTTTCGATCAATGCAGGCGAAACGGTCTGCGTGGTCGGCGAATCCGGGTCGGGCAAGTCGGTCTCGTCCCTGTCGCTCATGCGTCTCGTTGAATTCGGGGGCGGTGACATCGCGGGGGGCGGCTGATTTTCAATCGCAAGGACGCCGAGCCTGTCGATCTGGCCCAAACGGAACAGGAGATGATGCGCACCATCCGCGGCAACGAGATCGGCATGATCTTTCAGGAGCCGATGACCGCGCTGAACCCTGTGTTCACTGTGGGACGCCAGCTGACAGAAGGGGTGCGCCTGCACAAAGGGCTGAGCAAACAGCAGGCAGAGGCCCGTGCGCTGGAACTGATGAAACAGGTCCGCATTCCCGAACCCGAGCGCCGATTGAAACAGTATCCACACGAGCTTTCGGGGGGTATGCGCCAGCGTGTCGTCATTGCGATGGCACTGGCCTGCGAGCCGCGCCTGTTGATTGCCGATGAACCCACCACCGCGCTTGATGTGACGATCCAGGCCGAAATCCTCGCCCTCATGGACCGCCTCAAGCGCGAAACCGGCACGGCGGTGATGTTCATCACCCATGATATGGCCGTGGTGGCACAGATGGCGGACCGCGTCGTCGTGATGTTCCGCGGTAACAAGGTCGAAGAAGGCACCGTCGAGGAAATCTTCGAAAATCCGCAGCACCCATATACCAAGGCGCTGCTCGCGGCCGTCCCCAAACTGGGCGAGATGCGCGGCAAGGCAGCGCCTGAGCCGATGAAACTGATGGGACGCGATCAGGCCGAGATCAAACCGATCCCCGGCACCACGGAACCGCTTTTGAAGGTCAAGAACCTCACCACCCGTTTCCCGGTGCGCGGCGGTTTTTTCCGGCGACTGGTGGCCAATGTCCATGCGGTCGAGGATCTGTCGTTCACCATCAACAAGGGCCAGACCCTCAGCCTTGTGGGCGAGTCGGGATGCGGCAAATCCTCGGCGGGCCGATCGATCCTGCGTCTGGTCGAGCCGATGTCGGGTGAAATCGTGCTGGATGGCAAGGACATCATGGCGCTGAGTGATCGCGAGTTGCGCACGGCGCGCCTTGATATGCAGATGATCTTTCAGGACCCGTTTGCGTCGCTGAACCCGCAGATGCAGCTTGCCGATCAGGTGGCCGAGCCGATGCATAACTTTGGCATGTTCAAGGGCGAAGAAGGACGCAAGCGCGTCGAGATGCTGTTTGACCGGGTCGAACTGCCGCGCAGTTTCATGCGCCGCTTTCCCCATGAATTGTCCGGTGGGCAACGCCAGCGTGTCGCCATTGCGCGCGCCCTTGCCCTGAACCCAAAGCTGATCATCGCGGATGAGGCCGTGTCGGCGCTGGATGTGTCCGTGCAGGCGCAGGTGTTGAACCTGATGATGGAATTGCAGGCCGAACTGGGCCTGTCGTTCCTGTTTATCAGCCACGACATGGCCGTGGTCGAACGCGTCAGCCACTATGTGGGCGTCATGTATCTGGGCCGGATCGTCGAGATGGGGCCGCGCGCCCGCGTCTTCGAAAACCCGCAGCACCCATACACGCAGGCCCTGATGAAGGCGGTGCCGATCGCCGATCCGCGCCAGCGCAAGGACGAAAAAGATCTGAATTTTAAACCGATCCCGTCGCCGATCCACCCGGTCAGCTACGAACCGGAACCCTCCGTCTATGACGAGGTTGAGCCCGGGCACTTTGTTCTGACAACCGACAGCGGCTATTGAGTGGGCGTGACATCTGCGAACGAGCGTAAATCGGTTCTGATCACCGGTGGCGGACGCGGCATCGGGGCCGGGATCGTTGCCGCGTTGCAGGACACGCACGATGTGATGGTGCACTACAACACCACGGCACCGCTGCATGAGGCGGGCGCGCACCTTGCAACGGTGCAGGGTGATCTGACGGATGCGGCCACACCCAGCCAGATCGTCGCTGCAGCACTTGACCGGTTTGGACGGCTGGACGCGATTGTGCATAATGCAGGCGACATCGCGACCTCGCCACTTGAGGGGTTCACACCAGAGGCCTATCGCGCCCTGTTCGATGTGAACCTGTTTGCGGCTCAGGGTCTTTTGGCAGCGGCGCTGCCTCATTTTGCAACAGGTGCGAGCATGGTAAACATCTCTTCTGTCAACGCCGTTCTGCCACCAAAGGGGGCCGCGATGTACGGGGCAAGCAAGGCGGCCCTTGATCTGTGGACGCGCGGTGCCGCCAAAGAGTTGGGGCCGAAGGGCATCCGCGTGAATGCCGTCGCACCCGGCGCGATTGATGTGCCGGACGCGGGCCGGGATGAGGCGCTGAAACAGACCTTTATCGATATGACCGCACTGGGCCGTATGGGCACCCCGCAGGACATCGCCAACGCCGTTGTGTTCCTGCTGAGCGATGCGGCGTCTTTCATCACGGGCGAAGTGCTGACCGTCTCGGGAGGGTATCGATTGTGAGCGCGCGTATGACCCCGCTGGAGCTGATGACCAAGTTGATCAGCTTTCCAACCATCAGCCGGGACACGAACCTGCCGCTGGTAGACTGGGTCGAAGGATACCTGAACGATCACGGCATCACAGCGCATCGCTATTACCACCCCGACCAGACCAAGGCCGCGCTGTTTGCGCATGTCGGCCCCGAGGTCGAGGGGGCGGTCGTTCTGTCGGGTCACACGGATGTGGTGCCGGTAGACGGTCAACCCTGGGATACGGACCCGTTTGTGGTGACAGAACGGGATGGGAAATATTTCGGGCGCGGCACCTGTGACATGAAAGGCTTTGATGCGCTGGCCATCTGGGCGCTGATCGAGGCGCATCACGCAGGCAAGCCGATGCAGATCGCGCTGAGCTTTGATGAGGAAATCGGTTGTCTTGGGGCTCCGCCGATGATCGCGGCGATGCAGGGCGTGGTGCCCAAAGGTGGCCCGGTGATCGTGGGCGAGCCGTCGATGATGAAGGCGGTGACCGGCCACAAGGGCGGGCAGGGGTTTGACACCCACGTGATCGGGTTCGAAGTGCATTCGTCACTGCTGCCCAGCGGGGTCAGCGCCATTCTGGAAGGGGCAAAGATCATCGACTTTGCCAATCATCGCAACGCCGAAAACATGGCCGCAACGCCGACGCCACTGGCGGCGATGTTCGACCCGCCCTTTACCACGTGGCATGTCGGGCAGATCACGGGTGGCACAGCGCACAACATCACTGCCAAATCCTGCCGGTTCGGAATGGACTTTCGTGCTGTGCCCGGTGATGATGTGGACGGGCTGAAAGAAGCCTATCTGGCCCATGTGGCCGGGATCGAAGCTGGGATGAAGGCGATCCATCCCGACACGCGTGTTGAGATCGAACAGCGCTTTGACGTGCCCCCTGAAACCCGAAACCGACGGGGCGGCAGAAACCCTTGTGCGCGCCATCACGGGCGACAACGCGGGACATGTGGTCAGCTACGGCACCGAAGCCGGGCAATTTCAGGCCGCGGGCTATTCCGCGGTGGTTTGTGGCCCCGGCGATATCGCGCAAGCCCACCAACCCAACGAGTTTATCACCGTGGCGCAGTTCGAGGCAGGCCATGCTTTTATGCGCGATCTGGTGGCACGGCTGGCATGATCGTCGCGCGGCACTGTTTTGAGCCATGCTCAAAAGGCGCCCGCCCGCCGACCCGCAAGCGGATGAGCTGATGCAGTTCCCGATCCACGATGGCACGCCTGTCACCTGGCCCGGGCCGCACCCCGACGAGGCCGATGTGGTGGTGATCGGCGGCGGCGTGATCGGCGTATGCACCGCGCTGTTTCTGGCGCGCGATGGCAAGCGTGTCGTCTTGCTTGAAAAAGGGCGCATCGCGGGCGAGCAGTCGTCGCGCAACTGGGGTTGGATACGCCAGCAGGGCCGCGACCCCGACGAATTGCCGATCATGATCGAAGCGAACTGGATCTGGCGTGATCTGGCCAGCGAAACTAATGTCGATATCGGGCTGAAGACCGGCGGTGTCACCTATCTTGCCCGCACCTCGAAGGAGATGGAGGAGTACAGCGCCTGGCTGAAGCACGCACAGGTCCACGGCGTCGACAGCCGCTTGCTGAGCACATCCGAAACGGCGGACCTGATCCCCGGAATGGCGCGTAGCTATGAGGGTGCGCTTTATACGGCCTCCGACATGCGGGCCGAACCCTGGGTGGCCGTACCTGCCCTGGCGGGAATCGCGGCGCGGGCCGGGGCTTCACTCGTGGAAAACTGTGCTGTGCGCTGCCTTGATGTCGCGGCGGGGCGCGTTACCGGGGTGATCACTGAACAGGGTCGGATTAAAGCGCCCGAGGTCGTATTGGCCGGAGGCGCGTGGTCGGCCCTGTTCCTGCGCCGCCATGGCATTACTTTGCCACAGCTTTCCGTGCGCGCGACCGTGGCTGCAACCGAACCCATGCCCATGGTCTATCCCGGTGGGGCCGCGGACGAACACATTGCCTTTCGCCCGCGCGCCGACGGGGGGTATTCGCTGGCGGCGGGGGGCTTTCACGAGCTGTTCGTGGGGCCTGATGCGTTCCGTGCGCTGCCCAAGTTCCTTGCCCAACTGCGCGCTGACCCGTTTGGCACGCGTTTGTTGCCAGCCGCCCCGCGCGGGTTTCCCGATGCGTGGGGGACGCCACGGACATGGGACGCCGACGCAGAAAGCCCGTTTGAACGGATGCGCGTCCTGAACCCGGCACCCAACACATCAAAAGTGCGTGCGCTGACCCGCGATTTTGCCGCGCTGTTCCCCGATCTTGGCCCTGTGCGGATCAAGGCGGCATGGGCCGGTATGATCGACACGATGCCCGATGTGGTGCCCGTGGTGGACCGGGTTGCGGCGCTGCCGGGCCTTACGATCGGCACAGGGATGAGCGGTCACGGCTTTGGCATCGGACCGGGTATGGGAAAGGTTTTGGCCGCTCTGGTCACCGGGGCCGAGGTGGGGCATGATCTGACACGCTTTCGCCTCAGCCGTTTTTCGGACGGCACTGCGATGCGCATAGGTCCGTCAGTCTGAGGTCCAGAAAGGATTAGCGATGCCCGTCAGGAATCGTTTTGCCGAAACCCACGAAGACATCATCGGGTGGCGTCACCACATCCACGCCAATCCCGAACTTGGGTTCGAGGAACATGAAACCGCCGCTTTCGTGGCCGAGCGGCTGACGGCGCTTGGCGTGGACGAGGTCGTGACCGGCGTTGCACAGACCGGCGTGGTGGCAGTGATCAAGGGGCAAAGCGACAGCAAGGGCCGCGTGATCGGCCTGCGCGCGGATATGGACGCTTTGCCGATCCTTGAGGCCAGCGGCGTGCCTTATGCGTCCAAAAACAAGGGCGTGATGCATGCCTGCGGCCATGACGGCCACACATCGATTCTGCTGGGGGCGGCGCAATATCTGTCCGAGACGCGCAATTTCGACGGCACGGTTGTGCTGATGTTCCAGCCCGCCGAAGAAGGCGGCGGGGGCGGGCGCGAGATGGTGGATGAAGGTGTGCTGGATCGCTACAACGTGCAAGAGGTCTATGGCCTGCACAATATGCCCGGTTATCCGACAGGGCAGTTTGCTATCCGGCCGGGGCCGCTGATGGCCTCTGCTGACGAATTCTATATCACCGTGACGGGCAAGGGTGGCCATGCCGCCGCGCCCCATCAATCCATCGATCCCAACGTGACTGCCGCCCACATTATTCTTGGGTTGCAAAGCATTGCCAGCCGCAATGTCGACCCGCTGCACTCGGCTGTGGTGTCGGTCTGTGCGCTGCATTCGGATGTAGACACGCACAACGTCATCCCACAACAAACGCGCATGACGGGCACAGTGCGGGCGCTGGATTCTGACGTGCGCGACCATGTCGAGGCGCGGGTCAAAGCAATCGCCAAGGCAACGGCGGAAGCCTACGATTGCGTCGCCGAAGTGGATTACCGCATCGGGTATCCGGTGACTGTGAACGATCCCGAACATACTGAATTTGCCGCGGCCGCCGCGCGCGCGGTTGCCGGAGAAGTGGATATGGACACACCGCCGATCATGGCGGCCGAAGACTTTTCATTCATGCTCAATGCCCGCCCCGGGGCCTACATTTTCCTTGGGAATGGTGATGGGGCGATGGTTCACCATCCGGAATATGTCTTTGACGATGATGCGATTCCGGCCGGGTGCAGCTGGTTTGTCGAGCTGGTTGAACAGCGCATGCCCGCCCAGTAACCACACCAAAAAACGAGGAGAGCCAGATGCCCATCAAGAACCGCTTTGCCGAAATGCAGGCTGATATCACCGCATGGCGCCGCGATCTGCACGAACACCCGGAAATCCTGTTCGACACCCATCGCACCAGCGCGCTGGTGGCCGAAAAACTGGGCGCGTTCGGTTGTGACGAAGTGGTGACGGGCATCGGTCGCACAGGCGTTGTGGGCGTGATCAAAGGGCGCGCGTCGGCCTCTGGCAAGGTGATCGGGCTGCGCGCGGATATGGATGCGCTGCCCATCCACGAACAAACCGGGCTCGACTATGCCTCCAAAACGCCCAATGCGATGCACGCCTGCGGCCACGACGGGCACACCGCGATGCTGCTGGGGGCCGCGCAATACCTGTGCGAGACGCGCAATTTCGACGGCACGGTCGTCGTCATCTTTCAACCCGCCGAAGAAGGCGGCGGCGGCGGGCGCGAGATGTGCAACGATGGCATGATGGAGCGGTGGGGCATCGACGAAGTCTATGGCATGCACAACTGGCCGGGCCGCCCCACGGGCGAATTCGCGATCCGTTCAGGCGCGTTCTTTGCCGCGACGGACCTGCTGGAAATCGAATTTGAAGGACGTGGGGGGCATGCGGCAAAACCGCAGGACACGATCGATACGACCCTCATGGCGAGTCATGCGGTCACAGCGTTACAATCCATCGTCAGCCGCAATGCCGACCCCATTGACCGGATTGTGGTGTCGGTCACCTCGTTTGAAACCTCGTCCAAGGCGTTCAACGTGATCCCGCAAAAGGTAAAGATCATGGGCACCGTGCGCACCATGTCCGCCGAGGCGCGCGATCTGGCCGAAAAGCGGGTGGGCGAGATTTGCAACGGCGTGGCCGCGACCTTTGGCGGGACTGCGCGCGTCGATTATCTGCGCAACTACCCGGTGATGGTCAATCACGACGAACAGACCGAATTTGCCGCCGAAGTGGCGCGGTCCGTGTCTGGCCAATGCGATGAGGCCCCCTTGGTGATGGGAGGCGAGGATTTCGCCTTCATGCTCGAAGAACGACCGGGGGCCTATATTCTGGTCGGCAACGGGGACACCGCGATGGTTCATCACCCCGAATACAACTTCAATGACGAGGCGATCCCGGCAGGCTGTTCGTGGTGGGCCGGAATTGTCGAGCAACGCATGCCAATCAGGTCCTGACGGGGCGCAATCACCGCTGCGGGCTGCCGATTGCAGGTAAACTAGGCCGCCAGCAGCTTTCGATAGATCGCGACAATCGCGTCGGCCTCTTGCTGCAACTGGAAATTGGCAAGCACATGATCGCGGGCGGCTGATCCCCATTGCGCCATTTTCTCGGGATCAGCCAACAACGCTTGGGTGTGGGCCACCATGGCATCGACATCCTCGATTTCGACAAGGTTGCCGGTTTCGCCATCGACAACGAGTTCCTCAAACGCACCGACGCGTGTGGCGATCACAGGCACGCAGCACGCCATGGCTTCGAGCGGGGTCAGGCCGAACCCCTCCCAGCGTTGCGGCGCAACATATAGATCAAGGGCGCGGAAATGGTCCGCCAGTTGTTCGATGGGCACTTCGTCGCGAAAATGCACCTGCGCCTCCAGTCCGGCCTCGGCAACGCGGGTCTTGAGGCCACCAAGATACTCCTGATTGTTGGCCGTCGCGCGCCCCATAATCAGGGCGTGGGCGTCGGGATGATCGGGCAGGGCGCGCAGCATCGCCTCGACAAACAGATCGTTGCCTTTCTGGTGGCGAATGCGCCCAAAGCATCCGATCAGGATACCTGCGGGCAAATCCAATGCCGTGCGCAATGCCGCCTTGTCTTCAGCCGGGCGAAACTGTTCGCAATCGACGCCGTGCCGGATGACAGTCGCGTCGCGGTCCAGATAGGCGGCGGATTTTGACGACGTTGCGATAATCGCATCCTGTTTGCCGATCAACCAGCGGGTGAAGGGCTTGTGACGCCGCTGGGCCGCAGAGGTGAACAGCAGCTTAAGGCGCTTTTGCAGGACGTATTTCAGCGCAAGGCCCGCGACCATCTCGACATTGCGTCGGGCATGCCAGACGCGCGCCCCGGACGGACCACAGCGCGCCATGCCGACTAAGCGCGTCCACGCCATATTGGGCACTTCGGGCGGCAGATCGGGCGCGCAGCTTGTGATCCCGATCTGTTTTGCCTGCAGCGGCACCAGCCGGATCACCGTCGATGTCACCCCGGAATGGCGACGTTTGAAATTCGGGGCAATCACGTCGATGCGGGACAGGTCGGTCATAGCCCGTCCATAGCGTGACCCTCCGCCAGTGAGAAGAGTTGATGCGACAGCGCCGCGAGGGCCTCATCGCCGGACTGGGCCAGCGGGCGGGCGTTGGCAGCCAGTTGCGCGGCGCGACTTGGATGGGTGAGCAACGTGTCGATCTCGGCTGCAAGGGCCGCGCTGTCGGCGACCTGCACACTGGCGTCCTTTATCTGGAACGCCGCGTAAGCCTCAGAAAAATTGGCATAAAGCGGGCCGTGCAGGATCGCGGTACGGGCTGCTGCCGGTTCAAACGGGGTGTGCCCGCCCACATCCGTGAACGACCCGCCAAGGAACACAATCGGGCTGAGCGCGTACCACAAATCCGTCTCGCCCATCGTGTCGGCCAGATAGACCTGCGCGCCATCCTCTAGCGTACCACCGGTGCTGCGTTGCGAAACGCTCAGGCCGGCACCGCGTATCAATTCCAGAACTTCGCTGGCCCGTTCAGGGTGGCGCGGCACGAGGATCAGGCACAGATCCGGGTGGTCGGCCAACAGGGTCTTGTGCGCGCGCAGCACCTCTGCCTCCTCACCGGGATGGGTCGAGGCGGCGACCCAGACGGGGCGCCCCTGCAACGCGCCATGGGTCTCGTCCACCACTGATTTTGCGATCAGGGGTGGGCCGATCATGGATTTGAGGTTCGCGCCCTGCTGCGCCATCTCCAGTCCCATGTCACGCAAGTGATTGCGCGTGCGTCCGTCCTGACAGTGGGCCATCACGATCCCGCGCAAAACGTAAGCGGCCGTGCCGGAAAACCGCTTCCATCCTCGCGCACTTTTGTCCGACAGGCGGGCGTTGAGCAGGGCAACCGGGATATCCGCACGCGCGCACGCATCCAGCAGGGTCGGCCACAACTCGGATTCCACCAGCACGCAAAGGTCGGGCCGCCAATGGCGCAGGAAACGCGACACAGGCCCGGTGCCATCCAGTGGGCTGAACTGATGGACGGCACGTTTGGGCAGGCGGTGCGCAACGGCTTGGGCCGATGTCGCCGTGCCGGAGGTGAGCAAAAGCGCAGCCTCGGGGTGGTCTTGCGCGATCCGCGCCATCAACGGCAAGATCGATTTCGCCTCGCCCACGCTTGCCCCGTGAAACCAGATCAGCGGCCCTGCACGCCGTTCCGCCGTGGCATGGCCCAGCCGTTCATGGGCACGGTTCACGCTGACCCCGGCACGGCGCAACTTGCCCACTGCGCGGCGCGCGGCAAAGGGCAGGGCAAGGGCAGTGACGGCCTTGTAGAAATAAAACAGGGCCGTTGGCCGCATGCGATCTATCCGCCCGTGTGGCTCATGTGGCGGGGCATCTGCCCGTCAAGGCGCTGGCGGGAATAGTCGAAATCATGGCCCTTGGGCTTGGCCCCGATGGCCGCGCGAATAGCGTCTTCAAGGGGGCCATTGTCGTCCGGGTGCGCACGCAAGGGCGCGCGCAGGTCGGCCATGTCTTCCTGCCCCAGACACATGTAAATTTCGCCCGTACAGGTCAGGCGCACGCGATTGCAGCTTTCGCAGAAGTTGTGGGACAGGGGTGTGATGAACCCGATCTTTTGACCCGTTTCCTCCAGCCGTACATAGCGCGCAGGCCCGCCCGTGCGTTCGGCCAGATCAGTGACGGTGTAGGCGTCATTATAGCGCGCGCGCACGTCCTTGAGGGACCAGTACTGGCCCAGCCGGTCTTCGTTGCCAAGATCGCCCATGGGCATGACTTCGATCCACGTGAGGTCCATGGACCGCTCGGCGCACCACTGCGTGATCGTCTCAAGCTCGTCCTCGTTGAAGCGCTTGAGGGCGACGGCATTGATCTTGACCTTGAGACCGGCGCTAAGGGCGGCATCCACGCCGCGCAACACCTGCGGCAGGCGCCCCCAGCGGGTGATGTCGGCGAATTTTTTCTCATCCAGCGTATCAAGCGAGATGTTCACGCGTCGCACGCCTGCCGCATAAAGATCACCGGCAAAGCGTTCGAGCTGGCTGCCATTGGTGGTCAGCGTCAACTCTTTCAGCGTGCCCGCCTCAAGATGACGGCCCATCCCGTTGAAAAACGTCATGATATCGCGCCGCACCAGCGGCTCACCCCCGGTGATCCGCAGCTTTTCCACGCCCAGACCAATAAATGTCGAACACATGCGATCCAGCTCTTCGAGGGTCAGCAGTTCCTTCTTGGGCAGAAAGGTCATGTTTTCCGACATGCAATAAACACAGCGGAAATCGCAGCGGTCGGTGACCGAGACGCGCAAATACGTGATGGCACGCAGGAAGGGATCAATCAGCGGGGCGTTCATGACTTAAGTGGTATGTGCGAGAGGCGACACCTGCAAGGGGCATTGCGCGCCAAATCCTGTGGTCTATGGTGCGGATATGCGATGGATGTTTATCATTGTGCTCGCCGTTGCTGGGTGTGAGCTGGTTCCGACGTCAGCCAATGACGCTTCGGTGTCGGGTCCGGATGGCGCTGTTCTGGCGCCAGGCGACGTGCAGCGGCCCCAGGCGCGGCCCGAACAAAGCGCGCCCGCACCAACGCCCGAAGTGTCCATCGGCACGCTGGGCCGCACCATAGCCTCGCTTGGCAACGCGGCAGAGCCGGGGCTGTGGCTCAAGACACCTCTGGTCGATGCCACGCGGCAGGCGCGCGTCTACAGCGCCAAAACGGACAAGAGCGTGTCGGTCACCCTGATCCCCATCGAAGGGCCATCCACCGCAGGCAGCCGCATGTCACTGGCCGCCATGCAGGCGCTTGGCGTCTCGCCAGCCGATCTGGTCGAAGTGGACGTATTCGGGGCCTGACGCGTCAGGCATCGGGCAGGTATTTGCCCGCTTCTTTTGCGGCAAAGGGCTTCATCGCGCTGCCATGGGCGTCCAGAAACGCCCGCGCGCGTGGCACGTCATGCTTGCCCAATTCGCGCACCCACCAGGCAATCGCCTTTTGAATAAACCATTGCTGGTCAGACACATAGGTTGCAGCCCAGCCCAGAATGCGTTCGCGCGCGGCGACCTCTTCGGGCTTGGGGAAGTTCTGTTTGGTCCACGGCAGGGTGATCACAAGTGCGGCGCGGCGCGTCCACATGTGATCTGACGTTGTCCATGCCTCGACCTCGTCCAGCCGCGCGGGATCGGCGGTCAGCCGACGTTGCCCGGCCATGCAGGCATGATCGGCGATGGCCCAGCCGTCAAACTCGGGCACCCATGACGCAATCAGCGCCCAGGCGGCCTCATCCGGGCGGATGCGCGCTTGTGTAAGCAGTTTGGCCGCCGCAAGCCGCGCCTCGTAAATGTCAGTGCGCCACAGGCCGTCGGCAAGGGCGACGCGGGCCTCCACATCCAGATCCTTGCGCCACGTCTGCGTCAGATCGTTCAGGACCGGGTTGGGCACACCCAGATGCACACGTTTGGATTTGTGATAGGCCTTGGCACCTGTGGCACGTTCGGCATCTCCATGGGCGCTGATCTGCGCCAGCGCGTCTTCGGGGCTCACTCGACCGTCACCGATTTGGCGAGGTTGCGGGGCTGGTCCACATCCGTGCCCTTGGCCACGGCCGTGTGATAGGCCAGCAATTGCGCCGGGATGGCGTACAGGATCGGGGCCACAATGTCCGGGCAATCGGGCATCTTGATCTGCGCCCATGTGCCGTCTCCGGCCTCTTCAATGCCTGCGGCGTTCGAGATCAGGGCCACTTTGCCCTTGCGCGCCATCACCTCCTGCATGTTCGAGATGGTCTTGTCGAACAGAGTATCGCGCGGGGCCATGACGACGACAGGAACGGATTTGTCGATCAAGGCGATGGGGCCGTGTTTCAACTCACCTGATGCATACGCTTCGGCGTGTATATAGCTGATTTCCTTTAGTTTCAGCGCACCTTCCAAGGCCAGCGGGTACATCACTCCACGCCCCAGAAACAGGATGTCGCGCGCTTCGGCCAGCTTGCGGGCTGTGGACTGCATCGCCTCGCCCTGTTCGATCCCAAGGTTCATCAGGGCGGGCAGACTGCGCAATGCAGAGATGTGATCGGCCATCTGCGTGTCCGTGATCGTGCCGCGCGCCTTGGCCGCTTTCAGCACCAGCATCAGCAACACGGTCAACTGGCAGGTAAATGCCTTGGTCGAGGCCACGCCGACTTCGACACCGGCGAAAATGGGCAGGGCCAGATCGCTTTCGCGCGCTATCGAGCTTTCGGGGACGTTGATCACGGACATGATCTTGTCCGCCTTGCCCTCGCAATAGCGCAGGGCGGCCAGGGTGTCGGCCGTCTCTCCCGACTGGCTGACGAACAGCGCCAGGGTGCGGGCGGGGATGGGTGGTTCGCGGTAACGGAATTCCGAGGCGACATCGACCTCCACCGGCAGGCGCGCGATCTGCTCGAACCAGTATTTCGCGGTGAGGCAGGCGTAATAGGCCGTGCCGCAGGCCACCATGGTCAGCCGGTCGATGGCGGTAAAATCGATGCCCGGATCGGGAAGGGTGATCTCTCCGTTCGCGGTCAGATAGTTGGCCAGCGTGTTGGCCAGCACGACGGGCTGCTCGGCGATTTCCTTGGCCATGAAGTGCTTGTGCCCGGCTTTGTCGACGCGAGTCGCGTCCATCTTGATCTCGCGCATCTCGCGATTTGCGAGGGTCCCGTTGGCGTCGCGGATTTCAACGCCTGCGCGGGTCACGACCGCGCGGTCGCCTTCTTCGAGATAGGTGATGCGGTCGGTGAGGGGGGCCAGCGCGATGGCGTCCGAGCCGACGAACATCTCACTATCCCCGTGGCCGATGGCCAGCGGCGATCCCTTGCGTGCTGCGATAATCAGGTCATCCTCGCCATGAAACAGAAAGGCCAGCGCAAACGCGCCCTGCAATCGGTCCAGCACCGCAAAGGCCGCATCCACCGGGCCCAGACCGCCGTTCATATTGTGCTGGGTCAGCATCGCGACGGTTTCGGTGTCAGTTTCGGTCTGGAAATGCAGGCCCGCCGCAGTCAGTTCGGCCCGCAACTCGCGGAAATTCTCGATAATGCCGTTGTGCACGACGGCGACAGGCCCGGACTGATGCGGGTGCGCATTGCCTTCGGTGGGCGCGCCATGGGTGGCCCAGCGGGTGTGTCCAATCCCGGACTTTCCGGCAAGCGGTTCGTGCACCAGCCGGTCGCTGAGGTTCACCAGCTTGCCAACCGCGCGACGGCGATCCAGCACGCCGTTGTTCACGGTCGCAATACCGGCACTGTCATAACCGCGATATTCAAGACGCTTCAGCGCCTCGACCAGAATGGGCGCGACTTCATGGCTGCCCAGCACCCCAACAATTCCACACATCTTAGCTGCCTCTGCTTTGTCTGGCCTTCTTGGCCTTGAGCATGTCGAACAATTTGCGCGCCATGCCGGGTTTTTCGACTTGCAGTGCGCGGGCCAGGGCCAGTGCGCCTGCCTCAACGTCCGAGGTGATCACCGACCCGGATCCCGTCATCGCCTCGTCCCCGATGGATACCGGGGCCACCAGCATCGTGTTCGAGCCGATAAAGGCACGCTCCCCGATATGGGTGAAATGCTTCATCACGCCGTCATAGTTGCAGGTGATCGTGCCCGCACCGATGTTGGAGGCCGCGCCGATGGACGCATCCCCGATATAGCTGAGGTGGTTGACCTTGGCCCCGGGCGCGAGGGTCGCATTCTTGATCTCGACAAAATTGCCCACCCGCACGTCCTCGGCCAGTTCGGTGCCGGGGCGCAGGCGGGCATAGGGCCCAACGGTGGCGCCGCGCGACACGTGGCACCCTTCCAGATGCGAAAAGGCACGGATCGTGGCGCCGGATTCGACCGTGACACCGGGCCCAAAGACCACGTTGGGTTCGATCAGCGCATCGCGGCCAATCACCGTGTCCAGAGACAGATAGACCGTGTCGGGGGCCACCAGCGTTACACCGTCGGCCAGCAGATCCGCCCGCGCCTGCGTCTGAAACAGCGCATCGGCAGCGGCCAGATCAGCGCGCGAATCCACGCCCAGCGTTTCGGATTCATCACAGGCGATGGCGGTCACCGACAGGCTCTTGGCATTGGCCAGTTCCGCCACTTCGGTCAGGTAATATTCGCCGGACGCATTGTCGTTGCTGGTCTCGCTCAGCAGTGAAAACAGCGTCTGCGCATTACAAGCCAGCAGGCCGCTGTTGGTAAAACGGATGGCGCGTTCTTCCTCGGTGGCGTCCTTGTATTCGACAATCTTGACCAGCCGATCCTCGTCCATGACCAGACGGCCATAGCGGGGCTGCACCTCGGCAATCTCAAAGCCGAGCACGACAACATCATGATCCTTGCGCGCGGCGATCATGCGTTCCAGCGTCTCGGGCCGCAAAAACGGCGTGTCGCCGAACAGGACAACGATATCGCCGTCAAAATCCTTGAGGGCCGCGCGCGCCTGGTCGACGGCATGGCCGGTGCCAAGCTGTTCTGCCTGCAAAACAACCTCGGCGCTGTCATCATGGTCATGCGCGGCGGCGCGCACCTGTTCTGATCCGTGCCCGGCAACAACGATCACATGGGCCGGGTCCAGCGCCGCGCCTGCGCGCATCGCGTGATGCAGCATCGGTGCGCCCCCAATAGGGTGCAGAACCTTGGGCAGATCCGAATTCATCCGCGTGCCCTTGCCTGCGGCCAAGATGATCAATGCGACGCTCATGGTGTGCCTCTTGGCCAATTCTCTTTGTCTTTTTGTTGCGCCCTGTTTATCGCCTGTGTGGATGCGCGCAAGCGGGCCAGGCATCAAACAAGATTGCGGCTTGCAACACTACGCGGGCGGGGCACACAAGCAGGAGCAGGCATGACAGCGGTGATTTTCGATCTCGACGGGACGCTGGCGGACACAAGCGGCGACCTTCTGGCAGCGGCCAATGTGTGTTTCCGCGACATGGGGCTGGGTGATGTGCTGGGGGCAGGGGATGCAGGCGTCGCTTTGCGCGGCGGGCGCGCGATGCTGCGCGCTGGTCTTGCCCGTGCCGAGCAACTGGATGAGTCAACCGTGGATCGCTATTACCCCGTGCTGCTTGAGGCCTATGGCGGCGCGATCAGTGTGCACACCCGCATCTATCCCGGCGCGATGGAGGCGATTGACGTCCTCAAATCCCACGGCCACGCCATCGGCATCTGTACCAACAAACCCGAAGGGCTGGCCGAACAACTGATGCGCGATCTTGGAGTGCGGGACGTTTTTGGCAGTCTGGTCGGGGCCGATACGCTGCCCGTGCGCAAACCCGACCCCGAACCCTTGTTCGAGGCGACGCGCCGTCTGGGTGTGGACCCGCAGGCCTGCGTGCTGGTGGGCGACAGTGACACCGACCGCAACACGGCGCGGGCCGCCGGTGTGCCGTCGGTCCTCGTGACCTTCGGTCCGTCGGGCGAGGATATGGCGGCGCTTGATCCGGAGGCCTTGCTTGACGACTATGCAGCCTTGCCTGCGGTCGCCGCTGCCCTTCTGGCGCGCTGAAGTCCTGCATCTCCGGTTTGATTTTTCAAAATGCGAATGCACCGCATTGACGTGCGCGTGCGCGCATCCCAAAACAAACTCATGACAGAGCATTTCACCGGCAGTTTCACCCAACAAGAACCCATCCCCGAAGCAGGTATCGAGGCGGCACTGGCCGTGCTGCGTCACGGACGTCTGCACCGCTACAACACCGCTCCGGACGAATTGTCCGAAACAGCCCTGCTGGAACAGGAATTCGCGGCATATGTCGGCGCGCAGTACTGCCTCGCCGTGGCGTCGGGGGGATATGCGATGGCGACCGCCCTGCGCGCCGTCGGGGTCAAGGCCGGGGACAAGGTGTTGTCCAACGCATTTACCCTTGCCCCAGTGCCCGGTGCGATTGCCGCGGTCGGCGGGGTGCCCGTCTTCGTTGGCGTTACCGAATGCCTGACCATCGACCTCGATGATCTTGAGGCCAAGCTTGATCAGGCGCATGTCCTACTGCTGAGCCACATGCGCGGGCACATCTGCGACATGGACCGGTTGATGGCCATGTGTGACGCCGCCGGTGTCACCGTGATCGAGGATTGCGCACACACGATGGGGGCAGCGTGGAACGGCGTGCCATCCGGGCGGCACGGCGCGGTGGGCTGCTATTCCTGCCAGACTTACAAACATGTCAATTCGGGCGAGGGCGGATTTCTCGTCACCGACGATCCGTATGTTGCCGCCAAGTCGGTCATGTTGTCAGGCAGTTACATGCTGTTCGAACGCCACCTCGCGGCCCCCCCGAAAGAGGCCTTTGACGAGATCAAATACACCACCCCCAACATTTCGGGGCGCATGGACAACCTGCGCGCCGCCATCCTGCGTCCGCAGGTGGCTGATCTGGCAACCCAATGTGCGCGCTGGAACGAACGCTATCGCACGATCGAGGCGGGGCTTCGCGACACACCCGGCCTCACCGTGATCGAGCGGCCTGAACAGGAAACCATCGTCGGCTCCTCCATCCAGTTCCTGCTGCTGGACTGGGCCGCATCCGCCGTGCGCGACGTCGTGGCGCGCTGTGGCGCACGCGGCGTCGAACTCAAATGGTTCGGCGCGCCCGAGCCTGTGGCCTTTACCAGCAAATACGACAGCTGGCGCTACGCCCCCTCGACCCCTATGGCGGCCAGCGACCGTGTGCTTGCGGGTATCGTGGATATGCGCGTCCCGTTGACCTTCAGCACCGAAGACTGCGCCCTGATCGCCCGGATAATCCGGGGCGAAGTGTCTGCGGTCTATCAGGCGACGGCTTAGGCGATACCGGCACGACTTGCTTTGAAAGTGGTACACGCGCAAGTTTGATCCGCATCAAACTGCGCCGACGACACCCATGCTATCCTCCTCGGAAGTGAACAGGAGGGGTGCCATGGAAGATCTTGTCAAACTCGGGCGTGAATTCGTGCAGGCGATGCGGGATCGCCGCGGTGTCGACCATGTCGACGCGGCCTATGCCGAAAACGCGGAATCGGTTGAGGCCGTCGTGCCCCCCGGACGCGACGTGCGCATCGCCAAGGGGCGCAATGCCATCAAGGCAAAACGCAGCGACTGGGCCGCGACGCATGAAATTCACACGCTTGAGGCGGACGGGCCATACGTCCATCCCCCCAGCCGCTTTTCCGTGCGCTTTGAGGCCGAGGTGACGCAGAAAGAGACCGGGCGGCAGATGACCCTGCGCGAAATCGCGATCTACACGGTTCATGGCGACAAGATCGTGCGCGAAGAGTTCTTTATGCTGCCGAAATAGGCCACGTTTCTGACTGTTATGAACCAAAACCTGACCCGGCGCGCATCTGGCTGCGTCCACCTGTCCGCCTGCGCACCGATTTGAATGCTGGACAGACGGCTTTGCACACTTTATAAATGAACGGGTGTTCAATAAGAGCGGGGAGGCTCGATATGTTCACCCATTCCATGCAGTTTGATTTAGGCGAGGATGTGAACGCGCTGCGCGATATGGTGCATCGCTGGGCACAGGATCGCGTCAAGCCGATGGCCGCCGAGATTGATCGCACCAACACCTTTCCGCCCGCGCTGTGGACGGAAATGGGCGAACTGGGCCTGCTCGGGATCACGGTCGAGGAAGAGTTTGGCGGCGCTGCCATGTCCTACCTTGCCCACACCGTCGCCATCGAGGAAGTGGCGCGTGCCAGTGCGTCCGTCTCGCTGTCGTACGGGGCCCATTCGAACCTGTGCGTCAACCAGATCAAGCTGAACGGCACGCCCGAGCAAAAGGCGAAATACCTGCCGGGCCTGATCAGCGGGGACCATGTCGGCGCGCTGGCGATGTCCGAGGCAAGCGCCGGGTCCGACGTCGTTTCGATGAAGCTGAGCGCACAAAAGCGCAACGACCGCTACATCCTGAACGGCACGAAGTACTGGATCACCAATGGCCCGGACGCCGACACGCTGGTCGTCTACGGCAAGACCGACCCCGATGCAGGTCCGAAGGGCATCACGGCCTTCCTCATCGAAAAATCCATGACCGGCTTTTCGACGTCTCCCCATTTTGACAAGCTGGGCATGCGCGGATCAAACACGGCCGAGCTGGTGTTTGAGGATGTCGAAGTGCCGTTCGACAATGTGCTG
The DNA here is from genome assembly GCF_045797845.1 of Tateyamaria armeniaca. NCBI lineage: Bacteria > Pseudomonadati > Pseudomonadota > Alphaproteobacteria > Rhodobacterales > Roseobacteraceae > Tateyamaria > Tateyamaria armeniaca. The sequence goes on from NZ_JBHDIY010000002.1 coordinate 2,641,649, forward strand.
GGCGAAGAGGGCCGCGGGGTCGCCGTGCTGATGTCAGGCCTTGATTACGAACGGGTTGTGCTGGCAGGCATCGGCCTTGGCATCATGGCCGCCTGCATGGACGAAATCATGCCCTACATGGCCGAGCGCAAACAATTCGGCCAGCCCATCGGGTCCTTCCAACTGATGCAAGGCAAGATTGCCGACATGTACACGGCGATGAATTCGGCGCGCGTCTATGTTTACGAGGTCGCCAAGGCCTGTGATCGGGGCACCGTGACCCGACAGGACGCCGCCGCCTGCTGTCTTTATGCCTCTGAAGAGGCGATGAAACAGGCGCATCAAGCCGTGCAGGCCATGGGCGGGGCCGGGTTCCTCAACGACGCGCCCGTCGCGCGCATCTTCCGCGACGCCAAGCTGATGGAGATCGGGGCGGGCACCTCGGAAATCCGACGCATGCTGGTCGGGCGCGAACTGGTCACGGCGATGGGCTGATGCCACGCTCCGTCCTCATCACGACATCTGTTCTGGTGGTGCTGGCCGGTATCGCCGGGTTCTGGCTGGGCCAGCGACAGGTCGATCTGGACGCGACGGGGATCATCAATGCAGTGGCCGAACGGTACGTGGCGGAACATGGCGGTTCGGTCACGGAATGCCTTGGCTGGGCAGGCGAGGGCGCAAGCGTGTTTCAGGTGACATGCGGCGACGTCACCTATCAGGTGGATCGCTTTGGCACAGTGCGCATCGCACCGGAGGGCGACTTGTGAATATGGCCGCTCAATGCCTCGCGCATGACGCAGATCAGGTCGCGATCATCGAGCTGACCGGCGCGCGACGCGATGTCAGCTATGGTGAGCTGGCCGAAATGACAGACGGGCTTGCTCGCGCACTCGCCGCGCACGTCCAGCCCGGTGATCGGGTCGGCGTGCTGCTGTCGCAAACGCCATGGTGTGCCGCCGCCCATCTCGCGGTCTGGAAAATCGGCGCGATTTCAGTACCTTTGTTCAAACTCTTCAAGCGGGATGCCTTGCGGTCGCGGATCAGCGATTCCGGCCTGTCGCTGGTCTTGACCGATTCTGAGGGCAAAGAGCTGGTGGGTGATCTCGCAACCTGTTGGCAGGCAGACCGCGCAGGTATCCAGGGCGATCCGATGCCGTTCTTTGAGGCGGATCGCGACACGCCCGCCGTCCTGATCTACACCTCCGGCACAACGGGTACGCCAAAGGGCGCGTTGCACGGGCACGGCGTGCTTGACGGTCATCTGCCGGGCGTTGCGCTCAGCCATGATGATCTGGGTCAGCCGGGCGATTGCCTGTGGACTCCGGCAGACTGGGCGTGGATTGGCGGATTGTTTGATGTACTGATGCCCGGCCTTGCGCTTGGGGTACCGGTTGTTGCGACGCGCATGCCGAAATTCTCAGCCGACGAATGCACAAAGATCATCGCGCAAGGTGCTGTCAAAAATATCTTTTTCCCGCCCACGGCACTGCGGATGCTGAAATCGTCTGACGCGCAGATCACCGGGCTGCGCTCGGTCGCAAGCGGGGGCGAACCGCTTGGTGCGGAGATGCTGGCATGGGGCCAACGCGCTCTGGGGCTGACGATCAACGAATTCTATGGGCAGACGGAATGCAACATGGTGGTCAGCAGTTGCAGCACGCGCTATCCCGCCCGCCCCGGTTGCATGGGGCGGCCCGTCCCGGGCTTTGACGTCCAGGTTATTGACGCAGATGGCAACATAACGGACGGCGAGGGCGATATAGCAGTCAAGCGCGGCGCACCATCGATGATGTTGCGCTATTGGCACCGGCCTGAGGAAACGGCGCAGAGGTTTCGCGGTGACTGGATGCTCACCGGGGACCGCGGCCAACGTGACGGACAGGAAATCCGTTTTGTTGGACGCGATGATGACGTCATTTCCTCTGCCGGTTACCGCATTGGCCCGGCCGAGATCGAAGATTGCCTGATGACGCATCCCGACGTGGCCACTTGTGGTGTGGTGGGCAAACCCGACCCGCTGCGCACGGAAATCGTCAAAGCCTATGTGGTGCGCCGACAGGGTGCCGATGTCACGCCAGACGCTTTGCAGGACTATGTCAAAGAACGGCTTGCAAGTTATTCATATCCCAGAGAAATCACTTTTCTCGACGCGTTGCCCATGACTGTTACGGGCAAGGTGATCCGCAAGGAACTCAAGGCGCGCGCTGCTGCCGAAACAGGAGAGATTCCATGAAACTGACTTCGCAGGCGCTGCCGTCCTCCGAAAGCTTCAAGGCCAACCGCGACACGCATCTTGCAGCGCTCGACGTGATCCGACACGCCGCTGATGCGGCGGCAGCGGGCGGGGGCGATGCGTCGCGAGAACGGCATGTAAGCCGGGGCAAGATGCTGCCGCGCGCGCGTGTTGCGAACCTGCTCGATCCCGGATCGCCCTTTCTTGAGGTCGGGGCGACTGCGGCGCACGGGCTTTATGACGGTGCGGCCCCGTGCGCTGGCGTGATCGCAGGCGTGGGGCAGGTCATGGGGCAGGAGGTGATGGTCATCTGCAACGATGCGACGGTCAAGGGCGGCACCTATTACCCCATGACAGTCAAAAAGCACCTGCGCGCCCAAGAGATCGCCGAACAAAACCATCTGCCCTGCATCTATCTGGTCGACAGCGGCGGTGCGAACCTGCCCAATCAGGACGAGGTGTTCCCGGATCGCGACCATTTCGGACGCATATTTTTCAATCAGGCGCAGATGTCGGCCAAAGGCATTGCGCAGATCGCCGTGGTGATGGGGTCGTGCACGGCGGGCGGCGCTTACGTGCCTGCGATGTCGGATGTGACGATCATCGTGAAGGAACAGGGTACGATCTTTCTAGCCGGGCCCCCGCTGGTCAAGGCCGCTACGGGCGAGGTGGTCAGTGCCGAGGAACTGGGTGGCGGCGACGTGCACACGCGCCTCTCCGGTGTGGCGGATTATCTGGCTGAGGATGATGCCCATGCGCTGGCGCTGGCGCGCAGAAGTGTCGCGAACCTTAACCTTTGCAAACCCGACACCGTCACTTTGCAAAGTCCTGAAGAGCCTGCCTTTGACCCTGAAGAGATCCTTGGCGTAGTGCCCGGAGATCTGCGCACGCCTTACGACATTCACGAGGTGATTGCGCGCATCGTGGACGGGTCGCGCTTTGATGCGTTCAAGGCGCGCTTTGGTGAAACGCTTGTGTGCGGGTTTGCCCATATCCGGGGCTGCCCCGTCGGGATCATCGCGAACAATGGCGTGCTGTTTTCCGAAAGTGCGCAGAAGGGCGCCCATTTCGTGGAACTGTGCAGTCAGCGCCGTATCCCATTGTTGTTCCTGCAAAATATCACCGGGTTCATGGTGGGCAAGAAATATGAAAATGAAGGGATCGCGCGCCACGGGGCCAAGATGGTGACGGCTGTGGCCACCACCTCGGTTCCCAAGATTACGATGCTCGTGGGTGGTTCTTTTGGGGCCGGAAACTACGGGATGGCGGGGCGCGCCTATTCCCCGCGATTCCTGTGGTCGTGGCCCAACTCCCGCATCTCGGTCATGGGCGGCGCGCAGGCCGCAGGGGTGCTCGCCACCGTCAAGCGCGACGCGATTGAGCGCAAGGGCGGCAGTTGGTCGGCAGATGAAGAGGCAGCCTTCAAACAACCCACCATCGACATGTTCGAGGAACAATCCCACCCCCTCTATGCCTCGGCCCGCTTGTGGGACGATGGCGTGATCGACCCGCGCCGCGCGCGCGATGTGCTGCACCTGTCCCTGCGCGCCGCACTCAATGCCCCAATCGAGGAGACGCGCTTTGGCCTGTTCCGGATGTAAACGACTTTGCAAACCGGCATACGTGGATTTGCAAAGTGTAGGAGACTGTTCATGTTTGACAAAATCCTGATCGCAAACCGGGGTGAGATCGCCTGCCGGGTGATGGAAACGGCGCAGTCCATGGGTGTCGCCTGCGTGGCCGTCTATTCAGACGCCGATGCGCGGGCCAAACATGTCGCCATGGCGGATGAGGCGGTGCATATCGGGGCCAGCCCGCCTGCCGAAAGCTATCTGCGCGGCGACGTGATCATTCAGGCCGCTTTGGACACGGGCGCGAGAGCCATCCATCCTGGGTATGGCTTTCTGTCCGAAAATCCGGATTTCGTGGAAGCGGTGGAAGCGGCGGGCCTGACCTTTATCGGACCTTCGGCAAAGGCGATCCGCGCTATGGGCCTCAAGGATGCGGCCAAGGCGTTGATGGTCGAGGCGGGTGTGCCTGTCGTGCCGGGCTATCACGGAGCGGACCAGGACGACGATCTGCTGGCCGCAGAGGCCGACAAGATGGGCTATCCCGTTTTGATCAAGGCCGTTGCCGGGGGCGGGGGCAAGGGCATGCGGCTGGTCGAGGCCCCAAAGCATTTCGCAGATGCCCTTGCCAGTGCCCGCAGCGAGGCCAGGACCGCCTTTGGCAACGCGGACGTGCTGGTCGAGAAATTCGTCACCCAGCCGCGCCATATCGAAGTGCAGGTGTTCGGCGACGGCACCCGCGCCGTACATCTGTTCGAGCGGGACTGTTCGCTGCAACGCCGCCACCAGAAAGTGATCGAAGAGGCCCCGGCGCCGGGCATGACGCCCGAGATGCGCAGCGCCATGGGGGAGGCAGCCGTAAAGGCCGCGGAGGCCATCGGATACAAAGGTGCGGGCACGGTCGAGTTCATCGTGGACGGGTCTGGCCCGCTGCGCCCCGACGGGTTCTTTTTCATGGAGATGAACACCCGTTTGCAGGTCGAACACCCGGTGACCGAGGCGATCACGGGCGTTGATCTGGTCGAATGGCAGTTACGTGTTGCCGCCGGAGAGGCGCTGCCTGCAACGCAGAACGCGCTGACCATCACCGGCCACGCGTTCGAGGCACGCCTTTACGCCGAAGACGTGCCCGCCGGGTTTCTGCCCGCCACCGGCACGCTGACCCACTTGCAGTTTCCGACGACGGCCCGCGCCGATAGCGGTGTGCGGGCAGGGGACGAGATCAGCCCGTTCTACGATCCGATGATTGCCAAGGTCATCACCTATGGTCCAACCCGCGACGTTGCGCTGCGGCGCTTGTCGCAGGCTTTGGCTGACACGCAGGTGGCGGGGACTGTCACGAACCTCGCCTTTCTGGGTGCCCTGGCGCAGCATGACGGGTTTGGGCGCGGTGAGGTTGATACCGGATTGATCGCGCGTGATCTTGAGGCGCTTACGGCTGTAACGGCTCCGACCCAGCGCCATGCCGTGGCAGCGGCCATGGCCGTTGCAGGATTGCGCGATGGCACTGCCACGACCGGCTTTACCCTCTGGCAGCCGCTGCGCCGCGCTGTGCCTTTGGCTTTGGGTGAGACTCTGCTGGATATGCATGTCGAGGTGTCTGGGCCGGATGCGCAGACGTGGCATGTGGACGGAACAACCATTGCCGCAACCCGCAATCAGGGCAAATGGATCATCGATGGGCGCACTGCGCCGGATGTCAGCATCGCTGGCACTGTCGTCACCGTGTTTGACCACTATGGCATCGCTTATCGCGCCATCGACCTGCTGGATGTGGCCGCAAGTGCTGCGGGTGATGGCAACCTGATCGAAGCGCCCATGCCCGGTCTGCTGAAGGCCGTGTTTGCCCGCCCCGGCGCAAAGGTTGCAAAGGGCGACAGATTGGCCATTCTGGAAGCCATGAAGATGGAACATGCCCTGCTGGCCCTGCGCGACGGTGTCATTGCCGAAGTGCTGGCGAGCGAGGGAGATCAGGTGAGTGCAGGTGCGGCCCTTGTCCGCCTTGAGGATGCGAAGGCATGATCACCCTGCATCACTGCCCCCAGACAAGGTCGATGCGCACGCTTTGGCTGCTGAACGAGCTTGATGTGCCCTTTCGTCTTGTCGTGCATCCGTTTGACAAGGCGCTGCGCCGCCCCGAATTCCTGTCCGTCAGCCCCGCAGGTCGGGTGCCCGCGCTTGAGATCGACGGCGAGCGGATGTTCGAGACCGGGGCGATCACAGAGTACCTGTGCGAACGCTACAGTCCCGACAGGCTGGGCCGCAGCACGGCCAGTCCGGACCGCATGGCGTGGCTGGTCTGGGTCCATTTTGCCGAAACCGTCAGCCAGCATGTCGCCGCCCTGACGCAACAGCACGTGGCGCTTTACGAAGATCACATGCGCAGTCCCATCGTGATGAAGCTTGAGGCGGCACGGGTCAAAAAATGCTATGACGCGATCGAGGCACGGCTGTCCACGCCGCTGGAAAACCGTGACTACCTGCTGACATCCGGCTTTTCTGCTGCCGACATTTCGGTCGGGCAGGCCGTCTACATGGCGCGCCATTTCGCGACGCTTGATGGGCATGTCGAAACCGCCAAATGGTTCGACCGCATCAGTGCGCGCACAGCGTTCAAGGCCAGCCTGCCCGAAAATGGCGGCGGTCTTTATGACAAGGATTTTTATCCAGCTTGGGAGGGTTAGGTGGCAGGCGCAGTCGAGATTTACGAGGTGGGCCCGCGCGACGGCTTGCAGAATGAAGCAGGCGAGATCCCGGTGGCCGACAAGGTTGCGCTGATTGATCACCTGAGCACGGCAGGCTTTCGCCGGATCGAGGCGGGCAGCTTTGTCAGTCCGAAATGGGTGCCCCAGATGGCGGGCAGTGCGGAGGTGTTTGCAGGGATCACCCGCGCAGCGGATGTGCGGTATTCTGCGCTGACGCCCAATATGAAAGGCTTTGACGCCGCAATCGAGGCCGGTGTCGATGAAATCGCGGTGTTCGGGTCGGCCAGTGAAGGGTTTTCGCAGGCCAATATCAACGCCAGCATCGACGAGTCGCTGGAACGCTTTGCCCCCGTGATCGAGGCGGCGCGCATCATTGATTTGCCGGTGCGCGGCTACGTGTCCTGCGTGGTGGATTGCCCGCATGATGGCACTATCGACCCCAGCGCCGTGGCGCGTGTGGCAGATCGGCTTTTTGCCATGGGCTGTTACGAGATTTCGCTGGGCGACACGCTGGGCCGTGGTACCCCGGATGCCATCGCGCGGATGCTGCTTGCGGTGCGCGATGTGGTGCCTGTGGGCCGTCTGGCCGGGCATTACCATGACACGGGCGGGCGCGCGATTGACAACATCGACGCCTCGCTCAGCCTTGGGGTGCGGGTGTTTGATGCAGCGGTCGGCGGCCTTGGCGGGTGTCCTTATGCGCCCGGTGCGGCGGGCAATGTGGCGACCGAAGCCGTGGCCGAGCATCTGGAGCGTTTGGGCTATGACACCGGTCTTGATCTGGACATCGTCAACACCTGTGCGGCGCGTGCGCAGGCCATGCGCGCCTGAGGGGGGCACTCATGAGTTTTGAAACCATTTCCATCGCAACGGACGGGCGCGGTGTTGCGATGCTGACCCTGAACCGTCCGGACAAACACAATGCACTAAGCGCGCAGATGCTGGCCGAACTGACCGATGCCGCGGCGCATCTTGGCGCGGACGCCGCGGTGCGCGTGGCCGTGCTGACCGGGGCGGGCAAAAGCTTTTGCGCGGGGGGCGATCTGGGCTGGATGCGCGAACAGATGCAGGCCGATGCCGCAACCCGCGCGCGCGAAGCGGCCAAACTTGCGCATATGTTGCAGGCACTCAATACGATGCCCAAGCCGCTGATCGGCGCGCTGCAGGGCAATGCGTTTGGTGGCGGGGTCGGCATGGCCTCGGTCTGTGATGTGGCCATCGGGGTGGACAGTCTGCGCATGGGGCTGACGGAAACGCGGCTTGGCATCATTCCTGCAACCATCGGACCATACGTTCTGGCCCGGATGGGTGAGGGGCGTGCACGCCGCGTGTTCATGTCGGCGCGCCTGTTTGATGCGCATGAGGCCGTGTCGCTTGGTCTTTTGGCGCGCGCGGTGCCGCGGGATGATCTGGACGCTGCGGTGGAGGCCGAAGTCGTGCCCTACCTTTCCTGCGCCCCCGGCGCCGTGGCGGAAGCCAAGGCACTGGCCCGCGCGCTTGGACCGCGCATCGACGCAGACACAATCGACATGACCATCAAGGCGCTGAAACAGCGCTGGGAAACCGAGGAAGCGGCAGAAGGCATCGGAGCGTTCTTTGACAAAAGACCTGCGGCGTGGATGCCGGAATGAGGGCGTTTGATGCGATCGGATGGTCAGGTGACGATGGTGTATAGCAGCACGTGTCAACCACTGGTTGAAGATGGCCGGGTTTTTAGCACGATCCCGCCGAGCGGGTAATTTTGTTTTGTGAACGGGTCAATTTCCGTTATTTCTGAAAATAGCACGCAGCCATCACGCGGCTGTGACAGGACAACCGGTAAGAAGTAAAGACGATCAATGAGCCACTACTCCAATGATTTCAGTAACATGGCCGAATTCGATGCGCTGTCGCAATCGATCTCGGCCAAGCTGAGATGTGACGCCAGCCTGATCAGCATCGTGAGTGCCGAGGCTTTGGTGGCGCTTGGGTATTCCGGGGACAACGCGGCCCTTGCAGGCCGGTCGTTTCATCTGCGCGATACGGTCTGCGCGCGCACCGTACAGGCGGGCCGGCCCCTGCGGATCGCGAATGCGCAAGCGGACCCCGATCTGCGCGCACTGCCAGCAGTCGAGCGTCTGAACATCGGTGCCTATCTGGGGGTGCCGCTGAAACTGGAAGGACGCGGCATTGTCGGGGCCGTGTGCGCGATTTCAACCTCTGCCCGCATCTGGCGGGATTCCGAAGTGGATTACCTGATCGCGGTGTCCGATCTGGTTGAAAGCAAGATCGAACGTCACCTTCTGCGTTATGAGCAGAAGGCGCTGAGCGCGGCACTGGCAGAGAACGATGCCATCCTCACCATGCTGTCCCAAATGGACGGCAAGGCGATGACGGTGCACAATGCCGCTGGCGAATTGGTGTTTGCAAACAACGCAATGCGCACCGATCTTAACCTGAATACCCAAGAGATGCTGAGCCTGCCGCAAGTGGCGCGCCATCTGTTGCCGGAAACGACTCATCCCGGAGGCGTCGATGTGGCCCTGCCGGTTCCAACGCAAACGGCGCTCAATGTGCATGTTTCGGCCTGCGAGAACGGGCTGACGCTGGCCGAATGGTCGCGCAAGGCGCCCGAATAGCATCTGCGACAAAATCCCCGTTGATTTGCTGCTGATCCATGCGCGGGTTGATTGACGCTGCGCGGTCGCCTGCGTACACAGGTGCGAACGACAAGACGCATGCCCGGAAACGGACAGGCATTGGTAAGACAAGGGAATGACACATGGATGGAATGCTGCGGGAATACCTCCCCATTCTGGTTTTTCTGGCCGTCGCGATTGGCCTTGGCCTTGTTTTGATGCTGTCAGCGGTGGTGATTGCCGTGCGCAACCCCGATCCGGAAAAGGTCAGCGCTTACGAGTGTGGGTTCAACGCCTTTGACGACGCGCGCATGAAATTCGACGTCCGGTTCTACCTGGTGTCCATCCTGTTTATCATTTTCGACCTCGAAATCGCCTTCCTCTTCCCATGGGCCGTCGCCTTCAAAGACGTGAGCATGGTTGGGTTCTGGTCGATGATGGTCTTCCTTGGCGTGCTGACCATCGGCTTTGCCTATGAATGGAAAAAGGGCGCACTCGAATGGCAGTGAGTGCGCCCTGACACCGTAGAATTTTATTTTGGGCCGTCCCGGTTGGGGCGGCCTTTTTATGTCAGAGGTCATCAAAGTGATGACTGACCAATAACCACTGAAAACCGATGCACCCAGTGAAAAATTCCGGTTTTCCATTCCGAAAAATACCTATGGTTGAAACAGCCGGAAATTATCCTTTCCCTGGCGTCAGTCGGTTTTCAGAATGAATATGGGGTGGGTGGCTGCGTTGTTGCCAAAACAGAAACAATATTGGTCCTGTCAGATCATTTATGCGCAAACGCAGCGCCCCGATTCGCTGTGCCACCTGGATTTGGCCGTGCGATTCGGGGTGTGATTCGACTGTCCGGTTTACGGATCAGACGCGCGTTACGCCTCCTTCGCGCCGCGCGATTGGATGCGATCAATCTGCATGCGACAAGCCGCCCGGATCAGTGCATGTCGCGTTGACCCCCTCAGGGCGCTAGGATACATGGGAAAAGAACCTTTTCGGGGCGGCGTTTTCCGCTTGCCTGACCGCAGGAGCAAATGAACAGATGTCGATTGCCACATCTCCGAACGCCGCGGGCATGGACCGCGATGTTGCCACCCAGAACCTGAACGCCGCGTTGCAGGACAAAGGGTTCCTGCTGACCTCAACAGATGACCTGATCAACTGGGCGCGCACCGGGTCGTTGCACTGGATGACATTTGGTCTGGCGTGCTGCGCGGTCGAGATGATGCACACGTCGATGCCGCGCTATGATTTGGAACGGTTCGGCACCGCTCCGCGCGCCTCCCCGCGCCAGTCCGACCTGATGATCGTAGCAGGCACCCTCACGAACAAGATGGCCCCGGCGCTGCGCAAGGTTTATGACCAGATGCCCGAACCGCGCTACGTGATCTCGATGGGGTCCTGTGCGAACGGGGGTGGATACTACCACTACAGCTATTCCGTGGTGCGCGGTTGTGACCGCATCGTGCCTGTCGATGTCTATGTCCCGGGCTGCCCGCCCACGGCCGAGGCGCTGCTGTACGGCATCATGCAATTGCAGCGCAAAATGCGCCGGACCGGGACGATTGTGCGCTGACCTATGACCCCGCGCCCCTGCGGCGCACAGATTTCTCCGACAAGGAGCAGAAATGACCGAAGCCCTGAACGAACTCGGCACCTATATCGAAGCCAAGCGCCCGGATTGCGTCCTGCAATGGGATGTCACCCATGGTGAGTTGAACGTGGATGTGGCCCCGGCCAACATCGCCGGTTTCGTCGAATTTCTGCAGGGCGACTCGACCTGCAAATTCTCGTCCCTCGTGGATATCACCGCCGTCGATTACCCTGGGCGGGCCAAGCGGTTCGACGTCGTCTATCATTTCCTGAGCATGTACCAGAACCACCGTATCCGCCTGCGCGTGTCGATCCGCGAGGATCAGATGGTGCCGTCGGTCACGGGTGTGCACCCGTCGGCCAACTGGTTCGAGCGCGAAGTGTTCGACATGTTCGGCATCCTGTTTTCCGGCCATCCGGATCTGCGCCGCATCCTCACCGATTATGGCTTTCGCGGCTATCCGCTGCGCAAGGATTTCCCGACCACGGGCTATACCGAAGTCCGCTATGACGAGGCGGAAAAACGGGTGGTTTACGAGCCGGTATCCCTTGTTCAGGAATACCGCCAATTCGACTTCATGAGCCCATGGGAGGGTGCCGGATACATCCTGCCCGGCGATGAGAAAGAGGCGGAGGCAAAGTAGTGGATATGATCATCTGGCTTATCATCGCAGCGCTGACCATCATCCCGATGTTCAAGCTGCTGCCCCACTTCGGCATCAACGCCTACTGGGCCTTTGTCTGCGTGATCCCGATCGGGACGATCGCACTGTTGTGGTTCATGGCGATGAAGCTGCAGGAACTGGAGAAGCGGTGATGGACGCACAAACCCCATCCCGTGACGCCATCCAGGTGCTGGCTGAGGCCTATTGCGACGCCGTGCATTTTGCCAAGGCGGATGTGTTTGCCGACATGTGTCATGACAGGTTCACCATGACAGAGGTGAGCGCGGACGGATCGGCGCAATTCTGGGACAAGGCAGCCTATCTCGCGCGCGTGTCGGGCCGAAGCGCCTTTGACGGCGCGCCGGTTTACGAGATTTTCAGCATCGATGTGGCGGGTGACGAAATTGCCCGTGTGCATCTGCGGGTCGACGTGCCCCCAAAACGCTACGAGGACCACCTTGGGTTCATCCGTGTCGATGGGGCGTGGAAACTGATGACAAAAGTATTCCGGACCATGGGTGGTTCGGCCATGGAAGGGTGAGCGTAACATGATGGACGGCTCCAAATTCGAGGATGCCCTGACGGGCGAGCAGAAGATCCGCAATTTCAACATCAACTTCGGCCCGCAACACCCTGCTGCACATGGGGTTTTGCGTCTGGTGCTGGAGCTGGACGGAGAGATCGTGGAGCGCTGCGATCCGCATATCGGCCTGCTGCACCGTGGCACCGAAAAGCTGATGGAAAGCCGGACCTACCTGCAGAACCTGCCCTATTTTGACCGGCTGGATTACGTGGCCCCGATGAACCAGGAACATGCCTGGTGTCTGGCCATTGAAAAGCTGACGGGCGTCGAAGTGCCCCGCCGCGCCAGCCTCATCCGCGTGCTTTATTCCGAGATCGGGCGCATCCTGTCCCACCTTCTGAACGTCACGACGCAAGCCATGGATGTGGGCGCGCTGACGCCGCCGCTCTGGGGTTTTGAAGAGCGCGAAAAGCTGATGGTATTCTATGAGCGGGCCTGCGGCGCGCGCCTGCACGCGGCCTATTTCCGCCCCGGTGGGGTGCATCTGGACCTGCCCGATGATCTGATCGACGACATCGAACAGTGGTGCCATGAATTCCCGGCGTTGCTTGACGATATCGACGGGTTGCTGACCGAAAACCGCATCTTCAAACAGCGCAACGCCGACATTGGCGTCGTGAGCGAAGACGACATCCAGCAATATGGTTTTTCCGGTGTGATGGTGCGGGGCAGTGGCCTTGCTTGGGATTTGCGCCGCAGCCAGCCCTATGAGTGCTACGACGAATTCGACTTCCAGATCCCGGTTGGCAAGAACGGCGACTGCTATGACCGCTATCTGGTGCGCATGGAAGAGATGCGCCAATCGGTCAGCATCATGAAACAGTGCATCGGCAAGCTGCGCGAAGCGACGGGCGATGTGCTGGCGCGGGGCAAGATCACACCGCCAAGCCGGACGGACATGAAAACGTCGATGGAATCACTGATCCACCACTTCAAGCTGTACACCGAAGGGTTCCACGTGCCCGAGGGCGAGGTGTACTGCGCCGTCGAGGCCCCCAAGGGCGAGTTCGGCGTTTACCTCGTGGCCGACGGCAGCAACAAACCCTACCGCGCCAAACTGCGCGCGCCCGGGTATCTGCACTTGCAGGCGATGGATTATGTCTCCAAAGGGCATCAACTGGCTGATGTCGCCGCGATCATCGGCACAATGGACGTGGTGTTCGGAGAGATTGACCGATGAAACAGGCGGCCAGCCTCTTGCTGATCTTCGCGGCCACAGTGGCGGGCGCGCAGGTCGATGCGGACAAGAAGGCCGCGTTCATTGCCGTGCTGGAACGTAACGATTGCCGCATGCACAACTTTTCCCCCACTCCCGACCTGATCAACGACATCGCCGCCAGCGGTCTTGAGCGCCCAGACGTCCGCGCGATCGGGCAAGACATGATGGCCAAGGGCGAAGCGGTGGCAGATGGTGATTTCTTTGTGCTGAAGACCGGGGCGTGCAAGTGAAAATTTTTCGATCAACGTTTGCCCACGTGGCTCTGGTTTGTGCGGTATCGGGCCTTGGGACGCCCTCATATGCCGATACGCAGAAAGATGCCTTGATCGCGGCGATGCAAGCCAATGGCTGCATGATGACCACCGCACAGGCAAATGTACAAATGCCGCAACTTGGTATCGACCGTCCGACGGCGATCCGGTTGTCCCGTGAAATGATGGCCGAAGGCATTGCCGCCTTTGCGTCAGATGAAGAAACGCTTTTGCTCTTGCCGCCTGCGTGCAAGTCGTGAAGCGACAAGGATAGATTGAGATGCTGCGCAGACTGCACCTGGACCAACCCGATAGCTTTGCCTTTACCCCCGCCAATCAGGCCTGGGCCGAGGCGCAGATTACCAAGTACCCCGAGGGGCGTCAGGCGTCGGCCATCATCCCGCTCTTGTGGCGTGCGCAAGAGCAGGAAGGCTGGTTGACCCGCCCCGCGATCGAAACTGTGGCCGACATGCTCGACATGGCCTACATCCGCGCGCTTGAGGTCGCCTCGTTCTACTTCATGTTCCAGCTGCAACCGGTTGGTTCTGTTGCGCATATTCAGGTTTGCGGCACCACGTCCTGCATGATCTGCGGGGCCGAGGATCTGGTGGCGGTGTGTCAGGACAAGATCGCTAAGAAGCCGCATCAACTGAGCGCAGACGGCAAGTTCAGCTGGGAAGAGGTCGAATGCCTCGGGTCCTGCGCCAACGCGCCCATGGCCCAGATCGGCAAGGATTATTACGAGGACCTGACTGCCGCCCGTATGGGCGAGATCATCGACGAACTTGCCCATGGCAAAGTGCCGACGCCGGGCCCCCAGAACGGGCGCTATGCGGCGGAACCGCTGAGCGGTCTGACGACCCTCAAGGAATTTGACAGCGGGCACACGAAATACAACGCCTCCGTCCAACTGGCGACGGACATTGGCGACACCATCAAGCGGATTGATGGCACCGAAGTGCCCCTGATCGCGCCATGGCAGGGCAAGGCGGCCAATGCGGCGGCCAAGCCAAAGGCCAAGGCAGCACCCAAGGCAGATGCAAAGGCTGCTGGCGCAAATGCCAGCGTGCTGGATGCCAAGCCGGCCCACCCCAAAGCGCCGAAAAAACCCAAAGCCACGCCTGCCGCGCAAGAGGCGGCGTCACCGGACGGGCCGGGCACCAAACCCGCAGCACTGGACGCTGCGCGCGATGGCAAGGCCGATGACCTCAAGATGATCAAGGGCGTGGGGCCGAAACTTGAAACGCTTTTGAACACACTGGGTTTTTATCACTTTGACCAGATCGCCGCATGGAGCGGGGACGAGGTGGCGTGGGTCGACCAGAACCTCGAAGGGTTTAAAGGACGCGTGAGCCGCGACAACTGGGTGGCGCAGGCCGATGCGCTGGCGTCGGGGGGCGAAACCGAATTTTCCAAGCGCGCCAAAAAAGATGATATCTACAAAGACGAATAAAATCCTCAACACGGGAGAGGGAGTGTCATGAACAACGAGAACGGGATGGTCAGCTGTGCATTGGGTTGCTGGCTGGTTGCAATTCTAGGCGGTGTGCTGGGCGCGGTGCTGTTGGCATTGCTGGGCGGCTGGACATTTGTGCAGGCCGTTTTTGCCGGGCTGGTCATCGCCGGTATCGCAGGCGCGCTGTTAAGCTGGATCATGTGCAAACCCTTGCCCGCGTTGAACGAGGCAAAGCTGGGTCAGAAATCCGATGCGGACCTGAAGGCGGCAGCCGCCCTTGAAGATGCACAGGCCCGTTCCGAAGCGGTGACGACACCCCCACCGACCGCCGCCGCCGCCAAAACCGCCACTGCCACCAAGGCGGAAACGGCACCGGCGAAAAAGCCTGCGGCGAAGGCCAAAGCCCCCGCGGCGCCCAAAGCGAAAGCCAAGGCAGAGGCCAAGCCTGCCACGAACCCGGAGCCTGTAAGCGGTGGCACAAAGCCCGAGACGCTAAAAGAGGCGCGCGAAGGCGGCCCTGACAACCTCAAGCAAATCAAGGGGGTTGGGCCCAAACTTGAAGCGCTTTTGCACTCCATGGGCTTTTATCATTTTGACCAGATCGCAGGCTGGGGTCCCAACGAAATCGCTTGGGTTGACGAGAACCTAGAAGGGTTCAAGGGCCGTGTGAGCCGCGATGAATGGGTGTCGCAGGCCAAGACATTGGCCGAAGGCGGCACCACCGAGTTTTCCAAGAAGGTCAAGAAGGGCGGCGTTTACTAATCCGTGTCTGACCGACTTGATCCCAAACTGGCCCGACAGGGCCGTATCGCGGCCCTCGTCATTGCGGGGGCCGCAATTCTGTCCATCTTTGCGCCCGTGATCGTGTCCGCATTGGGCCTGCCTGCACGGTTCGAGATACTTTTGCTGCTGTTTGCGCTGGCTGCGTTCATTTGGTCACTGGTGGTTGCCGTCAGGATTTGGCAGAAAAGCCGGGACACCTGAGAAAACTATTGATGCAACAGACGTTGATCGAACCTAGGAATGAACCTGCAACCACTCCGATGCCAATCATCGGTAGGAAATGGCGAGTGGCCATAATCCTTACTGTTGTGTTTTTTCCGGTTCCCTCCATTTTGCTCAATCCACATCCAGAGACCCCAGTTTTGTCTGGTGCTGAGGAGATGGGCCTGTGGATCATGGGATTATTTTTCTTTGCTTGTGTTATCCATGTCGTCCGATGGATATACACTCGCCCTAGTAAACATTCTGATTTTCGGAAATAGCCCGTATTTCCGGACTGCTGACAAAGGAAGTGACATGCTCGACGACAAGGATCGTATCTTTACCAACCTTTACGGGATGCACGACCGCACGCTGAAAGGTGCGCAGGCCCGTGGTCACTGGGATGGCACGGATAAGCTGATCCAGAAGGGGCGCGACTGGGTTGTGCAGGAGATGAAGGATTCCGGTCTGCGCGGTCGCGGCGGGGCGGGTTTCCCCACGGGCCTCAAATGGTCCTTCATGCCCAAGGAAAGCGACGGGCGCCCCGCCTATCTGGTGGTGAATGCGGACGAATCCGAGCCGGGCACCTGCAAGGATCGCGAGATCATGCGCCATGATCCGCACACGCTGGTCGAAGGGTGCCTGATTGCCTCTTTCGCGATGAACGCGCATGCCTGTTACATCTACATCCGCGGCGAATACATCCGCGAGAAAGAAGCGCTGCAGAACGCCATCGACGAGGCCTATGACGCCGGGCTGGTGGGCAAGAACGCCGCCGGGTCCGGCTGGGATTTCGACATTTACCTGCATCACGGGGCAGGGGCGTATATCTGCGGCGAGGAAACCGCCTTGCTGGAATCTCTTGAGGGCAAGAAGGGGATGCCGCGCATGAAGCCGCCATTCCCTGCCGGTGCGGGCCTTTATGGCTGCCCGACCACGGTGAACAACGTGGAATCCATTGCTGTTGTGCCCACCATCCTGCGTCGGGGCGCGTCGTGGTTTTCGTCCTTCGGTCGTCCCAACAATGCTGGAACCAAGCTGTTTGCCATCTCGGGCCACGTGAACAACCCTTGCGTGGTTGAAGAGGCGATGAGCATCCCGTTCGAGGAACTGATCGACAGGCATTGCGGCGGCATTCGCGGCGGTTGGGACAACCTCAAGGCGGTGATCCCCGGCGGGTCGTCCGTGCCCAACGTGCGCGGCGAGCATATGCGCGATGCAATCATGGATTTCGACGCGCTGAAGGAAAAAGGATCGTCGCTCGGGACCGCTGCGGTGATCGTGATGGATCAGAGCACCGATATCATCAAGGCGATCTGGCGCTTGTCCAAGTTCTACAAGCATGAATCCTGCGGCCAGTGTACGCCGTGCCGCGAAGGCACCGGCTGGATGATGCGCGTGATGGATCGTCTGGTGAAGGGCGAGGCAGAGGTCGAGGAAATCGACATGCTGCTGGATGTGACCAAACAGGTCGAGGGGCACACGATTTGTGCGCTTGGTGATGCGGCGGCGTGGCCGATCCAGGGGCTGATCAAGAACTTCCGGGATGAGATTGAGGACCGGATCGCGACCAAGCGGATCGCGGCGGAATGAGGCGCGGCCTTTCAACTATCGTTTTGGTTCTCAGCGTTTCGGCCGCGGCTGCATCAGCCGAGCCGGATCGCCTCAATGTCGATTTCGGTTCTTTCCCGACTGGTACCGCCTGCAAGGTGCATGGGACTTCCGGAAAAGTCTCGTTGCGCACTGGCCGCGAGATCGAATTCAAGGTGCGCGGGGATACCGGCAACGTATCGTTCACCTGTACACAGCCTGACGGAACGTCCTTCCTGGTACGGACGGGGCCACTATTGCCTCAGGGCAATTTTCGGTTGGTTGCCATCCAGATCAACCAGGACAACCATGCTCATATCTTCTGGGATCAGGGCGGTTTGCGGCGCAGCACAGTGCCCGGCATTCTGGACTGGCAGTAGGGCACGATGCCCCTCGCTGAATTCAACATTGGCACCCTGAAATACGACTGGGATGACCCGCGCGTCGCGGGCTTTCAAAACAACCTCGACCGGGTCTATGACATCGCCCGCCGTGCCCCCGGTTACATCTGGCATCTGGAGGGCGAGGACATGGAAGCCGCGCAACTGGACCCTGACGGGCCGATGGGCGGCAATCCCCGCACCGCCTCGACCCTGTCGGTCTGGCAGGACGTGCAAAGCCTGCACAATTTCACCTTTCAAACCGTTCACAAGCAGTTCTATGACCGCAAGGGCGAATGGTATGATCCCGATCAGGGCCTGCGCTTTGTCATGTGGCATGTGGACGATGGGCACATCCCGACGATCAAAGAGGCGATGGAACGCTTTCATCATCTTGAAAAGCATGGCAATAGTGATCACGCCTTTGGCTGGGCCCATGTGATTTAGGCAGCGCGGAGACTGTGAAGATGACCAAGACCGAAATGCTTTCCCGGACGGATCCGCGCCCTATTTGGTTGGTGGCCCTGTTGCTGATCGCGGCCCTGATGCTGTCGGCCTGCAGTGGTGAGCGCAAGGCAGATCGCATTGCCTTTGACGGGCAGTTCTTTCGCGCCTCTGCCAAAAAGGTTGATCGCGAACGGCTGGATTTTGAGGTGACGGTGCGCCCTGTCTCGGCCTCTCTTGAAGGGGCGCGTGCGGCGGGAGCCTATGAGGCGACGCGCTACTGCGTGGGCAACTTCGGCACCTCTGACATCGAGTGGACAAACGGGCCTGATGGCGAGGACGGAACCTTGCGCATTGCCAATGACCGGCTGTTGCTGCTGGGCACCTGTGCGGCGCGGTGAACTTATCCTTGGATCGGCGACAATTTGTGCGCTAACGGGTTGTACCAGCCCATGATATTGCATAGCACAGGAGTGCTTTCCCATCTTGCGTCTGCACGACGCGATCAGAGGAGAGAAACGATGCGCGCAATGACCATGGCCCTGATCCTTAGCCTGTCCGCCGGAGCCCTTTCGGCAAAGCCCCATCTGCGGGATGTCCCGGAGGTTGACGGAACGCTTTTGTCTGTCGGGATTGCCGATGAAATCCGCAAGAACTGCCCCGACATTTCGGCCCGCATGATGAAGGCCCTTGGCGTGGTCCGCTCAGTCGGCGCGCGCGCCCGCGAGTTGGGCTATACCGACGCCGAAATCGACGCCTACCGCAAGTCGGACACGGAAAAAGACCGCCTGCGCGCCAAGCGCGATGCCTATCTGGCCTCCGCCGGTGCCACGCCCGGATCCAGCGAAGGCTATTGCCAGCTGGGCCGCACTGAGATCGAAAAAGGCAGCCTCGTTGGCGCCCTGTTGAGGATGAACTGAACCCATGAGCACCCTGCGCAAGATCGTGATTGATGGCAAAGAGGTCGAGGTCGAAGGGGCATTGACCCTTATTCAGGCCTGCGAGGAAGTCGGGGTGGAAATCCCGCGGTTCTGCTATCACGAACGTCTGTCCATTGCAGGCAACTGCCGGATGTGTCTGGTCGAGGTCGTGGGCGGCCCGCCCAAGCCTGCCGCCTCTTGTGCGATGCAGGTCAAGGATCTGCGCCCCGGCCCCGAAGGTGCGCCGCCTGTCATCAAGACGAACTCACCCATGGTCAAGAAGGCCCGCGAGGGCGTCATGGAATTCTTGCTCATCAACCACCCCCTTGATTGCCCGATCTGCGATCAAGGCGGCGAGTGCGATCTGCAGGATCAGGCGATGGCCTATGGCGTCGATTTCTCGCGCTTCCGCGAGCCCAAGCGTGCAGCGACCGATCTGGATCTGGGCCCGCTGGTCGAGACCCACATGACCCGCTGCATTTCCTGCACCCGCTGTGTGCGCTTTACCACCGAGGTCGCGGGCATTGCTCAGATGGGCCAGACGGGCCGGGGCGAGGACAGCGAGATCACGTCCTATCTGGGCGAAACGCTCGATTCCAACCTGCAAGGCAACATCATTGATCTGTGCCCCGTGGGCGCGCTGGTGTCCAAACCTTACGCCTTTACCGCGCGGCCTTGGGAGTTGACCAAGACCGAGTCCATCGACGTGATGGACGCCCTTGGATCAAGCATCCGCGTGGACACCAAGGGGCGTGAAGTCATGCGTTTCCTGCCGCTGAACCATGACGGCACGAACGAGGAATGGATTTCCGACAAGACCCGTTTCGTCTGGGACGGGTTGCGCCGCCAGCGTCTGGACAAGCCCTATATCCGCGAAAACGGCAAGCTGCGCCCGGCCACATGGCCCGAGGCGCTTGGCAAGGCGGCGGACGCCATCAAGGGGGCCTCTAATCTGGCCGGCCTCGTGGGTGATCTGGCCCCGGTCGAGGCGGCCTATGCCCTCAAGCAACTGATCGAAGGGCAGGGCGGCATTGTCGAGTGCCGCACCGACGGAGCCAAGCTGCCGAGCGACAACCGCGCCGCCTATGTCGGTACGGCCCGGATCGAGGATATCGATACGGCCCAGGCCATCATGCTGATCGGCACCAACCCGCGCCTTGAGGCGCCTGTGCTGAATGCACGCATCCGCAAGGCGTGGTCGCGTGGAGCCAGTGTCGGCGTGATCGGCGAAATGGTCGATCTGACTTATGAGGCCAACCATATCGGAACAGATGCGACCGTGATCGACGATCTGCTCAAGCGCGATCATTCCGAGGTGCAGGAAAAACCCTCGGTCATTATCGTTGGTATGGGGGCCCTGACGCGCGGCGACGGTGCGGCCATTCTGGCAGGCGCACAGGCGCTGGCCGAAAGCACCAAGTCCGGTCTGTTGATCCTGCACACGGCTGCGGGTCGTGTGGGGGCCATGGATGTGGGGGCGACAAACCCCGACGCGATGGCGGCCATCGATGGGGCTGACGTGATCTACAACCTTGGTGCGGATGAGATCGACATCGCGGATGGTGCCTTTGTGATCTACCAGGGGTCGCACGGGGATCGCGGCGCACACCGCGCCGATGTGATCCTGCCCGGGGCGGCCTATACCGAAGAGGGCGGCCTGTTCGTCAACACCGAAGGGCGCCCGCAACTGGCCGCCCGCGCCAGTTTCGCCCCCGGTGAGGCCAAGGAAAACTGGGCCATCCTGCGCGCCCTGTCAGGCGAAATGGGCGATGCCCTGCCATTTGACAGTCTGGCCGCGCTGCGAAACCAGATCGTCAAGGCGCACCCGCATCTTGGTGACGTCGATGAAGTTGCCGAAAACGCTGGTGACGCGCTGGAGCAGGGACAGATCGAAGGCGGCACACTGACATCGCCGATCACGGACTTTTACCTCACCAACCCCATCGCCCGCTCCAGCCAGTTGATGGCCGAGTTGAGTGCCAACGCAAAGGCGCGCAAGACCGAGGCCATGGCCGCTGAATGAAGGCCGCGTGGCTCATAACCATCGCGCCGTTTGCGGCCTGTGAGCCTGTGCCCACGGCAGAGCGGTTCATTCCGGACTATCGCGGTGTGGAAACCATGTTGCTGGCCGATGATCTGGTGCAGTTCAACGTGTCGATGACCAATGCGCTGAGCGCGAGGGACGTCGAGAACTATGCCGAATGCGCCGCTGCGGGCTATACCCTGATCCGGGGCTGGGGTTTTGCGCGCCATTTGCGTACAAATGTTGACGAAGAGGCTGGCGTGTGGACGGCGGATGCTGTTTACACCATCTCGCCTGCCTTGCCGCGGGGGATCAGTACAATCGACGCCGAAGTCGTGTCTGCTGCCTGCGCGGAAAAGGGAATACCGACGGTGTGAGGACTGATGGCTGACTTTTTCACAAATAGCCCGTTGGGCATCGGACTTCTGATCGTGGGGCAAGTGCTGCTGGTGGTGGTGCCGCTGCTCGTCGCTTTGGCCTTTCTGATGTATGCCGACCGCAAGATCTGGGCCGCTGTGCAGATGCGCCGTGGTCCCAACGTGGTCGGTGTGTTCGGCCTGCTGCAAAGTTTCGCGGATTTCGGCAAATACATCGTCAAGGAAGTCGTCGTGCCCGCAGGTGCGGACAAGGGCGTGTTTTTCCTCGCCCCGATGGTCAGCCTTGTCATGGCGCTGATCGCCTGGGCCGTGATCCCGTTCAACGATGGCTGGGTGTTAAGCGACATCAACGTCGCCATCCTTTACGTCTTTGCCGTGTCCTCGCTTGAAGTTTACGGCGTGATCATGGGCGGCTGGGCGTCGAACTCGAAATACCCCTTCCTCGGCTCCTTGCGCTCTGCCGCGCAGATGATTTCCTATGAAGTGTCCATTGGCCTCATCATCATCGGTGTTATCCTGTCCACGGGTTCGATGAACTTTGGATCGATCGTGGCCGCGCAGGACGGTGATTGGGGCATCTTCAACTGGTTCTGGCTGCCGCATCTGCCGATGCTGTTCCTGTTTCTGATTTCGGCGCTGGCCGAAACGAACCGCCCGCCTTTCGATCTGCCCGAAGCGGAAAGCGAACTGGTGGCGGGTTATCAGGTCGAATATTCCTCGACCCCGTTTCTGCTGTTCATGATCGGCGAGTTGGTGGCCGTTGTGCTGATGTGTGCGCTGGTGTCGCTGCTGTTCTTCGGTGGCTGGCTGTCGCCCGTACCGTTCCTGCCCGATGGCATCTTCTGGATGGTGTTGAAAATGCTGTTCGTCTTCTTCATCTTCTCGATGGTGAAGGCGATCACGCCCCGCTACCGCTACGACCAGTTGATGCGTCTGGGCTGGAAAGTGTTCCTGCCGTTCTCGCTGTTCTGGGTCGTGTTCGTGGCCTTTGCCGCCAAGTTTGACTGGTTCTGGGGCTTCTACGCCCGCTGGACCGTAGGAGGGTAAGATGACACAGATCGATTACGGACGTGCCGCGAAATACTTCCTGCTGCAGGACTTCTTTCAGGGGTTCAAGCTGGGCCTGAAGTACTTCTTTCGCCCCAAAGCCACGCTGAACTACCCCCATGAAAAAGGGCCACTGTCCCCGCGCTTCCGGGGCGAACACGCCCTGCGCCGCTATCCCAATGGCGAGGAACGCTGCATCGCGTGCAAGCTGTGCGAGGCGATCTGCCCGGCGCAGGCCATCACCATTGATGCCGAACCGCGCGAGGATGGCTCGCGCCGCACCACGCGTTATGACATCGACATGACCAAGTGCATCTATTGCGGCTTCTGCCAGGAGGCGTGCCCGGTTGATGCCATTGTCGAAGGCCCCAACTTCGAATTCTCCACCGAGACGCGGGAAGAGCTGTATTACGACAAGGACAAGCTGCTTGAGAACGGCGAACGCTGGGAAGCAGAGATAGCGCGCAACCTTGAAATCGACGCGCCCTACAGATGACAACCTCTGACGCATATACACGCGGCAAGGCGATGGCGGAGGCCACGAACCCGGGCATCGAAGATGCGCTGGCGGCGCGGTATGATGCGGTTCTGCCGGGCTTTTCCAGCACCATGATGGAAGTCGCGTTCGGGCATTATTACACCCGCGACGGGCTGGATGACAAAACGCGGTATCTGGCGACTGTTGCGGCATTGGCGGCCTTGGGCGGGCAAACCGCTCCGCAACTAAAGGTGCACATCCGCAACGCGCTGCGCTCTGGTGCGACACAGCGCGAAGTGGCCGAAGTGATCAACCAGATGGCGCTTTATGGTGGGTTTCCGGCGATGATCAACGCGCTGAACGCGGCGTTAGAAGTGTTCGAGGCCGAAGATGACTGACGACACGAACCCCTTCACCGCCATGATGGCGCAGATGCAGGAGTTGGCCAAAGCCTTTCCACAGATGGGTGCGTTCGACCCGGCCAAAGGGTTTGACCCAAAGGCGATGGAAGCGATGTGGCCCACCATGCCCAAAGAGGTGATGGAGGCGTGGTTCGGCAATGCGCTCAATGAAAACGGGCTGGATGCCAAGACGCGGCTGCTGATCACACTTGCGGGGCTGACCATGCAGGGCGCGCAGGCCGATGTGGCCGTGCGCCAGACTGTGCGCCATGCGCGCGAGGCCGGGGCCACCGACCAACAGATTTCCGAGACATTGGGCATGATGGCAGTCTTTGCCGGCGTGCCCGCCATGACCCGCGCCATGGAACTGGCGCAAGAGGTGATGGCCGACAGCGAGGACAAGACATGAGCGTGTTTGCCTTTTACCTCTTTTCTATCTGCGTGATCTCGGGGGGGCTGTTCACCGTGATCAGCCGCAATCCGGTGCATTCGGTGCTGTGGCTGATCCTCGCCTTCCTGTCCTCCGCCGGTCTGTTCGTGATGCTGGGCGCTGAATTCGTCGCGATGCTGCTGATCATCGTCTATGTGGGCGCTGTCGCGGTGTTGTTCCTGTTTGTGGTCATGATGCTCGACATCGATTTTGCGGAACTCAAGGCCGAAATGGCGAAATACATGCCGCTTGCCCTGCTGATCGCGGTGGTGATCCTGATGCAGTTCGTGATCGCCTTTGGCGCATGGGAAAGCAACGCCGCCGCCGAAGGTCTGCGCGCGCAGGTGACCCCTGTGGATCGCCATAATACCGAAGCATTGGGTTTGATCCTGTACGACCAGTATTTTCTGCTGTTCCAGCTGTCGGGCCTGATCCTGCTGGTCGCAATGATCGGGGCGATTGTTCTGACGCTGCGCCACCGCACCGACGTGAAACGCCAGGACGTGGTCGCCCAGATGATGCGCGACCCGGCAACGGCGATGGAGCTCAAAGACGTCAAACCGGGGCAGGGGCTGTAAAGTTGAAGCTCCGTTCTGCATATCTGGCGGCATGTGTCGCGGTTCTAGGGGAGAAGCCGTTGCGCTGTCCCTCACCGACTGCGATCGCACCACGCATATCTCTCATGGCGGCGAGGCGGATCACGTTGATCTGGGCCAGGGCCGCGTGATGTGGCGCGACTGGTGGAGCCAGGAGGGGACGGCGACGTCGTTTTCAATCGTCGACTGTGCGCCCGGCACCGCGCTGACCTTTCGCACGCAGGAAGACAATATGGGGCGCCGCTTGCCCTTTGATCGCACCGACAAGGCATTGGCCGTGATCGAACGCCACGAGGCGGGCGCGCGCGCCTTTGCCACCTTGGACCGCATGGCCACCGATCTGGACAACATCGCGCGCGACATCGCCATCACGACACTTGAGGCAGAGCCCTGCGCCTGCGCCGCACTTTACCCGGATGCCCGGGGGGACAAGACAGAATTCATGCTGGGCTGACCCAGACAGACGACAAGCGGGGACATACCCCGGAGGGACGACATGATTGGACTTGAACACTACCTGACCGTTGCGGCGACGCTGTTCGTCATCGGCATTTTCGGGCTGTTTCTGAACCGCAAGAACGTGATCATCCTGCTGATGAGCATCGAATTGATGCTCTTGGCGGTGAACATCAACCTTGTGGCGTTCTCCTCCTTCCTCGACGACCTTGTGGGGCAGGTGTTCACCTTGTTCGTGCTGACCGTCGCCGCCGCCGAGGCCGCCATCGGTCTTGCGATCCTCGTCTGCTTCTTCCGCAACCGTGGCACCATCGCGGTTGAAGACGTCAACGTGATGAAGGGTTGAGACCATGGAAGCGGGCTATTCGACGCGGGTCGGCTTCGTTAACAGGAACGCGCAGGTCGTGATCCGAAAGACTGATTTGGACGGAAACGACCACATGCAAAAAGTTTATCAAGTCGGGTGTTCTGAGTGCGGCGCAGTGTACGGTGCGAATGGCAGCGATTTACACCTCAGAAAATGCCCTGAGTGCCAGTCAGGTCAATCGGGACTGGAGTTTAAATAATGGAAACCATCCTCCTCTTTGCCCCCCTCGTTGGCGCGCTGCTCTGTGGCTTTGGCTGGCGCATCTTTGGCGAGGCTCCGGCCTGCTGGATCGCGACGAGCCTGCTGTTCCTCAGCGCGATCCTGTCGTGGATCGTGTTCCTGACCTTTGACGGCACCACGGAAAACATCCAGATCATGCGCTGGATCGAAAGCGGTACGCTTAGCACCGATTGGGCCATTCGCCTCGACCGCCTGACAGCGATTATGCTGATCGTGATCACCACGGTCTCAAGCCTCGTGCACCTCTATTCCTTTGGCTACATGGCGGATGATCCGCAGTGGCGTGAGGGCGAAAGCTATAAGCCGCGCTTCTTTGCGTACCTGTCCTTCTTCACCTTTGCGATGCTGATGCTGGTGACGGCCGACAACCTTGTGCAGATGTTCTTTGGCTGGGAAGGGGTCGGTGTCGCATCCTACCTGCTGATCGGATTTTACTATCGCAAACCCACGGCCAATGCCGCTGCCATCAAGGCCTTTGTGGTCAACCGTGTGGGCGATTTCGGCTTTGCGCTGGGTATCTTCGCGCTGTTTTTCCTGACGGACTCGATCCGCTTTGACGACATTTTTGCGGCCGCCCCAACGCTGGCTGAAACGCAACTGACCTTCCTGTGGACGGAATGGAATGCGGCGAACCTGATCGCCTTCCTGCTGTTCGTCGGGGCCATGGGCAAATCGGCGCAACTGTTCCTGCACACCTGGCTGCCGGACGCGATGGAGGGTCCGACACCTGTGTCCGCCCTGATCCACGCCGCGACCATGGTGACGGCGGGGGTCTTTCTTGTCTGCCGCATGTCGCCCCTGATGGAGTTTGCGCCCGAAGCGATGGCGTTCGTCACCTTCCTGGGCGCTGCGACCGCATTCTTTGCCGCGACCGTGGGTCTGGTACAGACCGACATCAAGCGCGTGATCGCCTATTCGACTTGCTCGCAGCTTGGCTACATGTTCGTGGCCGCGGGCGTGGGCATGTATTCGGCCGCGATGTTCCACCTGCTCACCCACGCCTTCTTCAAGGCGATGCTGTTCCTTGGAGCCGGCTCCGTCATTCACGCGATGCACCACGAACAGGACATGATGAACTACGGCGGTTTGCGCAAAAAGATACCGTATACGTTCTGGGCCATGATGATCGGCACGCTGGCCATCACAGGCGTCGGCATTCCGGTCTGGATCTTCACGCTGGGTGAAATCCCCATCGGGTTCGCGGGCTTCCAGTCCAAGGATGCGATTGTCGAAAGCGCCTATGCGGCCGGGACGGGCTTCAGTTTCTGGGCCTTGGTCCTCGCAGCCCTCATGACCAGTTTCTACAGCTGGCGTCTGATGTTCCTGACCTTCTATGGCGAAGCGCGTGGCGACAAGCACACCCATGATCACGCCCATGAAAGCCCGATGACCATGATCATACCGCTGGGCGTTTTGTCCGTCGGTGCGATCTTTGCGGGCATGGTCTGGTACGGATCGTTCTTTGGCCACACCGATCAGGTCGCCAAGTTCTACGGCATTCCTTATGCCGAAGAGGGTGAGGATCATTCCGCCATTGTGACCGAGCGCGACAAGGCGGCCGAGAAGAAAGAGGGCGAACACCACTACGTCTTCGCTGGTGAGCCAGGCGAAGGAGCGATCTATATCGGTGAGGGCAACACGGTGCTCGATGACGCGCACAAGGTGCCCTATTGGGTCAAAACCTCGCCCTTCGCGGCGATGCTGATCGGGTTCCTGATGGCCTATTGGTTCTATATCAAGAACCCCAGCCTGCCCGGCCGTCTCGCCGAAAACCAGCGCCCGCTCTACCTGTTCCTCAAGAACAAGTGGTATTTTGACGAACTCTACAACTACATCTTCATCCAGCCTGCGATGTGGATCGGCAAGCAGTTGTGGAAGAAGGGCGACGGCAACGTCATCGACGGATCGATCAACGGCGTGTCCATGGGCATCGTGCCCTTCATCACGCGCCTCGCCGGTCGGGCGCAGTCGGGCTACATCTTTACCTATGCATTCGCGATGGTGATCGGGATTGCGGTTCTGATCACATGGATGAGCCTCAGTGGAGGAGCGAACTGATGCTGCAGGCGCTTCCATTTGAATTTTGGGTGGTGGCAGGCGGGCTGACCCTGTTGATGGCCGTGGCCGCGTTCTTTCTGGGCGCGCCGCAATGGTGGCAGCGTGGCCTTGCGCGCTCGGCACTGGTTGTTTCGTGTGCCGGGCTGTTCGTTTACACGATGACTTACGTGTCGGTTCTTGCTGCAGTGATTGTGGTGGTTCTGCCCCTGCTTATGATCATCGCCTTTTTCACCAATCTATTCGGGGGATTGTTCTGATGGACAACCTTCTATCCATCGTCACCTTCATGCCTGCGGTCGCAGCGCTGATCCTCGCCATTTTCCTGCGCGGCGATGACGAGGCGGCCAACCGCAACGCCAAATGGGTGGCGATGGCTACCACGTCGATCACCTTTGTCGTGTCGCTGTTCATCCTTTTCGGTTTTGACCGCAACGACACCGGCTTTCAGTTCGTGGAAGAGGGCGCGTGGATCATGGGCCTGTCTTACAAGATGGGTGTGGACGGGATTTCGGTGCTGTTCGTGATGCTGACCACCTTCATGATGCCGCTGGTTATCGCGGCCTCTTGGAATGTGGAAACCCGGGTCAAGGAATACATGATCGCGTTCCTGATGCTCGAAACGCTGATGCTGGGCGTGTTCATGGCGTTGGATCTGGTGCTGTTCTACCTGTTCTTTGAGGCCGGTCTGATCCCGATGTTCCTGATCATTGGCATCTGGGGCGGGGCGAACCGGATCTATGCGAGCTTCAAATTCTTCCTTTATACCTTCCTCGGCTCGGTCCTGATGCTGGTGGCGATGGTGGGGATGTATGCGGATGCGGGCACCACGGACATCGAACGGCTGCTGGTGCACAATTTCGGGTTCGAGACATTTGATCTGCTCGGCATCCAGATTGTGGGTGGCTTGCAGACGCTGCTGTTCCTCGCCTTCTTTGCCAGCTTTGCGGTCAAGATGCCGATGTGGCCGGTGCACACATGGTTGCCGGATGCGCACGTGCAGGCCCCGACGGCGGGGTCTGTCGTGCTGGCGGCGATCCTTTTGAAGCTGGGCGGCTACGGGTTCATCCGCTTTTCCCTGCCTATGTTTCCGGTAGGGGCAGAGGTGATGACACCGCTGGTGCTCTGGATGTCGGCGATTGCGATTGTCTACACCTCGCTGGTGGCGCTGGTGCAGGAAGACATGAAAAAGCTGATCGCCTATTCCTCCGTCGCCCATATGGGGTTCGTGACCATGGGTATCTTTGCGGCGAACCAGCAGGGCGTGGATGGCGCGATTTTCCAGATGCTCAGCCACGGGTTCATCTCTGGTGCGCTCTTCCTCTGTGTCGGCGTGATCTATGACCGGATGCACACCCGCGAGATCGACGCCTATGGCGGTCTCGTGAACCGGATGCCGGCCTATGCGCTGATCTTTATGTTGTTCACAATGGCCAATGTGGGCTTGCCGGGCACTTCGGGTTTCGTCGGCGAATTCCTGACGCTGATGGCGGTGTTCCAGGTCAACACATGGGTGGCGCTGGTCGCGACGTCTGGTGTGATCTTTTCGGCAGCTTATGCGCTGTGGCTTTACCGCCGTGTCGTCATGGGCGATCTGATCAAGGAAAGCCTGAAATCGATCACCGACATGACCCGCCGGGAAAAGGCGATCTTTGCGCCACTGGTGGTGATGACGATCCTGCTGGGCGTGTACCCGGCGCTGATCCTTGACATCACCGGTCCGTCCGTGGCCGCATTGGTAAGCAACTATGATACGGCGCTGGCCGCGGCAGAGGCCGCCACCCAGCTTGCTGCGAACTGAGTAAGGACGAAAGCCCATGGCTGCTGATCTGACCATCATCCTGCCCGAAATCCTGCTGGCTGTCTTTGCCATGCTGGGGCTGCTTGGCGCGGTCTACACGTCCAAGGACGGTCTGGCCTCTGCACTGCTTTGGGCGACGGCTGCCGTGTTTCTGGCCGTTGCCGCGTGGATCGGGTTCACGGGCGAGGGCACCAATATCGCCTTTGGCGGCATGTTCGTGGATGATGCATTCTCGCGCTTTGCCAAAGTGGTGATACTTATGTCCGCCGCCGCTGTTTTGTTGATGAGCGAAGGCTACATGTCCGCGCGCGGCATATTGCGGTTTGAATACCCGGTGCTGGTTGTGCTGGCGGCTGTGGGTATGATGATGATGGTGTCTGCCGGGGATCTTATGGCGCTATACATGGGGCTCGAGTTGCAATCGCTGGCCCTGTACGTTGTTGCCTCCCTGCGCCGGGATTCCGTGAAATCGACCGAGGCGGGGCTGAAGTATTTCGTGCTCGGCGCACTGTCTTCCGGCCTGCTGCTTTATGGGGCGTCGCTGGTCTATGGCTATGCAGGCACAACCCTGTTTTCGGGCATTGTTCAGGTGGCCGAAGGCGGCATCTCGCTTGGGTTGCTCTTTGGCCTTGTGTTCCTGATGGCGGGCTTTGCCTTCAAAGTGTCTGCCGTGCCGTTCCACATGTGGACGCCGGA
The DNA here is from genome assembly GCF_045797845.1 of Tateyamaria armeniaca. Classification (NCBI taxonomy): domain Bacteria; kingdom Pseudomonadati; phylum Pseudomonadota; class Alphaproteobacteria; order Rhodobacterales; family Roseobacteraceae; genus Tateyamaria; species Tateyamaria armeniaca. The sequence goes on from NZ_JBHDIY010000002.1 coordinate 2,671,807, forward strand.
CGTCTACGAAGGCTCGCCCACGCCGATCACCGCATTCTTTGCCACGGCCCCCAAGGTTGCAGCCATGGCGCTGTTCGCACGGGTCATGCATGACGCGTTCGGCGGGGCAGTGGCCGACTGGCAGCAGATTATGGCATTGCTGTCCGTCCTGTCGATGTTCCTCGGGGCATTCGCGGCTATTGGACAGACCAATATCAAGCGTCTGATGGCATTCTCGTCGATTGCGCATATGGGATACGCGCTGATGGGGCTGGCGGCGGGCACCGTGCTGGGTGTGCAGGCGATGCTGGTCTATATGGCGATTTACGTCACCATGAACGTGGGCACCTTTGCCTTTATCCTGATGATGGAGAAGGACGGGCAGCCTGTGACGGATATTGGATCGCTCAACATGTATGCCAAGCGTGAACCCGGCCGGGCACTGGCAATGCTGGTCCTGCTGTTTTCGCTGGCAGGTGTGCCGCCGATGCTCGGGTTCTTTGGCAAGCTTTACGTGCTGCGCGCGGCCTACGAGGCGGACCTCGTCTGGCTGGCGGTTGCGGGTGTCATCGCATCCGTGATCGGCGCCTATTACTATCTGCGCATCGTGTTCTTCATGTATTTCGGCGATGAGCCCGAAGAGGGTCTGAACGGTGGCAAATCCGTCATCCTCGGTGCGATGCTGATGGGATCGGCGGCGATCATGGTCTTTGGCATCGTCAACATGTTCGGTGTTGAAGGCGCTGCGGCGATGGCCGCGCAGACACTGGTCAACTAGGCCCTTTTTGCGACCCGACCCTCCGGGGGGAGTTTTTCTGGCGAGATGAAGATGAGCGCCTGGCCAGATGGATACGGTCGTTGCGTCCTTGCGCAGGTGGATTCCACGCTGAGCGAGGCGGCCCGTATTGCGCCTGACCTGTCTGGCCCCACCTGGATTCTCGCCCATCGCCAGACAGCACCGCGTGGTCGACGCGGGCGGCCCTGGACCATGCCGGTCGGCAACTTTGCTGCGACCCTCGTGATGCCGCTGGCAGAGCCGCCGGGGCAGGCAGCGCTGCGGTCTTTTGTTGTCTCTTTGGCCTTGTATGAGGCGTTTGTTGCGGCCACGGGCCGGGCGGAAGCCTTTGCGCTCAAATGGCCCAACGACGTGCTTTTGCGCGGTGGCAAGGTGGCAGGCATCCTGCTTGAGACGATTGCGACCGGAGGGCGGACCAGCCATCTGGCGATCGGCGTCGGGATCAATCTGGCAACGGCCCCCGATGTGGCCGAGGTCGAGGCGGGGGCCACGCGTCCAGTCGCTTTGAGGTCCGAACTGGCTGTGGACATCGCAGCGGAGGATTTTCTGGACCTGCTGGCACAGTCTTATGCCCGTTTTGAAGACCAGTTTGTCACTTACGGCTTTGCGCCGATCCGGACCGCCTGGCTCGCCCATGCGGCGCGGTTGGGGGAACCCATCACGGCACGCACCACCCGTGATGTACATCACGGCACGTTTGCGGATGTGGACGACAGCGGGCAACTTGTTCTAGAGACGCAGCATGGCCGCATGACCATCCCTGCGGGCGACGTCTATTTCTGAAGGGGGTTCTCCATGCTCTTGGCCATCGACTGCGGCAACACCAACACCGTGTTTGCGATCTGGGACGGTGAGGCGTTCCTTGGCACTTGGCGCACCTCGACCGAGTGGCAGCGCACGGCGGATCAGTATTACGTGTGGCTGTCGACCCTGATGAAATTCCAGAACATCGATGTCGAGATCACGGATGTGATTGTGTCATCGACTGTGCCGCGTGTGGTGTTCAACCTGCGCGTCTTTGCCGATCGCTATTTCAACACGCGCCCCATCGTGGTCGGCAAGCCCGATTGCCTGCTGCCCGTGGACGTGCGCGTGGATGAGGGGACGGCCGTGGGCCCGGACCGGCTGGTCAACACGGTGGCGGGCTTTGATCTTTTTGGTGGCGATTTGATCATGGTCGATTTCGGCACCGCGACTACCTTTGATGTGGTGGCCAGTGACGGCGCCTATATCGGCGGGGTGATCGCACCAGGCGTGAACCTGTCCCTTGAGGCGCTGCACAACGCCGCCGCCGCCTTGCCACATGTGGACATCACCAAGCCGCAGGCCGTGGTCGGCACCAACACCGTCGCCTGTATGCAATCGGGCGTGTTTTGGGGTTACGTCGGCCTTGTTCGTGAGATATGTGCCCGAATCAAAGCGGAACGCGCCCGCGACATGCGCGTCATTTCAACCGGGGGTCTGGCACCGCTGTTTCAGCAGTCCGAAACCCTCTTTGACCATTACATCGACGATTTGACGATGCATGGCCTGACGGTCATCCATCGCTATAACAAGGAAAATAACTGACACAATGAGCAGTGAACGATTGATCTACCTGCCCCTGGGGGGGCGGGTGAAATTGGCATGAACGCCTATGTCTACGGCTATGGAGCGCCCGAACAGGAACGCCTGATCGTGGTCGACCTTGGCGTGACGTTCCCGGATATGGACGGAACACCGGGCGTGGATTTGATCCTGCCCGACATCGCTTGGCTGGCTGAGCGGCGCGACCGGATCGAGGGGATATTCATCACCCACGCCCACGAGGACCATGTGGGCGCCGTGGCGCACACCTACGAACAACTGGGTGCGCCCGTCTATGCGCGCCCCTTCACCGCCAATATCGCAAGCCGAAAGATGGGCGAACATGGCCATCCCGATGATGCGGTGAACGTCGTCGCCGCCTGGCCCGAACAGGTGCAGGCAGGCCCGTTCAAGGTGGGCTTTCTGCCCATGTCCCACTCGATCCCGGAAAGTGCGGCACTTGTCATCGACACACCCGATGGCCGCGTCATCCACTCTGGTGATTTCAAACTGGACGAGACCCCGCTGGTGGGTGAGCCGTTTGATCCCGCCCTTTGGGCCGAGGTCAGCAAGGATGGGGTCAAGGCGCTGATCTGCGACAGCACCAACATCTTTTCCCCGCATCCCGGACGGTCCGAAGCGACACTGGGCCCAGAGATCGAAAAGCTGGTGCGCGCGCATGATACAGGCATCGTTGTGGCCACCACCTTTGCGTCCAACGTGGCCCGTGTCAAAACACTGGCAGAGGCGGGCGAGCGGGCAGGGCGATCCATCGTGCTGCTGGGCCGTGCGATGCGTCGCATGATCGAGGCGGCTGTGGAAACCGGCGTGCTCAAGGACTTTCCAAGCACGGTAAGTCCCGAAGATGCCCGCAACATCCCGCGTGAAAACCTGATGCTGCTGGTGACGGGATCGCAAGGCGAACGCCGCGCGGCCTCGGCCCAACTGGCCAACGGCAAGTACATGGGGCTGGAGTTGAAAGAGGGCGATCTGTTCCTGTTTTCGTCCAAGACCATTCCGGGCAATGAACGCGGTGTAATCCGCATCATGAACCAGCTTTCGGAAAAAGGTGTGGATGTGGTTGACGATTCCTCGGGCCTGTATCACGTGTCGGGCCATGCCAACCGCCCGGATCTTGAGCGTCTGCAGGACATCGTGAACCCGCAGGTCGTGGTGCCGATGCACGGCGAACACCGGCATTTGCGCGAACACGTCAAGCTGACAGAAGGCAAAGGGCGCACGGGCGTTCTGGCCGTGAACGGCATGATGATTGACCTCAGCGGCAATGCGCCACGTGTTGTCGAATATGTGGAAACCGGGCGCACCTATCTCGACGGCTCAGTGCAGATCGGCGCGCTGGACGGCGTGGTGCGGGATCGCATCCGCATGGCGCTGAACGGGCATGTGACGGTCACGCTGATCCTTGATGAAGAGGACGAACCGCTGGGCGAGCCGTGGTGCGAAACCATGGGGATGGCCGAAACGGGGCGTTCCCGGGCCGCTATGGTCGATGTGTTCGAGGCCGATCTGAGCCAGTTTCTGGGCCGCGCAGACGCCAAGACACTGCGCGACGATGAAAAGCTGGAAGAGGCCCTGCGGCGCATCGTGCGCAAGACCGCGCAGGACGAGATCGGCAAGAAACCGGAAGTGACGGTTGTGATCAGCCGGATGCACTGATGCACCACTGCTATCGCGATATCCTTGATCGTGTGAGTGATCCGCCTGTGTGGTTTGACGAGGCCGCAGTGCCACGTTTCGAGCCTTTCAGTCCTCAGCAAACGGCCAATATCTACGCATATGAGGCGGTTCTGGTTCGTATTGAGTGCCAGGGCTGCCAACATCCCTTTGATGTCGCTTTTACATCCACGGCGGCGTCAAAACCTTTGCCCAAGGTCGAGCGCGCAGACCGCAGCTATCCGTTGTTGCGGGATTACATCCGTGCGGGGCAACTCCATTACGGTGATCCGCCCAACATTGAATGCTGCGCTGCGGGTGCAAGCATGAACAGCGTGCCCCGCCAAGTGCTTGAATACTGGGTGAAACCTTACGTGCTGGGCGAGGGCGTTTGCAGTTCCTGGCCAAGACGTGCCATGCCCGAAGATCCAACGAAGTGGATCAAACCGAGCCGTGTCATTCTTGCGCCGGATGCTATGCACTTCCGGCGCGAGCGCGACTTGGAGACTTATGATCTGACGCCAGACTGGGCGCGCTGATCCATCAGCTCGCGCGGCGTTCTTCGAAACTCAACTCGATAAAACTGGGTGTGTGATCGCCCAGACCCACGACCTTGTTGCCGCCGCGATCCTCGCGGTTCGACGACCGGTTGCGGCCTCCGGACGATCCGCGACCACGCCCGCGCTCCGGCTTTGGCTCTGCCGGCGTGTCAGCCACTGGCTCTGTGCTCGCCTCGACCGTTGCTGACGCTTCGACTTGTTCAGCCACCGCTTCGGAGGGCGCGTCGGCTTTGGGCTTGCGCGGTGCGCGGGTGCGTTTGGGCTTTTCCGCCTTGGGCGCATCATCATCCGCGGCAGGGGCCGGGGCAGTGTTGCCAAGCGGATTGTCCAAACGCGGAATTTCCTTCTGGATCAGCTTTTCGATGGCATCGAAATTCTTCTCATCACGCGGAACGCAAATCATCATGGCCTTGCCATCACGCCCGGCACGGCCAGTGCGGCCGATGCGGTGAACATAGTCTTCGGCATGGCTGGGCACATCAAAGTTAAAGACGTGACTGACCGACGGCACATCAAGCCCGCGCGCGGCCACGTCCGAGGCCACGAGGAAGCGCAACTCACCATTGCGGAACCCGTCGAGCGTGCGCGTGCGCTGTGACTGGTCCAGATCGCCATGGATCGGGGCCGCATCATATCCGTATTTTTTCAAGGACTTGGCGACGATATCCACGTCCGTCTTGCGGTTGCAGAAGATGATTGCGTTGGTGCACTTTTCACCCTCGCCATCGATCATCAGGCGCAGAACTTTGCGTTTTTCGGACCCCTCGCGGTCACGGCGCGAGCCCTTGAACATGACCACGCCCTGTTCGATGGTTTCGGAGGCCGTGGCCTGACGGGCCACTTCGATCCGCTCGGGGTTGGACAGGAAGGTGTTGGTGATCCGCTCGATCTCCGGCGCCATGGTGGCCGAAAAGAACAGCGTCTGTCGGGTGAATGGCGTGAGGCCAAAGATCCGCTCGATGTCCGGAATGAACCCCATGTCGAGCATCCGGTCCGCTTCGTCCACGACCATGACTTTTACGTCGTTCAGGATCAGTTTGCCGCGCTCGAAATGGTCGAGCAGGCGACCGGGAGTGGCGATCAGCACGTCGACGCCCTTGTCGATCAGCGTGTCCTGTTCCTTGAAGCTGACGCCGCCGATCAGCAGCGCTTTGCTCAGCTTGACGTATTTTGCATATGTGTCGAAGTTTTCGGCAACCTGTGCCGCCAATTCGCGCGTCGGGCACAGCACAAGGCTGCGCGGCATGCGCGCGCGGGCGCGTCCCCGGGCAAGCTGCGTGATGAGGGGCAGGGTGAAGCTCGCTGTTTTGCCGGTGCCCGTCTGGGCAATCCCCAGCACATCGCGCCCTTCAAGGGCGGGGGGAATCGCGCCTTCCTGAATAGGGGTTGGGGTTTCGTAGCCAGCCTCTTCGACTGCTTTGAGGACCTTCGGGTTGAGGTTCAGATCAGAGAATTTTGTCATGTATGTCCGTGAGTTGCGGACACTGACTTGGCCCGCTGCGTCTGATGATGTCGGCCCGCATGGCCCAAAGTGGAGGCATATTGCCCCGACATGCTGCGCGTCCATAACAAAGCCACCGCGCCCCGTCAAACAGCATCGGTTTCAAGGGGTTGCGGGGTGTCAAAGGGCGACGTTGGGGAAATGGCGTGCAACAGCGCCATCAAGGTCGAGGGCGGCGAGACGCAATAGGCCCTGGGCCTCAAGGCGCGCCCGCAAATCGGGGCTGTCCCCGATCACCTCGTCATAGAAGGCGCGCAGGCCCGCCGCGCCCTGTTCGGCCTCGATCCGCTGGAACAGGTCATGCAGGGAAAGCCCGCCCTGTTCTGGCTGCGTCGCGGGCTTGAGTTCAGCCCGGTAGGACCCTTTTTGAAGTCGGTAGGCATAAGACGCCTGCCAGCTTTCCCACGACTTGGCATGGCAATGGGCGAGGTCGATCTCACCAAGCTCCGCGGCCCCTTCCAGCATCTCGCCGTTCTGAAAGGCGTTGTGGATTTTGACGGTGACCGTGTCCAACCCCGTGCGCACAAACAGCTTTCCCGCCACATGACTGAGGAACCCGCCTTTGAGATGTCGCCCGAAATTGGGATAGATTTGGTCAACGCGCGCGCGGCGCTGTCCGTCGGCGGGGATGAACGCCTTGAACGCATCGGTGCCGCCGCCCAGCAACTCCATGGGTCGCACGCGGGCTGACGTTAGATCATCCGGCAGACCTGCCAGCACATCGGCCACTGGCACGCGAGGGACAAGGAATTCATCGACGTCCATATGGATCAGCCAGTCGACTTCGGCCCGGCGGTTGTAGGCGTGGGTCGCGTTCATCGTCTGGCGCACTTGATGCTTGTCAGGGCGCTTGCCGCCAAGCCGTTTCCAATGCGCTGTATCACAGGTCTGAACCCGGATTTTCGAATGTGCTTTCAAGGCGTTATAGGCATCCGGTGTGTCATCATCGAGGTAGATGTAAAGCCGGTGCGCCCCCTGATCGAGATGGTAGGCGGCAAAGCGTAGGATATCTGGTGTGGGCGCGAGGATCGTGGCGGACAGGCCCCAGGTGGTCACGTCTCAGCCCTCCAACTTGCCGAAATAGCGCCGAACCTTGGCATCAAGGTCAAGGCAGCGCGTGATCAGCATGTCATGGGCCCCCAAGAGGTCAAGCCGCTCAGGCTCTGCACTGCTCATTTCGCGGTGAAACGCGCGCAAGGAGTCCTTGTCAGGATCATCGATCAGGGCGCGGATCAGGTGACCCAGCGGGTTCAGGCGCCCCTTGCGATCATGATAGCTGCCCTTGTCGAGCCGATAGGCCATATGCCGTTGAAAAGTCTCGAAATCCGGGGCATGGGCATGGCCAAGATCAAGGCCTTCGATACGTGCGCCGCCCCGCACGATCTTTCCCTTGTGGCGCAGCGCGTGGATGCCCAGACGAACGCCGTCCAGCCCAGTTCGCGCAATCAGTTTGGGACTCAGCGTGCTGATGAAACCGCCCGGAATATGTGCGCCATAAGTTGGGTAAATCTTGCGTTTAAGGGCCGCGCGCGCCGGGCGTTTGAAGTGATGCGGATCGCCCTGGCTGTCGAGCATCTCGCAGGGATCGACTGAGACATAAGGCACGTTCGGATCGACAGCGGCCAGCAGGTCGGGCAGGAGTGATGGCGCCAGCAGAAATTCGTCCACATCGATATGCGCCAACCAATCCAGTTGCGAGATGCGGTACATGCGCGTTGCGTTGAACACCTGCCGCATCTGGTGCGTGCTGCGCGCGCGCGCCGGTTTGCCCTGCCAATACGCGTCGTCGCATTGGGTAAACCGGACCTTGGGATGGGCCAGACGGTCGGCAAGTGCCTCGTCCGGCACGTCCAGATGAACGTGGACGCGATTGGCCCCCAGATCGAGGTGATAGGCGATAAAGCGGGCGATTTGAGGCAGCGACCCCTTGACCGTCGACACGATCCCCCAACGCAAACGATCCGGATCGGTCTGGACAGGTTGCGGGACGGGGACGCTCAGGTCTGCCATCGGCTCAGACCATCATTTCCTTGGTCGCGGTCAGCGTGATGTCCGGGTAATCCCGCGCAACGCGGTCGATATCCCATTGCAGGCGCGTCAGGTAGACAATGTCGCCGTCGTGATCATGGCTGATGTGTTGCTTGTTACTTTCCACAAACTTATCAACGGCTTGCCGATCACCCTTCACCCAGCGGGCAGAGGTGAATTGCGATGCCTCGAACCGCACGGGCAGCCCGTATTCCAGCTCGATCCGGCTGGCCAGCACTTCGAATTGCAGCGCCCCCACGACGCCGACGATGAACCCCGACCCGATGGAAGGTTTGAAGACTTTGGCCGCGCCTTCCTCGGCAAACTGCATCAGCGCTTTTTCGAGGTGTTTGGATTTCAGCGGATCGCCAGCGCGCACGCCTTGCAACAGTTCCGGGGCAAAGGACGGGATGCCCGTCACCCGCAACGCTTCGCCCTCGGTCAGCGTGTCGCCGATGCGCAGTTGCCCGTGGTTCGGGATGCCCATGATGTCGCCGGCCCACGCCTCTTCGGCCAGTTCCCGGTCGCTCGCAAGGAACATCACCGGGTTGGAAATTGCCATGGGCTTTTTGGTGCGCACATGGGTCAGCTTCATGCCGCGTTTGAAGTGCCCGCTTGCCATCCGTACGAACGCGACACGGTCGCGGTGTTTGGGATCCATATTCGCCTGCACCTTAAAGACAAAGCCGGAGACTTTCGTTTCTTCGGGCAGGATCTGGCGCGGTTCAGCCGATTGGATCTGTGGCTGGGGGCCGTAGGATGCGATCCCTTCCATCAGTTCCTTGACCCCGAACGAGTTGATGGCAGAGCCAAACCAGATCGGTGTAAGCGAGCCTTCAAGCATCGCGTCCCGATCCAGGGGTGGCAGCAATTCCCGCGCCATTTCAAGCTCTTCCCGCAGGGTGTTCAACTGATCCTCGGGCACGTATTGCTCCAGTTTCGGATCGTCCAGCCCGTTGATCTCGATGCTTTCAGCGACCTTGTTGCGGTCGGCACGGTCCATCAGTTCCAGCCGGTCGCGCAGGATATCGTAACAGCCGATGAAATCGCGGCCGACCCCGATGGGCCAACTGGCCGGGGTCACGTCAATGGCCAGATTTTCCTGAATCTCGTCAATGATTTCAAAGGTGTCGCGGCTTTCCCGATCCATCTTGTTGCAGAATGTCAGGATCGGCAGGTCGCGCATCCGGCAGACTTCGAACAGCTTTTGCGTCTGGCTTTCCACCCCTTTCGCCCCGTCGATCACCATGATCGCAGCATCGACGGCAGTCAGGGTGCGATAGGTGTCTTCGGAAAAGTCGGAGTGGCCGGGCGTGTCGACCAGATTGAACCGGAACTCTTTGAAATCAAATGACATTGCAGAGGCTGAGACGGAAATGCCCCGATCCTTCTCCATCGCCATGAAATCCGAGCGCGTGCGCCGTGCCTCGCCCTTGGCGCGCACCTGTCCGGCCATCTGGATCGCGCCGCCGAACAGCAGGAATTTCTCGGTCAGCGTGGTCTTGCCAGCGTCCGGGTGCGAAATAATCGCAAACGTCCGGCGGCGGGCAATTTCGGGGGGCAATTCTGGGCGATTGTCGAGCATGACAGCCCTATATCCGGGGTGCAGTGGGGCGGCAAGTGACCGCGAAGACCACCGTGCACAGGAATTGCAGATCCGGTCAGCGCAATGCGCACGTCCGATACTGCTGCCAGATTTTGACAGGGGTGTTGGCGTAGTGTTCCTCATCACCAACCCAAGGAGACAAGAATATGACTTTCGACGAAGTGGCGAACAAACTGGTGGACGGCTGCCGCACTGGTAAAACCACCGAAAACCTCGACCTGCTGTATGCACCCGACGCCGTGTCAGTCGAAGCGATGGACAATGGCAATGGTCGCGAAGTGCAGGGCCTTGATGCCATCAAGGGCAAGCATGAGTGGTGGGACAGCACCTTTGAGATGATCAGCGGCGATGTGTCTGATCCGTTTCCAAGCGGTGATGACCGTTTTGCGGTGATCTTTGAGATCAAGGTCAAGCACAAGGAAAGCGGCGAAGTGAGCGATATGAAAGAGGTGGCACTGTACACCGTGGACGACGGCAAGATCGTGCGGGAAGAGTTCTTTTACAGCGAATAAGGTCAGGGCGGGTGAAAACCCGCCTTAGCCCGTCACCGCAATGACGCACGCCGCAGCAGTTCCGCGGCATCGGGCCGGTCCAGCAGGGTTTCTGTCACATCCAGCCCCGACAGGCCCGCGTCACCATGTACGTTCAGGTCTGCGGTGATTTCATCCGGCAGCGCCGATCTGGTGCGCGTGTCGATCAGCATGGATTCGGCGGCAATACCTTCGGCATAGATGATCTGGTGGCTGTCAAAGAGCAGCTCGAAATAATCGACAAACCCGCCATCCTGCACCACGACGGACTCTCCATTCACAAGATGGCGCACCTTGACCAGCAGTTCAGAGCGCCCCGCGCCAAGGCGATCCTTGCGCTGGTAGATGAACAACCGGTGGTCGGGCGAGACGATCAGGTCGCGGTCGTTGTTCAGCGCGCCAGCACGCACACATATGGGCGCAAAATCCCCCACGGCCCTCACGGTGGTCTGGCCAACCCAGCGCACCTCTTGGGGGCCGTCGTTGCGGGTGAGAACCCGGTCGCCGACTTCAAGCTCTTCAATCGGTTTCTGTGCGCCGGAGGCCAGCGTGATATGCGTGCCGCGCGTAAAGCGCGCGCAGGTCAGATGCGCGAATTTGGTGCGTGCCTCGTCCTTGTCCGTGCCCACTAGTGCGTATGGCGTGCGCGGGCTGAGACGGGCCAGCGGCAACAGATAGATCTGGGCAATGTCGCCATCCGCATCCGTTTCGACCAGAACGATGGCGTCTGTGATCTGTCCATCCGGAGACATCAGCGTCAGCGCGCAATCAAGGTGGATGTCCGCGCCATCCTGACCGACTTCGCTATCGGCAGCAATGGTCAGGTGGTCGTTGTCAGTGGCATGCAGTGTCAGGCGTTGGGGATCGGCGGTGCCGGCCAGTGAATAGACGTCGTCCAGCATCAGATCGTCGAGACACGACAGCGGATCGCCAAGGTTGGCTCCATGGCTCACCCGAAAATCCTCGGCCCGGAATACGGGCAGGTTCTGGGCCGGGCCGGAAGAGGGGGCGGATGTCATCATGCGCACTGCTTGGTTGTTTGCGACAGGCTAGCTTAGAATTGTGGCAAGGCTGGGTCAACGACCGGGTGTTTTGCTGGCGCATCGCGCCGTGCGGCGTTACCTGTTGGGCGACAAAGAACAGGGGAGACTGATCATGGATTTGGGAATCGCGGGAAAACGGGCCGTTGTATGTGCATCGTCCAAGGGGCTTGGACTGGGCTGTGCCGAGGCATTGGCAGAGGCGGGCGTGCATCTGGTCATGAACGCGCGCGGCGTCGACGCGCTTGAGGCCTCTGCCGAGGCAATCCGCGCGGCCCACGGTGTCGAAGTCACGACTGTCGCCGCCGATGTCAGCACCTCAAACGGGCAGGCGGCCCTGATCGAAGCGGCAGGCGACGCCGACATTCTGATCAACAACGCAGGCGGCCCACCCCCGGCATGTGGAGCGATTGGGACCGGGACGATTTCATCGCCGCCCTTGATGCCAACATGCTAACCCCAATCGCCCTCATCAAGGCGCTTGTGCCGGGCATGATGGATCGCGGCTGGGGCCGGGTGGTCAACATCACGTCGCAATCGGTCAAGGCGCCGATCCCGGTGCTGGGTCTGTCCAATTCCGCCCGTGCGGGGCTCACGGGCTATGTCGCTGGCACCTCGCGACAGGTCGCCAACAAGGGCGTGACCATCAACAACCTGTTGCCCGGCATCCATGCCACTGATCGTGCCGATGCGTTGGACGGCGGTGTTGTCAAGGCGCAGGGCATCTCGCTGGACGAGGCCCGCGCGCAACGTGCCGCGACCATCCCTGCGGGGCGGTATGGCACGCGCGAGGAGTTCGGCGCGGCCTGTGCGTTCCTGTGTTCGAAACATGCCGGGTTCATCGTGGGGCAGAACCTGCTGTTGGATGGCGGGGCGACCAACGCCACGATCTGAGGACGCGACAGGATGGCCAAGGCAGCCCCGACATTATCGCTGAAGGATCAGCTGTTTAACGCGGAAAGCTTAGGCGATCTGGCCGATGAATTTGCGGCCGGTGTGGATGGTTTTGACCGGGACCGTTTTCAGGCGCTGGCACTGTCGGGCGTGGCTGAACGGTCGCTGCTGGAATGCCTCGACTGGTTTGCGGATTGTATCGAACCGTACCTGGCCGCAGATTTCCCGACCATGGCCGATCAGTTGGAGGCGGCGATGCCGCCCCCGCTGGACCCGGAATTGCGGGATGATGACTTTGGCCGCTTCATTCACGCAGTGCCCGGCGTGCTGGCCGTTCGCCACGGGCTTGAAGATCATCGCGACCGCGCCTTGGATTTGCTGCACAGCGCCACGCAGCGCTTTTCGATGGAGTTCTACATCCGCCCGTTCCTGAACCGCTGGCCGGATGAGACACTGGCGCGTCTTGCGGTCTGGGCGGGGGACGAAAACTACCATGTGCGCCGATTGGTGAGCGAGGGGACGCGTCCCAAATTGCCATGGGCGCGCAAGATCGAGGTTGGACCCGAGCGGGTGCTGCCGCTATTGGACATGTTGCAGGGCGATCCAACGCGCTTTGTCACCCGCTCGGTCGCCAACCACCTCAATGACATCGCCAAAACGGATCCCGACACGGTGCTGACGCGGTTGGAGCGTTGGGAGGCGGATGGCCGTCAACACGAGGGTGAGCGCGCATGGATGCGCCGCCATGCCTTGCGCACGCTGGTCAAGGATGGGCATCCGGGGGCTATGGCAATGCTCGGCTATGCGGGCGATGCGCCTATAGACGTTGCACTTGCAGTGACGACGCCCGAGGTTGCCCTTGGATCGGCGCTGGAATTCGAGGTGACGCTGGGCTCTGATACTGACCTGCCCGTGCTTGTCGATTACCGCATCCGCTTTGCCCGCCCGAACGGGAAGAGCGGTGAAAAGGTGTTCAAACTGAAAGTGGCCGAGGTGAAGGCCGGTAAGCCGCTGGTGCTGAAGAAGGCCCACAAGCTCAAGGCCAATGCGACCACGTTTGAACTGCATCCCGGCACGCATGGGCTGGTTGTTCAGGTCAATGGGGTGGACCGGGCCGAGACGTCGTTCGAGATTGTCTGAGCCGGACCCATGTGCATGCGCGTTTCACTGCAGCGCTTGCGGGCGCGCGGCGGGCCTGATACCTCCCGACTGTTTTGATCGGGAATGGGTGTTTGGACGTGACTGACGCCACGCCGCCACGGCTGGAAATCCGCGACATGGTGCGCAGCTTTGGCGGGCGGCGTGTTGTGGATGGCGTCAGCCTGACCATTCAGCCGGGGCAGGTGACCTGCCTTCTGGGCCCGTCGGGCTGTGGCAAATCGACGACCCTGCGGATGATCGCCGGAGTCGAGATGCAGGATTCGGGCGAGATTTACGTGGACGGTGCGCTGATCTGCGACACGGTGTTCCGGGTTCCGCCCGAACGGCGCGAGATCGGCTTGATGTTTCAGGACTTTGCCCTGTTTCCGCACCTGAGCGTGGCTGGCAATGTCGCCTATGGGTTGAGCGGGACAAAGGCGGAAAAGCGCGCCCGCGTCGAGGAAATGCTGGCGCGGGTCCGGATGGAGCGGTTCATTGACATGTTTCCCCATCAACTGTCGGGCGGCGAACAGCAGCGTATCGCTTTGGCCCGGGCATTGGCGCCACGTCCGCGCATCATGCTGATGGACGAGCCGTTCTCGGGCCTCGACAACCGGTTGCGCGATGGCATCCGTGACGAGACTCTCGCGATCCTGAAGGAAGAGGACACAGGCGTTCTGCTCGTCACTCACGAACCCGATGAGGCGATGCGCATGGCCGATGAAATCGCCCTGATGCGCGATGGCAAGATCGTGCAGCGCGGCGCGCCCTACAATGTCTACACGCGGCCCGTCGATCGCGCGTCCGTCGCTTTTTTCAGTGATGCCAATCGGTTGCGCGCAACTGTTGAGGGTGCACTGGCGATGACCCCCTTTGGCCGCTTTCTTGCCCCCGGGGTTCCGGATGGCACGGAAGTAGACATCGTGTTTCGCCCGCAGCACGTAAAGATTGATTTCGACCGCGCCGGTGTCGGCCCTGGACCCACGGCGGCTGATGGCACCGCCGCACGTGCATCCGTTCTGCGTGCGCGGTTCATGGGCAATGAAAGCCTTGTGGAGTTTCGCCTGGATCATGACGGCGCGGTCATCAAGGTGACAGTGCCGGGTGTATTTCTGCCGCAGGCGGAGACAGTGATGTGGCTGCGCATCCGGCGCGACAAGTGTTTTGTATTCCCCGCCAAGGAGGGCATGTAATGGGACCGATGATTGTGGAATTTGGCCTCGGCACGTCCCTGCGCCGGGGCGATTACACCCAAGCCGCTGAACGCGCGGTGCGCGCCGCCCTTTGGCGCAATTCGATCAACCTCGCCGAATATATGGGAGTCGCCAAGGAAGATATGGTGATCGAGGTCCGCATCGGTTGCGCGCACCCCGAGGCGGTGGATGTCCAAGTTTTGGCGAACGTGTTTCCTTATGGGCAGACCTCTTTTGTCGTGGAAAAGGGCGGGCTGGATGTGGTGCGCCCAGAAGGCACCGGCAACCCTACCGTAATGGCGCAGGCCGCGCTGATCGTGTCGGTGACCTCTTCTGAGCGGCCCGGGGTGGCGACATGAGGGAACAACGTCTGATCATCGAGATGGCGCAAGGTATCGATCTGCACGGGCGCGATGACACCAAGGCGGCCCGCCGCGCGGTGGAGCAGGCGTTACAGGGCGCGTCCTTGCCGATTTTTGGCACGCTGGAGCTGGAGCGGGATGTGATGCGCGTCGTTGTCCACATCGGCGTGCCAAGGCCGGACGCGGTGGACGTGGACGTGATTGCAGCGCTGTTGCCCTATGGGTCGGTCGAAGTGGTGGTCGAGGCCGGAGGGCTGGATGTGCCCGTGGCGGGCGACGTGGCTGTGATGGCTGTCGCCGCGATTGAGGTGTTCCTGCCCAAAAGCTAGCCGCTGGATGGCGCGTCACAGGTTCGGATCGTAATCCGCCAAGGTCTTGCCAGGTTCATCCACGAACATCTCTGGCAGGGCTTCGGCGGCTTGGATGAGGTCCACCCGGAACACGCGGAATGCGTCGCGCATTTCGCACCATGCCGTCAGCGTCCAGACCCGCCCCCAATATTCCATATGCAGCGGGCGGATGGTGCGCGTCGTGATCCGGTCGCCTTTGGAGTGGTAGGTCAGGCGCAGTTTTTGCCGCGCACGGATCGCGGCGCGCAAGGTTGGCATCTGGGTAAAACCCCGCACTGCATCCGCGAACGGGTAGACGGCGAATTTCCATTTATCCGCGTCCCGCACGGTGCGTTCGGGCAGCACGGCGTCGATCTTGTCCGCAAGGCTTTGTGCGGCGGATTTGAGGGCGGGGTCGGCGGCCTCGGCAACGATGGCCATGCCGAGGTTGAGCGCTTCCAGTTCTTCGACCGTGAGGGTGAGGGGCGGCAGGCTGATCGCTTCGGTGATCATGTAGCCGACGCCGCGTTCGCCCTGCACCGGCACGCCAGAGGCCACGAGCGTGTCCATGTCGCGGTAGATCGTGCGCACCGACACCTCGAGCGCCTCAGCCATGTCCTGCGCGCGGTGCAGCCGCCCGTCACGCAGGATCTGGATGATGTCGAACAGGCGGTCGGTGCGGCGCATATTACCCCGGGTTCAGGTGAACGGTGGCGTGGCGCATATCCATGCCCTCTGGATCGATAAGCGCCATGAATGGTGCAGCTTCGGGCCGTTTGAACATCTCCTTGGCGGCGGCATCTGCTGCCGCGCGGCTGGTCCAGGTGATGTGATCGGTCCACAGGCCGCCCTCATCGCAACTGAGCGTGCGCGCAATCATGTCGCCAGTCCCCTGCAGAAAGGGCATCATGTCTTGGGCCGCTTTGGCAAAGGCTTGCGGATCGGACCCGGCTTTCAGGCGGAAGGTGACGATTTCGGCAGTTGTGGTCATGTGAAGTCTCCCAATCATGTGTGATGAGGGGGATATGGCAGAGTCCAACTGACACTAACCTGTCAGTTGAGTGCAGGCCACAGCAAAAATTCACGGAAATTCGGGTGCGCGCGCCGTCCGATCAACCGCAATGACTGGTCCGCGCCGCCCCGCACCCATAGAACGGTGCGCGACAGGCGGCGTCTGCCGCGCGCGATAGGAGAACTGAAATGTTGAACAATATTGGACTGCCCGGGATTCTGCTGATTGCAGTTGTGGTTCTGGTTCTGTTTGGCCGTGGCAAGATTTCCAGCCTGATGGGCGAAGTCGGTAAGGGCATCACCAGTTTCAAGAAGGGCATCAATGATGGTCAGAAAGAGCTGGAAGACGAGGCACAGGCCGATATCGCCGCCGAGGCCAAGGATGTCACACCCCAGCCAACGGATGCAGGCACGCACCCAAAGACCGACCTGAAAACCGAAAAAGACAAGGTCTGACCTATGTTCGACCTCGGCTGGACCGAGATGCTGGTGGTCGGGATCGTCGCGTTGATCGTGATCGGCCCCAAGGATCTGCCCGTGCTCTTTCGCAATGTCGGCCGCTGGGTCGGCAAGGCCAAGGGCATGGCACGTGAATTTTCAACCGCGATGAACCAGGCCGCTGACGATGCGGGCGTGAAGGACATTCAGAAAACGATCCGCACCGCGACAAACCCGGTCGGGTCGGCCATGGATGGGGTCAAGGATGCCGCCCGCGATGTGACATCATCCCTGTCCAACCTCGATCCTGATAGCGAAACCGGCAAGCTGGCTGCTGAAAAGGCGGAGCGCGCTGAAAACGCACGTAAAATTCAGGCGGCGACAGCACGCGCGCAGGCCGAGCGCAAGGCCAAGGAAGCGGCAGACGCGCTGAAAAAGGCCGAGGAACTGGAGGCCGCAGCGCCTCCTGCGCCGGCGCCAGTGAAAGAGACCAAAGATGGCTGACGCCCCCGACATGGACGACAGCACAGCACCGCTGATCGAGCATCTGGCAGAGCTGCGCACGCGGCTGATCCGCTCGGTCATGGCGTTTATCGTCGGAATCGTGCTGGCCTTCACCGTGGCCGAACCGATCCTGCAGTTTCTGCTGGGCCCAATCGAGGAAACCCTGCGCGATCTGGGCGATCCGTCCCCGACGATGCAATATACCAGCCCGCAGGAATACCTGTTCACGCTGTTCCGCATCTCAATGGTTTTTGGCTTTGCGCTCGCATTTCCGGTGATCGGGTTCCAGATGTGGCGCTTTGTGGCGCCGGGCCTGTACCGGCAGGAAAAGAACGCCTTTCTGCCCTTTCTGATCGCCTCGCCGCTGATGTTCTTCCTTGGTGCCTCCTTTGCCCATTTCGTGGTTACCCCGCTGGCCATGGCGTTTTTTCTTGGCTTTGCTGATGTGCCCTCGATCATTGCCGGGCTCATGAGCGGCTTTGTCAGCCCCGAGACGGTGCCGGATGTGGCGATCCCGGCGGCGCCGGAAACCAGCGATGGCATCCGCATCACCTTCTTTGGCAAGGTCAACGAAAGCCTTGATATCACGCTGAAATTCATCATGGCCTTTGGCCTGTGCTTTCAGCTGCCGGTGCTTTTGACCCTGATGGGCAAGGCCGGGCTGGTGAGTGCCGAGGGTCTGGCCAATGTGCGCAAATACGCGATGGTGGGCATTCTGGTGCTGGCCGCCCTTGTGACCCCGCCGGATGTGATCACCCAAGGCATCCTGTTCACGGTGGTCTACGGTCTTTACGAAATTTCGATTTTCCTTGTCGCCCGTGTCGAGGAAAAACGAGAGGCCAAGTTGCGCGCCGAAGGGTACTATGACGACGAAGACGAGGACGATCTGCCCGAGGAAGACGTGAAGTGATCGACGACCCGATGGATCGCATTGCGGCAGCCCTTGAGCGGATGTCGCCCGCGCCCATGGCCGCCCCCGATTTCGATGCAAGCAGCGCCTTTGTCTGGCAGACCGGGCCGGATCGTCTGGACCCGGTCGCGCAGGTGTCGCGCATCCCGCTGGATCTGCTTTTGGGGCTTGAGCGGTCGCGTGACACGCTGCTGGCCAACACCGTGCAATTCGCCAAGGGGTTACCCGCGAACAACGCGCTGCTGTGGGGCGCGCGTGGGATGGGAAAATCAAGCCTTGTCAAGGCGATACATGGCGCACTTGAGGCAGAACATCCGCAGCTGAAAATCGTGGAACTGCACCGGGAAGACCTGCCATCCGTCGGACGCTTGCTCGCTGTGTTGCGGCAGGCCGAGACGGCCCGCTTTGTCCTTTATTGCGATGATCTGAGCTTTTCCCACGACGATCAGCACTACAAATCCCTCAAGGCGGTGCTGGATGGCGGGATCGAGGGGCGGCCTGACAACGTGATCCTTTATGCCACGTCCAACCGCCGCCACCTGATGCCCCGCGACATGATCGAAAACGAGCGCGGATCGGCGATCAATCCATCCGAGGCGGTCGAGGAAAAAGTGTCGCTGTCGGATCGGTTCGGGCTGTGGCTTGGCTTTCATGCCTGCAATCAGGATCAGTACCTTGCCATGATCCGGGGCTATTGTGCCGCCTACGGTGTCGAGATCGACGATGACACCCTATGGGCCGAAGCGATTGAATGGCAGGCGACGCGCGGCGCGCGGTCGGGCCGTGTGGCATGGCAATACTTCTGCGATCTTGCAGGCCGTCGCGGCGTTGCCCTGTAAACGTCCGAGCCCGCCGCGACCCTGATCCCGAGAGAGGGCCGCGGCGTGTCCGGGGAGGGGCACCAAAATACTCGTTACGCTGCCAGCAATCGGGCCTCATACCCGCGCAAACACGGCGCGGCCATTGGGCCATAAGCGGCAAGGTCTGGAAACAATGTCTGGATTTCATTGCGTGCAGCGGCGTTGACCGCGCTCATCGCAACGACACCGGGGTATAGCGTTTCGCTCCATACACCATGAGAGCGGACAAGCTGGTGCTGATCCAGCAGGATGTGACAATAGGTGATCGCGCCGCCCGTCTTGCGATAGACGCCGTCCATGCCCAGCAGGTCAATGGCGCGCACAAGCACCTGTTCCTCGCCAAACAGCATTTCAGCGCGCCAGTCATCCAGCAGGATAGCGTGCTGGGGCGAGACAACAAGATCAGCGGCATTGCCCAGCGTCCCTTGGGTGATCACAACCGGTGCCAGATCGCCCACAGCAGGCACCGTGGTTTGCCCGACCCAGCGGATCGCTTGCGCGCCCATATGGGCTGTGTCGACCAGATCGCCGGGGCTCAGGTCCTCGACCCGCTGTGGGCCCTGAGGCGTTTCAATCAGGCTGCCAGCGGCAAAGCACACGATTTCCGCCCCGAGGCCCAGATGCGGGGTGCTGTCGTCGTTTTCGACAATACCGCCTGTCGTCAGGTCCGTATCGGGCGGCGGCATCCCATCCGGAAACACCAGGAAATAGCCGTCTTCGCCCGCGTCATTGAGGTCGTTGTCATTGTTCAGGTCGACGTCGATCACGGCCACTTCCCACGTGGTCGTGCCGTCGGTGACGGTGAAGGTATAGTCCCAGATGACCTGACGCTCGATCCCGTCGATAAACACGGTTTGTTGCCAGTCGCCGCCAAAGCGTTCGTTGGGATCAACAAATTCGTTGACGTCGCCATCCCCGTTGAAAACGGTCGCGCCTTCGTTTTCGTTGACCACAAAGGACGTCGTCGGCCCCGAGTAACGCCAGGTGCCATCCGGGGCAAAGGCGTAGTTCACGGGCGCGCCGTCGATCGTCGTCTGGGTGCCCAGCAGAGCAAACCCGTAGGAATAGAATATCGGCATCGCGCAGAGCCAATCCAACTTGTTTCGTTGAATTGTTTCTGATCCGGCAACGGGGCGAAGGTAGGGCCGATCCGCGCAATTCGCGAAAAATCAAAGGTGATTTTGTGGCAAATGTGGCGGTTCTACACGCGTGGGTCGAACCCTCGCCATCTGGTTGCAGGCGCCGTCAGGGCAGATAGTTGGCCGGATCGACGCTGTCAAAACCATCGCGCACCTCAAAATGCACAAAGGCCTGATCGGCGCTGCTGCGCAATTGCGCGATGGCTTGCCCGCGCTGTACGGCATCGCCCTTGGCGACTTTGACCCCGTCCACATTGGCATAGACCGTCAGCAGGTTGTCAGGGTGACGCACGACGATGATGGGGATGCCATCCGCGCTTTCGGTGATCGCGGCCACGGTGCCTGCAGCGGCGGCATTTACCGGCGCGCCGGGGGCGGCCTTGATGTCGATGCCTTCGTTACGCCCCTTGGAATAGGTGCGGATGATGCTGCCTTGCACGGGCACCTGCATCGCCGCGCTGGGGGTCGACGTGGTCTGGCCCACATCGGCGACAGGTTCGGACGGTGTCGGTGCAGGCGCGGCCGCAGTTGTGGTGTCATCGTCGGGCAAGGGCTTCGTCGCACTGGGCGGAGTCGGTGTGGCCGACCCCGCGCCGGGCAGTGCCGTCGTGGTTGTGGTAGTCGTGCGCGTTGGCGCTGCCACGCGCGCCACCGGGATCAGCAGGAACTGCCCTTCGCGGATGGTAAAGTTGGCATCCAGCCCGTTCCATTCCGCCAGTGATTTGGCGGGCACCTGGTACAGCCGGGCAATGGTAAAGGCGGTTTCGCCGCGTTCGACCTTGTGGCGGACCGGTTCCTGCCCCGATGGCGGCAGTGGTGTGCTTGATACGGATGGGCTGGCCGGGGTCGGGTCCGCGCGGTCAATCGCCGAGCCTGCCAGCGTCGTCACATCGACACCTGCCGGATTGCCAAGGCTGCCGCTGGGTTCGGCCACGCGGCGGGGCAGGGCGATGATTTCATCCTTGCGCAAAGGCACGTCCACGGCGACCCCGTTGAACCGGCCCAGCTCATCCGCAGGCAGACCGACGCGCGCGGCCACATCGTTCAGCGTGTCGCCACGCCGCGCTACAGCGACCTGATAGTTCGGATAGGAGATCACGCCACGCTCATCGGCACGGGGCCGCTCGGTCGTGGCATTGCGTGCGGCGTCCCGGGTGTTGAACCCGCCCTCGGGCCCGCGCAGATCGAAATCAAGCGGTTCATCGCAGGCCACAAGTGCCGACAACGCAAGCGTTGCAATGATCAGGGACCCACGGGGCGTGCGGCGCCCACGGGACATGCGTGGAAAAGTCGGAGTCATCTGCGTCGTCCTCTGCCGGACCCCTCTGAGACGGGGGCGTTGCCGGGTACGGCACCCGAAACGGGCACCGATTTGAAGGTGTTTTACACCATGTTTACTCTTTGCCCAAGCCCTCGAGCAGCGGGACAAAGCGCACGTCGCGCAATTCGTCATACTCAAGGCCATCTTCGGTCTTGTTGACGCGGATCAGGCTTTGCACAGCGTCCGACTGGCCAACGGGCAGCACCATGATCCCGCCCACCTTCAACTGGGCCAGCAGGGGGCCGGGCGGGTCTTCGGCGGCGGCGGTCACGATGATGCGGTCAAATGGGGCCTGATCGGGCAGCCCGTGCGATCCGTCATCGGTGATGGCGGTGATCGTGTGCAAATCCAGTTCGTCAAAGATCGCGCGCGCCTCGTGCACGAGGCGGCGGTAACGGTCGATGGTGTAGACCCGACGCGCCAGTTTGGCCAGAATCGCGGCCTGATAGCCCGACCCGGTCCCGATTTCGAGCACCTTGTCACGCGGTGTCACGTTCAGCGCCTGTGTCATCAGCCCCACGACCGATGGCTGGCTGATCGTTTGGCCGCACGCGATCGGCAGCGGCATATCCTCATAGGCCCGTTCGGCGAAAAGCCCACGCACAAAGGGCCCGCGGTCGATGCTTTCCATCGCCCCCAGCACCCGCTTGTCCGTCACCCCGCGCGAGCGCAGCGCGTAAAGGAACTGCATCTTGCGAGTGGCGAGGTCGTCCTCGGTCATGTGGCGATGGCCCTCAGGCTGTCCAGCATGTCATGGGCCGTAAGGTCGGCGCGCATCGGCGTGACCGAGATGTAGCCGTCCAGATTGACAGCGGCGTCGGTGTCCGGCGCAGTGGGCACCTGCTGGTTGCCCCCCTTGATAAAGAGAAAGCGGCGCCCGGAGGGCGATGTGGTGGGTTCGGTGTGAAAACCGACCCCGGGCCGCAGCCCTTGTGGCACCAATGCCGTCCCTTTGACGTCCGCCGCAGCGACGGGCGGTACGTTCACATTGTAAAACAGCTGATATCCGGGCTGGTCCTTTGGCGTGTTGGCGATAATCCGCTCAATCACCGCTTTTCCATGGGTGACAGAAGCCTCGAACGGGTCCTCAAGGTCGCGGTTGCCGGGGCCGAAATACTGTGACAGCGCGATGGACAGCACACCCTGCAACGCGCCCTCCAGTGCTCCGCCAAGTGTTCCGGAGTAAAGCGCGTTTTCGGCCGAGTTGTTGCCCCGGTTCACACCCGAAAGGATCAGGTCGGGCGGGGTGTCCATCACTTCATAAAGCCCTGCCAGAACGCAGTCGGCCGGGCTGCCCTCGACCGCAAAGCGGGTGGGGCCGATCTTCTGGACCATGAACGGGCGGGTGTAGTTGATGCAATGGGCGACACCGGATTGCTCGAACGCAGGCGCAACTGTCCACACAGTCCCTGTCGGGCCGGCGATGTCATTCGCGATTTTTTCAAGAACGTGCAGGCCGGGGGCCGAAATGCCGTCGTCATTGGTGATGAGAATGCGCATGGTTGGCCCTTTTCCCTCCTTACTATGTGGCGGGGGTGCACGGGGCAACTGCGGGAGCCTCTGGCGAGGATTTTTTTGAATGAGAGAAGAGAGGCGTTGCGCGCACGCTACGGACGGCGCGCGATATAGCCACACGAGACCCGCGAGGGCGGGCCGGTGCGGAATGGGTGGGTGATGATGTCTGTAAATCCGGCCCGTTCCAGCATGGCGCGGCTGTGTTCGGGCGGGTAGGCCGCATTGCCCCAACGCCAGCGCACCAGCGCGGTGCACCAGTGGGGTTTGGAAATCGCCATGACCAGCAGGCCACCCGGTGCGAGCCGGTCGTGCAGCCACGTGAGCGCGCCGTGCGAGATCCGGCAGGTGTTCGATCACATGCGCGCACAGCACCACATCCTGTGGCGGCACCTTTGGCAGCGCATCCCCAAGCGCGCCATTGATCGCAACGGCATCCGGCAGGCGCCCCTGTGCTGCATTCAACATCGCTGGCGAGATGTCAGTGAGCGTTAGCGTGTCCGGAGCCCCATGCGCATTACACCAGGCTTGTGCAAATGCGCCGGTTCCCGTGCCTACGTCCATGACGGTCAACGGTTTTGACGGTGGCGTCGGGCAATGGTCCATCAGATCGGCATAGGCCTGAAGAAAGCCCAGCTTGGAGATCCCGTCCTGCCACCCCGTCTCGGCCGCGTCATAGATCCGGGCCAGCGTACCGCCGCCCCGTGCAGGGCGCGGTGTATCAAAGCGGGTGATGAGGCGCAGCATGGGTGGCAGTGAGCCACGCCAGCCCTGTCACTTCAAGAGGGAGTTCGCCCAGAATGCGCGTCGCCTCTGCCATCGGGTCGGCAAGTGCCGCGCGGTCTTCGCCCGGATGAAAGCGGGCGCGGGTGGCGGTGGGCATCGGTGCGGGCGTTGCGATATGCACCTTTGGCCCGGTGCGCTGCGTTTCTGCCTGCCAGCTGCGCGCCAGCGCGATCTGTGCCGCCTTGGTCGCGCCATAGCAGCCATAGAAAGGCGCGCCTGCCTGCGGATCATCAAAGAACAGCGCAGTGCCATCCGTGCCCAACAGTGGCGCGATGTAGGTGATCAAGGTTGTGCTCGCAGTGACATTGGCCTGAAGCGATTTGCTCATGTCCTTGGCGTCGATCATGGAGGCAGGGGCCAGCGTGGCGGCGTGGATGGCGGTGTGCGCCCACAGGTCCAGACTGCCCCACCGGTCATGAATGCCGCGGCACAATGTCTGCATCGCCGCCCCCACTGTGATGTCCATGGGCGCAAGCGTGGCCGATCCCCCCAGCGCCTTGATCTGGTCATCCAGCTCTTCGAGCGCGCCGGTGGTCTTGGCCACCGCGATGATGTGATGGGTGGGCGCAAGGGCGCGGGCAAGTGCTGCGCCAAGGCCGCGCGAGGCGCCGGTGATGAGGGCTGTTTTGGTCATAGGCGCGTCTTGCCCGCCCGGGGCGGGGGCGTCAAGCGGCGACGCGCGGCAGGGCCGTGGATTGAGGGATGCGCAGCGTGCGGCTGCCGGTGGCTGCGTTCAGGATGACGGCATCGTCATCAATGGCCACAACTGTGCCCTGGCGCAGGGCATCACCCACACGCACCGTATCAATCTGCCCGCCACTGCTGCGCAACAGGGCGCGCCGGTCTTCTTCGGGGCCAACCACGCCGATCAGTTGCAGGCTGCGCAAGGGAATGACATCGCGCTGGGTGGCCAGATCGGCAGTGGTGGCGTTGGTGGTTTCGGTCGTCTCGGACATGGTGCCTCGGCTGAGTGAAGTGCGGAGGCGGGCGCTAACACGGCGCTGCGCGGATCAAAATGCGCGATTTTGTCCCTAAGCCAAGATGTGCCGACTGACGTTGCGGCACATCCTGGCTTGGGGCGGCGCAAATCCCCTGAGGTTTTGCGCCGCCTTTGCTTTGGACCTTTAGACGATGTATTTGCGATCCGGGATGGCGCCCTTGGCAATGAGCAGCTTGACCATCGCGGGGTATTTCATCTTTTGGATTGGGCTGGTCTTTGGCTCTTTCTTCTTGACCTGTTCAAAGACTTTGGGCGCTTTCTTGCGCGTGTTGTAGTCCATTTGCAGCTCGATCATCTCTTTCATCAGCTTGAGCAGCGATGCGTCGTTCACGTTCTCAAAGCCGCAGATCACCAGTTTTTTGGCATCCATCTTCACAAGGTCAGCGCCAGACGACAGCCCCTTTTGTTCGCGGATCGCCTCCTTGATCAAAAAGGCTTTCCACTTGATGCCTGACTTTTTGCATGCGTTTGTCGCTTCGACTTCGTCGTCCATGTAAAGCGCAGTCATGATGTCCTTGACTGCGGCTTTGTTCGTCCCGCCCAGCCGCTCGGTCACAACGCTCACCTTGCCATAGCGGCTTTCGCATTTCTTTTCGGCGATCTTGCGGCAAATCTTGTTGAGCGGGGAGCCCTTTTCAAACCGCGTGTCGTAGAACGCACCCAGCAGGCGCTTGTTGAACAGGTCGCGGAATTCCTTGTTCAGAACACGTCCCATCACATCAAGCTTGGAGGCGGCTTCGCTTTGTGCGCCTGCCATGATCTTGTCGAGTGCCCCTTTCAACTGCCCATCCAGTTGAATGCGCGTGCTCGCATCGGGCGCGAGAAACTCGGTGTAAATCTTGTAGCCCTTGGGGTTTTCGTCGATAAAGCTGAGCTTGGCGGCGGCGTTCGGCCCTGCATTTTTGATGACGAAGGTGTTGAAAACCACGCTGAGCGCGCGGTTGGCCAGCATTTCGTCGATGTTTCCGGGAAAGCTTTCGCCAAGAAGTTTGATGGGCATTGCGTCGTCCTTTCGATGTAAATCCTCGGGGCCTGTCTTGGCCCGGTTCATTTAGGAAACATCCTGGACGTGGGTTTTATTCGCGGACTCGTGAAAAAAATTTACGAGGTGGGCAGAACACGTTTGTAGCGAAACGCCATTTTGGCGAGGTGACGCAGGGCCTCTTTGGGCAGTGCCGTGTCAGGGTGCAGGAACAGGGCCCGAGGTGCGACGTAGCGAAAGGCAGTCGGAAAATCGGATTGCATGCGCGCGCAAAGATCCGTCTTGCAGTCCATGTATATGCCCAGTCCCTCCACATCGCCTTTCCAGCTCATGCGAAGCGTCGTGCCGCCTTTGCGCGGACGCCACGCGGGTTCGCCCCATTTCAGGGATTCATCAAGTGGAGGCAGCTCAAGTGTCTGCACCGTTTCGTGCCACTCCGTGCGTATGGCCAAAGCAACCTCCACCCCGGAGTAGGCCAAGTGTGGATGATTTGAAGTACGGGGTTGATCTGGTCGTTCATGACAAAAAGCTAAGGTGCCCTGTTGTCGGATCGTGGCAGCAGCCTATTCCGCCGCCTTCATCTCAAATCCCTTTTCGATCTGGTCCGCCGGTTCGACCGGGTATTCACCAGAGAAACACGCATCGCAATATTGCGGGCTGTCGTTGTCGCGCCCCTTGGCCTCGCCCACGGCGCGATAAAGCCCGTCAAGCGAGATGAACTTGAGGCTGTCAACGCCCAGATGCTCGGTCATTTCCTCTTCGGACATGGTGGCGGCCAGCAGCTTTTCGCGTTGCGGCGTGTCCACCCCGTAAAAGCAGGGCCATGCGGTCGGCGGAGAGGCGATGCGGAAGTGGACCTCGGCGGCGCCAGCATCCAAAATCATCTCTTTGATCTTGCGGCTGGTTGTGCCGCGCACGACGGAATCGTCCACAAGGATCACCCGCTTGCCCTTGATCAAGGCGCGGTTGACGTTGAGTTTCAGGCGCACACCCATGTTGCGGATGCTTTCCGTCGGCTCGATAAAGGTTCGGCCCATATACTGGTTGCGGATGATGCCCATGGCGTAGGGAATGCCCGATTCCAGCGAGTAGCCAATGGCCGCAGGTGTGCCTGAGTCCGGCACGGGACACACCAGATCGGCTTCGACCGGGGCTTCCTTGGCCAGTTCGCGGCCAATGTTTTCGCGGGTTTCATAGACAGAACGGCCGCCCAGAATACTGTCGGGGCGGCTGAAATAGACATGTTCAAAGATGCAGAAGCGCGACTTTTGCGGTCGGAACGGATGGTGGCTTTCTACACCTTTTTCGGTGATCACGACCATTTCGCCCGGCTCGATTTCGCGCACGAACTCGGCCCCGATGATATCAAGCGCGCAGGTTTCCGAACTAAGCACGTAGCCGGTTTCCAGCTTTCCCAGCACCAGCGGGCGCACGCCCAGCGGATCACGCACACCGATCAGCTTGGTGCGGGTCATCGCCACGATGGAAAAGGCACCTTCAACCCGGCGCAGGGCGTCTTCCATACGCTCGGGGATGTTGCGTTGCAGCGAGCGGGCCATCAGGTGAATGATGCATTCGCTGTCCGACGAGGATTGGAAAATCGAGCCCCGCTCGATCAGTTCGCGCCGCAGAGAATCGGCATTGGTGATGTTGCCGTTATGGGCAATGGCCGCGCCGCCCATGGCGAACTCACCAAAGAAGGGTTGCACGTCGCGGATCGCCGTCTGTCCCTTAGAACCTGTGGTGGAATACCGCACATGGCCAATGGAAAGGGCGCCGGGCAGAGTCTCCATCACTTTTTGTGAGGTGAAGTTGTCGCGCACATAGCCAAAGCGGCGGGCAGAGTTGAAACCGTGGTCGGGGTCGTAAGAGACGATGCCGCCTGCTTCCTGACCGCGGTGTTGAAGAGCATGGAGGCCAAGAGCGACGAAATTGGCGGCGTCCATGGTCCCGAGAACGCCGAATATGCCGCATTCTTCCTTGAGTTTGTCATCATCGAAAGGATGCGCAGGGGGCATCAGCGCGTCAGCGTCTTGATCGGACAAGGGGCAGCTCCGAATCCGTGAAAAGGGTTAGCCGGGGTGTAGCAAGCCCGGCCAGTCCTGTCACGAAAGGATCACGTTTCGCGACCCCTTTACGCAGCGGCCGCATCCGGACCGGGCATTTTACCATCCATAAGGGCGAGAAGCGCGCGGGTGTCACCGTAGTTGAGTGTCGGGAAAAAGCTGTCTGTGCGGGCGTCAAAGGCATGGATCAACAGGCCGGTCTGAGCATAGATCATCTCTTCATCCGCAAAATGCAGGGTGGCAAGGTCTGGGCCTGCAAACAGGGTCGGGCGGATACCGTTCCAGCCGCTCAGCGCCTTGATCGGGGCAGAGACCACCGGGGCCTGTGACAAGCGCGCTGGTGGGGTTAGGGCGATATGTGCGTCAGCAGGCAAAGAGATGTCCGAGCAGGTGGACAACACACCACCTGGTACCTGCACCAGCGGTGCGCGGCGCTTGGGGTGTGAAATGGCGGTGATGGTCGCAAACCCGCCATCCATGGTGGCCACACGGTCGCCCACGCTGAGGGCGTCAACACTGGCCCAGCCACGTGGTGTTTCCAGCTTGGTCTGTGCGCTCAGCGTGGCGGTGTGATCGGGCAGGCTGGACTGCATGGCGGGGGAAAACGTGGTGAATGCGGCGTCATGGTTGAGGAACATTGGGGCTCTCCGGTGTGTTGGGTTGAATGTGTTCTGCCATCCAAAACGCATCACAAATCCGCCGCTTTTTGGTCACAACGGGGGCCATTGGCGGGCTCTGTTTCGCCACAGGTCCCAGTGGGCCCGGAGGGGGGTACTTTGCACGCATGGGCCACGCGATTAACTTTGCGTTTACCATGACCAGCCGATTCACGCTTGCCTGGGTGCAATGTGCGGACGACGAATCATGCCTAATGATCGACTCGCGTGCCGTATTCTCAGGCTGCCGTGGCGTAGCGACACCAAAGCGTCGCCTCGTGACGCTTCAGCGCCGTGCCCACTGTTGGCCCGAATGCGAGCGTCGCGTCTGGCAGCGATGGAAACAGCGCCAGCAATTCGCGTTGAGGCCCGGATTGAAGGCTGCCGACAGACAGCCGAGACAAAAAGAAACTTTCGCTTGGGATGCCGTTTGCGAACACGATCTCGTGGCGATCAAACATGAAGTGGGTGTAGGTGATGACCGGGCAGGGGGCGATGGACACTCCCGGCAGGCCGCACAGATGCTTGGCGGCAATCAGCACTTGGGATGACCCGAACAGATAGTCCGACAGGTCATCCTCGAAATACATCCGGTGTTCCTGTGACACCGTCAGCGCGCGGGCGTTGCCAAGCGCTCCGGCAGCGATCTCGACCGGGGCCAGCGCACCAATCCCGGATACAGTCGCGTGCCCGACCCAGCGCACGGGTTGCAGCCCATTGCGCAGCGTGCGGATTTGATCGCGCACCGCAATGTCACCGACGCGCCGGGGGCCGGTTTCGGTTTCGACCATCGTGTTGGGGCCAAAGCACGGAATGAAATCGTCGTAGGAGGACGAGCCTATATTGCTGCCGCTGATCTTGACGTAGGACACGCCCGCCTGCAGCGGCAGGTCAGTGCCAAAGCCCCACACGTCGCCCGTCACCCCGTTCTGGGAAAACACGGTCAGACTGATCAGTGGCCCGGTGGCGTTGCCGTTGGGATCGAGCGCCTGCACGCGGATGATGGATTCCGCCTCGACGCCGGTCGTGTTTGCGATCAGGCCCGCGCCATTGGTGATGACATGCCCGCCGGTCTGGTCATCTTCGAACGTGTCGGGATCGCCGCTGGTGTCATCCAGGGTCACATTCTGTGCGGCCGTCCCATCAAAGGTGAACACCGTGCCATTGGGCGTATCCGAATTGTTGATGATCGGATTCCCGACCAGTCCCCCCGAGGAGCTGGACTGAACAACAAGGGATTCGCTGTCAAAGACGGCAAAGGTACGCGCAACCATGATACTTCCGGCATAGTGAAACTTGCCGGATGCCTAAGCGGCCACCTTGTCCCTGCCGTGGACAAAAAGGGGCATATTAGTGAATTGTTGATAGTGACCTACTGCGCACAGGCCCCGACGAGGGTTTCGTATTGTGCCGTGATCCAGCCAAGCGCCTGCTCGGGGTTCTGCTCTTCGATCTGGCCGGTGAAGCGGCCAAAGACGGCTGCTGAGCGGCTTTCATCGACAATCGTGTATTCCTGCCCGGTGATCACCGTGTCGTAGACAAAGAACGCTATCGCGACGAGCAGGATGCCGCGCGCCACGCCAAACAGGAAGCCCATGCCCTGATCGATGCCCCCAAGGGCAGAGCGTTGGACAAGCGAGGAAAAGAGCGGCGTGAACAGCGACACCACAATCAGCGCGACGGCAAACACAAGGGCGAAGGCCCCGATGATGCTCAACTCGCAACTGTCGGCAAGGAAATCACCCACAACCGGGATCTCTCGCACCAGCGGTTCGACGCGCGGCGCAAAGAGAAAAGCAAGGATGGCCGCTGCGATCCAAGCGGCGATGGCCATGATTTCGCGCACGATCCCGCGCCCATAGGCCAGCAGGGCCGACAGGATGATGACCACGGCCACAATGCCGTCAATGATGGTGAACCCTTCCATGGTCCTGTTCCTTCTTTTCTGCCCGTCGCGTTGCTAGCCCGCGCCAAATACCTCACCCACGAACCCGGTCAGATCACTCATCAGGTTGAGCGTCATGCCTTGCGATCCGTAGGCTTTGCCCCCTTTTGGGGCAATGGCAGATGCAAAACCAAGTTTTTGGGCTTCTTTCAACCTATTTTCGGTTTGAGGGGCCGGGCGCAGAGCGCCAGACAAGCTGATTTCCCCGAAAACGACGGTATCTGCGGGCAATGCACTGTCTTCACGGGCCGACAGCAGGGCAGCTGCGACGGCCAGATCGGCGGCAGGTTCCGAAATCTTCATCCCACCTGCCACGTTCAGGTACACATCAAGGCCCGCAAACGGAATGCCACAGCGCGCTTCGAGCACGGCCAAAATCATCGCTAGCCGCCCGCCGTCCCAGCCCACGACGGTGCGGCGGGGTTGGGAATGGGGCGTGGGGGCGACCAGCGCCTGCAATTCGCACAACACGGGCCGCGTGCCTTCAATCCCCGCAAAGACGACCGATCCGGGCGAGGGGGTGCCGCGTTCGCTGAGGAACAGGGCCGACGGGTTGGTGACTTCGGCAAGCCCTGCGCCCGTCATTTCGAACACGCCGATCTCCTCAGCCGGGCCAAAACGGTTCTTGACCGCGCGCAGGATCCGGAACTGGTGGCCGCGCTCACCTTCGAAATAAAGAACGGTGTCGACCATATGTTCGACGACGCGTGGGCCTGCGATCTGCCCTTCCTTGGTGACGTGGCCGACAAGGACGACGCTGACGCCTTTGCGCTTGGCGAAGGTGGTCAACTCGTGGGCCGCCGCGCGCACCTGACTGACCGAACCCGGAGCGCTGTCGACGGTATCCAGCCACATGGTCTGGATCGAATCGATGATGGCGAGGCCGGGGGCCTCTGCCTCAAGCGTGGTCAGGATGTTGCGCAGGTTGGTGTCGGCGGCCAGTTGCACGGGCGCATCCGCCAGGCCAAGGCGCTGGGCGCGCATACGGACCTGCGCGCTGGCCTCTTCGCCGCTGACATAGATCGTCTTCAGGCCCGACCGTGCAAATTGCGCGGCAGCTTGCAGCAGCAAGGTGGATTTGCCGATGCCCGGATCACCGCCGACAAGAATGGCCGAGGCCGGGACGAGGCCTCCGCCCAGAACGCGGTCCAGCTCGGGCATCTTCGCGGCCGTCCGCGGTGGCGGGGCCTCTTCGGTGCGCAGATCGCTGAGGGCGATGCCCGTGCCCCGTTTGGAGCCCAGCGAATTCGCGCCGGGACCGACCGACAGGCCCGTGTCTTCGGAAATCGTGTTCCACTCGCCACATCCATCGCAGCGCCCGGACCATTTGGTGAATGAGGAGCCGCAGGCGGAACAGGAATAGGAGGGTGATTTGGCCATGGGCCAAGAAGTGCCAGCGCGCTGATGTCGGGTAAAGCCCTATTCGGCGCGCTTGGGCAGCTGGGTGACCTTGGCGGTGCGTTGAACGGCGGGCAGAGGCGTCGCCGGTTTGTTCAATTCGGGCAGCATGGTTTCCAACTCGTCCAGCAGCCGCTCCATCTGCGTGCGCGCGACGTTTTCGTCCAATTCGATGCGCGTGATCCAGTTCGAGAATTCGGAATGGATCGCCTTGGCGTGGGCCAGACGGTCGTTGAATCGATCCACTTCGTATTGGCGTTCCTTGAGGAACGAGCGTGCCCGGCTGACCCGGTCGTCCGAATAGGCATCCGCCAGATCGCGGCTGATGTGGGACATCTTGGCCGCGAGATCGAGGATTTCGGGTTCGAGCCGCCCCAGATCGGGATGTTCGCGCATGAACCCGATCCGGTCACGCATGTCGTCAAAGGCATCTTCGGTGCGAAACACACCGTCCCGGTCTGCCGCATGTGCTGCGTGATAGGCGCGGGTGATGTCGTTGACGCCAATCTCAAAGCGGCGGTGAGAATCCTCAAGCCGCATCATCCGCCAGTTGGCAGGCAGGAAAAAGCACAAGGAAAGCGCGAAAATGGTTAGCGCAACTTGGGCATAAAGACCCGCGGCAGGGATCGCCGCCCCGTTCCATTCGAGCGGCAGCGTCACCCATGGCACGACGCCGAATGTGGCCAGACCCGTCATCACGATCAGGCAGAGCGCAAGGGCCGCAAACAGTATAAGTGACAGCCGCTGCATCAGTGCGATGCAAACACGCATCATGGATTTGAAATCGTTCACAAGCCTTCCCCCCAGAAGACGTTAACCAGTGTTAAGAGTACAGTCGCAACCTGTTGATCGGCAATGGAAAACCTGCGCGTGATGCGCGATGGGGCGGGTTTTCCGGGCAAGTGCCTGTCACATTGTTTCGGATTTGGCACCAATGCTGCCCATTTTGGCGGATTGTTCCGTGCGCCAACTGACCCAGAGCGAGACAAGGATACAGGCCGTGAACAGGTAAAGCCCCCAGGCGGTTTCGAGTCGCCCGACACCAACCCCCTTAGCCAGCGTGATGTAAAGCGCGATCAGGAAGACGTCGGCCATGGCCAGTTTGCCCAGAATACCGAGGGCCGGGTTGAGACGCGCACTGGCCACGTTCCAGTGGATCAGCGCCAATGTGACTGTTTTGAGCATCGGCGCGATCAGCGCAAACAGCGCGACCACGAGGGCAAGGAAGATGTCCGATTCCCAAAGCGCGCGCAGCCCGGTCATGACCGATATCTCGCTCAACCTGAAGAGCGGTAAAAGACCCGCGCGCATGAGCGGGGCAAACCACGACAGCGGGAAGAGAACCAGAAGGCTGAGGTTGATCCAGCGATGCATCTTTTGCCCTTTGTTTGGCGGTACGAGTGTGGTCGTTCGGGCGGCTCTGTTTGCCTATTGCAAATGCGCCCGCCCACCGACCCGTTAACGAACGGCCTCGATCGGCCCTGTCGCGCGCCCGTGAATGAACTGATCGACATAAGGGTCGCCCGCATCATCCATCTCGGACACCGGGCCTGTCCAGCGGATCTTGCCAGCGTGCAGCATGGCCACATGATCGGCGATGGTGCGTACCGAGGACATATCGTGGGTGATCGTCATCGTCGTGGCCCCCATTTCCGTGACGATTTCGCGGATCAGGTCGTTGATCACTCCTGCCATAATCGGGTCGAGCCCGGTTGTGGGCTCATCAAAGAAGATGATTTCGGGCTCTGCTGCGATGGCACGCGCAAGGCCAACGCGCTTTTGCATACCGCCCGAAAGTTCGGCCGGAAGCCTGTCAGCCACGTCCGCTGTCAGGCCGACGCGGCGCAGTTTTTCAATGGCGATCTCGCGGGCCTCGTCCTTGGGTCTGGCGAGCGCGCCGCGCAACAGCCGGAAGGAGACGTTCTGCCACACGGGCAGCGAGTCAAAGAGCGCGCCACCCTGAAACAACATGCCAAAACGGGCGAGGAAAGCATCCCGGTCCGCCTTGGTCACGTCGGTGCCATCGACGGTGATCGTGCCGCTTTCGGGGGTGACGAGACCCAGCACGGATTTGATGGCAACGGACTTGCCGGTGCCCGACCCGCCGATGATCACCATGGACTTGCCTTTTGCCACATGCAGGTTCACGCCGCGCAGCACGCGATTGTCGCCAAAGGATTTATGGACATTGTCGAGTGTGATCATAACGCAGCACCTTGTGCGGGCTGCGGGACCCTCCGGGGGAGTTTTTTCTGCGAGATGAAGCTGGGAGGGTCATACTGAAAAGAACACCCCTGTAAGCACGAAATTGGCGGCTAGGATCAGGACGGCGGCGGCCTCGACCGAGCCTTTGGTTGCCCGCCCGACCCCCTGCGCACCCCGGCCCGAATTCATACCGAAATAGCAGCCCATCAGCGCCGCAATGCATCCAAATACCGCCCCTTTGGCGAGGCTTGAGGTGATGTCGCGCAGTTCAAGGAAATCAACCGTATTCTCGATGTAGGCCGCGGCATTGAAGCCCAGCGTGCCTGTGGCCACGGCGTATCCGCCAAAGATACCGATCACATCGCCCACGGCCACAAGAAGCGGCACGACCAGCGTCGCGGCCAGCACGCGCGGGGCCGTGAGGTATTTCATCGGGTGGGTCGACAATGTGACCAGCGCGTCGATCTGTTCGGTGACTTTCATCGTCGCGATTTCGGCGGCGATGGAGGATGTGACGCGTGCGGCGATCATCAGTCCGACAAGGACGGGGCCAAGTTCACGCACCATGCCGATTGCGACGATCTGGGGCACAACGGCTTCGGCGTTGAATCGCGCACCTCCTGCGTAGATCTGCAATGCCAGCGCACCGCCTGTGAAGATGGCCGTGAGGCCGACCACGGGCAGCGACAGCCATCCGATATTCAGCAGGGCCAGCGCGAGTTCACGCGGGCAATAAGGGGGCGGATCATATGCGCGAGCGTCGCGCCGCCGAACATGCTGACGCGCCCGATGGCCGCAAGAATGCCAAGTGCAACACACCCAATGGCGGCGAGAAGCTTCATGTGATCAGGGTCCGCCTGTAGCGCGCGCCAAGCTGGGTCAGGATTTCGTAGCCGATGGTGCCTGCGGCCTCGGCCACGGTGTCGATGGATTGATGACGGCCCATCAATTGCAGCGATTGCGGCTCATCCTTCACGGCGCTGATATCGGCGGTGATCAGGTCCATGGACACGCGGCCCACAACCGGGCAGCGTTGATCGCCTGCATATAGCGCGGCCTTGCCGCCCATGGCGCGGATCAGCCCGTCCGCATAGCCACCCGATACGGTGGCAATGCGGCTGTCCTTTTCTGCCGTCCAGCCGTTGGCGTAGCCCACCGTTTCGCCCGCGGTGACATCACGGACCTGAATGACTGGCAGATCAAGCGTCACGACAGGCTCTGCATCCACGAAAGGCAGGCCACCGTAAAGACCCACACCGGGACGCGTCATGTCAAAGTGATAGTCCGCCCCGAACAACGTCCCCCCTGTGGCGGCGAGCGACCGGGGCACATCCAGCCCATCGGTCATGGCACGGAATTCACCAAGTTGATGCGCGTTCATGGGATGGTCGGGTTCATCCGCGCATGCCAGATGCGACATGATCAGGGCGGGGCCCTGGGCAATCGCGATATCGCGCACGGCGGACCATTCCGCAGGCTCCATCCCGAGGCGGTTCATGCCGGTGTCCAACTGGATGCCAAAAGCGGCACCAGGCAGTGCCTCGACATGGCGCAGCATCTGATCGACGGAGTTGAGCAGGGGGTCAGGATTGCATCGCGGATTTCCTGCGTGTCGCCGTCCATATGCCCGGAAAAGACATAGATGAGCGGGCCGTGACCAATGGCTGCGCGCAAGGACACGCCTTCGGAGGCGGTGGCGACGAAAAAGCTGCGCACACCTGCGCTGGCCAGCGCCCGCCCGACATGGGCAGCCCCCAGGCCATAGCCGTCCGCTTTGACCACCGCGCCTGTTTCGCAGTCGGCAAGGGCGTCCAATGCGCGCCAGTTGCGCACGACGGCACCAAGATCAATTGTGAGGGTTGCGGATGTCATGACCGCCTTGTTGGCATCCTGTATTGCAGCGTCAAGTGGCAATTGATCTGCCTGCGTGTCCGACAGAAGGTAGGCGGCCTAGGGGTAGGCAAACAGACTGCGGTTCTTTTCCCAGATCTTTTCGCCGATCAAGCAGTCATAGGGTTTGGGACTTTGCGTGCGCCAAAGACGCTCGCGCGGTGCCGGAAGGGCGGCAATCTCAAGCACCAGCTTGCGCCGCACGGCCTCTTCGAACTCGGCCCAGTCGGTGACTGGCAGCACGAAAGCGCCGGTGCCGCCAATCACGCAGGCGGTGTAATAGGCGTCGAGATCGTCGATGTTGTAGCGAGACGTGATTGAATCGTCCTGCGTCATCAGTGGCAAGCCATTGATCGTCATGCCGCGCGCGAGCACACGGTCGCGCGCCCGCGTCACCGGATCGCCCATGTTGTTGGGCCCGTCCCCTGACACGTCGATGACCCGGCGCAAGCCCTCAAATCCGTTGTCCTCTATCGATGCAGCGGCGAAATCGAGCGCGCCCGAGATGGATGTGCGGCGCAAAGCATCGTTGAAGTTGGCGGTGATTTGCCCGGCGATTTCAGCGGCATGATCCGGGCTTTCCAGCAGCGTCCAAGGAACGATTGTGCGCTGACTGTTGGCACCAGCCCATTCCACATAGGTGATCGCGATGCGCCCCAGCATACCGCCACCAATCGCGGCCTGCACTTCGTCGCTGGTCAGGGCCGCGGCATAGCCCCGGCGCTGTATTTCCAGCTCGAAGGGTTGCATGGACCGGCTGACATCAACGGCCAGAAACAGTTCCACGTCGACTTCGATCCGGTCCTCGGCATGCGAGGTGGTTGCCCAGAGAAAGGCCAGCAAAAGCAGAATGCGCATGGGTCCAGTGGGCCCAAAGACGTGCCATCTGTCCAGTCACAACTGGGTCATGCTGGGGTGTTGGGCCGCAACTGCCGCCTGTTTCGCCAAAGCAGGGTGCGGGATACCGCAGGACCGGGCCAACTGCGCTGTGCCTGCCGCTTAGAATCCGACGTCACCGCCGCCTTGCTGCTGCCAGGGCTGCACCAGATTGCCAAAGCGGGTGAACCGACCCTCGAAGGACAGATCGACCGATCCGATGGGGCCGTGGCGCTGCTTGCCAATGATGACCTCGGCCCGTCCATGCAGGCGCTCCATCTCTTCTTGCCATTTGGCCATGGCTTCCAGATCGTGATCACCGGGTTTTTCCCGCTCTTTGTAATACTCTTCGCGGAACACGAACATGACGACATCGGCGTCCTGCTCGATCGATCCCG
Source organism: Tateyamaria armeniaca (assembly GCF_045797845.1). Classification (NCBI taxonomy): domain Bacteria; kingdom Pseudomonadati; phylum Pseudomonadota; class Alphaproteobacteria; order Rhodobacterales; family Roseobacteraceae; genus Tateyamaria; species Tateyamaria armeniaca. The sequence continues at coordinate 2,708,902 of NZ_JBHDIY010000002.1, forward strand.
ATTCGCGCAGATCGCTGAGCTGCGGGCGTTTGTCCTCGCGGTTTTCGACCTGGCGTGACAGCTGGGACAGGGCGACAACGGGGATGTTGAGTTCCTTGGCGATGGCCTTGAGGCCCATGGAAATCTCGGCGATTTCCTGCACGCGGTTTTCGGCAACCCCGCGCACAAGTTGCAGATAGTCGACGATCAGCACATCCAGACCGTGGGTCCGTTTCAGGCGGCGGGCCCGGGCGGCAAGCTGGGCGATTGGAATGGCGGGCGTGTCATCGATGAACAGCGGGCAGGCTTCAAGCGCCTTGGCGGCATCGACGAAGCGGCGGAATTCGGCCTCTGTCATGTCGCCGCGCCGGATCTGTTCACTGGGCACTTCCGATGCTTCGGACAGGATACGGGCCGCAAGCTGTTCGGCGCTCATTTCAAGCGAGAAGAAGCCGACAACGCCGCCCTCGATGGACCCCTCGGTGCCGTCGGGTTTGATGCCTTTTTTGTAGGCCTTGGCGATGTTGAAGGCGATGTTCGTGGCCAGCGACGTCTTGCCCATGGATGGGCGGCCCGCAAGGATCAACAAGTCGGAGGAGTGCAAACCGCCAAGTTTCTTGTCCATGTCCGTGAGGCCGGTCGAGATGCCTGCAAGGCCGCCCTCGCGTTGATAGGCTGCGTTTGCGACATTAACAGCGTCCGTTACAGCCTTGAGAAAGCTCTGAAAACCACCCTCGGACGTGCCTTGCTCAGCCAGTTTGTAAAGCGCCTGTTCGGCCTCAACGATCTGTTCCTTTGGCTCACTTGCCACATCGACCTTGGCGGCCTTGGCTGAAATGTCGCGGCCCAGTTGGATCAGGTCACGGCGCACGGCGAGGTCATAGATGATTTGCGCATAATCGCGCACCGCGTACGCGCTGATGGCCGCACCCGCGAGACGGGCGAGGTAGGCGGGGCCTCCAAGTTCCTTGAGACCCTCGTCATCTTCCATGAACGCTTTGAGCGTCACGGGGCTGGCGAGGTTGTTCTTGGCAATCCGGGCAGACGAAATCTCGAAAATGCGGGCGTGGACCGGGTCATAGAAGTGATCGGGCCCGATGATGGCCGCCACACGGTCGTAAATGTCGTTGTTGGTCAGGATCGCGCCCAGAAGCTGTTGTTCAGCTTCGGTCGAGTGCGGCATGGTTTCGGCGTCCTGTACCGCCACACCTGTTGGATTGATCGCTGCGATCTCGTTCATGACCCCGGTCCCTGCTCGTTTTTTAGTGTCCCCGTTAACGCTGTGGGGTGTCACAGCGCTGCGCATCCGGCTATCTGGAAAAACCGGGGGCAACTCTGTGGACAAGTCTGTCCAGACGGAAACTCAGTTCAACATATAGTGTAGTTGATGGCCTGTGTCACCATATCACGCGCAGGTGATGTCATCGAGATCGTCTTATGCACAGACGGTCCACAGGCGGGATATCCACAGATTCCTTTCAACTGCCCACAGCTTGTTCACAGGGTGTCAGTCAGGCCTGACAGGTGCGCTCTATCCTGGGGGTAGACCCGGTCAGCTCCGGACGGATTGCCACCCGCGCGGATCGTTCAGGAACTCTTCGACGCCGCTGAGCGTATCTGTGTCGAACGCCTCGGCCGCGCGCGCTTCGGCCAGCACGTCCCACCATGTGCACAAGGAATGCAGGGTCACGCCGTGATCGCCCAGCGTCTTTTCAGTCTCCGGAAAGATGCCATAGTAGAAAATCACCGCCGTGTGCGCGCAGCGCGCCCCGGTCTCGCGGATCGCATCCACAAAGGACAGTTTGGATCCCCCGTCCGTCGTCAGATCCTCGACCAGCAGCACGCGCTGGCCTGCGGTCATGTCGCCCTCGATCCGGGCATTCTTGCCGTAGCCTTTGGGTTTCTTGCGCACATAGGTCATCGGCAGGCCCATCCGCTCGGCAACCAGTGCCGCGAAAGGGATGCCAGCCGTTTCACCACCCGCAATGTTGTCGAATGCCTCGAAACCGGCGTTGCGCATGACGGTGACGGTCAGGAAATCCATGAGGGTTGCGCGGATACGCGGATGGCTGATCAGTTTGCGACAATCGATATATGTCGGCGAGGGCAGGCCGGAGGCCAGTGTGAAAGGGTCTGCGGCGTTGAAGTGCACCGCCTTGATTTCCAGCAACATGCGCGCTGTCAGGCGCGCCATCTCTTCGGGGGTCGGGTAGCTTGTGGGGATCATGGCGCGTGGCTTTCGGACGTTAAGGCCGGTGGGTCGGGCAGGAGCCTCCGGCGGGAGTTTATCTGGCGAGATGAAGGGGGATCAGGTCACGCTCCAATGGAGAGGAAAACCGGGATCAAAGACGGTGACGGGCCCATCGTCGGTGTCGATATGGCCGGGCGTCTGCGTGGGCGTTTTCGTCAAGGTGAGCGTGTCCGTGTTCACCGGCAGGCCATAAAACGCTGGGCCGTTGCGCGAGGTGAACCTTTCGAGATTGTCGAGGGCGCCGTCATCTTCGAACACCTGGGCCAGGATCGCCATCGTGTTGGGTGCGGTGAAGCAGCCTGCACAGCCGCAGGGCAGCAGCTTGTTTGCATCGGTGTGCGGTGCGCTGTCTGTGCCAAGGAAAAATCGTGCGTCCCCACTGGTCGCCGCCTTGCGCAGCGCCAGCCGGTGACCTTCGCGCTTGGCAACAGGCAGGCAGTAATAGTGCGGCTTGATCCCTCCGGCGAGGATGTGGTTGCGGTTGATCACGAGGTGATGCGTCGTGATCGTGGCGCCAAGGCTGTCATCCTGCGCGTTCGCATAGTCCACCGCGTCGGATGTGGTGATATGTTCCATCACCACCCGCAGGCCCGGCGTGGCGCGGCGCAGCGGGTCCAGCACGCGGTCGATAAACACGGCCTCGCGGTCGAAAATGTCGACATCCGCATCGGTGACTTCGCCGTGCACGCAAAGCGGCAGGCCGATCTGGGCCATCCGCTCAAGCGTGGCGCGGATCTTGTCGAAATCCGCAACGCCGGAGGCGGAGTTCGTGGTCGCCCCGGCAGGGTAGAGTTTGACCGCCCGGACCAGACCGCTGGCATGAGCCGCCGCGACATCGTCGGGGTCGGTGTCTTCGGTCAGATAAAGCGTCATCAGCGGCTCGAACGCCATGCCGTCGGGCAGTGCCGCCATAATCCGGTCCCGGTAGGCCGCCGCCTGCGCCCCGGTCACGACTGGCGGTACAAGGTTGGGCATGATGATGGCACGGGCAAAATGTTGCGCTGTGTGGGGCAAAACGGCGCGCATCATCGCGCCGTCGCGCAAGTGCAGGTGCCAGTCATCGGGGCGGGCAATTGTGAGGCTGTTCATGCCCCGCGCGTTAGCACGGGTGGCGGCTGAGTTGCTAGTCCTCGCGGGCCTCTGTCTCTTCGATTTCCGCGTCCGGTTGCGCTGTGCCGCGCTGTGCCTCGATCTCGCCGAGGCGACGGCGGAAACGCGGTGCTTTCATCCGGGATGTGACATTGCGCGTCAGAAGGAAGGTCAACTCGGTCCGCTTGGCCCCGTCGAGCGTCGCCATCAGGCGGCGCAGATAGGGCAGGTAGGTGCGGCGCGCCCGGTAATGATGCGCAAATGCGTCTTCGTCGAGGGTGCCCGCCGCGGCATCCAGGATCAGCGGAGTGAGAATGCGCATCCGGATCAGATCACCCTGCAGCGCACCACCCATCCGGCGCATCCTGAGCGGGGTCGCACCCGCAGTGGCAAAGAGGGTGGCGTGCATCGCGTCAAGCTGCTCGGCCGGGTCATAGATGACCATCGCCTTGTCACACGCATCCAACATGTCAGGCGCATATCCATAGCGTTCTGTGAAATCGGTGCGGCGCATTTCGACGAAACGGGTGTCCCATTCGGCCATCCGCGCATCCAGCGTCGCCTGCGGCTGGATCGCCAGAACGCGCGCACCGGGCGATGCCACGGAAAAGGCGGCAGCCGCATAACCGCACGGGCCTGCGCCGTAAAACAGCACCGTCTCGAAGTCGTCAAAAAAGCCGTCGTCGATCAGACCGTCAAAATGCGCAATGACGTCCGGATCGCGAAACCACGTGTCGCCATCAGAGGCAATGCACAGATGTGACCAGTTTTCCTGACGCACGAATGTCCAGCCCAGCGGCTCGGCACTTGAGGACAGCGCGCGCATGCCCTGCACTGTCTCGAAACTGACCATGAGCGTATCGCCCCGGCGCACATGGGCTGCGAAGTGTTTTTTGCCAAGGGGCTCGAAATACCCGTGTTCCTGACTGATCGCTTCGATCTCGCTTTGCCATTCGTCTTTGGACAGATCGGCCAGATCCGGTTCGAACACTGTGTCTGCGTCCTGCATCGCAATACCTCATTTCCCCGCAGTTTCTCGCGCGGGTTTGTCCCCCGATAGATGGGCAATACGGCGAAAATAAGAAGACTTTGAGCGTGTATTGCGCCGGGGATCGCCGAGTCACATGGGAGAATGCTGCGCTTTTTGCGCAAATCCCATCAGGAATTGTGCGGCTTGTGGCGAGACAGGTTGCGCAGGCGGCGTCATCAACAGCCGTCCAAACAGGGCGCGAAACGGTTCCTGCAGCATCAACGTTTCAAACCGCGCCCTGCGCCAGGCCACCGCCCTGTCATGCAGGTTTGACAGCGTGGCATCGGCCCGCAGGTCGTTCAGGATCGCGTCGCGCGCCGCGTCATAGCGCCGGATCGACGTGTCCTCGACCGTGTTGAAATTCCGCTCGACCCAGTAATCCGCGCCGAGGGTCGTGTCGGTTCGGTTGACCCGGCCCCGGTCGGCCTTGACCACATAGCTTTCCATCGCGCCAAGGGGGTAGTGGTTGAGTTGCGCCAGCCCGTAATTGGGTTGGCCGAAGTTGGAAAACACCCGCTTGGTCTTGAACCTGTCATCAAGGCGGCGTCCATGACCATCAAACCAGACGGCCTTGTCCAGACGGGCGGCATCGAGGCTGCGCGGACGGTGAACACCGGGTTTGGCATACGTGCCGTCATTGGCATAAAGCGTCTTGAACATCGACGCGCGCCAGGGCCAGTGCAGGATATCGGGTGCGGCGTGATCAAAGATCTCCGTCACGGGCTGATCCTGATAGTGCACCTGCCCATTGTTGCCGAACAGCCGCCAGGTGAGCGTGATTGCGGTGGCGTCAGGCAGTGCGGCATGCAGGGCGGAAAACGTGCCATCCCCGGTGTGGATGTTGACGAATTCATCCACGTCCATGGTCAGGATCCAGTCCGCCGCGCGCACCACGTCCAGTTTCGACGCCTGTTTGAGCGCGGTGAACTGGATACCGGCCTTGTCATAGGGGCCGTCATTGCGCAGATGGGTCAGCCAGCCACGGGCGGCCAGATGATCCAGCATTGCATCGGTGCCGTCATCGCAGTCGTTCGAAAACACCACGAAGTGATCGACGCCTACGGCCCGGTGATGCGCCAGCCATTCCAGCAGGAACGCCGCTTCGTTGCGCATTGTCGTGATCACGACATGCGTCATGTACAGGCGGAAGGGCGCGGGAAGGGTGTCATGTTATGCCGCCTCTGCTGGGTTTCGCGTGCCAAAGCGGTCGAAACCTCGTTTTCCATGCTGAGCATTTTCAGCCCAAATCTTTGCCAAAGCATGACATTTCCACCGAATCGCGTCAACGCGCTGACAGGGCGGGGGCTTGACGCCCGCCCGGTGTGATGCAGGTTGGGGGCAAAGAAGGATCGCCCATGCACATCCCCACCTCTATCGACGCCGTTCAGGCCATGCTTGCCGATCAGGGCTATGTCTGTGACAGGGCGCTGGGCACGGTCGTGTTCCTGAGCCTCAAACTTGGACGGCCCCTGTTTCTGGAAGGCGAGGCTGGGGTGGGCAAGACCGAGATCGCCAAGGCGCTGAGTGCGGGCCTCGGCCGTCGTCTAATCCGGTTGCAATGCTACGAGGGGCTGGATGTGTCATCTGCCGTGTACGAATGGAACTTTCCCGCACAAATGGTCGCGATCCGTACCGCCGAAGCCGCAGGAGAGTCAGACCGTCAGGCACTGCAGGCAGAGTTGTTTTCCGACGACTTCCTGATCCGCCGCCCGCTGCTTGAGGCCATGCAGCCGGATGAAAACGGCGCGCCCGTACTTCTTATGGATGAACTTGACCGCACGGATGAACCGTTCGAAGCCTTCCTGCTCGAAGCGCTCAGCGATTTTCAGGTGACCATTCCCGAACTTGGCACGGTCAAAGCCCCTGAACCGCCCATCGTGATCGTGACCTCGAACCGCACACGCGAAGTTCACGATGCGCTCAAACGCAGGTGCCTTTATCATTGGGTCGACTACCCCGATTTTGAACGGGAAATGGACATTCTGACAGCCCGCGCGCCGCAAGCGGCAGACACGCTCAGCCGCGAAGTCGTCGCCTTCGTGCAAAGACTGCGCACAGAGGATCTGTTCAAAAAACCCGGCGTGGCCGAAACCATCGATTGGGCGAAATGTCTGCTCGCGCTCGATGTCATCACACTCAGCCCCGAGGTCATTGCGGACACGCTCGGTGCAATCCTGAAATATCAGGACGACATCCAGAAACTGCAGGGCTCAGAAGCCAAACGCATTCTGGACGAGGCCAGAGCCACTCTGGAACCTGCATGATCCAATTTCATCTCGCCAAGTAAACTCCGGGGGTCCGGGGCTGGCCCCCGGTTCTGACATATGCCTGAATACGCCCCACTGACATTGCCCGATGCGCCCAAACTGGCCGGCAACATCGCCCATTTTGCGCGCGCGCTCCGCCGGGCGGGCCTGCCCATCGGGCCGGGGCGTCTGATCGACGCGATCGAGGCGGTGAGCGTGGCCGGGTTCACAGAGCGGACAGATTTTTTCTGGACGCTGCATGCCTGTTTCGTGTCGCGCCCGGAACATCGGACGGTGTTTGCCGAGGTCTTTCGCCTCTATTGGCGCGATCCGCGCTATCTGGAGCATATGATGGCCGCCATGTTGCCCGCAGTGCGCGGCGTGCAGGAAGATCGCGGCGCGCAAGCTGCAGAAAAGCGCGCCGCCGAAGCGCTGCTGGATGGCGCAGGTGCCGACATTGATCTGCCCGAAGAGGACGCGGGCGAAACCCAGATCGAGATTGATGCCTCACTTACCACATCTGCGGAGGAAAAGCTGAAAACGCTCGATTTTGAGCAGATGAGCACCGCAGAGATGGCGCAGGCCAAGGCGATGCTCGCGCGGATGTCGCTGCCCATTGATCCCACGCCATCGCGCCGTGCCCGGATGGCTGCAAGGGGTCAGATCGATGCGGCCCGGACCTTGCGGGCGGCAATGCGTTTTGGTGGCGAAATGCGCGAATTGAAATGGAAGACGCCCAAGGTGCGCTATCCCAACCTTGTGGTGCTGTGCGATATCTCTGGCTCAATGAGCCAGTATTCGCGCGTTGTGCTGCATTTCCTGCACGCAGTCAGCAACGCCAAGGGGGCAGGCTGGGCGCGGGTGCATGCGTTCACCTTTGGCACGCGGTTGACCAACATCACCCGACATCTGGCGACCCGCGATGTGGATGCTGCCCTGCGCGCCGCCGGGGCAGAGGCGCAGGACTGGCAAGGCGGGACGCGGATTGGCGCGTGCCTTGAGGACTTCAACCGCGACTGGTCGCGCCGGGTGCTCGGGCAGGGGGCCGTGGTGCTGCTGATCACCGACGGGCTGGACCGCGATGACCCCGAAGCCTTGTCGCGTCAGATGCAGCGTTTGCATCTGTCCGCCCGCCGCCTGATCTGGATCAACCCCTTGCTGCGTTGGGATGAATTCGCCCCCAGGGCGCGCGGGATCGCCGCCATGCTGCCCCATGTGGACAGCTTTCGCGCTGGCCATTCGATTGCGTCGCTGGAGGAGTTGGCATCGGTCATCTCGCGCCGCGACGATGTTGGCGACCGGGACCGCCTGATGCGCATGTTGTCAGAATGAGCGCCTGCGGCGCGTTACAATTTTGATTTGGCGCTTCGGACTCACCAGCCCAAAGGTTTAGGCAAACGTGTCGGCGAAGGTGGTGCGGTAGATGCCGGACAATTCGCTCAGCGGAGCCGACGACTGGCCCATCCAGATTGTATCGCCTGCGAACTTGCCGACTGTTTGAATCGGCACGCCCGCCTGACCTGCCGCGATCATCAGCGCTTCGGCCTTGTCAAAGCTGCAGGCCACCAGATAGCGCGCCTGATCCTCGCCGAACAGGAACGCGGTGTCGCTGCTGTCAAGCACGACGCCGACGCCCGAGGCATCTGCCAGTTCAAAGGCCGCCAGCGCAAGCCCGCCGTCGCTGAGGTCGGTGCAGGCATTGATCAGGCTGTGATTGGCGCGGATGAAGTCGCCATTGCGTTTCTCCGCATCCAGATCGACATCCGGCGCGTCGCCTTCGGTGCGATTGAAAACCTCGGCCAGCAGGGCGGATTGGCCAAGATGACCAGCAGTTTCGCCGATCAGGATGGCCACATGCCCCTCGCGGACATCGCATCCGATCATGTCACCGGGATGTGCGATCAGGCCCACCGCCCCGATGGTCGGGGTCGGCAGGATCGCGGCCCCATCGGTTTCATTGTAAAGCGAGACGTTGCCCGACACGATGGGCATATCAAGCGCTGCGACCGCTTCGCCGATGCCTTGGATCGCGCCGACCAGTTGGCCCATGATCTCGGGTTTTTCGGGATTGCCGAAGTTGAGGTTGTCTGTGGTTGCCAAGGGTGTCGCCCCGGTGGCGGTCAGATTGCGATAGGCCTCGGCCACCGCCTGTTTGCCGCCCATGACCGGGTTGGCCTGCACATAACGCGGGGTCACGTCCGATGTGAAGGCAAGCGCCTTGTCGGTGCCGTGGACACGGATGATCCCGGCCCCGATGCCCGGCGTGCGCGCACTGTCGGCCATGACCATGGTATCATATTGCTCGAACACCCACGCCTTGGAGGCGTAGTTGGGGCAGCCGAGCAGCGCCTTAAGTCCGTCGATGGGATCGACATTGACCACGTCATCCATCGGCGCAGGCGCCGGGGTTGGCACCCAGGGGCGGTCATATTCGGGGGCGGTCGAGGCGAGTTTGGAGAGCGGCAGATCGGCCTTTGTCTCGCCGTTAAGCTGGATCAGGAACCGGTCTTCTGCGATGGTTTCGCCGACAATGGCAAAGTCGAGGTCCCATTTGTCGAACACGGCCTTGGCTTTGGCCTCAAGTTCGGGGCGCAGTACCATCAGCATGCGTTCCTGCGACTCGCTCAGCATCATCTCATAGGCCGTCATCGCGGTTTCGCGCACGGGTACGTTTTCCAGATCAAGGCGCACGCCAAGGCCGCCCTTGTCGCCCATTTCCACGGCAGAGCAGGTGAGGCCCGCGGCCCCCATGTCCTGAATGGAGATGACGGCACCCGTGGCCATCAGCTCCAGCGTCGCCTCCATCAGCCGCTTTTCGGTGAAGGGGTCGCCGACCTGAACGGTGGGGCGCTTGTCTTCGATTGTGTCGTCGAATTCAGCCGATGCCATGGTGGCCCCGCCCACACCGTCGCGCCCCGTCTTTGCGCCAAGGTAGACCACGGGCATGCTGACACCGGAGGCGGCGGAGTAGAAAATCTTGTCCGCATCGGCCAATCCGGCGGCAAAGGCGTTCACGAGGCAGTTGCCATTGTAGGCCGGATCAAAGCGCACTTCCCCGCCCACGCAAGGCACACCGAAGGCGTTGCCATAGCCGCCGACGCCTGCGACGACGCCGTGCACAAGCTGGCGAGTCTTGGGATGGTCGGGTTCGCCAAAGGACAGGGCGTTCATCGCCGCGATGGGGCGCGCGCCCATGGTGAACACATCGCGCAGAATGCCGCCCACGCCGGTGGCCGCGCCCTGATAGGGTTCGATGTAGCTGGGGTGGTTGTGGCTCTCCATCTTGAAGACCACGGCCTGACCGTCGCCGATGTCGACTACGCCTGCGTTCTCGCCCGGGCCACAGATCACTTGCGGGCCGTCCGTGGGCAGGGTGCGCAGCCATTTCTTGGAGGATTTGTAGGAACAATGCTCGTTCCACATCGCCGAAAAGATGCCGAGTTCGGTGAAGGTTGGGGTGCGCCCGATGATGTCGAGGATGCGGCCGTATTCGTCAGCGCTCAGCCCGTGGCTGGCGATCAGGTCTTGTGTGATGGCTGGTTCGGTCATTGGCCGCGATGTCCCCCTGCGCGTCTATTGGCGCGTCTCTTACTAGGGTCAGTGCGGATGGGAAAGGGAGGAGGAGGGAATGGAGCGCAATTTGCGATGATGACTGCAATTTGTGCGCTGTCAGTGTAAGCCCGATTGTCGTCCCGACCCTCACGTACGAAAAAGGGGCCGCCTTGCTTTGCGCAAAACGACCCCTCTGTGTTTCAGACTGCCAAACTACAGTCGCGTTTGATCAAAACTCGACTTTGTTCGGGCCGGCACCTTTGACGCCAACGGCTTTGTAAAGCTCATCTTCGTCCGCGTTCACGGCGATGATGCTGCCGACCACGGTCAGATTGTCAGCGTCGGTGATCAGCTCGATCGTGTCGCCGTCCAGACGCAGGCCTGCTGCCATGTCGATCACAATCGAGGCGCGGCCATCTTCGAGGAACTTGAACTCTTCGACTTCACCGAGTTCTTCACCATCGCGCATCACAACGGGGCTGCCGATTGTGGCGTCGATCTGGGCAACTTGCTGGCCAGCCAAGGTGTTGGTTGGATCATAGGTCACGTCCGACGGGTCAGTTTCAGCAAATGCCGGTGCCGCAATCAATGCGACGGCGGTGGAAGCGATCAGTGCAAACTTGCGTGTCATAACTCTTTCCTTTCGTTCATAGTCACAGTGCCCGAACAACACAGAAAAACGATTGGCGTTCCCAAAAAAGGTAAAAAAAGGCCAAAAAATCAATGAAACATTTTCGGGGGATTGTGCGTTTCGCGCGCCTGCCCGCACGCGCTCAAAAAGACGTGCGCTGCTTGCGTTGAGAGGCCCTGACGCGACGCGAAAACCGTCGCTTGCCGATGTGCGAAAAAAAGGCCGAGCGCGAAGCTCGGCCAAGTCCAACAGGGAGGTATGAAGATGGCGCGGGTGTGCGTTTTCTTCATGATGGTGAATTAGTCGTCGATCTGCCGCGTTTCAAGGCAGATTGTCTGCGCAAATCGGCATGGCCGCTATGCAAAGCGCGCATGGCTAGAGGTTTTCTTTTGCTCTCAGCGCCTTGCGGTATGCGGTGATCTCTTCCTGCACAAAATCCCGGAAGGCGGCGATGCGCTTGGATTGGCGTAATTCCTCCGGATAGGCCAGAAACACGGGTATATCCGCCGACTCGACTTCTGGCAGGATGTGAATCAGGCGCGCGTCTTCGGTGCTGACGTAATCCGGCAGAATCCCAAGGCCAAGATCCTGCAAAACGGCCTGCAGAACGCCGAAATAGTTGTTCACGGTCAGCAGGCTGCGCACTTCGTAGGTCAGCAGGTGCTGCACAAGGGTCGAACTGGCCCCGACTTGTGCGGCGTCCACGCTTTGGCAGATTAGACGATGGTGGATAAGGTCGTCCAGACTGTCTGGCATGCCGTTGGCATCCAGATAGGCCTGCGTTGCAAACACCTGCATCTTGACCGTCATCAATCGTTTGCGGATCAGATCGGCCTGGCTGGGTTCTTTCATGCGGATGGCCACATCGGCCTCGCGCATGGGCAGGTCCAGTACGCGTTCTTCAAGCATCAGATCGACACGCAGGTCGGGGTATTGCGCGTAAAGCTTGACCAGACGTGGTGCGAGCCAAAGCGTTCCAAACCCGATGGTGGTGGTCACGCGCAGATCGCCGAACACTTCCTCTTCGCTGTCGCGGATGCGGGCGGAGGCCGTGTCGAGGCGCTTGGTCATGGCGGAGGTTGCATCAAACAGCAACTCACCCTGTTCAGTCAGGATCAGGCCGCGTGCGTGGCGGTGAAACAGCGTGGCATTGAGCGATTCCTCAAGTCCGCGAATCTGGCGGGACACCGCCGACTGGCTGAGGTTCAGCTTGTCGCCCGCATGCGTCAGGCTGCCTGCGTCCGCGACCGCATGAAAAATACGTAACTTGTCCCAATCCATTTGCGTGCAATCCGTAAAGTTTGCGTGACACTACCTGAATTGATCCCATTTCACAGCACGTGAGCGAGGGGAACCGCCTGAATTGTGAAATTTGTGTATACAGGTCAGCAATAATGACCTATATTTGGGCGAAATATATGCAAGACTGATCGCGGCAGGGGAGGCCACGCATGAGCACGCAAAAGATTTCCTTGAACGATCGCTATGACTTGGACAAGAGCCCGGTGCTGCTGAACGGCACGCAGGCGCTGGTGCGGCTGATGCTGATGCAGAAGGCGCGCGATACGGCTGCGGGGCTGAACACCGCCGGTCTGGTCACCGGCTATCGCGGATCGCCGCTGGGTGCGGTCGATATGCACATGACCCGCGCGCTGAAACCGCTGGCGGCCCATGACATCACCTTTCAACCCGGCCTGAACGAAGATCTTGCCGCCACTGCCCTGTGGGGCAGTCAGCAGGCCGAATTGCGCGGCGAGGGGAAATATGACGGCGTCTTTGGCCTTTGGTACGGCAAGGGGCCGGGCGTTGACCGGTCGGGCGATGTGTTCAAGCACGCCAACATGGCCGGATCGTCGAAGAACGGCGGCGTTGTTGTCGCGATGGGGGATGATCACACCGGCGAATCCTCGACCGTGCTGCACCAGTCCGAATGGGCGCTGGTCGATGCCTACATGCCCGTCGTTTCGCCCGCTGGCGTGCAGGAGATTATGGATTACGGTCTTTATGCCTGGGCGCTCAGCCGCTTTTCCGGGACGTGGGTTGGTCTCAAGACAATGAAAGACACGGTCGAGGCGACGAGCGTGGTTGATGGCAATCCGCATCGCCTATCCTTTGTGCACCCTGAATTCGATATGCCCGACGGCGGTTTGAATATTCGCCTTGTGGATGACCCGACCGCGATGGAAGCCCGCGTAATCGACAAGAAGCGGTTCGCAGCCGAGGCGTTCTCGCGTGCCAACAACATGGACAAGCGGGTCTGGGGCAAGCCTGGGGCCAAGATCGGGTTCGTGGCGGCGGGTAAGAACTGGCTCGACCTCGTGCACGCGCTGTCGCTGCTCAACATCGATGAAAACGAGGCCGAGCGGCTGGGGATCACCACCTACAAGGTGGGTCAGACGTTCCCGCTGGATATGCAGGGATTTCACGACTGGGCCGAGGGCCTCGATCTGATTGTTGTTGTTGAAGAAAAGCGCAAGTTGATCGAAGTGCAGATCAAGGAGGCCATTTTTGACGACCGTCAGGGCCGCCGTGTCTATGGCTGGTACAAGGGTGGCGCGGGCGGTTTGCACCGGGATGAACTGTTCCCGACGCGCGGCGCGCTTGATCCGATCTGGATTGCGGAAAAGCTGGGCGAAATCCTGATCGAGGAAGACCGCGAAACAGATGGGATCAAGGCGGGGATGGCCACGCTGGACGCCGCACGCCGTTCTGATAATGCCGAGGATATTGCTGCCCGGCTTCCTTATTTCTGCTCGGGCTGTCCGCACAATTCCTCGACCAAGGTGCCGGATGGCAGTCGCGCCTATGCGGGCATCGGCTGTCATTACATGGTGCAGTGGATGGACCGCGAAACCATCGGCTACACCCATATGGGCGGCGAAGGGGCAAACTGGATCGGCGAGGCACCGTTTTCGAACCGCGAGCATGTGTTCCAGAACCTTGGGGACGGCACCTATAACCATTCCGGTGTGCAGGCGATCCGCGCGGCCCTCGCGGCAGGCACCACCATGACCTACAAGATCCTCTACAATGATGCGGTCGCGATGACGGGCGGGCAGGGCAACGATGGCGGTCTGGACGCCTACCGCATCGTGGACGAGGTCCGTGCCATGGGCTGTGAGCATGTGGCCGTGGTCTATGATGAGAAAGAGGATGTGGATGTGTCCCGCTTTCCCTCTGGCGTGCCGGTGCATGAACGTGCCGAATTGCAGACCGTGCAGGAACGGTTCGCGAAAACCGAAGGCGTCAGCGTTATCGTCTATGTCCAGACCTGTGCCGCTGAAAAACGGCGCCGCCGCAAACGCGGCACGTTCCCAGATATCGACAAACGGGTGTTCATCAACACGGACGTCTGCGAGGGCTGCGGGGATTGCGGGGTGCAATCGAATTGTGTGTCCATCGTGCCTGCCGAGACGGAATTTGGGCGCAAACGGGCGATTGATCAGTCCTCGTGCAACAAGGATTTCTCGTGCCTGAAAGGGTTCTGCCCGTCATTTGTGACGCTGGAAGGCGCGCAGGTGAAAAAGCAGGCGACAACCACGCTGGACTTGCCTGACCTGCCGATGCCCGATTTGCCGACGATCAACGGGACATGGAACGTGGTTATCACCGGCGTCGGGGGTACTGGCGTTGTCACCATCGGGGCCGTCATGGCACAGGCCGCACATATCGACGGCAAGGGCGCAGGCATGATGGAAATGGCGGGGCTGGCCCAAAAGGGCGGTGCTGTGCACATCCACTGCCGTCTGGCCAATGACCCGGACGACATCAGCGCCATACGGGTGGCGACGGGCGAGGCGGACGCATTGATCGGCGGCGATCTGGTGGTCAGCGCGGGGGCCAAGACGCTCGGTCTGACCTCCAAAGGGCGCACGGGCTGCGTCATCAACAGCCACGAGATCATCACCGGTGATTTCACCCGCAACACCGAATTTGCGCTGCCATCTGACCGGCTGGCCATGTCGCTTGAAGCGCGGATGCAGGGGCGGGTCGATATGTTCGATGCTTCTGAACTGGCGCGCGCGACGATGGGGGATTCGATCTTTTCCAACATGATGATCTTTGGGGCCGCGTGGCAGCGCGGTCTGGTGCCCTTGTCGTTGGACGCAATTCAGCAGGCGATTGAGCTGAATGGCGCTGCGGTCGAGCGCAACACGCGCGCCTTTGACATCGGGCGCTGGGCGGTGCTGCACCCCGACGAGTCGGCGCGCGTGGCTGCACCAAAGGTGGTGCAGATGCCCAAGACGCTGGAGGACAAGATCGCGTTCCGTGCCGACCACCTGGTGAAATACCAGGGCAGACGGCTGGCCAAACGCTTTCGCAAGCTGGTGGATGGCATCAGCGACGTGGCGGTGAAAGAGGCGGTGGCCAAGGGCTATCACAAGCTGCTCGCCTACAAGGACGAATACGAGGTCGCCCGCCTGCATCTGGAGACGGAAGCCAAGGCGCGCGAGCAGTTCGACGGGGATTTCAGCATGAAATTCCACCTCGCCCCGCCGATGCTGTCCAAGACGGGTCCGGATGGCCGCCCGGTGAAAAAGGAATATGGGGCCGGCATGATGCGCAACTTCCGCATTCTGGCGCGTCTCAAAGGGTTGCGGGGCACGCCGCTTGATCCATTCGGGCGCACATCAGAGCGCAAGATGGAGCGGGCGCTGATCAAGCAATATGAGGCTGACCTCGCCGATGTTTTGCCGAAACTGGACGACGGAACGCGCGACGCGATTGTCGCTCTGGCGGCTCTGCCGCTGGACATTCGCGGCTTTGGCCCGGTCAAGGAAGCCAATGAGGCAAGGGCGGCCAAGCGGCGCGAGGAGTTGCTGTCGGTGATCCGTTCGGGTGGCCCTGTGCAGGCACAGGCCGCCGAGTGATGGCGTCATCGGGCTGTCATTCTCTCTATGCAGACTGCGCTTGGCCCCTTACATAAGAGGCCACGTGCAACGGATCATGTAGAGACGCAATGCCCAACCCGGGACGGGAAATCACGCGCGAAATCAGCTATGCCCACTCGGCAGAGACGAAGGGTGGTCGCGCATTGATCCGTCTGCTTGAAAACACGACGGGCCGGTTGCGTCTGATCAAACGCGCGCAAGGCTACGAAGACGAAGTGGCGGCGGGCCGCGATTTCTGGACGGTCATGGTGGAACGCTATGGTCTGAGCCTTGATGTGGTGGGCGGCAGTCTGGACAACATCCCGCGCGACAAGCCCCTGATTTTGATCGCAAATCACCCCTATGGCATTCTAGATGGCCTAATGATGGGCCACATCCTTTCCACGGTACGCGGTGATTTCAAACTGATGGCGAATTCAGTCTTCAAAAAGGCCGAAGAGTTGAACCGCGTCCTGCTGCCGATCAGCTTTGACGACACCCGCGAGGCGATGGCGATGAACATCGAAACCCGCAAGGCGGCATTGCGCTATCTCGGTGATGGCGGTGCTATTGGTATCTTTCCCGGGGGGACGGTCAGTACGGCGGCGAAACCCTTTGCCAAGCCGATGGACCCGCGCTGGCGCGGGTTTACGGCGCGGATGGTGGCAAAATCTGACGCTACCGTCGTGCCGCTGTTTTTTGATGGCCACACCAGCCGCTTGTTCCAGATCGCGAGCCACATGCACAACACTTTGCGCCTTGGTCTGTTGATCAAGGAGTTCAAGAAACGCGTCGACACGCCGGTGCGGGCCGTGATCGGTGAACCCATTGAGCGCAAGGTGCTGGACCCGATGGCGCGCGATTCCAAACAGATGATGGAATTCCTCCGAAAAGCCACGTATGAGCTGAATCCGAACCCGGTGAAGATTTTTGATCTGGGGTATGAGTTCGAAGAGCGGCACCGCACCTGAGCCGCAGCAAGGCGCAACATGGCAGTTGGTATTTTCGATTCCGGTCTGGGTGGGCTGACGGTGCTGGACGCCGCGCAAAAGCGGCTGCCCGACGTTCCGTTCATCTACCTCGCTGACAGTGCAAATGCGCCTTATGGCGTGCGTACGGCGGACAATATCTTTGAACTGACCTGTGCCGCCGTTCAGCGCTTGTTTGATGCGGGGTGCGATCTGGTGATCCTCGCCTGCAACACCGCGTCGGCCGCGGCGCTCCGCCGGATGCAGGAATCCTGGGTGCCGGCGGACAAGCGTGTGCTGGGTGTGTTCGTCCCGATGATCGAGGCGCTGACGGAACGGCAGTGGGGTGACAATTCCCCCCGCGCGAAGTTGCCGTGCAGCACGTAGCCCTGTTTGCGACGCCCGCCACTGTCGCCAGCCGTGCCTTTCAGCGCGAGTTGGCCTTTCGCGCCATTGGTGTGGATGTCGAAGCACAGGCATGTGGTGGTGTTGTCGATGCCATTGAAGACGGCGACATGATCTTGGCCGACGCCCTTGTGCGCAGCCATGTGGACGCCCTGCGGCGCAAGATGCCGCAACCGCAGGCCGCCATTTTGGGCTGCACGCATTATCCGCTGATGGAAGACATCTTTCAGGCGGCCCTTGGGGACGACGTGTCGGTTTACAGTCAGGCGAACCTCGTCGGCGAAAGCCTTGCCGACTACCTGGAGCGGCATCCGGACAAGTTGGGATCGGGCACTTCTGCGTACCTCACGACAGGGGATCCCGCGCGTGTCAGCCAGCGCGCAACGCAGTTCTTGCGACGACAGATCACCTTTGACGCCGCCTGATCTGATCCCTTCTTCGAAAGACACGACATGACTTACTCCATCGCTATTCTGGGCGCTTCCGGCTACACGGGCGCTGAACTGATCCGGCTGATTGCCGGACATCCTTCCATTGAAATCAAGGCACTGGGTGCCTTTTCCAAAGCGGGCCAGACCGTCGCGCAAGTCTATCCGCATCTGCGCCATCTGGACCTGCCGCCCATGGTGCCGTTTTCGGACATCGACTGGGCCGGCATTGATCTGTGCTTTTGCGCGCTGCCCCACAAGACCAGCCAAGAGGTGATTTCGGGCCTGCCGCGCGATCTGAAGATCGTGGATCTAAGCGCGGATTTCCGGCTGCGTGATCCGGATGAGTACCAGAAGTGGTATGGCAATGCCCACAGCGCCGTCGAGATGCAGCGCGAAGCAGTTTACGGACTGACCGAATTTTATCGGGACGAGATCACAAATGCGCGGCTGGTCGCGGGCACCGGGTGTAATGCAGCCACGGGGCAGTTCGCGTTGCGGCCACTGATTGCGTCCGGTGTGATCGACATTGACGAGATTGTGCTCGACCTCAAGGCGGCGGTATCCGGCGCGGGGCGGGCGCTCAAGGAAAACCTGCTGCATGCGGAGTTGAGCGAGGGATACCACGCTTATGCGCTTGGCAGCACGCATCGCCATCAGGGCGAGTTTGATCAGGAATTTTCCAAAGTGGCCGGCAGGGACGTGCGCATCCAGTTTCAGCCCCATTTGATCCCGGCGAACCGCGGCATTCTGGGCACGGCCTATGTGCGTGGTGAGGCGCTGGCGGTGCACGAAACCCTTGTGGCGGCCTATGCAGACGAAGTGTTTGTCGAGGTCCTTCCGTTTGGCGAGGCCCCGAGCACGCGCCATATTCGCGGTTCGAATTTCTGCCATATCGGCGTGGCGGCGGATCGGTTGCCCGGACGCACGATCGTCGTTGCGGCCCTCGACAATCTCACCAAAGGGTCATCGGGGCAGGCGTTGCAAAACGCCAATCTGATGTTAGGTATTGAAGAGACCGAGGGGCTGATGATGGCCCCGCTTTTCCCGTGAGCCCATGAAGAGCCTCAAGAAACAGCGCCGCATTCAGATCATCGCCCTGGCCGCCGTCGCGTTGACGATTTCCACGGCGCTGATCGGCTATGCCATGCGCGACGGGATCAATTTCTTTCGCGCGCCAAGCCAGATCATGGCAGAACCCCCGGCCCCGACAGAGGTGTTTCGCATTGGTGGTTTGGTGGCTGAGGGGTCGCTGATCCGGGGGCAGGGCGAATCGATCCGCTTCGAGGTGACCGATGGCGGCGCGTCTGTTCCGGTCGTTTTCACCGGCGTGCTGCCCGACCTGTTTGAGGAAAATCAGGGCATGGTTGGCACGGGCCGTTACATTGACGGCGTCTTTGAAGCCTCTGAAATCCTTGCCAAACATGACGAGACCTACATGCCGTCCGAGGTTGTCGATGCGCTGAAAGAACAAGGCGTCTATCAGGATCCGAACGGCTAGCGCACGCTTGGCTTAACGCCCATTAACCATCTGAATGCAGAGTTTCCCGCGAACCGGACCTTGAGCCGAAGGGAAACTTGAATGCAAAGTGTCAGAGAGATTGCAAAAGAGATCGTGGACCGCGAAGGCGGCTACGTGAATGACCCGGATGATCCGGGCGGGGCCACGAATTTCGGGGTGACCATACACACGATGCGCCGCCTTGGCCTTGATCTGGACCGGGATGGTGATGTGGATGCGCGGGATGTGCGGCGCCTGACCCGCGCACAGGCCACGGATATTTTCGTCACACACTATTTCGAGCGTCCGTTGATTGCGGAACTGCCTGCTGCCCTGCATGCCACAGTGTTTGACATGTATGTCAACGCTGGCGGCAATGCGATCAAGATATTGCAGCGTCTGCTGACAGAGATGGGGCACCCGTGTCTGGTCGATGGTGCCTTGGGGCCAAACACGATCGCGGCCACACGTGCCGCCTATGCCGCAGCGCCCGGCCATCTGGTTGACGCCTACGGCATTGCGCGGCGCAACTACTATTTCCGCATCGCGGACCGTCGCCCTGCCAGCCGCAAATACGCCCGCACCCGCGCTGGCGGCAAAGGTGGCTGGATCAAACGGGCCGAAGAGTTCATCACGCCGCGCTTTCATCTGAGCCCGGCGCAGTTTCAGGAAAGGGTTGCGACATGGGGTTGATGGAACGGATGTTCGGATTGCTGTTTGGCAACGGCTCCAACGTGGTCAAGGACACGGTCGAAGTGTTTCGCGAAAACGCCGAGGCCGGATCAGCGCGCAGCCACGCGGTGCAGATGCAGGCCATGAAGGAATACGGGCAGGAATTCGTCGTGCCCCGTCAGGGCTGGTTTGATCAGTTCATGGATGGTGTGAACCGTCTGCCGCGCCCGGCGCTGGCCCTTGGCACGCTAGGTCTGTTCGTCTCGGCGATGGTCGAGCCCTTGTGGTTTGCTGAACGGATGCAAGGCATTGCGCTGGTCCCCGAGCCGCTGTGGTGGCTGTTGGGCGTCATCGTGTCCTTCTACTTTGGTGCGCGTCATCAGGTGAAGGCGCAACAGTTCCAGCGCGAGATCGTGGGCACCATGGCCCATGTCCCGCAGGTCATGCAGAACGTCGCCGCCTTGCGCAAATTGCGCAGCGACAGTGTGGGTGCAGCTAGTACGGGCAAGGACGTGCGTCTAGCAGCCGCAGCCCTGTCACCGGAGGCCAATTCGGCCCTTGAGGAATGGCGCCGCGCCGCCTGATTGGCACGCCAAATGACGCAGGTGGCGTTTGGGCTTGCAGCCCCGGCCTAGGCTTTGCCGGTCGCCCGCTAAAACACTCCGCCGGACTGTTTGAATGCCGCAGGCTCGCGCTGCGGCATTTTAAATAAGGGAAGGGCAGGATGGCAAAGCTGTGATCCTGCCCACACGTTTGTCGCATTGGCGGACGCGCGTGACTGGCCTATAACACGCTCATGATAACAGAGCTTGGTCACTTCGCCCTCATCCTCGCATTTCTAGTTGCGATCCTCCAGTGCCCTTGTGCCGATGTATGGGGCATGGCGGCGTGACGCGCGCCTGATGGCGATGGCGGAACCTGCTGCAAATGCACAGTTCCTGCTGATCGCCTTTTCCTTTGCCGCGCTGATGTATGCCTTTATCGTGTCGGACTTTTCCCTACGCCTTGTGGTGCTGAACAGTCATTCGGCCAAACCCATGCTCTACAAGATTTCGGGCACATGGGGGAACCACGAGGGATCGATGCTGCTATGGGTGCTGATCGTGGCCCTGTTTGGTGCGACGGCCGCGTGGTTCGGATCGAACTTGCCGCCGTCCCTGCGGGCGCGTGTACTGGCTGTGCAGGGGGCCATTGGCGTTGCGTTTCTGGCGTTCATCCTGTTCACCTCGAACCCGTTTGTCCGACTGGCGGTGCCACCCTTTGACGGGCAGGACCTGAACCCGCTGTTGCAGGACCCCGGTTTGGCCTTCCATCCGCCGTTTCTCTACCTTGGATATGTGGGCCTCAGCATGGCATTTTCCTTTGCCGTCGCCGCCCTGATCGAGGGGCGCGTGGATGCGGCGTGGGGGCGGTGGGTGCGACCCTGGACTTTGGCGGCTTGGGTCTTTTTGACCATCGGCATCGCGCTGGGATCGTGGTGGGCCTATTACGAACTTGGCTGGGGCGGGTTCTGGTTCTGGGACCCGGTTGAAAACGCGTCCTTCATGCCTTGGCTACTGGCCGCCGCCCTTGTCCATTCGGCCATCGTTGTGGAAAAGCGCGAAAGCCTGAAGGCATGGACGATCCTGCTGGCCATTCTGGCCTTTGGCTTTTCGCTGATCGGAACATTCATCGTGCGTTCGGGCCTGCTGACGTCGGTTCATGCTTTCGCCAATGATCCTGAACGCGGTGTGTTCATCCTGATGATCATGGGCTTTTTCATGGGCGGAGCGCTGATCCTGTTTGCGCTACGCGCAGGTACGATGGAGGCGCGCGGCGTCTTTGGTATGGTCAGTCGCGAAAGCGCGCTGGTGGCCAACAACGTGCTCTTGGCCGTGTCCTGTTTCGTGGTCTTCGTGGGCACTATGTGGCCGCTCGTGGCCGAGATGTTCTTTGATCGCAAACTGAGCGTGGGACCGCCGTTCTTCAACATGGCCTTCACGCCGTTCATGGTGGTTTTGGGCCTTATCCTGCCGGTGGGTGCGATGATGCCGTGGAAACGCGGGCAGATCGCGCGGGCCATGCGTCCCTTGCGCTATGTGTTTGTGCTGGCGCTGGCCTTTGCCGGCTTGGCTTGGGTTATGCAGACCGGGCGCAGCCTGATCGGCCCCATGGGTGCTTTCCTGGGCGCTTGGCTGGTTATGGGCGCGATGGTCGATCTGGCCAGCCGCACCGGGCAAAAGTTCAACGCGGGCCGTCTGCTGCGCCTGCCGCGGTCGGACTGGGGCAAGGCGGTGGCACATGGCGGTCTTGGCATCACCATGCTGGGGGTGGCGGGCCTGACCTCGTGGCAATCCGAGGATATCCGCGTTGCCCAGATCGGCGCACCCTTCGAGGTGGGTGGATACACTCTGACGCTGGACAAGGTGGAGGAGGGCGAAGGCCCCAACTACCTGTTCACTATGGGGTATCTGACACTGGCCAAGGATGGGCGCGAGATTGCGCAACTGCGCCCTGAAAAGCGGATTTATCCCGTGGCGCAGATGCCAACGACCGAGGCGGCGATTGACTATAACCTCGCGCGCGACGTCTACGTCGTGATTGGGGATGCGCAGAACAACGGGGGCTGGGCCGTGCGCACCTATATCAAACCGCTGACCAACTGGATCTGGATCGGCTGTGCGCTGATGGCACTGGGCGGGTTCCTGTCGCTGAGTGATCGGCGTTTCCGCGTGGCTGTTGGCGCGCGCAAGACCGCCAAAACGGTGCCAGCGGAATGAAACGGTTGGCCCTCGCCTTTTGGTTTGCGCTGGCCGGAATGGCCCTTGCGCTTGACCCAAGCGAAATGCTCGACGATCCGGCGCTCGAGGCGCGCGCGCGCGGCCTTGATCACGCCTTGCGCTGCGTGGTTTGCCAGTCGGAATCCGTGGCGTCGTCCAATGCGCAATGGGCCATCGACACACGGCGCGTGATCCGCGAACAGGTGGCGGCGGGGCAGTCGGATGATGCCATCGTCGACTTCTTTGTGGAACGCTATGGCGAGTTTGTTCTGATGACACCGCGTTCGTCCGGCTCCAACTGGCTGCTTTGGCTGGCGGGGCCGCTCATGTTCCTGCTGGCGGCGGGCATCGGGTTTGGCTATCTGCGCGGACGATCGAGCGCCCCTGTGGCGGGTGATGCCGCGCTTAGCGAAGACGAGGCCAAACGCCTGCGTGAAATTCTGGACGAGTAACGGCGCGTCGGGGCTGTTCTAAACTGATCGGTTTGATATGCATGTCCGCAGACCCAATGTGGAGAGACGGGCATGAAATACGAAACCCTGACATGTGCGATGGAAGATGGCGTGGCGCTGATCACGCTGAACCGTCCGGATGTGATGAATGCGCTGACAACCCAGATGCGGGCAGAGATTGACGTGGCCGTCACCCATGCGGGCAAGACGGCGCGCGTGGTTGTGCTGACCGGTGCGGGCCGTGCGTTTTGTTCAGGGCAGGACCTTGGGGATCGGGCCAATGCTGCTGACCTCAACCTCGAACGCACATTGCGCGATGAATACACGCCGATGCTCAATGCGATCATTGACTGCCCGGTGCCCACAATCGCGGCGGTGAACGGCGCGGCGGCCGGGGCAGGGGCCAACCTTGCGCTGGCCTGTGACGTGGTGATCGCGTCCGAAAGCGCGTATTTCCTGCAAGCCTTCACCCGGATCGGGCTGATCCCGGATGCGGGGGGCACCTATGTGATGCCGCGCGCGATGGGCATGGCCAAGGCGATGGGCGCAGCCCTGTTTGCGGACAAGATCACCGCACGTCAGGCGGATGAATGGGGCATGATCTGGGAGGCTGTCGCCGATGACGCCTTTGACGCCCATTGGCGCGGGCGGGCAGCACATCTTGCCCAAGGTCCGACAAAGGCGTTCGGGGCGGTCAAACGTGTGATCCGCGCAAGCTGGAACAACGATCTGGAAACCCAACTGACACTGGAAGCCTCCGAACAGGGGGATTGCGGGGAAAGCCGCGATTTCCGCGAGGGCGTGCTGGCCTTTGTGGAAAAGCGCAAACCGAAGTTCGAGGGGCGCTAGGGCCCCAACGAAAAAAGCGCCCCGGGGTCCGGGGCGCTTTGTTTCATGCGTGCCGTCTGGTGATCAGATGGCTGCGATTGGTGCCGGGTTGGGTTCAAACACCGATGTCGCTACCGACGCCTGTACCGTGATGTCACCGGCGCTGACCTTGCCAGCCCCGTCTGTCACGCGGCCCACAACGTCACCGTCCAGCAGGATCAGCGCATCCGCGCCATCGTCCGTCACGGTGACAACCGGGGCAGCGGCTGCGGGATCCAATGTCGGATCGATGATGACAACCACGTCTTCGGCGCTGTCAAAATCGGTGATCACTGCGGCCTCTGTTGCGCCTTCTGCAACGATGATGCCAAACGTGTCCTCACCGGAGCCGCCCGTGGCCGTGTCGCCCGCACCAAAGTAGAGGTCGTCCGAACCGTCCCCGCCGTCCAGCACATCTGCCGCACCATCATCGACCAGCGTGACGCCAGTGCCGATTTCGATGCTGACTGCGTCATTGATCGTGGCACCGCTGCGCAGTGCAGCCAACGCTGTCGTCGACAGCGGATCGGCCAGCAATTCGCCTGCGACCATCACGTCATTGTCGGCGCCACCGGTCAGCACATCCGCGCCAAGGCCACCTACGACCGTGTCGTCGCCCACGCCACCATCAACGGTGTCCTGCGCGTCGTTGCCATCGACCCAGTCATTGCCTTCGCCACCGGACAGATTGTCACCGCCGCCACGG
The DNA here is from genome assembly GCF_045797845.1 of Tateyamaria armeniaca. Classification (NCBI taxonomy): domain Bacteria; kingdom Pseudomonadati; phylum Pseudomonadota; class Alphaproteobacteria; order Rhodobacterales; family Roseobacteraceae; genus Tateyamaria; species Tateyamaria armeniaca. The sequence continues at coordinate 2,733,309 of NZ_JBHDIY010000002.1, forward strand.
CCCTGCATCAGGTCGTTGCCCGCATCGCCATTAAGCGCATCTGCGCCACCCTGACCCTGGACCACGTCAGCACCATCGCCTGCGTTCACGGTGTCGTCACCGCCACCGGCAATGATGTCGTCATCACCGCCAAGGCCATTGATGGTTTCGGCCTCGACACTGCCCTGCAGCGTTTCACCGGCGTCTGTGCCATCGATGGTCAGCTCGTTCTCTGGTGGGACAACTTCGGCCTCGGCCTGCACGATTTCCAGATCGCTTGCGGCCACGGCACCGGCGGCACCGATGATGCGCGCGACTTCTTCGCCGTCCACGCTGACCACGGCGTCGTCACCATCATCGGCAACTTCGATGGTCGCGTCCGCTGGTGTTGCATCCGACTGGAAGTAAAGGAACAGGGAATCGTCTGCAGCTACATAGTCTTCGATTGTGGCCGGGCCGTCTTCGCCCACTTGTGATGCGAAAATACCAAAGGCATCCGCGCCCGATCCACCCGTTGCGGAATCGCCTGCGCCAAACAACAGGTCGTCGTCGCCGTTGCCCCCGTCAAGCGTGTCAGCCGCACCGTCATCGGTGAATTCCTGATCGGATGGTTCTGTAATGATCTCTTCGATGGGGGTGCCGTCGCGTGCCGCGGCAAGCTGTTCATCGGTCAGGGGCGATCCCGGACCTTCGCCAGAGATCAGAAGGTCGTCACCGTTACGCCCTTCAATCTGGTCAGCACCTGCGCCACCGATGACAACGTCATCGCCCGCACCGCCACGCACCACATCGTCGCCGTCATTGCCATCGACCCAGTCATCGCCAGAGAAGCCCTGGACGGTATCATCGCCGCCACGGCCCTGCAGCGCGTCATTGCCTTCGTTGCCGATGATCAGATCAAACCCGGCATTGCCTTGCGCGATATCATCGCCCGCACCGCCTTCGATGGTGTCGTCTCCGGCGCCACCGAACAGGTCGTCATTGCCGCCCGCACCGGTAATCGTGTCGTTGCCGTCACCGCCATTGAGCGTGTCAGCAGCTTCGGTTCCGGGCAGGGTCAGGCCTGCAACCGGCTCTTGCCCGATCGGTGTTTCGCCTTCTGAGGGCGTTTCCTGTCCGGGCGGCGTTTCTTCCTCCGCCGCTGCAACAGGATCGTCGTCGTCGTCAAAAATATTGATCAAAAGTCCAATGCCCAGAAGGCCCAATAGCGCAATACCTATTTCCATGATTCCCAAACTCCAGCTAACACCAGAGGCATTAAGAGGGCACTGGCCTGATGCGGTCAAGCATCACTGCCTCATTGTTGCCACAGAAGAAACACAGTTCAGAATGCACCAATATTGAATAAAAAAACGCCCCGATGGCTCGGGGCGTTAACCATACCTGCAAAGGCGTGGGCCGACTCAGCGGCTTTCGATATCGATGTAGTCGCGCTGGCTTTCGCCCAGATACAACTGACGCGGGCGCCCGATCTTGTTCTGTGGATCGGCGATCATTTCCTTCCACTGCGAAATCCAGCCCACGGTGCGCGACAGCGCAAAGATCGGGGTGAACATGGATGTCGGGAAACCCATCGCCTCAAGGATCACACCGGAATAGAAGTCGACATTCGGGAACAGTTTCTTCTCGGCGAAGTACGGATCGGCGAGGGCGGCAGCCTCCAGTTCCTTGGCGACGGCCAGCACCGGGTTGTTTTCCACGCCCAGCAGTTCCAGCACTTCGTCGGCGGACTGTTTCATCACCGTCGCACGGGGGTCGAAGTTCTTGTAGACGCGGTGGCCAAAGCCCATCAGGCGGAACGGGTCGTTCTTGTCCTTGGCGCGGGCGATGAATTCGGGGATGCGGTCGGGTGTGCCGATTTCCTTGAGCATCTCAAGACAGGCCTGGTTCGCACCACCATGGGCCGGACCCCACAGGCAGGCAATGCCAGCGGCGATACAGGCAAACGGGTTGGCACCCGAAGACGAGGCGAGCCGCACGGTCGAGGTCGACGCGTTCTGCTCGTGATCGGCGTGGAGCGTAAAGATGCGGTCCATCGCACGGCTCAGGATCGGGTTGACCACGTAATCTTCGGCAGGCACCGCAAAGCACATGCGCAGGAAGTTCGAGGCAAAATCCAGATCGTTGCGCGGATATACGAAGGGCTGGCCGATGGAGTACTTGTAGGCCCACGCGGCGATGGTCGGCATCTTGGCGATCAGGCGATGGCTTGCGATTTCGCGCTGGCGTTCGTCTGCAATATCCGTGCTGTCATGATAGAAAGCCGACATCGCACCCACCACGCCCACCATGATCGCCATTGGGTGCGCATCGCGCCGGAACCCGCGGAAGAAATTCTGCATCTGCTCATGCAGCATCGTGTGCATGGTGATGTTATGCTCGAACTCTTCCAGCGCCTTGGCAGAGGGCAACTCTCCATACAAAAGCAGGTAGCAGACCTCGAGATAGTGCGACTTCTCAGCCAGTTGCCCGATGGGGTAGCCACGGTGCAGCAAAACGCCTTCGCCCCCGTCGATGAACGTGATGGTGCTGTCGCAACTCGCAGTCGAGGTGAAACCGGGATCATAGGTAAAGACGCCCGCCTGACCGTAGAGCTTGCGGATATCAAGGACATCCGGGCCCTCGGTGGGCGAATGGATCGGCAGGTCGTAAACGTCGTTGCCTATCGTCAGTTTCGCGGATTTCGGAGTGTCAGCCATCGGGTCGTTCCTTTCGTCGCAGGGCAGCGCAAGCCGCCTGGATCCCGGCAGATGCCGCGACCCAATCGTTAGGCTGCCGACGAAACGATACGCGTATCAGGCGGCAGCATCCTCTAGCCGGGCCAGGGTCGCATCGCGTCCCAGCACCAGCATCATGTCAAAAACCGAAGGCGTTACGGCCCGACCTGCAAGGGCCGCCCGAAGGGGGCCAGCGAGCTTGCCGAATTTTGTGTCCTGCGACGCAGCAAAGTCGTTCAGGACAGCCTCCAAACTGTCACGATCCCAAGTAACGCTTTGCAGGTGCGGCGTCAATTGCGTCAGTATACCACGGGATACCGTATCAAGCGCCTTGCTGGCCTTTTCGTCCGGCTGAATTGGCCGATCCGTCAGAATAAAGTGTGCTTTATCAATCATTTCGTCAAAGGTCTTTGATCTTTCCTTGACGAAAGGCATGGCTTTCAACAGGCCTGCAGATTGTTCATTTGTGAGCGCCGGACGGCCCGCCGCCTCCAGATATGCGGCGATTTCTTTCTGCAATGCAGCATCATCCGCCTGCGCCATGTGCTGTCCGCACAGGTTTTGCAGCTTTTTCAGATCGAACCGGGCCGGGCTTTTGCCAATTCCGTCAAGGTCGAACCACTCGCGCGCCTGTGCATCGGTGAAAAACTCGTCATCGCCGTGGCTCCACCCCAGCCGCGTCAGATAGTTGCGCATACCGGCGGCAGGGAACCCCATCGCCTGATACTCCTGCGCCCCAAGCGCGCCGTGCCGTTTGGACAGTTTCTTGCCGTCTTCGCCGTGGATCAGCGGAATATGGGCCCAGACCGGCACGTCCCATCCCATCGCGTCATAGATCATCATTTGCCGCGCGGCATTGTTGAGGTGATCATCGCCCCGGATCACGTGGGTCACGCCCATGTCGTGATCATCCACGACAACGGCCAGCATGTAGACCGGCGTGCCGTCCCCGCGCAGCAGCACCATGTCGTCCAACTGGTCGTTGCGGATCGTGACATCACCCTGCACCTGATCGCGGATCACGGTTTCACCACTTTGCGGCGCCTTGATACGCACGACAAATGGCGCGTCCGGGTGCGTTGACGGATCGGCGTCCCGCCATGGCGAGCGGAAAAGGGTCGAACGCCCTTCGGCTTTGGCTGCGTCCCGGAACTCTGCAATCTCGTCCTGCGTGGCGAAACATTTATAGGCCTTGCCCTCGGCCAGCAGCTGGTGCGCCACTTCGGCATGGCGGTCCGCGCGTTCAAACTGGCTGATCACCTCACCGTCGTAGTCGAGCCCAAGCCACGCCAGCCCGTCCAGAATGGCCTGCGTCGCCTCGCGCGTGGAGCGGGCGCGGTCGGTGTCCTCGATCCGCAGCAGAAAGGTACCTTTACGCCCACGCGCGTACAGCCAGTTGAACAGCGCCGTGCGCGCGCCGCCGATGTGCAGAAAGCCGGTGGGCGAGGGGGCAAAACGGGTGACGACAGCTTGGGACATGGGGGTGATGTTTACCTTTGTTTAACCATGACGGTTCTAACGTTGGCCTCCTGATACTCACCAAGGGCGACAGGGGCAAGCATGGGCCTGATGGGCCACTTCCGGCAGTCGATGTTGTTTCAGCGGGGCAGTCTTTTTGGCTGGTTGCCCGTGGGCATGGCCATGGGCATTGCGCTGTTTTTTGGCCTGACCTTTGAGCCGTCAGCGTGGATGCTGGTAGCTGTGGGGGCAGGCGGTGTGGCGCTGGCATGGCTGGCGTGGAAAAGCGACGAAAGCCTGTCGCCCGTGCCGGTGATCTTGCTGATGATCGCCATCGGGTTTCTGCTTGCGGCGTGGCGCGCGCATTCGGTCGCGGGCCCGGTGCTGTCCTGGCGCTATTACGGACCGGTCGAAGGGCGCATTGTCGGCATGGATCGCAGCGGGTCGGATGCGGTTCGCCTGACCCTTGACCGGGTCAAGCTGGACCGTGTGTCGCCAGCCAAAACGCCGCACCGTGTCCGCATTTCATTGCATGGGGACGCAACCCTTGGCGTGACGCCGGAACCGGGGCTGCGGGTCATGACCACCGCCCATGTCAGCCCGCCGGGCGGACCGGTCGAGCCGGGCGGGTTTGATTTTCAGCGCCACGCATGGTTCGCCGAACTGGGCGGCGTGGGCTATTCCCGCGTGCCGCTTATGGCCATTTCCGAGGCGGAATTCGATCTGCGCCAGGCTGTCTTTCGCATCCGCATGACCGCCTCGATGCGGGTGCGCGAGGTGCTGCCGGGCGATACAGGCGGCTTTGCGGCGGCTGTGACCACAGGGGATCGCAGCGGCATCAGTCAGGATGCGCTTGAGGATTTGCGCGCCTCGAACACGGCGCATCTTTTGGCGATCTCGGGCCTGCATATGGGCCTGTTGTCGGGGTTCGTGTTTTCGCTGTTGCGGCTGATCTTTGCGCTTATCCCTTATGTCGCGTTGCGCTGGCCGGCGCGCAAGATGGCCGCGGTCGGGGCGCTCATGGCGGCGTCCGTCTATCTGGCCCTGTCTGGGGGCAATGTCGCGACTGAGCGTGCGTTCATCATGGTCGCCGTCGCCCTGTGCGCGGTTCTTATCAACCGGCGCGCCTTTTCCCTGCGCGCAGTTGCGATTGCGGCGATGATCGTCCTTTTCCTGCGCCCCGAGGCGTTGATGGGCCCGGGATTCCAGATGTCCTTTGCGGCCACCACAGCGCTGGTGGCCGTGTTTGGCTGGATGCGCGACGGGCGGATCACTCTGGGGCCGAAATGGATACAGCCCGTGATGGCGGTGGTGATCTCCTCTGCCGTGGCGGGGTTGGCCACAGCACCGATCGGGGCTGCGCATTTCAACGCGGTGGCCCATTACGGGCTGATCGCGAACCTCGCCTCGGTGCCGCTCATGGGGATTCTGGTGATTCCAGCGGCGGTTCTGGCGCTGGTGCTGGCCCCGTTGGGCCTCGATTGGATTGGCCTGTGGGTCATGGGCTGGGGGCTGCGCTGGATTCTGTGGGTGGCCGATACCGTTGCCAATCTGGATGGCGCGCGCGGCTTCGTGGCCGGTCCAAACCCTTGGGTGCTGCCGGTCATGGCGCTTGGCGCGCTGTTTGTGATCCTGTGGCAGGGGCGGGGTCGCTTTGCGGGGCTGGCTGGCATCGCTCTGGCATTGGCGATGTGGCAATACGGGCAGCGCCCCGTGGCCCTGATTGCGGACACGGGCGGGCTGGTCGGAGTGATGACAGATGCGGGCCGCGCGCTCAGCCGTGAAAAAGGGGCAGGGTTTGTCGCGCGCAACTGGCTGGAGAATGACGGCGACGGCGTCGCGCAGGACACCGCAGCAGCGCGCTGGTCGGACGTCAAGACCGGCCCGTTTCGCCTGATCCACATAAGTGGCAAACGCGCCATCGCCGAGTTTCAGCGCTGCGGGCCGGGTGACATCGTGGTGATGAATGGCGAGCGCGATGCCACCTTGCCGCGCGACTGTATGGTCCTCGGACCCAAACAGTTACGCGCGACAGGCGCTGTGGCGCTGGTGGGCGAGGGGGGACTGCGCGGCTCGTCTCCGCCCGCGATCTGGGCGGGGATCGGATGTGGTCGGGCTGGTCGCGCTATCCGCGGGTCACGCTGGATTTGCCGGACATCGCCGATCAACTGGCCCGGAACTGACAAAAAGCGGACCATAAAGCCCGCCTTTCACAAAACAATCAGATCGACGGGACGATCAATAGGTGCGGATCAGACCCACCAGTTTGCCCTGAACTTTCACATGGCCCACCGGGAACACGCGGGTTTCATAGGCCGGGTTCGCGGCCTCCAGCGCAATGGTGTCGCCGCGCCGCTTGTAGCGTTTCAGTGTCGCCTCGTGGTCTTCGACAAGGGCCACGACGATATCGCCGTTTTCAGCCACCGAAGTTTCGCGGATCACCACGACGTCGCCGTCGTTGATCCCGGCTTCGATCATCGAATCGCCTTTGACTTCAAGGGCATAGTGATCGCCCTTGCCCGACAGCATCGCGCCGGGCACAGCCACGGAGTGGGACACTTCGGAAATGGCCGAGATTGGAACACCCGCCGCAATCCGGCCCATCACGGGCAGTTCGACCGCATGGGCGGCCTCGACACTCAGCGCAGAGGGTGGGGGCGGTACATCGGGGCGGTCGCCGTCGATCACGCGGGGGTAAAGCCGGTTGTGCTCGCTCCGCCCATGCTTTCGGGCAGCTTCACCACTTCGATGGCGCGGGCACGGTGCGCAAGGCGGCGGATGAACCCGCGTTCTTCCAGCGCCGTGATCAGGCGGTGGATGCCGGATTTGGAGCGCAGATCAAGCGCCTCTTTCATCTCGTCAAAACTGGGCGGTACGCCATCGCGCTGCACCCGTTTGTGGATGAACGCCAGTAGATCCAGCTGTTTCTTTGTAAGCATGCTCTGTCCTCCGAACCTGTGGTCACCATTTGGCAGTGGTTTGCATTTGTTCTACGGACGTTCCTGTTTTGTGTCAACTGTTCAGGATAACGGAACGACGTCCACCATATCGCCGTCACTCCGCGCGGGATCGTCTGGCGGGCGGACAATCAGCGCGTTGGAGCGGGCAAGCACGCTCAGAAGCGAGCTGTCCTGCGCACCGGCATCCGCGACGCGGCCATCCGCGATGCAGGCGCGCATGTAGTGCTCTCGCGGTCCGTTGTGTGGCAGTGTCCCACGCAGCGGCATCGTCACACGCGGCGCAGGCCTTTGCCCCAGTCCCAGCATCGCATTCAGCATCGGGGTCAGAAACACCGCCCCGCACACCATCGCGGACACCGGATTGCCGGGCAGGCCGACCATGGGCACGCCATTCAACCGCCCCGCCATCAGCGGTTTTCCAGGGCGCATCGCGACTTTGTAAAAAGACTGGTCCATCCCGAGATTGGCGGCCACCCGACCCACAAGGTCATGATCGCCAACCGAGGCACCGCCGATGGTCACGATCAGATCGGCACTGTGGGCAAGGCCGAAAACCGTGTGCAACGACGCTTCGGTGTCGCGCGCTATGGGCAGGATGTGCGGAGCAGCCCCGACCCGTTCCAGCATGGCCGCCAGCCCGTAGGTGTTGGAGGCGATGATCTGGTCTGGCCCCGGTTCTTCGCCCGGCACGACCAGTTCGTCTCCGGTCGAGATCAGGGCCACGACAGGGGCGCGCCGCACCGGGACGTCGGCGATGTTCATCGCCGCAACCAGGGCGATATCCCCGGGCGACAGGCGGCGGGGCGCATCAAGCTGCGTGCCTTCGGAGAAATCGACACCAGCGGGGCGGATGTTGTCCTTGGGGCCGGGATCGTCGGTGATGGAAATCATGTCGCCGGTGCGCGTGACATCCTCCTGGATCACCACCTTGTCGGCACCTTCGGGAATGGGCGCTCCGGTGAAGATGCGCACCGCCTGACCAGCCCGCAGCGTGCCGTCCCAGCGGTGCCCGGCGGCGGACTCGCCCACGACTTTGAACTGTGCGTGCAGATCGGCCTCGACGCTTTTGAGCGCATATCCATCCATCGACGAGGCCGCGAAGGGAGGTTGCGTGCGCCGTGCGGTGACCGGCGCTGCCAGCACGCGGCCCGATGCCGCGCGCAGCGGAACGGTTTCGACAGGCAGCAGATCAGCGAGCGCGAACAGATGATCGAGCGCCTGCGCGACGGTGATCATGGCGCCTCGTACCGGCCGGACTTGCCACCGTCTTTCAGAACGACGCGGAGGCCGCCGATTTCCATGCCTTTATCCACGGCCTTGGCCATGTCATAGACCGTCAGCGCGGCAGTCGAGGCGGCGGTCAGCGCCTCCATCTCGACGCCGGTCTGGCCGGTGGTCTTGACCGTTGCGGTGATGCGCAGACCGGGCAGGGTGGCGTCGGGTTCCAGATCAAGCGCCACCTTGGTGATGGGCAGCGGATGACATAGGGGGATCAGGTCGGAGGTGCGCTTGGCCCCCATGATGCCGGCCAGGCGTGCCACACCGATGACATCACCTTTCTTGGCGCGCCCTTTGGTAATGATTTCAAGGGTTTCAGGCCGCATCTTCACCCAAGCCTCGGCCACCGCGATACGGTCCGTCACGTCCTTTTCGGACACGTCGACCATATGGGCCGACCCTTGGGCATCAAAATGGGTGAGGGCCATCTACATGCCCCCGCCCGAGGTCAGGGGATTGGCCAGCAGCGTGCGCGTGGCAGCGGCGACATCGTCCTGCCGCATCAGGCTTTCGCCGATCAGGAACGTGCGTGCGCCATACATCGCAAGATCGGCGAGATCGGCGGGCGTGTTGAGCCCGCTTTCTGCAACGATCACCCTGTCGGCAGGCACGAGGCGCGACAGTTTCCGCGTGGTGTCGAGTGTCACGTCAAAAGTCTTAAGGTTGCGGTTGTTGATGCCCATGAGCGGGCTTTTGAGAGCGCAGGCGCGCTCCAACTCGGCCTCGTCATGCACTTCGATCAGCACATCCATGCCCCAGTCTGTCGCGGCCTGTTCCAGTTCCTGCGCCTGCGCGTCACTGACGCTGGCCATGATGATCAGGATACAGTCGGCATTGAGCGCGCGTGCTTCGGCCACCTGATAGGTGTCATACATGAAATCCTTGCGCAGCGCGGGCAGATCGCAGGCGGCGCGGGCCTTGGTCAAGAAATCCTTGGCGCCCTGAAAGCTGGGCGTGTCGGTCAGCACCGACAGACAGGTCGCACCGCCGTCTTCATAGGCTTTGGCGAGGGTGGCGGGATCAAAGTCTTCGCGGATCAACCCTTTGGACGGGCTGGCCTTTTTGATCTCGGCGATCAGGCCATAGGCCTCTCGGTTGGCCCGTTGCAGGGCAGCGGCAAAGGGGCGGACAGGATCGGCCTCGCGCGCTTCGGCCTCGACGGTCTCCAGCGGCTTGGCGGCCTTGTCGGCGGCCACTTCGTTTAGCTTGTAGGCCTTGATCCTGTCCAAAATCGTGTCAGTCATTTGTCAGCTCTCTTGGCCAGCGGTTAACCGGGGGCTAGCCCCGTCGTCCATTGTTCTTGAACCAATGGCGAATAATGGACAACCCCCGGGATTTTCCTAATCAGAGAAGGGACTAGGCCGCTTCCTGGGTGATGTCCGCTACTGCCTTGATCTTAGCCTTGGCAGCGCCGCTGTCGATACTCTCCTTGGCGAGGACAACGCCGTCGGACAGATCGACCACTTTTCCGGCGACCTTGAGGGCTGCGGCGGCGTTCAGCAGCACCGCGTCGCGATAGGCACCGGGTGCGCCATCGAGCAGAGCGCGGAAGGCGCGCGCATTGTCTTCGGGGGTGCCGCCAAGGATGTCCTCGAACGGATGCACGGGCAGGCCCGCATGTTCGGGATGCACTTCGAATTCGGTGACGATCCCGTTTTCCAGCCCGGCCACCCACGAGATGCCGCAAATGGTCAGCTCATCCGTGCCGTCCGAGCCGTGGACCAGCCATGCAGCTTCGGTGCCCAATTGCCCCAGCGTTTCGGCCATGGGGCGGATCAACCCGCGATTGAAGGCCCCGGTCAGTTGCCGTTTGACGCTGGCCGGGTTGGTCAGCGGGCCGAGGATGTTGAAGATTGTGCGTGTGCCCAGTTCGGCCCGCGTCGGCATGACATGCGCGATGGCAGGGTGGTGCATTGGTGCCATCATGAAGCCGATACCCGCACCCGCAAGTGAGGCTTCGACCACCGCCGGCCCCACCATCACGTTGATCCCCATCTGCGTCAGCGCATCTGCCGCACCGGATTTCGAGCTGAGATTGCGGTTGCCATGCTTGGCGACCGTCACGCCTGCGCCTGCAACCACAAAGGCCGTTGCCGTCGAGATGTTGAGCGTGCCCTTGCCGTCGCCACCTGTGCCCACGATGTCCATCGCATCCTCGGGCGCGCGCACCTTGTTGCATTTGGACCGCATCACGGCAGCAGCAGCGGCGAATTCGTCGACGGTTTCGCCGCGCGTGCGCAGGGCCATCAACAGACCGCCGATCTGGGACGGGGTCGCTTCGCCCTCGAACAGGATCTGGAATGCGGCCTCGGCCTGATCCCGTGTCAGGGGTCCATCGGCTGCGGCGTTGATCAGCGGTTTCAGCGCATCGCTCATGCCGGGACCCGCATCATGTCGGTGAAGTTCTTGAGCAGCGCGTGCCCGTGTTCCGAACGGATCGATTCAGGGTGAAACTGAACCCCGTGGATCGGCAGGCTGCGGTGAGCGAGCCCCATGATCGTGCCATCCTCGACCTCTGCGGTAATCTCAAGGCAATCTGGCAGGCTCTCGCGCTCAACGGTGAGCGAGTGATAGCGCGTCGCCTCGAACGGTGTGGGCAATCCGGCAAAAAGGCCCGTGCCGGAGTGATGCATCACCCCCATCTTGCCGTGCACAATGTCGGGCGCGCGGATCACTTTGCCGCCAAAAATCTGCCCGATGGTCTGGTGCCCAAGGCACACCCCCATCAGCGGCGTTTGGGTTTCGGCGGCGGCCGCCGTCAGCGCAAGGCAGATGCCCGCCTGATCCGGATCGCACGGCCCGGGCGACAAAAGGATGCCTGCCGGGCGCATCGCCATCGCCTCTTGCACGTCGATCGCATCGTTGCGGCGCACCACAACCTCTGTCCCAAGCTCGCCCAGGTAGTGCACGAGGTTGTAGGTAAAACTGTCGTAATTGTCGATCAGCAGCAGCATCGCAAAATCTCGTATTCCAAGGGGGGCCAATGGCCCCTATAGTCGCGGCCATACATGCTCAGGCTCGCGCGTCCGCGTCAAGAGGACGCCGCTGCCCGGGACACGAGGGACAGCAGACCGGCACGGCACATCGCAAAGCGGGGCCATGCGCGGACAGGACGTAAGGACAGACAACATGGCCAGAGGATTTCTGAGCGGCATAATCTGGGGCGGCGTGGTGAGCGTGATCGGAGCCGGTGCGGTGTCCGTGATCGCCGATGATCCGATTGCCCCGGTGGCCGGGGACACGGCCCCCAGCAGCGCAGCCGCCCCCGAAGCCGGTGAAGCCAGCACCGCCGAGGCCGTGACCGATGCCGATCTGGTCGTGGATGAGGCCGCCCCGCAAGTCACCTCGCCCGAGGCTGACACAGTTGCCGCCGCAACCGAGGCCGGGTCGGACACGCCCGTGGTGCCCGAAACAGGGCAGGCGGACGACCTCGCTGATCCGGCGGCCAGCACCGATGTGGGTGCTGTTGCCATTGACGATGTCGCCCCGGTCCAGCCTGCCGCCCCCGGTGGTGCACCAACAGCACCCGACGTTGAAACCGAACTGTCGATCTCGACCGATCCCGCACAGCCCGCCCCGCCAACAGTGCCTGACGCGCCGACCGCCTTTGCCGAAGAAGACAGCCCGCCACCCGATGCGCCCGTGGCCGAGGCCCCTGCGCCGCAGACACCAGAGATCGCGCAGGCCCCCGAAGCCAGTGAGGCTGACGCCCCCGCGCAGCCAGATGTCAGCGAGACGGCAGAGGCTCCGGCCCCGCCCGCTGCGCCCGAAACACCTGAGGAAGATGGCGCAGGCGAACAGATCGCAGCCTTGCCCAATGCCGCTGACCCCACACCGGATACAGGTCCGACCATCGGGACACCTGCCGGATCGCTTGTGGATCGCACGCCGGACGTGCCTGCCGAAGAGGAGGGCGCTGCCGCAGATGCCGCCCCGACAGACTCCCGTGCAATTGTTGCCTACTCCGTGCCCTTCGAGAACGCCGAAGAAAAGCCGCTCATGTCGATTGTCCTGATGGACAGCGGCGTTGATCTGACGGGCGGGTCTGTCGGTCTGGCCGCCTTGCAAAGTTTTCCCTATCCACTCAGCTTTGCCGTGGATGCAACACTGCCGGATGCGGCTGAGCGGATGGCGGAGTACCGCGCGCGCGGCTTTGAGGTGATGGCGCTGATGAACCTGCCGCAAGGGGCCACCGCCGGTGACGCCGAAGTGGCGCTGTCGGCTGCCCTTGATACCGTGCCCGAGGCGGTCGCGGTGATGGAAGGGCCCGGCACTGGTCTGCAAAGTAGCCGCGATGCCTCTGAACAGATCGCGCAGGCGGTGCTTGCGACGGGCCATGGCCTAGTTCTGCAATCCAAAGGGTTGAACACGACCCACAAGCTGGCCTTGCGCGACGGGGTGCCTGCGGGCCTGATCTTTCGCGACTTTGACAGTGCCGATCAGACCCCGTCGGTGATCCGGCGCTTTCTGGATCAGGCGGCGTTCCGCGCGGGACAGGAAGGCGGCGTGATCATGGTGGGCCGTCTGCGCCCCGACACGATTTCGGCGCTGCTGCTCTGGGGGCTTCAGGACCGGGCCGAACGTGTGGCGCTGGCCCCGATCTCGGCGGTGTTGACGGCGCTGGTACCAGCGCAATAGGCGTCAGATAATCTCGTCTTCGTCAAACAGCGGGTCGACTTCGAGCTGAGCGGTCAGGGCATCCACCGTATCCTCATTGGCGGTGGGGCTGAGTTCGGCGAGGTGAAAGACCGCATCGCCCTCATTCACGACAGGCAGCACCGCACGACCGATCAGAATACCGGGGCCGGGGGCAAGCAGTTCGGTTTCGACATCCCCCGCAGGGTCGGACACGGCGGCCAGCACGTCGCCCTTTTCCACGATCTCGCCCTCGGCCCGGAACGTGCGCAGCAAGCCCCACAGGCGCGCGCAACCAGGTCGAGGCGCGACAGATCAGCGATGGGGTGCGGGCCTTGGCGATGCCTTTGGCGGCGAGCATCGATTCATCCCGCATCACCCGCAGAATGCCCGCAACGCCCACGCGCACCGCAAATTCGTCAAAGCGTAAACCCTCACCCGCCTCATAAAGCAGAACCGGCGTGCCCCGTTCCGCCGCCTCACCGCGCAAGGATCTGTCGCGCAGGGGCGAGGTCAGGATCACAGGCGCACCAAAGGCACGCGCCATGCGGGCGGTGGTTGCATCGCGGGGGGTGACGCGGATTTGGGGCAGGTTGGTGCGATGCTCGGCAGCTGAATGCAGATCAATCCCGAAATCGCAGCGCAACACCACCTCGCGCAGAAAGATATAGGCGAGCCGCGATCCAAGCGATCCCGAGGCCGTGCCGGGAAAACACCGGTTGAGGTCGCGCCGGTCGGGCAAATAGCGCGAGCGTGCCAGAAAGCCGAAGCTGTTCACGACAGGCACCACCAGCAACGTGCCGCGCAGGTTGGCAAGTTGCGGCGTGCGCAGCAGACGGCGCACAATCTCGACTCCGATCACCTCATCGCCGTGCACGGCTGCACTGACAAACATGGTCGGGCCGGGACGCTTGCCGTGAATGACTTCGACATTGAGGCCGACCGCAGTGTGATCAGGCAGGGCAGAGACAGGCAAGGTGACACTGGCGCGCGTGCCGGGCGCAACGTCGACACCGGCAATGGAAAACGGCTCACGCGGCATGGCGCGCTCCAACCAATGGCGCAGCGCTCGACGCCGCCCGCTTCTCTGATTTGAAAACATCCCCGCCGGAGGATCGGACCGTCACAAACACCACCGTCAGCATCATCGTGCTCACCGATTGCCACCGCCAAAGCGCGCCGCATCTTCTGCGGCCCGCCGGATGGCGCCTGCTTTGTGCACAGTCTCCATGAACTCGGCCTCGGGGTCGCTGTCATAGACGACGCCGCCCCCGGCCTGAATATATAGCTTTTGGTCCTGCACAACGGCGGTGCGCAGCGCGATGCACATGTCCATGTCGCCGCCTGCGCTGAAATATCCAACGCCGCCGCCGTAGACGCCGCGCTTTTCCGGTTCCAGCTCGTCGATGATCTCCATCGCGCGGACTTTGGGCGCGCCAGACACAGTGCCGGCGGGCATACCGGCAAAGAACGCATCAAGTGCGTCCTTGCCCTCGGCCAGTTCGCCCACGACGTTGGACACGATATGCATCACATGGGAATAGCGCTCGACAATGAACTCTTCGGTCGGGCGCACGGTACCGATGCGCGCCACACGGCCCACATCGTTGCGGCCCAGATCCAGCAGCATCAGGTGCTCGGCCAGTTCCTTCTTGTCGGCCAGCAAGTCGGCCTCAAGCGCGTTGTCCTCTTCGGGCGTGGCGCCACGGGGGCGGGTGCCTGCAATCGGGCGAATGGTGACTTCGTTGCCAAACACCCGGACAAGAATTTCAGGGCTCGCGCCGATCACCTGAAAGCCGCCGAAGTTGAAATAGAACATGAAGGGCGACGGGTTCGTACGGCGCAAGGAACGGTAAAGCGCAAAAGGCGGCTCGTTGAACTCCTGCGTCCAGCGCTGCGCCGGTACCACCTGAAAGATATCGCCTGCCTTGATATAGTCGCGCGCCTTCTCGACCGCCTCCATATACCCGGACTTGGTGAAATTGCTGACCGGGTCCGCACCGGCACCGGCATCGCCCAGATTGCGCGTCTCGGACGGCATCGCACGTTCCAGATCGCGCACAGCGTCCATCACGCGTTCGGCGGCCTGCGCATAAGCGGCACGTGCCGTCTGGCCCTGACTGACCCAGGCGGGTGAGACGACGGTAACCTCACCTTTGACCCCGTCCAGCACCGCGATGACCGACGGGCGCAGCATGATCGCATCGGGCAAGCCCAGCACATCCGGGTTCACATCCGGCAAGTGTTCGACCAGCCGGATCATGTCATAGCCCAGATAGCCAAACAGCCCGGCGGCGGCCTGGGGCAGGTCGATGGGCAGGTCAATGCGGCTTTCCGCGATCAGGTCGCGCAACACATCCAGCGGGTTGCCGTCCACGCCTTCGAACGCATCCGCATCATAGCGGGCCTGCCGGTTGATCGCCGATGTCGCGCCCTGACAGCGCCAGATCAGATCCGGTTTCATCCCGATGATCGAATAGCGCCCGCGCACCTCGCCGCCGGTGACGGATTCCAGCACGAACGCATCCTTTTGCGCCCCCGTCAGTTTCAGCATCAGGGATACGGGCGTATCGAGATCGGCGGCCAGCCTTGTATAGACCACCTGATTGCGCCCCGCCGCGTATTCCGTGGCAAAGCTGTCGAAATCAGGAACGAGGGCCATCAGGGAAAGTTCACGTGGACCGCGTCCAGCGCCTGCTGGTTGATCTGCGGACCGGCGCGGGTCACCACATCCTCGCCAAAGAGGTTGAACAGTTCTGTCGCAACCGACTGGCCGATCTCTTCGCTCAACGCGCTGACTTCGGTGCGCACTTCGTCGTCGCTGTCCGAAATCGGGTTGATCGCATCCAGGCGCACGATCAGGACCGACCCAAAGCCTTGCACGATCTCCACATCGCCCACGTCCATGTCAAAGACCGCAGGCAGGAATGCAGGGGGCGTGCCCTGCACAAAGGCCGACCGGTCCAGATCGATCTCGACGATTGAATCAAGGCCCTGTTCAGCAAAACTCGCGCCACCTTCAAGGGCGGGCAGGACGGCCTCGGCCTGTGCGGTCAGGCGCTCTTCGGTTTGCGCGGCTTCCCAGTTGGCACGCACGTTCAGCGCAGCGTCTTCGTAAGGGGCCGGGCGGGGCGGCAGGATTTCTTCGAGGCGCATGGCAAAGATGCCGCCATCATCCAGCGACATGATCTCGGGAAAATCGTTCTCGGTCAGTCTTTGTGCCGCTTCCTGAAAGCCGTCATAGGCCGCGATGCTTTCGCCATTGGCGGGGAACCAGTCAATCGTGCCAAGGGCCATGTCCGTTTCGGCATCAAGCTCTTCGAGCGTGGCGCCACCGGCCAGCATGTCGTCGAATTCACTGGCAAGCACGGCCACCTGACGGCGGGCCGCATCGCGGGCAAGGCGGGCGCGCAGCATAACGGACGCTTCTTCAAAGGATGTGCTTTGGGCGGGCAGCACGCCGTTCACGCGGAACAAGGCCGGTCCAAGGGATGACGGCAGGGGGCCGACCACATCGCCCACTTCGGCGTTGAACACCGCCTCGCCGGCTGCGTCCAGTTCCAGACGGGACACATCGCCCAGATCGACATCCGACAGATCCAGCCCGCGCTCTTCAACCAGCGCCTCGAACGTAGTGCCGTTCACCTCAAGCTGCGCTGCGGCCTGATCGGCGGCAGCGGCATCGAGATAGACCAGACGTTCGACAAGGCGGCGTTCGGGCTGGTTGAACTCGTCCGCGCTCGCGTCATATTCGGCGCGCAGGGTCGCCTCGTCGATCTCCATGCTGTCCACGATCATGTCGGGCAGAAGGACGGCATAGGTGATCCGCTTGGTTTCGGGCAGTTCGTAATCGCCGAGGTTGGCCTCGTAATAGGCGCGCAAGGTCGCGTCATCCGGGGTCGGCAGCGGCTCGGCCAGATCGGACTGGCCCAGCCGCACCCACGTGAAATCACGGGTTTCGCCAAGGAACGACACCAGCGTGTTGGCATAGGTTTCCGGCATCGTGACGCCGGACATGATCGCACCCTGCAACAGCGAGCGGGCCACTTCCTCGCGCAACTGGGTTTCGAATTCGGCCTCGCTGGAGCCTGAATTCTGCAGAGCAAAACTGTAGGCGTCGCGATCAAAGTTGCCGTCAAGGCCGCGGAAGGCGGGGATGTTCAGGATTTCGTCACGCAGCGTCTCGTCGCCCACGCTCAGACCCATCTGGCTGGCCTCGTGATCCAGTGCGCGGGCCCGCACAAGACGCGCCAGAACCGCCTGATCCAGACCAATCGCCTGGGCTTGGGCAAAGGTCAGCTGGCTGCCGGTCTGGCGGCTCACCGCCTGGATTTCCTGTTGCAACGTGCGGGCATAGGTATCGATGTCGATATACTTGTCGCCGACGCTGCCCACGGTGCGGATGGTACCGCTGAGGTTGGTCGCGCCAAAGCCGCCAAGGCCAAGGATCAGAAGGCCCAAAAGGATCCAGACTGCGGTTTTCGAGAGTGAGTTTGAGCCCTTGGCCATGCGTGCCCTCTTTCGGGGTGAAATCCTGATTTGCGGTTGTCTATCGCTGCGCGCCCTGACGGGCAAGGGTGGTTGCGGCCTTAGAGATCGAGCGCGGACAGCCGGTGGTACAGCGCCTCGATCCCGCTTGCATCCAGATTGGCAAAGGCGATGCGCAACTGGCGCGCGCCCTCGGGCGCACCTTCGGGCCAGAACATGGTGCCGGGCAGGCACAGAATACCCGCTTCCTTCACCAGCAGCGGGGCCAGATCGGCGGAAGAGACGTCGAACGGATGCGCCATGTAGGCGAAATAAGCACCAAGGCCCAGCAACGCCCATCCCCCGGCTTCGAGTGCCGGAAAACCGGCCTCGATCGCGGCACGTCGGCCCAGAATTTCGGCCCGCTCGCCCGCGACCCACTGGCTGAGGTTTTCGACTCCCCAGAGGGCCGCATATTGCCCGATCTGACCGGGGCAGATGGCGACCGTATCAAGAAACTTTTCCGCCTCGGCCAGCCGCGCGGGGGACGAGATCAGCGCCCCGACCCGGTGCCCGGTGAGGCGGTACGCCTTGGAGAAGGAATAGAGGTGGATGAACGTCTCCTCCCAATCCTCCTGCTGGAACAGCGCGTGCGGTGCGCCGCTGCGGCTGTCAAAGTCGCGATAGGTCTCGTCCACGATCAGCGTGATGCCGCGCGCACGCGCCAACTCGTAAAACGCCAGCACCAGATCGGCGGGGTATTCGACACCTGCGGGATTGTTCGGGGTGACAAGGGCGATGGCGCGGGTGCGGGGTGTGATCAGGGCTGCGGCGGCCTCGACATCCGGCAACATGCCAGCACCCACGGCCAGCGGGACAGATACAACGCCCGTCATGTCGAGCCACATTTTATGGTTGAAATACCATGGGGTTGGCAGAATGACTTCATCCCCTTCCGCGCACAGCGTCGACAGTGCGGCGGCAAAGGCCTGATTGCAGCCCGAGGTGATGCAGACATGTTCGGCCCGCGTCTGAGCATCGTAATGGGCATTGATCTGCGTGCTCAACGCCGTGCGCAGGGCGGGCATTCCGAGGACGGGGCCATAAAGATGCGCATCGTCGCGTGTAAGGGCGGCGTCGGCCATGGCCTGCCGCAATGCTTGGGGGGCGGGTCGACCGGGGCGGCCTGGCTGACGTTGATCAGGGGGCGGTCCGCGCCGAACGTGACGCCATCAAGCCAGCGGCGCGCTTCCATCACCGGGGGCGGGAAGGTGGCGGCGGTGCGTGTGCTGGTCATATGGCAACTCCGGTGGCGGATGCCGGAGCCTCCGGCGGGGATTTTTCTAAATCAGAGAAGGGACGCGGTGTGTCCCGCTCAGTCCGTGCCGCGATAGGGTTCGACATATTGCAGCGCCATGTCCCACGGGAAAAAGATCCACGTGTCTTGGCTCACGCCGGTGATGAACGTGTCCACCTGCGGCTCGCCTGACGGTTTGGCATAGACGGTGGCGAAATGAGCGTTGGGATAAAGGCTGCGCACCAGTTCCAGCGTCTTGCCGCTGTCCACTAGATCATCGACGATCAGGATGCCGGTGCCGTCGCCCATCATCTCGGCTTGCGGCGCTTTCAGCACTTCGGCGTCGCGGCGCTGATCGGCCTTGCCGCCGCCCGAGTGATAGGATTTGACGCTGATCGTGTCGACTGTGCGAATGTCCAGCTCGCGCGCGACGATCATTGCCGGGGCCATGCCGCCCCGCGTGATGGCGACAACGGCGCGCCAGCCGCCCTCATCCGGGCCTTGCCCGTCCAGACGCCAAGCCAGAGCGCGGCTGTCGCGGTGCATCTGGTCCCAGCTGACGTGAAACCCTTTTTCGTGGGGCAGGCGGCTTTGGTCTTTGGCGGACATTTCTATTTCTCCAGGATCAGGCGCAGGCCGAGTGCGCCCAGCAGGGTGGCCGCAATGCGGTCAAGAACGGGTTTGAGGCTGACATAACCGCGCCGCACATGCGGTGTGCTGAGCGCGATGGCAAAAGCGGAGTAAAAGAGGAGTTCGAGCACCCAGTGATTGATCACGATTATGGCGATATCCAGCGGGGCGAGACCCTGGGGGAACACCACCAAGATGACGGCGGCGGCAAACAGCATTGACTTGGGATTGCCAAAGTTCAGCAGCATGCCCGACAGTATGGCACGGCCCTTTGGCATCGGGGCCTCGCCCAGTGCATCGCGCGCATGCCGCCATGTCTGGATCGCGATCCAGATCAGATACAGCGCACCGCCGATTTTCAGCGCCGTGTAAATCCAGGGGAACAAGGTGAAAACCGCCTCAAGACCCAGGAGCGCGGCCAGCGTCCACATCGCAGCCGCCGTGCCAAGCCCTATGCCCGTCAGCATGCCCGCGACCCGTCCCGAGGCCACCGTCGTCTTGATAAAATAGAGCAGCGCCGCACCGGGGGCCGCGATGGCCGCCATAAGAACCACGTTGAAGGCGATGAGGTCGGCGAGGGTCAGGCTCATGGCATGTGGTTCCTTTCTTGCGGTCTGATAGCGCAACGGCGCGGCGCAAGGAAGGGTGCACGTAGCTGTTACAACCTGTGTATATTTTGCGATCAGATGCCGTGCTAGCTCTGCACCATTGCATGTTTCAGGAGGTCAGACATGGCAACAGCATCCGACGACATGGTTGCACAGCTTTACACCCATGGCAAAGCGGCAAAAAGCAAGATGGGAACCCTCGCCGCGCACGTCAAAACCCACAAGAAAAGTCCGAATGCCCAGAAGATCGTGGATACCGGTGTGGCTTTTCGCAAGATCATGACGGAGGTGGAAAGGTTCCACGACGACATGCAGAAAAAGCCACCGGCTCTGCCCGAAGAAAGTGCTTACAAATCGATCCGCGCGGCCCTGACCAAGATCATTTCCGTGATCGTCAAACTGGAAAAGGCCATAGGCAAGGAAGAGGACGATCAAGACGACAATGATGTCGAGCCAGCGCCCGAGGCTGCGCCTGAGCCGGAGCCACAGTCCGGTGTGACCGAGGTCGAATGCTACAGCGCCGCCCGCAAGGAGTTGGTCGGTACCGACGCCAAGCTAGCCCAGGCACTTGTCCAGATCGCCACCGGGGTACCGGGGCGCACCGGACCCAAGGACAAGGATGTTCCCAAGTTCAATCACATTCACATCGGGGGAAATGCCAAAAACAACGTGCTGTTCCAGCCCAATACCCGCGTGGTTCTGGGGATAATCGATTTCCACATCGAAAAGAGCAACAACAAGCAGCAAAAGGAAGCGGTCAAGAAAGTCGCCGAACGTTCGGGTGCCAAAACGACCCTGAAAGTCGAGGGCAGTAAAGTCTCGACTTGATTATCGCTCCGAGACGCGCAAGGCCCTAGCCCTTGGCGATATCCGGCGCGTCCACTGCCTTCATGCCGACGACATGATAACCTGCATCCACGTGCAGGTTTTCACCTGTGGTGCCGCTGGACAGATCACTCAGCAGATACAGCGCGGATTTGCCCACGTCCTCGATGGTCACGTTGCGGCGCAGGGGCGAGTTGTACTCGTTCCACTTCATGATGTAGCGGAAATCGCCGATCCCGGAGGCGGCCAGCGTCTTGATCGGCCCTGCGCTGATCGCGTTCACGCGGATGCCGTCCTTGCCCAGATCCTCGGCGAGGTATTTGACCGACGCCTCAAGTGCTGCCTTGGCCACACCCATCACGTTATAATGCGGCATCACCTGCTCGGCTCCGTAATAGGTGAGGGTGACCGCGCTGGAACCGGGGTTCATCATTTTTTCGGCGCGCGCCATCACGGCCGTGAAGGAATAGACCGAAATATCCATGGTCATGGTGAAATTGTCGCGCGACGTGTCCACATAGCGCCCGCGCAGTTCGGACTTGTCGGAAAACCCGATGGCATGGACTAGAAAGTCCAGCCCGCCCCAGCGTTCTTTCAGATCAGCGAACAGCGCGTCCATCGACGCCTCGTCGCTCACATCGCAGGGCAGCACGATATCGCTGTCCAGCTGTGCGGCCAGCGGGTCCACGCGTTTCTTCAGCGCGTCGCCCTGATAGGAAAAGGCAAGTTCAGCGCCCGCGCCATGCAGCGCCTTTGCGATGCCCCATGCAATGGATTTGTCATTGGCCAGACCCATGATAAGGCCTCGTTTTCCCGCCATCAGGTCTGTTGCCATATCACTGCCCACCCGGTCCCTTGTTTCTTGCGATCAGCTTTAGGCCATTGCCTTATGCGCATCAAGAGAGCGCGATAAGGTTGATCCGGCGGCAGCGCAACGCTAGCTGGGGCACAAGCGGGACAAGGAGCGACAACATGGCCGACCGGGACGACAAATTTGCAGGCGACGATCCCTTTGCCATCATACGTCGCTGGATGGACGAGGCAGCGGCGAGCGAGATCAACGACCCCAACGCCATCGCCCTCAGTACGGTGGACGCAAGTGGTATGCCAAATGCGCGCATGGTGCTGCTCAAGGATGTCGAAGACGACGCATTCGTCTTTTACACCAACTACACCAGCGCCAAGGCGCGCGAAATTGACCAGGCGCAAAAGGCCGCCTTTGTGATGCACTGGAAGTCGTTGCGCCGTCAGGTGCGGGTGCGCGGCCATGTCGAAAAAGAGGATGGGCCGCAGGCGGATGCCTATTATGCGTCCCGCTCGCTGAAATCACGGCTGGGTGCCTGGGCATCCGATCAAAGTCAGCCGCTCGAGGGGCGCGCGACCTTGATGGCGAAGGTCGCAAAAGTGACAGCACAGCACGGAACGAACCCGGCGCGCCCGCCCTTCTGGGGCGGCTATCGCATCACACCGATCGAGATCGAATTCTGGGCCGATGGGGCGTTTCGCCTGCACGACAGGTTCCGCTGGAGTCGCGAAAATCCGGGCGCCCCATGGGATATTTCGCGCCTGAACCCCTGAATTTCATGCGACGTGAAATGCAAACCGCTGAAAAATAAATACTTTAACAGCTTGAAAATGGTGTGCGAAATAGAGCAAGTCTTAGGGTAAGGCACAAAATACACAGAAAGATGAGGCGTGTCAGAGTTTTTGGAACACCCTGACACCGTGTCAGGCACGGTGAAGTGGTTCGACCCGGTGAAAGGTTTCGGTTTCATCGTATCCGGCGACGACGGCCCTGACATCCTGCTACACGTCAATGTTTTGCGCAATTTTGGGCAGTCTTCCGTCGCGGACGGGGCCGAGGTGAACGTCCGGATTCAAAAGACGGATCGTGGTGTTCAGGCCATCGAAGTGCTCGCCATTCAGCCCCCCGCCCATGTCGACAGCGAACCCCTTGCAGACATCGCCGAACTGGACCGTGACGCCGTCGCCAATGCCCCGCTCGAACCCGGTCGCGTCAAATGGTTCGACAAGGGCAAGGGCTTTGGGTTTGCCAATGTATTCGGCGCACCCGAGGACGTGTTTTTGCATGTCGAAGTGCTGCGCCGCTCTGGCCTGTCCGATCTGGCCCCCGGCGAGGCGCTGGCCTTGCGTGTGATCGACGGAAAACGCGGTCGTATGGCCGCCGAAGTCCAGGCGTGGGAAGCGGCCATCACCAAGGGCGGCGATGACTGACGCAATCCGGTGTGTCCGTGCGTGGGTGTATCGGCTGGCCGTCGCCTGCCTCTGTGCCTTTTTCTTCTCATCCGCGACATGGGCGCAGTGCAGTGCGGAAACTGTCTGGGTCCGGGGTGAGTTCGGGCAGGCGCGGTTTTCCGTGGAAATCGCCGATGATGCCAGCGAGCGTGCAACGGGATTGATGAATCGCCCCACAATGCCCGCTGCGGCAGGCATGCTCTTTATCTATGAGCGGCCCAGCACCTTGTCGTTCTGGATGCGCAACACGTTGATCGAACTTGATATGCTGTTCGTTGATGCGACCGGTGTGATCCGCAACATCCATCACCGTGCCATTCCGCTGGATGAAAGCCCGATATACGGCGGCGATGATCTGACCCATGTGCTGGAAATCAACGGCGGTCTTGCCAAGACGCTCGGTATCAGCATTGGCGATCAACTGCGCCACCCCAGTTTTGCGCAGGCAGATGCGGCATGGCCGTGCTGACGGGTGCCGCGCCAGATGCGCGGTCATCGCGGATTTCAGGTGCCGTTGCGTGATTTAGGGTTTTTCGAACGCGCTATGGGTCTTTTCAAATCAGAAAACCACGTCTAAGAGGGGCGCACGGTCGGAGCGTGGCGCAGCCTGGTAGCGCACCTGTTTTGGGTACAGGGGGTCGGAGGTTCGAGATCCTCTCGCTCCGACCATTTTCCAAATCCCTGCACATTCGACGCATAGAGGCGGCAGTCTCGCGGCTTATAAAAAGTCGTCGCGCCGCGGGGTAAAGCAATCAACCAGCGTGCCCGGTTCCAGACAGACGCAGCCATGTTCCACGTCCGAGGCGACCACGAAACTGTCGCCCGGTCCCACTTCCCGCGTTGTGCCGCCGAGGGAAAAGCGAAAGCGCCCGCTTTCGACGTAAGTGGATTGCACATGCGGGTGATGATGCAGCGCCCCTTCCGCCCCAACGGCGGCAAAGCGGAAGGCCACCACCATCAGGTCCGGGTGATCCGACAGCACCTGCCGCGTGACGTTTTCGCCAGTGGATACAATTGGAAATTCAGCCATGGCCAATCCTTTCAAAGGGTCAGGAAAACAGCATCCCGCCATTGATGTCGATATTAGTGCCCGTCAGAAAGGCCGAGTCGTCACAGGCCAGAAACAGGATCAGGTTGGCAGTGTCGTCCGTGTTGCCCTGCCGTTTCAATGGGGCTGCGGCCTCGTATCCACGTCGCCCGGCATCGGGAGTATGGATATTGTGAAAATCAGTGTCGATCATGCCGGGGCAGAGCGCGTTCACACGGATGTCCGGCCCCAGTTCCTTGGACAGCGCCCGCGTCATCGTCATCACCGCGCCCTTGGACGTGGCATAGGCGACGGCACCGGGCCCGCCGCCATCACGCCCCGCCTGGCTTGCAAGGTTCACGATTGCGCCCGAAGTCATGTGCGCAAGCGTTGCCTTGATCATCAGAAATGTGCTGGTCAGGTTCAGATCCATCACCGCCGTCCAATGCTCCAACGGCATCTCGGCCACTTTCTTGCGTGCGATCAGGCCGCCTGCGTTGTTGACCAGCACATCGATGCCGCCGAATTCGTCCACAGTTCTGGACACAAGGGCATCGACATCTTCGGCCCGGGTCAGATCACCCTTCATCGCAAAGGCGCGCCCGCCTGCGGCCGTGATCTGTTCCACCGCGGCATCCGCACCGTCGCTGCTGGAAAAGTAGTTGATGGCGACATGCGCGCCCTCGGCGGCCAGTTTCAGTGCCGCAGCCAGCCCGATATCACGGCCACCGCCTGTGACGATGGCAGTTTTTCCTGTCAGTTTCATATGCTGATGCTCCTTGAATGCGCTGGTACTGGTATACTAGTCATTTAACTGGTATACCAGTGTCAACTGCTTCTGTGTCTCCGGATGCCGTGTTGCGCGGAAACGGGGCTGCTTAACGGCGTTCTGTTTTCGCAGGCGTTCAGGTAAGAAGCGCGACAATGACAAAAGCGGGGAGGTCGCAGAATGGCGCAAGCGACACATATCAGCGAGCGGCGCACAAGTGTCGATGACA
Source organism: Tateyamaria armeniaca (assembly GCF_045797845.1). Classification (NCBI taxonomy): domain Bacteria; kingdom Pseudomonadati; phylum Pseudomonadota; class Alphaproteobacteria; order Rhodobacterales; family Roseobacteraceae; genus Tateyamaria; species Tateyamaria armeniaca. The sequence goes on from NZ_JBHDIY010000002.1 coordinate 2,758,444, forward strand.
TCTTTGACTATCTCCATGACGAGATTTTGTCGCTGCGTCTGAGGCCCGGCGACAAGATTTCCGAAGCGGAGATCGCAGCACAGTTCGGCGTGTCGCGCCAGCCCGTGCGCGATGCGTTCAGCCGTCTGGCCACGCGCGATCTGCTGCTGATCCGTCCGCAGCGCGCAACCGAGGTCAAACGATTCTCGACCCGGGAAATCGTGAAATCCCGCTTTGTGCGCGCCGCCATCGAACAGGATGTGCTGCGCCGTGCGGCGAAGCATTGCGATGCGGCGGGCGCGGCAGACCTTGATGCCGCCATCGCCGATCAGGAACAGACCATCGACGATGACGATGTCGAGGCCTTCACCAGACTGGATTACGAATTTCACAAGACGCTGTGCCGAGATCGCACAAGTTGATTTCGCCTTTGACGTGATCATGGCCGAAAAGTCCAAAGTGGATCGCCTGTGCACGCTCAGCCTGTCCAAGGTCGACCGCGTGCCCGAACTGATCGATGATCACCGCGCCATTGCAGAGGCGGTCAAGGCACATGACGCCGAACAGGCCGTCGCCTGCGGCATGCGCCATCTGTCGCGGCTCGACCGCACCATCGAACAGATATCGGCCACCAATGCCAGCTACTTTGAACCCGAACCGGACCGGGAAACACCATGACCCAGACCAAACCCCGCGTCGGCGCGCCCGTCGGTGAAATGACCTGGCCGCTGACAAATGGCGGCACCGTGTCCGTGGGCGGGGCCAGAGATCGCTGGACCATGCTGTTTGTCTATCGCGGCAAACATTGCCCGCGCTGCAAGCGGTTCCTGAACAAGCTGGACGCGGCATTGCCCGCATGGACGGCCCAGATGGACGTGGTCGTGGTGTCCGCAGACACGCAAGACAAGGCGCAGGCCGACAAGGCCGAATTCGGGTGGGGGTTTGACCTTGCCTATGGGCTGAGCGAGGCGCAGATGCGCGACCTTGGCCTTTATGTCTCTGACCCGCTGTCTGAGGCAGAAACGACAGACAGGTTCGCCGAACCCGGCGCGTTTGGCATCAGGCCGGACGGTACCTTGATGCTTGTCGACATTTCGAACGGTCCCGCCGCGCGCCCCGACCTCGAAGAACTGCTGGACGGGATGACTTTCAACATCGAAAACAACCGCCCGGTGCGCGGCACGGCCTGACATCGCAACGTGCCCGGGCAGGGCGGCAAGGCCCGCGTGAATTGGCAGTTGACAAATCTAGTATACTAGTCTTCTTTTGGAATGAATAAAATGAGACGACACCCCGTCCGGGGCACCCCAGACCGGAGGATCTGCGTGCTTCACCGAACGGACGGGGCGGGGTCAAAACAGAGTTCAAAGCTCAAATTCAGGGAGGACATCATGTTCAACATATCTTACAAATCACTCGTGGGCGCCGTTGCGGTCACCGTACTGGGCACAGCCGCCTTTGCCGAAAACTGGCGGGGCTGGAACATTCACCCCGAGGGGTATCCAAACACTACGGCGATGGACGCCTTTGCCGCCGCACTTGAAGAAAAGACAGGCGGCGAAATCACCCTGCAGATGTTCCACGGCGGCACATTGGGCAGCCAGCCCGACGCGGTCGAACAGGTGCGCGCAGGCGCCCTTGAAATCGGCAACTTCAACCTTGGCCCCATCGGCCCGATTGTGCCTGCGGCCAACGTCGTGTCCTTGCCGTTCATCTTCAAAGATGTCCCGCACATGTTCCGCGTGCTCGAAGGTGAAGGCGGTGCCGCCATCGCAGCGGGCATGGCCGAAAAGGGCCTTGTGCCGCTGGCATGGTATGATGCAGGCGCACGGTCTTTCTATAACGGCGATCGTCCGATCAACACGCCCGCAGATGTGGTGGGTATGAAAGTGCGGGTCATGAACAACGACCTGTTCACCGGCATGATCAACGAAATGGGCGGCAACGCGTCACCAATGGCCTTTGCCGAGGTCTATCAGGCGCTGAAAACGGGCGTCGTGGACGGGGCAGAAAACAACTGGCCGTCCTACGAATCGACCGGGCACTTTGAAGTGGCGGGCTACTATTCGCTGTCCCAGCACCTGATCATCCCTGAATGCATCTGCATCAATGCGGACACCTATGCCGCACTGTCCGACGACATGAAGGCCGCAGTGACCGAAGCTGCACAGGAATCGGCCATCATGCAGCGCGATCTGTGGGCCCAGCGTGAGGCCGCAAGCCGCAAAGCGGTCGAAGAGGCAGGCGTGGTCGTGAACGAAGTGGCCGACAAGGCACCGTTCCAGGCCGCAATGGGTCCGGTCTACGAGGCATATTTCGAATCCAACCCGGACCTGCGTCCGCTGGTTGAGCTTATTCAGGCCACGGAATAACGCGTGACCTGAACTAAGACCAAGGCGTCCGGACCCGACTCCCAGGGCCCGGGCGCTTTTTTTGCCGGAGAGATCAGATGAGCGACGCACGCCCCGTCCCCCCAATGGTGCAAAGAATGACTGCCGTGCTGGACGGGATCGCATTTGTCTGCCGCATCCTCACAGGGGTGTCACTGGTCGTGCTGACGGTGATCTTTGGCTGGCTTGTCTTTGGCCGCTACGTGCTGAACGCCACGCCCACATGGGTGGAACAGGTGGCCTTGCTGCTGGTCATGCTGATCGCGTTTCTGGGGGCCGCCGTGGGCGTTCATGAACACACGCACCTGTCCGTCACCATGTTGCGCACCTCTGTGCCCATGCGCGTGCGCACGATCTTTGTCGTGATCACCGATCTGGCGATGGGCGGGTTTGGCGCGCTGATGCTGTGGTACGGCGCGCAACTGACCCTCTTCAAATGGGGCTCCCTCATCCCGCTCATTCAAGTGCCCGAAGGGTTGCGCTCGCTTCCGCTGACAGTGGGCGGCGCCTTGATCCTGCTCTTTTCCATTGGCCATCTCATCCGCCTGTATCTTGGGCTTGATGAGCGCCGCGACAGTATCGAGTAGGGGAGAGTTATGGGCCTGCTAGTCCTTCTTGGGGTTTTCGCGATGTGCGTGGCCATCGGCGCGCCCGTCGCCTTCGCGCTCGGGATCTCGGCCATCGCCGCCTTCTGGTTCGAAGGGCTGCCGCTGATGATCGGCTTCCAGCGGATCGTGTCGGGCATCAACGTCTTTGCCCTCATGGCGATCCCGTTCTTTATCTTTGCGGGCGAGCTGATGTTTCACGGCGGTATCGCCATGCGGCTGGTACGCTTTGCCCAAGCCGCGGTGGGGGCCGTGCGCGGCGGGTTGGGCATCGTGAACGTGTTCTCGTCCATGCTGTTCGGCGGCATCTCGGGCTCGGCCATTGCCGACATCTCGGCATTGGGCTCGATCCTTGTGCCGGTGATGAAGGAAAAAGGCTACGACGCCGATTATGCGGTGAACGTCACGGTCACATCATCCATTGCGGGCATCATCATCCCGCCCAGCCACAACATGATCATCTTTGCGATTGCGGCGGGGGGCGGCATCTCTATCTCCAAACTGTTCCTTGCGGGCGTCGTGCCCGGCATCCTGATGTGCCTGTGTCTGGCGGCCGCGGCCTACATCGTCGCGGTGAAACGGGGCTATGCGGCCGAAAAGTTTCCCGGCTGGACGGCGCTTGTGATTGCGTTCTTCGGGGCGATCCCGGGACTGCTCACCGCCGTGATCATCGTTGGCGGCGTGTTGTCGGGCGTGTTCACAGTGACCGAATCCGGGGCCTTCGGGGCGATCTACGCTTTCCTTGTGACATTGCTTGTCTACCGGTCGATCACATGGGCCAAGTTCCGCACCGCAGTCGCTCAATCCGTGCGCACCACGGCGATGGTCATGATCCTGATCGCCTGTGCCGGGGCATTTGCCTACATGCTCACCTTTTACCGGGTGCCCAACCTCACGGTCGCCTTCCTGACGGGCCTTACCGACAATCCGATCCTAATCCTGCTGATGATCAACGTGGCGCTTCTGGTGCTGGGCATGATCATGGACATGGCGGCCCTCATCCTGATCTGCACGCCGATCTTTCTGCCCGTGGCCAACACGCTGGGTGTCGATCCGTACCAGTTCGGGATGATCCTGCTGGTCAACCTTGGCCTTGGCTTGTGCACGCCGCCCGTGGGCTCGTGCCTGTTCGTAGGCTGTGCTGTGGGTAGGTTGCCGATGGAACAGGCGGTCAGGACCATCTGGCCGTTCTACATCGCGATTCTGCTGGCGCTGATGCTGATCACCTTTGTGCCTGCGATATCACTGACACTGCCGGCGCTTGTGGGCGGGTAACGCCCTAGCGCGCGTTTGCGGCCACGCCGCCGGTCGCGGCCAAGAGCTGATCCATAAGCTGATCCAGATCGCGTTGTTTGAAATAGATGCGGCGCGCATTGCCCGACTTCTGCACAACTTCGGCAAAATAGGACAGCTCGACCACGAACGCGTCCGCTTCGGCGTCCGTTTCCTTTTGGACCACCAGCGTGGGAGCCTGCAACGCGCCATCATATTGCAGCACAAGGAAGGCAGCCAGATCAGGCGGGGGCAGGATCCGGCATTGCACGACCGAGCGCGAGATCTGGCGGAATTCGTCACCGGGTGAGTCGCAGGACGAACGGAATGCCAGTTCCAGCGGCGCCGGTGTCTGGGCAAAAACGGCACGTCTGACGGGCAGGTCTTGGTCAGATGCGGCAATCGTCTCTACATATTGTGGTCCGCATGCCGCAAGGGCACCCAACAAAATCACTAAAATGGGTCGCATAAGGTGCCTCTTTCCGGGGATGGGTGACAGGAACACATTTTCCGCAGCGCGGCAAAAGCTTTCTACCTGAACGGGCGTTAACTGTGGATAACCTAAGGTGAAGCATCCACAATCCGGTCTAAGTCAGCCGATATCCTGATAAAATTCTGACCATGCCGGTGGAGCGTTTTTTGCTGTTTTCCGGGCCCGTTAACTTATTGAATCACATACGCTGCCGACCGGGTGAAACAGCTCCGATCGTCAAGGCAAAAGTTGTCAAAAAAGATTTAAAATATCGTTGACCTGAGGGGGTCAGATACGCCAGTTTGTGCGGGCCGGGTCACTCACCACAACATGTAGTGGTCAACGCTATGGGAGGGTGACCGGGCACGAGGGACAAATACGACCACCATTCTTCGGGGTGATCCCGGGGCGGATATTGTGCGCAGATCACTCTGACGCTCACCGGACTTCTTTGTCTTTTGTGTTTCGAACGCCACTGGGGCCCCCGCAACGTCGGGTGTGCCTGACCACAGACACCAGCTGAAGTAAGAGGCAGCGCGATGAAAATTGAAAGACAATTCACCACGGCCGGGCAGGACGCATATGCCGACCTGAATTTCGTCAAAACGGCATCCGAAATCCGCAATCCGGACGGCACCATCGTGTTCCGCCTCGACGAGGTCGAAGTGCCCGCGAAATGGAGCCAGGTGGCCAGCGACGTCATCGCGCAGAAATACTTCCGCAAGGCGGGCGTGCCCTCCAAGCTGCAAAAGGTGAAAGAGGCAGATGTGCCCGAGTTCCTGTGGCGCTCCGAAGCGGCCCCCGGTGCCGAAATGGGTGGCGAGACATCCTCCAAACAGGTGTTTGACCGTCTGGCAGGCGCATGGGCCTATTGGGGCTGGAAAGGTGGCTACTTCACCACCGAAGAAGACGCCAAAGCCTACTACGACGAAATGCGCCACATGCTGGCCACCCAGCGCGCCGCACCGAACTCGCCGCAGTGGTTCAACACTGGCCTGCACTGGGCCTACGGCATCGACGGCCCGGCCCAAGGTCACCACTATGTCGACTACAAGACCGGCAAGCTGACCAAATCCAAATCCTCTTACGAACACCCCCAGCCACATGCCTGCTTTATCCAGTCCGTGTCCGACGATCTGGTCAACGATGGCGGCATCATGGACCTTTGGGTGCGCGAAGCACGCCTGTTCAAATACGGCTCCGGCACCGGCACCAACTTCTCCTCCCTGCGCGGTGAGGGCGAAAAGCTCTCCGGCGGCGGTAAATCCTCCGGCCTCATGGGCTTTCTCAAGATCGGCGACCGCGCTGCAGGGGCGATCAAATCGGGCGGCACCACGCGCCGCGCGGCCAAGATGGTCATCGTCGATGCGGATCACCCGGACATCGAGGATTTCATCAACTGGAAGGTCATCGAAGAGCAGAAAGTGGCGTCCATCGTTGCCGGTTCCAAGATGCACGAGGAAAAACTCAACGGTCTTTTCGCCGCGATCAAGGCCTGGGACGGTGCAACCGAAGACGCCTATGATCCCAAGAAAAACAACGCTCTAAAGGATGCAATTAAAGCAGCCAAGCGCGTTGCGATCCCGGAAACCTACGTCAAGCGCGTGCTGGACTATGCGCGTCAGGGCCACACAAGCATCGAATTCCCGACATACGACACCGACTGGGATTCCGAGGCGTACAACTCCGTCTCCGGCCAGAACTCCAACAACTCCATCCGCGTCACCAACGCCTTCCTCACCGCCGTCGAAAAAGACGCCGATTGGCAGCTGATCAACCGCGTGAACGGTGAAGTCACCAAGACTGTCAAGGCGCGCGACCTCTGGGCGCAAGTCGGCCACGCCGCATGGGCCTGCGCCGATCCCGGCATCCAGTACCACGACACCGTCAACGACTGGCACACATGCCCCGAAGACGGCGCCATCCGCGGCTCAAACCCTTGTTCCGAATACATGTTCCTCGACGACACGGCCTGTAACCTTGCGTCCATGAACCTGCTGACCTTCCTCAAGGACGGCGTGTTCCAGGTCGAAGAGTACATGCACGCGGCCCGTCTGTGGACCGTCACGCTGGAAATCTCGGTGATGATGGCGCAGTTCCCCTCCAAGGAAATCGCGCAGCGGTCTTATGACTTCCGCACTTTGGGTCTGGGCTATGCCAATATCGGCGGCCTCTTGATGAACATGGGCCACGGCTATGACAGTGACGAAGGCCGCGCGCTCTGCGGCGCACTCACCGCGATCATGACCGGTGTGGCCTACGCAACCTCCGCCGAAATGGCAGGCGAGTTGGGCCCATTCCCCGGTTACAAGAAAAACGCCGACCACATGCTGCGGGTGATGAAAAACCACCGCACAGCGGCCTATGGGTCCACCGAAGGCTATGAAAAGCTGGCGGTGAAACCCGTCGCACTGGATCACGCCAATTGCCCCGACGCCCGCCTGATTGATCTGGCCATGTCCACATGGGACGAGGCGCTGAAACTGGGCGAGGCGCACGGCTACCGCAACGCGCAATCGACCGTGATCGCGCCCACCGGCACTATCGGCTTGGTCATGGACTGCGACACAACCGGGATCGAGCCTGACTTTGCGCTGGTGAAGTTCAAAAAGCTCGCAGGGGGCGGTTACTTCAAGATCATCAACCGCTCGGTGCCCGCCGCCCTTGAAAACCTCGGTTACGGCTCTGCCCAGATCGAGGAAATTGTCAGCTACGCGGTCGGTCACGGCTCAATCGGCAACAGCCCCGCGATCAACCACACGTCGCTTGCGGGTCACGGCTTTGGCGCCAACGAGTTGGCCAAGGTCGACGCCGCACTGGAAAGCGCCTTCGACATTCGCTTTGTCTTCAACCAGTGGACGCTGGGCGAGGAATTCTGCACAGGCGTGCTGGGCATCCCGCAGGAAAAGCTGAACGATCCAACCTTCGATCTGCTGAAATCCCTCGGCTTTTCCAAGGCTGACATTGACGCGGCCAACGATCACGTCTGCGGAACGATGACGCTGGAAGGCGCACCGCACCTGAAGGAAGAGCACTATCACATCTTCGATTGTGCCAACCCATGCGGCAAAAAAGGCAAGCGTTTCCTGAATGTTGACAGCCACATCACCATGATGGCCGCGGCACAGTCCTTCATCTCGGGCGCGATCTCCAAGACGATCAACATGCCCAACGATGCCACGATCGAGGATTGCCAGAAGGCCTATGAACTCAGCTGGTCGCTTGGGGTGAAGGCCAACGCGCTCTACCGTGACGGCTCCAAACTGTCCCAACCTCTGGCCGCCTCGCTGGTCGAGGATGATGAGGAGGCCGCAGAAACACTGGAAAGCGGCACACCGGTCGAAAAGGCTGCCGTTCTGGCCGAAAAGATTGTCGAGAAAGTCATCGTCAAAGAGATCATCAAATCGCACCGCGAAAAGATGCCTCAGCGCCGCAAGGGCTACACCCAAAAGGCCATCGTGGGCGGGCACAAGGTCTACCTGCGCACCGGTGAATACGAAGACGGCAATCTCGGCGAAATCTTCATCGACATGCACAAGGAAGGGGCGGGCTTCCGCGCCATGATGAACAACTTTGCCATCGCCGTGTCCGTTGGTCTGCAATACGGCGTGCCGCTTGAGGAATTCGTCGATGCCTTTACCTTCACCAAGTTCGAGCCCGCAGGCATGGTGCAGGGCAATGACAGCATCAAGAACGCCACGTCGATCCTCGACTACGTGTTCCGCGAACTGGCTGTCAGCTACCTCGACCGCACCGATCTGGCCCATGTGAAACCCGAAGGGGCAAGCTTTGACGACCTCGGCATGGGAGTTGAGGAAGGCGTGTCCAACGTCTCCGAACTTTCCGAAACGGCGGCGTCCAAGTCCCTGGAAGTGCTGAAACAAATCAGCTCGTCCGGTTACCTGCGCAAGCGTATGCCACAGGATCTGGTGGTCCTGCAGGGCGGCATGTCGGGTGACGTCGCCCTTGGCGATGCCGGAGCAGCCTTGCAGACGCTGGTACCCGAAGTGGCCGTCAGCGGCGGCATTGCTTCCGTAACCACCACCACGGCTGTGGCGTCCGGTTCGGTCAGCATGGATGCGCGCACCAAGGCCAAGATGCAGGGCTACGAAGGCGAAGCCTGCGGCGAATGCGGCAACTACACACTGGTGCGCAACGGCACCTGCATGAAGTGCAACACCTGCGGCGGAACGTCCGGGTGTAGCTAAAAGAATACGTGCCCCGGAAATGGGGCGCGAGGGGGCCGGGTCGGTCTAGGCTGATCCGACCCCCGACGAGACGGGTGGGGCGGTACGTTACGTCCCCCCACCTTTTCCGGGGCGGATGCGTTCGCTCCTGACGACGTTCAGGCCGCAGGCAAAAAAGTACCGGGCGGTTAACATATTGAGCCTGAACGGCGAAACTCAACGGAGGGCTCCGGTCCTCCGTTTTTTTCTTTTCGAGATATCTGGACGCTGACTCCGGGTTTGGCCGCGCCTAACCCTCTGTCAGGGGAGCGTGCGTTTGCTTTGCAAACACCCGCGGAACGGCGAAACTAACGGGGAGCGTTCGCGCTCCCCTTTTTTGTTTGAGACATCTGATGGCTGACTTGACCCGCAATCCTCAACACGGTTACGGCTTCGACCCCACCAAGTCCCGCAACTTTCGCGCGCGTGCGCGCACAGAAGCCGCCTGATCATTCTCCCCGGCAATCAGGGCGCGTTCCGCCGCTTGCCGGAACCCCTCGAATTCCAGACTGATTTTCACGAGCACATGCAGGCTCCACGCGCGCAGGAACGGGCGCGCATGGGTGCGCAATTTGTCGGCCCAGGCGAAGAATTCTGCCGTCTGCTCAGCATTGCAGGCCAGATGATCAAAGGACTGGCACAGATGCAGGTGTGCCTGCCACGACGACAGACGATCCAAATCGCCGGCGATGCGCGCCACAAGATGAGGGGGCACCGTCGTGCCATTCTCCACTTCGGCCTTCAATATCCATGTGGCACCCTCTGATATGAGGGGTCTGGCATCGAAACACAGCCCCACAACATCGTCGAGACAGCCCGGATGGCCGCGACAGGCCTGCATGGCTTGCGACAAAAGCGTTACGGCTTTGCCGTCATAGGCCTCGATATGCTGTTCAAGCTGTGACTGCATCTTCTGCCACCGTCATGGATCTCACCACGATAGCATCACATGACGCGCCTGTCCGCACGCGCGGGCGCGATCACTCGCTGTCCAGCTTGATCCGCAACCGTGCCCGGGCGCGGGCCAGACGGGACATCACCGTGCCCAGTGGCAGGCCCGTCGCCTTGGCCAGCGCGCGGGGCGAGGTTTCGCCCGCCACCACAAGGTCCATCAACTGCCGCTGTGGTTTGGACAGTTGCGCAATGGCCTCCAGCGTATCGGCGCAATCCAGTCGGATCAGCGCATCCGGTTCGATCACGGCGTGATCATCTTCCAACTCGTCCGTGGCCTGCACGCGCCAGCCGCGCCGGGCCCGGTTGGACAGGGTGCGCATTGCATAGGCGGACAGATCGTCGATGCTGCTGCCGTCCTTGAGGCGCTGGCACAGGCTCAGCAAGGTGTCCTGCACAAGATCCTCGGCCTCGGTCGGGCTGCGTGTCAGGCGGCGCGCACGGCGGGTCAGGATCGGGATCAGCGGCACAAGGCGGCGCGGGTTTACGTGTTTTGTTTCCATCATGGGCATAAGGTGGGGGCCAAACCTGCGGTTGAATAGCCCGGGGATTTTGGCCGATCCGCCCTTTGCCCCCTTTTTGGGCAATGGCCCGCCCATCACAGCAGCCCGGATCGGCAGGGCCTTGCGTGATCGGCCCGCCCGCACACCGACAGTGGATGCACAGACCGACAAACGGCTCATACTCTGTGAGGGCGCCACTCACGGTCCCTCGTAACGACAACCTAAATGGGAGTTACACATGATGAAATATGCGGCACTTACGGCCCTTGCGGCGCTTGCCTTTCCAGCACTGGCCATGGGCCAGAGCGCAGCGGAGCTGGATACAAACGGCGATGGTGTCCTGACCATCGACGAGGTGCAGGCGAGCTTCCCCGAGATCACGGCGGACTCGTTCGCGACCATGGATCTCAACGCCGATGGCGCGCTTGATGCCGACGAGATCACGGCCGCACAAGAGGCGGGATTGATGCCGGCAACGGACGGCTAAATCCAGTCACCTACACTTCCGACAGGCCCAGAGCCGTCGGAAAGGTGGGGGCGTGAGGCCCGGTCTCCCCCAGGGGCCGGGCCTCACTGCATTTGAGCCTCACTGCATTTGAAGGGCGCGGATCACGCAGGCCATTGCGGCAGATGAATGTTGAACCGCTGCCGAATGGACGCATCAAGGTCGGCTGCCAATGCAGCGGCGGGTTTGCTGGCCAAAATCTCTTCCTTGCGCGCAGTGGCCTGTTCGATCAGGTCCGGTTTGCCCAGTTCCACCCACTCCTTGGGCGAGGTGCGGCTGCCGAGGGTCGGATAGACACAATTGCTTTGCATCCCCGAGAGAGTCTGATCGGTGCCAAGGTAATGACCGGGCCCGTTCATGCACACATCCGCCATCTGATCCAGCGCCATGGTCTCGTCCGTCACTTCGATCCCGCGCACGCAGCGCAACGCCTGCCCGATGATGTCATCGCCCAGGATCAGGCTCTCGTGACAGAACCCCAGCAGCGAGGCGTGCATGCCTGCAGCTTCATAGACCATGTTCACACCCGACAATCCGGCGCTGAGGTTGGAACACATCTGCTCCCATCCGGCCTGCATATCGGGCAGCTTGCTGTCCGATGCCCCCGGCCGCGCCGCCGGGCAAGTCGTAATAGCGGTGCATCTGGCCACAGCCTGCCGTCAGCAGCGCCTGTTCGCCGGAGCCGATCGACATCGCCCCCGTGCGCAAATCCAGTCCAAAGGGCCATGTTCCAAAGATCGCAGGCGCACCGGGTTTGACCGCGTTGACATAGACAAGGCCCGCCAGACATTCGGCCGTCGCCTGCACGATTGCACCCGCGATGGTCGATGGCGCCGTGGCGCCCGACATGCCTGCCGACAACAGCAGCACGGGCATGCCCGCCTTGATACAGGCCTCCATCACCTCGCAGCTTTCCGAGGCGAATTTCATCGGCGGTACAACAAAACAGTTGGAATTCGACACGAAGGGGCGGGCGCGCCACTTGTCCTCACCGCCCGCAATCATGTGCAGCATCTCGATGGCCGGGCCGACGCTGCTCACATCCGTATAACTGGTGCCTATGTGCTTTGTGGTGCCGGACACGCAGGCATAGACAGAATTATACTCCATCTCGATCGTGTCGGTGATGTCGCGGCAGATCATTGGGCGCTGGAGAAAGTGTATATTGTCGAGGCAATCGGCAATGCGCGCCGCATCGTGCAGATCCTGTACTGTGCTCTCGCGGTAGTTGCGCCCATCGACTTCGACAAGGTTCACGGCGGCACCGGCCGTGCCGTAATGCACCTTTGATCCGGACAGATCGAGGTCATGGGCCGGGTCGCGCCCGTGCAGGGTCAGGGACCGGTTGGCGCGCGCAATCGTGTCCTCCACCAGTGCGCGGGGAAAGCGGATGCGCCCGTCATCGCCAAGGATCGCACCTGCGCCGACCAGATAATCGACGCCGCTGGGCGGGGCATCTGCAAGGCCGATGGTTTCCAGCGCGTCCAGTGCGGCGTGGTGGATCTGGTCCACCTGCACGGGCGTCAGCGGGTTATATGTGCCGCCTTCAAGGCCGGGACGGATCGGGCGCAGATGGTCGGCAAGCGGGGCGGCCCGGGCGGCGCGGCGCGCCGCACGTCCACCTGAGCGGGATTTTTGGGAAAGGTCGTTCATGGGGTCTGGTATCCGGATGGTGATGCAAGAGGGGGTGAGTGTGCCGCCTGTCGCTGCCGGTCGCCCGCGTGCGGCGCGCCCGCGCTCGGCCCCGATGGTGCGGATGACCAAAGCGATCTTGCTGCGACATGCCTGCACCCCAAGCCTCCCTGACCCGCGCGAAAAACATCCGATGTTTTCAGGATGATGCGCCGGTTTCTGCCTGTCTGTTCTGTTTGCGACCTGCCCTTGGCGGCGCTCCGCGCATGGTTTTGCGGGTGCAGGGCGGGGCTTTGCTCATCTGGCTAGGTTCACATTTTAGTGTCTGGAAATGCGCCTTTGGCTTGCACATCTGACGACGTGTGGCGTGTCACAACGCCGCTCACACTCAGACAGGAGCAGACAATGAAAACCTATTTCCTTCGCGCATCCGCCGCCGCGAGCCTTGCGGCGGTCACCGCAGTTCCGGCCTTTGCCGGTGCGCTTGATGCACCGGCGGCTGACCCACTGCCTCCCGCGCCTGCACCCGTACCGGTCGCCGCAACCGGTGGTGACTGGACCGGGCCCTATGCGGGTGTTCAGCTTGGCTATGGCGACGTGAACGGCACAGGCGCGGCTGACGGCGACGATTTCCTTTACGGTGTGCATGTCGGTTACGACTATGACTTTGGCACTTTCGTGCTTGGCGGTGAACTGGATTACGACTTTTCCGACATCGACCTCAACGGTGCGGCAACTGTCGACAGCGTGGCGCGGCTCAAACTGCGGGCGGGCTATGATTTCGGACGCACGCTGGGTTACGTGACCGCCGGTGTCGCCGAAGTAGACACGTCGCTGGGCTCCGAATCCGGTGAGTTTTACGGCATCGGTGTCGCCTACCAAATCAACGACAGCTACACTGTCGGTGCAGAGCTGCTGGAACACAACTTTGACGACATCAACGGCACCGGTGTGGATGCGGACGCAACCACGCTGACCGTGCGCGGATCGATCCGCTTCTGAGCACTGGGGCGGGGCGCGTGTCGCCCCGTCCTACCACCGCCCGGATGCGCCACCACCCCCCGAACGTCCACCACCAAACCCACCCGAACTGGTGGAACCTGTGCGGCGCGCCAGGGTGATCATGCTGACGTCATGATAATCGCAGGCCACGCACCAGACTGTGCGTTCGGCCCGCCCGGTCATATTGGTGGTCGCGCTTTGTACCGTCCGGCGTGACGCACGCAACGTGCCTTTGCGTCCGCATTTGGGGCAGGTGCGCAGGCGGATAAAGATGTCACTCACCCATCCACGCAACATGAACAACAGGATGATGCCACCAAACAGCGGCACAGTCTGCCACGGCAGGCTGGTGTTTTCGGGGGGCGCGGGGGCAGGTCGGCCTTCGACAAAGGGCAGGGCGATCCGCTCAATCACTGCTGCTGACCCAGCCTCTATGCCGCGCTGATAGTCTTCATCGCGGAACGAGGGCAGGAAATCCTCATCGACGATGCGCTGTGCCACATGGTTCCAATCCTGCCCAAAGCCTGCGCCCAACTCGATCCGCATCGCGCGATCCTCCGGCAGGACCAGCACCATAATGCCGTCGTTCCGGGTGGAATCGCCGATGCCCCAATGGTTGAACAGACCCGTCGCAAAGTCTTCGAGGGTGAGCCGCGGCGCATAGGCGTCCTGGCTCGGCAGCGTGACAACCGTCATCTCGATGCCGGTGTCCTGACGCAGCGTGACCAACCTGTCCTTCACCCGTTCGCGCTCTTCGTCGTCCACAAGAAGCCCGGCAAAGTCGTTGATGTCTGTACTGATGTAGTCCGGATATGTCTGGGCCCCCGCGTACAGGGGCACGCAGAAAAGGCAAAGGATCAGAACAATGCGGCGCAACATGAAAACAGCTCTCGGCAAATGCAGCCAGTCTAGCCGAAAACGGCCCGCCTGTCAGGTCGCGCGCGCCTCGGCAAAACGGCACAGGGTCGTCAGCGCCGCTTCAAAGGCCTGATCCTCAATCGTCATCGCCACCCGCAGATGCCCCGCCGCCGCCGCACCAAAGCTTTCGCCCGGCATCACCGCGATATGTTCGGCCTCCAAGAGCGCATCGGCAAAGTCATCCCCACTCATCCCCGTCGCGCGAATGTCCAGCATCAGGTACATCGCCCCCTGCGCCGGGATCAGGCCAACGGTGTTCTGCGCGCCGATCACCCGTTGCGCGATGGCACGGCGGCGGGCAAAGGGCGCGCCGATCTCCGCCTCGAACGGCGCACCCTGCGACAGGGCAAAGACGCTCGCATCCTGCACAAAACCCGGCACGCCATAGGTCGTGTGCGTGGCAAATGTGATCAGGTTGGCAATCGCCTCCTCCGGCCCGATCAGCCAGCCACAGCGCGACCCGGTCATCGCATGGCTTTTGGACATGGAGCCGACGACAAACGTACGCTCGGCCATATGAGGCAGGGCGCGCGGGCTGATGTGTTCGCCCTCCCAGACCTGGGAATCATAGACTTCGTCCGAGATCAGCCACAGATCATTGTCCGTGCACACCTGCGCAATCCCTTCGAGCGTCGCGCGGGAATAGACTGTGCCCGTCGGGTTGTTGGGCGAGTTGATCAGCAGGGAACGGGCGCCCTCAGCCGCCGCCGCGATGTCGGTCGCGCGGGGTTGAAAGGCATCTTCGGCGCGGGTCTGAATACTGCGCGGAATGGCCGACACGCCCCGGATCGTGCCGGGATAGGTCGCGTAATAGGGATCGATATACAGCGCCACATCGCCCGGATCGCAGGCGGCGGCATGGGCGGCAAACAAGGCCGACTGCCCGCCCGGCGTGATCAGCACATTGTCGCGGGTCGTTTTCACGCCCGTCCGCTCGGTTGTGCGCCTTGCCACCTGATCGCGCAGCGCATCCGTGCCCGGCACCATCGCATAGCCCGTATGCCCGCCCATGGCACTGCGGTGCATGTCCTGCAGGATCGGGGCCGCGGTGCGGATGTCGTGTTCGCCGATGGTCAATTCGGTCACGGGGATGCCGTCGGCAATCATCGCGCGCGCCTTCAGGAACAGATCCCAGCCGTCCGAACCGCCACCGGTCAGCGTCGTGATGCGTTGTGAAAGAGCCATGGCAGATTTTCCCTGATCGCTTTGGCGCAAGGGGGCAGAGGTGCGGGCCTATGTCAACCGGGCAGGGGACCAGCCCCCGTCCTTTCGGACTCGCCCCGGGACGTTTCAATCAACGAAGATCAGGGCGCATCCGGCCACGGCGCAAGGTCCGCGTGTACCTTCTTTGGCAAGGCGGCGCGGATGATGGCATAGGATGCATGGATACGGTCGCGCAATTCGTCCGCATCCTTGTCGCCAAACGGCACCCGCACCCAGGAGCGGTGAAAATACTTGGCCTTTTGCGCCGCACCGATTTCGATCAGGAACTGCGCCGCCTCGACGTCCGCGCATTTCACCGACACGCCGTCATTGGCCATGCCGATACAGGCAAACATCTTGTCGCCCACTTTCCAGGCATCAAGGCCCCCGTCATGGTGGCTTGCCCAATGTGCACCGGGCAGGGCGGCGCAGATGCTGTCGGTGATCTCGCGTGTCATAGGGTCATGGTGCACGCTCGGGCAGCCGCAAACAAGGCTTGACCCCTTTGCCTCCCCTGCGTTACCGATATGCTATGACCCGGACCACTTGCATCATTTGCTGCATTATCTGCTGAGACTTCTCAAGCGGGCCGGTTCTTTGTTTCCATGACTTCTCAGAATTGCTAGGCCCGCGCCAACCTTTTCGCGCGAGTACAGCCCATGACCATCACCCTTTATAACACCGCCACGCGCCGCAAAGAGCCGTTTGAACCGCTCGATCCCGAGAATGTGCGCATGTATGTCTGTGGCCCCACGGTCTATGACCGCGCGCATCTGGGCAATGCGCGGCCCGTACTGGTGTTTGATGTGCTTTATCGTTTGTTGCGGCACACTTACGGGGCGGATCACGTGACTTACGTGCGCAACTTCACGGATGTGGATGACAAGATCAACGCGACGGCCCTGGCGCGCAAAGAGGCAGGGGCCGCAGGCAGCATCGAAGATCTGGTGCGCGAACGCTCGGACGAGACCATCGCGTGGTATCGCGGCGACATGGACGCGCTTGGGGCGCTGCGCCCCACGCACGAGCCGCGTGCAACTGAATACATCGACCAGATGGTCGCGATGATCGCACAGCTCGTGGCGGACGGCTTTGCCTATGAAAAAGACGGCCATGTGCTGTTCCGTGTGCGCAAATATGCGAAGTACGGCGAGCTGTCAGGTCGGTCGGTCGACGACATGATCGCCGGTGCACGGGTCGAGGTCGCGCCCTACAAAGAAGACCCGATGGATTTCGTGTTGTGGAAACCATCAAGCGACGATCTGCCGGGCTGGGACAGCCCTTGGGGTCGCGGTCGTCCCGGCTGGCACATCGAATGCTCGGCCATGGCCTATGAACTGCTGGGCGACCGGTTCGACATACACGGCGGCGGCAACGATTTGCAGTTCCCCCACCACGAAAACGAGATCGCGCAAAGCAAATGCGCAGGCCACGGCTTTGCCAATGTCTGGATGCACAACGAAATGCTGCAGGTCGAGGGCAAGAAGATGTCCAAGAGCCTGGGGAATTTCTTTACCGTGCGGGAGTTGCTTGATCAGGGCTTTCTGGGTGAGGTTATTCGGTTTGTAATGCTTAGTACGCACTACCGCAAACCGATGGATTGGACTGCCGAAAAGGCAGACCGCGTCGAACGCAAACTCCTTGGGTGGTGGACCGAGATTTCGAGATATGCTGACCTTGGCTCGCTCGAAGACCTCACAGTGTCAAGTTCAGTCACTGAGGCTTTGTCGAATGACTTGAATACTCATTTGGCACTTTCAAAAATCGACGAAATGGCCAACAACGAAATCCTTGGGAATGAAAGATTCCGACAATTGGCAGTGGACTTAGAGTTCCTTGGGCTACTCAATGCCGATTTTGCAACTATGACCAGGTTTGGCTTTATCGACAGGAAATCCAGCATTGATGCCGATTTACAATTGTTATTGAACACTTGGATCGAAAAACGTGCAGACGCAAAACGGCGCAAAGAATTTGCGCGGGCTGATTATATCAGGGATGCGCTTCAAAAAGCTGGAGTATCTCTCAAGGACGAACCGAACGGGACGAGATGGGAGATAACAAAAGATTTTGATCCCTCCAAACTGGAGGCCCTCAAATGACTTTGGCACACCAACACCGCTGTCACGCCCGGGTTCATCCCGGGCCGCGCCCGACCCTCCCCCGGGAGGGCGCATGGGTGACGTCATGCGCCGAACGCGCGTACTAAGTGCAACCATCGCCTCGCCCCGCATGAGCCGTGTTTGCGCCCACCCAGGGTCGGGCGCGTCCCTCCGCGCACAGGCCGAAAAAGTGAACAGTGGGTTAAACCGCCTCTGTAACCCATTGAATTTCAACGGGCGCACTTCTGTCCCAGCATGGGACACCCCATCATGACCCGCGAACGCCTCTCTCTTTTTGACACCACCCTGCGTGACGGGCAGCAGACCCAAGGGGTGCAGTTCTCCCCCTCGGACAAACACCAGATCGCGACGGCCCTCGACACCCTCGGCGTGGATTACATCGAAGGTGGCTGGCCCGGTGCCAACCCCACAGACAGCGCCTTTTTCGAGGACGCCCCCAAAACCCGCGCCACCTTCACCGCCTTTGGGATGACCAAGCGGGCCGGGATCAGTGCTGAAAATGATGACGTGCTGGCCGCCGTTCTGAACGCGGGCACCCCCGCCATCTGCCTCGTTGGCAAGACCCACGAGTTCCACGTCAAGACCGCGCTGGGCATCTCTCTGGACGAAAACACCGCCAATATCGCCGCCAGCTTTGCCCATATCAAGGCGCAGGGGCGCGAGGCAATCTTTGACGCCGAACACTTCTTTGACGGGTTCAAATCCAACCCCGACTACGCGTTGCAGGCGATCCACGCCGCCCATGACGCGGGCGCGCGCTGGATCGCCCTGTGTGACACCAATGGCGGCACCTTGCCCGCCGATATCGGGCGCATCACCCGCGCCGTGATCGACAGTGGCATCCCCGGCGACCATCTGGGCATCCACACCCACAACGACACCGAAAACGCGGTGGCGGGGTCACTGGCGGCGGTGGACGCGGGCGCGCGCCAGATCCAGGGCACGCTCAACGGGCTGGGCGAACGCTGCGGCAATGCCAACCTGACGGCCCTGATCCCGATCCTGCTGCTCAAGGAACCCTATGCCAACCAATTCGAAACGGGTGTGAGCGTCGAAGCGCTGGCGGACCTGACCCGCACGTCGCGGATGCTGGACGACATCCTGAACCGGGTGTCCCTCAAACAGGCCGCATTTGTCGGCGCATCCGCCTTTGCGCACAAGGCCGGGCTGCATGCCAGCGCGATCCTGAAGGACCCGACCACTTACGAACACATAGACCCCGCCGCCGTCGGCAACGCGCGCATCATCCCGATGTCCAATCAGGCGGGGCAGTCCAACCTGCGCAAGCGGCTGACCGAGATGGGGCTGAAGGTTGCGCCGAAAGATCCCGCATTGGCCCGCATCCTTGATCAGATCAAGGCGCGCGAGGCGCAGGGCTACAGCTATGACGTGGCGCAGGCCTCGTTCGAATTGCTGGCGCGCAGCGAGTTGGGCCTGCTGCCCGACTTCTTCGAAGTCAAACGCTACCGGGTGACGATTGAGCGGCGCAAGAACAAGCGCAACCAGATGGTGTCGCTGTCCGAGGCGGTGGTCGTCGTCAAGGTAGACGGGAAAAAGATGCTGTCGGTGTCTGAATCCATGGACGAACACGGCACCGATCGCGGCCCCGTCAATGCGTTGTCCAAGGCGCTGGCCAAGGATCTGGGCCGCTATCAGGCCTATGTCGAGGACATAAGGCTGGTAGATTTCAAGGTCCGCATCACCCAAGGCGGAACCGAGGCCGTCACCCGCGTCATCATCGACAGCGAGGACAGCACCGGGCGGCGTTGGTCCACGGTGGGCGTGTCGGCCAACATAGTCGACGCGAGTTTCGAGGCACTGCTGGATGCGATCCGCTGGAAACTGGTGCAGGACGGCGTGACATGACCCCCGAGGAACGCGACGCCTTTTTCACTGTTCACCGCGATCTGCCGCGCGAAGGGCCGGGCGAGGCCGCGGATGTGCATTGGGCCGTCACTCAGCTGGGACTCGAAGGATCATTGGATGTGCTGGATGCCGCCTGTGGACCCGGCGCCGACACGCTGGTGCTGGCCGAGGCACTGCCCGAGGCATCCATTACGGCGATGGAAAAGACGCCCCATTTCGTGAGCGAAACCCGGGCACGCATTGCCCAACTGGGCCCGCGCGTCCGGGCGGTTGAGGGCGATATGGCACAGCCCGGTGGCCCATACGATCTGATCTGGTGTGCCGGCGCGCTCTATTTCCTTGGGGTCACCAGCGGATTGCAGGGCTGGCGTGACGCACTTAAACCCGGTGGCGCGGTGGTGTTTTCCGAACCTGTTCTGCTCAACACACCGCCTAATGATGCAGTGTGCGCCTTCTGGGAAGAATACCCGCAGATCACTGACCTTGCCGGGATCACAGCGCAGGTCACAGCCGCCGGGTATACCGGGCAGGCCCATCGCATGATTGTCGGCGCACCGTGGGAGGCATATTACACCCCGATGCAGGCGCGCATCGACATGCTGCGGACACAGTCGCCGGATGCGGTTTTGACCGCAGCGCTGGATGAAAACCAACGTGAGATTGACCGCTGGCGCGCGGCCCCGGATCAGGTCGCCTATGCGTTGCTGATCGTGACGCCTGAATGAGCCTGCCCGAGGCGATCATTCCCTGCGCAAGGATCGTCGAAAAGGGCGATCCGGATCGGTTCCGCACCGTCATGGCGGCCCCTGTTGCGGCACGGGCCGTTCTGTTTCCGCTTTATGCCCTCAACATCGAAATGTCGCGCACGCCGTGGGTCACGCAAGAGGCGATGATTGCCGAGATGCGCCTGCAGTGGTGGCGTGATGCGCTTGAGGAAATCAGGGACGGTGAGGCAGTGCGCAAGCACGAGGTCACGACGCCCCTGGCCGATGTGCTCAGCGCCGCTCAGGCCAGACGGCTGGACGAGAGTGCGGCGGCGCGGCGCTGGGATATCTACAAGGACGCGTTCGAGGATCAGGCGCATCTGGACGCCTATATTGATCAGACGGCGGGGCATCTGATGTGGACCGCGTGCGAAATGCTCGGCGCAGGGCCGGAGGCTGAGGGTGCGGTGCGCGATCTGGCCTTTGGAGCAGGTGTCGCTGCCTTCCTGCGGGCGGTGCCTGCGCTGGTCGATGCCAAACGTATTCCACTGCTCGATGGAACGGATGCGGGGGTGGTGGCCCTTGCACGGCGGGCCAAGGACCGCCTTACGCGACCAACCCTCGCAAAACCGGCGCGACCGGCGCTGTGGCCTGCGATTGGGGCTGCAAAAACGCTTGATCAGGTGATCCGGGATCCTGCTGCCGTGATCGAGGCGCGCCTTGATCCCGGCGTCACGCCGTTCCGCCTTGCGGCAACGGCGCTGACAGGCCGGCTTGTGCTTTAGGCTGTCGCGGTGCGGTTGCGCATGACCAGCCAGATCAGCGAGCCACCGGCCAGCACAAGAAACGGCACCATCGCGATATTGACCGCCGCCCAGCCCTCGACCGGGTCGCCGCCGATACAATTCATCAATCCGCCCGAAGCGAGCGAGGCAAGCGTAACCCCGCCAAAGACAATGAGATCGTTCATGCCTTGCATCCGGCCGCGTTCCTGCGGGGTGTGCGCCCCGGCCAGCATGGTGGTCGCGCCGATAAAACCAAAGTTCCAGCCCACGCCAAGCAGGAACAGCGCGCCGTAAAAGTTCATCAGATCAACGCCTTGCAGGGCGGCAATGCCCGCAACGCCGAGGATTGCAAGGCCCAGCCCCATGATCCGCTCGACCCCGAAGCGGGTGATCAGGTGGCCGGTAAAAAAGGACGGCGCAAACATGGCAAGCACATGCACCGTGACGACATTGGCCGCGTCCGGCTCGCCAAAGCCGCAGCCGACGACGGCCAGCGGTGTCGATGTCATCACGAGGTTCATCAGCGCGTAAGAGACGGCGGCACAGATCACCGCGACCATGATGCGCGGGCTGGCAAGCAATTCGCGCTTGCTGCGCCCCGGGCCATCCGTAGCCGAAGCTGGCGGCGGTTTGGGGATGTCGAGCAGCAGGAACAACAGCATGCCCACCACATTGAACCCCATCGCCCAATAGTAGATCGGGATATAGCGCCCGACGGTCGCATCGGCTGTGTTGGCTGTGACATAGGCCACGACCTGCGGGCCAATGATGGCCGACAGTAACCCGCCTGCCATGACATAGGAAATCGCCTTGGGGCGGAACGCGTCGGATGCGGTGTCGGCCGCGGCAAAGCGGTAAAACCCTTGCGCTGACATATAGATGCCGGTCATGTAGCTGCCCACAAGGAACAGCCAGAAACTGCTGATCGACAGGGCGTAGGCCCCGATGGCCGCCCCGATCAGACCGCCAAGCGCCCCGAGGAAAAAGCCGGTGCGCCGCCCGTAGCGCTGCATGACATTTGACAGCCACGGGGCCGTCGTCATCGAACCAAACACGATCAGCGAGATGGGCAGCGTGGCCAGACAGGCGAAAGGCGTGATTTGTTGCCCAGCAAGGCCCGCAACGACGAACATCATGGTGATCTGGCTGCCCAGAAACGCCTGGGCGGCGACCAGAACGGCCACGTTGCGCTTGGCGCGGGTATCGTCGATTTGGCTCATGCGCTCTGGTTAGCTTGGGTTCCTGATCGCCACAAGGACCGCATTGCCGCAGAGATGCACAGGCAATTGCGCATGTCGGGATTGGGGGTAGGGTGCGAGAATGAGCAATGCCCCCCTCATCGCCCTGCTTGCAGGTGCGCGCGAAACGCCGGAAGCCGCAGGGTGGCTGGCGCAGACGGTCGCGACGGGTGTCGTGATCTGGGCGCGCGGGGCGGATCGGGTCGATGTCGGCCTGCCGGAACGCGACGCGGTGCCAAAAGATGCAGCAGGCATTCTGGATGTGACCCATGCCTTTGACACCACAACCCGAAGCCATGCGAGGACCGAGGCACCGGGCGCAAGCTATGCCCGCATCTCCCGCGCGCCATGGGTGGCACAGGCGGGCGATCAGTGGACGCATGTAGACACCATTGAGGCGGCTGTGGACGCTCTGCCATCAGGGGCCCGTGTCTTTGCGGCGACGGGCCGGGCGAGCCTGCCGATTCTTGCCACGCATGACGGGCCTGTCTTTCTGCGCCAGTTGCGGCATCATGATCACCCGCCGGGCTATCAGAATTGCGCCTATGTCTTCGGGGCTGCCCCGTTTGATGCCGAGGGCGAGGCTGACCTTCTCACCCGCCTCAGGATCGACGTGGTGCTGGCCCGCAATATCGGTGGCGCGGGCAGCTTTCCGAAACTGGCGGCGGCGCGCAGGCTCGGATTGCCCGTGGTTCTGTTGCGCCCACCACCGGTGCCTGCGGGCGCGCAACTGCATGATGCGCAGGACGTGTCGGACTGGGTGAACAGTCTGTGAGCGTCGGGCGGATCATCAAGACAGAGGCCGATGTCGCCGAAGGGGCGGCGTGGCTGGCCACACGCGACCCCGCACTGGCGCGTGCGCTGGAACAGGCGGGGCCACTGCCGCTGCGGCGCAGACCAGACGGGTTTGCGGCCCTGTTCAATGCGATCATCGGCCAGCACGTGTCGACAGCTTCGGCAAGCGCGATCTGGGCACGGCTGGAAACCGGCGGGATGATCACCCCCGACGGTGTGATCGCTGCCGGAGAAGACGGTTTGCGCGCCGCGGGCCTCAGCCGCCAGAAAATCGCATACGCATTGGCGCTGGCCGAGGCGGGCATTGATTTTGACGCACTGCGCCATGCGCCCGATGGCGACGTGATTGCCACGCTCACCTCGGTCAAGGGCATCGGCGTCTGGACGGCGGAGATCTATGCAATGTTCGCCCTGGGCCGCGCCGATGTCTTTGCCCCGGGCGATCTGGCACTGCAGGAGGCGGCCCGCGTGATCTTTGATCTGGACGAACGGCCCAAGGAAAAGGCGCTGCGGGCCATGGCCGAAGACTGGAGCCCATGGCGGGCCGTTGCCGCGCGGCTGTTCTTCACTTACTACCGGGTGATCAAGGGGCGGGAGGGGACACAATGAAGCTGGGACGATTGCGCATAATAGGTTTCGTGGTTCTATTACTCTTCGCAGTACAGGCCGCACAGGCCCGGTTTGCCAGCCCGACCACCTGTACGGGTCAGATGGCCTTTGCCAATGACGATGGAACCAGCGAGGCCTATGCGCTTGACCTCAGACTGTCGTCCGACGGGTATCTGATCACCTCGACCAACATACAAACCGGCGAGGTGACGCGGGATGCAGGTGATTGCACACGCTATATCAGCGGAACTTGCCGCCACAGGATCGTCGTCGATGGCGCGCCGACGGGTGACTATTACAGCTTCGCTCTTCAACCGGTCACGGATGTCAGTTTTTCCTATACCGAGACTTGGAAAGACGGCTCCGTCGGGCGTACGGTCCTGACATGTCGGACAGACTGACAAACGCCTTTGGGGGGCACATAATAATGACACGCGTTTTGAAATCCGAAAGGCGGGAACCGCAGTCAGGAGAGTTGCGCTCAATCGTCGTGTTCCTGCACGGCTACGGGGCAAATGCCGCTGATCTGATGGGGCTGGCCGATCCGCTGGCCGAACACCTGCCTGACACGTTGTTCGTGGCCCCCAATGCGCCCGAGGAAATCCCGGGCTTTCCCGGCGGGTTCCAGTGGTTTCCGATCCCGTGGATTGATGGGTCCAGCGAGGAAGAGGCCGAGCGTGGGCTGATTGCGGCCAGTGCGGACCTCAACGCCTTTCTGGACGCCCTGATGGTGGACGAGGACGTGATGCCGGAACAGGTGGTGCTGTTCGGCTTTTCCCAAGGGACCATGATGGCCTTGCACGTGGCCCCGCGCCGCGAGGATGAAGTGGCCGGGATCGTCGCATTCTCGGGCCGGTTGCTGAATCCTGAAAGTCTCGCGGATGAAGTTGTCAGCCGCCCCCGATCCTGCTTTTGCATGGGGATCGCGATGATGTCGTCCCGCCCCAATCGCTGCCCGCCGCCGCCGAAGCCTTGCAGGGGGCGGGGTGGAAGGATGTCTATGCCCACGTGATGGAAGGCACCGCGCACGGGATTGCGCAGGACGGGCTGAGCGTCGCGCTTGCCTTCATGAGGGACAAACTGGGTCTGTAGAACCGTGAAGCTATTGGTGGCGATTGGAGTGTGTCTGTTCACGCTTTTGGGCGTGACCTTTCTGCTGACTCTGTCGCCCGGAAAACCTGCGCCAGTTGCGTCGGCACCAGTTTTGCAACCGCTTGATGACAAGCTGGGGCGCCCTTTCGTTATGTATGTGGATGGCGAAGTGTCACCGGCGTTTCGCGATGCGTTGCTGGCTTTGGATACATCCGTCGGGGCACTGGCGGATCAACCTGAGGTGCGCACGCTGCTTGATCTCGATGTCTATGTGATGCTGCGCGGCGCGTGGGAAGACTACCGCGCGATCAAGGATCATGATCTGGGCGCGCTGATCCGCCAGCAGGCTCAGAACAAGGGGGCCGATACTGGCTTTGCATGGTTCGAAGCAGCCCTGAACGCAGAAGGCGGCACAGCGCGGGATGTTCTGGTGATCCTTGCGTCCCGTGCCGGGCTGTCGGGCCTGTCGGATTTCTGCCTTGCCCTCACCGTGTACGATCTGGCGCGCTTTTCCGGCAACGGCCCCGCCTTTGTCGAGGCGACAGACGGGGACGGGTCACACTGGAAAGACTGTCAGGCGCAAGGGTGGACGCAGGTGGCGGACATGGCCTCGGGGCGCGGGTGATGCGCCCCGGAGTGGAGGCGATCAGCAGATCGCTTCAAAGCTCACGGGGCGGCGCGGGGCCACAACGACGCCGTTCTGTGCAGGATCGGCAATATGCGAGCGGATCCATGCCGCGTGAATGATAAAGCCGATGCTCGGTTCGGCCTTCATCAGCATCGCGGCATTGCGCCCGGACACGGTGCGTTTGCCAAACAGGCTCATGGCGGCCATCAGGGCTTTGAACATGGTCGGGCGGATCGGCACGCGGCGCGCATCCTCAAGCGTGACATCAAAGGCCACTGCGCCGCTGCGCAGATCCTCGGCCAGACGCTCGATATGGGCCCAGCGACGGTTCAGATCGGCCTGTGCCCCAAGGGCGACAGTCGCATGCTCGATCGCCTCGAACGGATCGGCGCACTGGGCGTGATAGACGGGTGCATCGCCTTCGGGCGCCACATACCAGAGCAGATCACCGGTGGTGGTGATGGCGCGGAACGCCGTCATGCCACCGCATTTGGACCGGATGGCGTGGGCGGGGTCGTACCACAGCGTGACCCATGTCCGGTCGACAAAGGTGAACGCGCTTGCATCTGCAATGGCGTCCTTTTCACCCTGCGACAATGCCTTGCGCTCGCCAGCCAGCTTTTGAAACAGGGCACCGGGACGCTGCGGAACAGGGGCAGGGGTGAGTGTTTGGTCGGCGGACATGATCGTGCTCCAGACTGCGAAACGGTGTCGTTGAATTGGCGGGCCCGCATTGGCCCTTTCGACTGTGCGAATATGTAATGAATGTGGGGGACGGCGCGCCCGACGTCGAGTGGTGTATTCCTTACCTTTGCGGGAGGAAACGCGCCAAGCTGACGCAGGGTGAGCCTTGGGGATAACCGTCACATGCCAGTCACATAGGCACCCTATACCGCCTGCGACATCCTGTGGTGATCTGAGGTCTTGCAGAACGATTTCCACAAGATATAGTCATGAAAACGGCTGGGGCGGGCTCCCCGCTCTGGTGCCATTTCGGCGGACGGGGCGAGAACGGGTACAGTGATGATGGACGGTGACTTCAGAACGGAATTCGTGCGCAGCCCGTCTGCGCTGAAACATCACCCCGCATTGGTGCTGAATGCGGATTATCGCCCGCTCAGTTACTATCCTTTGTCGCTTTGGCCCTGGCAGGAGGCGGTCAAGGCGGCCTGGCTTGACCGGGTCGATATCGTGGCCGAGTACGAAGAGGTCGTCCGATCCCCGAGTACCGAGATCAGGATACCATCGGTGGTTGTCCTCAAAGACTATGTCAAACCTCAAAAGCGCGTGGCCTTCACGCGCTTTAATTTATTTCTGAGGGACGAATTCCGCTGTCAGTATTGCGGGGCCAAGGGCGATCTGACCTTTGACCACGTTGTTCCGCGCGCCAGCGGCGGCGTGACAAGCTGGCAGAACGTGGTGGCGGCGTGCAGCCCCTGCAATCTGCGCAAGGGCTCCAAGGCACTGCACCGCACGGGCATGAACTTGCGCAAACCCCCACGCCAACCTGGTGCGGAAGAGTTGCGCAACATGGGCCGCAAGTTTCCCCCCAACCACCTGCACGACAGCTGGATGGATTTCCTGTACTGGGATGCGGAATTGCAGGCCTGAGGCGGTCAAAAAAATGACCGTATCCAGTGGCGCTGATCTGTTCACATGACATTTGGGCCACACAGTTGACCCGGTGGACTTGCGCCGCGCACTGAACCGCGGCGGCGCAAGAACATCCTACGCCTCAAGCACAGCAGGCCAGTTTGCATCCGCAGCTTTGATCCGGGCCGGAATGTCACGCTCCCACCGGCGCTGGATGCGGCGCGAGAAGTTGAGGTACAGCTTGCCATCCACGATCTTCCACGCCTCGGGAATGGTCGACGCGGTGTAGCCTTCGCTGACGGCCCAGGCGCAGTATCCGCCATATTGCGGCGCATAGGCAGCGGGATCGGCGGCGAACGCATCGCGGTTCGCGGCGTTTGCGAAGTGCCACGTGACGCCGTTCCAGTCATGCGAGAATTCGGGTGCCCCTTTAACCGGGATGGCGTCGCTGAAATAGGCAACGACGTCACTGCCATCCACGGCGATCCCGTCACTGGAATAAACTGGCGATGTGCTGGCACGGGCCTGGGTTGCGATCAGGGCCGCAACAGGGGCGGCAGCGGTGAGCGTCAGAAAGCGGCGGCGTGTGGGCATCATCAAGTCTCCGAAGTTGTGCGCTGTTCCGCCCAATATCGCCCCGGCTGCGCCACCCGCCAAGGGCCCCCACACAGATGTTATGGACCTGTTATCGCGGCCCCCCGGGCTCAGGCGGCGAGTTCAGCCCAGACCGGCACATGATCAGACGGCTTTTCCTCGCCGCGCACCTGTTTGTCGATCTGACAGTCGGTCATCATGTCGGCGCAGGCCGGTGACATCAGAAAGTGATCGATGCGGATGCCATCGTCGCGATTCCACGCACCTGCCTGATAGTCCCAGAACGAATAGTGGCCGGGGCCATGGGTGCGGGCACGAAAACCTTCGGTCAGACCCAGATTGATCAAGCGGCGATAGGCCGCGCGAGAATCAAGGCGGAACAGCGCATCCTCGCGCCATGCATCGGGTTTCTTGGCATCTTCGGCCTGCGGGATGATATTGTAGTCGCCCGCCATCAGAAACGGGGTCTCTTCGGCCAACAGGGCGATGGCACGTTGCCGCAGGCGTTCCATCCACGCCAGCTTGTAATCGTATTTCGGACCCGGGCAGGGGTTGCCATTGGGCAGGTACAATCCGCAGATGCGTATCGCCTCGCTTTCACCCACGACAGTGGCTTCGATATAGCGGGCCTGTTCGTCGCTCTCGTCCCCGGGCAGGCCGCGCGTGACATCCTCAAGCGGCAGTTTGGACAGGATGGCGACCCCATTGAACGACTTTTGCCCATGCGTCTCGACGTTATAGCCGCGTTCTTCGAACAGTTCGGTTGGGAAATTCTCGTCGATCGATTTGATTTCCTGCAGCAGCACGACATCCGGGTTGGCCGCATCCAGCCAGCGCGGCAAAGCCTCGATCCGGGCCTTGATCCCATTGATGTTGAACGTGGCAATTTTCATGACGCATCCCCCGAAATTCCGCGTGGTTCAGATTTGACCCAAGCATGCGCCAACTGCAAGTGCGACCTGCGCACGCTAAATTAACTATTCCTTAACCACTCGATCTCGTCCTATCTTGCCCCCGATGGCACGTGTTTTTGAATAAAACACAACAAAATCAGACTTGTGGATAAGATTTTTTTCACCGACCCGAGGCTTCGGGAAGTGGTGTCGAACCAGTCCTTTCTGTGGAATTCCTTATGTGGATAACTTGGCTCCAAATCGCCTTTTGCGTGTTTTTCTCTTTGCGAAAACACTTTTAACGAGCATTGCTAATTGCACCACAACCCAAAGATGAAAAGGACTTCACAATGACCGCTCAACGCAAAATCGCACTTACCCTGACCACTTCCGATCTTGGCACATTGCACAGCGGCGAGTCGGTCGAAATGTTCTCTTCCGGCAGTGTTGCGGCACAAACGGACGCGTTGCTGGGCGACGCTGTTTCCATGTTCTCTTCGGGCTCCGCACCGGTTGCGAGCAGCGACACCGCGACCGGGGATGCAATCGAAATGTTCTCGTCAGGGTCGGCCCCGACACGCGGCGACACGAGCGCTGGGGATGCAGTTCAGATGTTCTCGTCAGGCTCTGCGCCATTGGGCACGGCGACTGTCTGCGGCGATGCGACCGAGATGTTCTCGTCAGGTTCCGCTCCGGTCACAGGCAAAATCACCGAAGGCGCGGTGACGGGCCTGTTTTCCTCAGGCTCCTGACACGCGCTGCGGCGGGACGCTTCACTCACAGCTTTGAAAGAACACGCACATGTCGAATATCATTGCCCTGAACGCCCCGCCGCGCCGCCAACGTCTGTCCGAACGGACAGGCGCCTTGGTAGACTGTTTTGCCAGCCAGCGCCGCATCCCCGACGATGTGTTCTGGCTCAAGGAAAACGCCGAACTGCTCAACATTCTGGAATGCACCGGGCAAACGCTGTCTGACGATGATCTTGAGCCGCATCGCGCTTTTTACGACGCATTGCCCGAAAGGCTGGCCTTTTTCCCGCAATATTACCGGTTCCTGCTGTCCATCGGTCTCGACCTCGAAGACCTTGGGATGGAAGGGGCCGAGATGGAGCGTTTGTGCATGTGGGTCGCCATGCAAGGTCTGCCCGAGGCCGAGTTGAGCGATCTGCAACGCGCCGAAGCCCGCCGCCTTCTGGCGCGGCGCGGTGTTGCCACGCAGGCCGCGGATGCGGGTCTTGATGATCGCCTGCGCGCCTTCATCAACCGCCCTGCCACATTTGCGCTGCCCAACAAGAAGGCGGCGTACGAACTGACCCACATCGTCTTTTACCTGTCCGAATATGGCCGACGCGATCCGCAACTGGACGCGAATGCGCTGGTCAGCCTCGAATATGCAGGGCTTCTGGCGCATCTGGATCAGAACATGGATCTGCTGGCCGAAATCTGCGTCGCGATGCGTCAGGCGGGTCAGCGCCCAAGCGCGATCTGGGAGGACGCGGTGCGCACCAACCTGTCAGGGTTCGACGTGATCGCGGATGATCAGAACCCGCTGTCGGACCACTATCATGAATACCTGGTGTCGACATGGGCAATGGCGCATATCGGGGCGGATGACAGCGGCGCGGCCTTGCCCGTAGGGCGGTGCCTGTTCCGGCGGCCCGAACTTGCGGCGTCGGCCCTGCGTCCGATGTCGGCGGCTTTGATGTCGTTTGGACAGGCCCGCAGTGGCGATTGGGCACAGATGGAACATGGCCTCTTGGACATGATGGAAGAGGACGCCGCCAGCACCGTGCAGGCAACCGTCGCATCAAGCGCCGCGTACCCGGCGTTTTTCGAAGCATTTGCCCGCGCAATGACGCCCTGAAGGCGAGAACAGCGGGCCTAAATCACATTGAAAATGAGGTCCCGCACCCGCAGGAACTGCTGGCATTCGGGTTTTCGATCACAAACCGGGCGCCGATCAGCTCTTCGGAAAAATCGATGACTGCATTTGACAGGAACGGCAGGCTGACGGAATCCACGACGACTTTCTGTCCGGCCCCTTCAAGCACCAGGTCATCCTCTTTCGGGGTATCCAGCGCGATTTCGTATTGAAAGCCGGAACACCCGCCGCCCTCGACGGCCACGCGCAGGGCCTGACCCTCGTTGGCAGCACCGATTTCGGCAAGCCGTTCAAAGGCGCGGGGGGTAACGGTGGGGGGCAGTTGCATCTCAAACTCTCCGAAATGGCACGTTTAATCTTCGGCCTGTCTGCAATATATGAGCCCAAAGAACCGGCGACAAGGATAAGGCAGATGTCCGCGCCCTTTGCTTCTGATCCCGCCCGCGCCCGGGGACGGCGCTGGCCCGAGGATGAATCCCCTTTTCGGTCGTGTTTTCAGCGCGACCGGGACAGGATCATCCATGCCTCGGCCTTTCGCCGCCTCAAGCACAAGACGCAAGTGTTTGTCGAACATGAGGGCGATTATTTCCGCACCCGGCTGACCCACTCCATCGAAGTGGCGCAAGTGGCGCGCACCATTGCAGGCGCGCTTGGCCTGAACGAAGAGTTGACCGAAGCCGTCGCACTCGCCCACGATCTGGGCCACCCGCCGTTTGGGCACACGGGCGAGGATGCGTTGCAGGCGCTGATGACGCCCTATGGCGGGTTTGATCACAATGCGCAGGCGGTCAAGATCGTGACCCGGTTGGAATGCCACTACGCAGCTTTTGACGGGTTGAATCTCACCTGGGAAACCCTTGAAGGGATTGCGAAACATAACGGTCCAGTGACGGGCGATCTGCCCTTTGCGCTGGCTGAATACAACGCCGAACACGACCTGGAACTGGAGACACACGCCAGCGCGGAGGCGCAGGTTGCGGCCTTGTCCGACGACATCGCCTACAACAATCACGATTTGCACGATGGGCTGCGCGCGGGCCTGCTGGACGAGGCAGAAGTGGCCGCTTTGCCCATCGCGCGCGATGCCTATGCCGAGGTGGACGCGAAATACCCGGACCTCGACCCATTCCGGCGACGGCACGAGGCGCTGCGGCAGGTGTTCGGTGCAATGGTCAGTGATGTGATCATGACGTCGCGGCGCGTTCTGGCCGACAGTGGCGCACAATCGGTCGAAGATATCCGCCATCTGGGCCGCCCCGTCATCCGGTTTTCGGATGGGATGTGGGCCGATTTGCAGGTGATCCGCGCGTTTCTGTTCAAGAACATGTACCGCGCCCCGTCCGTGATGGCCAAACGCGAAAAGGTCACGCAGGTGGTCAACGACCTCTTTCCGGCCCTGCTGGCCAAACCGGAACTGCTGCCAGAACGCTGGCAGGGGGCGGTCGAACAGGCGGCAGGGGATGCAACCGCCCTGGCGCGTCTGACGGCCGATTACATCGCGGGCATGACGGATCGCTTTGCTTTGCAGGAACATGCTCGCCTGCTGGATCAAGGCGCGCCTTGACGCAAAGGGCATCTCTGA
Organism: Tateyamaria armeniaca; assembly: GCF_045797845.1. Taxonomy (NCBI): domain Bacteria; kingdom Pseudomonadati; phylum Pseudomonadota; class Alphaproteobacteria; order Rhodobacterales; family Roseobacteraceae; genus Tateyamaria; species Tateyamaria armeniaca. The sequence goes on from NZ_JBHDIY010000002.1 coordinate 2,790,488, forward strand.
TACACGCAAGCCTCACTGACCATGACAGGCGATCCAATGAACCTTTTTGCCGATATCCGCACCCTCGTATTGGGCACGCTGGACGGGATGACCAAAGCCGGGCAATTGCCCGAAGGGCTGGTATTTGACAACGTCACGGTCGAACCGCCACGCGACGCTGCACATGGGGATATGGCCACGAACGCAGCCATGGTTCTGGCCAAGCCCGCAGGCCTGAAACCGCGCGACATTGCCGAGGCGCTGGCGACCCGCCTGACGGACGATCCACGCATCACCAGCGCCGAAGTGGCAGGCCCGGGCTTTCTGAACCTGCGGCTGGCACCGGATTGCTGGCAGGGTGTTGTGGGTGCGGTTCTGGCGCAAGGCACGGCCTTTGGCCGCTCGGACCTTGGCAAGGGCAAGAAGGTCAATGTCGAATACGTCTCGGCCAACCCAACCGGGCCACTGCATGTGGGCCACACGCGCGGCGCGGTCTTTGGTGACGCACTGGCCTCGCTGCTGGATTACGCCGGGTTTGACGTCACCCGCGAATATTACATCAACGATGGCGGCGCGCAGGTCGATGTGCTCGCCCGTTCTGTCTACCTGCGTTATCTTGAGGCGCACGGGCAAGAGGTTGCCTTTCCCGATGGCACCTATCCCGGTGACTATCTGGTCGATGTCGGCGAAGCGCTGAAAGCCAAGGTGGGCGATGCCTTTGTGGACAAGGGCGAACAGTTCTGGCTGGACGAAGTGCGCGAATTTGCGACCGAAGCCATGATGGACCTGATCCGGGCCGATCTGGCGGCCCTTGGCGTCGAAATGGACCTCTTCTTTTCGGAAAAGTCGCTGTACGGCACGGGCCTGATCGAAGCCGCCATCGCGGATCTGAAGTCCAAGGACCTGATCTATGAAGGCACGCTGGAACCCCCCAAGGGCAAAGTGCCCGAGAATTGGGAGCCGCGCGAACAAACGCTGTTCAAATCCACCGAACATGGGGACGATGTGGATCGCCCCGTGATGAAATCGGATGGCGGCTGGACTTATTTCGCGCCCGACATTGCCTATCACTATGACAAAGTGCAGCGCGGCTATGATGCGTTGATCGACGTGTTTGGGGCCGATCACGGCGGATATGTCAAACGGATGAAGGCGGCTGTCAGCGCGCTTTCGGGGGGCACGGTGCCGCTCGACATCAAGCTGACGCAGTTGGTCAAGCTCTACAAGAACGGCGAGCCGTTCAAGATGTCGAAACGGGCAGGGACGTTCGTGACCCTGCGCGATGTAGTCGATCAGGTCGGGGCAGGGGCCACGCGGTTCCATATGCTGACCCGCAAGAATGACGCGCCGCTCGATTTTGATTTCGACAAGGTGCTGGAGCAAAGCCGCGAAAACCCGGTGTTTTACGTGCAATACGCCCATGCCCGCGTGGCGTCCGTGCTGCGCAAGGCGGCAGAGGCAGGCGTGGCCGTGGATGACGCGATACTGGCTGCGGCTGACCTGTCGCAGCTTGATCACGAGGCGGAACTGGCGCTGGCCGCGAAACTTGCCGAATGGCCCCGCCTGGTCGAAACGGCGGCACGCAGCAACGAACCGCACCGGATTGCCTTTTACCTCAATGATCTGGCCAGCGCGTTCCATGGGCTGTGGAACCGGGGCAATGATGTGCCCACCTTGCGCTTTGTGCAGGACGATGCGGGCATCACACAGGCAAAAATCGCCCTTGCGCGCGCCTGCGGCGTTGTAATTGCAGCAGGCCTTGGTATTCTTGGCGTCGAACCAGCCGAAGAGCTGCGTTAAGCCCCGTCAAAAGGGGCATCACAGGCACGATTTCCAAGCAGCGTCCAACCCATGGTCGCACCACAACCAGATGATCCGCGCGGGCATGTATCGGCGCGGGCAACGAGGCAGAGATGGCAGATATGCACTATACCCACAATATGGGTCATGTGGGGTATTCCACCCCTGAAAACACTTCAATTCCGCCCTCCAACCCTTTCAAAAAGATGGCAAATCTTGCTGGCGCCTTCACCTCTCTTGCGCTGATCGCAGGGGTCGGGATGTGGGGATACCAGTTGATCGTGCGCGATGTGTCCGGCATTCCCGTGGTGCGCGCCACCGAAGGTGAAATGCGCATCCGTCCCAGTGAACCGGGTGGCCAATTGGCCCAGAACACCGGTCTTGCCGTAAACGAGGTCGCCGCTGCAGGCGAAGCGACCGGACCCGTCGACAGCGTCACACTGGCCCCTCGCCCCGTCGATCTGACGGAGGAAGATCAGCCAATTACCGCTGAAACGGTGGCCCCTGTGCAACAACCCGCGCCACTCGACGTGGCCGCCAGCCTTGAAACTGCCCCCATCGATGTCGCGGCAGTTCTGCAAGAAGGCGAGATTGACGCCGTTGTGCGCCAGTTGACCCAAGGGATTGAAACCATCGACGCCCCGGCGGACGAATCCAAACCGGTGCTGGCCAGTGTCGCAATCCCGGCAGCGCCAGAACCCGTCGAGGCTGCACCCGTCATCACCGGACCCGGCCCAAAGCAATCCAGCCGCCCGCAATTGCGCCCCGCTACAGCTCCGGCGGTCGTCGTGCCGGCCGCGGCACCCGCCCCGGAAACGGTCAAGGATATCGACGCGGCCTCCATTCCCGCAGGCACGCGCCTGGTGCAGCTTGGGGCCTTTGATACGCCCGAAATCGCCCGCGCCCAGTGGGACAAAATGCAGGACCGCTTCGGCGACTACCTCAAGGGCAAGGACCGGATCGTGCAGACTGCGGAAAGCGGCGGGCGCACATTCTATCGCCTGCGCGCACACGGGTTTACGGACCTGAGCGACGCGCGCCGCTTCTGTTCGGCCCTTGTAGCCGAGGGCGCTGACTGTATCCCGGTCGTCACGCGGTGAGCTTTGGCGCCACGATCCTTGATGCCGACGGGCTGCGCCTGAGCAAGGACGAAGCCGCGTTCTTTCGCGAGGCCGACCCGTTCGGTTTCATCCTGTTCGCGCGCAACATTGCAACCGCCGATCAGGTCTATGGTTTGTGTTCACAACTGCGCGAGGCCGTAGGCCGCGAGGCCCCGATCACCATCGATCAGGAAGGTGGGCGGGTGCAACGCCTGCGTGGACCCAACTGGACGGAATGGGCAGCGCCGCTCGACTTTATCCAGATCGCAGGTGACGAGGCCGAACGCGCAATGTACCTGCGCTACAGGCACATAGCCCACGAACTTAAAGCACTGACCATCGATAGCAACTGCGCCCCGATGGTGGATCTGATCGTCAAGGACACCCACGAGTTCCTGCGCAACCGCTGTTACGGTACGTCGCCGGGCGATGTAGCGGCCCTTGGGCGCGCGGCGGCGGACGGGATGCTGGATGGCGGCGTCTTGCCCGTCCTCAAACACATCCCCGGGCATGGACGCACCGATCTTGACAGTCATTTCGATTTGCCGCGTGTGGATACGGAACTCGATGAGCTGAAAGAGACGGATTTCGTGCCGTTTCGCGCCCTCAATGACCTGCCCATGGGGATGACGGCGCATGTGGTCTACAGCGACATCGACGACGCGCCCGCAACTCTGTCACGGGACATGATGGGGCTGGTGCGCGAGGACATCGGCTTTGACGGGCTGATCATGACGGATGACATCGGTATGAAAGCGCTGAGCGGGACGATCCCGCAAATCGCGCGCGGCGCATTGGACGCAGGCTGTGACGTGATCCTGCATTGCAACGCGCCGCTTGCCGACCGCATTGCCTGTGCCAATGCCGCCGGACAGATGTCCGAGGCTGCACAAACCCGTGCAGAGGCCGCATTGGCCGCCCGTCGCACCCCTGATGACATTGACATTGCCGAGCTGACAGCGGAACTTGAGACGCTGTTGAGCGGGCGACCATATGGCTGACGACACATTCGAAGAAGACACGATGTCCGTGGCCGACCGCCTTGTGGCGGAGGCGCTGATCGTCGACGTCGATGGGTATGAGGGGCCGCTGGATCTGCTCTTGACCCTCAGCCGCACCCAAAAGGTCGATCTGCGCAAAATATCGGTGTTGCAACTGGCGCGCCAGTACCTCGCCTTTGTCGAAAAGGCAAAGGCGCTGCGTCTGGAACTCGCGGCAGATTACCTTGTGATGGCCGCATGGCTTGCTTTCCTGAAATCCCGCCTGCTCTTGCCTCCGGACCCGACCGAAGAGGGACCGAGTGGAGAGGAACTGGCCGCCCACCTCGCCTTTCAACTCGAACGCCTGCAGGCGATGCGCGATGCCGCCGCCAAGTTGATGGCGCGTGACCGGTTGGGCCGCGATTTCTTTGCGCGCGGCCAGTCCGAGATGGTGACGCGGGTGCGCAAGGTGACCTATTCGGCGACCCTGTTGGACCTGATGCAGGGCTATGCCCGCATCCGCACCCGCGACGAATTCCGCCCCTTTACTATGGACCGTGACGCGGTGTTCACCATGGAACAGGCGCTGGAACGGATGCGTGGGTTGATCGGTTTTGCCGGGGACTGGACCGACATCCTGTCCTATCTGCCCGAAGGGTGGGAGATGGACCCGGCCAAGCGCCGTTCGGCCACCGCCGCGACCTTTGCGGCCAGTCTGGAACTGGTCAAGGAAGGGCACCTCGAAATCCGCCAGACCGACACATTCGCGCCGATCCAGTTGCGCAAACGAGATGAACCCCGTGACAGAACCAGTTGAAGAAAAAGAAGAAAGCCTGTTCGAGGCGCCCCCGATGGCCGAACAGGAGCGCATGTGCGAGGCGATCCTGTTTGCCACGGCTGAACCCATCACCGTGCGCGAACTGGAAGCGCGGATGCCCCATGGCTGCGACCCTGCCGAGGCGCTTGTGTATCTGCGCAAACGCTATGAAGGGCGCGGCGTGCAGGTGATGAAGATCGGCGATGCGTGGGCCATTCGTACTGCCGCCGATCTTGGGTTCCTCATGCAGAAAGAAACGGTCGAGACCCGCAAGCTGTCGCGTGCCGCTATCGAGACCCTTGCCATCATCGCCTATCACCAGCCCGTCACCCGCGCCGAGATCGAAGAGATCAGGGGCGTGAGTGTCAGCCGGGGCACCGTCGATCAGCTGCTGGAACTGGAATGGATCCGGTTCGGGCGGCGCAAGATGACGCCGGGGCGGCCTGTGACATTCGTGGTCACGCAATCCTTCCTCGATCACTTTGGTCTTGAGAATGCGCGCGACCTGCCGGGTCTCAAGGAGTTGCGCGCCGCAGGTCTGCTTGAAAACCGGCCCGCACCGGGTCTGTCCATGGGCTCTGAAAGCGAAGATGAAAACGACGAAGAGGTCGAAGGGCAGACCGAGCTTTTTGAGGATTGACCTGAAAATCGCCGCATTCTGCCCTATATTGCGCTCAAAGCGTCAGGCGGGAGCAGTCTCATGAATGGCAATCAAATCATCAACATGATCATCCGTACGATCATGCGCAAAGCGATCAATGGCGGCATCAACGCGGGGATGAAACGCGTTGCAGGCGGGCGCAACAAGCAACCCGCGCCACCGCAACAGCCGCAAGCGGCCTATGCCCCACCGCCCGAGCCCACCCTGCAGGCAGCGCCTCCTGTACCAGAGCAAGAGCTTGGCCCGCATGAGGCCAAGATCCAGCGCAAACTGGCCGCCAAACGTGCCGCCCGCGCAGCAGAAGCCGCCGCACGGGCGGAGCGCAACTAGCACGTTTCAGGCAAAAACTGACCCAGCCGCGCAGTCCCGGAGGTGTCGCTGTTTGACACCATTGCGCCGGGGTCAGGAAATCCACCGTTGATCGCGCATAAGTAGTGGCCTAGCCTGAACCCATTGATTTAAGGATGGGAAATTGGGCCATGGCTGATCCGAAACTCGCAGTGCGCGCGTCATCTGTCTCGCTCGGGATCACGGTTATTCTGCTTTATGCAATATTCGTATCGATGGTGACCTTCGGATTTGGCACCTACATTTTCCGCACCACTTGGCAGTCCAACCCGCCCGTCGTCCTCGCCGATCTGGACGAGGCGGAGGTCGACACGGATATCGACAACAACGTCTTTCTGCTGCGCCGCGAAAAGGCGCTGGAAAACGACAAGCTGCTGGTTGCCGCCGAAATCCGGGAGTTGCGCCAGCAACTGGCCGACAACGAAGCGGCCGTCAAAGTCTCGTTTGGGCCTATTGCGCGTGAGCGCGAAGAGATGCGCCTGCTGGTCAATCGCACCATCCTTGACCTTCAGGACTATCAGTATGCGCTGATTGGGCTGGATCGGCTGAAATATGAAACGGTGCTCAATGACGAGTCATTGCAACCATTTGCCCGGCTGACAGAGTTGTTCAGTGTGCTGGACGCCGGGGTTGAAACGGCGGATATGGATGAAGAGGCGCGCGCGGCATATGTCGACATGAGCATTGCCGCCAAGGCCGCACTGCAAGAGGCGCTGAGCGAAGTGGAGGCCGCGAATGCAGCCTCGCACACGGTCCAGCAGGAAGGCGAGTTGATCGAGGAAAAGATCGCCGCCCGCGCGCAGCGCATTCGCATGAATGACGAACAAATCGCAGCCCTCAGACGTGTGATGCCGCTTGAATCCGTGATCCGCGCGCGGCTGTCGTCCCTGTCGTTGGATATGCCCATTGCGCCTGACCTGCTGCTGCGTCTGGTCAGCTTTCCAACCATCTTCCTGACGTTGATCGTGACCATCGCATCTGGCGCTTTGGGGACGGTCGTGGCCTTTTCACGCCGCTATTATTCCGCCAAAAGTTCAGAGGAGCTGACCTTGTCGCGCCTGTTCGTGAACGTGGGCGAGGGTATCGCGGCAGCCATCGCCATCTTCCTGTTTTCCGGCGCGGGCATGCTCGCGCTCACTCAAGGTGGCGGCGGGGCCGAGAACAATGTCGAGCTTAGCCCCTACACGGTGGCCTTTATCGCCTTTCTGTCGGGGTTCATGGCCGAGGATGCCTTTGCCTCGATCCAGGCGGCGGGCAAGCGGATATTCGCGACCGAAGAGCCAAATGGAAACACGAATGGGACGACAACTAACCTGCCGGCCGTGATCCCGGAGGGCGAGGACCTGCCAGCAACGACGGCACCGCCCAGCAGCTAGCCTAGCTGGGGGCGGCGAAATGTTTGCTGAGTTTCAGGCCCTGACCCTGATAGTTCGAGGCAATGCCCGCGCCATAAAGCTGTGCGGGACGCGCGGCCATGCGTTCATAGATCAACCGACCCACGATCTGCCCATGTTCCAGTACGAACGGCGCCTCGTGGCAGCGCACTTCGAGCACGCCGCGTGATCCAAGCCCGCCCGCGGCATCATGGCCAAAACCGGGGTCGAAAAAGCCTGCGTAATGCACACGGAACTCACCCACCATCGCCAGATAGGGGGCCATTTCCGCAGCATAGTCAGGCGGGATATGCACCGCCTCGCGGCTCACCAGAATGTAGAATGCACCGGGATCAAGGATAATGTGCCCGTCAGTGCTATGCACCTCTTCCCAGAACTCTGCCGGATCGTAATGTCCGATCCTGTCCAGATCGATCACGCCTGTGTGCGGTTTGGCGCGGTACCCGACAAGGGTGCTGCCGGGCAGGCGCAGATCGACGGAAAAGCCAAGGCCATCGTCGATGACCGCCTCGCCATCGACCAGCGGTGAAGCGTCGTGCAGAGTCCGCAACTCTGCATCGCTCAGCACCGCCTGGCCTGCGCGAAAGCGGATCTGGTTCAACCGCATGCCGGGGCGCACCAGTACCGAAAACGAGCGTGGGCAGATTTCGGCATAAAGCGGGCCGTCATAGCCCGGCACGATGCGATCAAACTCGGTGCCGCCATCGCAGATCGTGCGGGTGAGCAGATCAAGCCGCCCCGTCGAGCTTTTGGCGTTGGCCACCGCCTGCACATCTGCTGGCAAGGACAGGCGCTCCATCAGGGGCACGACATAGACGCACCCCTTTTCCAGCACAGCCCCATCATTGAGGTCCACGCGGTGCATCTCGAACTCTTCGAGCCGGTCGGCGACACTGCGCCCGTGACCCGCCAGAAACGAGGCGCGCACGCGGTAGGCGACCTGGCCAAGGCGCAGATCAAGGCTGGCGGGCTGGATTTGGGCAGGTGTCACCGCAGGACGGGCGGAAATCTGTCCGCGCGCGATCATCTCGCTCAGTTGGCTGTCTGCAAGTACACCTGTCATCCTGTCCTCCCTTGGTCATCGCATGTCAGAGCGGAAGAAAGGATAGGCCCCGTAGCGCTGGGGCGGGTGTTAATGGTCGGGCTAGCAGGACTCGAACCTGCGACCTTCCGTCCCCCAGACGGACGCGCTACCAGGCTGCGCCATAGCCCGACGTGAGGGGTGTCATACCCGATTTGTGCGTCGAGGCAAGGGTGAATGCGCACCGAATGTGGTCTCTTTAACGCGGATCGTGCCGGGCGCGGGCCATCTGATCCCTGAGGGCTGCCAATTGGGCCACAAGCGGGCGCAGCGCGTCACGTTGCGCCGGGGTCAGATTGCGCGCCATCACCGCCTTGGTCAGCACCGATGGCGCGATGTCGGCGGGGTCAATGTCCACATCATCCGGTGCATCCACAATGCGGGGGCGGGGTGCCGGGGTTGCTTCGACCTCGTCGGGTTCCGGCTCGGGCTCGGGTTCCTGCTCAGGCTCGGCCGCAGGTGCGCGGGAAAACATCGGCAGGCTGTCCTGTTCGGGTGCCGGATCAGCGTCAGGTTCGGTAAACGGTCCCGCCTCTTCCTCGGAGGCCTGCTCTGGCGCGCTTGTTTCAACATCAGCCGGGGCAGGGGCAGGTGGCGCCTCCTCCGGTTCAGGGGTGTCGTCCCACATCTCGGGGGCCGCCTGTGGCTCAGCAGCGCTGATTGGCTCTTCGGGTGCGTCCTGGGGCGGCGTCTCTTCGGCTTCCGCCTCCGCAGGCGCGGCATCCATCGGAGCAAAGTCGGGCGTCAGCGTCGGAACATCCTCGGCCCGTTCTTCGAGCGGTTGATCGGGTGCAGGCGCAGGTTCTGGGGCGCGCATGAAAGAGGGAAGGGGTGCCGCCTCGTCAGCAGGGGCCGGGGGCATTTCGGCCTCGGAAGGCGTGTCTTCCGGCGGCGTCTGGAAAGGAGCAGCCTCGACAGGTGCGGGCATTTCTTGTGTCGCCGGCATTTCGACGTCATCGCCGACGCGCGCGGCCAGATCGCTGTCCAGTTTGGCCGCCGTGTCATCGTCCAGTGGGGGCGACATGTCAGCGACATGTGCAACCCCTTCTTCGCGCAGGATTTTCTGTACACCCTTGATGGTCAGACCGTCGTCATGCAGCAACTTGCGGATGCCGCCCAGCAGCAACATGTCCGTGGGGCGATAATAGCGCCGCCCGCCTGCACGCTTGACCGGTTTTACCTGGGTGAACTTGCTTTCCCAAAACCGCAGGACGTGGCTTTGCACGCCCAACCAGTCTGCTACTTCCGAGATGGTGCGAAAGGCGTCTGCGGATTTTGCCATCTGATCTACGACTTGTTGCCGCTCGCAACGCGGTCTTTCATCAGATGCGAGGGGCGAAAGGTCAGAACCCGGCGCGGATAGATCGGCACTTCTTCGCCGGTTTTAGGGTTGCGGCCGACGCGGGCGGACTTGTCGCGCACCGAAAACGTACCGAACGAGGAAATCTTGACCTGCTCTCCACGCGCAAGGGCGTCGGACATGTGATCCAGGACGCTTTCTACAAGCTGCGCACTTTCATTACGCGACAGGCCAACCTCGCGAAATACCGCTTCGCTCAGGTCCATACGCGTCAAAGTCTTGTCAGTCATAATCACTCCCCTTTGGCAAAGCATAGTTTGAGGGGAAATTCCGAGGTCAATATCAATGGCTTGCGCAATGGCGGGAATCTGCAACCAAAACGGGTGTTTGTGGCGCATTGCACGATAATGCGCAAAATATGCTTACCAGCGCAGCACCACGGCCCCCCAGGCCAGCCCACCGCCGATGGCTTCGGTCACGATCAGGTCGCCGTCCTTGATCTGGCCACGGGCGCGGCCCACGGACAGGGCCAGCGGGATCGAGGCCGCAGATGTGTTGCCGTGATCCTGCACAGTCACCACCACACGCTCCATCGGGACACCCATTTTCTTGGCCGTACCCTGGATGATCCGGATGTTGGCCTGATGGGGGACGATCCAGTCGACATCGTCTGGACCTACGCCTGCGGCATCCATGGCCGTATGGGCGGTTGAGGCCAGTTTTTCGACTGCGTGGCGGAACACCTGATTGCCCTGCATCCGCAAGTAACCGCTGGTGCCGGTGCTGACGCCGCCATCCACATATAGCAGATCGCGCAGCCGCCCGTCGGAATTAAGATCGGTTGCCAGAATCCCGCGATCCTGTGCAGTGCCGTTGCCGGTCTTCGCCTCAAGCACAACGGCGCCCGCGCCGTCTCCGAACAGCACGCAGGTGCCCCGGTCGCTCCAGTCCATGATCTTGGAAAAGGTTTCGGCCCCGATGACAAGCGCGCGCTTGGCCTGGCCCGACACGAGCAACGCATTGGCGTTAGCCAGCGCATAGACAAAGCCCGCGCACACGGCCTGCACATCAAAGGCAAAGCCACGGGTCATGCCCAGTTGGGCCTGCACCATTGTGGCCGCGGACGGAAAGGTCAGATCGGCGGTCGAGGTCGCCAGCACGATCACATCGATGTCGTCTGCAACCAGTCCGGCATCGGCAAGGGCTGCCTTGGCGGCGGCGCAGGCCATGGATGATGTCGTGTCGTTTTCTGTGGCGAAATGGCGGCGTTCGATCCCCGAGCGGGATTTGATCCATTCGTCGGTGGTGTCCAGCGTGGCCTCGAACTCGGCGTTTTCAACTACGCGCGACGGCAGGTAGTGGCCCGTGCCACGGATCACGGCGCGGAGGGTCATGTGTCGCCCTTTTCGCCGGGTTGGGCGGCGGCGGCCACGCGTGCGGCCAGCTTGTCGCTAAAGCGCAGCTCGGCCAGTTGGGCGGCAAGGCGGATTGCGGACGATACACCCGTTGCATCTGCACTGCCGTGGGATTTCACGACCGTTCCGTTCAGGCCCAGAAACACACCGCCATTGTTGCGACGCGGATCGATCCGTTTGCGCAGACGGCGCATCGAGGTAAAGGCAAGCAGGTAGGCAAGTCGCGACAGGGGCGAGAATTTGAACGCTTCGCGCAGCAATTCCCCGATCAGGCTGGCCGTGCCTTCTCCTGTCTTGATTGCCACGTTGCCGGTAAAGCCATCGGTCACGATCACGTCCGCCACATTGCCGGGGATATCGCCACCCTCGACAAAGCCGACGAAATCGAAATCCGCCGCATCCGCGTGCTCGCCAATAAGCTCATAGGCTTCCTTCAATTCTGTGCGGCCCTTGTGCTCTTCGGTGCCGACATTCAGCAATCCGATGCGGGGGCGGGCCAGATCCATACCGTTGCGGGCATAGGATGCACCCATCAGCGCAAAGCGCAACAGGTCATCGGCATCCGCACGCACATCCGCGCCGACATCCAGCATCACGTTAAAGCCTTGCGGGTTGCGCGAGGGCCAGAGGACAGCGATGGCGGGGCGGTTGACGCCCGGCAGCTTGCGCAGGCGGATCATCGACAGGGCCATCAACGCGCCGGTATTGCCGCAACTGACGGCCACAGTCGCTTCGCCCGCGCGCACGGATTCGACAGTGGACCACATCGAAGTGTCCTTGCCGTTGCGCACGATGTGGCTGGGTTTGTCTTCCATGGTCACGACGCCGGTGGCGTCGCGAATCTCGCACCGTTCGGCCAGACCCTTGCGCCGCGCAACAAGACGCTCAAGCTCGTCCGCAGGTCCGTGCAGGATAAACCCGAGGTCGGGATTCTTTTTGGCCGAGATGGCACAGCCCGCCACAACGGCAGCGGGGCCCTGGTCCCCGCCCATTGTGTCGACAGAAAGTATGATTGGAAACGCAAGGGCGGCGTTCTTGTCGGCCTGTTCGGATATGGGGGCCGTCATGTGATGCTGTCTAGCTCTTCCGCCTGCGTTCAGCCCTGCTTATGCTGCGTCGTCTTCCAGATCAACTTCTTCGGTCAATGCGACGATCTCGTTGTCGTCATAGTGACCGCATGCCGCGCAAATGTGATGCGGGCGCTTCAGTTCACCGCAGTTGGGGCATTCGTTGGGATTCGCGGGCGTCAGGCTGTCGTGGGCGCGGCGGTTGTTGCGGCGCGATTTCGACACTTTGTTCTGTTGCACAGCCATTGGAATGGGCCTTTGAGTTTCGGGCAGAGCCGCGCGCAGTGGCGGGTGCGTGTTTCAACTTGCCCATGAGCGGGCACAAATTCGGTCGTCCAGTTTCGGGCGTGAGGTGCGTTTAGGCAATGGCCTTGCCCATGTCCAACCCAAAATGACGTGAGGGCGGCAAAATACGCATATCTTTTCCGCGCGCAAGCCGAAATTACGCACCGTTTTGTCTATTCCTTGGCGTCCTTGTCCAGCTGGGCCTTGAGGTGCGCCAGACCGGCAAAGGGACGCACCGCTTCGTCCGTGAGGGCCGTCTTGCCCGGTTCGGTCAGCACGGTTTCGCCCAAGGCGACGCCGGGTGCCCGCGGATAGTCGGGCACCGCAAGGCTGAGCGCTTCGATCAGGACGGCATCGGGGTCGATCCAGTCACCAAGGCGCTCGACCTCGTCATCATCGGGCATTTCCATTTCGGGAGCGTCAGTGTCATCCGCAAAGTCGCGCAGATATACCCGGCGCACCGGCACATCGATGCGCGTGTTGACCGGCTCCAGCGTGACACCACAGGGTTGCGTGACGCTTGCCCCCAATGTGCCTGTCAGAATCCAGTCCGCAGCCCCTTTCGCGCGCACCTCGCCCTGAAAACGGACTTTCCGCAGACCGGTCAGCTCAAGCATCTCTGCCATGGCGTCCATCGCCGCCCGATCAGGCACGATTGCAAAGCCGGTGCTTACGTTTTGCGCAAGGTCAGCGACCCGCAATGCGGATCCCGAGGGTCGTGTCTTGGACATCGCTTTTGCTTTCGTTTCTTGAACCGCAGGCAAACCTTGAGTAAGTCGAGATAAAAGTAGAGCGCCCCGCAAGCAAGGGGCGGCGCAAAAAAGGGGGCCGGTATGCGGACCTTTGCAGTTCTGACGCTCTTGGCGGTCTCGCTGGCGGTTGCCGGGTGTACGGCGACATTCCGCAATCACGGCTACATCCCGCCCGAAGAGGATTTGCAGGAACTGGTGGTCGGGATCGACACCCGCGCCAGTGTCGAGGATGTCGTGGGCTCTCCCACTGCCGGGGGCGTTCTGGAAGGCGGAAACTATTTTTACGTGCGCAGCACCGTCCGAACGTATGGCCCGCGCAGACCCCAAGTCGTGGACCGGCAGGTGCTGGCCATCTCCTTTGACGAGAACGGTGTGCTCAGCAATATCGAAAGCTTCGGGCTTGAGGATGGCCGCGTTGTGACATTGTCGCGCCGCGTCACGGACAGCAACATCACCAATGTCAGCTTCCTGCGCCAGCTTCTGGGCAATATCGGACGGATCGGCCCCGACTTTGGCGAAGGGTGATTTGTCACGCCGCTGTCATGATGTCGATGCACACCGCGCCTGAGCGCAATGCACCGGGGCTCAGGGCATGATCGGATTGAAAAAAGGGCGCTACCGCGCATCTCAGGCGAAAACGCCGCTGGACATCAGGTCGGCGCAGGCATTGCGCGCGCGCTGCTTTGGCCTTGACCAGGACACGGACATTTTCGACCCGCTTTGCACTCATGTGCTGATCCGGCGTGTTCAGGATGACGCATTGGTCTGTTGTTTTCGCATGATGCCCTTGTCAGGTGCCGAAATCGCCCGCAGCTATTCCGCGCAATATTACGAACTGGATGCACTCGCGGGCTATGCTGGCAAGATGGTCGAAATGGGCCGGTTCTGCGTGGATCCGCAGATCAACGACCCTGACATCCTGCGTATCGCATGGGGGGCGATGACGGCCTATGTGGATGAAAACGGTGTTGAACTGCTGTTTGGCTGTTCATCTTTTGCTGGCATCGAAACATCCGATTATCTGGATGCCTTTGCGATGCTCAAGGCGCGCCATCTTGCCCCCAAACGCTGGCTGCCACGGGTGAAGGCCCCGCATGTTTTTCGATTTGCTGCGCGGTTGCGCCGCACGCCGGATGCGAAAAAGGCGCAGATGGGCATGCCGCCCTTGCTGCGCACCTATCTGATGATGGGCGGCTGGGTCAGCGATCACGCGGTGGTGGATGATCAGATGAACACATTGCACGTGTTCACGGGGGTCGAGATCGGATCGATTCCCGCAGCGCGCAAACGGCTGTTGCGGGCAGTGCTGGGATAAGTTTTGCGGATCGGTGTGCCCGATCCGACCGGCCGTGGGCCGGCCCCCAGACCCCCGTGGTAGTTCTGGTCAGAACAAACGGGATGCGCCGCGGTCAGTTGACGCCGTCCGCCTGAGCCACTAGCTGGCGCACATGGCCCGTGTACCCCTGCTTCAACTCTCTGATATTTCGCTGACCTTCGGAGGCGATCCGGTGTTTGATGACCTGTCTCTGGTGGTCCAGCCGGGCGACCGTGTGGCGCTTGTCGGGCGCAACGGGTCAGGCAAATCCACGCTGATGAAGGTGATGGCCGGGCTGGTTGAGGCCGACACCGGCGAGGTGGTCGCAGGCCCCGGTGTTTCGGTCGGCTATATGGAGCAGGACCCGGATATGGCGGGCTTTGCCACATTGGGTGACTTTGCGATGCACGGGCTGGATGCGTCCGACCTTTATAAAGTTGAGCGCGCAGGCGAGGGCTTGAAATTCGACCCGGCGCGCCCCGTTTCGACGGCGTCCGGAGGGGAGCGCCGCCGCGCGGCACTGGCCCGCCTGATGGCAGAATCCCCTGATCTGATGCTGCTGGACGAGCCCACAAACCATCTCGACATTGAGGCGATTGGCTGGCTTGAGGCCGAATTGAAGGCGACCCGCGCCGGGTTTGTCCTGATCAGTCACGACCGCGCATTTCTACGTGCACTTGCCCGCGCAACCCTTTGGATCGACAGGGGAATGGTGCGTCGTCAGGAAAAGGGATTTGATGCGTTCGAGGCCTGGCGCGATGCCACATGGGATGAGGAAGACACCCAGCGCCACAAGCTCAACCGCAAGATCAAGGCCGAGGCCCGCTGGGCCGTCGAGGGCATTTCGGCGCGGCGCAAGCGCAACCAGGGCCGCGTGCGTGCCTTGCAGGAATTGCGCGCCGAACGCGCAGGCCAGATCAAGCGGCAGGGCACCGCCGCAATGGCGTTCGAACAGGGGCCAAAGTCGGGGCGCAAGGTGATCGAGGTGAAGGACGTCGCCAAGTCCTTTGGCGAAAAGACAATTGTCGAGCCGTTCACACTCACCATTCAGCGCGGGGATCGCATCGCCTTTGTCGGACCCAACGGCGTGGGCAAGACGACGTTGCTGAACATCCTGATCGGCCGCGATGCACCGGACTCCGGCACGGTGACCCTTGGCACCAACCTTGAAATTGCGCTGTTCGACCAGACCCGAGCGCAGCTTGATCCTGACATGACCCTGTGGGACAGCCTGACGGGTGACCCGGACATGCGCGTCAGCGGCAAGGCCGATCAGGTCATGGTGCGCGGCGCGCCCAAGCACGTGGTGGGGTACCTCAAGGAGTTTCTCTTTGACGAGGCACAGGCCCGTGCGCCCATCCGCTCACTCTCGGGCGGGGAAAAGGCGCGCCTGTTGCTGGCCAAGATCATGGCCAAACCGTCGAACCTCTTGGTGCTCGACGAGCCGACCAACGATCTGGACGTCGAAACGCTGGATCTGCTGCAGGATCTGATCGACCAATATGATGGCACCGTCATGCTGGTCAGCCACGACCGGGACTTTCTGGACCGCGTGACCGTGACCACCATCGCGATGGAGGGCGATGGCAAGGCCACTGTCTATGCGGGAGGCTGGAGCGATTATCAATCGCAGCGTCGCCCCAAATCGACCAAAGAAGAAGTTGCAAAAGCAAAGGCTTCCGGTGCGAAGTCAAAGCAGAAAGAGGCGCCCTCGACCTCCCTGACATTCACTGAAAAGCACCGCCTTGACGCGCTGCCTGCCGAGATGGAGCGACTGGAGGCCGAGATCGTCAAGCTGCAGGAACTGATGAGCGACCCGGACCTGTTCACCGAGAACCCGGTGAAGTTTCAGAAGGCGACGGATGCGCTGATCGAACGGCAGGCGCGTCTGGATGAGGCCGAAGAGGAATGGCTGAACCTTGAGGAAAAGGCGAGCGCCTGATTGCCTGCGCGTGCCAGCGTGTTAGGCTCGACCCCATGAAATGGCCTCAGCTTGATTACTCCGCCTGGAAAGACAGCGGCGACGCCCTGCATATGTGGGCGCAGATCGTGGGCAAGTTCCGCCTCGCCAACACGCCATGGCTCAACCATTCCTGGCACGCCACGCTTTATCCGGATGCGCGCGGGCTGACCACCGGGCTGATTCCCGGCGGGTGGGAAGTGCGCTTTGATTTCATCGATCACCGGCTGGTTGTGCTGGCGGCCAGTGGTGACAGCGCTGGGTTTGATCTCGCGCCGATGTCCGTGTCTGCCTTCAACGCGGCGTTCAAGGATCGCTTGCGCGCCGTCGGGGCACCGGACGTCTATCACGCCCGCCCAAACGAAGTACCGGACCCCGTCGCCTTTGCCCACCAGACGGAACCGGGGGCATACGATCGCGCCGCAGTGACAGCATGGTGGCAGGCCCTTGTCGCGATGCTGCCTTTGTTTCAGGAGTTTCGCACCGGATTTCTGGGCAAAGTCAGCCCGGTGCATTTGTTCTGGGGGTCGTTCGATCTGGCCGTGACCCGGTTTTCGGGGCGCGAGGCCCCTTTGCACCCCGGCGGCTTTCCCGCGTTGCCCGACACCATCACGCAAGAGGCCTATAGCCACGAGGTGTCCTCTGCCGGGTTCTGGGCGGGCGGCAACGGGGCGGAGGAGGCGATGTTTTACAGCTACGCCTATCCGGTGCCTGACGGCTTTGCCGATTTCCCTGCGGGGCCCGATGCGGCGCGGTTTGACACGGATCTGGGCGAGTTCCTGTTGCCTTACCGGGCGGTGGCTACGGCGGATGATCCGCGCGGGATGCTGCTTGAGTTTCTCAACGCCACCTATGTGGCGGCCGCAGAGGCGGGCAAGTGGGACCGCGCAAGCCTTGACTGTGAGATGGGCCGACCCGGCATACCCCGCAGCCTTTAGCGCGTTTTTGCCGGATTGCCGAAGACAGTGGTATCGCCCGCCACATCGCGCGTCACCACGCTGCCTGCCCCCACAATCGCGCGATCTCCGATGCTGACACCGGGCAGGATGATCGCGCCCGCACCGATCCAGACATTTTCACCCAAGGTGACGGGCAGGGCACGTTCGATCCCAGCGCGCCGCTTGACGGGATCGCGGTGGTGATCCGCACACAGAATCTGCGCGCCCGGACCGATCATCGTCCCATGCCCGATATGCACAGGCGCACTGTCAAGGATCACACAGCCAACGTTGAGGAACACCTCGTCCCCGAGGTGGATGTTGATCCCGTATGAGCAGTGAAACGGCGCTTCGATCAGGCAATTCTGCCCCGCACTGGCAAAAAGGGCGCGCAGTGGGGCGCTTAACGTGCGCCGTTCAGCCGGGGGCAGGTGATTATGTGCGTGAACGGCCTCAAGGGCGGTGACCCGCAACGCCTCAAGGCCGTCATCAAGGCAGCTATACCACGCACCCGCCGCCATCTTGTCCCGCTCGGTGGTCATGCCATATGGATCGCATCGCCGGGCCGTATCGTGCCACCTGTGATGATCCGACAGTTGAGGCCTGAGCGGTGTTCGAGCAGATCGCAGATCGCCTTTTTCGTGATCATGTCGATGTAGCGGCAGGGCGTGTTGAGCCGCCCGCCTTCCAACACCACGTCGCCCACCCGAAACCGCCGCCCGACCAGATGGTTCAGCGGCACGTCGCGGGTGGTGAGGTTGCGCCGGTGTTCAATCGCATCCAGCGTGATGTCATGATCGCGCGCCAGAGCCTCCAGCGTTTCGACCTCGATCAAGGTGACCTCGCGCACGTCTGGTTGGGCCGAATAAGTACCGGTGTCGATGCCCTTGGCATAGCGGTCTCCTTCGATCCCGACGCCTGCGATCAGGGTCGCCGCGCTTTGCTCCATCATCGGCGCGCGGGCCTCTGGTGTGGTATGGATGCTCAACAGCCTGCCTTGCCACATCTCAGCGCATCCTCAGCGCGCCGTCGAGGCGGATCACCTCGCCATTGAGATACCCCATTTCGACGATGAAACCTGCAAGCCGCGCGTATTCCTGCGGATCGCCAAGGCGGGCCGGGTTGGGCACATCGGCGGCCAATGCGGCCTGCACATCGTCCGGAAGACCCGCCAGCATCGGCGTTTTGAAGATGCCCGGCGCGATGGTCATCACCCGCACGCCCGTGCTTGCCAGATCGCGGGCCATGGGCAGGGTCATCCCTACGATCCCGCCCTTGGAGGCTGCATAGGCCGCTTGCCCCTTCTGCCCGTCAAAGGCGGCGATGGAGGCGGTGTTGATGATCACCCCGCGCGCGCCGTCCGGTTCGGGATCATTCGCGCCCATGGCCGCGGCCGCAAGGCGGGCGACATTGAAGCTGCCCACCAGATTGATGTCGATGGTTTTCTGAAAGGCGGGCAGGGGGTGGGGCCCGTCGCGGCCCACCGTTTTGATGCCAAGGGCAATGCCCGCACAGTTCACCGCCGCACTGATCCCGCCCATTTTCTCTGTGGCAAGGTCGATGGCCGCCTGAACCGACGCCTCGTCCGTCACATCCGTTTCGGCAAAATGGCCCCCGATCTCTGACGCCACCTGAGTGCCGCGCGCCGCATCGCGGTCAAGCAATGTCACCTGCGCGCCCTGTGCTGCAAAATAACGCGCGGTCGCCTCCCCCAGACCAGAGGCGCCACCCGTTACAATGGCTTTCGTTGTGTCGAGTTTCATAGGGCACCTGCCTGTTGCGCAAATCTGGCGTTCAGATAAGCGCAAGGGTCGGCGCGGGGCAAGGCGCGCCCTTACCCTTTGTGGATCCACCCGCCGCCATAGATGCGGCTTGTCTCGCGATCATAGAACACGCAGGCCTGCCCGGGGGACACGCCTGCCTCGGCCGCCGCCAGTTCAACAGTGGCTTCGGTTGCGCTGATCGGGCGAATCACTGCGTCCGTCGGGGGCCGGGTTGAACGGACCTTGACTGCCACATGCCATTCGGGGCGGGCATTGAAAGGTTCATCGCCCAGCCAGTTCACTTCGCGCACAGGAACGGTGCGGGTGGCCAGCATCTCTTTGGGCCCGACGATCACGTGTCGGGCGTCCGCATCCAGTTTGACCACGTAAAGCGGGTCCGCCAGACCGCCAATCCCAAGGCCGCGACGTTGCCCGATGGTGTAGTTGATCACACCGTCATGCTGCGCCAGCACGCGCCCTTCAGTGTCCACAATATCACCGGGGGCTGCCGCCTCGGGGCGCAGTTTGCGGATGACGGCGGCATAGTCACCGTTCGGCACGAAACAGATATCCTGACTGTCGGGCTTGTCCGCCACGCTCAGCCCGTATTTTGCGGCGAGCGCCCGGGTGTCATCCTTGGATGGCAGATGGCCCAGTGGAAAGCGCAGGTAATCGAGCTGGTCCGGCGTGGTCGAGAACAGGAAATAGCTCTGATCGCGGTTGGCGTCGGCGGCACCGTGCAACTCAGGGCCTGCATCACCCATCTTGCGCTGGATGTAGTGGCCGGTGGCCATGCAATCGGCCTCAAGGTCTTTGGCGGTCTCCAAGAGGTCTTTGAACTTGACCCGCTCATTGCAGCGGATGCAGGGCACCGGCGTGGCCCCGCCCAGGTAACTGTCGGCAAATTCGTCGATCACCGCATCCTTGAAAACATTCTCGTAATCAAGGACGTAGTGGGGAAAGCCCATCTCTTCGGCCACGCGGCGCGCGTCGTGAATGTCGATGCCTGCGCAGCACGCACCCTTCTTGGCAAGTGCGGCCCCATGATCGTAAAGCTGCAAGGTGACACCCACCACGTCATAGCCCTGCGCCTTCAACTCGGCAGCCACAACAGAACTGTCGACGCCGCCGGACATGGCGACGACCACACGTGTGTCGGCAGGGGCTTTTGCAAAGCCCAATGAGTTGAGCGGACCGGATTGGTCAAGCATGTCACGTCTCCTTGGGGGGTATCGGCGCATATATATGAAAATGCGAAATAGTCTCAAGGGCCGGTTTAACCCGCTATTAGGGCCGCAGACGCATGTTGCCTTCGAAGCAAACATGAGCAGTGCAATGTATTTGAAGAAAGTCGATGGACCCCGCGCGGTCACCTTGCCGGATGGCACAGTGCTGACACGGGCCGACTTGCCGCCTCCGACCACTCGCCGCTGGGTTGCATCGCGCAAAGCGGCGGTTGTGCGCGGGGTTCTCTACGGGTTGTTGTCGCAGTCTGACGCGCTTGATCGCTATTCCCTAAGCGAGGAAGAGTTTTTGGCGTGGGTGAAGGCCGTTTCCGACCATGGAGAGGACGCCCTGAAGGCGACTGCAGTGCAAAGGTATAGACAACTCTAGGTTGTTAATGTACAAAACCCACAGGAGTAACGTGTGGTTAACCTTTTGGGTTCACGTTTAGTTCGACACCGACACCCTTAGTGGAGACCGATTGAATGCGCGTGCTGCTTGTAGAAGACGACCCGACGACCTCCAAAAGCATTGAACTGATGCTGACCCATGCCAACCTCAATGTCTATGCGACCGATCTGGGGGAGGAAGGGATCGATCTTGCCAAGCTTTATGATTACGATTTGATCCTTTTGGACCTCGATCTGCCCGACATGAATGGTCACGAGGTGCTGCGCCAGTTGCGTCTGGCCCGGGTCGAGACGCCCATTCTGATCCTGTCGGGCGCGGATGACACCGAAAACAAGATCAAGGGTTTTGGCTTTGGGGCCGATGATTACCTGACCAAACCCTTCCACCGCGAGGAACTGGTGGCACGCATTCATGCCATCATCCGCCGCTCAAAAGGGCATTCGCAGTCCGTGATCGATACCGGGGCCGTCTCTGTCAATCTCGACGCCAAGACGGTGAGCGTGGACAACAAGGCAGTGCACCTGACGGGCAAGGAATACCAGATGCTCGAACTGTTGTCCTTGCGCAAGGGCACGACACTGACCAAGGAAATGTTCCTCAACCACCTCTATGGCGGCATGGACGAACCTGAACTCAAGATCATCGACGTGTTCATCTGTAAACTGCGTAAGAAGCTGAGTGTCGCAACCGGCGGCGAGAACTATATCGAGACAGTGTGGGGGCGCGGCTATGTGCTGCGCGATCCTGAACCGGCGCAGCAAACCGACGACACACGTCTGGCCGTCGGCGCCTGATCCGCCTCAAAGGTTAAGACTGGCCGACGCGGTTAACCACTGCGTCGGCCTTTTGCTGCCCGGACAAGCGGCTATCTCCTCCCAAAACCGCGATCAATGACTGGACCCGGCCTTCACACGCTTTTATCTCTTGGCGGGAAGTGATCGGGGACCGACGTGAGCGCAAACACACCCACCAGAGATTTGTCACAGGATGAGGCACAGGCTGAACTGGCGCGCCTCGCCGAGGTGCTGGCCAAGGCCAACCGTGCCTATCACACCAAGGACGCGCCCGAGATTTCAGATGCCGAGTATGACGCGCTCAAACGGCGCAATGCGGAGATCGAGGCGCGCTTTCCCCACCTCAAGCGCAGCGACAGCCCGTCCGAACAAGTCGGAGCAGCCCCGGCAGAAGGGTTTTCCAAAGTCACACATGCCGTGGCCATGCTGTCGCTTTCCAATGCGTTTGATGATGACGACGTCACCGAATTTGATGGCCGTATCCGCAAATACCTTGGCCTCGATGCCAAAGCACCGCTTGCCTACACGGCCGAGCCGAAAATTGACGGTCTGTCCCTGTCTCTGCGCTACGAAAACGGCGTGCTGGTGCAGGCCGCAACGCGGGGGGACGGCGCGGTTGGTGAAAACGTCACCGCAAATGCCCGCACGATCGATGACGTTCCGCACCGCCTTACGGACGCTCCGGATGTTCTGGAGGTGCGCGGCGAAGTCTACATGTCCCACCCCGATTTCGAAGCGCTGAACGCGCGCCAGGTGGAGGCGGGCCAGAATCCCTTTGCCAATCCGCGCAATGCGGCGGCGGGATCACTACGCCAACTCGACCCCTCCATCACCCGCGCGCGCCCTTTGCGCTTTTTCGCATATGCATGGGGTGCTCTGTCAGAGCCGCTGTCAGATACGCAAAACGGTGCCATCGCCCGTCTGGAACAGCTTGGTTTTCAGACCAATCCGTTGACCGAATTGTGTGACGGACCGGGTCAGATGATCGCCCATTATCGCCACATCGAACAGCAACGCGCCGCGCTCGGCTATGACATTGACGGTGTTGTCTACAAGGTGAACGACCTTGCCCTGCAGGGCCGCCTCGGCTTTCGCTCCACCACGCCGCGCTGGGCGATTGCCCACAAATTCCCCGCCGAACTCGCCTGGACGCGGCTGGAAGCCATCGACATTCAGGTGGGCCGCACCGGGGCACTGTCGCCCGTGGCGCGTCTCACTCCGGTGACGGTTGGGGGCGTTGTCGTGTCCAACGCCACGCTGCACAATGAAGATTACATCGCCGGGCGCGACAACACCGGTGCTGCGATCCGCGATGGCAAGGACATCCGCGTCGGCGACTGGGTGCAGGTCTATCGCGCAGGCGACGTGATCCCGAAAGTGGCTGATGTGGACCTGTCCAAACGCCCCGCCAATGCCGAGCGCTACACCTTTCCCAACCTGTGCCCCGAATGCGGATCGGACGCCATTCGCGAGGAAGGCGATGCCGTAGCGCGCTGCACCGGTGGCCTGATTTGCCCGGCACAAGCGGTTGAAAAGTTGAAACATTTTGTCAGCCGCGCCGCTTTTGACATCGAGGGTCTGGGCGCCAAACAGGTCGAGATGTTCTATGGCGATGAGCAGTTGGCGATCCGCGAACCCTCCGACATCTTCACCCTGCAGGCGCGCGATGCGGGCAATCTGACCAAGCTGGCCAACCGCGACGGCTGGGGCGACAAAAGCGCAGAGAACCTGTTTCAGGCCATCGCGGAAAAGCGCGATATACCGCTGAAACGGCTGATCTTTTCGCTGGGTATTCGCCATGTGGGCGAGGTGGTGGCCGCCGATCTCGCCCGCCATTTCGGCACGTGGGAGGCGCTGATTGACACGGTGGATCGTGCCGCACCTGCTGCCCAATGCCATTTGCAGGCCGATCAGGCCGAAGCTCAGGAAAGGATCGCCGCCCAGGCCGAAGGGCGCCGCGCCCGCATCAAACCCACCCGCGATGCGGTGTGGTCCGGGCTCGACCCCAAAGCCAAGTCGGCCTGGGACGCACTGACCGGCATCGACGGGATTGGCGCAACGGTCGCCGTCGCGCTGGTCACGACTTTCCAGCAAGAGGCGGAACGCGCGAGCATCGACCGCCTTGTCGCACACCTGACCATCGCCCCCGAAGACGCGCCCGCAGACACCGACAGCCCCGTGGCGGGCAAAACGGTGGTGTTCACCGGCACGCTTGAAAAGATGACCCGCGCCGAAGCCAAGGCGCGCGCCGAAAGCCTGGGCGCCAAAGTGTCGGGATCGGTCAGCGCCAAAACCGATTTGTTGGTGGCGGGCCCCGGTGCAGGGTCCAAGGCGAAAAAGGCCGCTGAGCTGGGCATCGAGACGCTGGACGAGGATGGCTGGCTGGACCTGATCGGCGCGTCATGAGCCGCCCTGAAATCCTGTTTCCGCTGTTTGCAGGTCTCGAAACGCTGGACGGGGTTGGCCCGAAGACCGCGCAGAACCTTGGCCATATGGGCATCGAGGCGCCGCGCGATCTGCTGTTCACGCTGCCCCACACTGGCATTGACCGCACGTTGCGCGACACGATTGATGGGGCAGTGCTGCCCGCCACGCTCACCGTGAAGATCAAAGTCGGCGCGCATCACGCCGCGCGCAGCCGTGGTGGCGCCTATCGCATCCATGTCGAGGACAGCGCGACCTCGTTCCAACTCGTCTTTTTCCATGGGCGCAGTGATTATCTGAACAAGGTTCTGCCCACGGGGTCTGAATGCGTTGTTTCGGGCCGGGTCGAGCTGTTTGATGGCATCGCCAACATGGTGCATCCCGATCATATCCTGCCTGTCGAAGACGCTGATGACATCCCGGGATACGAACCCGTTTACCCCCTGACTGGTGGTGTGACGCAAAAGACGATGTTCAAGGCGACGCGCGCTGCGCTGACGCGGCTGCCGGTGGTGGATGAATGGATCGATCCGAACCAGCTGGCGCAGGCCAAGTGGCCGGGGTTTGCAGATGCAATGATGCAGGCGCACAACCCGACCAGCCAGGGCGATCTTGCCGCGACAAGCGTGGCGCGCACCCGTCTGGCCTATGACGAGTTGTTGGCGCATCAACTGACGCTGGCCCTTGCACGCGCGTCGGAACGCCGCGTGGCCGGGCAGGTGACGCAAGGCACTGGCGCCTTGCAGGCCAAAGTGCGCGCCGATCTGCCCTATGCCGCCACTGGTGCGCAGGACCGCGCGATTGCCGAAATCGCCGCCGACATGGCGCGGCCTGCGCGCATGAACCGTTTGTTGCAGGGCGACGTGGGCGCGGGCAAGACGCTTGTGGCTTTCATGGCGCTGCTGATCGCGGTCGAGGCAGGCGGGCAGGGGGTGATGATGGCCCCGACTGAGATCCTCGCGCGCCAGCACCTGGAAGGCTTGCAACCCCTTGCCGAAAGCGCAGGCGTCGTGCTGGAAATTCTGACGGGCCGCGACAAGGGCGCGGAGCGGCGCGCCAAGCTGGCCGCCCTTGCGCGTGGTGACATCCAGATCCTTGTGGGCACCCATGCCGTGTTTCAGGACGACGTCGCGTTCCACGATCTGCGCCTCGGAATTGTGGACGAACAGCACCGCTTTGGCGTGCGCCAAAGGCTCGCGCTTGGCAAGAAAGGGGCCGCATCCGACGTGCTGGTGATGACGGCCACGCCGATCCCGCGCAGCCTCGCGCTTGCTCAATATGGCGACATGGACGTGTCGGTGCTGGATGAAAAGCCGCCTGGGCGCAAACCGATCAAGACAGCCCTGATGAGCACGCAGCGCATGGACGAGGTGGTTGCGCGCCTGCGAGCCGTGATGGACGAGGGGCGGCAATGCTACTGGGTGTGCCCGCTGGTCGAGGAAAGTGAGGCGGTCGATCTGACCGCCGCCGAAGAGCGCTTCAAACGCCTGCGCGCGGCGCTGGGTGAGGGGCGCGTCGGGCTGGTGCACGGGCAGATGCCTCCGGTGGAAAAGGATGTCGCCATGGCGCGCTTTCAGGCGGGCGAAACGGGCGTGCTGGTGTCCACGACCGTGATCGAGGTGGGTGTGAACGTGCCCAACGCCACCATCATGGTGATCGAGCGGGCCGAGACATTCGGGCTGGCGCAACTGCACCAGTTGCGGGGCCGTGTCGGGCGGGGCGAGGCGGCCTCGACCTGTTTGCTGATGTATCAGGCGCCCCTTTCAGAGACAGGGCAAAAACGGCTTGAAGTGCTGCGCGCGACCGAAGACGGGTTCGCGATTGCCGAAACCGATCTGCAGATGCGCGGGTACGGCGATCTGATCGGGACAGCACAATCGGGTGTGCCGCGGTTCCGCATCGCTGATCTGGACCGGCAGGGGGCATTGATGGCGATTGCCCAAAGCGATGCGCGCAAACTGCTGGCCGACGATCCCACTCTCGCCAGTGCGCGGGGGACGGCGGCGCGGGTGCTGTTGTGGCTTATGCGGCAGGACGAGGCGATCCGTTTGATTTCAGTTGGTTAGATCGGCCTATGCCAAAAAGTTCGCAAATGTTCTTAAAAAGTTCTTTACGAAGCGTTAAGGATATGAGAACAAAGGAGCAACTCCAGAGACGAAAGGCACCGACATGACCACGCTTCGCACACTCAAAGATGTCGCAACCCGCGCTGAGGCCACACTGCTTCAGGATATGCTGGGTGCAGGGGCATTGGCGGTGATGCTGGTGGTTGGGCTCTACCTGCCGTCTTTGATCTGAGTTTCTGCCTGCGATCTTGCTGTGATCCACCCACACGCCCGTCCCAATTGGCGTCCTCACACATCGGCTCTGCCTGCTGATACGTGACCCTGTTTGCCGCAGGGATCTGGATCCGTCCCCTGCAAGACACGCTTCACTTGCGCCGCCATCCTCCCCGGATGTGCGGCGTTTTTTTGCGGTTGTCGAATTGTCAGGCGCAGTCGGACTGAAGCGCCTGTTCCATGGCCTCTGCCGTAGCTTCGATGGCCAGCAGGATCGAAGCGTGCCGATTTTTGAAGTCGCGCGCAGGTTCGAGCACTTCGAACCCGTCAAAGGGCGCTGCGGGCACGTCGCCTTGCGATTTCAGCATGTCGCGCAACTCGTCCCGCGCGGTCTGAACTTCGGCCAGCGTGCGCCCGATGATCGCGTGCCCGGTGACGGCCGCCGCCGCCTGTCCCAGTGCGCACGCCTTGACGTCCTGCCCATAGGCCGCAATCCGCCCGTCCTCGACCCGCACATCGACGGTCACGGCAGAGCCACATAAGGGCGATCGTTTCTTGATCGTCGCATGCGCGTCCGTCAGCCGGTCGGTGTGCGGAATATCCGCCGCAAGCGCAAGAATGCGGGTGGAATAGAGTTTGATCAGGTCGGTATCGGCGGGCATGTCGCCTCCGGGCTCTGGTGTCGGTATCTTATCCGATCTACATAATCGGGTCCAAGCAAGATGCAAAAAGGTTTTGTCATGACCACCCCATTTGACCCCGCAACTCTGCGTTACAATGAGGCTGGGCTGGTGCCTGCCGTCGCGCAGGACGTCGACAGCGGCGAGGTGCTGATGATGGCATGGATGAACGCCGAGGCGGTGGAGCGGACCCTTGCGACAGGCCGCGTGACCTACTGGTCGCGCTCCCGCCGTGCCTTCTGGGTCAAGGGCGAGACATCCGGACATGTGCAGGACCTGGTGTCGCTGCGCGTCGATTGCGACCGTGATTGCCTGCTGATGCAGGTGCGCCAGACAGGGCCAGCCTGTCACACCGGGCGGCGGACGTGTTTTTACACCGAAGTTGAGGACGGCGCAGAGGTTGTGCTGATGGCGCCTGTCTAGCGGGCTGTCTGCCCCCCGGCTTCGCCTCCACCCGAGGACTATTAATCAGAGGAGGGGTGTAGCCCGACCATCTGGCGAATATCCTCCGGTGTTGCGCCGTCTTGTCGGTACTTGGCGATAGCACGTGCATCGTCGCGTTTCGCAAGGCGCTTGCTCGCATCATCGCGGATCAGCCGGTGATGGTGGTAGACAGGTGTGGGCAGTCCCAACAGTTTTTGCAGGAGTACGTGGATCTGCGTGGCCTCGGCCAGATCGATGCCGCGCACCACATGGGTGATGGATTGGGCCGCGTCATCAACGGTGACGGAAAGATGATAGGACGTGCCCATGTCGCGCCGGGCCAGAACGATGTCGCCGACTGTGTCCTGCATGTTTGTCGCTTTGACATGGTCGGGGTTCAAACCGGTTTCATTGTAGGCGATGGGAACTTTGATGTGGGCGAGTGCCGCCGCGATGTCGAGCCGCAACGCCTTGCCTTCTGGCCGCGCTCCCGTACGCGGGTGTTTGCTGCGACATGTGCCGGGATAGATCATCCCGTCAGGACCGTGGGTCGCAACCCCTTCCTGCGGGGCGTTGGCGGCTTCTTCTATATCCCGTCGAGAGCAATCGCATCGATATAGAAGTCCATTTTGCCACAATGTATCAAGTGCTTGCGTGTAGGTATTCATGTGATCTGATTGCCGCAATACCGGCGTCGACCAGTCGAGCCCGAGCCATGCGAGGTCGTCAAAAATCTGTTCTTCCCAATGGGCGCGGGCACGAGACTGATCAATGTCTTCGATCCGCAGCAGGAAGGTCCCGCCAGCCGCCCGCGCCATGTCATGGGCCAGCAGGGCCGAATAGGCGTGGCCCAGATGCAGCGGGCCTGTTGGAGAAGGGGCGAAACGCGTCGTGAATGTCACGCTTTTTCAAGCACGTAGACGTTGGATTTCAAGTTGATGCCGGGCAGATGGGGTCCGTGTTCCTTGAACAGCAATCGCGCGGCACCGCAATCGGTCCATTCGCAAATGCCCGCCTCGTTCGAGCGATCCTCAAGTGCATGGTCGTTGAAGGAGAACACCAGTTTGCCGTCCCGCGGCAGGGCTCGCATCAGAGTGTGCAGCACGGAAATTGGCGCTGCCCCGGCGCCGATTACGCCAATGGCGGCACACAAGCTGTAGTCCTTGCGCGGCAGATCACCGCCCGCTTCGATCTGATCGAGGTGGCGGTAGACCCCCTTGGTACGCGCCTCGGCCAGCATTTCGGCAGAAAGATCCACGCCGTCAATCACCTCGAATCCCGCCAGTTTGAGGGCAAGGCCGGAGAGGCCGGTGCCGCAGCCGAAATCCAGAACCGGAGCGCTTTGATCGGTCGTGTAGGATTTCAGCGCCTCGGCGCAGCGCCCTGGCGTTGCATAGCCGTTTTCGGCCACTTCCGCCTCGTAACTGTTTGCCCAGTCATCATAAAGTGCGCGTGTCGAGTCTGCGTCGCGTGCCTGATAGGCCTTGTCCAGAAACTTTGTCATGCGCCCAGTTTAGCGACCCCGACCCGCACGTCCAGTGGGGTGTCAGGCCGCTTGTGCCTGCGGGGCCAGCCAGCTTTGCCAATCGGCCTTGGCGCGATCCGTGTAAGCCTTGTAGCGGTCCTTGCGTCCGCGCCGCCCGCCTTTGAGCCCTTCGACCGGCGGGAACAGCCCGAAATTGACGTTCATCGGCTGGAACGTCTTGGCGTCGGCCCCGCCCGTGATGTGGGTGATCAGCGCGCCCATGGCCGTGGTCGCGGGTGGAACATCTAAGGTGCCGCCCAGAATTTCGGTCGCCGCCATGCGACCCGCAAGCAGACCCATGGCGGCGGATTCGACATACCCTTCGACCCCTGTGATCTGCCCGGCAAAGCGGACATTGGGCCGGGATTTCAGGCGCATGTCGGCGTGCAGCAAGGTTGGGGAGTTCAGGAAAGTGTTGCGATGAATGCCGCCCAAACGGGCAAAGCTGGCATTCTCAAGGCCGGGAATACGTTTGAATACATCTGTTTGCGCGCCGTACTTCATCTTGGACTGAAAGCCGACGATGTTGTAAAGCGTGCCCAGCTTGTTGTCGCGCCGCAGCTGCACCACCGCATGCGGTTTCACATCCGGTGCGTGCGGATTGGTCAGGCCCACAGGCTTCATCGGGCCAAAACGCAAAGTTTCGCGGCCGCGTTCGGCCATCACTTCGATGGGCAGGCAGCCGTCGAAGTATCCGGCCGTCTCGCCCTCCTTGAATTCGGTCTTGTCGGCGGCCAGCAGCGCGTCGATGAACGCCTCGTACTGGTCACGATCCATGGGGCAGTTGAGGTAGGCGGTGCGTTCTTCCTCGGTCTCGCCCTTGTCATAGCGCGACTGCATCCAAGCCTTGGACATGTCGATGCTGTCGAAATAAACGATGGGTGCGATGGCGTCGAAAAAGGCAAGCGCCTCGGCGCCGGTTTCGGCCGCAATCGCAGCGCCAAGGGATGAAGAGGTCAGCGGACCTGTGGCGATGATCCAGTGGCCATCCTCGGGCAGGGCGGTAATTTCGCCGTATGCGACGCTGATATTGGGGTGTGACGTCAACGCATCCGTCACCGACTGGGCAAAGGGATCGCGATCCACGGCCAGGGCCCCGCCGGCGGGCAGGCGATGCTTGTCCGCCGTCTGCATGATCAGTCCGTTAGCGGCGCGCATTTCCCAATGCAGCAGTCCGACCGCGTTTTGTTCGCTGTCATCGGACCGGAAGGAATTGGAGCACACCATTTCGCCCAAAAGGCCAGTCTGATGCGCGAACGTGCCTACTTTGGGGCGCATTTCGTGGATCACCACGGAAACGCCCATGTTGGCGGCTTGCCATGCAGCCTCGGACCCGGCCATGCCGCCGCCCACGATATGCAGTTTTTCGGTCATGGCGCGGATGTAGGGCAAAGAACGGTGGCGCGCAATGTGCACAGCATTGAGAGATATCAATTCGAGGTGCGAATCCCAGCCTATAAGGTCCGAATACCAAGACGTTCGGAGACTGAAATGACCTACATCAAATACGCCGTTGCCGTGATTGCACTGGTTTTCCTGCAAGCCTGTGAAAACCCGGAAACCTACCCCGTCTCTGGCGAGGATTGCGGCCCGAACGATCCGGTGCTGGATCTGAATGCGGAAGATTGCACGGTGCCGGGCGTCTGAGCGGCATCACGATCTGAGGGGGATTTTTGGGGTCGCCGCTGCGGGGATGGTCGGTCAGTGAGAGGCTGACCTGGAGGGACCTTCCGCCAGTCGGCGACCCAAAATCGTCTTCGGTGTTAAACCGTGTCCAATTTGTGCCTCATTTGCGCCCAAATTGATAGCGCTCTTTCGGGAACAATCGGGTGCCGTTTTGGAAACAACCTCCGGTTGGCCTTATTTCCATGGCCGAAACGCTATTGCGACCAGTCCGGAGGGCGCTTGTCGATAAAGGCAGCAATGCCTTCTTTGGTGTCGGGGTGCGCCATGTTGTCCACCATGACCTGCCCGGTATAGGTGTAAGCCTCGGCGACGGGCATCTGAATCTGGTTGTAAAACGCCTCTTTTCCGATCCGGACGGCGGACCCGAGCTTGGACGCGAGTTGTTCCGCCAGCGCCATCGCTTCATCCTCCAGATCATCGACGGGCACGGCGCGGTTGATCAGTCCGAGGGTCGCGGCACGCTCGGCTTCGATGAAGTCGCCCGTGGTCAGCATCTCAAAGGCCAGCTTGCGCGGAATATTGCGGGACAGGGCGACCATGGGGGTCGAACAGAACAGGCCGATATTGACGCCGTTGACGCCGAACCGGGTGCCGTGGGCGGCCACGGCCAGATCACACGTGGCAACCAACTGGCAGCCTGCTGCCGTTGCGACGCCGTGCACTTTGGCGATTACGGGCTGGGGCAGGGACTGGATGCGCGCCATCATCGCCGCACAGCGATCAAACAGGTCCTTGAAATAGGCCGCGCCACCATCGGCGTTCTGCCGCCCGGCGGTCATCTGTTTCAGATCGTGCCCGGCGCAAAACGCCTTGCCTGTACCCGACAGCACAACAGCCCGGACCGACCTGTCCTCGGCCACCTCATCAAGTGCGCCGTGCAGGGCCGCAATCATCTCGTCACTCAGCGCATTCAACCGCTCGGGCGCGTTCATCCGCAGATGTATCACGGCGCCTGTGACCTCACGTTCCAGAATTGTCATCTTGCCCTCCCGCCAATGTTGGGCAAACCCTAGGTCAATCAAGCACGGAGGGAAAGCATGGGGCTGATGATGGATGCCGCGGAAATGAACGCATTTCTGGGTCGGGTTTTTCTGGAGGTTGCCGGAGAGTTCCATGTCGAAGAAGTGAGCGAGACAGGCGTGGTGCTGCGCCTGTTGGTACAGGATCGCCACCTGCGCCCCGGGGGTACGGTTTCGGGCCCTGCGATGTTCGGGTTGGCGGATGTGACCGCCTATATGGTGACGCTGGCCCAGATCGGGCCGCGCGCGCTGGCCGTGACCACGAACTGTTCCATCGATTTCATGCGTAAGCCCGCAGCCGGGGTTGATCTGATCGCCCATGGGCGTCTGCTCAAGCTGGGCAAGCAGTTGTCGGTGTCAGATGTGCTGATCTATTCCGAAGGGATGGACAAACCTGTGGCGCGGGCCAGCCTGACCTATGCCATTCCGCCCCAAGGGGTTGACCTGAAAGACTAAAAAGACGGCCGGGATATACCCGGCCGCAAGGGAAGAGGTCTGGCGGAAGCCACGGGGATGTCACGCCCGCCAGAACACGCGCCGCGACTCGTAATAAGCCTCGGCGGGTGTCAGTCCCACATCGCGCAACTGATGATCGCTCAGTTGTTTGAGTGCCAGGCGCGTGCGCCGGCGTGTGGCCCATTTCGACATCACGACCGCGACGCGCACCGCGATCACCGATGCCGCAGGCATGCGGTTTTGCGCCGTGAGATAGGCGAGGTGGTCTGCGGGGGTCGTTGATACGTGTGTCATGGGAATCTCCTGTAATTGTATTGACACAATTTGGCATGTTTGCCATGAATAAAGGGTACAATAGGCGTGCGTAAGAAATCTATGGAAACATTGTAATGGATACAATTTGGCGCGAGAACCTGCTCGAAACGGCGGGCCCGAAATACAAGGCGGTTATGCAGGCGATCCGTGACAAGATCGCGACAGAGGCGCTGATGCCGGGCGAAAAACTGCCCCCCGTCCGCGATCTGGCATGGAAGCTGGGGATCACGCCGGGAACTGTGGCGCGCGCCTACACTTTGCTGACCGACGACGGCACGCTGGTCGCAGAGGTTGGTCGCGGCACCTTTGTGGCAACGCCCGACACCAAGGCACCCTTGTGGGTCGACATCCCACTTGAGGTCGATTCCACCACCCACAATTCGGACTACCAGTCCTATCAGGTGAACCTGTTTTCGCCGCACCTGCCGAATGTCGGGCAGGCCCCGCTGATCCGCACGCTATTGGCCGAAGTGGCCGCCGATCCGCCGTCGGGCATGATGCATTATCCTACACGTGCAGGCGCGCGTCCGGCCCGCGAGGCCGCGTTGCAGTGGTTGTCGAGCGCGCCACTCGGCTCCATCAGCGAACAGGACATTCAACTGGCCCATGGTGGACAGAACGCGATTCTGTTGATCCTGCAGGCCCTGTTGCGCGGACGCAGACCTGCCGTGCTGGTCGAGGAGCTGGCCTATCCCGGCTTTCGCCGTGCTGCCGAATTGCTGCGCGCTGATGTGATCCCCGTCGCGATGGACGCTGACGGTGTGATGCCCGACGCGCTTGAGGCTGCGATCAAGGCCAATGATGCGCAGATTTTCTGCACCTCGCCCGAGGTGCACAACCCGACCTGCGGCTTTACCCCGGAAAGCAGGCGCGCGGAAATTGTCGAGGTGATCCGCCGCCACGACCTGCAAATCCTTGAAGACGACTGTTACCGCCTTGGGGCCGCGCAGGCGGCCAGCTACCGGATGCTCGCGCCCGAGCGCAGTTGGTACATTTCATCGATCTCGAAATCCGTCACGCCCGCGCTGCGTATCGGCATAGCGGTGGCCCCCAAGGATAAAGCGGCGACGCTGCGACGCACTGCGGAGTATTCGTTTTTTGGCCTTGCGACTCCTATGACCGATCTGGCCGCACGGTTGCTGATCCATCCCGATTTGCCTGCCATCATGACACGCGCGCGCGACGAGATTGGCGATTATGTGCGCGCGGCCGTCAATGTGCTTGGGGGCTATGATCTGGAATGGCGCACCGACGTGCCGTTCCTGTGGTTGCGCCTGCCCGAAGGGTGGCGCGCGGGGGCCTTTGTTCAGGCGGCAGAGGCGCAGGGCGTGCGCATCCGCGCCGCCGAGGAATATGCCTGCCGCGAGGCGCGCGCGCCCCATGCGGTGCGCTTTGCGGTCAATGCAGGCGTCGGGCTTGAAAGCTTTGAGGCCGCAATTTTGCGCCTGCGCGACCTGCTCGACAATCCGACGGAATCCATCGGGGTCTAAAGCAGCCCGACCGCCCCCCAGACCAGTCCCGTCACCACGGCAATGCTCGACAACAGCGCCGAATAGCCCAACAGCTTTTTCATCGAAAACGGGCGTTCGCCAAAGGTGCGGCCCTGCATCCCGCAGACCACCACTTTGTGCGCTGCCCCATCATAGGTGTAGTGCAAGATCCACACCGGCAGCAGGATGCGGCGGTAATGGATGCCGGTCGTGTCCGTGTGATAGCCAATGTCGTGCACACGCGATTTGTTGATGTCGCGCTTGATCTTGTTGCGGATCAGCAGCGCCTTGTCGTCGGCATTGGCGGCCAGCCCTTCGGCCACGCTTTGGTGGTGCTGTTCAGCGGCGAACCCGGCGACATAGCCCGCGCGGTAAGGGCGCAGGCGCTGGGGATCAAAGTCGTGCAGGATGCCATCGCGGATCAGCGGGGTGACATGGGGCGAGGCGGGCACCAGCAGATCGTCAAAGCGGATGCGTATGTTGCCCCTGACCCTTTTGGTATAATTGCGCTTGTTGCGCCGGACCGTGTACTTGGCCCAGTAATCCACGGCCTCCTGACTGTCGAAGGTCCAGAACGGCACATAAATCCCGGCCACGCGGGCCTTGGCCACCACGCCATAAAGATCGTTGGGTGCCGCCAGCCGTTTCCTGACCCATGCAAGGGCAAAGGCCTGCGCATCCTGCTGCGGCACACGGTATGGGATAAGCGCCATAGGGGCAAAGCCGCGATCCGCCTTTTTCAGCACCACAGGCCCGTCGCAATAGGCACAGGCCGAACTGAGGGATTGGGCAACAAAGGTGACCGTCCCGCCGCAAGTCTGGCAGGACAGCACCTGACCTTCGAAGGTGATGGGCGCCTCGTCCAAAGGGGCGTCAGGGTCAAAGGGAAACTCCGCCCACGCCTCTGAATCGTCCTCACGCTCCAACCGCCGCACAGTGCCGCAACTGCTGCAATTCAGCGCCTGCACGGCCGGGTCGTACAGACACTGCCCGGCGCAGCTTTTGCATTGCAGCTCGGACTGGATGGCGGTGACGTCGATCAACTGTCCTGACCCATGATGGCCATGCCGATTTCCAGCAGCACCCGCAACCGCAGCCAGGATCGATCCACAGCTCCCCCGAAATCACCCGAAACGGACCAGTCCCCGATGATGGTGGCGGCAAACCACGTGGTCATCAGCCAGAACGCGACAATCGACCAGCCCGCAATGCTGCGCAACCACCCGGTCGAGCCTTGTTTCAACTCGTGCTTGGCCTCGTAGACGGTGATCAGCTTGCGGACCGATCCAATACCGCCAATCGTCGCCACAGCGATCAGAGCAATGGTGGCAAGGGCAGGGGCGGCAAGGGAAAGCAACATGAAACAGGCGTCAGCGTCAGGGCAAATGTGATCTGTGCCAACCAGTGTGCCAGACAGGCCGGTAATGCAAGGGGCAGGGTGGTGATTTTGATGGGGTAAAATAATACCTTAATTGCAAGCATCTGTTTTTGCATGATTTATAGTCGTATATGGCCGTTGACGCGGCATTGCAGCGCCCGTATACCCGCCCAATCTGAAATTCGAGCCCCCCAAGGGATGCGACACATGAAAACCTATACCGCAACACCTGCGGACATCGACAAGAAATGGATCCTCATCGACGCCGAAGGCGTGGTGCTGGGCCGTCTTGCCTCGATCGTCGCCATGCGCCTGCGTGGCAAGCACAAACCGTCCTTTACGCCTCACATGGACTGCGGTGACAATGTCATCGTGATCAATGCTGACAAGATCCAGTTGACCGGCAACAAGCGTCAGGAAAGCCATTACTGGCACACCGGCCACCCCGGCGGGATCAAGAGCCGCACCAAGGAACAGATCCTTGAAGGCGCGCACCCCGAGCGTGTCGTGACCCTCGCGGTCAAGCGCATGCTGCCCGGCAATAAGCTGAGCCGTCAGATCATGACCAACCTGCGGGTCTACGCAGGCGGCGAACACCCCCACACGGCGCAAGAGCCCGAAGTTCTGGACGTCGCGTCCATGAACAAGAAAAACACGCGGAGCGCATGAGCATGGCTGACGAAATCAACACACTCGAAGACCTGCAGGCCGTGGCTGGCGACGCCGCCCCGGCAGAGGTCGAAATGGTGCACCGTGAGCCTGTCCGCGACGAGCTGGGCCGGTCCTATGCCACAGGCAAGCGCAAGGATGCGGTCGCCCGCGTCTGGATCAAGCCCGGGTCGGGCAAGGTCACCGTGAACGGCAAAGAGATGAACGAGTATTTTGCACGCCCCGTGCTGCAGATGATCCTCGCGCAGCCCTTTACCGTTGCGGGCGTCGAAGGCCAGTTTGACGTGGTTGCCACCGTCAAGGGTGGCGGTCTGTCCGGTCAGGCCGGTGCGGTCAAGCACGGCGTGTCCAAGGCGCTGCAACTTTACGATCCGTCCTTGCGTGGTGCTCTGAAAGCTGCTGGCTTCCTCACCCGCGACAGCCGTGTGGTCGAACGTAAGAAATACGGTAAAGCCAAGGCGCGTAAGAGCTTCCAGTTCTCCAAACGCTAAGCCAACCTTCAGGCAAAATAATTCAAACACAGGCACTTGCAGGAAACTGCGAGTGCTTTTTTGCCACTTTTGCTTCGTCTGTGTACCCGTACGGTCGGGTATACCTGACTTGGTGCTGATTTT
Organism: Tateyamaria armeniaca; assembly: GCF_045797845.1. NCBI lineage: Bacteria > Pseudomonadati > Pseudomonadota > Alphaproteobacteria > Rhodobacterales > Roseobacteraceae > Tateyamaria > Tateyamaria armeniaca. Next base: position 2,826,830 of record NZ_JBHDIY010000002.1, read on the forward strand.
TCTTGAAACACATCGCTGATCCGACAAACCATTGCGCGCAATAACGGCGGAATGGCTGAAAACGGCGTGTGCCTGTTTCCGGTCAGGGGGCGCATTTGCGTCCCGCCTGCTTTGACGATTTTGAATAGATATATGTAGCGGAGAACAGCTTTATGTGGATCGTTTACAAGACCAAGCCCGGCGACACGATGGACACCATCATTGCCAAGCACAAGATCAGGGATCCGGGCACCGTGCTGGTCCACAAGGCGAACAAGAAGATTTACAAGGACCTCAAGGCGGGCAAGGAACTGCCCAAGAACACGCCCGTCACCATTCCTGATCCCAAGGGCAAGCTGTTCAAGGTGCCAACGCCGGGCGGCGACGTCTGCATGGATGAAAAGACCTTCAAATCCTACTGCAAAGGTGTCGATCAGCGCATGGACGATGCGATGTTCCAGCTCAAACAGCGCCACACCTACGCAACGGGGCGGCATGACGCGCAACTCAAGATCAACAAGGATCAGTGGTTCGTGGCCGCCTGCATTGATATGGTCAACCGCGTCCCGGAACCCAAAAGCCGCAAAAAGGCGGAATCGGCGTTCAAGACTGCGGAAAAGGCCTGTAAATCACGCAATTACAAAGCCTTCGAGAAGGCCGTTGAACCGGCCAATATCGCCATTGCCACCTACAAGAACGAAGTGCTGCGCTGGATCGACGGGATCATCAACGGTGGTGAAAGCTCGATCAAGGTGCTCGAAGGTGTGAAATCCGTGGGCATGGTGGCAGGCTCCGTGGCGGCCACGACGATCCTGGCCCCGGTCAGCGTGCCGGCCATCCTTATCACCGGCGCGGCAGTGGGTGGTGGCATGTCACTGGCCTATAACGGTGCAGATGCGCTGGGGCGCGAAACCGCCGGGACAAAGCAAAAGGCCGCGTCCGAAATCGTCAAGGACGCGATGGGCGGTGCTCTGGGCGGTGCCCTCGGGGCCGGGATGGGCAAGCTGTTCATGAAATTTGCCGGACCGCATCTTGTGGGCACAGCCTCCAACAGTCGCTTTTTGGGCAACCAGGTGAACCGCATCCTGTCCAAGGCGCCGATCAACCTCAAGGAACTTTATGCCGCCGAAGTGAAAGCGGTGGTCAAACGGCTGGGTATTTCCAGCACCGACGCCTTGCTGGCGGCACGGCCCGTGATCATGAAACAGGCCCTCGTCAAATTCATGACACGCGTCACGATCGGTTCGTTGAACAAGTATTTCAGCACGGGCGGAGAGATGATCGACTTTGCGCTCGACTGGCTGAAAAGCGATCCCAAGCGCGCCAATGGCAAAGACCCGTCAAAGGCGGCCAAGTCATTTGCCAACGACTTCATGAACTCCAAAAGCGTGGATGGAGTCGTGGACGGCATCCTGAAGGACAACCAAAAGAAACTGGCGGCCATCCTGCGCGAAGAAGTCAAAGCCGCCGCGATTTCCGAGATGAAGAAAGAACGCGCCTGATTCCTGCGAGGGCAGTGGACATGAACTGCCGGACCTGGGGTTGCGAGGCCAAGATCAGGTCCGGGGCGCGCCTCAGGGCTGGTATTCGAGGCAGAGGCTGCCTGTCCGCCGCTTCTCCATCTTGGTGTGGATCTTTTCGCTGAAGGCGCGCGCGCCATCGGTCATTCGCTTCATCTCGTCCAGATGCATCGTTTCAAGGCGCATCTTCCAGCGCCGGACAAAGGCGTCCGCTTCGCGCGCTTCCAGCTCAATCGATTTCTTGAGGTCGGGATATTTCTCGCGGTCAAGGGCGCGGCGGTATTGCCGGACACTGCGCGTGAGCGCGCGTTTGAAAAGCTTCACATGCTTGTTCTCGTGAACCACCAGATGTTTGTAGCACTTGGATGTTTTGTCCACGCCCCGAAAGACGCGCATGGTGGTTTTGGCCTCGATCCGCACGCTCAGTTGCCGGATCGCCAGTTTCACCATGCCCGTTTCCAGATTCGCTTCGTTCAGCCAATCTATGTCGATCATCGGAGCGTTCACTTCGAGTTGTGCATTCCCGAACACCACATCGCTGGGGTCGCGTTTGAACCTCTGCATCGTGCTCCAGGATTCGGGTTTCAAGCTGTTGTCCGCCCGAAAATCGAGCGTTACGACCACGTTCGTTCCTGCCATGTCAAATGTCTTTCGCTAAAATACAAACCGCCCAAGGGCGGGTGCATCAGAACATAGCAAAAAATTCGATGGGCTTGCGAAAAAGCGGTTCTGCGCACCGCGAGCGGCGGATTTGCACCGGTCGGCGCGCGGTCAGCGCCATTTGAAACACAAGAATTCAGACCTGGCGGGCACATGGTGCGCCCGCCCGGCATGGATGGATCAAGCGGAAGGTGCCGTGATCAGGCGGCGTTTGCGCTCGCCGACTTGCGGCGGCGCGTGTGCAGCCCTGCCGCGCCCAGCAAGGCCAGTCCAGACACAAGGCCCCAGGCACCTGCTGGCAAAGGAACTGCGGGCGGTGTCGCCACCTGCACCACGTTGAAGGTCATGGTGTAGTCGAGCCCTTCCACGCACTGCGCATTCACCCCCGGGTTCGCCGGAACATACGTTTGGGCGCAACTGGTTTTGCCATCGAAAAGGCTGCTGTAAATCCCGGGTCCGCGCGCTTCAAAGGCCGGTGCGACGTAACTTTTTGGCGTGAAGAAAGCATCAATCCCATCAAGCAAGAAGATGGTTGGTGTTTCGTCGCTTTCTTCAACTGTCCAGATGGGCGTCGTGCCTGGTGCAAAAGTGTTTTGCTCAAGGTACCCTGGAGGCAAATTGAAAATGCTCGGTGCCGGCACGCCGAGAAGATTTGTCGCCCATTCAAGGCTCGCGCTCACCAACTCGAACCCTTCAAGAATTTCAATCAAGAACACATCTGCCGTATCTGTCGGGGCGTTGACGGAACCGGTGAACGTATTCGCTCCCGCGCCCAGTTGGAACAAGCCAACCTGCTCAAGACCGCCAAGTGTATCGAAATCACCGCCGGGCAGGCCGCCCTGTGGCGAGATAGTGGCTTCGTCAAAACTGCCGTTATAGGGCACCAGTTCTGGCAGGGATGGGGTCGTGGCGGCAGAGGCAATGCCTGCCGATGCGGCCAGCGCAATGAGTGGTATACAAAGCTTCATTATCAAGTTCTCCCAAAGAATTCTTTCCAGTCGGGCAACCGACCAATAATACTTTTACTTATATATCTGATTTTAAATATTTTTCCAACTGCGACAAAGACGACCAGTCATTTGCGGCTGAATTGTCTCAGCCGTCCGGTTCAATCAGCCCCAGACCCCGCAGATAAATCCCGATCCCCGATTCCAGCAGATCCTCGGGTGGAAAGGGCGAGGCGCGACCGGGTGAGTTGCGCGCGAACAGCTCGACGACCCCGTGGCTCATCGCCCAGATGTGGGCTGAAAACATCGACGCGGGCGGGCGTTTGTCCTCGGGGATGTGTTTGGAGAGATCTCCTGCGGCCTTTTCCAGAACCGCATTGGCCCGGTTGGCCACATCCGCCAGTTCCGGCGTGCGGTTGACGGAAATCCCGGATTCAAACATCGCGATATAATGGCCTGGAAACCGGCGTGCAAAGGCAAGGTAAGCCCGCCCCGTGGCCTCGAATGCCGACAAGGCCGAGGGTTGGCCGGATTGATAGGCATGCTCCATCAAATCAGCAAAGATGCCATAGCCCTGCCGCGCACATTCCGCGATCAGATCCTCGCGCCCTTCATAGTGGCGATAGACAGCGGCCGGGGTCACGCCCGCCTGCTTGGCCGCCTCGGACAGAGTAAAGCCTGTCGGGCCTTTCTGCTCGATCAGCTCAAGGGCCGCGTCAGTCAGGGCCTGACGCAGATTGCCGTGATGATAGCCGCGTTTAGGCATCCCAGATGTCCGGACCACCACAGATGTGTTTGTCTATCTTCCCAATGGCTTGCGCGTCTTTGTTCGTGTAGTCCAACCCGTGCAGGACAGTGCGGATCGCATTCAGGCGCGCGCGTTTCTTGTCATCCGAGCGCACGATGGTCCAAGGGGCGTGTTCGGTATGGGTCAGATTTAGCGTTTCGCGGATCGCATCTGTGTAGGCGTCCCATTTTTGCAGGCCTTCGACATCGATCCAGCTCAGTTTCCACTGTTTCAGCGGATCACGCTCGCGCGCCATAATCCGGCGCAACTGTTCGGCGCGACACACGTTCAGCCAGAATTTGAAGACGTAGATACCGTCATTGACCAGCATCTGCTCGAACGGGTTCACTTGCGTGAAAAAATGCTCGCGCTCGGCGGGTTCGCAAAAGTTGAACACATGTTCGACGACACCGCGATTGTACCAGCTGCGATCAAAGAAGGTCAGTTCAGCTCCGCTTGGCAACTGCCTGATATAGCGTTGGAAATACCATTCGGATGCTTCGGTCTCGGTGGGTTTGGAAAGGGCGACGACGCGCGCGCCACGCGGGTTGAGATGTTCGGTGAAGCGCTTGATCGTGCCGCCCTTGCCTGCTGCATCGCGCCCTTCGAACACACAGGCGATGCGGGTACCGGTCGCGTTGACCCAGTCCTGCATCTTGACCAGTTCGATCTGCAGCGCGTCCATTTCTTCCTCGTAGGCCTTACGCTTCATGCGTTCGGGATGCGGATACGTCGGCGTGAGGATATCCTTCTTGTCGGCGCTGGCGATCTTGTCGCGCACGTCGTCCGGTGCGCCCGTCTCGAAGAATTCGGTGATGGCGCCGTCAAAGGGAAGGGTCATGGGGGTCCCGATCAAGTTACTGCTCTTAACATGCAATATGGGGGAGGTTGACGCCTAACGCAAACCCGCGCGGCGCGCGACACGGTCAATCGCGGCAATCACATCGTCGGGGTTGGTGTGCTGCGGCATGTGTCCGATGCCCGGCAAGACGGTGACATTGGCCCCTTTGATCTGACCCGGCACCTTGGCCGAATGCACCTCAAGCGGCACGATGGTGTCCGCATCCCCGTGCACAATCTCGACCGGGACAGTGATGTCGCCATATCGCGCTGACATTTCAACGACGTAAGGGCGCAGCCAGTTCACCTGCCGTGCATTGGCGCGCAAGGAATGTCGGCGCAGTGACAGGGCCGCACCCACGTGATCCAGATAGCCTTCGGGTGCGGATTGCGGCTCAAAAATGCTTTCCAGCGTGGTTTCGATATAGGTCTGCGGCACAAAGGCCGACAGGATTGGCACGGCGAGCGCGCCGCCCCATGCCGACCCGTTCAGCCGATAGGTCCAGCCCAGATCGCCCGGCCACGGGTTCGCGACCCCGGCAACGGACACAAACCCCGCCAGATCGTCAAATTCAAGCGCCCAGGCGTAACCAACGATGCCGCCAAAGGAATGGCCAACGATGATCGGGTTGCTGACCCCCACCTTATCCGTTGCCGCCTTGAGCAGGCGGGCCTGATCATGCGGGGATGCATGGGCGGTCGACCATGCCTGTTTGTGGGCCGGGTCAATCTGTTCGGTCCAGCCAAGGCCGGGGCGATCCAGCAAAGTCACGCGGTAGCGATCCTTGAGCCGATCCGCAAAGGCAAAGCTGAAATCCCGCGTGCTGCCCGATGCGCCGTGCAGCAGAACCAAATCAGGGCCTTCGCCCATCTGTTCGACATGAACGGTCACGCCGTCAACGTCGATCAATTGCCCGGTTGGGGGGTAATTCTGTGCGGCCTCACGGTCGCGTTTCAGTGCGAACATCTGCACCACAGCAACAGTCACGACCAGCACGCCCAGCAGAAAAAACAACGCTGTCTTCATACTTTACCCCCGCAGATCGGTGCGGTCCTGACCGATCCGGTCCATTTCATACGGGGTGGTCAGATAGACCTCGGACAGCCAGTTTCCATAAAGAAGATGCGCGTGGCTGCGCCAGCGGTTGAGCGGGGGCTTGCTGGCGTCGTTGTCGGGGAAATAGCCCACGGGCATTGCGATCTTTGCGCCCTGCACCTGAACAGAGGCCAGATCGCGGTCATATTCCTGTTTCAGCGTGTCGCTGTCATATTCAAAGTGGTTCAGGATGTAGAGCGCGCGGTGATCCGGGTCTTCGATCAGGCACGGGCCGGTGTCGTCCGAGCCAAGCAATATCGGCAGGCCCGCCGCTTCGACCTCGGGCGCGCGCACTTCGGTCCAGCGGCTGACAGGGATCACGCAATCATCTGAAAACCCGCGCAGATAGGGGGAGGCAGGCGCGAGATTGGCATGCCGATAGGTGCCGAACAGCTTTTCCCCCAGCACATGTTTGGGCACACCGTGAAAATGGTGCAGCATCGCCATGCCACCCCAGCAGACCCCGAATGTCGAATGCACGTTGGTCTGGGTCCAGTCCATGACCTCGCAAAGTTCGTCCCAATAGCTGACATCCTCGTAATCCAGATGTTCGATGGGCGCGCCAGTGATGATCAGCCCGTCGAATTTCTGGTCTTTCACCTCGGAGAAAGGGCGGTAAAAGCTCTCCATGTGCTCGGCGGCGGTGTTCTTGGTCTCGTGATCAGACATGCGGATCAGTGACAGTTCGATTTGCAGCGGTGTCGCCCCGATGAGGCGCGCAAACTGCGTCTCGGTCTGGATCTTCTTGGGCATCAGGTTCAAGAGCGCGATCTTGAGCGGGCGAATGTCCTGATGCGCCGCCAGTTCGTCATCCATCACCATCACGCCCTCTTGGGTGAGGACAGAATAGGCGGGCAGGGTGCGGGGCAGTTTCAGGGGCATAGGGTCTTTCCGGTCGCGTTGGCGCGTGAAGGGTGCAGATAGCCTCAGGCCATGCGACGCTCAAGGGCCTTGGCCACCAGATCGACAAAATCCGCTTCACCTTTGAGAGAGGCGACTTCGTCCGCCGTCACCGTGACCCCCCAGCGTGCCATCGCCTCGTATCGGGGCTGGCGATGGGCCAGCGCGCGCGCATAGGTCCAGCGCACAAAGGTATCCGGGTTGACCTTGTCTTCGGCAAGGCCGGTTTCAGCAAGATAGGCCTGCCAGCAGTCCAGCAGGAATTCGGGCTGGTAAGCCATCGGTTTGGGCGCCTTGTCAAAGCGCGCGATTAGGGCCTGGGTGTGCGCGTCGCTCCCTTTGATCCAGATCGGCAGGCAGGTGGCGCTGAGCGTGGTCATCAGCGGATCGTTGTCGTCCTGCGGTTCGACCCATTCACAGATCGACCCGCCGGTGTCGCAGATGAAATGCGGATAGCCATAAAGCGCCTGACCCCGTTCGGCGAAATAGAGGGTGTCGTTGAGGGCCGAAAGCTCGGATTGGCGGAACTGTTCCTGACGGCGGCGGTATTCGGCGATGGGCAGGCCACCCTGTTCAGGATCGCCGGGTTTGCCGAGATAGGTCGAGACGGGCGAGAGATTGTCGAATGTGATATTGGAGCCGATATAGATGCTGTCCGACATCAAAAGCGACCGCAGAAAGGGCACTTTCATCGCTTCGGCCTTGGCATTGTCGGCGATCAACTCGCCCATATACCGCGTGCCAATGCGGTAATCGATGGAGTAGTGGAACCAGCTTCCGCTTGCACGCACGATGGAGGACATATGGGTCTTACCCAGACCGGACATACCATAGACCAGCACGCGCTTGTGCGTGGCCCCGCGCCAGTGATCGGCGTCGCGATAAAGCATGATGGTGGTCCCTGTCTTCGTCCCTCGCTTCGTGTCCTAGCCGCGCGCATCATGCTGGTCAACGTCTGCGCCGCAGCCACGCCCAGATGCGTCCGTCAAGGATGCCAAGGCCAAGTGCGAGCAGGGCAAAACCCGCGAAAGCGTTCGGGCTGAGCGCCTCGCCGCGCACGATAGCGCCAAGCGTGATGGCCACAGGCGGGATCAGCAGGGTGACCAACATCAGGTTGCCTGACCCGGCCACCGCCAGCACGCGGTAGTAAAGCAGATAGGCCCCGGCCGTTGCGATCAGGGCATAGTACCCGATGGCGCCAAGTGTCGCGGGGGCCAGATCAAGGGTGATGGGCCCGTCAACGATCCAGGCCAGCGGTAGAGTGATCAGGGTCGATCCGGTCAGCATGCCTGCCGCAGCAACCTGCGGGGCCAGACCGGCAAGGAAGTACCGCGCCCAGACGGCCGCAAACGCGTAAGACAGGGTGCCTGCGATGATGGCGAGTTGGGCAAGGCTGCGGATGTCAAAGTTGCGAAAGTTGTCCAGACCTATGGCTGTGGCGACGCCAAAGAACCCCAGTGACACCCCAACGGCTTTGCGTGTGGTCATCCGTTCGTCCGCAAGGAACAGTGCGGCCACGATCACGCCGAAAATGGCCGTTGCCGCATTGAAGATCGAGGTGAGGCCGGTTTCGATGTGCAACTGTCCCCAGGCCATCAGGCCAAACGGGATCACATTGTTCAAAAGGCCCATGCCAAGAAAGCCGATCCAGACGCGTGGATCACGGGGCAGAGGCAGACGCATGACGGCGACAACTCCCCAAAGGACAAGCATGGCCCATCCGGTGCGGTGCGCGACCGAGGTCAGCGGCGTGATCTCGTCCAGCGCGATGCGGATGGCAAGGAACGAGCCACCCCAGATCGTGCCCAGCAGGATCATCTCGGCCCACGCCCGGCCCGTCATCGTCTTTTGCAAAGTCATGGGGGATCAATGGCAGCGCGCGATGCAGTGTGCCACCCGAATGTTGCGCAATGAAAAACCCCGCCCGGGTAAGGGGCGGGGCTTGATCGTTAACGCACAGAAACTGTGGGTTTAGAAGTTGTAGCCAATCTTTACACCAAACGCGATGGCGTGGTTGTCTTGAAAGACACCGCCCGGGACCGCCGCGCCAACGCGTGTCTGCGCGTTGCCGATGTCGACATATCGGATACCGGTTGTGATCTTCGTTTTGCCCTGCGTGTAGACTGCGGACAACCCGAGGCTAAGCAGGCCATCCGTCGGGCCGAGGTTGCCTGTGGGCGAACCTGTGGTTTCCTCGTAGCTGATTGCGCCGGCAATGGACCACTGTTCGTTCAATCGACGACCAACACCCAACGTCCATGTGATGCGGTCATCATCAAAAAAGACCAGAGGCGAGCCGACCAAAGCAACGTATTGCTGCGGCGCGATTTCGAACGAAGACCAGTCGACCCAGCGAACAGACCCGAAGAGCAATGTGTCCTGAGCGATGCCGGTCTGGAAGTCCAACGTCAGCGACTGCGGTGTTTCAATCTCGGTCGACGAGGGAACGCCCAGCCCCTGAACAGTGTTCTCGACCGTGTCGAGATCATGTTTGATCGAGGACTGGTAGGTCAGCGAAACACGCAAGGCAATGTCGGGAATCTCGTAGGACGCCCCGAGCAGATAACCCGCGGCGCCATCGCTGGACGCGCTCGCCTCATAAGGGGTGCCAGCCAATGGGCCCACCGCAGCTGTTACGAAGGGCACGAACGCGTTCGCGGAGATAACCTGGTAGCGCAGGCCGCCGTAGACGCTGAACTGGTTGGGAAATTTGTATCTGAGGGTCGCACTCAGAGCGTTGGAATCAAAAGCGGCCGTTGACCCTTGCGCGAAGTAACCGGTGGCAGCCGGGTAATCGACATCCGCGCCATAGGGCTGGTCGTAGATCAGTGCGTAAGACAGTTGCTCATTGATGTCCGCTTTGTAGGCGAAACCAAACTGGTCGTAGCTTGGCGTAAGGTCGCCCGATTGTGCGCCGGGCGTGACCAGACCGCCGACACCGGAGGTGCTCGGACTGACCGTTGCATAGCTGAATTCAAGATAGCGGCCCGTTTCGAAGAGCGGTGCCACCGATTGGTTCGTGCGCTCGATTCCTGCCGCCGAAGCTGCCGTCGCGCCCATCAGTATGGCAGACGTCGCCAGTAAATACGTTTTCATTTTTACTTCCTCCCAAAGCGCGCGAATAACGGATGAGTGTGCGCGTTGGGTATAGATAAGCGATTTTCAAGGGGTAAGCGTCAATAATGACCCTAGGGCACAGTCCCGCTTATGACGGAGCGTCATATTTTTGTGACATTGGGGTCACAGCAGTCACGTCCGGCGCGTCTCGACCCAGAGGTTAATGTAATTGCCTGCGAAAATGATGGCCGCGCCAACAAAGACCCAGATATCAATGGTTTCGTTGTAGGCGAGCATCCCGATGACCGCGATTGTGGGCAAGCGGATGAAGTCAATGGGTACCACGACTGTGGCAGGCGCGATCGCAAGGGCGTTGGTCAGGCAATAATGTGCCAGCAGCCCGGCACAGCCGATCAGGAAGACCCAAGGGGCAGTTTGTGCGTCCGGCAGCGCGATATCGCCGTCCCAGCCCGCCATGATCACCCCCATGACCAGTTGCATGACCGTCAGCCAGAACAGGATCGACGTGATTCCCTCGTTCCGTGTCAGCCGTTTGGTCAGCATGATGGTCAGCGCAAAGAAAATGGCCGACGAGGCGGCGGTGATCACCCCGGCGTTCAGGCCCGCCATGTCGGGACGGGCCACAATCAGAATACCGATGAACCCCATGATGGCCGCCAGACCACGCACAAGGGTCAGCCGTTCTCCCAGAACCAACGGGCTGAGCACGATCACCCATATGGGTGAAGTGAATTCGAGCGCAAAAACCTGGGCCAACGGGATGACGGTCACTGCGTAAAACCACAGGTTCTGACCAGTGAAATGGGCGAGGTTGCGCACCAGATGCGTGCCGATGCGTGCCGTCTGGATCGTGCGCCACGCGCCGGTTGCGCCCGCCAGCGCGCATACGATGATCACGCCGACAACGCTGCGGTACATCATGATCTCGAATGTATCGAGGCTGGATGACACTTCGCGCCCGGCCACGGCCATGCTTGAGAAGGATGCAATGGACCCGGTCATCCAAAGGGCGGCCTTGAGAATATGGCCGTTGTTCTCGGTGGTCGCGCCGGGCTGTTGTGTCATCGCATCCGTCCTGTTCGCAAACATCGCGAACCGGTGCATCCGTCGCCGTCAGACTGTGCGATGAGGCTTAGAAAACTGCAACTGCAACGGCGAACACACACAGCAATCCGCCAACAGTTGTCGCCCAGAATGTCTCGGGCAGTTGATAGGTGCGTTTGCTGCCAAAACAGGCGTGGCACACATCGTCGGCCATGCGCATTTTATGGCCGCAGGACTGGCACCTGAAAATTCTGATCGCCATCTTTGGACGCTTTCGTCATTTGAACTCAATCACCGCCTTTCGGCAGTTGCGGGGAGTTGAAACGGGTAAGCGCGGCGCGTTCAAGACCGCCCTCTACCGGTGCGAGAACAATCGAAAATTTTTTCTCAAAGATGGTTAATTTGGCTGTGAAATGAGCAGTCTGCGCACGGCAGACTACTCCCATTCAATCGTACCGGGAGGTTTCGAGGTGATGTCATATGTCACCCGGTTGATGCCCGGCACTTCGTTGATAATCCGCGTCGCCGTTTCGCCCAGAAATTCGTGCGTGAACGGGTAGTAATCCGCCGTCATCCCGTCGACCGATGTCACCGCGCGCAAAGCGCAGGCATAATCATAGGTCCGCCCGTCGCCCATCACGCCCACTGTGCGCACCGGCAGGATCGCGACAAAGGCCTGCCAGATGTCGTCATAAAGACCATGCTTGCGGATCTGATCGATGTAGACGGCATCCGCCTCGCGCAGGATTTCCAGTTTCGGGCGCGTGATTTCGCCGGGGCAGCGGATGGCAAGGCCGGGACCGGGGAAGGGGTGGCGTCCGATAAAGCTGGCGGGCAGGCCCAACTCGCGACCCAATGCGCGCACTTCATCCTTGAACAGCTCTCGCAGCGGTTCGACCAGTTTCAGCCCCATCTTTTCAGGCAGGCCGCCGACGTTGTGGTGGCTTTTGATGGTGACAGAGGGACCTCCGGAAAACGAAACCGATTCGATCACGTCCGGATAGAGCGTGCCTTGCGCCAGAAACTCGGCCCCCTCGATCTGATCGGCGTATTTCTGGAACACGTCAATGAACAGACGCCCGATGATCTTGCGTTTGGTCTCCGGGTCGGACACGCCGTCAAGTTCACCGAGAAACAGATCAGCCTCGTCCGCATGGATCACCGACAGGTTCATGTTGTCGCGGAACATGCCGACCACTTCGGCGGCCTCGTCCTTGCGCAGCAATCCATGGTCAACAAAGACACAAGTAAGCTGGTCGCCGACGGCTTCGTGGATCAGCGCGGCAGCGACAGAGCTGTCGACCCCGCCGGAAAGGGCGCAGATGACGTTCTTGTCGCCGACCTCATCCCGAATCTTCTGGATCGCCTCTTCGCGGTAGGCACCCATGGTCCAGTCGCCCTTGAACCCGGCGATGCGCACGAAATTCTCGTAGAGTTTGGCGCCGCGCGGCGTGTGGTGCACTTCGGGATGGAACTGCACCGCATAAAAGTGGCGCGCTGTGTCTGCGGTGACGGCATAGGGCGCGTTGGGGGAGGTGCCGTAGACGGCGAATCCGTCCGCCAGTTTGGACACGTGATCGCCGTGGCTCATCCACACCTGTTCGCGGCCCGTGTCGAACCACCCATCCAGCAGGTCCAGAGTGCCCGCCGGGGTCACAAAGGCGCGTCCGAACTCGGCTGTGCCGCCACCGCCCGAAATCTTGCCGCCCAGCACTTCGCCGCCCAGTTGCTGCATCATGACCTGCTGGCCATAGCAGATGCCAAGGATCGGCAGGCCAAGGTCAAAGATACCGTCGGGCGCACGGGGCGATCCGGGGCGGGTGACGCTGTCAGGCCCGCCCGACAGGATGATGGCGCGCGGGGCCATGTCCGTCACAAAATCCATCGTCACGTTCTGATAGGGGTGGATTTCGCAATAGACGTTCAACTCGCGCAGACGCCGCGCGATAAGCTGCGTTACCTGGCTGCCGAAGTCGATGATGAGAAGGCGGTCGTGAATCTGGTCTGTCATGCATGTGCAATAGGCGTGGCCAGCGACACTGGCAAGCGCCGGACCGGGGCGCGGCCCCGGACGCCGGGATTTTTTTCAATCAGAGAAGAGGGATGTCGCTTTTTTCCCTCTTGCGGCGCTTATTGCGCGTCTGGCGGGATGGGATCGGGTAAGCCCATGTGCACCGGGTGGGAATGTATAAGGGGATCAGCCATGGCAGACGCAAGCGCACCAACCAGACGCGCCCGTGGTGGTGGCGGTGCGGCCCGCCGTGCGGCGCGCAGTGCCGTGTCATTCGAGACCGCGCGCTTTATCGAGCGCAACATCCCCAATTACGAAGTGCTGACCGAAGAAGCGCTTGAAGTGATCGAGCACAACGCCGAGACGATTCTTGAAGAGATTGGTGTCAACTTCCCCGACAACCCTGCCGCGCTCAAGCGCTGGGCGGATGCGGGTGCGGATATTGACGGCGAGCGGGTGCGTATCCCGCGCGGGCTGGCGCGCCAACTGTGTGCCACAGCCCCCTCCAGCTATACCCAGCATGCCCGCAATCCCGACCGCAATGTGGTGGTCGGTGGCAAGAACCTTGTGCTGGCCCCGGTCTATGGTCCGCCTTTCGTGCGCGATGCCGCGGGCGGGCGGCGCTACGCCACGATGGAGGATTTCCGCAATTTCGTGAAGCTGGGCTATATGTCCAAGTGGCTGCACCATTCTGGCGGCACCGTGTGTGAACCGACGGATGTGGCCGTGAACAAGCGCCATCTCGATATGCTGCACGCCCATATGACACTGAGCGACAAGCCCTACATGGGATCGGTCACCGAACCCAGTCGCGCGCGCGATTCTGTCGAGATGTCAGAGATTCTGTTCGGCAAAGAGTTTGTCGCCGAGAACACGGTGATGACCTCGCTGATCAACATCAACTCGCCCATGACATTCGACGACGTGATGATGGGCGCGCTTGAGGTCTATGCAGAGGCGGGACAGGCCTGCATCATCTCGCCCTTTATCGTCGGCGGAGCGATGGCGCCGGTGTCTGTTGCGGGCACGCTGACGCAGGTGCTGGCCGAAGTGCTGGCGGGCATCGCCTATTCGCAACTGTGCAAGGCAGGCGCGCCGGTGATCATGGGGGCTTTTGTCACGTCGATCGACATGAATTCAGGCGCGCCCACCTTTGGCACACCCGAAGCTGCGCACATCACCTATGGCGCTGGGCAGCTTGCGCGCCGTCTGGGTCTGCCTTTCCGCTCGGCCGGGTCGTTTTGCGGCTCGAAACTGCCGGATGCACAGGCGGCCTACGAGACGGCGAATTCATTGAACATGGGCCTGTTGGCGGGCGTGAACTTCATGTTGCACGCCTGTGGCTGGCTTGAGGGTGGATTGGTGAGCAGCTACGAAAAATTCGTGATGGACGCGGATCAGCTTGGCACCCTGCATCATCTGGCAGCGGGCGTTCAGATCGATGAAAACGCACAAGCGATGGATGCGATCCGCGAAGTTGGCCCGGGTGGTCACTATCTGGGCTGTGCGCACACGCAGGCGAATTTCAAGGAAGCGTTCTGGAAGTCGGACATCCTCGACTACAAACCGTTCGAGACATGGGCGGACGAGGGTGCGCGCGACACCCAAGCGCTCGCAACCGAGCGGGTTGCCAAGATGCTGAGTGATTATCAGCAACCCACGATCGATCCCGCCACGCGCGAGGCGTTGGACGCCTTTGTCGCGCAGAAGAAGGCGGCGGAGCCAGACAGCTTTATGTAAGCGCTGACCCCTGAGCGGGGTCAGGCAGCGGGCGTGTCGACCTGAGCTGCACGCAGAATGCGGCTTTCACCGACAATTGCGATCAGCACATCGATGTGACGCAACAGGCTGTAGGACGAGATCTTCGCCCAGACGCAGCGCGTTCAATTCGCCCTCGACTTCCATAAGGCGCATCAGCGCGTTGCCATGGCGCGGCAGATGACCATAGCCGAGAATGCGCGGCAGATGTGCGGCGCGGCGGTAATCCTCGGCCCCGATTCGGGCTGCGCGGATCAGTAAACGTGGGCGGTGCAGTGCGTTCAACATAGACAGAATATCTTGCATTTTCCGGTACTCCTTTGGTCCGTGCCGGCCCGATCCCCATCACGCTGGCCTCATCACCATGGCACAACCCTAACGGGTGTTGCGTGGCTGCGAATGCGGCCGTGCGTTCGTTTAGCAACTGTTTATCTTTTAGAAACAATGCTGCGTATACCGACGAATATTAACGAACGGGTAACCAATGCACCTCTAGGTTGTGTGGATAAGCGTGTGGACAAGTGGGCATCAAGACCCCGCCATGCCGACAAAGAGGACGGAACAGCGACAGATGCGCCTTACAGATGGATCACCCCCGTACTCACGGGATTGCCGGCTTGGGTGCCGGATGCAGCGATGCACTACCTCGCCCATACAGAAGCCGGTTTGCCGATCCGCGAACTGGCCCGCAAATCGGGCTGTCACGCATCGACCGTTTTGCGTCAGATCCGCAGATACGAGACGCGCCGCGACGATCCTCTGATCGACGCGGTCTTGCGCAAATTGGGTGCGCGCGTGGTTCACAAGACATCGTCGGCTGCAACTGAGCAACAGAAGGAATGCGATCCGATGCAATTTGCGATCAAGGATCAAGGCCCCGACACACCGACACTGACACGGGATGCGCGCCGCATCCTGCGCCGTCTTTGCGAGACGGGTGCGGTGTTGGCCGTTGCGGTCGATATGGAAAAAGCGGTCGTGGTGCGCGACGGCATCACCGGCACCAGCACCAGAACGGCCGTCGTCGACCGCAAGGTCGCCGAAGCCATGGCGCTGCAGGACTGGATCAGCGCGGATGTGACCGGGCGGATCACGCGCTACAAGATCACGGCTGCCGGGCGCACCGCCCTTGCCGAGATGATGGAGGGCGAAGAGCAAAACCCGCCCGGACTCGCCGAAGCGCCTGCGGATTTCGCCGATCAGCATCGTGTCTGGGGCGAGCGCACAGTGCGCGACAACGAGACGGGTCAGCCGCGCAAGGTGCGCTACAACCTCGCCGAATCGCCGCTGACCGCCCTTGCACGCCGCCGTGACAAGGACGGCACTGTTTTCCTGAGCGACGATCTGGTCAGTGCGGGCGAACGTCTGCGCGAGGATTTCGAGCTGGCCCAGATGGGGCCGCGCGTCGCCCAAAACTGGGATCGCTTCCTGACCGCTGGCGGGCGGGGCAGCTTCAACATGGACAGCGGCGTTGGCAACGGCCCCGAGCGTGCGCGCGCACGGGTTGCCCATGCGCTCAAGGATCTGGGACCGGGCCTGTCGGACGTGGTGCTGCGCTGCTGTTGCTATCTTGAAGGGCTTGAGGCCGCCGAAAAGAAGCTCGGCTGGTCCGCGCGGTCCGGCAAGATCGTGCTGCGCATCGCGTTGATGCGGCTGAAACAACACTATGACGAAACGACCGGACCGGGTGGCGGCCTGATCGGCTGACCTGACCCCGATGTCCAAAAGAATGGCGCTGTGATCCCTCCCTCGCAGCGCCATTTTTTGTGCAAGATGTCGCTTGGTATTGAGGTGTGTCATTTGCCTGTTGGGCCAACGCGGTATGTAAAGGACATCCTTGCCCGGCTTTGGGCGTCATCGGTTGTTCGCATGCGTCACGTGTTCAAAACTGCGTTTCTCACTCTCACGACAACTCTGGTCCTGGCTGGACCCGGCACAGCGAACGGGCAATGGTCCGCATTCGGTGCGTTGGGCACCATGACGACCAACACCTGGCACGAAGCCATCACACCCGGCCAGACCGATCTGGCAGGTTCCAGCATATTGGCTGCTGGCGTCGGTTGGGACCGCCCCATCGGGACCAGCCGCTTTCGCTTTGGTATCGAGGCGGTTCTTTTGGGCCATACGGGACGTCAGGATCTTTTTGAACTCAGTGTGCCTCTCACGCTGCGATATGAAACGCTCAGAGACCGGGGCCTCACATCGCTCGCCGCCGGTCTGGGACTGTCTTATGCGTCCAAGATCCCGCAAGTGGAAATCGATCGCAGCGGGAATTCTCAGCGTCTGTTTGTGCATTGGATGGCCGAGCTTGAATTCGCCACGAGGCGACCAGACGTCACCGGATTTTTCAGGATGCATCACCGCTCGGACGGCTATGGCCTGTTTGAGGTCGACTCCGGATCGACGGGTCTGCTTGTCGGGGTGCGCCAAGCGTTTTGAGCGGTTGTGTCACAAGCATAGCGGCTTTGCGCCGCGTGGTGTTCATCTCTGCCCGACCTATGTTAGAAGCAGTTTAACGCTAAACCAAATGGCAGTCCCTCATGCGCGATCTGAAAATTCCCGAACAGCGCCACCCTGAAAAGGCGCGCCGCCCGGACAACCCGCAACCCAAGAAACCCAATTGGATTCGGGTGAAGGCGCCCGGCGGTGAGGGATACGCCGAAACCGCGCGCATCATGCGCGAGAACAAACTGGTCACGGTCTGCGAAGAGGCCGGATGCCCCAATGTCGGCGAATGCTGGAGCCAAGGCCACGCCACCATGATGATCATGGGCGAGGTTTGCACCCGCGCCTGCACGTTCTGCAACATCGCCACCGGCAAGCCGCCCGAGGATCTGGATGCGTTCGAACCGGGGCGCGTCGCGCACGCGGTGGAAAAACTGGGGTTGAACCATGTGGTCATCACATCAGTGGATCGGGATGACATTGAGGATGGCGGGGCCGATCACTTTGCCCAGACGATCCGCGCCATTCGGCATCGCAGCCCGAACACGACCATTGAGATCCTCACACCCGACTTTATTCGCTGTGATCCCAAAGTGTTGGAGGTCGTAGTTGAAGCGCGCCCAGACGTATTCAACCACAATCTGGAAACGGTGCCCGGCCTTTATCCCGAGGTGCGGCCCGGTGCCCGCTATTTCCATTCCTTGCGCCTGTTGCAGCGGGTCAAGGAACTGGACCCGTCGATGTTCACCAAGTCGGGCATTATGGTCGGCCTTGGCGAAGATCGCCAATCCGTCATTCAGGTGATGGAGGACATGCGCGCCGCTGACATCGATTTCCTGACCATCGGGCAGTACCTGCAGCCCACGCCCAAACACCACCGCGTGGACCGGTTCGTGCATCCCGACGAATTCGCCTCTTACGAAAAGGCGGCTTATGGCAAAGGGTTCCTGATGGTGTCGGCCACGCCGCTCACGCGGTCATCCTACCATGCAGGCGATGATTTCGCCCGTCTGCGCGCCGCACGGCAGGCCAAGCTGGCCTGAGGCTTCAAGGCACGGCGGGCAAGGCTTTGACGTAAGCTGCAATCGCTTCGCGGTCGGCGCGTGGCAACTGGCTCAGGTTTTCGACGACTTCGGCCATCTCGCCCCCCGCACTGTCATATTCCGGCGTGAAGCCCGAGGTGAAGTATTCGACCAGATCGCCTTCGCTCCAATCCAGTGCGGCGGGTGTGATGTTGGGTATCTTGCCCTTGCCGGACGGATTGGGCGCACCCGCCATCCACGCGCTCCGGTCCAACCCGCCGACCGCATTGCGCGGGGTGTGGCATTCGGCGCAATGGGCCAACCCTTCGGCCAGATAACGCCCGCGTTCAAGCACGGGCGATCCTGCCTCAAGCACAAATTGTTCAGGCACAAAGGCCAGTTTCCACAGTCCAAGCCCGCGCCGGATGTTGAAGGGAAAGCCGACATCGTGGGGAAGGGACGGCGTCGCGTCCGCTGGCAGCGTCTGCATATAGGCAAACAGATCGGCCAGATCGCCCGGGGTCATGTGCTGGTAGGCCGCATAGGGAAAAGCAGGGTAATAGTGTTTGCCCGTCGGTGACACGCCAAGGGTGACGGCGCTGGCAAACTCTTCGACGCTCCACCCGCCGATACCTGCCGTGGCATCAGATGAGATGTTGGGCGCATAAAATGTGCCAAAGTCGCTGGGGAAGGCGAGGCCACCGGCCAGAACCGGGGGCCTTCGGCTTCGGTCTCCGGTGCGACATGGCACGAGGCACAGCCCGCCGCGGCGAATACCAAAGCACCCGCCTCGGGATCAGCCGCTTCGCCCGTGACAAACCCGTCCGGCAAAGAGGCCGGGCGGGTCAGATACAGGCCCAAGGCCACCCCAAGCAGGACAAGGGCGGCGAATGTACGGGCAATCAAGCGCATATGGGATCAGTTGCGCGGGCCGCGATAGGCTTTGTGGCAGTCCCCGCAGGATTTGCCGACGGGGCCCATGGCCGCACGCAGCGACTCCAGATCAGTGCCCGCTGCTGTCACCATCGCTGCGGCCGCTGTTTCCAGCGCCATGGCACTTTCCTCAAAACCGGCGGCATCCGACCAGATTTCGGGCTTGGCACGCGATCCCTCGATGGCGCCCTGTTCGGAGCCTTCGATCCAGAACACGATCCGGTTCATCGACGCAGCAGCCGCAAGGTTTTCCGCCGCCGCCGTCGCAATCGCGGCGTCGTAAGGGGCCTCGCCCTTCGCCATCGCGCCCAGCAGACCTGTGTGATAGCCGATTGTGCTCATGCTCGCCTTGCGCGCTTGCACGGCCCCCTCAAGGGCTTTGGTGTGACCGTCGGCGAGGGCGGTAAAGGCCACAGCGGTGGCGGCGAGAGTTGTGAGGGTGAGACCGAAAAGACGCATTTGAATGACGCTCCTGATTGGGGTGTGACAAAGTGTAGCGTGTTTCGGCGTGCCATTCCGGTCACGATTGCGAGAGATGTGCGGCGTCGGCGGGGCCTCAGGTAAACCGGACCTTGCCGATAAAGGGCAGATTGCGGTTGCGCTGCGCAAAGTCGATGCCGTAGCCCACGACAAATTCATCCGGAATCTCGAACCCGATCCAGTCGGCGCTGACATCGACCTCGCGGCGGCTGGGTTTGTCGAGCAGGGCAATCGTGCGCAGCTTGGCCGGATCGCGCCCCTTGAGCAGGCGGATCACGTGGCTCATGGTGTATCCTGTGTCGACGATATCCTCGACCACCAGCACATCGCGACCTTCAATTGTGCCGCGCAAGTCTTTGAGAATACGGACTTCCCGGCTTGATTCCATCCCGTCTCCGTAAGACGAGGTTTCAAGGAAATCGACCTCGATGGGCAAGTCCAGCTCGCGCACAAGATCGGCGATGAAGACGAATGACCCGCGCAACAGACCCACAACCACCAGCTTGTCGGTGCCCGCGAATTCGGTCTGAATCGCGGCGCACAGATCCTCGATCCGGGCGGCAATGGCCTTGGCCGAAATCATCTGGTCTATGACATATGGCCGCTCTGACATGGTGATCCCCTTGATTTCGCGTCTCAATCGCGACACATCGCATTGGCAACATATCACCGAGGTCCTGTCTAACCCGATGCCCACGCATTCCGAAACCCGGCTTTTGCCCTACACGCCTGAACAGATGTACGCGCTGGTGGCGGATGTGCCGTCTTATCCCGAATTCCTGCCGTGGTGTGCGGCAGCGCGCGTGCGCACCGTAACCCCCAAGGGCGACAGCGAAGTGATGGAGGCCGATCTGGTCATCAGCTTCAAAGTGTTCCGCGAACGCTTTGGCAGCCGCGTGGTGCTGTGGCCGGATCAGCACAAGATCGACACCGAATATCTGGACGGCCCGTTTCGCTACATGAAATCCAACTGGGCCTTCAGCCCCGCCGAAGGGGGATGCGAAGTGTCGTTTTTCGTGGACTTCGAGTTCAAGAACGCGATCCTGCAGGGCATCATCGGTGTTGTATTCAACGAAGCGATGCAGCGGATCGTGCGTGCCTTTGAGCGGCGGGCGGCGGCGCTTTACGGATAGGGTGGGATTCTGGGCTGACCGGCCCTCCGGGGGAGTTTATTGGGCGAGATGAAGCAGGGGATCACCGCGTTGCTGCTGGACTATGCGCTGGCAGAGCCGCCCGAAGATGTGCGCGATGTGATGCGCCTGTCGGTGCTGGACTGGGCGGCCTGCGGCATCGCCGGACAGGCGGAGGGCGCATTTGCCAACTGGGCGTTGGGGCTGGTGAGTGACGGCGCATCCACGCGATTTGACGGACGCACCAGCGAGGCGGCGCAGGCGGCACTGGTCAACGGAACGCTGTCCCATGCGCTTGATTATGATGACACGCATTTTGCCCATATCGGGCACCCGTCGGTCGTTGTGGTCTCGGCCGCGCTGGCCGTGGCCGAGACACGCAGAGCCAGTATGGCGCAGATGGTCGATGCGGCCCTGATTGGGGCAGAAGCGTCGGCGGCTGTCGGTTTGTGGCTGGGGCGCGCGCACTATCAGGTGGGTTATCACCAGACGGCCACTGCGGGGGCCTTTGGCGCGACAGTGGCCGCGGCCCGTTTGATCGGGCTTGATCCGGCGCAGTTGCGCCATGCCCTTGGGCTGTGTGCGACGATGGCATCGGGGGTGAAGTGCCAGTTCGGCACCATGGGCAAACCGCTGAATGCGGGGCTGGCGGCGCGCACCGGGGTCGAGGCCGCGACCTGGGCTGCGGATGGCATGCGTTCTGCAATGGACGGTCTGGCAGGTCCTTTGGGCTTTGGAGAGACGCATCATGGCGCAGGCCAAGTGCCCGGAGTTGCGTGGCGTATGGGTGATGTCAGTCACAAGTTCCATGCCTGCTGTCACGGTCTGCACGCCACGCTGGAGGCGGTGCGCGGGCTGGACTTGGGCGCGGCAGATGCCATCACGGTGCACACTCATCCCCGCTGGATGAGCGTCTGCAATCAACCTGCCCCCGCCACCGGGTTGGCTGCGAAATTCTCATATGCCCATGTGCTGGCGATGGTGGCTCATGAGCATGACACCGGCGACATTGCGGCCTTCAGCGATGCGTATGCTTTGGACCCCGCACTGGTCGCGTTTCGGGACCGGGTGCGCGTAGTGCCCGATGAAGGCTTAAGCGAGATGCAGGCGCGGGTTGAGGTGGATGGTGAGACCTTTAACCACGATCTGAGCGCGGCGCTTTCGATCGAGGCGCGCAGGGCGCGTTTGCTGGACAAGGCCCGCGCGCTGGTCGGGGATCGGGCGGACAGGTTGTGGCAGGCCATTGAGGGCGACGACCTGACAGGGTTCACGCGTCTACTTGGTCCGCATCCGGGCCAGTAGCAGATCAAGCGCGTGATCGCGCGCGGCGTCGCGCACCCTTGCCCGTCCCAAAGCGCCGAATTCGATCGTTTCGCTTGTGATACCGCCGGCATCGGCGAGGCCAAAACACACACGCCCTTCGGGTTTGAACTCGGATCCGCCGGGCCCCGCAATGCCGGTGATCGACACGGCCAGATCGGCGCCGGAATGTGTGAGCGCACCGCGCGCCATCTCGATTGCGACCTCTTCACTCACAGCACCATGCGCGGTCAGGGTCGCAGGCAACACGCCCAGCATCTCAATCTTGGCGCGATTGGTGTAAGTGACAAAGCCGCGTTCCACCACCGCCGAAGACCCCGGGATGTCGGTGAGGGCGGCGGCAACCATGCCGCCTGTGCAGCTTTCCGCGGTTGCGATCATGATGCCTTGATCTTTTGCGAGATCAAGGACTTGTTTGGCGCGGCTCATCCCATCAGCACCCCATGTGCGAGGGCCGCGAGGGCCAGTACGCCGATGGCTGCAAAGACGCCCGCGATCACGTCATCCAACATCACACCCAGCGCGTCGCCACGCCGGTCTGCCGTGCCGACCCAGAGCGGTTTCCAGATGTCGAACAGGCGAAACAGCACAAAGGCCGCGATCCAGCCGGGCCACATGGCGAGGATATCGATACCGCGATCCCACGCCGCATAGCTGAGCGGCAGCAAAGCGATCCATTGCCCCACAACTTCGTCCACGACAATTTCAGAGGGGTCGTGATCTGTTTGTCCATCCGTCAAGACCCGTGTCGCCCACCATCCCTTTGCAAAGGTAGCGATCAGCGCGACAAGCAACAGGGGGAAACCGCCCAGCAGGTGCAAAACCCAGGCCATCGGCAGCGCCACCGCCGATCCCCATGTGCCGGGGGCAGGGCGCAAATAACCCACGCCGCATACCGTCGCGATCATCCGCGCAATCACGGGCGCACCAGTGCGGCGGTGGCGATGCAGGCGATGCCTTCGCCCCGACCGGTAAAGCCCAGCCGCTCGGATGTTGTGGCCTTGATCGATATGCGACCCTCGTCAACGCGCAGGATGTCGGCCATGACGGCGCGCATCCGTGCTGCATGCGGTCCGACCTTTGGAAATTCACAGATCAACGTGCAGTCGATGTTGGATATCTCGAACCCCATGTCGCGGGCGAGATCGGCGGCATGGGTCAGGAAAATATGGCTTTCCGCCCCTTTCCATTGTGGATCGGACGGCGGGAAATGCTGGCCGATATCGCCTTGTGCCAGTGCGCCATAGATCGCATCCGTCACGGTGTGCATGCCCACATCTGCATCCGAGTGTCCGACAAGTCCGTGGGAATGCGGGATGGCGACCCCGCACAGGGTGACATGATTGCCCGGCCCAAAGGCGTGCACGTCGAACCCGTTGCCCAGTCTAATGTCCATCGCGCCCCCGGAGTATGCGTTCTGCCCGTGCAAAATCTTCGGGCAGGGTGATTTTCAGATTGTCCTCGTCGCCGGGCACGATTGCAACCTCAAGGCCAAAGGCGCGTGCAACTTCGACATCATCTGCCGCACCGCCGGCATGGGCGTCATGGGCCGCGATTATGGACTTGAGATCAAAGCCTTGTGGCGTTTGCGCGCGGTAAAGGCCTCTGCGGTCCTGTGTGCCTGTGACGCGGTTGTCCTTGCCCGTCCAAAGCGCATCCGTGACGGCAAGCGCGGGGGCGGCCCCCGTTGTCGTGGCAAGTGCGTCGATCACGCGGGAGATCAGGGCGTGGGTGATCATGGGGCGGGCGACGTCGTGGATCAGGACCTGCGTTGCGTCGTCGACCATCCGCAGCCCATTCCTGACGGATGCCGCACGCTCCGGCCCGCCAGCGACAACCTGCGTCCGCGCATCCAGATAGGCATCTGCGCGCATCATGTCGTCGGGGTGCAGCACAACCACGATCTGCGCGATGTCAGGGTGGCTTTGAAAGGCGGCGAGCGTGTGGGCCAGCACCGGTTTGCCGCACAGCGCTTGCCACTGTTTTGGCTCGGCACCCCCGGCGCGTACTCCGCGCCCGGCGGCCACGATCACCGCTGCCGTTTTTGTCATGTCAGGCACACCCGTTTCATGGCGAAATCTCTAGGCTGTCCTCTGCGTGCTGTCCATGCCTGTCAAAAAGCGCCCAAATAATGTGCATGTGCGCTAAGTGTTGGCAGCGAATGGCTTTGCTTGGATTGAGAATGCGCCCGCTCTGCTATAGCTCAAGGTGACCGCACAAGGATTAGGCAATGCCCACGGCCCTTGGCCCTCTCGATATGACCCCGCCTGTGATGCTGGCCCCGATGGCCGGGATCACGGATTTGCCGTTCCGCACCCTTGTGTCGCGGTTCGGCGCGGGCATGGTCGTGTCCGAAATGGTGGCAAGCCACGATATGCTAAATGCGCGCCCCGGCAGCCGCGAAAAGGCCGAACTGGGCCTTGGGGCGGCGGGCACAGCCGTGCAGCTTGCAGGGCGCGAGGCTGCGCCGATGGCCGAAGCGGCAAAGATGGTGGCCGGGCAGGGCGCGCAGGTGATCGACATCAACATGGGCTGTCCCGCCAAGAAGGTCACCCAAGGCTATTCCGGGTCGGCCCTGATGCGCGATCCTGACCACGCGCTGACCCTGATCGAAGCGGTGGTGCGCGCGGTGGATGTGCCTGTGACGCTGAAAACCCGGCTCGGTTGGGATGACGGGATGCTGAACGCGCCTGAAATCGCGGCACGGGCCGAGGCGGCGGGCATCAGACAGATCGTGATCCATGGACGCACGCGCTGCCAGTTCTACAAAGGCCGGGCCGACTGGGCCGCTATTCGTGCGGTGAAGAAGGCCGTCAGAATCCCCGTGATCGCAAATGGCGACATCACTGACGGCGCAACAGCGGCTGAAGCGTTGCAAATGTCCGGTGCCGATGGCGTCATGATCGGGCGCGGGGCGCAGGGCCGCCCATGGATATTGGCCGAGGTGGCGCATGCGCTTTATGGCACACCCGCACCCGACATCCCCAAGGGCGCGGATTTTGCCGATATGGTGATGGGGCATTACACCGACATGCTGTCCTTTTACGGTGAGGTGCTTGGGCTGCGCGTGGCGCGCAAGCATCTGGGGTGGTTCATGGACACCGCTGGCACTTCGGGCGCGGTTCGCCGCGGCGTGTTGACCACAAAGTCACCCGACGCCACGCTGAAACTGCTGCCGGAGGCCTTGCGCGCCAACGCAGGTCAGGTCGCCGCATGACCGGGATTGGCGATCTTTGGGCCTCGCTGCCCGTGCCGACCATCGTGATCGGACCGGGGGACGAGATTGTCGATATCAACTCGGCCGCCGAAGGGTTCTTTAACGCCTCGGTCAAGACCATGCGCGGACTGCCCCTGTGGGACCAGCTGGCCGTGGATGCCCCGCTCGAAGAAAGCCTTGCACGGGCGCGCAAGAACGGCACGCCGCTGTTTGTGAATGACGTGGATGTCGGCAACGGCCAGCGCGCGCCGCTGCAATGCGCGCTGCAGATTGCGCCGCTTGCCGGTGCGCCGGACCACATGCTGCTGATGATTTCCCCGCGCGAACTCGCCGGGCGCATGACCCAAAGCAATTCGGTCAAATCGGCGGCCAAATCCGCCATCGGCATGGCCGAGATGCTGGCGCATGAAATCAAGAACCCGCTGGCCGGTATCACCGGCGCTGCCCAGCTTCTCAGCATGAACCTTGGCGCAGAAGACCTTGAACTCACTGACCTTATTGTCGAGGAATCCCGCCGCATCGTGAAGCTGTTGGAACAGGTCGAACAGTTTGGCAACCTCTCGCCTCCTGATTTCCGCCCCGTGAACATCCACGATGTGCTGGACCGTGCGCGCCGCTCGGCTTTGCTCGGGTTCGGCGCGCATATGGAGATTATCGAGGATTACGACCCCTCGCTGCCGCTGGCCCATGGCGATCCGGATCAATTGCTGCAGGTTGTGCTCAACCTGCTCAAGAACGCCTCCGAAGCTGCTGGGGACAGCGGCAAAATCCGCCTGCACAGCTATTTCGAACATTCGTTCCGATTGCGCCGGGCCGACGGCAGTGGCCAGTCGCTGCCCTTGCAGATCGAGATCATCGACGATGGCCCGGGCCTGCCCGAAGGCATTGCCGCCGACATCTTTGACCCCTTCGTGTCGGGCAAGGAAAACGGCACGGGCCTTGGCCTCGCGCTGGTATCAAAGATCATTTCCGATCACGGGGGCTGGATTTCCGTCACCTCCGTGCCCGGGCGCACCGTATTCCGCCTGTCCCTGCCGCGCGCGCCCAAACCCGACACCCCTGAAATCGCTCAAGAGGACTGACCCATGGATGGAACTGTACTTGTCGCCGATGACGATCGCACGATCCGCACTGTTCTGACGCAGGCCCTGACGCGGGCAGGGTGCAAGGTGCACGCGACGTCCTCGCTGACCACGCTGATGCGCTGGGTGTCCGAAGGCAAAGGCGACGTGGTGATTTCGGACGTGATGATGCCCGATGGAAACGGGCTCGAAATGCTGCCCAAGATCAGTCAGGACCGCCCCGGGCTGCCCGTGATCGTTATATCGGCGCAAAACACCATCATGACGGCCATTCAGGCGGCAGAGGCAGAAGCCTATGACTATCTGCCCAAGCCGTTTGATCTGCCGGACCTGATGAAGCGCACCGCCAAGGCACTGGAACTCAAAGCCCACAACCCGGCGCGCGCGACAGA
Source organism: Tateyamaria armeniaca (assembly GCF_045797845.1). NCBI lineage: Bacteria > Pseudomonadati > Pseudomonadota > Alphaproteobacteria > Rhodobacterales > Roseobacteraceae > Tateyamaria > Tateyamaria armeniaca. Next base: position 2,853,471 of record NZ_JBHDIY010000002.1, read on the forward strand.
GGACGAGCGCCCTGACGAGTTGCCATTGGTTGGCCGCACTGCGATCATGCAGGCGCTATACCGCGTTGTGGCGCGGGTCATGAACACGGATCTGCCGGTGCTGATCTGGGGCGAAAGCGGAACGGGCAAGTCCCTGATCGCGCGGGCCATTCATGACTTTCAGACCGCCGATCGCTGCCCTTCGTCACCGCCACCTCGGCTGATCTGCAAGACCTCGAAGGGCCAGCGCGGGTGCTTGCGCGGGTCAAGGGCGGCACTTTGCTGATCGATGAAATCGGCGACATTCCCGAAGAATTGCAGGCCCGCATCGTGCGCATGATGGACACGCCGGGGGATTACACGCCGCGTTTTCTGGCGACCAGCCAATCTGATCTGACCGCCGCGATGGAGGCGGGCCGGGTGCGCAAGGACCTGTATTACCGCCTGTCAGGGGCGACGCTGAACGTGCCTGCGCTGCGGGAGCGTGTGGACGACATACCCTTGCTCGCCGATCATTTTCTGGTGCGCAGTGAAAAGTCGGGGCAGGCCCCGCGCGTGTTATCCGAAGCGGCGGCAGAGATTTTCCGCACCTATTCCTGGCCCGGCAACGTGCGCCAGTTGGAAAACGCCGTGCGCCGGCTGGGGCTGACCAGCCGCGCCGTTGAAATCACCGCCTCCGAAGTCGAACAGGTGCTGGGCAGTCAGCCCGAACTGGAGCCGATCCGCTCGGCAGGTGACACGGAAAAGCTGGGGGCAAGCGTGGCGCGCCACCTCAAACGCTATTTCGATCTGCACGGCAACATGCTGCCGCCGCCGGGGCTTTATCAGCGGATTCTGCGCGAAGTGGAAATTCCGCTGATCGAAATCGCGCTGGATGCAACGGGTGGAAATCAGGCCAAATGTGCCGATTTGCTTGGGATCAACCGCAATACCCTGCGCAAGAAAATCACCGATCTCGATATAGAGGTGACACGCCGCCGCAAATTGATGTAATACTGCCACACAACCCGTGGCATTCGCGCCTCAAACGTGCGGAAGATCACTGGATTTAGCGGTTTAGGCGCTGATGCGCCACATCATCGAGGTTATGCCACGTGGCATCCGGGACACGTACCAGCTTGTGGTTGACGGTTAACCGTCTCTATCGCCGCAAGCGCGTTCGCAATGCTGCGACCCTTGGCCTTGTGGTGCTGGGGCCGGTCCTGGCGCTTGTCACATATCTTGTTCTTGGCCCGCTGGATCAGGGATCGAGCGCGCTGGCGCTGCGCCTCGTTCTGCTGGCCGACCTTGTCTATGTTCTGGTTGTCGCCGCCCTTGTCCTGTCGCAGATCGCCCGCCTGATTGCTGCACGTCGTGCCAAATCCGCAGGTTCCCGGCTGCACCTGCGTTTGACGGGGGTCTTTGCGCTGTTGGCGCTGATCCCGACGGTGACGGTGGCGGTATTTGCAGGCCTCACGGTCAATATCGGGCTTGAGGGCTGGTTTTCGGACCGGGTGAGCCGTGTGGTCAGCGCGTCGCTCGCCGCAGCGCAAGCCTATGAAACCGAACAGCGCGAAGACCTGATGACTGATGCACGCGCCCTTGCGCGCTACATCGACACGGTGCGTGGCGCGCAGGTGGTGGGCGACCGCGAAGTGCTGAGCGACGGGCAAGTACAGGTGCAGCGTGGCCTGCGCGAGGCCTATCTGATCGACGGCACGGGCGAGATGCGGGCACGTGGCAATCGCTCCTATCTCTTTGATTTTGAACGCCCCTCTGCCGAGGATATCGAAGCGGCCATCGAGACCGGCGGCACGGTTATTCAGGACTGGCCCAACAATGAATTCCGGGCACTTGTGCCGATGGCGAGCTATGTGGACCGGCTGTTGTATGTCAGCCGCGAGGTGGACGGCGAAATCCTGTCGCTGCTGGATGAAACACAGGAAACCGTGCGCCTTTACCAGCAACTTGAAAACGAACGGGGCAAGGTGCTGTTCCAATACGGCATTTTGTACCTTGGTTTTGCGGTCATCCTGATCCTCGCTGCGATCTGGTTGGGCCTGTGGTTTGCCGAACGTCTGTCAGGGCCGGTGGGCCGTCTGACAGGTGCCGCACAGCGGGTCGGCGCGGGCGATCTGGATGTGCAGGTGCGCGAGGAAACAGGCGACGACGAAATCGCCATGCTCAGCCGCTATTTCAACCAGATGACCAAACAGCTCAAGGCGCAGCGCACCACCTTGCTGGAAAACACCAAGCAGATCGAACGCCGTGGGCGGCTTTTTGACTCGGTGCTTGGTTCGGTCACATCGGGCGTGGTCGGCGTGGATGCCAAGGGGCGCGTGACCTTCGTCAACAAGTCGGGCGCGCGCCTGCTCGACTGGCAGGAAGATCGCGGATCGGTGCCGCTGGCGGTGGCCGTCCCGGAATTTGCCGCCTTGTTCGCACTGCTGCGCGCCAGCAACCTTGAGGTGGCACAGGACGAGGTCAAAGTGACCCGCTCGGGGCGGCTCGAAAACCTGCTGGTGCGGATTGCCAAGCGGCGGCGGGATGATGGGCGGCTAGAGGGGTATGTGGTCGCCTTTGATGACGTGACCGACCTGCTGAGCGCGCAGCGCATGGCCGCCTGGGGCGACGTGGCCCGCCGTATTGCGCACGAGATCAAGAACCCGCTGACCCCCATCCAGTTGAGCGCGGAACGCATCAAGCGCAAATTTTCACCCAAGCTGGGCGAGGACAGCGACAGTCTGGAACAGATGACAGATGTGATCGTGCGCCAGACTGGTGATCTGCGCCGGATCGTGGATGAGTTTTCGAAATTCGCACGCATGCCTGAACCCGACCGTCAGAACCAGGATCTGGTGTCCATCGTGCGCGACGCAGTTGTGTTGCAGCAGTCCGGGCAACCCGACGTTCAGATCACCGCAGACCTGCCATCCGAACCTATCCTCGCCAATGTCGATGCGACCATGCTGTCTCAGGCCCTGACCAACCTGATCAAGAACGCAGGCGAAGCGATTGAAACCCTGTACAAAAAGGGCAAAGCGCCGGAGGGGCACGTCCGCCGGATCGAAGTGTCCGTGACCAGTGCCGCGCTGGGGGCATGCATCACCATTTCGGACAACGGCATCGGCCTGCCCGAAGACCGTGCGCGCCTGTTTGAACCCTACGTGACCACACGCGACGAGGGCACCGGCCTTGGCCTGCCCATCGTCAAGAAAATTATCGAAGAACACGGGGGCACCTTGACCCTCGATGATGCGGAGCCCTTTGCGGGCCAAACCCATTCCGGGGCCATGGCGGTGGTGACACTGCCCGTGGATGCCCCGGCACATGTTGAGCAGGAGCAGGCGGTATGAGCGATATTCTGATCGTTGACGATGAACGCGACATTCGGGAACTGATCTCGGATATTCTTGAGGATGAGGGCTATGCCACGCGGTTGGCGGGCAATTCGGACGATGCGATGGCGGCCATCAACGCCGAAGCACCGGCGCTGATGATCCTCGATATCTGGCTCAAGGACAGCCAGATGGACGGCATCGACATCCTCAAGACGGTCAAACGCGACAACCCTGATGTGCCGGTGGTGATTATTTCGGGCCACGGCAATATCGAAATCGCGGTCGCTGCGATCAAGCAGGGGGCGTACGATTTCATCGAAAAACCCTTTAATATCGATCAGTTGCTGGTGGTGATCCGCCGTGCGATGGAAACATCTCGGCTGCGGCGCGAAAATTCGAGCCTGCGCCGTCCCGAGGCGTCCCAGTCCAAGATGGTCGGGGCCTCTGCCAGCTTTCGGGGTCTCATCTCGCAACTCGACAAGGTCACCAAGTCCAATGGCCGCGTCATGCTGTCCGGCCCTGCCGGTTCGGGCAAGGAACTGGCCGCGCGCTACATTCACGCCAAATCCAACCGGGCGCAGGCCCCGTTTGTCACGGTGAACTGCGCAGGGGTCGAACCGGAGAATATGGAAGACGTCCTGTTCGGGCGCGAGACCGCAGAACGCGGTCTGGAAAAAGGGTTGCTTGAACAGGCCCATGGCGGGGTTGTCTATTTTGACGAAGTGGCGGACATGCCCATCGGCACCCAATCCAAGATCCTGCGCGTGCTTGTTGATCAGCAATTTACGCGGGTAGGGGGCACGGACAAGGTGCGCGTCGATCTGCGTGTGATTTCATCCACAAACCGCGATCTGGAACAAGCCATCGCGGCAGGGACCTTCCGGCAGGAACTCTACCACCGTCTGAATGTCGTCCCGATCTCGGTCCCCAGCCTTGAGGAACGGCGTGAAGACATCCCGACACTCGCCGCCCATTTCATCGAGGAATGCAATACCGCGCAGGGCCTGCCCAAGCGCGACCTGAGCGATGATGCAGCGGCCTTGCTGCAAACCATGGTCTGGCCCGGCAACGTCCGCCAGCTCAAGAACATGGTGGAACGGGTGCTGATCCTCGGCGATGGCACCGGACCGATCGAGGCGCGTGAACTGCCCGGATCGGAAGAACCCGCAGGCGAGGAGGGCCGCGTGGTCCTGTCGGGCGCGCTCGCCACTTTGCCCCTGCGCGAAGCGCGCGAGGCGTTTGAGCGTGAATACCTGCTGACCCAGATCAACCGGTTTGGCGGCAACATCAGCCGCACGGCGAATTTTGTGGGGATGGAGCGCTCCGCCCTGCACCGCAAGCTCAAATCTTTGGGTGTCGTCACCTCATCCAAGGCAGGCGCGCGTGTGGCGCATCTGGATGAAGAAGAGGATGCGCAGGCAGGCTAAGGAAGAAGGCCCCTCAGCGTGCCCGGACGTCCAGTTGCGCCAGCACGTCGAGGCCCTGCATGTTCAGGAAATGTAGCATATCGATGAAAATCCAGTTCTCGGCCAGCTTGTCCCCGTCCCGGCGATAGATATCGACGACGCGCATGTCGGCGTGTCTGCTCGAAGGGGGCAGGCCCATATAGGGGCCTGAACACTCCATCGTCAGGTTCGCCCAGCCAAAGAACCCGCCATAGGCCCCTTCGGCAAAGCGCGCGATATGCCCGTTGTACTTGCGCGCGCCAAGCTGTGTACGGAACGGGCGCTGGTGCTGTTCGATGTAGCGGTCGATGGTAAAGGTTGCCCCGATGCCTGTCGGTCCCCACCAGACAAAGTCCTCGTGCCAGTTTTCCGCCAGTTCTTCGTGCGGAGTAGGCGGGTTTTCAGCGCTGTTGGCGTGGTTGATCGATCCGATCATCCGCTCGACCAGTGCCAGCGTCCTTGCGCTTTCGTCCGGGTCCTGATCGCCGCGCAGCAGCCCGTCATGGGTCCTTGGGCCAGGTTGGACCAGTTGCGCGGCTGTCATGTTCGGCAGCGGATATTGTCCCACTTGCGCCATCAGGTGCAGCAGGTCCACAAACAGCGCCTGTTCGGTGATCTGGTCCCCGTCGACGCGGCTGAATTCGGCGTAGCGGACCATGACGATCTTGCCCGTGGGCTGAATACCCAGAAAGGGCGCGTCAAACAACGCCATGAAATGACCCATGGAGGTCACCCATGTGCCGCCCGCCTCTAGGTGGTTATGCCCGGCAAAAAAGATATCCTCGCGCCGCTGTACATGTGCCATGGCGTGCAGGAATGGGGTCCAGAACGTGGCGGCAATCGCCTCCGGCCCTGTCTGGACGTGAAAGGGATGCATCCCGCGCCACGTGGCCTCGGGGCTCAGATGCTGGCCAAGGGCTGTGGCCACAGTGTCGTGGGTGGCACCGGCCATCGCAGCATGATGGGCCTGCACGCAGGCTTTGGCACGGGAAAGATCTGTCATTGAATTATCCTTGGGTCACGATCCGCAGGCCACCCTCTGTGCGGATGGCACAGCTGTTGGCATTGAGACTGGGCAAGACGGGCGAAGGGCCGGGGGTGCTGCCTGTGCAACACCTTGGCGGCAGGCGGGCAGTTCGACCGGGCGGTAGCCGCGATCCGCCATGCACAGCGCCTTGACCCGCTTGCGCAAATCCGCGTTCACATCGACGGTGTAGATGTCGCCGGGCACCCAATACCCGCCTCTGTTGTAGCATTGGCCTGCCGCATCACAGACCCGGTGCGGCACAAAGCGCGGCGCACCCTGACGCGTCTGGTTGGCCACTGGTGCTTCGCGCAGGGCCTGCACGTCACAGCGGGTGTCGTCACGCATCAACTGCGCGGCGCTGACCCCTTCGGCGTAATAGGTCGACACCGGCAGACAGCCGGACAGCGACAAAAGGGCAAAGGCGAAACAGATCGTGCGCATAACAGGACTCTGACCCATGCCTGCGCCATTTACAATTGGGATTCGTGGAAATTTGCACACGTGTGCAACCGTTGACCGGGCACGCCCTCTCTGTCATGCAAAAGGCGTGAAATGGGCCGCACTTGCGCGCCCAAACGCCGAGGGCATGTATGAAGGTCATTATCTGCGGGGCAGGACAGGTCGGCTGGCAGATCGCCCGCCATCTGTCGGGCGAGCGCAACGATGTCACCGTGGTGGACAGTGATCAGGACCTTGTGCGCCGCGCCACGGATACGCTGGATGTGCAGGGGGTTGCAGGCTTTGCCAGCTACCCGGATGTGCTGGACCGGGCCGGTGCGCGCGATGCGGACATGATCATCGCCGCCACCTATTCGGACGAGGTAAACATGGTCACTTGCCAGGTGGCCCATTCGGTCTTTGGCATCAACCGCAAGATTGCGCGGCTGCGCTCTCAGGCCTATCTGACGGCGATCTATTCCGACCTGTTCCGCCGCGATCACATGCCCATCGATGTGGTGATCAGCCCCGAACGCGAGGTCGCCGCCGCCGCCCTGCAACGTCTGAGCGCGCCTGCCGCCTTTGACACCGAACTGTTCATCGACGAGCAGGCGCAACTGCTGGGCATTTCGCTGGACGAAGACTGCCCCGTTCTGAACACGCCCCTGCGCCAGTTGACCGATCTGTTTTCTACCTTACGCGTGGTTGTTGTCGGTGTGCGCCGCGAAGGCACATTGTTCGCCCCCGAGGCGGGTGATCACCTGCTGGCAGGCGATGACGCCTATATCTTTGCCCATGTCGATGACGTGCCGCGCACCATGGAAGTCTTTGGCAAGACGATGACCAAGCAGGAACGTCTTGTGGTTGTCGGGGGCGGCAATGTGGGTCTGGCCGTCGCCCGCGCGCTGGAAAAACGCACCAACCGCGTGCGCACCAAGATGATCGAGCGCAACCGCCGCTGCGCAGAACTTGCCGCCGAAGCGCTTGAGCGCACCATTGTGCTCCACGGCGATGGGCTGGACGTGGCGCTTTTGAACGAGGCGGGCGTGTCCCGGGCCGACGCGATGCTGGCGGTAACAGATGATGACAAGACGAACATGCTGGCGGCCGTGCGCGCCAAGGCCGAAGGCTGCCCCTATGCCATCGCGCTGATCAATGACCCCACGCTGGTGCCGATGATGGGGCCCCTGGGCATTGACGCCTACATCAACCCGCGCGCCACCACGGTGTCGTCGATCCTGCGTCACATCCGCCATGGTCGGGTGCGCGCGGTCTATTCCATCGGGGACGCGGATGCCGAGGTGATCGAAGCCGAAGTGTTGTCGACCTCGCCCATGGCCGGCAAGAAGATCAACGAGATCGACTTTCCCGAAGGTGTCCTTGTCGGGTCGGTCCGCAAGGGTGAAAAAGTCATCCGACCGGTCGGCAGGACCCGCATTGACGAAGGCGATGTCATCGCCCTGTTTGCCCTGGCCAAGGATGTGCCCGAGGTGGAGCGCCTGATGCAGGTCTCTATCGACTTTTTCTGATGCAACTGCACGTCAAAGAGACATCGCGCTTTGCCGTCAGCCTGTTGCGGTTGCCACTGTTTCTGCTGCTTGTGGGTGTCTTTTCGGCGGCGATGCTGGTGCCTGCGGTCTATGGCGGGGTTGCGCGCGATCTGGAGGCGGCGCGCGCCTTTCTCTACACCGCCATTCTGGGTCTCACCGCCTTTGCGATGATTGGGCTCGCCCATGCCGGGCGCGACCCGCGTCATGGCTCGCTCGGGCCACTCATGTCGCTGCTCTGCGCCTTTGTGTTTCTGCCGGTGCTGCTGGCGATCCCGTTCTACGAGGGGCTGGGAACCACCACCTTTCTGAACGCCTATGTCGAAATGGTCAGTGCCATCACCACCACCGGGGCGACAATCTTTGACGATCCCGAACGGCTGAACGGCACCTTGCATCTGTGGCGCGCGCTGGTGGCGTGGATGGGCGGGTTGCTGATGTGGATTGCGGCCTCGGCCATCCTTGCACCGCTGAACCTTGGCGGGTTCGAAGTGACGGCGCGGGCCGAACCGGGGCGCACGCAGCCTCGTGACACCAGCATGGCCGCCCCCGAAGTGCGCGTGCGGATATCCAAGGTCAGCGCTGTGCTGATCCCGATCTATGTCGGACTGACTCTTTTGTTGTGGATACTGCTGGCCGTGGGCGGCGATCGCGGCCTTGTCCCGCTGTGCCACGCCATGTCGATCATGGCGACGTCCGGCATTTCGCCGGTCGGGGGGCTGACAGGCACAGGCTCCGGCATCGCTGGCGAAGCGGTCATGCTGCTTTTTATGCTGTTTGCCCTGTCGCGGCTGACGTTTTCGACCGACACGGTGACGTCGGATACCGGCGGGATCAGCAAGGACCCAGAATTTCGCATCGGCATCGCGTTGGTCATTATCGTGCCCACGGTGCTGTTCGTGCGCCATTTTCTCGGCGCGGTCGATGCCAGCGCCGAAGACGATCTAGTCGGGGCAGGGCGCGCCCTGTGGGGTAGCGCATTTACGGTGCTCTCGTTCCTGACCACCACCGGGTTCACATCGGCCAACTGGGGCGATGCGCAAGCGTGGTCCGGGCTGACGACACCGGGTCTGCTGCTGATGGGCCTTGCGGTGATTGGCGGCGGTGTGGCGACAACGGCGGGCGGGGTCAAACTGCTGCGGGTCTTTGCGCTTTACCTCAACGGGCTGCGCGAGATGGAGCGCCTTGTCCATCCTTCATCCGTGAGCGGTGGCAATCCGATGGGGCGGCGTCTGCAAAAGGGTGGGGCGTTCATAGCATGGATATTTTTCATGCTGTTTGCGCTGTCTCTTGCGTTTCTGACCATCGCGCTGACGGCCACCGGTGTGCCGTTCGAAACCAGCCTCGTCATCGTTGTCGCGGGCCTTTCGACCACGGGACCACTGCTGGAGGTTGCGTCGGGCACGCCCATTGCGCTGGCCGAACTGGGCGGGACAGCCAAGGGCATATTTGTCGCCGCCATGGTTCTGGGTCGCCTTGAGATGCTGGCCATCATCGCCCTTTTGACACCGGATTTGTGGCGCGGTTAGGCGGACTCGTGCAACAGGTCCGTAACGGACTGATTTTTGGGGTGGAATCTTCTGAAACCCCACGACATACTCAGGGCTTGAGGGACGGTCTGATCCGCAGGCCAGGCAAGAAAAAGGGCGACCCGAAATGGCTTCGGACAGACAGAATTTGCAGGACGCATTCCTGAATCACGTGCGCAAGACCAAGGTGCCCGTGACGATTTTCCTGATAAATGGCGTGAAATTGCAAGGCGTTATCACGTGGTTTGACAACTTCTGCGTGTTATTGCGCCGCGATGGTCAAAGCCAGCTTGTCTACAAGCACGCGATCTCAACCATCATGCCAAGCCAGCCCATCAGCTTGTATGAGGGCGAAGACGCCTCTTGAGCGAAACCGCGCCTGATGTCACCCGCGCGTGGGTGATCCACCCTGAAATCAAATCCGATCCGGACCGGCGCGAGGCCTCTCTCGCGCTGGCCGAGGCTGTTTCGCTGGCCCATGCCTTGCCGGAACTCGACGTGGTCGGGTCCGAAATCGTGCGCCTGCCGCGCCCGCAGGCGGGGCTGCTGTTCGGTTCGGGCAAGATCGACGAACTGGCCACCCGCCTGCATGACGAAGAGGTGGAGCTGGTTCTGGTCGATGGCCCTGTGACCCCCGTGCAGCAGCGCAATCTGGAAAAGGCGTGGAAGGTCAAATTGCTCGACCGCACTGGCCTGATCCTCGAAATCTTCTCTGACCGTGCCGCCACCCGCGAGGGTGTGTTGCAGGTCGAAATGGCGGCACTCAGCTATCAGCGCACGCGGCTGGTGCGGGCCTGGACTCACCTTGAACGGCAGCGCGGCGGGCTTGGTTTTGTCGGTGGCCCCGGCGAGACGCAGATCGAGGCGGACCGCCGCGCCATTGACACGCAACTGGTCCGCTTGCGCCGTCAACTGGACAAGGTGGTCAAGACGCGCAGCCTGCACCGCGCTGCCCGCGCCAAGGTCCCGTACCCGATTGTCGCCCTTGTCGGCTACACCAACGCTGGAAAATCCACGCTGTTCAATCGCCTGACGGGGGCAGAGGTGATGGCCAAGGACATGCTGTTCGCCACGCTTGATCCAACTATGCGGCGGGTTGAACTCGACTCAGGCCCCGAGGTAATCCTGTCGGACACGGTTGGTTTCATCTCTGACCTGCCCACCGAACTGGTCGCCTCCTTCCGCGCCACGCTGGAGGAAGTGCTGGCGGCAAACATCATCGTCCATGTCCGCGACATCTCGCACCCCGAAACCGAAGCGCAGGCCGAGGATGTGGCCGCCATTCTGGCAGATCTGGGGGTCGGAGAAGATCGCGCGCAGATCGAGGTCTGGAACAAGCTTGACGCACTGGATCAGGACGCCGCCGATGCCACTCGCGCGCGGGCCGAACGCGAGAACAACGTATTCGCCATCTCGGCGTTGACGGGCGAGGGGATCGAGGCACTGCTGGATCAGGTGGCCGAGACGTTGCAAGCTAGCGTCACAACCGAAACACTGATGCTGCCCTTTGCCGAAGGGCGCAAGCGGGCCTGGCTGTTCGAACAGGACGTGGTCGAGGACGAACGGCAGGGCGAGGACGGCTTCGAATTCGATGTCCGCTGGAGTGCTATTCAGAAGGCGCGGTTCGAGGGGCTTTAATTGCGGACCATCGTGTATGCTGATGCGAAGGGCCGCTTCGAGCCCATTGTGCCCAACTGTTGATCATGAGAAAATTTCCTTTGTGAGTACGGAGGTCGCAAATGGAAGACTTGGCAATGGCAGTCGCGATCGCCGTCAAATACATCGACAGTCGCTCCGCAGAAGAAGACTTAGATAATGACATCAGAGCATTAGAGGACTTGGCGGTGCATTTGCAATCTGCTGGTCCCGAATACCAACTCGCAGTATCCTTGGCACTTAGGAAGATTGGTTCGGAAGACTTAATCGAGGCAATAGGGCTTGTCGTGGACGACTGCTAAGTCCCGCAGAGCGGACGTTCGCCAGCCTCTACTGTCACGCTTCCCGCCAGTTCCCCGGTTTCAACCCCTCCAGCGACCAGACCCCAATCTCCGCCCGGATCAGGCGCAGGGTCGGGAAACCCACATGCGCTGTCATGCGCCGCACCTGCCGGTTGCGCCCCTCTTTGATGGTCAGTTCCAGCCAGCTGTCGGGCACCGATTTGCGCACGCGGATCGGGGGGTCGCGCTGCCACAACCCGTTTGGTTCAGGGATGGCGCGGGCCTTTGCGCGACGGGTGGGGCCGTCCTTCAGGGTTACACCGTTGGCAAGCGCGTCGACAGCATCTGAGGTGATTGTGCCTTCGACCTGCACCCAATAGGTCTTGGCCGCCTTGAATTTCGGATCGGCGATACGCGCCTGCAATGCCCCATCGCTTGTCAGCACCATCAACCCCTCGCTGTCGCGGTCCAGTCGCCCCGCCGGGTAGACGCCGGGCAGGTCGATATAGTGCGACAAGGTCGGGCGCTTTGAGCCTTCGGTGCCCTTGTCGGTGAATTGCGACAGTACCCCGAACGGTTTGTTGAACAGGATGGTGGGCATTACCGCAGCGGTTCAAGGCGCGTCACACCGACCGCCGCGGCGCGCGCCAGACCCTCGTCCAGTGACATCGGGATGTATTCGCCGCGCCGCCAGAGTTGCGCCAGATCGTCATAGTGGCGCGACAGGAAATGCCCCGACTGGCCCGTGGAAATGATGAAGACCGAGCTGTTGGGGTCCGCAAAATCATAGACTCCGCGATAGCCAGCGCCATGCACATTACGGAACGGGTTTTGTCCGGTGCCACGCGTCAAGCCACGTTGCAGGGTATTATCACCCCCGGAGGTCGATTGGCGGATGTTGACGAAGTGTTTGAGGACCGGCACCTCGCCCAGCACCTGATGATCGTGGGTGGCCTGATGCGCATCGCCCCAGCGCAAGGATTCAAGCTGGCTGCCCCAAGTCTCGTTGATCCAGATCAGTGCGTCGTCCAGCGCAAGGCGGGCCATGTCGGCGCAGGTTTCGACTGGGGCGGACTGGCGCACATCGCACCAGATCCCGGCCCCCTCCACATCGCGAAAGGCGCGTTCGATGAACAGCGGCTCGGGATGGGTGAGGGCGTCGGCAAGCGGGCCCAGCTCGTCCCGCACCATACGGTCCTGCAGGGCGCGCAGCCACGCGGCATAGATCAGCGGTTCGGGCCAGTGTTCGTTCATCTCGCCGTTCCATTCGGCGAGCAGGGCCAGCGCGCGCTGGCGTTGCCGTTCGGGCGTGCCTGCGGGTGCAGCCTCGCCCGTGAACCACAATTCGGCCCCCATGAACGGCAGCAGGGTGCGCGCGGTGAGCGAAACGGTATCAAGCTGCGCCTCGATGAAACTGTCGCGCGTGTGCACCTCGCGCGCCTGCATCAGACGCCGCCAGCGTTGAACGCGCTGCGTGTCGCCCCAGAGGAAGCTGATATGGTTGGGAAAGGGGCGGTCGATGGTCTTGTTGTTGGTGTTGCCCAGAATGCCACCCACCGGCGCGACAAATCCGGGGTTCGAGCTGTAGGCCATGCGGCCCTGCCAGCGGTTTTCGGGCCGTGCGCCCAGCGACGGCATCCGCCCCTGGCTGTTATGCGCATCATCGCGGCGGGGCACGGCACCGATGGTTTTCAGCGCCACCGATGTGCGGTCCACCAGTGTCAGGTTCTGGGCCGGGGCGATGTAGCCTTCACCAGCGGCAATTGCCTCAGCCACGCTTTGCGCCATCATCACGCCCATACCGGCCTGCACCGACGTGTCGCGCGGGCTGAGCACCGTCCAGCTGAGCGCTGCCACATGGCCGGGCGGCGTCACCGTGTCGAGGTTGCGGAAACTGCCGGGCAGGATCGGGCCGTTGTCGCTCCAGCGCAGGGTCAGGGTGACGGGGTCTGCATCCTTGATCTGCAGAATGGAATCGCGCCGCTCGAATTCCTTGAAACCGTCGGGCGTGCGGTATTGTTCCGGGTTGTCGGGATTCAGTTCTTCGATCAGCACGTCCTGATCGTCGACATATGCGGTGGTCAGACCCCAGCCCAGATTGTCCGAGCGACCCGTGAGAACAACGGGCATCCCCGGGATTGTCCCCCCGATCACACCGCCGCTGCTGAGTTCGAGGCGCGCCAGATACCAAACAGCCGGGGCGGAAAAGCCCAAGTGCGGATCATTGGCCAGCAATGTGCCACCCGAGGCTGACCGGGACGCCGCCGCAGCCCAGGCATTCGACGCCCCGGCAAACCCGCGCGGCCGGAACGGAGAGAGCGGGTGTGGATCATCACTCAGGGCCGCAAAGCTGGGCAGCGCACCGGGCACGAGGCTTGCATATTCCGGCAGGCTTGCCACACCGGGGCCGGGCACATCCGGAAGGATGTCGGCCAGGCGGGCCGGGTCATCCAGCGCCAGCGACATGCGGGCGCGCAGCACCTCTTCGCTCATGTGGCTCGACAGTTGCAGGCCCATCAGCTTGGCAATGGCCAGCGTGTCGGCGGGTCGCCACGGGGCAAGGGCGGTTTTGAACAGGAACATCTCGGGCGCACCACGCCCCAGCGCTTCGGCGTTGATCTGATCAAGGCGGGCGTTGACCCCGGCCGCATAGGCTTCGAGGGCCGCAAGCGTTTCGGGGTCCTGTGCCTCGACCGATTGCACCGACAGGCGGTAGATATCGAGGCGGCGGATAAAGCTATCCACATCCACGGTCGCAGTGCCGAACAATTCGCTCAGACGGCCCTGTGCGGTGCGCCGCAGCATCATCATCTGCCACAGTCGGTCTTGCGCATGGGCAAACCCCAGCCCGTGAAAGACATCCCTGTCCGTCGCCGCAAAGATATGGGGCACATTGGCATTGTCGCGCACGATTTCGATCGTGTCGCTGATCCCCGGCACCCGCACGATGGCGTCATAATTGGGCAGGGACCGCGAGGCGAGGAAGTAGACAAGGCTGATGCCAACGACAGCCAGAACGATCAGCACAGCCGTCAGACGGACAAGCCACTGAAACACCACTGCCATCTCGTACCCCCTTGCATGCACGTTGACCCTTGGGCCACGACTGTTAGGTAGGCTCATGAAAAAGCGCAAGCGGGGCTTGGCGCAAATCGCAGGGGAATAACATGGCAAAGCTGGCATTTCTGGGACTGGGCGTGATGGGTGCGCCGATGGCGGGGCATCTGCAGAAGGCAGGGCATGAGGTGACGGTCTATAACCGGACAGCGACCAAGGCCGAGGATTGGGTCAAGGCCCATGGCGGGGCAATGGCGACAACGCCGCGTGACGCCGCCGCCGGGGCGGAATTCGTGATGTCCTGCGTCGGCAATGACGACGATCTGCGCGCGGTCTGTCTGGGCGATGCGGGTGCGTTTGCGGGCATGGACACAGGGGCTGTGTTTGTCGATCACACCACGGTGTCCGCACAGGTCACGGCAGAGTTGTACAGTGCAGCGGATGCGGACCAGATCAGTTTCGTGGATGCGCCGATTTCCGGCGGGCAGGCGGGGGCCGAGAACGGTGCGCTGTCGATCATGTGCGGGGGCGATGAAGGGGCCTATGCCCGCGCCGAGCCGATCATGAATGTCTATGCCAAGCTCTGCCGTCGCATCGGGGCCAGTGGCACCGGTCAGATGACCAAGATGTGCAATCAGATCGCCATTGCAGGCCTTGTTCAGGGCCTGTCAGAAGCGCTGCATTTCGCCGAGAAGGCGGGCCTTGATGGCCGCGCGGTCGTCGAGGTGATCTCGCAAGGGGCCGCCGGGTCATGGCAGATGGCGAACCGCTACGAGACGATGCTGGATGATCATTTCGATCACGGCTTTGCGGTGGACTGGATGCGCAAGGATCTGGGCATTTGCCTTGATACAGCGGACGAAAACGGGGCAAGCCTGCCGGTTACGGCGCTGGTCGATCAGTTTTACAAGGACGTGCAAAAACTGGGCGGCGGGCGCTGGGACACATCAAGCCTGATCAAGCGCCTGCGCGCGATGGGGTGAGCCCCGGTCCGCGTCAGCGGCAAAGGCTCCTGCGGAGCGTTTGAGGGGCGAACGGGCGGCGCCCCGGGGCATATCGGTGGGCGGCACTGTTTGCCTGACGGCAAAGGCGCCCGCCCACCGACCCGATGACTAAGGAATGATGCGCGTGTACTTGGTGCCTTCCAACGTGGCCCCAAGCCGCAGGCCTGCGCGTGCAAACACCGCTGCAAGCACAGGCGACAATGTTGTCGTCGTGTCTGCCGCCACGCTGTCGCCTTTGTCCGAAATCACGTATTCCAGATCGGCCCCTGCCGCCCAGCCGGGCGAGCGGCGGAAGTCCATCAGCGCCTCGTTGGTCATGAAGAACAGCACATGCGCAAACTGTTGCGCGCCGATCTGCAGACCGCCCGAGCCTTTGACGACCGAGTAGTAATCGACCGTGGCCCCGTTCACCTGCAACGCACCGCGCCCATAGGCCCCGCCAAGGCCAAGCCCGGCCTCGGTCACCAGCGGCATGACCAGCATGCCATCGGCCTTTTGTGCCAGTGAACGCGTGTTAGGGTAGCTGCGATACATCTCTTCCAGCGTGGCGTTGACGCGCGCGTCGATGGTAACGCTGCCGCGACTGCCGATCCCGTTGCCGCAGGCCGCCAGCGCTGCCGTAGATGCCAATGTGCCCAGCGTGAAGACACGCCGCGACATACCTGAATGTGTCATGTTTGAACCGCCTGTATTGCTCAAGAGTTGCGCGGTTTGCCCACGCTTGGCGCGACCATACGCCGATTGACGGGGACTGTCACGTCTTTGCGCCTGTTTGGCGGGTTTTTGCTGGCGTTTGAAGTTGGGTATTGTCACGGGGCTCTGCCCCGCCTCCTGCCGCGACTCCCGGGAGTTTTTGAAATCAGAGAAGCAGGCGAGTTCAACCGTCAGGCGTGATGTCCGCGCCGGGGATGTGCCGGATGGGCAGGTTCGCGGGGTCCAGTCCTTCAAGGCAGCGCAGGTTGATGGCCCAGCCATCGAATTCCGTGACACCGGCGGCGCGTTCGGTGCGGCTTGGCGCACTTGGGCGGCGAAAGGGCAGGATGCCGCAACGCGGGCAGAAGTAGTCCTTGGCTGTATGTGAGCCCCACGTATAGAGCGTGAGGTCGGACAGGGGTGTTTCGATGGTTAGTGCGTCATCGGGCACTCGAAAGATAAGCGTGCCGCGTTTGTGGCAGATGCTGCAATTACAGACGCGCGCGTGATCAATGTCCGCTGTCACCGAAAACCGGACAAACCCACAGTGGCAACTGCCCGAATACCGCGTCACGCGCCATTCAGCAGCCGCGCTGCCGCGGGGGCAAAATAGGTGAGGATGCCGTCACACCCGGCCCGTTTGAAGGCCATAAGACTTTCCAGCATCACCCGGTCCTCGTCAATCCAACCCTGCTGTGCGGCGGCCTTGATCATCGAGTACTCGCCCGACACCTGGTAGGCAAAGGTGGGTGCGCCGAACGTGTCGCGGGCGCGGCGGCAGATGTCGAGGTAGGGCAGGCCGGGTTTGACCATGATCATGTCCGCCCCTTCGGCCAGATCGCGTTCAATCAGCCGCATGGCTTCGTCCGAATTGCCGGGGTCCATCTGGTAGGTTTTCTTGTCCCCCGTCAGCGCACCACTTGCCCCCACCGCATCGCGAAAGGGCCCATAGAACGCACTGGCGTATTTGGCCGCATAGCTGAGGATCATGACGTTCTGGTGCCCTGCACCCTCAAGAGCGCTGCGCATCGCCCCGATCCGACCGTCCATCATGTCGGACGGGCCGATAATATCCGCGCCCGCCTCGGCCTGAGACAGTGTCATCTTGACCAAAGCCTCGATCGTGCGGTCATTCACGATCTCGCCGTCTTCGACGAATCCGTCATGGCCGTTGATGTTGTAAGTATCGAGCGCCACATCGGTCATGATCGCGATCTCGGGCACGGCGGCCTTGATCGCGCGAATGGCGCGGTTCGCATGGTTGTCCGGATCCCATGCGCCTGCGCAGTCCTCGGTCCGCTCTTCGATCCCGGTATAGGGAAAAATGCAGATCGCGGGGATGCCGAGATCAGCCGCCTCGCGCGCGGCCTCGACCACCTTGTCGACCGAGCGGCGAAAGACGCCAGGCATCGAAGGAATGGGTTCTTCGATCCCCTCGCCGCTACGCACAAAAACCGGCCAGATGAAATCATCCACGCTCAGCGTGTTCTGGCGCACAAGGCCCCGGATCGCGGGGGTCGCGCGGGTGCGGCGCAGACGGGTGGCGGGAAAGGGAGCTTGGGTCGGGCGCATGGATCTGTCCAGTTTGGTTGACAGCGTATGGGTCGCATGGATTTAAACGCTTGCCAAGTCTAGGCATCGCGTCCCGTGCGCGTTAAGAGGGTCGCCAATCACAAGCGGGCGCAGCCCGTGACAGGCAAGCAAGGCGACGCGTGGACTGGCACGAAACCATCTTTGAACTCATCGACATGCGCTCGTTCTCGAACCTTTGGTTCTGGATCGCGTTGGCTGTTGTGTGGTCGACCGCAAGCCATTGGGTGCTGGGCGTGCCTTACGACATGGTGGCACGCGCGCGGCGCTATGGCGGGCAGGCTTCAGACGATCTGGATGACCTTGTGCGCATCAACACCAACCGGCTGTTGTTCATCGGTCGTGTCTCCGGCCTCTGGCTGCTGGGCTTTACCTGTTTCATCCTGACTGGGCTTGCGCTGCTTGGCTTCGTCTACCGGATCGAATTTGCGCAGGCCGTTTTTCTGCTGGGCTTTCCCATGTCGATGGTCGCCGCGCTGAACCTGTCCACCGCACGCCTGATCCAGTCCGAAGCGGCGCAGGGCGAGTTGCTGTGGAAGCGCCTCAGCCGCCACCGCACTTATGTGCAGGCCATCGGGATGGTGTCGATTTTCGTCACCGCCCTGTGGGGAATGTATCAAAACATGTCCGTTGGCCCGTTCGGCAGTTGACAGAGCGGGGCATTGCGCCAATTGAAGGCCCTCGTTTCCCATGAACCCCGCAAGAGCGTATGAGCCAGCCAGATCACATCACCGTTTCAGGCGCGCCAGAAGGGTTTGACGCCAAGCTGATCCTCGATGAGGTGGCAGCGCGCGGGCCTGTCATGCACATCGCGCGCGATGACAAGCGGCTGGCGGCGATGCAAAGCGCGCTGCGCTTCTTTGCGCCCGATATGCCCGTGCTCGTGTTTCCCGGCTGGGATTGCCTGCCTTATGACCGGGTGTCGCCCAATGCCGATATTTCGGCGCAGCGCATGGCCACATTGGCGGCTCTGGTGCACGGGATGCCAAAACAGTTTGTGCTGCTGACCACGATCAATGCAGCCAGCCAACGCGTGCCTGCGCGCGACCTGCTGCGCGAGGCCGCGTTTTCGGCGCGTGTTGGGGCCCGTGTGGACGAGGCGGCCTTGCGCAACTTCCTCGTGCGTATGGGCTTTGTGCAAAGCCCGACGGTGATGGAGCCCGGAGATTATGCAGTGCGCGGCGGGATCATCGACATCTACCCGCCGGGTGATCTGGGGCCGGTGCGCCTTGATCTGTTTGGCGATGTGCTGGACGGCGCGCGGCGCTTTGACCCGATCACGCAGCGCACCACGGAAAAGCTGGAACTGGTCGAACTGGCTCCCGTTTCCGAGGTGATCCTCGATGAGGCGGCCGTGACGCGGTTCCGCCAATCCTACCGGCTGGAATTCGGGGCGGCGGGTACCGATGATCCGCTTTATGAGGCGATCAGCGCCGGGCGCAAGCACCAGGGGGCCGAACACTGGCTGGCGTTCTTCCACGACCGGCTTGAGACGCTGTTTGACTACGTTCCCGGCGCAAGCGTGTCGCTGGATGAACAGGTGACCCCGACCCGGCTGGCGCGGTGGGACAGCATTGCCGATCAGTACGAAACGCGGCGCTTGGCGATGGCGCACCGCTCAAAGATGGATTCCGTCTATAAACCCGCACCACCCGAGGGTCTGTATCTGGACGATGCGGCCTGGGAGGCAGCGGTTGCAGAGGCGCGCGTGTTGCAATTCAGCGCGTTGCCGCAAGCGACCGGCCTTGGGGTTACAGATGCGGGCGGGCGGATCGGGCGCAACTTTTCGCCCGAACGCCAACAGGAATCCCTCAGCCTTTTCGGTGCGTTGGCGACACATATTAAAGCGAAAATGGATGCTGGGCCTGTGGTTGTCGCCAGCTATTCGGATGGTGCGCGCGAACGTCTGACCGGGCTGATCGAGGATGAGGGGCTGGCCGAGGTGATCCCCATCACCGACGCCACCCGCATCGGCAAGCGCGGGCTGCATCTGGTGGTCTGGGCGCTGGAACACGGGTTCGAAGCACCGGGTCTGACTGTGATCTCCGAACAGGATGTGCTGGGTGACCGCCTGATCCGCGCGCCCAAGCGCAAGCGGCGGGCCGAAAATTTCCTGACCGAGACGCAATCGCTGACCCCCGGCGATCTGGTTGTGCATGTCGATCACGGGATCGGGCGCTATCAGGGCATGGAGGTGGTGACCGCGGCAGGCGCCGCACACGAATGTCTGCTGCTGGAATATGCCGAAAATTCAAAGCTCTACCTGCCGGTCGAGAATATCGAACTGCTGTCCAAATACGGCCATGAAGAGGGTCTGCTGGATCGTCTGGGCGGCGGGGCGTGGCAGAGCAAGAAGGCAAAGCTCAAGGAACGCATCCGCGAGATGGCGGACAAGCTGATCCGCATCGCAGCAGAGCGGGCCTTGCGCAAAGCGCCCGTGCTGGAACCGCCACCGGGCATGTGGGACGCATTTTCGGCGCGCTTTCCCTATGACGAGACGGACGACCAGCTGACCGCCATTGGGGCCGTGATCGAGGACCTCACCAGCGGCGCGCCGATGGATCGGCTGATCTGCGGCGATGTGGGCTTTGGTAAGACCGAAGTGGCGATGCGCGCCGCCTTTGTTGCGGCCATGTCGGGCGTGCAGGTGGCGGTGATCGCGCCCACGACCCTGCTGGCGCGCCAGCACTACAAAAGCTTTGCAGAACGCTTTCGCGGCTTTCCCATCAATGTCCGGCAGCTCAGCCGCTTTGTCAGCGCCAAGGATTCAGCCGATGCGCGCGATGCCATGGCCAAGGGCACGGCGGATATCGTGGTCGGCACGCATGCGCTGCTTGCCAAGGGTGTGAAGTTCATGAACCTCGGCCTGCTTGTCATTGATGAGGAACAAAAATTCGGCGTCACGCACAAGGAACGTCTGAAGCAGATGCGCAGTGATGTGCACGTGCTGACCCTGACCGCGACCCCGATCCCGCGCACGCTGCAACTGTCGCTGACGGGCGTGCGTGACCTCAGCATCATCGGCACGCCGCCGGTCGACCGGCTGGCGATCCGCACCTATGTGTCCGAATTCGACACTGTCACCATCCGCGAGGCTCTGCTGCGCGAACACTATCGCGGTGGGCAGTCGTTTTATGTGGTGCCGCGCATCTCTGATCTGCCCGAGATAGAGGCGTTTTTGAAAGAACAGCTGCCCGAACTCACATACGTGATCGCGCACGGGCAGATGGCCGCCGGTGAACTCGATGATCGTATGAACGCGTTTTACGATGGAAAATACGACGTGTTGCTGGCGACGACGATTGTTGAAAGCGGCCTCGACATTCCCACCGCCAACACGATGATCGTGCACCGGGCTGACATGTTCGGTCTTGCGCAACTCTACCAGATCCGGGGGCGGGTTGGGCGTTCGAAAACCCGCGCCTACGCGTATCTCACCACCAAACCGCGCGCGAAACTGACGGCCACGGCGGAAAAAGGCTGCGCGTGCTGGGCAGTCTCGACACGCTTGGGGCAGGCTTTACGTTGGCGTCCCAGGACCTCGATATTCGCGGGGCGGGCAACCTGCTGGGCGAGGAACAGTCCGGCCAGATGCGCGATGTGGGTTTTGAGTTGTACCAGTCGATGCTGGAAGAGGCGATTGCCAAGATCAAGGCCGGCGAGATGGAAGGCCTGAGCGCTGCGGACGATCAGTGGGCGCCTCAGATCAATCTTGGCGTGCCGGTTCTGATCCCCGAAGCTTATGTGCCTGATTTGGATGTGCGACTGGGATTGTACCGCCGTCTCAGTGGGTTGAGCACCAAAGTTGAACTGGAAGGCTTTGCCGCTGAGTTGATCGACCGCTTTGGCGCGCTGCCCAAGGAAGTGAACACCCTGATGCTGGTCGTGCGCATCAAGGCAATGTGCAAACGCGCCGGAATTGCCAAGCTGGATGGCGGGCCGAAGGGCGCGACGATCCAGTTCCACAATGACAAGTTTGCCTCTCCCGAGGGGCTGGTGGAGTTCATTCAGGACCAACGCGGGCTGGCCAAGGTCAAGGACAACAAGATTGTCGTGCGCCGCGACTGGAAGAAAGACAGCGACAAGATCAAAGGGGCCTTTGCCATCGCGCGCGATCTGGCGGAAAAGGTGATCGAAGTGAAAAAGAAGAAAAAGGCGCGGGCCTAGGCCGTCTCTGCCGCCTCGGCGCGCCGCATGTACTGCATCAGGACAGACGCCAGTGCGCTGGCCACCATGACCGTCGCCACAAGTGCGATGGGCGTGCCATCAAACAGCAACCCGATGGGCGAGGCGAGCGCACCACCGATGACTGTCGAAACCGCCCCGATCACCGAGGCTGCCATGCCCGCGATGTGGCCCATAGGCTCCATCGCGATGGCGTTGAGGTTGGCCACCGTCAGCCCGCCCTGAAACATCACACCCCACAGCCAGATGATGAACAGCGGGAACAGATAGGGCAGGTCGGCCAGCATCCACCCCACAAACAGCGCAGACACCACCACCTGCGCCCCAAGCGCCCATGTCACCAGCCTGCGCATGCCAAACCGGCCCACGATGGCTGCGTTCAGCAGGCTGGACACGCCCGAAGACACGGCGACAGCCCCGAACCAAAGCGGAAAGCTCTCTTCGCGTCCAAAGGACACATCGAAGATCGGCTGCACCATGGTCAGCACCGAAAACAGCATCATAAGCATCAGGGTCTGCACGAAAATCGACAGGCGTACCGTTCGGTTTGCAAACATCTGGCGCACCGCATCCAGCATCAGAGGCACGCGCAGGGGACGGCGCGCCGAGACCGGGAGCGTTTCGCTGATCCGCAGGGAAAACCAGATGAACAGTAAAACGCCAAAGGCGAGAAACGCCGCGAAAATCGCGCGCCATCCAAAGGCATCGGCAATCAACGCGCCGATCAGCGGGGCCACCCCGGGCACAAGCAAAAAGACCACCATTGTCAGCGACATGATGCTTGCCATGGCCCGCCCGCTGTAGAGATCGCGGATGATTGCGGCCGACACGACCCGCGGCCCCGCCGCACCCAGACCCTGCAACACCCGGGCCGCCAGCATCGTTTCAAGCGTCGGCGCGATCCAGCTGAGGATGGCCCCAAGTGCGTAGACGGCAAGGCCCATGTAAACGACGGGTTTGCGCCCATAGGCATCAGACAAGGGCCCTGTGAAAAACGTGCCCGCACCCATGCCGATCACAAAGAAGGTCATGACCAAAGCGGCCTGCGCCACGCCAAGCGGGGCGATGTCGGCGGAAATGTCGGGCAGGGCAGGCATCATCGCGTCGATGGAAAACGCAATGGTTGCGAACATCATCGCCATCAGGGCGATGAATTCCATTTTGCTCAGGTTCTGGCCCTTGGGAGTGGTCACGACCCATCCGCTCCGGAATCACTTAGACGCTAATCTGCGTCACTTTGCGGAGCGTATATCCCATGTGCAACGACCATTGGTTGAAAATTTGACCATTTAGGCAATTTCAGGTTGTTGACGTAGGGTCAAGCAACTCCGGCGCGCAATTCGTCGATCACTTTTGCCCAAAGTTCGGGCGGTTGGGCACCCGGTACCGCATGTTTGCCCCCGACGATAAACGTCGGCACCGAATTGATCCCCATTTTCCGGCTGTGGGCATCGCGCGCGGCGATGTCGTCGCGGTCCGCATCCGACGCCAGAAGGCGGCTCACCACGGCGGCGTCCATCTCGATACCATCGGCAATATCGGCCAGCACTTCGTGATCGCCGATGTCGCGGGCCTCGACGAAATAGGCTTTGAACAGGGAGGACACGGCGGCGGTTTGCTTGCCTTCGATGCCCGCCCAGTGGATCAGCCGGTGTGCGTCCAGCGTGTTGGGGGTGCGTTTCATCCCCTCGAAATCGATTTTGAGGCCCGCTTTTTCGGCGTTTTCCACCACGGGCGCATAGGCGCGCACGGCGCCTTCCTTGCCGCCGAACTTGCCCTCAAGATAGGCGCGCCGGTCCATGCCTTCGGCTGGCATGTCGGGGTTCAGCTGGAAAGGATGCCATTCAATCAGGAACGGGTGGTCGGGATGGGCGGCCAATGCACGATCCAGGTGGGCCTTGCCGATATAGCACCACGGGCAGATCGGGTCAGACATGATGTCGAGTTTGATGGGGCCGTTCATGTCGTTGGTCATGTCAGTGGGCTTTCGTGGTTTTGGGCCAGAACAGGTGCAGGCGGCGTCGCAGTATCTTGCCATTTGTACCGGTCGGCATCTGTGCGATCCGGATATAGGCGCGCGGTTGTTTGTACTGCGCAAGGTTCGCATCGACATAAGCGCGCAAGGCCGCTTCGTCCAGTGGGGCGGGGCTTGTGTAAAAGGCGACGATCACGCGCACGCCGGGTTTGACCTCGACTTCGGCGGCCCCGGCGGCGGTAATGCCGGGTGCGGATGCAACCACGGTTTCGACTTCGATGGGCGAGACGCGGTAGCCGCCTGCGTTCATCATATCGTCGTTGCGTCCAAGATAGCGGATCTGCCCGTCGTCCTCCATCTGCCCCATGTCGCCGGTCAGAAACCAGTCGGCCTGAAACTTGGCCTGTGTTTCGTCCGGGTGGCTGAGATAGCCGAGCATCAGGCCCGGGTCGCTGCGATGAATGGCGATGACACCGGGCACGCCGCGCGGCACCGGGCCGTCCTCACACAGAATGGCGATACGCCGCCCCGGCTGTGCCCGGCCAAGCGCGTCCGCATCGCAGGGTGCGTTCGGACTGGATGAAATAAAGGTTGAGCATTCCGACATGCCGTAGGCCTCAAAGATCGGCGTGCCCGTCGCCGTTGCCCATGCGGCCTGCGTTACTGGGGAAGTTTTTCACCGGCACTGAGGCCATGCCGCAAGTGTGCCAAGGGCGGCAGGTCGCGGCGGTTCAGCATCTGGCGATAGACTCCCGGTGCCGCGGCAAAGACTGTGGCCTTGTGCCAGGCCATCAATGCGCCGAGATCCTCGGGCCTGGTGCCAGCGGCAGGTATCAGCGCCGTGGCCCCGACGCTCCACGGATCCATCAGCCCTGTGCCCAGTGTGTAGGTCCAGTTGAATGCGCCTGCATGCATCAGCACATCGCTTTCACCCAACCCGTACCATCCCTGATGCATCATCTGGCGCGCCCAGATCGCGCGGTGGGCATGGGCCACGGCGCGCGGGGCACCGGACGTGCCTGAGGTGTAGATGACATAGCCAAGCCGTTCCGGATCACCCATGTCCCAAGGGGCCGGGGGCAGGGCGCGCATCGCACGCAAGGTGGCAAGGCCGACCTCGGGCGCGCCGTGGGCCGAGGCGACGGCAGGGTCACGCAGGATAAGGCGTGGCCGCATCTCAGCCACGATGCGCGCGACTTCTGTGGTGGTAAGGGCCGCCGATGTGGGTATCGGCACCAGCCCGACAGCCAGCGCCCCCAGATAGGCGATGGGAAAATCGATAGAGTTTCCAAGCCGCAGCAAAATGCGGTCGCCGGGCAGGCACCCGGCCTGCAAAAACCCGGCACCCGTGCCGCGCACAGCCGCCGACAACGCGGCATAAGTCAGCCGCTCGGCGTGATGATCCGAAACCACCGACACCGCGACTTTGTCCGGGACTGCATCGGCGCGCGCCAGCACGTGGGCCGCCATATTGAAGGGGCTTGGACAGGGCGGGAAAGGCGTGGTGTCATCAACGCTTAACATATCCTAGCGCTACGGTGTGGCGCGCGACGTTGCAAGCGTGACGGCGCGGTTCTATAGAAAGCGTCATGACTGGAAAAGACCCCAAATCCCTGATCGAGATCGCCCGCTCCACTGGCGGCGATGAAATGCCCGAACCCCTTGATCTGGGCGCGCGGGTGCGCGAGTTGCGCAAGGCGCGCGACTGGACGCTGGAACAGGCGGCCGGGCAGGCGGGGCTGGCCCGCTCAACCCTGTCCAAGATCGAAAACGGTCAGATGTCACCCACTTATGAGGCCCTGAAGAAACTGGCCGTGGGCCTCGAAATCTCGGTGCCGCAATTGTTCACGCCCCCGGAAAAGGGGCAGATCAACGGGCGCATGGTGCTGACCCGGTCGGGCGAGGGAAATGCGCAAGCCACAGTGACCTACGAGCACGAGTTGCTGGCCGAAACGCTGACCAAAAAGCAGATGCTGCCCTATCGCGCGCGTGTGCGTGCCCGCTCGATGGACGAGTTTGACGGGTGGGTGCGCCATGATGGCGAAGAATTCCTGTACGTCCTCACAGGCGTGATCCGGCTTTACACTGAATTTTACGAACCGGTTGAGATGCGGCGCGGCGACAGTGCCTATTACGACGCGACGATGGGTCACAACGTCGTATCCGTCAGCGACGAAGATGCGCTGATCCTGTGGGTGACATCGCTGGCCTAGGTGGTCAGGCCGAGTGACGCGCGCCTTCCAAGTGGCGATTCAGGTAGGCGTCGAAAGCATCCTGCGCTTCTTTCAGCGACATGTCATGCGTGGCCGCAAGGTAGCTTTCAAAGCGGTCCTGGTCGGCCTTGAGAAACGGCATCGCACTTGGCTCAAGCCTGGGAAACTCATTGCACAGCGCGCGATAACTCTCTGCCCAGTTCTGGGTCAGGTCATTCCAGTTCATGTTTACCCCCGTCAGCGATGGTCCGGTCCTTGCAAAAGGAACCCGACACACAACGCGGCCCATCTGGCCAGCGTCGGACATCCACCCCACGCAAATAGTATTGCAATTGGCACACCGATCAAGCGTCAGGGGCGAAAAAACGATTTAAACAACCTGTGCGCGAAAATGGCCGCGATGATCTGTGCGATGACAAATGCCGGGATATGTCCGGGGTAAATGCCTGCAAACGTGTCCGAAAATCCGCGTGCAATCGTGACGGCCGGGTTCGCAAAACTGGTCGAGGCGGTGAACCAGTAGGCCCCGGTGATGTAGAGGGCCACGAGGGTGGGCACAGTCTCGGGCCGCGATCTGAGCCCACCGAAGATGACAAAGAGCAGGCCGAGCGTGGCGAGGATCTCGCTCCACCATTGCGCCAGACCGCTGCGGTGCAGCGTGGTTGAGGTCTGCAGGATCGGCAAATCGAACATGGCATGGGTTGCCCAGACCCCGATCAGGCCGCCCGCGATCTGGGCGGCGACATAGCCAAGGGCGATCCCGCGCGTCATGTCACCGCGCAGATAAAAGGCCAGTGTCACCGCCGGGTTGAAATGCGCCCCCGAGATCGGCCCAAGCACCGTGATGATTATGTAGAGCATACAGCCCGTCGCAATCGCATTGGCCAGCAGCGTGATGGCAGCGTTCCCGTCGGCAAGGCTGACCCCCATGATGCCCGAGCCGATCACGCTGATCAGCAACATGGCGGTGCCGACCCCTTCAGCAATCAGTCTTTGGCGCATGCGCTTACTCTTCGTACCACCAGAATTGCGGCATCCAGTCCGGCCCGTCGCCATAGATCGGGATGGTTTCGGGGTATTTCATCTCGTCGATATGCGCGATGCGCCCCGTGGTAAACTGCCAGAATGGAACGACGTAGCGGCCCGCAATCAGCAACCGATCCAGCGCGCGGGTGGCCGACAGGCTTTCTTCGGCGGTGCGCGCTGTCAGCATCGCGCTGATCATCGCGTCAATCGCCGGATCCTTGGCCCCCATCAGGTTGGGCGTGCCATCCTGATCTGCAGCCTCAGAGCCCCAGTAAAAATACTGCTCATTTCCGGGGCTCAGCGACATGGCGCGGCGGTGATATGTCATGTCGAAGTCGAACGTGGTGGTGCGGGCGGTGAACTGCGCGCCATCGACAAGTTCGGTTTTGACGTCGATGCCCATTTGACTGAGCGCTTGGGTGTACAGATCGGCAATGGCGCGATCTTCGGTACGTTGTTGATCGAGCAGGATGGTGAATTGCATGGCCTGACCATCGGCGTTGCGCAACTTGCCGTCTTGCGTGGTCCACCCGGCCTCTTTCATCAGGCCCAGTGCGCGCCGCAGACCCTGCCGGTTGCGCAGGGTGCCATCGCTTACGGGCAGGGCGTACCCTTCCATCACGCCGGGCAGCAGACGCCCGTTGAACGGCGCAAGCAGGGCGGCCACCTCACCCTTGGCAGGCCCGGGTTCCATGGCCAGCGGCGAGTTCGAGAAGTACGAGGTGATGCGTGGCTGCGCGCCGCCTGTGAGCGTGTCGTTGATATATTCGAAGTTGAATGCGGTGATCAGCGCCTCGCGTACGCGCCAATCGTCAAAGGGCGCGCGCCGGGTATTCATCACGAACCCGGTGATGCCCGATGGTTTCTGGTGCTTGATCTCGGATTTGATCACGTCGCCGGACTGGGCGCGGGGGAAATCATACTGGCTGGACCATGTTTCGGCGTTGAATTCGCGGATGGCGGACACGTTGCCTGACTTGAACGCCTCGAACACCACATCGCCGTCGCCGTAAAAATCGATGGTGATCTGATCGAAGTTGAAGGTGCCGCGCATGAACGGCAGATCCTTGCCCCAATAGTCCGGGTTGCGGGTCAAAACGACATTGCGCGCCGCCTCAAAGTCGCTGATCACATACGCTCCGCTGCCGATGGGAATGTCCGCAAGGGCGGCATCTGAGAATGACTTGCCCTCCCACTGTGCCTTTTGCAGGATCGGACGCATGCCCGCCAGCAGGGCCAATTCCCGGTTTTCCGTGTTGAAGGTAAAACGCACGGTGGCAGGGCCGACCTGTTCCAGACTTTCGATCTGTGTCCAGAGCGAACGGTAGCGCCCGTGCCCCTCGGTGCCGAGGGTTTCGTAGGACCAAATCACATCTTCGACGGTGACTGGGGTTCCGTCAGAGAATCGGGCCTCGGGGCGCAGGGTGAATTCGACCCAGGACCGGTCCTCGGGCACCTCAATCGATTCGGCGAGCAGACCATAAAGGGCAAAGGGTTCGTTCCGGTTGCGGCCCATCAGGCTTTCATGGGTCAGAAAGCGGAGCTGCCAGGGCACGTTCCCCTTCTGGATGTAGGGATTGAGCGAATCAAAGCTGCCGGTGTTTGCCAGCGTGATGGCGCCGCCCTTGGGGGCATCGGGATTTGCGTGGGGCAGCGACACAAAATCGGGTGGCAGGGCAGGGGTGCCATACATAGCTATGCCATGTTGTGGCTCTGCTTGTGTCTGTAACGGACCTGACACAAAGGTTAACAGAATCGCGCTGAATGCAGCCAAACGCGCGCCTCTAAATTGGAAATAATCCCGCCCCATATCGTCAACAATCCTCAATCGCCCTTGTTTTGTTAACAATAGCGGGCGTCGGACCTTTACGCATTATCAAACTTTTAGCTTGGACTCTTTCGGCGCAATTGCTTATAACAGGGTCACTGCTCGATAGGTTTCTTGCCTGTATGAAACCTGCCTCAATAACTTAACGCCAGCTTCGTGCTGGCGTTTTTTTTTGGCCATGAGGTGCGATATGATGCGCCTTGGCGTCAGCAGGTTAAGATTCAACCTGCAAGACTGTTACCGACCGACTGCGGTCCCGTCGCGGTTGTCGCCAGTGGTTCTATGACAGTTGACAAAACAGGGCACTCAGACCCCGCAATCACTTCTTCGGCGGTTCAGTCGGGTCCTTGCCGTTGGGATAGACCAGCCCTGCCGAGATCACCAGTTTGGCCGCGTCCTCGACGCTCATGTCCAGTTCGATCACGTCCGTGGCCGGAAAGAACAGCAAGAAGCCCGATGTCGGGTTGGGTGTCGTCGGCACGAATACGCTGAGCATCGGATCGCCCGAGTTGCCCCGTTCGGCAACCTCGCCCTTGGTGGTGGTCGAGACAAAGCCGATGGCCCAGATGCCCTTGCGGGGATATTCGATCAGGCACGCCTTTTCAAATGAGCGTTCGGACTGCGCAAACACCGTCTCGGAAATCTGCTTGATCCCGGAATAGATCGAGCGGACAACGGGCGTGCGTTCCACGAGGCTTTCGGCCCAACGGATCAGGGACCGTCCAATGTACCCTTTGGCGATCCACCCGATAAAGATGGTGAACATCAGGAAGACGATCACACCGACGCCGCGCACGTTCACATTCACCCAGTCGGGGTTTGGAATGCGCACGCCGTCTTCCATGACGAAGCGTGGATTGTTCAGCCAGTAGTTCACAATTGAATCGGGCTGCCAGACATTTGGCACCAACGGCCAGACGAACCCGTCAATCCAGCCGATGACCGTCCAGATCAGCCAGATGGTCAGGCCCACGGGCGCGATGACCACAAGCCCGGTCAGGAACGACGCACGCAAGCGGGCAAACAAACCGGGGCGCCGGGGTCGTTCTGGATCGAAGGGGGTATTCATGTGCATCCCGCAGCTTGGTCGAGCGATAGGTAGGGGATGGTGCTGCGCACTACAATGGCTCCGCCCCGGCTTTGTGCCCTAAGGTCAGGCATTTGGGCCTTGATTGCTCAAATGCTTGGCAATTTCTGCCGCCAGTTGAGCGTTGTGACGGACAAGGGCGATGTTGGCGGCCAGCGAGCGCCCCTCGGTCAGCTCGAAAATGCGCTGCAGCAGATAGGGTGTGACCCCCTTGCCGGTGATTGAGTGGGTTTGGGCATCGCGCGTCGCTTGTGCGATGATCGGGGCCAGGGTCGCGCGGTCAATCTCTGCCTCTGCGGGGATCGGATTGGCCACCAGTTGCCCGCCCGGAATGCCAAGCGTGCGGCGCATGGCATGTGCCTGCGCAATCGCGTCGGCACTGTCCATACGCAGCGGTGCCTTGATCCCGGCGCTGCGCGACCAGAAGGCGGGCATGTCGTCCTGCCCGAACGCGATGACGGGCACGCCCTGGGTTTCCAGCACTTCCAGTGTCTTGGGGATGTCGAGGATAGCCTTGGCCCCCGCGGCAACGACCGTGACCGGCGTCTGGGCCAGTTCCAGCAGATCGGCAGAGATATCGAATGTCCCCTCGGCACCCTTGTGCACGCCGCCGATCCCGCCGGTCGCAAAAACGTCGATGCTCGCGATGCGCGCGGCGATCATGGTGGCGGCCACAGTTGTGGCCCCGGTGCCGCCCGTCGCCATGCAGGCGGCCATATCGGCGCGGCTCAGCTTGGCCACTTTCTTGGCTTGGGCGAGAGTTTCAAGCTGATCGTCCGTCAGTCCGACGTGAAGTGTGCCATCGAGCACAGCCATGGTCGCCGGTTCGGCCCCGGCGCTGCGCACGTCCGCTTCAACCTCTCGCGCCACGTCCAGGTTCTGGGGATAGGGCATCCCGTGGGTGATGATCGTGCTTTCCAGAGCGACGATGGGCGTCCCATTGGCGCGGGCTGCTGCGACGGCGGGTGAGAGGGTGAACTGGGTCATTCCGGGCCTTGTCCTGATACATAAGTGGCAGCGGCATCGAGGGCGGCGCGCAAGGCGTCATCCCGTCCCGCGCCGCGCAATTCTGCCGCGATATGGGCGGCCATGAACGTATCACCCGCCCCCGTCACCCGAGTGACAAGGACTTGAGGCGGCGTGGCGCTGATCACGTCATCGGCGGTGGCTTCGCTTGCTGTCCCGCCACCATTGGTGACCAGAACCCGTGCCGCACCGCGGGTGATCAGTTCATGTGCTGCACTCATGGAATTGTCGAAATGCGCCTGACACAGCAGCCCGGCCTCTTCGAGGTTCACGTAAAGCGTGCCGCGCCCATGGGTCAGAAACGGGGCCAACCGGCGCGCCTTGCCGGGTGAGGCGGGGGCAACGCGCAGGTCGGCCTGGGCCAGCAATGGGCTTGTGGCCATCTCGTTCAGCAACTCGACCGTCAAGTTGCCGTCGAGGGCCACGGGCCCGGTATAGGGGGCCTCGGGCGTTGCGAGGGTGCCGTCCTTGAGGGGCTGCAAGATCTTGGCGCCTGCATTTTCCAGCGAATGTGCATCTGCGATGGCGGCAATCAATCCGTTCGCCCCTTCGACAGCCATGTACCTGTCGGTCGGCAGATCCTCTGAGCGGTAGACTGTGTCGGTGATCATGCCGCGCGCGGTGCAGGCTGCAACCAGTTCATCGCCCTCGGCGTCGCGCCCGATGGCGGTCAGCAGGGCAGGCGTCAGGCCAAAGCGGGCGCAGGTCATCGCGATGTTCATCGCCACCCCGCCGGGCAGACGGCTGATGCGCCCCGGCACGTCCGAACCAAGTTGCATGGCCAGCGGCGCGCGGCCAATCACGTCCCACAGGACCGAACCGATGCACAGAATGTCAGCAGGTTTGCTCATACATGCCTGTCTGCCCCGCGACCGGGAAAGAGACAAGGGGACACGGGGGCCTATCGAGCAGGCACGGCAAAGGTCAGCGCGGCCCAGAACGTATCCCAGACGGCTGCATCGTCGTTCAGGATCGGCTCCAACGCCACGGCGTCGAAGAGATAGGTGTGGGCGGGGCGCACTGGAATGGTCGCAAAACCAGACTTGTCCGTCCGGTGCAGGGTGACCACGACCTCGCCCGACGGTGGGCGGTCAAACACTTCGACCTGTGCATTTGTGCGTGGTTGTCCCTTATACAGCAGTTGCACATGCATCTGACCGTCAAATCCCGCCGCATATGGGTTGGTGATGGCCACGAACTCGGTCTTCAACCCAAGGGCCCGGTCAAGGCCCGCGCCGCTGCCCACACCAATCAGCGCCTTGGCGTGGCGGGTATATCGCTCTTTGAAGGGCGGGGCGGGGAACCCGTTGGCCGCATGGCGCGCCGCCATGTCTGGGAAATCCTTGTGATCGGCGAATTTCTGAAACTTTTCCCACTCCCGGTACGTCACAAAAGAAGGCGTGGTTTCGTGTACCACGGACACCAGCCCATCCAGCGGGGCGGGGACGTTCAGTGCCGGGCGATCCCCCATCCGCCCCTGAACCGGACGCAATGTGTCGCCCTGAACCACATCGAACCGCGTGAAGCTGCGGGTAAAATAGGACAATGTCGTGCCCTCAAAGTTTTGGCCGTTTTTCAGATTGCCGACGATTTGGGCACCCGGCGCCACTTGATAGGGGTCCGCTTCGATCCAGAATTCATGAGCGGTTGCACAACTGGCGTAAATCGCGCACCAAACACCAACAATCAAACGGGAAAATACCATGGAGTCCGCCTTGCTTAAACTGTGTCGAAAGCTGCGCCTTTGGGGTGTGATGTCAAGTCTGTGCGCGCTGGTTTGGGCCAATATGGCCGGCGCTCACGAAGTTGTGCCTACCATCGCCGACCTCACTGCGGGCGACGGCGCGGTGCGGGTCGAGATGCGCGTGAACATCGAGGCCCAGCTTTCGGGCATTGATCTGGACGAGGTGGATGACACCGACAATGCGGAAAACGCAAGCGATTACGATGCGTTGCGCGCGCTTTCTAATGCAGAAGTCGCGGATCGTGCGGCATCTTTGATAACAACATGGAATAGCGCGCCCTTGCTGAGCGCGGATGGCACGGCGTTCCCATTGACCCTGGACAGTGTTGTCGTGCCGAACGTGACGGATGGCGAATTGCCGCGCATCTCTGACATCGTGATGACCGGCGCGCTGCCTGACGGTGCGACCAGCATCACGGTGGCATGGCCGGATGGTGCGGGCGATCTGGTTGTGCGTCAGCAAGGCGTCGAAGAACCGTTCACCGGGCTGGTCTCGGGCGGCACCACGTCTGGGCCGATCTCTCTGACCGGCGGGGATGCCGCGACCGGGTGGCAGGCTTTTGCTGAGTACATTCCCGTCGGTTTTGACCACATCCTGCCCAAGGGCCTTGATCACATCCTGTTTGTCCTTGGGCTGTTCTTCTTGTCCACACGGCTTGGTCCGCTGCTCTGGCAGGTGTCGGCCTTTACGCTGGCGCATACGGTCACGCTGGCGCTTGGCGCGCTTGGGCTTGTCAATGTGCCTGGCAGCATTGTCGAGCCGCTGATCGCCGCCTCGATTGTCTATGTGGCGGTCGAAAACATCTTTGCGCGCGGGTTGAACCCGTGGCGACCGGTTGTCGTGTTCGGGTTCGGGCTGCTCCACGGGCTTGGATTTGCCTCGGTTCTGGGCGACTTCGGTCTGCCAGAGGGGCAGTTCATTCCGGCCCTCATCGGGTTTAACGTGGGGGTTGAGCTGGGCCAACTGGCCGTGATCGCCATGGCGGCCATCGCGCTGTGGCTGGGATGCCGTGCGGCGACGCTTGCGCGCCTGACCGGGGTCGAGGAGCTGGTGGCCGAATACCCGGTCATGTTCCGCGCCTGGTCGATGACCGGTTCGCTGATCATCGCGGTTGTCGCAATCTACTGGGTGATTGAACGCACGCTGCTTTAGGCGGTCTAGCGCAAGGGTGCTGTCAGCGCGCCAAGGGCGGCGACGGCATCCTCCGTGTTCCAGATCTCTTCCCCGATCCCGAAAAAGTCGGTGATCGGAGCGAGGTGTTCGACCGCGGCCAGCGTCAGCCCGCCTTCGGCGACCACCGGTACTTCGACCACATCGGACCACCACTGGAAAAGGTCATCATCCGCCGCTTCGGTGTCACCGATGCCGGTGACCGGGCCAAAGGCGATGTAATCCGCGCCTGCCTCACCCGCCGACAGCCCGTCATGGCGCGACGTGCCGCAAAAGCTGCCGACGATGGCATCCGGGCCAAGGGCCTTACGTGCATCGCGCACCGATTTCTTGGCGCTCGACAGGTGAACTCCGTCCAGTCCCAGACGCTCGGCCAGACCGGCGTGATCGGCCACGACAATGGCCACGTCCCGCGTATGGGCGACGGCGCGGCATACATCGGCGGCACGCGCAATGCGGTC
The DNA here is from genome assembly GCF_045797845.1 of Tateyamaria armeniaca. Taxonomy (NCBI): domain Bacteria; kingdom Pseudomonadati; phylum Pseudomonadota; class Alphaproteobacteria; order Rhodobacterales; family Roseobacteraceae; genus Tateyamaria; species Tateyamaria armeniaca. Next base: position 2,887,753 of record NZ_JBHDIY010000002.1, read on the forward strand.
TTCATCGTGGCTGGCCAGGGCAAGGCGAATACAGGCGATGTCATGGGCATCAAGCACGGCCGCCAACTGGTCGGGAAATGTCGACAAATCGAACATGGGCGGGGTCAACAGATACAGTTGCGGCTGCTCGGGGCCTTGCTCGGGCTCACTCATCTGGGTCGTCCTTTTGCTTTGGCCGTGCTTTAGCGGATCACGAGGTGAAAGCAAATGCCGGATCGGTAGGGGATTGAGGGCCCGCACCGCTTAGGCTAGAGCCGCGCCATGACACCGACCTTTGTGCTGACGCGGCCCCAGATGGGCGAGAATATCGGGGCTGCGGCCCGTGCGATGCTGAATTTCGGTGTGGACCGGATGCGCATCGTTGATCCGCGCGATGGCTGGCCGAACCCGGCGGCTGTTGCAATGGCAAGTGGTGCGGGGCGGGTGCTGGACGCGGCCAGCCTGCACGAGGATCTTGCGGGCGCATTGGGCGATTGTTCTTACGTCTACGCCACCACCGCACGCCAGCGCGACCTGACCAAAGAGGTGCTGAGCCCCGAAGAGGCGATGCGCGATGCCGCCCGCCGTATGGGCGAGGGTCAGCATGTTGCGGTGATGTTTGGCCCGGAACGGGCAGGGTTGGAGAATGAGGATATCGCGCAGGCCAATGCGCTGATCTCGGTTCCCGTAAACCCGGAATTCCCGTCGCTGAACCTTGCCCAATGCGTATTGCTGGTGGGCTACGAATGGATGCGCGCAGCAGGCGATGTGACGTCCCAAACGACAGAAATGGCGGGCACCGAGTGGGCCACTGGCGACGAGGTTGAACATCTGGCGCGCCATTTCGAAGAGCGGCTGGAGGACGCCGGCTTTTTCTTTCCCGACCACAAGGCGGCCAGCATGAAGGTCAACCTGCGCAATATGTGGAGCCGGATGCCCCTGACCCGCGCCGATGTGCAGACGTTGCATGGCATGCTGCGTCAGATGGTCCGCTGGGCACAGCGCCGCTGACGCTGGACGTCTGGCTGGGCCGGGCCTAGGTTGCGCATCGACGACAGATCACGAGGGCCTGAATGGCAAAGAACCGCAGCATTTTCGAAGAAGTCCAGACCACCGAAAAACCGGTCGCCGAAGTTGGCGTGATCGACCGGGGCCGGGGCGGTGCACGCGGGGCGATCCGTGTGTGGTTGATGATGCTGTTCACGCTGGTCGTGGTAATGATCGCTGTGGGTGGCCTGACACGGCTGACCGATAGCGGCCTTTCGATCACCGAATGGCGCCCCTTCACCGGGGCGATCCCGCCGATGAATGCTGCCGACTGGGAGTCGGAATTTGCCAAATATCAGGCCATCGACGAATTCCGCATCCAGAACCAATGGATGGAACTGTCTGATTTCAAGGTGATTTACTGGTGGGAATGGGGCCATCGCCAGTTGGGCCGGGTGATTGGCGTGGTCTGGGCCATCGGGTTTTTGTGGTTTCTTGTGCGCCGCAAGATCCCGACAGGTTGGACACCTCGCCTGCTGGGCCTCGGCGTTCTGGGCGGCGTGCAGGGTGCCATCGGCTGGTGGATGGTCGCCAGCGGCGTGACCTCTGGCGAAGGCATGGTCGATGTGGCGAGCTACCGTCTGGCCACCCATCTGGGCCTTGCCTTTGTCATCCTCGGGTTCATCGCATGGTACATCTATATGCTGGGCCGATCCGAACGGAACTTGATGCAGGCGCGGCGCAGCAAAGAGGGCAAGCTGTTCGGCATGTCCACGGGCCTCATGCATTTTGCCTTTCTCCAGATCCTTCTGGGTGCACTGGTGGCCGGCATTGACGCCGGGCGCAGCTATACCGACTGGCCGCTGATGGGCGGGCAGGTCTTTCCCGCCTCTGCCTTCACGTTTGAGCCATGGTGGCGCAACCTGTTTGAAAGCCCGGGGCTGGTGCAGTTCATTCACCGCGTTTCGGGCTATCTGCTTGCGATCTATGCGGTGGTGGTCTGGCTGCGCGGGCGCAAATCGGCGCATCCCAACACACGTTTTGCATTCAACGCTGTGATGGCGGCAATGGCGTTGCAGATCGTCATTGGCATTGTGACCGTCCTTTACGGTGCCCCGTGGCAAGTCGCGATCCTGCACCAATTCCTGGCCGTGATCCTGTGGGCGCTGATCCTGCGCGCACGGTTCCTGGCCGCCTATCCGCTTGCAACGTCGCTCAGGGGGAACACCGCATGACTGCTTATGATGACTTGATGGCCTATGACCATGACACGCAGGCCCTCGCACAGATCGCGGGGCGGTTGGGCTGGGATCAGGAAACGGTGATGCCGCGCGGCGCCGCACCACAACGGGCCGAAGAGATGGCGGCACTGGAAAGCGTGCTGCACGCCCGCCGCACCGATCCGCGTGTGGGCGACTGGCTGGCCGCGCTGGATGGCGTGTCCCTTGACCCGGTTGCTGCGGCGAACGTGCGCGAAATCACCCGCAGCTATGAACGCGCCAGCAAGGTGCCTGCGAAACTGGCCGCGACATTGGCGCGCGTGACCTCGGCGGCGCAGGGCAAATGGGCGGACGCACGAGCAGGCGATGACTATGCTGCATTCGCCCCCGTCCTGTCCGAAGTTATCGACCTCAAGCGCGAGGAAGGCGCGGCACTGGCGGCAGGCGGCGACGTCTATGACGCGATGCTGGCCGATTACGAGCCCGGCACAACGGCCGCCGACCTTCAGGGGATGTTCGGCGCACTACGCCCGGCGCTGTCTGAGTTGCGCACTGCAATCCTTGAACAACCCAAGCCACAGGGCGTCACCGGCGCGTTCGACGAAGCCGCGCAACTGAAGCTGAGCGCGCTGCTGGCGCAGACCTTTGGCTACAACACCGATCATGGGCGCATCGACAAGGCAGTGCATCCGTTCTCGTCCGGCTCAGGCCTTGATGTGCGGATCACGACCCGCACGAACCTGCACGATCCGTTCAACTGTTTCTACTCGACCATCCACGAGGTCGGGCACGCCTGCTATGAACAGAACATCGACACCGACTATCTTTTGACGCCGTTGGGTCAGGGCGTGTCGATGGGTGTCCACGAAAGCCAAAGCCGCATTTACGAAAACCAGATCGGGCGCAGCCGGGCCTTCACCGGGTGGTTGTTTGGGCAGATGCGGGATGCATTCGGCGACTTTGGCATAGACAGCGAAGAGGCGTTCTGTGCCGCCGTCAACCGGGTCTCGAACGGCTATATCCGCACCGAGGCGGACGAAGTGCAATACAACCTGCACGTCCTGCTGCGTTTTGATCTTGAACGCGCCCTGATGGCAGGGGATCTGCAGGTGGGCGATCTTGAAGCGGCGTGGAATGACCGGTTCGAGGCGGATTTTGGCTACAAGGTCGACAAGGCGTCGAACGGCGTTTTGCAGGATGTGCATTGGTCGGTCGGCCTGTTCGGATACTTCCCCACCTATTCGCTGGGCAATGTGTATGCCGGGTGCCTGCACGACGCGCTGCGATCAGCGGTGCCGGATCTGGATGCACAATTGAGCGTAGGCGATACATCGGCGGCGACGGGCTGGTTGCAGCAGAACCTGCAGCGGCACGGTGGGCTTTATGAACCGCGTGAAGTGATTGAACGGGCGAGTGGGCAGGTGCCCGGACCAGAGCCGTTGCTGGCTTACCTGCGGGCCAAGTTTTCGGACATCTACGCGCTCTGATCCGGCGTTCGCAGGTCGTATCGGATGCTGGGGTGCTGCCACAGGCGAAGAGGTTTCGCCTGTCGCAGTTACGATTCTGCCTCTGCCTCTTCGTCACCCTGATCGGCGATCCACGCGACGCTGACCACTTCCTCGCCCTTGCCCGTATCGAACACCTTGACCCCGCCTGCACTCCGCGAACGGAAACTGATGCCTTCGATCGGCACCCGGATCGACTGGCCCTTGGAGGTGGCGAGCATGATCTGATCGTCCATTTCGACCGGGAAAGAGGCGACGATCTGACCACCGCGCATCGCCTTGTCCATGGCCGTGACCCCAAGGCCACCGCGTCCGCGCACGGGATAATCGTGGGACGAGGACAGCTTGCCCGAGCCTTTGGAGGTGATGGTCAGGATCAGGTTTTCCGCCGCCGACATTTCGGCATAGCGCGCCTGATCGATGGTCGCGTTGGCATCCGCCTCTTCTTCATCCGATACTTCAACATCGTCCGCCAAACCTGCAACAGCCCTACGCATTTTCAGATAGGCCGAGCGTTCATCACTGGTCGCATCAAAGTGACGGATGATCGACATCGACACCACCTTGTCTGTCCCGGACAGCTTGATCCCGCGCACCCCGACAGAGCTGCGCGAATTGAAAACCCGCACGTCTGTTGCCGGGAAGCGGATGGCGCGCCCCGAATTGGTGACGAGCATCACATCGTCATCATTCGAGGCGATGCGCGCATTGATCAGAGTTGTTTCTGCATGCTCGTCCTCGAACTTCATCGCGATCTTGCCGTTGCGCATGACATTGGTGAAATCACTCAGCTTGTTGCGGCGCACAGTGCCTGCAGAGGTCGCAAAAACGACCTGCAAATCATCCCAGTCTTTTTCATCGCGATCCACCGGCATGATGGCGGCAATGGATACGCCCGTCGGAATGGGCAGGATGTTGACGATGGCCTTGCCTTTGGAGGTCCGCCCCCCTGCGGCAAACGCCAGGTCTTGAGCTTGTAGACCATGCCGTCGGTGGTAAAGAACAACAGTTGCGTGTGGGTGTTGGCGACAAAGAGAGTGGTGATCACGTCCTCTTCCTTCGTCGCCATACCGCTCACGCCCTTGCCGCCGCGTTTCTGGCTGCGGAAGTCGGCCAGCGGTGTGCGTTTGATGTACCCGCCGGAGGTTACGGTCACGACCATGTCCTCACGCTCGATCAGGTCCTCATCTTCCATGTCGCCAGACCAGTCGACGATCTCTGTGCGACGGGGCACAGCAAAAAGCTCTTTGGTTTCCGTCAGTTCAGCGGCGATGATGCCCATGATCCGCTCGCGCGAGCCAAGGATTTCAAGGTATTCCTTGATTTTGCCTGCCAGCTCTTCCAGCTCGTCCGTGACTTCCTTGACCCCGATTTGGGTGAGGCGCTGCAAGCGCAACTCAAGGATCGCGCGGGCTTGGGTTTCGGACAGATTATATGTGCCATCCTCGTTCGCCGTGTGGGTTGGATCGTCGATCAGGGCGATATAGGGCAGGATGTCGCGGGCGGGCCAGCGGCGTTCCATCAGCTTGGCGCGCGCTTCGGCTGCATCCGCCGATTGACGGATCGTCGCGACCACTTCGTCGATATTGGTGACCGCCACGGCCAGACCGCACAGGATATGGCTGCGCTCGCGGGCCTTGCGCAATTCAAATGCAGTGCGTCGTGCAACGACTTCCTCGCGGAAATCAATGAACGACGTCAAAAAGCGGCGCAGCGTGAGTTGTTCTGGCCGACCGCCATTCAGGGCCAGCATGTTGCATCCGAAATAGACCTGCATCGGCGTAAAGCGGAACAGTTGGTTCAGGACCACTTCGGCGGTCGCATCGCGTTTGAGTTCCACAACCACGCGCACGCCATTGCGGTCGGATTCGTCCTGCACATGCGCAATGCCTTCGATTTTCTTGTCGCGCGCCGCTTCGGCGATGCGTTCGATCATTGTGGCCTTGTTCACCTGATAGGGAATCTCATCAATAACAATGGCATATCGGTCTTTCCTCAACTCCTCGACGCGGGTTTTGGAGCGTATGATGACGCTGCCGCGCCCCTCAAGATACGCCTTTCGCGCACCCGACCGGCCCAACATGATGCCACCCGTGGGAAAGTCGGGGCCGGGGATGTAGTCAATCAACTGCTCAGAGGACAGGTCCGGGTCTTCGATCAGGGCCAGTGTCGCATCGACAACTTCGCCGAGATTGTGCGGCGGGATGTTTGTCGCCATGCCGACGGCAATGCCGCCCGCGCCATTGACCAGCATGTTGGGAAAGCGGGCGGGCAGGACGGTCGGTTCGCGGTCCTTGCCGTCGTAATTGTCCTGAAAATCGACAGTGTCCTTGTCGATATCGGCCAGCAGGTAACCGGCAACCTTGGCCATGCGCACTTCGGTATAGCGCATCGCCGCCGGGTTATCGCCGTCCATCGATCCGAAATTGCCCTGCGGGTCCAGCAGGGGCACGGACATGGAGAAATCCTGCGCCATGCGCACAAGAGCATCATAGATCGCGCTGTCGCCATGGGGGTGGTATTTGCCCATCGCATCCGACACCGGGCGCACCGATTTGCGGTAGGGTTTGTCGAACGTATTGCCCGCCTCGTGCATCCCGTAAAGGATGCGCCTGTGCACAGGTTTCAGGCCATCACGCAGATCGGGGATCGCGCGGCTGACGATGACGGACATCGCATAATCCAGATAGGACGTGCGCATCTCGTGTTCGATGGTGACGGACGGACCTTCATAGCTGGGCCGCTCCGGTGTCATTTCATCATCGTTTTCAGGGGGTTGTGGCGTATCGTTCACGAAAGTCTGCCCGTTCCTAGCGTCGCTCTATATCTTGCGTCAAACTCTATCAGAAACCACAGATAAGGTGCAACGTCTCAAGCTGCCCGCTGTTAGCAGTCGGCGTATCAGGCTGCTAGATCGCTGTTTTTGTTGATTATTAATCTTTGTCGGGCTCAAATAAGGTGCGCGCAACAAAAAGAGGTCAAAAATGGAGCAGAGCGAAACCGAACTGATGCTGAAAGGCTACGGGCTGACGACGGCTGAATTTTTCTATCGGATGCCGGATTACACTCATGTGCTGAACACCTTTGTCTGGCAGGATTACGACATCGCCCCGGACCATCCACGCCTGTTCTCGTTCATCGATTTCTGGAAGGCCGAGATTGAGGGCCGTCTGCATTCGGTGCGGTTTACCCATCGCAAAATGCTGTCATCGGGTGAATGGCGCCACGTGACCGGAGAGTTTCCGGTGCACTAATGCGCAACCAACAGGCGTCCGACCTCAGGCCGAACAGGACGCCCCGCCCAGCACACAGAACTTGGCACAATGAGGGTGGTTGAGGGACACATCGCGCTCGGCCTCTTCCAGCGTCGCGCCCAGTTCGAACTGCGGATCATAGGGCAGCAATGTGCAGGCCAGCACGGCGGGGCGCGCCGCGCCCTTGCGTTTGACCACCATGCGCGATGATGAACACATGACCGCCTCGGGATGTTTGTTCAAGATTGACCAGCATTCGGTTGTGATTTCAGGCACTTCGACGCTTTCATCCATTTCGGGAAACAGCACCGTTTCGCCTGGATTAAACGCATCGATCTGCCACCCTTTCGCGGCAAAAAGGGCCGCATAGCCTTCCCGCGCCTCGGCCTCGCTTTCAGCCATTTCGATGCGCCCGGCCACGGCCATGCGCGCACCGACAGAGGCCAGCCAAGCCATGCCGCGGATCGTTTTGTCGAACGCACCCACGCCACGCTCCGCATCGTGCACTGCGGCGGCGTGATGATCGAGGCTGACGCGGAAGGTGATCTTGGCACCATAGCGCGTGACAAGATCCGCGATGCTTGCCTGCACAGTAGGCCGCATCATCGGGGCCATCGCATTGGTCAGCACCAGCACGTCGTAGCCACGCGCGAGGCTGCGCTCCAGCATCTCGACACAGGCCGGGTTCATGAATGGCTCACCACCCGTAAAGGCGATCTCGCGCACCTTCCAGTCGCGCGTTTCAAGCTGGTCGAGATAGTCGCTCACCTCATCCGCGCTGATATAGACCAGCGCGTCATTGGTGGGTGAGCTTTCGATATAGCAATTGGTGCAGGTGATGTTGCACAGGGTGCCGGTGTTGAACCACAGCGTCTCGGGATGGGTCAGGGATACCTTGGCGCGGGCCTCGCCTTTGGCCGTCAGGTTGGGGTCTTCGAATTTGCCAAGATTGGCGAGGTCTTTCATCTTTGGCGTCCTCGTGTCGCAGTCGCATTTGCGAAACAGTCCTACGGTCTGATGTCGCGCGGGGAAAGGCCAGTCCTGACGGAGTGACAGCTTTGTGATACGCATTGAGGCATCAAGGTCGCACTGCACGTTTGGCCGTTGAGTACCCTGTTGAATCTGATAGTGTTTGCGCAAACATTTTAGGAGCATGAACCATGGTGTCGCGCGTCATTCCGGTCGAACCGTTTGATCTGGTGATCTTCGGGGGCACGGGCGATCTCGCCCGTCGCAAGATCTTGCCGGGCCTGTTCCGCCGTTTTTGCGCCGGGCAGATGCCGCCCGATGCGGCGATCACCGGGGCTGCACGCAGCGATATGAGCGAGGATGAATACCGCGATTTCGTGCGCGATGCGATCCATGAGTTCGGTGGTGAGCAAAACCACGACGAGGACAAGCTGTCGGCCTTCCTTGAATGCCTGCACTATGTGCCCATCGATGCGCGCGGCGAAAACGGCTGGCGCGAGCTTGCCGGTTTGATGCGCAAAGGCATGGTGCATGCCTTTTACTTCTCCGTCGCGCCGGGGCTGTTCGGCGATTTGGCTGAGCGTCTGAACCAGCACGGCCTTACGGACGAGGACAGCCGCATCGTTGTCGAAAAACCCTTTGGGCGCGATCTTGCCTCGGCCAAAGAGCTCAACCGCGATCTGGCCGCCTATTTCGATGAGGGCCAGATTTACCGCATCGATCATTATCTGGGCAAGGAAACGGTGCAGAACCTGATGGCCGTGCGCTTTGGCAATATGCTGTTCGAACCGCTCTGGAACAGCCAGTATGTCGATCACATCCAGATCACCGTGGCCGAAACCGTCGGCGTGGGTGGACGTGGCGAATATTATGACAAGTCCGGCGCAATGCGCGACATGGTGCAGAACCACCTGATGCAGTTGCTGTGTCTGATCGCGATGGAACCCCCCAGCAAGTTCGACCCCGATGCGGTGCGCGACGAAAAGTTGAAGGTGATCCGCGCTCTTGACGACGTGGAGCCCCATCACATCGTGCGCGGTCAGTATGATGCGGGTGACGAAGGGCCCAGCTTTCGCGAAGAAGTCGGCGATCCGCGCACCCGCACAGAAAGCTACATCGCCATGAAGGTCGGCGTCAGCAACTGGCGGTGGGCGGGCACGCCGTTCTATTTGCGCACCGGCAAGCGCCTCAAGGCGCGGTGCAGCGAGATTGTTGTCGTGTTCAAGGCGCTCAATCACTCGATCTTTGGCGAGCAGGAGGATCACCGCAATGTGTTATCGATCCGCCTGCAACCCAACGAGGGGATGACGCTGGGCGTAACCATCAAGGAACCCGGCCCCGGCGGGATGCGCCTGATCGACGTGCCGCTGGATATGTCCTTTGCCGAAGCACTGGGGAAGGATGGCAGCGACCAGACCGACGCCTATGAGCGCCTGATCATGGACGTGATCCGCGGCAACCAGACCCTGTTCATGCGCGGCGACGAAGTCGAGGCGGCATGGGCCTGGACCGATCCCATCATCGACGGCTGGGACACGCGCGGCGATGTGCCCAAAATCTACGACAGTGGCAGTGAAGGACCCGTTGACGCGGTCCAGCTTCTTGCCCGCGACACCCGTGTTTGGCGAAAGGTGGCCTCATGAAGATCCAGGAATATCCCGACCGCGAAATGCTTGCCATGGGGCTGGCAGACGTTCTGGCCAGCGAGTTGAAAAACTGTCTCTTGATCCACCCTTGGGCGTCCTTTGTGGTGCCGGGTGGCACGACACCGGGTCCGATCTTTGACAGCCTCTGTGCAGCCTCGGTCGATTGGGACCGGGTGCATGTGATGCTGAGTGATGAGCGCTGGGTGCCCGAAGATCATGAACGGTCCAATGCGAAACTGCTCAAGGATCATCTGTTTGTCGACCGTGCGGCCGATGCCAGATTCATTCCGTTCCATGTGGATGGAGAAACCCCGGAAAGTGCGGCCCCCGGCCTGTCGGAAAAGCTGGCCGAAGAGATGCCGATTTCCCTGCTTTTGCTGGGCATGGGGGCTGACATGCACACGGCATCCCTTTTTCCGGGGGCCGATGGCCTCGCAGATATGCTGGCCGATGACGCCCCCCTTGTTGTGCCCGTATCGGTCGAGGGGCAGGAACCCAGGATTTCCTTCTCCGGACCGGCCCTTGCGGGAGCGATGGCCAAGCATCTGGTGATCTACGGCCATGAGAAACGCGGGGCCCTCGAAGCGGCGCAATCGTTGTCGCCGACAGAGGCCCCGATCAAAGTGGTCATGGACGGGTTGACCGTTCATTGGGCGGAGTAAGCACCATGTGGAATGACCTGAAGGCCAAAGCCGATCAGATTGGCGACCGTCACATCCTTGATCTGTTCGACGACGCGCGGGCCGATGATTTCGCGGTTCAGACGCAGTTCATGCGCTTTGACTATGCCAAGACGAATATCGATGCCGCAACGCGCGACGGATTGCTTGCATTGGCGGACAGGGCAGGGGTCGCGGCCCGTCGTGATGCGATGTTTGCAGGTGAAAAGATCAACGAGACCGAGGGGCGCGCAGTGCTGCACACCGCATTGCGCAACCTTGATGGCGGCCCCGTCATGGTGGACGGGCAGGACGTCATGCCGGGTGTGCTGGAAACGCTCGACCGAATGGCCGCCTATGCGGACGAGGTGCGTGCCAGCGCGATCACCGACGTGGTCAATATCGGCATCGGTGGGTCCGACCTTGGACCGGCCATGGCCGTGCAGGCCCTGTCACCTTACCGCGATGGTCCGCGCTGTCATTTTGTGTCCAACGTGGATGGGGCCCATATCGCGGATGTGTTGCGTGAACTCGACGCCAAAACGACGCTGGTGATCGTCGCCTCCAAAACCTTCACCACGATCGAGACGATGACCAATGCGCGCACGGCGCGGGCTTGGATGAAAGACAATGGCGGCGATCCGGGCACGCAATTCTGTGCGCTTTCCACATCCGAAGAAAAGACGGCAGATTTCGGGATCCCTGCATCCCGCGTTTTCGGGTTCGAGGATTGGGTTGGCGGGCGTTATTCCATGTGGGGGCCTATTGGCCTGTCGCTGATGCTGGCCATCGGCCCCAAGGGGTTCCGTGCCTTCCTGCGCGGCGGGCAAGAGATGGACCGCCATTTCTGTGCCGCTGAAGGCACCGAAAACATGCCGCTGATGCTTGCCCTTGTGGGCATCTGGCACCGGCAGGTGCTGGGCCATGCGACGCGCGCCGTGCTGCCCTATGACCAGCGGCTGGGCCAACTGCCCGCCTATCTGCAACAGCTTGAGATGGAATCAAACGGCAAGTCCGTGGATATGGACGGCAATCCGCTGCCCGTCGACAGCGGCCCCGTGGTTTGGGGCGCACCGGGCACAAACGGACAGCACGCCTTTTACCAGTTGATCCATCAGGGCACGTCCGTCATCCCGTGCGAATTCATGGTGGCCGCGACGGGGCACGAGGACGATCTGAAACATCACCACGACCTGCTGGTCGCCAACTGTTTCGCCCAGTCCGAGGCGTTGCTTAGGGGCCGTGACCTTGATGAAGCGCGCAGCAAGGTTGTCGGAAAATTCGACGGGGCGGAGCTGGAGCGGCAGGCCGCTCACCGCGTCTTTGCGGGCAATCGCCCCTCGACCACTCTGATTTATCCCATGCTTGATCCATTCACGCTGGGCCAGATCATCGCGCTTTACGAACATCGGGTGTTCGTCGAGGGCGTGATCCTTGGCATCAATTCCTACGATCAGTGGGGTGTTGAGCTGGGCAAGGAACTGGCCACCGCATTGCAGCCTGTGATTGAGGGTGCCGCAAGCGCCGAGGACAAGGACGGATCGACTCTGCGCGCTTGTCGATTACCTGCATACCCATAGAAAGTAGGCGTTTTCCACCAGCAGAAAGCGGAGCATACGGCAGCGATTATTCGCCGGCGTATGCTCACCTATGGGGGAATACCTGACCTAACCCCCGGTTGTGCCAACTGTTTTTCGCGTCCTAAGGTTGCAACAGGCGACGTGTATTTTTCGCCTGTACATTCATTTAGCAACTGGAGGCCTGATTATGGCTGGAACTCAACATGGGCTCACGCGGCTCGATCAACTCGTAAAAACTTGTATTCACGGCAACGGGCCTGCACGCCCCTTTGCCCAAACCCTTGGGCGGCTCATGCCCGCCAACCCGGTGCGGATTTCCAACATCACCCACGCGGATGTCATCGCAGCCCTTGATGAACTCTCTCAAGGCATGGGCGTGAACGAAAACACGGACGGGCCTGCGGATGCGGGCATGACCTTCTTTGGTCAGTTCGTCGATCACGATATCACCCTTGATGCCACATCCGCTCTTGGCACCCGGATCGATCCGGCAACTATCCCCAACATCCGCACACCCTCGCTTGATCTGGACTGTGTGTATGGGGCAGGCCCCGAGGCGTCCTCGCATCTTTACGGGGCAGGTGATGCCGAACAATTTCTGGTGTTTGGCCGCAAGGACAACCCCCGGGATCTGGCGCGTACCTGTGCAGGCAAGGCGCTGATCGGTGATTTCCGCAATGACGAGAACATCATTGTCGCACAGGTCCAGGCGATTTTCATCGAGTTGCACAACCTGCTCATGTCCAAGCGCGTCGAAGGCGGATCAGAGGCCGACGACATCAAGGCCTGCGCCCATGACGGCATCGACAAGCACATCTGGCATGATCACGTCAGCCCCAAGCTGAGCAATTTCGAAGAAGTCCGCCGGTTCATCCGCCTCCACTATCAGTGGATGGTGTGGTGTGAATTGCTGCCTGCCTTTGTCGAACAGGACTGCCTTGACTGGGCGTTGAACGATCCGAGCCCCTTTGGCTGGGATGCACCCGTGATGCCGGTCGAATTCACCGGGGCCGGGTACCGGTTCGGGCACGCCACGACACAGCACCAATATGCGCTGACCGATGGCGGTGATCCCAAAGGGCTGTTTGCGCTGCCCGGCTTTGGCCCGCGCCCCGTGGATGGCAACATCGACATGGCCATGTGGTTTGGCATGAACGGCGACGTGACCGCGCAAAAGGCGCGGCCCGTGGGCCCGCATCTGGGTCTGCCGTTGCTTAACCTGCCCTTTGTGCATGGCGAAATCGAGCTGGCGGATATCGAAGAAACGCTGACTCTCGACCAATCCCGCAACCTGGCCCTGCGCAACATGGTGCGCGACCGCTATACCTACCAACTGGCCAGCGGCCAGCAACTGGCGGCCAAGCTGGGCACCAAGACGGTGCCTGTGCCCGATGTCCTGAAACACAAGGGGTTCACCAAGACGCCGCTGTGGTTCTACTGCCTGCAAGAGGCGGAGGCCCATGGGCAAGGCAAGCTGACAGGGGCAGGGGGACGACTGGTGGCGTCCGTCTTTGCCAACCTGCTCAAGCGCGACCCGACCACCTTCCTGCACATCCCGCATTTCAAACCGTGGCACGGGTTCAAAGGGCAGCCAAGCGTGATGGCAGGCATCATCGCCTATATCGACGCCAACCGCGCCCATATGAAGCATGTCGAAGACCTGCAATGCGGCTGAAACCTCTCGTAAGGCGGAGTTGACCCCGCCCTGCGGTGCCCGTGCAAACCGACATCAGGCTTGCATGGGCGCACGCACGTTGGCAGGGTTCCCCACAATGGGGAGCAGACAACGCGTCCCTTCAAAAAACATAAAGACAGGGAGGCGCCGCGATGCTGGGCCAGATGATGAATTTCCCCCTCACGATTGGCTCGCTGGTGGATCATGCCGCACGGTTTCACGGCGAGACCGCAATCGTGTCAGTCAACACGCTTGGCGGCACGGAAACGACCAATTGGGGGCACATCGGAGCCAACGCACATCGCCTTGGCGACGCTCTGACGCAGCTTGGTCTCGATCCCCAGACGCGCTGTGCCACCATCGCTTGGAACAATCGCCGCCATCTCGAAATCTACTTTGGTGTTTCGGGCGCAGGCTTTGTCTGCCACACCATCAATCCGCGCCTGTTCCCCGAACAACTTGTCTACATCATCACCCATGCCGATGACCGGGTGCTATTCATCGACAAAAGCTTTGTGCCGCTGGTCAAGGCGATCCGCGACCAGATCCCGTGTGTCGAACATATCGTTCTGATGGGCGGCCCGGATGCCGACGCCGCTGCCGAGCTTGAGGGCCTGACATTCTACGACGACCTCATCGCCACCGGCTCTCCGGATTTCGCGTGGCCCGAGTTCGATGAAAACACCGCCTCCTCGCTGTGCTACACCTCTGGCACGACCGGCAATCCCAAGGGGGTTCTCTATTCCCACCGCACCACGGTGCTGCATGCGCTGGCCAGCAACGCGCCGGACTGCATCGGCTTTTCCGCGCGCGACGTGGTGCTGCCCGTGGTGCCGATGTTCCACGTCAACGCATGGGGCACGCCATATGCCTGTGCACAGGTTGGGGCGCAACTGGTGTTGCCGGGGCCGGGCCTTGACGGCCCATCACTCGTGGCGCTGATCGACACGCACCGTGTCAACATCGCATTGGGCGTGCCGACCATCTGGTTGGGCCTTCTGGGCGAGGCCAAGGCTTCGGGCTCGCAACTGGAAAGCCTCACGCGCACTGTCGTAGGCGGATCGGCCTGCCCACCGTCCATGATGGCCGCCTTTCGCGAAGAATACGGGGTCGAGGTGATCCATGCCTGGGGCATGACCGAAATGTCGCCCCTTGGCACCACGAACCAGTTGCTGACCAAACATGCCGATCTGCCGACCGAAGAACAGCACGCCTTGCGCGAGAAACAGGGCCGCCCCCCATGGGGCGTTGATCTTAAAATCGTCGATCCGGATGGCAAGGAGCTGCCCAATGATGGCGAGACGCAAGGCGATCTGATGGTGCGCGGGCACTGGATTCTCGATGCCTATTTCCGCACCACTGCCGAAGACACGTTGACCGACGGCTGGTTTCACACCGGCGACGTCGCCACGCTGGATGCGGACGGATATCTGTCGATCAAGGACCGCTCCAAGGACATCATCAAATCCGGGGGCGAGTGGATTTCCTCGGTCGATCTGGAAAACATCGCCATTTCACATCCCGCGCTGGCTGATGCCGCCGTGATCGGTGCCCGCCATGACAAGTGGGATGAACGGCCGGTGCTAATCGCTGTAGCCGCCACCGGTCAAAACCCGACCGAAGCCGACGTGCTGAGCATCTTTGAGGACAAGATCGCCCGATGGCAGGTGCCAGACAAGGTTGTGTTCACGGATGTGCTGCCACGCAATGCGACGGGCAAAGTGCTAAAGCGTAACCTGCGGGACGCGTTTGGGGACGTGTTGATGGGATAGGCGGTGCGCCTTGCGTAACTGGTTAACGGCACAAGCTGTGGAGCGCACAGGATGATTGATCACATCACAATCGGAGTGAGCGATTTCGACCGATCCACGGCCTTCTACGATCAGGCCCTTGCTCCGTTGGGCGTCAGTCGTATGTTCGACGTTCCAGAAGAACACACCGACGGCGTGAAAGTGACGGGCTATGGCGATGATCGCCCATGGTTCTGGCTGGCTGAGGAACATGCCACACGCGGACTGATGCACATTGCTTTTCAGGCCAAGCGACAGGCGGACGTGGATGCGTTTCACGCCGCTGCGTTGCGGGCAGGTGGGGCAGACAACGGTGTGCCTGGCCTTCGCCCGCACTATCATGCGGATTACTACGCCGCCTTTGTTCTGGATCCTGACGGGCACAACATCGAGGCGGTGTGCCACGCACGGTGAGGTAACACACCCGGCTGCGCCTTACCCCTTCAGCATCCCGAAAATCTCGTCCTTCAGCCGCATGCGCGTGCGCCGCATCTCTGTCAGGTGCTCGTCCGAGGTTGGCTCGATGTCGGTCTCGGCGCGGTGCACATCGCGGTTGATGTCGTGATAGGCGTCCGCCAGCCGCGCAAAATGCGCATCCGCTTGGCGCAACTCGGAAATCTTGTCCGCATATTCGGGGAAATCACTGGTCAGTTCGTGGGGTGTGTGGGTCATCGTGGTCTTTCAGCTGCGGCGGTTGCCGGGGTGAAGGGCGCGGGCAAGGATGTGTTCGGATTGGTGCACCAGAACGTCTGCATGATGCACAAGCAGATCGTCGGGCGGCTGCACCACCGACAGATCCTTGTCCGGATAGTTCAACGAGAAAAGGAAATGGCGCATGCAGTTCAGGCGCGCCCGTTTCTTGTCGTTGGAGCGGATGATCGTCCAGGGTGCGTCGGCGGTGTTCGTGTAAAAGAACATCGCTTCCTTGGCTTCGGTGTAATCGTCCCATTTGTTGAGGCTGGCGCGGTCAATCGGCGACAGCTTCCATTGTTTGAGCGGATCGGTCTTGCGCGCATCAAAGCGGCGTTTCTGTTCGTCCCGCGTGACCGAGAACCAGTATTTGTACAGCCGGGTTCCGCTCCGGGTCAGCATTCGCTCGAATTCGGGTGTCTGGCGCATGAACTCAAGGTATTCGTTGGGCTCGCAAAAGTTCATCACCCGCTCAACGCCTGCGCGGTTGTACCACGACCGGTCGTACAGAACGATTTCACCGGCTGTGGGCAGGTGTTTGATATAACGCTGGAAAAACCACTGGCCGCGTTCTTCTTCGGTGGGCTTGTTCAGGGCCACAACGCGCGCCGCGCGCGGGTTGAGATGTTCGGTGAAGCGCTTGATCGTTCCACCTTTGCCCGCGGCATCCCGCCCCTCAAACAGCAGGACAAAGCGCTGGCCGGTGTCTTGTATCCAGTGTTGGGCTTTCAGCAATTCGACCTGAAGGGCGGCCTTTTGCATTTCGTATTCGCTGCGCCCCATCCGGTCATCATACGGGTAAGACCCTTGTTCAAACGCGGCAACCTGCGCGGACAGGGTCGATGGGCTGGGCTCGGTATATGTGGCGGTGTTGACAGTGTCGTTCATGTGCCCTCCTTGCGGTGTTCGAGGGCTGTCATGAAGTCATGGGGACCGGCGCGCCTTGATATGTGTCAAACACTGGCAAAAACCTCTGGCACGAGGCAAAACGGGCACAGCTAATTGTGCCCGTTTTCGAGATTTTCGGGTCGAACTCAGCCGACCAAAGCACCGTCCACCCGCTTGACTGCGATGATGGCCGAACGCGCGAGCGAGCCGCCATGATCCGGCCAGTCGCCACCATCATCGCCCGGGTGCTGGATACCGACAAACATGGTCCGACGATCCGAAGACCACGTCAGGCCGGTGACCTCTGATCCGGTGGGCCCGGTCAGGAAGCGGCGGATTTCACCGGTGACCGGATCGCCTGCCAGCATCTGGTTGTTGCCCATGCCTTCGAACTCGTCTTCGTTGCTGTCATTGCCGTCCGTCTGGATCCACATGATGCCCGTGGTGTCGAACTGCATCCCGTCAGGCGAATTGAACATGTTGCCGGCGTTGATGTTGGCCGATCCCTGGTAGGGGCCTTCCTGATTGGTCGGGTTCCCGGCCATCACGTAGAGGTCCCATTCGAACGTGTTCGATGCGTGGTTGTCACCTGACGGGCGCCAGCGCACGATCTGTCCATAATTGTTGACCTCGCGCGGATTGGGGCCGTTGGCCGGGGTCGGATCACCGCCCGCATTGGGTTTGACACCCCGATTGCGGTTGTTGGTGAGGCAGCAATAGCCCTCAACCGCCGTGGGGTTCACCGCGATCCATTCGGGGCGATCCATGGTCGTCGCGCCCAGTTCCGAGGCGGCCATACGGCTGAAGATGGCGATTTCCGCTTCGGACATGCCTGTGGCGGACGGCGTCAGCGCGACCCATTCCCCCGACATATCCGCGTTGAAGCGGGCCACATGCAACTGGCCCTCGCTCAGCAGGGTCGAGGTGTCGCCGCCGGGGACGTATTTGTCACGGCTGAGCCATTTGTACATGAACTCGCCCCGCTCATCATCGCCCATGTAGACGACGACACGGCCATCCGGGGCCAGCGCGTAGGCGGCGTTCTCGTGCTTGAACCGCCCAAGGGCCGTGTGTTTGACGGGCGTGCTGTCCGGGTTCGCCGGGTCGATTTCCACGATATAGCCTGCGCGGTGCGGCTCGTTCGGGTTTTTGGAGATGTCAAAGCGCGGATCAAACCCGTGGTAGTTGTAGCGGTTCGTGTCGACCTCCATGTTCACGCCATAGCGGCTGAACCCGGCGACATGGACATCGTCGAGGGCGGGTTCTTCGGTTGTGCCGAAGTAGCCGTTAAAGTTTTCTTCGCAGGTCAAATAAGTGCCCCAGGGCGTGCGACCCGAACCACAGTTGTTGAACGTCCCCAACGACTGCGTGCCCGACGGATCGGCCTCGGTCTTGAGCAGGTCGTGCCCGGCGGCAGGGCCGTCAATGACCATGGGCGTGTTGTGGTGGATGCGTCGGTTGAACGGGCTGTCCACGACAACTTCCCACCCGTTTTCGCCTTCGGTGATTTCCATCACACTGACGCCCTGAAAGTTTTGCAGGCGCAGCACATCCTCGGCTGACGTCGGCATGCCGTCTTCGGTCTCGGCCAAATTCAGCTTGGGATTCACATATTCGCTGTTCACAACCAGCAACTCGTGATTGCCGACCTTGAACAGTTCCATCCCGTCGGTGTTTTCACCAAACACTCGGTCGGACCCTGCGGTGGGCACGCCAGTTGCGGGATCAAAGGCAGGTGCGTCGGAAAACAGCGGATCGCCCCAGCGCACCAGAACGTCCCACGTGTAGCCTTCGGGCACGTGCACGGTGTTGTCTGTCTGCACCGGCAGCTGTTCAAAGGCAAAGCGGTCGGACTGACCGGCGATCGCGGTCGTACCCTTGAGCATCGATGTGCCCATCACTGCCGCCCCGGATCCAAAGGCCAGAACGCCGCCCATGAAGCCGCGGCGGGAAATGGCCTCTTCGACCACCGCGTCAAAACCCTGAACTTCCGGGCGGGGAAAATTCATTTCGTCCCAGTCGTCGGGCGATATGGCGTGTTGTTGGATATCTTTCATGATCGGCTCCAGTCCTTGATGGTCTATCTGGGTTTGGCAGACGCGAATGATGCGTTGACCTATTGGCTACCGGGTCAACTCAAAAATTTTGTGACAAATCGCGGATCATGCACAGGAATATGATTCAACCAGAGGTATATAGGCGTGGATGCGCCTATTGGTCGTATGCGCGGGACGCGGTGCGCAAAGAGTGGAGCGGGTAACGAGAATCGAACTCGTAACTAAAGCTTGGGAAGCTGCCGTGATACCTTTTCACCATACCCGCCGCTGCTGGCCGGGATAGGCACGCCTGTGCGCGTCGTCAAGCAGATTTGGTGAAAGCTAGGATGCAGTGCGCGCGCGGTAGAGGTTGATCAGAGCCGGTATTTCGATACCTGCGCTGCCCTCGAATTTTGCAAAACGCGCCATCAGGGCGTCAACAAGGCGCGCGCGATCCTCGTGGCTGGCTTCGAATTGGCGCAAGGCCCGTTCGGCAGGGCCAATCGTACATAACAGCTCAGCCACAGCGCGCAAATCCCCGGGCGGTGTGAGGTGCACGCCGTGTTCCTCACAGGTGACATCCGTCAGCCCGGCATCCGTCAGCATCGGGATCACGCGCGCACTGTCTTCAAAGGCGAACGGGCCGGGCAGGGTGCGGTCGGTTTTCTCCATCGGGCCAAACACATCCTTGGCCGCGGCGGCGGCCTGCATGAAATAGGGGTTTTGTGGTGCAGCACCCCATGCGGCAAATGTGAGTGGTGCGCGAGGCACCAGAGCACGGGCGATGTTGGCAAAGGCGGCTGTCGTGTCCGCAAAGAACATCACGCCAAAGCGCGAGATCATCGCATCGTAACTGCCAGCTTCAAAGGAATGGATTTGTGCGTCGGCCTTAAGCCCAGATGTGTTTGGATGGTCCTGCAGGCGTGTGCGGGCCAAGGCCAGCATGGTGTCCGATATATCAAGGCCAGTCACATGGCCTTTAGGTCCGACGGCTTTTGCGGCCTGCGCCACACTGGCCCCGGTGCCACTGCCTATATCCAACACGCGGGCACCTGCGGGCAGGGCTGCTTGGGTCAGAACCAGATCAAGGACCGGTTGCAACAGCGTATCCATCTGCGCCTGAGTGGCCACCCATTTGTCGCCCGCGTCACCTGTCCAGAACTCTTCCTGGTCCGCATTGCTCATGCCCGCCGCCTTCTGCGTCGCCCGCCTGACGTGTCCCCGCCGGAGTTGAAGCTGACATCCGGCAGCGTCACGATGGAGTTGAGGATCGGGAAAGGATCAGCCGAATTGGGGATGGCCGAAGCATTGACGAAATGCTCCTGAAAACGCGGCTCGATTGCGGTTTCGACCTTGTGGATGCGGTGCACGGTCTGTTCGATCTCAAGGCGGGCATCGCGGTTCAGCAAGGCAATCCGCGCGCCCGTGCCTGCGGCATTCCCTGCGGATGTGACCTTTTCGAGGGGGGCATCGGGTATCATGCCCAGCACCATCGCATGTTTTGGCGAGATATGCGCACCAAAGGCCCCCGCAAGCACCACCCGGTCGACAGTATCGACGCCGAACTTGTCCATCAAAAGCCGCGCACCGGAATAAAGCGCCGCCTTGGCCATCTGGATGGCGCGGATATCCGGGTTGGTGATGGTGATCCTTGGCCCGCCATGGGCTGATCCATCATGTAGCACATAGGCATGGGTGCGTCCGTCGGTGATCGAACGGGCACTGCCGGTTTGTTCTGCGCTGCCAATCAACCCCGATGCATCCAGCAGCCCGGCAAGGCGCATCTCGGCGATGGCCTCGATGATACCCGATCCGCAAATGCCCGTGATCCCCGACGCGGCGGCAGCCGCGGTGAACCCGTCCTCGTCCGACCAGGCATCGACCCCGATGATGCGAAAGCGCGGTTCCTTGGTGACAGGGTCAATCTCGACCCGCTCAATGGCCCCGGGGGCGGCACGCTGACCGGCGGTGATTTGCGCGCCTTCAAAGGCGGGGCCGGTGGGCGAGGAACAGGCAAGCACCTTTTCGGTGTTGCCCAGTAGGATTTCAGCATTCGTGCCCACATCGACAACCAGCACGAGGTCTTCGGATTTGTCGGGCGCCTCGCTCAGCGCCACGGCGGCGGCATCCGCACCCACATGCCCCGCGATGCAAGGCAGCAGATAGACGCGGGCCGAGGGGTGGATGTTCAGCCCCAGATCGTCCGCCCGCAACCGGATGGACCCGGACGTGGCCAGCGCAAACGGGGCCTGACCCAGCTCAAACGGATCAATGCCCAGAAACAGGTGGTGCATCACCGGGTTGCACACAAAAACCGCATCCACGATCAATCGCTTGTCGACGCCGCCTTCGGTCGCAATCTGGGTGATCAACGCGGTCATGCCCTCGCGCACAGCTTGGGTCATCTCCTGCGCGCCACCTGCGTTCATCATCCCGTAGCTGACGCGGCTCATGAGATCCTCGCCAAAGCGGATCTGCGGGTTCATGATGCCCGAGGAGGCGACAACTTCGCCCGACAGCAGATCACACAGGTGGCCCGCAATGGTTGTCGAGCCAAGGTCGACGGCGATGCCATAGACGGTGCCTTCGTAATAGCCCGGCCAGATGTGCATGATGCGCGGTGCGTTTTCTTCGTCCCCGAGATGGATCGCGACGGTGACCTTCCAGTCTCCCTTGCGCAAGACCGGTTGCAGCGCCTGCAGGATGTGCAGATCGGCATGGACGTTCTCGATCCCCCATTCGGTCTCGATCGCCAGCACAAGCCGTTCCAGATCGCCCGAAGGTTCGTGCATGTCGGGCTCTTCCACTTCGACATAGCACAGCTTGGTCGAGGGGTTGATCGTGATATCGCGCGCTTCCGCCCGCTTGCGCACGACCTGTTTGTGCACCTGGCTTTCGGGCGGGACGTCGATGACGACATCCCGCTGCACCGTGGCCTGACAGCCCAAGCGGCGGCCTTCGATCAAGCCGCGTTTGGATTTGTAGCGCTCTTCAACCGCGTTCCAGTCCGACAGCGCGTCCGCCGCGACCGTCACACCATGTTTGGCAAAATCACCCAGCCCCGGCGTGATCTGGCATTTGCTGCAGATGCCGCGCCCGCCG
This sequence comes from Tateyamaria armeniaca, assembly GCF_045797845.1. NCBI lineage: Bacteria > Pseudomonadati > Pseudomonadota > Alphaproteobacteria > Rhodobacterales > Roseobacteraceae > Tateyamaria > Tateyamaria armeniaca. The sequence goes on from NZ_JBHDIY010000002.1 coordinate 2,909,733, forward strand.
CAGACTGAATCCAGATCGACACCAAGCTGGCGCGCCGCCGTCAGGATCGGGGTGCCGACCGGGAAATGCCCGCGCTTGCCCGATGGGGTAAAGACGATCAAAGGATCAGTGCTCATGTCAGACCTCGGTCGTGAGTGTTGCAGTGCAGCATAGGCACAGAATAAGAAAGGAAAAGCCGTGATGCGACCTGCATGCGCATCACCGCGTCACTTTCTCTTTTGGCTCCTGACTGATCGGCCCTCCGGGGGGAGTTTTTCCTGGCGAGATGAAGCAAGGGCGTGATCCCATTCATCTCGCCGGATAAACTCCGGGGGGCCCGAAGGGCGGGGGCTGGCCCCCTCCGACAACAGACACCTATTGCGCGCTCACGTACCACGCGCGTGAAAGACAAAGCCGAGCAGGTTCATCAGCACCTGTGCGGCCAGAATGGCGGTGCTGCCCGTCGGGTCATAATCCGGTGCAACCTCAACCAGATCGATGCCGACGATGTCATGGCGTCGTGCAACCATCTTCAACATCTCAAGCACCTCATAGTAAAGAAACCCGCCATGGCTGGGGGTGCCGGTGCCGGGCGCGATAGAGGGGCAAAAGGCGTCAATGTCGATGGTGATATAGACACGTGCGCCGTCGGGGATATACCGGATCACGCCGCGCGGCCCCAGATCGCGGGCCTGGCGCACCGAAATGATGTCTGACCCCATGGCACGCGCATCTTCGTAGCCTTCACGCGCGGTTGAACTCACATTGCGGATACCCACCTGCGTAAGACCGGTGACATGGTCCTGCTCTGCTGCACGTCGCATCGGGTTGCCATGGCCATGGCGCACGCCGTGGCGCTCATCCACAAAATCCAGATGCGCGTCGATCTGCAGGACGTGAATATCGCCCTGGTCGTCAAAGGCGCGGATGCACGGGATGTTGATCGAATGATCACCCCCGATGGTGACGGGCAGTGCACCTGCGGCAAGGGCCGCGCGCACCCCTGCCTCAATGTTGCGGTGCGATCCGGTTGTGTCCGTGTGGATGATGTCGGCATCGCCCATGTCCACGATCCGCACGGTATTGGGCAGATAGGTCGCGTCATCCTCGTGATCATAGGCCCCGCCATGCCCGAAACTGAACAGGGTCGAGGCCTCGCGCACCGCGCGCGGGCCGAAACGCGCCCCCGGACGCCACTGTGTGCCTGCATCGAATGGCGCGCCCAGCACGGCCACATCCGCATCCAGACTGTCCCAATCCTCGACGTAAGGGCGCTTGCCAAAGGTGGAAATGCCCACAAAGGGCAGGTTCAAACGGCCCGTGTCATAGGTGTTTGCCATCGCTTCTGTCCGTCCTTCGCTCGCGCTGCCGCACTATGTCTGACGCACCCGCGCCGCCTTGAAAAGCCATTCAACCGCACGCCCCGGTGCGAACCCGGCCGACGCGCAGGAAAACGGCGCAGCACCTCTTTCCATTCCTGTCGCTGCATGACATACGAAATCGTCAAACGAACCCTCCCCAAGGAGACCCCCATGGAGATTCGCGAGGCGCTTACCTTTGATGATGTTCTGCTTGTGCCAGCCGCATCCAGCGTGCTGCCGAGCACCGCTGACACCCGCACAAAGGTCACCCGCGCCATCGCGCTGAACATACCGCTGCTCAGCTCTGCCATGGACACGGTGACCGAAGGCCGCATGGCCATCGCCATGGCGCAGGCAGGCGGCATGGGCGTGGTTCACCGCAACCTTGATATCGATGCCCAGGCCCGTGAAATCCGCCGCGTCAAGCGGTTTGAATCCGGCATTGTCTATAACCCGATCACGCTGCGCCCTGATCAAACTCTGGCGGATGCGAAGGCCTTGCAGGAACGCTACCGCGTCACCGGCTTTCCGGTGGTTGATGAAAAGGGCCGTGTCCTTGGCATCGTGACCAACCGAGACATGCGTTTTGCCAGTGATGATGCGACGCCCGTGTCGGTCATGATGACATCCGACAAGCTGGCCGTTCTGCATGAACCCGCAGACCGCGAAGAGGCGATCAGCCTGATGAAGGCCCGCCGCATCGAAAAGCTGCTGATCACGGATGGCAATGGTAAACTCACCGGTTTGCTGACGTTGAAAGACACCGAACAGGCGGTGCTGAACCCGACGGCCTGCAAGGATCTGCTGGGCCGTTTGCGCGTTGCTGCGGCCTCGACCGTTGGCGATGCGGGGTTTGAGCGGGCCGAAGCGCTGGTGGATGCCGGGGTCGACATGATCGTGATCGACACCGCCCATGGCCATTCCGAAGGTGTGGCCGCTGCGGTGCGTCGCGCAAAGGGGCTGTCGAACGAAGTGCAGATCGTGGCTGGCAACGTCGCCACGGGTGCTGCGACGCGCGCGTTGATCGATGCGGGTGCTGATGCTGTCAAAGTCGGCATTGGCCCCGGTTCCATCTGCACGACCCGCATGGTGGCGGGTGTGGGCGTGCCGCAACTGACCGCCATCATGGATTGCGCGGCCGCTGCGGGTGACGTTCCGATCATTGCCGATGGCGGCATCAAGTTCTCGGGTGACTTTGCCAAGGCCATCGCCGCTGGCGCCTCTTGCGCCATGGTGGGCAGCATGATCGCGGGCACGGATGAATCGCCGGGCGAGGTCATCCTTTATCAGGGCCGCAGCTTCAAATCCTATCGCGGTATGGGCAGTCTTGGCGCGATGGCGCGCGGCTCTGCAGACCGGTACTTTCAGGCTGACGCTGCCAGCGACAAGCTGGTGCCCGAAGGGATCGAGGGCCAGGTGCCCTACAAGGGTTCAGCGGCGGCCGTGGTTCACCAGCTGTTGGGCGGATTGCGAGCGGCTATGGGTTACACGGGCTGCGCGACGGTCGACGAGATGCGCAAGAACTGTGAATTCGTCAAAATTACAGGTGCGGGCCTCAAGGAAAGCCATGTGCATGACGTTCAGATCACGCGGGAATCCCCGAATTATCGGGTCATGTGACTTTTCAATATGTTGCACGTCATTCTTAATGCGGTCTTGAGCTTGTGACACCCGGTGCGCGCATCGCAGCAGCGATAGAAATCCTTGATCACATTCAGTCGGGTCAACCTGCCGAGCAGGCGCTGACGCGCTGGGCGCGTGGCAGCCGCTTTGCAGGGTCTGGGGATCGTGCCGCGATCCGTGACTACGTCTATGACGCGTTGCGCCATTGGCGCAGCGATGCGTGTCGCGGCGGTGGTGTGACCGGGCGGGCACGGATGATCGGCCGCCTGCGCGCGCAAGAGGCGGACCTTGCCGCTTTGTTCAATGGTGTCGGTCATGCCCCATCTGCGCTGAGCGACGCAGAAAACACCGGCGGCGTGCCCGAAGCCGAGGGCGACATCTGGGACATGCCAGACTGGCTGATCGCAGTGTTCAAGGCGTCTTTGGGTGCGCAGGCTAAGGGCACAGCGTTGGCCCTGACCGGCCGTGCGCCCGTGACAGTGCGTGTGAACACGACCAAGGCCGATGTGACGACTGCACAGGCGCAATTGTTGTCCGAAGGCGTTGAAACAATGCCCAATCCACGCGCCGATACCGCATTGACAGTCACTGCGGGACCGCGCCGATTGCGCAACGCGGCGAGCTATCTGAATGGACTGGTCGAGCTTCAGGATGCAGCCAGTCAGGCGGCCATTGCGGGGATTGATGGGGCGGGCACCGCGCTTGATTTCTGTGCCGGTGGGGGTGGCAAGGCGCTCGCTCTGGCCGCGGCGGGGTGGCACGTGACAGCCCATGACACCGACCCGGCCCGCATGCGCGATTTGCCCGCACGCGCGCTGCGCGGTGGCCACCACATTGCGTTGTACGCCCCGGACGACATTGCCAATGCGGGCCAGTTCGATCTGGTCCTTTGCGATGCACCCTGTTCCGGTTCGGGCACATGGCGGCGCACGCCCGAGGCCAAGTGGGCATTGACGCAGGATCGCCTCGACGCGCTGATCGAATTGCAAGCGCAAGTGCTTGAGGCCGCAATATCGCATGTGGCGGAGGGGGGCAGACTGGTCTATGCAACCTGTTCGCTGCTGCAAGGCGAGAATGAAGGGCAGGTCGATGCGTTTCTGGCCGCCCATTCCGGCTGGCGTGTGACGCAGGTACAGCACTGGCCAGTCGATACATGGGGTGACGGTTTTTTCGCAGCGCATCTCGCGCGCAACTGATCTTGCGACAAATCTCGCCTTGCAACCTAAAGTTTAAAGACATTCCTTTAAGTTGTGCTACAGTCGATCCGGCGCGGGTCATTTTTGCGCTGGGTTTAAGGGCTAGTTAACCGTTTTCACTGCAAAACAGGGGGAACGAATCGGCAGGAATGAGGTGTTCGGTGACTGACAGCGCGCTTTCCCAAAGCAGGCTTTCGCAGGTGGCACAGGCTGGGTCATATCGGACACTTGGATTGGTGGGCGGTGCCGTTCTGTTCGCGGCACTGGCATTTCTTGCACCACAACCGCTGATCCAGCTTGGTCTTGCGGCCGCGTCGCTTGCGCTTTTGGGCCTCGGGCTCGCCGTGGCACTGTCGGCGCGCAACGCACGATCGCGCAAAGACATGGCGATGGAGGCGATTGCCTCATTCATTGAAAAAGACGGCTCTCCGAGTTTTGTATGTACGTCGGATGGCGAGGTGGTGCGCGCCAACGCAGCCGCCCGCAAGATGTTTTCAACCCGGCGGGGGAAACCCTTGCCGGAACACTGCGCAACACATTCGCCAACCCGGGCGGCATCATCTTTCGCCTGAAATCTGCGGCCGAATCCGAGGATGGGGCAGCACGCGAGGATATCGTGACGCGCAAGGGCTACATGCGCCTCGCAGTCCATTCCTTGGACTCCGACCGCCTGTTGTGGCGGCTTGAGGCGGTTGCCGATACGGGGCAGGGCCGTGGGTCTGAGGGGCCAAGCCTACCGATGGTCATGATCGGGCGCACCGGGGCCGTTCTATATATGAACGAGGGGGCGCGCAGCCTGATTGGTTCAAGATCAAAATCGCTTGATGCGATTTTCGATGACATGCCGCCAAACTACGGTGCCACCAATCAGATCACCACGTCGAACGGGCACATGAATGTGCTGGCCACCAAGGTGGATGCGGGGGCAGGGCGCACTGCGATCTACCTGCTGCCACCCGGTGACGCAGCGCAAGATGCAAGCCCATCGACATGGTCCTCTTTCGAGGATCTTCCCGTGCCGCTGGTTCGGTTTTCCCCGGATGGAGAAGTGCGCAAATTCAACAAAAAGGGTGCCGATCTGATCGGGCCCGACCTTGCTGAAGGCGTCCATATCTCGACGCTTATGGAAGGGCTTGGGCGCCCGATTGCGGATTGGCTGGACGAAACCGTTTCGGGCCGTGCTGTTCAGCAATCGGAATTTCTGCGCCTCAAGCGCACCGACAAAGAGATGTTCGTGCAAGTGGCACTGAACCGCATGACGGATCAGGACGAAACGTCGATCGTGGCTGTTCTGGCCGACGCGACCGAGTTGAAAACCCTTGAGGCGCAGTTTGTTCAAAGCCAGAAAATGCAGGCGATTGGCCAGTTGGCGGGCGGTGTTGCCCATGATTTCAACAATCTGCTCACGGCGATTTCCGGGCATTGCGATTTGCTGCTGCTGCGCCATGACCAGGGGGATCCGGACTACAGTGACCTGGTGCAGATCAACCAGAATGCTAATCGGGCGGCTGCTTTGGTCGGTCAGTTGTTGGCCTTCTCACGCAAACAGACCCTGCGGCCCGAAGAGTTGGACTTGCGCGACACCATGTCTGACCTCACCCATCTTCTGAACCGGTTGGTGGGCGAAAAGGTCCGCCTGTCGCTGTCGCATGACCCGGTCCTGAAACCGATTCGTGCCGACAAGCGCCAGTTGGAACAGGTGCTGATGAATCTTGTTGTGAATGCGCGCGACGCCATGCCCGACGGCGGTGAAATCGAGATTGAAACCGAATGCATCACTCTGAAAGAGCCTTTGGAGCGCGATCGCGTGACTGTTCCCGTCGGCGACTATGTGTGCCTGCGCGTCATAGATGCGGGCATGGGGATTCCGGCGGACAAACTGCAAAAGGTGTTTGAGCCATTCTATACCACCAAACGGACTGGAGAGGGCACGGGCCTGGGGCTGTCGACGGCCTACGGGATCGTCAAACAAACGGGCGGTTTTATCTTTGTGGACAGCACGTTGGGGGAGGGGACGTGCTTCTCCATCATGTTCCCGGTGCTGGAACGCAACGCCTCGGCCCCAGTCAAGGCCCCCAAGGTCGAAGCCAAGGTCGAACCCAAACATGGGGACGGTGTGATTCTGCTGGTCGAAGATGAAGCGCCCGTGCGTGCCTTTGCCAGCCGCGCCCTGCGCCTGCGCGGATACACAGTGCTCGAGGCTGAAAGCGCCGAAGCCGCGCTCAAGACGCTGGAAGACGAAAGCCTGAGTGTCGATCTGTTTGTCACGGATGTGGTCATGCCGGGCAAGGACGGGCCCAGTTGGGTGCGCGAAGCCTTGAAAGAACGCCCCGAAGTGCGGGTGGTTTTCGTCTCCGGCTATGCCGAGGACCGGCTGAACAATCAGCAGGACAGCATCCCGAACTCCGTTTTCCTGCCCAAGCCCTTTTCGTTGAACGATCTGGCTGAAACGGTGCATCGGCAATTGCACTGACTCCGGTCGCCCAGGCGATTCATTCCTGTGGGATGCTCTCGTAAAGAGCATATTCCTCGCCAAACTTGCGCCGGTAGCGTTGTTCCACGTCCTTGCTCAGGTTCAACGGCATGTCGGGCGACACGTTGCTGCGTTCCAGCTCAAAACTGACCCCCAGCCGTTCCGTCAGGAACCGCTGCAGGCGCGGCTGATCCTCGTAGCGGAACAGATGCGTTACACCCGTCCCGTTGGGTTGAGTCTCCAGGAACTTGAACTGGCTGCCCACATCCGCAAATCCGGGCTTTTTCCCTTTCATGTAGGCCAGCACAAAATCGTCAAAGCTGATCCCATGCGTGGCGTTTTCCTTGCCTTGCATGAAAGGGCGCTGGCGATAACGCCACCAACTGCCCAGCCAGCTAACGGGCTCGCGCATCACCGCCATCACCTCAAGATTGACATCGCACACCTTGGCAAACATCGGCCGCACGAACCGGTTATAGCGATAGACAGGGGCGTGTTTCAGCATCGGCGGTTCCGAAATCACCAGATCCGCATGATCGCGCAGCGCCGCTTCATAGGCGGTTGTGCCGGTTTTTGGCACCGACAAGAAGGCCAGTTTTGCTTTGTAAAACACCAACACTGCCCGCGCCTTCTCTATTTTTCGCCAAATCGGCTTTGTTCGTAAACTACTCTTTAACCACTGGCGGCAAAAGGTGGGTGCAGAGAATTTTATTGAAATGTTCCCCTTTTGACCCCATAAGGAACGCAAGGGGAACATCGAAGCAGTTGCGGCAATGATTGCCGCCCCCCAACGGGTATGACACAAGGGAACAAACACATGGCAACGGCAGACCTTTTGACAATGACAGACAAAAAATCGGCAGACAAACAAAAGGCGCTGGACAGTGCCCTTTCCCAGATCGAACGCCAGTTCGGCAAGGGCTCAATCATGAAATTGGGCGACAAGGGCGCGGTGATGGACATCACCGCCAGTTCGACCGGTTCGCTGGGGCTTGATATCGCCCTTGGCATCGGCGGTCTGCCCATGGGGCGGATTGTCGAGATCTATGGCCCTGAATCTTCGGGCAAAACCACGTTGACCCTGCATTGCGTGGCCGAACAGCAAAAGTCTGGCGGGGTTTGCGCCTTTGTGGATGCCGAGCATGCGCTGGACCCGCAATACGCCAAAAAGCTGGGCGTGAACCTGGATGAGTTGCTGATCTCGCAGCCCGACACGGGCGAGCAGGCGCTTGAAATCACCGATACGCTGGTGCGTTCCGGTGCGGTGAACATGGTGGTCGTCGATCTCGGTGGCCGCCCTTACACCCAAATCCGAGCTTGAAGGCGACATGGGCGACAGCAGCGTTGGTGTGCAGGCGCGCCTGATGAGCCAGGCAATGCGCAAGCTGACCGGTTCGATCAGCCGCTCCAACTGCATGGTCATTTTCATCAACCAGATCAGGATGAAGATCGGCGTCATGTTCGGCAGCCCCGAAACAACGACCGGTGGCAATGCGCTTAAATTCTACTCCTCTGTCCGCCTCGACATTCGCCGCATCGGTGCCCTGAAGGACCGCGACGAAGTTGTCGGCAACGCGACCCGCGTCAAAGTGGTCAAGAACAAGGTGGCACCGCCCTTCAAACAGGTCGAATTCGACATCATGTACGGCGAAGGTATCTCGAAAATGGGCGAGCTGCTCGACCTTGGCGTCAAGGCGGGCGTGGTCGAAAAGTCGGGTTCGTGGTTCAGCTATGGTGACGAACGCATCGGGCAGGGCCGCGAAAACGCCAAATCCTTCCTCAAGGAAAACAGCCGCATCGCCATCGAGATCGAGGATAAGATACGCGCAGCCCACGGCCTTGATTTCGACATGGCCGAGAATGAAAAAGTCGAAGTCGAAGACGACGACATTCTCGAAGCATGACAGTCGGGCGTGGGGGTGGCCCGGAACACCCCTGACGCATCAGACGTGATGCGGACAATACTCGGGACGGGGTGGTACGACGGTGCCACCCTGTTTCGTTTGTGGACAGTCCGCGCGCGCAGGGCTATGTCATGGCGACCATCCAGACGCCCGGGGTTTCCGCCATGCCATCGCTCAACGATATCCGCTCGACCTTTCTGAATTACTTTGAAAAACAGGGACATGCGGTGGTTCCCTCCAGCCCATTGGTGCCGCGCAACGACCCCACACTGATGTTCGTCAACTCGGGCATGGTGCAGTTCAAGAACCTGTTCACCGGCGTGGAAAAGCGCGACTACCAACGCGCCACCAGTTCGCAGAAATGTGTGCGCGCGGGCGGCAAACACAACGATCTGGACAATGTCGGCTACACCGCGCGCCACCACACGTTTTTCGAAATGCTGGGCAACTTCAGCTTTGGCGATTACTTCAAAACCGAGGCGATCCCCTTTGCGTGGAACCTGATCACGGGCGAATTCGGGATCCCAAAGGATCGCCTCTATGTCACGATTTACCACACCGACGACGAAGCGTTCGACATCTGGAAGAAAGTGGGCGTTCCCGAAGATCGCATCATCCGCATCGCGACATCTGACAATTTTTGGCAAATGGGACCGACCGGCCCCTGCGGTCCGTGCACCGAGATTTTCTATGATCACGGAGACCATATCTGGGGCGGGCCGCCGGGCAGTCCCGAAGAAGACGGTGACCGGTTTATCGAGATCTGGAACATCGTTTTCATGCAGAACGAGCAGTTCGAAGATGGATCCATGGTCGATCTGGACATGCAGTCGATCGACACCGGCATGGGGTTGGAACGGATCGGCGCGCTGCTGCAGGGCAGCCATGACAACTATGATACCGATCTGTTCAAATCGCTGATCGAGGCGTCGGCGGATGTGACCAATGTTGATCCCTACGGCGATCAGAACGTGCATCACCGGGTGATTGCGGATCATTTGCGCTCGACCTCGTTCCTGATTGCGGATGGCGTGATGCCGTCCAATGACGGGCGCGGTTACGTGTTGCGCCGGATCATGCGCCGCGCGATGCGCCATGCCCATCTGCTGGGGGCCAAAGACCCTGTGATGTACCGCCTTGTGCCCACGCTGGTCCGCCAAATGGGCGCGGCATATCCCGAGTTGGGCCAGGCGCAGGCGCTGATCACCGAAACTCTGGAAGCCGAAGAAGTGCGCTTCAAGCAAACGCTGGACCGTGGCCTCAAGCTGCTGGACGACGAAGTCGCCGGGTTGTCCGAGGGGGCCGATCTGCCGGGTGCGGCTGCTTTCAAGCTTTATGACACTTACGGTTTTCCACTCGATCTGACGCAGGATGCGTTGCGCGAACAGGGGCGCGGCGTCGACACGGACGGCTTTGATGCGGCCATGGCCGAACAAAAGGCCAAGGCGCGCGCGGCATGGTCGGGATCGGGCGAGGCGGCGGATGCAACGGTGTGGTTCGACGTGGCCGAGGCACATGGCGCGACGGAGTTTCTGGGCTATGACGCCGAGACAGCCGAAGGCCAGATCGTCGGCCTTGTGATGGACGGTGCGCAGGCAGACAGCGCTGCAATTGGTGCACAGGTGCAAATCGCCCTGAACCAGACCCCGTTCTACGCGGAAAGCGGCGGGCAGGTTGGCGATACGGGCCTTTTGCGCACGGAAAGCGGCGAAGCGCAAATCACTGACACGCGCAAGGCGGCGGATGTGTTCATACACGTCGCAAAAGTCATAAAAGGTAGCATTTCCAAGGGTGAAGCGGCTGTTCTTGAAGTCGATCATGCGCGCCGGACAACCATCCGGGCCAATCACTCGGCCACGCACCTGCTGCACGAGGCGTTGCGCGGGGAGTTGGGGGATCACGTGGCGCAGCGCGGTTCGCTCAATGCGCCGGATCGTTTGCGCTTTGATTTCAGCCACGGCAAAGCGCTCAGCCTTGCCGAACTGGAAAAGGTCGAAGCCGAGGTCAACGCCTACATCCGCCAGAACGCGGTCGTCGAAACCCGTATCATGACGCCGGATGATGCGCGCGCGCTTGGGGCGCAGGCGCTTTTTGGTGAGAAATACGGGGACGAGGTGCGTGTGGTGTCGATGGGCGCGCAACCAGGTTCGGGTAAAGGCACGAATGGGGACACGTATTCCCTTGAACTGTGCGGGGGCACGCATGTGCGCCAGACCGGCGATATCGGCGCCTTTGTCACGTTGGGCGACAGCGCATCAAGTGCAGGCGTGCGCCGGATCGAGGCACTGACGGGCGAGGCAGCGATGGCCTATCTGCGCGGGCAGGATCACCTGCTGGCACAGGCCGCACTTGAGTTGAAAGCGCAGGCGCAGGACGTACCTGCGCGGGTGAAATCACTGCTGGACGAACGCAAGGCTTTGGCCGGCGAAGTGGCGCAACTGCGCCGTGAACTGGCGATGTCGGGCGGAGGTCAAGCCAGCCCGGATGCCGAACAGGTGAATGGCACGGCCTTTCTGGCGCAGGTCCTCAACGGTGTGACGGGCAAGGATCTGCCCGCCCTCATTGACGAACACAAATCCCGCATTGCAAGCGGCGCGATCTTGCTGATCGCCGAAAGTGACGGCAAGGTGGCCGTGGCCGCCGGGGTCACGGACGACAAGACAGACACGCTCAGCGCCGTCGATCTGGTCAAGGCCGCCGTGGTCGAACTGGGCGGCAAAGGGGCGGAGGCCGCCCCGACTTGGCGCAAGGCGGAGCGCGGGACATCGGCAATGCCGACGCCGCCATCGCAGCCGCCAAGGCCGTATTGGGAGGATAGAATGCCAGCACTCTGGATCGCACATGTCACCGTCACGGATGACGAGGCTTATGCCAAATATGCAAAAGGCGCAGGCGTCGCCATCGCGGAACATGGCGGGACATTCATTGCCCGCGGTGGTCGCTACGTGCAACTTGAGGGCAAGGACCGCCCGCGCAATGTGGTGGCGAAATTCCCTGACGTGGAAACAGCCGAACGCTGCTATCACTCGGATGCCTATCAGGCAGCACTTGAGCACGCCCGCGGCGCATCGGAGCGTGAACTGCTGATCGTCGAGACCACGGAATAGGTCTTCTTCTGACCGAAATCGGGAACGGGTTCCCAGTCCGTCCTCAGGACGCGCGCGCCATGCGTTTGCGTTCGTGCGGGTCCAGAAAGCGTTTGCGTAACCGGATCGCGTTGGGCGTGACCTCGACCAACTCGTCATCGTCGATATAGGCAATCGCTTCTTCAAGGCTCATCGTGATCGGCGTCGTCAGCCGCACGGCCTCATCCGTGCCCGAAGCCCGCACGTTGGTCAGTTTCTTGCCTTTGAGCGGGTTCACTTCGAGATCGTTTTCGCGGCTGTGCTCGCCGATGATCATGCCGGTATAGACGTCGGCCTGCGCGCCGATGAACATGCGGCCCCGCTCTTCGAGGTTCCAGAGCGCAAAGGCGACGGATTGGCCGTTTTCCATCGAGATCAACACGCCTGCGCGCCGTCCGGGGATCGGCCCCTTGTGCGGTGCCCATTCATGAAACACGCGGTTCAGCACGCCGGTACCGCGCGTGTCCGTCAGGAATTCCCCGTGATAGCCGATCAGGCCCCGCGACGGCACATGTGCGATGATGCGCGTCTTGCCCGCACCTGCGGGTTTCATTTCCACCAGATTGCCGCGCCGCACGCCGGTCAGCTTTTCAATGACCGCGCCCGAGTATTCGTCGTCTACGTCAATTGTCGCTTCTTCGATGGGTTCGTGGCGCGCGCCGTCAATCTCCTGAAAAAGCACCTGCGGGCGCGAGATGGACAATTCGAACCCTTCGCGGCGCATGTTTTCGATCAACACACCCATCTGCAATTCGCCGCGCCCGGCGACTTCGAACGCGTCTCCGCCTGGGGTGTCGCTGATCTTGATTGCGACATTGCTTTCGGCTTCTTTCATCAAGCGGTCACGGATCACGCGGGACTGGACTTTCTTGCCGTCACGGCCCGCCAGCGGGCTGTCATTGATGCCGAAGGTCACGGTGATGGTGGGCGGATCGATGGGCTGGGCGGGCAGGGCCTCGGACACGGACGTTGCCACGATGGAATCCGCCACGGTGGCCTTGGACATGCCGGCGAGGCTGACGATGTCGCCCGCTTCGGCCAGATCAATGGGCTGCTGGCCCAACCCGCGAAAGGCGAGGATCTTGGTGCAGCGGAAGTTTTCGATCAGGGTGCCGTCGCGCGACAGCGCCTTGACGGTTTCGCCTGCTTTCAAAGTGCCGGATTCGACCCGGCCCGTCAGAATACGCCCGATGAACGGGTCCGCCCCAAGGGTTGTCGCCAGCATCCGGAAGGGTTCATCACGCGCCTCGATTTGCGCCGGGGCGGGGACGTGTTTCAGCACCAGCTCGAACAGGGCGCTCAGATCCTTGCGCGGTCCATCCAACTCCATATCCGCCCAACCGCTGCGGCCAGAGGCGTACATGTGCGGAAAATCCAACTGGTCATCATCGGCCCCGAGGTTGGCAAAAAGATCAAAGCATTCGTCCAGCGCCCGGTCAGGTTCGGCGTCGGGCTTGTCGACCTTGTTCAGCACCACGATGGGGCGCAGACCCAGCGCCAGCGCCTTGGAGGTCACGAATTTCGTTTGCGGCATCGGCCCTTCGGCGGCATCGACCAGCAGAACCACGCCATCTACCATGGACAGGATGCGCTCAACTTCTCCGCCGAAATCGGCGTGGCCGGGCGTGTCCACGATGTTGATGCGGTGGCCTTGCCATTCCACGGATGTCGCCTTGGCCAGAATGGTGATCCCGCGCTCGCGCTCCAGATCGTTGCTGTCCATGGCGCGTTCTGTGGTCGCCTGGTTCTCGCGATAGGTGCCCGACTGTTTCAGCAGTTCGTCCACCAGCGTGGTTTTGCCGTGGTCAACGTGGGCGATGATGGCGATGTTGCGCAGATCCATTTCGGGCCTCTTTCAAGCGGAAAAGCCCCGGGTGCGGGGCTGCTCGTGCGCGCCATATCGTGCCGCGTTGCAGAAAGAAAGGTCTGTTGTGGCCAAGTGCTGTGGCGTCAGTGTGTCGCGGTGTTGGAAAAGAGCTGAATGACCACGATCCCGCCGATGATCATGCCCAGCCCAAGGACGGCCGCAAGGTCCAGCACCTGCCCGAACACGGCAAAACCGATCAGCGCGATCAGCACAATGCCAAGACCCGACCACAGCGCATAGGCGATGCCGACGGGGATGTATTTGAGCGCAATGCCGAGGAAATAGAACGCAACTCCGTAGGCGATCACCACCATTACGGTTGGCCCGACTCTGGTGAACTGGTTGCTCGCCTGCAGCGCCGTGGTGCCGATGGTTTCTGCGGCTACCGCCACGATCAGATAGATGTAGTGCAACGGCATGGGGGCGTCCTTTCAAAGGGGCAGGGCGGTGCTGTCCTTGATCTCTTCCATCACGAAACTTGCCGCGACATCGGCGATGGGCACAAGGTGAATAAGCTGCTGATACAACGCATCATACCCCGCCATATCGCGCACCCGCGCGCGGATCAGGTAATCAAGGTCACCCGTCATCCGGTAGACGCTGAGGATGCCGGGGATGGTGCGCGTCGCCTTGTTGAACTTTGCCTGCCAGTCGGGGTCGTGGCTGTGCGTGCGCACCTGCATGAACACCATGAGGCCGAGGTCCACCGCCTTGGGGTCCACCAGTGCGACACGCCCTGTGATCACGCCTGCATGTTCCATCGCGCGGATGCGGCGCCAACAGGCATTGCGGCTAAGGCCAATGGTGTCGCCCAAGGATTCTAGCGATTGCCCCGCGTCGCGTTGCAATTCGTTGAGGATTCGGGCGTCTGTTTGGTCAAAATGCTCCATGATTAAAGATTACGTGGGATAATCTATACGCGCAATCGCGAAATGGGTTGGTTTTTGGGAGCCTGTCCCCTCCAAAAGCCAGCATATTGTCCTCACACCGCACAAGAAGGGCCATGCCATGATCGACCGCGTTTTCCTGAACCATCCCCGCCATGTGAACGAATCTTATGCCGAACACGCGGTCTTTGCCTCCGGCTTTGCCCTGCGCCTGTTTCTCGCCGGGGGTGCGGCGCTGGTCCATGCGGTGATCCCGTGCCTGTTCGAAAAGACAGCCAGCCGGATGATCGCGCAGATGTATGCGCGCACGTCCAACCGGGGCTAGGTCGCTAAACAGGAGATCAGCCGCGCATGGATTGGGGCTAGCCCTGCGCGGCCAGCATCGCGTCATAGACTTCGACAAGCGGCGTTTGGTCGATTTCGATCAATCCACGCCGTGGCCTGTCCAGATCGATGATGATGAACACAAGCACCACAATCAGCGCCATCATCGCATAGGCCGGAACGCCGGGCCGCGTGTTGGCCTGGCTTGCGGTAAAGCCCATGATCACCGCAAGCACCATGAACGTGCCGAACATCAGGAACAGGACCAGTTCGGGCACATGCCGGTTCACCGCCGCATCGCGTGCAGCCAGCGCGTCGATCATATCGTTCAGACTGGTGACGAAACTGTTGACGACAGGTGACTTTTCGGCGCGCGCCACTTCGCTGGCGATCCGCCAGACTTCGTCGAAGGTTGCGTTGGCCTTGGCAATCAGCGCATCGCGAGCCTCGATTTCAGAGGCGGCGACTTCGACGGCCTCAACGCGGGAGGCCGTGTAGCCGCGCAGCAGCACCTGGGCTGCGCCTTGTGCGCCTTCGGGCAGCAGGCTGGTGCGCAGCCATGCGGTGCCAATGGCGTTTGCCTCGGCAACCACATGGCCCGACCGGTCGTCATGGCGCGCGAGGGCCAGTGAAAAGGTGAAACCCAGCAGCAGCGCCAGCAGACCTGTCAGCGCGCCCTGCACGGTGTTGGATTGGGCGCGGGTCTGATCGTCCGCGCGTCCTTCGGTCCGGTCCAGCGCATGGCCCACGGCCAGTGCAATCAGCATGCCAGCCAGCAACAGCAGCGCGATAA
This sequence comes from Tateyamaria armeniaca, assembly GCF_045797845.1. Taxonomy (NCBI): domain Bacteria; kingdom Pseudomonadati; phylum Pseudomonadota; class Alphaproteobacteria; order Rhodobacterales; family Roseobacteraceae; genus Tateyamaria; species Tateyamaria armeniaca. The sequence continues at coordinate 2,925,265 of NZ_JBHDIY010000002.1, forward strand.
TGGGGGTGGGAATGTCGTACATCAGTTCTCTTTGCATCGCTTCGGGTCCTGCCACCTGTGGTTCGTCCGGCCAGTGGCAACAAAAAAAGGCGGCCCGTCAAGGCCGCCTTTGCGAGTGTTTCCTGATCAGCCCGCGAGGGCTTTGTTCAGGTTTTCGTCAATCTTTTCAAGGAAGCCCATGGTGGTGAGCCATTTCTGGTCGGGGCCGACCAGCAGGGCCAGATCCTTGGTCATGTCACCACTTTCAACGGTTTCCACGATCACCTTTTCCAGCGTGGTCGCAAAGGCCATCAGGGCGGTATTGTCGTCCAGCTTGGCACGGTGCTTGAGCCCGCCGGTCCACGCATAGATCGATGCGATCGAGTTGGTCGAGGTTTCCTCGCCCTTCTGGTGCTGGCGATAGTGGCGGGTGACGGTGCCGTGGGCCGCTTCGGCCTCGACCGTCTTGCCATCGGGCGTCATCAGAACGGAGGTCATCAGACCAAGCGAGCCAAAACCCTGCGCCACGGTGTCGGACTGCACGTCGCCATCGTAGTTCTTGCAGGCCCAGACATAGCCGCCATTCCACTTCATCGCACAGGCGACCATGTCGTCGATCAGGCGGTGTTCATAGGTGATGCCAGCCTCTTTGAACTTGTCGGCAAACTCGGTCTCGTAAATGTGCTGGAACAGCTCAAGAAAGCGACCATCATATTGCTTGAGGATCGTGTTCTTGGTCGACAGGTACACCGGCCAGCCCAGGTTGAGGCCGTAGTTCATCGAAGCGCGTGCAAAGTCGATGATCGACTGGTCGAGGTTGTACATCGCCATGGTGACACCGGCGCCGGGGGCGTCAAACACCTCTTTTTCGATCTCGGTGCCGTCATCGCCGACGAACTTGATGGTCAGCTTGCCCTTGCCGGGGAATTTGAAGTCGGTCGCGCGGTACTGATCGCCAAAGGCATGGCGCCCCACAACGATGGGCTTGGTCCATCCGGGCACAAGGCGGGGCACGTTTTTGCAGATGATAGGCTGGCGAAAGATCACGCCGCCCAGAATGTTGCGGATCGTGCCATTGGGGCTGCGCCACATCTGTTTGAGGCCGAATTCCTCGACCCGTGCCTCATCCGGGGTGATGGTCGCGCATTTGACAGCAACGCCCACCTCTTTGGTCTTTTCGGCGGAGTCGATGGTGATCTGATCATTGGTGTCGTCGCGGGCCTGAATACCCAGATCGTAGTAGAGCAGATCGATGTCGAGATAGGGCAGGATCAATTTCTTCTTGATGAAGTCCCAGATGATCCGTGTCATCTCGTCTCCGTCCATCTCGACGATGGGGTTGTCTACCTTGATCTTGGTCATGTTGGCGTCCCTTTCGGCTGCAGTCGATTTGGCGTTCGCTTAGCGTGTCTGGCGCGGTTTGAAAAGCCGTATACTGTTGTATACCGAATTTGCCGCAGGGATGCAGGGCGCCGATTGGCGGGCAGGGCGCGTGTTCGCATCTGTGTGCAGAGCAACTGGACGGATCGCTTGTGCCGCATCGACCTGCGCGGCAAGTCACCTAGCATGCTCTTTCTATGGTGCAGTCAGGACGGATTGAGAGTGGGTTGGACGTATCCGCGTGGGTCACATCGATTCGTACGCGCCGGACAGCGTGATGTGCTTTGACAAGCCAGCGACACGGGCCTGACACAGTCTGAACACAGTCTCCAAACTCCTGCCACAAAGGCGTATCTTTCAGGTCGCACCTTTCCCGGAAAACCGACTTTATGCTTAATCCCGTCTTAACGCGTTGACGCGCAGCCCGTGTTTTGACGATGCTGTCTTCGGGGCACAGATATGGAGTACGTGATGAGTTTCTTCACAAAGTCCGTATGCGCCCTTTCGGTCGCTGCGGCATTCATGGCAGCCCCCGCCGTTGCGTCGGTCGTGTCTGCAGATTTCCGTGGGGAGTTTGACCTGCCGGACGCAAGTTTCAGCGCTGGGGCGCGCGTTCTGGAGAACCTCGGCGTGACGCTTGGTGCGGGTGCCGAACTCGACGAAGGCGATGAAATCAGCAACCCAAGCGACTGGATGGGCGGAGTTGAGGCTGATCTGTCCTCCGAAGGCCTGTTGACGCTGACTGGCCGGAACGCAGGGGGCCTGGGCGGCGATTTTGATTTCGCCAGCATCATGGTGTCCAACATTCAATTCAGCCATGGACGTGAAATCATCGGCTTCACGCAAATCGGCGGCGCAAGCATCTATGCCAGCGGGAGCGCCACGCCGTTTCCAACGATCCGGTTCGGATCGGATTTCTTCTCGATTTCCATCGATACAACGGGAACCGGCAGCATCTCCGACTTTGTCTTTGCAGAAGGCGGCACTGCGCAATTCCAGTTTGAATTGTCGCCAATGGTGGTGCCATTGCCCGCAGGCGGCCTGCTGCTTGGCACAGCGCTCTTGGGCTTTGGCCTGGCGCGACGCAAAACGTCTCACTCCTGAGGACGACCTGGTAACGATTTTGGACCGCGCGGCGATGACTTCGCTGCGCGGTTTTTACGTGCGAAGTCGGATTATTCGGCTGACTTTGACGCTTCGTGCGTCTTGAGCTTTTGCGCAAGGAACTTGCGGCCTGCATCATTGGCCATTCGCGTGCGGATCGCTGTCAGAAACGCCTCTTCCAGCGTTTGTGACGACGCGCCGAGTACATCGCCCACCTGCATGAACAGTCGGTCATCACCGATCTCGTTCTGCACGGCCAGGCATTCCTCGGCCAGCTTGTTGGCCATTTCGATGACAACGGGATCGGCCATTACCGCGACGTCTCTGTCAGGCGACGTTTGACGTAGTCGGTCGTGTGATCGATCAGCGTGTCCATGTGGGGCTGTTCAAAGAAATGGCCGGCACCCTCCACCTCTGTGTGAGTGATGGTGATGCCCTTCTGCTCGTGCAACTTGTTCACCAGCCCGACTGTATCTGCCGGCGGTGCGACGCGGTCGGCGGAGCCGTTGATGATCAGCCCCGAAGAGGGGCAGGGCGCGAGGAACGAAAAGTCGTACATGTTGGCCGGGGGCGAGACGCTGATGAACCCCGTAATCTCGGGGCGGCGCATCAGCAACTGCATCCCGATCCATGCGCCAAAGCTGAACCCTGCGACCCAGCAGTGTTTGGAGTTGTTGTTCATCGACTGCAAATAGTCGAGCGCAGAGGCTGCGTCGCTCAACTCGCCGATGCCCTGATCATATTCGCCCTGCGAGCGTCCGACGCCGCGGAAGTTGAACCGCAACACGGTAAAGCCCATGTTGAAGAAGGCATAGTGCAGCGCATGCACCACCTTGTGATTCATCGTTCCGCCGAATTGCGGGTGCGGATGCAGGACGATGGCGATTGGCGCGTCACGTTCTTTTTGGGGGTGATAGCGGCCTTCGAGGCGGCCTTCGGGTCCGGGAAAAATGACCTCGGGCATGGGGGTATCTGTCCTGTTTCGTCTTTTTGGCCATCCGATTTCTTGACGAAATTTCTCGGGTACCTTAGAACGGTTCTAATTTCATGGGCAGGTTTGCGTTCCTGCAGTGAAAGAGCATGTATGGCCTTCGGGCGCGCACGTCAATTGGGGGCGTTTGTCTAATGAAACTGTCGACCAAAGGGCGCTATGCGATGGTGGCGCTGAGCGACATCGCGCTGCAACCCGCCGACAAGCTGGTCAGCCTTGGCGATATCTCTGCCCGCCAGGACATTTCGCTGCCCTATCTTGAGCAGTTGTTCGTGAAACTGCGCCGCGCCGAGCTTGTGGCGTCGGTGCGCGGGCCCGGCGGCGGATACCGGCTGACCCGTGCGGCATCAGAAATCCGAGTGTCCGATATCCTCGCGGCTGTCGATGAAAAGGTCGACGCGATGCACAAGGGGGCAGGGGCATCGGGTGCGGCCTCCGGGTCAAAGGCGCAATCGCTGACCAACCGGCTTTGGGAAGGGCTGTCGGCCCATGTCTATGTCTTTTTGCACCAGACCCGCCTGTCCGATGTGATCGAGAACGAGCTTGCCCCCTGTCCGGCGGTGCCCAACCTGATGGCCGTGGTCGATGAAAGCTGATGTCGGCTGGGGGCCAGCCCCCAACCCCCCGGAGTTTATCTGGCGAGATGAAGGAGGGATCGTGTGAGCCGGGTCTATCTGGATCACAATGCGACCACGCCCCTGCGGCCTGAAGCCCGCGAGGCGATGCTTGCGGCCATGGACGTGGTGGGCAATCCGTCCTCGGTTCATGCCGAGGGGCGCGCGGCCAAGATGCTGGTGGAGCGTGCACGCGCGCAGGTGGCGGAGCTGGTCGAGTGCAAGCCGACACAGGTGGTTTTCACCGGGTCGGCGACCGAGGCGGCAGCATTGGCCGTGGCGCAGAAAGATCGGCATGGCGGGCGATTTGCTGCGTTGCCGACCGAGCATGATTGTTTTCTGGACTGGAGCGAGGCGGATTTGCCGTCGCTGTTCGATCCGCAAGGTGCCTTGAATGCGGCGGGAGCAACTGAGTTCTGCAACTGGATTGTGCGGGGCGTCGGCGATGCGCACAGCACCGAACGCGCGCCCGTCGCATTGGTCGCCATGTCGGCTGCCAACAGTGAAACCGGTGTCATGTTGCCCGATGCCCGCGTGGCGTCCAATACGAACATCAATGCGTTGCGCGCGGGCACCGTGCCCTATTCGGTTGTATGCGACATCACTCAGATGGCCGGAAAAGTGCCTGTGGCGTACGACGGCGACAAGCGCCCGGCCTACATGATCCTGTCAGCCCACAAGCTGGGCGGGCCAAAGGGTGTCGGCGCGCTGATCAATTTCACCGCTGATGACCCAGCGCCGATGCTGCGCGGTGGTGGGCAGGAGATGGGGCGGCGGTCAGGTACGGAGAATGTGATTGGAGTTGCCGGATTTGGCGCGGCGGCCGAGGCGGCGCACCGCGACGTGATGAGCGGCAAATGGGCCGAAATCGAGAAACTTAGAAATATTCTAGAAAGTGCTCTTGAGGCTTCCTCAAATACGACTATTTTTGTCGGGAAGGATGCGCCGCGCCTGCCCAACACGACATGTTTCGCCACGCCCGGGTGGAAAGGCGAGACGCAAGTGATGCAGATGGACCTGGCCGGGTTTGCGATTTCGGCGGGCTCTGCCTGTTCCAGTGGCAAGGTCAAGGCCAGCCGGGTGCTGACGGCGATGGGTCTGGGTGATGTGGCGGCCAATGCGGTCCGGGTGTCGCTTGGGCTTGAGACAACAGAAGACGATGTGACGCGCTTTGCCGAGGCTTGGGCGCAAAAGTTGAAGAAACACGAGGCGCGGGCGGCCTGAGGGTCGTTTTGCAGAGGGGAATGTCTGATATGGACAATGCAGTAGATGAAGTTGTCGTCAAAGAGGGTGTCGATCAGGACACCGTCGATGCGGTCCGCGAAGTCGGTGGCGCCTATAAGTACGGCTGGTCCACCGATATCGAGATGGACTATGCCCCCAAGGGCCTCAGCCCGGACATCGTCAAGCTGATATCCGAGAAAAACGAAGAACCTGAATGGATGCTGGAGTGGCGTCTGGCGGCATATGAGCGCTGGTTGACCAAGGAAGAGCCCAAATGGGCGATGGTCGACTATCCCGAGATCGATTTTCAGGACCAGTATTACTATGCCCGTCCCAAATCGATGGAGGTCAAGCCCAAGTCGCTGGACGAGGTGGACCCCAAGCTGTTGGAAACATACGCGAAACTTGGCATTCCGCTGAAAGAGCAGATGATTTTGGCCGGTGTCGAAGGCGCCGAGGAGCTGACTGACGCGCCGCGCAAAGTGGCCGTGGATGCGGTGTTTGACTCCGTTTCAGTCGGCACGACCTTTCAGGCCGAGTTGAAAAAGGCGGGCGTGATCTTCTGTTCGATTTCTGAGGCGATCAAGGATCACCCGGAACTGGTCAAGAAATATCTTGGTTCAGTCGTGCCCGTTTCGGACAACTATTATGCAACGCTGAATTCCGCCGTGTTTTCAGATGGTTCGTTTGTCTACGTGCCCCCCGGTGTGCGCTGCCCGATGGAGCTGTCGACCTATTTCCGCATCAATGCGGAGAACACGGGCCAGTTCGAACGTACGCTGATCATCGCGGACAAGGGATCGTACGTCAGCTATCTTGAGGGCTGCACCGCACCGCAGCGTGACATTGCTCAACTGCATGCCGCCGTTGTCGAGATCATCATCGAGGAAGACGCCGAGGTGAAATACTCGACCGTTCAGAACTGGTATCCCGGGGATGAGAACGGCAAGGGTGGCATCTACAACTTTGTCACCAAACGCGCCGATTGCCGGGGTGATCGCGCCAAGGTGATGTGGACGCAGGTCGAAACCGGGTCTGCGGTCACATGGAAATACCCGTCCTGCATTCTGCGCGGCAACGACACGCAGGGCGAGTTTTACTCCATCGCCATCGCCAACAATATGCAGCAGGCCGATACCGGCACCAAGATGATCCATCTGGGCAAGAACACGAAGTCGCGGATTGTGTCCAAGGGCATCAGTGCGGGCAGGGCTCAAAACACCTATCGCGGCCTTGTCTCGATGCACCCCAAGGCCAAGAATTCGCGCAACTATACGCAATGCGACAGCTTGCTGATTGGTGACAAATGCGGGGCGCATACAGTGCCGTATATTGAGGTCAAGAACAACTCCTCCCGCGTCGAACACGAGGCGACGACATCCAAGGTGGATGACGATCAGATGTTCTATTGCCGCTCGCGCGGTATGGACGAGGAAGAGGCGGTGGCCCTCGTGGTGAATGGCTTCTGCAAGGACGTGTTGCAGGCACTGCCGATGGAATTTGCCATGGAAGCACAACAGCTTGTGGCGATCTCGCTTGAGGGGTCGGTGGGCTGATCCATGATGAGCGACGAGGACAACAGCACGGTCGGGCAAACCTTTGACCACGCAAACGCCGTTCAGTCAGCCAACCTGAGCGAAGGCAGGACCCAAAGCGTGGCGGGGCGCATGTTCGTGGCGGTCACTGCCGGATTCTTCTTTGGCTACATGCTTGGGATGGTTGTCGCGCCGGACGTCGCCATCGCTATGGCGCTTGGATGCGCGATGACGTTTGGGGCAATCTCCGTTGCGATCATGCTGTTCAGACCTGCGCCTCCCGACGAATATGCAAGCGGCTTTGCCCGCTCCGAAGAAGAGGTGCGCCAGGCCCTTGCCGACATCGAGGCGCGCAAGAAGTGACCCACGCCCTGTTTCCCGACAATGACCCGTCCGAGCGGCGCAAGATCAAGCGGCCCAGGATGTCGGATGCCGATGGCACGCGCGAAGGTGGGCTGACCTTTGTCATCGTGTTTATCGTCGGATTTGTCGTGGCGACCGTGGCGCATCCGGCGGCGCTGACCTCGTTCTGGGTCTGGTTCTTTTTGTTGCTCATGTGCGTGGCCGTTGCGGTGGGCGTGCAGCGCGGCGTCGCGCACCTTTATGGCTATGTCGAGGACGGAGACGACGAGGAATGATCCTGACCACCACCAATTCTGTCGAGGGCTACAAGATCACCGACTACAAAGGAATCGTTGTGGGCGAGGCGATCATGGGCGCCAACGTGGTGCGCGATTTCTTTGCCGGGATCACGGATATCATCGGGGGCCGCTCGGGCGCATATGAATCGAAACTGCAGGATGCGCGCGACACGGCCATGGCTGAACTGGAACAGCGCGCAGCCCATGTTGGCGCGAATGCCGTGGTCGGCATCGATCTGGATTACGAAGTGGTGGGGGACAGCATGCTGATGGTGTCCGTTTCGGGCACAGCCGTGGTGCTGGCCTAAACCTGCCGAAAAAGAACACTGCCGCCCGTCTGGTCGGCCTTGAAAAAATGAAGAACAAGGAACAACGCACATGCTGACGATCAAAGACCTGCACGTGAAGCTGGAAGAAGAAGACAAGCAAATCCTCAAAGGTGTCGATCTGACTGTCGAGGCGGGGAAGGTGCACGCGATCATGGGCCCCAACGGGTCGGGCAAGTCGACGCTGTCTTATGTTCTGTCGGGTCGCGAGGGCTACGAGGTGACAGGCGGCACGGCCCATCTCGAAGATGTCGATCTGCTTGAACTGGAGCCCGAAGAGCGCGCCGCTGCTGGCCTGTTCCTTGCCTTCCAATACCCGGTCGAAATCCCCGGTGTCGGCAACATGACCTTTTTGCGCACCGCCGTGAACGCACAGCGCAAGGCCCGCGGCGAAGAAGAGATGTCGGCCGCCGACTTCCTCAAAGTCATCCGCGCCCGCGCCAAGGAATTGCAGATCGATGCGGATATGCTCAAGCGCCCCGTCAATGTCGGCTTCTCCGGTGGTGAGAAAAAGCGCAACGAAATCCTGCAGATGGCGATGCTGGAACCAAAAATGTGCATTCTGGACGAAACCGATTCCGGTCTGGACGTCGATGCGATGAAGCTGGTGGCGACAGGCGTGAACAAGCTGCGTTCGGAAGGGCGGGGTTTTCTGGTGATCACCCACTATCAGCGTCTGCTCGATCACATCAAACCTGACGTGGTGCACATCATGGCCGATGGGCGCATCGTGAAGACCGGTGGTCCCGAGCTGGCGCTTGAGGTCGAAAACAACGGCTACGGCGATATTCTGGCCGAGGTGGCGTAATGGCGGCCCCAGCAGCGAAACCCGATCTGACCGAGGCGCGCATCGCGAACCTGACCCTGCCCAAAGGTGGCTGGTCAGAGGCGGCGCGCACCGAAGCACTTGCGCGCCTGCGCAGCACAGGTCTGCCCCAGCGGCGCGATGAGTATTGGAAATTCACGCGTCCCGACCTGCTGACCCAGGCGGATGCACCGGGTGCGGCCGTGTTTCATGCGGACGAGGCCCCGATTTTCGGAGGGACTGACGCGCTGCGCATCGTGTTTGATGATGGCGTGTTCAACGCAGAAGCGTCCGATGATCTGGCGCTTGATCATGTGAAGATCGACCGTCTGGCAGACACGGATGCCGATATTCACTGGGCCAAGGGCGTCTATGGCGTGCTTGAAACCGCTGGGCAAACGCCGGTGGCGCGGCCCCTTGCGGCGCTCAACACCGCCTTTGCGACCGACGGCGTGCTGATCCACGTGACGGGTGCCGTGCCGAAACCGATCCACTTTGTCTACAACCACGCGGACGAGATGTCGGATGCCATTCTGCACCACGTGATCAAGCTGGATGCTGGTGCGGATGTGACCATTCTGGAAAACGGACCCGCAGCGTCACGCTTCAACAAGGTGATGGAAGTGGACATCGCGGACGGCGCGGCGTTCCACCATGTGCGGGCGCAAGGTCGTGATCATGAACGGCTGGCGGCAACGCATATCTTTGCGCGTCTCGGCACGGAATCTACCTTCAAATCCTTTACGCTCACTGTGAACGGGCGGCTGACGCGCAATGATTGCATCATTGAGCTGACCGGTGATGACGCCATTGCCCATGTGGCAGGTGCCTGTGTCGGGGACGGGGATTTCCACCACGATGACACGGTGTTCGTCACCCATGATGCTGAACGCTGCGAAAGCCGTCAGGTGTTCAAGAAGGTGCTGCGCAACGGGGCCGTGGGCGTGTTTCAGGGCAAAATCCTCGTCAAGGCAGGTGCGCAAAAAACGGACGGCTACCAGATCAGCCAGTCGCTGCTCTTGGATGACGACGCGCAATTCCTCGCCAAGCCCGAGCTGGAAATCTATGCCGACGACGTGGTCTGCTCGCACGGATCGACCTCGGGTGCCATCGATGATGAGGCGCTGTTCTACCTGCGCTCGCGCGGTGTGCCTGCGGCCATTGCCACAGATTTGCTGACGCTCGCTTTTCTCGCCGAAGCGGTGGAGGAAATCGAGGACGAAGGTCTGCGCGAAGTTATGGTCGAGCGTCTTGCGGGATGGCTTGAGCGGCACAGAGCGTAACCCTGCATGGCAATCACGCGCAACATCACCGCAACCTATCGCGGTCCAGGTCGTGTTGTGGCCCGCATCCTTGACGGGCCGCGGCGCGAGGATTCTGTGCTCTATTTCCTGATCGCTGCCTGTGTCGTGATCTTTATCGCGCAAACACCCTATCAGTCGCGCGAGGCGCATCTGGACGACTCCGTGCCGTTTCAGGCGCGCCTTTACTGGTCTGCCTTCTTGTGGATATTCCTGTTTCCGCTTCTGATGTACGGCGTTGCGGGCCTTGTCTGGCTGGTCAGCCGGGTCATGCCGCGCGCGCCTTCGGGTTACGAAATCCGGGTGGCGCTGTTCTGGGCGCTGTTGGCATCAACGCCGATTGTGCTGCTCTTGGGACTTACGGCAGGCATGGTTGGGCCGGGACCGGCCCTCCAGGCCGTTGCCCTCTTGTGGTGTGCGGTGTTTCTGTGGTTCTGGGTGGCGGGCACCCTCGCAGCGCGCAACACCGAAAGGTCCAAATCATGACATCGTGGCCGCAACTTGCCGTTGATACGCTGCGCGATCCCAAGGGAACGGCCGAACAGATCATGGGCTGGAACCTTGATCGCGGCGTTCTTTACATGGCGCTGTTCGCGGTTGCTGCTGTGAACACGCTGCTGGCCTCGGCCCCGATTGTGCTGTCGCCCGGCGGAGTCGATGCCGCCGCACGCGCCGCCTTGCCGATCCTGACCCTACTTGAACGCCCCATCATGTTCTTTGCCATCGTCGCGGGCACGCTGGTGATCATGATTCAGGCGCTGTTCTGGGCCGGACGCGCGATGGGCGGCGTGGGCGAGATGACGGACATGATGGCGCTGGTCATCTGGCTGCAAGCGCTGCGCGCCGCCGCGCAGGCCGTCATCCTCGTCGTCGGATTGATCGCGCCCCTTTTTGCCAGTCTGGTGGCGCTGGGGCTGCAACTTGTCGCGTTCTGGCTGTTCTTGCATTTCATCAGCGCGGCCATGCGCTTTGACTCGCTTTTGCGCGCCTTTGGCTTGCTGATCGCGGTGGCAACGGGCCTGTTCATCGGATTGATGCTGATCCTGACCATGACGGGTTTTTCTGCAGGGGGACTGGGCAGTGTATGACGTAGACAAAATTCGCAGTGACTTCCCCATCCTGTCACGGGAAGTGAATGGTAAGCCATTGGTTTACCTTGACAATGGGGCATCCGCGCAAAAGCCGCAGGTGGTGATTGACGCCATTTCCAAGGCCTATTCCGAGGAATATGCCAATGTCCATCGTGGCCTGCATTTCCTGTCCAATCTCGCCACAGACAACTACGAATCCGTGCGGGGCAAGATCGCGCGCTTCCTCAATGCATGCAGCGAGGACGAGATCATTTTCAACTCCGGCACCACCGAAGGCATCAACATGGTCGCCTATGGCTGGGCCATGCCGCGGATGCAGGCGGGGGACGAGGTTGTGCTGTCCGTCATGGAACACCACGCCAACATCGTGCCTTGGCATTTCCTGCGCGAACGGCAGGGCGTTGTGCTGAAATGGGTCGACGTGGACAGCACCGGGGCACTTGACCCGCAGGCCGTCATCGACGCCATCGGCCCCAACACGAAACTGGTCGCCGTCACCCATATGTCCAACGTGCTGGGCACCAAGGTCGACATCAAGGCGATCTGCGAGGGCGCCCATGCCAAGGGCGTGCCCGTTCTGGTCGACGGATCACAGGCAGCCGTGCACATGCCAGTCGACGTGCAGGATCTGGATGCCGATTTCTACGCGATCACAGGTCATAAATTGTACGGCCCGTCGGGTTCCGGCGCGATCTATGTGAAATCTGAGCGGATGGCCGAAATGCGCCCCTTCATTGGGGGCGGTGACATGATCAAGGAAGTCAGCAAGGACGGCGTCATCTACAATGACGGCCCGATGAAGTTCGAGGCGGGCACGCCCGGTATCGTGCAGATGATCGGCATGGGGGTCGCCATCGACTACATGCTGTCCCACGGGATGGAGGCGATTGCAGCGCATGAAGACACGTTGCGTGACTACACGGTTGAACGTCTCGCGGGGCTGAACTGGCTTCAGGTGCAGGGCACGACACCGGACAAAGGCGCGATCTTTTCCTTCACGCTGGACGGGGCAGGGCACGCCCACGACATTTCGACCATCCTTGACAAAAAGGGGGTCGCGGTGCGGGCAGGTCAGCATTGTGTCGGGCCGCTGATGGAGCATATGGGGCTGACGGCGACCTGCCGCGCCTCGTTCGGCATGTACAACACCAAGGCCGAGGTCGATGTGCTGGTCGACGCGCTTGAACTGGCGCACGACTTGTTTGCGTAAGGGTGAACTGCTGGTATGGAGTTGCAGTCGGCAGCCGCCTAAAAGGGCGCATGGCATTCAGAGGTCTTTCAACGTGAGGTCATTCGGATTGTTCGATGATTCTACTGGACAGCATGGCGTCCACGTCAGCGTCGTCAAATCCAAGTTCACGCAAAATGGACCGTGTGTCTGCGCCCAATTGTCGTGGCGCTGCGTCTGACCTGGTCACCTCAGTCTTGAACGGCAAACCGACGAACCCTGAGGGACCTCGGGTTGCAAAGGCCCGGTCTGTCGCAGCAGGCAGTTCAAGCGCTTGCGCCAGACTGCGCAAACGTGCGCAAGGGACACCGGCTTCCAGCAAAACATCCTCCCAGACTTGCGCGGTTTTTGTCAGCAGCAGGGCGGTCAGATCGTCGGCAAGGGCGCGTTTGTTCTGCGCGCGCGCGGCCGGAGTAGCAAACCTGGGATCGCTCAGCCAGTTTGACCGCCCGATTGCCACGGCCAGTGCGCGGAACTGCGGATCCTCATTGACGCCAAGGCTCAGGTGCCCCTCTGCGCAAGGGAACGTGCCCGAAGAAGGCGATCTGCTGTTGGCCGCGTTGCCGCGCGGCTGCGGTTCGGTTCCGGTCAACTGGTAGTCGGTGATCGTCGAACTCATCAACGCAAAAGCGGTTTCCAACATCGACACATCGACAAAAGCGCCTTCACCGGTCTGGCCACGCGCCATCAGCGCCGACATGACCCCCAGCGCCCCGGCCAACCCGGTGGCGTAGTCGATGATGGGTGCGCCTGTGCGGATCGGGCCGGTGTCTTTTGTGCCGGTCAGGGCCATCAGGCCGCTGATCGCCTGAATATTCACGTCATAGGCGGGAGAACCTGACATTGCATTTTTACGCCCGTATCCCGTCATCGCGCAGTGGACGAGGCGCGGATTGATGTCGCGCGTGTGGCACTCTGTCAGCTTCAGCCGCTCAAGCGTGGCAGGGCGGTGGTTCTCAACCAGTACATCGGCACTGCGCAGAAGGCGTTCGAAAACCGCGCGACCTGTTGGCGTTTCCAGATCAACCGCAAGCGATTGTTTGCCCGCCCCTTGGGTGAGGAAAGCCGTGCTCATCCCTTGCGCCGCGCGGGCGGTGTCGCTGCCACCCCGGTGGCGCATCGCATCGCCGCGTCCGGGGCGTTCGACCTTGATCACTTCGGCGCCCAACTGCCCGAGATAATAGGCGCAGGCCGGGCCCGCCAGCACGTGGGTCCAGTCGATCACGCGTATGCCTTGCAGCGGCGCGACCATCACGCGTCCCTCAAGGCGACGGCGCGCGCCTGCTTGTTGACGCTGCGGATGCGCGCAAACATCGCGGCGATCCCGATCAGCAGAAACACCAGCGCGATGGGGCGGGTGACGAAAATCATCAAACCGTTGTCGCTCAGCAGCAGCGCCTGGCGAAACGCCTCTTCCGCGCCGCCTGCCAACACGAAGGAGATCACGAACGCCGCGGGGTTGAAATCAAGCTTGCGCATGGCCCATCCGGCAAAGCCTGCGGCCACCATGACGTAGACATCAAACAGATTGCCGCGCGATGTGTAGGCCGCGACAAAGGAGGTCAGGAAAATGATCGGGTACAGCACTTGCGTCGGAATGCGCATGATGAACCGGCCCACATAGGCCGCACCAAAATAGCCGATCACGCCATACATGACGATGCCGATCAGCCCGCAGGCAAAGAGTGAAAAGACCAGATCGCGGCTGGTCAGAAACAGCGTCGGGCCGATCTGGATGCCGTGGATCAGGAACACGCCAATCAGGATCGCCCCGATGGTCGAGCCGGGGATGCCAAGCGTCAGCAACGGGGCCATCGACGGTCCGCTGACGGCATTGTTCGCCGCCTCCGGTGCTGCCACGCCCTCCAACGCGCCCTGTCCCCAGGCATCGGGGTTTTTGGCCCGGCGTTTGCCTTCGCCGTAGGCGACAAAGGCCGCAATGGCAGAGCCGAGACCGGGCAACATGCCGATAAAGGCGCCTATGAACGAGGACCGGATGACATGCGGCATACAAGGCCTGTATTCGGCCCAAGTCAGGCCATTGCGGGCCGCATCGCTGTCGCCCGTCGGCATCATCTTGGCCTTGACGCCACGCTCTTCGATCTGGGTAAACACCTCGCCCAGAACAAAAATACCGATCATCAGGGGCACCAGCGAAATGCCGTTGGTCAGATCAAAACTGCCAAAGGTAAAGCGTTCGGTCGAACTGATCGGATCAAGGCCGATCATCGCGACCAAGACTCCCAGCGCCGCAGATGCAAGGCCCCGCGTCACCGATTTGCCAATCACCGACCCGATCACGATGAAGGCGGCGAAGTAGACGGCGAACAGTTCGGGCGGGCCAAGTTTCAGGGCGATGGCTGCGATCCATGCCACGCCGATGATCAGCAGGACCTCTCCGGTGAAATCACCGATCACGGACGAGATCGTGGCAACCTTCATCGCCTTTCCGGCCTTGCCTTGTCGCGCCAGTGGATAGCCATCAAGCTGTGTCGCTGCGGACGCCGCCGTGCCCGGCGTGTTGAACAGGATTGCGGCGATTGACCCGCCATAACGCCCTGATTTGCCGATCACATACAGAAAGGCGAGCGCGGGCAGAGGCTCCATATAGAAGGTGAGCGGCAGCAGCATTGCGATGGCGGCAGACGCTGTCAGGCCGGGAATGGCCCCGACAATCATCCCCACAATCGCGGCAAGGAACACCCAGCCCAGCAAAACCGGGTCGCTCAGAACTGTGGCAAGGCCCGCAAAGATATCCACGCCTCAGTACCCCCCGATCACGTCAAGCAGATCGAACCAGCGGCCCAGGGAGGGAAGACGCCCAAGGCAACAAAGAACACGCCGTGATAGAGGGCGGGGCACAACACCGCTGCCGCACACAGGCCAATCGGATTGCGCACGCCAAAGATGACAAGCGCCAAAGGCGCGGCCACAGCGGTGCTGAGCAAGTAACCCACGACTGAAATGGACCAGACATATGCGACAGACAAAAGCAAAAGTGCCAGAATGGCGGGCAGGTGCCGTCGGTCGGACAGTTGGGATGGCCTTGCGCCCCAAAGCTCTGCGACCCCCAACACCACCAGCGAAATGGACCCTGCCAACGGGAAAAATCGTGCCCCCAGCGTCCGTATTGATCCAGCCCGATGCCCATGCTTGTGACGGTGGCGCCGATCCCGATCAGGATCAGCGCCACGCCGACGGCACGCGAGGCGGGAGCGGCCTGCGTTGACACGTCTTAGCCCTGCGACTTCAGCGCATCGATCACCGGTTGGGTTTCTTCCTGCATCTGGCGCAGCCGTGCTTCGGTGTCCGCGCCGTTCAGGAACGCAGGCACGTTTCCGCGTTCCAGCATCAGGGCGGCGAATTGATCAGTTTCGGTGATTGCCTTCAATGCGGCTTCCATGCCGGTGATGATCTCGGCGTCTGTGCCCTTGGGTGCAAAGAAGACAATGGGCGAGGACACCGCGACATAGTCAAAGCCCAGCTCTGCCAAGGTCGGCACATCATCGCGCACCGCATCGCGTTCCGGGGCGGCCAGCGCGAGGACACGCAATTCGTTTTCAAAACCTGCGGCTTGCTGGATGCCGACAAAGGCGAAATCGACCTGCTCGCCAATCACGGCAGCGCGTGTGGGTCCGCCGCCCTTGAACGGCACATCCTGCGCTTCAAGATCATTACGGTTGAGGAAACTTTGCCCGGCGACCTGATGGAATCCACCGCGCCCGTTATGCGCCCAACGCAGCGATCCGGGGTTGGCCTTGGCCGCGTCGACCAGATCCTGCACCGACTGGAACGGGCTGTTGGCAGGCACGATGACTGCCGGTGTCAGGTTGCCGATCTGTGCGATGATTTCAAAGCTGTCGAACGGGTTCACATCCGTGTCACGCAACATCGAGGTCAGCAAGAACGACCCCGCCGATGTCACCATGACGGTGTTGCCGTCGGGCCGGGCGGCGGCAGCTTCGGTCGCACCGGTGATGCCGGAAGAACCGGGCTTGTTCACGATCACCAGCGGCACCGGCAGGATGCCATCCGCAGATGCCGCCGCTGCACGCGCCAGGGCGTCGGTGCCACCACCTGCCGAATAGGGCAAGATCGCATTGATCGGGCGGCGCGGGGCCCATTCGGCCAATGCCGGACCGGCGACCAGAACGGCAGAGGCTGACACGCCTGCCTTGATAAAATCACGTCTTTTCATGATGTCCTCCCACAGACGTCGGCACTGTATTTTTGCGCGCCGAAAATGTTGTTGCTGGACCCTAGCAAACAGCGCATCGTATAAAAAACGCAATTATCGCATCTATAATTCGAAAAATCAGAACCATGAACATCCGATCCCTGCGCATCTTTGTCTATGTCATGGAAGAGGGCACGCTTGCGCGTGCAGCCGAGCGCATGCATCTCAGCCAATCCGCGGCCAGCCGTCAGCTTGTCCTGCTGGAGCAGGAATTTGATGTCACACTGTTCAGCCGTGCGCAAAAGCGCCTGATACCAACGCCGGAAGCGGAAAAATTTTATCCCGAAGCGCTGAGCCTATTGGCGCAGATTGATGAGTTGCCGGGTGTGTTCGGCCAGATGCGCAAGGATGTGCGCCCGCCACTGCGGATCGTTTCACAGACCCGGATTGCAAATGGGCTGGTGCTGCCGTCGATTGCAGAATTCACCACCGCCCATCCCGACCAGCCCGTGAAGCTGGAGATCATGCTGCGCCGCGATCTTGCGCGCAGGATCATGCACCAGAAGTTTGATGTCTGCGTCTCCGCACTGCCTTTGCCCGTGGAAAAGCTTGAGCCGATCCCGCTGGGCGCTGCAACACTGTGCATCGCCGTGGCGCGCAATCATCCATTGGCCGCGCGACCGGTTCTTGGGCCGCGCGACCTTGGCAATGTGCCCTATATCGCCTTGGATGAAACGACCGTGCTGCGCCGCCTGATCGACCGCGAAGTTTTGGGCCTGCCGAAACCGGCATGTGAAGTGTCCGTGGGCAACGCAGCCTATCGGCTGGTGCATCAGGGCCTTGGGTTTGCGTTCGCTGATCCTGTGTCGCTTGACCCTGAATTGGCGGACGGCATTGCCCTTGTTCCATGGGAGCGGAAATTGACCATCGATTTCGGGTATTTCGTCGCCGGGCGAAAGGAAACAGAACACGCGTCTCATACGCTGGGGCGGATCTTGCAGCGGCAGTTCCGGTTGAAATCCGGGTAGACCGACCCCGTTATCGACCGCGTCATTGATGTTTGGCGATTTACGAATTCATTTCTTTGTTCTGTTGAAAAAAGTGTGAGTTTGTGGCTGTGCCGCCCCGTAGCGACATCCACAGGCTGTCAATGCGCCATGAGGACAGGGAAATCGGTTTGCTCGAACATCGACCGCGTCGTTCCGCCCAGAACGGTCTGTATCATGCGCGCATGGCCATAGGCGCCCAGAACGATCAGATCGGCACCCATTTCTTTGGCACGCTCAAGGATACAGTCCGCGATGGGGCGTCCTCCGCTGGGGAATTGTGACACTGTGACCGGGCATCCGTGATGGCTGAGCCACGCGGCAAGGTCCGCGCCGGGGTTTTGCCCGTTGCGATCCGGCGTCATGACAGGGTCGATGCATCCGATCACAACTTCGCTTGCCTCCCTGAGATACGGCAATGCGGCATGAACCGCGCCAGATGCGGCCTCGCTGCTGTCCCAGGCGACAAAGACGCGGCCTTTGGCCTCTGCATTGGCATTGATCTGGAAACCGATTGGGGAATGGAACAGGATGCCTGACACCGCTTCGCGCAAAAGCTCCGGAGTGTCGCGCAAGTTGTCGGCAAAGATCGCCTCATCACTGACACGGGCGCAGCGTGCGACATGATGCTTGGCATCGTTTATCGCCGTCAGTGTTCCCTGCACCTCTCCGGAGGCGTTGCTTTGTGCCAGCAGTTTCTCCACGCCATTCACGCGCGCTTTTTGGGTCTCGCGCGTCTGTGCCACCGTCTCTTGCCAGTTGTCGGGGATGTTCATGCCACCATAGGGCGGAACCCCGTAGGCATACATGGGCAGGGCCGGAGCGGCGTCCAGAAGCAGGCACCGCAGCCGATGGTCATCCCTGGCCGCCATGTCTGCCATCGCCGAGATGTCGGCATCTGATGTGTCGGTGTTCATTACGAAAAGAAGGGTGCGACAGTTCATATCAGCTCCGTTTTCAGATTGGCCCGGCATGCTGTCGGGACGATTTGGGCGAGACTGGCACAGGTCAACCGCCCAAAGACTGACAAAGATCAACCGGGCGCTGCCCCGATCATGCCACGTCTGGCACGCGGTTGTTTGCTGCGAATGAGGGTCGGATGGAATTCAAGGATTATTACGCAATTCTGGGTGTCGCGAAGGACGCCGATGCGAAGGCCATCAAGACTGCCTTTCGCAAGGCTGCGCGAAAGTATCATCCCGACATCAACGCAAGCGCGGAGGCCGAGGCCAAGTTCAAGGATGTGAATGAAGCGTTTGAGGTGCTGAAAGATCCCGAACGCCGTGCGGCATATGATCAACTCGGGCAAGAGGCCAAGGCCCGACAAGGGCAGTACCAGCCACCGCCCGGTTGGGATCAGGGCTATTCCTTTTCCGACAGTGACGGGCAGGGCCGGGAAGCGTTCAGCGATTTCTTTGAAACACTGTTCCGACGCGGCGCGGGCCCCGGCGAAGGTATGGGGCGGGCCTATGCCGAAGACAGCCACGCGCGTCTCGAAATCTCTATTGAGGATGCGTATCGAGGTGCCGAAAAACAACTGAATTTGCGCGTGCCTGTCCTTGGCCCGGATGGGCAGGTCACCTTGCAAGAGCGTGTCATTTCTGTGCGCGTGCCCAAGGGCATCAGTGCCGGACAGCACATCAGATTGGCCGGGCAGGGCGGGCCTTCCGGTGCGGGTGATTTGTTCCTGGAGGTCAGTTTTGCCGCGCACCCGGTATTCCGGCCGGATGGCAAGGATTTGCACCTCGACCTGCCCATAGCGCCTTGGGAGGCTGCCTTGGGCGGCCACGTGGTTATGCCGACCCCGGACGGAAAAGTTGATCTGCGCATACCCCGGAACGCGCGGTCCGGGCAGAAAATGCGCCTGCGCGGCAAGGGCCTGCCCGGCCATCCCGCAGGCGACATCTACGCCACCCTCAAAATCATCAACCCAAAGGTGGAGACAGAAGAGGCACGCGCGTTTTTTGAGCGTATGGCCAAAGAGATGCCCTTCGATCCGCGTGCTCAATTAGGAGGCTGAACCATGAAGAAAACACGGACGCGAAGCGACATTGTAGATGCACTATCGCTGCGGGATTTATGCCGGTTCTGCGAGGCGGACGAAGCGTGGGTGGTCGAACTGGTGGATCACGGGGTGCTGACCCCTGTCGGCAGTCAACGCACGCACTGGCAATTCACCGGCATGAACATTGTGCGGGCCAAAAAGGCGCGGCGATTGAACCGCGATCTGGGGATCAACACTGCCGGAGTGGCGCTGGCGCTTGAGTTGCTGGAGGAGCGTGACGCGATGCGTCGCCGGTTGGCGAGGTTTGAGGCCCAAAGCTGATGGGTATGACCCTTGGCGTGGGTTTCACCTGTTAAAACCTACGGCGTGCCTAACTGTCTTTAGCTGTCTCACTGACCCGTGTGCCCGTCGTACCTTGGACGAGGGCCATGCAGTCAGCCAGCCGTCCGATCGCTGCGAACCGCCCACCGGAGCGTGCGAAATTGCAGGCGGCCTCGACCTTTGGTCCCATGGACCCGGCGGGAAATGACTTGGTGGTAAGCTCATCCGGGGTCGCGTGGCGTATCAGGGATTGTTCGGGTGTTCCCCAATCATCGAAAACGCCTTCGACATCCGTCAGCATCAGAAACGCATCTGCGTTCAACGCATGTGCCAGAAATCCGCTTGCGTGATCCTTGTCGATCACCGCTTCGACCCCGATCATGGTGCCATCCGGTTTTTGAACAACCGGGATGCCACCGCCGCCTGCGCAAATGACAATCACATTCTGGTCGAGCAACAGATTGATAACATCCAGTTCGAGGATACGTTTTGGGCGCGGCGACGGCACTGTGCGGCGAAAATGCGCGCCGTCTTGCCCAATGGTCCAGCCGCGTTCCGCGCTGAGCTTGGCCGCGTCCGCCTCGGTGTAAACGGGGCCGATGAACTTGGTCGGGGCCAGAAATGCGGGATCGTCTGCGTCTACCTCGATCTGGGTCAGCAGCGTCGCGTAATGCGCATCCGGCGCGTAGGCGTTGTCCAGTTCCTGTTGCAGCACATATCCGATCATCCCGTCGGTTTCCGCGCCCAGAACGTCCAGCGGGAAAGGGCCGCTTTGCAGCGCCAGATAACCGACCTGAGGACCGTTGCCATGCGTGATCACCACTTCATGCCCCGCCTCCAGCAGATGTGCGAGGGATTGGGCCGCGATGCGAATGCTGGCGCGCTGGCCTTCGGCAGTGAGTGTCTCACCCCGTTTTGAAAGGGCATTTCCGCCCAAGGCGACGACAATACGCATTCAGGCCTCCGATGTTGTGAGCGAAACGGCCAGTGGGGAATGCGTGGCATCCCGCCCTTGCTTGGAGGCTGTCATCAGCTCACGGGTTCGAAGGGTAGCGTCCATTGGATATTCCTGCTTTGCGAATTGCGTTCACGCAACGAGCATCAGGTGAAACAACAGCGCCGCGATTGAGATTGGTCAATCACAGCCCGGAATGGCCTCACTTTTTCAAACGATGCTTGTACTTCCGGTACAGGCGCTGGTTCAACTGGATGAACTGGGACAGGCCGCGGCCAAGCAGGCCGGAATAGCTTTGACGCTGATAGAAATAGCCTGTGATGCTCGCCATCAGACCCCCAAGTGCGTTGACGATAAGATCGCCCATTGTATCGTCCAGTCCCGACTTTTGCATGTTTAATCCAAAGGTCTGGTCCATGGCGAATTCAAAGATCTCCCATGTCGCACCGACTGTCATCGCAACGCAAAAGCTCATGAATGCGATGGCAGACGGGGGTGCGGCAAACCGATCGCCCTCAAACAGCATGAAGACAAACAGAAATCCGGTCAGGCCAAATCCAATCGCTGAAAGCCCGTGCAGCGCCACATCCCACCACCAGACACGTTCATAAAAATCAAAGGCTTCGCCCAGAAAGATCGACGCGAAAAAGAACAGCGTTGTGAACAGCAAAAAAGGCAAGGGGAGGGTCAGTGACCAGCGCGCCGCCAGAAGTGGCGGCACCAAGGACAGGCCGAGAGTGGCGATGCTGACAAATGCAAGGGACCACCGCGTCAGGCCAAGGGCGATGAGGCCCGTCAGCAAGAGCATCGCCCATATCACCAGCATAGTGCCGCTGCTGTCTTTGATCAGTTTCATCGCGAATTCTGTGCCTTTGCGTTCATATCCCGCGCCGTTGACCCTATATAGCAATGATGGAAGGCCAACTCATACGTATCGCGAGCTACAATATCCGAAAGGCCCGCGGGCTTGACCAAAAACGCAATCCCGAACGGGTTCTGGATGTGATCAATGGCCTAGGGGCTGATGTCGTTGTTCTGCAAGAGGCAGATCGGCGATTGGGGCAGCGGCCAACTGTCTTGCCGCGCGATATGATTGCCAAGGAAACCGATTTCAAGTTGGTCGATGTGTCAAAGAACGGCCCCGGCATCGGTTGGCACGGCAACGCCGTTCTGGTGCGCAAAGAGCTGGCAGTGGACAATGTTGAAACGCTGGAACTGCCGGGTTTGGAGCCTCGTGGCGCAATCCGCCTGACCTTGTCCGTCGGCGAGGGGATGACCCTTGTGGCCACCCATCTGGGTCTGCGGCGTCGGGACCGGCGTGCGCAATTGCGCACCCTTAACGAGACGACCAGTCTGGATCGACACTGCGTCATTGCGGGTGATTTCAACGAATGGTCGCGCACGCGTGGCTTTGAGCCGCTGGAGGGCAGGTTCGAGACCCACAGCCCGGGCCGATCCTTTCATTCCAGACGCCCCGTTGCGGCACTGGACCGTTTTGCAGTGACCCAAGACATTGCGCTGCAAGGTGCAGGCGTCGAAGAAGGGCCGCTTGCCAAGGTTGCATCGGACCATCTGCCAATATGGTCCGACATTCATGTGCCTGCCGCTACTTGCTGAACAAGACAGGGGTTTTCTGGTCTTTCAGCAGTGCGTAAGTTGTCGCGCCAATCACAAAGTCATAGGCCTTTGAATGCCCAAAAGCGCCCGTGACGACCAGATCAGCGCCCTTTTCGAACGCCACCGTGCTCAACACGTCTGCGATGCTGTCGCCTGCGGGGTCCCGGTGCTCAAGCGTGGGCTTGAGGCCATGGCGGGCAAACATCTCTGTCATATCCAGGGCGTCCGTATCCTTGAGCGCATCTTTGACACCCGCCGCGACGCGCAGGACGGTCAATTCCGCGCCCGGGTCGGCCAGAGCGATCAAATCATGTGCTGCGCGCGCCGCTTCGCGGGTATCACTCCAGCCTAAGACGATGTTCTGGCCCAGTTCGGGACCATCGCAGTTCAGGGGTACGATGATCACAGGCCGACCGCTTTCGCGGATCACGCGGGTTTGCGCATGACGCTGGTCAAACCGATCACTGTTTTTGTCCTCGTGCGCCATTATGACCAGATCAGCAGCCCGCGCGCTTTCTATCATCCGCTCGACGGCGGACTGCGCTTCGGCGCGGACAAGGCGGAACTCGCTCACAAAGTCTTCGTTTTCCGTCAGGCGAGTGAAAATTGCCTTGATCGCCTCGGATTCTTCTTTCTGGCTTTCGTTGAACGCGGCAAATGCAGGTTCCGGGATGTGCATGGCGATCCCGGGATACACCAGCAATGCCTCGACAGTGTGCAATCCGATCAGGTGAGCACCATGTTTTCGGGCCAAAGGAACTGCGACTTTCAGCAGTGTTTCGGCATGCTCCGGTGTCGTCAGGCAGACCAGAATTGTTTTTGGTCTCATGGTGTCGCTCCTCTTTGGTGATCTTGGACCTGCAAAGGGTCCGGGGCAGGGCGCAAATTGCGCCCTGCGATGTTCAGGTTTTCTTGATGTCGATCTTTTGGACCGCCGCCTTGGCCGCGGCGGGTTTGGCGATGTGCAGTTTGAGAATGCCGTCAGCAAATTCGGCATCAACGGTGCCTTCCTCGGGGGTGAAGCCCAGCGGAATCTGGCGACGGAAACTGCCATAGCGGCGTTCAACAAGGTGAAAGCTGTCCTGCTCTGACTCATGCTCGGCGCTTTTCTCGCCTTTGAGGATCAGCGTCTGGCCTGAGACGCTCACCTCAAGGTCTTCTTCCTTGACGCCGGGAACCTCTGCGCTGATGCCGAACCCATCATCAGTTTCGACGACATCAATGGCGGGAAAGGCTGTTTCGGAAGACGCCTGCCGCGCGTCATCATCGAGCATCGGAAAACCGGATCTGAACTGATCCAAAAGCCTGTTCATCTCCTTCTGGAAGGACGGAAAAAACGCATGGCTCATCGCATCTTCGCGCGACTGGGGCAGGGATGGGCGTGACATTTCAAGTCTCCTTTCAAGATGCCTGACACCGTTCGTGTCCCCTCCAAATTACCAATCTGATCGAACCTGCGATTGATCCCCGTCAATCGGTACGGCCCGCGATCTCGTAACCTGAGGCAACTCAAATTGCTGCAAGGAGCATTGCGATGTTCAAGGTTTCACGGGCTGTTATCTTTGCCGTCATTGTCGGTCTGGCTGGTGGAGCGTCGGCTGATTCCACTTCGGTGACGCATGGTGGCGACACATATGTCGCGGGCCAGCAGGTCAATGAGGCGGTCAGTTCAAATGGGGACACTTTTGTTGCCGGGCGCACGATAGATGCGCGCGGGACCACGGCGGGTGATCTGCATGTGTCCGGGTTTGACCTTTCGATCAGCACGGACACTGCGCAGGACCTTTATGCGGCGGGCGCGACCGTCGTCGCACGCGGTGCTGTCGGCGAAGACCTGACGGCCGCCGGGTTTTCGGTGCGGACCGAAAAGGCGTCGGTCACCGACGGCAACGTGCGGATTTTCGCAAATTCCGTCACGATAGAAGGCCCGGTTGAAGGGGCCTTGATGGTGACGGGGCGTGACGTGATCCTGAATGCCCCGATCAGTGGGGATGCCCGCATTGTCGCGCAAACGCTGACCTTTGGCCCTGATGCGGTGGTCAATGGCACGATCACCTATTCCACCAAGGAAAAAGTGGCCGTGCCCGAACGCGTGGCGCTTGAAGAACGGGTGACCTTCGTTGCGCATTCCGGTCGGCGTGTGTGGGACGAATGGGACAAGATTGGAAAAGAGATACCGATTTTGCCGACATTTGCGTCGATGGCGTTCAGCTTTGTGATTTCGCTGCTGTTCTTCCTTGTGCTGGGGGCACTGATGCTGGCCTTCATGCCCAAACGGCTTGCCCGGCTGCGCCGTGGCATCGCCGCCGCGCCCGGTCAGACAATCCTTTTGGGTGTCATCGGTCTGTCAATTCTGTTTGGCATGCTGCCGATCATTGCGCTGACCATCGTGGGGTTGCCGTTTGTACCCATCGTGGTCCTCGCCCTTATCGTGGTGTGGACGTTTGGATACGCCTTGGGCGCATACGGTGTCGCAATGCGCATCTGGTCAGGATTTGGCGGTGCGGATGATCCAAGCACAGCGGCCCGCCTGCTGGTGTTTGCAGCGGCCATCATCGGTGTGGCGCTGCTGAACTTCATTCCCTTTGTCGGGTGGGTTGCGAATTACACGTTGGTTCTGCTGGGGGTCGGCGCGATGACCCGGGCATTTTTCCACTGGATCATCGGGAATCCTGACGTCGCATTCGACGTCGACATGAAACCTATCCAAGACTGAACGCGGAAGGGAAAAGACAATGTCAGCGCAAGGATTGGAAGTGATCGATCATAGCGTGCATCTGGCGCATGAATGGATCAAAGAACTGGCAGGACGATTGGACTGGTCGTCAAAACGCAGCACCTTGCGGCTTTTGCGCGTCACGCTGCACCATGTCCGCGATCATCTGCTGATCGACGAACTGGCACAGCTCTCGGCTCAAATGCCGGTGCTGATCCGCGGGTTCCTGTTTGAGGGATGGGTGCCGAAAAACACCCCGATCAAAGAAAGACACGCCGCAGAGTTCATCGCCTTTGTCGACAGTCAAATGGCGGATTGCGAGGAATATCGTGGGCGCGAAGACATTAAATCCGTGTTTGATCTGCTGAACGCGCGTGTGAGCGCCGGAGAGGTCGAAGACATACGTGCCAGCCTGCCCGAAGAACTGCGCGGGCTTTGGAGCGCGCCGTAAACCGGAAAAGGGGCCACAGCTTCGACAGCGTGGCCCCTTGATTGCAGCGGTGATGCGGGATCAGTCCTGGTCGCCCACGGACAAGCTCAGCAAAGCCGCCGGTTTCTGAACGATGATCGTATGCGTGTTGTCGATGGCGATGATCGCGGCCTTGCGCAACTGGGTAAATGTCCGGCTGACAGTCTCGGTTGTCAGGCCAAGGAAATCGGCGATGTCTGACCGACTCATCGGCAAGGTGACCTGTCGAAATGCCCCAAGGTCTTCGCCCACACGTTCCGTCAGCACACACAGGAACGAAGCCAGTTTTTCAGTGGCAGATTTTCGCCCAAGCATCATGAAGTGATCCTGCATGGCGCTGATTTCGCGCAGCGCGGCCTGCAACAGTGCGGCATGCAGGGCCGGATCGCCTTCGCCGTTTTCCAGATGTGCCAGGCGGAACGGTTGCAACCGGGTATCCGTAAGGGTTTCGCAATCCGTGTGGTGCAGGCCATCCGCAGGAAACCCAATGATATCGCCGGGATAGCCGAAGGCGATAACCTGTCTGCGACCATCCGCCAACATGCGTGTCAATCGAACAACGCCACTCGTGACCTGGTACAACCACTCGACCTCGTCCCCTTCAAAAAAGAGAAACTGACCGGGTTTCAGCCGCGTCTCGGCGATTTTGCATGAGGCACCGATCAGAAAACCCGGCGCACCTTCGCGCATTTCTGGATTTGGAATTGTGACGTACATAGTGCGAGCCCCCATTATGATTGGGGGCAACTTGAACGGGATATGTAATCTGACGTATGGTTGGACGTCTGCGTTTTGTATCAAATTGTAATCGCCGCAGCCGGTCTTTGAGGCCATGCCTCAGTCCAGCGTGTATCGATCAAAAAAGCGCATGAGGGAAAAAGGGCCGCATGACGGACCAGACCATTCTTGTTGTCGATGACGATCCAAAGATCAGAACGCTGCTGCGCAATGTTCTTGAGGATGATGGATTCGCCGTGCATGCAGCGGAAACCCGTTCCGAAGTTCTGGCGGCGTTGTCGACGCAAAGCATTGATCTGATCACGCTGGACATCAATCTGGCAAAAGACAACGGCGTGGATCTTGCCCGCGAGATACGTCAAAACTCGCAAGTGTCGATCATTATGGTCACGGGAAAAGATGATGTGATCGACCGGGTGGTGGGGCTTGAGGTCGGGGCCGACGACTACATAACCAAGCCGTTCCACCTGCGCGAAGTACTGGCGCGCGTTCGGACTGTGTTGCGCCGCTCAAGCGGTGCCCGCGTGCATCAGCATGTCTCGACAGTTGCGGCGCCGCCCGGTACGGAAGACAGCCCGAGATACAGCTTTGATGGTATGATCGCGACGCCGAACCGGTTGGAGCTGCTGGATCGGACTGGAGCCGATTGTGCCCTGACCAGCGGCGATTTCAAGCTGCTGTCCGTCTTTCTTGAACGCCCCAAACATGTGCTGTCGCGCGATCAGCTCATGGATTTGACAGGGGAATTGAGTGGAGCCCGCTGGATCGCACCATCGACAATCAGGTTGCGCGTCTGCGCAAAAAGATCGAGCGCGATCCATCGAACCCGAAACTGATCAAGACCGTGCGCGGCATCGGCTACATGCTCGCATGCGATGTAAAGCGGTGTCAGCCGTCCGCATCGCCCGCCAAAAGTGCATGAAGCCGCTGAGCGAGGTCGGACTGTCGATAGGGTTTGTGCAGGATGTCCTGCGGTGCGCCGTTGGCCATCGCTTTCGTCACCACATCGCTGGCATAGCCCGATGTCAGCAACACCTTCAGGTTTGGAAATTCCTGCGAGATTTTTGCAGCGAGATCATAACCATTCAGAGTTCCCGGCATCACCAGGTCGGAAAAGACCAGATCGACCTCGACCCCGTCTTTGAGCATTCGATATGCCTGATCCGCACTCTCCGCTTCCAGCGTGTTGAAGCCGAGGTCGCGGATACGTTCAATCGAAAGGTGGCGTACTCTGGCATTGTCCTCGACGACAAGAACTGTTTCACCGCGCCCCCTTGGAGTAATGCCGCTGCTGGCATGTCCTGACAGCGCCAGATCGGCGCTGCGCAGGTGTCTTACGGCCGGAAAGTAGAGACCAAAACTGGTTCCATGACCCAACTCGCTGTAAAGGGTCACGTGGCCACCCGATTGCCGCACGAAACCGTAGACCATCGCAAGGCCAAGACCCGTGCCGCCGCTTTTCGATTTTGTGGTGAAAAAGGGTTCGAACGCGCGCCTTTGCGCCTCCATGCTCATCCCTGCACCGTCGTCACTGACCGACAGGCGCACATAGTCACCCGGTTCCATATCGGTTTCCTGAGCCATGTAGCTGTCGTCGATCGTCACGTTCGTGATGGAAAACAACAGCTCCCCCCGGTTCCCATCGCATCGCGTGCGTTCAGTGCAAGGTTCATCAACGTGGATTGCAATTGCACCGGATCAACCATCACCGGGTCCACCTCTGCTGCGAAATCAGTCTTGATCCTGAAGGGGGAGCCCAGCGTTCGTTTCAGAAGTTTCAGTGTTTCGGAACACAACAACCGCAAGTCGGATATCACGGGCTTGAGGTCGCTGCGCCGGGCAAACACCATCAGGCGCGTGGTCAATTCCGCGCCCAATTCCGCAGATTCAAGCGCATCCTTGATCAAAGGCAGTTGGCGGGGTCCGGCGCCGCGCATTTCAAGCAATTCCAGGTTGCCCGTGATGATGGTCAGCAGGTTGTTGAAATCATGCGCGATGCCCCCTGTCATCTGCCCGATCGCATCCAGCCTTTGTGACCGGGCCAGGGCGGCCTCTGTTGCCTTGCGGTGGGTCAGATCGTGCAGAATGGCGACGAACAGCTTTTGGCCAGCAGCCGCGGCTTTGCCCACCGAGATGTGCATCGGGAAAACGGTGCCGTCTTTGCGCTTTCCTTCAACATCGCGACCCAGCCCGATAATCCGCGTCTCACCGGTTTTCACGTGATGCGCCATAAACCCGTCATGCAACGCGGCCAACGCGTCCGGCATCAGCATGTTGACGCTTTGTCCAAGCAGCTCTTGCGCAGAAAACTGGAACATCTCTGCAGCGGCGGCATTCACTTGCAGAACGTGACCGGTCTGATCTGAAACGATAATCGCATCGACTGCCGCCTCCATGATGGCGGTCAGAATGGCGCTGTCCTCAGGCGAGTCGGTCATGGTCACTCCCTCTTTTGGTAACCTGCCAAGCGGTGCGCGGAACGTGCAAGCCTCAATTGATTTGCATCAACGGGTGAGGGCACGGATTTGAGACAGTTCGCGCACGAAACAGTGGATATCAAGATGAAACGGGTAGTGGCATGGATTGGTTTTGCGACCGCCTGGTCGGCGAGGGCACTTGCACAACATGGGCAAGCCAATGGGCCGGTTCATGCCAGTGGGCAAAACTGGGTTGTGCCTGCAAAATTTGCCAAGAAACCTCTCAGATCACCAACTGGATGCCGTTAGGGCCCCCTTGGACAGTTGATCGCCAGACCGTACCAACCGCGCAGGCCAGAGAAGGAAAAGCAATGTTCAGACGCATAATCGTGGGGCTCGATGGCTCGGAGAAATCGAAGAAGGGAGCCCGCGTCGCGTACGATCTTTCGAAAGTGTATTCGGGAAAGGTCACGCTGGTTCATGTGCCCCACACGGAAACGGCGGCTTATGTTAACAGCCTGCTGCCTGACTATTACGCGGGCCTCGCCACCCCCGGTTTTCACGACATTGATTTGGCAGGGCAAAAGGTACTGGACGAGGCACTAGAGATGGCGGCAGACGTCGGTTTTGACGCTGTCAAAACGCACATGCCGCACGGGGATGCCGCGAGCGAAATCCTTTTGCATGCGGATGAGATTGGCGCCGATCTGATAATCACCGGACGTCGTGGGCTTGGACGCATTTCGAGTGCGGTGTTGGGCAGCACAACCCAACAGATCAATCACCTCGCCAAATGTGCGTGCCTGTCGATCGTGTAATGACCATTTTCGGCTGATTGCCGATGCATTGGGCCGAGGGCGCACCGACCAAAATCCCCAACCACATTTTTGTCGTTTCAGACACCGCAACGGTCCTGGCGCGCACCCGATAGCGTCACGGATGTATGGCACTCGGAGGCACATGGGGCGTCTTTTCGCTGGACCTCAAATGCCGGGTGAGATCGGACAGCGTGATCACCCCCAGCAGATCATGGCCAGACACCACCATGAATTTGCGCCGACCCGTTTTGGAAATTCTGTCCAGCACGTCCTGCACCGGCAGGTCAGCGCCAATCATGGCATCCGGTATAAGGCCGACAAATACATCCCCGACGCGGGTGTTGGCCCAGTTTTCACGATCAATTTTGGACAGGACGGAGGAATCGATGTGGCCCAACAAGACGTCGCTTTCCATGACCGGCACAAAGGAGACGTGGCGTTGCAGCATGATCTGGTTCACGAATTCAGACAGGGTCATCTCGGGGCCGACGATGATCGGATTGTGGGTCATCAGCGCATCGACGGTTTGATTGGCAAAGGCGGCCTTTGCAAGTTGCTGTGCATAGCTGGCCCGCGCCGCAACGAGGAGAAATCCGCCAATCATCATTTGCCAGAGACCGGACACGATCATCCCACGAAACAAGGCGACGACCCCAAGCCCCATCAAGGCATACCCCAAAAACGAACCCGACCGTGACGCCAAGCGGGTTGCATCGGCCACGTCGCCTGATCGTGACCAAAGCACTGCGCGCAAGACGCGCCCGCCATCGAGTGGGAAGGCCGGCAGCAGGTTGAACAGGGCCAGTACCAGATTGATGAGCGCGAGATATGAGACGATTTCTACAGATGCCGCAGGAAAGCCGGACCAGACCAGCATCTGCTCCAACGTCCAGAACACAACCGCGAGGCAAATGGACATGGCGGGACCGGCAACAGCGATCCAGAATTCAGCGCGAGCCGAGGCTGGTTCTGTGTCAAGTTCGGCCACGCCACCAAACAGGAACAATGTGATGCTCTTGATCGAGACACCCAGATGGCGCGCCACCACCGAATGGGCCAGTTCATGCAGAAGCAGCGAGGCAAACAGGCCCAGCATCGCAACGATGGCCATTACGAAATAGACGCCGCCGTCTGCTCCGGGCAGTTTTTCGGGGAAAAACTGCTGGGACAGGCTCCACGTGATCAGAGCGGCGATGAGCACCCAACTGGGATCAACCTTTATGTCGAAATCGTAGATCGAAAAAAGCTTGACGGAGTTTTCAAACATAACAGCCTCACCGTTGAGAAAACTCTAGCAGGGCAGGATCGGTTGCAATTGACATGGCTCAAACTGCATCAGCCGCCGTGAAACAAGCGGCCCACTGAAAAGGCAAGGAGTGCGGCAACACCGCCGATCAGCAGCGTCTCGATGCCGGACCACCACCATTTTGCGAGGGACCAACGGCTCTTGCCCGTTCCGATCAGGAAGAACGTCAAAAGCGTTGCAAAAGCCGAAATCGTGAAAGCACCGTCCAGCTGCAGTAGGAAGGGCAGAAGCGGGATCGCGCCTGCCAGAAGGAACGCCCCAAAGGTCGCCAGTGCTGCGCGCATGGGCTCGGGTTCAATGCGCGACAGGCCATACTCATCCGTCAACATCAGCCCGATCCAGTTCGTTTTGCTTTGGGCGATGTCCGATGTGGCCTCTTCAAGCACGTGACCTGACAGACCGCGCAGCCGCAGAATTTGGCGCAACTCTTCCAGTTCGCCGTCGCGATGTTCCTCGATATGGCGTTCTTCGACTTTGATGATGCGCTTTCGGTCGTCAAGTTCGGCCTTGGTGCCCGAATAGTTGCTTGCTGCCATCGAGAACCCATCCGCGATGATATTGGCCGTGCCAAGCGCCACGACAATCCCGTGAGACAAACCCGCCCCCTCGACCCCGGCGACAATGGCAAAGGTGGTGACCGCCCCATCTATGCCGCCGTAAATCATGTCCTTGAGGTGCCCGGCCTTCTGACCGGCTGAAAGGCGTTGGGTGATCTCTGCGGGGCTGTGTCCGTGTTCACGTGTCATTGGTGGACTGTGCAAGTCAGGCCTGCACGACAGTTGAGTAATATCAAGTGGGGATGCGATCGCCTTGGTATGCGGGCAGCATGCAGATTCCAGAAACCACGCTGTTCCAAAGCGCGCTGATCTTCCTGTTGTGTGCCGCAGCCGTCTGGATCGCGGGGGCGCGGCTCGCTTATGTGGCGGACGCATTGGCGGATCGTTTCAAACTGGCCAAATCGCTGGTGGGTCTTCTGTTGCTGTCGCTGGCGACCTCATTGCCCGAAGTGGCCACAACGCTCACCGCAGCAGTGGGGCAGGCACGTGATCTTGTGCTGAACAACCTGTTCGGGGGCATCGCCTTGCAGACCGCCATTTTGGCCATGTCGGATTTCTGGGCGCGCGGGCCCATCACGAACTATCCGCGCAAGGCCAACCACGCGCTTGAGGCCACGTTGCTGGTGTTCCTGCTGGCGGTCGCATTGATCATCACAAACCTGGGCGAGACCATTGTCATCGCTGGCGTGGGGCTGGGCAGTGTCTTTATTGCCGTCTTCTATGTCGGTGCGATCTGGCTGCTGCGCAAATATGATGACAGCAGCGATTGGGTGCCCGTGGATTTGCCCGATCCCGATCCACTGGCCTTTCCGGCACCGACCGGGCTCACGCACTCCTCCAACACGGCCATGATCTGGCAAGCGATAGGCGCGAGCCTGGCGATTTGGATCTTTGGGCTGTTTCTGGTGCTGTCGGCAGCGCAGATCGCCGAGCAATCCGGCCTTGGCAACAGCTTCATCGGCGTCACCCTTTTGGCGGCGGCCACGGCTTTGCCCGAACTCACCACCAGTATCGCGGCAGTGCGCATCGGGGCCTATACGATGGCTATATCCAACATTTTCGGCAGCAACTTGATCATGCTCGTGCTGGTTTTCCCGGCAGACATCCTGTTTCGCGGCGGCCCAATTCTGCAGCAGACGTCACAGACGGTGAGCCTTGCACTATCTTTTGGGCTGGCGGTGACGGCGATCTTTCTCATTGGCCTGATTGTGCGGCGCAAACCCAAGGTGGGGGCCTTCGGACTGGATTCGATCCTCGTGCTGCTGACCTTTCTCGCCAGCCTTGCGGCCTATTACTTTGCCCGCTGATTGTGCGGATTGAGCGTTTTCATCACCTCAGGCACGATGATGATCGGCACTGCGAACAAAGCAATCAGCCCCCATTCGTCAAGGCCAAGCGGCACCGCATGCAGCATCAGTTGCAGTGGCGCCCAATAGACGGCAAGAACCTGTGCCCCAAGCGTCAGGGCCAATGCCCCCAACAAAAATGGATTGCTGAACCAGCCGATCCGCCACCCGGGCAAACGCAACGACCGGAAGGCAAAGACGCTGACTTTTTCGAACACCACCATGGCGGTAAAGGCTGTGGTTCTGGCCAATTCCACACCCTGATCCATGAGGTGGAAGAATATCCACAAGCTCGACAGACCGGTATATGTCCCAAGCACGATGATGGTCACGACCCCGCCGATGCCCAGAATCGCCGTGTCCTTGCGGCGCGGCGGCCATCGCATCTGGTCTGGCTCGGATTTTTCCAGACCAAGAGCGACGGCGGTAACGCCATCGGTCACAAGGTTCATCCACAGGATTTGAGTGGCGAGAAAGACCAACGGGCCACCGATGGCGATATTCACCACAAGCGCGATCACCTCTCCGGCGTTTGAGGACAGCAGGTAGCGTACAAATTTCTGCACATTGGCAAACTGACGCCGACCCTCGGCGATTGCGCGCACGATGGTGGCAAAGTTGTCATCAAGCAGCACGAGGTCAGAGGCGTCGCGTGCCACATCCGTGCCCCGAATGCCCATCGACACACCGATGTCAGCCTGCCGGAGGGCAGGGGCGTCGTTCACACCATCCCCCGTCATGGCAACGATCTGCTCCTGCGCCTGCAGTGCCGACACGATGCGCATCTTTTGCTCGGGCTTTGTGCGGGCAAACAACACGTCGCCCTGCAACACCAAGATCAAAGCGGCGTCATCCAGTTCTTCCAGATCATGCCCAGTCAACGCATGCGCCACGTCCAGTGACAGTTGCGTGGCAATGGCACTGGCTGTGATGGGGCTGTCACCCGTGATCATGATGACCCGGATGCCCGCCATTCGTGCCATCGCGATGGCATCGCGCACTTCGGGTCGGGGCGGATCGATCAGCCCGGTCAGACCCAGAAAGGTCATGGCCTCTTCGCCGATCTGATGGTCCGGGGCCGCACGGCTGGCCAGTGCAATGATCCGCAGACCGTCTTGCGCCAGATGGGTGTAGGCCTCTGTGATGCGTGCCCGGTCGAAATCGGTCAGTGGGCGGACACCGTCGCGCGTCAGGACCTGCGTGCAAATCTCCAGCACCTGTTCGGGCGCGCCCTTGGTCAGCACCTCGGCACCATCACCGGCGTCATAAAGAACACTCATGCGCTTGCGCGCGCTGCTGAAGGGGATTTCAGCCAGCAGCCCGCGTTCATTGGGCAGCGCGCACCAGCCCTTGTAGCCCAGTGTGATCAAGGCGCCCTCTGTCGGGGCACCAACCATTGTCCAGCTGTCGCCGTCCTGAACCAGTTGGGCATGGCTGCAATAAAGGCCAGCTTTCAACACCGCGGCGAGGACCGGGTCGTCTTCCGCTCGCACCCGCACCCCGTCAAATTCGATATGGCCCGCCGGGTCATAGCCCGTACCCGTCACATCATAATGCCGATCCAGCGTCCAGACATGGGTGACGGTCATCTTGTTTTCGGTCAGTGTCCCGGTCTTGTCGGTGCAGATGACAGATGCAGCGCCCAGCGTCTCGACAGCCTGCAACCGACGGGCCAATGCGTTCTGACGCACCATCGCAGTGGCCCCGAGTGCGAGCGTGATGGTCACCACCGCGGGAAGGCCCTCGGGCACCATTGCGACGGACAAGGACAAGCCCGTCATGACCATTTCAGAGAGATCCCGGCCAAGCGCAAGACCAAGCACCGTCACCCCCAACGCCACAAGCAGGGCTGCAATACCAAGCTGGAACGCAAGGCCGCTGAGCTTGTTCTGAAGGTTGGTTGTCTTGGGGCCGACAGACACTGTCAGGCGCGCAATCTTTCCGAACTCAGTGGCGGCGCCAATTGCACTCACGCGCGCCTCAGCGCGGCCCTGCGTGACGGACGTGCCTGCATAGACGTTGCAATTGGCTGTGTCGGTTCCCTTCGACACAGCCACGGATTCGCCTGTCAGCACGCTTTCATCGATGGCCAGTTCTGCTGCGCGGATCACATGGGCGTCGGCTGCCACTTTGGCGCCGGGTGCCAGCACCAGAACGTCGCCCGGTACGATCTCGCGGGCCGGAATGACCTGTTCCTGCCCGTCTCGCAAAACCATCGCTTGCGGGGACATCAGTTTGCGCAAGGCAGTCAGGGCGGTTTCGGCTTTCCACTCCTGAACAAAACCCAGACCCGCGTTCAGCACAACCACGAGACCAATCGTGCCTGCGTCCATCGTTTCGCCCAGTGCCAGTGCGACACCTGCGGCTGCGATCAGGATCAGCACCAGAAAACTTGAAAACTGGCGCAGCAGAACCCGCCAGGGTCCGGTCTGTTTCATGGCTGGCAATTCATTCCAGCCGTGCTTTTGGCGTGCCTCAAGCACTTGGCGTGAGGTCAATCCTTTTTGCGCGTCCTGGGGCACCTGCGCGACCTCACATTGCGAAACCTGCTTTCGTATCCGCCACACAGCGCCTCGCCGCATTGAGCAATATCAATGGCCCGCGATTCTGACGCCCTAGAGTTCCGCCATATCAGCGCATATCGGAGGACCAGAAATGGCCAGCAAATCACCGAGACAAGATGATAGAAGTCCGTCAACTGCCGAACCGTTCAACGCCTTTGTTCATCTGCAGGAAGCGGGGTTGGGCAACATGATGGGCCTCAGCACCGCGTGGGTCGAAGCCCTCAGCGACATGGGTGCGGAAGTCGCCAGCTTTGTGGCTGAACGCATCAAGGAAGATGTCAAAACCCAACATCAAATCCTGCACTGCAAAAACGTGACGGACCTGCAGCACATACAGGGTCAGTTTATCCAAAAGGCGATGGAGCAGTATCAGGTCGAAACCGGCAAGCTGCTCAAGATGAGCACGGACGCCTTTGCACCCCCTGAGGACGACAAGACGGACTGAGGTTATTCCAACACGTAGCGCCCCGGCGCTGCGTCAAGCGGCTTAACGAGTGATGGGCGGACGTCTTGAGGGCGCCCGCTGTTGTTTTTGAGCCACTTGGACCAATGTTGCCACCACGATCCGGAGTGCGGATCGTGGCTGTCCAACCAAGCCGGTGCCGTGGTATGCGCATCGCCTTCGTCCTTGTGCCCGCAACGGTAATGGCGGCCCTTGTGCCTAGGCTCTGACAGGATTCCGCCATTGTGCCCGCCATTTGTCAGCACGAAAGTCACGTCAGTGTCCGTGAGCAGCGATATGCGATAGACCGACGTCCACGGGGATACGTGATCGGTTTCGGTCGCCACACAATAGATATCGCTGCGAATGTCGCTCAGGGCCACAGCAGAGCCGTCGACTTTGAACCGCCCTTTCGCCAGATCATTCTTCAGAAACAGGCTGCGCAGATATTCGCTGTGCATCCGGGCCGGCATACGCGTTGCATCGGCATTCCATGCCAGCAGCGGATTGTCCGGTGTGCGCTCGCCAAGAAGATAGTGGCGAATGACACGACTCCAGATCAGATCGTTGGACCGCAAAAGCTGAAAGGCTCCGGCCATTTGGTCTGATCGCAGATACCCATGGGTCGCCATGATGTCTTCGAGGAAGGCAACCTGACTTTCATTGATGAACAGGCCCAGTTCGCCCGGTTCGGAAAAATCGACCTGAGCAGCCAGCAGGCTGATACTGGCGAGACAGTCATCCCCGTCCCGGGCCAATGCCGCCGCAACAATGGCAAGAAGGGTCCCGCCAAGGCAATATCCGGTCGCATGAAGGCGTGCATGGCCCATGTCCTGAATTTTGGCGATGGCGGCCCGGACGCCCAGATCAATGTAGTCCTGCATCGCAAGGTCGGCGTCCCCGGCATCAGGATTTTTCCACGACAGGACAAAGACTTCGAACCCCTGATCCCTGAGATAAGCGACGAGCGACCGCTCAGCGGTCAGATCAAGGATGTAGTATTTCATGATCCAGGCGGGCACGATCAGGATGGGCTCGGGATGTATTTTTTCGGTGGTCGGGTGATACCGGATCATCTCGACCAGCCGGTTGCGCATCACGACATCGCCGGGTGTTGTCGCAAGCTCTTTGCCGATGGTGAACTGTTCGGACCGGCGGGGCTGTTTTGTCAGCAGGCGGTTGAAATCCTCGAGCCAGTAGTGCGCGCCGCGCATCAGGTTTTGCCCACCCTCGCTGGCCGTCCGGTTCTGCACAACCGGGTTCGTGACCGCAAAGTTGGCCGGGGACACCATATCGAGCCATTGGCGTGCGGCAAAGTTCACGGTTCGGGCATGTTTGGGATCAACGCCGGGCAAATCAGTCGTTGCGGCCTGCCACCAGTCCTGCATTGCCAGAAAACTTTGCGCCATGACGTTGTAAGGATAGGCCGCCCATGCCGGATCCTGAAACCGCGGGTCGTCTCGCTGTGTTTGCGACGTGGCGTCGGTGAGGGCGCGTTGCATCAGCTCAGATTGCTTTTCCGGAGAACCAATCAGGTGCAACCACCAATCAACGTATGCCGTGGCAAGAGCGGCGGGTGAAATACCCCCCGTCAATCGACCAAGGGCTGCGTGCCATTGGGTGTCCAATCCCTGCGAGGTGCGTTTCATAATGCGGACCTTTCGACCAAAGCGGTCCCGGGACCAATCGCATCGCTCGGATGCATGATGACCCTGTCCTCCACCTCCAGACCGTCCAGCACCTGAACCATTCTGTCATTGCGGCGGCCAAGCACCACGACGCGACGCTCGGCGACACCATTGTCAGCCACAAAGACCGCCCAGTCGGCGCCAGTTCGAAACGCGGCACTCAGGGGGATTTGCAAGGTGTCGTCTGCGCGCCACTCGACGATGCGCAGGAAGACGGAAAACCCGTCGCCCAGATTTGGGCGGTGTGCATCTTCGCTGTTTAGTGTGAAATACGCGTCCACCCGTTGCTCTTCGATGCCAAGGGCCGAAACCTTGGTCCGTGCCTTTGGGTCGATCCTGTCCAATCGCGCTTCAAACACTGCGTCTCCGCCCCAGCGCTCGACATAGGCGCGCGCGCCGGGGATCAAGCGCACGGCGTCATTGGACAATATGTCCGCCACAATCTCCAATTGCCCGGGATCGCCAATGGTCACGAGGGGCGCGCCGATGGGCACGGGGCGCTCACTTATGGCGGCCACCGACAACACAACCCCATCTGCCGGAGCGAGGACGTCGACACAGCAACCATCGGCAATTGTCATCCCGTCGCCCGGGGCAAGCAGAGTGGCACGAGCCCGTTCAATCGCACCGTTTGACATCTCGATGCGCGCTTGCGCGGCTTCGATTGTCGCGTTGGCCACTGCAAGCCGTTGACTGTCATCTTCCAGCCGCGTGACAGAGGCCACGCCGCGTTCCACCAATGCCTGCGTGCGGTCAAATTGGGATTGCGCAAATTTGTGGGTTTCCTGTGCCTGTTTCAGATCGGCCTCGGCCACGTTCCGTGCCGCCAAGGCCTCCTGCAGGGCGGCTTCTGCCTGAAGCTGGGCGCGCGCATCCAAAAGGCCCGATGAGGAGGGGCGCACGATCGCGACAACCGTTTCGCCTGCGCGCACCTGATCCCCTTCCTCGACAGGCGATCGCATCGCAGTTCCTGCGATTGGGGATGACACCTCGAACAGATCGCGCACCTGGGTCTGGCCATCCGCATTGACGGTAATTTCCAGCGGCCCGCGCGTGACGGCGGCAAGATCAACGGGCACGGGATCAACGCGAAAGCTCACATAGGACAAACCCGCGATCAATGCAGCACCCAGCCCGATGAGGGTCAATGTCCGGGTTGAATAGGCCATGGGTCACTCCCTTGTTTTCATGACGGACACAAGGTCCAGCCGGTCCAGCCGCCGTCGCACGATCAAGACCGATGCCAACGCTGCGCTCAGCACGATGATGGTTGCAGTTGTGAATGTTGCGGGTCGCAGCACCAGCGGTATGGCGTAGAGATCGCTGGTGAATGCCTGGGTCATCAACTGTGCGATCCCGGTTCCGATAAGCCAGCCAAAGGGCTGCGCGATCAGGGCAAGCAACATCATTTCACCCATCAGGATGTATGAAACCTCGCCCCGCCCAAAGCCAAGGATGCGCAGGCTCGCCAGCTCGCGCGCGCGTTCGGACAGTTGGATGCGGGCGGCGTTGTAGGTGACACCGATGGTGATGAGCACGGCGACGGTTATGTAAATCGAGTTCATCACGACGACGTTTTGTTCAACCGTGTCCTGAAACGAACGCAGGTTTTCGTTCATTTCGATGATACCGGACACTTCCGGAACAGCCTTGATTGCAGCATGCAGTGCGCCGGTCTGTTGACTGTCCAGCGTGACGTTCACCGTCGAGATCCGTGGCGCCTGACGAAAAAGTGCATTCATGAACTCAAAATCCATGTAGGCACCGAGGCCAAAATACTGCTCGACCACCTGCGATACGCGTACCTCAATCGTCTCGCGCCGACCCGTGAGGAATTCAACCTCGATGCTGTCGCTGGGCAGCACATCAAGGTGATCTGCCAGCCGTTCAGACAGGACAATCCCGCCGGGCGGGACATTCAAGACCTGCCGGTCTGCATCAAGAACGCGGCTCAGATCATTGCCTGGGCGTCGCGCCTCGACCGCCACACGCTTGCTCAGATGACCACGGCGCAGGATGGCCGCCTGATACTGTTGGCTTTCCGCCTGCAGCACTCCCGGCAGATTGCGCGCATCTTCGAGTGCTGCTTCGGGAACATCCTCGGCAAACAACAGCATCGCGTCCTGTCGATTTGTCTGGTGAAACGCAAGATCGACGATCTCATCAAGGGCATCGTTGATGAATGTCGCCGCAATGACCGAGGCCACGGCCAAGGCCAGACCAAGCGACGTGAGCAGACTGCGCAATGGCCAGCGCAGCAAAGACCGCAGGATCATCACAGTGGACTGCGTCAGACGCAAACGTGCCATCATCTCGTCAATCAGCGAGTGTTTGAAACGCGGCGGGGCAGGGGGCTGCATCGCGATGGCGGGTGCAAGGTTGGCGGCCTTCAAAGCGGCCTGCAACGCGCCTAGGCTGGTTGTTGCCAGACCGGCCAGACCCGCCGCCGCATAGACCCAGTAGGACACGCGGAATATCACATAGGGAAAATCGAAAAATTCGGCGTATTGCCGTGCAAGGGCATTGGCGAGGAAGGTGCCCGCGATCCAGCCCACGGCAACGCCAACCACCGCGATCAGCCCCGCCAGCATCAGGTAGTGCAGACAGATTTCCGTGTTCGAATAGCCAATGGCCTTGAGCAGACCGATCTCGCTGCGCTCCAGCGCGACGATCCGGCTCATCACCATGCTGACCAGAAACCCGGCAATGCCGAAAAAGATCGGCGGCAATACCATCGCCATGCCCTTGAGTTCGTTCAACTGGGCGTCCAGAAACGCATGCGATGTCTGATCTGCGCGATCATAGGCACCGAGGCCACCATACGGTTCCAGCAAGGTATCGAGCCTTTCGATGGCCGGTTCGGCTCGTGTTCCAGTCGCAAGCGCGAGGGAGATGTCATTGAATGCGCCGGTCATGTCAAAGGCGGCCGCGGCAGCACGGGTCGACATCCAGATGATCCCAAAACCCGCATTGTCTGGCATCAAGGCACCGGGCCCGATCGTATAGACAAATTCGGGCGACAGGACTGTGCCCACAACGACCAACTGCCGCTTTCGACCCCTGAGATTGGCGCTAAAGCTGTCGCCCAGGTCAAAACCGTTGGCTTCGGCAAAGGGGGCATTCACGACAACTTCGTCCGTGTCCTCGGGGTCCGGAAACCGGCCTGACACAAGCAGGGGGACGTTCAGGACAGGATCTGCGGTTTCAGGATAGGACAGAATGTGACCCACGGCCGTCCGTGTACGGCCGGGAATGTCGAGAATGGCGGCGCCCGTAATACGGGCCTCGATACTCAGCACGCCGTCGATGCGCGCAATTTCAGGGAGCAGCGAGACGGGCGCGCGGTTTGTCTGGGCAAACACGTCTGCAAACCTGTTGCGCTCGTAATAGGCGTCCTGTGTCTCGGACAGTGCCTTGTACATGCCGACGGATGTGAGCAGGACGGCAACCCCGCAGGCCAGAACAAGGGCGATTGCGACGGCTTGCAACCACAGGCGCTGGAAGTCTCGCAACAGCTTTCTGTCAATGGCCTGCATATGCGTCACCACACAATTTCGGATGGGGCAAGGCGTTGCTCGTTCACGCGCACTTCGTTGATCTTTCCGTCCTGAAAAAAGATCACGCGATGGGCCATGCGCTGAATCTCGGCATTGTGGGTGATGACCACGGTGGTCGTGCCGAACCGTTCGTTGATGTCGCGCAATACTTCGAGAACCTGCACGCCCGTGGTGCTGTCGAGCGCGCCCGTTGGTTCGTCACACAACAGGATCTGCGGGCGTTTGGCGATCGCGCGGGCAATCGCGACGCGCTGTTGCTCTCCGCCCGACATCTCGGACGGGAAATGATCCATCCGGTTTTTCAATCCCACCAAAGACAGTGCTTCGGTGGCTGGCATCGGGTCGGGTGCAACGTCGGTCACAAGTTGCACATTCTCGCGCGCTGTCAGACTGGGCACCAGATTGTAGAATTGAAACACAAACCCGACGTGATCGCGCCGATACCGGGTCAGACCGCGATCCGACATGTCTGTCAGTTCTGTCTTTTTGAACCAGACACGACCATCTGTTGCGTGATCAAGGCCACCAAGGATGTTGAGCAAGGTCGATTTCCCGCTGCCCGATGGGCCAAGCAGGACAGTCAGTTCCCCCTCGAACAACTCCAGATCCACCCCGGCAAGGGCAAACACCTTCACCTCGCCGGTTTCATAGACTTTCGTGATCCCTTGGGTTTTGAATACGATCTCGGGCAATGCACGCTCCTGTCGGCGCAAATCTACTGATGGGAAGAGGGCCGGGATTGATCGATCTCAATTGGACTGGGCCATTAATTCCGCACGCTCCAGATCGCTCACAAAGGCGGCAATTGCATCGTCTTCTTTGCCGGTGCCCTCATCTGCGTTCGACAAGGACTGGACGGCCGTAAACGAACGCCCCAAATCCTTTTCGGCAACATCAAAGGCCTTTTGTGCGGGCGAATGATCAGCGCTGGTCAGGAAAAGCCCGACAGTTTGAGGCAAAGGCAGACCAGCACGCAAGTAAGTCCGCAATGGCGTCGCGGGATACGATGTCCAGACCGGACCACAAAGTATAAGACGATCATAGCCTGCCACTTCTGGCAGAGGGTGTGACCCCGGCATGTCGCGTTGTCGGAGGCTGTCAAACCCGGCGCGCGCAAATCCCCAAATAGGTCGGCTATAAGCGGGTGCTTGAATTTCCTGCAATTCACCATCCAGGACCTCACGCAACCGCTCGGCCAGACGCTTTGAATGTCCCGACCGTGAATAAAAGACGATGCCAGTGCGCGACGTTTTGACTTCCATGTGAAACCCCTCTCTGCAACGCCCTTGTTTTGACGCAATGTGCAGAGCGGACGTTGACAAAGATCAATGCCCCGCCGCGCCTGCATTGTAGGGTCACAAAAAAGGAAGCGATCATGCCAGTGATGACCTCATGGAGAGAACAGTTTCCCGGCTTGTCCGGTCTTTCTCCGACGGTGTCCGAACTGCTGGACAAGCGGGCGCATTCCGTTCACGTGAACAAGAACAGCGTGATTTTCGGCCCCGGCAAACCCGCTGAAAACCTGCTGTTGCTGGTGTCGGGAACGGTGCGCGTTCAACAGCTTTCAGAGGCCGGGCGCGAGATCGTTCTTTACCGGGTGCACGCGGGCGAAAGTTGCGTTCTGACAACTGCCTGCCTTCTGGCGTTCGAGGATTATTCGGCCGAAGGGATCGCCGAAACGGATGTCGAGGCCGTATTGATCCCGCGCGATGCGTTTGATGAGATGATGGGTTCGTCCAAGGCCTTCCGCGCCTTTGTGTTCGAGGCCTATTCCAAACGCATCACCGAGCTTTTCCTTGTGATTGAGGAGATTGCGTTCAAACGCATGGACATCCGCGTGGCGCAAAAGTTGATCGCGCTGAGTGGCACTGACAGCACCCTGCACCTGACCCACCAGCAGCTTGCGGTTGAGCTTGGCACGGCGCGCGAAGTGATCTCGCGGCAGTTGAAAGAGTTCGAGCGGCGCGGCTGGCTGACTCTGAGCAGAGGCGAGATCAATTTGCGCGATGCCGCTGCGATCACGCGTCTGGCTCAATCCCCCTGACGCGTTCCTGTCCAATGTGACTTAATCACCGACGTCCCGTTCCTGATCTGACATTCCAACCACATCAAGCATGAAAGGAAAGCAAATGACTGCCAATGTAGGAACCCCCGACCGCCTGTTGAGGGCCATCTTGGGGCTGGTGCTGATCGTTGCACCTTTGCTGAACATGCCTGCCATCTGGTCCAGCCCGGTGCTGGCTTATGGCAGTATGGGCGTCGGTCTGGTTCTCGTCCTCACGGCGCTTTTCCGGTTTTGCCCACTCTATCGTGTACTCGGGCTTTCCACGTGCAGGCTTTGATCCATGGTCACTGAGTTCACTCCTGTCGCGTCACTTGCTGGCGGGGTTCTCATCGGTCTTGCGGCCGTTGGTTTGATGTTGCTGCGCGGCCGCATTCTGGGGGCTACGGGCATCCTTGCAGGCGCGCTTCTGCCTGCCAGCCGCTATGACTGGACATGGCGGATGGCGCTGTTGCTTGGCATGTTTCTGGGGCCGTGGGTCTATTTTATGGCGGCGGGCGTTCTGCCCACGATCACCGTGCCTGCATCGACACCCCTCCTGATATTCGGCGGCGTTCTGGTTGGTATCGGCGTGACTCTGGGCAGTGGCTGCACATCCGGGCACGGCGTTTGCGGCATGGCGCGTCTGTCGCCACGTTCATTCGCTGCGACCGGAACATTCATGCTGACCACCGCGCTCACGGTCTAGGCCGTGCGCCATATCTGGGGAGTGTAGAACATGCGCACAGTGCTTACGTTTGTGATTGGCGTGGTGTTTGGCACCGGGATCGTGCTGTCCGGCATGGCCAACCCGGCGAAAGTGATCAACTTCTTTGACATCGCGGGCACGTGGGATCCCAGCCTTGCCTTTGTGATGGGCGGGGCGGTCATAACCACGTTCCTGGGCTATCGATTGGTTCTGCGTCGTCCTGCACCCGTCTTTGAGGCCGCGTTCGACATACCGTCAAACCGCAAGCTCGACATGCGCCTGATTGGCGGGGCAGCCATTTTCGGTGTCGGGTGGGGCATTGCCGGTTTCTGTCCCGGCGGCGCTTTGCCCGCCTTGGGGACGCTGAACAGTGACGTGATCACCTTTGTCGCTGCTTTGGTGGCGGGCGTGCTTGGAACCCGGTTTGTGTTGGAGCGTCTGGCCGCGCGTCGGCATTCGGAAGAACCTGCGACGTGAGCGCAGGCCACACGCTGCACGTGGACAAGGATTGGGGCGTGGCGGATAACTTGCCCGCGTCATCAGTGCGGATGTCTGAGCGTCCGATGCGCTACCTCTGGATCGCTTCAAGGTAATCCAGCAGCGCCTCGAAGTCGGTTTCCAAAACCTCGCCATCCGCGCCACCCTCGGGATAAACATGTCGAAGACCGACGCGGGCAAAGTCCGGCATGGCGGCATCCGGGTCATCTTTTTCCAAAACACCCATCACAAACCTGCGCACAAATTCCCTTGGAAATTGTCCGTCGTTGCGTTGTCGCAAGCCCGTCAGATCCGGCGCCGCAACGCCCAAGCCAAGGGAGGCGCTCCCGGCGCCTTCGCCAACCGCACCATGACATGCCGCACATTCCTTGGCATAGACAAACTGCCCACGATCCACACTTCGGCTCTTGTCATCGCTCGCCTCATTGCACGCTGTGAGGCCG
The DNA here is from genome assembly GCF_045797845.1 of Tateyamaria armeniaca. Lineage (NCBI taxonomy): Bacteria > Pseudomonadati > Pseudomonadota > Alphaproteobacteria > Rhodobacterales > Roseobacteraceae > Tateyamaria > Tateyamaria armeniaca. The sequence continues at coordinate 2,969,914 of NZ_JBHDIY010000002.1, forward strand.
CCCGCGCAAATAGATAAGCTGAGCAAAAGGCGGAACGTCATATCTGGCTCTCCTCGGTATGTGGGTCAGGTTGATTTTCATCTGCTGACAACGTTGTTTGCTTCTGACGGCAAGTTCGCACAGATGGAACATGCAGTGATTGACGTGCATCAATGCGAAAAACGAAATAAAACCAAAGCGTTGTCTGGACAGATGTCGATTACCCGGGCCGAAACGTAAAGTGCCACCAACAGTCTCAGTCGATACATCGTGGATCAAAGCACTGTTTCTCAGCCTAAGTCTGCAGATCAGTGCCAAGACCGATGATTTTACAGTCAAACTCATTTCCGCGACCTCATGCGAATGAGTACTGGGACAACCGGGAGAAAGAAGGGCCATGTGAGAGATCCTTCAACGACATCGACAAACGTAAAGTAGCCGCCTAAGGCCATCGTTTCAAAGCGTCAAAATAGTGAAATGGCGGACCCTAGAGGATCTCGAACCTCTGGCCTCTGCCTTCGGAGGGCAGCGCTCTATCCAGCTGAGCTAAGGGTCCAGTAGGGGTCGTATAGCCAGCGGCTTGTACCACCGCAATTGATAAAACACCGAAAGGGAATTGTTGCGGGCCAAGGTCGGGATGTGGTCGACGGCCTTAGCCGCCCCAGGTACGCACGACGCCACAGTCCATATGCACGAAATTGGAGCCGGAGTACTTGCCGACACCGCCACCACGGCAGGCAGCCGCCGCGCGGGCCATCTGGCCGACTGAACGGGTGGACAGGCGCAGATCGGCGGCCTGACCTTTCATGTGCAGGGAATTCTTGGCCACACCACGGCTGCGCGAGCGCAGCATGGCGTTGGTTTGCGGGCTGCGATAGCCCGACAGAAGCATGTAGGGTTCGTTCACATCCAGCAGGTTATGAGCAGCGGCCATGATGTCGATATTGCGCAAATCCATCGAGATCACCTGATTGGTGCGCCAGTCTCGCATGAAGTGATTCACTTCCTTCACCGCGTCCTTGATGTAATCGCCCTCGATCCAGTAGATCATGTCGATCCGCTCACCGGTGCGGCCCGAATACATGCGCAAACGGCGAATGTCGCCCGATCCGCGCAGAAATCCTGCCGCCTTCGAAAATGTCGGTGCTGCTGTGATGGTGGTTGCTGCGAATGCGCCAAGCACGGCCCGGCGGGTCATGCCCGAAGAGTTTGTATTTGTCATATCACTGCGCCGTCCCGTACGCCTGCTTGCCTGCCGCCCATGATGTTACACGGGCCGTTTTTTTCATCTCATCCCCAGATGCCATTGGTTTATGACATAGCTCGATCTGTTTACCAAGCTCTGAATTTCCGTGCAAATTCTTCGCAAGCCATTTTGGCGGGAATTTGCGCAAATTCTGATCATTGTGGTCAGAGCGCACCTGACCGATGCAATGGCGCATCATGGCGGGTTAGATTGTGCGGAAAACCCATATGTGATTGGACAGTTGCCCGCGTGGTTTGGGATAAGCGACGCCAACTTTCAAAGTGATTTCGAGGTGCGATATGACTGCTGCTTTTTCCCGTCGATGGATGTTTGTGCTGAGCCTTGCGTTGGGCATGATATTTGCGGGATTGCCTCAGAGTGCGCAGGCGCAGGTCACTGCGTTCAAACAGGCCGTGGCCGAAGCGGCGGCGCGTGATGCGGATATCGCCGCCTTCTACAAGGCCAACGGCTACAAGAGCCTGTGGACCGGTCGGTCGGGGCGCGAACGTCAACGGCGCAACGCTTTGTTTTCGGCCCTGTCCAAGGCTGGAAATCACGGCTTGCCGACTGCGCGCTATGATGCGGGCGGGCTACAGGCCAAAATGAAAGCAGCCAAAACCGAACGCGACCGGGGTCTGGTCGAGGTCGAAATCAGCCGCACCTTCCTGCAATACTCGCGCGATCTGCAAACCGGTGTGCTGGTGCCCAGCCGTGTGAACCGTGCCATCGTCCGTCAGGTCCCGTACCGGGATCGCACGTCCTACCTCGTCAACTTTTCGAAATCCTCGCCCAATGGATTCTTCAAGGCACTGGCGCCCAAAACCACGGAATACAACGCCCTGATGAAAGAAAAGCTGCGGATGGAGCGGCTGCTGGCAAAGGGCGGATGGGGTGCGAAAGTGCCTGCCAACTCTCTGAAGCCGGGACAGTCGGGGGCTGCTGTCGTGGCGATGCGCAATCGTCTGATCGCGATGGGATTCCTCAAGCGGACCAACACGCAGACCTATGACGCGGCCGTTCAGTCGGCGGTACAACAGTTCCAGTTGGCCAATGGCCTCGCCGCTGACGGCGTTGCAGGTGCGGGCACCATGAAAGAGCTGAACAAGGGCGTTCAGGATCGTTTGCAATCCATCATCGTTGCGATGGAGCGTGAGCGCTGGGTCAACCAGGAACGCGGCAAGCGCCATGTGCTCGTCAACATCCCCGACTTTACGGCCAAGATCGTGGACAACGGCAAAGTGACCTTTTCGACCCGCTCGGTTGTGGGGGCCAACAAGGAAGACCGCCCGACAGTCGAATTCTCGGATGTGATGGAATTCATGGTCGTGAACCCAAGCTGGTATGTGCCGCGCTCGATCGTGGTGGGTGAATACCTGCCCGCGCTCAAGCGCAATCCCAATGCAGTGCGCCATATCGAAATCACAGACAGCCGCGGGCGTAAGGTGAACCGGGCGGCGGCGAATTTTGCCCAGTACACGGAAAAATCCTTTCCCTATGCGATGCGTCAGCCGCCGAGCAAAGGCAACGCGCTTGGCCTCGTCAAGTTCATGTTCCCCAATCCCTACAACATCTATCTGCATGACACGCCCGCCAAGAACCTTTTTGGACGTGAATCGCGGGCCTACAGCCACGGCTGTGTGCGGCTGGCAGATCCTTTCGACTTTGCCTATGCGCTGCTGGCCAAGCAGACCGGCGATCCCGAAGGGTATTTCAAATCGGTGCTGGCCACGGGCCGAGAAACCCGCGTGGATCTGAAAAGCCCGGTGCCGGTGCACATCATCTACCGCACCGCGTTCACCACGCCCAAGGGTCACACCCAGTATCGCCGCGACATCTATGGCCGCGACGCGCAAATCTGGAACGCCTTGTCCAAGGCAGGGGTGGCCCTGCGCGCCGTTCAGGGATAAGCCTTCGCCCGACAGCTTTTGCGGCCGGGGGATTTTCATGCGCTACACCGTTGCAGAGATTGCCGCCGCCATTGGCGCGGAGGCAGTCGGTGACACCACGCTTGTGATTTCCGCACTGGCCGAGCCCGCGTCGGCGCAGTCCGGCGATCTGGCGATGGCAAGCACCGCCAAATACGCCGAAGCGCTCAGTGCTGGGGATGCAAAGGCTGCGATGCTTTGGGCCGGTGCCGACTGGCAAGCACTTGGGCTGAGGGCCGCGATCCTGCCGCAACGCCCGCGCTATGCGATGTCGCATCTGACCACGATGATGGATCCCGGACAGGGGTTCGGGGCTGGCATCCACCCAAGCGCCAGCATCGATCCGACAGCACAGATCGCTTCTGACGTCAGTATCGGGCCCGGCACCGTCATCGGCCCCGGGGCACATGTCGGTGCGGGATCGACGATCGGCCCGATGTGTTTCGTCGGGTGGAAGGCGACCCTGGGCGAGGGGGCCTATCTGCGCGAACAGGTCAGCATTGGCGCGGGTATCCGGATCGGGGCCCGCTTTAATGCCCAACCCGGTGCGCGCATCGGCGGTGACGGATTTTCCTTTGTCACGCCGGAAAAAAGCGGGGTCGAGGCGGCCCGCGAAAGCCTTGGCGATCAGGGCGAAACCCAAGACCAAAGCTGGGCACGGATCGCAAGCCTTGGCGGGGCCGAGATCGGGGATGACGTCGAGGTTGGTGCAAATTCGACCATCGACAACGGCACCATCCGCGCGACGCGGATCGGGGACCGCACCAAGATCGATAACCTTGTGCAGATCGGACACAACGTAACGATTGGCGAGGACGTTCTGGTCTGTGCGCAGGCAGGCGTTGCCGGGTCCTCCGTGATCGGCAACTTCGTGGTGCTCGGCGGACAGGTGGGCATTGCGGACAACCTGATCATCGGTGACCGGGTCGTGGTGGGTGCCGCCAGCGTCGTGCTGTCCTCTGTCGCTGCGGGCAAGGTGATGCTGGGCTATCCCGCGACCGAAATGAAAACCCAGATCAACAGCTACAAGGCGCTGCGGCGTTTGCCGCGCTACGTGGCCGACATCGCCGCGTTGAAGAAAGCGGTTTTCAAGCCGGGTTCCAGTGACTAAATCAACGCCACGTTGCGCGAAAAAGGTGAAACCATGAGCGTTCAGGACAAGGTCATCGAAATCATCGCCGAACAGGCCGTTCTGGAACCGGGCGATGTTACGCTGGACAGCACGCTTGAAGACCTGGGCATCGATTCCCTTGGCCTTGTGGAAAGCATTTTTGCCATCGAGGAAGAGTTCGACATCTCGGTCCCCTTCAACGCCAATGATCCCTCCGAAAGCGACTTTGATATCTCCAACGTCGCCTCGATCATCGCGGGCATTCAAAAGCTGATCGCGGAACAGAAGGCCTGATGCACCGCGTTGTCATCACCGGGGCTGGCACGGTCAACGCGCTGGGTCACGATGTGCCTGACACGCTTGAGGCCATGCGCGAGGGCCGTTGCGGGATCGGCGCGCTGGATTTTCAGGACGTTGAACGTCTGTCCATCCAGATCGGCGGCCAGGTGCGCGGGTTTGAGGCCGACGGGCGCTACAACCGCCAGCAGATGAGCCTTTATGACCGCTTTACCCAGTTCACACTGGCCGCTGCGAAAGAGGCGATTGATCAGGCGGGTCTGACCTTTTCCGGCGATCTGGCGGCCAAATCCGGCGTTGTCCTCGGCACCGCCGGGGGTGGGGTCAGCACGTGGGATGCCAATTACCGCTCCGTCTATGAAGAGGGCAAGAACCGTGTTCATCCCTTTGTTGTGCCCAAGCTGATGAACAACGCCGCTGCCTCTCATGTGAGTATGGAGCATAACCTTAAGGGCCCGTCTTTCACGGTTTCGACGGCCTGTGCTTCGTCCAACCACGCCATGGCGCAGGCATTCCAGATGGTGCGGACGGGGATGGCCCCGGCGATGGTCACCGGCGGGTCGGAATCCATGCTCTGTTTTGGCGGCGTCAAAGCGTGGGAAGGCTTGCGCGTGATGTCCAAGGACGTATGCCGCCCGTTCTCGGCCAACCGCAACGGTATGGTGCAGGGCGAGGGTGCGGGTGTCTTTGTCTTTGAAGAATACGAACACGCACGCAGGCGGGGTGCGGACATCCTGTGTGAAGTGATCGGCTTTGCCATGTCCTCGGACGCCAGCGACATCGTCATGCCATCCAAAAACGGGGCCGCACGGGCGATGGCAGGCGCGCTTGCGGATGCAAAGATAAATGGCGAGCAGGTCGGCTATATCAACGCCCACGGCACCGGCACGGCGGCCAATGACAAGACGGAATGCGCGGCCGTGGCCGATGTGTTCGGCCCGCACGCGGACAAGCTGATGATCTCCTCCACCAAATCGATGCACGGTCACCTGATCGGCGGGACCGGGGCCGTCGAATTGCTGGCCTGCATCATGGCGCTGCGCGACGGGGTTGTCGCACCCACCATCGGTTACGAAGAACCTGATCCCGAATGCGCACTTGACGTGGTCCCGAACGAGGCGCGCGAGGCGGACGTGCAGGTCGCCTTGTCCAACGCCTTTGCGTTCGGGGGGATGAACGCGGTGCTGGCGCTGCGCAAGGTATGAAAAAACCGCCCCTTTGTGCGGGGCGGTTTGGCATTACTCAGAAAAATCAGTGATCGGGATCAGTTGGCGTTGATCGTTGTCTTGTTGTAGCTCGCCGTGAAGCCCGACAGCGACATGGTCAACTCGACCTTCTGATCGGGTGCCAGTGCGGGCACGATGGTCAGGGTCGCGGCATTGCCTGCACGGAAGGCTGCAATTTCCTCGGCAACAAGGCCGACACGGGAATAGCAGCCGATCGTGTTGCAGAACGAAAACGGATAGCGGCGGGCCGCGTTGCTGTCGACCTGCATGGTCAACTGCTGGGGCAGGGAGGTTTCGAGCGGCACGACAATCGTGGCCCCGGCCACCGCGCGCCCACCTTCGGGCAGACGGAAGATCGAGATTTCGGCGACAGGCGTGCCCTCGCTGTCAGACATAAGCTGGTACATCTGGCATGGTTCTTCCACACCCTCTTCGGCCTTGATGCAGCGCACAGCCCAGTCGCCGTTGGTTTCGGCGGTATAGGTCTGGCCCACCTGGGGCGCGCTTGCGTCTTCGCCAAGGCTCAGCTGGTCTTCGATGCTGGGTGCGGGCGTTTCGGATTCGGGTGTTTCGGTCTCTGTCTCTTGTGCCAGAAGGGCGGCAGGCAAAAGACATGCCGTGGTCACTGCAATCAAAAAAGTGCGCATGTTTGTTCCGGTTCAGTTGCGTATCAAGGCGGTTGCTAGCACGCCGGAACGGCGGTGTCAGGGGCAAAGCGCAAAGTTTTGATCACAGCTTGGCATGGTCCGGTTTCACCATGGCCAAAAACGCAAAAAAGGAGGCGGTAACGCCCCCTTCTTCGATTGTTTTTTTACTCCCCGTCGGACTGGCCGACTTATTGTCGCGGACGTTACGAGAGCCGTCGGCATTGGTCAACAGCTATTCTTTGTCACTTCTGTGGACAGGCGGCGCTTGGCCCAAAAAAAGGCCGCGCACAAGGCGCGGCCAGTCTGACAGGGAGGAAGTGTTCCGCGCCAGGAGGACAGTAGGCGGGAACAAAAACACTATGGCACCCAAGTGTTAACTTTGTATGGTCCCTCCGATGGAGCCCATGGACAAAAGGTTAACAACGTGAGCGCACAACTCTTTATCGGCGGCGGCGGGCCGGACTACGGCGAAGCTCAGGGACTGTCCCTTGGATATGCCAACCGCCATGGGCTGATCGCCGGGGCCACGGGCACCGGCAAGACGGTCACATTGCAGATTCTGGCCGAAGGGTTTTCGAATGCGGGCGTCCCTGTGTTCCTGTCCGACGTCAAGGGTGACCTGTCCGGCCTCGCCAAGTCCGGCACCCCGGATCACAAGTTGCACGGCCCCTTCACCAGCCGGGCCGAAAAGATCGGTTTTGCCGATTACAGCTATCACGCCTGCCCGGTGACGTTCTGGGATCTGTTCGGCGATCAGGGCCACCCGGTGCGCACGACCGTCTCGGAAATGGGCCCGCTTTTGCTGGCGCGCCTGCTTGAGCTGACCGAGGCGCAGGAAGGCATCCTGAACATCGCCTTCCGCCTTGCGGATGAGGAAGGCATGCCGCTCCTCGGACCTCAAGGATCTGCAGGCCCTGCTGGTCTGGATCGGCGAGAACGCCAAATCGCTGTCCTTACGCTATGGAAACGTCTCTGGCGCGTCGATTGGTGCGATCCAGCGCCGTCTGCTGGTCTTGGAAAACCAAGGCGGGGCAGGGCTGTTTGGCGAACCCGCTCTGGAACTTTCAGACCTCATGCGCACGGATGCAAATGGCAAGGGGCGCATCAATATACTGGCGTCTGACAAGCTGATGAATGCGCCGGGCCTCTATGCCACTTTCCTGCTCTGGCTGCTGTCTGAGCTGTTCGAGGAACTGCCCGAGGTGGGTGATCCGGAAAAACCCAAACTGGTTTTTTTCTTTGACGAGGCGCACCTTCTGTTTGACGACGCGCCCAAGGCGCTGGTGGACAAGGTCGAACAGGTCGCGCGCCTGATCCGCTCCAAGGGGGTGGGGGTGTACTTCATCACCCAGAACCCGTCAGACGTGCCCGAGGATATTCTTGGCCAGCTTGGCAACCGTATCCAGCACGCCTTGCGGGCCTTTACGGCCAAGGACCGCAAGCAGTTGAAACTCGCCGCTGAAACCTACCGCGAAAACCCTCGCTTTTCGACCGAAGAGGCGATCCGCGAGGTGGGTGTGGGCGAGGCGGTGACGTCGATGTTGCTGAAAAAAGGGATACCGGGCATTGTAGAGCGCACGCTGATCCGCCCACCATCCTCGCAACTCGGTCCTATCACGACAGCCGAGCGTGCAGAATTCCTCGCTGCAAGCGATATGGCCGGGAAATATGACAAAACGCTCGACCGGGTGTCGGCCTTCGAGATGCTCAAGACCCGCGCTGAAAAGGCCGCCGCAGAGGCCGCCAAGGCCGAGGAAGAAGCCGAAGAGGCGGACACCCCGTCCTTGCGTGAATTCAACGCGGCACGGCGGTATTCGGGCAAGGGCGTCACCCGATCAACCTCGCGGCCCAAACGGGTCAATCCGAGCTTTGGCGAAGCGATGACCAAGATGGTGGTCAAGGAACTGACCGGCACAACCGGGCGCCGCATGGTGCGCGGTATTCTGGGCGGGCTGTTCAAGGGACGCTGAGGGGCGTCCCACGCTGGGACAGGGCGCGCCTCTTGGTTTTTCAATGGGTTACAGAGGCGAATTCAGGAATTGTTAACGAATGCCATGCGCGGCGTCGTCGGGTGCGATGTGCCGCGCGCGCGTCTTTCGCGCGGACAGACGGCGCCCAAAGACGGATGCTGCGTGTCATCACGGTCAGAGTGTTCAAGGCGCGGTGATTGTGTTGACCCTGTTACCTGAACGCGCCTATTCTTCTCTCATTCCGAGAATCCCAAGGTATTTTTATGATGACACAAATCGCACTGACCCTGCATTCAGACGGCTTATCCGACAGCGCGACCCAAGCGCGTTTGCGCCAGCTTGCGCGCGAAATCGAGGCGCGCAGTGATGCCAAAACCGAACTTGCGCGTGGCGATGCAACACCCGGCACCAAAGGGGATGCGGTCACAATCGGCACGCTGTTGATGACGCTGATGACCAGCGGAGCGGCGGTCGCTGCACTCAACGTGCTGAAGAGTTGGGTGGAAAAGGACAAAACCATTTCCTTTTCGCTTAAACGCTCTGACGGAACGGAGATCAGCGTGAATGCCAGCAACATGGAGGACGCGGAGAAGCTGGTCGCAGATCTGGGCGGTGAGGCCGGAGAGGGCTGATGGAAGAGCGGCGGGTCGCCTTGCTGTTTGGCAACAAAGCCTACGAAAACGAAGACTTTGCACCCCTGCAATCCCCACATGCGGACGTGGATGCGCTGGCGGCCGTGTTGAAGGACCCGGAGCGCGGCGGTTTTCATGATGTGAAGGTGTTCAAGGATGCCAACCGTCTCGACATTCTGCGCAACCTGACCAAATCGCTGCGCAAAAAAAACCGCGATGATCTGTTGCTTGTCTACTTTTCCGGCCACGGGCAGACGGATGACCACGGCGATCTGTACCTTGCATCCGTCGAGGCGGAAAAGGAATTGTTGACGGCCACCGCCGTCGATGCGCGGCACGTGGCGCAGGAAATCGGTCGGGCAGACAAGGGCAAGACCGTGCTTGTGCTGGATTGCTGTCACGCTGGCGCGTTCCCGTCACACTTCAAGTCCGGCGATGGGTTGCAGGCCAAGGCGGATGCCTATGCGGACGGCGCGGGGTGCTATGTGCTGATGGCCTGCGACGAGTTCGAACTGGCCCATGATGGCCGCGGCGAGTCGCTGAGTCTGCTGACCCACCATATCGTCGAAGGCTTGCAGGGCGCGGCGGACACGGATCAGGATGGTTTCATCACGGTCAACGAATTGTCGGACTATCTGGATCGTGCATTGCGCAAGGGCGGCAAACAACGGTTCACCCAAAGTGGGCACAATCAGCGCGGATCTGTTCTGCTGGGACGGTCGGGGATCGAACCGCTCAAGCTGACGCTGGCGAAGGCCGAAGAACAGGTTTTTGCCTGGCGGCGCAGCGATGCGATCACGCTGGAGCGGGCCAATGAAGTGCTTGGATTTCTGGCTGAGAAACCGGATCCGAAAGTTGCTGAAACAGCACCGCGGTTCGAGTTGATCCAGCGCGCGGCGGACGGGACAGTCGGGTCGGGCGAATTTCTTGAGTTGTGGCGCGACAGCGCGCCGGTTGTTGTCGCTCCGGAACCAGAGCCGGAACCAGACCCAGAGCCAGAGCCAACCGCAGAGCCGGAGCCAGCCCCTGAAGCAGTCTTGGAAGAGCCTGCGCCAGAACCGACAGTTGAACCGGAACCAGCACCTGCGCAAAAACCCAAACCCGCGACACGTAAACCGGCGACGCGCACGCGCAAGACCGCAACACCAAAGGCGGCAAGCGCGGCAAAGGCGACAGGAACAAAAGACGCGGACAAAGGTGCGGACACATCCGCCAAACCCGAACCTGCGGCAAAGAAGCAAAGAGCATCTTCCAAAAAGCGCAAGCCGCACAGACAGGTTCCGCCCCAAACTTGTTCTTCGAATTGATCCTTGGGCTTGGGATCTTGGCGGCCTTTTTGGTTGTCGGTGGTGTTTTGCTGTCATACGCAGTGCGCGTGTTGGTGGGACGGCTGCCGGACTTGTTCTACGGGTTCGGCCAGCCCGGGTTTGTCGTTTTGGGCCTTGCTCTCGTGCTGTGCGTCATTGTCCCGATCATTATCTTCGCCGTGATGGGTGAAGTTCACGATTTCGATGATGTCCTGCTGTTTGGAGGCATAAGTCTGGTTACTTTGTTTCCCGCTTGCCTTGGGTTTCTGTGGTTTTTGGATACAGAACCGTTTTGCGTTATAAGCCTGTCCTGGTACGATCTGACCTACATGGTGTCGCAGGATGAAAACCCCCGGACCGATGGTGCGCGGACATATCTGATAGAGCAATGCATGGGCCCGGAACACCGCTTGTGAAATAGTCTGCGGGTACCTTTATCGCTCGGGGATCAAGCCCCGCGGACTGAACCGCAACACCAGCAGCAGCACCAGACCCATGGTCAGCAGCCGCATGTGGGCCGCCGAATCCAGCAGATGGTCGCGCAGCCAGTAGCCTTCGGCCATGCCAGCGGTGACAAGGTTCATGAGGCCCAGCCCGATGGGTTCGACCATCACCCACAGCCACCAGATCAGGAATCCGCCCAGCACCGACCCCAGGTTGTTGCCCGACCCGCCCACAATCACCATCACCCAGACGAGGAAGGTAAAGCGCAGAGGCTGGTAGCTGCCCGGCGTCAACTGACCGTCGAGTGTTGTCATCATCGCACCCGCAATGCCGCAGATGGCCGAGCCGAGCACGAAGACCTGCAAGTGGCGCGCGGTGACGTCCTTGCCCATGGCTTCGGCGGCGACTTCGTTGTCGCGGATGGCGCGCATCATGCGCCCCCAGGGGGAATGCAGTGCGCGTTGGGCCAGCAGGAAGAGCCCGATCAGCACGGCTGCGAACAGACCGGCATAGATCAGCTTGACCCACAGGGTCGAGGCGGTGACCGGGTCCAGACCCATGCCCGCGACACGTTCCACAAAGGCGGGGTCATTCTGCAGGTCGATCTCGTAAGGGGCCGGGCGGGGCAGGCCGACGACGTTCTTGACGCCGCGCGCCAGCCAGTCTTCGTTCTTCATCACGGCGATGATGATTTCCGCGATGCCGAGAGTTGCAATTGCAAGGTAGTCGCTGCGCAAGCCTAGGGCCGTCTTGCCAATGATCCACGCGGCCCCCGCGGCCAGCAATCCGCCCACCGGCCAAGCGATCAGCACCGGCAGGCCAAGGCCGCCGAGATAGCCCGCATTGGCCGGATTGATCGCCTCGACCGCCGCCACGCCGCCGTCAAACACGGCGCGGTAGACAAAAAAGCCCACGATCAGGATCGCGATCATGCCGATGGCGCGCAAGCGGCCTTTTGGCAACGTGCTGTAGGCGAGGATTGCGCCGACGATTGTGGCCGCGCCCAGCACCAATGCCAGCACGACGCGCGCACCGCCCGCAGCCCATGCCTCGCCTTCAGGGGGCATCGACACCAGCACAGTGGCCAGCCCGCCCAAGGCGACAAAGCCCATGATCCCCACATTGAACAGGCCCGCAAACCCCCATTGCAGGTTCACTCCCAGCGCCATGATCGCGCTGATCAGGCCAAAGTTCAGCACGAACAGGGCCGAGTTCCAGCTTTGGATAAAGCCGGTGGCGATGATCAGGAAAGCGACCATGCCGAAATAAGCGATATTGCGTATGGTGTCGGTCATACCGATTTCCCCGCGAACAGGCCCGTGGGCCGGAAAAGCAGCACGATCAGCAGGATGACAAAGCTGACGGCGAATTTGTAGTCGGTAGAGAGGAGTTGCGCGAGCCCGTCGGGGGCGAGGCTGTCGGGCAGGGCGTATCCTGCGACCTTTTTCCAGGCATAGGTGATCATGACTTCGGAAAAGGCGATGGTGAACCCGCCTGCGATGGCCCCGATGGGGCTGCCAAGACCGCCCACGATGGCGGCGGCAAAGATCGGCAGCAGCAGTTGGAAATAGACAAAGGGTTTGAAGGATTTATCGAGACCGTAGAGCACGCCTGCGATGGTCGCGAGCGCCGCCACGATCAGCCATGTGACCATCACCACGCGTTCGGGGTTGATGCCGGAGAGGAGTGCGAGGTCTTCGTTGTCCGAATAGGCGCGCATGGACTTGCCCGTCCGCGTGCGGTTGAGAAAATAGAACAGGGCCGCCACCACGATGATCGCCGTCACCACCGTGATCCCTTGGGTCGTCTTGATTGCCAACCCTTCGTCGAGCCCCGTCATCGCCTTGAAAGTGCGCACCGACACGATAAAGCGTTCGCCATCGGCAAAGCGCTGGTCGTTTGGGCCGATGATGAAACGCACAAGGCCGTTCATGATGAACATCACACCAAGCGAGACGATGACAAAGATCACCGGCTTGGCCTTTTGCTGGCGGTAGAACCTGTAGACGGCGCGATCCGTGAACAGCATGAGGCCCGCACAGACGGCAATGCCAAAGGGCAGGGCAAGAAGGGCGGTGGGCAAAGGCCCTGCGCTGATACCGATGGCCTGAAAACCCCATGTGATCAGGATGGTGGCCATGGTGCCAAAGGCCATCGTGTCGCCATGGGCGAAGTTGGAAAACCGCAGGATGCCGTAGATCAGCGTCACCCCAAGCGCGCCGAGAGCGAGTTGCGAGCCATAGGCGATGGCGGGGATCAGGACGAAGTTGGAAAGGGCCACGAAGGCGTTGAGGAGGTCCATTAGAAATCCCCCTCGCTGCATGCTTGAAAACGAATACTGTTCACCATATCTTGTAGATCATTAACCAGCCTGCGCAAGATGTGCGGCTTTCGCGAAATTTCGCGGAGCCCACTTCTTTTGGCCTCCGCAATACAAGGAGGCAAAGCTATGTCTGTATCCATCTTTGAATTGGTTGAAAATCTAACGCTGCCGGAATGCCTGTACCTGGCTAAGAAGTTGGCAAAGTTGGTCCGCCTATTGTGGAAGATTGGACGCGTTAGGAAATTGCTGTGCGCATTTGTTCTCGCTAGTTGGTTCATCCTCACCCCCCAGAAAACTCTTGCGCACGTCCGGATCGGCCAGCAATTCCTTGCCCGTCCCTGTAAACGCATTGCGGCCCTGCACCAGCACGAACCCCTTGTCGGCAATCTCCAGCGCTTGGCGCGCGTTCTGCTCCACCATCAGGATCGGAATGCCGGTGCGCGCGACCTCGATGATCCGATCAAACAGCTCGTCCATCACGATGGGGCTGACACCGGCGGTCGGTTCGTCCAGCATCAGCACCTTGGGCTGGGTCATCAGCGCACGGCCCACGGCAACCTGCTGGCGCTGGCCGCCCGACAACTCGCCTGCCGCCTGCAAACGCTTCTCCTTCAGGATCGGAAACAGGTCATAGACCTGCGCCATTGTCCCACGAAAATCGTCGCGCCGGATAAAGGCGCCCATCTCAAGGTTCTCTTCCACGGTCATTGAGGTAAAGATGTTCGAGGTCTGCGGCACAAAGCCCATGCCCTTGGCCACCCGGTCTTGCGGAGAGAGGTCGGTGATGTCCTCGCCGTCAAGGCGCACCGAGCCCTGTCGCACGTCCAGCATCCCGAACACCGCCTTCATCGCCGTGGATTTGCCCGCGCCGTTGGGCCCGACAATCACGGCAATCTCGCCCGGGTTCACCGCGATGGTGCAATCATGCAGAATGTCCGGGCCTTGGCCATAACCACCAGTCATGGTGTCGCCGATCAGGAACGCCTCTGACGTGTTCATGGCCGCCTTGGTGCCCGGTGAAGGCTGTGCGCTGCCCGCGCCCTTAGGGTTTGCGATGGACGCATCCTTATTGCCGCGATCCTCTTGATAGGGATTGCTCATGTCACATTCCCCTGCTTCATCTCGCTGAATAAACTCCGGGGGTGCGGGGGCTGGCCCCCGCGTCGGTCGGATTGGCGCAGCCAATTCGAAACAAAATCATGCGCCCACCTTGTCCTTGTTCTTGAGGCCCGTGCCCAGATAGGCCTCGATCACCTGCTCATTGGCCTTGATCTCGGCCAAGGTGCCTTCGGCCAGCACATGCCCTTCGGCCATGCAGATCACGGGGTCGCAAATTTTGCCGATGAAATCCATGTCATGCTCGATCACCACGAACGTATAGTTCCGCTCGGCATTGAGCCGCAGGATCGCATCGCCGATAGTGTTAAGCAGGGTGCGGTTCACGCCCGCGCCCACCTCATCGAGAAACACGATCTTGGCGTCCACCATCATGGTGCGCCCCAGTTCCAGCAGCTTTTTCTGCCCGCCCGACACCTGGCCCGCTTTGTGATCGGCCAGATGTTCGATGGTCAGGAATTCGAGCACTTCGTCGGCTTTGGCGGCCAGTGCGCGTTCCTCGTCCGCGATGCGTTTGCGCCCGAACCACGTGTTCCACAGCGTCTCGCCCGATTGCGCGCCGGGCACCATCATCAGATTCTCGCGGCAACTCATCGACGAAAACTCGTGCGCGATCTGGAAAGTGCGCAACAGGCCCTTGTGAAACAGAGTGTGCGGCGCAAGGCCGGTGATGTCCTCTCCGTCCATGGTGACGCGCCCGGACGTCGGTGGAAGAACGCCGGCGATCACGTTGAAAAGGGTGGTTTTCCCCGCACCGTTGGGTCCGATCAAGCCGGTGATTGAACCGGGTTCGATGCGCAGACTTGCCCCGTCCACAGCGTGAAAGCCGCCAAAATGCTTGTGAAGGTCGTCAACGACGATCATTTTTATCCCCGTGCCACTTTAAGAGTGATCTTCAAGATATTGAAACAGCCCGAGGATTGCGCCCCGGGCTGTCTGGTCAGGTCAATTCCGGCTTAGCGGAACTTGGCTGTGGTGATTTCGCCGCCTTCGACAACGATCTGGCGATAGTTGCCTGCGGATTCACCGGCTCCGATCAGTTCGACCGCTGTGGCACCCACATAGTCGATGTCGCCGCCATCCTTGAGGATTTGCAGCGCTTTGGCCAATTCGCCGGGGAAGATCTGTTCGCCCGGTGCGTTGGCCACGTCCATCACGTGCTCTTTATAGTCGTTGCTGTCCTTGGAGCCTGCCGCCTGCATGGCCAGCATCATCAGCGCCGCCGCATCGTAGGATTCAGGTGTGAAGGGCGATGTGGCGTCAAAGGCGCCGTCCACGAGGGTCGCAAAGATGGATGCCCCTTCGCTGTTGGTGCCGGGGTGTTGCCCGGTGGAGCCGTCGATCTCGTCGCCAAAGTTCTCTTCGAGCTTGTCGCTGATCATGCCATCGGGGAAGTGGAACGTGTCGAACGCACCGGAATCAAGCGCGGCGCGCACGATGCCCGAACCGCCCTGGTCCACATATCCTGCAACCACCAGACGGTCACCGCCCGCCGATGCCAGCGCGCCGACTTCTGCCGAATAGTCGGCTTTGCCATCTTCGTGCGCTGCGTTGATGGTGACGGTGCCGCCCGCTTCTTCGAATGCGGCCTGGAATGCGTCTGCAAGACCCTTACCGTAGTCGTTGTTGGTGTAGGTGACGGCGACAGTTTCAATGCCTTCTTCCATCAACACCTGTGTCATGACCACACCCTGACGCGCGTCAGACGGGGCTGTGCGGAAGAACAAGCCGTTGTCTTCGTTGTCATTGTGGCTGAGGCCCGGCGATGTGGCCGAAGGTGAAATCATCACGACACCGTTGGCCACGGCCACGTTGTTCAGGATCGCGCCGGTCACACCGGAACAGTCTGCGCCCATGATGCCATCGACCTGATCAGAGGTCACCAGCCGTTCAGCCGCCGCCGTTGCCGCGCCCGCATCGATGCAGGTGGAATCCGCACGCACCGAAGTCACCGTCGCCCCGTCCAGCAGCAGGCCGCTGTCGGTAACTTCTTTCATCGCCAGTTCGGCCCCGTCCGCCATGGACGGTGTCAGCGATTCAATCGGGCCGGTGAACCCGAGGATCACACCGATCTTCACTTCGGTTGCGTGGCCGTCCGCATAAGCAGAGCCTGCCATAAGTGCCGTGGCCGCTGTAGCCATCATCAATTTCTTCATTTTTGTATCTCCCTTATTGGAACTGTCGTTCTGGGGCAGGACGTTACGTGGGGCGTGTCAAAAAGAAAAGTAGGTTACTGCAAGCCTTTGCGGCCAATCGCCCTGTAAATCCATCAAAACCGGCACATATGAACCAGAATGACGTTACGCAAACCGGCTCGATTTCGGAGGCCCCATGAAACACCCGTTGATTCTGACGCTGGCCATGCTGGCAGCACCCGCCCACGCCCTGGACGCCCAGCGTGGCCCTGTCACCGTGACGCCGGTGGCCACCGGGCTGGACGCGCCCTGGGGCGTGGCACCTTTGCCCGATGGCAGCCTGCTGGTCACGGAACGCGACGGCGCGCTGCAACTGATCCGTGATGGTGCCGCGTCGGTGGTGCGTGGCACGCCGCGGGTGGCTGCACGCGGGCAGGGCGGTTTGCTGGACATCACGCTGGCGCGGGATTTCGCGACGTCCCGCACCCTGTTTCTGACCTATTCCAAACCGCAGGGCCGTGGTGCGGGCACCGCGCTGGCGGCGGCTGAACTCAGCCTTGATGGCACACGCCTTGAAAACCTGCGCGACCTGTTCGAAAGCGCACCGGGCGGCAGCGGTGGCCGCCATTTCGGCAGCCGTGTGGTCGAAGCGGCGGATGGCACGCTGTTTGTGACCATCGGTGATCGGGGTGATCGCCCGTCGGCGCAGGACCGCATGTTGCACAATGGCTCGATCGTGCGTGTGAACCGGGATGGCACAGTGCCCGGTGACAACCCGTTTGTCGGACAATCCGGAGTGCTGCCCGAAATCTGGTCCTATGGCCATCGCAATCCGCAAGGTGCCGGGTTTGATGCGCGCGGCACGCTTTGGACAGCGGAACATGGCGCGCGCGGCGGAGACGAGGTGAATCGGATCGAGAAGGGCGCGAATTTCGGCTGGCCGGTCATTTCCTACGGCGTGCACTATTCGGGCGGCAAGATCGGCGAAGGCCAGAGCAAGCCGGGGATGGAGCAACCGGCCTTTTACTGGGATCCCTCCATCGCGCCCTCGGGGCTGATGGTCTATCAGGGCGATATGTTTCCCGAATGGAAGGGCGATATGTTCGTCGGCTCGCTCAAATTCTCGTACATCTCACGGCTGGACGTGAACGGAGACACGGCGCGCGAGGTCGAGCAGTTGGAAAGTGATGAAACCCTGCGCGTGCGCGATATTGTCGAGGATGCGGATGGCAGCATCCTGTTTATCTCTGTCGGCAATGGCACGGTTTATCGCATGACCCGTTAAGTCGGGTCGACCACGCCCATGGCGATCAGGCGCAGTGCGGTCATCGACGGGATAAAGAAATATTCACCGCCCCGGCATTCCACGAACGTCCTGAGTTTGCTCATGATATAGGGTGGTTTGCCCGTCTTGGGATCGGACGGAATGGTGAACCGCGTATGCGTGCGGTGTTCGCCCAGCATTGGGCAGGTGTTGTTGCCCTGATGAAAATCCAGCCCGTATTGCACCCATTGTTGCTGCACGAATTCGAACTGGCGAAACAGGCTGGCTCCGATGATCATCATGGTAACGCCCTGTTCGGTGTCGTCGGTGTTCCTGGCCGGGTCTGATCCGCCATAGGGCAGCCCCCGGCGCAGCACACGGCGGCGTTTGTTCAGCGCATGTGTGGCGTTCTTGTTGGGGTAGGGGGTTCCATCATCATCCACACCCGGTGTGTTGAGCGGGTCAAGATAGTCGCGTGTGTTCATGCGGCGAATATGCGCGCCGCCGGGCACTTTGTAACCGGGCATGTCATCGGCGTAGCGGAAATTGGATGACGCGGGGGAGCGCAGGTATTTTGTCTGGTTTTCCAGTGCTTTGATGGGGTCCGGATCGTCAAATCCGTGTTCCGACCGAAATGCCTGCCAGTCCGCATAAGTGGACACCACCGCCAGCGGCACCCCATCCGACCAGCGCCCGCACATCTTGGCGCGCAGCACTTCGGAGGCTTCGTCCTCAGGGATGTCCATGACGGCGGCAAAGGTTTTTGTTTCCTCTGCCAGCACCTCTTCGAACCTGCTCACATATTCATGCAGTTTGCGATAAGCCATGAAAGTGCCGTTCTGCGAAAACTCGGGTGGCATGGCGGCGGGGGGCAATTCCTGGCTTTCGTCCGGGTGGCCAAGAATGAATTCGCCAGTCTGGATCGGCACCCATTTGCCGTTCACCCGCTTGCCCCGCCCGATGACGGCGGTTTGCATGTCCGCGGCGCGGTACTGCCCGTCAAAGACCGGATCGCCGATGCCGTCGGCAAAGCCGAAATGTTCCTTGGGGGTGGGCAATTCGATGTCGCCGTGGGTGTCGAACACGGCGTTTGCCTCTTGGAAATCCGCCGTGCCATCCTTGCCGATGCCCGACAGCATCCGCACGCCCCCGTTTGAAGCGGCACACAGATCGCGCAGCCACTTGGTGCGCTCTTCCAGTGCATCCACGGGGTCGGCCTTGCCTACCGTCTTTAGCTGCGCATTCAGCGATACCCAGATGTGGACGTCATCCGCACCGCCCGCACCGGGCGCGCGGTTCTTGCGCCAGATCGGGTCCCAATGGGCGTCCCAGTCCGGGTCATCCTCGGCCACTTTGGTGGTGTCACGATCCCCCAGAACAAAGGCGCGGCTTTTCATGCCTTCGGCAAACTCGTCCGGCATCCCCTTGAGCGTGCGAGCGGGCACCTCAAGCTGCCAGAGGCCAAAGAAGGAAAAGCCGATGTTGACTGTGCAGTCCGGTTTTTCCGCCTCTTCGGGCCAGCGCGCGGCGGTGGTGACTTGCGCGCGCACGGCATCGACGAATTTGCGCCCCTCGGCCGGGGTTTTGATGTTGAAAAAGAAATAGCGGGCAAAGGGAAAGGAAAAGCGGCCATAGGCGCGTACCACGTTGCCCTGAATATCGTGAAGGTTGAGTGTGCGGGCCATTGTCAGAACCTCGTGCTCATGGGGCGCCTATTACGCCGGGGTCTTGGGTCGGGCCGTTGCGGTCGCGCGGTTTGTGTTGGTCCAAAAACGCGCCGAACTGTGCGTGCAGTACGGCGTCGCTGGCCCCTTGCGTGTCGACCACGAAATCCGAAAATTTGCGCTGCATATAGAGCGCCTTGAGCACCGAGGGCAGATCGTCATAAGTGCCGGGCGGCAACGGCTTTTCGCCATTCTTGATCGCGTAGATCACGGCAATCGCTGCGGCGATTCCCGTCACCACTGCCCCGAGGACCAGCGCGACAAGAGGGCTGGTGCCGATCACCGGCATCTCGGTCGCACCTAGGATGGCCAGCAGCAGGGCAAGCAGGGTGAACACCAGTGGCAGACCCACGGCGGCCAGCAGCAATTTCACCGGCAGGCGGTGGAACGTCGGCAGTTTCAGGTAATAGTCGTGGAACGGCATGGTCGTTTCCACATGACAGCGATCAAGGTAGTTCGCGAAATCATCTGCCGTTTCGACCCCGTCAAAGCCGACGCAGTTCACGTAGACCTCGCGCAACTCGTCCTCCATCGTGTTCCAGAGGGTGCGGGCGTAAGACGCGCGCACGCGTTTCTGGGCCTCTGGCGTCAGGTCGCTGGGCAGGGGCGCGCCGTCTTCCTCGACTGCGTCAATGTCGGCGCAGAAGACAAGGTAAGAGGTGTTGAGCCTGTCGACCTCCTGGATCGTAGCAGGATCATCCCCGGTGACAGAGGCCGACAATGCGTTCTTACCGACGCGGCCATTGTAGACGACGTCATTCAGCACGAACATGCGCGCCAGATGCGTGCGCCGGTTGCGCGCAAAGGGGCTGTTCACGCCGATCTTTTCCGTCGCGGGTGATTGCAGCGCCGTTGGCATCTTGGCGAGCGCGATGCGGACGTCTTGCGTGAACGAAGTGTGCTTGTGCCCCCCGCGCCGCTGTCACGGATCGGGGCGAATGTGGTCAGAAAGATATGGCCGCTGTCGAGGTCTGGCATCGCGTTCCCCCTCAGTCCGACGAACCGGCGATGTAATCGCCGCGGTTAAGATCGGCGCGCTCGGTGCTCAGGCTTGCCACGGGGCCGAACCCCACATCGCCAAAGCCCGATTGCACGCGGGCAAGGGCGGCTCTGTAGGTCCTGGCAAACTCTTCGGGGCTTTGGACGCGATGCGCTTCTTCCAGTTCCAGCAAGGCGTCATAAGTGCGCAGCGATGTCTTGATGTCACGCTGTGCCGCACCCGGCGTGGCATTGTAATAGTAGTCGGTGCTGATCTGGTTGTGGGTGATGTAGGTCTTGAACGGGGACACCGGGATCGACAGAGGGTATTTCGTGGCCGAGAACCAGAACAGGTTCAGACCGTTCGGGATGCCGTCGGAAAAGGCGTCGATATACTGATCCCACGTCCCGTTGAAATTGGAACAGAACAGCATGTAGTCATTGTCGATGCGCTGCCTGCCCTGACCCAGATCGGGCCAGTCGTCAGGCTTGATGATGACCCAGCGCGCAAAATGGATCAGCGACAGTCCGAGCAGGCCAAACAGCCGTTCCGGCATCCCGCGCGCCGCCATGAACAGCAAACGGTTGATCCACGTGATCCGGGGATTGCTGGGGGTCACCACGTTCATGGCATAGGCTTTGCCTGCAATATTCGTCATGCCTCACCTCGGCGCAAAAACTTGAACTCAATAGAGGTCAAATACCACGACTGGTTGAATTTGTTAACGATTAAGGTGCGGTATGGGGGAATTCCTGACCCTTGGTCGAGATTGGCCTGCAAAATGACCGCCGGGGCGCGCGGCTAGGGTTTCGCTTTCATCGACGGGAACAGCGCACTCAGCAGGCTGATCAGAAACGCGGTGCTGATCCCGAAGGTCAGCAGGCCGGTCACAGCCGCGAATGTCGCAAAAATGCGCAGCCCTTCGCCCAGAACCAGATCGCCATAGCCAAGCGTGGTGTAGGTCACCATCGCGAAATAAAAGCTCTCAGGAAAGGTCGTCAGGGCCTCGCTGAGCAGAAAGACAAGCGCCCATGTCCAGACCTGCACCGTATGGGCCAGCAAAATGACAAGAACACCAAGGCCAAGCACAAGCGCGCGGCGCATGGTGCGCCCGATGCCCGAAACCTTCAGGGCCAGACCCTTCACCAGTGGAATCGCACTTGCAATGATCGCAACGTGCAGCAGGGCACATCCTGTCAGCAACGCGCTGCCAAAGAGAATTTGCAAGGTCGGTGTCATGCGGCGCCTCTGCGGTTCGGACTTTTTCGATGCCCGCATCATCGCGGCACCTGCCCATATGAGCGGATCAGCGTCCGGATGGAAATAGTCCAACGCGCAGATGATCAAGGTCGCAATCGTGTGGGTGAGGGTGGCACGCTATGGTGCGGTACAGGCGCGCTGACGCAGCCGGTTGTGTTAGCTCAATAGGGAGTATGGCGGAGAGACAGGGATTCGAACCCTGGGTGGGCTTGCACCCACAACGGTTTTCGAGACCGCCCCGTTCGACCACTCCGGCACCTCTCCGCGGGGGTCTGGTGCGCCCAGTTAGAGGCTGGCGCGCGCAAGAGCAAGGCACTTTTCGCCGGATTTGCCGCACACGCTAAATTTGGTGGACGCCGCGCGCAAATCGCATACCCTTGGACGCAACTTGGACTGACCGGGCCGTTTGTGCCTGTCTGATGCGAAAAAGGAATTCCAATGCGTGCAGTTCGCTTGTGTCTGGCCACCACCATCATGCTTGTTCTTGCGTTGCCGGGCGTGGCGCTTGCCGCGGACCGCGCCAAGCTGCAGGATTTTCTGGAAGTGACCGGTTTTGACGTCGCCCTTGAAAGCATCCGGCTGTCGGCCAGTTCGGCCCCCGACATGCTGGGCCTTGAGGCCGAGGATTTCGGGTCGGAGTGGACGCGTCTTACGAACGAGGTGTTTGCCACTGACGTGATGCACGATCTCGCCCTCGACCTGCTTGAAAAGACGCTGAGTGATGATCTGCTGACCCATGCGGCAGATTTTTACGACACGGACCTCGGGCAGCGTCTGGTCGTTGCCGAAAACGCATCGCACATGAAGGAAGAGAGCGATCTGAAAGAAGAAAGCGGGGCTGCGATTGTCGCAGGCCTTGCGCAACTGGACAGCCCGCGCCTCACGTATCTTGAGCGCATGAACGCCGCCTCGGACAGTGCGGGCACTGCTGTGCGCGCCATTCAGGAAGTCCAGGTGCGCTTTTTGATGGCGGCCGTCGGTGCGGGTGTGATCCAGTTGCAATTGGAAGAACCCGAGTTGCGCGCGCTGCTGAGCGCGGATGAAGACGCCATGAAGGCGGAAATCGAGGCGGGCGCACTGATCGGTTCCGCCTATACCTATCAGGCCTTTTCGGACGCCGAGGTGCTGGAATATGCCAAAGCCCTTGAGCACCCCAAGATGCGCAAGGTCTATGATCTGATGAACGCCGTGCAATACGAGATCATGGCCAACCGGTTCGAGGCGCTGGCCGTTGCCATGCAGCGCCTGCAACCCAGTCAGGAACTCTGATGGGCATCCGCGCCGCCACCCTTGCGCTGATCCTCAGTGCCTCGAACGCGCTTGCCAGCCCGGAAACCGACCGGCTGGTGGATGCGCTTGGCATCCCGGCGCTGATCGCTGCGTTTTCGATCGAGGGGATGGAGAATGGCGCGTCGATCAACGATGGTTTTCTGAACGGGCAGGGGGGCAGTGTCTGGGCTGAAACGGTGCGCCGCCTTTACGATCCCGCCCGGCTAGAGGAAGAAGTGCGCAGCGCCTTTGCCGCGACGCTCGACGATCAGACGGCCGCGCAGGCGCTGTTGTTCTTTGAAAGTGACCTCGGCACGCGGATCGTCGATCTGGAGGTGCAGGCGCGCAACGCGATGCTGAACGACGACCTCGAAGAAGCCGCCAAATCCGCGCCGTCCGCCGCCAGTGCATCGATCACGGAATTCCTTGAAATCCGCAACCTGGTTGAACGCAACGCGGATGCGGCGATGGCGGCCCAGGTGGCGTTTTTTGCGGGCATGGCGGAAACCTCGAACCAGAACGATCCGCTGCCTGACACCGAAGCGCAGCGCGCATTGATATTGGCCGAGACCGAACGCTGGTTGCGGGGGTATTACGCGCTCGCGCAGTCTCCGCTCAGCGCGGATGATGTGGCGATCTATACTGCATTCTGGGAGACCGAAGTGGCTACGGCGCTGGATGACGCGCTGTTTGATGCCTTCGGAAACAGCTATGCGACCTTGTCGTTCGGGTTGGGGCAGGCAGCCGGTCGCCTGTTGCCGCAGAATGATCTCTGATCGGCGCCCGAACGCCTCTTGACTTGATCCCGTGATCCGCACATAAGCCCGCATCTGCAGCCTGCACATCGCGGGCTGCTTTTTGATTTACATGACGCCCCACATGGGCGCGCTGTTCGAGGCGGACCCCGACAAAGGGGTGCACAAACACCGGGCGACCGGGGCCACAGGACGCGGCAGACAAAGGAAGACAACCATGTTCGCGGTTCTCAAAACCGGCGGCAAACAGTACAAAGTTCAATCGGGCGACACGCTCCGCGTTGAAAAACTGGCCGCAAATGCAGGTGACAAAGTCCAATTCAACGAAGTGCTGATGATCGGTGGCGACACACCGCAGGTCGGTTCGCCCGTTGTGAAGGACGCTGGCGTTCAGGCCGAAGTCATCGAACAGATCAAAGGCCCCAAGACGATCAACTTCGTCAAGCGTCGCCGGAAGCACTCTTCCAAGCGCACCAAGGGCCACCGCCAGCAACTGACGCTGGTGCGTGTGACAGACATCCTGGCATCGGGCGCTGCGGCCTCCGGTATCATGGCGGCTGAAAACGGCGCCGGGTTCGTCAAGGACGTGCCTGCCGTGACAAAGCCTGCCAAGAAAGCCAAGGCACCCGCCGCAGACGCATCTGCCGCACCCAAGGCCGAAGCCAAAGCCGCCAAGGCCGAAGCGAAGAAAGCAGCGCCCGCCAAGGCCGCCGCTTCTGACGCTGACGACCTCAAGCAGCTGTCCGGCGTCGGACCCGCACTTGAAAAGAAACTGCACGCCGCTGGCGTGACCACGTTTGCACAGATCGCAGCATGGACCCCCGAGGACGTTGCTGCTATGGACGAGAAACTGTCGTTCAAAGGCCGGATCGAGCGTGAAGGCTGGATCGCACAGGCCGCTGACATGGCAAAAGGCTAAGGAGAGACACCAATGGCACATAAAAAAGCAGGCGGTTCATCCCGGAACGGGCGCGACTCAGCAGGTCGTCGCCTTGGCGTCAAGAAGTATGGCGGCGAAGCTGTCATTCCCGGCAACATCATCGTGCGCCAGCGCGGCACCAAGTTCTGGCCAGCAGAGGGTGTAGGTATGGGCAAGGATCACACGATCTTCGCAACCGTTGACGGATCCGTCACCTTCCACAAGGGCCTCAAGAACCGCACATTCATTTCGGTTCTCCCGGTCGCGGAGGCCGCTGAGTAAGCCGCTCCAACGGGTTTTGATAAAATTCGAAGGGATCGGCGGAACCGCCGGTCCCTTTTTCATTTTTCAAGCAGCGAGGCCACAGCATGGCCGACCAACACAAACCGGTTCTGCAAGGCGACACTGTCACCTTGCGCGATGCGACACCGCTGGATGTGCAACCGCGCTTTGCCCTTGGCAACACGCCTGAGATTCATGCCATGTTCGGGGCCGATCCGGCAGCCGTGCGCGACATCACGCCCGAAGCGGCAGACGCGTGGGTGCAGTCGCATATCGACGACCCCCATTCGTGGATCATCGAGGCGAATGGCGCGCTGATCGGCGGTATCCGGCTTTACGGGATCAACTATTCCGACCAGCGCGCTCAGCTTGCCATCGGCATCATCGACCCCAAGGCGCTTGGCAAGGGACTGGGCACGCAAGCCATGCAACTGCTCGCCGCCCACGCCTTTGACACGATGGGCTTGCACCGGCTGGGCTGCCGGGTGCTTGATTTCAACGCCCGCGCCATTGCCGCTTATGAAAAGGTCGGCTTTGTGGTCGAGGGGCGCGAGCGCGAGTCCGCACTGATCGCAGGGGAATGGCACGACGATCTGATCCTTGGCCTCTTGGATCGGGATCTGAACAGATGAGCGTTGCGGCCACAACCTTTGCCGTGTTCGCGGCCAGTCAGGTCGGCACACCGGGTCCCGCCAACATGGCGCTGCTGGCCACGGGCGCGCGGTTTGGATTTCGCGCCGCCTTGCCGTTTGTGGCAGGCGTGGCCCTTGGCAAGCAACTTGTGATCTGGCCCGTGGGCTTTGGCCTGATGCAACTGGCCGACAGCGCGCCATGGGTGTTCGAAACGCTCAAATGGATCTCGGCGGCCTATATCATCTGGCTTGCGTGGAAAGTCGCAAACCTGCGGCTCGGCCCCTCGGATCACGCCGCAAAGGCCCCCGGATTTGCCGCCGGGCTGATCGTGCACCCGCTGAACCCCAAGGCATGGGCGATGATCGTCGCTGGCTTTACCGGCTTTGTCGCGCCCGGCACCGATCCGCTGATCGCCACCGCCACAATCGCTGCGATCCTGTTGGCCACACAGGTGCTGCTGCACCCGCTCTGGACACTTGCCGGTGACCGGATCGCGCGCACCCTCGCAGGGACACGCGCGGAACCCTATTTAATGTACACCCTTGCGGGTCTGACCGTCGCGTCGGTCCTGTTTGTTCTGTTCGGAGGAGGAACATAACATGGAGATGGAGAAAATTGTGACCCAGCCCTTGATCGAGACCGAGCGCTTTAGCCTACGCCCCTTGCGCAAGTCCGATATGGGTTTGATCGAGATGTATTGGTCGGACGTGCGGGTCGCGCATATGACCACATCCATTCCGCACCCCGTTCCCCCCGGCATGACCGAGGCCTTCGTGACCCGCGCCATGGCGGACAACCGGGACGAGGACGTCTGGGCGATGGACGGCCACAAATCCGGTGGGGCCGAGGTCATGGGATTGATCTCGCTTGAACGTATGGACCGCAACCAGTCCGAAGTTGGCTATTGGGTGGCCCCACCGTTCTGGAACACTGGGTTGGCATCCGACGCGGTACAGGCGCTGGTCGAAGCGAACCCGATGAAGAACGCGGCGATGTTCGCGTCAGTCTTTCAGGACAATCCGGCCTCGGCCCGCGTCCTGACCCATTGCGGGTTCAAATATCTCGGGGACGCCGAAAGCTTTTGCGTGGCCCGTGACACAACCGTGCCGACCTGGACCTATAGCCACAAACTCTGAACCCGTTCCCGACGGGCGCAAATTGCACTAGGACGACCACATGAAGTTCCTCGATCTCGCCAAGGTCTACATTCGCTCAGGCGCGGGCGGCAACGGGTGCATCTCGTTCCGCCGCGAAAAGTATATCGAATATGGCGGCCCCGATGGCGGGGATGGCGGGGCCGGTGGTTCGGTCTGGGCCGAGGCGGTTGATGGGCTGAACACGCTGATCGATTTCCGCTATCAGCAACACTTTTTCGCCAAGAACGGGCAGGGCGGCATGGGGCGCCAGCGCACCGGCAAGGATGGCGATGACATTGTGCTGCGCGTGCCTGTTGGCACCGAGATCCTGGACGAAGATCAGGAAACGGTGATCGCGGACATGACTGAACTTGGTCAGCGTATCGAACTGGCCAAGGGCGGCAATGGCGGCTGGGGCAACCTGCATTTCAAATCGGCCACGAACCAGGCGCCGCGCCGTGCAAATCCCGGTCAGGACGCTGTTGAACGCACCCTTTGGCTGCGCCTCAAACTGATTGCGGATGTTGGCCTGCTGGGCCTGCCCAACGCGGGCAAATCGACCTTTCTGGCCACCACATCCAATGCACGGCCCAAGATCGCGGACTATCCCTTTACCACGCTGCACCCCAACTTGGGCGTCGTTGGCGTGGACAACGTGGAATTCGTCGTCGCGGACATCCCCGGCCTGATCGAAGGAGCGTCCGAAGGGCGCGGACTGGGCGATCTGTTTCTGGGCCATGTCGAACGCTGTGCGGTGCTGTTGCACCTGATTGACGGGACATCAGACACGGTTGCCGAAGATTATCAGACCATCATCACCGAACTCGAAGCCTATGGCGGCGATCTGGCCGACAAACCGCGGATCACAGTGCTGAGCAAGATCGATGCGCTGGATGAAGAAGAACGCACAAGTGCCCTGAAAGAATTGGAAAAAGCGTCTGGCGGTCCGGTAATGGCAATGTCTAGCGTCGCCCGCGACGGCGTCACAGAGGTGCTGCGCGCGTTGCGGGCCCAGATCGATGACGACCGCATCCGCCAGCGCCCCGTGGCCGAGGCAGAACCATGGCGTCCCTGACAGACGCCAGACGGCTGGTCGTCAAGATCGGCTCGGCCTTGCTGGTGGATCGGACTACGGGTGCCTTGCGCAAGGACTGGTTGCAGGGGTTGGCGCAGGACGTCGCCTGGCTGAAAGGCGCAGGCGTGCAGGTTGTGCTGGTCTCGTCGGGCTCGATTGCATTGGGGCGCGGCGTGCTTGGCCTGCCGGCTGCGGATCTTGCGCTGGAACAGTCTCAGGCCGCTGCAGCCGTGGGACAAATCCGCCTTGCCCGCGCTTATGAAGAGGCGATGGACCCCCACGGCATCACCACGGCGCAGGTTCTCATGACGCTGGAAGACAGCCGCGATCGGCGCCGCTATCTCAACTCGCGCGCGACGCTTGAACAGTTGATCAAGCTCGGTGCCCTGCCCATCGTCAACGAAAACGACACGGTGGCCACGGACGAAATCCGTTTTGGCGACAATGATCGGCTGGCCGCCCAGATCGCTGCGACCATCGGCGCGGACCAGCTTGTGCTGCTATCGGACGTCGATGGATTTTACAGCGCCAACCCCGCTGATGATCCAAACGCAAAACGCTACGACGTGATCGACACCATCACACCCGAGATCGAGGCGCAGGCGGGTGACGCAGGTTCGGGACTGTCCAAGGGTGGTATGAAAACCAAACTGATGGCGGCCAAGACGGCGACGTCGGCAGGCTGCGCGATGGCGATCTGTCACGGTGTGGCCGCGCGCCCCCTGACTGCGCTCGAACATGGCGCGAACGCCACGTGGTTCACCGCCACGCTTGATCCGCAAGCCGCGCGCAAGCGTTGGATCGGCGCGATGAAGCCCCGCGGGACTGTGACGCTTGATGCGGGCGCTGCACGCGCTTTGTCAAAGGGAAACAGCCTGCTACCGGCGGGAGTTCATGCAGTCAGCGGGTCTTTCGGGCGCGGCGATCCGGTCGCGATTCACGGCCCCGACGGCCATCAGCTTGGCCTTGGGCTCAGCCGTTATACGGCGGAAGAAACCACAACCATCAAGGGCCATCAAAGCCACGAGATTGAAACGCTGCTGGGCTATCCGGGCCGGGCCGCGCTGATCCACCGGGATGATATGGCGCTTTGACCTTCGCTTGAGTATACATACGACCGCCGGGCGGCATGAACCCTGCCGCTCCGTCCTCAGAGGATGCACGACATGAAAGATTTCGCCGACATTCCCAGCCTCATGGCGGACATCGGTACGCGCGCCAAAGCAGCGGCTACGACGCTTGCGATGGCCAGTGCAGAGCGTAAGCATGCCGCCCTGATTTCGGCCGCCGAGCATGTCTGGGCCAGCCGCCAGGACATCATCGATGCCAACGCCAAGGATATGGAGTTTGGCCGCGACAAGGGGCTTTCGGACGCCATGATGGACCGTCTGCGCCTTGATGAAAGCCGCATTCAGGGTATTGTCGATGGCCTGCGCGCCGTGGCCGAACAGGCTGATCCGGTGGGCGAGGTCATTGCCGACTGGACTCAACCGACCGGCCTACACATCCAGCGCGTGCGCACGCCCCTTGGCGTGATCGGCGTGATCTATGAAAGCCGCCCCAACGTGACGGCGGATGCAGGTGCGCTATGCCTCAAGGCGGGCAATGCGGTGATCCTGCGGGGCGGGTCGGAAAGTTTCCATTCGTCAGGCGCCATCCATGCCTGCCTGCAACAAGGACTACGCGACGCAGGTCTGCCAGAGGACGCAATTCAACTGGTACCGACCCGTGACCGTGAGGCGGTCAGCGAAATGCTGGTCATGACCGACACGATTGACGTGATTGTGCCGCGTGGGGGCAAGGGCCTTGTGGGCCTTGTCCAGCGCGAGGCGCGCGTGCCTGTCTTTGCCCATCTCGAAGGGATCGTGCACATCTATATCGACAAGGCGGCAGATGCTGAAAAAGTCCTCAAGGTTGTGCTGAACGCCAAGACGCGGCGCACCGGGATTTGCGGGGCGGCGGAATGTCTGCTGATTCACAAGGATGTGGCGAGCACCATCGGGCGCGGTGTGGTCAGCGCGTTGATCGATGCGGGAGTGCGTGTGCATGCCGATGTCGCTTTGCAAACGATCAATGGCGTGATGGCCGCGACGGATGACGACTGGGGGCGCGAATACCTCGACATGGACATCGCGGCGCGCGTGGTGCCTGATCTTGAGGCGGCGATGGATCATATCCGCACCTATGGCTCTAATCACACCGACTGCATCCTGACCGAAGATACAGAGGTAGCCTCTGCGTTTCTGAACGGCCTCGACAGCGCGATCCTGATGCACAACACCTCGACGCAATTTGCTGATGGGGGCGAATTCGGGATGGGGGCCGAGATCGGGATTGCCACGGGCAAGATGCACGCACGCGGCCCGGTCGGGGCCGCGCAACTGACCAGTTTCAAATATCTGGTACGTGGTGACGGGACTGTGCGCGCCTGAGGTGTTTAAGGCAGTGACGCAAGTCATTGACCTTGAACAGTTCTCGGGTTTGAGCGGCCCTAGAAGCCGATCGTCAGTTTGTCATCCGCAATCTGGTAGCTGATTTTGCGTTTGGCGTCGCTGGCCACAGCGGGAAGCAGTCCAAACTGAACTTGCGCGGGCGCAAGCGTTTCAAGCTCGGCCCCGGTCAGGACCGCCCACAGGGCCGGGTTCGCATTGGATTTGGGTGAATGCCCCGAAATGGTCCATTTCCCCGTATCGCAGCTTACCTCAATTCGTCCGCCATAGGGCATGCTGGTTTCAAGGCACTGGATCGCCAGAAACACCATGCGCACCGCCCAGCGGGGTTGATCGTCCATCGGGCCATAGGCCACCGTCAGACGCCCGCCGCCCGTCATGTCGCGCAGGATGGTGATCACTTCGGAGCGGCCCATCGGCTGGTCCGAGGCCGCGCCATAGGCGATGCGGAAAAACCGGATGCGCGCGCTCGCGTTCTCGACACTTTCGGTGATCAGCTCAATCTCTGGGCCTTCGCGATCATCTGACATGCCCAGAAGTTCAAGACCGTTGTTGATGGCCCCAATCGGCGATATCAGGTCGTGACAGATGCGGCTGCCGATCAACGCGGCGAGGTTTACGTTACTCTGGTCCATACGCGGCCCCGCAAGAATACCCGCACGAAAGGCAGGTCATGGAAAATTTGAACGCCATTCTGGCTCCTGGCATGTTGGTGCGCCATCCCGACTATGCGGAATGGGGTATTGGTCAGGTCCAAAGCAACATCGCAGGCCGCATCACTGTCAATTTCCCGGACGCGGGCAAAGTGGTGATTGACGGTGCGCGCATCGCGCTTGAACCCGTGTTTGATGCCTGAACATTCTTTCTGAATTCTTAACGTGATACAACCGCAGGTGGCAACCCATCCCTCTCTTTGCCTTTATGCGCGTCCGGCGTTACACCGCGCGCAATGACACTGACCCACGAGCCTGACTTTCGCGTCTGTCTTGCACGCGATGCTGACGATCTGCTGGCGGCACAGGCGCTGCGATATGCCGTTTTCGTCGAGGAACTGGGCGGGGGCGGCGCGCTTGTCGATCACGAAGCGCGGCTTGAGAAAGACCGGTTCGATCCGTTCTTTGACCATCTTATCCTTTTTGATGATGCCGCAGAGGCCCGCGTTGTCGGCGTGTACCGCATGTTGCAAAGCGAACATGCGCAGGCGGCCGGTGCGTATTATTCCGAAGACGAATACGATCTGTCACCGCTGAAGGCCACCAAGCGCCGTCTGCTCGAACTTGGGCGGTCCTGCGTGCATGTCGATTACCGCGGTGGCCCGGCGATGTTTCACCTGTGGAACGGGCTGGCCGCTTACGTGGCCGAACACCATATCGACATCATGTTCGGCGTGGCCTCGTTCCACGGTACGGACGTCACCCACCTGGCCGAACCGCTGTCATTGCTGCACCACCGCCACCTTGCGCCCGAAGCGCTGCGGGTGCGCGCCAAGCCGCCCCATGGCGCGCCCATGAACCTGATCCCTGAACCCCAGATCAACCGCCGCGCGGCGATGGTGCAGATGCCAGCGCTGATCAAGGCCTATCTGCGCCTGGGTGGCGTCGTGGGCGATGGGGCCTATATCGACCATAGTTTCAACACCACAGATGTGTGTCTGGTCATGGATACCGACGCGATGTCCGAACGGCAAAAACGCATATACGGTGCCGCCTCATGAGCGCGACCTGGGACGGCGAAGAGCCACCCGCGACGTTCAGCCCCGGAATTCTGGGGTGGCTGCGCATTCTTGTGCGCGGCACGGCCATTGTGCTGATCATTGCCTGCGGTCTGGCGATCCTGCTGCCATTGCGCCTGATCGAACGGCCTGTCCATGGCATGTTCCGTCCCTGGACCCCGCACATCACCCGGATCGTGTGCCGCTTATCGCTTATGTGCATGGGGCTGACGCTTGAGCGGCGCGGCACGCCCATGCGCACGCCAGGCGCACTTGTCGCCAATCATTCAAGCTGGCTCGATATCTTTGCGCTGAATGCCAGCGGAGTGGTCTATTTCGTGTCGAAATCCGAGGTCGCAGGCTGGCCCGGAATCGGCTTTCTGGCGCGCAGCACGGGCACGTTGTTCATCGCGCGCGACCGGCGCGAGGCGCGCGCGCAAAACCGCGCCTTTGAAACCCGCCTGCTTGCCGGACAGCGCCTGTTGTTCTTTCCCGAGGGCACCAGCACGGACGGCTTGCGGGTGCTGCCTTTCAAATCGACCCTGTTCGAAGCGTTTTTTGCCCCGGATCTGCGCACCGCCCTGTCGATCCAGCCGGTGTCGGTGACCTATCATGCACCACACGGGGCGGATCAGCGCACATATGGGTGGTGGGGTGACATGGACTTTGCCCCGCACCTGTTGCGGACACTGGCACTGGCCCGGCAGGGCCGGGTGGTTGTGGCCTATCACGACCCCATTCGCGTCGCGGACATGCCCGATCGCAAGGCACTGGCGGCTGCTGCCGAGGCTGCGGTGCGGACAGGGCACGAACTGGCCTGAGTGCCGCACATGCGCCCTGGCCCTTCATCGGGTGACAAGGCCTGTTTATTCACTTAGCCTGATAAATCAGGTCGATATGGCGGGTTCTGCCCGGACGCTCTGACCGCAACAGAAACGAATTCGCCCGTTCGGAGAGCAACCCATGGCCCATGTTTCCCCAACTTTCACACTTGGTGTCGAAGAAGAATACCTGATTGTCGATGCCGAAACGCTTGACCTTGTGGCCGCCCCCGATGCGCTGATGGATGGATGCATCAACCATCTCGGTGAAAAGGTCAGCCCGGAATTCCTGCGCTGTCAGGTCGAAGTGGGCACTGGTGTGTGCGTGACAGTCGCCGAAGCGCGCGAAGATCTGTCCCACCTCAGACGCACGGTCAAAAAAGTGTGCAACGAATTCGGGCTTGAGCCCATTGCCGCCTCGACCCATCCGTTTGCCGCTTGGCAAAAGCAGAAATTCACCGAAAAGGAACGCTATCAGGAGCTGGAGCGCGACCTTGCCGGCGTGGCCCGCCGGATGCTGATCTGCGGGATGCACGTGCATGTGGGGATCGATGACGATGATCTGCGAGTCGATCTGCTGAACCAGTTTTCGTACTTCGTACCGCACCTGCTGGCCCTGTCCACCTCGTCCCCTTTCTGGGAGGGGCGTCAGACGGGTCTGCACTCCTACAGGCTCAGCGTGTTTGACAACCTGCCACGCACCGGCCTGCCCCCGGTCTTTTCCAGCTTTTCCGAATACAACCGGTCGGTCCAGACGATCATTGATGCGGAAATCGTCGAGGATGCGAGCAAGTTGTGGTGGGATGTGCGCCCCTCGGCGCGCTTCCCGACGCTCGAGTCGCGCATTTGCGATGTAATGCCCCGGATCAGCCATACCATCGCGCTGACCGCGCTGACCCAAAGCATCTTTCGGATGCTCTATGAACTGCGTCGCAAGAACCAGCGGTGGCGTCTTTATGAACGGTTCCTGATCGAGGAAAACCGCTGGCGCGCGCAACGCTATGGACCCACGCAGGGGCTGATCGATTTCGGCATCGGGCAGATCGTCCCGTTTGAAGAGATCCTTGACGAACTCATCGACCTTGTCACACCGCACGCAAGCGAGCTTGGGTGTCTGGCCGAGGTGCAAAGCACACGCAGCATCCTGCGCGAAGGCACCAGTTCGCAACGACAGGCCGAGGTGTACGAAAAAGCGACCGAGAACGGTGCGGACCAGGACGAGGCACTGAAAGAGGTCGTAAGCTCGCTCGTGACGGAGTTCAGTCAGGGCCTCTGACACGGGCTGCATTTGCGCTGGGATGCACCTGTCGGCACGCTGGCGGCAAACTCCCCCTTGCCAAGCGCGCGCCACTCCCCTAAAGCCCCCTCATTCAATCCGCAGGCGGGTTACGGGCCAATGGGGGAGACATCCCCAAAGGTCCACCGGTTGGCAAGTCCTCAAGAATGGGCGCGCTGATACCCCGCCGAGGCGAAAACCGGAAAAGGAAACGCACATGGCTCTTCCCGAGTTCACCATGCGCCAGCTGCTTGAAGCAGGCGTACACTTTGGTCACCAGACGCAGCGCTGGAACCCCCGCATGGGCCCGTTCATCTACGGCGCACGCAACGGCATCCACATTATGGACCTCACGCAGACTGTTCCAATGCTGGACCAGGCCCTGCAGGCCATCCGCGACACCGTTGCCAAAAACGGCCGCGTTCTGTTTGTCGGCACCAAGCGTCAGGCCGCACAGCCCATCGCCGAAGCCGCTGAGAAATGCGCACAGTATTACATGAACCACCGCTGGCTCGGTGGCACGCTGACCAACTGGCAGACCGTGTCCCAGTCGATCAACCGCCTGAAGTCCATCGACGAGCAGGCCGAGATCGGTTTTGAGGGCCTCACCAAGAAAGAGCGTCTGGGCATGGAACGTGACCAGGGCAAACTGCAGGCCAGCCTCGGCGGTATCCGCGAAATGGGCGGCCGCCCTGACCTGATCTTTGTCATCGACGTGAAAAAAGAAGCACTGGCCGTCGCCGAAGCCAACAAGCTGGGCATCCCGGTTGTGGCCGTGGTCGACACCAACTGCTCGCCCGATGGTGTGGATTACATCATCCCCGGCAACGACGACGCGGCCCGTGCCATCTCGCTTTACTGCGATCTGGCCAGCCGCGCAGCACTTGACGGTATGACCGCTCAACTGGGCGCTGCCGGTGTGGACCTTGGCGCGATGGAAGAGGCTCCTGTCGAAGAGGCCGTGGCCGCGCCAAGCACAGGCGTCGAAGTGGGCGCTGCCTCCACCGAGACCGTGTCCGATGACACGATTTCCAAGGACGGCCCACTGGATCTGGAATCCACACAAGAGACCGTCGCCAAAGCCGAAAGCTGAGGCCTGCGCGTCACGAACCTGACACAGCGGTCGGTGTATGCACCGGCCGCAATCCACTCATATTTTGAGGAGAGCCAAAGATGGCAATCACAGCAGCAATGGTCAAAGAACTGCGCGATTCGACGGGCGCAGGCATGATGGACGCCAAAAAGGCGCTGACCGAGAATGATGGCGATATGGAAGCAGCGGTTGATTGGCTGCGCACCAAGGGTCTGGCCAAGGCCGCCAAGAAATCCGGCCGCACCGCCGCCGAGGGCCTTGTGGCTGTCGTCGTGGACGGTGGCACGGGCGTGGCTGTCGAAGTGAACTCGGAAACCGATTTCGTCGGCAAGAACGCTGAATTCCAGCAAATGGTTGCGGGCATCGCATCGGTCGCACTTGGCGCGGATGATGTCGAAGGCCTGAAAGCGGCTGACATGGGCGGCAAGACTGTCGCGGACGTTGTGACCGACAAGATCGCCACCATCGGCGAGAACATGAGCGTGCGTCGCATGGCCAAGTTGTCGGGTGGCACGGTCGTCTCTTACGTCCACAACGCAGCCGCGCCCGGTATGGGCAAGATCGGCGTGCTGGTGGCCATGGATGGCGGCGACGAAGCGTTCGGCAAGCAGGTTGCGATGCACATCGCGGCTGTGAACCCCGCCTCGCTGTCCGAAGCTGATCTGGACGCCGCTGTCGTCGAGAAGGAAAAGCAGGTCCAGATGGACATCGCCCGCGAAAGCGGCAAGCCCGAAGCGGTGATCGAAAAGATGATCGTGGGCCGGATGAAAAAGTACATGTCCGAAGTGACGTTGCTGAACCAGTCCTTTGTGGTGAACCCCGACCTGACCGTGGCCAAGGCCGCCGAAGAAGCGGGCGCGACCATCACTGGCTTTGCCCGTCTGGAAGTGGGCGAAGGCATCGAAGTGGAAAAAGAAGACTTTGCCGCCGAAGTGGCCAAAGTCGGCAAGTCGTAAGACGCCCCCTTGCTTTTTGAGTGAAACGGCGTGCCCTTGGGGGTGCGCCGTTTTTCATTTCAGGGAGGGTTTTATGCTGGACGTTGGCCACGGGCACCGCATCCATATCGAACAGGCCGGGCAGGGTGTGGACGCCCTTGTTCTGCATGGCGGCCCCGGATCGGGGTGCCGTGCGGGTCACTATGACCTGTTTGATCTGACCCGTTACCGGGTGACGCTGATGGATCAGCGCGGCTGTGGGCGCAGTACGCCACTGGCCTCTGACACGCTGGCGGCCCTTGATCACAACACGACTGCCGATCTGATCGCCGATATCGAGGCGGTGCGCATCCATTACGGGGTAGAGGCATGGGTGCTGTTTGGCGGTTCATGGGGCTCGACGCTCGCCATGGCCTATGCCCAGAGCCATCCTACCCGCGTGCGCGCCATGGTACTGGCCGGGGTTGCAACAACGGCGGCACGCGATCTGCAATGGCTTTACGGTGATGTGAGCGCGATGTTCCCCGAGGCCTATGCAGATTTCTGTGAACAGGTGCCGGATGTGGACCCGGACCCGACACAGACACCCAAACGGATCGCCGCCTATCGCGCACTGTTGCGCGATCCGGCCACGGCGCAAGACGCGGCGGATGCGTGGTGTGCGTGGGAGTGCGGGATTTTTGGAGGCTCGATCCATGATCCGGGGTCGCGCTTTGGCGATCCCGCGTTTCGTCTCGGCTTTGCCCGGATCGTCACCCACTACTTTGCCCACGGCGCGTGGTTCGAAGAGGATCAGTTGCTTCGGCAGGTCCACAAGATGGCGCATATTCCCTGCACTATGATCCACAGCCGGTTTGATCCAAGCTGTCCGCTGCGGGGGCCGTGGGAGTTGGCCAACGTTTGGCCCAAGGCAGAGCTTCGCATTCTCGGGGGCACGACGCATTCCGCCCTTGATGACAAGATGCGCGACCACATTCGCGCGGCGACAGATGCGCTCAAATTTTAGGATTGGCAGGACCGTCAGGCGGAGTTTCACTTTGGGACTGAAACTCCGCCCTTCGAGGTCACGCCCGTCAGCCACGGGGATGAGACAACAGGCGCTTTGAAATCCGACCCACCTGCGGATCAATACGCAGGTGAGCCGGCTCCGGTTAGACCGGTCGGAAAAGAGAGCCCTTGAAATTCCAAAGGATCCTTTCCGTTGCTCCCTGGCTAAAGCCACCACTCACGGAACATCTGTAGAATGGCCTATTAACCCGCAATTAAGAAAGTCCGGGATTCCTTACCCAAGG
Organism: Tateyamaria armeniaca; assembly: GCF_045797845.1. Lineage (NCBI taxonomy): Bacteria > Pseudomonadati > Pseudomonadota > Alphaproteobacteria > Rhodobacterales > Roseobacteraceae > Tateyamaria > Tateyamaria armeniaca. The sequence goes on from NZ_JBHDIY010000002.1 coordinate 3,007,146, forward strand.
GTCAAAAATTGCTTTTGACGCCACGGCGCGTGAAATTTCGTAACTTTGCTATCGCATTGCGTGTTCGGAAAGTGCAAAAATCTACCGATGCGGGAATTGCTGTTCTGCGATTCTAATCGCCTGAGTTGAAGAGCGACTCCATTGGCCTCCACCCCGAATCTGGCACAAGCGTCGCGCGGGCATAGGTGATCACGTTGCCACCACCGCCCGGACCCTGATCATGATCGCGACTGATCGGCAGGCCGGCTTGTGCACAATAAAGCAGCGTGCCGACCGCGCCGTGTCCCACGACCAGCACATCACCTTGTGGGGCCATATCCGCAATCCGGAGCAAGCAGGCGGTGATGCGGGCCTGCGCATCCACGGCCCGTTCCCAGCCGCGTGTCGACACTTCGGGATCGGCAAAGAAAGCATCGGCCATCTTCTCAAACTCCGCGCCGGGCAGATAGCCGGTGGCGCTGCGGTCATTTTCGTAACTTTCGTCGATCACGGTGCAGTCACAGCCAAGGGCCGCCGCAAGGGGCAGGGCAGTGTCGCGCGCTTTGCGCTCGCGGCTGGTGAAGACGGATATTGTGCCTGCCAGCGCGCCCTTGGCCACGGCATCGGCCAGTGCTGCGACCCGCGCAGTTCCGACATCGTTCAGGCCCCAGTCGGGCACAGGCACAGCGGGATCGATCAAGACCTGCGGATGGCTGAGATAGCGCAACACTGCCCGACGCGTCATGGATTACGCTTCGAGGATGAACATCTGATTGGCAAAAGCCGCCTTGAGCACGGCCTGCGCGGTCGTTTCAACCGCCAGCGCCTCGCGTGCAAGGCGCAGATGCTTTTCAACAGTGGCGGAGGTCAGCCCCATGATGATGGCAATATCCTGCATCGTCTTGCCATCCCCGACCCATTCCAGCGCCTCGCGCTGCCGTTTGGTGAGCGAGCGATTGGGGGCCGTATAGGGCAGGGTGAGGATCTTGAGGTGGGCGACATTGTTCAGCAGGTGGATGTCGGACCCATGCTCGGCCCAGACGGCGTCAATGTCATCCTGGCTCATCCCCTTGCGCGCGGTCAGCGCAATCGCCCCCTTGGAACGGGCAGAGACGGATTTGAAACTGATCGTGTACCCGGCCGTCACGCCCATCGAGTAGTTGAATTCCAGCACGCGTTGTTCGGCGGGGGTCAACGTCTTGCTGGATTGCATCTGTGCCAGGATTCCCCAACTGCACGCGCCTTCGTTGTGCAGGGCCCAGTTGACCATGGGGGCGTGCACATAATGCTGCTCGCCCATGAAGACGTCGGAATAGTCGCGGTTGTGATTGGTCAGGATGATGAAATCTTCGGGATCGCCCAGCGAGTTGCCGGAGCGGTAGCGGGTAAAGCCATAGATCAGCCGGTCAAAGCCATATTCGTCCATCTTGCGGGTGTGCAGTTCCCACAACTCTTCGATGGTCTGGCAGTTTGACATACGGTGCAGAAAGCTTTTCACACAGATCCCCCCAAATGTCCGATCATGGCATCCAGAGCCAGAGTATACCCACGCGCGCCAAAGCCGCAAATCATACCCACGGCGACCGGCGCAATCAGGCTGACGTGGCGAAAGGATCTCGCGGGCGTGGATGTTGGACAGGTGCAGCTCGATCACCGGCATCTCGGTGCCCGCAATCGCGTCATGCAGTGCAATGGACGTGTGCGTGTAGGCTCCGGCATTCAGTACAATGCCGTCAAAGGTGCCCTTGCTGGCGTGGATCGCATCAACAAGTGCCCCTTCGTGGTTGGACTGACGGCAGGTGACATGGATGCCACGGGTCTCTCCATGGGCCACGCACATCGCCTCGACATCGGCGAGGGTCGTGTGGCCATAAATTTCGGGCTGGCGGGTGCCAAGCAAGTTCAGGTTGGGCCCGTTCAGAACAAGGACAGATGACATGGGAAATACCTTTGAATTGCAATGGTGTTAGCGGTTCTGCATGTGCTCTGTCCAGTCTGCGGTTACTTCGGGTCGTCAAAGACGGCCAATCCAAGCCAATCTGCCACAAGGGCGGGTGTGTCCTGCCCGTCGATTTCGATGGTCAGTTCGGTGCGCCGCATCAGCTCGGTCGGTTTGCGCATGGTGACATCGCTCAGCGTAAACCGCCCGCGCAGCCGGTTGCCCGGACGCACCGGTGACAGGAACCGCAAGCGATCAAAGCCATAGTTGATCCCCATCACCTGTCCCGGCAGCATCGGGAAACAGTCATAGGCAAAGCGGCTGGCCAGACTGAGGGTCAGAAACCCGTGCGCGATGGTGCCGCCAAAGGGCGTTTCGTGTGCCGCACGATCAGGATCGATGTGAATCCACTGATCGTCCCGAGTCGTTTCGGCAAACTGGTCGATCATCTTCTGATCGACCGCGATCCAGTTTGACACGCCGACTTCCTGGCCGATCTGCGCGCTGAGCGCGGCGTGGGTCTCTGCAATGCTCATGTCGGGTCCGGGCCGACGCGCACCATCCGCTTGCCCCGGTTTTCGCCGTTCAGCAGACCGATCAGGGCTTGGGGCGCATTTTCAAGGCCCTCAACGACGTCTTCGGTCACCTTGATCTGACCAGCACGGACCCAGGCCTGCAAGGCGCGCATCGCCTTGGCATCGTCGCGGGCAAAGTCCATCACGATGAACCCTTCCATCCGCAACCGCTTGACCACCACGACGCCCGGCAGGTTGCGTGGCCCGGTGGGGGTGTCGGTGTCATACTGGCTGATCGCGCCGCAACACACGACACGGCCCCGTTCATTCATCAACCCCAGAACGGTTTCCAGCACTGTGCCACCCACATTGTCGAAATACACATCCACCCCGTCCGGGCAGGCGGCGCGCAGGGCCTTGAACATGCCCGTGCTGCGATAATCGATGCAGTCGTCAAAGCCCAATTCATCCCGCACAAAGGCACATTTTTCGGCCCCGCCCGCGATGCCGACAACGCGGCACCCCAGCGCCTTCCCGATCTGACCGACATATCCACCAACCGACCCCGCAGCGGCAGAGACAACGATGGTTTCACCCGCCAGCGGTTGCCCGACCTGCATAAGCCCATGAAAGGCGGTTTTGCCCGCGATGCCATAGACGCTCAGCAGGTGGGTCAACGGCTGCACAGGCGGCAGTTTCTGGACCTTGTGGGCCGGGCGGACCACATGGTCGGCCCACACCACTTCGGCGGCCACCACGTCCCCTTTGGACAGGCGGGGCGATGCGCTTTCAACCACTTCGCAGATCGCATAGGTCGGCATCGCATCCCCGGCCTGCACCGCCGCGCGGTAGGTGGCCCCCTTCATCCACGACCGGTTGGCGGCATCGATGCTCATCAGCACTGTGCGCAGCAACACCTCGCCCTGCGCCGGGGCGGGCATCGGTGCCTCGGTCAGTTCAAAGTGGTGCGGCCCCAGCGCGCCTTCGGGCACGGTGGTGAGGATGATCTGGCGGTTGGTCAATGGGATGCTCCGACGTATAGGGGGTATGGAAACAGAATACCGCCAACCCCGCTATGCGCCACCCCCCGGGGCGGCAGACCTGATCCTGATCCGACACGGAGAAAGCGCACCGGCCCGCGCCGATGTCAATTTCCCGATGAAGGACGGGCATGGCGATCCGGCCCTGCACCCGGCCGGCGAGATACAGGCCGTCGCCGTTGCCCAACGCCTGAAGAATGAAGCCTTTGCAGCGATTTACGCGACAAAGCTGACCCGGACGCACCAGACCGCAGCCCCCTTGGCTGCGCATCTTGGGATGGAGGTGCGCGAAAACCCGGACTTGCACGAGGTTCATCTGGGCGACTGGGACGGTGGTCTTTACCGGATCAAGGCGGCGACGGGCGATCCGGTCTATCAGCGCGTTGTGGCCGAACAGGATTGGTCCGCCATTCCGGGGGCCGAGTCGCGGGATGCGTTTTTCGGCCGGGTGCGGCGGGGCCTGTTGCAGATCGCCACCGACCACGCGGACGAAACAGTCGCAGTGTTTGTGCATGGCGGTGTGATCGGCGCCGCGCTTGCCATGGCAACGGGCTCAGAGCCCTTTGCCTTTCTTGGCGCGGCCAACGGATCGATCAGCCGTCTGGTGATCCAGGGCGAACGTATGGTGGTACGCGGTTTCAACGAAACCCGACACCTTGATCATCTTTAGGGCGCGTTCAGCACGACCTTGCCCAACAACTTGCGATCCGCGATGAGGGTCAGCGCCTGCGCGGCATCCTGCATCGCAAAGCTGGCCGAGATACGTGGTTTGATCAGACCTTCGTCATACATATCAAACAATTCACCCATATTCTTCACGTGGCTCGCAGGATCACGATAGATCGACGCGCCCCAGAACACCCCGACGATCTGGCAGGATTTGAGCAAGGTCAGGTTCAGCGGGATGGCCGGAATGCCTGCCGGGAACCCCACGACGAGGAACCGCCCGCCCCACGCCATCGACCGGATCACCGGTTCTGCGTAATCACCCCCCACGGCGTCATAGGCGACATCGACGCCGTTCGGACCCGCGGCCTTCTTGATCTCGCCCGACAGCGCCTTTTGTGCGTCCCGGTCCAGAGTGCGCGGGTAGATGATGGTGGCATCTGCGCCCAGGTCCTTGCAAAACGCCGCCTTGTCCTGCGAACTGACCGCAGCAATCACGCGCGCGCCTGAGGCCTTGCCAAGCTCAATCGCGGCAGCGCCCACACCGCCCGCCGCGCCAAGGATCAAAAGCGTCTCCCCTGATCGCAATTCTGCTCTGTTTTTCAAAGCGTAATGTGACGTTCCGTATGTGAATACGAAACAGGCGGCTTCATCGAACGGCATCGCCTCCGGCATTCTGAGGCAGGCGGCGGCAGGCACGCAGATCTGGGTCGCAAACCCGCCAAAGCCTGTCATGGCGATCACTCGGTCTCCGATGCTCAGCCCCTCAACCCCGTCACCCAGCGCGTCGACCACACCGGCCACTTCACCGCCCGGCGCAAAGGGGCGCGGCGGTTTCACCTGATAAAGGTCGCGGATGATCAGCGTGTCGGGGAAATTCACGCCCGCCGCTTTGACGGCAATCCGCACTTCACCCTTTTTCGGCTGCGGATCGGGCAGTTCGCTCCACTCCAGCGTCTCCGGACCGCCGGTGTCCTTGCTCAGCATCGCGTGCATATCGTGATCCTCCCCCCGTGACGTGACGGCAAGGGTGCACTACACCTGCCATAGCAGGCAACGTGACCAAGGCAGGCGCAACTGTAAAGCGGCACACTGCGCGACGTTGCGACATCGCAACTCAGGAAGGACTGAAGAATGGACCCGAACACGTTGTTTTCATTGACAGACAAGGTGGCGCTGGTCACCGGCGGCGCAACCGGCATCGGGCGGATGGCTGCCACCGGATTGATGATGGCGGGCGCGCGTGTGCTGATCGCCAGCCGCAAGGGCGATGCCTGCGCTGCGGTGGCAGACGAGCTTAACGCAATGGATGGTCCCGGCACGGTCGAGGGATTTGCCGGGGATGTCGGGTCTGAGGCCGGGATTGACGCGCTTGCCAAGGAGGTGCACGCCCGCACGGACATGCTGCACATCCTGATGAACAATTCCGGTGTTTCCTGGGGCGCGCCGCTGGGCCAGTTTCCCCACGCGGCCTGGGAAAAGGTGATGAACGTCAATGTCGCGGGCCTGTTTCACCTGACACAAGTGCTGTTGCCGACGCTGATCACGTCGGCGACGCCCGATGATCCGGCCCGCGTCGTCAATGTCGGCTCTGTCATGGGCGAAGCACCGCTGGGGGACGGGGCCTACAGCTATGCCGCGTCCAAGGCAGCGGTGCTGCACATGACCAAGATCATGGCCAAGGAGCTTGCCCCCCACCATATCACCGTCAATGCGCTGGCCCCGGGGCCCTTCGTCAGCAAGATGACGGCCTTTGCCACAGCCGATGAGGGCACCCGCGCCAAGGTGGGCGAGGACGTGCCACTGGGCCGCGTGGGCCGGGAAGAAGACATTGCAGGCTGCATGCAGTTCCTCTGCGGCATGGGCGGGTCGTACCTTACGGGCGCGGTGCTGCCGGTGTCAGGTGGCGTTCAGGTGATGAGCGGGCCAAACCTGTTCCGCGCCGCATTGGAAGGGTAGGGACGTGATCACCTTTCAGGATCGCGTTGCCATTGTCACCGGCGCCGGGGCGGGCCTTGGGCGCTGTCATGCTCTGGGTCTGGCACAGCGCGGGGCGCGGGTCGTTGTCAACGACGTCGGAGATGGCGGCATCGCTGTGGTCGAGGAAATCGAGGCTGCCGGCGGGCAGGCCATGGTACACGGCGCGGATGTGTCCAACGCCATCGAGGTCGCGGATATGGTGGCCCAGACCATGGAACGCTGGGGTCGTATCGACTGCCTTGTGAACAACGCAGGCATCCTGCGGGACAAGACATTTGCCAAGATGGACATGGAGGATTTTCGCCGCGTCATCGACGTGCACCTGATGGGCAGCGCCAATTGCTGCCACGCTGTCTGGCCGATCATGCGGGCGCAAGGCTATGGGCGGATCGTCCTGACGGCGTCCGGCTCCGGTCTTTACGGCAATTTCGGACAGGCCAATTACGGTGCAGCCAAGGCGGCGATGGTCGGGCTGATGAACGTCCTGCACCTCGAAGGCGCGCGGGACGATATCCGGATCAACACACTTGCACCCACAGCGGCCACGGCCATGACCGAAGGACTGTTGCCGGAGGCCGCCCTTGCTCTGCTCAAACCCGAAACGATCACGCCGGGTGTGCTGTTCCTCCTGAGCGAAGACGTACCCAGCCGCACCATCCTGTCAGCCGGGGCAGGCACTTTTGCCGTCACCCGTATCACCGAAACTCTGGGCGCATTGATCGAGGGCGACGTCACACCCGAAGAGGTCGCAGCCAATTGGGACACCATCACCGATGCAGCCGGTGCAGAAGCGCTCGAAAATGCCTTTGCCCAGACCCGCAAATACGCCTTACGCGCTGCCCGCGCCAAAGGGGTCGCCCTTGACTGGTAGACGCTGATCCCGCTTCATCTCGCCAGATAAACTCCGGGGTCCGGGGCAGCGCCCCGGCTCCTGATCACTGAACCAAAAAGGACACCACCAATATGCGCGACGCCGTCATCGTCTCTACCGCCCGCACGCCGATCGGCAAAGCCTATCGCGGGGCGTTCAATGCGACACCGCCGCAGACGCTGGCCGGGCACGCCATTGCCCATGCCGTAGACTGCGCGGGGCTGGACGGGGCCGAGGTTCAGGACGTTGTGCTGGGCGCGGCACTGCAGCAGGGCCATCAGGCCAGCAACATCGCGCGGCAGGCGGCGATCCGGGCGGGTCTGCCGGTCAGTGTGGCGGGCATGTCGCTCGACCGCCAATGCGCCAGCGGCATGATGGCCATCGCCGCCGCCAGCAAGCAGGTGATCCATGACGGCATGGATGTCGTGGTGGGCGGCGGTGTCGAATCCGTGTCGATGGTGCAAACACCCGAGATGCGCGCCCACGCCGATCCCTGGCTGAAAGCGCACAAGCCCGAGATTTACATGAGCATGCTGGAAACCGCCGAGACGGTTGCCGCACGCTATGGCGTGAGCCGCGAAACGCAGGATCGTTATGCAGTGCAGTCCCAGGAACGCACAGCCGCGGCGCAGGAGGCGGGGAGGTTTGATAACGAGATTGTGCCGCTGACCACGGTGATGAAATTACAGGATCGTGAGACGAAAGCGATCTCGGAACAGGAGGTGACGCTGGACAAGGACGAGGGCAACCGTCCGGGCACGACCTATGAGAACGTTGCGGGCCTCAAGCCCGTGTTCCGGGACGGCATTCACATCGAAGAAGGCGGGTTCATCACCGCAGGGAACGCATCGCAACTCAGCGATGGTGCCTCGGCGGCTGTGGTGATGGAGGCCACTTTGGCCGAGAAAAAGGGCCTTTCACCTTTGGGCCGCTGCATGGGGGTCTGGGCAGCTGGGTGCGAGCCGGACGAGATGGGCATCGGACCTGTCTTTGCGGTCCCGCCGTTGCTCGCTGCGCATGGGCTGTCGATGGACGATATCGGGCTTTGGGAATTGAACGAGGCTTTTGCGGTGCAGGTGATTTATTCCCGCGACACACTTGGCATTCCCGATGAGCTGTTGAACGTCAACGGCGGTGCGATTTCGATCGGACACCCTTATGGGATGTCGGGCGCGCGCATGGTTGGTCATGCGCTGATCGAGGGCAAGCGGCGCGGCGTGCGCTATGTCGTCTGCACGATGTGCGTGGGTGGCGGCATGGGCGCGGCCGGCCTGTTCGAGGTGCTGTGAGCGTGGCGTGCGCGGCACGTGTCGGAGCCTCCGGCGGAGATTTTTTTAAATCAGAGAAGGATGGACCGTGGCGCGAGACTTGACAGCTGAGAGGCAATTGCCCAAGGCCTTGCAGGGGCTGCGCATTCCGATGATCGCCGCACCCTTGTTCATCATTTCGGTGCCCGAACTGGTCATTGCGCAATGCAAGGCGGGCATTGTCGGCTCGTTTCCTGCGCTGAACGCGCGCGAAGGCGAGGGCGATCCGCCCTTGCTCGATGCATGGCTCACACAGATCAGCGAGGAACTGGACCGCCACAATCAGGCCAATCCGGACAGGCCCGCCGCACCCTTTGCGGTCAACCAGATCGTACATCGTTCGAACACGCGGCTGGAGCGTGATCTGGAGATTTGTGCCCGTCACAAGGTGCCGATCTGGATCACCAGTCTGGGCGCGCGCGTCGAGGTGAACGAGGCGGCCCATTCCTGCGGCGGCGTCGTGCTGCATGACATCATCAACAACACCTTCGCCAAAAAGGCGATTGCCAAGGGGGCGGACGGGCTGGTCGCTGTCGCCGCAGGGGCGGGTGGCCACGCGGGTCAGCAATCGCCTTTTGCACTGATGGCTGAAATCAGGGAATGGTTTGAGGGCCCTGTTGCCTTGTCCGGGGCCATCGCCACTGGTCAGGCCCTGTTGGCGGCACGCGCGATGGGGGCCGATTTCGGCTATGTCGGCTCGCCATTTATCGCAACGCAAGAGGCCAACGCGCAAAGCGACTACAAACAGATGATCGTCGAAAGCGGGGCCGAGGACATCATCTATTCATCGCTGTTTACCGGGGTCTGGGGCAACTACCTGCGCGGGTCCGTCGAAAACGCGGGCATGGACCCGGACAACCTGCCCGAGGCCGACAGCAGTTCCATGAACTTTTCCTCCGGCTCATCCAAGCCCAAGGCGTGGAAGACGATCTGGGGGTCGGGGCAGGGGATTGGCGCGATCAAATCCGTCGGCCCCGCCGGGGCTATCGTCGACCGCATGTCAGACGAATACGCCGCAGCGGGCGCGCGACTGGCGGGGGAGTTCGGAGGCGACGATGACTGAGACACAGACCCTCGATACCAAAGCCGTCGCCGCCTATCTGCGCGATCACTTGCCGGGTTTTGATGGCCCCATCACTGCGCAAAAGTTTGAAGGTGGCCAGTCCAACCCCACGTTTCTGCTGAAAACCGGCGCGGGCAACTATGTACTGCGCCGCAAACCACCGGGCCAGTTGCTGAAATCGGCCCATGCCGTGGACCGGGAGTTCCGCGTCCAGCGTGCCCTTTACGGCAGCGATGTGCCCGTCGCCCGGATGCATGTGCTGTGCGAAGACGCAAGCGTGATCGGCTCGGACTTTTACGTGATGGATCACGTCGCGGGGCGCAATTTCAATGAACCGCTGATGAAAGACGTTTCGGCGCAGGACCGCGCCGCCGTGATCGATGACATGAACCGGGTTCTGGCCGCCCTGCACACCGTCGACATCGACGCTGTTGGCCTGTCCGATTATGGGCCGCCGGGGCATTACCTTGAGCGGCAGGTGGCGCGCTGGTCCAAGCAGTACCGCGCCTCTGAAACCCAAAGCATCGCGGATATGGATACGCTGATGCAGCGCCTTGTCGACGAAATGCCCCCTGATGACGGGCAGCGCACTTTGGTGCATGGCGATTACCGCATCGACAACATGATCTTTGAGGCCGAAGGCACGCGCTGCCTTGCCGTGCTGGATTGGGAGTTGAGCACCATCGGTCACCCCTTTGCCGATCTTGCCTCGGTCATCATGCAGTGGCAATTGCCCCCGGAAACCAGGGGCGGGGGCTGATGGGGGTAGAGCGCGCACCGCTGGGCCTACCCTCGGATGCCGCGTTCATCGCTGCCTATTGTGAACGCCGTGGCCTGCCGCCGATCGACAATTTTGGTTACTACCTCGGCTTTTGCTTTTTCCGGATGGCGGCGATCATTCAGGGGGTGTTGCGCCGGGCGCTGGATGGCAACGCCTCCAACCCGGAACGGGCACGCCAGTTGGGCACCTTTGTGCCGGTCTTTGCCGCGAATGGCTTGAAAGCGCTGGATTAAATCATGGCGATGACGCTGGACAAAGACCGGTTGGAGCGGGTGCGCGGATGGGCGCAGCGCTATGTGGATGCGCGCACGTTTGCGGGCCTGTCGGTGCTGATCCTGCAGGACGGGGACGAGGTGTTCTTTGATGCGCGTGGGTTGCGCGATCTGGAAAGCGAAGCGCCGTTTGAGCGGGACACGGTTGTGCGTCTTTATTCGATGACGAAACCGATCACGTCGCTTGCGCTCATGACACTGGTGGAGGAGGGGCACCTGCATCTTGACGCTCCCCTGTCCCGGTTTTTGCCGGAGTTTGCAGCGCCCCAAGCGCTGATCCCGGGTGCCTCGCATCTTGATCAGGTCGCCCCTTGCGCAGTGCCGACACTGCATCAACTGCTGACGCATCGATCCGGCCTCAGTTATGCGTTCAACCCCGGTCTTGTGCCTGCCGAGATGGCTGCGCGTGATCTGACCTTCGCGCCGCGCGCGGGCACACTCGCTGAAGGGTGTCGTCGGCTGGCAGAGCTGCCGCTGGCCTTTGCGCCGGGTACGCGCTGGGAATATTCGGTCGGGATCGATGTGATCGGCCGCGTGATCGAGGTGGTCACCGGACAGTCACTGGCAGAAGTGTTTCAACAGCGCATTTTCGACCCCCTCGGGATGAGCGAGACCGGATTTGTCGTCGCCGAAAACCAGGCGGATCGGTTTGCGACCCTGTACACGCCGCTGCCCGGTGATGCGATGGACCTCAATGCCACGGCCACAGAGGGCGACAGTTTGCGCTTTGTCGACGGGCCATCAGGCTCGCCATTTCTTGACCCCACATGCCTCAGCGGCGGTGGTGGTTTGGTCGGAACCATCGACGACTACGCGCGCTTTGCCGAAGCCATGCGACGGGGCGGGCAGGGGATCGTGTCGCGCGCCACGGCGGCGTTTATGATGCGCAACCATCTGCCCGGCGACATCGCCGCGCTTGGCCCGTCGAGTTTCGCGGAACAACCGATGCGCGGCGTCGGGTTCGGGATCGGGGGTGCTGTTGTGCTCAATGCCGGTATCAGCGGCGTGCCGGGGTCGGTCGGGGACTTCAGTTGGGGCGGCATGGCCTCGACCTTCTTCTGGATTGATCCGGTGCATGACCTCACGACAGTGATGTTCACCCAGCTCAGCCCATCCTCGGCCACGCCCGCACGGGCCGAACTTAAGGCGCTGGTGCACGGCGCATTGATGTGACAGGCAGAACACGTGCCAACCCCGGAGTGAACCGATGACAGACGCCCATCAGACCCTGCTTGACCTGCTCAGCCTTGAAACGCTCGAAGTCGATCTGTTCCGCGGCACAGGGCAGGGGGGCGAGACATCAACGCGCATTTTTGGCGGGCAGGTGATCGGTCAGGCGCTGGCCGCGGCCTACGAAACGGTCGAGGATCGGCTGTGCCACAGCCTGCATGCCTATTTCATCCGACCCGGCGATCCCGAAATCCCGGTGATCTACCAGGTGGACCGCGCGCGCGACGGCGGTAGCTTTACCACCCGCCGGGTGGTCGCGATCCAGCATGGGCGGCAAATCCTGAACATGTCGGCTTCGTTCCACGTCGTGGAAGAAGGCTGGACGCATCAGCACCCTATGCCCGAGGTCGAGGGGCCAGATGGCCTCGCCGACCGGGACACACTGCGCGCTGCCGCCGTGGATAAAATCCCCGAACAATATCACGAAGAATTCCTGCGCCCGCGTCCTATCGACATCCGCGAGGTTGCCCCGCGCGACTTTTTCACGCCCGAACCCGCGGACGATGTGAACCACCTGTGGTTCCGCATGTCGGCGGCGCGCGGGATCAGCCCGGCCTTGCAGCACTGCCTGCTGGCCTACGCCTCTGACATGAATCTGCTTGGATCGTCGTTGCGCCCGCATGGACAGACGTGGTTCACCGGCAAGGTCATGTCGGCAAGCCTCGATCACGCGATCTGGTTTCACGGGCCTGCCAGTTTCTGCGACTGGCACCTTTACACGATGGACAGCCCATGGTCCGGCGGCGGGCGCGGCTTCAATCGCGGCATGATCTATGACCGCAACGGCACCCTGATCGCCTCTGTCGCGCAAGAAGGGTTGATCCGCCCGATCAGACCCAAGACGTGATCCACCTTCATCTCGCCAGTTAAACTCCGGGGTCCGGGGCAGAGCCCCGGTATTAAGGCCCTTTGCCGCCATAGACCCGGTTCAACTTGCGCATGCCCCCGATCCAGCGGTCATAATCGGCCGTTTTGTGGCGCATATAGTCCAGCACGCCGGGATGGGGCAGCACCAGAAAGGTCTCGGCCCGGATGGCCTCCACACAGGCCGCTGCGATCTCCTCGGGCTCCAGCATGCCGTCGATGGAGGCCACGCCATCCTCGAACCCGTCAGTCATCGCCGTGCGCACCGCTTGCGGGCACAGCACCGACACCTTGATCCCGTCATCGCCATGCGTCATCGCGAGCCACTCGGCCAAACCGACGGCGGCGTGTTTGGTCACCCCATAGGGGGCCGACCCGATCTGATTGAGCAGACCGGCAGCCGAGGCCGTGTTCAGCAGATAGCCACCACCGCGCGCGATCATGCGGGGCACGACGTGACGCGCAGCCCAGACATGGGCCATCACGTTGATGTCCCAGAGGCGCTGCCAGTCTTCATCCGCAGCCTCGGCACCGCCACCGGCGAAAACGCCGGCATTGGAGCAGAACAGATCAATGGGGCCCAGGGTGTCTTCCACCTCGGCGATCATGGCCGCGATTTCATCTTCGGATGACACATCAACTGTAAAGGCCAAGCCGTTGATTTCGCGTGCGACTGCCTTTGCGCCATCGCCATCACGATCCACGCAGGCAATGGCCTTGGCCCCTTGGGCCGCAAAGGCGTAAACAAGCGCGCGGCCGATCCCGTGCGCGGCACCTGTCACGACGATGATCTTGTCTGCGAGGTCCATGGCTCCTCCGGTTCTGTGCTGCTGCGAGTGTAGCCTCGCAATGTCCGCAATCAAAGGATACATCAGGCAGACATCTGGAATGGAGGGGACCACCGTGACGGACAAGGCCTACGACCCCGAACGCGATGGGGCCAAAATGCACTTCAAGGACGCGATGTCCTATGGCGACTACCTGTCGCTCGACGGACTGCTCGACAAACAGCACCCCATCAGTACCGCCCATGATGAATTGCTGTTCATCATCCAGCACCAGACCAGCGAATTGTGGATGAAACTGGCGATCCACGAGATGAACGCGGCCCGCAATGCGCTGGTGTCCGGCGACATGAGCCACATGTTCAAAATGCTGGCGCGGGTGGCCCGTATTTTCGAGCAACTCAACAGCGCATGGGACGTGCTGCGCACCATGACGCCGGCCGATTACACGACTTTTCGCGAGACGTTGGGGCCGTCTTCGGGCTTTCAATCGCATCAGTACCGGATGATCGAATACATGCTGGGCAATCGGAACCCGAACATGCTGAAACCTCATGCCCATGTGCCCGAACTCCATGCTGTGCTGGCTGGCGAGTTGGCGCGGCCCAGCCTTTATGACGAGGTGGTGCGCTATCTGTATGTCACCATCGACGGGCCGGGGGCAGGGGTGCCCGATCCTCAACTGGACACGCCGCACGCCCCCAATCCCGACATTCAGGCCAAGTGGAAACGGGTCTATGAAAACGTGGACACCTATTGGAAGCTGTACGAGCTTGGGGAAAAGCTGGTGGACCTTGAGGATTACTTTCGCCGCTGGCGCTTTAACCACGTGACCACCGTCGAACGCATCATCGGGTTCAAGCGCGGCACGGGCGGAACATCAGGCGTGTCCTACCTGCGCCGTATGCTCGACGTCGAGCTGTTTCCCGAGTTGTGGCATCTAAGAGGAGAGTTGTGAGCATGGGTGTAGCACTGCCGAGAAAAGAGATGTTCGATATCCCCGAGGGGGTCATCTACCTCGATGGGAATTCGCTGGGTGTGTTGCCAATAGGGGCCGCCGAACGCGCCACCGAGGTGATCCGCGACGAATGGGGCGGGCAGTTGATCAAGGCGTGGAACACTGCCGGTTGGATGGCTCTGCCCACGGAAGTGGGCGATAGAATTGCCGGGTTGATCGGTGCACCCGCCGGGTCCGTGGCCACGGGTGACACGCTGTCAATCAAGGTCTATCAGGCGCTGGCCGCCGCGTTGAAAATGCGTCCCAACCGCCGGGTGATCCTGTCGGACAATGGCAACTTTCCAAGCGATCTTTACATGGCCGAGGGGCTGATCAAGACCATCGACAAGGGCTATGCGCTGCGCACGCCCGCGCCCGAGGATGTGCTTGCCGAGATCACCGAAGAGGTCGCCGTGGTCATGCTGACGCAGGTCGATTACCGCACGGGCCGCATGCATGACATGGACGCGATCACGCGCGCCGCGCACGCCGCCGGGGCCGTGATGATCTGGGATCTGGCGCATAGTGCAGGGGCCGTGCCCGTGGACATCAGCGCCTGCAACGCTGAATTCGCGGTCGGATGCACCTACAAATACCTCAATGGCGGTCCCGGCGCGCCGGCCTTCATCTATGCGCGCCCCGACATCACACTTGACCTTGAACCGGCCTTGTCCGGCTGGCTGGGTCACGCCGCACCTTTCGCCATGGAGCAGGCGTACAGGCCCGCCATGTCCACGGAACGGTTGCGGGTTGGCACACCGTCCATCGTGCAGCTTTCGATCCTGCAAGAAGCATTGAAAGTGTGGGAAGGGGTGGACATGGCCGATCTGCGCGCCGCGTCGATCGCATTGTCCGAAACCTTCATCCACGAGGTCGAGGCACGCTGTCCGACACTGACGCTGGCCTCACCACGCGACGCAGCACGGCGCGGCTCGCAAGTGTCCTTTGCGTTCGAACACGGCTATCCCGCGATGCAGGCACTGATCGCGCGCGGTGTGATCGGCGATTTCCGCGCGCCCAACATCATGCGGTTCGGGTTCACGCCACTGTATCTGGACCAGGCAGAGATCGTGCGCGCAGCCGAGGTCATCGAAGACGTGATCAACAATGAGGTCTGGCGTGACCCGAAATATCACGCGCGCTCACGGGTGACCTGATGACAGGGGGCGAAGCGGATCTCGCATGTCGTTGGGTTTGGTGTGCGCAGTCCAGATGTGCATCTGAAAGTCTTATAATCCACATTATGTGAATTAAGTGATGATACGAATACCGCGATAGACGATTGAAAACAGACCCTTGCGCACCTTTTCTAATGTAACGCGTATCTGTTCCATGTTCACCCTAGTGCATACCCAGCACCGCGCACCGTGCGTACAGGATCGCTGCCGCCGTAATGTGTCAGTGCTTTGCGCAGCCGTCCGATATGGACGTCCACCGTGCGCGTGTCGACGTAGATGTCGCGCCCCCACACCCGGTCCAGCAGTTGTTCGCGGCTCCAGACCCGTCCCGGTTTTTCCATGAACGTGCTCAGCAGACGAAATTCCGTTGGACCCAGCTTTAACTCGTCCGGGCCGCGCGTCACCTTGTGGCTTTCACCGTCCAGCACGATGTCCTCGAATTCGACGCGCTGACCCACGGTCGAGGGTCGCACGCGACGCAACTGGCTGCGCACACGCGCCATCAACTCGATCACCGAATACGGCTTGACCACATAGTCATCAGCGCCGGTTTCCAACCCGCGGACCTTGTCGACTTCTTCGGTGCGTGCCGACAGCATGATCACCGGAATGCCGCGGGTTTCGGGCCTGATCTTGATCCGGCGGCACACTTCGATGCCCGACAGGTTCGGCATCATCCAGTCCAGCACGATGATGTCTGGCGCTTCTTCGTTGATCAGCAACAGCGCCTCTTCACCGTTTTCGGCGCGCGAGACGGCAAAACCTTCGGCTTCAAGGTTATAGGCCAGCACCTCGCGCTGTGCCGGTTCGTCTTCTACGACCAGAACGCGGGGCTGATCTGGTGACATTGTCAGGTACTCCTCAGGCTGGCAGCGACGTCTTGTCGGCCTTGTTGCGCGCCTCGTCCGGGATGGTTCCGGTCACAAGATACACAACCTGTTCGGCGATGGATGTGACGTGATCGCCCATGCGTTCGACGTTCTTGGCGATGAAATGCAGATGCATGCAGGCCGTGATGTTGCGCGGATCTTCCATCATGAAGGTCAGGAATTCGCGGAACAAGGCGTTGTACATCTGATCGACCTCGATGTCGCGGTCGATGACATCCTGCGCCAGTTCCGCGTCGCGTGATACATAGGCATCAAGCGCATCCTTCAGCATCCGCTCGACCTCTTTCGCCATGCGGCGCAGCGCGCTTGCACTGTCGTTCACGGGCGCCATCTGCGACAGAACGCTGGTGCGCTTGGCCAGGTTTTTCGCGTAGTCTCCAATACGTTCCAGGTTGGCGCTCACCTTGATCACGGACAGCACCAGACGCAGATCGATGGCCGTAGGCGCGCGCAATGCGATGACGCGGGCCGCCTCTTCGTTGATGGTCTCTTCGAGCGCGTCGATGGCCTTGTCAGCCTTGCGCACGGTTTCGGCGCGTTCCTCGTCGCGGGTTTCAAGGCTAATCGCGGCCTCAAGGATCGCGTTTTCCACCAGTCCGCCCATCTTCATGATCTGGGCCTGGATCGCTTCGAGATCGCGGTCAAAGGCCGATGCGATGTGTTGGTCTTGCATGTCTGCTCTCCTTAGCCGATCCGGCCGGTGATGTAGCTTTCGGTGCGGGGATCTTCGGGATTGGTGAAAATCGTCCCCGTCTCGCCGTATTCCACCAGATTGCCCAGATGGAAGAACGCGGTTTTCTGACTGACGCGCGCGGCCTGCTGCATGGAGTGCGTGACGATCACGACCGAGTAGTTCTTGCGCAACTCATCAATCAGTTCCTCGACCTGCGCGGTGGCAATCGGGTCAAGCGCAGAGCAGGGTTCGTCCATCAGCAGCACTTCGGGTTCGGTGGCCACGGCGCGTGCGATGCACAGGCGCTGTTGCTGGCCGCCGGACAGGCCGGTGCCGGGGGCGTTCAGGCGGTCCTTGACCTCATCCCAGATCGCACCGCGACGCAGGGATTTTTCAACGATATCATCGAGTTCCGCCTTGTTTCTCGCAAGCCCGTGTATGCGCGGACCGTAAGCGACGTTGTCATAGATCGATTTTGGAAACGGGTTGGGCTTTTGGAACACCATGCCGACCTTGGCGCGCAACTGCACCGGATCGACGCGCGGATCATAGATGTCCTGATCGTCGATCCGGATGTCCCCTTCGATGCGACACACATCAATTGTGTCGTTCATCCTGTTGATACAACGCAGGAAAGTGGACTTGCCACAGCCCGAGGGGCCGATGAACGCCGTCACGGTCTTGTCCTCGATGTCGACGCTCACGTCCTTGATGGCGTGGTTGGTGCCATAATAGACCTGTACGTCCCGGGCCGCGATCTTGACCTCTTTTGTGTCCACGTCTCTCTCCGCAATTCTCATGTCATTCATTGGTCGGCCCCCTACCAGCGGCGTTCAAAGCGGCGCCGCAGAATAACGGCGATGGCATTCATGGTGATCAGGAATAGCAGCAAAATGATGATGCCACCCCACGCTTTTTCATAAAATCCGGGATCGGCGCGGCTGGCCCATGTATAGATCTGTGCGGGCATGGCCGAGTTGGCGTCGGTGAAGCCTGACAGGAACCCTTCGGGATATTCGCGCGCCACAAATCCGACCATGCCGATCAGCAGCAACGGGGCGGTTTCGCCCAGTGCCTGCGCCAGTCCGATGATAGTGCCGGTGAGGATACCCGGCATCGCCAGCGGAAGCACGTGGTGGAACACCGACTGCATCTTGGACGCCCCTACCCCAAGTGCCGCATCCCGGATCGATGGTGGCACAGCTGCCAGCGAGGCGCGCGTCGAGATGATGATCGTCGGCAACGTCATAAGCGTCAGCACAAGCCCCCCGACCAGTGGTGCCGATTGGGGCAACCCCGCAAACTGGATAAAGACTGCAAGGCCGAGGATACCGAACACGATGGACGGCACTGCGGCGAGGTTGGAAATGTTCACTTCGATCAGGTCCGTCCAGCGGTTCTTGGGGGCGAATTCCTCAAGATAGATCGAGGCGGCGACCCCGATGGGCAGCGACAGGAACAGCACCACCAGCATCATGAAGAACGAGCCAATCACCGAGGCCCCGAGCCCCGCACCGCCGGGGTTGTCCACGCCCGAATCCGTGCCGGTGATGAAATTCCAGTTGAAAGCGCCGTGGATGATCCCCGCATCGTGCAGCGCATCCACAAGATCGAGGTCCGCAGTCATCAAAAAGCGGCTGTCCACGATGTTCTCGCGGGTGACACGGCCGTTGAAATACCCATCGACGCGGGATGAGGCCGCCAGTTCAAACGCGACAGGCGTGCCAACGCGATCCGGGTTTTCAAGGAAATAGCTGCGGATCGTGCCGCCGGGCTTGCCGACGATGCGTTCAATGGCCTTGCCGTCGAATTCAACCTCAAATCCGCGCTCTTCCAACTGGCTTTGCAGCGCGTTGACAAAGATGTTCTGGTACTCGCCGGTCTTGAGCATCTTGGACTCGGCGGTTTCGAACTGTTCCTGGGTCAGGGTGAATTCGATGTCCAGCACCGTCTGCGTGAAGGCGGGAATGCCCGAGCGCAGGATCGAGGCGAACAGGAACACGAGAAACAAGAGGCCAATACCGATGGCCGCCATGCCATAAAAACGGAACCGTTTTTCAGCGGCATTGCGTTTGCGGGTGCGCGCGTCGGTGGCGATCAGCCCGGATTTGGGGGCAGCGGCGGGGGTCATGCTTGCATCCGTCATCAGTCATACTGCTCCCGATATTTGCGCACGATGTAGAGGGCGAACACGTTCAATCCGAGCGTGAGCACGAAGAGCGTCATGCCAAGCGCGAAGGCAACCAGCGCCTCGGGCGAGGCAAAGTCCGCATCGCCTGTCAACTGGCTCACGATCTTGGCGGTGATGGTTGTCATCGCCTCGAACGGGTTCAGTGACAGGCGGGCGGCGGCCCCTGCCCCCAGCACTACGATCATCGTCTCGCCGATGGCACGGCTGGCGGCCAGCAGGATCGCGCCCACGATGCCCGGCAGGGCCGCTGGCAGGATCACCTGGCGGATGGTTTCGGACTGTGTGGCCCCAAGGCCGTATGATCCGTCGCGCATCGCCTGCGGCACTGCGTTGATGATGTCATCAGACAGCGAGGACACAAACGGGATCAGCATGATGCCCATCACAAGGCCTGCGGTCATCACCGCCGTTCCGCCTGACATCCAGCCCACCGTGTCCTTGCCGAACACCGACACCAGCAACGGGCCGACAGTCAGCAGGGCAAAGAGACCGTAGACGATTGTGGGGATCCCGGCGAGGATTTCGATAAGCGGTTTGGCCACACCACGCACCTTCGGACCTGCATATTCCGACAGGTAGATCGCCGAAAACAGCCCGATGGGCACGGCCACCAACAACGCGATGATCGAGATATAGAATGTGCCCCAAAGCAGCGGCAGCACCCCAAGGTCCGACGCCCCGCCCCGGCCCGAAAAACTGGGTGCCCAGTTGGTGCCAAAGAAGAAATCGGCCGCCGGATACAGCTTGAAGAACTCTATCGTGTTGAAAAGCAGTGCGAAAACGATGCCGATGGTGGTCAGGATCGCGACAGAGGCGGCCAGCATCAGGAGCGCCAGAATGCCGCGTTCCACCGTGTTGCGCGCCCTGAAATCGGCCGTCGAGCGGGAATAGGCGAACGCGATGCCGCCAAGGGTGATCAGCAGGGCCACGGCTGTCATCAGGTTGGCACCGGTTGTATTGAGCGCGCGGTAGCTTTGTGCGGCGCGCAGCACATCCGGGCCGACATCCGAGCCCAGGGCGACGCCGACGTCACCCAGAATGGCGCGGACATCCGTGTCGCCGGTGTCCAGCGCGCGCACCTGATCAAGGCTCATCGCGCCTTGTTCGATCGCTGTGTCGAGGCCGTCGGCGACGCGGCGCACATCGCTCATCACCAGGCCAAGCGAGCTGCCTTCGGACACGACGCTGTCCGGCAGCATTGCAAGCACCCGCGCGTTGACGAAATAGGGTTGGGCGAGCAGCCAGATCAGCAAGACACCCGCCGCCGGGACAACCGCCCACATGGCGACGTTGGAACCATAATAGCTGGGCAGCGAATGCAGGTTGCGCGCATCACCGCCCGCACTTGCCAGTGCCCGTCTGCGCCCAAGGACATACCCGGTGGCAGCCAGCGCCAGAATGATGAGAACGAGCCAGGTGAACGGCATATCGGCTCCGATGATGATCGTGAGGGTTGGCAGAGGCCCCAGCAGCGGGGCGTCGGTTCAGGGTGTGAGGATGGCGCATGGCGCCACCCCCGGTCGTGTCAGGCGCGGATCAGCTTCCGCCGCCCATGGTCGCTTCGGAGGCAACCGCTTCTTGTGTGGCAGACAGGTCAGGGTCCGCAACGAGGCCGTAGGCCGCCAGCGGTCCATCGGGGCCCGCCACTTCGTCCGCGACGAAGAAGGATGCGAATTCCTTGAGGCCGGGGATCACGCCGATATGCGCTTTCTTCACGTAGAAGAACAAGGGGCGCGACACGGGGTATTCGCCGGTCGAGATGGTCTCGGTCGAGGGTGCGATGCCGCCCATCGTGGCCACTTTCAGCTTGTCGGTATTGTTCTCGTAGAACGCCAGACCGAACACGCCGATGCCATTGGGGTTGGCGTCGATACGGGCGAGCGTTTCGGTGTAATCCCCGTCAATGTCGACCGACGCGCCATCCTGGCGGACGTCGATGCAGGCATCTTCGGCGTCATCTTCGGACATGCCCGCGGCCATCATCGCTTCCATGGCGCCGGTGGCTTCGCAGCCTTCCAGAAGCACCTTGTCTTCGAAGACTTCGCGTGTGCCGTGCTTGGTGCCGGGAATGAAGGCCACAATGTCAGAGGCAGGCAGGTCGCTGTTGAAATCTGCCCACTGCTGGTGCGGGTTGTCGACGATTTCGCCGTCGACCAGCACTTTGGACCCCAGCGCGTTGAAGATGTCTGCAGGTTCAAAGGCAGTGTAGGCCGGACCGTCGATCTGGCTTGCAAACACGATGCCGTCATAGCCGATGCGCACTTCGATGATGTCGGTCACGCCAGCGGCGGCACAGGCTGCGATCTCTTTTTCACGGATGGCACGTGAAGCGTTTGCGATGTCGATGGTGTTTTCGCCCACGCCCTCGCAAAAGCGCTTGAGGCCCGAAGACGATCCACCCGATTCGACAACCGGTGTCGGGAAGTCAAAGTTTTCACCAAAGGCTTCGGCGACAATCGACGCATAGGGCAGCACGGTGGACGATCCGGCGATTTGAACCTGATCGCGTGCCATGGCAGCGGTTGTTGCCATGGCGCTGATCGCCAAAGCCGACGTGGTGAGTTTCACAAAGGACATGAATGTCTCCTGTTTGATCAATATGACTGATCCCCCCCATGGGAATCTTGTGGCCCGTTTAAGGACCGGCCAATATGCTTTTGTGACAGTTGCGTAACAGTTTTATGACAGTCGGTTCGGGACGCTGCCGTTAGTCGGAATTTTCCTGAACCGGCAGGATGACCGTAAAGGTCGCGCCCTGCCCCAATACACTTTCCACGCGCAACCTGCCGCGATGACGGTTGATGATGTGTTTGACGATGGCTAGCCCCAGACCCGTCCCGCCAAGGGCGCGGCTGCGGTGATCGTCGGCGCGGTAAAACCGCTCGGTCAGGCGCGGTAGGTGGACCGGATCGATGCCGGGGCCATAGTCGATGATCTGCACCCGCGCTCCGGGTGCGCGCAAGGCTGGTTCGCGTGCACTGACCGTCAGGCGCAGCGTCACCCGCCCGCCGCTGCCGCCATATTTGATCGCGTTCTCGATAAGGTTGGTAAAGACCTGCTTGAGCTGATCTGCATCGCCGTTCATGGCCACGGGCTGATCGGGAAACTCAGTCTCAACCGTCACGCCTGCATCATCCGCCAACTGGCGCAAGGTGCGCAGGGT
This sequence comes from Tateyamaria armeniaca, assembly GCF_045797845.1. Taxonomy (NCBI): domain Bacteria; kingdom Pseudomonadati; phylum Pseudomonadota; class Alphaproteobacteria; order Rhodobacterales; family Roseobacteraceae; genus Tateyamaria; species Tateyamaria armeniaca. The sequence goes on from NZ_JBHDIY010000002.1 coordinate 3,029,530, forward strand.
CGAGTGCAGCACATCATTCAGTGCCACCGTTTCGGTCGGGCGTACCCGCTCGTCACCCTCGACCCGGTTCAACGACATCAGGTCCCCGACAAGGCGGTTCATCCGCTCGGCCTCGTCCTGCATGATGTCAAGAAAGCGCGCCGCCGCCGCATGATCCGCACGTGCAGGGCCACGCAGGGTTTCGATAAAGCCCATGAGCGCTGTCAGCGGCGTGCGCAGCTCGTGGCTGACATTGGCCACGAAATCCCGGCGCATTTGCCCGGCCTGTTCCAGTTGTGTGATGTCCTCGAATGACAGGATCACAGCGCCTGCCTCGCCAAGGCCCAGACCCTGAACCGCGCGGCAACTGACCCGAAACGTGGTGTCCTGCGCCCCGTCATTGCTAAGATACCTTGTGGTGCGCGGTGCGCCGTCGCTCAGCGTGGCCTCGATTGCGTCGAGCAACGCAGGCTGGCGCAGCATGGTGACATAATTGCGTCCCCGCGCCTGCTGACCGATCAGCGTCAGCGCCTCGATGTTGGCGGCGATGATACGCTCGGCACCGTCAATGGCGAGGCTGGGCAGCGGGATGGCGGACAGCACGGCGTCAAGGATGTCATCGCCCATCTGCGCCCCTTTCAGCCGGTTGCGGCCTGCACTGCGGCTGTGAACACGTCACACAGTGCGGCGGGGTCTTCAAGACCGACGGAGACGCGAAAGAAGCCCTCGGACATGCCGAGTTCGGCGCGTTTTTCCGCACTCAGCGCGCGGTGCGAGGATGACGCAGGGTGCGAGATCGTGGTGCCCACATCCCCCAGCGTCGGGGCAAAGCTGAGGCCTTCGGCCCCCGCGCCAACGCATTGGCCGCGGCCCTGTCGCCGTCAATCTCGAAACTGACCATGTTGCAATACTGGCCCTTCAGCAACGCCTCGGCCCGGTGGTGGTCGGGATGGTCATGGCGTGCGGGGTAGATCACACGCTTGACGCCCGGCAGGCTGCCAAGGTGTTCGGCCAAGATCGCCGCCGTGGATTGCGCCCGATCAAAGCGCAGATCGAAAGACAGCATGCCCCGTTCGGCAAGCCAGCAGTCAAACGGGCTGGGCGACATGCCCGCCGTCACCGTGAACACGCGCAAACGGTCGTTCAGGTCCTTGTCAGCGGCCGACACATAGCCGAGCATCACATCCGAATGCCCTGCGAGCAGCTTGGTCACAGAATGGATGACAATATCTGCGCCATGATCGTAGGCACGGAAGGCGCGCGGGGTGGTAAATGTGTTGTCGACCACCAGCAGGATGCCAGTTTCCTTGGCCAGCGCGGACAGGCCGAGAATGTCGGCGACGCGCAAGGTGGGGTTAGACACCACCTCGACCAGGATCATCCGGGTTTCGGGGCGGATGGCGGCGCGCACGGCCTCCACATCGCCGGGATCGACCATGGACGTAGCGATGCCCAGACGCGGCAAATCCTCGGACATCATGCGCAAGGACCGGCCGTAAAGCTGGTTACCCCCGATCACGTGATCCCCGGACTTGGTAAGGCCCAGCAGCACGGCAGAGACCGCGGCCATGCCCGATGACACCATCACCCCCATATGCGGCGCGCCCTCCATCGCGTCGATGGTGCGCGCAACCACGTCGGCATTGGGATGCCCTTCGCGGCTGTAGGTGTAGCCGTGCAGGCCCCCTTCGTATTGCGCATCGAGCATGTCGGGCGTGTCGCTGGCATAGACGACGGAGGGCGACAAAGGTGTGGCGACAGGGCGCGACGCACTTTCGGGCAGCGGCACAGGCCGCATGATCGATCCACGGTCGTTCTTGGTCATTCCAGAAACTCCGTATGGTAATTCGGGGTGCTGAAGGTGATGTCGATGCTCATCCAGCAGGGGCGCGGCAGACGGGCCGAGATGGCGGCGACCACATCCCGTTGCAGCGCGGCGACGAACTGGGCGTCGCGATGCGGCTTGGCCAGCAGTGAAAGCGTGGCCTTGAAATGCGTGTGCAGGAAGTGTGGGGCGGGATAGGCGCGCCCCTTGGTGTCACCGGACTCTGCATCATGCGAAAGGATGATCGCCTCGACCTCTGACAGGATCGCGGGCACGTCGATGTCCAGATCGCCGGAATAGTGCAACTCGCAATGGGGCATCAACCAGCCACTACCGTCATCGTATCGCGAAAACGGCGCATGTTTTCCTGATAGTGCAGGGCCGAGGCGCGCAGACCCTCAATGGCAGCGGCGTCCAGTTCCCGCACCACCTTGCCCGGCATCCCCATGACCAGTGATCCGTCGGGAATTTCCTTGCCTTCGGTGATCAGCGCCCCTGCCCCGATCAGGCAATTCTTGCCGATCCTCGCGCCATTCAGCACGGTGGCTCCCATGCCGATCAGGGAATTGTCGCCAATCGTGCAGCCGTGCAGCATGACCTTGTGGCCGATGGTGCAGCCCGCCCCGATGGTCAGCGGAAAGCCGAGATCAATATGCATGACGCAGTTTTCCTGCACGTTGGAGCCTTCGCCGATGCTAATTTCCTCGTGATCCGCACGGATTGTACAGCCAAACCAGACACTTGCGGCACGTTCCAGAACCACTTTTCCGATCAGGTTGGCATCTGGAGCGACCCATGTGTCGTCAGCAATCTGTGGCGCATCATCGCCAAGGGCATAGAGTGTCATTTCAACTCCTCAAACTGGGTCTGCAGGGTGCGCACATGGTCGGTGAGGCCGGGCTGTTGCAGGCGGCGCAGGCGCGTTGCCTCGATGATGGTTTTCAACTGCTCTTCGGTCTGGTCCAGGTCGTCATTGACCAGCACATAATCATACCCACCCCAATGGCTGATCTCGTCCCAGCTTTTGAGCATCCGGCGCGCGATGGTGTCGGCATCGTCCTGCGCGCGGGTCTCAAGGCGGCGGCGCAACTCGGCAATCGATGGGGGCAGGATAAAGATCGACAGCGTGTGCTGGCCCAGCGACGAATTCGTGATCTGCTGTGCGCCCTGCCAGTCGATGTCGAAAAGCACGTCGCGCCCCTGTTCGATGGCGGCCTGCACAGGCCCTTGGGTGATCCATAGAAGTTGCCGAACACATGCGCATGTTCCAGCATCTCGCCGTCATTCACCTGCGATTTGAACTCCGCCTCGGGGATGAAGTGATAATGTTCGCCGTCCACTTCGCCCGGTCGGGGCGCGCGGGTCGTGGCCGAGACTGAAAAGGCCAGATCGGTGTCCCAGCCGCGCAACCGGCGTGCCAGTGTCGACTTGCCCGCGCCCGAAGGAGAAGACAGGATAATCAGTAGCCCGCGGCGTTTCGTCTGGGTGGTCGTCATTGCCTATTCCACGTTCTGCACTTGCTCGCGCATCTGGTCGATCAGCGCCTTAAGGGCGAGGCCCACGCGGGTCAGATCGGCATTTTGCGCTTTGGAACACAAGGTGTTGGCCTCGCGGTTGAATTCCTGCATCAGGAAGTCGAGCTTGCGGCCCACTGCCCCACCCTCGCCCAGCAAAGCGCGCGCGGCGTCCACATGGGTGTGCAGGCGGTCGATTTCCTCTGTCACGTCGGCCTTGACGGCCAGCAGGGCCAATTCCTGTGCCACGCGGTCCGGATCGGCCCCGTCCGTGTTGTCGAGCACGCGGGCAAGGTTGTCTTTCAGCGTTGCTGCGACCTCGTCCTTGCGCGCCTCGGCGAGTGCGGCGGCCTCTTGGGTCAGGCTGGCGACGGTGTCGAGTTGGCCTTGCAGCACGCCAAGCAGCGCAGTTCCTTCGCTTTGGCGCATGGCGTCAAAGGCATCCAGCAGCGCGGGCAGTTCGGCCACAAGGGCTGCACGCAGCGGGGCGGTATCATCCTGCGCCACACCCTGCTCTAACACGCCACGCATCATCGCGATATCGCTGGCGCGCGACGGGGCCAGCGACAGGCCCTGCTCCATCGCCTCCGCTTCGATCTCCAGCAGCGATTGCACCGTGGCTTTCATCTGCGTTGTGTTCAGCGTGACGGCGGCGACGGCATCATCGCGCGACACGCGGCAGGACAGTGTCACATTGCCGCGATGTGCACGCGCCAGAACGAGGGGGCGGATCGCAGCCTCAAGGCCGTCCACCCAATCGGGCACGCGCAAGCGCACATCCAGACCCTTGCCATTGACGGACCGAATATCCCAGGACCAGCGAAACGGGTCCATCGCGCCCGTCCCGGCGGCAAAACCGGTCATCGAACGCACGCCCTGCGGGCCCGGATGTGCCTGTGTCGTGCTCGGATCTGTGTCTTTGCTCATGCAAACGCGTTTAGGGGGTCCGCAGGATCGGGGCAAGCCAAAGAAGGGCCGCGGACACGCCCCCGGAAGTTAACCATTTGTTAGTATTTCACTCCGGATTTCGCCTCCATTTGATACATATTCGCCTCAGAAACGGCAAAGCCTTGCGGTGATTGCATCGGAATTGGGACCAAGAGACGCAGATGATGGACAAATCAGACCATAGCCCCCACAATATCCTCAAGATGACAGAGTTTCGTGCAGAAGTTGGGTATTCCGCTATTTCCCAGGTTGAGGCCTATTGGGAAGGCTTGCGTGGTGCGCGCCTTATGCCCAAGCGGTCCGAGATCGATCCGCGCGGCATCGAATCCGCTTTGGAGCACACATTTGTGCTGGAACGGATTGCGCCCGGGATGGCCCGTATTCGCATCGCCGGAAGCCACCTCAGCGACCTGATGGGCATGGAAGTGCGCGGGATGCCGCTTACGTCCCTGATCACGCCACCGTGCCGCCGTCAGATTAACGATCTGCTTGAGGATGTGTGCCAGCGACCCGCCGTGTGCGAGATGCGCCTGAACGCGGAAATCAGCGTGACCAAGCCGCAGCTTGATGGCCGTTTGCTGCTGATGCCCCTCAAAAGCGACCTGGGCGATGTCAGCCGCATTCTGGGCTGTCTCGTGGCCCAGGGGGATATCGGTCACACGCCGCGCCGCTTTGACGTGGTTGGTGCCAAGATACGCTCGATCACTGCGCCATCCACATTGCCCATCGCGCAAAAGTCGACACCCAAGACGCTGGACGCACCTGCGCAGGCCAAAGGGTTTGCAGAACCCGAACGCGCGTTCAAATCACACGCGCCGCGCCCCGACGTGCCCTACCTTAGGGTGGTCAAGACAGACGACTGACTCCACACCGAATGCTTCAGACATGAAAAAAGCGCGGGAGGCGATGTGTCCCCCGCGCTTTTTCATGTGATATGTCATGCCTCAACCGGCGGCGCGGGCCCCGTTGCGCGCGGTGCGCAGGTTTGACAGCTCTTCAGCCACGAGGAACGCCAGCTCCAGCGATTGCGACGCATTCAGACGCGGATCGCAGGCCGTGTGATACCGATCACTCAGGTCTTCATCGGTGACCGCACGCACGCCGCCGGTGCATTCGGTCACGTCCTGCCCGGTCATCTCGAAATGAACACCGCCGGGGATCGTGCCCTCGGCCGCGTGCACGCCAAAGAACTCGCGCACTTCGCGCAGCACTGAATCAAAGGGCCGTGTCTTGTAGCCAGAGGACGACTTGATCGTGTTGCCATGCATCGGATCGCAGACCCATGTGACATTGGCCCCTTCCTCGCGCACCGTGTTGATCAGGCGCGGCAAGTGTTCGCTGACCGATCCGGCCCCAAAGCGTGCGATCAGGGTCAGGCGACCGGCCTCGTTTTCTGGGTTCAGCTTGGCCATCAGCGCCTTGAGGTCATCTGTGGTCATCGTCGGGCCGCATTTCAGACCGATGGGGTTCTGAACGCCACTTGCGAAATGCACATGCGCGCCGTCGGGCTGGCGGGTGCGATCCCCGATCCAGATCATATGGCCGGACCCGGCCAGCCACTTGCCGGTGGTCGAGTCGATCCGCGTCAGCGCCTCTTCATATTCCAACAGCAGGGATTCGTGGCTGGTGTAAAATTCCACACTCGAAAACTCGTGCGTGGTGTCGCCGTCGATCCCGGCAGCGGCCATGAAATCGATCGTGTCCTGAATACGGTTGGCAATTTCGAGGTATTTCTCGGCCTCGCCACCTTCGGCAAAGCCGAGCGTCCACGAATGGACGCGGTGCATGTCCGCAAAACCACCGGTCGAAAAGGCGCGCAGCAGGTTAAGCGTGCCGGCGGCCTGGGTATAAGCCTGCAACATGCGGGTCGGGTCGGGAATGCGCGATTCAGGTGTGAAGGCCAGATCGTTGATGATGTCCCCCCGGTAGCTGGGCAGTTCCACGCCGTTCACGGTTTCGGTCGGGGCCGAGCGCGGTTTGGCGAATTGCCCGGCCATGCGGCCCAGCTTGATCACCGGAACCTTGGCACCGAATGTCAGCACCATCGCCATCTGCAACATCACCTTGAACGTGTCGCGGATGCCATCCGCACTGAACTGGTCAAAGGCCTCGGCGCAATCGCCGCCCTGCAACAGGAACGCATCCCCGCGCGAGGCATCGGCGAGATGTGTTTTGAGGCGACGTGCTTCGCCCGCAAAGACCAGTGGCGGATATTTCGACAGCTGCGCCTCGACCGCATTCAGGGCCGCCGCATCAGTGTAATCGGGCATCTGTATCCGGGGCAGTGTGCGCCAGTCAGATTTTGTCCAATTGCTCATCGTCTCTCTCCGCAAAAATGTTGGCGTTAACGCCGCCGCAGTCCTCTATACAAAAGCCGTGCACGAGTGACCATATCACAAATGCGGCCTCTTGACGTGGCGTATGGCCCATGCTCAAGGTGCGCGTCACCAAAAAGAGCGGCATGTCACAAGACACCGCCGCCAGCTTAGGATCCCGTCGCGATGACGATCACGCGCCCTGCCACCCGGACACACCCAGACGGGGACCAACCCAAGCGTTTTGTTTTCGTGCTGCTGAACAATTTCACCCTGCTCTGCTTCTCTGCCGCGCTGGAAAGCCTGCGCATCGCGAACCGCATGGCGGAAAAGGACCTTTATAGTTGGCGCATCATCGGTGAAGGCGGCGACGTGGCCTATTGTTCTGCCGGAACCGGCTTCAAGCTGGACGGCGATCTGGACGAGATCGGGCGCGATGACACGATCATGATCTGTGGCGGCATTGACGTGCAGGCCGCCACCACCAAACGCCTGCTCGGCTGGCTGCGCCGCGAGGCCCGCAAGGGCCCGCCCGTGGCTGGGCTGTGCACCGCCGCCTACACCCTGGCCAAGGCCGGTCTGCTGGACGGCAAGCGCGCAACGATCCACTGGGAAAATCAGGACAGCTTTACCGAAGAGTTTCCCGAGGTCGAATTGACCAAGTCGGTCTTTGTCGTCGATGAAAAGCGCCTGACGACAGCCGGAGGCACCTCGTCCATCGACCTGATGCTCAAGCTGATTGCGGACGACAATGATGAACAACTGGCCAATGCAGTGGCCGATCAGCTGATCTATTCCTCGATCCGCACCGATCAGGACACGCAGCGCCTGTCCGTGCCCACCCGCATCGGTGTGCGCCATCCCAAGCTGAGCCAGGTCATCCAGATCATGGAACAGAACATCGAAGAGCCGATCAGCCCGTCGATCCTCGCCAAGGATGTGGGCATGTCCACGCGCCAGCTTGAGCGGCTGTTCCGCCGCTATCTGAACCGCTCGCCCAAGCGCTATTACATGGAACTGCGTCTGCAAAAGGCCCGCAACCTGCTGATGCAAACGGATATGAGCGTGATCAACGTGGCCCTTGCCTGCGGCTTTGCCTCGCCCTCGCATTTCTCCAAATGCTACCGCGCGCATTACGACACGACGCCCTACCGCGAACGCGGCACGCACGCGGCACGTCTGTCTATCTGAATTCGGTCACATTGCGTCCCTTTGCCTGCCCGATTTGGCAGCTATCGCGGCGCAATGACATTGTCTGATCCGAAAACCCCGCGCCACATGCGCCTGTTCGAGTTGATGCGCCAGCAGGACGTTGCCGTGTCCCGTGCATCACGGGCCAAGGCCCTGCCCGCTCGCCGTCTTGGCCCGGCGGAGTTGGAACAGGTAAAGCTGACCGCGCTGCGCTCGTTTCCGGCACCCCGGCTTACGCGTTCGGATCGGCCCTGAACCCTGTCGCGACCACGAACTTTTCCGAACTGTCCGCACGTGAGGCTGGCGGTTTGACGTTGGCGACCTTGGCAAAGCGTTGTTTGAGCAGCTTTTGCAAGCCGCCCTCGGCCCCGCCCGCCAGCGTTTTGGCGACAAAGGTGCCGCCCTCTTCCAAAACGTCAAAGGCGAAATAGGCCGCCGCCTCGCACAGCGCGATGATGCGCAGGTGGTCGGTTTGCTTGTGCCCAGAGGAAGAGGCGGCCATATCCGACATCACAACATCGGCCTTGCCGCCCAGCCAGTCCTTGACCTTGAGGTCGGCGTCGTCCTCCATGAAATCAAGCTGATACAGCTCGCAGCCCGCGATGGGTTCCATTTCCTGCAGGTCGATCCCCAGAATGGTGCCTTGGGCCTTGCCCGATTTTTCGGCCAGCACGTTGCAGCGCTTTACCGCCACCTGACACCAGCCGCCCGGAGCCGCGCCCAGATCGACAATGCGCGCGCCCGGAACCAGAAAGCGGAATTTTTCGTCCAGTTCCAGTATCTTGTAAGCCGCGCGCCCGCGATAGCCTTCGGCCTGCGCGCGTTTGACATACGGGTCGTTCAACTGGCGCTGCAACCAGCGAGTCGAGGACAGCTTGCGCCCGCGCGCGGACTTGACCTTGACCTTGAGATCGCGCTGCCCGCGCCCGGATGTGTTCTTGCCTGATGGGGTCTTGGCCACGTCAGCCACCTTCTTTGTCTGTTCAGATGGCATTTAAGCGATCCGTGCGCCAATTGCACGGGGGGCTTAAACCGACTGATCGTCCAGCACGCCATCCGCGCTCATCTGGGCGTATAGCAGCCCCTCGCGCAGGCCCCGGTCGGCCACCGACAGACGATCTGTGGGCCAACAGCGCATCAGGGCCTGCAGGATTGCAGCACCGGACATGATCAGGGCGTGGCGGTCCGACCCGATGCGCGGATCAGCGCGCCGCCCGCCCGGACCCATATGCAGGTACGAGCGGATGACCGCATCGATCTGCTCGGAACTCATCCTCAGCCCGTCCACTTTGGTGCGGTCATAGCGTCTGAGCCCTAAATGCGAGGCCGCCACAGTCGTGACCGTGCCAGACGTGCCGACGATCTGGAACCGCTCGGTCGGTTCGGTGGCGTGATAGGGGGAAAAGCTGGACAGGTTTTCCTCGAAAAACCAGCTCATCAGCGCAAAACGGGCTGCGTCATCATCGACGTCGTTGAACTGTTCACGCAATGTCGCAACGCCAAGTGGCACACTGATCCAGTCCACCACACGGGCCTCGGGCACTTCGCTGACGGCGCGAATAAAGCCCGAATGCAACCGCATGATCGCCTGTGGGCGGTCCTTTTGGGCACGCTGGCCAGATCGATCCACACCAGCTCGGTCGATCCGCCGCCGATGTCGACGACCAGCAGGTTTTCCGTCTTGGGACTGACCAGCGGGGCGCAGGAAATCACGGCCAGACGGGCCTCTTCCTCGGGTTCGATGATGTCCAGACGCAGGCCCGTTTCGCGGTGCACCCGTTCGATGAACTCCGATGCGTTGACGGCCCTGCGACAGGCCTCGGTCGCGACCAATCGCATCCGGCGCACATTGTGGCGCTTCAGTTTTTGCTGACAGATGCGCAGCGCCTGCACGGTGCGCGACATGGACCCGCGCGACAGCTTGCCCGAGCGTTCAAGACCAAGGCCAAGCTGAACGGATTTGGAGAAACTGTCGACAACGTGAAACCCCGCGCCTCGCGGCTCGGCGATCAACATTCGACAACTGTTCGTGCCCAGATCCAGCGCGGCATAAAGCTCGGGCGATCCGGGGGCACGCGGTACGGGCTGACCCCCCTGGTAAGAGGGCCTTTGATGTGTCGCGCCCGCACCTTGGGGACGCTTTGGCGCCATCTTTCGCGCCTTTCAAATCGAGTTGACGCAACGATAGGTCGTGGATCGATTTCGCGCAAGTGGCTTGCACGGATTGAACGGCTTGCCGGACCTCTTAGGTCATAAAGAGTATGAATTTTTTGACGTTTACCGACCCGTCCATTTGCGCGAACACATGGGCGGGCGATGCCCTCATCACAGCGCCAAGTCGCAACAGTCGCTGCACTTGTCGAAAACAAGCCGTATTGGCGGGCACGTGTGCCTTATCAGAGATCAACTGGAACGGAGGAATCAGATGCCTGATGTCACAATCGTTTACTGGCGCGATATCCCGGCGCAGGTCATCGTGGGCAAAGGCCGTCGCGGTTCCAAACGCCAATTGGCTGAACGCTTTGAACAGGCCATCGACCGGGCGGCCATGAAGGTGAACGCCAAGGATGCCGACGCATACCTTGCCGAATGGCGCAAGGCCGACCCCTACCCCATGGACGGGGAACCGGGCGAGATCGCAGAGGCCGAGGCCGTGCGCCTTGAGACGGAATATGACAGCGCCCGCATCAAGGCGCTGATCGACAACGAAGGGTGGGCCTGAGGCCCAAGGCGAAGGATCGGGCCGGCGGTCCGGATTGAGGAGACGTGAAATGGCATTGCTGAACTTCAAGAAAGTCGAGGGGCCCGTTGCCGGCACTCTCAGCCCAGAGGTCGAATCCTTTTTGCAGGGCTATTCCATCGAGGTGATGCCGCGCACCGCTGAAAAGGTCGAGGATTTCCGCGCCCTGCTGCCCCGCGGCACCCGCGTCTACATCGCCCATATCGAAGGCACACCTATCGAGGACATGGTCGCGACCGCCAAGCGCCTCAATGCGGAAGGATTCCCGGTCATGCCCCACTTTCCCGCGCGCATCATCAAGGACAAGGCGACCCTGACAGACTGGATCGCGCGCTATCAGGGCGAAGCGAATGTCGATCAGGCCCTGCTGCTCGCAGGTGGCGTCGACAAACCTTACGGCGATTTCCACAGCTCGATGCAGCTTTTGGAAACCGGTGCCTTTGATGCTGCCGGGTTCAAACACCTGCATGTGGCCGGTCACCCCGAGGGAAACAAGGATATTGATCCCGATGGCGGCATGAAGAACGTCGATGAAGCCCTTCATTGGAAACAGAAATTCTCTGAATCGACGGACGCCAAGATGGCCATCGCCACGCAGTTCGCCTTTGAGGCGGCACCGATCATTGCATGGGCCGACAGTCTGAAGGCTGCGGGCATCGACTTGCCCATCCATATCGGCATTGCCGGCCCGGCCAAGCTGCAAACCATGATAAAATTCGCCATTGCCTGCGGTGTCGGTGCGTCCATGCGTGTGCTGCAGCGCCGTGCCAAGGACGTGACCAAACTGCTGACCCCGTTTGAGCCGACCGAAGTGATTTCTGACCTCGCCGCCCACAAGGCCGCCAACCCGGATTTCAACATCGCACAAGTCCACTTCTTTCCGTTGGGCGGGATCAAGACGAATGCCCATTGGGCGATTGAGAACGGTGGATCAGCGGCGGTGCCTGTTGGTTAAGCGCCGACAGGCCGCCACTGCGAACGGGCCGGGTATTTTCATGCCGCGGATCGCATCTGCACAGGATGTTCCGCGCGCCCTACCCGGCTACGTTTCAGTCCAGGACCGGGTCGCAAAGCGCCCTGCCCTCATCATCTTCATGAACACAATCCGGGCTGACGTCGCCGCAGCACCCGGCTATGTCGCATGTACGCCGCCCGTGCGCACCGCTCGCGCGTAGGGTCCGGCGAAACCGGCCAAGGGAGAGCCCATTACATGACCCGCACCGTCATTGAATCCAAGACCAAGACCGCCATTATCGGCTTTGACCAGCCGTTCTGCGTCATTGGCGAGCGCATCAACCCCACAGGCCGTAAGATCCTGAACGAAGAGCTGGAGCGCGGCGATTATTCCCGCGTCGAAGCCGACGCGCTGGCACAGGTTGCTGCGGGCGCCAACGTGCTCGATATCAACTCGGGCGCAGTGTTTTCCGGCAAGATGGCCGAAGACCCGCGCTATGCCGACAACAACTTTGTCGAGCCGACTCTGATGACCGAACTGGTCAGCCGCGTACAGGCCATCGTCGATGTGCCACTTTGCATCGACAGTTCGGTGCCCGGCGCGCTTGAAAACGGCCTTGCCGCCGCCGAGGGGCGTCCCCTGCTTAACTCGGTCACGGGCGAGGAAGAGCGTCTGGAACTGGTCCTGCCGCTGGTCAACAAATACAACGTGCCCGTGGTCGCGATTTCCAACGATGACACCGGCATTTCCGAAGACCCCGATGTGCGCTTTGCCGTCGCCAAAAAGATTGTGGAGCGCGCCGCCGATTTCGGCATTCCCGCTCATGATATCGTCGTCGATCCGCTGGTCATGCCGATTGGTGCGATGGGCACGGCGGGCTTGCAGGTCTTTACTCTCGTGCGGCGTCTGCGCGAGGAATTGGGGGTCAACACGACGTGTGGGGCGTCCAACATCTCGTTCGGGTTGCCCAACCGTCATGGCATCAACAACGCCTTCCTGCCGATGGCAATGACCGCCGGTATGACGTCGGCCATCATGAACCCTGTTGCCTTGCCAGTCGGTGCCACCAAGATCGCGGAAAAGCGGGCCGAAGTGGCCGCTGCCGGGATCGTCCTGCCCGACGACATGGATGACGAAACATTTGTGCAGATGTTCGGCCTCGGCTCCACCCTGCCCCGCGCGGGCAAGGAGATGGAGGCGATCCGCGCCGCCAACTTCCTGACGAACAACGACGAAGGCGGCGGCAACTGGATCAAGTTCAACCGCGTGGCCCCCAAGGCAGGTCAGGAAAGCCGTGGACGTGCGGGCCGCTCGGGCGGGCGTCGCCGCGCCTGACGTCACGCTGATGCCTGAGCATGAAACCCGCGCTGTCAGTCAGCGCGGGTTTTTTTGTTGCGCGCTTCAGGCCTCGGATCGCTGCCGGATATGTGATTCCGGTAACGCTGTCTTAACGCAGCGTCCGCTACACAAGCGGCGAATTGAGCAGCCATGAGGGTCATCATGACACGACACATTCCCGACATCTTCAGCGGTGCGCGATGACAGAGGCGCTGGTATTGCCCGCGCGGCTGGACGCGACTGAACTCGGGGCGTTTGCCCCGCGCCTGGTGGATGCCTGCAAGGGCGGTGCGCTGCACCTTGATGCAAGCGATGTGACGCACCTTGGCGCGCTTGGCACGCAGTTGATTATCTCGGCGGCGCGCGAACAACGCAGCCGGGGTGGGACATTGGAATTTTCGGCGATCAGCGAGCGCGCTGTGAACCAACTGGCCATGATGGGCCTGACCCCTCAACAGCTTTCGGAAGGTGCCCCATGAGCCTCGAAGTCCTAGCCGTAGATGACAGCCGCACGATGCGCGACATGATCCGCTTCGCCCTCGAACCTGCCGGATTCACCGTGCATACCGCAGATGATGGTGTGCATGGCACCGAAGTGCTGAGCGGGATTGCACCGGATGTCATCATCACGGACATCAACATGCCCCGGATGGACGGGTTTGGATTCATCGATGCCGTGCGCGAGCATGACAGGTACCGCTCGACCCCGATTCTTGTCCTGACCACCGAAGCCGCCCCAGAACTCAAACAGCGCGCGCGTGCGGCGGGCGCAACCGGTTGGATCGTGAAACCCTTTGACCCTGTGAAACTGGTCAAGGCGCTGCAAATGGTCGCCGGATAGGATCACAGGATGGCCAAACCCGACCCAATGGAGGAAATTCGAGCCTCGTTTTTCATCGAATGTGAAGAATTGCTCGAAGCCACGCAGGATGGTTTGCAACAGTTGGACGATGGCAGCGCCAACGGCGAAACCATCAACGTGGTCTTTCGTGCCGTACATTCGATCAAAGGGGGTGCCGGGGCCTTCGGGCTGAAGGCATTGGTGCGTTTTGCCCATACGTACGAAACGACGCTGGAAGCGGTCCGCAACGGATCGCTGAGCGTTCAACCGGCGCTGATCAAACTGTTTTTTCGCGCAACAGACCACCTGTCCGATCTTGTTCGCGCCGCGCGGGATGACACCGATGTGCCTCAGGAAATCGGTGATGCGCTTTTGCTGGAACTGGAACAGCACCTAGGCGACACTGACGAAGAAGATGCGGCGGGACCGGACATTGATTTCCAACCGCTCGGGCTCAGCCTTGATCTGGATATCGAGGACGCGGACGAGCCATCGACTGTGCCGACATACCGCATCTTTTTCAGCCCCGATTCCGAGATGTTCGAAAGCGGCAATGACGCCTACCCGATCCTAAGCGCCCTGGCGGCCCTCGGAGAGGCGCAGGTCGCCTGCGACACGTCCAAAGTACCGGATCTCAAAAGTCTCGTGCCGGAAACGTCGTACTTGTCGTGGGATGTTGAGGTTCTTGCGGATGTCGATGAGGCAGAAATCGCCTCGATGTTCGAGTTTGTCGAAGGGCTCTGCACCTATCGCATTTCGCGCTGTCACGAGGCGGATATTGACAGTGACCCGATTGATCACGCTGGCGATCCTGTCCATAAGCCGGACGCTCCGCCCGCTGAAGATACTGAGGCACCAAGCCTTGCCAACGGCGACGGTGCGCCAGACAACGGTTCAATGGCTCCGGCCAGTGAGCTCACACAAACCGCTCCGGACCGCAGCGCCACGCAGGGACAAAGTGCCGCCAAATCCGTTGTGCGTGTCGATCTGGACAGGATCGAACGACTGGTCAATCTCGTTGGCGAACTGGTCATCAATCAGGCCATGCTGGCGCAAAGCCTGCAAAGCTCCGGCTTGTCGCCACATTCGGACGCCATGAACGGCCTCGAAGAATTCCAACGACTGACGCGCGATATTCAGGACAGTGTGATGATGATCCGCGCGCAGCCGGTCAAATCGCTGTTCCAGCGCATGTCACGCATTGTGCGCGAGGCATCAGCCGCAGTGGACAAGGACGTGCGTCTGGTTTGCGAGGGCGAAAACACCGAAGTGGACAAGACGGTCATCGAACGTCTTGCGGACCCGCTGACGCATATGATCAGAAACGCCGTGGATCATGGGCTTGAAAGCACGGCAGATCGCGTGGCCGTGGGCAAACCACCGGGCGGAACCGTGCGCTTGAGTGCGGCACACCGATCGGGCCGGGTCGTGATCGATGTGTCCGATGATGGCGGCGGGATAAACCGTGCACGGGTTCAACAGATCGCAATTGAGAAGGGTCTGATACCCGCAGATGCGGCTTTGTCGGACACAGAGATCGACAACCTGCTGTTCTTACCGGGATTTTCCACTGCGGACACAGTGTCCGACTTGTCTGGACGCGGTGTCGGCATGGATGTGGTGCGCACGTCCATTCAATCGCTTGGCGGGCGCATTTCCATCACCTCTGTCCCCACGAAAGGTACCGTTTTTTCGATCTCTCTGCCACTGACCCTCGCCGTGCTTGACGGCATGGTTGTCGATGTCGCCGGCGAAACTCTGGTTCTGCCCCTCAACATGGTCGCCGAGACGATGACCGTGACCGATGAAACGCTCGACAGCATTCAGCCGGGCGTCCATGTCGTGCGCGTGCGGACCGGCTTCGTACCACTGTTCGATCTCGGGTACCTGCTGGGCTATCGCGACAAGAAAGACAGCTATGTGGACTCCGTTGCATTGCTGATTTCTCACGAGGACGGAAGCCTCGGCGCGCTCGTTGTGGATGACATCCAGGATCAACGCCAGGTCGTCATCAAAGGCCTTGATGACACGTTCCACCGCGCGCCTGGCATTGCTGCTGCGACCATTCTGGGCGACGGGCAGATCGCCCTCATTCTCGACCCTTCAGACATCATTTCGAAAGCGAACGAAATGAGTGCAACTGTTCCTCAAAAACTGGAAGCCTGAAATGTCCGACGACACACCAACCGACGCCGATACTGTAGAACTTCTGACTTTTCGCCTCAGCGATCAGGAGTATTCGCTGGATATTATGTGTGTGCGTGAAATCAGAAGCTGGACACGGGCCACGCCAATGCCGCATGCGCCCAGTTTCATGCGCGGCGTGATTAATCTGCGCGGGACTGTTTTGCCGGTTATGGATCTTGCCGAACGGCTGGGCCTTCCCTGCCGTGAACACACCGAGCGGAACGTTATCATCGTGGTAAAGCATGGTGAGGCGATGTCAGGTTTGCTTGTCGATGCGGTGTCCGACATTGTAACTGTCCAAAAGGCCGACCTGCAGCCTCCGCCGGATGCGACCAGCCAGACTGCGCCTGCGGTTATCCGTTCACTGACCTTGATTGACGACCGCATGATCCGCGTTCTCGACCTGCCCAACGTGGTGGCATTTGGTCAAAGCGAAGCGGCTTGATGGCGCGTTTCGACACTGAAACGACACTTGAGCGCGGCGCGTTTGACGCGATCGCCTCGTTGGCGCATCGGGAATTTGGCCTGCATATTGCGCCCGAAAAAATGAAAATGGTGCAGTCACGGTTGAGGCACCGGTTGAGCGAGCTCCGGCTGGCGACGTTTGACGCATACTCCGATCTGGTGTGTTCCGAAAAAGGCGCGGAAGAAAGAAGGAGTATGATCTCGGCGCTGACAACGAACGTCTCGCATTTCTTTCGCGAACCGCACCATTTTGCGCTTTTGTCGAAAACCATTCTTCACGGACTTCGGACAAGGATAGACGGCGGCGAACCTATCCGGATTTGGTCCGCGGGCTGTTCGAACGGGCAAGAACCCTATTCGATTGCCATGCATCTGCTGCGCGAAGAGCCTCTGATCGCCAATGCCGATTTCAAGATCCTGGCAACTGACATCGATCCCAAAGTCATCTCCTTTGCGAAAAACGGTGCCTACGATCAAAACCTGCTGAACGGAGTCACGCCCGAAAACAAATCGAAGTTCATGCAGGCAGATGGTGACTTGCTGCGCGTCACCGAACACCTCAAGACCCTGGTCTCCTTTCGGGAACTTAATCTGCTGGCCGAATGGCCGATGCGCCGCCAATTCGATGCCATTTTTTGCCGCAATGTCGTGATCTACTTTGACCAGCAGACGCAAGAACGGCTTTGGCCGCGGTTCAAAAAAGTGCTCAAGCCCGGCGGGCTTTTGTTTCTGGGGCATTCCGAACGTATTTCAACCCCGACCCAATTTGGTTTCAAAACAGTAGGTACGACCGCCTACCAAAAGGACGATGGCGCAGCGCAGCCATCACTCTTGTCTGGAGGACAGTATGGCACTTCGCGATAAAATTCGGATCATGGTCGTTGATGATATGTCCACCAGCCGCGGTATCATCACGCAAGCATTGGATCTCGTTTGGCGTGCGCCATGTGTCAACTGCCGAAGATGGCGCGAATGCGTTGCAGGTTCTCGCGCGCGCACCCGTGCACCTCGTCATTTCGGACTACAACATGCCCAATATGGATGGGCTGAAATTGCTGCACAATTTGCGCAGCGGTGCGAAGACCAAAGGCATCGGTTTCATCCTGATCACGGGTCGTGCCGAGCAACAAATCATTGACTATGGTCGGAAACTGGGGATGAACAACTATCTCAAGAAACCATTCGAGCCCAATGATATGCGCAAATGTATCGAGTCGGTTGTGGGGCCTTTGTAATGCAGGCCGAACCGGTTGCTGATGTCAGTGACGCACAAATTCTTGAAAAAATTTCGCAACATCTGCTGACATTGGCCGAGGACACGGCACTTGTGGGTAAAAGAGTGTCAGAGCTGACCGGAAGTGTTTCGACATCGCTCTCTCCATCCGCGATCCGGGATCTGCAAAAGCTTGACAACTTGCATCAATCGCTTTGCGATCTTGCACATCTGAGTGCGGCCCTTGCAGGACCCGGCGCGCACCGGGCGCAGGCGTTCGAACATCTGAAACTCACGGCCACGCGGACCCTTCTGGAAGTCAATGCAAGCGAGCGCCCTGTGGCGCATGGCACCATCGACTTCTTCTGATCCGAAACGCTGCCTGGCAGCGCGGGACGTGCGTACCTAAAATAATTCCAATCCCTGACCAGAGGCGGCAGGTGCGTCTACTTCCACAAGGTTGGCGCGCGTATTTGTCACCTTTTGCAACGCACGGCCCGTTGCAGGCCAAAACCGTAAATTTCGGGCCTGCGTTCCGCCGAAAGACTTTGTGCTGAGCACGATACCTTCCTGAGCGAGAAAATGTTCGGTGAATTCGACGTTTTCCTGGCCGATGTCGGACAGGCCTTCGATCATGCGCGCGCCACCGAAAGCCTTGGCTTTCAACCGCTCGCGCACAGCGCCTTGTTTGAGCAGATCATTGATCAACACTTCCATGGCGCGCAGCCCGGACAAGGTGCGGGCCTGATTTCCGGAACTGGGGCGCGCCAACAACATGTGGTTCATCCCGCCTATTCCCACCTGCGCATCCCACAGACAGACGGACACGCAGGACCCGAGAAGTGTCGTGATCACGAGATCAGGGTCCGAGCCGGTTGCGAACTGACCCTGCGTGATATGTATGCGCTTTTCGCTCATCTGCTCGCCATGTTCAGCGTGGATGAACGCATGCGCGCCAGTATCAAACTGCCAATGTCTTCTATGGCGGCCTCATCTTCGGACGCGTTCAGGGATAGTGCAACGCCCGGCATGCCATACACTACGCAGCTTTCCTTTGATTGTCCGAGTGTCCGCGCGCCCATGCGGCGCAGGGTCAGCATCCCCTTCGCCCCGTCGTTGCCGAGGCCAGTCAAAAGGACCGCGCCAACCTTGCGCGCCCACGGCGCGGCCGAGGCAAACAGCGCATCGACCGAGGGGCAATAGGGTTGATCATATTGTCGCGCGATTTCTTGGACGTGCCACGCCCCGCTGTGCCAGACGACGCAAGTCTGGCGATCCAGTGATGGCGCAAGGCGCACATGGCCCGGTTTAAGGCGCATCCCGTCACTCGAAAACCCGACATCGTGTGCCCCGATCCGGTCAAGTCGGCGCACGAAACTTTGCAGGTATTGCTGCGGCATATGCTGGGCGATGACGATGGGTGGAATTTTCTGGTCATCCAGGCTGCCCAGCATGGTTTCAATGGCTGCGACCCCGCCAGTGGAAGCGCCCACCAACAGGATTTTGTCCGACAACTCGTCGATTTCGACAATTGCCTTGGGCGCGGACAGTCTTTGCCTGGACGCGGTGGCAAAGATGTGATCGCAAAGCGTTTTCATCACCTCCGACGTGGGAAACTGCGGTTTTGAAATGCAGTCAACCGCGCCGATCGCAATGGCCCGTTCGGCGAGAGAACCGTTGCGTGAAATTTCACTGGACAGCATCAGGACGGGCATCGGACGGAGCCGCATGAGATGCGTCAAAAATTCGAGGCCGTTCATGCCGGGCATCTCGATATCGAGGGTCAGCACGTCCGGTTTTGCGGCCTTGATGATTTCGCGCGCCTCTTGCGCTGAAGCGGCCATGCCGACGATTTCCAGCCGTGCATCCTGTGCGATCACGCTGCTGAGCCAGCGTCGCATTGTCAGCGAGTCGTCAACAACCACGACTCGGACGGGATGGGCTGGCTTGGGTGGCATCACGCGTGAACCTCACGCGTTTCCGTGACGGGATGTGGCCTTGCCTCTGGCCAAGGTTTAACCACAGCCCTCACACACAAACTACGTCACGACCGAACCTATGGTTCGTGCAGCCACTCACCCAGAGAACGGGCGATATCATATGCATGTTTGTTGAGGAAAAGGCCATCAAATGACACTACGCAAGCAAGCGTGAACACGCGATTAATTCGCAAGCTTTAACGGCGAAGGGTGGTCTTGTGCCGGGCGCGCGGGATCGTTTGGGAACCGCGCATGCCCGGTTTGCAAAACTGTTCAACTCGCGCGCATCACCCTGCCCAATGTGGCCTATCGAGTTCTGCGATCACATCATTGAAAGCGGTGACGTCAAACTGCGCAGCGGTATCAAAATGCTTGCTCGCTGCCGCAAGCGCGTTGCACTGGGCAATGGCGCTCGCGACCTTGTCTTCATCGCGATGATCGCGCCACGTGTCCCACTCAGACACTTCGCGTTTTGTCAGGGCCAGAACGTCTCTGGCAAGGCTCACGCGTACAAACCAGAAACCCTTGGACTCGCCCTGCCCGAAATCTTGAAGTGCCCCATGATCATTGCCAAATCGTTCCCAGACTTGCCATGAAAACAAGAACTGATCCCTTGGCATATCCGTGTGATCGAAGTAAATGGACAGATGGTGCTGGTGTTCGTGGTCCAGCTGCGCATCGACCGTCTTCCATGCTTGCGCCGTGTCGTCCCGGTACTCACAAATCCAATGATCTTCGAAGGTTGGCGGGTGAAAGTAATGTGAAAATCCGCAACGCACCCGTGCTGCAATCTGGTGATGGCGCAATATCGAACAGGTCATCAGGGCAAAGTCCCGGCATGTTCGCACGGCGCGTTCGTGCACGGGTCGTGCGGTCGTGAGGGGTGTCTCGCCAAAACGCGTGACCGCTGGCAGTCTTTCCGAGATCGGCAACGTCGCGCGGGATGCGTCCGCGATGCCGGTTGGTGGATCAGGATACAAATGCGCACCGAAATAGTCGTGCAACAGCAAACCCTGCACTGTCGATGCGATTGCGCGGATGTCGCGCGGGATCGCATCAAAGGCGCCGGCGAACCTGCCGGGATCACTCCACTCTCCATGGTGACGGTAGAACTCTGCGGCGCTCTGCGTGTTCATTTGGGGTTTTGACGTGACACCCGTCACCCTAGTCCGGAACGCTGGCTTGCGCCAGGATTGGTCTGCTCAAAAAGGGATCATCGATTACGTTTCGCAGGATCGGCAACTGGCCAAACGGGCAAGCAGTGCCTATGACCTGCAAGGCTGACATGCATCCAAGAACACTACGGTCATTCAGGTTTCCGAAGATGCCAGACCTGTTCTACGGGATAGCTTTTGGCCCAGTCCGCCGGAATGGCGGCGCGCGTGCCCATCTGGTCTTCGGGGGCATAAAGCTCCTGGTACTTTGTGACGGCAAAACCGATGTCGGCGAACAGGTCCATCCAAGACGAGATCGTCAGATTGAAACACACGCCCGTCGGCTCGAAGGCGACTTTGGTCCAGTCTGCCCCCCACATCTCGCGATAGGGTCGATGCAGCGTCCATTCGGCAGGAGAGCCGTCAACGGGTGAGCAGATCAGGGACAGCGGGTGGTTGCCCAGAAAGACCAGACGCCCGCCCGGGCGCAGCAGCCGCCATGCTTCGCGCAGCCACTTGTCCGGCGCGCACCAGATCGATGCCCCGTATTCCGAGATTGCAAAATCAAAGGATGCATCAGGCAGTCCGGTCGCTTCGGCGTTGCCTTCCAGAAAGGTGATGTCGGCGCCATGCTCTTTGGCGATGGCACGTGCCGTGGCCAATTGTTCGCGGGAGATGTCGATTGCCGTGACCTGCGCGCTGCGACGGTCCATCCAACCCGACACATACCCCGTGCCGCAGCCGAGTTCGATGGCCTCCAACCCCGTCATATCCTCGGGCAGCAGGTGCAACTCCGCCTCGGTGTTCCCCCAGGTCCCCCAAACCGGGGCTTCCAGCGCCCAGTGGTTTTTCGCAAAATCCACCCAATTGGCTGCGTCTGCATTCCAGGCATCCTTGTTGATGGAAAGGTAATTGGGTGTCATTGCCGCCTCCTCTTCGATCTTGAGTGGGGCTTGTCCTATCACAGTTGCCCCCTCAAAAGCACGATTGCAAAACTGTCAGTTGGCCAAGCCCTTCGCGGCCACATCAAAAGAGGCGACATCACGCGTCACGATCCGAAGTGGTCCACGACGCTGGCCTCGGCGCGGTCACGCGCGTCTCCCAGAATTATGTTTACCTAACGTAACTTTTGCTGATCTTCTAAGGGGCGAGGAATCAAGATCAATGACGGGAGGACACTATGCTCGATACGACCCTATCCACCGAGACGCAGAATTTTCTGGACGAATTCGGGGCCGCGCTTCAGCAGGGCGACGTCAAGAAAGCGTCCGCGATGTTTCTGGACGATTGCTATTGGCGTGACCTCGTCACCTTTACGTGGAACCTGAAAACAGTCGAAGGCAGGGATCAGGTCGAGGACATGCTGACCCAACAACTCGCCCAGACCAAACCTACCGGCTGGGTGCTTGCCGAGGGCGAAACCCCGACAGAAGACGGCGGCGTCGTCACGGCGTGGATCGAGTTTGAAACGGCCGTTGCGCGCGGCTATGGGATGGTTCGCCTCAAGGACGGCAAGATCTGGACGTTGCTGACAACCATGGTCGAGCTGAAGGGCCACGAGGAGCCAAAAGGGTTTGATCGCCCGCTGGGGGCCAAACACGGTGCCTCCAAGGATCATGCCACGTGGAAAGAGGAACGCGAGAATGAACTGGCCAATCTGGGCTATGCAGAACAGCCCTATTGCGTGATCATCGGCGGCGGACAGGGCGGCATCGCGCTGGGTGCACGGCTGCGCCAGTTGGGCGTGCCGACCATCATCGTCGAAAAGAATGACAAGCCCGGTGACAGTTGGCGCAAGCGGTACAAATCGCTCTGCCTGCACGATCCCGTCTGGTACGACCACCTGCCCTACATCAAGTTCCCCGAGAACTGGCCGGTCTTTTCCCCCAAGGACAAGATCGGTGACTGGCTTGAGATGTATACAAAGGTGATGGAGCTGAACTACTGGACCCGCACCACCGCCAAATCCGCAGAATATGACGAGGCCAGCGGCGAATGGACCGTTGTGGTGGACCGCGACGGCGAAGAGGTCGTGCTGCGCCCCAAGCAACTGGTGATGGCCACAGGCATGTCCGGCAAGAAGCGCATGCCCGACTTTCCCGGAATGGATACGTTCAAGGGTGTGCAGCAGCATTCGTCCGAACATGACGGGCCGGACAAGTGGGCGGGCAAGAAGGTGGTCGTGGTCGGGTCCAACAACTCCGCCCATGATATCTGCGCAGCCCTATGGGAAAACGATGCCGATGTGACGATGCTGCAGCGCTCCTCCACCCATATCGTGCGCTCTGAAACCCTGATGGATGTCGGATTGGGTGCGCTTTATTCCGAACAGGCCGTGCGCGACGGCATGACCACCGAAAAGGCCGACCTGATTTTCGCCTCCCTGCCCTACCGCATCCTGCACGAGTTCCAGATACCAGCTTATGAGGAAATGAAACGCCGCGATGCGGATTTCTACAAAGGGCTGGAGGATGCCGGGTTCTGGCTGGACTGGGGCGATGACGAATCCGGGCTGTTCATGAAGTACCTGCGCCGTGGGTCGGGCTATTACATCGATGTTGGTGCAAGTCAGTTGATCATTGATGGCAAGATCAAGCTCAAACGCGGACAGGTGACGGCCCTTGATGAAACGGGTGTCATTCTGGATGACGGATCACATCTGGACGCAGATCTTGTCGTCTATGCCACCGGTTACAATTCGATGAATGGCTGGGTCGCCGATCTGATGGGTCAGGAGACGGCGAACAAGTTGGGCAAGGTCTGGGGCCTGGGTTCGGACACCACCAAGGATCCCGGCCCATGGGAAGGGGAACAGCGCAACATGTGGAAGCCCACGCAAGTGCCTGCCCTGTGGATGCATGGCGGCAATTTGCACCAGTCCCGGCACTATTCGCAATTCCTCGCCCTGCAGCTTAAGGCGCGGATGGAAGGGTTGGACACACCCGTCTACGGGCTTCAAGAGGTGCATCACCTGAATTGATTTGCCAAGCGGCATTCGCGCATGTCTGTGCGGATGCCGATCGGGGCGTTGGGGGCAATCTTGCGCAGCGTGTCTGGGGGCCTTGCAGTCCTCGACCGCATCACGCAATACCCAACGTGTTGAGAACAAACGCCACTCGCTCCTGCACGGGCGCTTTGGGCAATTCACAGCAGTCATACCCCAATTCGGAAAACGCGCGCGTCAGGCGCTGATACTCTGCCGTTGCATCATCGAAACTGTGTCTGCGTGCGTGGTCCGTGACAAAAATCTCCGGCCAAGGCGGGGCCAGAAAGACAGGTTGCGCGTAGTGGCGTGTGTCGCCAAGCAGGGAACGATACGAGGCACCCCCGGCAAACTCGCAGGCGACGGCGGCGTCGATCAACCCTCTGTCAAAGAACACAAAACCCTTCAGGTTGTCAGCCGCAGCAAGATCAGCTTGCGCCATGTCGATTGCACGCCGCGCAAATTCATGCAGGTCGACCCACGGCAGCGCCTTGCCATTTCCGCGCATCTCGCCATCCACAATGCGGCGGCCCGGTTCGGGCACAATCGGGTACGCAAGCGCGCCAAATGCGGTCAGCAAGGTCGATTTGCCGCCCCCCGAGCAGCCGGATATCAGTACCTTTTTGGCCGCCACGGTGGTTGTCTTTTTGCTTCGATCTTCACCGCAATAGGCAAATTTCGCAGCATTTTCAGCCTCATTGCTTTCATTTTTCCACAAAGAAAAACCCCATCTGTTTCCACTTTAACGGTTTCTATCGCCCCGGCGCCTATGAAAACTGCATTGGCAAGCAGGACCAACATGATACCGCCCGAGATTTTCAATCAAATCGATGACAAGTGTACCGAAGGTCTCGCACTTGCCTCGGCCAGTGCAGATGACGGGGCGGTCATGGAACTGCAGTGGTGCAACAAGGCATTTGTGAAGATCACCGGGTACAGCGCCGCCGAGGCCGTAGGGCAGCGCGGCACGATCCTGATCGGTGCGGATCTTGAACAGGACGTGCACCTTTACATCATCGAAAAACTGATGGGTTGGGAAAACTTTTCGACCGAAGCGATGAACAATCGCAAGAATGGCGACAGTTACTGGCAGCGGATGACCTGGACCCACCTGTCCGATCCAACGACGGGCGATCACTGGTGGCTTTGTTCGATCATTGATCTGGGCAACCGACCGTCCGGACCTTCGGTCGATGTCCTGCCGCTTGCCGCACCGGTGGAGGCTGAAAGCTATGCCAAAGCGATCGACAAGGTGCAGCGTTTGGAGAAGGAGAATGCGCGGCTTTACGATCTGGCAAAATCCGTGGCCAAGGACGCAAACGAGGACGCGCTGACCGGTCTTTCCAATCGCCGCCACTTCGAGGTCGAGGTGAAAACCTGGATCGAGGATTTGAAGCGGCACAAAAAGGAATTTGCGGTCCTTTACATCGATCTCGACCGCTTCAAATTCGTCAACGACACGCTGGGGCACGATGCGGGCGACAGATTGCTGGTTTCGGTGGCCAACATGCTGCGCGAACTCACGGACGACTGCGATCTGGTGGCCCGTCTGGGTGGGGATGAATTCGCGATCCTGCGCCCTTTGGGGGACAGCGCGTTGCAGATCAGCAGCCTTGCGGACGAGATTGTGTCGCGGATGCAGATGCCGTTCATGTGTGACGGAAAATCAACGGCCTGCAGCACCAGCGTGGGCGTGGCGATTGCCAAATCGAACATGCAGGATCCCGAGAGGATTGTCGCGGATGCTGATGAAGCGCTGTATCACGCCAAGGATCACGGCAAGGGGCGCTGGTCATTTTTCACTCAAGAGATGCACGCGAAATCCGTCGCCACCAAGATACTGGCCTCGGACCTGCTGCTGGCCTGCGAACGACAGGAGTTCGTGCCCTATTTCCAGCCTCTGATTGATGCGCAGACCGGGATGATCGCCTCTGCCGAGACATTGGTGCGGTGGGCGCATCCGACCCGGGGCATACTTGCACCGGCGGCGTTTCTGGACACGGCTGGCAACATGGGCATCCTCAAGCGGATCGACGAGATCATGTTTGCCTGCCTGAAAGACGCCTTGTCCAGTTTTGACACAGCGGGCGTAAATCTGCCTCGGCTGGCGGTGAATGTGTCAGCGGCGCGGTTGGCAGACCCCACTTTCATTCATGACATCCGCAGCTCAGGCATTCCTGCACAGCGGTTGACCATCGAAATTCTGGAATCAGTTTACCTTGATCGTATCGGCGAGGTTGTTCGGTGGACAATTGACGAACTCGACGAATTGGGCGTGACCATCGCTTTGGACGATTTCGGCACCGGACACGCCTCGGTGCGCGGCCTGCTGGAAATTCGGCCCTCCATCCTGAAAATCGACCGTCAGTTCATTCAGCCCATCGTTGAGGAGGCAAGCACACGGCCGCTCGTCGCCTCAATCGTCGGCATCGGCAAAAGCCTCGGGATGCGCATCGTTGCTGAAGGCGTCGAAACCGAAGAACACGCGCGGATCGTTCGCGAGATGGGCTGCGACTACTTGCAGGGTTATCACTTCGGCAAGCCCATGTGTCTGGAGGATTTGCGCAGTCTGCTTGTTGAAAAAGAGGGCATGTTCTGGCCCGAAGCCTCTTTGGTTGGGCCGGTTCAGTCATGGTATGGCGCTGATCAGGCGAGTTGATGCGCATGGCACGACGGTTGGGTTTTCGCTGGCCCTGTTCACACTCAATGCTCTGGTTCGTGTTGACCATGTCAGAACGACGCTCAACGATACGTCTACGCCGACACGGTGATTGCGAGAACGACAGCGCGGTTCAGCGCTTCGTCCTGTGACGCAGTGGGCGTTTTGGCGCCGCACACCTGCTTTCGCCCCGGTCCAACCTCGTACACACACGGCAGGTAGGCACCCTCGGCAATGGCCGTCGCGCAAGGGACCCAGCGGCCCCCCGGCCCTTCCACTGCCCTGCCGACACGCACGTTGATGGCGCCCGAAGGAAGGGGCGACACGTGTGAAAGTGTGTTTAATATCTGCTCGTAACTCATGGCCCGCCTCTTGATCTGACGTCAATATCCATGAACGAATTGACCAAATTTGGGCGTGTTTCGAAGCCACGCCCGGAAGGTGCCGCAATTGTCGCGCGCGATCAGTTTGGGTGGTTGGAAAAGGAGCGCTGTTGCTGAGATTTTCTTGCGGCGACTTTGAAAAAAATGTTCAACGACAGAAGGTTAGCTACAGCGCGGGATCGAGATAATTCTATTTGAATTCAATGAACGCTTCCGCAATTTGACACAATCAGAAGTCGAAAACACCGGAGGCATTCGGAAACCGAGCCAGGAAAATTCACATACACTCCGGGCCTTGCCTCACCATCACCTCCAGATCAAAAAACGTCACCGATCACAACATGCCACTGTGTTCGCATTCAAAGTTCCAGAACACTAACCCGCCAGCTGTTACTCCCCGCCCCGCTCCAACTGACCAGTCCACAAACCGCAGCATGTTTTTCCGGAAAAGGTTACCAGAATGGGCCGCTGCCGGGGGCACGGTAACCATCCGTTAACCATTCGATGGGTAAGCCGATCTCAGTGGTTGTTCGAAGCTGTATCGGGAAGTCGTCAACATGGGCCTTCGACCAAGTCGTCTGTTTGAACTGGTCACACAGTTTTCGGGTATCCTTCGGGATCTGGAAAACATGGGCATACGGATCAAGGTCGGTGACGATTTTCTGGAGTATCGCACCCATCGCAACCAACAGGCAGACCGCGGGCCGATCTATCCGATGTTCGATGTGTCGCAGTCCTATGTGGATCACAGCAACGGATTCTGGATTTGCGGGTTCGGCCCCGATGGCGAAGTGATGCATACGCAAGCCATGCGCCTGCTTGACCTGACCGATATGTCTCTGGCGACGCATTTGCAGCTGCACCGCCACAAATACATCACGCCGGATTCAACGCCTGACCCGGATCAGACCTTTTTCACCGGACCCGAAGCGCTGAAGACCATCACCGGAAAAGTCGGATACCAAGGCGATTTTTGGCTACGTGCCAAAGGCCTTGCAGGACCGCGTAGCCAGGGGGCAACAGCGCTTCTGTCCCATCTTTTGCTTGAGATGACAGTGATCGCCTTTGATCCTGCATTTGTGTTCGCGTTTGTGCCAAAACAACTGGCGGCCAAGGGCGCGCATCTGCGTTACGGTTACACCCATTGCGAAGCGGGGCGCTGGATTGGGCCAGACCAGCAAATCACCGACGAAGACCACCTGATCTGGATGAGCGCCAAGGACTTGGCGGCCTCGTTTGCACAAACGTCTCAAAACCATCAACGCGCCGACAGGCCTGTCGCCGAGCGTGCCGAACCAGTGTCCGCCGTGCACCTCGCTGGGTTGAACCCAGCGGCAAATGCCTGATCCGCACCATCTGACCATGAGAGCGAACGAAGCAAAACTGCGCGCTCGTCATCCCGCCAGCGTGCTCGCGCGCGCGGCGGTGTTCGGGCCCGTGGCCGCACATGTCGCCTTTGTGATGGAATTAACGCTGGTGCCCCTGCTACTGCCGACGATGCGTGACCAGTTCGGGCTGACGCTTGGCGAGTTAGCCTGGGTGTTCAATGCCTACAGCATCGCGGTCACCATCGGCGTGCTGGTGGCTGGCGTGTTCGGGGACACCCACAACACCATCAGGGTCTTCTGGTTTGGCGTGCTTGCGTTCTTCCTTGGCTCGGTCATGCTCGCCGTTTCGGTCAATGCCGAGATGCTGATTATGGGCCGGATATTGCAGGGTCTTGGTGCGGGCGTGTTTTCGCCCTTGGTGCCGGTTCTACTGACGCGGATGGCACCTGACAAACCGGGGCGGATGCTTATTTTGTGGGGCAGCATTGCGGGTTACGTCGCCGCATTTGCACCTCTTGCCTATAGCAGCACCCTTGGCGCGGCGAACTGGAACGTCGCGTTCATTTTCATTGCCGCCATCGCGGCGTTTTCATTGTTTTTGCTAAGCTGCACACCAGCGCCCGTTGCAAACGACCACAGGCAAACCCAAAAGCCCGAATACCTCGCGATTTTCCGCGCTGGAAACCTGTGGCTGACGCTGGCCTATGTGTTCATCACCTACGGTGCGATCACTTACTATCTGTTCCGGCTTCCGCTCTGGCTGTCGGACACGGGGATCGAAGCAAGCAGCATCGGGTTGGTTCTGTCGACACTATGGCTCACATTCTCCGGTCTCAGCACGCTTTTGCGCAACAAGGTCGATCAACATCACGTGCGCACGATCATGTTTGCGGCACCCCTACTGATCGCTGTTGGCCTGCTTTTGTCATACAATACCAACACGATTTTGCTCTTGGGCTCCGCAGTGCTGGTCGGATCAGGATTGGCGTGCAGCAACGCGCCATCAACACAGTTCATCCTGCGACACGCGCCAAAGGGCCTGAGCGCCGTGTCGACAAGTCTGGACATCACTCTCGCAAGGCTGGGCGGGATTGTGACAGTGGCGGCCCTTGCGGAAGCGGGCATTTCAGTTGCTGGCCCAGTGATCTGTGCTGCGTGTCTGATCGGGGCGTTCATGACCTTTTCGATATGTCGGCAACCTGTGGACAGCGCCTGACATTAGGTGAGGCGCACATGTCGACGCACATCAACTCAGACCAAAAATGTGGGGTATGGCGGACAGACAGGGATTCGAACCCTGGAGACGGTCTCCCGCCTACACACTTTCCAGGCGTGCGCCTTCGACCACTCGGCCACCTGTCCGTGCGCGCGGTTTACCCAATTCTACCCGCGGAACGCAAGCGGGTTGACGAAAGAATGTGAGTACCGCACCCTTTCCACCATTCCGAGTGCCAAACATGCCCGCGATCACACCGATCTGCCGCTGTTTCGCACCGCTTGCATGAAAGGATACCGCATGAATCGTCGTGAATTTTTGAGCACCAGCGCCCTGGCTTCGGTGGCCGTCGCCGGGACGTCCCTGCCTGTCGCTGCCGACGCGCATGCAAGCCCGATGCCTGTTGTGCAGACCCACATGGTCGGGGCCGCGAAGGTCACGGCAATCTCTGACGGTTTCCTGCCCATCGGCCCCGAGGCGTTGCAAGGCGTTGACGCCGAAACATATGCCGCCCGCCTGGCCGAGGCGCATATCAAGACCGAACAGCATTTGACCGGCGTGAATGCCTACCTGATCGAAACGGGTGACGCGACGGTGCTGGTCGATGCGGGCACGGGCACCGTGATGGGGCCGACCCTCGGCGCGCTTGGGGCGAGCCTGGCTGCGATGGGCACGGACCCGGCCAGCATCACGCATCTGGTGGCCACGCACCTGCATCCCGATCACGTGGGCGGTGTTCTGGTGGATGGACAAAACGTATTCACGGGCGCGGAACTGGTTGTGTCCGGGGATGATGTCGCCTTCTGGACGAATGAAGAGATCGCAGCGGGCGCGCCTGACGGGTTCAAACCGTTCTTCGAACTCGCCACGGGCGTCGTCCAAAGCTTTGGCGATCGCTTGCGCGAAGTGTCTGGCGAGGCATCTATCGGTGCGGGTCTGACGGCCATGCCGATGCCCGGGCACACGCCGGGCCATATGGGCGTCATGCTGGAAAGCGAGGGCGATCAATTGCTGCTGTGGGGTGACATCCTGCACGTCCCACCAGTGCAATTGGCGGATCCGGCGGTGACCATCGCCTTTGATGCGGATGCCGATGCGGCGCGTGCGACGCGTGCGAGCGTTCTGGATATGGTGGCAACGGACGGGCTGGCCGTCGCAGGGGCGCATATCTCGTTCCCGGGGATCGGTTATATCGAAAAGGCAGGCAGCGGATATCGCTGGACGGCGGCGCCCTACCCTTACGGTTAATCGTCGAGATGCAGGTAGATGCGGCGGTTCATCCGCCCCTTCTTTTCGATCTTGCCGATGCGCAGGGTGCCTATCTCGCCTGTCCGGGCGACATGGGTGCCGCCGCAGGGTTGCAGATCGATGGTGTCCGTGCCTGACCCGATGCGCACCAGCCTGATCTGACCGGCCCCGCGCGGGGGCTGGACGGACAGAGTTTTGACCATACCGGGGTTGGCCTCCAGTTCGGCCGAGGTGATCCACTCTTCGCTCACGGGCATGTCGGCGGTGACATGGGCGTTCAGCGTTGCCTCAAGCGCGTCGCGGTCTTCGGGTGCGTCGGCCATGTCAAAGTCCAGTCGCCCCCGCTCTGCCCCGATTGAGCCACCTGTCACCCCAAAGGGCACAACCACCGACAGCAGATGCAAGGCGGTGTGCATCCGCATGTGGCCATAGCGGCGACCCCAATCCAACGCCTGATCGACGCGTGCGCCGACCGGCGGCAACGCACGCGGTTCGGCTGGCACAAGGATAACCTCCTCACCCTGCCCCTTGATCGCGGTTGCGATGGTCAGGCTGGCATCATCCCAGCGCAATACGCCGTTGTCACCCGGCTGACCGCCGCCCGTCGGATAGAACAGCGGCGCATCCAGAATGATCCCACCCTCTGGCGTGTGGCCGGTCACGTGCGCCTCGGCGCGGCGCAAATAGGCGTCCTTGCGGAACAGCAATTCTGTCATCGCCCGTCTCCATCGGTGTCGGCGTTGTCCTGCGGGTCAATGTCCGGTTCGATCTCGGGCACGTCCGTTTTGGCCTCTTGAGCGTCGGGTGCCGAGTCTTTCGTCTCGGGCCGGGGCTGCAAGACTTCGGGGTTTCGCAGCCACACATCGCGCTGCGCAAACGGAATTTCGATCCCCTCTTCGGCAAAGCGCGCAGCGATCTGGTGGTTCAGCTCGTTTTTGACGACGATCATCCAGTTCACGTCCCGCAGGATCATCCGGATTTCGAAATCAAGGCTGTCCGCACCAAACCCTGCAAACAGGATCATCGGCGGCGGGTTCATCAGGGCCATGGGATGGGCTTCGGCCAGTTCGCGCAGGATGCTTTCGACACGGCGGGTATCGGTGCCATAGGCGACGCCCACCGGTATGATCACGCGGCCCACCGTATTGCCACGGGTGTAGTTGGTGACTGTCCCCGAAATCAGATCGGCATTGGGCACGATGACGTCCGTACGGTCAAAGGTTTCGATCCGGGTCGAGCGGACCGAGATCGAGCGCACATATCCCATCTGTCCACCGACTTCGATCCAGTCGCCTTCGGCGATGGGGCGTTCAATCAGCAGGATGATGCCCGAAACGAAATTGGACACGATAGTCTGCAGGCCGAACCCGATACCGACTGACAAGGCACCGGCGACAATCGCAAGGCTCGACAAGTCGATCCCGGCGGCGGTGATCGAGATCAGTGCTGCAAGGAAGATACCGACATAGCCAAGGCCCGACACAATCGCCACCTGCCCGCCCGGGTCCAGCCGCGTTTTGGGCAGCACCGACACCTTGAGTGCGTTTTGTGCAGCACGCGTCAGGCCGTAGCCGATGGCAAAGACGATGATCAGGGTAAAGAAGTTGCCCGGAGAGATCGTCATCTCGCCGATGGTCAGACCGGTGCGCACACGCGCCCAAAGCTCGGTCATGTCGGTGATGCGCGCGCCCCAGATCAGCGGCAGAACCAGCAGCGCAAGCAGCACAATCACAAAGCCCGCCAAGGTCGGGATCAGGCTGTCCTCGGCCCCCTCGGACGGGCGCAACGCCGCATAGATGTCCCGCGCCAACCCTTGCAACAGGCGCGTGGTACCCAAGAGGGCCAGCGTCACGATGGACGGATAAATCAGGAACTTAGCCGCATTACTGTAACCGAAGGTGGCCAGAAGCGGGGCGACAAGGCCGATCAAAATCACGCCCTTGCCGGTCAGCGAGATCAGTCTGTCATAAAGTTCACGGTCGGGCGTGCCCTCGTCCGAGGACTCCTCGCGCACCCGGCGCAACAACCACCCCACCCGGATCAGCAAAAGCCCAGCGGCGATAATCAGCGGATAGTGCAGAACCGCGTCCGCTGCGCGCTCGTAACGGTCAAACTCCGATATCCGGTCCAGCAGAAAGTACAGCGCAAGCACGAGGCCAAGAAAGAAGACGTAGACCCGCGCCTCGACCCGGCGTTTCGCAGGCAGGCGGGTTGGCGCGCGCACATGATCGTCGCGCGGAAACACGCGGCTGGCCAGCCACAGCGAATAGAACAGCACAAAACCCATCGGCTCAAGCGCCTCAAGGATCACCTCGCCGCGCGGGCCGAACATGCTCGTCGCGCCAACCGCGCGCACAATGGCCAGCAGGCCCAGCATCGGCAGCACGATCTGCCCCAGTGACACGACAAAGCCTGCAACATCCCCGGTGGCGCGTGCCCCGTTGCTTTGAATCCGCACGGCCAGCCATTCCGACCAGTATCGCGCGCGCGTCACGAGGATGAAGCCGATGGCCAGCAGGAC
Organism: Tateyamaria armeniaca; assembly: GCF_045797845.1. Classification (NCBI taxonomy): domain Bacteria; kingdom Pseudomonadati; phylum Pseudomonadota; class Alphaproteobacteria; order Rhodobacterales; family Roseobacteraceae; genus Tateyamaria; species Tateyamaria armeniaca. The sequence continues at coordinate 3,062,512 of NZ_JBHDIY010000002.1, forward strand.
GATGACCAGCGGGAGGTTGTCCCGCGCCTGTTCGCGCTGCGTGGGGTTGTGCCACGCCTGTTGGGTACCTGCGATTGCGGCGGCGACCGAGTTGCCCACGGCGCGCAGCGCACCGGGCCAGTTGACTGGATTGATCGGCCAGGGGCCTGCATCGAGCAGCGCCTCGGCCTGACGTTCGCGAATGATGCGGTCGATTTCAGTGATGATCCCGTTCGTGCGCGAGATCGACTCTTCGGCGGTGCGCCGTGGGGTGGTCAATCGTTCGATCTGGGCATTGAGTTCAGCACGCCGCTGGGCGATTTCGGGGGCTTCCTCGGCCCCTTCCTCGGGTGCTGGGCCAAGGGCGGCGACCTGCTCGCGCAAGGTGGCGATGCGGCTGTCATTGGCCGTCAGTTGGGTCTGGAATTGCTGGCGCCAGTCGGCGATCTGGGCGCGCAATTCCTCCAGCGCCTGATCCGAGGCGCGCGCGGCATCCACCGCCGCTTCGGCCCGTGTGGCGACGGACTGCCATTCGTCGTAATCAGGTGCCGTGGCCTGCGCCAGCGCCAGCCCCGCCCACAAGGCCAGGGCGATGGCCGCAAGGACCGGCCGGAACACAGCGCGGCGCATCAAACGTCCTCGAAAACGCCGGGAATGCTTGCAGGGGCGCGGTCCAGCCACTCGGGGACCGGCAACCCTTTTCCCTTGAGGAAATCGGGGTTGAACAGCTTGGACTGATAGCGCGTGCCAAAGTCACACAGGATCGTCACGATGGTGTGCCCCGGGCCCAGATCGCGTGCCAGTCGCATCGCCCCGGCGATGTTCACACCTGTGGAGCCACCCATGCACAGCCCCTCATCGGCCATCAGATCAAAGACGATTTCACACGCCTCGGTATCTGGCACGCGGTAGACCATGTCGGGCGTAAACCCTTCGAGATTGGCGGTGATCCGCCCCTGCCCGATACCTTCGGTGATGGAATTGCCCGGGTTCTCTTCGCCGGTATAGATTTTGAAAAGGCCCGCGCCTTCGGGATCGGTCAGTGCAATCTTGACACCTTTGGGCTGCAACACCTCGGCCACGCCCGCCAAAGTGCCGCCTGATCCGACTGCACAGGTAAATCCGTCGACCTTGCCGTCTGTCTGTTCCCAGATTTCAGGGCCTGTGGTGTCGATATGCGCCTGCCGATTGGCGACATTGTCGAACTGGTTCGCCCAGATCGCACCATGCGGCTCCGTTTCGTTAAGTTTGTCCGCTAAACGGCTGGAGTATTTGATATAATTGTTGATGTTGGCATAGGGCTTGGCAGGGACCTGCACCAGTTCCGCGCCCGCAAGGCGCAGCATGTCCTTCTTTTCCTGACTTTGGGTTTCCGGGATCACGATCACCGTTTTGAACCCCATGGACGCCCCCACCAGTGCCAGACCGATGCCTGTGTTTCCCGCCGTCCCTTCCACGATTGTCCCGCCGGGGCGCAAATCGCCCGCCGCCACCGCATGTTTGATGATCGACAGTGCCGCGCGGTCCTTGACCGACTGGCCGGGGTTCATGAATTCCGCCTTACCCAGAATGGTGCACCCGGTCAGTTCGCTGGCCTTGCGCAGTTTTATGAGGGGGGTGTTTCCAACGGCAGCAGCCAGATCGGGAGCAAAGCGCATGAGCGGCGTTCCTTTTGCGTGGTGTCGATCAAGGTGTAGCGGGCGCGCGGGGCGACCTCAACCCGCCACATCTGCGCGCAAGCGCGTCCGGTGATGCGCCAGCCAGTAGGTCAACAGCGTCAGCGGCGCATTTGCTGTACGTCGCGCCTCGGCCAGTTCCAGCAGCGCGTCAAAGGACATCACATGCGTGCGGATGTCTTCGCCTTCGCTGGTCTTGCCACAGATGCGCGGCGCCGTCTCGGGCAGATCGCACAAGCCGACAAACAGATTGAAGAATTCGGTTGTCGCACCGGGCGACGCATAGCACTCACCGACCTCTTCAAGGCGATGCAGGGTCAGGCCCGCCTCTTCCTCTGCTTCGCGCCGCGCGGTGTCAGCCGCCGTTTCGCCCGGATCGATCAGACCGGCCACGGGTTCCATTTGCCAGACCACGGGATCGTGACGCCCGATTGGCCCCATCCGCAACTGTTCGACCAGCAAGATGCGATCACGCACAGGATCATAGGGCAGAACGATTGCGGCATCGCTCGACACAAAGATTGATCGATCCAGGACCTTGGACGTCCCCCCGTCAAAGGTTTCGTGGCGCAATTGCACCTCGTCGAAGCCGAAAAAGGCCGTGTGGGCGCGCTGCCGGTTCAGAATATCGACATTTCCCTTCAGGACTCCGGCCCCGTGCCGCCCGTTCTGGGCCAGCACCCGGCTCCATGCGCGCTTGCGGATCTGGGGAAAGCGGGTGGCGATCACGTCGCGCGGCAAGGTGCCAAAGCCCGCCATGACTTCTTCGGCGGCAGCGACGCTCATCGCGGCCCAATGCGTTTCCCAGTCTGCGAAATCCCACGGCGCATCCATCGCCCGCACATCGGGGGTCGGCAAAAAAACGTCCGCCTCGGTCCCGTCGGCGAGCGTCAGCCGTTCCAGGTCGTAACCAAACCCGCCTTCGTAGTAATCAAGGCGTGCAATGTCGCGATCAGACAGACCCCGCACGACAACGCCTTGGGTCGAGGCCCCTTTGGATGGCGTCAGCACGGGGTACGGGCCATCCCGCGCGCTTAAGGCAATGTGGTCCGGCAAAACGGCGGGATCAAAATCTAGCTGATCCGCTGACTGGCCCATGACGCATTCAAGCAGCGGCAAATGGCGCAATGTGCCGTAAAAGAACAGGGTTTTCATGGGGCTATCGCCAGGTGCGCCACGCGAACTCGGCTGCAAGTCCCACAATCATTCCGCCCACCAGCAAGGTGGCCCAGATCGGAATGGTCGACATCAGCAAGGCCCATTCCGCACCAATCTCAAAGATGGCCACCAGCGCTTCGAATGCGCCGTCATAGCGGTTCTTCATCGCGATGCGCACCATCTCGTTGCAGGACTGGATAAAAAGCCCCCAGAACACAAGCACCACAGGTGCTGTGAGCCCGACATTGATGGCTGATATGGTGCTGCGCCCCGCGCGGCTTCCGATCACCATCCAGCCCACCAGTGCCCCGACCACCACATTGACCTGCACGAACCAGCCAAAATTTGTGTCTTCTTCAAACAGGGGCATGATCATGAACGAAACGACAAAGGCCAGCACCGCCATGCCGAATGCGGCCACCAGTTTGGCTGCGTCAGGCATCGTGCAATTCCTTCATATTTCTATCCGGGTCGTTTGATCGTGATCTGCGTTACGTCACAGTTGGCACTTTCAAAGGTCGCAGCACAAGATGTCAGATAAAAATTCCACATCCGCCGGAACCGGTCGTCAAAGCCCATTTCTGCGATCTGGTCCCACTTTTCGTTGAATGTTTCATGCCAGCGGCGCAGCGTGATGTTGTAGCTGGCCCCGAATTCGACCGAGCGTTCGATGCCCAGACCAGCCTTGACGATCTGGGCCCGCAACGCTTTGGGGCTGGGCAGCATACCACCAGGAAAGATGTATTTCTGGATGAAATCCACACCGCGATTATAGACGTCCCAGCGGCTGTCCTGCACCGTGATGATCTGCAGTGTTGCGTTCTTGCCGGGCTTGAGCCTTTCGCGCACAGTTTCGAAATAGGTCGGCCAGTATTTCTGGCCGACGGCTTCGAACATCTCGATGCTGGCGATTCCATCATAGACCCCGCGTTCATCGCGGTAATCCTGCAGCTTGAAATCGACTGATCCTGAAAGACCTGCCTTTTCAATGCGTTCCTGGGCGTATTTAAACTGCTCTTCGCTGATGGTCAGCCCCGTGACCTTTAACCCGCGTTCACGTGCGGCGTACTCCGCAAATCCGCCCCAGCCACAGCCGATTTCAAGGATGTGATCGCCGGGCTGTGCGCCCATCTGGTCGACCATGCTCGCATATTTTGCGATCTGCGCTGCCTCGTGATTTTCCTGCCCCGTCTCGAACAGGGCGCTGGAATAGGTCATCGTGTCGTCCAGCCACAGCCCGTAGAACTCGTTGCCGAGGTCGTAGTGGTAGCTGATGTTCTTGCGCGCCTGCTCGCGGTGGTTGCGTTGCAGCCAGAACCGGAACTTCTCAAACTGGCGCACCAGACCCATGCCGGGAAAGCCGTCATAGATGGCTTCATTGTCGGCGTGCACCCAATCCATGAAGGCCTGCAGATCCGGCGTGCTCCACCATTCATCAAGGTAGGCGTCGCAAAATCCAAGGTCCCCTTCGCGGATCAGGCGGGCAAACAAGTCGTCATTGTGGATGTGAACTTCGGCGACGGGACCGGGATTCGGCCCCTCAGCCCGAAAGTGCCGCCCATCCGGCAGAACAAAATCGACGCGGCCCGTGTTCATACCGCTGAGCATGCCAAAGGCGCGGCCAAAGTAGCGGGGCAGATTTTGCTCGCCGTCCGTTGTGGTCCTGATCATGCGCTCTCCCGTTCGCAATTGCCGCACGCTAGCCAGACAGAAACGGGCGCGCAACAGGCTGCACGGTTCTGTGACGTAAAGGCACGTGTTTTGAGGCGATTAAGTCTCATTTCGCCCAAGAAAGAGCGGCGTTTTTTGCAGCATTTAGCGCAAAGCACACGGTGATGACACCGCATCTCAAAAGCCCCGGTTTTCGTAGGCCCCAAGCGCGCGTTTGCGCCCTTCGTCGGCGGGCACAATCGGATCAGGGTACGTATCGTCCGGTGACATGTTCCAGCGCCGTGGCATGGCGTCGAAATAGCTCAGCGCATCTTTGTGCGGGTTGCTGCGCCCTTCCGCGATCCATCGGTTCACGTAGTCGCGGTTCTTGTCGAATTTGTCGAGCTGCGTGACCGGGTTGAACACACGGAAATAGGGTGTCGCGTCCGGGCCTGATCCGGCCGACCATTGCCAGCCCATTGCATTGCTCGCCGGATCCCAGTCGATCAGGCAATCCTCGAACCACGCCTGACCGATCTTCCAGTGACACAGCAGATGCTTGGTGAGGTAGCTTGCCACGATCATCCGACCCCGGTTGTGCATCCGGCCCGTTACGTACATCTCGCGCAAGGACGCATCGACAAAACGGATACCGGTGCGCCCCTGTTTCCACGCTTTGACTTCGGCCTTGCGCTCATCCTCGTTCCAGGGGAACGCGTCCCAGTCTTCTTTCCAGTTCTGGTCCAGAATGCGCGGTGTGTGGTGCATCAGGTGATAGGCAAATTCGCGCCAGACCAGTTCCTTTAGAAACGTCTCGGCCCCGCGTTTGCCTTCGTGGCGCGCGCGCATACCTGCATGCCAGCACTGATGCGGGCTGATTTCGCCAAGCGCGAGGTTTTCTGACAGACCAGATGTGCCATCTGTCGCGGGCAAGTCGCGCCCCTCGTCATACTGAGCGACTTTGTGGGCGATAAATGCACCGAGGCGCGATTGCGCCGCTTGCTCTCCGAGTCGGACATGGGGGCGCACGATGGCAGCGCCCCGGTTCATGGCCGCCCCAAGCGCCCAGTCGTTCAACTCATCGCTCTTTGGCCATGTGTCGGGCGCCGGGATGCGGCCCGGGGCGGACAATGGTGCGTCGACATCCCGATCCTTCACCGCTCGCCACATCGGCGTGTAAACCTTGTAATAGCCGCCCGTCTTGGTCTCGACAGTCCACGGTTCGAACATCAGATGCCCGCCAAAGCTGCGCGCCTCGATGCCCTGCTCTTTCAAAGTGGCCTTGATGTCGGTGTCACGCGCCACTGCTGCCGGATCATACAAGCGTGACCAGTAGACGGCCCCGGCCCCGGTTTCCTTGATGAGGGCCTGCAGGACGTCGCTGGCAGTGCCGGAACGCAAGATGAGCCGGCTGCCCGCCGCGCCCAGTGTTTCGGCCAGATGCGCCACGCCCAGACCCCAACGCCACTTTGGCGCAGCCCCGAGGGCATCGACTGTGTCGTCGCGGATCACAATGGGAATGACGGGCCGCCCGGCCTCGCAGGCCGCGGACAGGGCCGGATGGTCGCTGACGCGCAAGTCGCGGCGATACCACAGAATGATCGGGGATGTGCTCACTGCCTGTTATCCTTTTCTTAACAGGACTTACGTAGCGCGCACGCCGACGGATCAAGCACGAGCCAAAGAACGTACCGTCACAGAACCGTGTCGAGCGCTGTGAGCAGCTGATCAATCTCGGCGTCGCTGGTATAATGGGTGAAGCTGAGGCGCAGGACGCCGCGTGCCGCGTCCACGCCCATCGCCTCAAGCGCGCGCTGCGCGTAGAAATCGCCGCCCCCCGTCATGATCCCGTGTTCCGCCAGAGTTGCAGCAACCGGCAACGGGTCACGCCCCAGATCAAGCGCCACCGTGGGCGCACGCACCGTTGCATCCGTGGGGCCAATAACTCGCAGATCATTGCGGTCCTTCAGTGCTTCCATCACGCGGGTCAGTGCGACCTCTTCTCGGGCGCGCATCAGGTCATGCACCACCTGCCCCCGCTCGGTCGGATCGCCGGTACCGTCCGGCACGTGATGGGCATAAAGCGCATCCACATAATCCGCCATGCCCGCGCAAGCCGCCACCTGTGCGTGATCCGGTCCTGCAGGGGTGAACCGTTTGTAAAGCGTGTCGCCGTTGAAAAAGTGCCCCTGATTCGGCAGCAATTCCCCAAGGGTGCGGCGCATGACCATGAGGCCCTGATGCGGCCCGTAGGTCTTGTAGGCGGAAAACAGGTAGATGTCGGGGCCCAATGCGCCCACATTTGGAAATCCGTGCGGGGCGTAGGATACACCGTCCACGCATGTAAATGCACCTGCCGCATGGGCAAGTGCCGTGATCTCGGTCACCGAATTGATCTCTCCCACCACGTTCGAGCAATGGGGAAAACAGACCAGCCGTACGGAGTCGTCGAGCAGGTCTTCAAGCGCGGCAGGGTCCAGATGCCCGGTGCCGGCATCAACCTTCCACTCGCGCACCTCAATGCCGCGGTCGGCCAAACGACGCCACGGCCCGGTATTGGCCTCGTGATCCTGATTGGTGACAATGATGGCTTCACCCGGCTGCATCATCTGGCCGAAGGCCTGCGCCAGCACATAGGTGTTTTGCGTGGTCGAGGGGCCAAAGCTTAGCTCGTCCTCATCCACACCAAGGATGGCGGACATGCGCGTGCGGGCCTCGTCCATCTCTTCGCCGCCCAGACGAGAGGCGGCATAATCGGAATAGGGTTGCACCTTGCGCTGGGTGTAAAAGCGGGTCAGCCGGTCAATGACCTGACCACAGGCATAGCTGCCCCCGGCATTTTCGAAAAATGCCTGCCCCTCCAGTGACGGCTCGGCAAAGGCCGGAAATTGTGCGCGGACAAATTCGAGATCGAGGGGCATGTCGGATGGCCTTTACCAGTGATTGGCAAAGACTAGGGAAATGGTAGGGAACTGCAAGATCGCCTGCACCATCTTGCGGCCCTGCCCTCACGACAAAGCGCGCCCTGTGAGGGGCACGCATGTTGTGTCGATGCGGCGCACTGTGCGCCTGGTCGGATGTCTTAGCGGAAGACGCCGACGTGGTATTCAGGTTGCAGCGCAATGGCAGGTGTCGGTGCGAACGAGATGATGGAGGTGCGCGCCTGAGCCACGAAAGACGGCATCGTGTAGACCGTAAAGGCACAGGACGCAGCAGCGCCATTGCGTGCGGCTTGCAAGGACCACGCATTGGCCTGCCCGGATGTGCTCGGTGCGTAAACGCAGCCATTGCTGAGTTGAATGTTGGACTTGCTTACCGGCTCGTAGTCTGAACCGGCGCTGGCCGCGGTTGCAGCCAGGCAAAGGCTGGCGGTGATCATAAGTGAGCGCATGAAACGTGTCCCATCTTCAGGTTGAATTGTTGTCTGGGACTAACGCTACTGGGCGAGTACGTTCACATATTGACCCAATTGCGAAACTTGTGGGGCAAACGTGGCCGTACGGAGAAGGTGGAAATTGGCTGCCTGTTTCGGCGGCACCGCCCTGTTGGTGCCGGAAATCAGCCTCTGGCACGAAAAAGGCCCCGACCAATCTGGCAGGGGCCTATTTTAGTTTTCAGGACGTGTCTTGAACCAAGACGCCGTTATTCGGCAGGTGACAACCCGTTGCCGGTCGCACCTTCAATCTCGGAATGCACGGCTGGCACCCCGGCGGCCTCGCGGCGGCTGTCGTTGAAGATCGCCTTGACCAGCGAGATACACATCAGCACCATCACCACTGAGAACGGCAGCGCGCCGATCACCATGGCTGTCTGGATGGCCGATGTGCCCCCCGAAATCAGCAGACCCGCAACCACAAGGCCCAGGGCCGCACCCCAAAACAGGATGTGTGGACGCGCCTTGGGGCCCTCATCACCAGCCGCGTTGATCGTGTTCACAATCAGAACGGCCGAGTCAGCAGAGGTGACAAGGAAGGTCATCAGCAGAATCACGATCAGCATCGCCATGCCCCAAGCCAGCGCCTCGGCAATCGGTGCCAGCATGAATTCGGTCATGGCAAAGATCTTGTCGCCATTGGCCGCATCAAAGATCACGCCGTTCGCGCCACCGTTGAGTTCCAGATCGATGGCTGTGCCACCGGCCCAAGCGAACCAGACAAAGCACATGATCGACGGCACGATCATCGCGCCCAGCACAAATTCGCGAATGCTGCGCCCACGCGAAATCCGCGCAAGGAACAGGCCCACGAAGGGTGCAAACGCGATCCACCATGCCCAGTAGAACACCGGCCACCAGCCCTGCCACTGTGTCAGCAGGAAGGATTCAGACCCTTCAACGCCGTCCGAGGACCAGACGTTAAAGCTCATCTGCGGCAAGGCGATCAGGTAATCCCAGATCCCGACGATAAAGGCCGAAGCCCCAAAGAACGTCGCCCCGAAGATGATGAAGAAGCCAAGCAGCACGATGGAGAGCACCATGTTGATGTTGGACAGCCACTTGATGCCCTTGCCCACACCGGACAGCGCCGAGATGGTCGAGGCCCCCATGATGACCAGCAAGGCCACGATGATACCGACGAAGGTTGCCCCGCCCTCTGCATCCACCAGACCCCCGATGCCGATCCGGGTCAGACCCGCAACGAACTGCTCGACACCAAAGCCCAGCGTTTGCGCCACACCAAGGATGGTCGCAACCACGGCAACGATGTCGATGAGATGACCCAGTGGGCCGGACAGCGACTTGCCAAACAGCGGCGTCATCGCCGACCGGATGGTCAGCGGCAGTCCACGCCGATAGCTGAAGAACGCAAGGCTGAGGCCCGCAACGGCGTAACACGCCCATGCGCCAAGTCCCCAGTGCAGGAACGACCATTTATAGGCCATGCGCACGTTGTCCGCGGCCCCGCCTGTGGTGATGCCTTGGATGGTTTCGGGATTGGACCCGAAATGCGCGACCGGTTCGGCCACGGCCCATGTCAGCATGCCAACGCCGATACCGGCGCCGAACATCATGGAAAACCATGAGAAATTGGAAAACTCAGGCCCCTCGCCCGGTTGCCCGAGGTTCAGCTTGCCCGCTGCTGGCCAAAGCGCGAGGCCAAAACAGACGATGATGAAGAATGCGACGACCCAGATGTACCACGCGGCGAAATTCGCAAGGATGACGCTGTTCAGCCCGCCCAGGACGTTGCCCGACTGTGTCGGCCAGAAGATGCACCAGACCACGAGGATGCTGATGATGATTTTACTGATGACGGTGACGTTGACGCTAAAGCCGCGATAAAAGCCGTTATCCGCGGTCTTGATCGGCAACTCCGTCAGCGGAGGTTCGATGGCCATATGTTATGTTCCCTGTCAGTTATTTTTTTATGACCGCCATAACATCACGATACGCGTCGAACGCGAAACGTTAATTGCTCAAAATCGCGGCGAAAATGGCCGGGAATGCGTCGTTTTGGCTGCGTTCTTGAAATTTTGCTTGGATTCTTCAGATTCGCGGCGGGTCTGCCGCGTATCGGAAACATGATCCCTCAATGACGTGACAGGTCGCCGTGCTTTGCGCGGCCAAAAAATCTCGTCCACACAACGCCGCACACGGTGTTTTCGTCAATCAAGGGCGGCTGCAATCGCCTCGGCATGGCGCTTGATCGCATCCATGTCGCCCATTTGTCCGGGTGCGCGCATTGCCACCCCTGTGTGGCGCGGATGGATGTGGAAATGCAGGTGAAACACCTCTTGCCCGCCTGCGGTCTCGTTGAATTGCTGCAGCGTGATCCCATCGGCCTCAAACGCCGCCTTGGCCGCGTTCGCCACCTTTTTCACCGTGGCCATCACAGATGCCAGTTGCGCGTCCGTTGCGTCCAGCACATTGCGGCATGGCGTTTTGGGGATCACGAGGCAGTGGCCGTCGGTGCGCGGCATGATGTCCATGAAACACAAGGTGTCGTCGTCTTCGTACACTTTGAACGACGGGATTTCCCCGCGCAGGATTTTGGCAAAGATGTTCTGGTCGTCATAGGCGGTCATGGCGCGGCTCCTTAGGTCCTGTACGCCTGAGTTACCCACAAATGACCGGTGCCGACAATGGTCGGATCGACGGTTTGGATGCGACATGGGCGTGGGCGCAAACCTATGCGCGCACGCTTTACCGAAACCCTTTACAAAGCTGCCCAACGACATAGAATAGATGCGCTTTTAGGCAAAACCATTTTTATGAGAGGTCTTTCATGCGCTTTCTTAGCTCTGTGGCCTGCGCCACCCTTCTGACCGCCGGCGCATTGCACGCCGAAACCTTTACCTACAACTTTACCGCCAATGCACCGGTGTACCAGTTCTCTGATGGTTCCGAGGATTCTCTGGCGGATGACGTCTTTGCGCTTTACGGCCCCGGTGGATCGCTGAGCGAAATGACCGGAACGATCACCTTCGACGATCTCGATTGTGTCGATGGAGGCCGGTTTCAACGTCTATGCGCCAACCGTGTTTACCGTCGATGGCCTCGACCTGAGCGGTCTCTGGCCGGGCCTCGAAACCCGTGCCGGAGGGACGGGGAATGATTTTATCGGCACCCTGTCAAACGTGACCAGTACAACTCCGATGGACGCGCTCGACCTGATCCTGCAGGACAGTGACAACACAGCCTTTGGCGGATCAGACCCGTCGTTCGGAGACATCGACCTGTCGGATTTCGAAACCGCTATCCTGCTGTTTTACAATCCGCGCCTTGATGCATCCAATCCGAACCGGGCGTTCTCTTTGGACCGTGTCGATCTCACGATCACGTCGCTGACATTGCAGCCCGTTCCGCTCCCTGCTGGGCTGCCGATGCTGCTGGCCGGTCTGGGCGCCTTGGTCGTGTTGCGGCGGTCACGCAAGGAAAAGGTGGCCTGAAGGCCGACCTGACCTTGCGCGGTTCGCCGATCAGCCGTTGACGTCCACGACCACGCGACCCTTGACCTGGCCCTTCAGGATATCCGCTCCTAGCTTCGGCAGGTCCGACAGGGTCGCGGGCTGGATCATCGCCTCAAGCTTGTCCATCGGCAAATCCTTGGAGATGCGCTCCCACGCGCGCACCCGATTGTCGTAAGGTTGCATGACGGAATCAATCCCGAGCAGGTTCACCCCGCGCAGCAGGAACGGGATGACCGTGGCTGGCAGGCCTGCGCCTCCGGCAAGGCCAACGGCTGCAACACTTGCCCCGTATTCCATCTGGCCGAGCACCCGCGCCAGCATTGCGCCGCCCACCGCGTCGACGCAGCCGCCCCATGTCTCGCCCTCAAGCGGACGCTTGGTGGTTTCGTTGATCTCTTCGCGCGCGACGATCTGGGTGGCCCCCAGCGAGGTGAGGTAATCCGCCGTTTCCGGGCGGCCCGTGACACCAGCGACCTTGTAGCCCAGATTGGCAAGGATCGCCGTCGCAACCGATCCGACACCGCCCGCGGCCCCCGTGACCAGCACCGGGCCCGCCTTGATCCCGTGATCCTCCAGCGCCATTACGGCCAGCATCGCAGTGAACCCGGCTGTGCCGACGGCCATCGCCTGCCGCGTGTCCAGTCCGCTTGGCAACGGCACCAGCCAGTCAGCCTTGACCCGCGCCTTTTGGGCATAACCGCCCCAATGGGCCTCACCCACACGCCAGCCGGTCAGCACAACCTTGTCGCCCGCCTTGTAACGGTCATCGTCCGAAGCTTCGACAGTGCCCGCAAAATCAATGCCCGGCACATGGGGGTACTTGCGCACCAGCCCACCACCGGGGCCGATGCACAGACCATCCTTGTAGTTCACGGTGGAGTATTCGACAGCGACCGTCACCTCACCGGCGGGCAGATCGTCGAGACCCAATTGCGTCACCGCAGCCGAGGTCTTGCCGCTCTCTTCGTCCTTGTTCACCACCAGTGCATCAAACATATCGCTCTCCATCTGAGGGGAAGGTCCCCAAGTTTCTTCTGACTAAAATTCCATGGGGCCCGGGGTGACACCCCGGTCCTGCCCTCACAACCAGAACCCGTCCTGCACAGTTGCCCTGCGCATACCATCGGGGGTGTCGACTTCCAATGGAGTTCCGGGATCCCAATGGGTCATGCGCACCATTCCGATCGACACATTGGTCTGAAAATCCGGGGACCACGCGGCACTTGTCACCTGCCCGACCCGTTTGCCGCCGCCGTAAATGGGCCAGGTCCGGTCGCTCGATCCAACGGGGTCACCATGGATCGAAATCGGGCGGATTTCCTGCACCGGCCCTTCCTTGGTCACGCGCAGCAACGCATCGCGCCCGATACAGCCGATGGCCGTCTGGGTGTCGCAAAACCGGCCCAGACCACATTCGTGGGGCGTGTTGTCGTCGGTCATGTCATTGCCGTAAGACAGCAACCCTGCCTCGATCCGCTCAATCGCATTGGGGCAGCCTGCGCGCACGTTCAAATCCTCTCCGGCGGCAAACAGCGCGTTCCAGAGGGGCATGCCGATCTCTGTGCCGTCCACGTAAATCTCGAACCCGCCCTGCTTGGAATAGCCCGAGCGCGCGATGGCCAGATCGCGGCCCTCGAACTGGAACATGTCGAACTTGAAAAAGCGGATGTCGCGCACACGGTCGCCAAACACGCGGGCCATCAGATCGTCGGCCTTGGGCCCTTGAATGGCAAGCGGCGAGACGTCGGGTTCATCCACCAGCACATCCAGACGGAACCCCTGCGCGATGCCCTTGACCCACAACAGCAGATCGGAATCGGCAATCGAAATCCACCAGCGATCCTCGCTGAGTTTCACGGCGACGGGATCGTTCAGCATGCCGCCCGTCTCGTCCACGATGGGCACGTAGTAACACTGCCCGGGCAGCATCCGGCGCAGATCGCGCGGGGTCAGCATCTGCATCAGACGGCCCGCATCAGGCCGCGCAGCTCCACCTGTCGCTCGACGGCCACGTCCCAGACCTGCACATGGTCCTTGAGGTGGCGGTAATCTGCCTCGACGCTTTCAAACATCGTGGGCAGTAACATGCGGTTGTAGACGGTGTAGGATTTTACACCGGCCGCCTCGACCCCGTCAGAAAACGGCGTGCGACGCAAACGGCGCGAAGGGGAAATGAGGGCCATCACTCATCCTCTGGCATAAAGACCATGTCGGTGACCGGGGCCTGTAACCCGGCCGCGGTCATCATCGCGTGCACCTGGCCACGGTGGTGGATCTGGTGGTTGAACATATGGACCACGCAGGTCTCGAGCGGTTGGCGGAAATCGCGGTTCATCGTGCCGGAATGCCACGACAGGCGCCGTTTCAGATCGAGGCTGCGCAGCGTGTCCGCCCACATCCGCATCGCCCCGTCCAAACGGAAACGCTCCGCACTCCAGACAGCGAAGGTGGGCGTAAAGGTCAGGTGTTCGGACGGCGGGACTGCCGGTGCAGGTACGCGGTCGTGAAACCGGCTCATCCACAGGGTATCGCCCCACAGCAGATGGTTGAGCGTGCCCATGATCGAGCCAAAGAAGGCCCCGCGGTCCGCGCGCAGCACATCGTCATCCACGCCCGTCAGCGCTTCGGTGATCTGACGGTTCTGCCACGCGTTGTAGCGGGCCATTTGGCGGACATACCCGGCTTCGATCAAGGTTTGGGGCCTTTCCAATCAATCGGGCAAATCTCTGCAGATTTGCCGCCAAAGTCCCAGATGCGCCCGTAATCGCGCACCCGGCTTTTGGTGCCGCGCGCGGCGATGATGTCGGGACCCATCCAGTATTTCGAGTTGGTGATCATCACCGGGTGATCGGGCGTGGCCCCATCGATCATCTCGATCTCGCCCTGGATCTTGCGCCCGATATAGAGGCCGCGTTTCTTGCCATCGCGCACGATTTCGACCTTTTCACGCTCGGCCCCCACGATGTCGCTGACCAGCAGCGTGAACAGGCCGGTCGTGCCTCCTGCCGCGCCGGAAAAGATTTGCAGGATACCGTTATAGGCTTTGCCGCTTGCCCGCTCATCCACATAGGCCGCGACGCGCCAGCCGCCCTCCCCCATGCGGCCCGGAATGTCGACCATCAGCCCGATATTGAGGCCTGACAGGTCCTCGCCCTCAAAGTGGCCTTCGTCGATCGCAATCGCCATCCACGCGTGGCAGTGCCCTTCGGTGGGGGGTGCGCGCCAAGGGACACGACACAAGGGCAGAACACCTCGCACGAGCAGTTCAGGAACAATTCGCCCTTGATCGCCCATTCGGTCGGACGCATCTGGCGCCGCCCGGGATTGGGCATGCGGCTGTCGATGCGCTGACTGACGGGCAGCTTGTCCGCGTCGGGGCGTTTTTTCACGGCCATCTCATAGTCCTCCGAAGTAAGGTGTGACCAAAACGGCCAGACCGGCGGCGATCAGGATCGCCCCCATTGGTTTTGTCACGGCATGCCCGATTTGGGGTAGTTTTTCGAGCACCATGAACAATGTGGCAAGGCCCATCCACGCAAGGCTCATCACCCCGCCGACAAAGCCGAGCGCCATGAACCCCCAGCAACACCCGACACAGAATGCGCCAAGGCCAAGGCCCATGCGCAGCCCGCCCGCCAAACCGGTGCGCCAGTGGCCGAGAAAATACATCATGGGGCTATGGCACACGCCATGGCAGATTTCCTTTGCTCGGGTGAATTGGAACAGACCAACGACAAGCAGAAGAATGCCCGCAAATGTGGTGGTCTTTGCAATGCCGAGCATGTCGATAACGCCGCCATAAAGCAAGGCCAGTTGTACGCCCGAGATCAGGGCCGCAAAACCGACCCACACGAAAAGATATCCGCCGATCACGCCAAGCCACCCTGCCCGCGTGCCGTTGGCCGACACCATCAGGTCTTCGTAACTGCGCAAGGTGGGGACCAGCGTGGGCAGCATCATCGCCGCCATCATGATCGCCCACATCCAGAACAGAGGCCCGAAATTGGCCATTGGCATATACATCGGCATCCGGGGGTCCATCGCGGCCATTCGTGCGCCCATCTCGCCCGGGCGTCCCAGCAGGTCGAGGTCCATGTCCATCGACATGGAATACATCACCCACCACGCTGCCAGAATGGCGCCAAAGAACCCCAGCCAAAGGGTTGAGCGGACAAGATGCGACATAAGCCCTCCCAAAGCGTATGCGACTCAAAGCTTGCCAGATTAAATGTCAGACATTAATATGTATGACAAATGAAAATTGATCCCAACAGCCCCAAAGACCTCTCGGCCCAGATTGCCACGGCCATTCGCGACGCCATCATCGCGGGTGATCTGATCGTGGATCAGCGCCTGCCCTCTGAGGCGGAACTGGCCGATCATTTCGACGTCTCGCGCCCCACGGTGCGCGAAGCGCTCAAGCGTCTGGCCGCCCAATCCCTGATCCGCACCCAGCGTGGCGCAACCGGGGGCGCTTTCGTGAACCGTTTGCGTTTCGAAGAGGCCTATGACCAGCAGGTCACAACCTCTACCTTGTTGCTGAGTATGAACGCGGTCAGCTTCGATGTCGCCTGCGAGGCCCGCTATGCGCTGGAACGCGCCTGCGCGCCCTGTCTGCTGCGCGGCGCACACCCGATCAACTGGCCACGATGCGCGCAGAAATTCACCGCCAAAGCCAGCCCGACCTGTCGGACGAGGCGTTTTGCGCCTCTGACGTGACGCTGCACCGCGCTTTGGTGGACGGTGCGGGCAACAAGGTGCTGTCCTACCAGCTGGCCGGTGCGGTCGAAGCCATGCAGCCGCTGATGAACATGATCACCTTCACGGCCCGTTCACGTGAGGCAATCGTCGCCCTGCACACAGAACTCGCCGACGCGTTGACAGCCAAGGATGCGGCCCAGACGGATGCAACTCTTGTCAAACTTGAATCCTACACTCGGGAATTGGCGCAAAGCGTCGTCATGGCCCGTGCCAAACGAACCACAAAGAAGGAGCGCAAAACCGCCTGACCCCGCATGCCGCGTTGCATTGTGAACGTCAAAAGGGGTCCGGAACCGACACTCAGCATACGTCAGGGAGGACGATATGAATTTAAGACCAGACCCCACATTCCACCCCTCACCCAAGATGGCCATGGAGGCCCCGGTTGAAACACTCGCGTTTACGCTGATGCTCAGCCCCGATGGAACCAAGCCCGACGGCCTTGCCGTTGTTGACGTGGACCCCAATTCCGACACCTACGGCCAGATCGTGAATTCGCTGTTCGTGCCAAATCTGGGTGACGAGTTTCACCATTTCGGCTGGAACGCCTGTTCGTCATCCCTGTCGCCGCTGACTGGCCACGCCTTTCTTGAACGGCGCTATCTGATCATTCCTGGCATCCGGTCCTCGCGCATCTACATCATCGACGTCAAGGACCCGATGGACCTCAAGATCCACAAGACGATCGAGCCCGAAGAGTTGATGGCCAAAACGGGCTATTCCCGCCCCCACACCATCCATTGCGGGCCCGAAGGCATCTATGTCTCGACCCTTGGTGGCGGTGGCAAGGATGGCACAGACGGCCCTCCCGGCATCTTCATCATGGATTGCCAGACGTTCGAGATTCAGGGCCGCTACGAGATGGATCGTGGCATTCAGGACAAGCATTACGATTTCTGGTGGAACCTGCCGCGCGACTACATGGTGTCCTCAGAATGGGGCCTGCCGCCGCAATTTGAAAACGGTGTGGTGGCCGAAGACCTTTTGTCCAACAAATACGGCCACACCATCCACTTCTGGGATTTGCGCGCGCGCAAGGTGGTCAAGTCGCTGGATCTTGGCGAAAATCACCAAATGGCGCTGGAAATCCGCCCTGCCCACGATCCGGTCAAAGAATACGGGTTCTGCGGTGTGGTGGTCGACACCACCAACCTGCAAGGCGCGATCTTTACCTGGTGGCGGGACGACAATGGCGAATGGCAGGCCAAGAAAACAATCACCATTGATCCTGTCCCGGCCGAGGCCGACGACCTGCCGGACCTGCTGAAAGGCTTTGGCGCAGTACCGCCGCTGGTCACCGACATCGACCTGAGCCTTGACGACAAGTATCTTTATGTTGCGTGCTGGGGACTGGGCGAGATGCACCAATACGATGTGTCCGATCCAATGAACCCGGTCCTTGCGGGCAAGGTCGAGATTGGCGGCATCGTCAAAAAGACCAAGCATCCGAACGGCAAGGACTTTGGCTATGGGCCGCAAATGGTCGAGATCAGTCGCGATGGCAAACGGGTCTACTGGACCAACTCGCTCTATTCCACATGGGACGACCAGTTCTACCCCGGTGACCGGGGTGCGGCGATGGTGATGGCCAATGTGGGCGAAAACGGCGGGCTGACGCTGGACGAAAAGTTCTGGACCAAGTTCCCCGAAGGCTATCGCAGCCACCAGATCCGACTGGAGGGCGGCGACTGTTCGACGGACAGTTTCTGCTATCCGTCCGTCTAGATGGACCTGACGACCGCGGCGGGCCTCTGGCTCGCCGTGATCCTTTCCGGCCTTTACCACGGGCTGAACCCTGGCATGGGCTGGCCGCTTGCCGTGTCCTCGGCCCTTTTTGAGCGGCGGCGTTCAGCGCTCTGGCCTCGCGCTTGGCGCGCTCAGCCTTGGGCATTTTGCGGCCATGCTGGGCATTTTGCTGCCCTTTTCCATGATGACGCTGCTGATTGATTATGCCCGTGAAATCCGCATCGGCGCAGGTTTGGTCGTGATCGGCATGGGCCTCTACCTTGCCATCACCCGCCGCCATCCGCGCTTCCTCGCGCGTGTTCCACCGCACCGCCTCGCCTTGTGGTCCTTTCTGGTTGCTCTGGCGCATGGAGCGGCCTTGATGCTGGTGCCGATATATCTGGGCCTGTGCGCCATCGAAGAACTGGATGCGGGCCACCGCGCCGCCTCGGCGCTGATGGCGACAACTGCGCTGGCCCTCGGGGTCGCGGTGCTGCACACCGTTGCGATGATGGGATCTGGCGGCGCGCTGGCCTATGCAGTGCACCGCTGGCTGGGCCTGCAATTCCTGTCGCGCAGCTGGTTTGATCTGGAACTGATCTGGGCACTGAGCCTGATCGTGGTCGGAATTGTGGGCGTCTGGACGGCGCTTTAGTCGCCACCCGACAAAGGCCCCAATTCGACACAAACCTAGGCTGACACGCCTCACCCCCGTGCGTATGGGCAGTCTATCCCAAGAGTCTCGTTCAGCCGCGCCCACGTCACCTCTTCGAACTGTTCGGGCCAGTCCACACCCAAATCCGCTGCCCGCTTGCGTGCAAGAGGCAGGAATGCGCGCGCATAGGCCAGATGCGCGTCGATCATTGCATCGCGGGTTGGCACCGGGGGTGGCAGCGACACCAGCACATCCTTTTGCTCTTGGGTAATCAGCCGGTTGAGATGCAGCACGCCGCCCCGGTTTGGCGCGCCCGTTTCCTCGATCATCAACTCGACCAACGCATTGCGCAGATGGAACACACCCAACACCCCGTTGATGTACTCTTCCCGCCCCGCGGCCAGATGGAGCAGGCCAAGAATACGGATGAACTCCTCGATCTGGTATTTGAATTTCCTGGGGTTGGGCGGGGCTGGCGCGTGCTTTTCGTCAAGCCCCGCATATACCCCCTTGTGATCAAACAGCGGCTTTAACCCCGCCTGACTGTGATGGCCCATCTGCTCCGGTTTCAGGATGATCACATCGGTGCGCGTCCAGTCAGCGGTGATCGCATTGATCAGCACGGGCACAGTGGTGCGGTCCCACCACAGCACGATGTCACCCGTTTGGGCCACCGCGTCGCGCCACAGTGCCGCGACATCATCGCTCGCCCCTGCCCTTGCGACCATCACAAAGTCGATGTCGCTATAGGCATCCGCAAGGCCCGTGGCGTGACTGCCGCTGAGAAACAGCGCCTCGATCCCTGCCGCATCCACAAGGGCGTCCGAGATGGTTTTGATCGTCGCTTCGTGGTTCATTTCGGGGTTCGTCATAGCGATGTCAGTCATCGAAAAACCTAGGGCGCGCAGGTGAAAAAGCGAAATGGCGCGCGGTTTTAGTCCCGCACCTGACGTTGATCCACATCAAGGCCATGCGGTGCACGCCCCCCTATCGTGGTCTCAACTGCAATAAGGGAGGATGAATGATGTTTAACGCAATCGTGGTCGGGCTGGATGGCTCTCAAACATCGGAAAAAGCGTTGCGGCTGGCCTGTGATCTGGCCGGAAAATACGGCTCTGCCCTTCACCTTGTGCACACACCGCAGCCCAAGACTGTTGCCTTCGCCCTTGGCGCGGTGGCGGGCTATCACACTGCCACGACCATGCCGCACGCGGATGAGGTGCAGGCGGCAGGCGACAAAATCCTGTCTGCGGGGGCGGCCATTGCCGCCGAAACCGGTCAAGACGTCACATCCACACATCAGCAACTTGGAGACGCCGCCGATGTCATCATCGCATATGCCAATGGATGCGGGGCCGATCTGATCGTGACAGGCAGACGCGGGCTGGGGTCGGTGGGCGCATTGGTGCAGGGCAGCACAACGCAACGGGTCAATCACCTCGCCACCTGCGCCTGCCTTTCGGTCGTCTGATCCGCCAGGGTTGCGGTTCGTGGCGAGGTGTCAGGCGGGCATCTGCACAAGCATCCTTGCCGGTATGTGCTGCGCGGGCTAGCTCACCCCTCATGATAGATATCCTGAACGTGATCGCCGCCCTGTTGACCATCGGCTTTGGCCTTTTTGGCTTTGTGGCGCCGCGCTATACGGCCTCCGCGCTCGATTTGGCACCCACGGCCAGCACCATGGGGCTGAGCGAGATGCGCGCGAGCGTGGGGGGCCTGTTTGTTGCCGCAGGCGCGGCCGCGATCTGGTTGGACGCGCCCCTCGCTTATGCCATGATCGGCTTTGCCTTTGCAGGGGCCGCGGCGGGCCGTGTCGTGTCGCTGGTGTTCGACAAACCGCCCGTGCGCAAGGTTCTGGTGTTCGGCGGGATCGAAGTGGCCCTGTCCGCATGGTTTCTGTGGGCTAACCTCTGACAGAAGGCATGACGGGACGGATTCTTTCATGCTCCAAATCAGGTAAAATGAGGAATTTCTACAGTTTATCATGGGCTTGCAGGGCGACATTAAAGTTTCCGAAGGCACGCCTGGTACTAAAAAACTTTCACCAAACACTCCCACAGATTGCATCACGCGCACCGGCGGCCTATATATCAATCGTCCTTCGGGACTATGGACATAAACGCGCTCGTAATAAGCGGATCGGACCCGGGGGCGGTACCCGGCGACTCCACCAAACATCCTTTCATTTGAGGGATCATGGGGTCGAAATAGGATCGACGGACGTCTAAAGGAGTTTGCTTTGTCTCGGCTGTCTGCCACCGTTACCGGCGAAACATGTACAATTGCAAATGACAATCGTGCTCCGATGGCAGTAGCAGCGTAAGCTGTTCCTAACATCGAAAATTAAGTCCTTGCGCTTTGCAGCGTAAGGCGGGGTTCGCAGGCACCTGGCAACAGAAGCCTGCACTTCATCCTCCTTGAGCCTTTCTTAAACTCCTGTCGGTATCGTGCTGCACACGCACAGTGACAGAGGTGAGCGCCGCAATGCCGCACAAGATCCGGACCTTGCAGACCTATTTTGAAGAGATCTGGATAAAGGGCAATCTCGACATGTTGCCCAAGCTGCTTTCGCCCAATGCGCGCACGCGGGGAATCATGGGGGATATGCCCTTTGATCCCGATGAACTGTCCGAACTGGTTTCGATGGCGCACGCGCTGTTCCGCCCTGTGTCAGTGTCCTTTCCGGTGCTGATCGAACAGGACGACTGGCTGTCGGCCCTTGTCGAAATCACGAGTGTGGCCAAACATTCCAACAAGCCCATCCAGGTGTCGAACCAGATGCTGGTGCGCTTTGACGATGAACGCATGGTCGAAATACACAGCAACGTGGATGCGCTGAACCTGTTCGAACAACTTGGCCTGCTGCCGGACAATGCAATGGCTGTGATGCTGGGCGGCACGCCGCTGCGATAACTGCGGCGCATTCCAAAATGGCACTGAACAGGCGCCCAAAGCGCTGCGATTGTGCACGGTTTGCAAGCATTACTGCCACATGACAGCTATTGTTTTGCAAGGCCGAAGCAACACCGCAGCAAGATTTCTCAATTCAATCATAAATTGTTGATTGTGAGGCTGTGTCGCACTACTCATGATCGCAGAAATTCCGACTTGGGCACATTTAGCGAGGACACTATGAGCATTTTGAAGACACTTGGCCTTTCGATCGTCATTTCCGGTGTGGCAAGCCTTGCCTCCGCTGCGACGTTTTACTCTGATCTTGCTTCATTTCAGGCGGCGACAACCACGACCGTTGAAAGCTTTGAAGATCCTTATGCACTGCAACCATCATTCACCTTTGCGGACTTCACGATATCCGAGACAAACGGCGCTGTGAACCAAATCGGCGCGGGCACACCGCCGTTCTCATCGACAGGCGTCGTGTCAGGCACGGGAAACGCGCTTTATGAGGACAACGGCGCGTCGCTGTTGAACTTCAACGGCTTTTCGTCCGCCTTCACTGCCTTTGGTCTCTGGATGACGTCGACGGTCGCCACAACAGTGACGGTGTCGGGGTCGGCGGCCAGCACATTTGACCTTGTCGCCAACACGCCGCAATTCTTTGGTGTGACCGACATCGGTGGCCTTTCCAGCGTGATTTTCAGCGCCAGCGGTTCGCCCTCACTCGTCATCGTGGATGACGTCTATACCGGTACCGTCAGCGCGATCCCCCTGCCTGCGGGTGGTATCCTTTTGCTCGCGGGTCTTGGTGGCCTTGCAGCCTTGCGTCGTCGCAAAAAATCATAACGCGCCGATCAGGTGCTGTGCAGGCGGCTTCGGGCAACCGGGGCCGCTTTTTCCATTGAAGCAACAGGACTTTGCACTGCGTTCTTGTCGAAAAATGGTGCTGGGATGGGCCCTGCGCCTGATCATTTCCCGCACCCACACCCCCTTGACTTCGACGCCAAAGCAAAGATGCTCAAACCATGGGGTAGACGCGAACACCCCGTGAGGCGCCAGCCCAACGTTCGCATGTTTCCAATGCAAAGGATGCATGCTCATGGCTGCCCCAAACGAAATTACCTGCTCCCAACTTTTGCGTCTGATCGGCACGGCAGATGCGCCTGCGATTATTGATATTTCCATCGATCCCGACTTTGCCGATGACCCGTTTCTGATCCCCGGCTCGGTGCGCCACCCTCATACCGACCTTGCTGGTCTCAAGGCCCGATTGGGTGGGCGACACGCGGTGATCACCTGTCAGCGCGGCATCAAGCTGTCGCAAGGCCTGGTGGCGCGGCTGCGTGCGGACGGGTTCAGCGCCGAATATCTCAAGGGCGGGATGTATGCGTGGCGCGAAATGAAAGACATGATGCGCGTGCCCGCCGCCGCCCTGCCCGATCCGGTGGACGGCGCCACGCTTTGGGTGACTCGCCACCGCCCCAAGATCGACCGGATTGCCTGTCCCTGGCTGATCCGCCGATTTGTCGATGCGCAGGCCCGGTTTCTGTTTGTCTCGCCTGGCGAAGTGATGGGCGTGGCCGATCGCTATGGCGCGACCCCTTTTGATGTCGAGGACGTGTTCTGGAGCCATCGCGGAAGCCGCTGTACGTTCGACACGATGCTCGACGAATTTGCACTGCACTCCCCGGCCCTTGACCGGCTGGCAACCGTCATTCGCGCCGCAGACACCAACCGCCACGATCTTGCCCCCGAGGCGGCAGGCCTGCTGGCCATGTCGGTGGGTTTGTCACGTCAATACCGCGATGATCAGGACCAGTTGCAGGCTGGTCTGCCCATGTACGACGCGCTTTACCGATGGGCGCGTGATGGCGCGGACGAAGGCCATGACTGGCCGACGGGGCGCGGGCAATGACCGCCCCCAGCTTTCCAGACCTGTTCCGGGTCTTTGGGCGCATCGGTCTGCTGTCATTTGGCGGGCCCGCGGCCCAGATCGCGCTGATGCACGACGCTCTTGTCACCGGCCAGAAATGGTTGAGCGAACAGCAATTCCTGCGCGCACTGTCCTTGTGCATGTTGCTGCCAGGTCCCGAGGCGATGCAACTGGCGACCTATGCAGGCTGGCGGTTGCGCGGCACGCTTGGCGGGCTTTTGGCGGGGCTGTTGTTTGTGGTGCCGGGGGCGGTCATCATTCTTGCGCTGGCCCTGCTTTACATCCGGTTTGGGGACGTCCCATTGGTGCAGGCCGCATTCCTCGGCATCAAGGCCGCTGTCATCGTGGTTGTCCTGCAGGCCCTGCTGCGCCTCGGACAAAAGGCGCTGACCGACCGGGCCGCTTGGGGGCTGGCCGGGATCGGTTTTGTTGCCCTGTTTGTCTTTGGTCTGCCTTTTCCAGCCGTTGTCATCGCCGCAGGCCTCTATGGGTATCTTACGGCTGATTTGACGTCTGCCGCCGCGCCACCTGCCCCGGCCCGTGCGCGCACCGGCCGGATTGTCATGATCTGGGGCAGTTTGTGGGCCGCACCGGTGATTGTGTTGTGGATCGGCGCACAGGATTTCCTGCTGCAAATCGGGCTGTTCTTTTCGAAACTGGCGGTTGTCACCTTTGGCGGCGCTTACGCAGTACTGGCCTACATGACGCAAGAGGTCGTGCAGGACCACGGCTGGATCACGACCCCGCAGATGATTGATGCGCTCGGGCTGGCGGAAACCACGCCCGGCCCGCTTATTCTGGTGACGGAGTTCGTGGCACTGCTGGCCGGGTTCGCTCAGGGCGGGCTTGGGATGGCACTGGCGGCGGGGGCGCTGGCGCTGTGGGTGACGTTCGTGCCCTGTTTCCTTTGGATTTTTGCGGCAGGCCCATACCTTGATCACATTGCGGCGCGCCCGCGCCTGTCGGCGGCCCTTGGGCGGATCACCGCTGCGGTGGTCGGTGTGATCCTGAACCTGTCGATCTGGTTCGCGCTGCATGTGTTTTTTGCGCAGGTCGGCACCGCACCCGGACTTGCCCTGCCCCTGCCAGACTGGACCACGCTCAATATCTGGGCGGTTGTGCTGACCCTCATCGCCATGGGCTTGATGCTTGTGGCCAAAGTGAAACTCCTGCCCACGCTGGCTGTGATGGCGGTGGCGGGATGCGCAATTTCCCTGTCCGGTCTCACTTAATGCACGCTTTACCGCTACCGCCTCTTTTCACCGCGCGGATTTGGGATATGCTGGGGTTGTGAAGTGCGAGGACTGCCATGAGCCGCAGCATTGATTACGGCAACCTGATGCATGAGGCCATGCGTGGCCTTATCCGCAAAGTATTGACCGACGTTGCCGAGCGCGGATTGCCTGGATCGCACCATTTTTTCATCACTTTCGACACCAGCCACCCGGATGCCGAGCTCGCCGATTGGCTGAGCGACCGCTATCCCGGCGAAATGACCGTGGTGATGCAGCACTGGTATGACAAGCTGGACGTGGGAGAAGACGGGTTTGCGGTCACGCTGAATTTCGGCGACGCACCTGAACCGCTTTATGTCCCTTACGATGCCATCAAGACCTTTGTGGACCCGTCCGTGGAATTTGGCCTGCGCTTTGAAACGCAGGACGAGGAAGACGGCAGCGACGGGGCCACGGCCACGTCGCCCGACATCCTGCCGCGTCCGCCATCAGCCAAGCCAAAACCGGTCACGGATGAAGATGATGGCGATGCCCCCGCAAAGGATGCGGAAATCGTGTCACTGGACAGTTTCAGAAAGTAATTGCGGACGACCTAAGCGTCACTCGCGGGCCAGAAACGTCTCGACCGCGCGTTGAATCTGGCCGTCTCGAATGGTCTGGAATCGCAGATCAAGACCACCATCCGCAAGCGTGCGGTCATATTGCTGCATGCTGTAGCCCCCGTCGGCCCCGACAAACAGGGAATAGACGGTAAGGGTATCACCCACTATGCGCGCCCAGACATAGGGTTCGCCTTTCATCGGATCAAGCTGGACCTCGTGGCCAAACACGTTCTTGCGCTGCGCGGCGGAAAACACGGCATCCCGGTCGCTGCCCACAAAGTCAACTTCGTAGGATTTTTCGCGCACTTTCCCGTCTGCGCGATAGGTCACCGAAGTCCACTGGACCCGAAACCCGTCCTTTGTTGCCGAAATTTCAACGCTCATGTCGCGCGGGATCGTGCTGCCATCGAGTGCCTGCACTTCGGCCGATCCGCTATAGGTGCCGATAAACGCCGAGGCATCCGCGCGCGCCATCCCGACAAAGAGGGCGCAAGCCGCAGACAACGCAAACAGCGCGGTAACCAACGGATGCAGAACGGGTCTTATGGCGGTGCGGGCGGCTGGCATGATCGAGTCTCCCTGATAAGCGCACTGATTTCAATATAGTGCGGGATCGGGCAACTTTCACCACCCATTGTTTGATATCATCATCACGAACCCGATGGCCACGACCAGTATGCTTGTCTGCGCCAGCCCCGCCCGGTAAACGCAGAGGCAAGACATACGAATTGCAGCAAGGAGCCGCCCGATGGCCGACACCCGCACCGAATCCGACAGCTTTGGACCGCTCGAAGTTCCTGCCGACAAGTATTGGGGCGCACAGACTCAGCGCTCGATCATGAATTTCCCCATCGGCTGGGAAAAACAGCCTGTCGCCATCGTGCGCGCGCTGGGGGTGATCAAGCAGGCCTGCGCGATGCAGAACAAAGCGCAGGGCGATCTGGACGCGACGCTGGCGGATGCGATCATCGCCGCCGCCGCCGAAGTGGTCGCGGGCAAGTTTGACGACAACTTCCCCCTTGTGGTCTGGCAGACCGGATCGGGCACGCAATCCAACATGAACGCCAACGAGGTGATCGCGAACCGTGCCATCGAAACCCTTGGCGGCGTGATCGGGTCGAAAGACCCGGTGCACCCCAACGATCACTGCAACATGGGCCAATCCTCCAACGACACATTCCCGACGGCCATGCACATCTCGACTGCAATGACTGCCCATCAGGTATTGCTGCCGGGGCTGGAAAAGCTGCACGCCGCCCTTGAGGCCAAGGTCACGGCCTTTGACGGCATCATCAAGATCGGGCGCACCCACACGCAGGATGCCACCCCTTTGACGCTGTCACAGGAATTTGGCGGCTACGCCCATCAGGTCGCCATGGGCATTCAGCGGGTCAAGGACGCGCTGGGGCGCATCTATGAACTGGCGCAAGGCGGCACTGCCGTGGGCACGGGCCTTAACACCAAACATGGCTGGGCCGAGGCTGTGGCCGCCCATATGGCCGACATCACAGGCCTGCCCTTTGTCACGGCCCCCAACAAATTCGAAGCACTCGCGGCCCATGACGCGATGGTCGAGATGTCGGGTGCTTTGAAAACCGTCTCTGCCTCGCTGTTCAAGATCGCCAACGATATCCGCCTGCTTGGCTCTGGCCCGCGCTGCGGTCTGGGCGAATTGGTTCTGCCGGAAAACGAACCCGGCAGTTCGATCATGCCGGGCAAGGTGAACCCGACCCAATGCGAAGCACTCACCCAGGTCTGTGCGCACGTGATGGGCAATGATGCGGCCGTGGGTTTTGCCGGGTCGCAGGGGCACTTTGAATTGAATGTCTACAAACCCATGATGGCCTATAACGTGCTGCAATCCATGCAGCTTTTGGGAGATGCGGCATCCGCCTTTACCGACAATCTTGTGGTCGGCCTTGATGCGGACCGGGTGCGGATCGACAAGCTGATGCGCGAATCCCTGATGCTGGTCACGGCCCTCGCCCCCGAAATCGGCTATGACAACGCCACCAAGGTCGCCAAGACTGCGCACAAGAACGGCACGACACTGCTGGAGGAGGCCATCGCCTTGGGCTTCGTCGATGAAGAAACGTTCAACCGCGTGGTGCGCCCGGAAAACATGATCGGCCCCAAGTGAGCGACAGCCCCGTCAATCTCAACAAAGTGCGCAAGGCGCGCGCGCGTGCCGCAGACAAGGCGCAGGCCGAGGCCAACGCAGTGGCCTTTGGACGCAGCAAGGCAGAAAAGCGCAAAGCGCAGGCGGAAAAGGAGCGCACAATCCGGCTGCTTGATGGCAAGGCATTGCGCGACCGGGGTGAAGATGAGGCATGAGCGCGCGCCCGCAAAAGCATTCCCTGACGTTGAAGGGTCATCGCACCAGCGTGTCGCTGGAGCCTGAGTTCTGGCGCGCGTTCCGCGATATCGCTGCCGAAGAAGGCAAGCCAATCAACGCATTGGCGAGCGATATTGATGCAAATCGTGGTGCGGATGTGGGGCTGGCCTCGGCCATTCGTGTGTTTGTCCTGAAACGGTTGACTGCGCGGGCCGCCGATTAGCCGAACGTCGCGAGCACCGGGAACTGTTCAAGCAGCCAGAAGGAAAAGCGGGTGAACAGCCCAAACAGCATCGCCGCTCCCACCAGCAACAACAGCCCGCCCATCACCTTTTCGATCACACCCATATAGGGTTTGATCCGGTTCATGACGCCCATCGCCCGGCTCATGAACATCGCCGCAAGCAGAAACGGAATGCCCAGACCTGCCGCGTAGACACCCAGCAGGAATGTGCCACGCGTCACCGACGCCTCGGAGGCGGCAAGCGTGAGGATCGCACCCAGTTGCGGGCCGATGCAGGGTGTCCAGCCAAAGGCAAAGGCAAGGCCCAGAATGTAGGCCCCAAAGGACGACCCGCCGTGATCGCCCGCCTCCATCCGCGCCTCTTGATCGAGGAACGGGATGCGAAACACGCCCAGAAAATGCAGGCCAAAGATCATGATGATCGCGCCGGAAATCTGCGAAAACAGCACCTGGTTCATCAGGAAAAACGCGCCAAAGGCCGATGCGGCAAAGCCGAGGAACAGGAACACGGTGCTCAGGCCAAGGACAAAGAACAGCGCCGTGATCGTGGCGCGGTTGCGCCCCGAACGCCCTTCGGACATCTCGGACACGCTCATCCCCGACATATAGGCCAGATACGGTGGCACAATCGGCAGCACGCAGGGGCTCAGAAAGCTGATGATGCCCGCAAGCAGCGCGATGCTCATGGCGGGCAGAAGGCTTGCGTCGATGATGTCGATTCCGAACATAATGCCACCCCTATCCCGGCGTGTTCCCCGCGTCACGCCCCTGCGTGGTCACATGTCTGTGGACAGGCTGAAACATCGCCCCTAAGTGCAGGGTATGGACGACGCATATCACCTTGATGCAACGGGGCTGCTTTGCCCTCTGCCCGTGCTTAAAGCGCGCAAGCGCTTGCAGGCCATTGGGTCGGGCGAGGTCCTGACCGTGCAGGCTGACGATCCGGCGGCCATCGTCGATGTCCCGCATTTTTGCACCGAGGCCGGGCATACGCTGATCTCAAGCGATCTTGCAGGCGACGTGCAGACATATGTGATCCGCAAGGGCTAGGCCCTTGACGAAAAAGGGCGCCCCATCGGAGCGCCCCTGATCTCACTTACCCAGCGACCACCAGCCGCGTTTTTTCGGCTTGGGCGGCTCATCTTCGACCACCGTGTCCGCGCCGGCGCCGACAGGCTCGGGTGCGGGTGGTTCCGGCGTTGGCTCCGGCGCTGCAGGTGCGGCCTCTTCCGGTGCTGCGGCCACGGGGGCCTCTTCGGCAGCAGGTGCCTCTTGCGCAGCGGCCTTGGGTGCGCGTTTGCGCGTCCTCTTTGGCTTGGGCGCGGGTTCCGCCTCGGCCTCGGCTTCGGGGGCTTCGGTGGGGGCTGGCGCGGCGTCCGCAGGTTCAGCCGGGGCTGCCTGATCTTCAACCGGTGCCGCCTCTTCCGTCTTGGGCTTGCCAGACGATTTAGAACGCCGCGTGCGCGTTGGCTTCTTCTTGGGCGCGGGCGCGTCGCCCTCGCCTTCCGGAGCTGCTTCGGGCGCATCAGCGGTGGCGTCCGGAGTTGCCTCAGACGCTTCGGTGCTGTCGGCATCGCTGTTGGAGTCGTCAGACCCGTTGTTGTCCTGACCATTGCCCTTGCCGCGACCACGACGACGCCGACGGCGGCGACGCTTGGGCTTTTGCTCGCCGTCATCCTGTGCCGGTTCGCTGACCGGTGCAGACCCTGCGGCGGCGGGTGCCTCGTCTTCGACCACTTCTGCATCGTCCTCGTCGACCTGATCCATCAGCGATGTATCGACCGAGACGACAGCCGTCTCGACCGCTTTGACCACGCGGGTCGCAGTCTTGAACTTCTCAAGCGTGAAATCCGGGCTGATCAGATGCGGCTCACCTTCGATGCGCACGGACAGGCCATAGCGCGCCTCGATCTGGGCGATGTGTTCGCGCTTCTGGTTCATCAGGAAGTTGGCGATGCCAACGGGTGCCTTGACCAGCACCTCGCGCGACCGGCGACGCGTGCCTTCCTCTTCGATCTGGCGCAGGATGGACAGGGCCAGGTTGTCGTCCGAACGGATCAGACCGGTGCCGTGACAGGCCGAACAGGGCTGTGTCGTGGCCTCGATCATGCCGGGACGCAGGCGCTGGCGCGACATCTCCATCAGGCCAAAACCCGAAATGCGACCCACCTGAATGCGGGCACGATCCGTTTTCAGCTTGTCCTTCATCCGCTTTTCGACGGCGGCGTTGTTCTTGCGCTCGTCCATGTCGATAAAGTCGATGACGATCAGGCCCGCAAGGTCACGCAGACGCAACTGGCGGGCGACTTCTTCGGCAGCCTCAAGGTTGGTCTTGAGGGCGGTGTCCTCGATCGACCCTTCCTTGGTGGAGCGGCCGGAGTTCACGTCGATCGCCACAAGCGCCTCGGTGATGCCGATCACGATGTAACCACCGGATTTCAGCTGCACGGTCGGGTTGAACATGCCCCCAAGGTACGTTTCCACCTGATAGCGCGCGAACAGCGGCAGGCTTTCGGTGTAGAGCTTCACGTTCTTGGCATGGGACGGCATGATCATTTTCATGAAGTCCTTGGCGGTGCGATAGCCCCGCTCGCCTTCCACGAACACCTCGTCAATGTCGCGATTGTAAAGGTCGCGGATCGAGCGTTTGATCAGGTCGCCTTCTTCGTAGATCTTGGCCGGAGCGATGGATTTCAGCGTCAACTCGCGGATCTGTTCCCACAGGCGTTGCAGGTATTCGTAGTCGCGCTTGATCTCGGCTTTGGTGCGTTGGGCACCGGCGGTGCGCACGATCAGGCCCGCGCCTGTTGGCACGTCGATTTCGTTCGCGATCTCTTTCAGCTTCTTGCGGTCGGCGGCGTTGGTGATCTTGCGGGAAATGCCGCCGCCACGGGCAGTGTTGGGCATCAGCACGCAATAACGGCCGGCAAGAGACAGGTAGGTGGTCAGGGCCGCGCCCTTGTTGCCGCGCTCTTCCTTGACGACCTGCACCAGCAGGATTTGCCGCACTTTGACGACTTCCTGGATCTTGTAACGCTTGGGGCGGGGTTTGCGCGCCGGACGAATGTCTTCGCTGTCGTCATCATCGGCGACGGATTCGATGCTGTCGTCCTTGGAGGCCGCATCGGGCCCCTTCTTGACGTCATCCTCGTCCTCGTCGTCATCCTCGGATGTCGCGTCTGTCACGTCATCTGTGTCGTCCTCGGCCTCATCCGCAGCAGGCGTTTCCACCGGGGTTTCGGCCACAGTCTCCATGGGCGATGCCGCTTCGTCCGCTGGCACTTCGGCCTCGGTCTCGCCGTCGGTCTCAAGATCGATGGTCTCCATGCCGTCGATCTCTTGGGTCGCCTTGGCATCCTTGTCCTTGGCCGCGGCACTGCGCGAGCGCGAACGGCGCTTGGGCTTGGGTTTATCCTCGGCTTCGTCGCGGGCCTTCTGGGCCTCAACATACGCGCGCTCTTCCTCCATCAGCGCCTGACGGTCGGCGACGGGGATCTGATAGTAATCGGGGTGGATTTCCGAAAAGGCGAGGAAGCCATGACGGTTGCCGCCATAGTCCACAAACGCCGCCTGAAGCGACGGTTCGACCCGTGTTACTTTTGCAAGATAGATGTTGCCAGCAAGCTGGCGTTTGTTCTCGGATTCAAAGTCAAACTCCTCGACCTTGTTTCCGTCAACCACCACAACGCGTGTCTCTTCCGCGTGGGTGGCATCGATAAGCATTTTCTTAGCCATGTAAGTCCATTGCACAATCGCGCGAAACTGCCACCCGGGGGTGCCAACGATCGCGAATTGTGTCTTGTCTGGGCGATGTGCGGCACGCGGCAGCCGTGACCCCAAGGGCCTTCTGCTGGAACTCTCAATGTTCTCGCGCGTGTCATCGCGGTTCTTCTCCGACGCAAATCACCCCTCGGGGCGCTGCATCCGTTCATTAGCTGCACCAGACCTGCGTCTGCGTCAGCATCTCGTGGCCCCTTTCAGGGCCCAATCGGTCTGTCAAAACGTCCGTGGGTCTGGCCCGACACAACATCCATAACAGCGAAACTCGTATCCGGGGCGACGCGAAACAGCGTCGGAACCCCGTAGACGTAGATAAAGGGAATGAGAACGAAAAGACAATGGGAAATCTGAGGCGCGCACCCGGATGGGCGCGTAATAGTTTCCCGTTATGCGTGTGGGTGCATGTTTTTGATGCACACCTGTGCGTCGCGCGGTGCGCGGCGTTAAGAGCCGACGGGGTCACAGGATTTCAAAGGCTTTGCCCTGTTTCATCCGTTTGATCAGATCGGTCAGCTTGGCCAGAATGTCTTCGACAGTGCTTGGGTACTTCCCCATTGCCTACGACGTTCAAACCACGTCTCCCTTCCAATCGCTGGAGCCGGACGCAATCATGCGCGCCGTCTTGGACCATTAAGGCGTCAGGAATCGGTTTTTTCGATAGAAATGCTCGGTTTTTGGCGATGCGCCGTCACATGTCCCGACGGCAGCGGTCGCGCTTCTGCTCGGACAGGTTGGCACAGAACAGATCCAGCTGGATGTCGCGCTGCGTGGCGTAATCGGCGGCGCTATAGACCTGACGCACCATTGGATTGAAGGGCCACGCATAGTAGCTTTTGGAGGCATAGGGCAGCAGCATCGTGATGCGCGCTGTGCTCAGATCGAACGCCGCCGGATCGCTGACGTCGACGATCATGTAGTCCACCCCAAACCCGTTTGGCAGGCTGTCGGTTGCGGGATGGGTGATCGTGTCGAGGATGGCGCGCGCGGGGCCGCGAAAATGCGACAGCATCAGATAGTCCGCCGCGACCCGCGTGCCCGGCGGCGTTTCGACAGTCTTGCGGTCCTTGTATTCGCCCGGCGCGGGCACGTGTTCGAAAAACCGCAGATCGGCAAAGTCGACGGGTCCGGCGGCCAGCGCAGTCGCCATTTCTTCGCGGTTGTACAATCCGAAACTGCCTGCCGGTTCGCTGAACCTGTGAATGGCTGTGTGGGGCGTGCGCACTGTGTCGTCGCTGACAAAGACTTTGCCATCGATGGGCACACTGTCGGGCAGGATTGCGAGGGACCAGTTCGCCTCGGCCTGCAACCGGGCGCGCTGGTATTCGACCAGCGGCACCAGCACAAAGCCTGCGATCCAGATCAGCGCCAGTGGCCAGACCCAGAACCGCAACCCCTTGCGCCACAACCAGAACCCCAGCAGCGGCACAAGCAGGTAGAGCAGGTAAAACAGCCCGCCCATGATGAAATGCCGTGCAATACCGGCCCCGATATCCATGGCCTAGAGGTAGTCGGACCTTTGCAGCCCGTACTTGGCCATCTTTTCGTTCAGGGTCCGGCGTGGCAGGCACAATTCGTCCATGACAGAGGCGATGGACCCTTTGTGGCGGCGCATCGTGTTGTCGATCAGCATCCGCTCGAATGCCTCGACATATTCCTTAAGGGGCTTGCCCTCGGTTGTCATGACGGGCTGCATTTCCTCGTGATCGTTCATCAGCAGGGACGCGATTGATCCAGTCCCCCGGCGCGCCTGCAACACGGCGCGTTCGGCGATGTTGATCAACTGGCGCACGTTCCCCGGCCACGGGGCCTGCAACAGTTGTGCCGCCTCTTGTGCGGATACTTTGGGGGCATCGCAGCCATATTCGTCCGAGAATTGATCGCTGAGCCGCGTAAACAGGGTCAGGATATCCTCGCCGCGCTGGCGCAGCGGAGGCACGGTGATCTTGAGCGCGGCCAGACGGTAATAAAGGTCCGGGCGCAGCGCATCCTCGCAGGTGCGCCCCGCTTCTTGCAGGTTGCTGATCCCAACGATGCGGGTCTCGGCAGGCGTGCCCTGTTCGTTGATGATGCTTAGCAGACGGGCCTGCAGGCTCTCGCTCAGCGCTTCGATGTCTTCCAGCACAAGGGTGCCGCCGCGCGCCTCTTCGATGGCGGGCAGTTGCGCGTCTTCGGGATTCATCGGGCCAAACAGACGCTTGGCCAGCGCCTCTTCCTCCCAGGCTGAACAACTGATCAGGACAAATCGTTTGCCCGCCCGGCTGCCTACCGCGTGCAGGGCATGAGCCACCAACGTCTTGCCCGTGCCCGTCTCGCCATCGATCAGCACGTGGCCGTCCGCTTGCCCCAGATCGAGGATATCCTCACGCAGACGCTCCATCACCGGGCTTTGACCGATCAGCTTTTTCATCAACTGGCCGCCATCCGACAACTCGCGGCGCAGGGCGCGGTTGTCCATAGTCAGGCGACGCTGGCCCGTGGCCTTCTTGGCCAGTTGGGACATGCGATCCGGGTTGAACGGCTTTTCAAGAAAGTCGAACGCACCCACGCGCATCGCCTCGACGGCCATCGGCACATCGCCGTGGCCGGTGATCATGATCACAGGCAGGGCACTGTCATTGCCCATCAGCTTTTTGAGGAACTGCATGCCGTCCATACCGGGCATCTTGATGTCCGAGATGACAATGCCTGGGTATTCGGGGCCAAGCACTTTCAGCGCGTCCTCAGCACTGGCAAAGGTTTCGGTGTCATATCCTGACAGCGCCAGCCACTGGCTGATGGACTGACGCATGTCCTGCTCGTCATCGACAATGGCAATTTTCATCGCTTGGGTCATCTGAACTTACTCCGCCGCTTCTACTTTCTGGTCGTCGTCTTCGTCGTCTGTCTGTTCGCCCAGCACGGGCAACTGCATCTCAAAGACGGCACCACCGGACTGGCCGTTGCGCGCTGTTAACCGCCCGCCCAGATCGTTGACAATGCCCGATGAGATGGCAAGCCCCAAGCCCACGCCGTCGCCGGGCTGCTTGGTGGTGTAAAAAGGTTCGAACAGGGCATCGAGATCGGCAATGCCCGGGCCATTGTCACGCACGGTCAGGGTCGCGGTTTCACCGGCCGACAGGATGATGTCGACTTGCGGCGCGCGCACCGTCTTGGTCGCATCGATGGCATTGCGCAGCAGGTTGACCATGACCTGTTCAATGCGCAGGCGATCCCCCATCACTTCGACCGGGTCCGGGGGCAGCACGCGGTTGATCTGGACCCGGCGCTGACGCAGTTGCGGCTCCATCATCGACAGGCTCGAGGCAAGCGCATCGGCCATATCCACAGGGCTTAACGCATCCTGACCCTTGCGCGCATAGGATTTGAGCTGGCGTGTGATTGCCCCCATTCGCTCGATCAGATCGTCAATGCGGCCAAAGCTGACCAGCGCCTCGTCCGGTCGGTTGCGGCGCAACAAAAGGCGCGCACCCGCAAGGTAGGTTTTCATCGCCGCAAGGGGCTGGTTCAGCTCGTGACTGACGGCCGCTGACATCTCGCCAAGGGCGGCGAGTTTGGACGATTGTTCAAGGGTTTGCTCGGCCACGGCAAGGTCTTCCTGCACCCGTTTGCGCTCGGCGACTTCCCGCTGCAACTGCGCATTCAGATGGCGAAGCTCTGCCGACTCGCGCGCAGACAGGGCCAGCCGCGAGGCGGAACGGCGGCTGAGCGCATAAAATGCCAGCGCCAGCAGAATGGCGAATCCCATGATCTCGATGGCAAGAACGCCGTTCACCCGCTCACGCACCGACTCGTAGGTGGTGAAAGAAGTCATGCGCCAGCCACGGAAGGGAATGCGGTTTTCCAGACGCATCACCGCCTCGCCCTGAATGTAGGCATCCGCAGGCAGAGCCGTCCAATCCGCAGTGGCGCGGATCGCGCGCTCAATCGCGCTTTGCGGGGTCTGGCGTTCCAGCGCGTCTTCCTCGGTGCGTCCCCTCCAGCGCGGTTCGGTGGCAAGGATGATCTGGCCCACACTGTCGGTCACAAAGACGGCAGCCGAGATCCCGGCCCAAGCCCGTTCGAACTTCTGCAGATCGACCTCGACCGCGATGACGCCCAGTACGTCGCCGCCCGCCATGATCTTGCGGGAATAGGTGAACGAAAAACCGCCCGCCTCACGCTCGGTTGTCGTGAACACGGTGCCGGCGGCGCGCAAAGCATCGACAAAATACAGGTCCGCGCTGTGATTGGTGCCCAGGCGATTGCGGTCCGTGGCGGCCACCGCGCGCCCGTCGATATCCAGCAGCAGCAGGTTGGCCGCACCGATTTCTTCAACGAACGAGATCAGGCGCTGGGTGGATTGCTGATAGTCGGCGGAATTCAACGCCCCGATCAGCGTCGGGTCGCGCGCCAGCAATTGCGGCACAATGGCGTTCTGGCGCAGCTCGCTCAGCAGGTTGCCGGAATATAGCGCAAGCCGCAGTTCCGCGCGGTTCTTGGTGGTTTCGGTAAAGCGGTCGGTCAGCAAGCGATTGGTAAAGAAAACCGTGGCCACAGCCGCCACTGTCAGCACCACAAGTGCGGCGCGCACACGCCAGCCAATGATGCGCGGGGCGTGTCTTATGTTTGCGATCTGCGAGAACGGACCCATGGGCGCAGCATAGGCGCGCGCGCCCTGCCCCTCAAGTCACGCCGTGGTCAGTTGACCGGCCACTGCGCGAAACAACGCCTGTCCATCCGTGCCGCCGTGGCCCGAATCCGCCGCCCGTTCGGGGTGGGGCATCATGCCCAACACGCGTCGGTTGTGCGAAAGGATGCCCGCGATGTCCCCCATCGACCCGTTCGGGTTGTCCGTATAGCGGAAGGCGATGCGATCCTCGGCGCGCAGGGCGTCCATCGTTGCATCATCCGCAAAATAGTTGCCATCGTGATGGGCAATGGGAATGTCGACGACGTCACCTGCATTGTACCCTTCGGTATAGATGGATTGCGAGGTTTCGACCTTCAGCCCAACTGTCTTGCAGATGTATTTGAGGCCCGCATTGCGCAACAGCGCACCGGGCAGGATGCCGGTTTCGGTCAGCACCTGAAAGCCGTTGCAAATGCCCAGCACATAGCCGCCGCGTTCTGCATGGGATTTGACGGCCCGGCAGATCGGCGAATTGGCCGCAATGGCCCCGCAGCGCAGATAGTCACCAAAGGAAAAGCCGCCCGGCACGCCGACAATATCGATGCCATCCGGTAGGTCAGTGTCCTTGTGCCAGACCATCTGCACATCCGCCCCCGCGGCGCGAAAGGCCACCGCAAGGTCGCGATCACAGTTGGACCCGGGAAAGACGACAACAGCCGCCTTCATGACAGATCGACCCGGTAGCTTTCGATCACCGTATTGGCCAGCAGCTTTTCGCACATCGCGTTCACGTCCGCCTCGGATGTACCATCGGCCAGATCAAGCTCGATCACCTTGCCCTGACGCACGCCGCTTACCCCCTCAAAGCCAAGGGCACCAAGCGCGTGGCGTACGGCTTCGCCTTGCGGGTCCAGAACGCCGTTTTTCAGCATCACATGCACAGTTGCTTTCATGTCCGCTCCTATTTCTTTGGCGCTCAGTTGATCAGTGTGGGTTTGGTGATGGGCGAGGATGTCTTGGGCATCACACCCAGACGGCGCGCGACTTCGGTATAGGCATCTGTCAGATTGCCCAGATCGCGGCGGAACACGTCCTTGTCGAGCTTTTGGCCCGTTTCGATGTCCCATAAGCGGCAGCTGTCCGGGCTGATCTCGTCCGCCACGATCAGGCGCATGAAATCACCGTCATAGACGCGGCCGACCTCGATCTTGAAATCGACCAGACGGATGCCGACGGCCATCATCACGCCGCTCAGGAAATCGTTGACGCGCAGAGCAAGGCTGAGGATGTCGTCCATGTCCTGCTGACTGGCCCAGCCGAAGGCGGCGATATGTTCCTCGGTCACCAGCGGATCGCCCAGGGCGTCGTCCTTGTAGCAATATTCGACAATGGGCCGGGGCAATTGCGTGCCCTCTTCGATGCCCAAACGCTGGCTCATGGTGCCGGCGGCATAGTTGCGCACGATCACTTCCAAAGGCACGATTTCCACCTGGCGGACCAGTTGTTCGCGCATGTTCAGCCGTTTGATGAAATGCGTCGGCACCCCGATTTGCGCGAGGCCTGTCATGAAAAACTCGCTCAGGCGGTTGTTCAGAACACCCTTGCCGTCGATCACTTCTTTTTTCTGAGCGTTGAAGGCGGTGGCGTCGTCCTTGAAATACTGAACAATCGTGCCCGGCTCGGGACCTTCATAAAGGATCTTGGCCTTGCCTTCGTAAATCTTTTTGCGTCGCGCCATGGGCGTCCTTTCCCTCGGGGCGGCAGGGTGAGTCTGCCGCGCCTCGCGTCCTCATAAGCGTATCGATGAAGTGCCGCAAGCAAAGGGGTTGCATGGCGCGCCCGCCCCCCGCATATCTTAAGACAACAACTGATCCCACGGAGTAGGCCCATGAGCACCTTTGACGACCGCGAAAACGCCTTTGAAAACAAATATGCCCATGACGCAGAAATGCTGTTCAAGGCGGAAGCTCGACGCAACAAGCTGCTGGGCCTGTGGGCGGCCGGACTGATGGGCAAATCCGCAGAGGATGCGGCGGAGTATGCCAAGGAAGTGGTTGCCGCGGATTTCGAAGAGGCCGGGGACGAAGACGTCTACCGCAAGGTGTCTGGCGATCTGGGCGATCTGGCGGACGAAACCACAATCCGCTCCACCATGGTGGCGCTTATGGCCGAGGCCAAATCGCAAGTGATGAGCGAAGTCGAGGAATAACAAAGAAATACAGAGCACAACTGATGTTCTGAGAAAGCGCGTGGACCCTGTGTTCGCGCGCTTTTCTTTTGTCTTTGCACTTTGCCTGCCCGCGCCTCTGCCGGGACGCAAAGACCGCCAATACAAACGCGCCTCATTAAGGAGATGAATATTATGAAGTTTCTTCAATCACGCGCCTGTGAGATGTGGGGCACCTGACACGCGCGCGCGAGGAGTTTACATATGACCAACCCATTCTCCGACCTTCTGGCCGAAAAGGGCACGTTGCTGGCCGATGGTGCCACCGGCACGAACCTGTTCGAAATGGGATTGATGGCCGGTGACGCGCCCGAGCTTTGGAATGAAACCGCACCCGAAAAGATCACGACCCTTTACAAAGGGGCTGTGGATGCGGGCAGCGATGTGTTTCTCACCAACTCGTTCGGGGCGAACGCCTCGCGCCTGAAGCTGCATGATGCAGGCCACCGTGCCTTTGAATTGAGCAAGCTGGCCGCCGAAATCGGACGCGATGTCGCCGACAGCGCAGGCCGCCGCGTAATCGTTGCCGGATCAGTTGGCCCAACGGGCGACATCATGGAACCGGTCGGCACCCTGTCCCACGCCGATGCGGTCGAGATGTTTCACGAAACCGCGGCGGGCCTGAAAGCAGGCGGCGCCGACATAGGCTGGGTCGAGACGATTTCGGCCCCCGAAGAATTCACCGCAGCCGCCGAAGGGTTCGCGCTGGCCGACCTGCCTTGGGTTGGCACGATGAGCTTTGATACCGCCGGGCGCACCATGATGGGTGTGACCAGCACCGACATGGCCAAGCTGGTCGCGGGTCTGCCCAACCCGCCACTGGCCTTCGGGGCCAATTGCGGCACAGGCGCATCGGACCTGCTGCGCACGCTGCTGGGCTTTGCCGCCACCGGCACCGAGATCCCGTTGATCGCCAAGGGCAATGCGGGCATTCCGAAATACCATGACGGCCATATCCACTATGACGGCACACCCGAGTTGATGGCCGATTACGCCGCCCTTGCCCGCGACTGTGGCGCATCAATCATCGGCGGATGCTGCGGAACGACCCCTGCCCATCTGCGCATGATGCGCACAGCGCTCGACACCCGGCCAAAAGCTGCGGCGCCAACACTGGATGCCATCGTTGCGGCCCTTGGCGCGTTCACCTCGGCAGGCGACGGCACGGGTGATGACACGGCACCGACGCGCAAGCGGCGTGGCAACCGGCGCGTCGCCTGAGGGGTCAGAACAGGCTCAGCTGTGCGCTTGGCCGCACCGGGGGCTGAAACAGATCGACACGCATCGGCGGGGCCGAGGATTTGAGCCCCAACCGCTTGATTGCGACGGCAAAGCGTGCCGCGACCATCTCGGCATAGGCCCCCTCGCCCCGCATCCGGTGGCCCCAGCGTGCGTCGTACTCCTTGCCGCCGTGCATCTCGCGCAGCCGCGCCATGATACGCCCCGAACGGTCTGGAAAATGCATCGCCAACCAGTCCCGCCACAGCCCTGAGACCTCTTGCGGCAGGCGCAACATAATCCAGGACGCTGTGCGCGCACCTGCCCTTTTGCCTTGTGCCAGAATGTCTTCCAATTCGGGGTCCGTCAGCGCGGGCACCATGGGCGAGGCCATCACGCGCACGGGCACGCCTGCCGCGCTGAGCCTCTGTATCATCTGCAAGCGACGGTTCGGGGATGGTGCACGGGGTTCCATCAACCGCGACAGGGTCGCATCCATTGTCGTGAGTGAAATCCCGACCCGCAACAGCCCGCGCCGCGCCATACGGCCCAGAATATCAAGATCACGTTCGATAAGCGCCCCCTTGGTGACGATGGCGACGGGGTGACCGCACTCCTCCAGCACCTCAAGGCAGGCGCGCATGATCCCACGCTCTTTCTCGATGGGCTGGTAGGGATCGGTGTTCGTGCCGATGGCGATAGGCGCAACTTTGTAAGAGCGCCTCGCCAACTCTGCACGCAGCACATCCGGCGCATCGGGCCGGGCCACCAGCTTCGTCTCGAAATCGAGCCCCGGCGACAGGCCCAGATAGGCGTGGCTGGGCCGGGCAAAACAATAGACGCAGCCATGTTCGCACCCCCGATAGGGGTTGATCGCACGATCAAAGGGCAAGTCGGGCGAGCGATTGTACGAAATGATCGAACGCGGGCGCTCAATGCTCACTTCGGTGCGCAGGGTCGGCAGGGCCTCGTCCACATCCCAGCCGTCATCCACACCATGCCGGGTGACGTTGTCAAAACGGCTGACGCTGTTGGTCAACGCCCCGCGTCCTTTCGGCTGTTTCGTCTGCAGATCGGGTTTCATGGTTAAAACTTAGAACAAATAAGGAACACATGCCAGAAAAGAGTTGAAAATCAGTCACACACTTGTGTCCATTAACGCGCGCGTCGCGCCTGATCCAAGGCATGTCGCAATCCGGACAGTGGCCCTGCGGCATTCTGACCGATAAGATGTAAAAGCGAAGGCGGGCCCGCGCCCGACATCTCAAGGCTCAAGGAAAGACCATGTCAGACGAAGACGAAATCATCCTGTCCGAACTCGACGACGAAGAGCTTGTCCAACAGATGTTCGACGATCTCTACGACGGTCTGCGCGAAGAGATCGAAGAAGGCGTGAACATCCTGCTGGAACGCGGCTGGGCCCCTTACGATATTCTGACCAAAGCGCTGGTGGGTGGCATGACCATCGTGGGCGCGGATTTCCGCGACGGGATCCTGTTCGTGCCCGAAGTGCTGCTGGCCGCCAACGCGATGAAGGGTGGCATGGCGATCCTCAAACCCCTGCTTGCCGAAACCGGTGCGCCGCGCGTCGGCAAGATGGTGATCGGCACAGTCAAGGGCGACATCCACGACATCGGCAAGAACCTCGTGTCCATGATGATGGAAGGTGCGGGTTTCGAAGTGGTCGATCTGGGCATCAACAACGCCGTTGAAAAATACCTTGATGCGATCGAGGCCGAAGGGCCAGATATCCTCGGTATGTCCGCCCTGCTCACCACCACGATGCCCTATATGAAGGTGGTGATCGACACGATGGTCGAAAAAGGTATCCGGGACGACTACATTGTTCTGGTCGGCGGTGCCCCTCTGAACGAGGAATTCGGCAAGGCCATTGGCGCGGACGCCTATTGCCGCGATGCCGCTGTGGCGGTGGAAACGGCCAAGGAATTCGTGGCGCGCAAACACAACCAGATGGCGGCCGGATAACTTCGGCCCCCAAAGGCCCGAGGAGACGGACACATGCTGCGAGACACGCCCCTGTGCGATTTCGGCTGGGCCGCGCCTGCGTTCGAGCTGCCCGACGCCCATGGCAAACTGCATCGATCCGCCGACCATCTGACCTCAAAGGGTCTGCTGATCGCCTTCATCTGCAATCATTGCCCTTACGTGATCGCCATTGCCGAGCGGCTAGCGGCGGATGCGCAGATTCTGCAGGACGAAGGGATCGGTGTGCTGGCCATCATGTCCAATGATTACGACAGCTATCCAGCCGATGCGCCCGACCGTATGATCGCCTTTGCCGAAACGCACAATTTCCCCTTTCCTTACCTTATCGACGCGGATCAGAGCGTGGCCCGCTCTTACGATGCCATCTGCACGCCTGACTTCTTTGGCCTCAATGGCGCGGGGCAGTTGCAGTATCGCGGGCGGCTGGATGATGCACGCATGGGCGATGCGACGAACCGCACGCCCGAACTGGTGAACGCGATGCGCGACATTGCAGCAACCGGTCAGGGGCCGCAGGATCAGGTTGCCAGCATGGGCTGCTCGATCAAATGGCGCTGAGCGACACAACACTGACCGAACAAGGACTGGATGCCACGGGCACAGGACGCATCCTGCTGATCGCCTGCGGTGCGTTGGCACGCGAAATCCTCGACCTCAAGGCGCTCAACGGCTGGGACCATATGGACCTCACCTGCCTGCCCGCCAAGCTGCACCTCTATCCCGAAAAGATCACCGAAGAAGTCCGTAAGGCGGTTGCCAAACACCAGGGCGCTTATGCGACTATTTTCGTGGTGTATGCCGATTGCGGCACAGGTGGGTTGCTGCAAGCGGCCTGCGACGAGATGGGGGTTCAGATGGTCGCAGGCCCGCATTGCTATAGCTTTTTCGAAGGAAATGAACGATTTGCGCACCACAGTGAAAGTGAATTCACGGCCTTCTATCTTACCGATTTCCTCGTGCGCCAGTTCGAAGCGTTCATCCTCAAACCGATGGGGCTGGACCGTCACCCCGAACTTCGCGACATGTATTTCGGCAATTATGAAAAGCTGGTCTATCAGGCCCAGACCGACGATCCGGCGCTGACCGAAAAGGCAAAACAAGCCGCCGACCAACTCGGCCTCGCCTTTGAACGTCGATTCACTGGCTATGGCGATCTGAAAACCACGCTCGCCCGTCTCTGACTTGAAAAATCCCGGGGGTTTTGGGGGCCGCGCCCCATTCACAAAATCAAATCGCGTCGCCGCAAGGCGGCCTTTGGATCACCCGGCGGCCACAGCGCGCACGCGTTCGATCATGGCGCGCAACCCGTTGGAGCGCTGCGCTGACAAATGATCGTTCAGACCAAGGCGCGTCATCTCGGCCCGCGCATCCACATCCAGAACGGCTTTGGCGTCCAAGCCATTGTAAAGACGCCGTAAAAGAGCGATCAGGCCTTTGACGATCATCGCGTCGCTGTCGCCGTCAAAGTGAAACCGGCCATCCTCGACCGTCGCATGCAACCACACCTGGCTCGCGCAGCCCTCGACCTTGGTCGCAGGCACTTTAAGCGCCTCATCCAGCGGCTCCATCGCCTTGCCCTGC
Organism: Tateyamaria armeniaca; assembly: GCF_045797845.1. Lineage (NCBI taxonomy): Bacteria > Pseudomonadati > Pseudomonadota > Alphaproteobacteria > Rhodobacterales > Roseobacteraceae > Tateyamaria > Tateyamaria armeniaca. The sequence continues at coordinate 3,105,694 of NZ_JBHDIY010000002.1, forward strand.
TCGATCACATAGCGATAGCGATCTTCCCAGTCCTCAAGGAACTCGAAATCCTCCACAACCTCTTCGAATGCAGCGCTTGCCATTTGACCCTCATGCCATCTTCCGTGGTCCGAGACGTAGGCGCTGCACCTGCAAAGGTCCAGTGCGGCAATGGGCGCTTTTCAAGCGGGGCGACATCCGTTACCAAAAGAGCCAAGAAAAACACGCGAGCAGACAATGCGCCTTTTGACGACAACAGTTTTGATTGCAACGCTTTCCCTCAGCGCGTGCGGCGCAATCCGGGACAGCCGGGTCAACCCGTTCAACTGGTTTGGAAACAGCCGGTCCGAACCAATCGAACAGGACACGCGCGCGCAGACGAACCCGCTGATCCCGGTGAACGACCGTGGCGGGCTGTTCCGCTCGGCCCGCAACCAGATCGAAGAATACCGTGGCCGTCCGGTTGATCAGGTCAGCGGACTGGTCATTGAACGCGTGCCGGGCGGTGCGATTGTGCGCGCCACGGGCATCTCGGCCTATGATGGACCGTTCAGCGTGCGATTGACCCCGGCCAACGACGATGCCGAACCTGTGGACGGCGTGCTGACCTACAGGCTTGAGGCCGAGCGCCCGCGCGATCTGCGCCGCACCACGTCAACGCGTGTGCGCACGGTGACCGCCGCCGTCAGTCTCAGTGATCGGGAATTGCGCGATGTGCGCGTGATCCGGGTCGAAGGCGAACGCAACGCTCAAACGACAACTCGCCGCTAGGCAACCCGCGCTTACTCAGTCCAATGCAATAATGCGGATGTCCGCGCCGTCGGCTGTCAGCGCCACGCGCCCCTCGCACAACCGCAAGGCGTCTTCGCCAAAGACCTCGGAACGCCATCCCTTGAGGGCGGCCACATCCCGCACCCCTGCCGCCAGTTCATCCAGATCGGAGGCTGTCGCAATCAGTTTTGCCGCCACGCCCGCACTTTCCGTCTTGGCCTTCAAAAGCACGCGCAGCAGATCGGCCAAAGCCGGGTTCACCTGCAGCTTTTCGCGGCTGCGATCCGGTTTGGGCTGCTTTTCGGGGGCCATCGCAACACCGCGCGCAACCGCCGCCAGAATGCCGTCAGCAATGTCGCCCTTGCGCGCCTCTCGCAGCAACAGACGCGAGCGGCCAAGGTCTTCGAGCGACTTGGGCTTGTTGCTGGCCAGTTCGACAAGCGCATCATCCTTGTAGACCCGGTTGCGGGGGATATTGCGGCTTTGGGCATGGCTTTCGCGGAATGCGGCCAGTTCCTGCACCACGGCCAGAAATTTCGAGGATGAGGTGCGTGTCTTCACCCGCTTCCAGGCGTTGCGTGGATCGATGATGTAGGTCTCCGGGGTAAGCAGAGTCTGCAACTCTTCGGACACCCAGCGCGCGCGCCCGCTGTCTTCCAGCTTGGCGGCCAGAAATTCGTAGATCTGGCGCAAATGCGTGACATCGGCCAGCGCGTATGTCTTTTGGGCATCCGTCAGCGGACGGCGCGACCAGTCTGTAAAACGCGAGGTCTTGTCCAGCGGTTGCCGCGCGATCTTGCGCACCAGCGTCTCATAGCCGACCTGTTCACCAAAGCCGCAGACCATGGCCGCGACCTGCGTGTCAAACAGGGGTTCGGGAAACACCTGCGCATCGACATAGAAGATTTCGAGGTCCTGCCGGGCGGCATGGAACACCTTGACCACGGACGTGTCGCGAAACAGATCGTATAGCGGCTCAAGCGACAGCCCGCCCGACAGCGGGTCCACCAGAACGGCATTGTCATCCGTGGTACCCGGCATCGCCAGCTGTATCAGGCACAGTTTGGAGTAATAGGTGCGCTCTCGCAAAAACTCAGTATCGACCGTGATGTACGCGTGGTTGGCCGCCTCTTTGCAATATGCGGTGAGGTCGTCGGTCGTTGTTATTGTTTTCATACGCGAACTTCTTGGCTTTTGCGGTGCTCGGCACCGTGTGATCTGAGGGACGCTATAGCAATCGACGGGGCGTTGCTAGAGCGTGAGGGGCGTGGTGTTCCCGGCGGCGAACCGGCGCAGGGTGGCCGGGTAAAGGCGATGTTCCTGCACCAGCACACGCGCCGCCAGTGTCTGAGGCGTGTCGCCCGGTTCAATTGCAATACGCGCCTGTCCGAGGATCGGGCCGTCATCCAGCGCCGGGGTGACCAGATGCACGGTGCATCCGTGTTCCGTATCGCCCGCATCAAGCGCACGGGCGTGGGTGTTGAGGCCCTTGTATTTCGGCAGCAAGGACGGGTGAATGTTCAGCATCCGGCCCTGCCACGGCGCGACAAAGCCTCCCGTCAGAACCCGCATGAACCCCGCAAGGCAAATGATATCCAGATCGTAAGGCGCCAGCGCGTCCGTAATTGCTGCCTCGAAACTCGCGCGATCCGCACCATAGGGCCGGTGATCGATCACTTCGGTCGCGATGCCCTGCGTACGCGCCCACGCGATCCCGCCCGCTCTTTCGTTGTTCGATAGAACCACGCTGGGCCGTGCCGGGTGATCGCCCTGCATATCCTCGACCAGCGCGCGCATGTTGGACCCGCCGCCAGAGACGAAGATGCCAACCCGTTTGCTCACCAAAGCGCGCCTGAATAGCGCACGCCTTGCCCCGTACCGATCTGGCCAAGGGTCACAACCGTTTGTCCCTCGTCCGTCAGCGCGGCTGTAACGTCAGCGACAGCGTCCGGGCTGACGACCACGACCATGCCGATGCCTGCGTTGAAGGTCTTGAGCATTTCTGATTGTTCCATCCCACCGGTTTCGGCCAACCACCGGAACACTGGCGGCAAGTCCCATGCCCCAAGGTCGACCGTGGCCCCAAGGCCGTCCGGCAGGACACGTGGCAGGTTTTCGGTCAAACCGCCGCCCGTGATATGGGCAAACCCATGCACACCGCCTGCGCGGATCGCGGCCAATGCCGCTTTGACGTAAAGGCGCGTGGGCGTCAGCAACGCCGCGCCCAGACTGCCCTCGCCCCACGGACAGGCATCAGCCCATCCAAGGCCCGACGCCTCGACAATCCGGCGCACCAGCGAATAGCCGTTGGAATGCACCCCGTCCGAGGCAAGGCCCAGCAGCACGTCGCCCGCGCTCACGTTCGAAGGCAGGTCGGTGCCACGCTCCATCGCGCCGACGGCAAAGCCTGCAAGGTCGAAATCGCCTGCCGGATACATGCCCGGCATCTCTGCCGTTTCGCCTCCGATCAGGGCACAGCCTGAGGCGCTGCACCCTTTCGCGATCCCTTCGATGATGCGTGCGGCCTGATCAAGCTCCAGCTTTCCAGTGGCGAAGTAGTCGAGGAAAAACAAGGGTTCAGCGCCTTGGCACACCAGATCGTTCACGCACATCGCCACCAGGTCAATGCCGACGCCGTCCACGTTGCCGGTGTCGATAGCGATGCGCAGCTTGGTGCCCACGCCGTCAGTGGCGGCAACCAGCACAGGGTCAGTGAACCCTGCGGCCTTGAGATCAAACAACCCGCCAAAACCACCGAGGCCCGAGGCGACGCCTGCGCGTTTGGTGGCCGCGGCCGCAGGCTTGATCCGCTCGACAAGCGCATTGCCCGCGTCGATATCCACGCCCGCCTGGGCGTAGGTCATTCCGTTCTTGCCGGGTTCGGCCATGTCATGCTCCGTCATCACAGTGCGCACCCCCTACCAAGGAGGTTCCGCGCCGTCCATGGCCGCTGTTCAGCGGCGCGTTCTTTCTTGCCGCTTCATCTCGCTGCGCGCCCCCATTCCAAGGAAAAAGCGACCCACCAGCAGGTAAAGCCCCATGACGCCCACAAGGATCAAAAGCATGCCGACAAATCCCACCTGCGCAAGAACGACGCCGATGTTGAACCCGGATAGAGCGGAAAAGCCCATCAGGATCAGCAGACCCAGCCCGAAGTTGATCATCGTGAAGATCGGGGCCAGCCGCCACATCCGTGGCTTGTCCAGCAATGTGCCGGTCTTGCGCACATAGGTTCCGCCCGCATCCATCGCAGGCACGATGATCGAGGCGATGCCCATACCTGCACCCGCATCAACACCCGCCAGCACATCAAGGGCCAAACTGATCAGGATCAGGGCCACGAAAGTGATCAGGGTGACCACCGTGTAGCGTTTCAATATCTGGGCATCTGTCATTGCGGTGTCTCACGTTTCTTGTCCGTGCTGTGCGTAACCTGCACAGGCCCCTGCGGCAAGCACGCCAATCGCTTGACCTTTGACGCCGCTCTGGCTAGCCAAGCGTCATGGCGGGCCTGTAGCTCAATTGGTTAGAGCAGAGCGCTCATAACGCTTTGGTTGCGGGTTCAAGTCCTGCCGGGCCTACCATATCCCCGCCTCAGTCGCGATTGCGCGCGTAACAGGTTGTGCCTGCGAACGGCGGCAACCATTCCGCGCGGCGGATGCACCACAATTCGTAGGTTGGCACGAGGTCGTGCGGCGGATCGAGCGCGCCCAGATGGACTTCGATTTCGCCTTCGCTGCGCGCATAGACCGGGCTGCCGCAGTGCCGACAAAAGGCGCGTCCCTCATAGCTGCGCACGGCCCCGGTGACCTGCACGGCTGCGTCCTCGAACACGGCGGCGGCATAAAAGGCAGCGCCGTGGTGTCTGCGGCAATCCAGACAGTGGCAAATGCCGACACGTCTGGGCGCACCTGTCGCAACAAGGCGGACCTCGCCGCATTGACACCCGCCAGCATAGGTCATTGCGCGCCTTACCCTGCCTTCTTCACGTGCCAGTCCACAGTCATGCTCACCACCGTGTCGCCCTCGGCGTCGCGGATGTCCACGTCGACCGCAAAGGCGACCTTGCCCACGTCTTTCAATGTGGCCAGCAATTCGGAGCCTGGCACGCTGGTCCGGGCGGTGGCGGTCAGACGGCCCTTGGCGATCTTGACGTATTTGATCTGTGCGCCTGCCGCGACGGGGCGCACTTCCAATAGCACAGGTGCCAGCGCCCCGCCCAATGCGCCGCCCGATGCGGCCTCTCCCAGCGTGAACATCGCACCCGCATGTTGCGAAGCGATGTGGTTGCTGGTTTCGGTACGCTGATCCAGCGCTGCTGTGGCCACGCCGTCGCCGATTTCAATCAACTCGATGCCCACATGGGCGGCAAAGGGAATGGTTTTTTCCATATGGTGCTTGATCATGTCGTATGGGGTCATGCGGCGTGCTCCTTGATCTATTTTTTATTGGCTAGGGGCCTTTGCGCGTCTCGGGCAAGCGTGCCGTTGCGGAACGCCGGATCAGCGTGCAATCACGATGTCCGCCCGCAGCCCCCCAGTTTTTCGCTTCGCCCAAGGCGCAATACGCCGCCATGGGCGCGGGCGATGTCCGTCGCAATGGCAAGGCCGAGGCCCACGCCCGATCCCTGATCCTGATTTCGGGACGCATCAAGGCGCACAAACGGGCGCTGCGCGTCCGCGCGGCTTTCCTCTGGTATACCCGGGCCTGCATCCTCGACCCGGAAACGCAATGATTTGTCGCTGACCCGGACCGACACTTCGGCACGCCGTCCATAGCGCACCGCATTGGCGATCAGATTGTCGATGGCACGGCGCATTGCGGCCACGCGCAAGGTGACAGTGCCCTCGCCTTCGACCTCTGCCATTGCCACGGGCAAGCCGCCCCGCTCCGCGTCCTCAACCAACGCGCGGACCAAAGCAATCGGGTCAACCTCTTCCGGTTCGCCCTCGCTTTCGCCTTTTGCAAAGCTGAGGAAGGCGTCGATCATCTCCTGCATATCGTCCACATCGCGTTCCAGCGGGATGCGATCCTCGTCCTCCAGCATCGACAGGGCAAGGCGCATGCGCGTCAGCGGGGTGCGCAGATCGTGGCTGACCCCGGACAGCATCAGGGTGCGTGTTTCGATCTGGCGTTCGATCCGCGCCCGCATGTCCACAAAGGCAGTGCCCGCGGCCCGCACCTCGGCGGCGCCTGCGGGCGTATAGGGAATGGCATTGCCCCGCCCGAACGCCTCGGCGGCATTGGCCAGCCGTTTGATCGGACGCAACTGATTGCGCATGTAGATGAAGGCGATGATGGTGATCAGAACGCCGAAAAACACCATGTTGACCAACAGTTGATGGGGCGCTGCGGCAGACACGCGGCGTCGGTCAAACTGCATCGCGATGGGCCCGGGATCTGTGTCCAGCACAAGGCGCACAATGCGGTCATTGGACAGGTCGACAACAGCGACCTGCGGTATCTGTTCCCGGATATTCTGGTTTATCACGATGCCGGAAAAGTCGTACCAGACGCGCCGATCCGGCAAGGCAAGTGCGCTTTGATCCACGGGCTCTACGGTGATGTCGAGCGGCCCAATCACATCTGCCGCCCGCGCATCGAGATTGTCCAGCGTGTCGGCCCCTTCGATCACGGACAGCACAAGGCGTACTTCGCGCGCGGCGGCGTTGCTCATCTGCCGTGTGACATCCTCAAAATGGTCCGATACAAACACCACCGACACGACAAGCTGCACAAATATGACAGGCAGCGCCAGAATCAGCGCCGCACGGGCATAGATGCCTCTGGGCATGTACTGTTTGAGCCACTGAAAGAACATGCGCGCAACCTAGCGTGCAGCGCGCATGACTTAAAGGAACAAGACCGCCGATGCAGATGGACAATTTCGACCCGCCCATCGGCATCGCCGAAGTCTTGGAACCCGGGCTGCGCCGCATCGTCGCCCCCAATCCGTCGCCCATGACCTATCGCGGCACAAACACCTATCTGGTCGGTCACAGCGACCTGGCGGTCATCGACCCCGGCCCGGACACTCCATCACATCTGGAGGCGGTCCTGCATGCCGTTGAGCCCACGCAAAAGATCAGCCACATCGTCGTGACGCACAGCCATCTCGACCACTCTCCGCTCGCTCGGCCTTTGGCCGAAGCCACGGGCGCACCGGTGCTGGCCTTTGGCCCATCGGATGCGGGGCGCAGTGCCGTGATGGCGCAGCTTGTGGCAGCAGGTATGAGCGGGGGTGGCGAGGGAATCGACCACGGGTTTGAGCCCGACATCATCCTGTCAGATGGCGCTAGCATTGCGGGCGCGGATTGGGAGCTGTCGGCGATCCACACCCCTGGACATCTGGGCAATCACATCTGCCTTGGCTGGAACGATGTGTGCCTGACCGGGGATCACGTCATGGGATGGGCCAGTTCGCTGGTCTCACCTCCGGACGGGGATCTCACCGATTTCATGTTGTCGTGCGACCGTCTCGCGCAGCAAAAGTGGCGGACGTTCTTTCCCGGCCACGGCGCACCAATCGCAGAGCCCAACGCACGTCTCGACTGGCTGATCGCGCATCGCATATCGCGCGAAGTGGCTATTCTGAGCGCCCTTGACGCAGGCCCCGCAACCGCTGCCGCCATCGCGCGCTCCGTCTACACGGACACACCTGCCGCGTTGCTGCCCGCCGCAACGCGCAATGTCTTGGCGCATCTCATTGACTTGATGGGAAAATCTCAGACGCGTGCGCTCGGCGCACTCACTGCGGACACCACGTTCGAGCGGACGTGATGCGGGTCGCACTTTTTTAGCGCCGAGCCTTGCAAACCCTCTAGACGACAGGAATCCGCCTTGCTATACGGCGCGAACCGTTCCGGCGTAGCTCAGCGGTAGAGCAGTTGACTGTTAATCAATTGGTCGTAGGTTCGATCCCTACCGCCGGAGCCATTTCTCCAAAAAGAAATACCCGATCAGCGACACCGCATTACGGCTGCTGGTCACTCCCCTAAACCAAATCTCACCGCGGCGCGTTTTCGCAACTGCCATCGGCGACATGCATCAAGTGGCGTATGTGTCGGGCAAAATACCATGTGGCGGGTGCGCCGATGACGCAGCCCAATCCGATGGACCATGCCGTCGATGCAACCGGTCCGCCAAGCCAGCTGAAAATCAGGGAGGCAAAGAATACGTTTACCGCCGCCGCCCCTGCCCCGAACGGGTAAAGTACCAGTGCAATCTGTGTGGTGGACCATCCGCCCGCGCTCATCGACGGGACACCAGACGCTGCACGACCACCATTGCAGCGATCAAGGCAAGGCAGGCCAGGCCATACCACAGCTCGGCCGTGGCGGACTGCGCTTGGGGGATGGGCCTGTCGAACCCTTCTGCGAAAGCGGGTGATGCCATCAGGGCAGTGCAGAAACAGATCAGTGGGCGCATGTCAGCTCTCCTGTGTGAGTGTCCGGTAGATGTCGGGCAATGCGCGGGTCAGCCGCGCGGGGCTTGGCAACAATGTGAAACCGCCGCGCCCGAAGATGCGGGCGAACCAGTCCTGTCCGTCTTCGTTGATGATGATGCCATGCAGGCTTTGGCCCATGTTACGGGCGTGGCGCACCGCCATGTGACTGTCTTCGATGCCATACTGGCCTTCGTAGTGATCCAGATCGTTGGGTTTGCCATCTGTCAGAACGATCAGCAACCGACGTGCACTGGGTTCATCAGCCAGTTGCGCACTGACATGTCGGATCGCGGCCCCCAGACGGGTGTAGTGGCCGGGTTTCAACGCGCCGATATTGGCTGTGATGTCTTGCGACATGGGTGTGTCAAACCCCTTGCACCGCGTCAGGAACACCCGATCGCGGCGCAGTGAGGAAAAGCCCCAGATGGCGAGGCGATCGCCTGCCGCATCGATGCCTCCGGCCAGGGCCGCCATCGCCTCACGCGCGACGGCAATAACCGATGTGTCACCAATGGCCGCTTCGGTCGAGCGTGACGTGTCGATCAGGAACGCCACTGACAGATCCCGTTCAACCTGCCGTGCCGATTGCCAGATGCGGTCGGACCCGCGCCCGGTGGCCGCCAGATCAGCACGGGCGGTCAGCAGCGCATCAAGGTCCAGTTCGGACCCGTCGACCTGACGCGTCTGCAGGATGCGGCGGGGACGCAGGGCGTCGAATTGGCGACGCACTTCGCGCATCCGGCGCGTGTTCGGCACAAATGGTGTCGTACCGGGTTGCGCCGGCGTGTCGAGCACACGGCAGTGATCCGCCAGATAGCTGCGGCTGCGGTGGTTCCATTCCGGATAAGTGTGTTCAGCGGCAAGGGCCTCGTGATCGGCATCAGCAGGCGACAGATCAAGATGCAGGCGCAGGCGCGTCGCCGCCTTGCGATCAGGTTTGGACAGTATGATTTCGTCCTGATCCTCGGCCGCCTTCTGCGCGTTTTCGTCGTCGTCATCGTCGATGCTGCGGTTGAAGTTCATCGACTCGACCCATGACAGGATCGATTCAAAGCGGTGGATGATAAAGCTGTCCTTGCGCCCCTGCTGGTCCTGATCCTTGCGCGTGCCGGGCTTTCGGCTGGCGCGCGCGGCGTTCGGGGGTGCAGATGCGGTTTCGGGGGCATCGTCTGTTGCAGCCGCGCCAGACCCGGGCTTTGCAAAGCGTAACCAGATCGGGACTGGCGCAAAGGGCATGTAACCGTGAGGTTTCGGGCCAGACGTCAGCTGCGGTGATCCCCCGACAAGTTGGGTGCGAACGGCTTCCTCGATTGCGGCCTCATGGGCGGGGCGCAAAACATCGGTGCGTGCAGACAGGCACAGGCCGGCCATTTGGGCATAGGACTGTTGCAATCCGGGGCATGTGGCCCAGGCCGCGTGCATTGCCTGCGCATTGATTTGGATCTGTGCGTGGTCGTGGTCGTGGTCGGGTCCGTCCTCTGTCCCGTCAAGCAGCGACAGATCCGCCTTGGCCGCCAATGCTGTCAGCCAGAAATATGCGGCTCGGTTCAAAATCGGGTCAGGAAAGGCCGCGATGACGGGCGGCAGCGCAAGGCGTTCGCCATCAAAACGCGCCAGCCATTCACGATCCCGATCTGAACCAAGCCTGCGGCGCAGCGCACGCCGGTGCTGCACCACGGTGGCTGCGGCCTCAGTCAACTCGACACCCGGCGCGCCGCCCAAAGAGCGGAAAAGAACGGCAAGGCTTGGTTTCACGGATGCCAGCGCGATGGCCGCCTCCAGATAGATCACGTCGGCCCCGATGCCGCTGGCCAGATCATGCCAGAGATTTCCGACAGTCTCTTCGGGCTCCATCAGATCAAGTAGGCGCATCGGATTATCCGTAGACGGTCGCGACCAGATCGCGCAGCGATTGCTGAACGTCCGGTTCGTCGCTGAGGGGTTCGATGATCGCCGCCTCCAGCGCCTGATCGACGCCCATGCCGCCCGCCATCAGGGTCGCCGCATAGATCAAAAGGCGGGTCGACACGCCTTCCTCAAGGTCCATGCCAGACAGGCGCCGTATGTATCCCGCAAGGCGCACCAGCGGCTTGGCGCGCGCGGCATCAAGACCGCTTTCGCTGTTGAGGACGGCCAATTCGGTTTCGGGGTCGGGAAAGTCGAAGGTGATCGACAGGAACCGCTGCCGCGTGGACGGTTTGAGGCGTTTCAGCACATTCTGGTAACCCGGGTTGTAACTGGCCACGAGCATGAAGTCCTTGGGCGCGCGCAGTTCCTCTCCGGTCCGGTCAATCATCAGTGTCCGCCGTGTGTCGGTCAGCGGATGCAGCACGACTGTCACGTCTTTGCGCGCCTCGACCACTTCGTCGAGATAGCAGATACCGCCCGTCCGCGCCGCGCGGGTCAGCGGCCCGTCGACCCACACCGTTTCACCACCTTTCAGCAGGTAGCGCCCGATCAGGTCGGCCGCGGACAGGTCGTCATGGCAGGCGACGGTAAACAGTGGCTTGCCCAGTTGGGCCGCCATATGTTCGACAAACCGTGTTTTGCCGCAGCCGGTCGGCCCCTTCAGAAGAAGGGGCAAACCGTTGTCATGGGCCGATCTGAACAGCGCGCACTCGCGCCCTGTGGGCTGGTAGAACGGCACGGCTGGTGTGGTTGCGATGTTCATCACCTACTCTCCCGGAACCGACGTGGCAGGACCGGGCGTGATCACCTCGGTCTTGCGATCGACCAGCGTGGAATAGATGAACAAGAGCGCGCCGATCACCACCGCAAAGCCCGCGCCAAAGCGCATGAGATAGAAGATCGACAGGCTTTCCTGTACCTCCATGTAGTAATCGCCAACCACCCGCTGCATATGCGTCTGAATGGTGCCCGCAAAGGTCAGCACAAAGGTCATGAAAGCCATACCCCCCGTCATCAGCCAGAACGATGCCATGTTGAGCACTTGGTTATAGGGCGCGCGTTCCCGCAGCATCGGCATGGCATAGGTGAACACCGCAAGGTTCAGCGCGACATAAGCGCCATAAAATGCAAGGTGCCCGTGCGCGGCGGTGATCTGCGTGCCGTGGCTGTAGAAATTCACCCCGTGCAGCGTGTGCAGGAAGCCCCAGACCCCCGCGCCAAAGAAGGCGACTGTGCTGGACCCCAGCGACCATAACAGGGCGGCCTTGTTGGGATGGTTCTTGCGCCCCTTCCAGACCATGACAAAGGCGAAGGACATCATCAGGAAGAACGGGATCACCTCGAAGGTCGAAAAGATCGAACCGACCCACTGCCAATAGCCCGGCAAACCGATCCAGTAGAAATGGTGCCCGGTGCCGAGGATGCCCGAGAACAAGGCCGTGGCCACGATGACATAAAGCCATTTTTCCACCACTTCACGATCCACACCCGTCAATTTCAGCAGGAGAAACGCAAGGATCGCCGCCATCACCAGTTCCCACGTCGCCTCCACCCACAGGTGGACGACAAACCACCAGTACATCTTGTCCAGAGACAGGTTGTCAGGGTTGATGAACGCAAAGACCCACAACAGCGACAACAGCCACAGACCCATCAGCAGTACATTGGTGATGGCCGTTTTCTTGCCTGCCAGCACGGTCATCGACACGTTGAACAAAAAGATCAGCGCCGCGACCAGAATGCCGAACTTGACCCACAGGGGCTGTTCCAGAAATTCGCGCCCGCCATGGATGCCGACAAGGTACGACCCCACCGCACCCAGCGTTCCGACCGGCAGGATGATCAATTGCAGATAGGCCAGTTTGGTCGAATAGATTTCGCGCTCTGATTCCTCGGGGATGAGGAAATAGGCGGCACCGAAAAAGCCCAGCAGCAGCCAGACGATCAGCGCATTGGTGTGGATCATGCGGATGACGTTGAAGGGCAGCAGTTCTGACAGAAAGTTGGGCGAGACATACATCCAGCCCGCCAGCAACCCGCCCAGCACCTGAACGGCGAACAGTGCCATGGCCGCCACGATGTACCAGTACGCCACTTTTTGAGATTGATATTTCATGGGTGTGCCTCCTTAGCCTGCGTCGTTGGGCGGCCAGCCCTGCGTGTCTGTCTGATCAGCCCACCGCAGGAATTCGGCGAGGCCACGAATGTCTTCATCGCTCAACTCGTACCGGGGCATCTGGCGGCGACCTTCGACCCCGCTGGGCTGGCCTTCGATCCAGCCCTTGAGGACTTCGAACGCGTCTTCGGGGCTGTCCAGAACACCCCAGCGCGTCATCACATTGCCGACCTCGGGGGCGAAATAGGCCCCTTCCCCGTGCAGGCTGTGACAGTTGATGCACGAATGCTTTTCCCACACGTGCTTGCCGTGGCGCACCGCGTCACTCAGCTCCATGCCGGCGGTCGAGGTCCGAACGACATACCTGTGCGAATGCACGGTCATCCCCACAAAGACGACGACAAAGAAAATCGAGCCTCCGTAGAAGATGTTGCGCGCCCGCGATTTCGTGAGGAATTCAGCCATACCTGGGGCCTCCTTTGACTTCGGGATGACCTTATTTCTAGGGGGCGTCCGCTGCCGGAGTTTGTGCTGGCACAATGTTCTGCGCGATTGGCTGGCTAGACTGCTTTAAAAAACAGGAGGCACCATGCCTTGCCCCAAGATCACTGATCCGGATCTTTCGCTTGAAGATTTGATGGCCGAGTGGCCGCAGACCGTGTCAGTCTTCTTGCGCCACAATATGCTGTGTGTGGGATGCATCATCGCGCCGTTTCACACTGTCACGGATGCCTGCCGGGAATACCATCTGAACCAGGACGCGTTCATGTACGAACTGCTGGATGCCGCCCGTCTGGTGTGATGCGGCTCAGCCTTGGCTGAGCACGACCAGAGCATGGGCATCACGGACTGTGATCCGCTTGCGTTTGCTGTGCACCAGCCCCTGCTTTTCCCAGCCCGACAAAAGGCGGCTGACTGTGTGCAGGGTGGTTGCTGTCAGTTCCGACAAATCCTGCCGGGTGATGGGAAAGTCGATTTCGATCCCATCGGCGACCTTGCGGCCAGTCTGGTTGATCAGGCGCAGCAAGGCGTTTGCGACGCGTTGTTCGACCTGTTGCGTTGCCATCTCGACAATGCGGCTTTGCATCTCGCCCAGCCGGTCGCCGACGGTCTTGTAGGTTTCGGTCGCGAACCCATCATAGTCTGCGACGAAACTGGTCCACAGACGCGCGGGCCAGCTCAGCGCCAGAACCTCGCTCGCAGCAATTGCAGTGGCAGGATAGGTGTCTTTGCCCAATGCGGTGGCAATGCCGATCAATTGCCCGGCTGGCACATGCAAGGCAGTCACCTGCTCGCCCGTTTCGGTGATGCGCATCACCCGAACATAGCCATCCAGCAACATGTAGAACCGATCTGCGGGCGCCCCTTCCTCGAACACTGCGATCCCGGGTTCGATCCGTTTCGCGCTGGCCTGATCAAGGATCGTGCGGATCTGGCGCGCCTCAAGTTTTGAGAACGGAGGCAGATGGGTCAGCAGGCTTTCATCAAGCCGCGGAAAGATCTTGCGCGTGGCCGGGGCATTCATGCCGTCCAACCTGCCACATCGCACCCCGTAAAGCCATGGTGGCAATCACAGCGCACCGGCCCGCTTTCTCGCATCTCTTTGCGCCAGCACAAACTGGGCCGGCCAGAAAAGCCTAGCCTTTTGCACAAGACAAAAAGTGATCGGAAAGGAAGAACAAAATGATCCGCACACTCGCAACCGGCATCGCGCTTGCCACCCTTCTGGGGGGCGCCGCATTTGCCGAAACCATCGAAGTCCAGATGCTCAACAAAGGCAGTGACGGAGAACGGATGGTTTTTGAACCCGCCTTCGTTCAGGCCGCGCCCGGCGACACCATCAAGTTTCTGGCCAGCGACAAGGGCCACAATGCCGAAATCAACAAGGGCATGATGCCTGACGGCGCCGAAGCGTTCAAAGGCAAGATCAACGAAGAGATCGAAGTCACGCTGGATGTCGAAGGTGTCTACGGCGTCATCTGCAAGCCGCATTTCGCCATGGGCATGGTGATGACCATCGCCGTGGGCGACGTGCAGGCCCCCGACGATTTTCTGGAAGGCCGCGTGCCCAAACGCGCCAAAGAACGCTTTGAGGCGCAATTGAACAACCTGTGAATTTCTTAGGCGGATGCGCCCTGCGTCCGCCCGCACCAAAATACCGAATGGAGGATACTATGACCAAATTCATCAATCCCGGACTTGCCAAGACCAGCCGCCGCAATGTTTTGCGCGGATCGGTTCTTGCCGGAGCGGCCGCGATGGCCGGGGCCAGTGCTGGTGCCGCTACACCGCGCGCACCTGCCAGGTTCGACAAGATCAACGCCGCATCCGCCAAGCTCTACAAGGCCGCTGGTGAGCAGACTGCAGAATCCGATGCCAAGCCTGCGGATCTGTCGGGCTATATCCGCGTGAAACAGGAACTGGTCGCCCCGCCCTTTGCGCCTGTGCATGAGCAGGTTGCAACAGGTGGTCCCAAGATTATCGAAATCACCATGGAAACCACCGAAAAGCTGATGGTGGTGGACGAGGACACAGGCGCCGAAGTCTGGGCGCTGACCTACAACGGTTCGGTCCCCGGCCCGCTGATCATCTGCCACGAAGGCGACATGGTGGAGCTGACCCTGCGCAACCCTGTGGACAGCGTGATGGAGCATAACATCGACTTTCACGCCTCGACCGGGGCGCTGGGCGGCGGAGGTCTGACCCACGTCTATCCGGGCGAGGAAACCGTGCTGCGCTGGAAAGCGACCAAGCCGGGCTGCTTTACCTATCACTGTGCCCCCGGTGGCGCGATGATTCCCTACCACGTCTGCCATGGCATGAACGGGGCCATCATGGTCCTGCCCCGCGATGGTCTGAAGGATCGGGACGGCAACTCGCTGCGCTATGACTCCATCGCCTATATCGGCGAGCAGGACTATTATTTGCCCAAGGACGAAAACGGCGATTACAAGACCTACGAGGCCGCCGGTGACGACTATGCAGACAGCATTGATGCGATGCGCACGCTGGTGCCGACCCATCAGGTCTTTAACGGTGCCGTCGGCGCGTTGATCGGCGAGAATGCCCTGAAGGCCAAAGTGGGTGAGACGGTTCTGATGGTGCACAATTCGTGCAATGTCGACAGCCGTCCGCACCTGATCGGCGGGCATGGCAACTATGTCTGGGAAACCTCGTTCACCGATCCGGCCCTGACCGGGGTCGAGACATGGTTCGTGCGCGGCGGATGTGCTGCGGCCGCGCTGTATACGTTCGAGCAGCCGGGGGTCTATGCCTACGTCAACCACAACCTGATCATCGGCGTTCTGCTGGGGGCGACTGCGCATTTCGTGGTCGACGGACAGTGGGACAACGAGTTGATGGAACAGGTCGTCGCCCCGCGTGAATTCGCAACCTGATCTGCAAAGGACACGCACATGACCGCCGCCACGCGTTTCACGAAATCCAAACTGGCCGCAACGGGCCTGATCGGTTTCGGCGTGGCGGCGGCCGCTATCTGGGTCGCGCTGTCCGGGCGCGGCCCTGACCGTTCCTACCTGCCGGACATGACGAACGCCCCCATCGTCCTGTCGGATGGCCGCGCGATCTATGTGCAGCGCTTTGAAGTCACGATTGCCGAATGGAACATCTGTGTCGCCGAAGGGGCGTGCGCCCTGCCCTTGCGCGCCCGTCCCGATCAGGATGCGACCATCACACCCGCAACCGGGCTCAGCTACGTAGACGTGCGCCAATATGTCGACTGGATCAATGACAAGACCGGCCAAAACTTCCGCCTGCCCACAGCCACGGAATGGGCCGAGATGGCAGCCCCGATATTGCCGGACGAACCTGATCCGATCTTTACCGATCCGGCGCTCAGCTGGGCGTCGACCTATCTGATCGAGGGCAACGCGACGCGTGCATTAAAGCCGCAAGGCAGCTTTTCCACGTCTCCGCACGGCGTTGCGGATCTGGACGGCAGCGTCTGGGAATGGACGCAGGACTGCTATGCAGGTTCGGCACAAAACACAGACCCGGCGCGTTGCCCTGCCTTTTTCGTCGGAGGAGAGCATATCGCGGCCATGTCCTATCTGGTGCGCGACCCTGCGCGGGGCGGCTGTGCGGTTGGCTCACCCCCTGCGCATCTCGGGATGCGATTGGTGTCTGACACGCCGCTTTGAGCGCTGTCAGGTGGGATTGAGCCGTCCCTGCCAGCGCCCGTAGAACAGCAACGACGCCGCAATGGCCACGCCCAGCAGGTCGGTGCGCCAATCGCCTGAAATCATGCAGACGGCCCCAACCAGCAGCGACACCCGTACAAACGGACCTGCCGGGCCGACCAGCCAGCCCTGCACTGCGCCTGCCAGCACGTAGACGCCGACAAGGGCTGTCACCAGATTGCGCGCGCTTTCGTACCACGGGGCCTCCATCAGCAGGCCGGGGCTGTAAAAGAACATGAACGGCACGATGAAGGCGGCCAGACCGACCTTGAAACTGGTGACAGAGGTGCGCATCGGTTCGGCCCCTGCAATCGCCGCGCCCGCATAAGCGGCAAGTGCCACGGGCGGAGTGATGGCCGAGACAACGGCGAAATAAAAGACAAAGAAGTGCGCAACCAGCGGGGCGATCCCGATCTCGATCAGACCCGGTGCGACGACGGATGCAGCAACGGCATAGGCGGCAGTGGTGGGCATCCCCATACCCAGAACCACCGTGATCATCATCGCAAAGACCAGCGCGAGGATCTTGCTTTGCTCGGCCAGATTGAACAGCAGACCGGAAAAGCGTGCGCCCACTCCGGTCAGTGAAATCACCCCGACAATCAGGCCCGCGCAGGCACACACGATGATGATCTGGATCGACATCTGTCCACCGTTGCCCAGGGCCTCGTAGATCTGACGTGGCCCCATGCGGTAAGGTGTCAGCCAACTGACCACCGCGGCAGCAGCAATGGCGAGGGTGCCGGCACGGATCACCGAATACCCCATGAACAGCGCACCGATCAGGATCAGGATGGGCAGAAAGAGGTAAGCCTGTCGCGCCAGATCGGCGAGCTTGGGCAACTCGTCCGAGCGCAGGCCGCGCATGCCCGTGCGGCTCGCCTCGAAATCGACCATGAAGTAGATCGAGGCAAAATAGAGGATCGCCGGGATCAGCGCTGCGATCACGATATCGGTGTAGGCGATGCCCGTGATCTCGGCCATGATAAAGGCCCCGGCGCCCATGATCGGCGGCATGATCTGCCCCCCGGTCGAGGCTGCAGCCTCAATCGCGCCTGCCGATTGGGGCCGGTAGCCCACCTTTTTCATCAGCGGAATGGTCAGCGAGCCGGTGGACACGACATTGCCAGCCGATGTGCCGTTGATCATGCCCATGAGGCCTGAGGCAAAGACCGACACCTTGGCCGGGCCACCCCGCGACCGCCCCGCCGCCGCAAAGGCGAAGTTGACAAAATAGTCGCCCACTTTGGACGTTTGCAGGAAGGCAGCAAAGACGATGAACAGGATGATATAGGTCGAGGACACCGCCGTTGTGGGTCCAAGAACCCCGTTGTCGGTGAAGATGTAGGTGAAAAAGCGTTTGGCGTCATAGCCTTTGTGCTCAAGAAATCCGGGCATCCAAGGGCCGAGGAAAGCATAGGCGATGAAGGTCGCGGCAATGATCACCAAGGCCAGTCCGGCGACCCGGCGCGTCAGCTCGGTGATCAGCACCACGATGGCAAAGGCGGCCCACGCGTTGTTTGGATCGGCAAAGGGTGTCCCGGCGCGCAGGCGCAGCGACAGCGTGTCGAGGCTGAACAGGACAAATCCGCAACTTGCGATCGTTGCGATGATCAGCGCGATGTCGGTCAGCGGGATCTGGCCCCGCCGCCCGCCTGATATCCAGCCCGTCAGCACGGCCAGAACCGTCCCGGCGGCAAGGCTCCATCCGAACACCGTAAGGGTCCAAGCAGGCGGTGCCGCCGTCCCCGGTTCGAAGGTCACGATAGCGGCGCCGAAAGATGCCAGCGCAATGGTCACGGACAGCAGGGACAAGCCACCCAACCATAGCGTCGCACGCGCAAGGCGCGGCTGCTCGGGGCGGTTCTTTTGCAACGACAGGGCGGCATCCATGCCAAAGCCCAGGATAAGCGCCCCGGCGATGTGCAGGATGCGGAATGTCCACGTTTCAAGCGGGGCGATGTTCAGAACGTAAAGGTGCCAGGCACTGTAAAGCGCGCAGCACAGAAACGCGATCCGCGTCAGATAACTCGTGTCAGCCGCGTCCGGAGCCGAAGACGTGGTCGGCCCACCCACGGTGTCCACTGTGCGCTGGTCGGTCATGATCGCGTCTCACTTGCCTTGGAAACGGAGTGCGCACCCCGATGGGACGTGGCACAATGGGGTGCGCGGTTTGTTTGGATCGACCTCTCGCGGTCTAGCCCTGCAACTCGGCAGGAATCTCAAATCCGTTTTCGCTGAACCAGCGCACCGCACCGGGGTGCCATGGCAGGAAAGTGTTCTTGTCAAAGTTCTCCGGCAGGGTTTCCATCGCCGCCTTGTGGATTTCCAGCATCTTTGGATTGTTCTCCATCACTGTGGCGACGACTTCGTAAACAAAACTTTCAGGCAGATCGGCGTGGGCAATAGCGAAATTCCACATCGCAACGCTCAGGTGGTCCTCTTCCAGCGACGGGTATGTTCCGGCGGGGATCGTGAATTCGGCCACGGGCTGTGCGTCGATGATCGCGGCCTGTTCTTCAGGCGTGAAGCCGAAATAGATCACGCTGGTTTGTGCATCGAGCTGGCTGAAGGCCGGATAGGGCAAACCAGCGGCCCATGTGTAAACGTCGATCAAACCGTCCTGAAGTTGCCCGGCCAGATCAGCCGCGCCGCCGTTGCGGAATTCGACATCCTTGCCCAACCCTTCGAGGATGCGGGGCCAGTATGTGCCTGGTGTCCCGCCTGCCGGGCCAACCCCGACTACAGCACCGTCCGGGATATCCGCAAAGCTTGTGATGCCCGAGCTTTCAAGGGTTATGGCGTGAAAGCCTGTCTGGTACATAGGGAAAATCGCGCGGATCTTGTCATGCTTCAAGCCCGGAGCGAGCGCGCTGTTGCCGTTGACCGCGTCAAATGCTGGGCCAAGCGTGACCATGCCCATGTCCAGATCGCCGGTCTGCACCAGTGCCGCATTCTGCACAGGGCCGCCGGTGACTTCGGTGCCGCCCGGAATACCAAGCGTTTCGGAGACAAGGCCCGTCCATCCCGCACCATAGACGAAATACGTGCCCCCCTGGCTGGCAGTTCCGACCGAAAAGCTGTTGGGCCAGTCGCTGCGGTCCTGTGCCAACGCCATCGTGGCGGACAGGCCGACAACAGCACTGGCGGCAAGTGTTTTGAGCGATTTGAGCGGATAGTCACGGATCATGGAAACCTCCTGTTTTGTGCGCTTTCTGACGGAACGCCGCGATCAACAAGAGGTGGTGCGAGGGGCGATTGGTTTCTCTAAAGGTTTTGATATGAATTTTCTATCAGTGCGTGAACATGCCAAAACGCATCCCGCGCGGCCCTCACCCGATGATGACAGGAAGTGGGCCTGATTGCAGGTTCTGGCGCACCGACTGGATGATCGCGTTGCTCAACCTCTCGAACATCACCGGGCTTGCGCCGTCACGCCACACCAGCCCGATGGACCGCATGATCTTGTTGCCCTTGAAGGGGACCATGGTGACGTTGCTGCGCCGACCCTCGATCTCCGAGCGGGCATAAAGGCGGGGCAGAAACGCCACCCCCATGCCCATCCCGACCATCTGGCGCAGCGCATCAAGGCTGGTGCCCTCATAATCGCGCGACAGCAAGGCGCCGTGCTGATGACAAATCGCCGTGATCTGTGAATGCAGCGTATAGGCGGGGCCAAGGGACAGGACATTGAGCCCGGCCAGATCGCTTTCCGATAGCGCGGCCTGCCCCGCAAGCGCGTGATCTGACGGCACGGCCAGCAGCAAGGGTTCACGGAACAGGCGGCGCGAGGTGAGGTTTGCACCGGCCTCGGGAAGTTGCGTCAGCATCAGGTCCAGATTGCCGCCCAGCAACTCGTCGCGCAGATCGCGCGGCGCGCTTTCCCGGATATACAGCCGCAGATCGGGATAGGTCGCGTGCAATTGCTCGACCACGTAAGGTAAGAGATAGGGGCCGATCGTGGGTGTGGTCCCTAGGCGAATTGTGCCCGCCAACCCGGTCTTGAGCGTTCCGGACAGATCCACAATCGCGCGCACCTCATCAACGGCGCGTTGCGCGCGGCTCAAAACCTCGCGCCCTTCCGGGGTCAGTGTGACAGGCCCACGCCCCCGTTCGAACAACCGCAGGCCCAGCAACTCTTCGAGGTTGCCGATCTGCAGACTCAGCGAGGGCTGGCTGATTCCGACCTTTTCCGCGGCTTTGCGAAAATGACGGGTTTCTGACAGCGCAATCAGATAGCGCAATTGCCGCAAGCTGGGAGAGGGGTGCATGTCACTGATCCGTTCATAGGGCATTCCTATCGAATGTTATCATCCGATTGTATTTATTGTGTGTCCGCCATCCTTTATTTTCAACCTATCGGAAGGGAAATTCAGGGAGAAACTGAAATGCTCGACACACGCCACGATGTCTCACCTCACCACAGTCATGCTCAGGATCATCGCGTTCCCGTCGTTCTCATTTCAGGGGACGGCATCGGCCCCGAAGTCGCCGATGCCGCCACATCCGTTCTGTCTGCGACCTTCAAAGGGTTCGAATGGATCGAGGCCGAAGCAGGCGCGGCACTGATGGAACGGGGCGTGGCCAGCGGAGTGCCCAAGGCCACGCTTGACGAGATCGAGCGCACGGGGCTGGTCCTCAAAGGACCCCTTGCCACACCCATCGGCCATGGTGGCAAAAGCGCGAATGTCACCTTGCGCAAACTGTACGAGTTGTATGGAAATGTACGCCCGATCAAACCAATGCCGGGCCTTGGCGGTCCGTTTGCGGATCGTGACATCAACTTTGTCGTTGTCCGCGAGAATGTCGAAGACCTGTATGCCGGCATTGAGCACATGCAGACGCCTGATGTCGCCCAATGCCTGAAACTGATCACGCGCAAAGGGTCTGAAAAGATCGCGCGCCTCGCCTTTGCGCTGGCCCGGGCCGAACACCGCACAAGCCTGTGTGCCGTCACCAAGGCCAACATCATGAAGCTGACCGAAGGGCTGTTCAAAGATGTGGTCGAGACAACAGCGCGGGAGTTTCCGGAGCTCGATCTGGATCACATGCTGGTCGACAACTGCGCACAGCAGATGGTCATGCGACCCGAACAATTCGAGGTGATCGTGACCACCAACATGAACGGCGACATCCTTAGCGATCTTGGCGCCGGTCTGATCGGCGGGCTGGGTCTGACGCCCAGTGCCAATGTCGGCGACGATGTCGCGATCTTTGAGGCGGTGCATGGCTCTGCCCCTGATATCGCGGGCAGGAACGTGGCCAACCCGACCGCACTGATCCGTTCGGGCATCATGATGCTGCGCCATATCGGCGAGGGCGGGGCTGCGCAGCGCCTCGAACGTGCACTGGAGGATGTGTATCGCGCGGGCACCGCGCTGACGCCAGATGTAGCGTACGACGGGATCGGCGTGTCCACCGACGCCTTCCGTGACGCGGTTCTTGAGGCGCTGGAGCGCGTGCCGGAAACGGGCGGAACTGCGCGCGAGAAACCCGGCTTTGGTGCCGTGACGCGCCCTGTGAAACGCGCCAGACCGCGCCAACGGGTGTTTGATGGTGCTGATGTCTTTGTCGAATGGCACGGCGATGCGGCCCATCTGGCCAAAGTCATCCAGACCGTGTTGATCGACACGCCGTTCAGCCTGTCAATGATTTCGAACCGCGGAACGCTGGTGTGGCCGACCATCGTGGGCTGCCCGGACACCGTAGAACACTGGCGCTGTCGCCTGCTGGTGTCGCCCGACGCCATGTCCGCGGAAAAGCACTTGCCGGACGTGCTGGCCAAGCTGCCCGACAGCGTGCGCTGGATGCATGTTGAAAAGCTTGAAACCTGCGACGGCGGGCCCGGATATTCCATGGCCCAAGGCCAATCCTGCCCCCAGCCCAAACGAAGGAGACCCTGACAATGCCAAATCGCAAAACACCATCCCCCAAAAGCCTCAGAACCCGCCAGGAGGCGCTGGCCGAGATCAAATCACGCCTCGAAACCCGCATCCATGACGAACATCGCAGACCCCTGCCCGACATCTCGCGCCTCAGCCACCTCAAGCGTCTGAAATTGCGTACCAAGGACGAGATTTCATCCATCCAGGCCCTGATGCGCGCGCTGGATCGCTGTCAGCGACACCTCGCAAGCTAGGCGCAGCGGCCTGTTCTG
The DNA here is from genome assembly GCF_045797845.1 of Tateyamaria armeniaca. Lineage (NCBI taxonomy): Bacteria > Pseudomonadati > Pseudomonadota > Alphaproteobacteria > Rhodobacterales > Roseobacteraceae > Tateyamaria > Tateyamaria armeniaca. The sequence goes on from NZ_JBHDIY010000002.1 coordinate 3,128,271, forward strand.
TCTGGGAGTGGAATGGGCCGAAAATTTGGAACACCGCAGGGCAAGGACAGCGCAGACCTGTCTTTCCTGCGCAGGAGGAACTTGATGGACCAAATCATGGTCGCAACCGACCTGTCTGACCGCTCAGAACAGGCGGTGCAGCGCGCCGTTGCGCTTGCAAGCGCTTTTGGGGCCAGGTTGGCGGTGCACTCGGTGATCGACAGCGCCTTGCCGAACGACATCGCCAAAGACGTTCAGGCAAAGGCCGAAAAAGCCATCGAGGCACAGGTGTCGCGCTTTCGAAAGAGCGGTGATCTCAACTGCGAGATCGTTGTCGAGATCGGTGATGCCGTCGAGGCCATCAGCCAGCATGCCCGCCAGTCCGGTGCGGATCTATTGGTTCTGGGGGTCCATCGCCATCGCGCCTTCCTTGACCAGATGCGGGAAACGACAATGGAACGGCTCATGCGGATGTGCCATTTGCCCGTCCTTTTGGTGAAAGGCCCGGCGGACGATCCCTATGGGCACGTTCTGTGCGGGCTCGATTTCTCGCGGGCCTGCGCCTCGGCTATCGGGAAGACGCGCAAAATCGCGCCCGATGCCCGTCTGTCCCTGTTTCACGCTTACGAGACGTCGTTCCTTGAGGAATCCAAACTGGAATTCGACACGTGGCGGGCCGTGCACGGTTTGCGCAGCGACCTGCCCGAGCCGACCTATTTCGAAGGCAGCGCGGCGGACGCCATAGACACGATCATGATAGAGCAGAACATCGACCTGCTGGCGATCGGCAGGCATACTCGCACCAGTCTGGGTCAGCTTTTTCTGGGCAGTGTCACCGCGGGCCTGATCCGCAGACCGCCATGCGATATTCTGGTGACGAAGGGGTAAGGCGCTCGGACCAAGAAGCCTGATAAACGGGGTATCTGCATCTTGTCATCAGACCGTTGACCCCTCTCATCCCCCATTTTCCCGCGATTGCTGCAGTTCGGCCCAACGCGCGACATAGTTTGGCCCTGAACCCCGAATATTGGTTAACGCCTGATATTCTGCGTTCCCTGCCGACTCTGCGTCGCACGGGGTGCGCTGCTGCAACAAAGGAAGACACACTTGTTTTCGAAACTGAACAAAGCACTGGTTCTGGCGACCGCTTTGACCCTCACGGCGGCTGCCGCGCAGGCTGTGACTGTGCAAGCCGTGGCCTATGGCAGGGCCGACCTTGACGCACTTGCGCGGATCGCGAACCCAACGGCGACGTCCACAAGCCTGCGCTCACGCGCCCGTGCGGGTGTATACGAGGGTGTGACACGCAACTTGCGCCGGACCTATCGCACACCATGGCGCGCAGCCTCGCGCCCGGTCCGCCGCTCTGCGACGTTCACGGCAGTGCGGGCTGCGACGGCTCGCTACGAATTCGGTGCGGATCAGGCCGGTCTGTCCCTGTTGTGGGGCAGCACGGGACGGCGCGACCGCTTGTCCCTGTTCAACGACGGCGTGCTGGTGACCCGGATCATTCCGGGTGTCGCCAACCCGGGGTCTGAAACCGTGCCCCGTGGCGGCGGTGGCACATATTTCGTCACTGTGTCGGATGTGCTGTTTGACGAAATCCGCATTTCGAACAACCGTGGTGCCTTTGAATTTGCGAACTTGCAGGTTGTGCCCGCCGTGCCCCTGCCCGCAGGTGGCGTGCTGTTGCTTACAGCACTTGGCGGCATTGCCCTGATGCGGCGCAAAAGGGCCTAAGAACTGCGATCCGCCTCGATCAGCTTTTTGTAGGCGGCGCGCAGGCGCAGGAACACCGGGCCTGCTTTGCCACCGCCAATCTCGCGTCCGTCAATCTCGAACACCGGGGTCTGTGCCCCGAATGTGCCGGTCAGGAACGCCTCGTCCGCGCTGTAAGTGTCGACCAGCGAATAGTTGCGTTCGAACACCGCAATGCCTTCGGCGCGGCACAGGTCGATCACCTTCTGGCGCGTGATCCCGTTCATGCAGTAATCCCCCGTCGAGGTCCAAACCGCGCCCTTTTTGACAACAAAGAAGTTGCACGCGTTGGTCGTATTCACAAATCCGAACGGGTCCAGCATCAACGCCTCGTCCGCCCCGGCCCGGATCGCGTGGTTGAGCGCGATGATACAGTTCAGCTTGGAATGCGAATTCAGCTTTGCGTCCTGCGTCAGCGGCAGGCCGCGATGGTGCGGCACCGTGTGCAGCCGAATGCCGCGCGTGATCACGCTTTCGTCCGGTTTGGAGTGTTCGGCGATGATCACAACGGTCGAACCGAACAGGCTGAGATGCGGATGCTGGAATGGTTTGGACTTGCGCCCGCGCGTGACCATCAGCCGGATATGGACGTCCGTGTGCATTTCGTTGGCCTGCAGCGTGTCCCGAACTGCCTGTTTCAAGGCGGCGCGGTCCATCCCAATGTCGATTTCGGTGTAGGCGGACGCCTCGAACAACCGGTCCAGATGGGCGTCGAAAAAGGCGATATGCCCGTCATACAGGCGCAGCCCTTCCCAGATCCCGTCCCCCAGCATGAAGCCGGAATCATAGACCGACACCACTGCCTCGGCGCGCGGCACGATCTGTCCGTCCACATAGATCAGGATGTTGTCGTTGCGCGTGTCCGCAGCAGCATCGTGGGTGGAAACATGGGTGTCCTGCATATGCGGCTCTCCTCGGGGGTTTGGCGCATGAAGGCGCTCCGCCCCCCACCCGTCAAGGACAAAGGCTGGCGCCCGGCCCGAGGCCCTGACATGTTCGCGTCATGACTGACGAAATCACATTGTCCTCTGACGCTCTGACCGCGCGTTTTTCTGCACATGGGGCACGGCTTGAGATGCTGCGCCTCGTCGATGGGCCGTCGCTGGTCCTGCATGCGGATGCGGCGGACCACCCCACATGGCGCAGCGTTTATCCTGGGGCGATTGTCGGGCCAGTTGCCAATCGCGTGACCGGTGGCCGCGTTCGTCTGGGCGGGCACATCTATCAGATGCCGTGCAATGAAAACAGTATCACGGCCTTGCACAGTGGCCCAAATGGCCTCGACCAGCGGGTGTGGGAGGTGAAAGGCCAAACGCAGAATGCCTTGCACCTGCAATTGACGCTTGCGGACGGGGATGGCGGGCTGCCCGGGAACCGGACCATTGACGTGCGCTATGTGCTTGACGGAGCAACGCTGTCCCTGACGATTGCTGCCGACACTGACGCGCCGACCCCGATCAACATCGCTCACCACCCCTATTGGCGTTTGGGCGATGCATCTGCCCATCTGCTGCAAGTCGACGCCACGCACTACCTGCCCGTCGATGCGCGCAATGTCCCAACCGGAGAGATCGCGGCGGTCGCAGGCACGGTATTCGATCACACCAGCCCGAAACCGCTTGATCCGGATATCGATCACAATTTCTGCGTGAGGCGGAATCGCCGTGAAAATCCACGGCACGTGGCGACCCTGACGGGTGCGGATGGTCTGGCGGTGGATATCGAAAGCACCGAACCGGGCTTGCAGGTCTATGCCGGGGCCTACCTGCCGACACTTGCCGGGACGGACATAACACCGCTGGCGGGTGTCGCAATGGAACCGCAAGGCTGGCCCGATGCGGTGAACCACGACGCCTTTCCAAGTATCCTGTGCGCACCCGACACACCATACAGGCAGATCACCCGCTATCGTATCCGGCGCGCCACATAATGACCCAATCGCTGCCCTGCCCTCGGCAAGACTGTCTGCTTGAATGATCGGGCCGTCGCTTTTGGCGGTGATCATCAAAAGGCCAAGGATATGCCAGCCCCGCCCCGCACACCACCACCTGCCCCGCAGCCAACGAAAAAGCCGAAACCACAGCCGATCATCACGGATTACGCGAGCCTCTGACGGGTGACAGACGGGCCCTGCCGCACTAATATCGCGCCATGGGTACACCCGTTTCCACGATCCGCAATTTAGGTCCCGCGATGGATGCGGCCTGCGCCAAGGCCGGAATCCCCGACGCAGAAACCCTGCGCGCCCTTGGGCCCGATGCGGCCTATGCCCGCCTTTTGCAATCGGGCACGAACCCGCACTTCATCGGCTATTACGTGTTGGTCATGGGCCTGCAGGGCCGCCCCTGGAACGATTGCAAGGGGGAAGAGAAAAAGGCCCTCCGCGTTCGTTTCGATGCGATCAAGGCCGAAAGTTTTGACACCGGACGTTCGGAATTCGAACGCACACTGAACGAGATCGGAGTCATTGCACGCACCAGCGGGTAACACTATCTCGGACTCACGCCGCTTTGGACCGGAGGGATATCGTGAAACTGCTTTTGATCATTATAGCACTGATCCTGCCCCCGGTGGCCGTCGCCATATTGCTGGGTTTTGGCAAGCAGTTCTGGCTGAACGTCCTTCTGACCCTGCTGTTTTTCCTTCCCGGCACAGTCCACGCAATCTGGATCGTTTCGGTCCACGCACACCGCCGGGCCGCACGCTAGGTACGGAAACCCAGACAAAAAAACGGCGCACCGATCAGGATGCGCTGTCTCTTTTCCGTCAGATCAAGTGGGTGGCTTAACCCACCAGCTCCAGACCCGAGAAGAAATATGCGATTTCGACAGCCGCCGTTTCAGGTGCGTCCGATCCGTGGACCGAGTTTTCGCCAACGCTTTCGGCAAATTCGGCGCGGATCGTGCCGGGGGCTGCATCTGCGGGGTTGGTGGCGCCCATCACTTCGCGGTTTTTGGCAATGGCACCTTCGCCTTCAAGAACCTGGCACACGATCGGGGCGGATGCCATGAACTCGCACAACTCGTCATAGAACGGGCGTTCGGCGTGGACGGCATAGAACTCACCAGCTTGTGCCTTGGTCAGGTGAATTCGTTTTTGCGCAACGATGCGCAGGCCAGCCTCTTCGAACTTGGCGTTGATCGCACCGGTCAGGTTGCGGCGGGTTGCATCGGGTTTGATGATGGAAAAGGTGCGCTCAAGGGCCATGGGTTTACTCCGGTCAGCTGCGCCCGGGACCGTCCCGCGCGCGAAATTCATCGGCCCACTATCATGGGGTTTTGACGTTGGAAAGCCCTGTCAGTCATGCTCCCATGCGCGTGCGACCAGTGCAGCCAACAAGGCCACACCCGAGACGACCAGCATCAGCAAAAGCAGCGCCTGCGGGGTGGTTGATGTGCTCAGAACGGCTGTAGCCGCCCAACTGAGGGCTGCGCCAAGCCCAAGCGCCACAGCCCCGTTGATCCCAGCCGCGCTGCCCGCCAGATCCGGGCGCACCGACAGGGCTCCGGCGCTGGCATTGGCCGTGGACAGACCGTTCCCGATGCCGACCGTGACCGTGCCAAGAAACAGCGGCAGCACATTTCCGCCCCCCGACAGGAAGTAGACCAACGCAGTCCCCAACCCAATCATGGGCAAGACACGCCCCACCACGATCAACATTTGCGCCCCCACACGCCGCACCAACCGCGCCGACAGCCCGGCCCCGACCACAAAGCCACCGGTGGTCGAGCCAAGCGCGATGCCGATCTGTGCCGGGCCAAGGCCGAACACGTCTGCCGCGACGAAAGGCGCGCCGGTCAGAAACACAAAAAACGCACCCACGCCAAACGCGTGGATGCAGACATAGGCCCAAAAGAGCCGCGCACGCAGCAGGCCTGCAATGGGCAGGCGCTGCGCGGGTTGCGTGGCGTGCGTCTCGCCCACATCGCGCAGACACCACAGCAGCAACCCCGCCCCAAGGACACTGTAGGTCACAAAGACAGACCGCCAGCCAAAGGCGCTGTCCAGCAGGCCTCCGATCATGGGGGCAAGCATCGGGGCCACCGCCATGGCCGAGGCGATAAAGGACAGCTTGGCCGCCGCCTCGCGCCGCTCATAAAGGTCGCGCACAATGGCAGAGCTCAGAATGCTGCCCCCCACGGCAACGGCCTGACAGGTGCGCCCGATCAGGAACAGCGTGGCGTTCTGCGCCAGCAGGCACACCAAGGAGGCACCGACGTAAAAGGCCAGCACCCCAAGGACCACGGGGCGCCGCCCGATCCGGTCCGAAAGCGCCCCCAGCACCAGCAGCAGGAAGGCCGCGGCCAGCATATAAAGCGAGATAGCGCGTCCCATCACCACCTCGGACACGCCAAAGTCCGCGCGCATGGACGGCAGCGCTGGAAGAAACATGTTCATCGTCAGAACAGACATCGCCGTCATCAAAACAAGCGTGAACAGATGAGGGGGCGATTTGGTCATCATGCGGGGCTAGCACGCACCGCACCCCTCTGCTAGAGCGCGGGCATGTTGCGCATTTCCGATATCTCCTACGCCGTCGCTGGCCGCCCGTTGTTCGAGGCGGCAAGTGCTGTCATCCCCGAGGGCCACAAGGTCGGCCTTGTCGGGCGCAATGGCACGGGCAAAACCACGCTGTTCCGCCTGATCCGGGGCGAACTGGCGCTTGAGGGCGGCGATATCTCACTCCCGTCCGGCGCGCGCATCGGTGGTGTGGCCCAAGAGGTGCCCGCCTCCGCCACCTCCCTGCTCGACACCGTTCTGGCCGCGGACACGGAACGCGCCGAATTGCTGGCCGACACCAGCGAAGACCCCACGCGCATTGCCGAAATCCAGACGCGCCTGACCGACATCGACGCGTGGAGTGCGGAGGCGCGCGCGGCCACGATCCTCAAGGGCCTCGGCTTTGATGACGCAGAACAACTCATGCCCTGTTCCGATTTCTCGGGCGGTTGGCGGATGCGTGTGGCACTTGCGGCCGTGCTGTTTGCGCAGCCTGACCTTCTGCTGCTGGACGAACCTACCAACTATCTCGACCTCGAAGGGGCGTTGTGGCTGGAAAGCTACCTCGCCAAATACCCCCACACCGTGGTGATCATCAGCCACGACCGGGGTCTCTTGAACCGGGCCGTGGGCGCGATCCTGCATCTCGAAGACCGCAAACTGACCTACTATTCCGGCCCCTACGATCAGTTTGCGCGCCAACGCGCTGAACGGCTGGCCAATGCCGCTGCGATGGCCAAGAAACAGGACGCCCGCCGCGCGCATCTGCAATCTTACGTGGATCGCTTCCGCTACAAGGCCGACAAGGCGCGCCAGGCCCAATCGCGGCTCAAGGCGCTGTCCAAGATGACGCCGATCACCACCCCGCAAGAGGCCGGCCTCAAACGCTTCGACTTCCCCAATCCCGAAGAATTGTCGCCCCCCATCATCCATCTGGACGGGGCCAGCACGGGTTATGGCGAGACAACCGTACTCTCCAAACTGAACCTGCGCATCGATCAGGACGACCGCATCGCGCTTTTGGGCAAGAACGGTATGGGCAAATCCACCCTGTCCAAATTCCTGTCCGACCGTCTGCCCGCCTTGTCCGGCAAATTCACCAAATCGAGCAAGTTGCGCATCGGCTACTTCGCCCAACATCAGGTGGACGAGTTGTTCATCGACGAGACCCCGCTGGACCACTTGCGCCGCGAGCGCCCCAAGGAAGGGCCGGCACGCTGGCGCGCACGGCTCTCTGGTTTCGGCCTCATGGCGGATCAGGCTGAAACTGTCGTGGGCAAGCTGTCAGGGGGCAAAAGGCGCGCCTGTCGCTGCTGCTTGCCACGCTCGATGCCCCGCACATGCTGATCCTGGATGAGCCGACAAACCACCTCGACATCGAATCCCGCGAAGCACTCGTTGAGGCCCTCACCGCCTATACCGGCGCTGTGATCCTCGTCAGCCACGACATGCACCTGCTCGAACTGGTGGCCGACCGGCTCTGGCTGGTCTCCAACGGCACCGTGAAACCGTACGAGGATGATCTTGAGGCCTATCGTAAGATGCTGCTGGCTGACGGCAAACCCGCCAAACCCGCGCCAGACAAACCCAAACCCAAGCGCCCGGGCCGCGACGCCATCCTCACCCTGAAATCCGAAGCCCGCAAATCCGAAGCGCGGGTGGAAAAGCTGAACGAAATGCGCGACAAGCTGGCCAAGAAACTGGCCGACCCGCAGCTATACGAAGATGCCAAGGTCGGTGAAATGGAAGTCTGGCAAAAGAAATACGCCGAGGTGATGGAGGCGCTGGAACGCGCCGAAACGCTGTGGATGAAAGACCTCGAAAAACTCGAAACGGCGCAGTCCGCCTGACCCTTTTCTTCACCGGAAATACCACTGGCTTTTGGGCAGAGCTCCAATAACACATGTCATGCGCCGTCAGGCGCTCCTTTGGAAAACAGCAATGATCGACACGGCATTCCTTATCACTGCGTTTGTGACCATGTTCGTGGTGATCGATCCCATTGGTCTGGCGCCCCTGTTTGTGGCCCTGACCCAAGGGGTGCCCGAATTCCAGCGCCGCCGCATCGCTTTTCGCGCCTGCGCCATCGGCATGGCGATCCTGATCGCGTTCGCGCTTTTTGGCGAGGCGGTGCTGGGCTTCATTGGCATTTCCATGCCCGCGTTCCGGGTCGCGGGCGGCATCCTGTTGTTCCTGACCGCGCTCGACATGCTGTTCGAGCGGCGCACCAAGCGCCGTGAAGACCAAACCGAGGAAGATCACAACGACCCGTCCGTCTTCCCCCTCGCCATTCCGCTGATCGCAGGGCCCGGTGCGATCGCATCCGTGATCCTGCTGACCGGTCAGAAACCGGGGGTCGAGGGGCTTGCCCTCGTGCTGGCCATCACCGCACTGGTGCTGGGCCTTTGCATGATCCTGTTTCTGGCCTCCAACCTGCTGGAACGCGCCCTTGGCAAGACGGGGATCACGGTGGTGACCCGCCTGCTGGGGATGCTGCTGGCCGCGCTTTCAGTCCAGTTCGTGCTTGAAGGTCTCAGCAATTTCGCCCCACTTACTGGCTGACATGGCGCGCGCGGACCCTATATTGAACCCATGAGCAGCGACAACATTGCACAACTGGTGTATCTCGGTGCCCTCGCCCTCGTGTTGGGTGGGGCCTTCCTTCTGACGTCCAAACTCAAGCTCAGCCAGACCCTGCAAATGGCCGCCATCTGGGCGCTGATCTTTGTCGGGGCAATTGCGGTAGTAGGGTTGTGGGGTGACATTCAGGATGACCTTTATCCCACGCAGGCCCGTTTTGATGACACCGGTACTATCACCATCCCGCGCAGCCGCGATGGCCATTATTACCTGACCCTCGACATCAACGGCGCGCCCATCGACTTTATCGTCGATACCGGTGCCACTGATATAGTGCTCAACCAGGCGGATGCGGCACTTGCCGGGCTTGACCCGGAAAACCTTGTCTTTCTGGGCCGCGCCGCAACGGCAAATGGCGAAGTGCGCACAGCTTCCGTCCGGCTGGACACCGTGGAAATCGGGCCGCATACGGACACGAATGTGCCTGCTGTCGTGAATGACGGAGAGTTGTGGCAATCCCTGCTCGGCATGGGATATCTGCAGAACTGGGGCCGGATCGAGATTGTCGGCAACGAAATGCGCCTCAGCCGCTAGGTGTGGTGGGCAATCTGCCCACCATGGCTCAAGTCTGCGCCTTCATCTCCCACTTACCGCTTTCTTCCGACCAGTATTGCGCAGAGGCCCCCGCCTCCTTCAGTGCCTTCCACTGGCCGCGCGCCACGGTAAGCGCGTCGGCGTCATTGCCGTCAAACAGCACGCAGACCCGTTTCAGCTCAGCCACTTCCTCGGCGCTCACCACGGCCCCATCCACGCTCATCACGCAAACTGCACCGTTGTCCGCCGCACCCGTCGTCAGCAAGACGGGCTGGTCCGCATCCTGATCCCCGCCAGCCAGACCATGGGGCAAAAACCCGTCTTCGGCCCCTAGCCACAGCCGTTCGTCCAGCCATGCGAGGCGTGCGCCATCTGTGCCACGTACCGCCACGCGCCATCCAGCACCCAATGCCTTGCCGAGCAGCATCGCCAGCGTCTCTTCCAGTGGACGTCGGGTGAGGTGGTAGAAATAGGCAACGCCCATTCACTAGCCCTCGTAACTATCTGCAACCAAACGATTAAGCGCCATCACACCCCAGCCCGTTGCGCCTGCGGGGGCGAGGGATGTCGCGGATTTGACCGACGCAACCCCGGCGATGTCCAAGTGAATCCAGGGCATATCTTCCTTGACGAACCGCTTGAGGAACTGCGCCGCTGTGACAGACCCCGCAGCCCGCCCACCGATGTTCTTCATATCCGCAATCCGGCTTTTCAGCAGGTCGTCATAGGCTTGGCCCAAAGGCATCCGCCACGCACCTTCGCCTTCGGCCTCGGCCGCCTTGAGGAAAGACTTGCAGAACGCATCGTCATTGGAAAAGACACCCGCATTCTCGTGCCCCAGCCCGATGATGATCGCGCCCGTCAGGGTCGCCAGATCAATCATGCCTGCAGGTTTGAACCGCTCTTGCGCGTACCACATCACATCGCACAGGACGAGGCGGCCTTCGGCGTCAGTGTTGATCACCTCGACCGTGTCCCCCTTCATCGAGGTGATGACGTCGCCGGGGCGCACCGCGTTGCCCGATGGCATATTTTCCACCAACCCGACAAGGCCGACGACATTGGCCTTGGCCTTGCGCAGCGCCAACGCGCGCATGGTGCCCGCCACGACCCCGGCACCTCCCATGTCCATCGTCATGTCCTCCATGCCCGCGCCGGGTTTGAGGCTGATCCCGCCGGTGTCAAACACCACACCCTTGCCAACCAGCGCGAGCGGGCGGCATCCTTTTTGCCGCCTTTCCAGTGCATCACGACGACCTTGCTGGGGCTGTCAGATCCCTGCCCGACGCACAGCAGCGTGCGCATGCCCAGCTTTTCCAACTCGGCCTCTTCCAGCACTTCGACCTCAAGGCCCAGCGATTTCATCTCGACCAGACGGTCGGCAAATTCGGTGGTGGTCAGCACGTTGGCCGGTTCATTGGTCAGATCGCGGGTCATGAATGCACCTTCGGCAATCGCCATGAGCGGGGTAGCATCGGCACTGGCATCATCGGGGTTGGCACACATCACCGTGACGCTGGTGTCGTGCACTTCCGCGTCGCTTTTGTGAGCGGAAAACTCATAATCCCGCATCACCAGACCAAATCCGATCTCGGCCACGCGGCGCACACCGTCTGCGGCCAGCAGCATCGCCTTGCCCTTACGCAACTTTGCCAGCGTCGCGCCTGCCTTGCGCGCCTCGGCCACGGACGGATTGCGCGGCAGACACAGGATGTCCAGCGCCTCTGCCTTCATGCCAACGGGCCATGCGAATGTTGTGACCTGCCCCATCTTGACCTTTTCGTACCCTTCGGAGGCGACAAAGCGCGCAATCGCACCCTTGGTCAGCCGATTGGCGCGCCGCGCGGCCTGCCCCATCTTGCCATCCGGTGCCACGATAACGGCAACGCGCCCGGTCTGATCCGCAATGGCATCAAGGTCAGTTTCGACAAAGGAAAGAGGCGTGAGGGCAGTCATGGCGTGCTCCGAAGGTTCGATTTGTGCACAGAGGTAACGCGCAAGGGGCGGCCTGACCAGCACACAAACATGCGATTAAGAGTTTTCCCGGCCAGCGCCATACGGTAGCTTGCGGGCAAAGCGCATATGCGCACAACAAGAACAGGCACCATTCCGGAGGGCTCCTTGGTCAGATTTGACCGATATATGCTGTCGCAACTGATGTGGCTGTTTGGCTTCTTCGCCCTGGTTCTGGTGGCCGTGTTCTGGATCAACCGGGCCGTTCGGCTGTTTGACCGGCTGATCGGGGATGGCCAGACGGCGCTGGTGTTCCTTGAGTTTTCCGCGCTTGGCCTGCCCCGCTTGATTGCCACCGTGCTGCCAATTGCGACCTTTGCGGCTGCGATCTATGTCACCAATCGGCTCAACAATGAAAGTGAGCTGACAGTGATGATGTCGACGGGGTCATCGCCGTGGCGCATGGCGCGGCCCGTGGCCGTCTTTGGCCTGATCTCGGCGCTCATGATGTCGCTGCTGTTGCATCTGCTGGTCCCCATCGCCACCGAGCAACTGGATGAACGCGAAGTCGAGATTTCCCAGAACATCACGTCCCGTTTGCTGACCGAAGGCGAATTCCTGAGCCCCGCACCGGGGGTCACCTTTTACAGCCGCACCGTCGGCCAGGACGGCGTGCTGCACGATGTGTTCCTGTCGGACCGGCGCGGCACGGAAGAGCGGATGATCTACACGGCCGCCGAGGCCTATCTTGTGCGCAACGGTGAGGGCACGTCGCTGATCATGGTCGACGGATTGGCCCAACGTCTCACAAATGACAGCCTGAGCCTTTCAACCGCCAAGTTTCGCGACTTTTCCTTTGATATCACCACGCTGATCAGGACAGACCCGCAAATTTCGACCCGGATCGTGCATATGACCAGCGATCAGTTGCTAACCGACTGGGCCGGAATCGCAGAACGCCTGAACACCAGCGAAGGGGCCGTGGCCGAAGAGTTGCATGGCCGCTTTGCACGCGCTGCCTTTTGCCTTGTCACCGCCCTGATCGGTTTTGCCACCTTGCTGGTGGGCGGGTATTCCCGCTTTGGCGTGCGACGCGAGATCGTGATCGCCTTTCTGGTGCTCATAGCACTGGATGGCATGCGCGGCAGCCTGTCGGGGCCGGTGCTGGCAAATGCCGGTCTGTGGCCGATTATGTATACCCCAGCGGTCCTGGGCGGCGTGATCGTGTGTGGGCTGTTATGGCGCGCTTCGGGCGGTCGGGTGTTCCGGCGCAGATTGCGAGGGGCGACATGATCCTACACCTCTACTTCGCGCGCCGCTTCGCACTTTCCTTGCTGGTGATCACTGCCGTGTTGACAGCGCTGGTCTTGCTGGTGGACCTCATCGATCAGACCCGGAAATTCTCCGAATTCGAAGTCGGACTGGCGAAACTGGTCGGTCTGTCCCTGCTGAATGTGCCCGAGACGCTGAACCAGATCCTGCCGCTGATCATGATCCTTGGCACGGTCAGCCTGTTTCTGGCACTGGCCCGGTCGTCTGAACTGGTGGTCACGCGGGCCGCGGGCCGCTCGGCAATGCGTGCCCTTGCGGCACCGATCTTTGTCGCCGTGATTGTCGGTGTGTTTGCCACAACAACCCTTGGACCCATCGTGGCGGCGACATCGAAACGCTATGCCACTTTGGCTGACGGATACAGGTCGGGGGGGATATCGGCGCTGTCGGTTTCCGAAGACGGGTTGTGGCTGCGTCAGGGTGGGTCATCCGGGCAGACAGTGATCCGCGCGGCCCGCTCGAACGCGGATGCCTCGGTGCTGTATGATGTGACCTTTGTCGCCTATGCGCGCGATGGTGGCCCGGCGCGGCGGATCGAGGCGGGCAGCGCCGCACTTCAGGACGGCGCATGGTCACTGCGGCAGGCCAAGGTCTGGACACTGGCCACGGGTATCAACCCCGAAGCCAATGCAGTCGTGCACGACATGCTGCGCGTCGAATCCACCCTTACGCTGGATCGCATACGCGAGACTCTTGGCACCCCCACGGGTGTGTCGATCTGGGATATGAACGAGTTCATCGCCCAACTGGAACAGGCCGGATTTTCGGCCCGCAAACACGAAGTGTGGTTGCAGTCACAACTGGCGCGCCCCCTGTTTCTGGTGGCCATGGTTCTTGTTGCCGCAGCGTTCACGATGCGCCATACCCGATTTGGGGGAACTGGCACGGCAGTGCTGGCAGCGGTGTTGTTGGGGTTCAGTTTGTATTTCATTCGCAGTTTCGCGCAAATCCTCGGTGAAAACGGGCAGATACCCGTACTCTTATCCGCGTGGGCTGCGCCATTGGCGGCGGTGCTCTTGGGCCTTGGCCTGCTGCTACGGACTGAAGATGGGTAGCGTGCACCATCTCTTAGGGCGCTGGATCAGCCTGTTTGCCCTGATCCTTTCCCTGTGCTGCACGGCGGCGCAGGCCCGGGACATTCCCCCAATGCCCCTGCGGTGCTGGTGGCCGATGACATCCAGATCACGCAGGACCGTCGCCTGATCGCGACAGGCAATGTCGAGGCGTTTCAGGGCCAGACACGGCTGACGGCACAAGCGATTACCTATGATCCGGACACAGGCAGCCTGACATTGACGGGCCCGATCACACTCGATGACGGCGACGGTGTCAGAATTCTGGCCGATCAGGCCGAGCTGAGCCGCGACATGCAAAACGGTTTGCTACTGGGCGCGCGTCTGGTGCTGAACGAACAGTTGCAACTGGCGGCGGTGCAGTTGAACCGCGTGAACGGGCGCTACACGCAGCTTTACAAGACTGTTGTGACGTCGTGCACGATCTGTGCTGACGATCCGCGCCCGCCACTCTGGCAGATCCGCGCCAAACGCGTGGTGCACGATCAGGCAGCCCAACAGCTTTACTTTGACGAGGCGCAGCTGCGCATCCGCAATGTGCCGATCCTGTACCTGCCCCGTCTGCGACTGCCCGACCCGACGCAAAAGCGCGCAACCGGCTTCCTGATCCCTGAAATACGCTCGGATCTGCGCCTTGGGACCGGCATCAAGGTGCCCTATTTCATCCGGTTGAACGAGCGGCGGGACCTGACCCTGACGCCCTACCTGTCCAACAACACCCGCACGCTCGAATTCCGCTATCGCGAAGCGTTCCGGCGCGGGCGGATCGCCATCGAGGGCGCGGTCTCGGATGACGATCTGCAACCCGATGACAGCCGGGGATACCTGTTTGCAGCCGGGCGCTTTGATCTCAATCGCGATTTCCGGCTGCAATTCGATATCGAGGCCGTATCGGACGACGCGTATCTCGCCGATTATGACTACTTTGGCCGCGACCGGCTCGACAGCCAGATCCAGATCAGCCGGGCGCGCCGCGACGAATTCATCCGCCTGTCCTACATCAACTTCAAATCCCTGCGCGACGATGAAGACGACGATGTGTTGCCCTCGGACGTGGTCGAGGCACTTTACGAGCGGCGTTTCTTCCCACGCGCCTTCGGCGGTGAAATCCGGCTGTCGAGTGAAGCACACGCGCATCAACGGACCTCAAACCTCGACTTTGACGCCAATATGGACGGCGTCGTGGATGGCCGGGACGTGCTGCGTTTCAATGTGGAGGCCGAATGGCTGCGGACCTTCCAGTTGGGTGGATTGCAGGCGCAGACTCGTCTGGGGATTGTCGGTGGCGCCTATCAGATCACCGATGATGCGACATCGCCCGACAATGACAGCGAACTGTCGCCCACAGCGGCCCTTGTCCTGCGCTACCCGCTGGTCAAACGCGGCGCGGGCAAGACGCGTCATGTGCTTGAACCCATCGTGCAACTGGCCTGGATCGGCGGTGACGGGCTGAGTGTGCCGAACGAGGAAAGCACGCGGGTGGAGTTTGACGAGGGGAACCTGCTCAGCCTGTCCCGTTTCCCTTCCCTTGACCGGCGTGAACGTGGCTGGTCGGCGGCCATTGGCGCGACGTGGTCCCGCATCGATCCGGACGGCTGGTCATTCAGCGTCACAGGCGCGCAGATTTTGCGGCAGGATGCGCAGCCCGACTTGCCGGTCAGCTCCGGTCTGTCCGGCACCAATTCCGATTTCCTGCTGGCGGGGCAAATGCGCCTTGCCGGTGGGCTGGCGGTGTCGGGGCGCACCCTTTTTGACGAGCGCTTTGACGTGACCAAGGCCGAGTTGCGCGGCGACTGGAGCAACAACCGACTGGATGTGGGCGGCAGCTACATCTGGATCGACGAGGACCCCGCCATCGACCAATTCGCACCTATTGGCGAAATCACCTTTGACGGGGCCTACCGGATCGACCGATTCTGGACGGCCAGCCTGGATATGCGCTACGACATCGAAGAAGGACGGGCAGCAACCGCGGCCGCGGGGCTCACTTACGAAAACGAATGTGTGCGTGTCGGTGTATCGGTCAATCGCAGCTTTGCGGACTCGACAACTATTGAGCCCTCCACCAGTCTGGGGTTAACAGTGTCCTTGCGCGGGTTTTCGGCCAATACGGGCGAGCGCATCGAGGTACGATCATGCGGAAAGCAGGCGAAATGAGCAGTAAGACACGAGCAAGATCAATCGCGCGGACATGCGCAGCGGCAGCAGTGGCTTTGATGACGGCCTTTGTGCCGGCGCAGGCGCAAAACCTGTTTGCACCCGTGGCACAGGTCGACGATTCCCTGATAACCGAATTCGAGGTGCAGCAGCGCATCCGCTTTTTGCAGATTCTTGGTGCGCGCGGGGGCACACGCGACGAAGTCATCAAGGAACTGGTGCGTGACCGTCTGCGCACCTCGGCCACTGAACAGGTCGGCATCACCCTCAGCTCGGATCAATTGCAGGACGGGCTGACCGAATTCGCTGCCCGCGCTGAGTTGTCCGCCGAAGAGTTTGTGGCCAACCTGGAACGCGCCGGTGTCGCGCGGGAAACCTTTCGGGATTTCATCGCGATCCAGTTGATCTGGCGCGATTATATCCGCGCCCGCTTTGGCGCTCGGGTGCAGATCAGCGACCGCGAGATTGATCGCGCCGTGGCAGGCGCCACAGCCAACAGCGGAATCGAAGTGCTGGTGTCCGAAATTATCATCCCCGCCCCGCCCGGACGCACGGAACAGGTGCTGGCGCAGGCCGAACAGATCGCCCAATCCACCTCCGAAGCCGAGTTTTCCAGCTTCGCGCGCCGCTTTTCCGCAACCGCGTCACGCGGGGCCGGTGGCCGTTTGCCCTGGACACCACTGAGTGAATTGCCGCCCGTGCTGCGCCCGCTGCTGCTGGCCCTTGGTCCGGGCGAAGTCACATCGCCCTTGCCCATTCCCAACGCCGTCGCCCTGTTCCAGTTGCGCGACATCCGCGAAACAGACGCGCCCGAGCGTCAGTATTCGGCCATCGAATACGCTGCCTACTACATTGCCGGGGGCGCACGCCCGAAGCCCTTGGCCGGGCCCGCGCGATTGCGGCACAGGTGGATCGCTGCGATGACCTGTACGGAATCGCCCAAGGGGAGCCGGAAACCAACCTTGATCGCGGTAGCCTGCCGCCCGCCGAAATCCCCACCGACATCGCCATGGAATTGTCGAAGCTCGATCCCGGCGAAACCTCGACGGCATTGACGCGCTCAAACGGCCAGACCCTTGTTCTGCTGATGCTGTGCGGGCGCACGCCGGTGCTGGAAGAGGATCAGGAAATCGACCGCGATTCCATCTCTGCACAGTTGCGCAACCAGCGCCTGAATGCCTTTTCCGAGAATCTGCTGGAGCAATTGGCAGCAGAGGCGACAATCACCGTCTTCGAATGAGCGCGCCGCTGATCGCCATCAGTTGTGGCGAACCGGCAGGGGTTGGCCCCGAAATTGCTGCCAAGGCGTGGGCCGCACTGCGCGATGACATTTCGATGCTCTGGATCGGCGATCCGCGCCATTTGCCCGAGGGCACGCCCGTGTCAGAGATCAGCGCACCCCAACAGGCCGCGTCGTTGTGCGGTGATGCCCTACCCGTGCTGCGTCATGACTTTGCCGCACCTGTCCGTCCCGGCGTGCCTGATCTGCAAAATGCAAGCGGCGTCATCGACGTGATCGCGCGCGCTGTCGATCTTGCGCGTTCGGGTGCGGTGTCGGCCATCTGCACGGCCCCCATCCACAAGAAAGTGCTGATTGACGGGGCGGGATTCGCCTATCCCGGCCACACCGAATATCTTGAGGCGCTGACAGATGCGCCGCGTGCCGTGATGATGCTGGCCAGCGATGCGCTGCGGGTCATACCGACCACGATCCACATCGCGCTTGAGGATGTGCCGGGCGCGCTGACCCCAGACCTATTGCGCCACACAATCGAGATTGCGGCCCACGACCTGAAGGCACAGTTTGGCATCCCCGCCCCGCGCCTTGTCGTGGCGGGCCTCAACCCGCACGCGGGCGAAGGCGGTGCGATGGGGCGGCAGGAACTTGACTGGATCGCGCCGTTGGTGGCCGACATGGCGGCCGAGGGGCTGGACATCACCGGACCTTGGCCGGGCGACACGCTGTTTCACGCAAGCGCCCGCAGCCGCTATGACGCGGCCATCTGCATGTATCACGATCAGGCCCTGATCCCGATCAAGACGCTGGATTTCGACCGCGGTGTGAATGTCACGCTGGGCCTGCCGATCATCCGCACCTCGCCCGATCATGGCACGGCCTTTGACATCGCCGGACAGGGCGTCGCCAATCCAACCAGCATGATCGAAGCCATGCGCTTGGCCGCCCGCATGGCCACTTCATGAGCGCCATCGACGACCTGCCCCCTTTGCGTCAGGTGATTGCCGATCACGGGCTGAGTGCGCGTAAATCGCTGGGCCAGAACTTTTTGCTCGACCTCAACCTGACGGCCAAGATTGCCCGGCAAGCGGGTGATCTCAGCGGAACGGACGTGCTGGAAATCGGCCCCGGCCCGGGTGGGCTGACGCGCGGGCTGCTGGCCGAAGGTGCGCGCCGGGTGCTGGCCATCGAAAAGGATGCGCGCTGTTTGCCCGCGCTGGCCGAGATTTCCGCGCGCTATCCGGGGCAGTTGCAGATCGTTGAAGGCGATGCGCTTGAGATTGATCCGCTGGTCCATCTGACGCCGCCCATCCGGGTTGCGGCCAACCTGCCCTACAACGTGGGCACCGAATTGCTGGTGCGCTGGCTGACGCCGCCCACATGGCCGCCCTACTGGCAGTCGCTGACCCTGATGTTTCAGCGTGAAGTGGCAGAGCGTATCGTGGCGCAACCGGGCTCCAAAGCCTATGGGCGGCTCGCTGTGCTGGCCCAATGGCGGTGCGAGGCGCGCATCGCGATGTCGCTGCCACCCGAGGCGTTTACACCCCCGCCCAAAGTCTCAAGCGCAGTAGTGCACCTGACCGCTCTGCCCGCCCCGAAATTCGAGGCCGAACCAGAGGTGTTGAGCCGCGTTGTGGCCATGGCCTTCAACCAGCGCCGCAAAATGCTGCGCGCGGCCCTTAAAGGGCTGGGACCTGATGTCGAGGATCGGCTGAGAACGGCAGGTATCAAACCGACCGAACGGGCCGAGCAGGTATCGCTGGAAGGGTTTTGTGCCCTGGCGCGGGCCGTGGCCGCGCCCTAGGCGATCACTCTGCCGCTTCGGGTGCAGACCCTTTGTCTGGGGCCGGTTCAGACGGCGCATCGGCATCTACATTGGGTTTGTTGCGCGGCTTGCGGCTGCGCGGAGGTTTCGGCTTGGGCTGGCTTTCGGGGGTTTCGACAAGATTGCTGTCGGCCCCTGCATCCATTACATCCGGTTGCGGCGCGTGGGCCGGATCGGATTGCTGCTCGCCCGCGCTGTCCTGACGCTGCGCATTGCGCTCGCGGTCACGTTCGGCCTGGCGATCACGCTCGGCCTGACGCTCGCGGTTCTGGCGCTCCTGCTCTTCGCGGCGGGCGTCGATTTCGCGCTGCGCCTCGCTCAGCAGACGCAGGTAGTGTTCGGCGTGCTGCTGAAAGTTTTCGGTGGCGACCCGGTCGCCTGACAGTTGCGCATCGCGCGCAAGCTGGTTGTACTTGTCGATGATCTGCTGGGGCGTGCCGCGCACTTTGCCCTCGGGACCTGAACTGTCAAAGACGCGGTTGACGACGTTGCCACCGCCACCGCTGTTGTTATTGCGGTTGCGACTGTTCTTGGACCGTGACCGTGATCTCGAAGATTTCATGGAGTTATATTCCGCTCTTGGCGTGTCTTTTCTGGATCAGCCGCAGTGCGTGTCAGCACCAGTTCACAATGTCTCGGCGATCTTGTGGATGGACGCCCGCACAATGCGCGGCCAGTGGCCAAGGCGTCTGTGTTATGAATAAGCATGGGAATGGGGCCACGACAAGGGCAAAAGGCAGTTTTTAGGCATTTTTGAACGGCTCACGCTGGATTCCGCGCAACCACGACACGCGGTCGCCCATCCAGATCAGGCAGAATCTGCACATTGCCCCAGCCTTCGTCTTCGAAAATCGCGCGCACGTCGTCGCCCTGCGTGGCCCCGAATTCGCAAATCACACGGCCCTGCGGTGTCAAATAGCTGCCCGCAAGCGCTGCGATCTCGCGGTAGGCTGACAATCCGTCGCCTTCGTCCGTCAGCGCCATGCGGGGTTCGTGATCGCGCAGTTCCGGCGCAACTTCGTCCATCTCGAAGGCGGCGAGATAGGGCGGATTGGCCACGATCAGGTCAAAACGCCCCTCCACGGGGTCAAACCAGCTGCCGTTCAACACCTCTGCCCGCGCGGCCACCTCGTGCTTAACCGCATTGGCGCTGGCTTGCAGGCAGGCCGCTTCGCTCAGATCGACACCGACGCCGCGCGCCTCGTCGCGTTCGGCCAGCAGCGTCACCAGAAGGCACCCCGACCCCGTGCCCAGATCAAGCACACGGTTGAAATCCTCGGCCAGTGCGGCCTCGATCAAGGTTTCGCTTTCGGGGCGCGGGTCGAGCACGTCGGCACTGACCGCAAAGCTGCGCCCATAAAAGCCACGCTTGCCAATCAGGTGGCTGACAGGCACCCGCACGGCGCGCAGCGCGATCAGGTTGTCATAGCGTTCGGCGATGTCGGGCGCGATGTCCTCGGGCGCAATCAGGGTGACACGGGCGGCGTCGACCTGTGCGGCATGGGCCAGCAGCACACGCGCATCCCGCGCCGGGTCCGGCACACCGGCGGCGCGCAGGCGCGCCGTGGCCGCCACCATCGCCTCGGCCGCCGTCATGTGCCCATCTCGGCCATCTGGCGGGCTTGCGCATCGGCTCTCAGCGCATCGATCACCTCGTCCAGATCACCCTGCATCACCTGATCGAGTTTGTAGAGCGTGAGGTTGATGCGATGATCCGTCATACGCCCCTGCGGAAAGTTGTAGGTACGAATACGTTCAGAGCGATCGCCCGACCCCACCTGTGCCGCCCGGTTGGCTGAGCGTTCGCTGTCCACACGGCCCCGTTCCAGATCATAAAGGCGTGCCCGCAGCACCTGCATCGCCTTGTCGCGGTTGCGGTGCTGGGATTTTTCGCTGCTGGTCACCACCAGACCCGTGGGCAGGTGCGTGATGCGCACAGCGGAGTCCGTTGTATTGACGTGCTGGCCACCGGCCCCGGACGAGCGCATCGTATCGATACGGATGTCGTTGGGGCTGATCTCGATATCGACCTCTTCGGCCTCGGGCAGCACGGCGACCGTGGCGGCAGACGTGTGGATGCGCCCGCCGCTTTCGGTGCTGGGCACCCGTTGGACACGGTGCACGCCGGATTCGTATTTCATGCGGGCAAACACATCCTTGCCTGTGATGTGGGCGACGACTTCCTTGATCCCGCCAAGCTCCGTTGCCTGTTCCTCGATGATGTCGACACCCCAGCCGTGGGCCTCGGCATAACGCATGTACATGCGCAGCAGGTCCCCGGCGAACAACGCCGCCTCGTCCCCGCCCGTGCCGGGGCGTATTTCCAGCATGGCGGGGCGCGAGTCGGCGGCATCCCGGGGCAGCAGCGCGATTTGCAGCGCGGCCTCGGCTGCGGGCAGTGCCGATGTCAGGCGCTGCATCTCTTCCTGCGCCAGTTCCGCCATGTCGGCATCACCCAGCATGGCCTTTGCATCGTCAATGCCGTGGATGAGGCCGATATATTCATCGATCTGATCCACAACCGGCTTTAGATCGGAGTATTCCTTGGCCAACGCCGCAATATCGCCCGACCCATCGGACATCGCCGCCTCAAGATATTGAAAGCGGTCTCTGATCTGAAAAAGTCTGTCCTGCGGGATCATGGGGCGGGTGTGCGACAAGGTTGCACTTTGGTCAAGGGGCGCACTGTGCTATGTTACGGGTATGACACGTGTTATCCTTCTTTCCCTGCTCATGGCCAGCCCTGCGGTGGCCGATGTCACCTCGCCATCCGGTAAGACGGTTGAATGTTATTGCACCGACAAGCAGCGCAACCGTGTGGAACTGGGCGAAACCGTATGTCTTCAGGTCGACGGACGTATGTTCATGGCCCAGTGCCAGATGTCGCTGAACGTCCCCATGTGGCGTGAAGTGCAGAAAGGCTGCCTCAGCTCATCCATCGAGAGTGGCAAGGACATCACCGAGCCGGGCGGCGTTTACCCCAAGATCTGAGTTGCCGAAACGCAACCGTCCAAACAGTTTGATCACGCCGTCCGCGTACTCAACCGTGGTGTAGTCGGGAAACCCCCACAGCTTTGATCGCGTCACGTAGGTTATGCGGCCCTCGGCGATGGACCCGGCCAATACTTCGGTGCGCGGCAAGGCCCGCATTGCTTCGTCAAGCTGTTCAAATGTACTTGCATCGCCTTCGATCACGCGGATCGCACCACCTTTCAGCGTCACATTCTCCTCAGCCGTGATGGACTGGTGCCAGCGTGCCACATCGGTAGGGGCTAAGCGCACATAGGCAGCAGCCAAAATGATGCAAAAAACAATAAAAAGAGCGACATACATAGCGATCTTCATCCTTACCTCTCTGCCTCTGGTCCATGTACCGCCTCAGCGGTATGCCACACCCGGCAGGATGCACAACAACTCGTAAAGCAGGTTCGCGCCTGTCAGCGCTGTGTTGCCTGTCGTGTCATAGGGGGTGAGACTTCGACCAGATCGCAGCCCACAACCTTCAACCCACGCAGCGCGCGGATCAGTTGCAGGGCCTGCGGTGTCGTCAACCCGCCAATTTCTGGCGTGCCCGTTCCGGGGGCATAGGCCGGGTCCAGACTGTCGATGTCATAGGTGATGTAGGTCGGCACATCGCCAATGTCGCGCCGGATCTCACCGCCAAGCGTGCTCAGATCGCGGCCCCACAGCTCATGCGCCGGAAACTGCTGAAAGCCCCATCCGGCAGCTTCGGTGAAATCCTCGGCCGAGTAGCCAGAGCCCCGCAAACCCACCTGATAGGTCTTTGAGGGCTGGATCAGCCCTTCCTCATGGGCGCGGCGGAACACCGTACCATGGGTTTCACGTTCGCCGAACATGTCGTCGTTCACATCCGCATGGGCGTCCACATGGATCACGGCAACAGGCCCGTGGCGTTTGGCGATGCTGCGCAGGATCGCCAATGTAATCGAATGGTCCCCGCCAATGGCGACGGGGATCGCATCATACTGCAGGATCGCGTCATAACTTTCGGATATGATGCGCAAACTGTCTGCCAGCGAAAACGTGTTGATGGCCAGATCGCCGATATCCGCCACTTGCAGGCTGTCAAAGGGGGCGGCCCCCGTGGCAAGGTTGTAGGGACGGATCATCGCGGATTCATTGCGCACCTGCTTCGGACCAAACCGCGTGCCGGAGCGCCACGAGGTCCCGATATCCATCGGAACCCCCAGCACGGCCACATCCAGTTTGTGCAACTCGTTGCTGGCAGGCAGACGCATGAAGGTGCCGGGGCCGGAAAAGCGCGCCAGATCGTTGCCGCTGATCGGCTGGTTCTTCGGGCTCACCCGCGCATCCTCCACCCCAGAAGCTGGCAAATCTCGACTGCCACATGGGCCCCGGCAATGGCTGTGGCCCCGGTTGTGTCAAAGGGGGGCGACACCTCGACAATGTCACCACCCTGAATGTTGATGCCCGCAAGGCCGCGCATCAGAGCCGCAGCTTGCGCCGAACTCAAGCCACCCCAGACCGGCGTGCCCGTCCCGGGGGCAAAGGCCGGATCAAGCCCGTCGATATCAAAACTGAGATAACAGGGGCGATCCCCGACGATCTCGCGCGCGCGCGCCGCTGCCGCCTCTGGCCCGATGCGGTGAAATTCTGGGGCGTCGATGATGTTGACGCCCAACGTGTCCTCATTGGTGGTGCGAATACCGATCTGGACGGAGGTCGCCGGATCAACGATGCCGGACTTCACCGCCTTGTAAAACATGGTGCCGTGATCGACCCGTGCCATGTCATCATCTGGCCAGGTGTCAGAATGGGCATCGATATGAACCAGCGACATCGGGCCGAATTTTTCGGCATAGGCCTTGAGGATAGGGAACGAGATGTAGTGATCCCCGCCCAAGACAACACTCGCCGCACCCGCCGCCAAAATCCCGCGAATATGATCAGTTAGCCCATCGGGAAAGGCAGGCACATTGGCATAGTCAAAGGCCAGATCGCCGTAATCGACAATCACCCGCTCGCTCATCACATCAAACGGCCAGCCATAGGGCGCGTCCGGGGCCTGCAGTGTCGATGCCTCGCGGATTGCCCGTGGCCCCAGCCGGGTGCCGGGCCGGTTTGTCACCGCCTGATCGAACGGCACACCGGTCACCGCAATATCCACGCCGGTCAGATCCTTTGTGTAACGACGGCGCAGGAACGACGTCGCCCCGCCAAAGGTCAGCTCGAACGACGGCCCCCTCGGATCGTCGCGGGTAAACGCATGATCCATCTGCGTCTTTGCATCTTCCAGTGCCATATTGCGCACCGTCCCTTCTTTTCTGATTTCAAAACCCGGGGTAAGGCCCAAAGGGCCGAGGGCCAGAGCCTCTAACGCACGGGCTGCGCCGTCTCGACAAGGCGGGCAAGGAACGACGCCCCGATCGGCGCAATCTCATCGTTGAAGTTGTATTTCGGGTGATGCACCCCGGCCCCGTCACCCTGCCCCAGCATCAGGTAGGCTCCGGGTCGAGCCTCCAACATATAAGAAAAGTCCTCGGCCCCCATTACGGGTTCCACGTCCGCTTCGACCCCGGCGTCGCCTGCAACCTCGGCGGCGACCTTCGCGGCAAAACCGGCCTTGGACATGTCGTTGACCGTGGGGGGATAGCCGAACTCGATCTCCAACTTCGCCTCGCAGCCATAGGCGGCAGCGGTCCCTGCCACCACCTCTTCCATACGGCGCACGACCATGGCCTGCACCTCCTTGTCGAAGGTGCGGATGGTGCCGTTAAGGTAGGCCGTTTCCGGGATCACGTTGTCTGTTGTGCCGGTGTGAATTTGTGTGGCCGAAATGACCAGTTGATCCAGTGGCCTGTGATTGCGGCTGACGATGGTTTGCAGGCCAGTGACAATGGCACAGGCCGCCACAACCGGATCGACCGTGTCATGGGGGCGTGCGGCGTGCCCGCCCTTGCCGGTCACAGTGATGTGGAATGTATCGGCTGCCGCCATGATCGGACCGGCGCGGGTGTGGAATTTGCCGAAATCCTTACCGGGCGCGTTGTGGATCGCGTAAACCTGCGCAATGTCGAACGTGTCCATGATGCCCTGCTGCACCATGACTTCGCCGCCACCCCCGGCCTCTTCCGCCGGTTGAAAGATCAGCGCGACCTTGCCTGCGAAATTACGCGTCTCGGCCAGATATTTTGCAGCACCCAGCAGCATTGCCGTGTGCCCGTCATGGCCGCAGGCATGCATCTGCCCCGGATGGGTCGAGGCATAAGCGACCCCGGTTTCCTCGGTGATCGGCAGCGCGTCGAAATCCGCGCGCAGCCCGATGGTCGGCCCGTCGCCCTTGCCTTCGATGATCGCCACAATGCCGGTCTGTGCAATCCTGTCATGGATCGCATCCACCCCGATCTCTTCCAGCCGCGCCTTGATAAAGGCCGACGTCTTGGGGCAATCGAATGACAGTTCGGGGATCGTGTGCAGATGCTGACGCCACGCGGTCATTTCGGGGCCGAGATCGCCGATGCGGTTGATGATTGCCATGGGTGGACTCCTATCGCCGAGATACGTCAGATGGCAGCAAATCCGAAACCCGAAAGGCTTGCAATGGCTGACGATCTGATAAACGACCAAACTGCCGGGATCGAGCGGCTTTTGGAGATCATGCGCCGTCTGCGCGACCCGGAAACGGGCTGTCCGTGGGATATCGAGCAGACATTCCAGACCATTGCCCCCTACACGATCGAGGAAGCCTATGAGGTTGCCGACGCCATAGAACGGCAGGATTGGCCCGAGCTTGAGGGCGAATTGGGCGATTTGCTGCTGCAATCGGTCTATCACACCGCCATCGGGGAGGAGGCCGGGTATTTCACGTTTCAATCCGTCGTCACCAACATCTCTGACAAGATGGTGGCGCGCCATCCGCATGTTTTTGGGGACGAAAGCCGCGACAAGTCTGCCGAACAGCAAACCCGCGACTGGGAAGCGATCAAGGCAGCTGAGCGTGACGGAAAAGCGCAAAAGGGGACGTTAGACGGGATAGCGATGAACCTCCCGGCCCTGCTGCGGGCGCTCAAGCTGCAAAAGCGGGCCGCCCGTGTCGGCTTTGACTGGCCGGATGTGTCCCACGTGCTGGACAAGATCGTCGAGGAAGCAGGCGAGCTGGTCGAGGCGCGCGACAGCATGGGGCACGAACAGATGGTCGATGAAATGGGCGATCTGCTGTTCGTTATGGCCAATCTGGCCCGCCATCTCGACATCGACCCCGAAGAGGCGTTGCGACGCACCAACGCCAAGTTCACCCGCCGCTTTGGCGCCATCGAGACAGCTCTTGCTGCACGCGGGAAACGGCCCGAAGACAGCACACTCGAAGAGATGGATGCGCTGTGGAACGAGGTCAAAACCTCTGAAAAGGCGCAAAAATCATAGGCAGGTCCACCCGCGCTGGACACGGGCCGGCATCGCATTACCCTAACGCAGTCCGGGCAGGAGAAAACACATGACAGCACGCAAGATCATCATCGATACCGACCCCGGGCAAGACGATGCGGTCGCGATACTGCTTGCCCTGGCCAGCCCCGAAGAGATCGACGTGCTTGGCATCACGGCGGTGGCAGGCAATGTTCCGCTTGATCTGACGTCTAGGAATGCGCGCATTATCTGCGAGTTGGCGGGCAAAGTTGATGTTCCGATTTATGCCGGATGTGATCGCCCCCTCGGGCGCGATCTGGTCACCGCAGAGCACGTGCATGGCAAGACCGGCCTTGATGGCCCGGACCTGCCCGACCCGACCATGCCGCTGCAAGACGGCCACGCGGTCGATTACATCATCGAGACCGTGCGCAATGCCGATCCCCGCACGATCAGCCTGTGCCCGCTTGGCCCGCTCACAAACATTGCGACCGCATTGCAAAAGGCCCCGGACATTGCCGAGCGCATCCAGCAGATCGTCCTGATGGGTGGCGCGTATTTCGAAGTGGGGAACATCACCCCCACGGCGGAATTCAACATCTACGTCGACCCGCAAGCCGCTGATATTGTGTTTAGAAGCGGGATAGACATCGTGGTGATGCCGCTGGACGTCACCCACAAGGCGCTGGTCACGAAACAGCGCAACGACGCCTTTCGTGCGCTCGACACTCCCGTCGGCATTGCCGTGGCCCAGATGACCGACTTCTTTGAGCGCTTCGACAAGGAAAAATACGGCTCTGCCGGGGCGCCGCTGCACGATCCCTGCGTCACTGCCTACCTGATCCGCCCCGACCTGTTCACCGGACGGCGCGTCAATGTCGAGATCGAGACCCAGTCCGAACTTACAATGGGCATGACTGTCGCCGACTGGTGGGGCGTGACGGAACGTGCACCAAACGCGCTGTTCATCGGCGATCTGGATGCGGACGGATTCTTTGCACTGTTAACGGAACGACTGGCGCGCCTGTGACCCTGCTGGTCGCTTATGACGACACCTGGCCTGAGCAGGCGGACACCGAGGCGCGGCGCTGGCACGCACATGTCGGCGGGATCGTCACGGTGCACCATATCGGCTCTACCGCCATTCCGGGTCTGCCCGCCAAGCCGATCATCGACCTCATTCCCGTCTTTGAAGACGAGGCCGCCGCGGATGCGGCACGCGCGACCGTCGAGGCCATGGGTTTTGAATGGATGGGGCCATTCGGGCTTGCCGGGCGACGCTATTGCCGCCGCTCAGACCCCGACAGCGGGAAACGGCTGATCCAAGCCCATGCCTATGTGCAGGGACACGCAGATATTCGCCGTCACCTCGCCTTTCGTGATGCCTTGCGCGCCAACGCGGCCTTGCGGGTTGCTTACGCCTCTGTCAAAGCCGCCTGTGCGGCCCGTCATCCCGAAGGCGGGGCCGCATACGGGGATTGCAAGTCCGACTGGATTTCCAAGACCGAAGCCAGAGCATTGGAGCGTGACAGATGAGTGCCGTCCTGACCCTCGCCACAAAGGATCACTTTGATCGGCTGTTGCCGCTGGTTGCGTCCTTTCATGACGAGGCCGGGATCACCCTGACGGATGCGCAACGCGAGGCCGCGATTGCGCCGCTTCTGGATGGCTCCCCGCATGGGGCCGCCTACCTGATCGGTCCACCGCGTGCGCCCATTGGCTACATCGTTGTGTCCTTTGGCTGGTCGCTGGAATTTGGCGGCATGGACGGGTTCGTTGACGAACTGTTCGTCCGCCCCGGTGTGCGCAAGCGTGGGATCGCCAGCGAAGTGCTGATCGCCCTGCCCCGCGCCCTGTCCGGCGTCGGCCTCAAGGCGCTGCATCTCGAAGTCAGCACCCAGAACAAAAGCGCCCAAAAGCTCTACAGGCGCGCAGGGTTCGGTTTGCGCGACGGCTACCACCTGATGACGCGCACCTTCTAGGAAATCCGCCCCGTCCGGCTTATGTGTGGGGCATGACAGTGCACATCCCCTTCGACAACAGCTATGCCACCCTTCCCGGCGCGTTCTACACGCGCCTTGATCCAACGCCTGTATCCGCGCCGAACATGCTGGCGTGGAATGACGCCCTAGCCACCGAGTTGGGGATCGCAAAGCCAGACGCACAGGTTTTTGCCGGAAACACCGTGCCCGACGGGGCCGCACCCCTTGCCCAGCTTTATGCGGGCCATCAGTTCGGAACCTACAATCCGCAACTGGGCGACGGGCGCGCCATCCTGCTGGGCGAAGTCATCGACACCTGCGGCGTGCGGCGCGACATCCAGTTGAAAGGATCTGGCCCGACCCCCTATTCCCGCATGGGCGACGGGCGGGCGTGGCTGGGCCCGGTTTTGCGCGAATACGTGGTGAGCGAGGCCATGCACGCCCTTGGCATCCCCACCACGCGGGCCCTTGCGGCAGTGGCCACGGGCGATCCGGTTTACCGCGAACAGGGCGCGTTGCCCGGTGCGGTGCTGACCCGCGTGGCCGCCAGCCATCTGCGAGTCGGCACCTTCCAGATCTTTGCCCATCGCGGCCATATCGACGAATTGCGCACGCTGACCGATTACGCCACTGCGCGCCACTGGCCAGATCCGGATGGCCCCATGGGTCTGCTGGCGGCGGTCTGTGCAGCACAGGCCGAACTGGTGGCGGCGTGGATGTCTGTCGGCTTTATCCACGGTGTGATGAACACCGACAACTGCACCATTTCGGGTGAAACCATCGACTATGGCCCCTGTGCCTTCATGGATGCCTATTCCGAGGGGCGCGTGTTTTCCTCCATCGACCAGATGGGGCGCTATGCCTTTGGCAACCAGCCCAGGATTGCGGTGTGGAACATGGCGCAACTGGCCACGGCACTGATCCAGCTGTTCGAGGACAAGGACAAGGCGGTTGAAGAGGCCACCGCAATCGTCCACGCGATGCCGGGCCAGTTGCAGGCCGCATGGCTGCGCCGGTTCGGGGCCAAGATCGGGTTGACGGATGCGAGCGCTGAGGATCAGCCGCTGATCGAGGATTTGCTGGCATTGATGCAGACGCAAGGGACCGATTTCACCAACACATTCGCAGCGCTCAGGACCGATACGGCGCGCGATCAGTTCACCGACCGCGACGCCTTTGATCAATGGGCGACACGCTGGCAGGCATGCAACCCCGACACAGACCTGATGGCCACCACCAACCCGCAGATCATCCCCCGCAACCACCGGATCGAAGCGATGATCGAGGCTGCGGTAGCGGATGACATGGCGCCGTTCGAACGGCTGATGGGCGCGCTATCGCAACCTTACGAAGTCACTGACGCCAACCTGCACCGCCCCCCGACCGCGCAGGAAATCGTACCTGCCACCTTCTGCGGCACCTAAGGTCTGTTGATCAGCACAAGGCCTGCGGCAACCAGCCCAAGGGCCAGCCAGATGCTCAGCCCGATCTGTTCGCCAAGGATCAGCCAGCCCAGAAGCACCGAAAACACCGGCGACAGAAAGCTGAAAGAGGCCACGCCGGAAGCCGGATAGATCTTGAGCAACCAGAACCAGAACAAGAAACCGAAGCTGGCAATGGCGATGATCTGATAGATCAGGCCTGCGATGTGGATTGGCTGCAGATCGCGGATCAGGTCGCCAAAGAACAGCGAGGCGACCAGCAACAGCGGGGCCGAAATCAGCAATTGCCAGACCAGTTGCTGTTCTGCCGGTGCCGCGCTGAGCGGGGTTACGCGCACAGCAAGCGCAATGCCCGCCCAGCAGATGCCCGCTCCGACAGCGCATAGATCGCCCAAAAGGCTCGCCTGCCCTGTGCTGCGATCCGCCAGCGCCAGAACCACACCGCCCATCGCGATTGCCATGCCCGCCAGCCGCTTGGCCGACAGGCGTTCACCGGGCAACAGCACGTGGCTGGCAAGGGCCAGCCAGATCGGCATCGCATAAAACAGGATCGATGCGCGTGAGACCGTGGTGAGGTCGAGTGCATTGAAAAGCAGAATGAATTCAACAGCAAAGAGAGTTCCTGCCAGAACACCACCCGGCACGCTTGCGCGCGGCAGGCGCAGGGGAATGCCGCGCGCCTTCATCCAGATCACCAGCACCATTCCCGCCCCGACGGATCGGAGCGCGGCCATGAACACAGGCTGAAAGCCACCGTTTGACACCTTCACCACCACCTGGTTGAGCGCGAGGTTGAGTGCAAAGGCCGTCAAGGCCACGGCGCCGATCAGATCGATATGGGTTCTGCGCTTCATCGGCGCACTTGGCGCGGGCTTTTCAAGCGATGTCAATTCCTTGCAAACATTCCCCGCTGACCCTGCAGCGTTTTGTGCAAAGGTTCCCGGGTTATGATTCTTGAGAAAAAACTGAGGGGGACCCCATGAGCTTGATGAAAACACTGGCCAAAGTGGCCATTGGCGTGGCCGTGGCCAAGGGCGCGAGTTCTATGATAAAAACCGCAGCGGTGCGCAGACGGCGGGGGCGCTGGCGGCCTCGGCGGGTTGCTGGGCGGGCTTGCGGGCGGCGGTCAAACAGGTGGCGCGGGCGGTCTTCAGGACATGCTGGGCGGTCTGATGGGCGGCGCACAGGGCGGCAGCGGTGGCGCTGGCGGCCTTGGGGGTCTGCTGGAAAGCCTGGGCGGCGCACGCGGTTCGGGCGGCGGATTGCAGGATATGCTGGGCGGCCTTGCAGGCAGTGCGGGTGCCGGTGGCCTGCTCGGCGCGCTTGGCGGCGCGATGGGCAACCGGCCTGCGTCGAACAATGCGAGCTTTGGCGAAGTCCTGAATTCCTCTTTCGAGCAAACGCCGCAAGAGGCGATAGAACCCACAGCCGATCAGGAGGCCGCAGCCGCCCTGATGCTGCGCGCGATGATCCAGGCGGCGAAGTCCGATGGCAAGCTGGACGACGGCGAACAGGAAAAACTGATGGGCCAACTGGGCGGCGACATCGATGCCGAAGAGGCCGCATTCGTACGCGCCGAAATGCAGCGCCCGGTCGATGTGAACGCATTGGTCGCAGACGTGCCCCGGGGCCTTGGCCCGCAGGTCTACGCAATGTCGCTGCTGGCCATCGACCTCGACAGTCAGGCCGAGGCGCAGTACCTGCACTCGCTTGCCCAAGGCTTGGGGATGGATGCAGGCACCGTCAACGATGTGCACGCCCAGCTTGGGGTGCCGTCGCTTTATACCTGAGGGCAAAATTGCAGGATTTGCCAAGACAGACCGGGGGCCGCAAACGCTGTGCGGTCCCTTCTGTCATGTGACCGGGACTTGCCCGGCAGAGATCAAATTGATGATCTACAACCCTCATTTCCGTACAGGTCCGACGGGGAGAGCTGGCACAAATCGATGACTTGATCTGGATGTCGATCACGGCAACCCTTGTGCGGGCCGTTCAGTGAACTGTCGGGCGGCGCTTTCATTTGCTTGGAGGGTTCCGCCGTGGCCGGGAAAACAAAGATCAGCATTGATGTGAGTTTCAACAAATCCATTCAGCTCAAGCATGTCGCGGGCAGCGCGTTGCAAAAGGAAAAGGACGGCCAGAAAACAAAGAGAACACTTGGCGTGACCAAACCCAAAGTCGAGTTTTCGCAACCCGTCCTGCATTGGGACGAGGTGAGCGACCCGATCAACAAGACCATAACCCTTGCGATCAAGGAAGTGACCGCGAGGGTCACCTTCAGCGCCCGCATCTGGATCGACAAGAGGATCGACAAGAAATGCGAGTGCTACGCACATGTGTTTGATCACGAAAAGCGACATGCGAAAATCTGGCAAGCGGGTGTCAAAAAATACTCAAGCGCGATCCAGAAGGCGGTCGAGGACGCGACGCTGCCCAAAATGGACGCACCCGAAGAGATGAAAGAGTCAAAGGCCAAGGCCTTCCGCACCGATGCGTTCAAGCGGATCGACATAGCGTTCAACGAGGCCGTGATCAAATACGGCAAGAAGATCAGTGCGGAGTCGAAAAAGATCCACACGTCGTCCGAACTCAAGAAAACCAACAACCTCTGCGAGGAGTATCTGCTTTGACCTGAGGCCGGTCCGGACCTTGCGCTTTAACCCAACTGGCTAAGGCGCATGTCAGGCTTTGGGTTTTGGTTTGCGTCTGCGCCGATTGCCGGGTTTGGCGCCACCGGGGGCACCGCCGCCGGGACGACCACCCCCACCGCCACCGCCGGGGCGACCACGGCCCCTGCCTCGTCCGCCACCGCTTGGTTTCTTCTTTGCGTCTGGGTCATCCACGGGCTCCCAAGGGCGTCCTGAGGCCACGGGAATGGCCGTCTTCAGCACCTTCTGGATGTCCTTCAACTGATCCATCTCGTCCGGTGCGCAGAATGCAATCGCAGCACCATCTTTGCCTGCGCGCGCAGTGCGCCCGATGCGGTGCACATAGGCTTCGGGCACGTTGGGCAGATCGAAATTGTAGACGTGTTTCACGTCCGGAATGTCGAGGCCGCGGGCGGCCACGTCCGTCGCCACCATCACCTTGACTTCACTTGCCTTGAAGGCGGCAAGGGCACGGTCGCGCTGGCCCTGCCGCTTGTCACCATGAATGGCTGCGACGGCAAAACCCTTTTTCTCGACTGCGCGGGCCAGACGATCCGCTCCGTGTTTGGTGCGGGTAAAGACCAGCGCGCGTTCGTCCTTGTGCTCGGACATCAACTCGATCAGCAGCGCGGTTTTTTCCGCCTTGGCGATAAAGTGGATGGCTTGCGTCACCTTGTCAGCGGCCTTCCCGGGGGGCGACACTTCGACCCGGATTGGGCTGCGCAGATAGCTGCCAGCGATCTCGGCCATCTGCTTGGGCATCGTGGCCGAAAACAGCATGGTCTGGCGGTCCTCGCCCATCATCGACGCGATCTTGCGCAGGTCGTGGACAAAGCCGAGGTCAAGCATCTGGTCCGCCTCGTCCAGCACCAGAAAACCGGTCTGGTCCAGACGCACGGCGCGCCGATCCACAAGGTCAAGCAACCGGCCGGGGGTTGCGACAAGGATGTCGACGCCCTTGGACAGCCGCTGAATTTGCGGGTTGATCGACACGCCGCCGACCACGATCTGAACTTTCATCGCTGTCAGGTCGCGCAACACATGCGCGATCTGACCAGCCAGTTCGCGTGTTGGCGCCAGGATCAGACCGCGCGCGGTCTTGGGGGCGGCCTTGCCCCCTTCCTCCATCAGACGGGCGATAAGGGGGATGCCAAAGGCGGCTGTCTTGCCGGTGCCTGTCTGGGCAAGGCCCATCACATCCCGCCCGTTCATCGCGTGGGGGATCGCCTGTGCCTGGATCGGGGTGGGGTCCGTCAGACCCATCTCTGCCACACGGGCGCGCAGCGCCTCGGGCAGGTTCATCATGTCAAAATCACTCATGGCCCCCCTTGGACCCATCCCATGATGGCGTCAACCGCAATTGGGCCTAGCGAATTGTGCAAGCGGCAAACCTTCGCTAAACCAGCGGCCATGAGCGCCAAACGCCCCTCCATCACCGCCCGCAGCGAGGCCATGGGTCTGCGCATGACGCAACCCCGTCGTGTGATTGCCGAAGTCCTGCAGGATTCGGATGACCACCCGGATGTCGAGGAACTCTACAATCGTGCAAGCGCCGTGGATGCCGGGATTTCCATCGCAACAGTCTATCGCACCGTCAAACTGTTCGAAGAGGCGGGCATTCTCGACAAGCTGGAATTCGGCGACGGGCGCGCCCGCTACGAAGATGCAGAGCGCGAACACCACGATCACCTCATCGACATGAATTCTGGCGAGGTGATCGAGTTTGTCGATGAAGAGATCGAAGCGTTGCAGGAAAAGATTGCCCAGAAGCTGGGATATGAGTTGCGCGGCCACCGCCTTGAACTGTACGGCGTCCCGAAAAAGCGCTGACAGCGCGAATATAAAGGAACACCCGTGACTGACCGAGACCGCCCTCTGCTGGCCGTATTGATTGATGCTGACAACGTGCCCGCGAAATTTGCCGAACCGATCCTGCGCGAGGTGACGGCGATTGGTGAGCCTGCCCTACGCCGCGTCTATGGTGATTGGACGTCGGGTCGCCTGAACGCGTGGTCCACCCGCATTCTGGAACTGGGGCTGGTCGCGCATCAGGACACCTCCAACACCACCGGCAAGAATGCCTCCGACATCGGCCTTGTGATCGACGCGATGGACATCCTTCATGGCGGGCGCTTTGACGGCTTTGTCATCGTCTCGTCCGACAGCGATTTCACCGCACTGGCCAACCGCCTGCGCGAAGAAGGGTTGATGGTCATCGGGGTCGGCGAATCCAAGGCGCCGGAGTCCCTGCGCAATGTCTGCAACCGGTTCATCCTGATTGAAAACCTGCTGGACGAACCCGAACCCGCCGCCTCGCGCCCTGCCCCGAAATCCGCCCTGCCACTGATCGAGGCGGCGATGGACAAGATCCAGCAGGATGACGACTGGTACGCTCTGGGCCCCATCGGGCAAGCCATCCAGAACGCGCATCCCGACTTTGACACCCGCACTTACGGCCATCGCAAACTGTCGGCCCTCGTCGAATCGATCAAAGGGGTCGAGACGCGCAAGCAAGGCAACCAGTTGATGATGCGCCTGAAACGGTAGCCGCACACTGCGCGGGGCTGCCACCCTGACCCGCGTTACCTGTGGCCATCATCACGGCCTCAGGTCTGTTCACACTGTGCTAGGCGCACGCGCCGAATTCGCCCATGCGGGCCTGACCCCCTTTTGTTAGCGCCCCCATCGCGCTAGACGCTAGGGAAAGCAAATGCCCAAACCACCGGAGACGTCCTCATGAGCACCATCATCGACATCCATGCCCGCGAAATCCTCGACAGCCGGGGCAATCCCACGGTCGAGGTCGACGTGACACTCGAAGATGGCACAATGGGCCGCGCCGCTGTCCCCTCGGGCGCGTCGACAGGCGCATATGAGGCGGTCGAGCGCCGCGATGGCGACAAGAGCCGCTATATGGGCAAAGGCGTGCGCGATGCTGTTGCCGCGGTGAATGGCGAAATCGCCGAGGCGCTGGTGGGCATCGATGCGACTGAACAGGTCGAAATTGATTACGTGATGATCGAACTCGACGGCACCCCGAACAAGGCCCGCCTTGGTGCAAACGCCATTCTCGGCGTGTCGCTGGCCGTGGCAAAGGCCGCAGCGGATTATACCCAGCAGCCCCTTTTCCGTTATGTTGGAGGCACATCCGCCCGCGTGTTGCCCGTGCCGATGATGAACATCATCAATGGCGGCGAACATGCCGACAACCCCATCGACATCCAGGAGTTCATGATCATGCCCGTCGCTGCGGACAACATCCGCGAGGCCGTGCGCATGGGATCCGAAGTCTTCCACACGCTGAAAAAGGAATTGTCCGCCGCAGGGCTGGCGACAGGCATCGGGGATGAGGGCGGCTTTGCCCCCAACATCAACTCCACCCGCGAAGCACTTGATTTCATTCTGAAGTCCATCGAGAAAGCCGGATACACGCCGGGCGAGGAAATCTACCTCGCGCTCGATTGTGCGGCCACGGAATATTACAAGGACGGCAAATACGTTCTGTCCGGCGAGGGCAAAACCCTGACATCCGAAGAGAATGCTGCCTATCTCGCCGCGCTGGTCGATGACTATCCCATCATCTCGATCGAAGACGGTATGGGCGAAGATGACTGGGACGGCTGGAAAACACTGATGGACACAATCGGCGACCGTGTGCAGTTGGTCGGCGACGATCTGTTCGTGACCAACCCCGAGCGGCTGGCCATGGGTATCGAGAAGGGCTGCGCCAACTCCATGCTCGTTAAAGTCAATCAAATCGGCAGCTTGACGGAAACTCTTAAAGCAGTCGACATGGCCCACCGTGCGCGTTTCACCAATGTTATGAGCCATCGGTCGGGAGAGACCGAGGATGCAACCATCGCGGACCTCGCCGTCGCCACGAACTGTGGACAGATCAAGACCGGGTCGCTGTCCCGCTCGGACCGGCTGGCCAAGTACAACCAGTTGATCCGGATCGAAGAGATGCTGGGCGAGAGCGCGGAATATGCCGGGCGTTCCATCCTGAAGTGATGCGCGCGGCGATCCTCGCGTTGGGGCTGGCGGTCATGGCAGCCCCGCTTGCCGCCCAAACCGGCCCTCAGACCTGCGCGCGGATGAAATCCGAAGACCGTCTTGGGCCGCTCAGCGAGGCGCAGTGCCAATGCAACTATTCCGTTGCCAATCAGGTGTTGGACGCTGACATTCGCGCCCTGCTTTTTGATGCGTGGTACTCTGGCAATGACAACATGGCCAAGGTCGAACAGCTTCGGCCCCGCCACCGCGTGCGGCGCGAAATGCTGCAACTGCGCGACGCAATAAAGAAGTATTGTTCATGACTGTCACCATCCGCCGTGCCACCGCATCTGACAACGACGAGATCGCCCGCCTCTGCTGGGCCTATCGTGCGCTGCTGGTCGAACGCTCCAAGGGCCTGCCGCCCGTTGTCGATGCGTACTATGCCACGGACAGTTACGGCGCGATGATTGCTGACCTGCCTCGCATCCATGCGCGGCCCAAGGGCGACATCCTGCTGGCGATGCTGGAGGGAAACGTGGTCGGGTGCGCGATGTATTATCCGCTCAAAACCCCCGGCGACACCGAGATCAAGCGCGTGTTTGTCGACCCCGTGGCCCGTGGCACAGGGGCCGGGCGTGCGTTGATGGAGGCGGCGATACAAGGCGCGCACACCGACGGCTATACCCGCGCGGTACTGGACACGATTGCACCCTTGCGCGAGGCCATCACGTTGTACGAACGCCTCGGCTTTCGCCCATGTGCCCCGTTTTACGACCCCGATCCGGACTTTGCTCCGCACTTGCGCTTCTTTGAACACCCGTTGTGATCGACCCCGTCTTGCGCCGTTTCCCGGCCCGCCCTAGCCTTGGGACATGACCGCACAACAGATCATCGAGACGCTGGGCCTGCGCCCCCATCCCGAAGGCGGGCACTACCGACAGACTTGGGTGGCCACGAATGACGGGCGTCCCAGCGGCACATGTATCTATTTCCTGCTGGCGGAGGGTGAGGCCAGTCACTGGCACAAGGTCGATGCGACCGAGATCTGGCTTTATCACGCGGGTGCGCCGCTGATCCTGTCGCTGAGCGCGGATGAACTCGGACCCGCTGTCGACCATCTGTTGACCCCGGACGTTGAACAAGGTGCGCCGCAGATCATCGTGCCCGAACACCATTGGCAGGCCGCGCGCAGCACAGGCGCGTACACGCTGGTCAGTTGCACCGTTTCACCCGGATTTCAGTTCGAGGGGTTCACCCTTGCCCCGCCCGGTTTCGACATCCCGCGATGACCCACAAGGATGTGCTTGCCGCCCTGCCCGCCGAGACAAAGGCCGCGTTGACGCAGACGGACACGCGGCGCGGTTTGCGGCATTTGGCAGGGTATCTGGCGGCATTGGTCCTGACGGGCAGTTACATCATGTTGCAGGGTCCGCTTTGGGGGCTAGCGCTGCTGCCACACGGCATCCTTCTGGTATTCTTGTTCACGCTCAGCCACGAATGCACCCACGCCACCCCGTTCAGTCAAAACTGGATCAACACTGTGATCGGGCATGCCATCGCGCCGGTGCTGGTTCTGCCCTTTGTCTGGTTTCGATACTTCCACCTCGCCCATCATCGCCACACGAACGATCCCGAACATGATCCGGAACTGGAAGGAGGCGGGCGACCGACCACGTGGCCCGATTACCTGCGGTATCTGAGCGGCTGGGGATACTGGAGCAGCAACGTCCGGGTCCTGTTGCGCAACGCATTCGGGACAATTGACGCGTCTTACCTGCCGGAGCGCAAACATCACGCCATGCGCATCGAGGCGCGGGTGATCCTTGCCGTTTATGTTCTCGCCGCCCTGTCCCTGATCTGGTCGCCACTGCTCATCTGGCTCTGGCTGGTGCCTGTGCTGATCGGTCAGCCCGTCCTGCGTCTGTATCTGTTGGCCGAGCATGGACATTGCCCGCCCGTGGCCGACATGCTGGAAAACACGCGCACCACGCTGACGACGGGCACTGTGCGCTGGCTGGCGTGGAACATGCCTTATCACGCTGAACACCACAGCTTTCCCTCGGTGCCGTTTCACCGGCTGCCGGAGCTGCACGCGCATCTTGCACCGCACCTCAAATCCGTATCCGACGGCTATACTGAGTTCACGTCCCGCTATGCGCGGGAGTTGGGGCGCTGAACGTGCCACCGCCAACCGCCGCGCGCACGCCTGTCGTGCCCGGGCAGGATGTGGGCAGCCCACGCGCCACACGCACAGCGAGGTAGGCAAAGGCCTGCGCCTCAAGCATGTCGCCGTTCAGTCCAACTGCCTCGACCGGGTGCACGGGGCAATCGAGCGACACCTCAAGCATCTTCATCAGCACCGGGTTGTGGCGACCACCCCCGGTGACCAGCACTTGGCCCGGCGGGCGTGGACAGTGCTGCATCGCCTCGGCCACGCCTGCCGCACACATGGCCGTCAAGGTGGCGGCGGCATCGGCATCGTTGAGTTCATTGACCAGCGTCACCATCTCTGCAAAATCGTTGCGGTCCAGCGACTTGGGCGGCATCCGGGCAAAGAAGGGCTCGGCCAGGAACAGCTCCAGCGCGCCGTCTTCCACCGTGCCTTTCGCTGCGAGTGACCCGTCCTTGTCGAATGGCACACCGCGCCGCGCCTGCATCAGATCGTTGAGTGGCGCATTGGCCGGACCTGTGTCAAAGGCCAGCAAGGCGCCCTCGACCTCCGGTCTTGCAAACCCCGGATCAACCCAGGTGATGTTGCCCACACCCCCGAGATTCAGAAAGGCGACCGGTTCCGTCGCGCCCATCCACTGCGCGCAGGCAAAGTGAAAGAACGGGCGAGCGGCGCGCCCTCCCCGCCCAGCTCCACATCGGCCGAGCGGAAATCCCAGACCACGGGCACGCCAAGGGTGTCGGCCAATGCGGCCCCGTCCCCCAGTTGCAATGTGCCCTGATTGCGCGGGGCATGGGCCACGGTCTGGCCATGAAATCCAACCAGATCGATCTGCTCGAACCGGCCCAACAGCGCCGCGTGGGCTGCCATCACGATGTCCGTCGCAGGCGCCAGCGTCGCACCGCTCCAGTGACCAAGGGCGGCGCGCAATGCGGTCTGTTCATTGTCCGAATAGCTGTAATAATCATGCGGTCCAAAGCCGGTGATTGTCACGCCGTCTGTCTCAAGCACCGCCGCATCAACCCCGTCCAGCGACGTGCCGGACATGGCCCCCAAAGCACGGATCACCACCCCTTTTTGTCTGACCTTATCCATGGTCTTTTCCTTTGCCCATCGGCCCCTTATAGACTGCGCGACGCCTCGCACTCCCTTTCACAAAGACTGCGGCAGCCACGCCGCAAGGACAAGCCATGACCTATTCGCCCCGATCCGATTTCCTGCACGTGATGCAATCGCGCGGGTTTCTGGCCGACTGCACAGATTTGCAGGGGCTGGATGAAACGCTGCTCAAGGGCGCGCAATCGGCCTATATCGGCTTTGATGCGACCGCACAGTCGCTGCATGTGGGATCACTGATCCAGATCATGATGCTGCGCTGGTTCCAGAACACCGGGCACAACCCGATCACATTGATGGGCGGCGGAACGACCAAGGTGGGCGATCCGTCATTCCGCGCGGACGAACGTCCACTGCTGGATGCAGCCGCCATTGATGCCAACATCGCGGGCATCAAAAAGGTGTTCTCGGCCTATCTGAACTACGGGTCCGGCGCGCAGATGCTCAACAATGCCGAGTGGCTAGATGATCTGAACTACCTCGACTTCCTGCGCGACATTGGGCGGCATTTTTCGATCAACCGGATGCTTTCGTTTGAAAGTGTGAAATCCCGGCTGGATCGCGAACAGTCCCTGTCCTTCCTCGAATTCAACTACATGATCCTGCAAGCCTATGATTTCATGGAGCTTCACCGCCGCTACGGCTGTATCCTGCAGATGGGGGGCAGCGATCAGTGGGGCAATATCGTGAACGGCATTGATCTGACGCGGCGGGTGATTGATGGCGAGGTTTATGGCCTGACCTCGCCCTTGCTGACCACTTCTGATGGCAAGAAAATGGGCAAATCCCAATCCGGTGCCGTCTGGCTGAACCCCGAGATGCTCTCGCCTTACGAATTCTGGCAGTTCTGGCGGAACACGACGGATGCGGATGTGGGGCGGTTCCTCAAGCTTTACACCGAGCTGCCGCTGGATGAATGCGACCGCCTTGGTGCCCTTGAAGGCGCCGAGATCAACGAAGCCAAAGGGCGATTGGCCACAGAAGTGACGACATTGCTGCATGGTGCTGAGGCTGCGGCGGCTGCGGCGGACACGGCGCGCGAAGTGTTCGAAAAAGGCGGCGTGGGGGATGATCTGCCCACGCTTTCCTTGAGCGCAGGTGATATCGGGGATGGCATGTCCATCGTGCAGCTTATCGTGAAATCCGGCTTGGCCGGGTCCGGCAAGGAAGCCAAGCGGCTGATTGCCGAAGGTGGGGCGAGAATGAATGACGCACCGCTGACCAACGCGGGCCTTATGATCGATGCTGATGCGCTGAGTACCCCAATCAAGCTGTCAGCGGGCAAAAAGCGCCACGCCCTCGTGCAACTGGATTGACGCATCGTTTCGGTAAGGCCGAAGCGAACTGCAAACAAAAAATGGAATGCGCTTGAAAGGCGCGCTTTTGGATTACAGCCGGTCCAGCACCGCCCGTGCCGCCCTGATCCCCGGGTCTTCTCCACCTCGACCCAGCAGGTCCATCGTCTGCTCCATGGCCGCGGCTTGCGTCGAGGGATCGGCAAGCAAGCCTTCCATCGCCGCCAGCACAGCGTCCGCCTTGAAATCAAAGCCGATGATTTCGGGCACCACATCGCTGTCGGTCACCAGATTGACCAGACAGGTCCGTTTGGTGGTCAGCATCCGCCCGATGATCACGCGGCTGATCCAGTTGAGGTCAAAGGCACTGACCATCGGTGTGCCTGCCGCCGCGAGTTCCAGCGCGACCGTGCCCGATGTGGCCAATGCGACATCGGCGGCTGCAAAGGCTGCGCGTTTCTGTGCCAGACCATCCTCGATCGACATGCCCCGGGACTCGATCACCGTGGCGTTGACGGGCCATGTTGCAACCAGCGCCTGCACGGCGTCTGCCACGGACGGTGCTGCGGGCACGATCATGCGCATGTCAGGGCGCGTCGCGGCGAGTTTACCCAGCACCTCGCCAAAAACCGGGCCCATGCGCGCCACCTCGCCCCTGCGCGATCCGGGCAGGACCAGAACCAGCGGATCGGCTGCCTCTAGCCCGTATGTCGCGCGGAACGCGGCTTGCGCCTCCGGCGTCGCGCGGGGTGCGCCGGCTGCGGGATGTCCGACAAAGTCGCAGTCCATCCCCTCTGCCTCCATATACGGAGGTTCGAACGGGAACAGCGCCAGCACTTGATCGATCATCTGCGCCATCTTTTTGGCCCGCCCCGGACGCCACGCCCAGACTGTCGGGGCCACGTAGTGCACGGTGCGGATGTCGCTTTGCGCCTTGACCAGTTTCGCGACGCGCAGGCAGAAATCGGGGCTGTCGATGGTGATCAGAACGTCAGGCTTTGTCTCGATCACCGCATTGGCCGTCTCTGCGATGCGACGTTTGAGATGGAAATACTTGGGCAGGATTTCGGCGATGCCCATCAGGCTCAGTTCGGACATGTCAAACTGGCTGCGCAGCCCCTCGCCCTGCATCAAAGGCCCGCCAACCCCGGCGCACTGCACACCGGGGGACAGGTGCTTCAATCCGGCCATGAGGGCTGCGCCAAGCGCGTCACCCGACGGCTCCCCCGCCACCAGAAAAACCTTCAGCGCACCCACAGGAACATCCCCATTTCGTTCAGAATGGCCGTGACCTGAGGTTGATCCAGCACCATAACGCCACCCGCCGCAATGACGATCCCGTCAAGCCCGGCTTCAGCGGCCCGCATCGCGGTATCAGGTCCGATGGTGGGCAGGTCCACGCGCCGGTCCTGCCCCGGTTTCGGAGCCTTGAACAGCACGCCGCCCTCGGCATGGGCGCGGGCCTCGGCCACAGGCCCCGACAACCAGTCGGCTGCGTCCTGCAGTGCATCACCGACTGCATCCATCAATGACGTGAACGGATCGCCGCCGCCCAGTGTTGGAGCATCGTAAGTGCCCGCAAGATCGCGCAGCATCGCGTCTG
The DNA here is from genome assembly GCF_045797845.1 of Tateyamaria armeniaca. Taxonomy (NCBI): domain Bacteria; kingdom Pseudomonadati; phylum Pseudomonadota; class Alphaproteobacteria; order Rhodobacterales; family Roseobacteraceae; genus Tateyamaria; species Tateyamaria armeniaca. The sequence continues at coordinate 3,170,897 of NZ_JBHDIY010000002.1, forward strand.
TCCCGCGTGCGTCTTCTCGTGCGATCACCGCATCGCCCCGGATCACGCACGCCTGTCCCAGATCGCGCGCCGCCTGTTCCGCGCGCACCTGATCGGCCAGCAGGGCTTGCTTCTGCACTTCCGGGGGCAAGGTGCCGCGCGTCAGTACACCGGGTTCGGGCAGCAATTGCGGCGCCAACTCATCGGCTCCGCGCACGACAAACCCGGCATTTTCGAAAATACCGACAATGGCGCGCAACGCGCTGTCCTCACCGCCTGCAACGGCTGCGGCCAAAACAGGCACCAAGGGGGCTGTCGGCGCATCAATCTCGCCTTGGTCAATGACCGGGCGCGTGACGCTGCCGCAAAAGCAGACCTCTTGCACGCCGCGGGCAGCAAGCGTGTCGAGAAAACTGCCCAGATGTTCGATGCGGAAAGAGATGTCGACAGCCAGACCATCCGGAATATGGCCCTCTAGGCTGGCAATCAGCGGCATGTCGTCTTGCGTCCGCGCCACCGCAGCGGGCAAGGCCCCGCGCCCGGCGATCAGTGCCAGCATCAGCGCGGCGTCAGGAACGACCGGTCACTGTCGCCCATGACGAATGCCACGATTTCGCGGACGTAATCGCTTTCGGTTTCCTTGCCCAGACGTTCGGCTCGGTCATGAAAGGTGCCTTCGCCCTGTGCCAGCATCTGAAAAGCCGCGCGCAGGGCGGTGATATCCGCACGTTCCACACCGCGCCGTTTCAACCCAACAAGGTTGAGACCGTCCAATTCGCCGCGCGGCGCCTGCACAAGGCCATATGGGATCACGTCATTGGTCACCATTGTGACCGCGCCGATAATTGCCCCACGCCCGATCCGCACGAACTGGTGGATGCCTGACAGACCACCGATGATCACATCGTCTTCGAGGATGCAGTGCCCCGCCACAGCCGCAGAATTCACCACGATCACGCGATCCCCGATATGGGCATCATGGGCAATGTGGCACCCGGCCATGAAGAGACCGTCATCGCCGATCTTGGTCACCCCCCGCCCCCTTCGGTGCCACCGTTCATCGTGACATGTTCGCGGATGCGGTTGCGCTTGCCGATCACCAGATGGCTGGCCTCGCCCTTGAATTTGAGGTCTTGAGGCACTTCCCCGATCACGGCAAAGGCATAGATGGTCGTGCCCGCGCCAATTTCGGTATGGCCCGTGATCACCACGTGGCTTTTCAAAACAACGTCGGGGCCAATCACCACATCCGGGCCGATCACACAGAACGGCCCGACCTGAGCTGTTTGGTCAATCTGCGCGCCGTCTTCGATCACGGCGGAGGGGTGGATGTTGGGTGTACTCATGCTGCGGGCAAATCCATCATCGCGGTGAATTCGGCCTCACAGGCCATTTCGCCATCCACTTCAGCCACCCCTGCGAATTTCCAGACTTTGCCACCGGGCTTGCCACGGGTGGTTTCAAGTTTCAGCTCAAGTACATCGCCGGGCACGACCATGCGGCGGAACTTGCATTTGTCGATGGCCATGAAATAGACCAGCATGTTTTTGTCCGCCATATCCAGCGCGGTGCCGACCATGACGGCAGCAGTCTGTGCCATCGCCTCGATAATCGTCACGCCCGGCATGATGGGTTTGCCCGGGAAATGGCCCTGAAAATGCGGCTCGTTCATCGTGACATTCTTGATGCCCGTGGCGTTTTGGTAACCGTCAATATCCACCACCTTGTCGACCAGCAGGAACGGGTAGCGATGGGGCAGGATGCGTTGGATCAGCGCAATATCGGCGGTCTTCAGGTCGGTCGACATCTATGATCAGGCCTTCGTGTCAGGGAGTTGTCCGATGTGCCTATCAAGGCGGGCGCGTTGTCGCAAGCGCGGCTAGTCGGCGGCAGGCTCCGTGCCATCTTTCAACACGGCATCAATCTGCTTGATCGCAGTGTCTGTAATATCGATGGCATTGGCGCTGATAAAGACGCTGCGCTGCTCAAGCACCACGGCAGCCCCGGCCTCGCGCATGATCCGTTCCAGCACCGGAATGGCGGCGGTCAGGAAACGATCACGGTTGTTCTCAAGCTGGGCGGCGATTTCGCGGCTTTTGGATTCTCTTTCGCGGCGAATGGACTGCACGCGGGCGTCGAACGCATCGGCAAGGGCGCGGAATTCTTCGGCCGACAGCGAGATCGCGCTGTGCAGTCAGTGCGCTTTCTTCCTGTTCCAGTTGCAGTTCCAGCGCCCGGTTTTCTTCAGCCAATGCGTTGGTCTGCGCCTCGATCTCTTGCAGCACACGTTGCCCGAAGGCGCTGCCGCGATAAAGGCGGTCACTGTCGATTGTCAGGATCGGGCTGCGGACGTCCTGCGCGTATGTGGCGTCCGCCCCCAAAAGGGCGATCGCCAGACACAGCCACCGAAGCCACGTCCGCATCCGTCAGAACGTGGTTGAAATGGTCAGGTCGAACGTCTGCTCTTCGTCAAAGTCTTCTTTCTTGATCGCATTCGAAAAGTTCAGGCGCAGTGGGCCGATGGCCGTGTCCCAAAAGATCGAAAAGCCGACGACATGGCGGAACGATCCGCCCTCGCCCACGACATTGCCGCCGGTGAGGTTCACATCGCTCAGATCCCAAAGGTTGCCGACGTCGTAGAACACACCGCCACGAATACCCAGTTCATCGGGCAGACCCAGCGGGAATTCCGCCTCAAACCGGGCCGCGATGTAGATATTGCCGCCCAGCGGGTCGGGACTGCCGGGGGCGCTCAGATCGCGCGGACCGATGCCGGCAGGTTCAAAGCCGCGCAAAATACGCGGGCCGACAGTGAACCGGTCGACGGTCCGGTTTGTACCACCGCTCCAGGACAGCAGGCCGCCCTCAAGCGTGGCACGCAGGGTCACATCGTTGTTGAACGCCAGCCGTTGACCAACGATCTTTGCCGTCGTGCGGATATACTCGGAATCGCCGCCCAGCGTGGCGAAGTCCTGACCGAATTCGAACAGCCACCCCGCATCCGGGTTCAGACCACCGGTACGAGAATCGTAGGTGTAGGTGTAACCGATGGACGAGGCACTTTGCCCGCCCACATTGATCTCGTTCTGCACCACTGCTCCGTTTTCGGACGGATCGCGCGCCAGCATCTCGTTTTCCGAGAAGGAATAGCGCACGCTCAGCCGCCCGCGTTCGCTGACGGGGAAGGTCAGGCTGGGACGGAACTGAAAGGCTTCGGTGTCGAAGTTGGCAAAGCTCGAGTCGCTTTCGCTGTAGCGCAGGTTCAGGCCAAACGCGACGTCCCGCCCGAGAAAGGCAGGTTCCACAAAGCGGATGCCGTATTCCTGGCTTTCCTCAGCCGAGGAAAAGTCAAAGCCAAGGGTCTGTCCACGGCCCAGGAAGTTGCGTTCCGTAAAGCTGACAACAAGGCCAAAGCCATCATCCGCCGAGAACGCGCCACCAAAGTTCAGCGACCCGGTAGGTTTTTCCTCAAGATCGACGTCGACGACAACCTGATCTGGCCGCGATCCTTCGCGCGCATTCACATTGGACGCGGCAAAGAAATCCAGTGCGCGGATACGTTCAGCCGAGTCGCGAATTTCACGCGGATTGAACGGATCCCCTTCGGCAATACGGAACTGGCGCCGCACAACGCGGTCCAGCGTGGTTGTGTTGCCCTCGATATCGATACGCTCAACGAACACCCGTGGTCCACGGGTCAGCACCAGTTCGACATCCAGAGTCAGTGCGCGGTCGTTGCGCGTCACGCGCGGCTCGACCCGCAGGAAATCAACACCGTCGCGCAGGCCCTGACGCTCGAGGCGTGTGATCTCTTCGTCCACGAGGGTTGGGGAATAGACGACACCGGGGCGCGCCTTGACGAGACTTTGATAGAAATCCACGTCGATTTCGCGCAGATCGCTTGTCACTGTGACTTCGCCAAACTTGAATTGCTGGCCTTCCTGCACATTGAACACAAGGAAAAATCCGTCACGTTCTTCTGTCAGTTGGGCGTTGGTGCTGAGGGTGCGGAAATCGACGTAACCACGGGAGAAATAGAAGTCGCGCAGCACTTGTTTGTCAAATTCGATCCGGTCCTCGACCAGGGTGTCGGTGCGGATCAGCGTGCGGAAGAGGCCCGCCTGCTTGGTCTGGAGAACACGGCGCAGACGGCGGTCGGAATAGACGCGGTTGCCGACAAAGCTCAGGCGCTCGATCTCGACCACGTCACCTTCGAAAATTTCGAACACCAGATCGACGCGGTTGTCGGTGCGGCGGATGATGCGAGGGTGACCCGCGCTGCGATCCGGCCCTGAACGCTATAGGCTTCGGCAATGCCGCTTGCATCGCGTTCGACCTGTGCGGGGTTCAGAACGCGTCGTTCCTGGCTTTGGATGATTTCGCCAAGGGCGTCATCGTCAACACGGCGATTCCCCTCAAAGGAGATGCGGTTGATCGTGGGCAATTCGACAACTGTGATGCGCAAGGTCGATCCTTGCGGTTCGACCCGCACAGTTTCGAACAATCCGCTGGTCTGGAGGTTCTGCAAGGCGTCGTTGACCTGACCCGCCGTGACCGTCTGGCCGGGGGCGATTCCTGCCCGCGTCAGGATTGCAGCGTCCCCGATACGGGTGTTGCCGTCCACGACGATGGTGCTGAACCGGAAATTCTGTGCCTCGGCCGGGGCGCTAAACCCTGCCCAACCCACTGAAACCAGTGTAATAATCAATAATGCTCGAAGGGCTCGTCGAAGGCCGGTTTCAGCCGTTGATTTTGCGCCGCTCATCCCCAGTCCCATGGTGTTCCCCACGTGTTCAGACATCTTGTGTCAAAGTGAGTAACGGCATTGCGAGACGTTGTCAAAAGCACAAAACCCGCGACGTTGCGCGGGTGTGCCTACTACATCTGTGGATAAGTCTGAAAAATCAGAGGCTGCCGAGCCATGCGCCAGCCGCCAGCGCAAAGGCCAGCGTCGCGCCATAGAGAACGCGATCCCAGTTCAGCGTCATGATCAGGCTCAGGCCGCGATATCCGCTTTGAATCGTTTGCATTGGTCCATCCTTTTCCTGAACGAACAGATAGCGCGCGATTGCGGCGCGAAATTGGACCGAATGTGGCGAAATCTGGGCACCTGCCCGGAAAATGCTGTCAGGGGCAGAATATGTCGTTGCCAAGGGCAAAAACCATCAGCGACAGCACCAGCGCCAGCCCCACCGCCATCAATATCCGCAATGCCCCGTCGCTGGGCGGTTTGCCGGTCACCGCCTCGTAGGCATAAAACACAAGATGCCCGCCATCGAGCGCAGGGATCGGGAAAAGGTTCAGCAACCCGACCGCCGTGGACAGAACAGCGATGAACCAAATGAAGCTCTCAAGCCCCTGACTTGCCATTGTGCCCGACACTTGCGCGATGCCGATGGGCCCGGACAGGTTACAGGTGCTGATCGACCCGGTGATCATATAGCCTAGGCCCGAGATCGACCCGGAAATGATGCGCCATGTCTGCGCCACGCCCGCTGTGATCGCTTCGCCGATGCCGGGCGCTTCAGTGGCAGGCTCAAAAGCGTTGCCGCTGGCGATGCCGATGCGCCACTGGGTCGCAAATCCGCCCTCGGGCTGGGGTTCGTCCACGCGCTTGGGGGTCAATACCTTTTGGCTGAGGGCGCCATCGCGCCAGACCGTCAGGTCCAGATTGCGCCCGTCCGAGCCTTCCACCGCTTCCTTGATTTGTCCGAAGGCAAAAATCGGATTTCCATCGACGGCCGTAATCACGTCACCGCGTTCCAGATCGGCGGCGACCGCAGCACTTTGCGGGCTGACACCACTGACCAGCGGCGGACGCAGATAGGGGCCTACAACGACACGCTGGGCTCCGTCACGTTCGACCGTGTATTCGAGCAGCGGCTTTTGCGGCAGCGCATTCATGAATTCGCCATAGGCTACATCATTGATGCTGGGCACCTCGGCCCCTTCAATGGCAAGGACCACGTCACCTGATTGCAATTCCTGCACTTCGGCAGGCAGCGGGCGCAGTTCGCCGACCGTCAGCGGGTCGCGGATCACGCCGTTGGAATAGCCGACAAGGGCAAAAACCATGATCGACAGGGCAAAGTTGAACACAGGGCCCGCCGCCACCGTTGCCGCGCGCGCCCAAAGCGGGGCGCCGTGCATCGTGCGGCGCAGGGCGGCGGGGTCGTCAGCCGCCTGCTCCATCGCGGCCTCGTCCTTGCCGGACGCGGCATTCGCATCGCCTGCAAACTTCACATAGCCACCGAACGGCAGGGCTGCGATCTGCCAGCGGGTGCCGCGCTTGTCCATCCGGCTCCACAATACCGGGCCAAAGCCGATGGAAAACACATCCGCCTGAATGCCCGACCAGCGCCCCACGATGTAGTGGCCATATTCATGGATCGCGACGATCACGCTGAGCGCGACCACGAAAAAGAAAATGGTCCACGCCGTGCCGCCAAAGGCGGAGATAAAGGCCGAAATATCCAAGGGTGTTATCCTGTTGTCTGCTCTATGGCGCGGGTTGCGGCTTGTCTCGCCATGTGGTCCGCATTCATCACGTTATCAAGGGTCATTTGGGCATCAATATGGCTGGGGTCCAGCGAATTGAGTACTTGATCCACCACTTCTGCCATCTGTGGAAAGCGCAGATGTCCTGCTATAAACCCATCAAGGGCCGTTTCCTTGGCCGCGTTGAACACGGCCCCCGCCAGTCCGCGCCGCTCCATCACTTCGCGGGCAAGGCGCAGGGCGGGCCAGCGTTTCTCGTCTGGCGGGCGGAACGTCAGCGCGCCAATGGCCGCCAGATCCAGCCGTTCGACCGGCAGCGCGCGCCTGTCCGGCCAGTGCAGCGCATAACCGATCGCATGGCGCATATCCGGTGGCCCCACATGAGCCATCAGCGCGCCATCCCTGAAGCCAACCATCGCGTGTATCATTGACTCGGGGTGTACGAGGACTTCGATCTGGGCAGGTGAAACACCAAAATATTCCCGCGTTTCAATCAGTTCCAGCGCTTTGTTGAACATGGAGGCGGAGTCGATTGTGATCCGCTGCCCCATGTCCCAGTTGGGATGGCTCGACGCCTGATCAAGCGTTGCATTGGCAAGATCGTCCAAGGGCCAGTCGCGAAACGCGCCGCCAGACGCGGTGATAATGATCCGCTCGACCGCGTTCATGTCCTCGCCCACCAGCGCCTGAAAGACGGCGGAGTGTTCGCTGTCCACGGGCAACAGGCGCGCGCCGTTTTGTTTTGCGGTGCGCAGAATCAATTCGCCTGCACAGACAAGCGATTCCTTGTTGGCAAGGGCCAGCGTCGCGCCCTGTTCCAGCGCGCAGATGCCCGGTTGCAACCCGGCCGCCCCCACAATCGCGGACATCACCCAATCCACGGGGCGTTGTGCGGCCTCGATCAACGCGCCCTGCCCTGCGGCGGCCTCGATCCCTGATCCGGCAAGGGCGGCGCGTAACTCCTCCAACCGGCCTTCATTTGCGGTGACAGCGATGTCAGCGTTCAGCCTGATGGCGTCGGCGGCAAGCTGTTCGATATTGGACGCTCCGGTCAGGGCCACAACGTCATAGGCCTCCGCGTCGCGGGCGATCAGGTCGATGGTGTTCTGCCCGATCGACCCCGTTGCACCAAAGATCGACACCCGGCGCGTCACAGGGCGAGCCATGGAAAGCCAAAGACCAACTCGATGACCAGAAACGCAAGGGACGCGCCCAGCATACCGTCAAAACGGTCCAGCACGCCGCCGTGGCCCGGGATCAGTCTGGAGGAATCCTTGACCCCCATTTTGCGCTTGATCGCGCTTTCGGCGATGTCCCCCATCTGGCTGGCAAAGGACAGCACGATAGAAGCAAGCAGCACTGCGCCCCAAACACCTGAATTGATTGCAAAAAGTCCACCCACAATGGCGGCACAGACCCAGCCCGCCGCCGTTCCGGACCACGTTTTTTTCGGGCTCACCCGGGGCCAGAATTTCGGACCGCCCAACATGCGCCCCGCAAAGTACCCGGCCACGTCCGTGACCACCACGATCAGCACCAGCCAGACAAGCCAGGCAAAGCCCAGATCATCGCGCACATGCATCATGCCGTAGCTTGCGGCCATCACCAGCACCGTGAAGCTGCCAAAAAGAATGCGATGACTTTTGAGCTGTGTGGCCCCCACGAATGCAGGCGCGATGAGCAATGGTGCGGCAAACAGAAGCGGAAGATAGACAGCCATCAAAACGGCGAGCGCCGCCACACCGCCCAACTGAATGGCCAATCGCGGAGCATCGGGTGCAAGCATCCGCGTCAGTTCCCAGATCATCAGCCCGCAGACGATGCCAACGACGAAATGGAACACATCGCCGCCCACCCAGATCGCCCAGACACCGACCACAACCATCAGCGCGCCGGACCCCATGCGCACCGCAAGGTCGGACCAGCGCTCGCTCATGAGTTGACGCCCCCGAACCGACGCTCACGCCCGCCATAGCCGGCACAAAGCGACGTGAATTCTTCGCGCCCGAAGTCGGGCCAGAGCGTGTCGATGAATTCGTATTCCGAATAAGCTGACTGCCAAAGCAGAAAGTTTGAGATACGGGCCTCACCACTTGTGCGGATCACAAGGTCGGGATCCGGTAGAACGTAAGTATCTAGGTACTTTGGCAGCGTTTCCTCATCCACGTTTTCGGGCAACAGCTTACCATCCGCCACGTCCTGCGCCAGCCGCTTGGTGGCGCGTGCCACCTCGTCGCGGCCACCATAGTTCAGCGCGATGGTGAGGTTCACAACCGAATTGCCCGCCGTCAACTCTTCGAGTTCGTTCATCAGATCGATCAGCTTGGCATCAAGCCGGACCCGATCCCCGATGAACCGCACACGCACGCCAAAATGCTGCAAGGCGCGCGCCTCTTTGATGATGTAGCGGCGAAACAGGTTCATGAGACCTGCGACCTCGACCTGCGTGCGTTTCCAGTTTTCGGTCGAGAAGGCAAAGATCGTCAGGTATTTGACGCCGATGTCCGGGCAGGTTTCGACCACCTCGCGCACGCGACGCGCGCCCGCATGGTGTCCAAACAGGCGCGGGCGACCCCGCTGCGTCGCCCAGCGGCCATTGCCATCCATGATGATGGCGACGTGGCGCGGGCCTGTATGCGGGGTATGTTTGATGTGGTTGTCCTTGGTTGGGATGGTGGGGGTGGCCATTTGGGTCGGCGTGGTGCCCTTTTGAGACGGGGCTGTCGCCCATTTGTCCGGGGCTGCGCCCTTTAAAAGGCCGAAAAGGTCCCCCGGACCTTTTCAAAACTGGCCTTTTAAACCTGCATGATCTCAGTTTGCTTGGTTTCAAGGGCCGCATCCACGGCCTTGATATACGTGTCGGTCATCTCCTGCACTTCGGCTTCCCACAGCTTTTGGTCGTCTTCGGACATGCCATCGGCCTTGCCCTTCTTGATCTGGTCCATCCCGTCGCGGCGCACGTTGCGCACAGATACGCGGGCGTTTTCGGCGTATGATCCCGCCACCTTGCTCAACTCGCGACGGCGCTCTTCGTTCAATTCGGGAATGGGCAGCATGATGATGGTGCCGTTGAGCTGCGGGTTGATCCCCAGCCCGCTTTCGCGGATCGCCTTTTCAACCTTGCCCACAAGGCCCTTGTCCCAGACGTTGATGGTCACCATCCGCGGTTCGGGCACATTCACGGTGCCGACCTGGTTGATCGGGGTCATGGAACCATAGGCATCCACCATCACAGGCTCCAGCATCGAAGCTGACGCGCGGCCTGTGCGCAGTGAGGCAAATTCGGTTTTGAGATTGGCCATCGCTCCGTCCATGCGGCGCTGAAGGTCGTCTGTGTCGAGCATGAAGTCGTCTGACATCGCATTCCCCGTATTCTTCGCGTGGCCTTTTCGGCCGATTGGTGTCGGGTATAGATCAAGGTTCAGGCAAAATGCCAGCACCAGTTATGCCGGGCTAGCCCTGAACGCGGGTAAACGTGCCTTTGCCCTCAAGGATCGATTTGAACCCGCCGGGGGTGTCCAGCGGGAAGACGATCAGCGGCAGGTTATTGTCGCGTGCCAGGGCAATCGCGCTGGCATCCATGACGGCAAGACGTTTTTGCAGGACCTCGTCATAGGTGATCGTGTCATAGCGCACAGCGTCGGCGTGTTTCTGCGGGTCCTTGTCGTAAACTCCGTCGACACCGTTCTTGCCCATGAAAATCGCTTCGCAGGACATCTCATTGGCGCGCAGCGTCGCGGCCGTATCGGTTGTGAAATACGGGTTGCCCGTTCCGGCTGCAAAGATGCAGACCCGCTTTTTCTCGAGGTGACGCACAGCGCGGCGGCGAATGTAGGGTTCGGCCACTTCGTTCATGGTGATGGCACTGATCACCCGGGTAAAGACCCCGACCCCTTCGAGGGCCGATTGCATCGCCAACGCGTTCATGACCGTGGCGAGCATGCCCATGTAATCCGCGGTCGTGCGCTCCATCCCCTGGGCGGAGCCTTGAAGCCCGCGAAAGACGTTGCCGCCCCCGATGACCATGCAAATTTCGACGCCCATGTCGTGCACCGCCTTCACTTCGCGTGCGATCCGTTCGACTGTTGGCGGGTGCAGACCGTACCCCTGATCGCCCATCAGCGCCTCGCCGGAAATTTTCAACATTACCCGTTTGAAGGTGGCTCTGGTGTCGGTGTCGGTCATGGCGTGCCCCTGCTCTTTCAATTGCCGCGCAACCTGTCCTAAAAGCGTGCAGGTTTCAATGGACGACACGAGCATGATCCGCGACCTGATCGCCACCCTGCCCCCTGATCTGCCTGTACTGATCGCCGGACCCACCGCGTCGGGCAAATCCGCCCTCGCGCTGGCCATCGCAGAGGCGCAAGGCGGGGTGATCGTGAATGCCGATGCCAGTCAGGTTTATGAGTGCTGGCGCGTGCTGACAGCGCGCCCATCGGTCGAGGAAGAGGCACGTGCGCCGCACCACCTTTATGGGCATCAGCCCTATGACGCGCCCTATTCGACCGGTCACTGGCTGCGCGAGGTTCTGCCTATTCTTGACGGTGCGCGTCCGATCATTGTGGGCGGCACCGGGCTCTACTTTGCCGCGCTGACCGAGGGGTTGGCGCATATCCCCGAAACAAAGCCCGAGATTCGCGCCGCTGGGGATGCGATGGAGCTGGCCGAGATGGCGGCCGCTCTGGATCCTGAAACCGCATCCCGCATCGACATGGCCAACCGCGCCCGGGTGCAGCGCGCATGGGAAGTGGAGCACAGCACCGGGCGCTCTCTGGCGACGTGGCAGGACGACACGGCTCCGCCGACCTTGGCCACTGATGCCTTCCGAGGCATCGTTCTGGACAGCCCGAAGGACTGGCTGACCCCCCGGATCGAGACCCGGTTCGACCAGATGTTGCAGGGCGGCGCGCTGGATGAAGCACGGAATATGCAGGATCGATTTGATCTGAACCTGCCCTCTTGCCGGGCCATCGGTGCAAAGGAAGCGATGGGCGTGATCAACGGCACCCTCAGCCACGAACAGGCCGTGACATCAGCCGTGATTGCAACGCGCCAATATGCAAAACGGCAGCGCACATGGTTTCGCGCCCGTATGGCAGGCTGGCATTGGATCGACGCCCCCGGCCTTGCAGGCGATTGACATTATTTGCTATATTTGTACAGCAAGCCCACCGCTTGGTCCCGACAAATTGCCAGTTTCGAACAAATCGAGCATGCCATGTCTCTGCCGCCCATTCGGGTCACACCCCTTTCCCAACTGACGGGCGCACAGGACTGGCGGTTGTCGCTGGCCCATGATCGTGAGGCCCATCTGCTGATCTGGATCACGCGTGGTCAGGGGCGCATGTTGCTGAACGGCACGCGGCGGGGCGTGGGCACGCACAACGCGATTTCGATCCCCGCCCACACGCTGTTTTCGCTTGAACTGGGGCGGCAGGGCATGGGCCTTGTGGCCGTGATCCCGGATGGCACGCCCGTGCGCCTGCCCAGCGGGCCGCGCCATTTGCGGGTGCGGGACGTGACTGCGATCAGCGAAATGACCGGTCTGTTCGAGGCCGCCCAACGCGAGGATGCCGCGGCGCGGGAACTGGCGCAGGACGCGCTGGATGCCCATATCGCGCTGATGTCGGTGTGGCTGCGCCGCCAGATCGCGCTGCCCGACAACCTGCCTGTCCCGATGAACGCGGCGGCTCGTCTCAGTGCGGCCTTCTGTCAGCGCATCACCCAGTTCTACACAACCGGCATGAACATGGCCGACCACGCGGCGGCGCTGAATGTCACGCCGACGCACCTGACACGGGCCTGCAAGGCGGCAACCGGGCGCACGGCGGCGGATTTGCTGACGGAACGGGTGCTTTATGCCGCGCGGATCGCCCTCAGTGAATCGGACGTCGCGATCCAGGACATCGCGCGCCATCTCGGTTTTGGATCGCCCGCCTATTTCACCCGCTTCATCCAGCAACACACCGCCAGAACCCCCACCGCATTGCGCCAATCCGCAAAGCGCTGAGCCACCCGGCCGCGCGTCCGGATTTCAGACCGATCCGGGTGCATGTCGCAAACGGGATGGTTTTATGTCGCAATTGTTCACTAATTCTGCGACACGCCCCGTTGACCTGCGCCTGGTTCTGTTGCCTCATGCGGGCAGGGAAACAAAAAAGTAACCGACGCCTGCCCGAAATGACCCGCTGCACTGCACGCGGATCGCCGGGCAAACCGGTACAGGGGAAAAACCAAAGACACGGAAAACCGCACGTCACACTGCTTTGGGTCTTTCGGACCACCAACGGCGAGGCGCTTTGAATGCCGCCCGCACTCCATCACCGGCAGCAAAGACTGCCTTCAGCCACCAACAGGGGCGATTTTATGGGACTATTCATCCTGAGACGACTAGGCGTGATGTTGCTGACCGCAATATGCCTGACCTTTCTCGTCTTTTTCCTGACCAACCTTTACCCGAACCTCGAAAAACTGGCCAAAACCCAAGGCAACTTCCGCATGTCGGACGCGGCCGTGAGCAGCTGGCTGGGCAATCGGGGCTATCTGGACAACACATTCGTCAAATACGGGCGCTGGCTGGGCGTGGCACCGGGCTGGGTCACCGAAGGGGCCGACGGCGCCGTGACGGGCCAGTGTTTCGAAGAAGGCACGCCAGAGGGGGATCGCCCGACATTTTGCGGCATCCTGCAGGGCGACTGGGGATATTCGCTGGTCTTCAAGGATGAGGTCAGCAGCATTGTCGCCGTCAGGCTGGCCGCGACGGGCAAGCTCATGGGCTTTGTCCTGCTTGTCATGGTGCCGATGGCGCTGATTGTCGGCGTGCTGGCGGGGATGCGCGAGGGATCGGGGCTTGATCGATCGCTCTCGACCTTCTCGATCGCGACCACGGCGACGCCGGAATATGTGTCGGGCGTCATCTTTATCGCGGTCTTTGCGAGTTCGGCCTTTGGCCTCAAGTGGTTCAAGGGGTCGGCGACGCAAGCCATCGAAAACGCGACTTTTGAGAACTTTACCCTGCCTGTGATCACCATCGCGCTTTACGGCATGGGCTATATCGCTCGGATGACGCGAGCCTCGATGACCGAGGTGATGACGGCGCAATATATCCGAACCGCACGGCTCAAGGGCGTGAGTTTCGGCAACATCGTCATGAAACACGCGTTGCGCAACGCGCTGATTGCGCCCTTTACCGTGATCATGTTGCAGATCCCGTGGCTCTTGAACGGTGTGGTGATCGTCGAGACCCTGTTCAACTACAAGGGTTTTGGCTGGTTGCTGGTGCAGGCAGCCTCCAACAACGACATCGAACTTCTTCTGGCCGTCTCGGTCGTCTCTGTGGTCGTGGTTCTGATCACGCAGCTGATATCGGATATCGGCTACGTGTTCCTGAACCCACGCATCCGCATTTCTTAAGGGAGGGCCAGGATCATGGAACCTTTGACGTGGACAGGCACCCTTGGCACCTTTCTTGACCCGGTGCTTTATGCGGTTTCGGCCATCTTCCTGATTGCGGTGGCGGCACAGATCGTGCTGAGCATCGCATCAGGCAGCACGCGGGTGGTGACCAACCCCGACGGCACGCTCAGCTCTTCAAGTGGCGCCTACGGCATGGCGGCAGCGGCGACACGCTGGATCGGGATGGCCCTTCTGGGCATCGTTCTGATCTATCTTGTGGTCGGCGCATTTGCAGGCCCGACATTCGCCGGGATCATCGGCGGGATGAGCCAGCAGCTTGTGCCGGTCTGGATCGCGCTGATCGTGACCTTTGTGGTGTCGATCAAGTTCAAACGAAAGCTGGGCCTTTACGGCAAGCTGTTTGATCTCGACTGTTGGCATGATCGGCTTTGCGCTGGTGATGTTCTGGATCTTTGCAGGCATCATGGCCGGAGTGTTCGATCTGATCACCACCCATGACAGCCTCAGCCAGGTGTCGGGGATGAAGAACAAGCTGCCCGGCACACCGTTGAATGGTGCCGAGGACGGCGAATACGCCTGGTATCTGCTGGGCGGTGACAACCTTGCGCGCGACGTGTTTTCCCGCCTGTTCAAAGGCGCGTGGGTCGTGGTGCAGATCGCACCGCTGGCCACGCTGTTCGCCTTCATGGTCGGCATCACGCTGGGCTTGCCAGCGGGCTACTATGGCGGACGTCTGGACACAGTGTTGTCGTTCCTTGCAAACCTGATCCTCGCCTTTCCGGTCATCTTGCTGTTCTACCTGCTGGTTACGCCCGAGATCGTCGCGACAGGCATTCCCAACTACATGGCAACGGTGCTGTTTGTCTTTCCGCTGGTGTTCGTGGGGGTTCTGCTGAACTCGCGCTACTACACGCAGCCGAGCTTTCGCACGCCATTGTTGATCGTGGTGCTGGGTGTGCTGGGGTGGATTTACCTTCAGTTGATTTCGAATGCAGGTACGAAGGTGGCGATCCTGCCCGAGTTCCTTGATCTGTTCGACATCGAAGGGGGCATTCTGGTGGTGTTCGTGTCGGTTGTGTTCGTGAACGCGCCCACCGTGTTTCGGATCGTGCGCGGCCTCGCGCTTGACATCAAGACGCGGGATTATGTGGCTGCCGCCCAGACCCGTGGCGAGGGCCCGTGGTACATCATGCTGTGGGAGATCCTGCCCAACGCCCGTGGCCCGCTGATCGTCGATTTCTGTCTGCGCATCGGCTACACCACCATCCTTCTGGGCACATTGGGCTTTTTCGGTCTGGGACTGGAAAGCGAGTCGCCCGATTGGGGCACCACGATCAACGCGGGCCGCCGCCTGTTGTCGATCTATCCGCACGCGGCCATCGCCCCTGCCCTGTCCTTGCTGACACTGGTGCTGGGTCTGAACCTGCTGGCGGATGGTCTGCGCGAGGAAAGCCTCAAGGATTGATGCAAGCGCGGGACCGGGGGCCAGCCCCGGACCCCCGGAGTTTACTTGGCAAGATGAAGAGGGATCATCTCTTTACGGCCAGAGGAGAAAATGACGATGGCGAAACAGGATTACGATGGACCGATCCTTGAGATTGACAGGCTGAGCATTTCCTTTTTCACGCGGTTGCGGGAAATCCCGGCTGTGATGGATTTTTCCGTGACGGTGCAGCCGGGCGAGGCTGTCGGTCTGGTCGGTGAATCCGGCTGTGGCAAATCCACGGTCGCCCTTGGGGTCATGCAGGATCTGGGCAAGAACGGACGCATCGTAGGCGGCTCGATCAAGTTCAAGGGCCGCGATCTGCAAGAGATGAGCGCCGAAGAGTTGCGCGATATTCGCGGATCAGAGATCGCGATGATCTATCAGGAACCGATGGCAAGCCTGAACCCGGCGATGAAAATCGGCAAGCAGTTGATGGAAGTGCCGATGATCCACGCGGGCATGAATGAAAAGGACGCTTATGCGCGCGCCCTGCAGGTGGTCACGGATGTGAAGCTGCCTGACCCCAAGCGCATCCTGAACGCGTTCCCCCACCAGCTTTCGGGCGGTCAGCAGCAGCGTATCGTGATCGCGATGGCGCTGATGTCTGAACCCTCTTTGCTCATCCTTGATGAACCCACAACCGCGCTTGATGTAACGGTCGAGGCGGCCGTGGTCGAACTGGTCAAGGATCTGGGCAAGAAATACGGCACTTCGATGCTGTTCATTTCCCACAACCTTGGCCTTGTGCTGGAAACCTGTGACCGCATCTGCGTGATGTATTCCGGTGAGGCCGTGGAACGCGGCAGCATTGAGCAGGTGTTTGACGACATGCAGCACCCCTATACCCAAGCCCTGTTCCGCTCGATCCCGCTGCCCGGGGCTGACAAGAATGCGAGCCCGCTGGTGGCGATCCCTGGCAACTTCCCCTGCCCCATGAACGCCCGCCGGGCTGCAACTTTGGCCCGCGTTGTGACTATTTCGAGGCCGGGCGCTGTGATGCGGACAAGCACATCTACATGGCCCCTGCAAACGAAGATGGCAGCCACGAATCCCGCTGCCTGAGGTTCAAGGAGATCGACTGGAACGCGCCACTGGAGCTGGCAGACGTCAAGACCAAGGGAGACGTCGGAGACGTTGTTCTGAAGATGGACAACCTCAAGAAATATTACGAAGTGGCAGCGTCGGCCCTGTTCTCGTCAGGTGAAAAAAAGGTGGTCAAAGCCAACGAGACCCTCAGCTTTGAGGCCCGGGAATCCGAAACGCTGGCCATTGTAGGCGAATCCGGCTGCGGCAAGTCGACATTCGCCAAAGTGCTGATGGGTCTGGAAACCGCGACCGAGGGCACAATCACCCTTGGCAACAAGCAAATTCAGGACATCCCGATCGAAGACCGCGACACACAGACCGTCGCGGACGTTCAAATGGTGTTCCAGAACCCGTTTGATACGCTGAACCCGTCCATGACCGTCGGCCGCCAGATCGTGCGCGCCCTTGAAATCTTCAAGGTCGGCAACAACGAGGCTGAGCGCTGGCAGCGCATGCTCGAACTGCTCGATCTGGTGAAACTGCCCCGTGCCTTTGCCACGCGGATGCCGCGCCAACTGTCGGGTGGGCAGAAGCAGCGTGTGGGGATTGCCCGCGCCTTTGCCGGGGATGCCAAGATCGTGGTGGCGGATGAACCTGTCTCGGCGCTCGACGTGTCGGTGCAGGCCGCTGTCACCGACCTGCTGATGGAAATCCAGCGCGAGCATAAAACGACGCTGCTGTTCATCAGCCACGATCTGTCCATCGTCCGCTACCTCAGCGACCGGGTTATGGTCATGTATCTGGGCCATGTGGTCGAGCTGGGCAGCACCGATCAGGTGTTCTCGCCCCCTACCACCCCTACACCGAGGCGCTGCTCTCGGCCGTCCCCATCGCCGACACCAAGGTGCAAAAAAGCACATCGTGCTTGAGGGTGATATCCCGTCGGCGATGAACCCGCCATCGGGCTGCCCGTTCCAGACGCGTTGCCGCTGGAAATCGGAAGTGCCCGGCGGCTTGTGTGAACGCGAAGTGCCGCCAGTGCGCCATCTGGCCGAAGGCCATCAGGTCAAATGCCATCTCGCCGATGACATTCTGGCCCGCATGGAGCCTGTGATCAAAATCGCTGCGGAATGACGGCGCGCACCCTTAGGCGGGTGCGGCCGTGAGGATGTAGTAATAGGTTTCGATGTCGGTGTAGTTCGCACCGATCACACCGGCGACATAGCCGATCCAGAACTGCCACGCGCGCGGGTTGCTGCGCGCGAAAATCTGGCTCATCACAAAGCCGATGGGCGCGATGGCGACTCCTGCGATAAAGGCGGCGGTCAGATAATCCGCCATGATCAACTCATAAAGCGTCGTGGTGTTCAGCGTGACCATGAACAACAGGCCGACATTCATCGCAAACAGGATGCCCGCTGTACCACCTGCGAGACCGCCAGCCGCCAGCATATCCAGATGGAATATCCGCTTTTTGCCGGATTTGTTGACCAGCCCGCGGCCCCTGACGACCACGTCTGATGCATTCATGGTGCGCCCCGAATTGATGCGCGCCACCCGTTCGTCGAATGTCGATTGTCCCGCTTTCATGTCCTTACTCACTCACCGCTGCACAATGCAACTTGGACTAGAGCGCGCGTCCGTGGCGAGACTGTGGCGAAAGCGGTACGATTTGTGGGACGACACCCGGTGTGGGTTCAGCTGCCCCAGATCACGCGCACATAGTTGCGTGTTTCGCGATATGGCGGGACGCCTTTGTGCTTTTTCACGGCACCCGGCCCTGCGTTGTAGGCGGCAAGTGCCAGACGCCAGCTGCCAAAGGTCAGGTACTGCTGCTTGAGGTATTTCGCACCGCCTTCGAGGTTCTCGTAAGGGTCCTTGCGATCCACCCCAAGGCTGCGCGCCGTGGCGGGCATAAGTTGGGCCAGACCATAGGCCCCTTTGTGTGATCGCGCGGTGGCATTCCAGCCTGATTCCTGCTGCACCAGACGCAGGAACAGATCGACAGGCACACCGTGGCGGCGCGCGGCATCCTTGGCAACGGCCAGATAGGGGCCGTTATATTTGCCGCGATATTTCGGGGTATCCGTGTCCCATTTGGTTGGCGTCACCACTTTGGGCGGCTGCAGTCGGACCGAATTGCTGTATTGCTTGGCCGCGCGGGTATCGAGCACTTTGGTCTGTGAATTGAACAGCGCGGTGCGATTGCGCGACGACAGCGTTTGCGCCAGCCCTGCCTCTGCCACCAGAGCCAGAACAATGGCCCCTGCACATGCTGCCCGTATCACAGTCCCACACCCCAGTTGACGGCTTCATCGCCACTGGCCGCACTATATACGGATTTTTCGGCATTGATCTACCCTCTGTGGTTTCACGCGGTATTAACCATGTGTAGGCTAGCGACAAAGTGAATGCGGGCACAGGATCATCGCGCCACCAAGGACAAGGGAAAAGAATATGGCAGGATCGGTTAACAAGGTCATTCTGATCGGCAATCTGGGGCGCGATCCCGAGGTGCGGACGTTCCAGAACGGCGGCAAAGTGTGCAACCTGCGCATCGCCACTTCCGAGACGTGGAAAGATCGCAACACGGGCGAGCGCAAGGAACGGACCGAATGGCATTCCGTCGCCATCTTTTCCGAGCCGTTGGCGCGGGTGGCCGAGCAATACCTGAAAAAAGGGTCCAAAGTGTATATCGAGGGCCAGCTTGAGACCCGCAAATGGCAGGACCAGTCCGGTCAGGACCGCTACAGCACCGAAGTGGTGCTGCGCCCTTACCGCTCAGAACTGACGATGCTGGATGGCCGCGATGGCGGTGGCGGTGGCGGCAGCTTTAGTGGCGGTGGCGGCGGTGCTGACCAGATGGGATATGATGACCGTGGCGGCGGCGGTGGCGGCGGGTCTAGCCCAGCCCCTAGTCGCGATCTGGATGATGAAATCCCGTTCTAAGGCCGCATAAAGCGAAGATTCAGAGGGCTGGAGACCAACACGGTTACCAGCCCTTTTGTTTGGCCGGTCAGCTACGCTGTAGTGTCAGTTGGCCGCCAAAGCGTCTTCCAGCACACTCAGCACCACATCGCCCGGCACATCCGACGTTACAAATGCCTCGCCGATGCCGCGTGCCAGAACGAAATTCAGCGTTCCGGCCACGACTTTCTTGTCCTGTCCCATCAGCTCCAGCAGCGCCTCCGCCCCCGGCAGATCGCCGGGAATATCGCGCAGATCGGTCTTCATCCCCATGGCCTTCAGATGCGCGCGCACGCGGCTGGGGTCTTCCTGACTGCACAAGCCAAGGCGCGCGGACAGCTCAAACGCCAGTCCACAGCCAATCGCGACCCCCTCACCATGCAGCAACCGGTCAGAATATCCCGTGGCCGCCTCAAGCGCGTGGCAAAACGTGTGCCCGAGGTTCAACAGTGCCCGCTCGCCCTGTTCGGTCTCATCGCGCGTGACAATTTCGGCCTTCATCTCGACGGATCGGCGCACTGCCGCGACCCTCAAGGCCATGTCACCTGCAGCCATGGCCGGTGCATTTGCCTCAAGCCATTCAAAGAACACGGCATCGCCAAGTAGGCCGTATTTCATGACCTCGCCGTAGCCTGCCAGAAAATCGCGCGTGGTCAGGGTGGACAGAACATCCGTATCGGCCAGCACGAGGCTTGGTTGGTGAAAGGCCCCGGCAAGGTTCTTGCCCTGCGCCGTGTTGATGCCCGTCTTGCCCCCGACCGAGCTGTCGACCTGCGACAACAGCGATGTCGGCACCTGAACAAAGCGCACGCCGCGCCGCAGAACGGCGCAGGCAAAGCCGACCAGATCGCCGATCACTCCGCCGCCCATGGCCACAACCACATCGCGCCGCTCGATCTTTTGATCCAGCAGCCATTCGGTGACCTGCCCAAGATGCGCCCAGCTTTTGGTGGCCTCGCCGGGGGGAAGCTCCAGAACGACGGTGTCGATGCCCGCGCTGCCCAATCCGGCCTTCAGCGCCTCAAGATGCAAGGATGCTACCCGCGTTTCGGTGACAACGGCGACACGCGGGCGTGGCAAGAACGGCGCGATCAGGCCCCCGGATTCCGCGATCAGGCCAGGGCCGATCAGCACATCATAGGCGCGCGCGCCAAGCGGCACATGCACGGTTTCACGCATCAAGTTTCTCCAGAATATCGGGGCGTTCGGTGATCATGGTTGCAATCACCCGGTTGACCATCTCGTCAATCGAGAGGTCGGGCAAGGATTTCACGGTCACATCCGCCAGCGCATAGAGCGGCACGCGTGCCGCGTAGATTTCGGCCAGTGTGGCGCGTGGATCAGGCGTGCGCAGCAAGGGGCGCGTGTCCTTGTGACGCACACGCTGCCACAGCAGATCAAGGTCGGCGTTCAACCAGACGGAAACGCCGCGTTCCGAAATGATGTCGCGGTTTTCCTGCGCCAGAAACGCGCCCCCACCGGTGGACAGCACACCGCGTTCGGTGTCCAGAAGGCGCGCAATCACCTGCGTTTCCTTGGTGCGGAAAAACGGCTCTCCGTCGCGCTCGAAAATCTCTGGCACCGTCCGGCTTGCGGCGGCCTCGATCTCGGCATCGCTGTCCAGAAATGGCACGCCCAGCCGTTGCGCAAGGGCACGGCCCACAGCGGTTTTCCCGGCCCCCATCATCCCCACCATCACGATGGTCTTTTTCAAATGGTACTGCGCCTTGAGCTGTGATTTTGACTGATATTGCTGTTTTTCGCTCATTACGCTGTCAATGACGTGATTTTCGGAAAAAGGCCATATATGCTTTGCGGCAAAACAAGAATTCGCTCAAACGTCATCGAGGCAGTACATCCATGGGCCGACTCTTCAAGCTGTTGATCTTTCTTGCGATCATCGGGTTCATCGGACTCGTGGGCTATGCCTATGTGGGCGAGTATTTCGGTGCCAACTTCTCGCCCCCTCAAAACGAGGTGCGCGTGCCCGTGACCCTCGATGCCGAATAGCGCGCGATCCATCCTGTGTCTGGCCGCGGTGATCGCAGCCATGGGCGCACAGGCCCAGGAGCAGGCCTCCGCCCCGCTGAGCGTCATCGACTGGCTGGACGAACAGGCGCTGCAACCCACCGCTTTGCCGCTGGATGAACCGGATGTGGCCGCCTCTGGCACAGTGCCGCAGGTCACCGTGCGCCCGCTTGGCACCGCGGCGCCCAAACGGGTCGGACTGGCCCCGCCGGATGTGACCGGGCTGCCCGATACGCTTTGGTCCGGCAGCAATGCATCAACCCTTGCCCGCGCGATTGCCGACATGCCGGATCTGCGCCTGCCCGCGCTGCAATCGCTGTTCTTTACCGTCCTTCTGGCCGAGGCGCAGCCGCCCAAGGGCAGCACCACTGCCTTTGATCTGGCCCGCATTGACGCCCTTGTCGCCCTCGGGGCACTTGATCCGGCCCTTGCGCTGATGGAACAGGCCGGGCCAGACGCATCGCCCGCCCATTTTGCACGCTACATGGACATGTCGCTGCTGGCGGATGCGCCGGTGCGGGCCTGCGCGATGTTGCGCGCCCGTCCCGCCCTTTCGCCAGGCAAGGCCGAAGAGGTGTTTTGCACCGCCCGCGCCGGTGATTGGAGCACGGCCGCCCTACAACTTGGGACCGCGCGGGTGCTGGGGCTGATCGAGCCGTCGGTGACCGACGCACTGGAACGGTTCCTTGATCCGGACTTGTTTGAGGGCGAACCGCCCCTGCCGGTCCCCACCCGCCACAGCGCCCTGATGTTCCGCCTGTTCGAGGCGAACGGCACCCCGATCCCGACGCGCAGCTGGCCCGTGGTCTATGCCAATGCGGATCTGTCCGACACGGCAGGCTGGAAGGCCCAGATCGAAGCAGCAGAGCGTCTGGCGCGCACTGGCGCCGTGCCGGACAACCGTCTGCTGGGCCTTTACACCCAACGTCGCCCAGCCGCGTCGGGCGGAGTCTGGGACCGGGTTGCGGCCCTGCAACGGTTTGAGACAGCCCTTGGCACCGGCAGCCCTGCGGCGGTTTCAAAGACATTGCCAACCGCGTGGCGCGCGATGCAACAGGCCCGGCTGAGCGTGCCATTCGCATCTCTGTTCGCCGATGACCTCGCAAAAATGACGCTCAGCGGCGCGACGGCGGACATCGCCTTTGAGGTGATGTTGTTGTCCCCCAATTACGAGCGTGCGGCACAACTGTTCCCGACCCGTGCACTGCGCCGCCTCGAACTGGCCGCCGTTGCGGCAGGCGAAGTGCGATCGGGGCTGAACGCTCAGGGCACGTCGCAAGCCATTCTCGCCGCATTTGACGATGCCGAACCAGACCCGCGCATCATCATCCGCGCGCAAGGCGGGGCATTGGGGGCCGCGCTGCTCGACACACTCGCACTGACGCTTGAAGGGGCCGAAGGCGATGTGTCCCGCCTGACGACCGGGCTTGCCACCCTGCGCGCTTTGGGGCTGGAAGACGTCGCACGCCGCACGGCCCTGCAGGTCATGTTGCTGGAGGACGGGCAATGAGCAGCACGTGGATTTCCACATTTCTTGAGGCGCAGGCGGCAGAGCTTGGGGCCGCACGCAACACCCTTCTGGCCTATGGCCGTGACCTGATCGACGCGCAGGGATGGCTGGAACGTCAGAACACCGATTTTGCCGCAGCCACCCAAGCTGACATTGAGGGCTACCTGATCCATTGCGATGCGCAGGGTCTGGCCAAATCAACCCGCGCGCGTCGCCTGTCGGCGCTGAAACAACTGTTTCGCTTTGCGTTCGAAGAAGGGTGGCGGGCCGAAAACCCGGCCATTCAGATCGCAAGCCCGGGACAGGACACGCGCCTGCCCAAGACGCTGGACGAGGCCGAGGTGGACCGTTTGCTGGATGCCGCACGCAACTACGGGCGGAATGCGAACGACCGCGCGCGCGACACCTGCCTGATGGAGCTTTTGTACGCCACTGGCATGCGCGTGACCGAACTGGTCAGCCTGCCGGTCAGCTCCGCGCGCGGCGATCCGCAAATGCTGTTGATCCTCGGCAAGGGTGGTAAGGAACGCATGGTTCCGCTCTCGCCCCCGGCCCGCGCGGCGCTTGCAGCGTGGATCAAGGTGCGTGACGACGTCGAAAAGGCAGCGCAGGCCAAAGGCGCGCAGCCCTCACGGTTTCTGTTCCCGTCGCGCGGGGTGCTAGGCCACCTGACGCGCCACTGGTTTTATGCACGCATCAAGGCGCTCGCGGCGTTTGGCAAAGTGGCTCCGGACAAGGTGACGCCGCACACGCTGCGCCACGCCTTTGCCACGCACCTGCTGGCCGGGGGTGCGGATTTGCGTGCGATCCAGACGATGCTGGGCCATGCCGATGTCGCGACCACTGAAATCTATACCCATGTTGTGGACGAACGCCTGACCCAACTGGTGCTGGATCATCATCCCCTCGCAAGGGACGACACGCGCAAGGCAGGCGGCAAAACCTCTTCGGACGGCCAGTGATCGCTGAGCAAGCCGTCGTGATACCGAGGCAGCGACCCTATCGAAGGCAGTTCCGTCTGAAACATTGGCCTGCGCGCAGCCCAAACATGACTTCCCGCGGTATTGGGGCCAGATTGTGTGTCGTTGGGGCGCGCTTGTGCCAAAGTCATTGTGCCGCATGTGCGTGATCCCTTGAATGCACCGCCCCGCGCCCCCATAACCCTGACCTGACCAAAGGATAAAATCACGAATGGACGACCCTACCACTGTTTACGATGCTGCGTTCTGGACCACCGCCGGGGTGATCCTGTTTCTGCTGGTGCTGTCGGGGTTCTTTTCCGGGTCTGAAACCGCGCTGACCGCCGCCTCGCGGGGCAAGTTGCGCACGCAAGCCGACAAGGGGTCGGGCGGCGCGCAGCGGGCGTTGGACATCACCGAAGACAACGAGCGCCTGATCGGTTCGGTCCTCTTGGGCAACAACCTTGTGAACATCCTTGCGGCCTCGCTTGCCACCAGCCTCTTCACCCGCGCCTTCGGTGAAAGCGGCGTGGCGCTGGCCACACTTGTGATGACCCTGCTGGTGCTGATCTTTGCAGAAGTGCTGCCCAAGACCTATGCGATCACCAATTCGGAAAGTGCCGCCTCGATGGTGTCGCGCCCGATTTCGCTGGTGGTCACAGTATTTTCGCCCGTCGTGGCCGCCGTGCGCCTGCTGGTGCGCGGCCTGTTGCGTCTGTTCGGTCTGCAGGTCGATCCCGACAGCCACATCATGGCCGTGCGCGAAGAGATCGCAGGCGCGCTGCAACTGGGTCACTCCGAAGGGGTGGTCGAAAAGGAAGACCGGGACCGTATCCTGGGCGCACTTGATCTGGGCGACCGCACGGTCGAGGAAATCATGCTGCACCGTTCGGGCATCGAAATGATCAATGCCGACGATGAACCGCAGACCATCCTGGAACAATGCCTCAAGTCCAGTCACACCCGCCTGCCCGTCTATCAGGACGAACAGGAAAACATCATCGGCGTGATCCATGCCAAGGATCTGCTGCGCGCGATGTATGATGTGGTGGGTGGACCGGACGGGGATGCCAGCGCGCTTCGGTCGTTCGACATCTCGGCTGTTGCGATGCCCCCATACTTTGTGCCCGAAACGACGACGCTTGACGAACAGATGCGCCAGTTCCTGCGCATCCGTAGCCATTTTGCACTGGTCGTGGACGAATACGGCACCTTGCAGGGCCTCATCACGCTCGAAGACATTCTGGAAGAGATCGTCGGTGAGATTACGGACGAATTCGACCCCGACGGCGACCTGCCCGTGATCCAAAGCGAGGACGGGCACTATCTGGTGGACGGCGCGACCACGATCCGCGACCTGAACCGGGCGACCGACTGGAACCTGCCCGATGACGAGGCCAACACAATCGCCGGTCTTGTCATCCACGAGGCTCAGATGATTCCGACGGTTGGTCAGGTGTTCAGCTATCACGGCTTCCGATTTGAAGTGCGCGAACGGGACGGTAACCGGATCACAGTGCTGCGCATCAACGCATTGGAGTGATCCGTCAGGCGGCCTCGCCCGTTTCGTCGCGCACGCGCAGCCAGTCGCGCACATCCTCAAGCCGCCCTCGCGCCACAGGCACCTTGTCACCGCAGACAAGCCCCAGTTTGGCACCGTTCAGCTTGGCCGCCTTGCCTTGGGCCACCCAGTGCGAGCGGTGCGTCTGAATGCCATCCTGCGGGGTGACCTGTTCCAGAAAGGTGGACATGCGCTCGCGGATGGTTTCGATACCGCTTTCCATATGCACTTCAAGATAGTGTTCCGCGGCCTTCACCCGACCGATCTCGGCCAGCGCGAAACTGCGCCCCGCCAGCGTGATCGTACGGCGCGACGGCGTCGTTTGGTTGCGCAACCGTTGCGCCGGGATCAGCCACAACAGGGCCAGCGTTTCAAAGGCGTGAGCCACCAGAATGTTGCGCACATTCATCTGCCACGTCATTATTCCCAGCGGGGGGCGCCACGGTTCAAACAGCAGGCTCAGCACCGCGCCGGCGATATAGGTCGAGGCCAGCACAAGAGGTGCGGACAAAAAGATCAGCGGGATCGCCTTGCCAAACAGGCGATGCCACATCTTGCCGGTCACCTTGGAATACAGATCCGACGTCAGCATGTAGATGAAAAGTGCGACGAACCAGAACGCCATGCGCAGGCCAAAGCTGTCAAATTGCGGCAGCGTGACTGGATGCCCCGTCGACATGATGAAAAACCCGACCGCGATCAGAACCCACATCTGCCACGAACGATAAAGCTCATGCATTTCGCGTAGCGTGAAATGCACCATGCTGCCATTCGAGACGTAGACGTGCACTTTGTGATCAAGGTTCTTGGCGAACATATTTCGAATCTAACATGTGACGCCAACTAGAGTAAATGTTCCACGACGGCCTGACGGGGGTGCGGTGAAACGATCAATCGGTATCAGTTACAGGCCTGAAACGATGAGTCCATATCGCCTGACCGCGCCCCACCATCCCTATCCGCGCAGGCGCGTTCCGTCCGCATCAAAGGGCGGTGCGTCAAGTATTGTTGCCTTATGCGGGCGTCCCAACACCATCACATCGACCTGTTCCCCCGGTCCGACGTCTTTGACGTAGGCCAGCGCAAGGCTCATCCCCACGGAATATCCATAGGCCCCGGACGTCACCCGGCCCACGCCCTTATTACCGAAAAAGATTGGCTCGCCTCCCGTTGCATCCGCGCCTGACGCATCCGTATCTGCCGCGTCAAGTTGCAAAAGCACCAGTGATTCGCGCTTAGATTGAACCATGACATCGCGCGCTGCGGCCTTGTTCAGAAAATCCTTGTCCATCTTGATCAGCCGGTCGAGGCCGACTTCCTGCGGCCAGTATTCCGGGCTGTATTCGCGGCTCCACGACCCGTATCCTTTTTCAATGCGCAGGCTCATCAGCGCGCGACTGCCCACCGGGCCGATCCCCATGTCGCGCCCCGCCTCGATCAGTGCGGCATAAAGCTGCGCCTGATGTTCGGTGGCGCAGTGCAGCTCCCACCCCAGATCGCCGGTGAACGACACCCGCAGCGCCAGCACCTCGATCCCGGCGAGGTCAATGCGCGCAGAGCGCATGAACGGGAAATCGGCATTGGCAAGCGAGGCATTGGTCATGCGCTGCAGCATCGCCCGACTGTCCGGACCGGCCACGTTGAACCCGCACATCGCTTCGGTCTGGCTGGCAAAGGTCGTCCCCTCGGGCAACGGCACCTGTTTGAAAAACCGCTGGTGATAGCGTTCCGCCATCCCCGACCCGATGATCCAGAATTCGTCTTCGGCGAGCCGTGTGACGGTGAAATCCCCTGCAATGCCACCGCGCTTGCTGATCAACGGCGTGAGGCACGACCGCCCGACAGCGCGCGGCATCCGGTTGGCAAAGACAGCATTCAGCCAATCCTCGGCCCCCGGCCCCTTGCAGACGTATTTGGCAAAGTTCGAGATATCGATGACGCCGCCCGTCTTGCGCAGCATCCGGCATTCCGCGCCCACAGGCTCCCACCAGTTTTGCCGGGTGAAGCCGTCAGTGTCCTCGACCCCCGGTTGATCGGCAAACCACAGGGGGTGTTCCCAGCCATAGTTCAGCCCCATGACCGCGCCCATCTCGCGCTGCAAATCGTAAGCGGGGCGCTTGCGCACCGGACGGCCTGCACTGCGTTCCTCATTCGGGAAGTGGATTTTGAAACGGTTGGCATATTGATCGCCGACACGCGCCTTGGTGAAGGCCTTGGATGCCCATCTGCCGTAGCGTGCCATGTCCCAGGCAAACATGTCGTATTTCGTCTCGCCCTCGATGATCCATTGCGCGGCCAGCAGACCCATGCCGCCCGATTGGGAAAAACCCGGGATGATGCCGTTGCAGCAGAAATAGCCGGTCAATTCCGGCACCGGACCAAACAGCACGTTGCTGTCCGGTGACCAGATCATCGGCCCGTTGATCACCCGTTTGATCCCAGCGGTGCCCACGACCGGCACGCGGTCGATGGCGCGCATCATGTTGTCCTCGATCCGCTCCAGATCGTCGGCAAACAGCTCGTGCCCGAATTCCTGCGGCGTGCCGTCTTCGGCCCAAAGCCGGTAGTCTTTCTCATAAGCCCCGACGAGCAGCCCCTGCCCCTCCTGACGCAGATAATACTCGCCATCGCGGTCCGCCACCGACGGCAACCGGCGGTCCATCGCCGCAATCTCGGCAATGGTTTCGGTGACAAAATACTGGTGTTCGGTGGGTTGCAAGGGCAACTGGACTCCGGCCATCGCCGCCACTTCACGGCCCCACAGGCCTGCGGCATTCACCACCCAAGGCGTCGCGATATCACCCTGTTCTGTGCGCACGATCCAAGTGCCATCGGGCTGCTGTTCGGTGCCGGTGACGGGGCAGAACCGGATGATTTCGGCCCCATTCGCGCGCGCGCCCGCCGCATAGGCGTTCGTGACGCCCGACGGGTCCACGTTACCACCGTCCGGTTCCCACATGATGCAACGGATGCCGTCGAAATCGACCAGTGGGTGCAGGCGTTCCGCCTCTGTGCGGTTCACCTCGAAAAAGTTCATGTCATAGAGTTTTGCCTTGGCTGCCTGCAGTCGCAGTTGATGTTCGCGCGCCTCGGTCTGTGCGAGATAGAGCGATCCGGGCTGAAACACGCCGCAGCCCTGCCCGGTTTCCTGCTCCAGCTCTTTATAAAGACCCATCGTATAATGCTGAATCCGGCTGATGTTGGTGCTGTCGTGCAGCCCGTGAATGTTGGCCGCTGCGTGCCAGGTGGAGCCGGATGTCAGCTCGTCCCGTTCCAGCAGAACCACGTCGGACCAGCCGAGTTTCGTGAGGTGATAGAGGATCGAACAACCGATGACGCCGCCGCCGATCACGACAGCCTGTGCGTGGGTGCGCATGTCTTTTTTCCGCCCTTGCCTTATGTGCTGCAACGCAAACTGCGCCCCGCCGACGGAAGGCGATAGCCCGCCCGCGACATTGCGCGTCGTTTAACCACCAGCAGGTGGGATTAGTCGCGCAGGCGTTGTGCCGTCTTGGAAAGCAACCGATCCCGGTCCGGCGCCCATGTGATCGCCTCAAGTGCGCGGTCCAGAAATTCGCGGCCCAACTCACCGGCCGCTTTTTGCAGGCCCTCGTCAGGATGTTCCATCAGCCCGGCAAGGCAGCGTTGCAGTCGCTGTTGCACTTCGACCTCGCCTGCGCCGTCCCGGGCAATGCCACTATAGGCATCCATGATCAGATCGAACGGATCGATGGGCCTCACCCGCAGCCGGTCATATTGGGGGTCGGCGTCACTCGCCGTTTCATCCTTGTAGAGCGACAGAATACGCGCCGAGCGGTTCAACACATCTATGGCGGTGCCGGGGTCATTCACACCCGGCGACAGCGCCTTGCTGCCAATTTCGGACATCACCAGCAGGCCAAAGCGCGGGTCCTGATCATAGGTGCGCACGTCGCCCAGAACGGTCAGGCTGCGCACCTCTTCCTCAAACGCGTCCCGGTCCTCAACCTCGCCATCGACCCACACGACGGGCTCGTGCAGAAATACAAAGCTGCCGATGCCACTGCTGAGATAGAGCGTCACACCCGCTTTTTCCGCCTGTTCCTGCAAGGCTTCGGGATAGATGTGCTGAACATACCCACTTTGCTTGGCGCGGATCGGCGTGGCGCTGTCGGGCACGGTGCCATCCCACGCCTTGGCGCCCAGACACGGGGTTTCCAGCCGTTCGCGGAACTGGGTGCAGGTGATATCCTCGACCTGGCGGGTGGTGTGGATCAGGCTGCCAAGGGTCTGCAAATGCAGCACCCAGCGGATGATTGACCAGACAACATAGGCCAGCACCAGAACCGTGACCCAGAACAGAACCAGCGCGCGGTCGTCCACATAGATACCCGTTTCGCGCAGGATGATGGCGAGCAGCGCAAAGACATAAGCCCCGATAAACGCCGCCAGCGTGTTTTGCGTCACGCTGTCCTGCATGATCAACTGATGCACCCGTGGCGTCCACTGGGACGAGGAGGATCGATAAACACTGACCATCACGGTCAAGGAAAACGTGGTGACGGCAAGCATCGCGTTGGCGATGATGTTCAGCAGCCGGTCCGCCGAGGCACCGGGCACAGATTGCGCCATCTTGTCCGGCACCATCACCTCGATCATCTGGGTGAAGCCAAGGGCGACAAAGGCAAGCAGCCCCATCAACGCCACCCGCACATACAGCTTGCGCCAGTAATAGCGGGCCAATTGCAACAGGGTTCGCGGCAGGCTGCGCAGCAAATCGAAGTCTTTTGTCATGTCAGCGCTCTTCCCGGCTCCCGATTGGCATTCGCGACACGTTATGTCGCTTGCCGTCGCTCAACGGCCCGTATCTGGGAAATACAGTGGCGCTGAGTGCAAGAAATGACCAGCACAATAGTCATGAGGTCCCATATGAAAACCACCACCCGGGTCGCTGTTATCGGCGGCGGCGTTGTCGGCGCATCTGTGCTTTACCATCTGACCAAACTGGGGTGGTCGGACGTCATGTTGCTGGAACGCTCTGAACTCACCTCGGGGTCCACATGGCACGCGGCGGGCGGTTTCCACACCCTCAACGGCGACACCAACATGGCGGCCCTGCAGGGCTATACCATCCGTCTTTACAAGGAGTTGGAAGAGATCACCGGCATGTCCTGCGGTTTGCACCATGTCGGTGGCGTGACGTTGGCAGAGGATCAGGACCGGTTCGACATGCTGCTGGCCGAGCGGGCCAAGCATGAGATTCATGGGGCTTGAGACCGAGATCGTGACCCCCGAAGAGATCAAGAAGATCGCGCCCGTCACCAATGTGACCGGCATCATCGGTGGGCTTTATGACCCGCTTGATGGGCACCTTGACCCCTCCGGGACCACCCACGCCTATGCCCGCGCGGCCCGCATGGGCGGGGCAACGATCGAAACCCACACGATGGTCACCGAAACGAACCAGCGCGCCGATGGCACGTGGGATGTTGTGACCGATAAGGGCACGATCCACGCCGAACATGTGGTGAATGCCGGTGGTCTTTGGGCGCGCGAAGTCGGCGCCATGGCGGGCGTCTACTTCCCCCTACACCCGATGGAACATCAGTATCTGGTGACCGAAGAGGTGCCACTGATCGCCGAGATGATGAAAGACGGGCACGAGCACCCGCATGTGATGGACCCGGCGGGCGAAAGTTACCTGCGCCAAGAGGGCAAGGGCCTGTGCATCGGGTTCTACGAGCAGAAATGCCGCCCCTGGGCCGTTGACGGTACGGCATGGTCCTTTGGGCAGGACCTGTTGCAGGACGATTTCGACAAGATCGAGGATTCCATTGCCTTTGCCTACAACCGCTTTCCCGATCTGGAACGCGCAGGGGTGAAAAACGTGATCCATGGCCCCTTCACCTTTGCCCCGGACGGCAATCCACTGGTCGGCCCCGTGCCCGGCATGCGCAACTATTGGGCGGCCTGCGGTGTGATGGCAGGTTTTTCCCAAGGCGGCGGCGTAGGCCTGATGCTGGCGCAATGGATGGTCGAGGGCGAAACCGAACGCGACACGTTCGCGATGGACGTCGCACGCTTTGGCGACTGGATCAGCCCGGGCTACACGCTGCCCAAGGTGATCGAGAACTATCAAAAACGCTTTTCCGTGGCCTACCCGAACGAGGAACTGCCCGCCGCACGGCCCAACCGCACCACACCAATGTATGACATTTTCAGCGAAATGGGCGCGGTCTGGGGTCAGCAATTCGGGCTGGAAGTGCCCAACTACTTTGCCCAAGTCGACGAACCGACATACGAAATCCCGTCTTTCCGCCGCTCGGACGCCTTTGATGCAACCGGGCGCGAGGTGCGCGCCGTGCGCAATGCTGTTGGCATCAACGAAGTGCACAATTTCGGCAAATACCGCGTCACGGGTCCGCGTGCACGCGCGTGGTTGGACCGTGTTATGGCAGGTCGCGTTCCGCAAAAGGGGCGCATTTCGCTCACCCCCATGCTCAGCCCCAAGGGCAAGCTGATCGGGGATTTCACCATGTCCTGCCTGGGCGAAGAAGACTTTCAGCTTACCGCATCCTACGGGGCACAGGCCTTTCACATGCGGCACTTCCTCAACGAGGTCGAGGATGGCATGGCCATCGAAAACATCTCAGACGCACGCACCGGGTTCCAGATCGCCGGGCCAAAGGCGCGCGATGTGCTGCAGGCCTGCACCCGCACCGACATATCGCAGATGAAGTTTCTGGATGTGTGGCAGATCACCGTGGGCATGACCGACTGCATTGTGCAGCGGGTCAGCTATACCGGCGATCTCGGCTTTGAAATCTATTGCGACCCGATGGCCCAACGCCAGCTTTGGCGCAGCTTGTGGGAGGCCGGGCAACCCCATGACATGACCCCGTTCGGGATGCGCGCGATGATGTCCCTGCGCCTCGACAAGTTCTTTGGCGGCTGGCTGTTGGAATTTGGCCCAGACTACACAGCGGCCGAAACAGGGCTGGACCGTTTCATTTCGTGGAAAAAGAACGTGGCCTTCATTGGGCGCGACGCGGCCGAGGCCGACCGCGCCAAGGGGCCAGAGCGCAAGCTGTGCGCCTTTATCGTGGAGGCGACGGATGCAGATGTGCAGGCCTATGAGCCGATCTGGCTGGATGGGTCAGTTGTCGGGTTCTGCACGTCGGGTGGGTATTCGCATCACGCCCAGGTCTCTGTCGCGCAAGGGTTTCTGCCGGTTGAACGGATCACGGAGGGTCTGGAGGTCGAGATCGAAATCCTTGGCCAGATGTGCAAGGCCCGCCTTGTGACAATTCCGCTCTTTGATGCGGATGGTGCCCGGATGCGGGGTGATATAACGCGCCCATGATGCCTGTCCTGATCCTCGCCGCCGGCGCGTCCACCCGCATGGGGGGGACGGACAAACTGCTGCTTGAGGTGGATGGTGAAGCGCTGGTGCGGCGTCAGGCCCGCATCGCGCTGGCTGTCAGTGACGATGTACGCATCGCCCTGCCCCCGCGCCCGCATCCGCGCTATGACGTGGTCGCGGACCTGCCCGTCCGTACAATAGAAGTCGCGCAGGCCGCCGAAGGCATGAATGCGAGCCTGCGCACCCTGTTTGGCACACTTGAACCCGGCGTGACGCGTGCAATGCTGCTGCTAGGCGATCTGCCGGACCTGACGGAAGATGACCTGCGCGCTGTGATTGATGCCTCGGTGGCACACCCGGACGCGCTGATCTGGCGCGCAGCCACGACGGATGGCACGGGCGGGCATCCGATGATCTTTGCCGCCCCCTTGTTTGCCGCGTTCCAAGACCTTGTCGGAGACGGCGGGGGGCAATCGGTTGTCGCCAGAGCAGGCGATGCCGTGCACCTTGTGCGCCTCGACGATGACCGGGCACGCAATGATCTCGACACGCCCGAAGACTGGGCGGCGTGGCGCGCGGCCCGTGCGTCAAAGACTTAGCGCAGGCGATCCACGATGACAGCCGCCTCGTGCCGCTTGAGCGACAGGCGCGCAGCACCATAGGCATCCAGCCCTTCCGGCGTGTTGAGTTCGGGGAACAGCGCCAGCACTTCGTCACGCTGGTCCGATCCGATCCCGTGCAACGCATCATCGCCCGGCTGAAAGCTTTCGGACCACGCACCATTGGCCAGAACGACCTCGTGTTGATCAAACATCAGGTGCATGTAGCTGACGGTGCTTGTGTGCACGGCATCCACGCCATCAAGGCCGGTCAGGTGCTTGGCGGCCACCAGCACTTCGCGTTCGTCAAACATGACGGCAGCCACGTCCGACGTCAGCAACATCCGGTGCTGCGGAGAGACGAGCATGTCACGCTCAGGCAACCCTTTGCCAAGCGCACCCTGCCGGATCAGAATCGGCTGGTATTGCGGATTGAACTGCATCTCTTGCGGGCTCAGATCGCGCCGACCTACCCAGCGCAGCGGCTGCACACCATTGTCGCGGGTGAACACCTTGTCACCGGCATTCAGGTTTTCCACGGCCACTTCACCGCGTTGCGTCGCGATACGGGTGCCGGGAGTGAAACAGATGATCCGCTCGATCTCGGAAAACTCGACCCGGCGGGCGACATTGCCGTTGCTGTCCAGCAGTTCGATCACTCCGGACTCAGGGCCGGATGGGATGACATTGGCATCCACACCGGACAGATCGATCACATCGATATCCAGCCCGTCGAGGTCTTCGCCACCGACGATGGTGTGATTGCCCAGCCCATCGATGGAGAACAGGTCAGAATCCGCCCCGCCCTCGGCAAAGTCATTGTCAGGACCAAGGATCAACTCGTCTTCGCCGTCGCCGCCTGACATGCTGTCATCGCCCTGCCCGCCGGTCAGAATGTCACTGCCAGCGCCCCCCAAAAGGGTGTCCTGACCCTGACCGCCCTCCAGCGTATCATCGCCTTCACCGCCTTCGATGCTGTCATTGCCCTGACCGCCAAGCAGGCTGTCATCGCCCCCCTGGCCAAAGATCAGATCCTGCCCGCTGCCGCCTTCGATCGTGTCATCGCCCGCCTCGATGGGGGTGACGACGGCGTCATCAATCAGATCGCCGGAAAAGGAAAACCCGGAATTGGTGGTACGCGATTCAAGGGTGAATTCGATGAATTCGCGGTTTTCGAACGAGGCGGAAAACCACGCGTCCTGATCAGATGGATTGTTCTGTTCGGTGCCCGCCGCGGTGACAGTGCCAGTGCCAGTGGTGACGGCCAGCGACGTATCCGAATTGGTGGCAAAGGCCGTAAACCCGGCGGTGTTGAAGGTGACCGATTCCTGATCGCCCACGCTGTTGCGGTCCAGATCGTTGACCGTGGCCGTCGAATTCAGCGCGACCGGGGTGCCCGTGGTCGCATTCGGGCTGTCGGGGATGAAAAACTCCATCCGGAAACTGGCCGTATCGCCAGCGCCATTGCCGTTCATCAGGATTTCGGCGCCAGTCGGGCCGGACAGATCGACAGTCAGGTTGGGATCGGATTTAGACACCAGCACGATGCGGGCTGACACTTGTGTGCCGTCTTCCAACTGCGCGACATTGCGATAGACTGCGGTATCGTCCGGTTGATTGTTTGAACTGTTCGGTGTGACGCGGTTGCCGTTCGCAATCACAAGCGGAGATGCGTCATTGCCCGGGGCCGTGCCATCGCCCACATCCCCAAACAGGGTGTCGTTGCCGCCGCCGCCCAGAATACTGTCGTCACCGCCTTCACCAGACACCAGATCCGCACCATTGCCGGCATTGATCGTGTCGTCTTCGTTCGTGCCCTGAAGGGTGTCGTTGTTGGACGTTCCGTTGATTACGGCCATGGCAGCTGCCTCACTTGAAAAGTAACAATGGACCGCGTCATGCCATCCCCCAACGGATCAACACGGCTCTGCCCGAATTAATTCATTATTCGGACAAATTCAGGGGGAATTTTACACCTTTGGTAAACCAAACTGCCGGAATGGGCGGTTTGGTGCTGCATTGCAGCACCATACGCTGCCGTAATAGAAACAATCGGCTACATTCTATTGCATTGAACACAAAAAACGGGCGCAGCCCCCTGCCCCGTTTTTCGCGTTCCGCGCGAATCACGCGCGGAATGCTGCACATATTGGTGTGGTGATCGCCTGGCTGGTCCTTACAGCGTCAGCAACTTGGCCTCGTGCTTTTTCAGGCTGCGCCGCGCCGCGGTATAGGCCCTAATCCCGATCTCCGTTTCCAGTTCGGGGAACAGTTCGAGGATTTCGGCCCGGGTTCCGTCGCCCATCGACGCAAGTGTCTGATCGCCCGGCTGAAAGCTTTCAGTCCATGCGCCATCCGACAGGATCACTTCGTGCTGGTCGAACATCACGTGGATATACGTTGTGTGCGACACATCCACGACGTCGATGCCTTCCATATCCGTCAGATGCTTGGCAGCCACCAGCACTTCGGCTTCATCGAAATACAGCGCTGTCTTGTCGCTTGCCATCAACACGCGGTGCTGAGGAGAGACGAGCATGTCGCGCTCGGGCAGACCTTTGCCCAAGGCACCCTGACGGATGAGGACGGGACGCAGGTGCGCGGCACGGCTCAACTCGTTCCCGCTCATGTCCCGGGTGCCGATCCAGCGGATTTCCTGAATGCCGTTGTCACGGGTGATGACCCGGTCGCCCACTTTCAGGTCCTGCACAAGACGTTCGCCACTGGCCGTCGCGATCATGGTGCCGGGGGTGAAACAAGGAATGATGTCCTCGATCTCGGTAAAGGTCAGAGTGCCCGCGTCGTTGCCGTCGCTGTCAAAGTAGTTGATCTGACCGTCAAAACCGTTGCCGTTGGAATCCGGACCGGTGATGTCGATGGTGAACGATCCGCCCTCGGGGGTCGAGCCGCGCAGATCGAGCACGTCAAAGTCTTCGCCCGTGGTCACTTCGGACCCGCCATCGACCACGTCGCCGGGGTTCACGTTGATGAACAGGTCTTCATCCGCGCCGCCGGACAATTCATCGTTGCCGATGCCGCCGTCGATGGTGTCCTGTCCGTCGCCGCCCATGACAGTGTCGTCGCCCTGACCGCCGCGCAACGAGTCATCGCCCGTGCCGCCATCGATCAGGTCGTCGTCGATCTCGCCATCTATGGTGTCGTTGCCTTCCTCACCGAACAGCACGTCATCGTCGTCCGCGCCAAAGATGACGTCGTCACCCTCGCCGCCGAACACGGTGTCCAGGCCATTGTCGGGGCGCAGGTCAGGACCAAACCCATTTGCGTTGGATCCATCATCTTCGATGTTGAGGATATCGAGGCCCAGATCGGGATCGTTCCCGGCATAGATCGTGTCATTGCCGTCACCGCCTTCGATGACGTCACTGCCTTCACCACCCACAATGCGGTCCGCACCGTCATCGCCGGAAATCTCGTCATCATCGATGCCGCCATCGATCACGTCGTCGCCCGTGCCACCTACGATAGTGTCGGCGTCATCGCCGGTCGAAATGGTATCGTTGCCCGCACCGCCATCGACAAAGTCACGGTCGTTTTCTGTCGCGGGCGTCCCTTCCTCTCCGGGGAACAGACCGGGATAGCCCTTGTCCACCAGGAAGTTGTCCGCAGGATCGCCAGCAATGATTTCGTCTGCGCCGTCACCACCCAGAATGCTGTCCGAGCCACGGCCACCCTCGATCACATCGTCGTCGTCGCCGCCGTCGATGGTGTCATCACCTTCGCCGCCGCTCAGGCTGTCTTGGTCGTCGCCACCCTTGATGACGTCGTCGCCGTCTTCGCCAAAGATCGTGTCATCGCCTTCGCCGCCTTCAAGCGTGTCATTGCCAGCGATACCGCCGTCAACAACCGGGGCGTCGAAATAGACATCCGTGATGTTGATGCCGGAGTTGTCGCTGCCGTTTTGATCATGTTCGATCACGATCCGCGACACTGGGCCCGGGATGCTGACCAACAGCGAAAATTCGGGCGCCGTGTCGGGCAGATAGCCTTCGTTGCTGTCGGCCGTGTCGTTGCCCGGCACACCGTCCGTGTCCTTGAGCGTCAGGCGGCTGCCGCCCTCAAGGTTCACGACGATTGGATTGCCGTCCGCGTCAAAGGCGGAGACTGTGACCACGCCATCGCCATCGATGTCGTTGATGCGGAACGACACGTCTTCGACCGGGGCCGAGAAATCGAGGCGGTAATCCGCGTCGTTGCCCTTGCCGTTCAGAATGCTGCTGAGCGAGCTGTTGGCGTCGGGATCGGTGCCATCATCATCAATATTCGCGACATTCTGGGTGTTGTCGGCGAATTCGGTGTCGGCAGACCCGGTTTCCTGCAGGATCGAGAACGTGACATCCACATTGCCGGTGTTCTGGGTAAAGCCGGACAGATCTTCGCCATCATCCACCCCTGCCAGATCCCATTCAAAGCTTTCGCGGGTCGTGGCACCGGCACCGGGACCGGCATAGTTGCCGTCGCCAAAGATTAGGTCGTCGCCTGCGCCGCCTTCGACGCTGTCACTGCCCGACCCGGCATAGACGTCATCATCGCCTGCGCCGGATTTGATGGTGTCATCCCCACCGAATGCATCAACGATGTCGTCATCGGGGCCTTCGCCCGGCAGCACGGCATCGCCCGCATCAATCCGGTCACCGTCGGGATCATCCAGATATCCGGCGTCAATCAGGTTGCCTTCGTTGTTGCCCTCGACCACACCGTCGCCGGGCGCGTCATCAAAGACCAGATTGTCGATTGCGCCCGACCCGTTCAGCGTGACATCCATGCGCGCCACACCGGCCACATCAAGATCCTGAATGAGCTGACCGTTGTTTTCCGTGCAATCGATGTGGACGGTCTTGATAACATGCCCGTTGGCGTCAAAGAACTTGACCGACGCGCCTTCTTCGATGTCGAGGAAGGTCAGGCGGTTGATGTCGGCCAGCGCATCAAATTTGAAGCGGAACGTGCCGCCGGATGCGTTGTCATCGGGGTCGTGGCGGTCGCCATCCTCGGAAATGATCAGCGCCTTGCCAAGGTTGGTGGTCTTCAGATCGCTGTCACCACCCGTGGGGTGCGCCGTGTTGAAGATCATCGCCTTGCCGGACCCCCCGGTCGCAGACACTTTGAAACCATCTCCGGCATATTCGTTGTCGACAACTGTTCCGGTGGAAAGATTATTGAAATCAATAAATTTTGTCATGCTCGGTTACTCCTAGGCGGTGTTGCGGACGGCGCAAACGGCGCCCGAAAACGTATCAAAGTGAAAAGATGGACGGGCCGTTTTTACGGCGTCACAGGTCAGACCTCTGGGGTGTCTGCTGTGCGGTGCGTCTTGCGACGGCTGGTACATTCGAACGTCTCCATCATTCACTTACTCGTCACCCCGAGAAACGATGCGCCAAGGTCCGGGCGACCGGCACTCGTGCTCCTAACTGACAGGAAAATGATATGCGTCCGACGCAGACAGAGCGTCAGCCAAGCCGACGCTTTCCGAAAGCACACACTGATAACAACAGCGCCGCGAACACACATTTCCCGTACCAATCGGCACGTTCAGTGCGGTCGCCCCCGTGACCTAACAATCATCGCCCCCCAGTTGGGCACACCTGTCTTACGAAGTGGATTGAGGCAAACAAAGGGAAAAATGTCCGAAAAACTTCAGCATTTCGTTAGCGTATGGTTTGGCTTTCACACCGTTCCGTGAACAATACGCAACCGTGGGTAGCAATAATCCTCCTACGCTTCTAGCGCAGATAGGCGAAAATCTGCGCAAGGCCCAAATTTCCAAGGGTTTACGCAAAATGCCTCTTGTGGCGGCACACAACCGCACGTTTTCCGAAATGGAAACAATCAAACGGGCTCGTATTGTGGCAAAATCCGCCCGATTTTGCGTCCAACCTGTTCACGGACGCGCACCAATAGCCAAATTCGGGGGCAATTGACCCCGCACAGGGGGTCAGACTGCCACAATCGACGAATCGTTTGACCTGAAATGCGGCGCAAATGTGCCGTTCGGACACAGATGGTGGCATTTGCGTGGCCCCATGCGATGCGCGCAAGGGTGCGGCCCAAAACGGCGCACCCGACTGACGTCGCCGTTGTCCGATTTCGTCAGTTTGAGAGGCTGGTACCCAAGGCCGGACTCGAACCGGCACGCCCGCAAAGGCGGGGGATTTTGAATCCCCTGCGTCTACCATTCCGCCACTTGGGCCTCGACTCTCCCTACACCGTGATTTTGTCGTGGGCAAGCGGCCCTCACGTCTTGGCGACGACATTTTATCTGCGGTGCATGTCGACCACTGGAACACCCAGAGATGATTTGATACGCGAGGCCAACATCTCAGGAGATTTCAACATCATGGCGCCGTTGATGCAGGATATGGCGATCTCGGACCGGCTCTCGCAGCTGGTCGAAGACGCCGATGGCAAGGTCGTCACGTTAGGCTGGATCTTGGAGCAGTTGCACGAACGCGCCTTTGGTCTTTTCCTGCTGATCCTGGCGCTGCCCTGCTGCATTCCCTTTCTTTATGGCTTGCCGCAGATCGTCGCCCTGCCCCTTATGTTTGTATCAGGCCAAATCCTGCTCGGTCGCCGCGTCCCGTGGTTGCCCGGCAAGCTCAGCGCGCGCACTGTCTCGGGCGAAGGGCTCGACAGCCTGTCTCGCCGCTCCGGCCCATGGTTGAAGCGCATCGAAGCGGTGAGCCGTCCGCGCCTGTCCGCGCTGACCCAGCCCCCCACGGACCGGATCGTCGGCCTTGCCCTTGTCCTGTTCAGCGCGTCGATCCTGGTACCCCTGCCGGGGACGAACACCGTGCCCGGCTTTGCCGTTGTGATCGTCGCCATGGGCCTTTTGCAGCGCGACGGTTTATTGGTCATTCTGGGCGCGGCACTTGGGACGGCATGGATCGGAACGCTCATTCTTGCCGGGGCGACGCTGGCGAGCCTGATCAAGACCTGGATTGGCTTATGACCCTGACACGACGACACCTTGTGACCTGTGCCGCCCTTGGCTCTGCCCTGCTACTGGCCGGTGCATTTGCCTTTCAGCATCTGGGCGGGCTGGCCCCGTGCAAGATGTGCATCTGGCAGCGCTATCCCCATGTCGCAGCCATTGCACTGGGCGCGCTTGCCTTTTTCGTCCCGCTGCCTGCCCTGCTGGCCCTTGGCGCGCTGGCAGCGCTGATCACCGCAGGCATCGGTGGCTATCACGTGGGCGTCGAACAGGGCTGGTGGGAAGGGCCGACAAGTTGTTCGTCCGCACCCATCGGCAACCTGGACCCCGATGCACTTTTTGACCAGATCATGGCCGCCCCGTTGGTGCGCTGTGACGAGATTGCATGGCAACTGGCGGGTCTGAGCATGGCCGGCTGGAACATGGTGATTTCGCTGGCGCTTGCCGGTCTGTGGCTGGCAGCGCTGCGGGCGCGTTAGGCCGACTTGCGCGTCGATAACAGCAACGACGTTTCAGACGACATCACCCCTTCAAGCGCCCTGATCCGGAACAGCACCGCATCAAAGCGTTCCAGCGTATCCGTTCCGATTTCCACGATCACATCCCAGCGCCCATTGGTGGAATACACGTGGCGCACTTCGGACATGCCCGTAAGCTGGCGAATGATCCGCTCCGTTCCGCGCCCCTCGATTCCGATCATCATCAGGCCCCGCACCGGATCTCGCAATGTGTCCTCGCGCAGCACCACGCTGAACCCGACAATTTCGCCGCGACTGCGCAGCTTTTCGATCCGGGTGCGCACCGTGGTGCGTGACAATCCCAATGTGGCCGACAAATCAGACAAAGATGCGCGCGCGTCATGGCGCAAGGCCGAGATCAGTTTTGCGTCCGTTTCGTCCATATTGCATTCCGTTTTGTCGATATAGCTTCCGATACGGCCAATTTGATCGCTTGTCCACGCATCACTTCGGGCAGACATTCCTGCCAGAACGACAGGAGAGCATGATGACACCTCAAAATATCCAACTTATCGGCGTGCCCATGGACAGCGGCAAAAAGCGACGTGGCTGCCTGATGGGCCCGGATGCCTATCGCACTGCTGGTCTGGCCGACGCCCTGCGCAGTCTGGGCCATGAGGTCGCGGATATGGGCAATGTCGCACCCGGTTTATTTGACGCGACACCACATCCCCACCTGCATGCTTTGGGCGAAACCATCGCCTGGACCGAAGCGCTGTCAGCGGCATCCACGTCTGCCTGCGCCGATGCCCTCCCAATCTTTATGGGCGGCGATCATGCCCTCGCCCTTGGCACCGTGCATGGGGCCGCCGCGCACGCTGCGGCGCAAGGGCGCCCGCTTTTCGTTCTGTGGCTTGATGCCCATACCGACTATCACACACCGCAATCCACCGATTCCGGCAACCTGCACGGCACGCCCATGGGCTATCTCACCGGGCGCGATGGGTTTGACGGATTTCCTGCCGTACCACACCCGATCCCGCACGCACAGATTGCCATGCTTGGCCTGCGCTCGGTCGATGCGCAGGAACGCGCGGCACTAGAGGAAACGGATGTCACCTATATCGACATGCGCCACATTGACGAACATGGCATCGCCAAACCGCTTTCTGCCTTTCTTGCGCGGGCTGCCAAGGAAAACGCGATGCTGCATGTCTCGCTTGACGTGGATTTCCTTGACCCCTCTGTCGCCCCTGCCGTGGGCACAACTGTGCCGGGCGGTGCAACCATGCGCGAAGGGCATCTTGTGATGGAAATGATCTGCGACAGCGGCCTGCTTACCTCGCTGGATCTGGTCGAGCTGAACCCGTTTCTGGATGAGCGTGGACGCACGGCGCAGGCCATGGTCGATCTGACTGCATCCGCCTTTGGGCGGCGCATCTTTGACCGGCCCACCCGCGCCTATTCCTGATTTCGCTGCACAAAGGACAGTCCCATGACCCAACTCGCCCCGTCGGACAAAGCGCTTGTTCCCTTCGTTTCCGTCGACCACATGATGCAACTGATCCACCATATCGGCATGGCCGAGATGCTGCGTGGGCTGGCGCGTTACATCGAAGCCGATTTCAAACGCTGGGAGCTGTTCGACAAAACGCCCCGCGTGGCGAGCCATTCGGCCGAAGGGGTGATCGAGCTGATGCCGACGTCGGACGGCGAAACCTATGGGTTCAAATACGTGAACGGCCATCCCAAGAACACCGCGGATGGCTTGCAGACGGTCACGGCCTTTGGCCTGCTGGCAGATGTGGACACAGGCTATCCCGTGCTGTTGACGGAAATGACGCTGCTCACGGCCCTGCGCACCGCTGCCACCTCGGCGCTTGTAGCACGAACCCTCGCGCCCAAGGGCGCGACCACCATGGCGATGATCGGCAATGGCGCGCAGTCCGAATTTCAAAGCCTTGCGATGATGGCCATCGCCGGGATCACCCATGTGCGCCTTTATGACATCGACGCTGCTGCGACAGAGAAATGCGCGCGCAATCTGGCCGGAACGGGCCTTGTTGTGACACAGTGCAAAAGTGCGGAAGAGGCCATCGAGGGCGCGCACATCCTGACCACCTGCACGGCGGACAAGGCCTATGCCACGATCTTGACCGACAACATGGTGGGCGCAGGCGTGCACATCAACGCCATCGGCGGGGACTGTCCGGGCAAGACGGAAATCGCACCGGGCATCCTGCAACGCGGCGACATCTTTGTGGAATATCCACCGCAGACCCGGGTCGAGGGCGACATCCAGCAGCTTGATCCCGATCATCCGGTGACTGAAATCTGGCAGGTGATCGCGGGCCAGGTGGACGGGCGCACATCTGACAAACAGATCACGATCTTTGACAGCGTCGGCTTTGCGATCGAGGATTTTTCCGCCCTGCGCTATGTGCGCGACAGCATTGAGGGGACGGAATTCTTTCACCCGCTCGATCTGCTGGCGGACCCGGATGATCCGCGGGACCTCATGGGCATGGTGATGCGTTCACAGGGGTGATAAAATGAAAAAGGCGCACCGACAGGTGCGCCTTACGGGTGACTTACTGCTTTAGTGCCCTACGGATCAGGGGCGTGGCTGGTCGCTTTGCGGTGCAAAGCAACCCTTGCCACCGTTTGAATTCACCTGCGTGAATTCAAACTAATCGTCTCGATGTACCTTCTCACGCCGTTCGTGCTTTTCCTGTGCCTCAAGGCTCATGGTCGCGATGGGCCGCGCATCCAGACGCTTCAGCGAAATCGGCTCGCCCGTGACCGAGCAATATCCGTATTCGCCCTCGTCGATGCGGCGCAGGGCGGCGTCGATCTTGGACACCAGCTTGCGCTGACGGTCGCGGGTGCGCAGTTCCAGCGCGCGGTCTGTCTCTTCACTGGCGCGGTCGGCGACATCCGGAATGTTGCGTGTGCCGTCCTGCAATCCTTCGATGGTGTCACGGCTGCCTGCCAGCAACTCGGCGCGCCATCCCAACAGCTTGCGACGGAAATATTCGACCTGCCGCTCGTTCATGAACGGCTCGCTCTCGGCTGGGCGATAATCGTCCGGTAAAAATGTCTCTTGTTTCATTTGCTTCCCCTCAACTCGACTGACGTTGGCCATATGCGGTTCCCTGAGGTCTCCAGTTCACTGCCCCACCAGCTCCCTGCCGCTGCATCTATCCGAGGCAAAAGCGATTGTCACTACCCATTCCCATGACAAGTTCGCTAAAAGCGGTGCGATGAACAAATCAGTGCAACAGGGTGAACTCACATGAAATTCCAAGGCACCGACGCCTATGTCGCCACGGACGACCTGACCATCGCGGTGAATGCCGCTGTCACCCTTGAAAGGCCCCTGCTGGTCAAGGGCGAACCGGGCACGGGCAAGACCGAACTGGCCAAGCAGGTGGCGCGCTCACTGGGGCTGCGTCTGATCGAATGGAACATCAAATCGACCACGCGCGCGCAACAGGGTCTGTACGAATATGACGCCGTCAGCCGATTGCGCGACAGCCAGCTTGGCGAAGACAAAGTGCACGA
The DNA here is from genome assembly GCF_045797845.1 of Tateyamaria armeniaca. NCBI lineage: Bacteria > Pseudomonadati > Pseudomonadota > Alphaproteobacteria > Rhodobacterales > Roseobacteraceae > Tateyamaria > Tateyamaria armeniaca. The sequence goes on from NZ_JBHDIY010000002.1 coordinate 3,215,242, forward strand.
TGTCGCCAACTACATAAAAAAGGGCAAGCTGTGGGAGGCGTTCGAAGCGGACGAGAAAGTCGTGCTGCTGATCGACGAGATCGACAAGGCCGATATCGAATTTCCCAACGACCTTTTGCAAGAGCTCGATAAGATGGAGTTCTTTGTCTACGAGACCGGCGAGACCATTCAGGCCCGCCATCGCCCCGTCGTCATCATCACCTCGAACAATGAAAAGGAACTGCCCGACGCGTTCCTGCGCCGCTGTTTCTTTCACTACATCCAGTTCCCGGACATGGACACGATGAAACAGATCGTGGCCGTGCATCACCCGGACATCAAACAGGCGCTGCTGACCACTGCCCTCACCCAGTTCTTTGAAATCCGCGACCAACAGGGATTGAAGAAAAAACCATCGACCTCCGAAGTGCTTGATTGGCTCAAACTGTTGCTGGCCGAGGACATGAGCCCCGAAGACCTGAAACAAGGTGGTGCCAGTGCCCTACCCAAACTGCATGGGGCGCTGTTGAAAAACGAGCAGGACGTGCATCTGTTCGAACGGCTGGCATTCATGGCGCGGGGTCAGCGTTAGCGCAGGCAGTTCATTTCAATCTTAGGTAAAAAGCTGAATGCGCTCACCTCCCCTTAAGTGCGCATCACGCAAGGTCCCGTCCGGGAGTTTGCGCCATGACCATAACCTATTACGGGCTCGACAACGAATTTGCCGCCTCGACCGGCGACAATGTCGACACAACAGAAAACAGTTCGACCTTTGACAACCCGCCTCAAGGGTCCAAGGATCTGGTGATCACCAGCAATGCGGATGACGATGATCCGCGCGTGTTTGAACTTGGCGACACTTATGACGTCAGTTGGGGCGGTCAGGGTGGTGGTGGTTCGATCACCGATGCGGTGGTCGTACGATCCGACCTTGCCCCCAATGGCGAGGGCGGAATCATCGTGTTCGAAGGGGTCGATGAAAACGGCGATCCCGCGCAGATCATCTGGACACCGGGATTTGACCTCGAAGGGTGGTATTCCGACAATTACAACCCGTCGATGGAGCCGCAATTCTACACCGAAGACACGGACCCGGCCTACACCCATGCCTATGTGTGTTTTGTGGCAGGAACGCTGATCGACACGGATGCGGGTGCGGTACCTGTCGAACGATTGCGCGCGAATGACCGGGTGCTGACGCTGGATGATGGTCCACAACCCGTGATCTGGGTGGGCCAGCGCGATTGCATCGGATTTCGCGCGGACGCGCCCATCACCTTCGCCACAGGCAGCATCGGCAACACACTGCCGCTGGCGGTCTCAGCGCAACACCGCATCCTGATCCGCTCGCCTCAACTGGAACTGCACTTTGCCAGCCACGAGGTGCTGGCCCCTGCCAAGGCCTTTGTCGGCCTGCCCGGCGTGCGTCAAACGGCCCGCCCCACCGTAACTTATGTGCATGTCCTGCTGCGCAAACACCACGTGATCCGCGCCAATGGCGCATGGTGTGAAAGCCTGCATCTCGGCGATGCCAGCACCGAATTGTTGCAGGCTGTACCAACCTTTTCGACGGCTTTGCAGAAAGAAGGATTGCAGCACAGGGTAACCCATACCGCACGGCCCGTTTTGCGCACGCGAGAGGCATCACATTTCCTGGCAAGGTACGGTGCGCAAACCTGTTTTGATGCGGCAGCCAAGACTGAAACGATGCAGGCCTGTGCATAGGCCCAATCAAGGCACGCCCCGACACTGAACACGGGGTTTTTAGGTCACATCCACCTGCCGCCACGGCCAACAAGGGCAACCTGTGGATAAAATGTCTTTCTTTTGCCTGAAATGCTCCATAACCTGTCCTTGATGAGAGGTGAAAACACCCGCATCCAATATGCTAAAAGGCAGGCAGGCAGTATAAATGACCGGTTCAGACGCACTCGAAGTGCGCCCAATCTCTTTGTCGGATCGCGCGCAATGGGGCGATCTGTGGACGGCCTATCTCGCGTTCTATGAAACGTCGCGTCCCAAAACCCTCTTTGACACCTATTTCGAACGGCTGCTGGGCGATGACCCACAGGATTTTCATGGCCTTGTCGCCGTGCAGGATGGCAAGCTTGTCGGCCTTGCGCATTACCTGTTCCACCGTCACGGCTGGCGCGTCGAAAACGTCTGCTATCTGCAGGACCTTTATGCCGATCCGTCCGTGCGCAGACAGGGCGTTGGCCGCAAGCTGATCGAAGCCGTCTACGGCGCCGCCGACGCTGCCGGATGTCCGGCAGTCTATTGGCTGACACAGGATTTCAACACCGAGGCCCGCAAGCTTTACGACCGCATCGGGAAACTTTCCCCCTTCATCAAGTATGATCGGGGATGAACATGATGCGCCGTTTTGTTCTGCCGCTTGTCCTTGCGCTCAATGCCTGCGTGCCCGTCACGCCCGGTGACACACCGACCCGCGCCCTGCCCCAGGCCAGCGACCTACCCCCGATGAAGACCTTTGGCGCGCCGCAGCCCGGATCGCCGATTCGGTCCAACAACGATCTGGCGCTCGACTTTATTGAGTTGAGCTTTCAACTGGAATCGGGGCGCGACCTGCCGGTCTTTACCCGCTTTGAAGGGCCCATTTCGGTGCGTGTCACCGGGGCGCCGCCCGCCTCCCTTGGCACGGACCTGCGCCGCCTGATGCACCGTTTGCGGGACGAGGCCGGGATCGACATTTTTGAAGCCGCCCCCGGCAACAACGCCAACATCACCATTCAGGCTGTCAGCCGCGCGCAGATCTGCCGCGCCCTGCCCCATGCCGCCTGTTTCGTGGTGCCCAACATCACCGATATCTCGCAATATCGCCCCAACCGCCGCAGCGCGCGCACCAGCTGGTCCAACCTGCGCACCCGCCAGCAACTCGCCATCTTCCTGCCCAATGACGCCAGCCCCCAAGAGGTGCGGGACTGCCTGCACGAAGAACTGGCGCAGGCCATCGGCCCGCTCAACGACCTTTATCGCCTGCCCGACAGCGTCTTTAACGACGACAACGTGCACACGGTTCTGACTGGCTTCGACATGATGATCCTGCGCGCCTATTACGCGCCGGAACTGCGCTCTGGCATGACGCGCGGACAGGTCGCGGCCAAGCTGCCCGGCATTCTGGCCCGCATCAATCCGGGCGGAGAAGACCTGCCCGCCCAGTTTGCAACCCGCACGCCGCGCGCCTGGAGCCATGCGGTCCAGACTGCCCTCGGCCCCGGTGCCGCCCCCGCCCAACGCCGTGAAGCGGCTGCAAAAGCGCTGGAAATCGCCCGCGCAATGGGTTGGAAAGATCACCGCCGCGCCTTTGCGCACTATGCCAATGGCCGTCTGTTACTCGCCTCTGACCCGCAAGCCGCCCAGACGCATTTCCGCGCCGCAGACCAGTATTACGCCGCAACCAAGGGTGCCCGCCTGCACCGCGCCTATGTGGCGACGCAGCTGGCCGCCTATGCGATTACGCGTGGGGATGGCGACAGTGCGTCAGTGCTGCTGGCCCCCCATATCGATCAGGCCGCGCGCAACGAAAACGCCGCACTGCTGTCGACATTGCTGTTGCTGCGCGCCGAAGCGCTGGACCTGCAAGGCCGCTCTGCCGAGGCACGCACAGTCAGGCTGGACAGCATCGGATGGGCACGCTACGGATTTGGCCCAGACTGGGCGGTCCGGGCCAAGCTGCGGGAAATCTCTTCACTCAATCCGCTGAATGGTTGAACTTGCCGCCCCAACGTATTGAGAGGCAAGGCAAATGATAGTCATCGCTGCCGCTGTAAGCGGCGCGCTTATTGGCGGTTACACAGCGCACAAGCGTGACGGCAACCGGCTGGACATCGCACAATATGCGACCGGGTACGCGCTCGCCTTTGTGGTGGTCGGCCTGATCATCACTGTGCTGATTGACCGCATCTTGTCGGCCTGAGATGTTTCTGCCCTTTTTCGAACATCTGCGAAAAGGCGGCGTGCCGGTATCGCTGCGCGAATTCCTCGCCTTTCTCGAAGCGATGAAGGCGGGGCTTGCGACCTACGATGTCGAGGCGTTTTATTACCTCGCCCGCACGGCAATGGTAAAAGACGAACGCAACATCGACAAATTCGACCGCGCCTTTGCCGCCGCATTCGAAGGGCTCGAACAAATCAGCATCGAACAGGTGCTTGAGGCTGTGGATATCCCGCAGGACTGGCTTGAGAAACTGGCCGAAAAACATCTGAGCGAAGAAGAGCGGGCTGAGATCGAAGCTTTAGGAGGCTTCGACAAGCTCATGGAAACGCTCAAAAAACGGCTTGAGGAGCAAAAGGGCCGCCATCAGGGTGGCAACAAGTGGGTCGGCACAGCGGGCACCTCACCTTTCGGTGCCTATGGCTACAACCCCGAAGGCGTGCGGATCGGACAGGACAAATCCCGGCATCAGCGGGCCGTCAAGGTCTGGGACAAGCGTGAATTCAAGAACTTGGACGACACAGTTGAACTGGGTACGCGCAACATCAAGGTGGCCCTGAAGCGTTTGCGCCGCTGGGCCCGCGACGGGGCCGCCGAAGAACTGGACCTCAACGGCACCATCCGCGCGACCGCCGAACACGGATACCTTGACGTCCAAACCCGCCCCGAGCGGCGCAATGCCGTCAAGGTCCTGCTGTTCTTTGACATTGGCGGGTCGATGGACCCCCATGTGAAGATCGTGGAAGAGTTGTTTTCCGCCGCGAAATCCGAATTCAAGCACTGCGAACACTTCTATTTCCACAACTGCCTTTATGAAGGCGTGTGGCGCGACAATCGTCGCCGCTGGGATGCGCAGATCCCAACCCACGAAGTGCTGCGTACCTATGGCCCTGATTACAAATGTATTTTTGTGGGTGACGCCAGCATGTCCCCTTACGAAATCGCCTATCCCGGTGGTGCGAACGAACACTGGAATGCCGAAGCCGGACAGGTCTGGCTGGCCCGCGCGCGTGATCAGTGGGCGTCAAACCTTTGGATCAACCCGGTGCCCGAGAAATACTGGGGCTACACCCATTCGATCCAGATGATCCAAGAGATTTTTGGCCCCGAGGCGATGGTGCCAATGACCCTTGAAGGGCTCAGCCGCGGGATGAAGACGCTGACGCGATAAGGCTTTTTGGTTACAAATCCCCGCTTTAGGATGAAGCGCATGTCAGATGCGCCCACCGTTCACATCGATCCCGCCGCCTTCCATGCCGACCCCTATCCGGCCCTGGCGGAGATGCGCGCGCAAACGCCTGTCTGTTTTGTCCCCGAACTTGGCGCGACCCTATTCACGCGCCGCGATGACGTCTTTCGCGAGGAAAAGCGGATCGATCTGTTTTCCAGCCATCAACCCGACGGCCTGCTGACGCGCGTGATGGGCGCCAACATGATGCGCAAGGATGGCGATGCCCACATGATCGAGCGGCGCGCGCTATTCCCTGCCCTCAGCCCGCGCACGGTGCGCGATGTGCTCAGCCCCCGGTTTCGCGACATCGTGCAGGGGCATATCGATCGGATCAAACCCCTCGGGGCCTGCGATCTGGTGACTGACTACGCGATGCCCGTGGCAGCCGATGCGCTGCGGATCATGACCGGCCTGATCAACATGGAAGCGGCAGAGATGGACGCCGCAAGTCAGGCGATGCTCGACACAGCGGCCAATTATCAAGGCGACCCGGAGGTTGACGCGCGCGGCTTCGCCTATGCCGACCGCGTGCTGGCTCTGATCAAAGACCGCCTGCCCGCGTTGCGCGCCGCGCCCGATCTGTCGATCATCTCGGTGCTCGATCAGGCCGGCCTGACCCTTGATCAGATTGCGGGCAACGTGCGCGTCATCATCGGCGGCGGACAGAACGAACCGCGCGATGCGATTGCAGGCACCATCTGGGCCTTGCTGCACCACTCGGATCAACGCGTGCTGATCGCGGCGGGTACCGCCACTTGGGAGGATGCCTTTGGCGAATATGTCCGCCTTGTCGCGCCCATCGGTATGTCGCCGCGCCGGGTGGCGCGCGATGACACCGCCTGCAATGTCGCCTTCGCGCAGGACGAATTGATCTTTTTCATGTTCGGTTCGGCCTGCAGGGATGAGGCGCATTTCGAAGCACCCGACCGCTTTGACATCACGCGCGATACTGGCCCTGCCATTCCCTTTGGCGCGGGGCCGCATTTCTGCGCCGGGGCCGCGGCATCGAGAACGCTGATCGCGGGCCACGCGGTGCCGATGGTGTTCGAGCAGTTGGAGGGATTGGAACTTAATGGCGATGTGCCATTCGCGGGCTGGGCCTTTCGCGGGCCAACTTCGTGCCCGGTGCGCTGGAAAACCTGACCCGCGCGCCCCATATCATCAGACATGATCAAGTTCGCACCCATCCTGCTGGCCATCGTCTATGGCCTTGTCATGTACCGCTTTTCCGTCTGGCGCACATCGCGCGCACTGGACGAGCAGTCAACCGAGCTTGCCGACCCGATGCTGCGTCAGATGTGTGACCAACTGGCAGGTGCGCTCGATCTGGACCGGATCAAGGTGCATATCTATGAAATCGAGCCTGTGAACGGTCTTGCCGCCCCCGATGGGCGCATTTTCATCACCCGCGGGTTTTACAACCAGTTCCGCAAGGGCGCTGTCTCGGCCTCGGAAATGGCGAGTGTGATTGCGCATGAGTTGGGCCACGTCGCCCTTGGTCACAGCCGCCGTAGGATGATCGACTTTTCCGGCCAGAACGCGATGCGCGCGGCCCTGGCCATGGTGCTGTCCCGTTTTATCCCTGGCCTTGGGGTATGGATCGCGAACGGGCTGACCACGCTGCTCGCCGCCCGCTTGTCCCGGCAGGACGAATACGAGGCTGACGCCTATGCCGCCGCACTTTTGACCAAGGCCGGGATCGGCATCGCGCCGCAGATTTCCTTGTTTGAAAAGCTCGAAGACCTCACCAAGACGCGTGGCGGCGCGGCCCCGGCATGGCTGCTGAGCCACCCCAAGACGGGTGAGCGGATCAAAGCGCTGCAGGCCCTTGAAGCCAAGTGGCAGGTGACGCCCTAGTCCAGCCGCTCGACGGCTTTGCCAAAGCGTGGCAGGCGCGCCTTTTTCATCAGGCTGCGCAGGGTCCAGTCTTCGCCTGACAAGCGGCGCGCTTCTGCCAACACTGCATGGGCGACGGGCGCGACAAGGTCAGGGTTCGCCTCGGCACACCCTTGCAGGTAGCTGTCCGGATCAACCCGGTGCAACCCTTCCTCGCTCAGCACATTGCGGGGAAAATCCTTAGCATTCACGGTCATGATCGCATCCGACGACCCGGCAATGGCTGCGGCCAGCACATGCACGTCGTTGGGGTCCGGCAGCCACAGGCGGTTTTCCATCTCGGGCGGATAAGCCACTTCGGCCCCGGGCCACGAGGCCTGCAGCATCGCGATCTCTCCCCGCGCCTGCGCCTCACCTTGCGGGCCCAGCTTGGCGGCGGCACGCGCCCATTCCTCAAGGATACGCGGGCTCCATTGCGGGGTGAACAGGCCAGTGCGCGCCACGCCCAGCACCACTTCGCGCATGACGGTGGGATAAAGAACGCAGGCGTCGATGAGTATCCTCATAGGCGGAAAAACAGCGCCTTGAGATAGCCGCTTTCGGCCAGTTGTGGCAGCAACGGGTGGTCCGGCCCGGCAAAGCCTGTGCGGATCAGCGCAGGTGAGCGCCCTGCCCGTCCGATGCCGCGCACGCAGGCGCTCCGGAATTTTTCGAGGTCGGCGGCGTGGCTACAACTGCACAGCGCAAGGATGCCGTTCGGGGCCACCAGCGACGCGGACAGCCGCGCAATCCGCTCATAAGCGCGCAGGCCCGCATCCAGCGCCGGTTTGGCCGGAGCAAAGGCGGGCGGATCGCAAATCACCAGATCAAACTCTGCGCTCTCTTCGCCCAAGGCCGTCAACACGTCAAACGCATCGCCCTGCCGTGCTTCGAACCGGTCAGACGCGCCCATGGCCGCCGCCCCTTGGGTCGCCAGATCAAGGGCCGGGGCGGAACCATCGACACAGAGTGCGGATGTGGCACCACCCGCCAAGGCCGCCAGCCCAAAGCCACCCACATGGGAAAACATGTCGAGCACCCGGGCACCCTGCGCGAGATCAGCGGCAAAGGCGTGATTGGGGCGCTGGTCATAAAACAGGCCCGTCTTCTGCCCGCCCGTGACGTCCGCCATGTAGGTCGCACCATTCATCGGCACCGGGATCGGTCCTTCAAGCGCCGCGCCGTGCAATACGTCGCTGACATCATCGAGGCCCTCAAGGCTCCGCGTACGGCCGCCTGCATTTTTGAGAACAGTGCGCGCGCCCGTCACGGCCATTGCCGCCTCAGCCAGCATGTCGATGCGTGCATCGGCCCATGCGGCATTGGGCTGGATCACCAGCACGTCGCCAAAACGGTCGATGACGACACCGGGCAGCCCGTCAGCCTCTGCATGGATCAGGCGGTAAAACGGGGCATCAAACAGGCGATTCCGCAAGGACAAGGCCCGCGCAAGGCGGAGCGCGAACCAGTCGGTGTCGACATTGGCCTGCACATCCATATCGATGACACGGGCGATGATTTTTGAGGCCGGGTTGACCGCCACCAGCGCCATCGGATTGCGGTGTTCGTCCTGCAACTCCGCGATCGTGCCGGGGGCCAGCGCCTTGGTGCGCCGGTCCGTCACAACCTCGTTGGCATAGGCCCAGGGAAAACCATGGCGAATGCGGCGCGGGTCCATCTTGGGACGCAGGCGAATTACGGGGCGGTCAGATGCAAGTGAGGGCGCTGTCATAGCGCCCGTCCTTAGTGTGTTCGACTGACCGGCGAAAGGTCAGAGTTGGTTCATCGCCTGAATGAGACCGAGTTTGGGGTTCTTGAACCCGTGCGGCGTGGTCAGTTCCTGGCGGATCGCCTCGGCCAGCATGTTGGTGATGCGCACCTTCTGGGTTTCCCCGCGCGCTTCGGCCTCCAGCGCCTGACGACCACCAAAGGCATGCAGGTCCGCGCGAATGCGACGGGCTTCACCCAGTGGCGCCCCTGTCTTGGCATGGCGCAAGGTCAGGACAAAGTTGATGTTGTGCACGCCGCCGGTCGTATAGCGGGCCCGTTCTGTCAGCGCGTGAAAGCGGGTGACTTCGATATCCATGAAAACAGGTGTGGCACCGTCAAGCGCTTCTGTCCCCTTGTTCATCGCCTCGTAAAAGATCGCACCGATCTGGGCATGGCGGTCCCCGATGGGGTCCCCGCGCCACACGATGTCAGTCGATGGCAGATAGCCGTTGGATTCAGACACCCGCAGGGAACGCGGCACGCGCACGGTGATGTTTTCGACCCGCACGTCGGTGTTATATGCGCCGAGTTGTGCGGCATCGATCTGCCCGCCAGCTTCGGTCAGGGCGAGTGCCGGACCTTCGAACGGCGCATTGCGCGACGGTGCGGTTGTCTGAGCGCAGGCAGACACGAGGGCTGCTGATGCGAGCAATAGGACCAACTTGAAATGTTTCATTCTGTCTCTCCGTCCTGCGCGGTTTGGCCCGCGCATATCCTTTAAGTCCCGATCAAAGTGCCGTCGGACTTGGGCGGAATTGAGACAATTTTAGTTCAATTGAGGGATTGTTTCGCGGCAGCCGTCATTGTGGCCGGGTGCGGCTGCGCCACCCGCCGCGCCGTTTCGGGCGCGCCACTTGAGTGCGCCCTTCGCGCAGGACGTCGGTCATGGGATGGCTGTCATGTGCATCGCCATATTGCGCCAACAGCACGTCAATCGCGGCAACCGGCGTCAACGCATCCGGCAGGCTGAGCGCCCAGTCCAGAAAGATGGTGCGGCATTCGGATTTGGTGATCCCCTCGATGCGATAGGCCTCGTAGATCAGGCCCTTGGGATCATGGCTGTCGCCCTTTGCGATCATGGCGCGTCGGTTCGGCTCGACGCCCGCGCGATGCCCGCCTCTATGATGTCGCTTGACGCCTTATGTGCCGTCTCAAGCATCGCTTCTGCCTCGTCCATGTCCGTCGCACCTGTTGAGCGCATCAAAACAGCCGCCCCTCTTGATCCTACATCCTCCGGGCGGACCGGTGCTGTGCTGAGCAATCGCGCGGCCATCTGAACCCGCCACAGCATGGCATAGTTTTCACCCAGGGCCTGCGCCTCTGCGTCACTTATCAGCCCGGCAGCGACGCAGCCCAAAAGCCCCCCGGCCACATCGCGCGGGGCCCCGTCAAACAGCAATGTGCCGGTCTGGGAAAACAGCTCGATGTCCTGCATCCGTCCGGGGCCGATCTTGGCATCCCACAGGCTTGTGGGCGCTTTGGCGCTGGCGATGCGCGCCCGCATCTCCGACAGTTCCGTCATCACCTTGGCCATATCGCGCGGACGGCTCAGCACTTCGCGGCGCAAGCGCGCGATATCGCTGCCCAGATCGTCCGGCCCCGCAATGACCGAGGCGCGCACAAGCGCCAGATGCTCCCACAACCATGCCTCGTTCTGCTGATAGCCCTGAAAAGACGCCCAACTGGTCGCCACCGGCCCCTGATTGCCCGAAGGGCGCAGGCGCATGTCGGCCTCATAAAGCCGCCCCTGAGCCGTCTGTGCTGTGATGGCCGTGATCATCGCCTGGGTCAGGCGCGCGTAATAGGTGCGCACCGGCAACGGCTTTTTCCCGTCGGAATACTCGTCCGAGCCCGGATCGTAGATGACAATCACGTCCAGATCGGAATGCGGGGTCAGCACGCCTGCGCCAAGGCTGCCCATACCAAGGATGACCGCGCCGCGCCCCGGTGGCGGACCATGGCGCTGCGCGAACTGCGCCTGCACCACGGGCCACAGCGCACCAAGGGCGGCGCTCGCCAGATCCGCATATTGCGCGCCCGCCTCGTCCGCCGAACTGAGCGCGCGCAAATGGTGCACACCAATGCGGAAATGCCAGTCCTTGGCCCATGCCCGGATCGCATCCAGCCTCGCCTCATAGTCCGTCTCAGCCTCCATACGCGCCTGCGCGTCGGCTTCGAGCGTTGCGCGCCCGGGCCAGTCGGCAAAGAAACTGCCCCCGATCACTGCATCGAGCACAGAGGCGTTGCGCGACAGGTAGCGGGCCAGCGCAGGCGACGTGCTGACGATGTCGACAAGCAGGTCGATCAGTTGCGGGTTGGCCTCGAACAGGGAAAACAGCTGCACACCGGCGGGCAACCCGGCAAGGAAGCTGTCAAAGGCGGCCAGTGCCTCATGCGGCTTGCCCGCAGCACCCAGTTGGCTCAGCAACACCGGCTCAATCCGTTCAAACAGCGCCGCACCCCGTTCGGAGCGCAATGCGGGATAGCTGCGCCAGCGTGCGCGCATGCTCGGCTCAATCTCGACCTGTGAGGGCGCAGGCCCTGTGCTGCTGGGGGCAAAGAACCCTTCGGTTTCAGTATGGACTGCGGACAGCCGCTCGATCAGCTCTCCTTCAAGCTGGGCGCGGTCGGTGTCCATCATCGCTGCAAGCCGGTCGAATTCTTCGTCCGTGGCAGGCAGAGTGTGGGTCTGGGCATCGCGCATCATCTGGACCCGGTGTTCCACTGTGCGCGCAAAACGATAATGATCGCCGAGTGCGGCCGCCACCCCCGGTTCGATCCATCCCTTGTCCGCAAGGCGATCCAGCCCGTCACAGGTGCCCCGCACCCGCAGATCAGGATCGCGCCCGCCCGAAATCAACTGGCGGGTCTGGGTGAAGAATTCGATCTCGCGGATGCCGCCGCGCCCCAGTTTCATGTTGTGCCCGTGCAGCGTGATCGGCCCGCCCGTGCCTTTGTGCTGGCGAATGGCAAGGCGCATGTTGTGGGCGTCCTGCACCGCGGCAAAGTCGAGATGGCGACGCCATACGAACGGGCGCAGATCACTCAGAAACCGCTTGCCCGCCACGACATCCCCCGCACATGGACGCGCCTTGATGTAGGCTGCACGCTCCCACGTGCGCCCAAGGCTTTCGTAGTATCGCATGGCCGCACCGGTCGACAGAACCACGGGTGTCACGGCCGGATCGGGACGCAGCCGCAGATCGGTGCGAAAGACATAGCCATCCCCAGTCAGATCGCTCAGGGCCGACGACATATCCTGCACCGCCCGCACGCAGGCCTTGCGGATCAGCGCGTGATCGGCAGGGGCGTGACGGGTTTCGTCAAAGAGGCAGATCAGGTCGATATCCGAGGAATAGTTCAGCTCGCCCGCGCCCATCTTGCCCATGGCCAGCACGAACAGGCCCGGATCAGTGTCCGGCAGTTTGCCACGCTGCACCTGATGGGCGATGGCCGCACGCAAAGCCGTCTCGCACGCCATATCGGCAAGGTCACTCAGCGCACCAGTCACCTGTTCCAGCGTCCACGCTCCACCCAGATCGGCAAGCCCGGCGAGCAGCGCCACACGGCGCTTGGCCCGCCGCAACGCGGGTTTGATGGCGTCCATGTCCCCCTCGGGCGGGATCAGCACGTCGCGCATGGCCGCATCCGTGTCCTCCAGCGCTTGTGGCAACCACGCAGCCTCTTGTCCGATCAATCCGGCCAGATACGGGCTGCACGCCGCCGCACCGGATACAAGGTCGCGCAGTGGCGGCGACAGATCCGGCAGAGCGGCGAGAGCCTCTTGCCCCCGGGCGGGGTCAAAGGGGCGCGGGGCGCGGGTAAGGTGGTCTTGCAGACGCATGGGCGTACCATCAACAGGGGCGATGGGCGGCGTCAATGGCTCTTGCACCCGTTGCATACACGCGGCACCTATGTGGTCATGAGCAAAAGCCTGAAACGCGTCCGCGCCGCTCTTGAGGCCGCAGGGATCGACACCGAAATCCGCGAAACACCGCTGGCGCGTACGGCGGCCGACGCCGCTGCGGCCATTGGCTGCGACATCGACCAGATCGCAAAATCCATCATCTTTCGCGGTGATGACGGCGGCAAAGCGATCCTGTTCATCACGGCGGGCAGCAATCAGGTCGATGCCGCCAAAGCCACCGAACTGGCGGGTGAACCGCTAGGCAAAGCAGACGCAGCCCTGATCCGGGCCCAGACCGGCTTTGCCATCGGGGGCGTGGCACCGGTCGGGCATATCTCGCCCATTGTTGCGTTTTTCGACTCGCGATTGCAGGATTTCGACACGATTTGGGCGGCTGCGGGGACACCACACCATGTTTTCCGCGCCTTCCCGGCTGATTTGGTGAAAATTTCCAGCGCGCAAGTCGCTGATTTCACGTCGTAATCCGAATATATGTAAAAAACCTTCACATTAGGACTTGCGCGGGGGGCCACAAACCCCAATCTAGGTAATGTGAAACACATTCACATACACCAAACAGTCACCGGGGCAGCACACCCCCATCCGCGAAAGGTTTGAAAATGGCAACCATGTCCACCACAGCCCCGTCCACGCAAAGCGGCGGAAGCTGGTTTTCCAAGACCGAACGCTGGCTTGACGACAAGGGCAAAGGTGCCTGGATCGCGGCCATGGTTCTCGGCTTCATCTTCTTCTGGCCTGTTGGCCTCGCCCTTCTGTTCTACATGATCTGGAACAAACGCATGTTTTCAAAATCCTGCACCTCGCGCCGCATGAGTTCGACGATGACCACCATGCGTCCCACCGGCAACGCGGCCTTTGACGCCTACAAGTCAGACACGTTGCGCCGCCTTGAGGATGAGCAGCACAATTTCGAGGCCTTCCTTGAGCGTCTGCGCGAAGCCAAGGACAAATCCGAGTTCGACCAGTTCATGGACGAACGCGCCAAGGCGGCAAAGTCCGAAGACTGAGCCAACCAGACCGACCACCCGGCCCCCGCCACAATGGGGGCCGTTTCTCGTGACAGGACCCCGGATACCAATGCAGCTTGCCGACCCCCTCACCCAGCCACAATTCTACCGCGATGTGACGGCCAAAAGATTCATGGCCTGGATCATAGACACGATCATTATCGCTCTTTTCAGCCTGCTGATCGTGCCCTTTACCGCCTTCGTGGCGCTGTTCTTTTTCTTTGCGCTCATGGCGGTGGTCAGCTTTGCCTACCGGGTGATCACTCTGACAACCGGATCAGCGACGTGGGGTATGCGCCTTATGGCCATCGAGATTCGCGCAAGCTCCGGTGCGCGCCTCGATCTGGGTCAGGCCTTCCTGCATACACTCGGCTACACGGTCAGTTGGGCCGTCGCGCCGTTGCAACTGATCTCCGTTGTTTTGATGGCCACATCGAATCGCGGACAGGGTTTGACGGACATGGCGATGGGCACAGCCGCCCTCAACCGCAAAGCACAGGCCTAGGCCCACACGTTACACTTGCCTCATCGGCCAGCATTGGTATCATTCGCCCAGCCACTCGGGAATTCCATGCGCCACACGCTTCCTCTTGCCCCGCAGTTCTATGTGACTGCGCCACAACCCTGCCCATATCTGGACGGGCGGATGGAGCGTAAGCTGTTCACAGCCCTCCAGGGGGACAATGCGGACAAGCTGAATGATAGCCTCAGCCAGCAGGGGTTCCGGCGCTCGCAAAACGTCCTATACCGACCATCTTGCGCGGAATGCTCTGCTTGCCTCTCGGCCCGCATTGATGTGTCCGCCTTTTCCCCAAGTAAAAGCCAGCGGCGCACCAACAACCGCAACGCCGATATTGACCGGCGCGCGACATCGCCCTGGGCGACCGAGGATCAGTACGACCTGTTCCGAACCTATCTCGACAGCCGTCATGCGGATGGCGGCATGGCTGACATGGACGTGTTCGAATTCGCCGCAATGATCGAGGAAACCCCGATCCGCAGCCGGGTGATCGAGTACACCGAAAAAGACAGCCGCAAGCTGGTTGGGGTCAGCCTGACAGACGTGCTCTCGGACGGGCTGAGCATGGTCTACAGCTTTTATGCGCCCGATGCGCCGCAGCGCTCGCTCGGCACCTACATGATCCTTGATCATGTGCGGATCGCGCGCGAGGCGAACCTGCCTTATGTCTACCTCGGCTACTGGGTGCAGGGCAGTCAGAAGATGGGCTACAAATCCAACTTTTCCGGGCTCGAAGTCTATCTGGGCGGCAGCTGGCAAAAGATGAAAGACCCCAAGAATTTCAAGCCCAACACCCACCCCCTGTCGACCGATCCGATTGCCGAGCAGGTCGCAAATATCTCCCTGCCCGACACCCGGCCCACGCGCTGAGGATTTGGGGTGTCCCAGCGTGGGACAGGACCCGCATACGCAAAATCAATGGGTTACAGAGACGGATTAGGAAGTCTGTTAAGGTTCTGCTCACGATGTGGAGTGGTCGAATGTCGCTGAGATACGTGGATCGCGCCGTCGGTTGACATGAGCTGCGAAGGGTCGTTCCAAGCCCATTGCGGCGGTGCTGTGCCGGTCCATTGCCAGTCCGCAGGGTGGCGACGATACACCGTTTCCCGGGCAGTTTATGGATCAAGGTTATCGCTTCGCTGCCCCGTCGCGCCAAGCGGAGCCATATCGCCAGCCCGATCGGGCGGACTGGCGATAGATCGGCGCCTACGGCTTGAGGCCGATCCGGGTACTTAGATTTGGTAGTGTAGCGTAAGGCAGCTTGAAGCGGCTGATGCGGCACAGTTCGTGAACGACCCCTTTTGCCTTTACTTAGTTTTGCGGCAACTTGCACTCATCGCGGATCAGGAAAACTAAACTTGTCTTTGCTATTTCGAAGAGCTGCCTCGGCGACTTTATGCGCTTCTTCAATCACCTCTTGTTCCTTTGCTGAGAATACCCCATCGCCGTCTGTATCAGCGGCCAGAAGGGCCGCAAATACGGGCATTGTAAACTCCTCGAAATCGACTTGAAGATCTCGAATTCGTATCGAATACCGAGAAAAAGGGCGGGCCCCAGGATTTCGTATTGTTCAACAACTGCCGAAGGTCCTCAACCGGGGTAAAACTGTCCCCCTGCGCCTCTATGTCCGCATCAGGGTCGGCGCCAACCCGGTCGCGCAGGCTCTTTGTTCTTTTTGCAAGCAACTGCTGAAAACGGTCTTCAACGACAAGCCGAGACCGCGATTCATCATAAGCAGTGCTTGCGGAAACCCATGTTTTTGGGAAAGGCTTACTTCCAGCTCGTTCTGTGTCGCGACACCATCTTGGTTTAAGTCATACTTGGCAAAGTCGGTTGTCCTTGAATAGTTCACCCTGGCGACAAATGACCTGATGTAATCCAAAGTGTCATCCGCGCTGACAACTCCATCCTGGTTGGACTGCACACGGAAGAAATAGGCGACAACGTGTCGGGAAGCCAATTCGACACCGGCTTGATCGTTCAGGGCAGTGGTATCCTTCACGGCTCGCCCGACATAATAATCATTTGCCAGGTCGATTGGCTGTTGCGCTGGCAGAACCGTTGGCCAGATCAAAAGAATTGCGGATAGGAAACGTCTAACAGGCATTTTCGGCATTTTGGACATAGGTGATCAAGGCGGCCATGTTCGGGTTGTTCATCCTGTTACTGGTGATCTGTGTCATGAATTGGGCAGCTTAAAGCGACCAAAGCGGATATTGACGTACAGCACAGAAAAGGCAGCTTCGTCCCGCGTTGCGGTCTTTTTCATGTGCTACGTACACCCTTCTCATCGGACGCCGCATCGGTCGTTCTGCTGGCTCTGAACGCCCGCTGCCGCTGTGCCAATCAATAGATGGAACAAGGGCGGCCCGATGGGCCGCCCTTTCCTTTGGATCAGACCGACTTTAGTTCGGGATCAGGTCCGGGATAATTGTCACGATACCCGGGAAGGTCCACAACAGCGCAAGCCCGGCCACCTGGATGAACACGAACGGAATGATGCCGCGATAGATGTGGCCTGTGGTGACTTCCTTGGGCGCCACGCCCCGCAGATAGAACAGCGCAAAGCCAAAAGGTGGGGTCAGGAACGAGGTCTGCAGGTTCACCGCGATCATGATCGTCACCCATTTGGGATCAAACGTGCCACCATAGATCACCGGCCCCACAATCGGGATCACGATGTAGATGATCTCGAGGAAATCGAGCACAAAGCCCAGCACGAACAGCACCAGCATCACGATCAGGAAGACGGTGAATTCGTTGTCAAAGGATTTGAGGAACTGCTGGATGTAATGCTCTCCCCCGAAGGAGATCACCACGAGGTTCAACAGTTGCGAGCCGATCAGAATGGTGAAGACCATCGACGTGACCTTGGCCGTCTCGCGCACAACAGGCGACAGGATGCCGTTGGCATAGAGGATCCAGCAGCTGAACAGCAGACCGAAGAGCGCATAGAGATAGGCGGCATAAGCCACGAAGAAGGCAATCCAGCTTTGTGCTGTCACGGTGTCCTGATTGATCCGCAGATCAAAGTTCACGCCCACGAGGATACAGATGATGATCGCCAGCGTGGACCAGATGATCACCTTGGGGCTGCGATCCAGATCCTTGAGCTTGCGGTAGGCCGCCAGCATGATCGCCCCGCCCGCCCCGAGGGCCGCGGCCGGTGTCGGGTTGGTGATCCCGCCCAGGATCGAGCCGAGCACCGCCACAATCAGGATCAGCGGTGGGAAGACCACGCGGATCAATTCATTGCTCGCGCAGCGTTTCGTCGCCTCGACCACGCCATACATGATCAGCGCAAACGGGATCGCCATCACGAACACGTAGTAGCCGGCGGAGTTCAGTGGCCCGACAAGGGCGATGTCCACCAGCAGCGCCAGCACGACGCCGATGCCGCCAATCAGCAGCGGTTGCGGGTCTGCACTGGGTGTGATGCCCCGCGCCGTTGTCAGGATCAGCCCGAGGATGATCAGCAGGATCGCGGTGCCCGTGCCGATGGGCGCTGCATTTTCGACCAGCTCGTCGAGTGCGGTGACCAGTTCCTCTTCGCTCAGACGCTCGGACTGTTGCAAGCCGCCGGAGTCGGCGATGGCCGATTGTTCGGCGATGGCCGTGTCCCATGCCTCTTGCCCGTGCAGGTCGATCATCGCGGCCTGACAGTCCGCGCTCACATTGGTGCGCAAGGACGCCGCTTCGCCGATGTCGGAGAAGGAGGAGATGGTGGTTGACTGGCTGCCAACCACGTTCAGCGTGCCCAAGAGGATGGTGCCCACAACGATCAGGATGGGCGCGCCAAGGAACCATGTGAACGCTTCGGACCGGGTGATGGGTTCGGCGTTGGTCGATCCCATTTCGACCGCAGGGGCTTTTTCAGGGTTCAGCAGCGCGTAGCCAAAGGCATAAAGCGCATAGAGCAGCGCCAGCAGGATGCCCGGCAGCAGGGCCGCCTGAAACAGCGTGCCGACCGACAGCACCGCAGGTTCGCCCAAATATGTCAGCGCGTCGGTACAGCCCAGCGATTGCGCGCGGGCCTCTTGTGCCGATGAGTAGAGGTCACCGGCCAGCGTCCCCAGCAGAACGATCACGATGGAGGGCGGGATGATCTGCCCCAATGTGCCCGAGGCCGCGATGACCCCGGTGGAGAGTTCCGGCGAATAGTTGTTGCGCAGCATGGTCGGCAGGGCCAGCAGCCCCATCGTCACCACGGTCGCGCCGACGATGCCGGTGGAGGCGGCAAGGAACGCGCCCACAACCACGATGGACACGGCCAGACCGCCCGGCAGCGGGCCAAAGACGCGCGCCATGGTGGTCAGCAGGTCGTTGGCGATTTTGGAGCGTTCGAGCGTGATGCCCATCAGGACGAACATCAGAACGGCCAGCAGCGTCTCGATCGACTGGCCCGCCAGCACCCGTTCGTTCATCCGGTTCACAACAAAGGACACGTTGCGGTCCAGCGCGACTTCCCAGCCCGACGGGAACACCGGTTCGGCGATGCGTGCGAGATCGGGGTAACTGAAGACCGAGATGGCGTCAGGTTTTATCCCGCTGTTCACGAGGTCGCGGTAGGCCTGGCTCGACTGGTCAATCGCCTGGTGGATCAGCAGCCCCGCACTGTCGAGTGCTGCGATGATCCCGAACGAGATCACCCCTGCCCCGGCGATGGCAAAGGCCACCGGAAACCCGGATAGGATGCCCCCAAAGAGGCATACAAAGACGATGATCAGGCCGACCTCTACGCCATCAAGTCCAAACAACATTGCTTACCGTCCCCGTCTTGTTTTCGTTGCGCCCCGCCTGTGTGTGCGGGCCGCACTTCGAAATATCAGTGTACGCCCTCATAGGCTTCTTCGCCGTCGCCGAGCGTGTCGCGATCCAGGTACTTGCCTTCGCTGTCTTCGCCCTCTTTCCACTCAAGATACGAGCGCATGAAGAAGGCGACGCCGTGAATGAAGACGAGCCCCGCAAATGCCACGAGCAGGATCTTGAACAGGAAATAGCCGTTGAACCCGTTCGGGCTGAACCCGATGGTCTCGACGCTCCAGCGTACGGCGCGCGCAGTGCGCAACAGCCGTTCCAGATCATAGCTGGCCGCCGGGTTCGGCGTGATCAGGTGGCGCCACAGGAAATACCAGCCATAAAGCCAGATCAGCACTGCGGTCGGCACCATGAATATCATTGACCCGATCATGTCGATCACCCGCTTGGCCCGGTGGCTAACGGCGGAGTAGATCAGATCGACCCGCACGTGGCCGCCCTGTACAAAGGTGTAGGTGACACACAGGCACACGACCATGGCATTATAGAGTTTGAGTTCCTCGGCGAACCACGAGATGTCGAATTGCAGCGGAATACCGAACCCGAACGAGATGTCGGGCCGCGTGAAAATCCGCTGCATGAACACGATGATGATCTGTTGCAGCACCATCAAAAGGCCCGCCCAAGCAAAGAGCCGCCCCACCCCGTTGGCCAGCCCTTCGAGCACGCGCACGCAGCCCCACATGAACGCGTTGCGCCACATGCCAAAGCCCACGACGGTGATGATGATCGCAAGGACACAGAAGAAGAATTCGGTTGAGCCGCCGTAATAGACGAACCGCATCAGCGATTCCTTGTCTTCGGCGGTGTTGGCCCATGTCAGCCAGTCCAGCCAGCTTGCCGGATGCGTGATGGCGTAGGCCAGGTTGTAAAACCCGAGGGCGAGGCTTTGTACAAACCAGATCAGGCCATCAAAAAAAGCCGCAAAGAAGCCGCCTGCTTCAGCGCCGTTCTCATTTTCCATGATTTTGCCCCTCCACGGTTTGCCCGACTATGGCGTGCGAACCGATCCCCGTCATCAGTCAAATGACGGGGGCCCTGAAAATGGGCCCCCGACTTCTATCGCTTGGGTGTGGCTTAGCCGCCCAGAACGCGCACGCGCTGTTCGACATAGTAGCCGTCGGATTTGTTGATCCAGCTGGCGGATGTCGCAAGGCTTTCCTCGAAGGAGGCGCGTGTCTTGGCGAACAGTTCGTCGCCCATGTTCTCGTCCATGACCTCGGCAGAGGCGGCACCGAACGCATCCCAGACGTCGTCGCTGAACTGCAGCGTTTTCACGCCCTGCTGTTGCAGGCGGGCCAGAGCGGCACCGTTGTTGGCAAGCGTTTCGGAGAGCTGGAAGTAGGTGGTCGCACGCGATGCACCCTGCAGGATCGCCTGATGCTGTGGCGTCAGGTCGTTCCAGACATCAAGGTTGACGTTGGCGGCCAGCGCCGACCCCGGCTCGTGGAAACCAGCGGTGTAGTAGACTTTGGCCACTTCCTGGAAGCCGGCGCGTTCGTCGGCCATCGGGCCAACCCACTCCAGACCGTCCAGAGCACCCGAAGACAGCGCTTGGTACAGTTCACCACCAGGGATGTTCTGAACGGAGGCGCCCAGTTTGCCCAGCACTTTGCCGCCCAGACCGGGCATACGGAATTTCAGACCGTTGAAGTCGTCAGCAGAGTTGATTTCGTTGCGGAACCAGCCACCGGACTGCGAACCGGAGTTACCCGCCAGCAGACCTTTGAGGTTGAAGATTTCACCGAGTTCATCGTGCAGTTCCTGACCGCCGCCATGCTCGTACCAGTTTGTCACCTCTTGCGCGGTGCCACCGAATGGCACGGCTGTGTAGTAGGCGTAAGCCGGGTGCTGACCGATGAAGTAGTAGTCGGCCGAGTGATACATGTCCGCCTGACCGGAGGACACGGCGTCGAACACTTCGAACGCGCCGACCAGTTCGCCGGGGGCTTTCTTGTCGATGGTCAGCTGACCGTCGGACATGGCGTTGACGAAATCGACAAGGTAGCTTGCCGCGTCATCCAGAACCGCAAAGCCGCGGGGCCAGGATGTGACCATTGTCAGGGTCCGGTTGCCTTGCGCATAGGCCGGTGCGGCCAGCGTTGTTGCAGCGGCAGCCGTGCCGCCCATTGCAGACGTCTTTAGAAAAGAACGACGATCCATAGAGATACTCCTCCCAAATATGTTGAACGTACCCCCGCGTGTCTGTGCAAAGGCCGTTTCGAGTGGCGCTACACTAGCGAGGGCGTCTGGATTGAAAATACCTAGTACTGCGTAGAAAGGGCGCAAAAGCCCATTTCTGGTAAGAATTCTGCACCAATTTCAGGCAGTTTGTTGACCGATACGATCCTGTTAGCGCGACCATCCCGGCGGCAACCCCTTTGATTCTGCCCGACTTTCGTCGTATCGCAATGGGGTGAAACCGTTGTTTTCTGCCCTGCGCCTCACATATGCGCAAAAGCTGGCCCTTGTGGCCGCGATCCCGCTTGTTCTGGCGGTCGCCGCAATTGCCGCTCTTGTGGGCACGCAGGCGCGCGGTCTGGCCGAGCGCGAGATACAAGCCCTCGAAAACCAGCTGATTGAGGCCAAGAAGCGCGAATTGCGCAACTACGTGACGCAGGCCCGCAACGGGTTCTACTTTATCTACGGCTCTGCCGCGCCCGATGATCAGGTTGCCAAGGATCAGGTCGCCCAAATCCTGTCGGCCATGATCTACGGCGATGAAGGGTTCTTTTTCGTCTATGATTATGACGGCACCAATCTGGTCAGCCCGCGCCAGACCGACATGATCAACCTCAATCATCTGGACCTCACCGACAGTCAGGGCACGCCCGTGGTCGCCGAACTGATCGAGATTGCGCGACAGGGCGATGGCTACCTCACCCACCTGTGGCCCAAGCCCTCGAACGGGCAAGAGGCCGAGATGATCACCTATGTCACCTCGTTCCCGTCCTGGCGGTGGGCCGTGGGCACGGGCGTGTTCATTGATGACGTTCTGACCTCCGTCGCCGCTGCCCGCGCCGATGTCGAAGCACGGGTGCAGCGCACGTTCTACTATATCTCCGGCATCACGCTGGCCGCCCTGCTGCTGGTCTTTGCCTCGGGGATGGCGCTGAATTTCCGCGAACGCCGCCTTGCCGATGCCAAGCTGAAAAAGCTGACCCAGCGCGTGCTGGATGCACAGGAAGAAGAACGCGGCCGCGTGGCACGCGAATTGCATGACGGGATCAGCCAGATCCTTGTCGGCGTGCGCTATGCGCTCGACAGTGCGCGCCGCCGTCTGGAAAAGGGCCATGGTGATGCCGAAACGCCTCTGAAACAGGGGATCGAGAACCTTGGCACCGCCATTTCCGAAGTCCGCCGCATCAGCCGTGACCTGCGCCCCGGTGTGCTGGACGATCTGGGCCTCGGTCCGGCCCTCAAGGCGCTGGTTGAGGATTTCGGGCAGCGCACCGGGATCGAGGTCGAGTTCAACACGGTCGTCTTCCGCAACCGGCTGGATTCAGGACTCCAAGATCGCCCTGTATCGCATCGCCCAGGAGGCACTGACCAATATCGAGCGCCACGCGGATGCCAGCCAGGTGTCCGTTGATCTGCGCGGGCACAAGCGCGGGGCGACCTTGCGCATATCGGACAATGGTGTCGGCCTTGACCGCACCCGCCGTCAGCGTGCCAACGGCATCGGGCTGCGCAACATGGCCGAACGGGTCGAGCAACTTGACGGGCAGTTTCGCATCCTGTCCACCGCCGCTGGATCGGGTGGTGGCACCGTGATCGAAGTCAGCGTGCCCCTGTCCCACCTGCTGCCCCCGAACCCGCACGACCTGACCCTGCCACCCCCGACAAGGAGCGCGCCCGCGCATGACGACCAGTACCCCTGCCCCCCAAACCCGCGTTGTGATTGTCGACGACCACCCGATGGTCGCCCAAGGCATCCAGTCCGTTCTGGAGGATCACGAGGGGTTACATGTTGTGGGCACCTTGGGCACCGGGCGCGCCGTGATCGAACAGCTTGATGCGCTGGACCCGGACGTGATCCTGATGGATCTGAACATGCCCGGCATGGGCGGGCTGACCGCCACCGAACTTGTGCTGGAAAAGCGCCCCGGCACGCGTGTGCTGATCCTGTCGATGCATGACAGCCCGGAATACATTTCCACGGCACTCAGCCACGGGGCCATGGGCTACATCCTCAAGGATGTCCCCACAGATGAAATCGCCGAAGCCATCGAGGCGGTGATGCGCGGTGAGCGTTACCTGTGCACTGGCGCCAAGGGCGCGATCACGCCGCGCAGCGCCGATGTGCCCGGTGCCCTGACGGGGCGCGAACAGACCATTCTGTTGAATTTGGCCCAGGGCCTGTCGAACAAGGATGTGGCCACCGCGCTCGATATCTCTGTCCGCACGGTCGAAACCCACCGCAAGAACATCAAGCGCAAGCTGGGCATCTCGTCGACGGCGGGCCTGACCCGCTATGCGCTGGAACACGGGGTGTTGCAGGGCACGGGAAACGCGCTTTGACACAACACGGATAACGGTTTCTTTACGCGCACGGGCGTAGGGTTGCGCCATGACACATATGCCCCGCATTGACACCGCTTCGCACGATGACACCGCTGCCCTTTTTGCGCAGCGGCGTGCCGCCATTGATCTGATCGCCACCACGCGGGCCAAAACCATTCGCGCAGCGCTTTTTGCGACATATCTCTTTCGCCCGCACCCGACGCACCCCGAAGATGAGGAAACACGCGATGGCTGGCGCGCGGTTCTGCAGGAACAGTGCGATGACATGGAACGGCTGTGCACCATTCTGACGGGGCGCGATCCGCAAAATGAACTGCCAAGGGAAGTGTGCGCATGGATCTGTGAACATAGCGCCAATCACCCCGAAGCGGCCAAAGCCTTTGCGCGCACCCGTGATCTGACAGTGAATATGATGCGCGCGGTCGAGGCTGACAATCAGACCGAACTCGGGCGCGCCCTCGAAGCGCACAAAGCCTATGGGCGCAGCGGTTTCTTTCAGCGGGTCACGGATTTTTGCGACGGTCTGTGGGCGCATCTGGACGAAAAGCGCCATCAGGAGGTTCTGGCAGCGCAGGCAACGGCGCGGGCAATATCGAAGACTTTGGCCCGGCTGGAGCATATCGGCAAACACGTGCGCCTTGTCTCGCTCAACGCCTCGGTCGAGGCTTCGCGCGTTGGTGATGCCGGGCGGGGTCTGGGCGTAATCGCCGTCGAATTCAAAACCCTCGCTGAAGAGATCCAGCATCTTGCCGTGACAGCCAGAGACGACATTCGCAAAATGGCGACCGGGACAAAAACCGGCTAAAGCCTGGCATAAGGCCCCTCCAATTTACGGTTCTTGCGATCCGCGCAACGCAAACGCAATATAGTGTCGCATTTTTCTGCGTCAGAGACACTTTTTTCAGGCGTTTGCCTGTTGACGCCCATTTTTACCCCGCATAATGTCCGCCCAAGCAGAGAAAGGGCCACTTGGTCAATGACACCTCTTGTCGTCATCGTTGGACACATGCGCATGGGCCGGTAACGGAACTCCAGAACGAACCCCATGCGCCTCCGAAACCCGGGGGCTTTTTTTTGCTTGAACGAAACTGAACTGCGCGGAGCAAGAGCGGTATGACACGTCAAATGACCGGAGCCAAAATGGTTGTCCAAGCCCTGATAGATCAGGGTGTGGACACAGTATTCGGATATCCCGGGGGGCCGTGCTACCCATCTATGACGAGGTTTTTCAGCAGAACTCGATCCGCCACATCCTTGTGCGCCATGAACAGGGTGCCGTGCACGCCGCCGAAGGCTACGCGCGCGCCACCGGCAAGCCCGGCGTGTGCCTTGTGACCTCGGGGCCCGGTGCCACCAATGCGGTGACAGGTTTGACGGACGCGCTGATGGACAGCATCCCGATCATCGTGCTGACGGGCCAGGTGCCCACCTTCATGATCGGTTCGGACGCCTTTCAGGAGGCCGATACTGTCGGCATCACCCGCCCCTGCACGAAACACAACTGGCTGGTGAAAGAGACCGACAAGCTGTCGGGCGTGTTGCACGAGGCCTTTCACGTGGCCACTGCGGGTCGCCCCGGCCCGGTGCTGGTGGACATTCCCAAAGACGTGCAGTTCGCGACCGGCACATACGAGCCCAAGAGACCGTCGACCTCGCATTACAAACCGCAGGTCAAGGGCGACATGGAGGCGATAACCGAACTGGTGGCCGCCTTGGAAACCGCCAAGCGCCCGATTTTCTACACCGGCGGCGGCGTGATCAATTCAGGCCCCGCGGCCAGCCAGTTGTTGCGCGAACTGGTGGAGGGCACCGGTTTTCCGATCACGTCGACCCTGATGGGTCTGGGCAGCTATCCGGCAAGCGGAGAAAAGTGGATCGGAATGCTGGGCATGCACGGTCTTTACGAGGCGAACATGGCGATGCACGACTGCGATCTGATGATCAACATCGGGGCGCGGTTCGACGACCGGATCACGGGCCGGATCGATGCGTTCAGCCCAAAGTCAAAAAAGGCGCATATCGACATTGACCCCTCTTCGATCAACAAGGTGATCAAGGCCGACATCCCGATTGTGGGTGACGTCGCCCATGTCCTCGAAGACATCCTGAAAGTCTGGAAATCGCGCGGGCGCAAGACAAATGCAGCGGCGGTTGAGAAATGGTGGGCCCAGATCGACACGTGGCGCACTGTCGACTGCCTCAAGTTCGAACAGAAGGGCAAGGTGATCAAACCGCAATACGCCCTGTCCCGTCTTGAGGCGCTGACCAAGGATCACGACCGCTACATCTGCACCGAAGTGGGCCAGCACCAGATGTGGGCGGCGCAATATCTGAACTTTGAAGACCCCAACCGCTGGATGACTTCCGGGGGTCTGGGCACGATGGGCTATGGTTTTCCCGCCTCCATCGGGGTGCAGATGGGCCATCCGGACGCGCTGGTGATCAACGTGGCCGGTGAGGCGTCGTGGCTGATGAACATGCAGGAACTGGGCACGGCGATGCAGTTCAATCTGCCCGTCAAACAGTTCATCCTGAACAACGAACGGCTGGGTATGGTGCGCCAGTGGCAGGAGTTGTTGCATGGTGAGCGGTATTCCCATTCCTGGTCCGAAAGCCTGCCCGATTTCGTGAAGCTGGCCGAGGCCTTCGGAGCCAAGGGCATCCTGTGTTCCGACCCGGATGATCTGGACGACGCGATCATGGAGATGATCAACCACGACGGCCCGGTATTGTTCGACTGTCTGGTGGAAAAGCACGAAAACTGCTTTCCCATGATCCCGTCGGGCAAGGCGCATAACGAGATGTTGCTGGGCGAAGCGGAGACGCAGGGGGTCATTGATGCCAAGGGGAGTGTGTTGGTGTGACACCTGAAGCTACGGCAGCATTTTTGGCAACACTCGTCGCGGTTGCCACTTTCTGGATCGACTACCGTTCAAAGCGCAGGGAAGAGATGCGCCAGATTTCGACCAAAGATAGAGACGAAACGCGCGACAGTCGGCTTAGGGGCTTGGAAGAGCGTAGGCGCCAAGTAAATCAAGCTCTCGAAGATCGGCGGTTTGAGCATGCCCAAAAACTGCAAGCTACTGAGCGTCTAACCGACTGGGCGCGTCGGGCAACACAAGAATTGTCTTTGGCAGATCACATTTTGAATTGCTCATTGGTTGGCCAGCATCAAACACACACCTTTAAGGATCGCGTTGAGATAGCCGCACGGTTATCAGGGCTTGTCGACGAGGGTCGCTGGCTTTTTAGAAATCATCATCAGGACAAGTTTGGCGAAGCAAAACCGAAGCTGAACAAGGGATTTAGAGACAATCGGTTGGACGCGCTTGTAAAAACCTATGCGCTTCTACTGGGGAAAGAAGCGGTTGATCCAATGTCTCAGCGGAAGGACTTTGCTTACAAAGTGCAGCAACTTTCAATTCCACTGTCAGAACAAGTGTTAAAGGAAATGGGATAATGTCAGCCCTAAAACTCAAAAAAGGCTCTACCAGCCATTCCGCCTATAACCTGCGCCCCACCTTTTCGGACGTGGTGGAGAAGCACACGCTTGCGGTGTTGGTCGAAAACGAACCTGGTGTGCTGGCCCGTGTCATCGGCCTGTTTTCCGGGCGTGGTTACAACATCGAAAGCCTGACCGTGGCCGAGGTCGATCATCAGGGGCACCTCAGCCGCATCACCATTGTCACCACCGGCACGCCGCAGGTGATCGAGCAGATCAAGGCGCAGCTGGGGCGCATCGTATCCGTCCACAAGGTCAATGACCTCACCGTTGAGGGGCCTTCGGTCGAGCGGGAACTGGCGATGTTCAAGGTGACCGGCAAGGGCGATCAACGGGTCGAGGCCTTGCGTCTCGCGGACATCTTTCGCGCCAATGTGGTGGACAGCACGCTGGAAAGCTTTGTCTTTGAAATCACCGGCGCGCCGGAAAAGATTGACGCGTTTGCCGACCTGATGCGCCCCCTTGGCCTCGCCGAAGTGGCCCGCACCGGCGTGGCCGCCCTGCCCCGCGGCGATTAACGGAACGGCACGTCGGGCTGCAAAAGTCGCTGGTGAAAGGGCAAGAGGTCGTCAATCTGGCAATAGCCTGCTTGTTTCCCGGCCGCCTTGGCTTTGCCGATCCCCGTGCCGAGGTGTTCGTAGACCACGCGCACGACACGGTCGGTTTCCGCAGCTTCGCGTACGGTGCGCGCCACATAGCCGACCCAATAGTTGTTTTCGAATGACGTGACCCGGCTGAGGAAATTGAACGACGCCGTCATCGCGTCCTTGCGCGAGATCAGCGCTGCGATCCCGTCTTCCTGGCGCAATACGAGGCCGCGAAACTCGCGCGCGGTGCGGTCCATGCCCAGCCCCTGTGCCTCCATCGCGGCGCGCGCTTCGTAGCCGCGGATAAATGTGGACTGCCCTTCGCGAAACACCCGCACCAGCCCGCTGACAAACTGATCGCGTGCCAGAAAACTGCGGCGTGAAAAGCGGTAAAATCCGGACGGAAACAAAGATTCCTGAACTGCGCCGACGCCGCCGCCGACGAAATCGCGCAGGAACCCACCAGTCAGGGGGTCACTGCCGCGCCCGATATTGTCGACCGGTTCCAGCAACACGCGCGCGTCCACATTGAAGAAGGCGCAGATCCGGGCCAGCACATCCGGTCGGGGGAAGCTTTCGCCCGACAGGTACCGGTTGAACTGTGTGCGGTTGATGCCCAACTGGCGGGACAATTCCGAGATCGACGGATAGGGTTGCGCGAGAATCCGCAGATTTGCGCCGAACATACTGCGCAATTCCGCCGGTGATCTGCGCGTTTCCGCCATGTGAGTCCCTTTTCGCTTTTTTGCGTATAGTATGCGGACAGCCGGTGATTGACGCTCGTTACGACACTGACCTCCGCGAAGTGACGCCAAGTAGCGTCGCCTCTGACGCGAAAAGCAATCAGAAGATACTCCCATGGACACAAAAAGCAAGCGCCCGTTCCGGAGTTAGCCGTATCCCAAACACCCAAAAATAGGTTTGATAGGGCAAGACCAACTTTGGGTGGAATAATGATCGGTATAGTACTGTGGAGAGATTCAGCTGATCAGAAGGCTGTCATCTGGTGCGAGGATCAAGGTGATTTGGCCTATCTGTCAGGTGGTAAGAACGTCGCTGTTGCCGACGTCTTTTTCGAGGTTGGCGATGTCGTTGAATTTGACGTGCAGACATCGCGCAATATGCGCCTTGCACTGAACCCGCGTCGGGTCGAACAAAGAAACTCAGGCACAACACTCACGGACGGCTTGCGTTCTGTTCCGGTGATGCAGGATCACATCGTTACCAACACGGCCAAGGTCATTCCCTTCCGTGTTGATCACGGCCCGCGCGTCGCTGCCGCCAAGACAGAGCAGCACAAACTGCACGGCTGAGCCCTTCGCGACCCTTTGCGGTGTCGGGGATGGAAAAGTCTGGTCGAAAACGCACATGTGTCCGTGTGCCCTCTCGCTATGCTGGTTGAAACAGCATTCGGGAGGCATTTGTCATGCAACACACAGATCTGAGCGCGGTGCGCCAACCGATCACCTCGGCCCGTGGCCTGCCCAATGCGCATTACATTGACGAAAAGGTCTTTGAAGAAGAACGCGCCGCCCTGCTGATGTCGGGCTGGTCCGGTCTGGCCGTCAGCGCGGATGTTCCCGAGCCCGGCGATGCCCTGCCCCTTACCTTTCTCGACATGCCCCTGTTGCTGGTGCGGGATCGTGCCGGTCAGGTCCGGGTTTTTCACAACATCTGCCGGCACCGTGGCATGATCCTTGTCGACGCACCGCGCAAGATCGAAGGGGCCATTCGCTGCCCCTATCACAGTTGGTGCTATTCGACCGAAGGCCGCCTTGTGTCGACCCCCCATGTGGGTGGTCCGGGTCAAAACACCGCCGATGGCATTGATCGCGACCTGCTGGGCCTGATCGAAGTGCGCAGTCACATCTGGCTTGGTGTTGTGTGGATCAACCTGTCGGGCGATGCCCCCGCTTTTGAAGAGGCCAATGCCGATCTGCTGGCGCGCTGGTCCGAGTTTGACAAACCCCTTTATCACGGCGGTGCGGACAGCACATTTCAGTTGGCGGTGAACTGCAACTGGAAGCTGGCGGTCGAGAATTACTGCGAAAGCTATCACCTGCCCTGGGTCCATCCGGGCCTGAACAGCTACTCCCGTCTGGAAGATCATTACCACATCGAACAGCCCGGGTGTTTCTCCGGTCAGGGCACGCTTGTTTACCGCCAGTTGACGGGTGCGGATGGCGCAACCTTTCCCGATTTCGAGGGGCTGAGCGACAAGTGGGACACTGCGTCGGAATACATCACCGCCTATCCCAACGTGCTGCTGGGTGTGCACCGCGATCATGCGTTCGCCATCATCCTTACCCCGCAAAGCCCCGGCAAAACGGTCGAGCATGTGCATCTGTTTTACGCCCGCCCCGACACCGATCCGGATTTGCGCGCAAAAAATACCGCGCAGTGGAAAACCGTGTTCGAGGAAGACATCTTTGTCGTTGAGGGCATGCAGCGCGGGCGTCATGCGCCGGGATTTGATGGCGGGCGCTTTTCCCCGGCGATGGATGGGCCGACCCATCTGTTCCACGACTGGGTGGCCGGGCGTGTCGCCGCGCATCGCGCACAGGCTCAGGCGGCACAATGACCGATCTGGATGCGCGGCTGCTGGCTGCGCATGCGGCAGGCGACCGCGCCGTCCTTGTCACCTTGTACCAGTGGGCAGCAGATGCGGCGGAAACTGACACGGCGCGCGGGTTCTACCTGACCCATGCCCATGTTTTTGCAATGGAAATCGATCATCCCGACACCGCATGCCTGCGTGCGGCACTGATCGACATGGGCCGCGAAACCCCGCTTTAGCGTGCGCCTGCCGCCATCTGTGCATAAACGTGCCACGACGCATGGCCCAGCCATGGCAGGATCACCAGCAAGCCCAGCAGCCCTGGCAGCATCGCCAGAGCCAGCAACACCACGATCACGAACGCCCAGGTGATCATCTCGCGCGGATGGCGGCGGACATGGCCGACGCTGGTCAGGATCGCCGTCATGTAATCCACCTCGCGCGCCAGCAGCAGCGGCAGGCCCAGCACGCACATCGCAAAAAACAGGAAGGCGAACAGCCCACCCACGACAGTGCCAAGCGCCATCATCATCAATCCGTCCTGGCTCAGAAACACATCCAGCGATGTGGTGACGTTGACCATCGGCTTCAGTCCCAGAAACAGCGCAAAGATCATGTGTCCGAGGAAGAACCAGAACAACAGCCCCACCACCATCAACATCGACAGCCACGGGATCTGCCGTCCCCGTTCGATCCGCAGACGGTGCAGGACGGCCCCCAGCGACGCGGGTTCCCCCGCCCCGATCCGGCGCGACACTTCATATGTGCCAAGGGCGCACAGGGGGGCCACCAGCGGAAAGCCGAAGACGGCGAGGATCAGCCAGAATGTGTGCCCGGCCCACAGGGTCAGGCCCAGCAATGTCCAACCGGCCAGCACGGCCGCAGCCCCCGCGATCAGGCCAAAACCCGGGCGCGCCCGGAAATCATCCCAGCCCATGCGCAGCGCGCGGGCCACGAACCCGTCGGGCGGCGCATGAAACGGTGGCACGCCTGCGGGCAGGTCGGGATAAGGGTTGGTTTGCATCCTCGAAAGTCCCCCTCAGAAAATTGGTGGCCTGCGCCCGGGCCAGTCGGTGGCCTGATGCCACGCCTCGGCCAGCCTCAGCAGCCTTGCGTCACTGCCACGCGGCCCAATCAGTTGCAGCCCCATGGGCAGATCGTGCGGACCGCCAAAGCCTGCGGGCACGCAGACCGCTGGCAACCCGATCAGGCTGGCGGGCACCACCACCTCCATCCATCTATGATACGTGTCCATGCCCTGCCCCGCAATCTCGGGCGGGAAATCGAGGGTCACGTCAAAGGGCCACATCTGCGCGCTTGGCAGGGCAAGCACGTCGTAGTGGTCAAACAACGCCACCGCCGTCTTAAACCAGTCCGACCGGATGACGCTGGCGCGGTGCACATCCATGGCCGACAGGGCGAGACCCCGTTCGATTTCCCAGAGTGCCGTGTCTTTCAGCTGGTCCCGTTGCGCGGGATCGGCATGCAGTGGTGCGAGCCCGCCAGCCACGGACCAGCTGCGCAGGGTGATCCATGCCTCCCACAAGGCATCGCGCAAAAATGGTGCAGCCAGCGGCCCGACCCTGACGCCAAGATCGCCCATCTGTTCAAGGGCCGTGCCACACAGATCCAGCACCCCCGGCTCCATCGCGAGGCTGCCGCCCCAATCCCCCAGCCAGCCGATGCGCATACCCTCAGCCCCGCCTTCGATCTGGGGCAGGCTTGGGGCCTGTGCGACCCCGTGCGGCTGGCGCGGATCAGGCCCCGCCATCGTGTCCAGCACGGCGGCAAGATCGCGCGGGGTGCGCGCCATCGGTCCGTTTGTTGCCAGTTGATGCAGGAAACTGTCGCCCACCGGTTCCGACGGCACCAGCCCCCAACTGGGGCGCATCCCGTAGACGTTGTTCCACCCCGCCGGATTGCGCAGGCTGCCCATCATGTCCGACCCATCGGCAAGTGACACCATCCCGCAAGCCAGCGCCACCCCGGCCCCGCCGGACGATCCCCCGGCGCTGCGATCAGCATCGTAAGGATTGCGCGTTGCCCCGAAGACCGGGTTGATGCTGTGCGAACCCAGCCCGAATTCGGGCGTATTGGTCTTGCCGATGACTATGGCACCTGCGGCGCGCAGGCGGGCGATGTGGATGTCATCCGTTCCGGCAATCGTGCCTGCAAACAGGGGTGACCCCATGGAGGTGGGCAATCCGGCGGCGTTGGCAAGATCCTTGACCGCCAGCGGGATGCCATGCAGCCACCCGGCCTTGGGGGCCGCATCTGCCGCCGCCGCTTCGGCCATCAGGGCGTCTGCGTCTCGCAGGGACACGATGGCATTCACCGTTCCGTTCACCGCGTCGATGCGCGCCAGCGTCGCCGCCATCACGTCCTGAGCCGTGATCTCGCCTGCATCCATGCGTGCCCGCAAGGCCAATGCACCCGCTTCGATCATGTGACGTCCCCCGTTCCTTCCTGCGCAGCGTCAACGCTTTGACGGGCAAGATCAAGGGACGGTCGTTGATGCTGAGGTGTTTCGAAGGGCTTAGTCGCCCTGCGCCTCAGCCCGGCTTTTGCCCGACACATCGAGCGCAAGGGTTGCAGCCATGAACCCATCCAGATCACCGTCCAGCACACCTTTGGTGTCAGAGGTCTCAAAATTGGTCCGCAGGTCTTTGACCATCTGGTAGGGTTGCAGCACGTAGGACCGGATCTGGTTGCCCCAGCCCGCATCGCCCTTGTTCTCATGCATCTCGTTCACGGCGGCGTTGCGGCGATCCAGCTCCATCTGGTAGAGGCGCGATTTCAGCGCTTTCATCGCGATGTCACGGTTCTGGTGCTGGGATTTCTCGGAACTGGTGACGACGATGCCTGTGGGCGCGTGGGTGATGCGCACCGCCGAATCCGTGGTGTTCACGTGCTGCCCGCCCGCCCCGGAGGACCGGTAGGTGTCGATGCGGATGTCGGCCGGGTTCACCTCGATCTCGATATTGTCGTCCACAACCGGATAGACGCCGACGGATGTGAACGATGTGTGCCGCTTGGCAGCAGAATCGAACGGGCTGATGCGCACAAGGCGGTGCACGCCGGATTCGGATTTCAGCCAGCCATAGGCGTTCTGCCCGCTGATCTTGTAAGTGGCGGACTTGATCCCAGCCTCTTCGCCCGCGCTTTCGGACTGCAATTCGACCTTGTAGCCTTTCTTTTCCGCCCAGCGAACGTACATGCGGGCAAGCATCGCGGCCCAGTCGCAGGACTCGGTGCCGCCAGCACCCGAATTGATCTCAAGGAAGGTGTCATTGCCATCGGCCTCGCCGTCCAGCAGCGCTTCCAGTTCCTTTTGGGCGGCGAGTGTGGCCAGCGCCTTCAATGCGGCTTCGGCCTCGGCGACGACTTCGGCGTCCTCTTCCATTTCACCCAGCTCGATCAGCTCGATATTGTCGGCCATGTCCTGGGAAATGCGGCCATGCACCTCCAGCGCGTCAACCAGCATCTGGCGATCGCGCATCAGCTTTTGCGCAGCCTCAGGATTGTCCCACAGGTTGGGGTCCTCGACGCGCGCATTGAATTCCTCAAGACGATGCTGGGCCGTGTCGATGTCCAGACGCTGCGCCAACAGGTCCACCGATTTCTCGATCTCGGCCACGATGTTCTGAATTTCGGCGCGCATCTCTTATCCCTCGTCTCGCAGAGCCACGAGATAGCCCAAGCCCCCGCGCGCCACAAGCATCCTTCATCTCGCCAGAAAAACTCCGGGGGACGCGCGCATGCGCGGGGGCTGGCCCCCTCTGACCTTGCCTGCCTGCGGTGTCAGTAAAGCCCGCCAGAACTCAGCGATCCAAAGCTGGCCTTGGGTCCGACGACCGCCTTGCGCCCGGTCGAGGTGGTCACCTGCCGTCCACCCGCTGCGGCCTCTTCGAACAGCGGCAGGTCAGCACCCATCGCAAATCCGCCATCAAATGCGAGACCAAAGATCGGGTCTTCGCCCTCCCGGAAATACTCGGCTACAACATTGGGGCCACTCGCATCATCACTGAGACGTGCGCCGGTAAAACGGTCGATCTTGATGAAATATCCGCCCGGAGGAACGTCGAACGCACCACCGCCGTATTTCTTGATCGCCTCGCTCATGAAGGCCTGAAAGACCGGGCCGCACATGCCCCCGCCAGAGGCACCGCGCCCAAGGCTGCGAGGCTGGTCATAGCCGATATAGCACCCGGCGGCGATGTTGCTGGAAAAGCCGATGAACCACACGTCCTTGGCGTCATTTGTCGTGCCCGTCTTGCCCGCGATTGGCACAGGCAGGTTCACTGACCGCGACGCGGTTCCGCGCTGCACAACGCCTTCCATCATCGATGTCAGCTGATAGGCCGTGATCGGGTCCATGATCTGTGCGCGGTTGGACACGATGCGCGGGCCAAGGCCCGCATCGAGGCTGGCAAGTTGCGTGCAATCATTGCACGTACGTTCGTCATGGCGATAAACGGTGCGCCCGTAGCGGTCCTGCACCCGGTCCACCAAGGTGGGCTGCACCCGCTCACCGCCATTGGCGAACATCGCATAGGCCGACACCATCTGGTACAACGTCGTTTCCTCGGACCCCAGCGAGTTGGCCAGAAACGGCGACATGTTGTCGTAGACCCCAAACCGCTCGGCATAAGAGGCCACGGTTTCCATTCCCACCTCTTCGGCCAGCCGGATGGTCATCAGGTTGCGCGAACGTTCGATGCCGGTGCGCAAGGGTGTCGGGCCGTAAAACTGGTTGGACGAGTTGCGCGGCCGCCACAGGCCCTGTGGCGTGTTGATCTCGATCGGGGCGTCGACCACGATGGTCGCGGGCGTATAGCCACTGTCGAGTGCGGCCGCATAGACAAATGGCTTGAACGAGGACCCTGGCTGCCGTTTGGCCTGCGTCGCACGGTTGAACACCGAATGCTGATAGCTGAACCCGCCCTGCATCGCGATCACGCGGCCGGTATCGACATCCATCGCGACAAAGCCGCCTTGCGCCTCGGGCACTTGCCGCAGGGTCCAGCGGATGAACGACCTGTCGCTGTCAGCGGTCATTGCGCGCACATGCACGACGTCGCCCACTTCGAAATTGTCGACAAAGCTGCCCTTGACCCACTTGATGTCTTCGCGGGGCACGATTGGTTCCGGTTCACCCTCGACCCAGCCTTCGATGCCAAGGCGCAGCGTCTGATCGCCAACCTCAAGCACCACGGCGGGCCGCCAGACGCCATCCTGATCGATGTCGCGCGCGACCTTGATGCCCGGCAGCACCTCGGCCCAGTTTTCTAGCTGATCCGCTTCGATCTTTTTGCCCGTGCCGCGCCATGTGCCCCGGCCCCGATCATAGGCTTCGAGCTGCTGGCGCAAGGCACGCGCGGCAACAGGCTGCATTTCGGCGTCGATGGTCGCGCGCACCGTGTACCCACCGGTGAAAAATTCGCCCTCGCCAAAGTCCTGGCTGAGCTGGCGCCGGATTTCATCCGTGAAGTAGTCGCGCGGCGGCAAATCACCCTTGAAGCTGTCAAAATCGCCGTTCTGGACCGAGCGCAGCGGCATGTTGCGCTCTTCCTCATATGTCACCTCATCAAGATATCCGTTTTCCATCATCTCCTTGAGGACAAAATTCCGGCGCGCCATGAGCCGGTCCTTGCGCCGCACCGGGTGATAATCCGACGGGGCCTTGGGCAGTGAGGCAAGGAACGCCGCCTCATGCGGGGCCAGTTCATTAAGGTTCTTGTTGAAATAGGTCTGGCTGGCTGCCGCGACCCCATAAGAATTCTGGCCAAGGAAAATCTCGTTCAGGTACAGCTCAAGGATCTTTTCCTTGCTCAGCGCCCCCTCGACCCGGGCGGCGAGGATGATTTCCTTGATCTTGCGTTCGGCCTGACGGTCGCCGGACAGAAGAAAGTTCTTCATCACCTGCTGCGTGATGGTCGAGGCCCCGCGCACATCCGCGCCGCGTGTGCGCACCGCATCATAGGCCGCAGCCCCGATGCCGCGCAGATCGTAGCCCTCGTGGGTGTAGAAATTCTTGTCTTCGGCGCTGATGAAGGCCTGTTTGATCATCGGCGGGATTGTGTCGGCAGGTGCAAACAGGCGGCGTTCCTGCGCGAATTCGTCGATGATCCGCCCCTCGCCTGAATAGATGCGGCTGATCGTGGCGGGCTGGTACTGCGCAAGGCTTTCGTGGCTGGGCAGGTCGCGCCCGTACATCCAGAACACCGCACCGACGGACAGCGCGACCATGGCAATCCCCATGGTGAGTGTCGTGAAAATCCCGCCGAAGAAGGACAAAATGAACCGAAGCATGACCGCTCGCACCTGTATTTGGTAAGGTTGCTTTATGTGGCCATCATAGGCGAGGCGCGCAAGGGCGTCAAAAGCCAACTGGGGCACGATCCCGCCGATGTGAACGCCCTATTGTCGCACCAGAGGCTGGCGCGCGAGGTCACTGTCCCGCCATGCCAGAATGCCTGTGGCCAGCGCCTCGACCATGACCGCGCGCCAGATCGGATCGCGCAGGTTCGCAAGGTCGCGATTGTCCGACAGAAAGCCCACTTCGACCAGCACCGACGGGATGTCCGCGCTTTTGAGCACGGAAAACGATGCCTCGCGCCTAGGCCGCTTGTTCATCGGACCCCCTGCCGCGCCCATGCTGTCAATCAGCGCCGTGGCCAGATCATGCGTGCGCGGCATCGTCTCGACGCGCGCAAGATCCATAAGGACGGAAGCCACCTGATCGTCCGTGCCGCTCAGGTCCACGCCTGCGATGATGTCGGACCGGTCATGCTGCGCCGCCAATTGGGCCGAGGCCGCATCTGACGCCTCATCCGAAAGGGTGTAGACGGTCGCCCCGCGCGCCTGTCCTTCGCTGAGCGAGATCCGCGTGAAGGGACACAAACGCGTCCGCCCCGACCTGATGGGCGAGCGCGACGCGCCCCGTGAGGGACACAAATACATCGCGGTCGCGGGTCAGCACCACCTCGACCCCGCCCGCCCGACGCAGCGCGTCCCGCAAGGCCAGCGCGATGCCCAGCATCAGTTCCTTTTCCGTCGTCGTGTCCCGCACCGCGCCGGGGTCGACACCGCCATGGCCGGGATCAAGCACAAGAACAAAGCTGTCATCGTCGAGGGCGGGCGGCGGAGCGGCGGCCTGCACGGCCCAATCCGGGTTCACGGGCGCACCGGCGCGCGCGGCAAATGCCTCGGGCGCGACAGCCTCAAGCGCAATCTTGAGGGTCGCGCGCCCGGAGGCTGTGTCCACAGGCATTGAAATCTCGACAGGCAGCATCGGTTCGGCCAGATCAGCCACCAACCGGGACCATCCCGGTTTGAACGTGCCAAAGCGCAGGCCAGAGATGCGATCCGTCCCTTCAAGCAGTGCATCGGCGCTCACGCCTGCAAAATCGACCTCGCGAAAATCGGCGACAAGGCGGGCCGGTTCATCGAGCACAAAGACGCGAAATGGCACGCCTTGGCTAAGCGCCAGGGTCAGCGTCGTCCCACCCAGCCAGCCGTCTTCGACTGTGCTGGACTGCATATCGACGCGCGCAAGACCCGACAGGTCCTGCGCCGTGGCTGACACCGCCACGATCCACATCATGAGTGCTGCTAGAACTGCCCGCATCGTTTCCGCCCGCTTTTTTGCCCAGCATAGTCCATGGCACAGCAAACGGGAATCCCCCTATCGGCGCTCACCCATGAATTCCGTCAGACGGCGCAGCCCTTCGGCGATATCTTCGGTTTTGCGGGCATAGGAAAAGCGCAACGTGGTGTGGCCGCGCACCGGATCAAAGTCGAGTCCGGGCGTCACCGCAACCCCGGCCTGTTCCAGTATCTCGGCCGCAAAGGCACGGGAATCTGTCGTGATATCAGACACATCCGCATAGACGTAAAAGGCCCCATCAGGTGGCGCGATACGCGCAAACCCGGCCTTGGGCAACCCATCCAGCATCAGCGCGCGATTGGCGCGGTAGACATCCATGTTCGCGTGCAATTCGTCGGTCGCATCCATCGCGGCAAGGGCGGCCACCTGGGACGCATGCGGCGCGCAAATGAACATGTTCTGGGCGATCCGCTCAACGACGCGCACATGATCCTCGGGCACGACCATCCAGCCGACGCGCCAGCCGGTCATGGAGAAATACTTGGAAAACGAGTTGATCACGTAGACATCGTCACTGATCTCAAGCGCGCTGACCGCCTTGGCCTCATATTCGATGCCGTGGTAAATTTCGTCACTGATAAAGCTGGTGCCAGCGTCCGCGCAGGCCCCGATCAGCGCGGACATGGATGCGTGATCCAGCATCGTACCTGTGGGATTGGCGGGCGAAGCGACTAGCAGCCCCGCAAGGTCCATCCCGGCAAAATCCGCAGGCACCGGTTGCAGGCGGTTTGCGTCGGCAGTCGGAAGATCGACGGCCTCGAACCCAAGCCCGCGCAGGATCTGGCGGTAACTCGGATAGCCTGGCGCGCCGATCCCAACACGATCCCCGCTGTCAAAAAGGGCGTTGAAGGCAAGGATGAAACCGCCCGAAGCGCCAGAGGTCACGATCACGCGGTCGGGGTTCAGATCGACATTGTACCATTCTCCATAAAGACGCGCGATGCGGGCGCGCAGCGCGGGCAACCCAAGGGCGACCGTATAGCCCAGCGGCCCCGCCGCCATCGCTTCACTCAATGCGCGGATCGCCGCTTGTGGGGCGCCTGTGCCCGGCTGGCCGACTTCCATGTGGATAATATGGCGGCCCGCTGCTTCGGCCGCGCGTGCCGCCTCCATGACATCCATCACGATAAAGGGATCGACGTCACTGCGTCTTGAGGTTCGCATGGGCTCTCCTATGATCAGCGCCATGACCTTTCATCCTGTCGCGCGGCTCGCGTCAATCATGATCCTGACATTCGCGCTGGCGTTGCCTGCGCGGGCGGTGTCGCTGTTGCGCGATGCCGATCTGGAATACGCACTGGCCCAGGTGGCCACGCCTGTGCTGAAGGCGGCGGGGCTGAGCGCGTCGCGCACCAAGATTCTGGTTGTCGATGACGGCACATTGAATGCGTTCGTGATCGGCAATGATGCGATCTATATCCATTCGGGCCTGATCGGGCGGATGGAAAATGCCGCCATGTTGCAGGCGGTGATCGCGCACGAGGCCGCCCACATCGCAAACGGCCATATCACGCGGCGCATGACCAATATGGGCAATGCGCGCACCGCTGCGGGCCTTGGCATGGCGCTGGCCGTGATTGCGGCGGCCGCGGGTGGCGGCGAAGCGGCAGGCGCGATTGCCGTCGGCACCCAAAGTGCGGCAATGCGCGCCTTTCTCACCCACACCCGGGCCGAGGAAAGCTCGGCAGATCAGTCCGGCGCG
This sequence comes from Tateyamaria armeniaca, assembly GCF_045797845.1. Taxonomy (NCBI): domain Bacteria; kingdom Pseudomonadati; phylum Pseudomonadota; class Alphaproteobacteria; order Rhodobacterales; family Roseobacteraceae; genus Tateyamaria; species Tateyamaria armeniaca. The sequence goes on from NZ_JBHDIY010000002.1 coordinate 3,254,866, forward strand.
CGGTACTTGCGCAGCGCGGGCATCCCGTTGTCGGGCATGCTGGACGTGTTTCGCCTGTTTCGCGGGCAGGAAGTGTTGTCGGCAGCCCGGCAGGACCCTTACGTGCGTTCCCACCCGCTCAGCCGCGACCGCCTGCGTGCCATCGAAGGCTATGCAGCGGCCTATGGCGACCTCAGATCGGCAGATTCGGGCAAATGGGAGTATTGGTTTGCGCGCGCCAAGGGCAAGCTGACCGCCTATCAGCGCCGCCCAAGCTGGACGCTCAACCGGCTGGGCGAGTCAGGCTATGCAGATGTTGCCCTGATGCGCGAGGCGATGGCCCGCCACCAGAATTCACAGACCCGCCGGGCGCTCGCCGCCATCGACAAGGCCATCGCCATGCGGCCAAGCGATCCGTTCTATTACGACCTCAAGGGCCAGATCCTGATGGAAACACGCCAGTTCGCCGCAGCAGCCAACGCCCATGGGCGCGCGGTGCAATTGCGCCCGCGTGACGGGCTGTTGCAGGCCGGATACGGGCGCGCCCTTCTGGCCAGCGGCAATGTGAACGCCGCCCTGCCCGCGCTGGAACGCGCCCGCTCCATCGACTTTCGCGACGGCTCCATGCTGCGCGATCTGTCGGTCGCGTACGCGCGCACCGGCAACAAAGGCATGGCGTCGCTGGTCACAGCAGAGCGCTATGCGCTGCGTGGCAGTCTTGAAGATGCCGGAATTCACGCCAAACGCGCCACGGGCCTGCTCCCCGAAGGCTCTGGCCCTTGGCAACGGGCGCATGATGTGCTCCTTGCCTCAGAACGTGCTGCAAAGAGAAAGAGATAGCCCATGTTTCGCACCCTCGCCGCCACCAGTGTTATGGCCCTCAGCCTCGCCCTGCCTGCGCACGCCCTTGATTTGAGCGCGATGACAGACGAAGAACGCGCGATTTTTCGTGAAGAAGTCCGCGCTTACCTCATGGACAATCCGCAAGTGATCATGGACGCGGTTGCCGTTCTGGAACAGCGCGAACAGGCCGCACAAGCGCAAGCCGATCAGAGCCTTGTGAGCGACAATGCGGACGAGATTTTCAACGACGGCTACAGCTTTGTCGGGGGCAACCCGGACGGGGATATCACGCTGGTCGAATTCCTCGACTATCGCTGCGGGTATTGCAAACGCGCCCATGGTGAAGTGGCCAAGCTGCTGGAAACAGACGGAAACATCCGCCTTGTGGTCAAGGAGTTCCCGATCCTGGGTGAACAGTCCCTCCTGGCCTCGCGCTTTGCCGTGGCCGCCAAGCAGATCGCGGGCGACGAGGCCTACAAAGCGCTGAACGACGCGCTGATGGCGATGAATTCAGACGTGAACATCCGCGCGCTCAAACGCATGGCATCGACCTTTGGTCTGGACGCCGACGCGATCGAGGCCCGCATGGACAGCGAAGAGGTCACGGACGAAATCCGCCGCACCCGCGCGCTGGCCCAACGCCTGCAGATCACCGGGACACCCACATTCGTGCTGCAGGACGAATTGCTGCGCGGCTATCTGCCTTACGATCAGATGCAGGCGCTGGTTGACGAAAAACGCGGCTAGGGTCACGGCCCGATATCGCGGCCATGCGCGTGATACTGTGCCAACGCCGCGTCCCAATCGGGCGGCACTTCGGCTTCGTACCCGTACACCCGGCCTGTCGCAAAACTGGAAAACCGGCGCATCGCATATGCATGTCGCGCCGAGCGCAGGTAGGCCAGCATATCCGCGCGGCTGTCCCAGACGGTCAATGTGTGATGCACCCGGCCAATCCGCCTGACGGCGGAATGGATGTTGCCTTTGGCGTTTTGCGCGTCTTTGAATGTTGGCACGGCATGGCGCCAGAACACGGGCATAAGCCACCAGCGTTTGACGCGCAGGCCGGTGATGGACACATACATCAGACAAGGCCCCGTGCGGTCATACCGACAAGCCTGGCCTGTGACGATGCACGTGTTCGCGACATCATTCGGCGGCTTGAACGTCCGTCGCTGCAGCCGCGTCAATCTCCGCCGCCTTCTTCTCGACCTGCTCGACGATATGCTCAACCATCTCGTCGTTGTTCAGCTTGTGGCTTTGCTTGCCCGCCAGATAGACCATGCCGTGCCCAGCCCCGCCGCCGGTGAAACCAACATCCGTCATCAGCGCCTCGCCGGGGCCATTGACCACGCAGCCGATGATCGACAGCGACATGGGCGTCTTGATATGGGCCAGCCGCTCTTCCAGCGTCTCCACCGTCTTGATCACGTTGAAGCCTTGGCGCGCGCAGGACGGGCACGAGATGATGTTCACACCGCGATGGCGCAGGCCGAGCGATTTCAGGATCTCATATCCCACTTTCACCTCTTCGACCGGGTCGGCGGACAGGGACACGCGGATCGTGTCGCCGATGCCCATCCACAACAGTTGGCCAAGGCCGATGGCGGATTTGATCGTGCCCGAGGTCAGCCCACCCGCCTCGGTTATCCCGAGGTGAATGGGCGCATCCGTGGCATCGGCAAGCTGCTGGTAGGCAGCGGCGGCCATGAACACGTCTGATGCTTTGCAGCTGATCTTGAACTCGTGAAAATCGTTGTCCTGCAATATCTTGATGTGGTCGAGACCGGATTCCACCATCGCATCCGGGGTCGGCTCGCCATATTTGTCGAGCAGGTGTTTTTCGAGGGACCCGGCATTCACGCCGATGCGGATCGAACAGTTGTGATCGCGCGCGGCCTTGATGACCTCTTTCACCCGTTTTTCGTCACCGATATTGCCCGGGTTGATGCGCAGGCAGGCGGCACCCGCCTCTGCCGCTTCGATCCCGCGTTTGTAATGAAAATGGATGTCCGCGACCAAGGGAACCGGGCTCTGGCGCACGATTTCTTTCATTGCCTTGGCGCTGTCCACATCCGGAACCGAGACGCGCACGATATCCGCCCCCGCCTCTGCCGCCGCCTGCACCTGGGCAATCGTCGCCTTGGCATCCGTGGTCAGGGTGTTGGTCATCGTCTGAACGGTAATCGGTGCATCGCCCCCGACCGGCACATTGCCCACCATGATCTGACGGCTTTTGCGGCGATAGATGTTGCGCCACGGGCGGATGTGATTGAGTGACATGTCAGCGGCCTTTGGGACGGAGGGCGTTGTCAACCAAGATAGACATCTGCACAGCGCCCGGCAATGGCCGCCACGTGGCTTAGGTCAGTTATTCGGAAGGTTGGGACACCGCGGCGGCCCTGGCCTCGGCATAGCGCACAAGGCCTTCGTCCGTGGACACTTCGACCGGCAAGTAGGTTTCCTGCAAGCCTGCGATCTCAAGGGGCAGGTTTGAGGTCACGGAGCCGGTTTCACCCACGGGGCCGTAGAATTTGTCGTTCATCGCAAAGTAGATCGCGCCACTTTCGCCAGTGCGCAATGTGGGCGGTTCTTCGGTCAGCGGCGCTTCCCATGTGTCGCCTGCCTGCATCGTCGCCTCGAAGATGACGGTCCCGTCGGCGGCGCGGACGCGCACCCATGACGGGCGGACCGCAACCATGGTCAGGGCCGGCGTTGGCGCTTCGACAACTTGCGGAATCGAGGCACCGACAAAGGGGCTGGTGTCGACCACACCGGCGATCTGCGGTCTGTCGGGCTGCGGTTCCGCGAACGTGCCCACATCACGCAGATCAAGGGTCGCGATAGGGGCGTCGCGCGCCACAAGCACAGGAACATCCAGGGCTTGCGGGCGGTAAAGGCGGTCCAGCACATCCGCGCGTGGCGTTTCGATGTCAGGGCCAAGCACCGATTCGACGGGTGCGGCACCATTCAGCGGATCAAGATCGGACAGCACGACCGGCGTCTGATCAACCGGCGCAACCTGAACGCGCTGCACTTCCTGCAGGATCGAATAGCCGCCGTATCCAAGCCCACCGATCAGGGCGAGCAGCACAAAGGTCGACCCGATGGCGCGCGGTTCGATACGCGACCACATGGCCTCACCCGCCGGAACAAACGGTGTCGCAGGCGCGGAGAATATGTCGCCCGCCGGGCGGCGGCTCATCCGCTCTTCGCGGCTGGATTTCTTGACCACTGACGCCTTAGCATCCATGCCATGTGCGACGGCAAACCCGCTTTCGTCGCAGAACGCCGCAAAGGCGCGGTCCGGGTCCATGTTCAGATAGCGAGCATAGGATCGCACATATCCGGCGATGAAACCGGGCGTGTCAAAGGCGTCGGGATCACAGGATTCGATGGCTGCGATGTAGCTGGCCTTGATCCTCAGTTCGCGTTGCACATCGAGCAGGGATTTGCCCATCGTGGCGCGTTCGCCGCGCATGATATCGCCAAGGCGCAACTCGAAATCGTCAAAACCTTTCGGCTCTGCGTTTTCTGTGTTTTCAGTGATGACGGATTTGCGCCCGATCATGCTGCTGCCCCAAAATTTGTCGTGTTGAACGAACCTGTCCCCTCGATTCGTCTCACGCCTGTTGTTTAACACAGTTTAACACATGGCAACGGCAATTGCGAATATTGATGAACTATCCAACACTCTCGGCGCGATTCAGCGCACAATGTGACCACAGCTCATCCATCGCCTGAACAAGCGTGTCCATCTCTTTTGGACCATGCACAGGCGACGGAGTAAACCGCAGCCGCTCTGTCCCGCGCGGCACCGTCGGAAAGTTGATCGGCTGCACGTAAATACCGTGGTTTTCCAGCAGCATATCGCTCAGAATCTTGGTGTGTACAGGGTTGCCGACCATGACTGGCACGATGTGGCTGCCATGGTCGATAATGGGCAATCCCATCCCCTTGAGACGCAGTTTGAGCGCCTTGGCCTGTGCCTGGTGGTCCGCACGCAGATTTTCGGCCGTTTTCAGGAATGCGACAGAGGCAGCAGCCCCGGCGGCCACAGCCGGTGGCAATGAGGTAGTAAAGATGAAGCCCGGCGCATAAGACCTTATCGCGTCACACATTTTTTCGGATGCGGCAATGTATCCGCCCATCACGCCATAGGCTTTGGCCAGCGTGCCATTGATGATATCGATCCGGTCCATAAGCCCGTCACGTTCGGCCACACCGGCCCCGCGCGGGCCGTACATGCCAACGGCGTGCACCTCGTCAATATAGGTTAACGCGCCGTACGCGTCGGCAAGGTCACAAATCTCTTTAATGGGCCCGAAATCGCCGTCCATCGAATAGATCGATTCAAAGGCGATCACCTTTGGCGCATCCGGATCGTCCGCCGCCATCAGTTCGCGCAGGTGTTCAACGTCGTTGTGACGGAACACGCGCTTGGCACCGCCATTGCGGCGCACCCCTTCGATCATCGAGGCGTGGTTCAGCGCATCGGAATAAATAATGAGGCCTGGAAACAGCTTGGGCAGCGTACTTAAAGTCGCGTCATTGGCGATATAGGCACTGGTGAACAAAAGGGCCGCTTCCTTGGCGTGCAGATCGGCAAGTTCCGCCTCAAGACGCTTGTGATAGACCGTGGTGCCCGAGATGTTGCGCGTCCCACCCGACCCTGCTCCGGTGGCGTCAATCGCCTCGTGCATGGCCTGCAGAACAATCGGGTTCTGACCCATGCCCAGATAGTCATTGCCGCACCAGACGGTGATGGGCGCGCGGCGTCCATCCGGACGCGTCCAAACGGCATGTGGAAACTGGCCCTTCTGACGCTCAATATCGATGAACGTCCGGTAACGTCCCTCATCGTGAAGGCGTTGCAGGGCGTCGTCCAATTTGGCTGTGTAATCCACAGGAAAGGCTCCATCTTGGTCTTGGGTCGTCATGACGCGAACGCGCGCCACCCATTTCTTAGAATGGATATAGACTGCGATATGCACCTTCAATGCTAATCAAACGCGCGTCATGTCGCAGGTCCGTTATTCCTGACCCCCATGTCCCATGCAGGTGCGGTGGCGGCATTGACCCAAATCAAATCGCGCCTCTGGACACCGCGGTCTGCCCGGCTACTCTCGGCCCATCATCCAACAGGAGCCGCCATGACCCTCGACGCCGTCCTCGCCCGCATCGATGCCGATCTGCCGCAAGCCACAGACCGCCTTCTGGACCTGCTGCGCATCCCCTCCATCTCCACTGATCCTGCATTCAAGGCCGATTGCGACACCGCCGCCGACTGGTTGGTGGCCGATCTGCAAAGCCTTGGAATCAAGGCGGAAAAGCGGCCCACGCCCGGACATCCGATGGTTGTGGGGCACGTAGACGGCGACGGGCCGCACCTGCTGTTTTACGGCCACTATGATGTGCAACCCGTGGACCCGCTTGAGCTCTGGGACCGCGATCCGTTCGACCCCGAAGTGCAGGACACAGCGTCAGGCAAAGTCATTCGCGGGCGCGGATCGTCAGATGACAAGGGCCAGCTGATGACCTTTGTCGAAGCGTGCCGCGCGTGGAAGGCCGAACATGGCAGCCTGCCCTGTCGCATCACCTTCTTTTTCGAGGGCGAGGAAGAATCCGGCTCCCCCTCGCTGGTTCCCTTCATGAAAGAGAACGCGGAAGAGCTGAAATCCGACCTCGCCCTGATCTGCGACACCGGCCTGTTCGAATCCCGCGTGCCTGCCATCGTGACCATGCTGCGCGGACTGCTGGGCGAGGAAATCACGATCACCGCACCGGACAAGGATTTGCATTCGGGCATGTATGGCGGTGTCGCGATGAACCCGATCCGCGTGCTGACCCGTATTCTGGCCTCGCTGCATGATGACGAGGGGCGCATCACCGTGCCCGGTTTCTATGATGGTGTTCCTGAACTGCCGGACGAAATTCGCCAGCAATGGCAGGGGCTTGCCTTTGATCACGCCAAGTTCCTTGGGGATGTGGACCTGTCAGTACCCGCAGGCGAAACCGACCGCACCCCGATCGAGATGATCTGGTCGCGCCCCACCTGCGAAGTGAACGGCATCTGGGGTGGCTATACTGGCGCGGGCTTCAAGACGGTGCTGCCAAGCAAAGCAAGTGCCAAGGTGTCTTTTCGCCTTGTTGGCGATCAGGACCCTCATGTGATCCGCGACAACTTTCGCAAAATGGTGCAGGATGCCTTGCCCGCCGATTGCAAAGTCAGCTTTTCAGAACATGGCGCAGGCCCGGCCTCGATCACCGAAACGAGCGACCCGGCCTTTGAAAAGGCGCGCGTTGCCCTGAGTGACGAGTGGCAGATTCCGGCGGCCTATGTGGGCTGCGGCGGTTCGATCCCCATTGCGGGCTATTTCCAGAATATCCTCGGCACAACGCCGATGCTGGTCGGGTTCGGGCGTGATGATGACCAAATCCACTCGCCCAACGAAAAATATGATCTGGAAAGCTTTCACAAGGGCATCCGCAGCTGGGCGCGTATTCTCGATGCACTGACCTAGAGGGAGCGTCGCCCCCCTTTCTCTGATTTGAAAAACCCTGGGGGGTGTGAGCGCTGGCCCCCACCCGACACCAGCCATGAAAGACACCGATGGCCCAGTTCACTACACCTGACGGCATCACGATTGCATATGATCAAACAGGCAGCGGTCCGCCTGTTCTGTTGTTGCACGGCTTTCCCCAAACCCGCGCAATGTGGCACGCTATTGCGCCAGTGTTGGCACGCGACTTCACCGTGATCACCGCCGATCTACGCGGCTATGGCGACAGTACCAAACCGTCCGGAATGGAGGACATGAGCTTTCGCGCAATGGCCCGCGATCAGGTCACGCTGATGCAACATCTGGGGTTTGGTCAGTTTCACCTTGTGGGCCACGACCGTGGGGGACGGACGGCCCATCGCCTTGCCCTCGACCATCACACGGCCTTGCTGTCCCTGACGCTCATGGACATTGTGCCCACCCATCTGCTGCTTGATGATCTGAGCAAGGAGGTTGCGCGCGCCTATTATCACTGGTTCTTCCTGGCCCAACCTGCGCCCTTTCCCGAAACGCTGATCGGGCATGACCCGGATGCCTATTTCGAGTCCTGCCTTGCGGGTTGGGGCGGCGGGATGGACGGGTTTGCAGCGGATGCGCTGGCCGCCTACCGCGCGGCGTGGCGCAAACCCGACTGCATCGCATCGATGTGCAACGACTATCGCGCGGCCATTGATGTGGATTTTGGCCTTGATGCAGCCGATCTTGGGCGGTGCATCGACACACCTGCCCTTGTCCTTTTTGGCGCAGACGGGGTCATGGGGCGCGCCTATGATGTGCCCGCCACCTGGGGCGCGCGCTTGTCCAATATGCAAAGCGCTGCGCTGCCCGGCGGGCATTTCTTTCCCGACACGCATCCCAAAGAGACGGCAGAGGCGTTGCACCGCTTTCTCACCAGCATCACCGCTTGAACACCGACGCATACATGAAAAAACCGCCCCTCGTGAAAGGGGCGGTTTTTGTCGCAGCAGTGGCGCGGTTGACGGGGCTCGAACCCGCGACCCCCGGCGTGACAGGCCGGTACTCTAACCAACTGAGCTACAACCGCCCGCTGCGTTCTGGCGTATTATGGCGCGGGCCCGTCCTCGTCAAGCAGGGTTTTACGCCAAATGTGCGATTTCCTGTGATTGCGCCAGAGCGCCCGACATCTGTGCGTTAAGCGGCTGCGCAAATTGCCCTCGGACCCTAGCGATCCGGCAGCGGAATGAACTCATCCTCATCGCCCGGTGGCAATCTGAACCGCCCATGCGCCCAGTCGCCTGCGCGCCACGCCTCTTTGGCGGCCTCAATGCGTTCCTTGGACGAGGCCACGAAATTCCACCAGATGTGGCGCGATCCTTCGAGCGTGGCACCGCCCAGCATCATCAGGCGCGCCCCTGCATCCCCCGCCGTCACTGATATTGAATCACCGGGGCGGAACACCATCATCTGCCCCGCCTCGTACGGTTCGCCCGCGACGGTGATCGACCCGTCCACCACGTAAATCCCGCGATCTTCATGGTTGTCGGGCAAGGGGATCGAGGCCCCCGCCTCAAGCACCGCATCTGCATAAAACATCTCGGAAAAAGTCTGGACCGGCGCGCGTTCGCCCCAGGCATCGCCAAGGATCAGGCGCACCTCTTTGCCCTCGCCCTGCAGAAACGGCAGATCGGCCTTGGCGGCATGCTGGAAATCCGCCGGATCGTCCTCTGCATCCTTGGGCAGCGCGACCCATGTCTGGATGCCGAACAGGTTGTGCGGCTTGGCCCGGATCTCGCCATCGGTGCGTTCGGAATGGGTGATGCCATGCCCCGCGACCATCCAGTTCACCGCCCCCGGTTCGATCCACTGATCGGTGCCCAGAGAATCGCGGTGATGGATCTTGCCCTTGTAGAGATACGTGACCGTGGCCAGACCGATATGGGGATGCGGGCGCACGTCGATACCGGTACCCGTTACAAACTCGGCCGGGCCCATCTGGTCGAAAAAGATGAACGGGCCCACCATCTGGCGTTTTGGCGCGGGCAAGGCGCGGCGCACCTCAAAACCGCCCAGATCGCGCGCACGCGGTACAATCACGGTTTCAATGGCATCCACCGCATCGCCTTTGGGGCAATCGGGATCAAGGGCTGGGTTCCAACTCATCTCGGGGCTCCGGGGTCTGGCTGTTTCGGGAACAGCCTAGAGCAGGAGACCGGGAACGCAAACCGGTGTCTGCGCGCGCGCTGTGCGCAAATGTCAGCGCTTGCGCGCGGTCACCCGCAACTCAGCCGCCGTGCGCTCAAGGTCCGCGGCCAGCAGGATCAGGCGGGCCACGTGGCGGGGTTCTTCCATGCGGGCCAGCTCGTAGGCGGCGTATTCCAGCACTTCGGACGCCGCGGCAAGCGCGGCACTGGTGCGAAAGGCGCGGGGCATATCGTTGAGATGATCGATCAGGGACTGGATGCGACCTTCGAGATAGGCGTCGCGGTTGGAAACAACATCGGACATGATAAGGCTACTTTTCATTGCAAAAGATGCGCCAGACCTACCCGGCGCGCCTGTGCAGCGTCATGTCACGTGCTTACGTGACACCGCGGGATGGCTCACGGCACGATCAGCCCTGCGCCCACCCCTTGTATGGCCGCCGTGGTCCGGTCCGCCACGCCCAGCTTGACAAAGATGCGCCGCACCAGCGTGTCGACGGTGTGTGGAGACAGCTCAAGAATGTCGGCGATGATGGCGTTCGACTTGCCCCGCGCGATCCAGCGCAGGATTTGCCGCTCACGCGGAGACAGCCCGCCCCGTGGCGTCTCGGGCGGGTTCAGTTCGCAATACTTCATGTGACCGGCCTGCGCGATGATCTGAAAGTCGAGCACAAGCGCGGGCGATGGCATGTCCTGCGGGCGCGCCACCCCAAGCCCGACATAACCATTGCGCAGACCTGGCCCAAAGACCTGAAAGGCAAATCCCTCGCCCACACCGGCATCGTGCATTGTGATCAAGTAGGCCTTTTGTTCAGGCGACAGCCGCATCAGGTGCCCGACATCCGACCACTCGAACGGACGCGTCACACTTTGGGCCAACTCGGTGATCGGATCGACCAGAAACAGTTTCCGTTCGATGTACTGACACACCCAATCGCGCGAAAATCCGTCGGTATTGACCGTCACACTCTGAGGGGCCTGCAGATCGGCGGATAGGTGGTGATAGCTGACCTTGTCGATCCCGTGGGCGTGATAATAGTCGAGCATCAGCTGCCACAGGGCCATGCTGCTGGTCTGCTCCTGAATGTCGCTCACAACGGATAACGTCATTGGCCCCACACACTTGACCGAGCCACCCTAGCACAGTTCCACGCGCGCATTCGGGAAATTGAACAGGCTTTCGTTTGGTGTTGCGCCGGAACACTATTGGAGGCGGACGACGGTCGGGCCAACCGCTAAGCACAACATCAAATGGAGGGCGAGCCAGTCAAGCAATGGTGGGTCGTGAGAGGCTCGAACTCCCGACATCTTCGGTGTAAACGAAGCGCTCTACCAACTGAGCTAACGACCCGCTGCGCGTCTCTTAGCGCAAGGCAATGCCCAGCTTCAAGCCCCTTCGGACAGGCAGGTCTGAACACCGCCCGAAAGGTGGTAAACGATGCCCTGCCCGCCCGGCAATTCAGTAAATGCAGCCGGTTCGAGGCCAAGGGCATGACAGCGCAACATGCGCGAGGTGATGCCGTGGGTGACAATGACGCTCGGGCCGGTCAGGTCATCTAGGAACGCGCCGGTGCGCTCATACAGGGCCGCGATCCCCTCTCCCCCCGGGGCGTGATCATACCAGTTCAAATCCATTTCCGTTTCAAACAGATGCGGTGCGGCGGCGACGATGTCGCGGCGATGCAGACCGGTCCATTCCCCCATGGTGATCTCGCTCAGTCGCGGATCGGTGCGCAGGTCTTCGGCGCGCTCCCCCATCGCAATCCGTGCAGTTACGGCCGAGCGCCCTTGCGGGCTGGTCCATGCCTGCCAGCCGTCGATGCCAAAGCGGGTCAAGATCCGCTGTTGCGCACTGGCCTGCGCGCGCCCCGTGGCCGTCAGGGGGCTGTCCATCTCGCCCTGCATGCGGCCAGCCAGATTCCATTCGGTTTCGCCGTGGCGCAGGATCAATAGGTCAGGATAGGTCATGGCCACCGCTTACGAGCACAGGTGGCGCACCACAAGAGGCAGAAAGCCACGCGTAATCGCCGCAACGCCCGCACTTTTGCCGGTGCGTGGGTGGGTCAGCACCCAAAGGGGCCGCGTGCGCGGCGCAGTGTCATTCTGCGTAAGTGGCCCTGACAGACAGCGCGGCACCCATGCCTGCCCCAGCCCGGCCCGCACCGCCGCGACAACGGCGCCCTGATCAGACAGGCGCGTTGCAGGCGCATCCGATCCCCAGCCCGCCTGTGGCAGATGCGCCATCTCGGGCACGTAGCCGACCCAGTGCGGCCCCTGCCCGGCCAGCACAAAGGGCACATCGCACAGTTTGCGAATGACGACGTCGCCATGGGCTTCGGGCCGGGCAAAGCGCAGGGCGATATCGGCCTCTCCGTGCATCAGGCTCAGACTGTCGTGACGGCCCAGAACGGACAGGGACAGGTCCGGCACCTGATCCCGCCATTGCGCCCACAGCGGAATGATCGCCGCCTCGACAAGCCAGGGCACAACTGTGAGACGGACCTGCCCCCTTGGCCCATGCGGTTGCTCAAGTGCGGCGCTCGCTTGCGCGGCGGCGTCCATCATGTCGCTGACATAGCGCAACAATGTCGCGCCCTCTTCGGTCAACCCGGCGTTCAGGCCACGCCACAACACATGGCCCGTTTCAGCCTCAAGCCGCCGCATCCGCCGCGCAATCGTGGTCTCATGCTGATCCAGCGCCTGGGCCGCACCTGCGAAACTGCCCGCCTTGGCCACCGCGTGAAACATGCGCAGATCGTCCCAGTTCTGATTCTGCATTTTTGCAACTCAGCCCTGCATGGCTGTCCATATATCCTGCGTTAGCGCAACGGTATCACTGCCCCACACAAAAACAAGGAGATCACATGCCCTACCTCATTCTGTTTCAGGACGCGCCCGGCCATGATCACATTCGCGGTGAAAAGATGCCCGATCATCTGGCCTTTTTGTCCGATCACGCGGGCGCAATCCGTGCGGCGGGGCCATTGTTTGACGGTGACGCGGGCGCTGGCGGCGCGTGGCTGGTGGACGTGGAGGACGCAGACGCAGCCTGGCAATTGATCAAGACCGACCCCTTCTGGCCAACCGGATTGCGGCAATCCGTTCAGGTGCTGCGCTGGCATCAGGTGTTTGCGGACGGTCAGGTAGTGCGCTGACGGCCAACCAATCAGCTTTCGCCGGGAACAAGAGATTTGAATTCCTGACCCAGACTGGCTGCGCAGCAGACGGGCGTCGGTCAGGCAGTCCGCTCAGCGCGACTTCGCAATCAAATCAAACTGAGGGGCTATGGTGGGTGATAAGAGATTTGAACTCCTGACATCTTCGATGTGAACGAAGCGCTCTACCACTGAGCTAATCACCCAAAGCCCGGGCGTCTTAGCCGCCCCGGCGGGCGCTGGCAAGAGGTACAGCGCCCGAAAATTTCATTCTGCCGCTGTAGGCGGGGCCGCCGTGTCGCCCATGTCCTTTGGATCGGGATTGGCGTCTTCGCTTGGCAAATCCTGTGATTGACGGATCCGGGCGATCATCACCTTGCCGTTTGGCTTCTTCTTTTCGCGGTTTACCTTGATCTTGCCCATGGGCTGCAGGTTCAACTCGCGACTGTCTTGCAATGCAGCCCCCAGCACCGCCAGCGTCGCCTCGACAATCGGTTTGACGTCCTTCTTTTTCATCCCCGATTTGGCGACGACGGCATTGACCAGTTCGGGTTTGCGCATCATCGGCCCTAGCACCACCGCCTTGGGCGGGTCAACCACCGTGGCGGGCGCGGCAGGTTCGGGAGTGGGCGCGGATTTTGCCTTGGCTGGCGTGCTTTTGCGCCGGGTCGTGGTGGATTTGGGTTTGCTTGTCTTACCAGTCGAAGATGCCATGACGTGCCTCGTTATTTTTCTATCCCCCCCGCTTACGGAATTTCTGGTTAAAAATCTATGTCATTGCGTGTCGGTTGAGAGTTTGGGCGACGAACGCAAAACGCCCCGGGGATTATCCGGGGCGTTTGCAGTTGCCAGTCTTTATATGATCAGTGCGCCGTGGCGCCCGCACCGCTGTCCTTGGCAGAGGTTGCGGCCGCGGCAGCCGCCGCTTCTTCCGCCGCCTCGTCCCATTCGATGGCATCCGGTTTGGATGTCAGGGCGCGGTTCAAAACGTCGCGAACATGAGTAACGGGGATGATTTCCAGCCCCTCCTTTACGTTGTCCGGAATCTCGGCGAGATCCTTTTCGTTTTCTTCCGGGATCAGCACAGTTTTGATGCCACCGCGCAAAGCGGCCAGCAGTTTCTCTTTGAGGCCGCCAATCGGCATCGCATTGCCGCGCAAGCTGACTTCGCCCGTCATGGCGATATCGCGGCGCACCGGGATGCCCGTCAGAACCGACACGATGGACGTGACCATGGCCAGACCCGCGCTTGGCCCATCTTTGGGCGTCGCGCCGTCGGGCACATGGACGTGGATATCCAGTTTGTCGAACTGCGTTGGTTTCACCCCAATCTCGGGACTGATTGAGCGTACAAAACTGGCCGCCGCATCGATGGATTCCTTCATCACATCGCCGAGCTTGCCGGTTGTCTTCATCCGCCCCTTGCCGGGCAGCTTGAGCGCCTCGATATGCAGCAGATCACCGCCCACGGACGTCCAGGCCAGACCGGTCACCACACCGATCTGATCCGCCTGTTCGGCCAGACCATAGCGATGCTTGCGTACTCCAAGAAAGTCCGAGATATTTTCGGAGGTTACAACGACTTCCTCAACCTCTTTCTTAACGATCTTGGTCAGTGATTTGCGCGCCACCTTGGCAATCTCGCGCTCAAGGTTCCGCACGCCAGCCTCGCGGGTGTAGTAGCGGATAATGTCGCTCAGCGCGTCATCGGTCAGCTGGAACTCGGACTTTTTCAGGCCGTGGTTCTTGATCTGTTTGCTGATGAGGTGCTGCTTGGCAATCTCGCGTTTTTCGTCCTCGGTGTAGCCTGCAAGCGGAATGATCTCCATCCGATCCAGCAACGGTCCGGGCATGTTGTAGCTGTTGGACGTTGTCAGGAACATCACGTTGCTGAGGTCATATTCGACCTCAAGATAGTGATCGACAAAGGTCGAGTTCTGTTCCGGGTCAAGCACCTCAAGCATGGCAGAGGCCGGGTCACCCCGGAAGTCCTGCCCCATCTTGTCGATTTCGTCGAGCAGGATCAGCGGGTTGGTCGTTTTGGCCTTTTTCAGCGCCTGAATGATCTTGCCGGGCATGGAGCCGATATAGGTGCGACGGTGACCACGAATTTCGGATTCGTCACGCACACCACCAAGCGAGATGCGGATAAACTCGCGCCCCGTTGCCTTGGCCACGGATTTGCCAAGCGAGGTTTTACCCACACCGGGAGGGCCGACCAAACACATGATCGGGCCTTTCATCTTTTTGGAGCGTTGCTGCACCGCAAGGTATTCGACGATGCGTTCCTTCACCTTTTCAAGACCATAGTGGTCGTTGTCGAGGATCTTTTCAGCGCGACCAAGGTCCTTTTTCACGCGGGATTTCACGCCCCACGGGATCGACAGCATCCAGTCGAGATAGTTGCGCACGACCGTGGCCTCAGCGCTCATCGGCGACATGTTCTTGAGCTTTTTAAGCTCGGCATCCGCCTTTTCGCGGGCCTCTTTGCTCAGCTTTGTCTCGGCAACCTTGGCTTCGAGTTCGGCGACTTCGTTCTTGCCGTCCTCGCCATCGCCCAGTTCGTTCTGGATCGCCTTCATCTGTTCGTTGAGGTAATATTCGCGCTGCGTCTTCTCCATCTGGGATTTCACGCGCGTCTTGATCTTTTTCTCGACCTGCAAGACCGACAATTCGCCCTGCATCAGCCCATAGACCTTTTCCAGCCGCTCACTGATCGACAGCGTTTCCAGCAGGTCCTGCTTTTGATCAACCTCGATGCCCAGATGGCCCGCCACGAGGTCCGCCAGCTTGGCCGGTTCGGAGGTTTCACCAACGGCAGACAGCGCCTCTTCGGGGATGTTTTTCTTGACCTTGGAATAGCGTTCGAACTCTTCGGCGACCGAGCGCAGCAACGCTTCGGTCGTGGCCATGTCGCCCGGCATTTCGGTCAGATACTCAGCACGGGCCTCGAAAAAGTTATCATTTTCAAGGTATTCGGTGATGCGCACCCGCGCTTGCCCCTCGACAAGCACCTTGACGGTGCCATCGGGCAGTTTCAGCAGTTGCAGCACATTGGCCAGCACACCCGCCTTGTAGATGCCATCAGATTCGGGATCGTCGATGGAGGGGTCGATCTGGCTCGACAGCAGGATCTGCTTGTCATCGGCCATCACCTCTTCGAGTGCGCGCACCGATTTGTCACGGCCCACGAACAGCGGCACGATCATGTGGGGGAAGACCACGATATCGCGCAGCGGCAGCACCGGATAAGAGGCGTTGAGTGGCTCTTGCATGCGTTTCATTCCTTTTGAGTGGCAAGACGGCAAGGTCCCGCGCGGCGGCAACCTTAATGCGTCTCCTATTTCGTGTCAGGACTGCTTGATCTGTGGCTTAACGGCCCCGGTTTCAAGGGTCAGTGTGACCTGCCCACGCACCGGGTGCAATGGGATGGAACGGATTGTTGAGATAAAAACACCACTCTCTATGGGGTGTCGCACCATCGTTTACGCCAAATGTGGGTCAAAATGCGGTGATCGCCCTCATGACGGCAAGCGCGGTTCGAACGGGACGCGGTGTTTGAACCGGCATGGCTGCGACTCAGGTCAGGGTTGCGGGGGATAACAACCCTGACCTGGTGCCGGTCACACCAGGGTCAGGACCGCCAGCAACGATGCGAAAAACCAGATCGCAGAAAACAGAACCAATGGCATGGCGGACCCTTCCCAGTCAGGTGACTACACAGAACGTAGGCATGCGCGCATCAAACTGCGATGGGGGAATTCCTTACCTTTGCTGCCGTTTGGACGGCATAAAGCGTGTATGCACCGTCGGACGCAGCCACATTCGGGCAAAAATGGCCTTGGGGCGGCTGAACGGGCTATGCCCGGCATGTGTCTGGCCACACGACATGAGCGCAAGCGCGCCAAGCGCGATAAGCATCAAGGGCAGACCCGCAGGCAATGGCACGCTGTAGGGCGCCGCCGCCTGACCGCCGCCAATGCCGGAAAAACCACCCGCGGCGCGGACAACCTCACGCACAAACTCGACCCGGAAGGTACCCTTGCCGAGCACAGTCAGGCGGTACACCTGCCCAACACCGAAAGATGTTCGCAGAACAAAGGTCAGATCGAGCGGATAGTCACCCCAAACAGCCTCGAAAGCCGTTTGGATGAAACCACCCCTGTTGTGAGCCCAACCGACTGGGCGGATGCGACCAACCACACTCGTGAATGCAGCCGTAGTCGAAGGGACCATCATCGTATGACGCAGAAAGGGGCGATCAAGGGACATATCCGCGTCAGGATTCAACAGATCAAACCCGAACTGCGTGACCATGAAAGCGGTCAGAAAGGGTTCGCCCCCGGTGCCACCCTGACCCGGATCCTGACCATCAATGAATGTGGTCGCGACCGCAGGGCCAGCCAGCCCGAGGGCGAAAACGGCGCAAAGGACGAAATATTTAACAAGTGCCATGATGCGAAAGGTCCTTTGAGCCGCAAGACTGGCAGGGATATGCAGCATGTGCCGCGCCTGCCTGTGCAAAGGACCATTCGCGATAATGGTAAATAAAGGGTTGAGGCGTGATCGCACGCCCCCGCGTATCAGATCGGGTCTATATCGCCCCTCTCGCGCCCTGCATGGAACGCGGCCTGCCAGTCGGCAAAGCGGCCCGCCGCAATCGCGGCCCGCATCCCCGCCATCAGGTCCTGATAGTAATGCAGGTTGTGCCATGTCAGCAGCATCGAAGAGATGATCTCCTGAGAGCGGAACACATGGTGCAGGTAGGCGCGGGAATAACCGCGACAGGCGGGACAGCTGCAGTCTTCATCCAGAGGGCGCGGATCGTTCTGGTGCCGCGCGTTCTTGATGTTGAGCACGCCGTGGCGGGTGAACACCTGCCCGGTGCGCCCGGATCGCGACGGCAGTACACAATCCATCGTGTCGATCCCGCGCGCGACGGCCCCCACGATGTCATCGGGTTTACCCACCCCCATCAGATAGCGCGGCTTGTCCTTGGGCAGTTGTTCGGGCGCATAGTCGAGGCAGCCGAACATCGCCTCCTGCCCCTCGCCCACGGCCAGACCACCCACCGCGTAACCCTCAAACCCGATATCCGTCAGCGCATCGGCGCTTTGCTTGCGCAGGTCTTCCTCAAGCCCGCCTTGCTGGATGCCGAACAGGGCGTGGCCGGGGCGATCCCCGAAGGCCGCGCGGCTGCGCGCCGCCCACCGCATCGACAGTTCCATCGACTGCGCGATCCGGTCGCGGTCAGCAGGCAGCGCGGGGCATTCATCGAAACACATGACGATGTCCGAGCCAAGCAGCGCCTGAATCTCCATCGAGCGCTCGGGACTGAGCGTATGTTTCGACCCATCGATATGCGATTTGAAGGTCACACCCTCTTCGGTCAGCTTGCGCAGGGAGGCCAGACTCATCACCTGAAAGCCACCTGAATCCGTCAGGATCGGACGGTCCCAGTTCATGAATGTGTGCAGGCCCCCAAGGGCGTCGATCCGCTCTGCCGTGGGGCGCAGCATGAGGTGGTAGGTGTTGCCCAGCAGGATGTCCGCACCGGTCTCGCGCACCGAACCGGGCAGCATGGCCTTGACCGTGGCGGCGGTGCCCACGGGCATGAAGGCGGGGGTGCGGATGTCGCCGCGGGGGTCGAGATCACACCGGTCCGCGCACGCCCGTCGGTGCCCTGCAGATCAAAGGAAAAGCCAGCCATATCGCCCTCGCCGCCTGAAAGAAGGTCCTCATACCGCCCTGCCCGCCCCGTGCCAAGCGGTTCGGACTGTCCCACGCTGGGACAGGCCTGCGGCGACGTAAAATCAATGGGTTACAGAGGAGGATTTACTATTTGTTAGGATTTGGCGACTTGACCGGAATCGTACACGCCGCTCATACTCGCCTGAATTGAACCCGAAAAAGTATATTTTGCATGTCCGGCCCTTCTTCTGACATCGACCGTATCAACGCCCTGATCCAGAATGCCCGTACAACGTGGTTTGCACTACTGGCCGCGCTGGTCTTTGTGGGGGTGACACTGCTGTCGGTCGAACCGATCGACTTTTACGGCGTTGGGCGCGCCACGGACTTGCCGCTGGTCGGGGTTACAGTGCCCACCAGCCTGTTCTTTTACGCAGCCCCGGTACTGACGGTCGCGATCTATGGCTATTTCCACCTTTACCTGATCCGTCTGTGGGACGAGTTGTCCATCGCCCCGGCACGGATCAACGGGCGCAGGCTGGGTACCGCCATCGCACCCTGGCTGATCGCAGACAGTGCGCTGTTTTTGCGGCGTCTGTGGCGCAACGACTATTCGACCGAGCCGCGCTCGCTGGAAGTGCCGTCGGTTTTTTGGAACATCATGTTCGCATGGGCCGCGGGGCCGATTGTGCTGAGTTACCTATGGTTGAAGTCGCTGCCAGCGCGGGATCTGTGGATGTCAGGGATCGCGGCGGCCATGATCGTCTTCTCCCTGATCTTTTTCATGGGATCGGCCGCCATGCTGTTCTTGCGGATGCGCGACGAACCAAAGGACAAACCACGCGAGTTGCGCGCAACAGCGCTGTGGACAGGGCTGATCTGGGTCATTTTTAGCATGGGGATCGCGTCAGAAACCTGGCATCGCACACATCCGGCCGGAAAAAACCCAGCGCGTCTGGTCCTGACCGGAGAACAGATCACCGCCCGCCCGGAAGGCTGGCTGCCGCCGCAGATCGCGCGGGCAGAGGCGCGGGTGGCGTGGTGCACGCTGCACGGCCATGACTGCGCGGCGCTGTCGGAGGTTCAGGAAAGCCGGTTTGAGAGAGATGACTGGGAGGTACGCCGCAAGCGTGCGGTGGATGACCTGGAAAAACCTACGTTTTTGAATCCACTCCGATTTGACGACTTGCGAGCCCAAATTGAAGAAGAGACTGGGCGGGAGGGTTGGACTGACATATCCGAATTGGTATCGCTTAACACCTTTGCTGAGGCAGTAGACCGAAAGACCCGAAGCGCCCCCGATTTTCGGGAGGCAGACCTGCGCGACAGCTTTTTTGCTGGTGCCAATCTGATTGGCGCGAGATTTGTCGGCGCGAGCGCTGGCAGCGCAGATTTTGAACGCGCGCAATTGGATTTTGCAAACTTGTCAGGGCGGTATAAACCGAGATCGGTTTCAACTTCGCAATACACACCGGGATACAGACTTCTCGAGCGTCGTTCTAAACGGCGCATCAATGCAGCTTACAAACCTTAAATGGGCCTATCTAGCCGGAGCCCAGATGCAAGGGGCAAATCTCTTCATGGCTCAAATGCAGGAGGCTGACCTCCT
This sequence comes from Tateyamaria armeniaca, assembly GCF_045797845.1. Classification (NCBI taxonomy): domain Bacteria; kingdom Pseudomonadati; phylum Pseudomonadota; class Alphaproteobacteria; order Rhodobacterales; family Roseobacteraceae; genus Tateyamaria; species Tateyamaria armeniaca. The sequence goes on from NZ_JBHDIY010000002.1 coordinate 3,274,868, forward strand.
TGGTGCACGGATGCAGGGGGCTGTACTTCAATCCGCACAAATGCAAGGCGCGGACCTGTCTAGGGCAAGACTAGCGCGAGCGAACTTCACAGGCGCAGAGATGCGGCGGGCAGACCTTAGTTTCGCAGATTTACAGGGGGCAGACTTTTTCTTTGCTGAAATGCAGGGCGTGGACCTACGCTTTGCAAATATGCCGGGTGTGAACCTTGAATATGCGGTGATGGAGGGTGCTGATTTGAGCTTCTCACGTTCTGTTGGTTCGAAAGACAAACCCGTTTCTATGGAGAGCACTTCACTGAATTCGACGACGAATGATGCGGGCGCACTGAGGTTCGCGGACCTGACTGCCGCCACATGGGATGAGGAGACGGATTTTCGAAATGTGTTCCTCGACGCTTCGGTTACTGTGCCGAGCGCGTTTCGAATTCGCATGGGCGACCCTTGTCAGTGGGTTGACAGTGAATTGTCTGACGCAGAATTCTATTCACTTTGGCACTGGTGGATAGTGGCATCGGGAAACGGCTTTTTCTGGCGATATCGGTTTCAACCCGACAATGTCGACGTCACGCCACCCACCCCCGAACGCCTTGCCGAACTTGGCCTGACCGATTGCGAACCGGATCAACCCTTTGGGCCGATGCCCGAGGACTGACGTTGTCGCAAGGAGCGTGCCGCGCTAAGTGTGCACCCCACGCCAGCACCAAAGGACGCGCCCCATGGACACACTCAATTTCGGCTGGGAGGAATGGGTCGCCCTGCCCGACCTTGGCCTGCCTGCCCTCAAGGCCAAGATCGACACGGGCGCGCGCACTTCGGCGCTGCATGCGCACAATATCGAAGTGTTCGGGCCGTCCGCCAAGCCCAAGGTGCGCTTCAACGTCTACCCCGTTGCGGGCAAGGACAATGTGGATATCACCTGCTCTGCCCCGATCAAGGACCGGCGCGATGTGACCTCGTCCAATGGCGAGACCGAGCGGCGTTACGTGATCGAAACCAAGCTGGAGGTCGGCGGGCAAAGCTGGCCCATCGAGGTGACGCTGACCGATCGCTCCTCCATGTCGGCGCGGATGCTGCTGGGCCGTCAGGCGCTGGCCGATCACATCACCATCATGGCCTCGGAAAAGCGTCTGCAACCCGATCTGGACTATGACGTCTATCACTCGGCCGCGATGCGCAAATCCGCCCCGAAACGCGCCCTGCGCATCGCGGTGCTGAGCCGGGAGGACAATTATTCCACCCGCCGTCTGGTCGAGGTTGGCGAGGCGCGCGGCCACACGGTCGAGGTGATCGACACGACACGCTGCTACATGGCGATCAACGCGATGGCCCCCGAAGTGCATTATGATGGCAAGCGCCTGCCCCGCTATGACGCGGTGATCCCGCGCATCGGGGCGACGATCACGGCCTATGGCACTGCCGTCATCCGCCAGTTCGAGACGACGGGCACCTACTGCGTGAATGGCAGCGCCGGGATCACGGCGAGCCGGGACAAGCTGCATGCCCACCAGATCCTTGCAGGCAAAAAAATCGGGATGCCCACCACCGCCTTTGCCGCCTCGCCGCGGGACACCGCCAATATTCTCGGGCTGGTGGGGTCGGCCCCCGTGATCGTCAAACTGCTGGAAAGCACGCAAGGCAAGGGTGTTGTGCTGGCCGAAACCAAGAAGGCCGCCGAGTCCGTGATCGACGCCTTTCGGGGCCTGCGCGCCAATTTCCTGGTGCAGGATTTCGTGAAGGAAGCCGCCGGAGAAGACATCCGCTGCTTGGTCGTCGATGGCAAAGTCGTTGCCTCGATGAAGCGCACCGGGGCGGAGGGCGATTTCCGCTCGAACCTGCACCGTGGGGGGTCGGCGAAATCGGTGCGCATCACCCGCGAAGAACGCGAAACCGCCGTGCGCGCGGCGCGCGCCTTTGGGTTGGGCACGTCGGGCGTCGACCTGCTGCGCTCCGAAACCGGGCCGAAAGTGCTGGAGGTGAACTCATCCCCGGGCTTTGAGGGGATCGAGAAGGCGACTGGCAAGGACATCGTGGGCCTTGTCTATGACATGGTCGAGGCGCGGGTGCGGCCCACGGCGGTGCGGCGTCGGAAGTAGGTCGCGCCCGTTCTATGACTTGAAGCCACAGCGTTGAGGGCCACATCGGTGTCGGGCATGCGCCCTCGCCTCTTTACCCCCTGCACCACAAACCCTATATAAACGCTCAGGAACACTGTGAGGGTCTCATGAACCAACCCAATGAACGACTGGAAGGCACGCCGCTGATCAAGCCGTCGTCTACCGATCATCCGTTGCATGAGGCCATTGTCGAGGCATGTCGGTCGGTCTATGACCCCGAAATTCCGGTGAACATCTACGAACTCGGGTTGATCTATACCATTGAGATCAATGATGAAAACGAGGTGCAGATCGTGATGTCGCTGACTGCTCCGGGCTGCCCTGTGGCGGGTGAGATGCCGGGCTGGGTGGCCGATGCGGTCGAACCGCTGCCGGGTGTCAAACAGGTCAATGTCGATCTGACATGGGAACCGCCCTGGGGGATGGAGATGATGTCGGACGAGGCGCGCCTTGAACTTGGGTTCATGTGAGCGCAGCGCGGCTGTCTTCATCAAACTGTCACGCAGACCGTAAAAGACTGTCATAGATCGACGGTACTCGTTATGGCGCAGCTCTGCCCGAGTGGAGGCTTGGTCGCGCTTTGCAGCCGACCATACCCTGTACCCATTACCCCGCGCCTTCGCCGGGCCAGATCAAGGGCCGCCCCATCCCCGGCGGCCCTTTTTCGTGCTGATTCACAACCTGCGCAGCACCCACATCAGCATGCGCCGACGCCGTTGTTTGCGTTTGCGAATTTGATCTGCGACTTTCATTTCTGCAAACAGGGACTGCTCCCTGGCATAAAGGCTGTTCATTTCCAGTGATTTATAGGGGTGTCTCATGGGATCTCCTTTCACTCTGACCCCAATGTGGCAGGGCATGTCCATGATTGTCAGACCCCATTTTCACGCCTACACTTGCAGTTATGCAAATCACCGACTGGACAGATTTTGGACTCTTCGCCGCTGTGGCGCGCGCAGGCTCGCTGGCAGGGGCTGCGCGGGAAACGGGACTGAGCCAGGCCACGCTGTCGCGGCGCATGACGGCACTGGAACAGCGCACCGGGCGCCGACTGTTTTTGCACGGCGCAAGCGGGTACACCCCGACCGCCGAAGGGCGCGCCCTGCTGGAACGGGCCAAGAAAATGGAGGCCGCTGCGCGCGACATCGCCCATTGGACGGCTGAACAATCCGGCCCGCCGCGCGTGCGCATTTCCGCCGGAACCTGGACCTGTGAAAATCTGGCCGTCCGATTGATGGAATTCTGGTCGCCAAAGGCCAGCTGGACCCCGGAATTTGTCAGCTGCAACCGCGAACTGGACATTGAGCGGCGCGAGGTCGACATCGGTGTACGCAACCGCCGCCCCACCCATCCGTGGCTGGCCGGTCGGCGCACCGGCACTGTGACCCACGCCGCCTATGCGGTGAGCGCCGATGTAACGGGCTGGATCGGCCCCAGCGACGACACCGCCACCCTGCCGTCCGAGGCGTGGACCGTTGCCCATCACGGCGCCGATATGGTTGCGGTATCCAATGAACCGTCCATCCGCATGTCTCTTGCGCGCAGCGGCGTGGGGCGTGTGGTGTTGCCCACCTTTGCGGGCGATGCGGTCCCCGATCTTGTGCGTGTGTCAGACATCATCGACGCACTCACGGCCGAGGAATGGCTGGTCTGCCATCAGGACACCCGCCACGATCCGGCCATCCGCGCCGCACTTGACGCTTTGGCCGCAGCGCTTCCGGGGGGCAGACCTTGCGCGCACCCGCCCGAACCCCTACTTTGGATGCAGGTTAGCAACAGGCAAACACCATGTTTTCGATCCCCGGCAAACAGGCCGTCAGCATCACCGACCGCGCCGCCGCGCATATCCATCGACTGATGGAAAAAGAGGGCCATTCCGGCCTGCGCATCGGCGTGAAAAAGGGCGGGTGCGCGGGCATGGAATACACCATGGAATATGTCGACACGCCCGATCCAAACGACGAAGTCGTCGAACAGGATGGCGCACGTGTGCTGATCGCCCCAATGGCGCAGATGTTCCTGTTTGGCACCGAAATCGACTATGAAACGTCGCTGCTGGAATCCGGGTTCAAGTTCAACAATCCCAATGTCAGCGACGCCTGCGGTTGTGGCGAATCCATCAGCTTCAAGGATGTCGACGAACTGAGCGCAGAGCGCAGCGCCTGACATGGCGCTCACGGAGGAAGAGATCGCCTTTGCCGTCGATCTCTTTTCCGATCTTGGATCAATTACGACCCGTAAGATGTTTGGTGGCCTCGGAATTTACCACGAGGGCGTGATCTTTGCCGTGATGCTGTCGGATGGGCGCACCATGCTCAAAGGTCAGGGCGAGATGCAGGCGCGCTTTGACGCGATGGGGATGGAACGCTGGGTCTACCAGCGCGAGGGCAAGCCGCCCGGCGCGATGCCGTACTGGAGCCTGCCCGACAGCGCGCTTGATGACCCAAGCGAGGCGGTCGATCTGGCGCGCGAAGCCCTGCGCCACCTTTAGGTCGGTGTCTTTTCCTTGTTCTGAAGGTGCACGTAAGTCTCGCGGAACCGCGCACTCAGATGATCACCTGCCAGCATGGCGGATTGCCCTGCCGGGGCGACATTGGTGTCATAGGAGGGGTTGAAGAACAGCGGCACCGATATCCGTTCGTCGTCGCCACCAACCACGCGGTGCGGCGTCGCCTTGACCACGCCGTCGGTCCAGAAGTCCAGCATTTCGCCAAAGTTGATGATGAACTCACCCGGTGGCGCAGACAGTGGGATCCACCCCCACCCCGTTTCCTGACCTCAAGTCCGGGTGAGCCGTCCGTGGCCAAGAGCGTGAGACAGCCGTAATCGGTGTGCGTCGCAATCCCGAAATCCCGCTTGCCCGCCCATGCCGGGCGCGCCGGATAGAAATTGCCCCGAAGCAGCGCCATGGGCGTGTCAAACGCGCGTTCAAAGTGATCCGCATCCATCCCGAGGCTGCGCGCAATGGCCCGCAACAAATCAAGCGACACGGCACAGGCATCCACGTAATAGGCGGTGATCACACCGCGAAACACATCGTCATCAGGCCAGAGGTTGGGGGCATAAAACGTCTTTTCCGCAAGCGGGTGGGAACGGGGCAATTCGTACCCGACATCAAAGAACTGCTTGTAGTCGGGGTTGGCGTCCGGATCGACCTGCTCTGACCCCGCAGCGCCCCACCCCCGGTTCGACCCGGTCTTGGCCATGTCGAGCATGCTCTTGTAGGCTTCGGGGCGTTTGAAAAACGTCCGGTACACTTCGATTGTCTCGATGACGCGGGGCCCACTCAGCGCCGTGTTGAACACAGTTGCAAAGCCAACGCCGGTGGCGGCAGCGCGCAAGGCGTCAAGGCTGGCCGCATCTCCGTCTGCCAATGCGGCTGCATCAATCCGTGGGATCATGTCCAAATCGTCTCTCCTTGCCAGGTGCGGCAGCCCTAGCGCAGGCAGTACCGCGATGCTAGGTCCATAAGAACAGATCGAAACAACGGAGCGGATATATGGCGCGGACACTGGCAGCGGGCAACTGGAAGATGAACGGCGATGCGGGCCTGATGGACGAGCTGGCCACGCTGGCCGCACATCAGGGCGAGGATGGCCCGGACGTGCTGATCTGCCCCCCTGCCACGATGCTTGCGCAAGCGGTCGCTGCCACCAAAGACAGCCGCGTCGCCGTCGGCGGGCAGGATTGTCATGCCGCGGCCTCGGGTGCGCATACAGGCGATGTCTCGGCAGCCATGATCAGGGACACAGGGGCCAGCGCGGTCATTGTCGGGCATTCCGAACGGCGCGCGGATCATCACGAAAGCAATGCCGACATCCGCGCCAAGGCCCAAGCCGCGTGGGCCGCAGGCCTTTTGCCCATCCTGTGCATTGGCGAAAGCGAAGCCGAGCGCATGGGGCCCGACACGCTCGACATCATCGCGGCACAGCTTGACGCTTCGGTTCCGGACGGCGCCACGGGCGAGACGCTGGTGATCGCCTATGAACCGATCTGGGCCATCGGCACAGGCCGGGTGCCGACACTTGAGCAGATCGTGGAAACCCATGACATGATCCGCGCGCGCCTCGTGGCCCGCTTTGGCGATGAAGGCGACAAAATCCGCATCCTTTATGGCGGATCGGTCAAACCCACCAATGCCGCCGAAATCTTCACCGCTAAAAACGTCGACGGCGCATTGGTGGGTGGCGCATCGCTCAAGGCATCGGACTTTCAGCCCATCATCGACGCACTCGCCGCCGCCTGATCCTCTTCATCTCGCCAGATAAACTCCGGGGGGTGAGGCCATAGGCCGAGGGGGCAGCGCCCCCCTTGCCCCGCACGCCGCAGGCGAAATCAGTTCACGATGATCTCCGGCCCCATCATCAGCGTCGGCAACCATGTCGAGATGATCGGGATATAGGTCACCATGATCAGGAACACGAAGAGTACGGCGGTGAAGGGCAGCGCGGCACGCACCACCGACATCATCGGCATGTTTGCCACGCCGGAGGTTACGAACAGGTTCAGACCCACCGGCGGCGTGATCATCCCGATCTCCATGTTCACCACCATGATGATACCCAGATGGATCGGATCGATCCCCAGTTCGATGGCGATGGGGAACACGAGGGGTGCCACGATGACAAGCAAGCCTGACGGCTCCATGAACTGACCACCGATCAGCAGGATCACGTTCACGATGATCAGGAAGGTGATCGGGCCAAAGCCCACATCGGTCATGATCCCGACGATCTTTTGCGGGATCTGCTCATCCGTCAGCACGTGTTTCAGGATCAGGGCGTTGGCGATGATGAACATCAGCGTCACGGTCAGCTTGCCTGCATCAAACAGCGCATTCTTGGTATCGCGGTGGAAAAACGCGGTGACCAGCGCCCAGGGTTTGGACATCAGCGAATGGTTCGCCTCCCCCTCGGGCGTCTTGAGCGGGCCCATGTCCCGATAGACAAAGACCGAGATCAGGAAAGCGTAAACCGCCGCAACCGCGGCCGCCTCGGTCGGGGTAAAGATGCCGCCATAGATACCGCCAAGAATGATCACGATCAGGAACAGCCCGCCCGATGCGGCAAGGCCCGATTTCCACACTTCACCCCAGCCCAGCCAGTCACCTTTCGGCAGATTGCGCACGCGGGCGATGACATAGATGGTGATCATCAGCATGGATCCGGCCATCAGGCCCGGGATCACACCGGCCAGAAACATCCGTCCCACAGAGACGTCCGTTGCGGAGGCATAGACAACCATCACGATGGAGGGTGGGATCAGAATGCCAAGGGTCCCTGCGTTGGCGATGACGCCTGCGGCAAAATCCTTGGTATAGCCGACCTGCCGCATGCCCGCGATCACGATGGAGCCGATGGCGACCACGGTGGCCGGGCTTGACCCCGACAGGGCCGCAAACATCATACAGGCCACAACACCCGCGATGGCCAGACCACCGGGATAGTGCCCCACGAGGGCGATGGAGAACCGGATGATCCGCCGTGCCACCCCGCCCGTCGACATGAAGGTCGAGGCAAGGATGAAGAACGGGATCGCCAGCAGCGTGTAGTGTCCGGCCATCGCCTGAAACAGCGTCTGCGCAATCGAGGCCAGCGACGTGTCGCTCAGCACCAGCAGGAACAGGATCGAGGACATGCCAAGCGACACAGCTATCGGCACGCCAATCAGCATCAACCCGACGACGAGGGCAAAAAGAATTGCAACTTCCATGATTTAGGCGCCTTCGTTCATGTGTTTGACGGCCTCGACCTCTTCTTCGGCCTCGTGGCTGACGATCAGGCTTTGCGCCTCTCCGGTGGCGATGCGGACTGTGGCCTGGATCACCCGGAACAACAGCAGCGCCATGCCAACCGGCAGGGCCGCATATGGAATGAAGCGGGGCATTTTCTCGTAAGTTTCGCCCTCGTTCATGATCGGCTCGATAAAGCGCAACCATTCCAGCATCGGCACTTCGAGCACTTCGTACCACGCCTGATCGCGGGTTGGCGTGAAGCCTGTCGGGAACCAGCGCCCGGACGTCACGTCAAAGCCCGCAAAAGGTGCCCAGTAATCCCACGCGCCTTTCATCAGCAGCATCGCGTAAAACAGGCAAACGGCTGCGGCGATCAGCGCAAGGATGCGGCGCACGGGCGGGGAAAACAGGTTGATGACCGCATCCACGCCCAGATGGGCCGTGACCTTGACCGCATAAGAGGCCCCGAACAGAACCAGCCAGGCAAAAAGGAAACTCACCGCCTCCAGACCCCAGGTGAGGCCGGTCTGATAGCCATAGCGCAACACGACGTTGATAAAGGTCAGGATCGTCATGGCGGCGAGGATCAGCGCGATGGCTGTCTCTTCGATCTCGTTCACGACGCGGCCAAGGGCCGTTTTCGGCTTGTAGCTGGATGACATGGGGCTCCCCTCCCATAGTGCGCGCATTGGCGGCACAAGGTTGCCCGACCCCCGCAATGGGGATCGGGCGGTGTTTCAGATCACAGGTTGATCAGAAGCCGGCGTTGATCGCCTGGGCTGCATCGATGTTGTCCTGGCCTACATCGTCCACGAACTGCGACCAGACGGGTTTCATCGCATCGACCCAGATCTGGCGGGTGTCAGCATCCAGTGTCCGCACTTCGCCGCCTGCTTCGATGATCGAGGCCTTGGCTGCGTCGTTCACGCTGGAGGATTCCGCGTTACGTGCAACGGTGACTTCTTCGAGGATGGTGGCGAGCTGGTCGCGCACGTCCGCATCAAGGCTGTCCCACCAGTCGGTGGAAGTCACGACCATGTAGTCGATGATGCCGTGGTTGGTTTCTGTGATGCCGTCCTGCACCTCAAAGAACTTCTGGCCCCAGATGTTGGACCATGTGTTTTCCTGACCGTCGACAACGCCGGTTTGCAGCGCGCCGTAGACTTCGGAGAACGCCATGGGCTGCGGGCTGACGCCAATCGCTTCCATCTGCGCCTTGATCACATCCGAAGGCTGCACGCGGAATTTGAGGCCAGCGGCGTCCGTGGGCAGGTTCAGCGGCTTGTTGGCCGACATCTGCTTCATCCCGTTGTGCCAGAATTCGAGGCCCAGCAGACCGCGACGCGTCATCGACGCTTTCATCGCTTCGCCGGACTCGGATTTCTGAAACGCATCCACAGCCGCGATGTTCTTGAACATGAAGGGCAGATCGAAAATGCGAAACACTTTGGTGAACTGCTCGAATTTCGACAGGGACGGTGCAGCCATCTGAACGTCGCCTTGCAGCAGCGCCTCAAGCACCTGGTCATCGTTATAAAGGGTCGAGTTCGGGAAGACTTCGACGCAGGCCTTGCCGTTCATTTCGTCGTTCACACGTTGCTGGAACAGCGACGCGGCGATCCCCTTGGGGTGCTTGTCGGTGTTGGTCACGTGGCTGAACTTGATAACGATCTCGCCATCGTCGCAAGCAGCGGCAACAGCGCCAGCGCTTACAGTCAGGGCCAATGCCGTTGCGGCAGCGGTCATGAATTTCATCAGGGTCTCCTCCCAGAGATTATGTTTGCATTGCTGCGCCACGCGCACAGTGCGCGGCGTCCCGTTTATATGATCAAGTTTTTGTCAGCGTGCCAAAGGATGATTTTTGGAGGGGTATGGCGCGGCAGGTAAACTGAGCGTTTTCAATGCATTGCTGGCATGTCTTCAGAGTATTTTCGCGCGCGCATGGGTGATCTGCGCGGAATTTCGCACGTGTGCAGCCAATAGTGTGCGGATTTCCGCACAGTGTTAGCGTCGGTAATCCTCTGCCCGAATCCCGTGACGCGCCAGTTTGTCATAGAAGGTTTTGCGCGGCAGTTTCAGCGCCTTCGCCGCCTCGCTGGCCTGACCGTTCTGCCGCCCCAGAGCCGCGATCAGCAACGACCGTTCGACCCGCGCCATCTGTTCGGCCAACCCGAGGGCCGAGGTTTTGAACCCGTCTTCGGGCATCCCCAGCACAAAGCGCATGGCCGCACTCATCAGGGATCGCGCGTTTCCGGGCCAGTCCTGCGCCATCAGGGCGGCGGCCTGATCGGGGCCGACTTCGGGCACGACCAGCCCTGCCTGTTCGGCGGCTTGCGCGACATAGTGGCGGAACAGCACCGGGATATCCTCGGGCCGTTCACTTAAGGACGGGATGCGCACGGGCATCACCTCAAGGCGGTAATAGAGATCACCGTTCAGCGCGCCCTCTTCCACTGCGGCGCGCAGATCGCGCGTGCTGCCCGCCAGAAGGCGCGCCGGGCGTCCTTCCTCAAGCCCCTCAAGCAAGGTCAACTGGCTGGCGGCGGGCAGATGCGACACCTCGTCCAGAAACAGGCTGCCCCCGGCTGCGGCCTCAAGCGCCTCGGCCAGATCATGCGGGCCCAGATCGGCGGCGGCCCGCTTCACGAACGGCGCTTTTGAGCGCAAAGAGCTGAGGTGGATCACCTCGGCCACTTTGGAAATGCCTGTGCCCGGTGCGCCGGTGATCAGCACTTCGGTTTCGAGCGTGGCGACACGGCGCACGCGGGCGCGCAAGCCTTCGGCTGCATCAGATTGCCCAAACAGCATCCGCGCCGCCGGATCACCGCTTTCCACCAGATCGCGCAGGCGGCGGTTTTCCAGCACCAGCGCTCGGGTCTTGAGGGCACGTTCAAGAACAGTCAGCAAGTCACGGGGCGCACACGGTTTTTCGAGAAACCCAAAGGCCCCGTCGCGCATCGCCTGCACGGCCATCGGGATATCGCCCTCACCCGTCAGCAGGATCACCGGCAAGTCCTCATCCACTTTGCGGGCATGGGCCAGCAGGTGAAAGCCATCCCGCCCCGGCATCCTGATGTCGGACAGGATCACCCCGTCGAAATCAGCGGCGATGTGATCCTTGGCCACAACGAAGGACCCGGCCGTCAGGGGTTGCAGATCCGCCAGTTCGAGGGTCTGCGCCAGTGCCTCGCGCACCGCCGCATCGTCATCGACGACCAGCACACGCGCGCTCATGCTGCGGCCTCTTGTGCCCATGGGGTCAGGGCCACCACGAATTGCGCGCCCTGCGCCGTGTTGCGCCCCCGGATGTCGCCGCCAAAGCTTTGCACGATGCCATAAGAGATCGACAGGCCCAGCCCCATGCCTTCGGAAGTGCCGACTTCTTTCGTGGAATAGAACGGATCAAAGATCTGTTCGGGTGCGGCGATGCCCGGGCCGGTATCCTCGACCGTGACCACGGGGCCATCCAAGGTGATGCGCAATGCGCGCTCATCACATCCGGCCATCGCATCCACCGCGTTCGAGATCAGATTGACAAAAACCTGGCCCAACCGCACCTCGCCCCCCGACACCCACACAGGGGTACTGGGCGGACTAAATTCCAGCGTCACATCCTCGCGCCGTATCCGAGGCGTCGTGAGTTCAACTGCGCTTTGCAGCACCTCGACCAGATCGACGCGGGCTGCCGGTTCGCTTTCCTGCCGGGCAAAGGCGCGCAGGTTCTTGATGATGCGCCCCATGCGCCGCGCCATGTCCGAAATGCGGTTGAGGTTTTCGCCCGCGCGCGCGGGTTTGTCCCGATCCAGAAAGGCCACCGCGTTCTCGGCAAAAGTCTGGATCGCCATCAGCGGCTGGTTCAATTCATGGGCCAGCCCCGCACTCATCTGCCCCAGCGCGCTCAGCTTGCCTGCGCGCACCAGATCGGCCTGCGCCTGTTTCAGCGCCGTTTGCGCCGCTTCGCGCACCTCCGCCTCGCGGCGCAATTCGGTGTTGGAGGCCAGAAGCGCCGCCGTGCGCTCAGCCACACGCGCCTCAAGCTGGGCATTGGCCTCGGCCAGCGTGCGCCGCCGCTCGGTCGCAAGGAACAACAGCGCCCCGAAGGCAAGGCACAGCCCCGCAACCGCCGCCGCCTGCAGGGTCGCAAGCCGCCGGGCGGGAGAGACATCGACCAGCGCCTCGCCCGTCATGCCGATCACCGGCAAGGGGCGCACAAGATGCAGCGCGTTTTGCGGCAGATACGGCCCCCAGCCCATCTGCCAAACCTCGTGTTTGCCCACCATGTAGCTGTCAAAGGGCAACGCAGGCCCGTCCGCGGGCACAAGGCCCGGTGCATCCTCGGGGCGTTCCCAGAATACGATTTCGGACCGGTTGGTGATGAACACCTGGTCGGCGGCATTGGTGAAGAACACGGCCGGATTGGACCCGACCCAATCAAGCTCAATCCCCGCAAGGTTCGCGGTGACAACCACCGCCCCCAACACCTGCGAGCGTGCATCAAACACAGGCGCGGCATAGGCAAAGACGCGGTCGCCTTCATCGGTGCGCCCATTGCCCCAGCCAAGCGCGCCATGGGCCGCGCGGCGCACCAGCGGGGCGGTGGGAATGCTGTCGGCATCCGGGCGGGCGCGCCCGAGAGTGACGCCCGTGACATCCGTCAGGCGGATGTCTTCGGCGGCTGCCTTGTCCGCGATGTCGAGCAGCAGGGCATCGATATCGCCTGCGTCCGCCCCGGTAAGAGCGGCGCGCGCCTGCGGGTGTCCGGCCACCAGCACGGCTAGTTCGCGGTAGCGCTGCAATTGCCCGGTCAGGCGGTCGCTGGCCAGTGCCAGATCCGCCCGCCCCTGCCGTGCCAGCTGGTCCAGCGCCTGAAAATAGCCATAGCGCCACACGCCTGTTGCCGCCGCCGCCACCAGCGCCACAAAACCCAGCACCACCACAGTGCGTCTGAGAAACCCGTCTACCATCGCTGCACTCTATGCCTGCCCTTCCCCCTTGCCAAGGCGGTGCGCGCCTGAGACATCTGGGCCATGCTGATCCAATCCCCGCACGACCCCGCGTTCATCCAAGACCCTTATGCGCTTTACGATCAGGCGCGCGCGCAGGGGCCGGTGGTGTTCTGGCAGGACTACGGGATGCTGGCGGCCTTTGATCACGCCACGGTTCATGCGCTGTTGCGCGACAAACGGCTGGGCCGCGCTGTGCCGGATGACAAGCGCAAACCTGTGCCGGACCACCTCGCGGCCTTTGATCTAGTCGAGCGGCATTCGCTTCTGGAACTCGAACCCCCTGCCCACACCCGTCTGCGCCGCCTTGTGCTGCACGCGTTCACGTCGCGCCGGATTGCAGGGCTGGCGCCGGACATCCACGCCATCTGCGATGACCTTCTCGGCGATTTGCCGGACGGTGCATTCGATCTGATCCCGGCCTATTGCCAGCTTGTGCCCGTGCGCGTGATTGCGCGTTTGCTGGGCGTGCCAGAGGCGATGGCCCCGGACCTGCTGCGCTGGTCGTCGGCAATGGTCGCGATGTATCAGGCAGGGCGCACCCGCACGATCGAGGAGGCCGCCAACACGGCGGCGGCTGAATTCACCGATTTCCTGCGCGGCTATATTGAAGGGCGCCGCAGCGCCCCGGGCGACGATCTGATCAGCGAGTTGATTGCCGCGCAGGACGGCGCGCAACGGTTAAGCCCGGACGAGATGATCGGCACCGTGATCCTGCTGCTCAATGCAGGGCACGAGGCGACGGTGCACAGCCTTGGCAATGCCGTCAAATGCCTGATTGAAACAGGCACGACAGATGCGCTTGGGCCCGCCCGGATCGAGGGCACAGTCGAGGAATTGCTGCGCTTTACCCCACCGCTGCACATGTTCACGCGCTATGCCTATGAGCGGGTCGAAGTGGGCGGGCATGTGATGGAGCCGGGAGACGAGATCGCCCTGATGCTGGGGGCGGCAGGGCGCGATCCTGCTGTCTTTGCCGATCCGCACCAATTTGATCCCGACCGCAAGAAACCTGCGCATCTGGCCTTTGGCGGGGGCCTGCATTTCTGCGTCGGCGCCCCTCTGGCGCGGCTCGAAATGCAGATCGCCCTGCCTGCCCTCTTCGCCCATGCGCCCGATCTGAGGATCACAAAAGAACCAATGTTCTCAGACAGCTACCACTTCCACAAACTCGACGCACTGATCGTGTCGCAAACGTGAGTCGGGACCGGGTCCAGGATCGCGCAGCGACGGCGCTTGCGCCGCATGTCCTTGACGCGGGCGCGACTCGCATCACCCTCGAACAGGTCTGTTTAAGACGCAACGCGCCTTGAACGGCCTCTCAGCAAAACATCCCTAAGGCCCCAACCGGCGCTGCGTCAGCAATATGGCGTCGCCGCGCAGATTTCAGAACAAACAATGCGCGGTAGCGCTCCTTTTGATCACGTCTCCAAAGGCAGCATCGCCGAAGACTTGATCTCTTCCATCGACAAAAGCGCGGTCACATTGAACACACGCACCTCCGAGATCAGCGCCTGGTAAAACGCGTCATAAGCACGCGCGTTTTTCACCCGCACCTTGAGGATATAGTCGATGTCACCTGCCAACCGGTGTGCCTCCTGCACTTCGGCGCGGTCGCGCAGGGCTTTCAAAAACCGCGCCTGCCAATCAGCCTCATGTTCCGACGTGCGGATCAGGACAAAGAAACACGCCTCAAATCCCAGCGCCTCGGCGTCCAGAAACACAGTCTGCTGACCGATCACACCCGCCTCTTTCAGCTTGCGGATGCGATTCCACACCGGCGTCTTTGAGGACCCCACAGCCTTGGCAATTTCGTCAAGCGACTGGCTCGCATCGCGCTGCATCTCGGCCAGAATTTTGCGATCCACGTCATCTATGCGAACGGCCATTCCATTCTCTCCTGTATTCCCGGACGGGTGTTCCGGCTGCGCAGGCAAACAGAACAATCATCCTTATCTACGCCTGCATATGGCGACATTCCAGAACAATGTTCTATATTGAAGACAGGAAACAGCCACCCGAGGGCAAAGCCATGAACCACTTTCCGATCTTTCTGAACACCGCCGGGCGGCGGATTGTGCTGTCGGGTGGCGGCGATGCCGCGTTGGCCAAATTGCGGTTGCTTATGAAAACCACGGCCAATCTGACTGTCTTTGCACCCGATGCCGCACCTGAAATCGAAAGCTGGGCCAAGGCAGGCAAGCTGACCCTGATCCGCCGCGCGATGGAGCCGGGGGATGCGATGTGCGCCGCTCTGTTTTACGCCGCCGACGAGGACGAGGCCGAGGACACGCGCACCGCCGCCATCGCCCATGCAGATGGCGCGCTCGTCAATATCGTGGACAACCTCGCCGACAGCCAGTTCATCACCCCGGCCATTGTTGATCGCGACCCCGTCACCATCGCCATCGGCACCGAAGGGGCCGCGCCCGTGCTCGCCCGCGCTATCAAGGCCGATCTGGAAGAAAAACTGAGCCCCTCGCTCGGCACCCTCGCGCGCGTCGGCAAAGCCTTCCGCCGCGCTGCTGACGCCCTGCCCTTTGGCCGTGCGCGCCGCGATTTCTGGCGCGATTACTATTTCAACGCCGGCCCCAAGGCGATTGCCGACGGGGTCGAGGCCGTGCAGCCCGCGCTCGACGCGCTGCTGGCTGATCACCTAATGAAGGACACCCGCAAGGGTCACGTCGCCTTTGTCGGCGCAGGGCCCGGCGATCCCGAACTGCTGACCCTCAAGGCCCGCAAGGCGCTCGATGAGGCGGATGTGGTGATCTACGACCGCCTGATCTCCCCCGAGATCCTCGAACTCGCCCGGCGCGAGGCGACCATGATCGATGTGGGCAAAGAGGCCTTTGGCCCCTCCACCCCACAAGAGGTGATCAACGATCTGATTGTCGAACATGGACAGAAAGGCGCGCAGGTTGTGCGTCTGAAATCGGGCGATGCCACTGTCTTTGGCCGTCTGGACGAAGAAATCGACGCTGTGACAGCCGCCAATCTCGACTGGCACATCGTGCCCGGCATCACCTCCGCTTCGGCCGCCGTCGCCTCTATCGGCCAGTCCCTGACCAAGCGAGGGCGCAACACTTCCGTGCGCTTCCTGACGGGCCACGACATGAAAGGGTTCGCCGCCCATGACTGGGCGAGCCTCGCCAAGGAGGGCGAAGTCGCCGCCATCTACATGGGCAAGAAATCTGCCCGCTTCATTCAGGGCCGCTTGTTGATGCACGGCATTGATCCGGCCACCCCCGTCACAGTGATCGAAAACGCATCCCGCGCCGACCAGCGCGTTCTGTCCACCACCGTGGCCGAGATGGAGCCGACAATCAGCGATGCGGGCCTCACCGGCCCTGCCCTCACCTTCATCGGTCTTGCCCCGCGCAATGCCGTGGCCGCCATCCCCGACCTCACCATCCCGCAACACGCGCAGGAGGCACGATAAATGTCCAAGCCGTTCACCCCCAAAGTCGTCACCGCCAATCACCTTCTTGCAGGCGACGTGATCTACCAGACCGCAACCGGCTGGACCCGTGATCTGGCCGAGGCCGAAGTGCTGACCGATGAGGCCGACGCCGATCTGCGCCTGATCGAAGCCAGCCAGCAGGTTGACGAAGTGGTTGGCGCCTATCTGGCCGACGTCAAAGTCGAAAATGACACCCCGCAACCCGTTCATTTCCGTGAGGATTTCCGTGCCACCGGTCCGTCCAACTACGCCCATGGCAAACAAGTGGAGCTGCGCTGATGTATAGCTATTCCGAATTCGACACTGCGTTCCTGGCGCAGCGCAACGCACAGTTCCGCGCCCAGGTCGAACGCCGCATCTCGGGCGCGCTGACCGAGGATGAATTCAAACCCCTGCGCCTGATGAACGGCCTCTATCTGCAACTGCACGCCTATATGCTGCGGGTTGCGATCCCCTATGGCACGCTCAATTCTGCCAAGATGCGCAAGCTCGCCGATCTGGCCGAACGCTGGGACAAGGGCTATGGCCATTTCACCACGCGCCAGAACATCCAGTACAACTGGCCCGAGCTGAAAGACGTGCCTGACATGCTGGACGCGCTGGCCGAGGTGGGGATGCACGCCATCCAGACTTCCGGCAACACGATCCGCAACGTGACCGCAGACCATTTCGCCGGGGCCGCGGCGGATGAAATCGCCGATCCGCGCCCGGTGGCAGAATTGCTGCGCCAGTGGTCCACCGATCACCCCGAATTCCAGTTCATGCCGCGCAAGTTCAAGATTGCGATCACAGGCTCGCCCAATGACCGCGCCGTGACAAAGGCGCATGACATTGGCCTGCGCATGGTGGAACACGACGGTACGCCAGGGTTCGAAGTGATCGTGGGTGGTGGCCTTGGCCGCACACCCATGATCGGCAAGGTGATCAATGATTTTCTCCCGCAGGCGGACCTGCTCCCTTACCTTGAGGCTATCGTGTCGGTCTGGAACCAGATCGGGCGGCGCGACAACAAGTACAAGGCGCGCATCAAGATCACTGTGCACGAGCACGGCATCGACGAAATCCGCCGTCTGGTCGAGGCGCGGTTCGAACAGACCCGCAAGGCCTTCACCGGCGTGGATCAGCAGATGCTGCACGAGATCGAAGCGCATTTTGCCGCCCCCGCATTCCGCGACGGCGACACGGCGGCCTACGATCACGCACGCCAGCACTATCCCGCCTTCCGCAGCTGGTCCGACACCAACCTTACCGCGCACAAACACCCCGATCATGCCATCGTGACCATCAGCCTCAAGGCCCATGGGGCCACGCCCGGCGATGCCTCTGCCGCGCAGATGCGCCTGATCGCGGGGTTGGCAGAACGCTACGGATACGATGAAATCCGCATCAGCCACGAACAGAACGTGATCCTGCCCCATGTCCACAAGGCGGATCTGCCTTCGATCTATTCCGCGCTGCGCGCCGAAGGGCTGGGCACCGCCAATGTGGGTCTGATCAGCGATATCATCGCCTGTCCCGGAATGGACTATTGCGCGCTGGCCACGGCCCGCTCTATTCCCGTCGCGCAAGAGATTGCGACCGCCTTTGACGATCTCAAGCGCGAGCACGACATCGGCAAGCTGAAAATCAAGATATCGGGCTGCATCAACGCCTGCGGGCACCACCATGTGGGCCATATCGGCATCCTTGGCCTCGACCGGGCGGGCGTGGAAAACTACCAGATCACGCTGGGCGGCGATCACACCGAGGCGGCCAAGGTCGGCGACCGGGTTGGCCCCGGCTTTTCCGCGGACGAGATTGTGCCAGCGGTGGAACGGATCGTGGACACCTACCTTGATCTGCGCAGCGATGCTGAGGAGGCGTTCATTGACACCTACAAGCGCATTGGCCTCGCCCCGTTCAAGGCCGCCCTCTACCCCGAAACACGGGTGGCGGCAGAGTAGGATCCCATGGTTCATCTCGCCCAGAAAACTCTCCCCGAAGGGCCCGCCCGCCCCGACGCCGACGTGATGGTCGGCGCGCTGAACGCGCGTTTGACCCATCACGGCGCCACGGACGTGCTGCGCGCCGCCTTTGTGGCAGTGCCGGACATCGCGCTGGTGTCCAGCTTTGGCGCGGAATCGGTGGTGCTGCTGCATCTCGCAGCGATGGCAAAGCGGGACGTGCCGGTGATCTTTATCGACACCGAGATGTTGTTTGCCGAAACGCTGGTCTACCAGCAGGAGGTGGCCGAACGGTTGCGCCTGCGCAATGTGACGATCATCCGGGCAGATGACGTGGCCCGCGCTGATCCGGACGGCACGCTGCACCAACGCGACACGGATGCGTGCTGTGCCTTGCGCAAAACGCAGCCTCTGCAAACAGCACTGGCCCCCTATTCAGGCTGGATCACCGGGCGCAAACGCTATCAGTCCGGCAGCCGTGCCACGCTCGACTTTTTCGAGGTGGAGGCCGGCACAGGCCGGATCAAGGTCAACCCGCTGGCCCGCTGGGCGCGTGCGGACATCGTCGAGTATATGGACGAAAACCGCCTGCCCCGGCATCCGCTTGTGGCGCAGGGCTATCCCAGCATCGGCTGTGCCCCCTGCACCTCACCGGTGGCGGAAGGCGAAGATGCACGCGCAGGGCGCTGGCGGGATCAGGACAAAGACGAATGCGGCATCCATTTTGTGAATGGCAAAATGGTCCGAACAGGAGCAAAGACATGACAATTCTCGTGACAGATCAGGGCTTTGGCCCCGACAGGTGGGATCGCGGCTATACGCCACTGGGCGAATGCGCCAATGATGCGGTCGCGCTGGACGTGCCCAGCGACGCCGACCCCGATACGATCCCGCTCAGTGCGGACATCATCCGCGTGGATTTCCCCAGCTTTGCCGACGGGCGCGGGTTCACCATTGCCCGGATGCTGCGCCTGCGCGGGTATCGCGGGCGGCTGCGCGCCCATGGTCATGTGATTTCCGATCAATACGCGATGGCGCGGCGCGCAGGCTTTGATGAGGTCGAAATCAGTCAGGCCCTCGCTGCCCGTCAGCCCGAGGACCAGTGGCAATTCCGCGCCGACTGGCAGGACCATGACTATCAGGCCCGGCTGCGTGGTGCGTCCAATTACTAACTGCACTTCCGGGGTGTCTATCCCCTGATCCAGATCAAGGTGGCGCAGGCTGCGTCACCTTATCCCTCACCCAGAATTCACTTTCTTAATGGAGCGGTGCAGGTGTAAACCCGCGCTGACACTGACATGACAGAAGCTAGCCCCGTGAACCAAGCGACCGCCCAAAAGGCCACCCCGACCCTGCCTGACGCCCAGATCGTGACGCAGGTGCAGCACTATACCGACCGCCTGTTTTCCTTCCGCGTGACGCGCCCTGCCTCATTGCGGTTCCGGTCGGGCGAGTTCGTGATGATTGGCCTGATGGGTGAACCCCATCCCGAGACCGGCAAGGTCAAACCGCTGCTGCGCGCGTACTCCATCGCCTCCCCAAGCTGGGGCGAGGAACTGGAATTCTATTCCATCAAGGTGCCTGACGGTCCGCTGACCTCGCGCCTGCAACACATCAAACCGGGGGACGAGATTATCCTGCGCCCCAAACCCGTGGGCACGCTGGTCCACGACGCCCTGCTGCCGGGCAAACGCCTGTGGTTCTTCGCCACCGGCACCGGCTTTGCCCCTTTTGCCTCGCTGCTGCGCGAGCCGCAAACCTACGAGGATTACGACGAGATCATCATTACCCATACCTGCCGCGAAGTCGGCGAGCTGACCTATGGCGCGCAGTTGATCGAAGACCTGAAGTCAGACGAGTTGCTGAACGAAGTGATCGGCGAAGGGTTCTGGAAAAAGATCAAATACTATCCCACCACCACCCGCGAAGAGAGCCCCAAGATGGGCCGCATCACCGACCTGATGAAATCGGGTGAAGTCTTTGCCGATCTGGGGGTTGAGCCGTTGAACCCCGAGACCGACCGCGCGATGATCTGCGGCAACCTCGCCTTCAACCTCGAACTCAAGGAGATGTTTGAAGGTTACGGGCTGGAGGAAGGCGCAAATTCCAAACCCGCCCATTACGTGGTGGAAAAGGCGTTTCTGGACTAGTCGGAAACCCCAGGTCAGGCGGGCGTTCACCCCGCCGCACAAAAAAAGGGCCGCGCCCGGATATGGGTCGCGGCCTTTTCTATTAATGGTCTGGGTGGATCAGAGACCCATCGCCTCTTTCACACGATCCAGCAATTCCGACAGCAGTTCAGGATTGTCCTGTGCCTGCTGCAAGCCTGCTTTCAGCGAGGTCTTGGTCAGCGCATCAAGATCGGAGCCGTCGATCATTTCACTCACCTTGTCGAACTCGAACCCGTCGACCGTCAACAATTCTTCTGTCGCTGTCGCATCTGCGACTGCTTCAGTACCGGCTGTTGCAGTGTCTGCGGCTTCGTCCACGGCGGCAGCGGTTGTGTCGGTCGCTGTGTCTGTTGCTGCTTCGGCGGCTTCAGTTGTTGCCTCCGCCGCTTCGGTCGCGGTGTCTGCGACAGCGTCGGCTGTGGCGTCAGCAGCTTCTGTTGTCGCCTCAACGGCATCTTCGGTTGCCTCGACCGCTTCGTTTGTCACATCGGCCGTTGCTTCGGCCACATCAGTTGCGGCTTCGTTTGTCGCCTCAACGGCTTCGGCGGCTGCGTTACCAGTGGCATCTGCTGCTTCGGTGGCAGTCTCAGTGGTCGCGTCGACCACATCAGAGGCCACGTCACTTGCAGCGTCCGCCGCGTCAGATGCGGTGTCGGTCACAGCGTCAACTGCATCGCTTGCTGCGTCCGCCGTTGCGTCGGCGGCGTCACTGGCCGCATCGCCCGTGCTTTCCAGCAGCGATTGTGCCGTATCCGTGGCGCTGTCAACTGCATCGCCCACTGTTTCAACTGCGCTTTCAGCAGCTTCGCTGACCGCATCAGCCGTTTCCTCGGCGGCTTCTGTCGCGGCCTCAACGGCCTCGGTCACAGCGCCTTCTGTGGCTTGAACGGCATCGCCTGCCGCTTCGCTGGCACTTTCCAGCGCTTCGGGTGCGTTCACGGCATCGGCGGCTTCGGTGATCGCCTCCTGCGGTGTCTGGCCTGAGTAGAGCAGGTATGCGCCTCCTGCGACGACGACAGCCACAACAATCCAGATGAGATTCTTCATGTCTTTTCCTCTTTTAGACGGCTGCGTGCAAAACGCCCGCGCTCTGTCATTGGTTCCCGGCTGTCAGATGAGCGCCCAAAAGGAAAGGTTCAAGGGGGAAAATGTCAGATTTCGGCGCAGGATGGCTTATTTCGTGGGTTGAAGAAAGCAATGCGGACAGCTACGTTCTGGCCTCGAAATTCTGCAACAATTCAAGGACAACTATCATCGCTCGCAGACCCCACAACGCGCCGCCGCAACGCGACACCGGCCCCCGCGTCAACGACAAGATCCGCGCCCCCGAAATCCGCCTGATCGGCGCAGATGGCGAAAATGCCGGTGTTGTCAGCCCCGAACGCGCCATGGAAATGGCCGAAGATGCGGGCCTTGATCTGGTCGAGATTTCCCCGAACGCTTCGCCGCCCGTGTGCAAGATCATGGATTTCGGCAAGTTCAAATACGAGACCCAGAAGCGTGAGGCCGAGGCCCGCAAAAAGCAGAAGATCATCGAGATCAAAGAGGTCAAGTTCCGCCCGAACACTGACACCAACGATTACGATGTCAAAATGCGCAACGTGTTCAAGTTTCTGGAAAACGGCGACAAGGTAAAGATCACCCTGCGGTTCCGTGGCCGCGAGATGGCGCACCAGAACCTGGGCCGCGAGCTGCTGGAACGTGTCGCCGAGGACACCAAGGAACATGGCAAGGTCGAGAACTTTCCCAAGATGGAAGGCCGCCAGATGGTCATGCTGATCGGCCCGATGCCGCAAAAAGGCTGATCTGCCCCGCTGTAGATGAAAAAGAGCGCCCTTGCAGGCGCTCTTTTGCGTTTTCAGGGCGACGTTCAGCGCAGCAGCGACGTGATATTGCGCACAACAGCGCGTCGGTTGGCTTGCTCCGCCCCTTGCGTCTGAATCTTCAACGCACTTTCGCCGTAGCCTTGCGTGATCAGGTTCTCAGGCGGCACGTCGAAATATTCCGTCATCGCCAGTGCGACCGTTTCCGCACGACGATCCGACAGGGCAAGGTTGTAGGAATCGCGCCCGACGGCATCCGTGTGCCCCTCGATCAGAAAGACAGCCTCGGGCGTGGTTTCGATCACGCCTGCAATCGCACGACCCAACGCCACCAGTTCTTCGGCCTGATCGGGTGAAATCGCGGCTGACCCGCTGGCAAAGGTCACGGCATCCAGCTCGATCGCCGGAGCCAGTTCGCGTACCGATTTCAACCCGCGGATCTGCGCGAGGGAAAAGTTGCGCCCCACATCGCTTTGCGCCTGCTGTTGCAGCGCGATCCGCAGGGCCAGTTCATCATCGATGTTGACGCGAGGCTGCTCGGGGGCCGGCTGTGGCAGCACAGACACCTGCACAGGATCAAAGTCGACCGTGTCGTCGATCAGCGTGACTTCGGACCCATCCGGATACACCACGAACCGTTGCAGCACCCGCCCATCGGCTGCCGCAATGGTCACGATGCGGTTGCCATTGGGCCGTGTCACGATTGTCCGGGTCGAGCCATCGTTGAAGGTTTCTGTGCGCACGTCCGATCCGGGGCGACGCAGCAGTTCATTGTCGTTTTTCAACACGCGCAACCCGTCGTCGCCTTCGACAACGACCCGGTCGCCGCTGTTGGACACAACCCGGTCACCGTTCTTGAGGACCGAACCGACCACCACAGCACCCAAGCCAAGCAGCAGCGCCTTTTCGAACTTGCTGAGGCCATCATCGCCAGAGGCCTGCGCCTGCGGTGTGAACTCCTCGTTGCTGGCGCGGCTGGTATCTTCGGTCACGGCTTCGGTTTCGACGTCGGCCACTTCCGCTTCGGCGCTGACGGCGGCGGATTCAGCGGCCTCAGCCTGCCGCTCCGCTTGCCGCTCGGCCTGTTGTTCCTCGGCCTGAAGCTGTTCTTCTTCAGTCAGCACGGGCGGGGCGGTTTCCGCTTCGGCTGTTTCGGACGTGCCGCTTTCTTCAGTTGTGGTTTCAGATGTCGCTGTTTCAGTCTCGGCGGCTTCGGCCTCGGACGTCGCGGCGGTATCTGCAGTGGAGTCCGCCTCTGTCTCAACAGGCGTTTCAGCGGCAGCAGTGGCGTCCGCGTTGGTTTCCGCCTCTGGTGCGGGCGTCACCTCTTCGGCTGTCTCGGCCTGTTCAATCTCTCCGGCTTCTTCCACCTGCTCGACGTCGCCAGCTTCTTCGGCGGCCAGTCTTTCGGCTTCCGCAGCCTCCTCTGCCGCTACCCGCTCCGCCTCAGCAGCAGCGGCGTCTGCTTCCTCTGCCGCCAGTCTCTCAGCCTCAGCAGCCTCCTCAGCAGCCACACGCTCCGCCTCAGCGGCGGCAGCAGCCTCTGCTTCCTCAGCCGCCAATCTCTCAGCTTCAGCAGCTTCCTCAGCGGCCACACGTTCCGCCTCAGCGGCGGCAGCAGCCTCCGCTTCCTCAGCGGCCAGTCTCTCAGCCTCGGCAGCTTCCTCAGCAGCCACACGTTCCGCCTCAGCGGCGGCAGCAGCCTCCGCCTCTTCAGCCGCCAATCTCTCAGCCTCAGCAGCTTCCTCAGCAGCCACACGTTCCGCTTCAGCGGCAGCAGCGGCCTCCGCTTCCTCAGCGGCAAGGCGCTCAGCTTCAGCAGCCGCGGCTGCCTCTTCCTCCAGCTTCTTGCGCAGCAGCTCTTCTTCGCTCGGCGCTGCGACCTCAGCCTCTGCTTCAGTTGTGGTATCTGTGCTTTGGGCAAATGCCCCGTGCGGCATGGCGAGCGCGGCGCTGAGCGCTATGATGGCTGTGTTGTTCAGAAAGCGATTCATGGTTTTAGTCCTCCAACCGAAATGACGGCGCATCACTAACGTGCGGCGCGACCGGCGGGTTCCATGTAAGCGTTGCGACAACGAAAAAAGCCCCGCACCCGGCGGGGCTTTCTTCACGACTGTGAAATGGGCGCTATTCCGCCGCAGCGACCGCGCGTTTGGTCATAACTCCGCACAAGTGCGCGCGGTATGCGCCGGTGCCATGCAGATCAGAGATCATGTCGTCCCCGCTCAGGGACAGCCCGTCGATCGCTTCGGCTGCGAAATTCGCCGACAATGCCGCCTCGGCCTCGGCCCAGCGGAACACGCCGTCATTCGAGGCACCGGTGATCGCCACGCGCACGCCATCCGCATACTTCGCCACGAAAACCCCAACCAGCGCAAAGCGCGAGGCCGGTTGCACGAACTTTTGATAGTTGGCCTTTTCCGGCACGGGAAAGCGAACTTCGGTCACGATCTCGCCCTCGTCCAGTGCGGTGGTGAACATGCCCTGAAAATAGTCATCCGCCGCGATTTCGCGCGCGTTGGTCACGATAGTCGCACCCGATCCAAGGGCCGCCGCCGGATAGCAGGCAGAGGGGTCGTTGTTGGCCAGCGAGCCCCCGATCGTGCCACGATTGCGCACTGCCGGATCACCGATATGTGCCGCGGTTGCGGCCAGCGCAGGATAGGCACCCGCCTCTGCTGCAACAGTCGCATGGGTGGTTGCCCCGCCGATACAGACAGCACCGTCATCGCCCGTGCACACGCCCTGCATCTCGGCAATGTTCTTGAGGCTGACAAGGGTCGATGGGCTGGCAAGGCGCTGTTTCAGCGTGGGGATCAGGGTTTGCCCGCCCCCCAGTGCCTGTGCATCCTCAGCGCCAAGGGCCGCAACTGCATCCGCCACCGACTCTGGTTTTTCAAATTCGAAGTTGTACATCTTCAGTCCTTTCTCCCGGCAGGATGATCCATCTTCATCTCGCCAGATAAACTCCGGGGTCTGGGGCAGCGCCCCAGTCCCACATTTCCGTTAGCCGTTCATCGCCGCCCAC
Source organism: Tateyamaria armeniaca (assembly GCF_045797845.1). Taxonomy (NCBI): domain Bacteria; kingdom Pseudomonadati; phylum Pseudomonadota; class Alphaproteobacteria; order Rhodobacterales; family Roseobacteraceae; genus Tateyamaria; species Tateyamaria armeniaca. Next base: position 3,300,144 of record NZ_JBHDIY010000002.1, read on the forward strand.
ACCCGGTCGGGTGACAAAGGCATGTCGATATGGGTCACGTTCTTGCCCGCCGATTGCAGCGCATCGACCACCGCATTGACCACCGAAGGCGGAGAGCCGATAGCCCCCGCCTCGCCACAGCCCTTGACCCCCAGCGGGTTGTGCGTGCACGGCGTCTGGCAGGAGTGATCGACCGCGAACATCGGCAGATCATCCGCGCGCGGCATCGCGTAATCCATGTAGGATGCGCTCAGCAACTGGCCGTTTTCATCGTAGGAACAGTTTTCCAGCAGCGCCTGCCCGATCCCCTGGGCCAGACCGCCATGCACCTGCCCGGTCACGATCATCGGGTTGATGATGTTGCCGAAATCATCCGCCGCACAGAACCGTTCGATGCTGACTTTGCCAGTGTCAGGATCCACTTCAACTTCGCAGGCATAAGCCCCTGAGGGGTATGTGAAGTTTGCCGGATCGTAGAACGCCGTTTCCTCCAACCCCGGTTCAATATCCTCAAGCGGGTAGTTGTGCGGCACGTACGCGGCCAGCGTCACATCCCCCAGGCCACGGACTTGTCCGTGCCCGCGACAGAGAATGCACCGTCCTTGAGCTCAATATCGGCCTCGGAGGCTTCGAGCAGGTGGGAGGCGATCTTTTTGGCCTTCGCGATGATCTTTTCCGTGGCCCGCACCATGGCCGACCCGCCCACCGCGATGGAGCGTGAGCCATAGGTGCCCATGCCCATCGGCGTCTTGGCGGTGTCGCCATGCACGATTTCGATCATGTTCTCGTCGATGCCGATCATGTCGGCAACCACCTGGGCAAAGGATGTTTCGTGCCCCTGCCCGTGGCTGTGACTGCCGGTCATCACGACCAGTCCGCCGGTGGCGTTGACCCGCACAGTGGCGGACTCATAAAGCCCCGCACGTGCCCCCAACTGTCCGACAAGGTTGGAGGGCGCGATGCCGCAGGCCTCGATATAGCAGTTGACGCCAAGGCCGCGCAGCTTGCCGTTCTTCTCGCTCTCGGCCCGGCGTGCTGCGAAACCGGCGAAATCGCCCATCTCTTCCAGCTTGTCCATCGTGGCGTGATAATCCCCTGTGTCATATTCGACGGCCACGGGTGTGGCATAGGGGAATTCGGTGATGAAGTTCTGGCGGCGCAGCGCGATGGGATCGACCCCCAACTCACGTGCGGCCTTGTCCACGACCCGCTCAAGCTGAAACGTCGCCTCGGGACGGCCCGCCCCGCGATATGCGTCCACCGGGACGGTGTTGGTGAACACCGCCTTCACGTTTACATAGATCAGCGGCGTCTTGTAATTGCCGGCCATCAGCGTGCCATGCAGCCACGTGGGTACGGAGGGCGCAAAGGTCGACAGATACGCCCCCATATTCGCGTGGGTTTCCGTACGCACTGCGGTAAAGTTGTTGTCGCCGTCCAGCGCCAGTTCGATCTTGGTGACGTGGTCACGACCGTGCGCATCCGAAATGAACGCCTCTGAACGGCTCGACGTCCATTTGACGGGCCGGTTGCAGGCCTTCGCCGCAAAGGTGCAGAACGCCTCTTCCTGGTAGTGGAAAATCTTGGTGCCAAACCCGCCGCCCACGTCCGGCGCCACAACGCGCAGCTTGTGTTCGGGGATGCCAAGGACAAACGCGCCCATTAGCAGGCGGATCACATGCGGGTTCTGCGAGGTGGTATAAAGGGTGCTGTCATCGGTGCCGCGGGCATAATCGCCCACCGCCACGCGCGGCTCCATCGGGTTGGCGACCAGACGGTTGTTGACCAGTTCGAGCGACGTCACATGCGCAGCCTCTTCAAAGGCCTTGTTCACCGCATCCTTGTTCTCTTCGACAAAGCCCCAGTCATAGCAAAGGTTGTCGTTGAGATCGTCGTGAACCTTGGTTGCACCGCTTTCCAGAGCCGCCTTCATGTCCACCACGGCCGGAAGTTCGGCAATGTCGAGCTCGATCGCCTCGGCGGCATCGCGCGCCTGTTCGGCTGTTTCGGCGACGACGGCCGCGATGGGTTCACCGACATGGCGCACTTTGCCCTGGGCCAGGATCGGGTGGGCCGGTTCCTGCATGGGCTGGCCATGCTTGTCGGTCACCTGCCAGCCGCAGGGCATACCGCCCACGCCTTCGAAATCGGTGCCTGTAAAGATACGGACGACCCCCGGCATGCCGGATGCGGCGGATGTATCCACGCTGTTGATGGCCCCGTGGGCCATGTCCGAGCGCAGGAAATGCACATAGGCCTGACCGTGAATGTTGATATCGTCGGTATAATTGCCGGCCCCTGTCAGAAACCGTACGTCCTCGCGCCGCTTGCTGCTGGCGCCGATGCCTCCGTCTTTTGGCATGTTTTTCTCCCTGTTGGCGCGGCAAGCGGGTCCGCCTGCCTGCTGACTGTCGACCCGAAAGGATATCCGGGCCGAGGAATGTTCGTGTTATTCCGCCGCGATGGCGCTGACATCCTGACCGGAGGCCGCCATGATCGCCTTGACGATGTTGTGGTAGCCCGTGCAGCGGCACATGTTCCCTTCGAGGTAGGCGCGCACTTCGGTCTCGCTGGGTTTGGGGTTCTCTTTCAGCAGTGCGGCTGCCGACATCACCATGCCCGGCGTGCAGAATCCGCATTGCAGGCCGTGATGATCCTGAAATGCCTGCTGGATCACGTTCAGCGATCCGTCCGCATTGGCCTGTCCTTCGATGGTGGCGACGTCCGCGCCATCGGCCTCAGCCGCCAGCATTGTGCAGGCTTTCACCGCCAGACCGTCCACATGCACTACGCAGGCCCCGCATTGCGAGGTGTCGCACCCCACATGCGTTCCCGTCAAATTCAGCTGCTCACGCAGGAAAGACGACAACAGCGTGCGCCCCTCCACTTCGCCAGACGCAGCTTTTCCGTTCACAGTCATTGTGACCTGTGCCATGACATCCTCCCTTTTGGCGTTCTTGTTTGGATGCGAGTTAAGCACGCCACCCGCCCCTTGAGAACAGAAAATTTCGCCCGCGGCGCGAAATCGCAAGATCGTGCAAGGTGTTATGGCCGCTCTGTCAGGTGGCGCGGGGTCGGGGCCGGGTCGGGATTTCCTTGAGCAGACCGCCCACGCCCATGGCCGAAATCTCGGCCTGCCCCAGCGGGATGCCGCAAATCAGACGCTCAAGCACCCAATCCGCCCCATTCAGCGCAGGCGAGCGCGCGCAGCCCGGAAGGCCGATGACGGGTTTGTCGCCAAAGTCCCCGATGAACAGCAGGTTGCCGGGATCGACCGGCATGCCAAAGACGCTGACACGGCCCCCCGCTGCGCGCAGCCCTTCGGGTGCGACGTCAATCACATCCGACGTGGCCGAGGCCGTGAGGATAAAGACAACTTCTCCTTCGGCTCGTGCAATCGCCTCTGCCAAGGGGTCCACTTTGTGCGGAACGACCACGCGAGGGCCTAGGCTAAGGCCCATGCGATCAAGCCGCCCCACAAGTGCGGCGCGCCCCTTGTCGCCCGGCACCCCGTCTCCCACTTGCGTTTCGATCAGCGTCGCGGTGCCAAAGCGCGGAGCTTCGACCGACAAGGCCCTTGGAGCAGCCGCGCAGGCTTGTGTCAGATGTGCCTCGGGCACGGCATAGGAAATGATCTTGATCGTGGCGACCATCGTGCGGTCCTCGACCCGGTGGAACGGGGCGACAGTGGCAAGTGTGATCATCGGATCGACTGTGTTGAGCGTGGTGACCGCATCAACGTCGATACGCACAACCCCCGGCCCTGTTGCATATAGGTTCACGCGCCCCGCCCCGGCTGGCGCGATGCGCAACCCCTGCCCCTCGGGGTCCGGCACAAGGGCGTGGGCCAGCGCTGTGGCGGCGGCGTCTTCCTCGACATCCCCTGCCTCAAGTCGCGCGACAACCAGCGTGTCGTGCCCTTGCGCGGCAAGGTCGGTCACGTGAGCCTGTGTCAGCTTGGTCCCTTTGGGCACCCGACCGGCGGCGGACATAATCGAATGGGCCAAAACCGCACCCGCCGCCTGCGCCACCGGGACCGGGCCAAAGATCATTCCGGCCTCCGCAGGGCCTGTACCATCTGGGCAAGGATCGACACGGCAATCTCGGGCGGACTGGCCGCCCCGATATCAAGGCCGACGGGGCCGCGAATGCGCGCAATCTGTTCGGGGTCAAACCCGGCCTCGCGCAGTCGCTCCACCCGCTTGGCGTGGGTGCGGGTGGACCCGAGCGCGCCGATATAGAACGCGTCCGATTTAAGCGCGATATGCAGAGCCGGATCGTCCAGCTTGGGATCATGGGTCAGCAACACCAAGGCCGTGCGCGCATCCATGCCCACCTGCGCCAACGCCACGTCCGGCCAGTCATCCAGCAGCGTTTCGCCTGGAAAGCGCGCTTCGGAGCCGAAGGCGGCGCGTGGGTCGATAATGATCGGATCATAGCCCGCAATCCGCGCCATGGGCACGAGGGCCTGCGCGATGTGCACAGCGCCCACGATCGCCAGACGCAGGGGCGGGTTGTGGATGGCGACAAAGGTGCGCCCGTCGTCCTCCACCCCAGTGCGATCGCTGGCAAAGCGCGCGGCGTGCCCGTCATGATCGACACGGCGTTCCCAGCTTTGCAGATCGACCACATAGGCGGCGGCCTTGCGCGCGGCCCGGGCGGCCACAAGGGTGTCGAGCAGATCGACAGGCATGGCCGCGCCTACGGGTTCGACCAGCACCTTGATCGTGCCACCACAGGCCAGCCCGACGGCAAAGGCATCGCCGTCGCTCACCCCGTATTCCAGCAGACGCGGCGTGCCGTCCTCCAGGGCCTCCATCGCCTCGACAACCACAGCGCCCTCGACGCAGCCGCCCGAGACAGAGCCCATCATCTCGCCCGATCCCGACACGACCATCTGCGCGCCCGCCCGGCGCGGGGCGCTGCCCCAGATCTGCACGACCGTGGCAAGGGCCGCACCCTGCCCACTTTTGACCCAGGCCAGGGCCTGTTCCGGTGCCGTTTCAACCGAATCCATCACGCGCGTCGCCTTTGCTGGTCTGGGGCGTGCGCAGGGTGACCTGCGCGCCCATGCATATGTAACCCCGCGCGGGAACATCCGCAAACGCTTGCACCCCCCGCCTGCCGCCCTAAATCTGAAACAACAGCAGATCGGAGAATGCACCCCATGCCCATGCAAGCCCAGGAAATCGAGGATCTGATCCGCGAGAGTTTCCCAAGTGCCAAGATCACGATCACAGACCTTGCGGGCGACGGGAACCACTATTCCGCCGAGGTGATCGATGCGTCATTCGCAGGCATGAACCGGGTCCAGCAACACCGCGCTGTGACCAAGGCGCTCAAGGGCAAAATGGATGGCAGCCACGGCGAGTTGCACGCGCTGGCCCTCACGACGAAAGCGCCCTGATGGGCCTCCTGTCCCTCCTCTCTGCGCCGTTTCGGCGTGGCCCCCGCCGCCCGATGGCGACGCGCCAGCCGGGCCGGGACGAGATGGGACAGATGCGCGATGTGCCTCTGGGCATGGAGGCCACCGATCTTGACCTGGTCGACCGCGTGAACCGGCGCAACGATGCGCTGGAACGCACAAGTGCTGTGGCCAGCCGGAGACGCGGGACCAAAGGCAGCTTTACCGCCGCCGCCAGCACCAAAGTCGATGCGATGCCCGAAGACGAAACCTATGCGGCGCGCTATCACCGCGCCTTCAACGAGAAAGATGACTGACATGAGCGATGCAAACGCACGGATTTCCGAAACGATCAAAGCCAATGACGTGGTGCTTTACATGAAAGGCACCAAGTCCATGCCGCAATGCGGCTTTTCCAGCCGCGTGGCTGGTGTTCTCAACTACATGGGCGTCGAATTTGCGGATGTGAACGTGCTGGCGGATGAAGAAATCCGGTCCGGCATCAAGGAATTCTCGGACTGGCCGACCATCCCGCAGCTTTACGTCAAGGGCGAGTTCGTGGGCGGATGCGACATCATCACCGAGATGACGCTGTCGGGCGAGCTGGACACGTTGTTTTCCGAAAACGGCGTGAGTTTCGATCAGGACGCCGCCGACAAGATCCGCGAAGCCAACGGCTGAGCATCAGGGGTGATGGGGCGCAGACACGCTGCGCCCTGATACCTTTCAGGTGGTCTTTTCCTCGACATCTGCGGCCAGCGCCTCGGCGCGCGCGGCCAGTTCGGCGAGTGTTTCGGTCACTTCTCTTGGCACGACCGGCACTTCGATCCGTTCGGGTTCGGGCGCGCCAAGTGTGCGCAGACCCTCCAGTTCGGCCTCGCGCTCGGCAAGCGAGGCTTCGACCTCGCGCATGCGGTCCTCCACACTTGCCGTCTTGTCGGCCAGCAGCAGCCCCGCCATCAACAGCATCCGCGCCTCCGGCATGCGCCCGGCCTGATCGGCCAGCACTTGTGCTTCGTCATCCAGCATTTTGGCGGCGGCGTGCAGATAGCTTTCTTCGCCATCCTGACAGGCCACGTCAAAATTGCGCCCGCCAATGGAAATGGTCACTTCAGGCATCCGTGTTCTCCTCGCCCTGCACCTCGATCTGGTCCAGCAGCGGAGCCAGCGCCCCGATGATGCTGGAGGCTTCGGCCACATCGGCGGCGCGTGCGGCGCGCAGGCCTTCAAGCTCGGCCATCATCGCCTTGTTGATCAGGTGCGGCTCGCCCACCCCTTCCTCGTTCGCAGTGCGCAGGGCCGCGTTGGACTGGCGCAACTGGTCATTGGCCTTGCGCAAGCGCTGCAATTCAAGGTCCATCGCCGCCACACGAGTCTGTACGGCTTCGGATGCGGCCTTGGCCTCGGCCAGTGCTTCGTCCTGACGGTCTGCCATCTTGCGGACCCGCTCGGTCAATTGGGCGTTGGCGATCTTTTCGTCGTCCAGTTCCGCCTGCAATGCGGCGGTGTCGGCCCCTTGCGCGCTGCCCAGACTGCCCATGCCGGCTGCAATCCGGTCCATGGCTGAGGTCAGCCGCTGCTGTAATGCGTCAATCTCGCTCATCGCGATGCCTGTCTCCCTTTCGTCCCGGTCTGTGGCTCCGGGTGTCTGTCTGGTCCCGGTTCAGAGGCGAGATCGCTGCGCCGTCCGGTTGCCTGTCAGTTTATCCAATGCTTTTTGGAAATGCGCCCCCCTTTGCGATCAACCACTTGCGGGTCGGCATTGAAGTGTCACATGCACCTGCGCGCAGATCCGCCTGCCGGGGGTGGCGTTACAGCGCCTTGATCTTTGCCCCTTGCCTGATATTGAGCGCAAAACCTCATGATCCAAAGGACATCGCAATCGTGGACCTGACTGCCCTTCGCACCGCCCATCCCGACCATTGGTCCAAAGCCACCGCCATCCGCGCCCTGACGCTGGATGCCGTTGCTGCGGCAAATTCCGGCCACTCCGGCATGCCCATGGGGATGGCGGATGTTGCGACGGTCCTGTTCGAGAAACATCTCAAGTTCGATGCCTCTGCCCCGAACTGGCCGGACCGTGACCGGTTCATCCTGTCTGCGGGTCATGGGTCGATGCTGCTTTATTCGCTGCTGCACCTGACAGGCTATTCCGACATGACGCTGGAGCAGATCAAGAATTTCCGCCAGTGGGGGTCGATCACCGCTGGCCACCCGGAATACGGGCACGCCGCTGGGATCGAGACAACCACCGGCCCCTTGGGTCAGGGCATCGCCAATTCCGTCGGTTTCGCCATGGCCGAGGAGTCCCTGCGCGCCCATTACGGCAAGAAGATCGTCGATCACTATACCTATGTCATCGCCGGTGACGGCTGCCTGATGGAAGGCGTGAGCCAGGAGGCGATCACCCTTGCCGGTCGCCACCGTCTGGGCAAGCTGATCGTGTTCTGGGACAACAACAACATCACCATCGACGGCCCCGTGACCCTCGCCGACACCACCGATCAGCCCCAGCGCTTCAAATCCGCAGGCTGGGCCGTGATCGAGGTTGACGGGCATGACCCCGATGCCATCGATGCCGCCATCACCAAGGCCAAGAAACAGAACAAGCCCACCATGATCGCCTGCAAGACCCACATCGCGTTGGGCCACGCCGCACAGGACACGTCCAAAGGGCACGGCGCGCTGACGAACAGTGACCAGAATGCGGCGGCCAAGGCAGCCTATGGCTGGACAACGGGGCCCTTTGACGTTCCCAACGAGGTGAAATCCGCATGGGAGGCCATCGGGTCACGCGGTGCCGCCGCCCGCGCCGAATGGGAAGAACGCTTTGCCTCTGTCTCGGGGCGCAAACAGGCGGAATTCAACCGTGTGATGGCCCGCGAAGTGCCCAAGAAGCTGTCGGCGACCGTCAAGGCGTTCAAGAAACAGATGACGGAAAGCGCGCCCAAGCTGGCGACGCGCGCAGCGTCCGAAAAGGCGCTGGAAGTGCTGAACCCGGTGCTGAGCGAGACCATCGGCGGTTCGGCGGACCTCACGGGGTCCAATAACACCAAGACGTCCGATCTGGGCGTGTTCGATGTGGACAACCGCAGCGGGCGCTATGTCTATTTCGGCATTCGCGAACACGGCATGGCGGCGGCCATGAACGGCATGGTGCTGCACGGCGGCATCCGCGCCTATGGCGGCACGTTCATGTGTTTCACCGACTATGCCCGCCCCGCCATGCGTCTGGCGGCGTTGATGAAAATCCCGACCACCTTCGTGATGACCCATGACAGCATCGGTCTGGGCGAAGACGGCCCCACGCACCAACCGGTCGAGCATCTGGCGATCAGCCGTGCAACACCGAACACCAACGTGTTCCGCCCTGCGGACGCGGTTGAGACGGCAGAGGCGTGGGAACTGGCGTTTTCATCGACTGAGACCCCATCCGTGCTGTCCCTGACCCGTCAGGGTCTGCCCACGGTGCGCGCCGAGCACAAGTTGAAGAACCTCACAGCCCAAGGCGCCTACGTTCTGGCCGAAGCAGAGGGCAAACGTCAGGTCATCCTGATCGCGACAGGGTCGGAAGTGTCCGTCGCTTTGGAGGCGCGCGATATGTTGCAGGAGTCCGGCATCGGGTGCCGGGTGGTTTCGATGCCCTGCATGGAACTGTTTGCAGCACAGGACGAAGCCTATCGCCGCAAGGTTCTGCCCGCCGGTGCCGTACGCATCGGGATCGAGGCAGCCGTGCGTCAGGGCTGGGACCAGTGGCTGCTGGGTGAACGTGGCAATGCCAAGAAGGCGGACTTCGTCGGCATGGACGATTTCGGGGCGTCAGCGCCTGCGAATGTGCTGTTCGAAAAGTACGGGATCACAGCCGCAAACGTGGTCGAGAAGGCCAAAGCGCTGCTCTAAGCATCTCTTTCAAAAAAGAAAGGCCCCTGCATCACGCGGGGGCCTTTTTCATTGAAGATACGGGCGCCAAGGCACCCCATCCGTTCATCCATCTCGCGCCCATGGGCGGTCAACCACGGGTTTGCGCGCCGTGTCACTGACATAAGACGCAATCAGGCGGTCAATCGCGGCCCGTGTCAGGCGCGAATGGTCCGTGGAATAGCCAAGGCTCGCCACAAAGCTCCAATGCGCGTGCATCATCGAGACAAAGAGGTAGGACAGTTCCTCGCAGGAATGCCCGTCAAGTTCGGGATAGGTGATGGCCAGTTCGTGCACGATGACTTGGCCGAGGGTCTTGTACTGATCGCACAACCGGTCTTTCAGCGCGTCCGATCCGACAGCATAGGCGAGCAGTGAATCATAGGCCTCCAGATTGTCGGGCATCGGATGGCCGTCGGCGAGATCGAAAAAGAAGTCGAGGAAGAAGCCAAGGCGCTTGACCTCGCTGACCTTGACGATGCCCGCCACAAGCAAGTCGCGATATCCATTGCCAAGGAAATCGCACAGCGCGACGATCAGCATATCCAGATCAGCGTAATAGTAGCGGACCAGTTGGCGCGACAGCCCCGCCTCGGCGGCGATGGCCTCAAAGGACAGGGCCTGAATGCCGTTGTCTTTGATCAGCCGGGTGGCGGCGTGCAGGATCTGGGTGGTCTTGTCGTTCGTCTGGTCATTCATGGTGCGGTTCCGAAGTCGGGGTCGCGCAGCAAATTAGCAGGCGACCGGGCGAAATAAAGCCCCCTTGCTGCTTTCGCTGCGCCAGAACATACGGGACAGTTTGCGCGCCGTCACGATCCGTCAGACCGGTTTTGGAGCAACGGCCCGCCAGATCGGCGTGATCACCTTTTCCCCCACAGGGATCAGAAGGAAGCCAACGACGAGGCCCAGAATACCATCAATCGTGGCCTTTGTCGCCCATTCCAAAAAGCCTGACCCGGCTCCTACAGCCTTGCCGATGCCATAAATCAGTTCTTCGGGGCCGTGCCAGCCCATCTCGGCCAGCCCGTGCACGATGATCGACCCGCCGACCCACAGCATTGCAGCCGTGCCAACGATGGTGAGCATTTTCATGAAACCCGGCATCACCTTGACGATCCCACGCCCCAAGGCACGGGTCAGACCCAAACGGCCGTTCGCGGCAAGCGACAGGCCCACATCATCCGCCTTCACGATCAGCGCGACAGAGCCATAGACCGCCACGGTGATCATCACGGCCACTGTTGCGAGCGTCGCGGCCTCGAACCAGAAATTGCTTTCGGGAATGGCGGCCAGCGAGATGGTCATGATCTCGGCAGACAGGATGAAGTCGGTCTTGATCGCCCCTGCCGCCTTTTGCTCTTCAAGATGTGCGGGGTCCTGCACTTCGGTCTCTTTGCCCGGATAGTCATCGTGGCCATGCCCCCAGCCCAGCACATGGGCGACTTTTTCCGCCCCCTCGAAACACAAATAGGCCCCGCCCAGCATCAAAAGGGGCGCAATGGCCCAGGGCGCAAAATTGGCGAGCAACAGACCAACCGGCAACAGGAACACCAGCTTGTTCTTGAGCGAACCCTTGGTGATGCGCCAGATGATGGGCAATTCACGTTCGGCCGCGAAGCCTTGCACATATTTCGGGGTCACAGCGGCATCGTCGATCACGGCACCTGCGGCTTTGGCCCCGGCCTTGGCCGCCTGCCCGACTACATCATCGACGCTCGCGGCTGCCACTTTGGCGATTCCCGCGACATCGTCCAACAGCGCCAAAAGTCCACTCATACCGCCCGCTCCTGCATCATGATCCTAAGTTAGCGCATAACATGCGACAAAGGTTCCGTACACTGTTAGCGCCAACTGCATACGGTTGCATACGTTTATCGCTAACATGCTGTTTTCCAGTCACTTTCACCCTTCCCACATAGAACCAGCGCGGCTAACAAAAGCGCGGGTGATTTGGGTTTTGTGACAAAAGGGACAACCGGAAATGACGATCAAAGTTGGTATCAACGGATTTGGCCGCATTGGCCGCTGCACCCTGTCCCATATCGCGACATCCCTGCGCAACGACATCGATGTGGTCGCCATCAACGCGACTGGTCCGCTGGAAACCTCGGCGCACCTGATGCGCTACGACAGCATCCACGGGCGCTTTCCCGGCACGATCACGGTGTCAAATGACGCGATGGATCTGGGTCGTGGCCCGATCCGGATGATGTCGACCTATGACATGAACGACCTCGACTGGACCGGCGTGGACGTGGTGCTGGAATGCACGGGCAAGTTCAATGACGGGCACAAGGCTGCCGCACATATGGCACGTGGCGCGCGCAAGGTGCTGCTGTCCGCGCCCGGCAAGAACGTCGACAAGACAGTCGTGTTCGGCGTGAACCACCGCGACATCGCCGCCAATGACCGGATGATTTCGAACGGGTCCTGCACCACAAACTGCCTCGCCCCACTGGCCAAAGTGCTGGACGAGGCGTTCGGGATCGAGGGTGGGATCATGACCACCATCCACAGCTATACGGGCGATCAGCCCACGCTGGACCGCCGCCACGACGACCTTTACCGCGCACGTGCGGCGGCCATGGCGATGATCCCGACATCGACCGGGGCGGCGAAGGCGCTGGGCGAGGTTCTGCCCAACCTCGCAGGCAAACTGGACGGCACAGCGATACGCGTGCCCACCCCCAATGTCAGCGCGGTCGATCTGACCTTTACCGCCGGGCGCGATGTCACGGTCGAACAGGTCAACGCCGCCGTGGCCGAGGCCGCAAACGGTGAAATGGGCCGCGTGCTGGCCTATGATGACGAGGCCAAAGTGTCGGTCGATTTCAACCACACCGAACACTCAAGCATCTTTGCGCCCGAACAGACCAAGGTGATGGGCAAGCGCCTTGTGCGTGTGCTGGCCTGGTATGACAACGAATGGGCGTTTTCGGTGCGCATGGCTGACGTGGCCGTGGCGATGGGTCGGCTTGGCTGATCACTTGCGTGATGCGGGCGGGGCTGGCACAAGACCGCCAACACTTCTCAACCTCCCGGACCATATGACCAATCGCGGCGCTGTTATCCTTGGCCTTCTGATCATCGGCGCGATTGCGCTGGACGTGATGATCTATGGATCGGAACACCTGGTTTTTCTGGGAAAGAAGTTCACCGACATGCTGGAATGGATGGCATTCTGGCGCTAGGCGGCACCCGCGCCAGCGCCCTGCCCGGTTGACATTGCGGGCCTTTTGCTTTTGTTAGCGGTAACGGCGCTTGGCCCCTTTGGGTCGCGCGTTTCAGACTGAACCTGACATCAATCAGCAGACGGGAAAGACAATGGCCATCAAAGTTGCAATCAATGGATTTGGCCGCATCGGCCGCAATGTGCTGCGTGCGATCGTGGAAAGCGGGCGGACGGATATCGAAGTGGTCGCGATCAACGATCTGGGTCCGGTCGAGACCAACGCACACCTGTTGCAATACGATTCCGTGCATGGACGCTTTCCCGTTCAGGTCAAGACGGGCGCTGACAGCATCGATGTGGGTGGTGGCCCGATCAAGGTTTCCGCGGAACGCAACCCGGCCGACCTGCCGTGGGCCCATGTGGACATCGTTCTGGAATGCACCGGCATATTCACCTCGAAGGAGGCGTGTCAGGCCCACCTCGAAAACGGCTCCAGCCGGGTTCTGATTTCGGCCCCCGGCAAGGATGCGGACAAGACCATCGTCTACGGTGTGAACCACGACGCACTGACGGGCGACGATATTGTCGTCTCGAACGCCTCCTGCACCACAAACTGCCTGGCCCCTGTCGCCCACGTGCTGAACAACGACATCGGGATCGTCAAAGGATTCATGACCACGATCCACAGCTACACCGGCGATCAGCCGACGCTGGATACGATGCACAAAGACCTATACCGCGCGCGCGCCGCAGCCCTGTCGATGATCCCCACCTCGACCGGCGCGGCCAAGGCCGTGGGTCTGGTGCTGCCGGAACTGGCGGGCAAGCTGGACGGTGTCGCAATTCGCGTCCCCACCCCCAACGTGTCCGTAGTCGATCTGACATTCGAGGCATCGCGTGCCACATCCGTGGAAGAGATCAACGAGGCCATCAAGGTTGCGGCCAATAATGGCCCGCTCAAAGGTGTGCTTGGGTTTACAGATGCGCCACTGGTCAGCTCGGATTTCAATCACGATCCGCATTCAAGCATCTTTGCGACCGACCAGACCAAGGTGATGGACGGCACGATGTGCCGCATCCTGACGTGGTATGACAACGAATGGGGCTTTTCCAACCGCATGGGCGACACGGCAGTTGCGATGGGCAAGTTCCTGTAAACCCCCTGTAACAATGACAAATTCGGGCGCCCTAGTGGCGCCCTTTTTGTTTCAATCACTGTGTGCATCACTGAATTCTTTGCTGCACACTTGCTTTATGTGCAGCAAAGTTTTATTTGATGCACATGGCCATCCTCTCCCATTCCCGTGCCGCACAGGTCGCCTATCAGGACTTGCTGCACCTGCATCTTGACGAACGCGCCTCGGCACTGATCGGCACGCTTGAGACGCGCACGCGCAACGGGCGGACGTATCTCTACGACAAGTTCCGCATCGGCACGCAGATGCAAAGCCGCTATCTCGGCGAAAACACCCCGGAGCTGCGCGCACGGCTGGACCGCGCCGTGGCCCTCAAGGCCGACAGCGATGCACGGCGCAAGACAATGGCGCGTCTGGCGCGCACCCTGCGGGCCGAAGGGTTCATCGCCACCGACCGCGACACCGGATCGATGCTGGCGGCCTTTGCGCGCGCAGGCATGTTTCGACTGGGCGGCACCCTGATCGGCACGGCCGCCTACGCGCTATATCAGGGCGAGTTGGGTGTGCGCTTTGACACCGACGAACTGGCGCAAACCGGTGACATCGATTTCGCGAGCTTTGAGCGGCTGTCCGTCGCGCTGGATGACGAGATCGAAGAGACGCCGGGAGAGATCCTGAGCGCGCTCAAATTCGACGCCGTACCCGGCGTGTTCGACAGTCAGGTCTGGAAATGGCGGCAAAGCAGCGGCGCGGGCATGGTCGAATTTCTGACCCCGGCCTTTGGTGATGAAACGGTTAAGCCCCTGCCCGCGCTGGGCGTCAGCGCGCAGGGTCTGAACTACCTCAACTACCTGATTGCAGATCCGATCCACGCCCTTGCGCTTTATCGCTCGGGCATTCTGGTTCAGGTACCCCGGCCTGAAAAATACGCAATCCACAAGCTGATCGTGGCAGACCGACGCCGCGAAGGGCCGGATCAGGCCAAGGCCCGCAAGGACCGCGCCCAGGCCGCATTTCTGGTGTCGGTACTGGCCGAGGATCGCCCCGACGATCTGGCAGAGGCCTATGCAGACGCTCTGGACCGCGGGCCGCGCTGGCGCCACCGGATCGCGGCCAGCCTCAGCAGGTTGCCTGAGACAGCCGCACAGCTCGACGCATTGAGTGGACGTTAGTCGCTGGAAAACCGGCGTTTCAGCGCGTCATTGACCAGCGGGGTCACGAACTGGCTCACGTCTCCGCCAAGGCGCGCGATTTCCTTGACCAGTTTCGACGCAATCGCCTGATGTTCGGCCTCGGCCATCAAGAACACCGTTTCGATGCTGTCGTTGAGGCGACGGTTCATGCCGACCATCTGGAATTCATACTCAAAGTCCGCCACCGCACGTAGGCCACGCACGATGATCTGCGCGCCGACATCGGCGGCGCAATCGATCAGCAGATTTTCAAAGGGATGGGCAATGATTTCCGTGCCGGTCTGTTCGCTCAGGATGGCGCATTCCGCCTCGATCATGGCCACACGCTCTTCGAGGGAAAACAAGGGCCCCTTGTCACGGTTGATCGCAACGCCGATCACCAACCGATCCACCATGGGGCTTGCACGACGGATGATATCAATATGCCCCAGCGTGATGGGATCGAATGTGCCGGGGTAAAGGGCGATGCGCATATGGCGCCTCCGTCAGTCGTATTGACCGCACTGCACCATTAACGGGCGCGTATTGCAAGCAGGCTCAATGGGCCGTGAAAAGGCCATTTGGCCGGGCCATCTGTTATGAACCTCTGGGCAATCATTCTATCATGACCCTCCGGGTCAATGGCCCATGATCATGCCTTGCAACGCATCCTTTTCCATCGCCAGTTCGGTCAAGCGGGCCTTTACCGCGTCGCCCAGCGTGATCAACCCGACCAATTGCCCATCCTGCAACACGGGCATGTGGCGGAACCGTCCGTCAGTCATCTTTTGCAGCACGGAATCCGCACTGTCATCGCGCCCGCAGGTCACCAGTTTGGATGTCATGTAGGTGTCGACCCGGTCGTTCAGGATCGCCCCGCCCCGTTGGGACAGCATCCGCACAATGTCCCGTTCGGACAGGATCCCGTCGGCCCGCTGCCCGTCTTTTGAAATCACCACGGTCCCGATCTTGCGCTCGGCCAGAATGTTCACCGCCTCGGACACCAGCGCGCTCGGTTGGACAGTGACCACCGCATCATCGGATTTCGACTTGAGAATCTGGTGCACAAGCATGGTGAGGTCCTTCCATTTACGACTGCATGGCCCAAGCGTCGGGCGCAACGCGGTCTTCTGTCAAGTGCGCAATGCGGGCGTGGCCGTGTCGGCGCGGATACGCGCCGGGGTGAGGTGCAACCATTGCGGGTTGGTTTGCCGATATGTTTGCACCTGCAAAGCCATGATTTTAATCAACTAATCAGCGGCAGACCATTCTCGTGCACTTGACCGCGCGACCGAACCGTACTGACCAGTTCATACAGAGCCCCAACGCGCCAAATCGCCCAGTTGCCCCTTTTACCCGGGATTTTGCGGCGCTATCGTGCACAGCAACGCAAATGATGCGTGTCGCGCGCACCGATGGGGCCGCGGCCCATACCAAACCGATCCGCGCACACCGCGCGTCACAGGAGACCCCATGCAAGACCTCACGCACTATATCGACGGCGCCCATGTCGCTGGCACTTCGGGCCGCTTTGCGGATGTGATGAACCCGGCCACGGGCGAAGTGCAGGGCCGCGTGCCGCTTGCCTCGGAGGCCGAAGTGGCCCACGCCGTCGATGTCGCCGCACGGGCGCAGCCTGCATGGGCCGCCGTGAACCCGCAACGCCGCGCGCGCGTGATGATGAAGTTCGTGGACCTTCTGAACCGCGATATGGACAAACTGGCCGAAGCGCTCAGCCGCGAACACGGCAAGACGCTGCCGGATGCGGCAGGCGACGTGCAGCGAGGTCTTGAGGTGGTCGAATATTGCATCGGCGCACCCCACCTGCTGAAGGGCGAATACACCGACAGTGCAGGTCCCGGGATCGACATGTATTCCATGCGCCAGGCGCTGGGTGTGACCGCCGGGATCACCCCGTTCAACTTCCCCGCCATGATCCCGATGTGGATGTTTGCCCCGGCCATCGCATGCGGCAACGCCTTCATCCTCAAACCGTCCGAACGTGATCCATCCGTGCCGTTGATGCTGGCGGAACTGATGGAAGAGGCCGGCCTGCCCAAAGGCGTGCTGCAGGTCGTGAACGGTGACAAGGAAGCGGTGGATGCGATCCTGCACCACCCTGTCATTCAGTCCATCGGCTTTGTCGGATCGACCCCGATCGCGGAATATATCTATGGCACCGGCTGTGCGAACGGCAAACGCGTGCAGTGCTTTGGCGGCGCCAAGAACCACATGATCGTCATGCCCGATGCGGACATGGATCAGGCGGCAGACGCGCTGATCGGTGCCGGATACGGTGCTGCAGGCGAACGCTGCATGGCGATCTCGGTCGCGGTGCCCGTGGGAGATGAAACTGCCGACCGCTTGATCGAAAAACTGGTGCCGCGCATCGAAAAGCTCAAAGTCGGGCCCTACACCGCGGGCAAGGACGTCGATTACGGCCCGGTGGTCACGGCCGCGGCCAAGGCCAATATCGAACGGCTGGTGCAGACCGGCATCGATCAGGGCGCCAAGCTGGTTGTGGATGGGCGCAACTTTAACCTTCAGGGATATGAGGACGGCTTTTTCGTCGGCCCGCACCTTTTTGATCACGTGACCAAGGACATGGACATCTACCGCCAGGAAATCTTTGGGCCCGTTCTGTCGACTGTTCGTGCCCAAAGCTACGAAGAGGCGATTGGCCTCGCGATGGACCATGAATACGGCAATGGGACCGCGATCTTTACCCGCGATGGCGATGCCGCGCGCGACTTTGCCAACCGGATCAACGTCGGCATGGTGGGCATCAACGTGCCGATCCCGGTGCCGCTGGCCTACCACACCTTCGGCGGTTGGAAAAAATCCGTCTTTGGCGATCTGAATCAGCACGGGCCGGATGCGTTCAAATTCTACACCCGCACCAAGACGGTCACGGCACGCTGGCCCAGCGGCATCAAAGAGGGTGGCGAGTTTTCGATCCCTGTCATGGAGTAACGCAGCGGACCATCATCAACAAAAAAGGGGGAGCGGTTGGACCGCTCCCCCTTTTCGTACCTGTATTCGAAATCGTTACCCAGATGTTGTCTTGCGGCGGCGCATCGCTGTCAGACCGCCAAGCGCCCCGATCAGCAACAGACCTGTGGCGGGCAATGGAACGGGCGATGTGTCTTCGCCATTGTCAAAGGACACCGTGATGCTGTTGATCTTGAACGAGTCCCCTCTGTGATCCGCACCGATGCCGAACACGGAGGCCGTCAGTTTCTGAGGCGTCGTCAGTGCGGATTGGCCCAGATCGCCACCCTCGTTGTCATAGGTGCCATCGGTGGTCGACAACGGCAGGATGGCCAGATCGGAAAAATACGTTGTGGGCGAAGTCGACAGGGTCGACGCATAGGCCCCCAGTTCGAAGTCATCCGCAGCGCTGACGTAGCTGAAAGTAACGGATTCCAGGGTCACAGTCTGGCCAAAATCAAAAATGATGATCTCGTCCGGCCCGCCACCGTCAACCTGGTGGTTTTCGCTGGTGCTGCCGATCAGGCGCGCACCCAGACCGGTGGACCAGCGGCCCACATTCCGTGCGTTTCCAAGAACGCCCTGATTGTGTTCCCACGCCGTCACAACCAAACCAAAGCTGTCGCCAAAGTTGCTGTAGGACAGCGCAGTGCCGCCCGAGCCGAACAGACCAATGGTTTCAGTCGTCGTGGCCGCCTGCACGGACCCGGCAACACATAGCGCAAATGCGCAAACACTCGTTAAACGTTTCATACTTCGCCCTCCAAAGGCGTATTCTGGTTTTTGTTACTGCCGCCAGATCAGTCTCACCCCGCTCTGATCGGCAAATAATCGCCTAGCCGTTCTATACATCAGGACGGATGCGGACCGAAAGGTGGCGTGACTTGGAAATGCCACATTTTTACCATGATTGTGCAGGTTTACGCACCAGTCTGGCGATCGGGCAACAATTGTCACAGACGATTTCTACCAGCGATGGAATGCCGGAACTCAGGCGCGAAAAGCTATGCACACAAGCGCCACAATTCAGCGCTTGCAGGACTCACCTGGCCGCAGAATCGTTCTGACGCACCGGAGTGCTTTTTCATCGATGCACCGTATCCCCATCCGGATGCCGGATCGGTGTCAGGGCCATGTCACCGCAACACGGCGCCCGCGCCCTGCTTGTCGCCCCGCCCAAGTGATTGGGGTGTTCCATTCCAACATGAACGTGCCATATTCCAGCCAAAACCCGGAGGAAGCATGGATTTCGCACTGACAGAGGAACAGGTCTCGATCTTCGACATGGCCTATGCGTTCGGGCAGGACCAGATCGCCCCTCATGCCCGCACATGGGAGGCCGAGGGGACTATCCCGAAGGACCTGTGGCCCGAGGTCGGCGCACTTGGTTTCGCATCACTCTATGTCTCCGAAGACGCAGGTGGCGCGGGTCTCAGCCGCCTTGACGCCACGCTGGTGTTCGAGGCCCTCAGCATGGCCTGCCCCTCTGTCGCCGCCTTCCTGTCGATCCACAACATGTGCGCCAAGATGATCGACACGTTTGCCGACGACGATCTCAAGGCGCGCGTCATGCCCGGTGTCCTCAGCATGAACACGGTGCTGAGCTATTGTCTGACCGAACCCGGCAGCGGATCGGATGCCGCCGCCCTGCGCACCCGGGCCGAGCGCACCAACGAAGGCTATGTGCTGAACGGCACCAAGGCGTTCATCTCGGGCGGGGGATATTCCGATGCCTATGTCTGCATGGTGCGCACGGGCGAAGATGGACCCAAGGGCGTGTCGACTGTCTACGTCGAAGACGGGACCGAAGGGCTGTCTTTTGGCGGATTGGAGGACAAAATGGGCTGGCGCAGCCAACCCACGGCACAGGTCCAGTTCGACAATTGCAACATTTCAAGCGGGAGTCTGATCGGAGAAGAGGGTCAGGGTTTCAAATATGCGATGATGGGGCTGGATGGGGGACGTCTGAACATCGCCGCCTGTTCGCTGGGGGCCGCGCAAACAGCAATCAACAGCACGCTGGCCTATATGGGTGAGCGCAAGGCGTTCGGCCAACCCATCGACCAGTTCCAGGGCCTGCAATGGCGGCTCGCGGATATGGAAATCGAATTGCAGGCGGCGCGCACTTTTTTGCGCCAGGCCGCATGGAAGCTGGACACGCAGCAGCCCGATGCGACCAAGTTCTGCGCCATGGCCAAGAAGTTTGTCACGGAGACGGGCAGCAAGGTCGTCGATCAGTGTCTGCAACTGCACGGCGGCTACGGCTACCTCGCCGATTACGGCATCGAAAAGCTGGTGCGCGATCTGCGGGTGCATCAGATCCTCGAAGGCACCAACGAGATCATGCGCGTGATCGTGGCGCGTGACATGTTGAAGAACAGATGAGCGATATCACCCGGTTCGACACCGGTGCACGCATGAGCCAGGCCGTCGTCCACGGCAGCACCGTCTATTTGGCGGGGCAATGTGGCAGTGCCTTTAAACCCATCGCGGATCAGACCCGCGAGGCTTTGGTCCGGATCGAGGACCTGTTGGAGCGTGCGGGATCAGACAAGACCCGCCTGTTAAGCGTTACGATCTGGCTGGCTGACATCGCGGATTACGACGTGGTGAACGCCGTCTGGGATGCATGGATCGCACCCGGCACGGCCCCCGCCCGCGCCTGTTGCCAAGCGCCATTGGGCGGTCAAGGATACGGCATGGAAATCATTTGCACGGCGGCCCTGTCATGACCGACATCTCCATCCGCATCACCGGGCGCGCGGGCCGGATCACTTTACAGCGCCCGCAAGCGCTCAACGCGATGACCTACGAAATGTGCACAGCCATCGAGCGCGCCTTTGATGCATGGCACGACGACGATGCGGTCGATCTGGTGGTGCTGGACGCCGAGGGGGATCGCGCCTTTTGTTCCGGCGGCGACATTGCCGAACTCTACGCCACCGGCACAGCGGGCGATTTCGCCTATGGCCAGAAATTCTGGGCCGATGAATACCGGCTGAATCACAAGATTTTCCACTTTCCAAAGCCCGTCGTCAGCTTCCTGCAAGGCTTTACCATGGGCGGCGGTGTCGGCATTGGCTGTCACGGGTCCCTCCGGATCGTGGGCGATACATCGCAGATCGCGATGCCCGAATGCGGCATCGGGTTGGTCCCGGATGTGGGCGGGTCGCTTATGCTCGCGCTCGCCCCGGGCCGCATGGGCGAATATCTGGGCACGACGGCGGCGCGGATGAATGCGGGGGATGCGATTTTCGCAGGGTTTGCAGACCTTTACATCCCCGAAGGCCAGTGGCCCGCCCTGATCGCGCAGCTTGAGGCGACCTGCGATCCGGCGTGCGTCGAGAGGGCATCAAAGCCCCCTGCCCCCGGCCCGATCGAGGCTGCGATGCCAGACATCGACCGCCATTTTCATGGCGCGTCCTTGGGTGATGTTCTGACCACCCTGCGCGCCGATGACAGCGACTTTGCCCACGATACGCTCCAGGCGATGGGCCGCAACAGCCCCTTGTCTATGGCCTGCACGATTGAGGCTTTGCACAGGTTGCGCGGCCCCTCCCTTACCCTGGAAAAGGCGCTGGATCTGGAATACTGTTTTACCGCCCGCGCGATGGAGCATGGCGATTTCCTCGAAGGGATACGTGCGGCCATCATCGACAAGGATCGCACGCCCAAATGGCAGTATGCGGACGGGAACGTGCCGGCGACCGCAGTCAGCAAGATGCTGATGCCGCTCGGGAAAAACGCACTCAAACTCGGAGGAACGGGCATGAAGATCGGATTTATCGGCCTTGGCAACATGGGCGCACCCATGGCGGCCAACCTCGCCGCGGCCGGTCACGACGTGACGGGTTTCGACGTTGCGGGCACCACGGCCAAGGGCGTGACTGCAGTCTCTGGCGCAACAGACGCCGCCAACGGCGCGGACGTCGTGATCACCATGCTGCCCAACGGTGACATCCTGCGAAACGTCGCGGCAGAGATCATCGAGGCGATGCGCACCGGATCCACCCTGATCGACTGTTCGACCGTCGACGTCGACAGCGCGCGCGCCGTGGCGGCTCAGGCCGATGCGGCGGGCATCCTGTTCGTGGACGCCCCTGTTTCGGGTGGCATCGGCGGGGCGGCGGGTGGAACGCTGACCTTCATGGCAGGCGGCACGGCAGACGCTTTTGCCAGCGCCAAGCCCCTGTTCGACATCATGGGCCAAAAGTCCGTCCATTGCGGCGAGGCCGGTGCCGGACAAGCGGCCAAGATCTGCAACAACATGATCCTAGGTGCCACAATGATCGCCACATGCGAGGCTTTTGCACTGGCCGACAAACTGGGGCTGGAGCGGCAGAAGATGTTCGATGTTGTCAGCACATCCTCGGGGTTCAGTTGGTCGATGAACACCTACTGCCCGGCCCCTGGTGTGGGGCCAAACAGCCCTGCCGACAACGACTACACACCGGGCTTTGCCGCCGAATTGATGCTGAAGGATCTGGGACTTAGCCAGCAAGCCGCCGAAGGCGTGAACGCCGATACACCGATGGGCGCGCGGGCACTTGAATTGTACAAAACCTTTGTCGAAGACGAGGACGGGCGCGGCAAGGATTTCAGCGCGATGCTGCCCCGCTTTGTCGCCCGACATCGCAGTTGACAGCACTTCTTTAACGCCTCTGGCTGATCCTGCGCATCATCACAATGATTCGGAGCGGCGCAGATGCCACCACCACAGTCCATGGACGACGCGCGTTTGCTGGCCGCAGCCCAAAAGCTGGACCTGATCGCGGATGACACCATCGACGCGTCCTTGCGATTTGTGCGCGAACACCTCGGGATGGAGGTCGCGTACCTGTCCGAATTCGTGGATGACAACTTGGTGTTTCGCGCCGTAGACGCCCCCGGATTCGAAGAAGTGGTTGCAGTGGGTAACAAGATGCCTCTGGATGCCGTCTATTGCCGCCACATTCTTGAGGGTCGGCTGCCCGAACTCATTCCCGACACCAGTATTGAGCCCTTGTGTCAGACCATCGACATCACCCATGCCGTCCCGATCAAAAGCCATGTCAGCATTCCGATCAGGCGGTCTGACGGGACGACTTATGGCATGTTCTGCTGCCTCAGCCGCAGCACCCGCGCCGATCTGAACCTGCGCGATCTTGAGGTGATGCGGGCCTTTGCCACGATTTCGGCCGAGCAGGTCAACAGCCGGCTGTCCACGCACAGCGCGTCGATGATGTTGCGCACCCGAACGGTTGAGATGATCGAAAGCAAGGCGTTCGATATCGTCTACCAGCCCATCATGGATGCCCGTTCGCGCCGCCCAAAAGGGTTTGAGTCGCTCTGCCGTTTCCGCTCTGACCCCTACCGAACCCCCGATGTCTGGATTGACGAGGCGCGGCAGGCTGGCCTGCAGAAAGAGATGGAGGTCTGCCTGATTGCCCAAGCGCTTGAGGCGCTCAACCATCTGCCGGACGACATCTACATTTCGGTCAATTCTTCACCCGACACCGTAGCGTCGGGCGCGCTTGCAGACGTGTTCATGCCATGGCCTGCGGAACGGATCGTGTTGGAAGTCACGGAACATTCCATGGTCGCGGATTACGACGTGTTGCTCGCCGAACTAGACAAGCTGCGGTTTCGCGGTGTCCGTCTCGCGATTGATGACGCGGGTGCGGGCTATGCCGGATTGCAGCACATCGTCCGCCTGCATCCCGACATCATCAAACTCGACATCTCGCTGACCGCGCAGATCGACACCAGTGTCGTGCGCCGATCCCTGGGTGCCGCGCTGGTCAGTTTTGCCCGCGAAATCGGGGCCTGCATCGTAGCCGAGGGCATCGAGACCGGAGAAGAGCTTGATACCCTTACCGGCCTTGGCGTGCCACTGGCCCAAGGCTATTTCCTCGGGCGGCCCAGCAGCCTGAAGGACGCGGTCGCCTGGTTTGCCAAGGATGGGGATCAGGCCACCGCCTGACTACTCAGCGGCAACTTTGCGGGGCGCCAGCATCGGCTTGAGGTAGTGACCGGTATGGCTGTCCTCGACCTCGGCCACGGCTTCGGGCGTACCTGTCGCGACGACCCTTCCGCCGCCATCGCCACCTTCGGGCCCGATATCGATGATCCAGTCGGCGGTCTTCACCACATCCAGATTGTGTTCGATCACGATCACGGAATTGCCCTGATCCACCAACTCATGCAGCACTTCAAGCAGCTTGCGCACGTCCTCGAAATGCAGACCTGTTGTCGGTTCATCCAGAATATACAGCGTCCGCCCGGTCGAGCGTTTGCTGAGTTCCTTTGACAGTTTGACCCGCTGCGCCTCGCCTCCCGACAGGGTCGTGGCCTGTTGACCGACCTTGATATAGCCAAGGCCAACCCGCATCAGCGCATCCATCTTTTCACGGATGCTCGGCACCGCCTGGAAAAACCCCTGCGCGTCTT
This sequence comes from Tateyamaria armeniaca, assembly GCF_045797845.1. Lineage (NCBI taxonomy): Bacteria > Pseudomonadati > Pseudomonadota > Alphaproteobacteria > Rhodobacterales > Roseobacteraceae > Tateyamaria > Tateyamaria armeniaca. The sequence continues at coordinate 3,324,345 of NZ_JBHDIY010000002.1, forward strand.
CGACGGTCATGTTCAGCACGTCCGCGATGGACTTGCCCTTGAACTTGATTTCAAGCGTTTCACGGTTGTAGCGCGCGCCCTTGCAGGTCTCGCATTCGACGTAGACGTCCGGCAAAAAGTGCATCTCGATCTTGATGACACCGTCGCCCTGACATGCCTCGCAGCGTCCACCCTTGACGTTGAACGAAAAACGCCCCGGCTTGTAGCCGCGCGCCTTGGACTCGGGCAGCCCGGCAAACCAGTCGCGGATCGGGGTGAAGGCGCCCGTATATGTCGCCGGGTTCGAGCGTGGCGTGCGCCCGATCGGGCGCTGGTCGATATCGATGACCTTGTCCAGATGCTCAAGCCCCTTGATCGTCTCGCAGGGCGCAGGTGTCTGGCGTGCGCCGTTGAGGCGCATCGAGGCCGTCTTAAACAGCGTTTCGATGGTCAACGTGGACTTGCCCCCACCTGAAACGCCCGTGACGCAGACAAACTTGCCCAACGGAAAATCGACAGTGACATTTTGCAAGTTGTTGCCCGTGGCCTTGACCACCGTCACCTTCTTGTTGCCCTTCTTGCCCTTGCGCCGCGTCGCGGGCACCGGGATTTCGCGCTTGCCGGACAGGTAGTCGCCTGTGATTGAGCCGCTGGCGGTGACCTCAGCCGGGGTGCCGTGGGCCACAACTTCGCCGCCATGCACACCCGCGCCGGGGCCGATGTCAAAGACGTAATCCGCCTCGCGGATCGCTTCCTCATCATGTTCGACCACAATCACGGTGTTGCCCTGATCGCGCAGGTTCTTGAGGGTACCAAGAAGGCGGTCATTATCGCGTTGATGCAGGCCAATCGACGGCTCATCCAGCACGTAGAGCACACCCGTCAGGCCCGAGCCGATCTGGCTGGCGAGACGGATGCGCTGGCTTTCTCCGCCAGAAAGCGTGCCACTTGAACGTGACAGCGTAAGGTATTCCAATCCCACGTTATTCAGGAACCCAAGCCGTTCGCGGATTTCCTTAAGGATCGCCCGCGCAATCTCGTTTCTCTGCACCGTCAGATAATCCGGCACCGCGGAACACCACTCATAAGCCTCGCGGATCGACATCTGCACGACTTGCCCGGCGTGCAGCAACTTGTCCGCATCATCGCCTGGGCCAATCTTGACCGCCAACGCCTCTGGGCGCAGGCGATAGCCGCCACAGGCCCCGCAAGGCCGGTTGTTCTGGTAACGCTCAAACTCCTCGCGAATCCAGTTCGAATCCGTCTCGCGATAGCGGCGTTCCATGTTGGGGATCACCCCTTCGAACACGCGCGTCACCTGATAGACACGGCCGCCTTCATCATAGCGGAACGGAATTTCCTCGTCGCCTGAACCATAAAGGAACACCTGCTGCACAAAGGCGGGCAGATCCTTCCACTTGGTCTGCTGGTCGAACTCGTAATGCTTGGCCAGCGCTTCGATGGTTTGCAGAAAGTATGGCGACTTGCCCTTGCGCCACGGGGCCAGCGCACCGTCATAGATTTTGAGGTTCTGATCCGGCACCACAAGGCGTTCGTCAAAGAACAGCTCGGCCCCCAGACCGTCACAGGACGGGCAGGCGCCGAACGGTGCGTTGAAGGAAAACAGGCGCGGCTCAATCTCGGGGATGGTGAAACCGCTGACCGGGCAGGCAAATTTCTCCGAGAACGTCATGCGTTCGGGGTCGCCTTCAGCGGGCGCTGTTTCCAAGATCGCGATGCCATCGGCCAGATCAAGCGCGGTGCGCAACGAGTCCGCCAGACGCGTTTCAAGCCCCTCCCGCACCACGATGCGGTCGACGACGACGTCGATGTCATGGCGGAATTTCTTGTCGAGCGTGGGCGGTTCATCGAGTTCATAGAACGTGCCATCGACCTTGACCCGCTGAAAGCCCTGCTTGCGCAACTCAATGAATTCCTTGCGGTATTCACCTTTACGATCACGGATGATGGGGGCGAGCAGATAGGCGCGTGTGCCCTCTTCCATGCCCATCACGCGGTCCACCATGTCCTGCACCTGCTGGGCTTCAATGGGTTTGCCGGTCTCGGGGGAATAGGGCGTGCCGACGCGCGCGAACAGCAGGCGCATATAGTCATAGATTTCGGTGACTGTGCCAACAGTCGAACGGGGGTTCTTGGACGTTGTCTTTTGCTCAATCGAAATCGCGGGCGACAGACCGGTGATGTGATCCACATCCGGTTTCTGCATCATGTCGAGGAACTGGCGCGCATAGGCCGACAGCGATTCTACATAGCGCCGCTGCCCCTCGGCATAGATCGTATCAAAGGCCAGCGACGACTTGCCCGAACCCGAAAGCCCAGTAATCACAACCAGTTGGTCGCGAGGAATATCGACGTCGATGGATTTGAGGTTATGCTCGCGCGCGCCGCGCACCTCGATGTTCTTTTGCTCGGCCATGATCAGCCCCCCGGTTAACACTTTGTACATAGGCCAGTGGTGCGGATGCGCCAATGAAAAAATGAGAACATGTCGTGAACATGTATGTTGCTGCCGTTTGCTGTCAGTGGCGTCGCCGCGCGGCCATCCACGCGTGCATCAAAAAGCCGCCCGACAACACGATCATCGCCGTCCAGATCATGCCCGCATATCCCGCAACGCCCAGAATCATCAGCAAGGCCGGTGTCCCGATGGTGTTGCCCAGATTGCCCGTCTGCGCCAGCGCGCCATAGGCCTGCGCCTGCGTGCTGGCAGTTGCATTCAACTGCGGAATGGCAGCGAAACTCGCCCCCTGCACCAGCCCCAGGGCCCCGGCCAGGGCAAGGCACGCGGCAGGGTCGCCCGGCACCAGCAGCAGCCACAAGAGTGCGGCCACGCAGGAGGCAAAGCCCACCTGGATCAATTGCACCGCCGTGATGATCCGCAGCGCGGCCACCCCCAGGGTCATGGACACAGCGATGGACACCAACGGCATCGCGCCCAGCACCCATGCCCGCCATTCGGGCGCGATATAGGGCGGCAGCACCGTCAAGATCGCCAGAAAACAGAAGGTGTAGAACAACCACCCTGCCCCCGGCGCGGCAATGCGGGGCGAGCGGTAGATGGTCACGTGATCGGCAAGAATACCGCGCAGCGACAAGGAGCCCTCGACCTTTTCTTCGATGGGGCGCAGGGTTGCTGTCAGCACGACGGCGAACACCGCCATCCAGACCCCATGCGCCACGAACAGGGCCGACACGCCATAGGCGTCCACCAACGGCAGGCCCAGGGCGACAAGCAGGGTGAAGGCCACGCCAAAAAACGTGCTCCACAAGGTCAGTGTCAGCCCGGTGTGGCGCGCCGCACTGATCTGGGCGATCAGCGTTGGCGCCGCCACCACGATTGCCAAGTGCGACAGGCCCTCGATCATGCGGCTGGCGAGCATCAGCGGCAGCGCAGGCAGGGTGGCCTGAAACAGCGACATGGCCGCCCCGACCCAAAGCGCCCACAGCATCGCGCGCCGATAGCGGATGCGCGCCACCACCAGACCGGCCACGACACCCAGAAGGATGCCGACAAAGCCGACAAGCGACACGATGAACCCAAGGGCAGTGCCCGCATCCGGATAGACCGCGCCCAGACGGTCAAAGATCACACTGATCTTTGCATATTGCCCGGCGGCCCCAAGGCCCGCACCCCACAGGATGAAAACAAGGATGAAATTGGTGCGCTCGGACATGACCTCCGGCTACGCAAAGCGTGCCGGAGCTTCAAGCGAAGAGTTCGGATCAGATGGTCGGCTCAGCCCTGTTGGCGCCTGCGACGCAGTGCCGCCAGCCCAACAAGGCCGCCGACCAGCATCAGCCCGCCGGCCGGAAGTGGTACAGGCGCGATGGACGGTGCGATGGACACGTCGTCAACAGCGGCTCCATAGGCGGACCCGCCGGTTGTCGAGGCAAATGTCAGAACCTCAGAGGTCGCGGCAGCTGTGAAAGTGAACGTGTTCAGTTCCCAAACGCCGGTCTCGGCATTCCCGCCGGACATATCAAAGGTGTACCCGGCGGTGTTGGCGCCGACACTCACGTCCATGGATTTGACAGGTGGCGGGCCGTCAGGATTGCCCGACATGTAAAAGCTGATCGTATAGGACGTGCCCACGATCAGGTCGGTGATCGTCTGGAAAATCGACCCGACGGCAGACCCGTCGAGGTCAACCGCCTGGCTGCCCTCTTGCGCAATCCACAACGTGTCGACAACGTCCACTGACCCGGAACCGACGGTCCAGCCTGTGATGGCGGTGGAGCCCGAAACAAAAGTAGCGAAGGCACCGGTCACATCCGGGTCCTCAAAACTGCCGTTCACGATTGTCGCGGCAGACGCCATTTGTGCGGCACCCAGGCCCAGCACAGCGGAAACGATCAAAGACTTCATCAACTCACCTCTTTCAACATTTGCACGTGGATAGCAGCCCGCTACGCGTCCCGCCACACACGTTTGGCGCGAAGCCTACATGTGGATCACGCGGTCATAGGCGTCGAGCACGGATTCGTGCATCATTTCCGACAATGTCGGATGCGGGAAGACGGTGTGCATCAGGTCTTCTTCGGTGGTTTCGAGCGCTTGGCCCACCACATAGCCCTGGATCAGTTCGGTGACTTCGGCCCCGATCATGTGGGCACCCAGCAATTCGCCAGTTTTGGCGTCGAACACAGTCTTGATCATTCCCTCGGGCTCGCCGAGTGCAATTGCCTTGCCATTGCCGATGAACGGGAATTTGCCGACCTTGACGGTGTAGCCCGCCTCTTTCGCCTTGGCTTCGGACAGGCCAACGGACGCGACCTGCGGGTGGCAATAGGTGCAGCCCGCGATCGAGTTCGGTTTGATCGGGTGCACGTTATTCTTGCCCGCGATCAATTCGGCCACCATCGTGCCCTCGTGGCTGGCCTTGTGTGCCAGCCACGGCGCGCCCGCGATGTCGCCGATGGCATAAAGACCTTCGACACCGGTGCGGCAATATTCGTCCGTCACCACATGGGTGCGGTCGATTTTCACGCCCAAAGCTTCAAGGCCAAGGTTTTCGACATTCCCGACGATGCCCACGGCGGAAATCACCGTGTCAAAGTCGTGCTTTTCGACCTTGCCACCTACTTCGATATGGGCCGTGACCTTGCCCTTGGCGCGGTCAAGCTGCTTGACCATCGCCTTTTGCATGATCTTCATGCCCTGCTTTTCAAAGCTCTTCTTGGCGAAGGCAGAAATCTCTTCATCCTCGACGGGCAGAACGCGGTCCATCACTTCGACGACAGTCGTGTCGGCGCCCAATGTGTTGTAAAAACTGGCAAATTCGATGCCGATGGCGCCCGATCCGATGACCAGCAGCTTTTTTGGCATGCGTTTGGGCGTCAGGGCCGCCTTGTAGGTCCAGACCAGATCGCCGTCCGCTTCCAGCCCCGGCAATTCACGCGCACGCGCGCCGGTGGCAAGGATGATCGCCTTGGCCGTGACTTCTTCGGTGCCCTTGTCGGTCTTGACCGACACTTTGCCTTTGGCGGGGATCGTCCCCTCGCCCATGATCACGGTCACCTTGTTCTTTTTCAGCAAATGGCCGATGCCACCAGACAATTGCCCGGCGACCTGACGCGAGCGTTTGACCACCGCGTCCAGATCATAATCGACATTGTCGGCCTTCAGCCCGAATTCTTTGGCGCGGTGCATGAGGTGAAACACTTCGGACGACCGCAGCATCGCCTTGGTCGGAATGCAGCCCCAGTTAAGGCAGATGCCACCCAGATGCTCGCGTTCCACAACGCAGGTGCTAAGGCCCAGTTGAGCGGCACGAATGGCCGCCACATAGCCGCCGGGGCCCGATCCAACCACCACAACGTCAAAGGATTTCGCTGCCATATCATTGTCCTCGCCAAGCTCGTGTCCGAATTAGTTTACCGTTAAACCAATTCGCACGCGACCTCAACGCGACATTGCGCGACACTTCGGCATCAGCGCCCTAAGGCGCCGACACTTGTGATGTCATGATCAGGCTGCGGCGGCCTGTTCGAACTGGCGCAGGATCGAACCATACCCACCATTGTCGAGAAACGCCTGCTCGGCCGCAGTGGATTTGCGCCCCAGACATGCGTTGCGGTGCGGAAAGCGGCCAAACTGGCGGATCACTTCGCGATGCGCACGGGCATGAAGAAGGAACGTCGCATCGCCTATCCGCTCGCAGATCAGCCGCACGGCCCGATCCTGATCGCTTAGATTTTCGGAGTGTTCGAGCGGCATATAGAAAAAGACCCGCGCCGGTGGATCGACACGCAAATCCCAGCCCTTGGCAATCGCGGACTTGGCCGCGGCCAGTGCTGCGCCGTCCATCGCGAACGCCTGGTCCTGTCCCCGGAACATGTTGCGCGACAATTGATCGGTGAGGATCGTGTAGGCCAGCGCCCCGTTGGGATAGGTCAGCCAAAGCGCATACCGGCCTTCGGTCACGCCCTGCCACGCATCGCCAAAGCGCACGCGGATCATTTCGTCGAATTTTTCGTCATTCTGGAACCATTGCGCGGGACTGCACTCGTCCAACCAAAACCGCAATATATCGTCCGGACCTACCATGGTTTTCACTCCTGTTCCCATGCCCCGTGGTTAAATCGTTACACAGTTCCTTTTTGCGCGCCCAATCACGAAATACAACATTATGCAGCTTTATCGTCATCGTCTGCGGCAAGATCTGCCTGAATGGCGTATTCTTGTGCAATTTCCATGGACAAGGGCGTCGCGTAACCCTGCCCCATGGCGACATACGCCCCTGTATCCTCGACCGACCGCGCACCCCGCCGCGCGGCGCGATAGCTGCCATAGGATGCAAGGATGACAAACAGCACTGCGGTGAACATGTAGAACGCCGCAGGACCCGCGTTTTCCATCCACGCCCCGACGATCAGTGGGCCGAAAACTGCGCCCAGCCCGTTGATGAAAACCATGCCCCCCGAGGCCGCCGCCATATCCTCGTGTTCGAGGAAGTCGTTGGTGTGCGCGATCAGCAGCGAATAAAGCGGATTTGACATGCCCCCCACCACGAATGCGGTGATCAGCAGCATTGTGAAGTTTGGCCCAAAGAAGAAACCCACAAGCGATCCGACGGCACCGATGGCGGATACGATAATGATCAGCACGCGCCGGTCCATCCGATCCGAAATCCAGCCGATGGGATATTGCAGGACAACAGAGCCCACAAAGAAGGTCGCCACAAAGGTCGAAATCTGTGCCACGCTCAACCCCACTTGCGCGCCATAGACCGACGACATCCCGAACTGCGCCGAAAACACGCCGCCCAGCATGAACATCCCGAAACACCCAAGCGGCGATTTGCCTGCCAGCGTGCGCAGCGTCATCGGTTTGGTTGTGTCAAAGGCCGGTGTGGGGCTGATCGACAGCAGGATCGGCGTGATCGCAATCGACACCAGCACGGACGGAATCACAAACAGCACAAAGCCCGATGGGTCTGCCGTCAGCAGCAGCGCCTGGCTGGCCACGATGCCGAGTGTCTGCACGATCATGTACAGTGACAGCGCCTTGCCCCGGTTCGAATTGTCAGCAGCATTGTTCAGCCAGCTTTCCGCCGTCACGTAGACGGCTGAAAACCCGAACCCGATCACGACCCGCCCGATTGCCCAGACCCACGGGTTGGCAAATGTCGGGTAAAGCAGGATCACGGCAGAAATGATCGAGGCAAGGGCCGCAAACACCCGCACATGCCCGACCCGTTTGATCATCCCCGGCGCCATGCGGCTGCCGCCCAGAAATCCCGCAAAATAGGCCGACATAACGATCGACATCTCAAGCGTGGTGAAGCCTTCGATCTCTCCCCGGATGCCCAGCAATGTGCCCTGCATCCCGTTGCCCACCATCAGCAGGCACATACCCAACAACAGCGCCCACGCGCTTCTGAGGACTTGCAACATGGCCGCGATCTCCTGATGAGGTGCCTTTGTCCAGTGCCCTGACACGGGGCATGTGGCACGTCGCTCTTTAATACGACGCTGATGTGTCGGTTTTGTCGCCCTTGCCTGCGGGCAAAAGCAGTGATGCGTCACCGTAAGAGAAGAAGCGATAACGTGATGTCACCGCATGTTCATAGATGCGCCGCACCCGGTCCTGCCCCATCAAAGCGGCGACAAGCATCATGAGCGTCGACTTGGGCAGGTGAAAATTCGTCATCAGCCCATCTGTCACACGGAAGGTGAAGCCGGGGTAAATGAAGATGTCCGTCTCCCCTTCCCAAGCCGCGATACCGCCGTCGCGCGCCATTGTTTCGATCAGGCGCAGCGCGGTGGTGCCCACCGGAATGACCCGCGCGCCGCGCGCTTTCGCAGCAGTGATGTCGGTCGCGGCCTGCGCGCTGACCTGCCCCCATTCGGCGTGCATCTTGTGGGTCGTGACGTCCTCCACCTTGACGGGCAGAAACGTGCCCGCACCCACATGCAAGGTGACATAGGTCATCTCGACCCCACGCGCCCGCAACGCCGCCAGCAACGCATCATCGAAATGCAGCGAGGCCGTCGGGGCCGCCACCGCCCCGCTGTTGCGCGCCCATATGGTTTGATAATCTACCTTGTCCTGCGCATCCGCCGGTCGTTTTGCCGCGATGTAAGGGGGCAGCGGCATGGCACCGGCCTTGGCCAGGGCGGCGTCAAAATCATCGCCCGTCAGGTTGAAGCGCAGATGCCCCTGCCCGTCGCCTGTGCCCGCCAGGGTGGCCGACAGATCGGGGGAAAAGACGACAACTTCGCCCAGCTTTACCTTTTTCAACGGCTTGACGAGGGCCGACCATGTGCCATCGCTGCGTGGCTCCAGCAGCGTGACCTCGATCCGGGCTGTCGTGTCACCCTGGGCCGAGGTTCGCGCGCGGGTGCCGAACAGGCGCGCGGGGATCACGCGCGTGTCGTTCAGCACCAGCAGATCACCGGGGTTCAACCAGTCCACAAGGTCCGTGACGTGCTGATCACGGATCGTATCACCCTCTGCCACCAGCAGGCGCGCAGAAGAGCGTGGAACCGCAGGCCGCGTCGCGATCAGGTCGTCGGGCAGGTCAAAATCGAAGTCGCTGAGTTTCATGCGCGCGCTCTATCGCGAGGACTAGCGGCTGTCACGCGCTTCTTGGGCCTCGCGCAGGCGACGCTGCGCATTCGTCTCAACCGGAGCTTCCGGGGCAAATGCCTCGGGGCTGGCCGCAGTGGCCGGACCGTCCCCGACGTCCGGTAATTTGGGTGCAGGCGCACGAAAAATCTCGCGGAACATGCCCGGCGTGAGCGCGGACAGCGGATTGACCTGCACCTGCGGGTTGGTGGCCGGTCCGCGCAGCACATAGTTGAACCCGATCAACCCCTCGCCCTTGCGGGTCAGGATACTGCCGATGCCGTTGACCAGAAACAGCGGGGAAATGACGCCCTGCATGTCCAGAACGGATCGCGTTACATCATAGGTGCCATACATCGACAGGCCCATGGACGGGCCCACCGCGCTGGCCTCGGTGAGTGCCATAGTGGATGGTGTCAACCGGAACGCCGCCTCGACCTCCTGAAAGTGGATGCCGCTGCCGCGCATCTGATCCAGCAACCCGACGACACTGACTGCATTCAGCAGGGCGGCGATGGCAGGTGCATCCTGAATACGCGTTTCCGCGATCTTGAGGGTCCCGTCAAAGCTCGCCGCGCCAACAGGGAGCAGCGTCAAGGACAACGATCCACCCCGCGCCTGCTTTAGGATTCCTGCCGAGGCCGCGACCCCGCCCGCATCATCCGACGTCACGCGGATGGCACTGCGCCCGTTTTGCGGCAGAACCTGCCCGCGAATGGGGGTGCCGTTGTTGATGCTCGCCTGAAATTCGCCGTCCAGCCCGCGGGCCATGTTGAACTGACCGCGCAGCCCCGTCAGACGGATGGTGTCGGTGATACGCAACTGATCCAGCGCGAGGCTGAGCGGACCACCGCCCTGCGCGCCACCCGTGCCTGCACCGGCACCGCCAAAGTCGGCGCGCCGCAAATCCAGCGTGCCGCCACGCACGACCACGCCGGGGGCTGCACCCGCACCGCGTCCGACCAGATCAACAGGCGCATCCAGCCATTGCCCCACCTGCACGCGGTCAAAGCGCGCCCGCTCAAGCCCGCCGCCGGGGCGCAATGTGATCGCCCCCTGTGCCCGCAACCCCGGCGCATCCAGCACCAGCCGGTCCACGCGCGGCGTTTGTCCCAACCGCCCCGCGAGGGACAGTGTCGCTGGTGTGCGCGCCGCCTTGCTCCATCCCAAGGGCGGAGACGACAGACGGATGCCGCGCAGATCGGACGTCAGTTGAAAAGACGGTGGCGTATCGCCGACAGGCAGACCGACCGTGATGGTGCCCGTGCCCTGCCCGCTGACCAGCCCGGCAGGCAGACCAAGGCGAAAGGCATCAATGGTGCGCTCGGACAGCTCGATCGTTCCGGTCACGGTGCTGGCCTGCGGCCCCTTGCCAATGGGTTGCGCCCATGTTGCATCAAAGGGCACGCCGTCCAATGTGCCGGGCCCCGACACCTCGACGCCTTCATTGGTGGCCACGATGTCCAGCGCACTGGCCGCCAGTTTGCGCCCTTCGATCAATGTGGTGGTCAGCACATCCCGCGCGGTTGCTGTTGCGTTGAACACCATCTCATCCGGTTGCAACCCTTTGCGCAGAGGCAGGGCCAGTGTGCCCGTCACCTGCAAGCGCCCGTCTGCCAGATTTGGCAACAGGTTCGCCTTTTCCAGTACGTTCAGCGGCGGCAGGTCCAGCATGGCCAGCGCCCCCGTGATCGTCCCGCTGCTCTGGACGCGCACGACCGCCGGCGTGCCCTCCTTGGCGCTCACATCCGGGATGATGAAGGATGATCCGCCAACCTCGACAATACCGCCCTGTGGTGCTGTGACTTGTCCTGCGTCCATGGTGACCACGAACCGGTTGTCAAACAGGCTGGCGGTGCCGCGCGCGCCGGACACGGGCGGCAAGGTGTTGGCATAGCGCACATGCGCATCGTCGTAGTCAAAGCTGAGATAAGCCGTCGGCGGCACCCCGGGGCGTCCGCGCAACACGACATCCAGATCGCTGAGCGTGCCACCCAACAGATTGGCGTCAAGCCATGTGCGTGTCTTGGGCACCAGCCCCTCGGGCCAAAGCGCAAGCAGCCGTTCGGGCGACAGGCCGTCCATCTGCCCGTCCACCCCATAACTCCATCCGTCCGGACCGGCCTCAAGCACGCCGCGCGCCAAAAGCGTCTGGCCCTGATCCTGAAACAGCCCCTGCCCCACATCCAGACGAAACGGATCAAGTCCGAGGCGAAAGTCCATTTCGGCCGCATCAAAGCTGACAGCTTCGTCATAAAGGTTGGCTGGATTGGCCGTCAGCGTGCTTGAGCGGAACTGGCCCACAAGGGTGTCGAGTTGGCCCGCCTCGGTGAGGCCCAGCACGGTCTGCCCCTCGATCCGGCCCGTGATCCACGCGCTGTCGACCGATAATTCGTCAAAGGTCAGGACGCGCGCGCCGGGGTCATAGGTAAAATAGCTGCGCGCCGAATTGAACGGCACGGGCCGGGTCGCATCGGTGGGCTGGATCACACCTGCGGCAATCGTCAGGGTGGCATTGAGCGGCGCAAGCCGCCCGTCCGCCGTCACGCCTGAGCGCACCGCCCCCGAAATCGGCGCGCGCAGCACGTCGAGCCACGCAAAGGGCGGTGCGAGTGTTGCGATGTCACCAGCATCCACATCTCGGATCGCAGCACCGAAAGTTGCGGCGACGTCGCCAAGGCGGCTTTCGTAACTGACGGCAAGCGTTGCGACCCCCTGCCCGCCGCTGAGCAGCGCCAGATCGGAGGTGATGCGCACCGCCTCTTCATCACGGGCGAGCCGCATCCGACCGCCATCCACGGTCCACGCCCTATCCGAACGCACGTCCTCGACCCGCAGGGTCAGGGACTGCACATCGACCGTGTGCAATGCCGCCAGCGCTGGCCGGGTCAGAATCCCGTCAATCTGTTCGATCAACTCCGGCAGCGTGGCAGCCTGCCGTTCAGGGGCAGACAGGTCAAGCCCGCCGGACAAAACCACCGACCCATCGGCCTGACGGCGCAGCTTGGCAAAAATCCCGCTCACCGCGATCTCGGTCGGGCGCAACTCGCCGCGCAGCAAATCCTGCAGGGACAGACCGGCGCGCATCTCGGCAAAGGCCGCGATTTCTGCCCCGGAGTCCGTGATCAGTTGCACATTTGTCATGCGCACCTGCGGGCGGGTGGACTCCTCGACCACAAGGTCGAGCGCATCAAAACGTAAAGTCGCTGTGCCAAGCGCGTCTGCCGCGCGCGTCTCGATCTCCGCCCGCACCCAGTCAGGCGCTGACACAGGCCGCCCCATCAGCACATAAAGCACAACACCCAGCATCGCCGTCACCGTCAGGGTGACCAGCAGACTGCCGATCCTGTGGCGTTTCCACAGGCTTTGGCGGCGCTTTGGCGGCGCGGGTGTCGGGGCGTCGGTGCTGCTCATGCCTTTATTCTTGTCTGACCTGACCTATCATGCCAGTCACATCTTTCACATGCCCGACGAAAAGGCCAAATACATGCTCGATATCGCGACACCCGCCCCCGATTTCACGTTGCCGGACGCCAATGGTGACGATGTGACCCTGTCTGCCCTGCAAGGCGGCCCGGTGGTTCTGTACTTTTATCCGCGCGACGACACGCCGGGCTGCACCAAGGAATCCATCGCCTTTTCAGAGCATCTGGACGCCTTTGAAGCCGCAGGCGCAAAAGTCTATGGCATCTCGAAGGACAGCGTCGCCAGCCACGCCAAATTCGCCACCAAGCGCGAGCTGACCGTGCCGCTTTTGTCAGACGAAAACGGGACAGTGTGCGAGGACTATGGCGTGTGGAAGGAAAAGAATATGTACGGCAAGAAATACATGGGGATCGAGCGCACGACCTATCTGATCGATGCCAACGGGCACATCGCGATGGTCTGGCCCAAGGTCAAAGTGCCGAACCATGCCGAGGCTGTTCTGGCCGCTGTTCAGGCGCTGTGATGCAGCCTCTTGCGCAGATGGCCGACGCTGTGCTGCGCAGTGCAGATGGGCGGGAAAAGACGGCGCTGTCACGCAGCCTGGCCGCTGAATGGCAGGCTGCCCGCAAGGATGGCGCGCGGCCCGACATTGGGCGCGCTGATCCGCCGATGCACCCGGCGCGCCCCGCGCAGCCCGAACTTCTGAGCCCACGTGACGTGCCGCGTCGCCGACCCGGCAGCCCCGAGGGGCGGATCGCGCTGCTGCATGCCGTCGCTCATATCGAGCTCAATGCCGTCGATATGCACTGGGACATCATTGCACGCTTTGCGGATGTGGAGATGCCGATCGGGTTTTATGACGACTGGGTCAAGGCAGCAGACGAAGAGTCCAAGCATTTCAACCTGATGTGCGATTGCCTTGAAGCGTTGGGGAGCCATTATGGCGCCCTGCCAGCCCACGCAGGCATGTGGCGCGCCGCAGAAAACACGGCAGACGATTTTATGGGGCGTCTCGCAGTTGTACCCATGGTGCTTGAGGCGCGCGGCCTGGATGTCACACCGGGGATGATCGACGTGTTTCGCAAGGCCAAGGCAGATCAGGCCGTCGCCGCGCTTGAGACGATCTACAGCGAAGAGGTCGCCCATGTCGCCTATGGATCGAAGTGGTTCCACTTTCTGTGTGGACGTCACGAGATGGATCCGAAGGACGCATTTCACGCGCTGGTGCAGCGATATTTCCACAGCCCGCTCAAGCCGCCCTTCAACGAGGAAAAGCGCGCCGAGGCGGGTTTGCCACCTGACTTTTATTGGCCCCTCGCCGTAGCGGACTGATCCGTATGGATTTTTATGAGCGGATTTCCGCCGATATGTCACAATTCACTACGAGTTTTGCCCACGTAAAAGGATGCCCCTTGCCGCAACAAGCCCACCACTTTATGCACAGGCCCTAAGACACCGGGTTGGGGGACGTGAGTGTCGGGATTGGGACGGGACAAGGAACACGCAGTGCGGACACGCATCGGCATCAAAGTGCACGGGTTACTGGAACACTATTTTCCGGAACGACGCGTCTTCCTTAAATCTGACAATGACACACGTTTCATAAGGCTGCGGCCATCCACGCAATTGCTGGCATTCGCCGGCAGTTCGTTCGTGGTGGCATGGGCCATTGTTGCAACGGCCATCCTGCTGATGGACAGCATTGGCGCAGGCAATTTCCGCGAACAGGCGAAACGTGATCAGCGCACCTATCAGTCGCGCCTGAACGACTTGTCCGGCCAACGTGACAGCCGCGCCGAAGAGGCGCTGGCCGCACAGGAACGGTTCAATGCGGCACTTGCGCAGATTTCCGTGATGCAGACCGAATTGCTGGCATCCGAAACGCGGCGACGCGAGTTGGAAACCGGTATCGAAGTCATTCAGGCCACCTTGCGCGGCACCATGAAAGACCGCGAACAGGCGCGCGAGCAACTGGCCAACCTCGAAACCCAGATCGAAACCGAAGGGGTGACGAGCACGACATCCACGGGCGGCGCAAATGCGCCGATGGATTTCGTCGCCGAGGCGCTGGCCCGAACCGCCGCTGAGCGGGATCAGGTTGTCGAGGACGCACAGGATGCGCTGCTTGCCGCCGATGCGATGGCCACCGAAATCGCGCTGATGAAGGAACAGAACGACCAGATCTTCCGCCAGCTGGAAGAGGCGATGACCGTTTCTGTTGCCCCGCTCGACAAGATGTTCCGCGCCGCCGGTATGCCCACAGAGCGTATCATCGAGCAGGTCCGTCAGGGGTATTCCGGTCAGGGCGGCCCCCTCACCCCGCTGAGCTTTTCGACCCGCGGAGAAGAGCCAAGCCCCGACACATTGCGTGCCAACCGCCTGTTAAACCAGATGGATACGCTGAACCTCTACCGGATCGCCGCGCAAAAAGCGCCCTTTGCGACGCCGGTGAAATCGTCCTTCCGCTTCACCTCTTCCTTCGGGTTCCGCCGCGATCCCAAAACCGGCGGGCGGCGCATGCACAATGGCGTGGATTTCGCCGCCTCCCTTGGCACCCCGCTTTATGCGACAGCCGATGGTGTGGTGACGCATTCGGGCTGGTTGTCGGGCTACGGGCGACTGGTCAAGATCCAGCACGAATTCGGGATCGAAACCCGCTATGCGCACCTGTCCCGACTTAACGTTAAAGTTGGTCAAAGGGTCTCGCGCGGGGATCGGATTGGTGATATGGGAGCCTCTGGACGGGTTACAGGCGTGCACCTGCACTACGAAGTGCGCGTTGGCGGCAAGGCCGTGAACCCGATGATCTATATCAAGGCAGCGAACGATGTTTTCTAAAAGCAAAATCAACGAACCCGGCCCCAGTGCGGACACAACCAAGCCTGCGGCCACACCCGCAAGCCCGGCGCCAGCAGCGCCGAAATCCAGCGAGTTCAAGGCCAGCGCCCCCAAGGCCAAGCCCCCCGCCTCGATCCTGTCGGCGGATTTGCACATCACTGGCAACATGAAGACAACCGGCGACATCAATGTCGAAGGCACCGTCGAAGGCGACATTCGTGCCCACCTGCTGACCATCGGCGAAAGCGCCACGATCAAGGGCGAAGTCATTGCGGATGACGTTGTCGTCAATGGCCGCATCGTTGGCCGCGTGCGTGGTCTGAAGGTGCGTCTGACGTCGACCGCGCGGGTCGAGGGTGACATCATCCACAAGACCATCGCAATCGAATCCGGTGCCCATTTCGAAGGCTCCGTGCAGCGTCAGGATGATCCGCTGAATTCCGGTGGCAAGGGCGCGCGCCCAACACCCGGTGCCAAGAGCGACTGAGCCGTTCTGCAAGACAAAAAAGGGGCGCTGCATCTGATGTGCAGCGCCCTTTTTTGTTTGTCTTCCAGTCTCTTATTCAGTGACGCTCACATCTGACATCAGGTCCGGGGCACCGGTGATCGCGCCTGAACGGGGGTGGCCCCGCTTGATCGCGTCCAGCACATCAAGACCGGACGTAACCGTGCCCACAACCGTGTATTGACCATCCAGAAACGGCCCCGGCGCGAACATGATAAAGAACTGGCTGTTGGCACTGTCGGGATCCTGGGAGCGCGCCATGCCGACCACACCGCGATCAAAGGTGATCTCGGAAAACTCGGCTGGCAGATTGCCAAGGTCCGACCCACCCCGCCCGGCCATGCGCGCATCATAGCCATCGATCTGGCCAAACTGCACATCGCCCGTCTGCGCCATGAACCCGTCGATCACACGGTGAAAGACGACGCCATTATAAGCGCCCGCCTCGGCCAGTGTGGTGATGCGGGCGACGTGCCCCGGTGCGACATCCTCAAGCAGATCGATAGAGATCACGCCGCTTGCTTCACCCGAAACGGTGATGTCGATGCCTGTGGCGAGCGCGGGGGTCGCGGCCAACAGTGCGATCAGTGCCGCGCTTTTACGCAACATCAGACGCCACCTTGACGCTGATCATGCGGTCCGGCTCCGCTGGCGGCTCACCGCGTGCGATGGCGTCCACATGCTCCATCCCGTCCACGACCTGTCCGTAAACGGTGTACTGGCCGTTCAGGAAATCATTGTCCTTGAAATTGATAAAAAACTGGCTGTTGGCGCTGTCGGGGTTGGACGAACGTGCCGCACCCAGCGATCCGCGCGCATGGGGGATTTTCGAGAATTCCGCGGGCACATCCGGCTTGTCCGACCCGCCTGTTCCGGCCATGCGGATGTTGAACCCGTCTTCCATGTCACCGTGCTGCACATCACCCGTCTGTGCCATGAACCCGTCAATCACGCGGTGAAAGGCGACGTTGTCATATTCCCCGGCGCGGGCCAGGTCCTTCATCCGCTCGACATGCTGGGGGGCGACGTCGGGCATCAGCGCGATGGTGACAGTGCCCCCCTTGAGTTCCATCAGGATCGTGTTTTCGGGGTCTTTGATCTCGGCCATATTTGCCTCTTTCCTCGGAGTTATTTGCCCACTTACCTAAGCCGCACAGGCGCAAGGGACAAGTCGTGCATTGACGCGTCGCGCAATTGTCGCGATGCAAGGACGAAACGCTGGACAGGAGGCTGAGATGGGCTGGAAAACGCTGGATGATATGGACCTTTCGCGCAAACGGGTGCTGACGCGGGTGGACATCAACGTGCCCGTCGAAGACGGCCGCGTGACCGACGCCACCCGGATCGAACGCATCGCGCCGACGATCAATGACATCCGCGCCCAAGGTGGCAGCCCTGTCCTGCTCGCCCATTTTGGCCGTCCCAAGGGCAAACCCGTTCCCGAAATGTCGCTTGCGCCCCTCGTCCCTGCCCTTGAGGCTGCGTTTGGCTGCCCTGTCACCTTTGTTGAGCGCCCAAGCCGCGACGTTATTGATGCCCAGCCGCAGGATGCCGTGATCCTTGTCGAAAACACCCGCTTCAGCCCGATGGAAGAGGCCAATGATCCAAAGATGGCGCAGTTCCTCGCCTCGCTGGGTGATGTCTTTTGCAATGATGCGTTTTCGGCCGCGCACCGCGCCCATGCCTCGACCACCGGTGTCGCGCATCTGCTGCCTTCTTGTGCGGGGCGTCTGATGCAGGCGGAACTGAGCGCGCTTGAGGCGGCCCTGTCGAACCCGCAACGCCCTGTCGGCGCGGTGGTGGGCGGGGCCAAAGTGTCAACCAAGCTGGATCTGCTGATGAACCTAGTCGAAAAGATCGACGTGCTGGTGATCGGCGGCGGCATGGCCAACACGTTTCTGGCGGCACAGGGCGCCCACCTTGGCGCATCGCTGCAAGAGGCGGACCTGCACGACACCGCACGCGACATCATGGCCAAGGCGGCGCAATCGGGCTGCCGCATCGTGCTGCCCGCGGACGGGCGCGTCGCGCGCGCATTCAAAGCCGGAGCACCCTATGACACCGTGTCCCTTGATGCCGAAACCCGGCTTGAGGACGACCAGATGGTGCTGGATGCAGGCGACGATGCGGTGTCGGCCATCGTGTCGGAATTCGCGACCCTCAAGACGCTGATCTGGAACGGACCACTGGGCGCTTTCGAAATCGCCCCCTTTGACACCGCCACTGTCGCGGCCGCACGCGCGGCGGCCGACCTGACGACATCGGGCCAACTGGTCACCGTCGCTGGCGGCGGGGATACGGTCGCGGCCCTCAATCAGGCCGGAGTTGCTGAAAACTTCACCTATATCTCCACTGCGGGGGGTGCTTTTCTTGAGTGGATGGAGGGCAAGGAGTTGCCGGGCGTCGCCGCGCTGATGCAATAATGAGGCTGACACATTGCCGCGATGCCGTCGGGCCTTACCTGATTGTGCAACGTACAGCTTGATTTGAGGGGGAATTCGACATGGCAAACTGGACACTGATCACCGGCGCATCCGAAGGATTGGGGGTCGAGTTTGCCCACATCGCCGCCAAGGAAAAGCGCAATGTGATCCTGGCGGCGCGATCCAAGGACAAGCTGGAAAAAGTGGCCGAGCGGGTCCGCGCGCTGGGTGTCGAAGCCGTCGTGATCCCCGCCGATCTGTCGGAGACGGGCGAAGTGGATCGTCTGTGGAAAGAGGCCACCAAGGGGCGCAGCGTCGATGTGCTGGTCAACAATGCGGGTCTTGGATCGAACGGGTCATTTGCCGACGAGGCGACCTGGGAGCGCGAGATGAGTTCGATCAACGTCAACATGCTGGCCCTCACCCGCCTGATGAAACTGGCGATCCCCCATATGAAAGGTCTGGACAAGGGGCGTATCCTGAACGTCGCATCGATTGCGGGCTTTTCGCCCGGTCCGGGCATGGCGGTCTATTGCGCCACCAAAGCCTATGTGCTGTCCCTGTCCGAAGCGGTGGGCAATGAGTTGAGCGGCACCAACGTAACCGTCACTGCCCTGTGTCCGGGCACGACGGCGACGAACTTTTTCGAAGATGCCAAGATGACCGATGCCAAATTGCTGGAGTTCGCCAAACCCATGGATCCCGCCATCGTCGCCGAGGCCGGGTGGCTTCAGGCGCGCATCGGCAAGCCCGTCGTGGTGCCCGGAGCCATGAACAAGCTGATCACCGTTTTGCCCCGGTTCGTGCCGCGCAGCCTCACAACCCTGCTGAACGGCAAAATAATGAATGAACACTAGGGCTTTAGGCCCGAAAAAGGATTCACAACGCGCCCCGTCTGTGCCATAGTGCGTGCAGCCATCCAGAAAGAGATGGCACCAGAAGGCAGCAGAAATGACCCGCACCGCACGTCCCGCATTGGGCACAGTCATATTTTTCGCCGTCGCGTTCGCGCTCGGGATTTACTTCACATTTGCTGCCGTGCAGGGCGATTACGGACTGTTTCGCCGCGCCGAAATCGACGCCGAAGCCCGCGATCTGGCCGCACAACTGATGGCCGTTCAGTTCGAGGTGGCCGAGATGGAAAACCTGACCCGCCGCCTGTCGGATGACTACCTTGATCTTGATCTGCTCGATGAACAGGCCCGCAGCGTGCTGGGCATGTTGCGCAGCGACGAAATCGTCATCCGCTAAAACCCCGCACTCTCAACACCTTACGCGCCGCTTTCCGTTGCGGCATATTCGCACTCGCCCCCGCGCGCAGATCCTGTAAGCAATAGTTTAACGCTAAACTATATTCTCTATCTGGAGGGCACCCATGGCCGCGCGCAAAGCCACGAAGAAACCGAATGTGTCAGCGGAGGAGCTCAAAGCCTATTATCGCGACATGCTTTTGATCCGCCGCTTTGAGGAAAAGGCGGGCCAGCTTTACGGCATGGGTTTGATCGGCGGGTTCTGCCACCTCTATATCGGGCAGGAAGCGGTTGTTGTCGGCTTGGAAGCGGCGGCCAAGGAAGGCGACAAGCGCATCACATCCTACCGCGATCACGGCCATATGCTGGCCTGTGGCATGGATCCCAACGGTGTCATGGCCGAACTGACAGGCCGCGAGGGCGGCTATTCCAAGGGCAAAGGCGGGAGCATGCACATGTTCTCGAAAGAAAAACACTTTTATGGCGGCCACGGCATCGTGGCGGCACAGGTGCCCCTTGGGGCCGGCCTTGCGTTCTCGGACATGTACAAGGGCAACGACAACGTCACCTTCACCTACTTTGGCGACGGCGCGGCCAACCAGGGCCAGGTCTACGAGGCCTATAACATGGCCGAGTTGTGGATGCTGCCGGTCGTGTTTGTCATTGAAAACAACCAATACGCCATGGGCACCTCGACCAAGCGGTCGACCAAATCCCCCAGCTACTGGGAACGCGGTGCGGCTTACGGCATTCCGGGCGAAGAAGTGGATGGGATGGACGTGCTGGCGGTCAAGGCCGCAGGGCAAAAGGCGGTCGAACACTGCCGGGCAGGCAAAGGCCCCTACATCCTCGAGATCAAGACGTATCGCTACCGCGGCCACTCCATGTCGGACCCGGCCAAGTACCGCACCCGCGAAGAAGTCCAGAAAATGCGCGACGAACGCGACCCGATCGAAGCGGTCCGTTCCATGCTGCTGACTGGTAAACACGCGAGCGAAGATGACCTCAAGGCCATCGACAAGGAGATTAAGGAAGTGGTCAACGCCTCTGCCGAATTCGCCAAGGAAAGCCCCGAGCCCGCGCTCGAAGAGCTTTGGACAGACATTTATGCCGACGACGCGGCACCGCAGAACGCGTGAGATAGGAGAGACATCATGGCAACCGAAATTCTCATGCCCGCCCTCTCTCCGACCATGGAAGAAGGCACATTGGCCAAGTGGATGGTGAAGGAAGGCGACACCGTCTCGTCAGGGGACATCATGGCCGAGATCGAAACCGACAAGGCGACGATGGAATTCGAGGCCGTCGATGAAGGCATCATCGGCAAGATCCTGATCGAAGAAGGCACCGAAGGCGTCAAGGTCAACACCGCCATCGCGATCCTGATCGAAGAAGGCGAAAGCGTGGACGATGTGCAGGCCTCTTCCGCCCCTGCCCCCGCCGCGCTCAGCGGGGATGAGGGCAAGGCGGCGTCGCCAGACACCGCCTCGACCCCGGCCAGCGTCCCGGCCGCGCCCAAGGCGGACACCAGCCCCGATTGGCCCGAAGGCACGGCGATGAAACAGCAGACCGTGCGCGAAGCGCTGCGCGACGGCATGGCCGAAGAAATGCGGCGTGACGACACCGTGTTCCTGATGGGCGAAGAAGTGGCCGAGTATCAGGGTGCCTACAAGATTTCCCAAGGGATGCTGGATGAATTCGGCCCCAAGCGCGTGATGGACACACCCATCACCGAACACGGCTTTGCCGGGATCGGGGTTGGCGCGGCCTTTGGCGGCCTGCGCCCGATTGTCGAATTCATGACCTTCAACTTCGCCATGCAGGCGATTGACCACATCATCAACTCGGCGGCCAAGACGCTGTACATGTCCGGCGGTCAGATGGGCGCGCCCATGGTGTTCCGTGGCCCCAACGGTGCAGCGGCACGCGTCGGTGCCCAGCACAGCCAGGACTATGCCGCGTGGTACATGCAGATCCCGGGCCTCAAGGTCGTGATGCCCTATTCGGCGTCGGACTATAAGGGCCTGATGAAAACCGCGATCCGCGACCCCAACCCGATCATCTTCCTTGAGAACGAGATCCTATATGGGCGCACCTTCGACGTGCCGGACATCGACGACTATACTGTTCCCTTCGGCAAGGCGCGCATCTGGCGCGAAGGCGACGATGCCACCATCGTTTCCTTCGGGATCGGGATGCAATACGCACTGGCCGCCGCCGAAAAACTGGCCGAGGACGGGATCAACTGCGACGTGATCGACCTGCGCACCCTGCGCCCGATGGACACGGCGACCGTTCTGAATTCCGTGATGAAAACCAACCGCTGTGTCACAGTCGAAGAAGGCTGGCCGCAGGGGTCCGTCGGCAACTACATCAGCTCGGTGATCATGCAGGAAGCGTTCGATTACCTCGATGCGCCGGTGATCAACTGCACGGGCAAGGACGTGCCGATGCCCTATGCCGCCAATCTTGAAAAACACGCGCTGCTGACAACGGACGAAGTCATCGACGCCGTCAAACAAGTCACGTACCGCTAGGGGTTGGCATGGAGATCAGAGGCCGCGATCCCGCCACCGAATGCTACCGGGTCGATCTGACGGTCGACGGGCGCACCGTAACGGCCCTCGTGCCGGAGCGGCTGGCGTCGGGGCCGCGCCTTTTTGGTGCGCGTCCGTCGCATCAACAGGCCTATGTCTGGATGGCGCAAGAAAAGAACGGGATCGAGGCCGCGATCACCCAACTGGCCCGCGGCGGAACACGCCTCAAGGCCCCGTTTGACCAAATAATACTGACCGAGGATCGCTAACATGCCTACAGAAATTCTCATGCCCGCCCTGTCACCCACGATGGAGGAAGGCACGCTCGCCAAGTGGTTGGTCAAGGAGGGGGATACGGTTGCGTCCGGCGATCTTCTGGCCGAGATTGAAACCGACAAGGCCACGATGGAATTCGAGGCCGTGGACGAAGGCACGATTGGCAAGATCCTCATCGCCGAAGGCACCGAAGGGGTGAAGGTCAACACCGCCATCGCCGTTCTGCTCGAAGACGGCGAGAGTGCAGATGACATCGGCGCATCGTCAGCGCCCAAGGAGCCCGACGCAACCCCCGCCCCTGCCGCCGCTGCCCCGGCAGGAGACAGCGCGCCCGCCGCAACCCCTGCCCCGGCCGCACCAAAGTCGGGCGATGGCACGCGCGTGTTTGCCTCACCGCTTGCCCGGCGGATCGCAGGGCAAAAAGGGCTCGATCTCAGCGCCATCAAGGGCTCGGGCCCGCATGGTCGGATCGTCAAGGCAGATGTCGAAAAGGCCGAAGCTGCACCAGCAGCCAAAGAGTCGCCCGCAGCAGCATCTGCTGCGCCAGCCGCCGCGGCCCCATCGGGTCCATCAGCAGACGCGGTTGCGCGCATGTACGAGGGTCGCGAGTACGAGGAAATCAAGCTCGATGGGATGCGCAAGACAATCGCCGCCCGCCTGACCGAAGCCAAACAAACCGTGCCGCATTTCTACCTGCGCCGCGACATCCAACTCGACGCGCTGCTGGAATTCCGTGGCACGTTGAACGGCCAACTGGCAGAACGCGGTGTAAAGCTGTCAGTCAATGATTTCATTATCAAGGCCTGCGCCATTGCTCTGCAACAAGTGCCGGATGCCAATGCCGTCTGGGCCGGTGACCGGATGCTGAAGCTGACCCCCTCGGACGTGGCCGTCGCGGTCGCCATCGAAGGCGGTCTGTTCACGCCCGTCCTTCAGGACGCGCACCAAAAATCACTCTCCGCACTGTCGGCTGAGATGAAAGACCTCGCCACGCGCGCCCGCGACCGCAAACTCGCACCGCATGAATACCAGGGCGGCAGTTTCGCGATCTCCAATCTCGGCATGTTCGGCATCGACAATTTCGACGCGGTGATCAACCCGCCCCATGGCGCCATTCTGGCTGTCGGTGCGGGCGTCAAGAAACCGGTTGTGGGCAAGGATGGCGAGGTGGGCGTGGCAACGGTTATGTCCGTCACCCTCTCCGTGGATCACCGGGTGATCGACGGCGCACTTGGGGCGCAACTGCTCAACGCGATTAAGGAAAACCTGGAAAATCCGCTGGCGATGCTGGCGTAACAGACCTGCAAAAATGCAAAAAAGGCCGGAGCGTGCGCTCCGGCCTTTCTCGTTTCAAATATCAAACGCGGTGACTACTGATCTTTGCCCAGCATATGGTTCATCGACACCGCCGGCTGATCACAACCCGCTTCGCCCACGATCCGCGCGGGGATACCCGCAACTGTTTTGCAGGGCGGCACTTCTTCCAGCACCACGGACCCGGCAGCAATCCGGCTGCAATTGCCAACGCGAATGTTGCCCAAAACTTTCGCACCCGCCCCGATCAGAACACCGTCACCGATCTTGGGATGCCGGTCTTCCTCTTCCTTGCCGGTTCCGCCCAAGGTGACGGAGTGCAGCATGGAAACATCGTTGCCGACGACGGCTGTTTCACCAATCACAATGGAATGGGCATGGTCGATCATGATGCCCTTGCCGATGGAAGCCGCCGGGTGAATGTCCGCACCAAAGATTTCCGAAACCCGCATCTGGAAGAAATAGGCAAGGTCATAATGCCCTTCGGTCCACAAAAAGTGGCCGACACGGTAGGCTTGGATGGCCTGATAACCCTTGAAGTAAAGGATCGGTTGAACCAGCCGGTGGCACGCAGGGTCACGCTCGTAAACAGCAATCAGATCAGCCCGCGCGGCATCCACCAGTTCGGGCGATTTCTGATACGCTTCCTCGACGATCTCGCGCACGACAACCATCGACATCTCGTTCGACGCCAGCTTGGCCGCGATGCGATAGGACAGCGCCTTTTCAATCGACTTGTGGTGCAGGATACAGGCGTGGACAAACCCGCCAATCAGCGGTTCGTCGACAACTGCTTGACGCGCTTCGTCATTGATCTGTTCCCAAAGAGGGTCAATCGCAGTGATATTCGTTTTGAGATAAGCCATAACGCATCCTTTCCGGATCTGCATACCTCAAGTAAGTCGTTTCTTCCAAACGCAAACCTGTGATGCACATCATCTCTCAACGCGATCGGTCGGCCTGTCCACGATAAACCAATGCCAGCAATAGCAAAATCAGCGCATGGGCAAAATCCGGATCGCAGATTGTCCGCTCATCCGCCATGCCCGCATGCCGCGCCGCAGCGGCCAAAGTGCCGTCACCAAACTCCGGATGCCGCGCACCGCTGCTCTGCCGCACTGCATCGGCTATCTCGGCCGCGGCGACCAAACGCCGTGCCATTGCGACACGCGACTCCGGGGCGACGGCCAATACAGCACGACCTGCGCATAGCAGATCAGAAGCCAGAACCGGCCGCATCAGGCAGCTACAGTCAGCGCGGCAAACGGACCCGGGCCATACCGGGCCGAGTTCTGCGCCACTTTAACCTCAAAATCACCGGTCAACCCGTCTGCAATTTGCAAAGCTGCATCATAAATCCAACTTGGGGTGCTCACGACAGTCTCTCGCACCACGGCACTGCCATCCATGACCCGCACCGTGTAGCTTTCGGTTTCTTCGGCCAATGGAACATCCGGAAGATCCCAGTCATGCCCATCCAGCCGTGTGCGACGTATCCAGGATATGTCCAGATCACCTCCTGAACTCACAGCGCGCAAATGCGCCGGGCGATACGGTCTGAGCCCATTGCCATCAAAGGCATGCACAAACTCCTCATAGGACGGATCATCATAACTCCGCCGCGCGGGACCAACGCGATAGGTCTGCGCGACACGGCGCAAGTTGCGGGCAAGGTCGATCTGTGAGGGCGCGCCGTTCAAAACGACAAAAAACGATCCCTCCGGCCAAATCGCAGGACCGACCGCATCACTGCCAAGCTGATCGCGCAAACGGTGGCTGAGCAAATAGCGTCCCGGCGCGATCAACTCAGCATCACGAAACTGAAAAAGCTCCCAATTGTTGGGGGTCCCGTCGCCAATCGCAACCAGGTTCGAACCATTCAAAAGGGCCGCATCCGACGTCGACTCCAGCGTCCCGTGGATCATCTCGACTTCGAGGGCCGATCCGACATCGATGACACCAGCCCGCGCGCGCGCCAAAGGCGTCTTTGTAAAGCCCATGCTGGAGCGCGCAGAGACGATGGAATTCAGCAAGAACCCCGTATCGGTGGGCGACTGATAGACGGCCACACTGCCCGGCCACGGCGCGCCGGACACAGCCACATGGGGCGCGTGCTCAACCTCTTCGCCGCTCATCAATGGCAGATCCAGAAAGACCGACGTCAAAGGCACGGGCGGCACAAATTCCCGCACGCCCGCGAGCTCGTCTGACAGGTCGGACGGAACATACACCTCTGGCTCGATCCGTACCGCTTCCAGAATCTGCATCTCACCATGCTCAACACGATCCACACGATAAAGGCCCGGGCCTTCCGCCTGATCCGGTGCGACTTCGATGACGTCCCCCGCACCGACGCCAAGCAAAGATGGCGGCAGGGCAAGGCGCACGGTCTCACGCGATATCCGCGCTTCGGAGAGCCAGCGTTCAGCAATCTGGCGGCCTTCGGGACGGGTCAACGCCATCGGCAAATCAGTTGTCGAAACCGAATGTGTCGCATCATCTGCCAATATGGCTTCTTCCGACAGAATGTCGAAATTGCCGTCCGTCTGCACAAAGCGCAAACGAACACGGCCTGCCAGATCAGCCTCGGATTCGCGGGATTGCTCAAGACGGCCTTCAAGGTCTGAACTGACGGCAAAGGTTTCGGATGCCAGCGTTGTCGCATCCAGACCGGAACGCATCACGAATTTCAGAACACCATCGCGCTCAATCGCATCAAAGGCATAGCGCAGCATCAATGGCTGCAACGCACTGCGTACTGACGATACATCCTCGACCAGATAGCCACGCACATAGCCATGCAAACCGGATGTATCATAAGCACTCAGCCCAGCACGCTCGCACAGTTCCCCCACGACCGAAGCCAGGGTGCGCGCAGACGTCCGGCCGTTGATCCAATGCCCGCGCGGATAGTTCTCACCATCGCTCCAGACACTCAGCGCATTGGGAAAGAATGGATAGGGCCGCGCATCCCACGCCCAGACATAGGCGCGGGTCATGTCGACCATCGCGCCTTCGTATTCCGTGGCCTGCGGATTGTTGGCGGGATCGGACCAAAACGAATGCATTGCACGCAGATACTGCTTCTGGATCAGATCATCGCGCGCGCCATTCGAGTATTTGGGCAAGCTGCTTTCAGAAGATTTCTGATCCAGAAACTTGTTCGGCTCGTTTGTGCCCTTGTCGACAGCAGCGCAGCCCAGCTCGGTAAACCAGACTGGCTTCGAACCCGGCTGCCAAGCCGTTGCGATTCCTGATCGAACCCCATTCACCCTTTCATAATGCGCATTCTTCCACCAGTTCCGGATGTCCTTGAACCGGAACACCCATGGCTCTTCATGGGCCCCATCGGTGATGGGTGTCCGGATCTGCGCGACGCTGGCCTCAGGTGAGTGATAGTACCAATCATAACCCTCACCACCCGCGATGTTGGCACGCAGATAGTCGAGGTTGTAAATGCTGCCCCAGCCCGCATCGGCATGATCCTGCCCCTCGCGCCAGTCAGACAGCGGCATGTAATTGTCGATACCGATGAAATCGATATTCGCATCCGCCCACAAAGGGTCCAGATGAAAATAGCGGTCGCCCGTCCCGTCCTGTGGCTGGTAACCGAAATACTCCGTCCAATCCGCCGCGTAGGAAATCTTGGTATCAGGGCCAAGAATGGCGCGCACTTCGCCCGCCAGTTCGCGCAGCTTCTGGACAAAGGCAAAGCTGTTGCCAGCACCACGAATTTGGGTCAGCCCGCGCAGTTCAGAACCGATGCAAAAGGCCTCAACCCCGCCCGCAACAGCACACAGGGCAGCATAATGCAGAATGAAGCGGGACAAGGACCATTCTCCGGTCCCGGTGTATTGCACAACGGTGGACGAGTGCGCGCCGCCGGAAACGAACTGGAAATCACTGGCCTTGGCCATACCAAAAAAAGTGGCCACTTCGTCATCAGCGGCCGCAGTCCCATCTGGTGATCCATCCACACCCGGTGCAACCGACAGCGTGATCCGACCGCGCCACGGCAAATGCGGCTGCGTGCCAGTTGGATCATATGGATCAGGCAGCATGTTGCCTTCCGGCTGGTCCATCAAAATGAAGGGATAAAACATCACAGCCTTGCCAGCCGCGTTCATCGCCTGAATGGCCTCGACCACCGATGCGTCCGACGGCGTACCGCCATAAACCGGGCGCTCATCGATTTCGGCGATCTTGTCTGCTCCGGCGCGATCCACGCCGGACACGACCCAAGGCATGTTTTCGCCCTCAATGTCCTTGCGTTCGACCTTGGGCTTCAACTGACACTGCCCACAGCGCAAATCATTCCCGAACCACGACACGATCAGGGACGCGGCCTCGCAGTTGGGCAACTCTTGTCCCAGACCATCAAGGGAAACTGTAAAGTCAGTCTGCCCTGCAGGGGTGTTGACGTTCGCACTCCAACGTCCACGGGCGGCATTGACGTAGTTCACCGGCGTGGTGGCGAGGGCATATTCGCCGGTGCCAGGCATAAGGGCCACGGCGCGCACAGCCCGTGTCATTTCCTCGGCCGCATCGTCCTGCTCAGGCTGTTCCGGGCGCACCACTTCGAACGACAATTGGGGCACGCGATTGCCGAAATCCGCCAGCGGCAGGTTTTCGATGACCACATAGGCCGTTCCGCGATAGGCGGGCACCAGACCCTGCCCTTCAACAGCCTCCATCAGCGGATCAGGCAGTTGATCCTGCGACCCAGTATATACGCGCATATTGAGATCATTGACCGGGATCTCTTCACCATCCGCCCAGACACGGCCAATATGGGTGATCTCACCTTCGCAGACCGCCAGCGCAAGGCTCACCGAATAGCTGTAAGTCCGGGTTTCCGGCGTTTTGGGCGCGCCGCCGCCTTTGCCACCGCCGCCACCACTGGTCGTCACGGTTTCAAGAAAATCGGACGACCAGATCACCTGACCACCAAGGCGCATGCGGCCATAAAGCTGGGAAATGGCAGACCCTTCGCCTGAATTGGTCAGACGGAACCGGTCCACCTTGCCATGTTCGACAACGTCGGACCCCTGCCCCATGAGGCGTTGATCAATGACCCGGCCAAGCGTGGCACCCACAGCACGACCAATCGCGACCGAGGACAAGCCCAGAAACGTCCCGCCAAGCGAGCCACCAATAGCCGCACCTGCGGCGGAAAGTACAACAGTCGCCATCAGCAGACCTCCTCGGTCGGAAATTCAAATCGGGCCACGATACGCCGCGCCCAAGGGGCACTCAGCGGACTCTCGACCACACCATGGCCGCTATAGGCGTGCACAAACGCGGCACTAGCCCCGATCCCGGACTGAATGCCCAGATGCTTGGCGACAGCGCCCGCGCGCATGCGAAACAGGATCACGTCACCAACGGCGGCATGATCGACGGGTTTCGGGTTCAAATGGCGCAGCGCCGCTGCCCACAAAAGCTCTTCGCCCTGTGGTTCGGACCAGTCCATTGTATAGGCAGGCGGGCGCTCAGGCTCGGACCCGATCACGCCGCGCCACACGCCACGCACAAGACCGAGGCAATCACAGCCCGCGCCCTTGGCCGCCTGTTGGTGAATATATGGTGTCCCGATCCACGCACGCGCTTCGGAGACGATGGCGTCGCGGCCCCCGCTCATCGCAGGCTGCCGCCGGCATTGGCCCCGGCACCATTGGGATAGGCCATGACCCAATCATCACCCGGCAAATCCGGAAAACCCTGAAAGTTCAGCAAGTTGTTGAACTTCAAGCGACATGTGTCAAAGCGTTTGTCACAGCCCACGGTCAGACGAACAACATCACCGTCCACCAGACCACCGCGAATAGGCTCCCAAAGCTCAATCCGGCGCACATCCCCATCAAGCGTGTCACGCTTGATCATGCCCCAAAGACCCGCGCTCTTTCCGGTCAGGACATCCAGACGCCCGCGCTGGAACCAGCCCGGATCAAACCCGTTCAGAACATCCCACTCAAAAACACGCCCGTCGATCATGCGATCAGCTGCGCCGGAGTGCCGATATCCGGGCTGAGTCACGTCAAACTGGCAGGCGCCATCGCCCAGCACCGCAGTGCAAGGCTTTTGATAAATCCGACCCAATGGACGGTTCAACGCCTCGGTCAATCCGCGCAGCTCGGCATGAAACGCCCCCCCGGCACGGCGGATTTCACCGATCGTGCCGCGAAACTGCAACCACCGGGTATCAGGTTCAGCCCAGTTCACAAGCCATGCGCGCACATCCGCACCGTCAAACCGACCCGCCTCAATGTCATCTTCGCGCACCGATGCATCCGACAAAGCGCCCAGGGCTTCGGTGTTGTCCACGCTCAGACCGGTCGATTGTGCCAACGCAGATGCCGTCAGACCCGAATCCGCACGAAAGGTGACATCACCAAAGGACAACTCACAATCGTGATCCGTGAACCCAAACGATGTGCCATCCTTGCGCGTGATCGCCCAGGCACGGCACAAAGTGGTCAGGCCCGATGCCGCATGGGCCAGAAACTCTTCGCTTTGCCCACTCATTATACACGCACCTCGACGATTGGCACGTTCGGCACGCTGCCCGCCTGAAAACTGGCCACCGACGTCTGGATCTGATCCGTGTCAAAGCGCACAGGCACATCAAATTCGAAACCGGCGGTAATTTCCACATCACGCTCAGGTGGGTGCTGGAAGGTGATCAAACCGGTGGTCAGATCGACTTCGTAATCGACCCCTTCCTTCATTTCGTCCCGCCCCAAACCGACACGGACCGTGCCGGACACCGGCTTGGTGATCGGGCGGGCATAGTCATGCGGCCCCGAACGGTAAGTCTTGAGCAACGGGAAAACGCCCTTGACACCGTCGCCCATCGCAATGGTTTGGTCGTCGTACTGCGTCGTGCCGCTGGCATTGGCGGATTTGAAATCCGACCAGTCTTTCCAACGAAACCCATGCATCTGGCCCATCCGCGCCTCGAAAAATGCGATCAGCGTCTCGACATCGTCAAGCGAGCGCATGCCAAGCCCCGCGTCATAGCGGCGACGCGAATGCGCCCAGGGCGTGTTGCGTTCCTCGAACCCATTGGCCAGCGTCACCACTTCCGTGCGACGCTCAGGACCCCCGACCGAGCCAAAGCTCAAGGACGCGGGAAAGCGAACCTCGTGAAAATTCATGTGTCTAGCTCCCCTACAGAGTTAACGATTGCGATTGGCACGCCCCAGGGCGCGGTTCATCTGGGCGGCGATCTGGTTTTGCGAACGGGCAAATCCCTGCACATCCGGCGTTGTGATGTTCATCACGACCGATGTGGAGGCACCGCCCCCACCGCGCACGCCCAGCTTGCCATCGGGGCCACGTGCCAGCGGCATGATGGCTTCCGGGCCCGCTTCACCCATGACACCCATCCCACCTCGCATCCCGAACGGCGTGGTCGAACTCACGATCCCGCCCGAGGCAAAGGGCATGACCCTGCCTTGCGAAAAGGGCGCACCATCGGCAAAGGGCAGGATGCCCTGAACAAGGCCGCCAACACCCGACGCCAGCAAACCGCCGACGTGATCCGTCACGGGCTTGATGGCGGCATTATAGGTGGCGTTGATCATCGAATTGGCCACTGTATCCAGCGCATCCGACAGGCTCAGACCATCAAAGACCAAACCGTCAAAGGCTTTGCGCAAACCGCGCGACATGCCCTTTTCCAGCGTGGCAACATCCTTGTTGGTGGCGGACAGGCTTTCACGCATCCGGCGCAATTCACTGTCAAAACTGGTGACCATAACGGATGTGGAATCGAGTGTCTGACGCAATCCGTCAGTGTTCTCTTCCAGCGCCTCGATCTCGTCCTTGTAATCGCTCATCGTACAGTCCCCTCTATGATTGGGCCGCGTCAGGCCATGCGGCCATCAACGCCTCCAGCCCGTCGCTCAGCAGCGGGGCGGACTGCCCCGGATCGCCCAGCATCACTTGCAATTCGGCAGGGGTCAGGCCCCAGAACGCATCTGGCGTCAGGCGCAACCCTTGCATCCCGGCCCGCATCAAGGCGGGCCAGTCCAAGCCATCCGTCATGCTCCGGGCACCACGAAGGCGCGGGCAATCAGTTCGGCAGCAGCGCGGGCCGCAGCCATTGGCCCGCCCTCAATCTCCGCATGATCGAGGTCAGCGGCGACCTCAGCACAGCCACCGCCCAGCAAACCCGCCTTCAACAACGCCAGAACATCTGCGCTTGAAAACCGGCTCTGCTCGAACCGCTCGACCAAAGACACGAGCGACGGCTCAGCCAATGCGGCCTCAAGCCCTGCCAACGCGCCCAAGGTCAGTCGCATCACGCGCGGGTGACCATCGATGACCAGCGTCACCTCTCCCCTCCAAGGATTGGTCATCTACGCAACCAGCGCCGTAAAGCTGAGGGCACCGGCAGAGGCCAATGACACCTCATAGGTCGCCTCGCCATTGTGGCTGCCGCTGTACTCCAGCGCGGTGACCTGAAACGGGCCCTCGACAATGCCAAAATCGGGAATGATCACCTGAAAATCCGGCGTCTCGCCGTCAAAGAAGATCTGGCGCGCACGTTCGTCCGTGCTTTCGTCCTTGAACACGCCCGAGCCAGAGATGTTGGCCGACCGGACACCTGCCCCCGACAACAGCTCACGCCACCCGCCCTGGCTTTCAAGGCTCGTCACATCGACCGCCTCGGCATTGAAACTCACACGCGTGGCGCGCAGGCCCGCAATCGTCTCGAACTGCCCGTCCGAGGTCATGTCGACCTTGATCAGCAGGTCTTTTCCGTTCTGAGCACCCATTGGTTTTCTCCGTTTGAAAATATCAGGTTGTGGCGTTTGTCAAAAACCCGAACCGCAAATCCCCGCCGCGCTGAGCGCCTTGGGGACACGTGCGATGCGTGATTTCGGTCGTGGTTCTGCAGACGCCTAGTTGTCTTCGACACGTGCGCGGAATGTCAGGTCGATGCGTCGGCCCGTGCCTTTTTCGATCTTGAACGCACGCGCGCGTTGAAACCGAAGCGACACCAACCGGCCCCGCGTCAGGGTCAGGTCCGCCGCGTGCAGCGCGTCGGTGACAGCACCGGCGGCCTCTTTGGCCGCACGAAACCCGGGCACATCTGTAACGACAGAGATGACAAAACGGTGGGCACTGCCCGATCCGGTCTTGTCATCCTCGGCGCGCACAGTTTCAGGCCCCAGACTGACGTAAAGACCCGGCAAAACACCGCTGGGAAGCGCGTCATAGACCGCATCACCAACAGCCGCGACAACGCCGGGGTCGGTCGAAATCGCAGCGAATACAGCACTCTGAAGCGCGGCAGAAACAGCATAGCTCATACCACCACCTCTTCATCAGCCATACAGGTCAGGTACCGCCCCGCCGGATCAGCCTCGGCAACCGAGCGGATGTGAAACACGCGGGCCCCGTCACGAAACCGCTGCTCGGGCACCGGACGTTCTGGATGGCCCACCGGGGCACCCCGCACCGTGACGGCATAACGCACTGTGGACACGGCCGCGGCGGCGACTTGCGTCTCGCGCCCTGTCCGGGCCTTCAGCTCAGCCCAGAGAACACCCATCGGGACCCAGGCCTGCTGGTATCCGCCCGCCCCATCCGGGACGCGCGCGGGGCTCTCCAAGGTCAGACGCCGGTTCAGACGCGGCACCCTCATGTCGCAATCCCGCCCAGACGCATGACACGGTAGCGCTCGATCAGGCTCGTGACACCAAAGGGCATGCAGCCCTCACTCAGCGTGGTTTCATGGCGGAACTCGTAATAGTGCGACGCCAGCAGCATCACAGCCTGCGCCAGATCTGCAGGAATCTCGTCCCAAACGGCCGAGAATCCGGCCCGAAAGGCGATCTCGACGGCACCAGCCTCCGGGATGGAAGGCAGCGCATGGGCAACCGAACGAACACGCGGCTGATGACCATCGCGCTCCAGCCAGTAAAGGCCCGTATCCAGTTCGGTGCGCGCACCCGTGCGATCAACTGCCGTCATCATCGTCACAGCACGCACCGGGGCCACAGGCAACACCTGCGCACCAGCATCCCGCCACGACGTAACAGCCAGCACAAAGTCTCTTTCCAACAAAACCTTGCCGGTTCGCGCCTCGACCGCCGCGACAGCAGCGCGCAAAAAGCCAGTCAAAACCGGGTCCTGTACGTCATCCTGGTCAAAACCACTGCCCAGACGCAGATGCGCCTTGAATTTCTCGACCGGCAGGGCACCGTCAGGCACCGTGGTCTCTTCGATCAACATCATGGAATATCTCCAAGAAAATCCTGCCCCTCAGCTCCTTTGGCCCGGGCGCGCGCCAGTCCGCATTGCTCGGACGGAGGGGAGCAGCTAGACAATACGGCGCACTTCCAGCACGCACCCGGAGACCGGGGTCAGGCTTGCGCCCTTCCCCGGCCATCCGCTCAGGCCCTTAGGCCGTCGCGAATTTCAGCAGTTTGATCGCAGCAAAATCGCTCACATCGCCGCCCACGCGCTTGGTCGCATAGAACAGGACATGAGGTTTCGCGCTGAAGGGATCGCGCAGAATGCGCAGATCAGGGCGTTCGGCCACGGTGTAACCGGCAGCGAAATCACCAAAGGCGATGGAATCGGCACCTGTTGTGGCATCCGGCATGTCTTCGGCGATCAGAACAGGATAGCCCATCAGCACAGCAGGCTGACCCGCGGCCAGGCCGTCTGTCCACAGGAAACGACCGTCATTGTCCTTCAGCTTGCGCACCAGACCAGCGGTTTTGCTGTTCATCACAAAGGATGCGTTGGCACGGTAGGTCGCACCCAACGCGTAGACCAGTTCAATGATCGACTCTGCGGTGACAGAACCGTCAGCACCCGTAGGCACATAACCAAGGTTGCCCCAGGTCCAGACGTCATTGTCCACGCTTGTGTGCGCCAGAAAGCCCTTGGGCTTGTCGACGCCGTCACCATTGATGAACGACGCCGCTTCGGCACGAGAGAACTTGTCCGCGATGCGACCCGCAAGCCAGCCCTCAATGTCAAAGGCAGAATCATCCAGCAGACGCTGTGATGCCTTGGGCAGGGCCGAAAGCTCGTGCAGCGGGATGGTGATACGATCAATCGTCGGCGTGTCGGTTTCCGTCAGGTTCGACGTCTCGGTCGCCCAACCGGACCCGATGTCACCGTGATCGACCAGAACGTCATAGGAGGTCGCCTCGACATTCACCACCGACGCGATGGAGCGGATGGATGCGGTGGCGTTCAGCACCGAATTCACGCTCTCGGATGTGGCCGGATCGACAAGGTACCCGCCGTCCGAATTCACGGCAGTCGATAGGGATTTGCCGTCCAGTTCAAGGCCGCGCAGGCCATCGTCGTCGCCCGAACGCACATAGGCGTTGAACGCCTTCTGATGAGGGGCGCCTTGGTCAACACCACCAGCCAGAGGCGGGCGTGCAGCAGTCATATTTTTCCGATCCAGCATGGTCAATCGCTCTTCTGTTTGTTGAAGTTTGGTTTGAAGGTCGGCTTGAAAGCCTTTGAATTCAGTGACAAAGCCCGTCATGGCTTCGGCCACTTCCTGGGCGGGGGACAAACCTTCCCCGGCCCGAGCCTTGATCTCGGTCTTGCTCATCAGCATGTCCTTGATTTGTGAAAGGTAAGGCTAAGCGCGTCAGCGCCGCGCCAGGCTCGCGCGGGCACCCCGAAGGGCCGCCGCCATCTCACGCAACATCGCGTCCTCATCCGAACGCATCTCGTCGGATTTGGCCGCCACACGCGCACTGGGAAGCATCGGAAAAGTCACAAGCGACACTTCCCAAAGCTCCAGTTCGGTCAAGAGCCGCTGGCCCTTGTCATTCTTTGTCGCCTTCACCGTACGGTAGCCGATGGAAAGCCCGTCAATCGCACCTGCGGCAATCAGCTCGGCGGCTTCGCGCCCCTTGGCGACTTCCGGCAGCAGACGGCCCTTGACCCACAGGCCCTTGGCGTCCTCACGCACCTCGTCCCACACGCCGATGGGATGGGCCGGATCATGCTGCCACAGCATCTTGATGCTGCGATCCTCGGCCGCGATGGCTTTCAACGAAGTGCCGTAGGCCCCCTTGCTCACCACATCACCACCCTGATCACAGGCCCCGAACAGGCTGGCATAGCCTTCGATCACGTGGCCCGCCTGAACGGTGATACCGTCCCCAAAGCGGGCAAATTTCGTCTCCAGACCAGTCTCTGCCTGCATCATCTCACTCCTTGGAAAACTCATTGCGGGATCGCTGCCATAATGGATTGCAACCCGGTGCCAAGCACGGCGGCAACAACGCCGTAGACAGTCAGCCACAGGCGCTTTTCCAGCCGCTCTAGCAGCTCTTCGAGCCGATCAAGCCGCCGCACCAGGTTGTTGAAATGCACCTCGGTCAACCGTTCATGCGCCTCAAGACGCAACCCAGGTGCACAGGCAAATCGTTCATAAGCCGGCTCATCCATCCGACCCCTCCACCGCCAATGCCGGCAGCCCCAGCAACCGGCGTTTTTCGGCTTCAGTCAGAAAATCGGCTCCTGCAACGCGGGCCCATTGGGCGTCGCGCTCTGCAGACAAAGCAGGCACCTGATCCAGATCAGGGGTCAACACCACATCATCACCCGTATGCGCGCCCAGCCACTCGGCCAGCGCCGCAGCAACACGAGTGGCCAATGGCAACACCGTCAGGCGGTAAAAAGCGCGATTGGCCTCCTGATAATTGGCATATGTCGCGTCACCCTGAATGCCCAGCAACATGGGCGGCACCCCGAAGGCCAGCGCGATGTCACGCGCCGCAGCATCCTTGGTCTTCTGGAATTCCATATCCGAAGGCGAAAACCCCATCGGCTTCCAGTCAAGCCCTCCCTCCAGCAGCATCGGCCGGCCCGCATTGCGCGCTCCGGCATGGTTGCTCTCGATCTCGCTGACGAGACGCTCGTATTGATCCCCACTCAACTGGCTCTGCCCGTCCTGCCCACGATAGACGATCGCACCCGAGGGGCGCGCCGCATTATCGAGCAGGGACTTGGACCAGCGCGTCGCCGCGGTGTGCACATCCAGTGCCATGGCAGCGGCCTGCATCGGGCTAAAGCCGTAGTGATCGTCCTGCGGATGAAAGGATTTAACGTGGCAGATCGGGCTGACAGGCCCGCTGGCATCAAAGCGATGGGTCTTGCCCCCGACCGCGTATTCATAAGCCACCGGCCAGCCATCAGCACCCGGAACCACCGACATCCGGTCAGAACGCAGCACATGCAGTTCCAGCGGCGCACCGCTCTCACCGGCAACGGCCTCGACATAGGCATTGCCCGACAGCAAAAGCTGAGCGTAAAGCGCCTCCAGCAACTCCGCACGGCCCTGCCCGGGATTGGGGCGCTTCATCAGGCCAAGGATAGGGTGTGCTTCAAAACGCTGCGCCCCGTCCTGCAACACCAGCGGCAAGGCAGCCGCCGCTTCTGCGATCAGCTTGACGGATCGAAACCCGACCGGATTGCCCGAAAACCCCGACCGGGTCAGCGACACAGCATCGCGCGGGCTCCACGCAACGCGGCCCCCCGTCTGCCAGGCCACAACCTTGCCGGTCGCACTCGCCTTTTGCTCGGGCACATCCACTGCGGCCCGGCTGCGAAAGAAATCAAACACCATATCTCGGCTCTCCTATCCGTCAGGCCGCAAAGCCCGCCATTTTTAAAGAAAAAGGGCGCCCGCCTCACCAGCGTCGCCCTCATGTGAAGGGAATATCCCCTGCTTCATCTCGCCAGATAAACTCCCCCCGGAGGGGAAGAACCCGCCCGCACCCTACCGTCCGAGCAGACGCACACCGGGTCGCCGGTACTCCCGCGCGGGCTCAATGATCAATTCGTGGAGTGCCCAGACCAGCGCATCAACGCGGTCCGGCGATCCGTCACCGACATAACCGCGGCGGGTCATCTGAACCATCTGGTCCTCAAGGGCCGTCAGGCCCGCGGCGTGGCTGACGCGGCCCTGCTCGTAAAGGGCGGCAATCGGCTCGGCCCGCACCGATTTGCGGTGGCTCGCATGAACCGCCTTGTAAGGGACCATCGGATCCACCTGACGGATCAGTTCGGCGACCATCTGGCCACCCTGATTGACTTCAGCCACAAGGCGGTCCGCCTGATATGTGTCAACGGCCGCAACGGCCGCTGCCGCCCATTGCGCGGGGCTTGCACCCTGGACCGAGGCGTCGTGGATCACGTGGGCCGTCCACTCATGGGGCGGGCCCTGCATCTGTGCGCCGACCACGACGATCCCGCATTCGTCCGCGCTTTTTCCGCTGGTGATCGCCGGATCGACACCGACGACAATGCGGTCAAACTCCATAGGCGTGGCCGTGTGGCTCGCCTCCAGCATCTCGCTGGTCCACAACGCCCCTTCAGCATCGCTCAACAGCACACCGTCCAGTTCCTGACGGCCCAGCCGCGTCCCGGCATAACGCTCGCGCACCTCTTCCAGAAACGAGCCTGCCAGATTGGCGGCATTCGCCTCCGTAGGGGCATGGGTCACGACAGTCGACGGAGACTGCAACAGCGCCTTCAGCACGCCCACATTGCGCGGTGTGGTGGTGACACAAACCTGAGGCTTCTCACCCAGCCGCAGCGCGAACTGCAACATATCCCACGTGGCTTCCGCCTTTTTCCACTTGGCCATCTCATCAACCCAGGCAGCATCAAATTGCGGCCCCCTGAGCCCCTCGGGGTCAAAGGCGGTGTGCACGCTCGCCTCGGCGCCGTTGGGCCAGACCAGACGCTTGCGTCCGGCATGCCATGCCGGACGGCGGTCGGGCGGCGAACAGGACAGAATGCCGCTGTCACCGAAAATCATCACTTCACGAACCTGATCAATGGTTTCGCCAACCAGTGCCACGCGGCGGGCACGGCCCTCATCAAACGGCGTGGACCCTTCCACCATCGACCGGACCCATTCGGACCCGGCGCGGGTCTTGCCCGCACCACGCCCCCCCATGATGACCCAGGTGCGCCAATCGCCCTCGGGGGGCAACTGGTGTTCCATCGCCCAGAATTCGAACAAAAAAGGGAGGGCGCACAAAGCGCCCTCTCCCAACTCACTCAGAAACTCTTCTTGAACTTGCACAGGTGCGGAGGCGACCAAGCGCGCACCGTACCTCAACTCCGGCAGCATCAAGGTCGAGGGCATAGCCCCCTTGCGCGATGCGGCTTCTTTTTTGTCTGACTTCTGCAAGTGTCGTCTCCAACTTCTGGCAACTCACAAGCACATTGCTCAAGTTCGATCCCTTGGATCTGAGCTCTGTGTCCTTGACGTCCTCCCCCGCTTCGACCCTTTCTTTGAGGGTCTGAAACTCGCGGCGTAGATCGCTGAGCGAGTCGTGGACCGAAAGCAAAAGCTCATCGGTCCGGGCTTCTTCAAGCCCCGGGGTGATAAGTGTCATGTGTGCATAACCTCTCATGCGTTGGGGTTCCCCCGCACGAGCAAAATAGAAAAAGCGACCCCGGATCACTCCGATGGTCGCTTACCCACTTTTCCTAGCTTGTCACAAGTTATACGTGTAACCGTTCGCAGAGTCAAGCGAAATGATCCTCCCGGCGTGCGGCCCAGCGCACGCACGGATTAACAAATCCTTTATTTTTCATATATCTAGAGGTCAGAAACGGCGCAACCCATTGAAACCGTTACACAACCCAAACGTGTGCGCCGGGTAGTCGTTGTCACCGCACTTCACTCAACGCGGGCAGCACCCTACCCGCCATCCGTCTCGCTGGCGCGCTCTGCTTCGATCTCACGCCAGCGCGCAACATTCTGGTTATGCTCCTCCAGCGTCTCGGCAAAGGCATGACCGCCGGTCCCATCGGCCACAAAGAACACGTAAGGCGTTTCTGCCGGTTGGGCCGCAGCCATCAGGCTTGCACGCCCCGGATTGGCAATCGGTGTCGGCGGCAAGCCTTCGATCACATAGGTGTTCCAGGGCGTCGCCGCGCGCAGTTCGGACCGGCGCAAACCGCGGCCCAGCACACCCTGCCCCTTGGTGATGCCGTAGATGACAGTCGGGTCGGTTTGCAAACGCATCCCACGGTTCAAGCGGTTTACGAACACAGACGCGACCTGCTCACGTTCTTCGGCAACGCCGGTCTCTTTTTCGATGATCGACGCAAGGGTCAACAACTCTTCGGGGCTTTCCAGCGGCAGATCGGGGTCGCGCGATTCCCATGCGGCAGACACCCACAACTCCTGCTGCTCGGCCATTTGGGCCAGTACATCCGCACGCGCGTCGCCGGTGCGCACCTCATAGCTGTCCGGGGCCAGCGCACCTTCGGGCGGGATTTCTTCGACCGCGCCGCGCAGCACATCCATCCCGCGCAAGGCCGTCACAACCTGCCAGCTTGTCACCCCTTCCGCCAACGCGATGCGATAGCGGGTGTCCTGCGCTTCTTTGACTTCGTTATACTCCTCTGGCGTGTCCTCCACACCGGGCTGAAACTCCACCACTTCGACAAAGCGGTTGGTGGCCGGGTCCAGCTCGCGCACCTGCGCGCTCAACCGGTTCACACCGATGCGATAGACGACTTCGGTGCCACAGGTGCTGGCACCGCCACGGGTGACAACATCCACGATCTCTTCCATGGACGCCCCTGGTTCGATCAGCCAGCTGCCCGCCTTCAACTCCGCGGTCTTGCCTGCATAATCCGCACCCATCCGAAAGATTGACGCGCTGGTGACGGCCCCCTCTTCCTCCAGATTGCGGCTCACCCGGCGAAAATTCGTACCACGCTCGACCTGCACGCAAATGGCATCGGCCAGCGGGCCCGGGCCCTCA
The DNA here is from genome assembly GCF_045797845.1 of Tateyamaria armeniaca. NCBI lineage: Bacteria > Pseudomonadati > Pseudomonadota > Alphaproteobacteria > Rhodobacterales > Roseobacteraceae > Tateyamaria > Tateyamaria armeniaca. The sequence continues at coordinate 3,364,771 of NZ_JBHDIY010000002.1, forward strand.
TACTGCCCCCGCCCCCACAGGATCACACCGCCCAGCACAAACAGGGCCACAATCAGAAACGTCATCGCGTTGGACGCGATTGACCGCCACATCAGCTGACTTTCCCAAAGATGACACTGGCATTCGTGCCGCCAAAGCCAAAGCTGTTGGACAGGGCATAATCGACCTTGCGCTCACGCTTGGCATTGGGGGCCAGGTCAATCGGCGTCTCAACCGCCGGATTGTCCAGATTGATCGTCGGCGGGCAAACCTGATCCCGGATCGACAGAATGGAGAAGATCGCCTCAATGGCACCCGCAGCCCCCAGCAAGTGACCCGTCGCCGACTTGGTCGAAGACATGGTGACGTCGCCCGCATGATCACCCAGCATCCGCTGCACCGCCCCCAGTTCGATCGTATCGGCCATCGTCGATGTGCCATGGGCGTTGATATAGTCGATGTCTGACGGCTCAAGACCCGCATTGCGCAAAGCCGCGCGCATCGAGCGCTCACCACCTTCGCCATCCTCGGACGGTGCGGTGATGTGATAGGCATCGCCTGACAGACCATAGCCGCACACCTCGGCATAGATCCTCGCACCGCGCGCCTTGGCGTGCTCGTATTCCTCAAGCACGACAATCCCCGCGCCCTCACCCATGACAAACCCGTCCCGGTCCGCATCATAGGGGCGGCTGGCCTTCTTTGGGTCATCCGCGCGTTTGGTGGACAGCGCCTTGCACGCGTTGAAACCTGCGATCCCGATCTTGCAGATCGCAGCCTCCGCACCACCGGCCACCATCACGTCGGCATCGCCCAGCATGATCAGACGGGCCGCATCGCCAATGGCATGGGCCCCGGTCGAACAGGCCGTGACAACCGAATGGTTGGGGCCCTTGAACTGATAGCGGATGCTGACCTGCCCTGAAATCAGGTTGATCAGCGCGCCCGGCACAAAGAACGGGCTGACGCGGCGCGGGCCTTTCTCTTCCATCATCACGGCCGTGTTGGCGATGGAATTCAGACCACCAATGCCCGATCCGATCAGCACGCCGGTGCGCTCGCGGTCTTCCTTTCCTTCAGGCATCCATCCTGCATCCTCGACCGCCTGCTGGGCAGCCGCCATGCCAAACATGATAAACGTGTCGACCTTGCGCTGTTCTTTCGGCTCCATATAGGCGTCACCGTTGAACGTGCCGTCCGATCCGTCGCCCAAAGGGACCTCGCAGGCATAGGTGGTGGCCAATCCTTCGGGATCAAACCCGGTGATCGGCCCCGCCCCTGACTGCCCGTCAAGAATACGCGACCACGAGGCTTCTACCCCATCACCCAGCGGAGTCACCAGACCCAATCCCGTCACAACCACTCTGCGCATCTGCTCATGCCCTCTCAATTGTCTTGCCGCCTCATACCGCGCCGCATGGCCCCTGTTCAAGCCCCGGCACTGCGAGGGCCTTTCGCTTCGGAGCCACCCTTGCTGCGACAAGGGACGGCAGAGCGACAGGCACAGGTCAAGGCAAATCGCCGAGGGACCCCGACAGGGGAGACGGCTATTTGCCTTGGGCTGGGCATGGCACTCTGCCAGACCGGGCGCGGCACAGGTGGGGGCGGCGCGAAAGGTCTTTCGCTTGGGTGAACCCGCAGCGCCAAATTCATAATGGAATGCGCCGCAAGGCGCTCAATTTGATCACACCCGCCATGCTCACACCTGCGGCGGGGATTTGCGGTAAAACAGGCGCACCGGGCTGTCGCCATCCTCCACATCGCGCAAGGGAACATAGCCCAGACGCTCGGCCAGATGCAGCGACGCCTCATGTTCGGGGTGAATCATACACCCCAAGGGGCCGGTTATCACGCGATCAAACCAGTCATGGGCGGCGCAGACCACTTCGGTGCCAAGGCCCTTGCCCTGTGCGTCGGGCACCAGCACCCAGCCTGCCTCGGGAAAGGCATCGAAATCTTCCCCCAACCCGCGCGCACCAAAGAAAAATCCGGCCTGCCCCACCATCGCCTTGCTGGCATGATCCTCAATCGCCCACTGGCCAAAGCCTGTAACCTGCCAATGGCCCGCATTGCGCAGAAAGGCGTTCCATGATGTGTCACGGCTGCGCGGCGTACCGCCGATATAGCGCACAACTTCGGGCATCGCCCAGATCTCGGCGAAGCGGTCAAAGTCACTGGCACGCATCGCACGCAAGGTGGCGCGCGCCGTGTTGATTGTCGGCACATGTCTGCTCATGGATGGTGTCCTGCCCCATCTCTTTGTCGTTTTTTCAACTCTTGCGGGTCAAGGCGGCGAAACGCAAGTCACAGATGGGACAGGCACAAAAAAACGGCGCCCTTCCGCAACCGAAAGAGCGCCGTTTTGCTCAAACCCCGAGGGTCTGAAAAACTGGCTTAGGACGCTTTGGAGATGAATCCCACTGCGTCGCCAAATGTCTGGATGGTTTCAGCAGCGTCATCGGGGATTTCGATACCGAACTCCTCCTCGAATGCCATCACCAGTTCCACGGTGTCCAGGCTGTCTGCACCCAGGTCGTCGATGAAGCTGGCGTTTTCGGTGACTTTGTCCTCGTCCACACCCAGGTGTTCCACAACGATCTTCTTCACGCGGTCGGCGATGTCGCTCATATGATTGTCCTCGTTCTGCCGGGGCGAAATGTTGCGCCCCATATGGTGTCCCCATGTGTAAGGGGCTCTGGTCTTTGCCCCCAGGGGGCGGTGAAAGCCTTGCTTGATGTGCAACCCGCACACGAAACATCGACGTCGAATTCTGCGCCCCCTTTAGCACAAACCAAACGGATGGCAATACTTGAGGCGATCAGGCCTACAACATGGCCATACCACCGTTCACGTGCAAGGTGGTACCGTTAACATATCCGGCCTCGGGGCTTGCAAGGTACAGGACCGCACTGGCGATTTCTTCTGGCGTGCCCATGCGTCCGGTTGGAATTTGTCCCATGATTGCAGTCTTTTGGTCGTCCGTCAGGCTGTCCGTCATCGCCGTTTCGATAAAGCCCGGTGCAACTGCATTTACCGTGATGCCCCGGCTTGCCACTTCGTAGGCAAGGCTCTTTGACATGCCGATCATACCCGCCTTTGAGGCTGCATAGTTCGCCTGACCGGGATTCCCCGTGGCCCCCACCACGGAACTGATATTGACGATCCGGCCCCAGCGCGCCTTCATCATGCCCCGGATCACACCCTTGCAAAGCTTGAAGGTCGAGGTGAGGTTCACATTCAGCACAGCGGCCCATTCCTCGTCCGACATGCGCATGAACAGGTTGTCGCGCGTGATGCCTGCATTGTTGACCAGAATGTCGACCGATCCCATTGCCTCCGCCGCCTGCTTCGGCAGGGCCGCGACCGCGTCACCGTCGCTGAGGTTGCAGGGCAGCACATGCGCGCGCGCGCCAAGCTCGCCCGCCAGCGCCTCAAGCGGGTCCACCCGCGTCCCGCTCAATCCCACTGTTGCACCCGCACCGTGCAAGGTGCGCGCAATATCCGCCCCGATGCCACCCGACGCCCCGGTCACCAGCGCGCATTTTCCCGTCAGATCAAACATGTCCGTCCCTCAGTTTTTTGTCCGTTGTCCCAGCCCTGCCACGCCGACTTGCCGCGTGCAAGTCGCCAGGCCTAGTGCAAACTGTCCGTCACATCGATGCTGACATCCGTGACGTTCAGCGCCGCATCCCGCGCGATAAATCGGTAAACCTCCCGCGCCCACGTGCCACGCGTCAACCCGCGCGCGTGAATATCGTCCGTAAGCGAGCGGTAAATGCCCGGCAGATTGTCGAGCGGGCCCAACACGCGCTGGCACAGTGCATTGCCCCCGGGTGCATCGAACATCTCAAAGCCCTCAATGGGCTGAAACAGGGGCACGCCGATGCGCACCTCCATCTCGTCGCCGTCAATCCGGTAAAGCGCCACCTGCGGTCCGGCATAGAATACCGAGGCCCTGTCCAACGCATCATCCAGGCGCTCAAACAGCACCGGGATCAACTGCATCCGCGTGATCATCGGAATGGTGCGGACAATGCCGCCCATCTTCATCGGCTCGATCTGGATCAGATCAGCCATCGCGTGCGGCCACAACATCGTCAGGTGTGCCCACCGGGCGGGTCGCCACGTCACGATCGATCCGGCGGATCATGCCAGACAGAGCCTTACCCGCCCCGATCTCCCACATCTCGGTCACGCCCTGCCCCGCCATCCAGGCCACACTTTCGCGCCAGCGCACCGACCCCGTGACCTGTTCGACCAGCATGTCACGCAAAGCCGCCGGATCAGAACAGCCCGAGGCCTGCACATTGGGCACAACTGTCACGGCAGGTGCCTTCATTTCAACGCCTGCAAGTGCGTCGGCCATAACACCCGCCGCAGGCTCCATCAGCGCACAATGGAACGGGGCGGATACGGGCAGCAGCATCGCCCGTTTCGCGCCCTTGCCCTTGGCGATCTCGCAGGCCCGTTCAACGGCCGCTTTGTGGCCGGATACGACAACCTGACCCGGATCGTTGTCATTTGCCGCCTGACAGACCTCGCCTTGTGCCGCTTCGGCTGCCACTTCGGTCACGGCCTCGAAATCAAGGCCGAGCACCGCCGCCATGGCCCCAACGCCCACGGGCACCGCTTCTTGCATGGCCTTGCCGCGGGTGCGCAACAGGCGCGCCGCATCGGCAATGCTCAGCGTGCCTGCGGCACAAAGGGCCGAATATTCCCCAAGGCTGTGACCCGCCACAAAGGACGCGCGCTCAATGCCGATCCCTTCGGCCTCTAGGGCACGCATCGCCGCCATGGATGTGGCCATCAGCGCTGGCTGGGCATTCTGCGTCAGCGTCAGGGCCTCGATATCGCCGTCCCAGATGAGCGTACTCAGCGCCTCGCCCAGGGCCGCGTCCACCTCGTCAAAAACGGCGCGCGCCGCCGGATAGGCGTCGGCCAGTGCGCGGCCCATCCCGATGGTCTGCGCCCCCTGCCCCGGAAATACGAATGCGATGCTCATCTGATGCCCCTCCCAGTTTTTTGTTCGTGCCTGTTGGTGTAATTGGGTCGATCCGCCCAGACAAGCACCGCCTGCACGACATCTGTGCACGAATTCGCAGTTGCAACCAGAGCGATGTGCATAACATTAGAGGCCAACGTGTTACCCACAGGACCAACCTGAACGGAGTCCCTACCTATGCCGCTGACCAACACCGCTGACCGCTTCGGTTCCGTGTCCAAGACATTCCACTGGCTCACCGCATTGGGGATCATCGCGCTGATGCCACTTGGGCTGATCGCGAACAAAATGCCCTACGAGACGTCCGAGCAACTGGCTGACAAGGCGTGGATGTTCTCGCTGCACAAGACAGTTGGCGTCGCGGTATTCTTCATTGCCTTGGCGCGGATCATCTGGGCGCTCACCCAGCCCAAGCCCGGCCTGCTGCATCCGGAGCGCAAAATCGAAACGCTGGCAGCGGAAACCGTACACTGGCTGCTTTACGGCTCGCTTGTGGTGGTGCCGCTGTCAGGCTGGATACACCACGCCGCCACTACGGGCTTTGCACCGATCTGGTGGCCGTTTGGACAAAACCTGCCCCTGGTGCCCAAATCCGAAGCCGTCGCATCAATCTTTGCCGGGGCGCATTGGGTGCTGACCAAGGTGCTGGGCATCGCGTTGCTGCTGCACATCGCCGGGGCACTGAAACACCACGTGATCGACAAGGACGCCACGTTGCGGCGCATGTGGTTTGGCCAGACCGAGGTGCCAACCACGACACAGGGACACAGCCATGCCCGCCCCCTGACCGTGGCCATTGCCCTCTGGGCCGTTGCGCTGTCAGTCGGTGCCGCACTCGGGGCCTATGCCCCCCATTCCGGGCCCACAACCGGCGCTGCACTGGAAGAGGTCCAATCGGACTGGCAAGTGCAGGAAGGCACGCTGTCAATCACAGTCACGCAACTCGGCTCGGAGGTAACCGGCACCTTCGCCGATTGGACGGCCGCAATCAGCTTTGATGAAACGGTCGAGGAAAGAACAGCAGGCAATGTCGACGTTACTGTCAGCATCGGCTCCCTCACGCTCGGCTCGGTCACCGGTCAGGCCATGGGCCCGGATTACTTCAATGCCGAGGCTTTCCCGACCGCTACATATGTCGCTGAGATCGTGTCGGTCGTAGACGGCTATGAGGCGCAGGGCACCCTGACGATCAAGGATCAGTCCATCCCGCTGACCCTGCCCTTCGGCCTGTCCATAGATGGCGACACTGCATGGATGATCGCAAATGTGACGCTGGACCGGCGCAGCTTTGGGATCGGGGACAACATGGCCGATGAAAGCAGTCTCAAGTTCAATGTCGGCGTCAGCGTCGAACTGATGGCCACGCGCAACAGCGAAGGCGACTAGGACCGCAGCCCGCGGCTTTCGCGACACGGGCCTCCCCAACCACCTTTTCTGAAAAAAATCCCCGCCGGAGACACAGTCTCAGGGCCGTCTGAAAAGGCGGCCCTGAATAAAATCGTGTCGCGCGCCAGCGCGTCCGTGCTGACAGCCCCCGAACACGGAAAAGGGCCGCGCAGTGTCCTGCGCGACCCTCAAAGGCTTGTATGAGTGGCCCGGCTTACTCGGCCTGGAACGCCTCAATTGAAATTTCGACCACCACTTCGTCGCTCACAGCCGGCGCAAATGCGCCAAGGCCAAAATCGGACCGCAGAATGGTGGTCGTGGCATCAAAGCCCGCAGTTGGTGTGCCTTGGTTCGGTCCGAACGGATAGGGCTGCACCTGGTTCAGGGTGGCATCCAGAACAACGGATTTTGTCGTATCATTCATGGTCAGATCACCGGTGATCAGGGCCGTGTTGTCACCCGTCACCTCGATGGCGGTGGATGTGAAGGTGATCACATCCTCATCCATCGCATCAAAGAAATCGGCAGACATGAAATGGGCTTCGCGCTGTTCCCAACCGGTGAACATCGACTTTGTCGGCATCGAAACGCTGACGCTGGAATTGGCGGGATTGGCCTGATCAAAGGTGATCTCGCCTTCAAAACCCGAAAACATGCCGGTCGTGGTCGAAAAGCCGAGGTGGTTGTAGGAAAAGACCACCTGGCTGTGGCTGGGATCAAGGTTGAACGTATCTGCGGCCAAGGCGGCTGTCGCAGATGTCGACAGGGCAGCAGCGATAAGAAGTGATTTCATGATGTGAGCTCCACGGAAGTTTGATGTGCGTGGAGAATGAGATGATATCACAGGCAATCGATGCAACTGCACACGGCTCAACAGACCCTGCGCGCTGCTGAACAGCACGCGGGTCGCATAAAATCGGACTTTAAGGTGTTAGATCTTGCCTGCGTCGCGCAGGGCGGCCATCAGGCTGCGGCGCAGATTGGGGTCGCTCATCGCCACTTCGGCAACCAGCGCGCCGTCCATGGTCCACAAACGCGCCATGTTGCCATGGATCTCGGCGGGGCCAAGATCGGCAATCGCCGTGCGGCTGACCAGATCACGTGCGCCGCGTTTGCCGCGCACAAGGCGGACTTCACGGCGTACCGTGTCGATTTCGATCTTAACGGTGCGCCGGGCACGCCCCGCCTGCATGATCGCAAGACCGGCAAACCCAAGGGCCACGGACACGCCCAACTTGAACAGCGCAAGGTCGGCCTCAAAGGACATGCCGGGCATTACCCACAATCCAATCGCAGACAACACCAGTGCAACACCGCCCAGCCGCTGCGCACCGCGCGTCATCCAGCGCATCCCATCCACCATGCGGGGCGTTTCGGCAATGTCATTTGTCGTCGAGATATCTGTGATGGCAGTCATAGCGTGGTCTCTCCCAGTGTCTTAATTCTTTGTTAACGACACCTTCCTGCCCAAACTGGACCAAATTGCGGCACCGGTTTGGAAAAGGTAAGACGGGCCGGAAGCCTGCGAACACGTGGCCGCACCGGTCGGCGCAGTTCTGCCTTGCCATGCGCCCCCGACCCTCTTATACGGCGCCATCCCTGCAAATACCTTTTGCCGCGCAGTCTCTCGTGATCGTCCGCAGGGTCCAATGGATCGGTCTATGAAATGCGCCTTGATAGAAGTGGAGCACGTCCATGCCTCTTTATGAGCATGTGATGATCGCCCGTCAGGACCTGAGCAACACTCAGGCCGAGGGCCTCATCGAACATTTTGGAACAGTTTTGGCCGACAATGGTGGCACCCTCGTGGAAAACGAGTACTGGGGCGTCAAAACCATGGCCTACAAGATCAACAAGAACCGCAAGGGCCACTACGCCTTCATGCGCACAGATGCCCCTGCCCCTGCCGTGCAGGAAATGGAGCGTCTGATGCGCCTGCATGACGACGTCATGCGCGTTCTGACGATCAAGGTCGACGAGCACCAGTCAGGTCCGTCCGTCCAGATGCAAAAGCGCGATGAGCGCGAAGGCCGTGGCGACCGCCGCGAGCGCCGCTAAGAGAGAGGGAGCTAAACCATGGCAACGAAACCATTTTTCCGCCGTCGTAAAGTCTGCCCCTTCTCGGGCGACAACGCACCTGCGATCGACTACAAGGACACACGTCTGCTGCAGCGCTACATTTCCGAGCGTGGCAAGATCGTACCCAGCCGCATCACCGCCGTCTCGGCCAAGAAGCAACGCGAACTGGCCCGTGCCATCAAACGCGCCCGCTTCCTCGCCCTGCTGCCCTACGCCGTGAAGTAAGGAGTCTCTGATATGCAAGTTATCCTTCTCGAACGTGTGGCCAAGCTGGGCCAGATGGGCGACGTCGTCGACGTCAAACCCGGTTATGCACGCAACTACCTGCTGCTGCAGGGCAAGGCGCTGACCGCGTCCAAAGCCAATATCGAACATTTTGAAACCCAGAAGGCGCAGCTTGAGGCCAACAACCTCGAAAGCAAGAAAGAAGCCGAAAGCCTGGGCAACAAATTGAACGGTCAGCAGTTCGTCGTGATTCGTCAGGCCTCTGACGGCGGCAACCTCTACGGCTCTGTCACCACCCGTGACGTGGCCGACGTGGCCACTGCCGAAGGCTTCACGCTGGATCGCAAACAGGTCGTCATACCCCGTCCGATCAAGGAACTGGGCTTGCACGACGTCGATGTCACCCTGCACCCCGAGGTCGAAGTCACCGTTCAGCTGAACGTGGCCCGCTCGGCAGAAGAAGCTGAGTTGCAGGCCTCCGGCAAATCGATCCAGGAACTGGCCGCCGAAGAAGAGGCCGCGGCCGAATTCGAAATCCAGGAATTGTTCGACGATATCGGTGCCGCTGCATCCGAGGACGAAGATCTGGCCGAAACCGCAGGCATCGACACCGATGCAAGCGAAGGCGACAGCGAGACCGAGGAAGACAGCAAGGCCTGAAGCGCCTTTCTTTTCCGTGCGAAAATCAGCCGCGCCCCTTTGGAGGCGCGGCTTTTTTTGTTCCTACAGGCCAGTCGGGCAAAGCGAATTGACTTGCGCTCTTTGCCCCGTCAAAGCTGCGCCATGCGTTTGATATCCGCCCTCACCGTCCTGTTCCTGCTGGCCGCATGCGTGCTCGAAGACCTCGAGTCGATGGAAATGGCCCCGCGTGCCGTGCCGCAGAACGAAACCGAAATCGCCTTTGTCAGCCGCCTGTTCAACGACATTCAGGAACGCTCCATCGCCGAGGATCGCGAATATTGCGGGTTGTTGGGCATTGATGAATTCGGCACCTACGTCGCCACAGAACCCCGGCGCGGACGGACGGCAACCTGCCTGCCCCCCACCCTGACGCTGCGGATTTCGTGGTGCTTGCCTCCTATCACACCCACGGATCGTTCAACCTTGAATATTTCAACGAGGTGCCGTCATTCGACGACATGCGCACGGATATCGAGGATGGCACCGACGGCTATATCGCCACACCCGGCGGGCGGTTGTGGTATGTCGATGCGCGCGGACGCATCGCGCGCCAGATCTGCGGGCTGAACTGTCTGATCCCCGATCCCGCACATCGCGATGATCCCGACTATCCCGTGCAGCAGACCTATACCCTGGATGATCTGCGGGAGTTTTGACGGCGAACCACACGCAGGAGCGCCTGAAGGAAACCCATTCAACGCGATGAGAACGAATTGCGCGCAAACGGCAAGGTCTCCAAGGGTCAAGTCATCCTGGAAAGCCCGCTGACCCCCAGTCGCCTCGGCAACGTCACGACGCTCATTGAAGGTGCGCAAACTTGTGAAGTCGAAGACTGTATGGCGAATGAGGGCATGAATGCCTCATGAGTTTGCTCGGAAGGTGAATGGGGTTTATCCGCGACGAAGTTCAGTATTGCGTCAGAAACCCGACACCGGATGGCACCGGATCAGAGGGTCAGATGCCGGGCATCGACGGCAACTGACCAAGCCCGCATCGCAAGCCCGACCCACAAAAAAAGGCCGCGCCCGGTAGGGCACGGCCAGAAAAGCAAGAACGGGAGACGCTGATCAGCTGTCGTCTTCTTCCAACGCCTCGACGGCCTTTTTCAGATCGTCCGAGCTGACTTCTTTTTCGGTCACGGTCGCGTTTTCCACGATGTAATCGACAACCTTGTCTTCAAACAGCGGGGCGCGCAGTTGCTGTTGCATCTGCTGGTTTTGTTGCACGAATTCAAAGAACTGGCGTTCCTGACCTGGGTATTGACGCGCTTGCGTCATGATCGCCTGGCTCATCTCGGCATCGGTCACTTCGACTTCGGCCTTCTGGCCCATTTCGGCCAGAAGAAGGCCTAGGCGCACGCGGCGTTCGGCCAGTTCTTTGTGCTCGTCCGTCGCCTCGATGTCGGGGTGGTCGTGCCCTTCGACGTCCGGGTTGTCCTCGTGCCAAAGCTGATGCGCGATCTGCTTGGCTTCTGCTTCCACGAGGCTCGGGGGCAGATCAAAGCTGACGGCAGTGTCGAGCTGGTCCAGCAGCGAACGCTTCATCACCGCACGGGCGGCCCCGGCATATTCGCCTTCCAACTGCTCGGCGATGCGGGACTTGAGGCCCGCGAGGTCTTCGGCTCCGTATTTCTTGGCCAACTCGTCGTTGATCTCGGCGGCGACGGGTTCTTTCACTTCCTTGATGGAACAGTCGAACACAGCCTCTTTTCCGGCCAGGTGTTCAGCCTGATAATCCTCGGGGAAAGAAACAGTTACAGCCTTTTCTTCATCCGCTTTCACGCCGACAAGCTGCTCTTCGAAACCGGGGATGAACTGACCCGATCCCAGCACCAGCGCGTGACCTTCGGCGGAGCCGCCTTCGAACACTTCACCATCGACCTTGCCGACAAAATCGAACACGACCTGATCACCGTCCTTGGCTTTGGAGCCTTTCTTGCGGGCTTTGAAATCCTGCGCGTTCTCGGCAAGCGATGTGAGCGTTTCGTTGATGGATTCGTCATCGGCCTTGACCACCAGACGCTCCAGCTTGAGCGCCTTCATGTCGACATCCGGAATAGCGGGCAGTGCCTCGTAGGACATCTCGACATTGACGTCGTCGCCCTCTTTCCAGTCCTCGTTGGTCATCTTGACTTCGGGCTGCATCGCGGGGCGATCGCCCGAGGCCTCGAAATGCTCGGACATGGCGCCATCAATGCTTTCCTGCATGACTTCGCCCATCAGACGCTGGCCAAACTGCTTTTTCAGCAGCGCCATGGGCACCTTGCCCTTGCGAAAACCCTTCATCTCAACGCCGGGCTGGGCTTCGACCAGCTTTTCGTTGACCTTTTCGTCCAGTTCGGCGGCGGTCACTGTGATGGCGTACCCGCGTTTCAGACCTTCGTTCAGCGTCTCGGTGACCTGCATGTGTGCTCCCATAGCAAATGGGCCCCGGCTCAGGGGCGTATCGGAATTTCGCGCCCTTCTATGCAGCACAAAGGCGGGGTGCAAGGGGATAGGAAGGCCGATGCCAAAAAGGCACGCAGGTTCCGGCGTGAACAGCGCGATTACGCGCTGTGGTTGCATGTGCGCCAGCGCATTCCTAGGCTGGGTTAACTCAAATTTAAACTCGCTCCCGTCAAGGTCATCCATGTTTTATGACCGCCCACACACCCTGACCCGCGCCATCGTACCGGAGTCACGCCGCTTGGCCCGCCCGGGCGCGCCGCATGGCCGATGTGTCTTTGGGCCAAAACAACGAATTGTTCCGATATGATTTCCCGCCTGTTGCGCAACCGACTGGGCGTGCGCCTTGTCGTTATCTCGCTTTTGATCGGATCGGTCCTGTCCGTGTTCTCGACCGGCGTGCAGTTGCTGGCGAGCTATCAAAGCCAGAAGGATGACGCGACCGAAGTGCTTGACCAGATCGATCAGGCGCTGACGGAAACGCTGGAATTTGCGCTCTGGACGCTGGATTTCGAACAGATCGACGTCATCCTGGACGGAATCGCGGCCAACGAGGCGGTCAGCTACCTCGATCTGACCAGTGTGACGGGCGATCGCTGGCAACGGGGCACGCCGGTCGAAGAGCCTGTGTCCCAGATCTATGACCTCGTGCATGACAGACCCGGCAGTGCCCAGCAGCTGTTGGGCACCCTGCGGGTCCACCTGTCACTGGACGCGGTTGTGTCCCGCGTCTGGGAACAGTTCTGGATCACCCTGATCACCAATCTGGCCAAAGCCTATATTGCCGCCCTCGCCCTGCTTTACGTGGCGCATGTGTTGATCACGCGGCACCTGCGCAACATCGCGACCTATGTGGCGGATACCGACGTGCATGACGGAACGGCCGATCTGAAACTGGAACGCCCGTCGCGTCAGTATCAGGATGACCTGGACAGCATCGTGCTTGCGATCCGTAATTTTGAAAACCGGGCCCGCGAGGCCTTTGGCCTGCTGCAACGCGAAGTGCAGGACCGCATCAAAAGCGAAAGCGAGGCCCGCGAGGCGCTGTCTGTCCGTTCGAGCTTCATCGGCACGATGAGCCATGAAGTCCGCACGCCGCTCAATGCCATTCTCGGGTTTCTGCACCTCATCGAAACCAATGAGGATGTTCCCGAAAAGCAGCGCCATTATGCACATGTTGCCACCAAGGCTGCACAGCAGCTGCATCACCAGCTGACCAACGTCCTCGAAGTGTCGCGGCTGGATTCCAATGCCGTCACGATCATCCGCCGCGCCACCGATCTGCGCCGACTGGCCGAGCAATGGCGCGACACCACCGAGGCAACGGTCCATTTTCACCAGAAGGCGATCAAGGTCACGCTCGACCTCGATCCCGATCTGGACGAGGCCTACAACCTTGATGGCCCCCGCCTCACTCAGATCGTCACCAACCTGACGGACAATGCGGCCAAGTTCACTGCTTCGGGTGAAATTCGCATTTCCGTTCGGTGTGTCCCGCAGTCCAGGGATGGCGAGGACACGCATGGGTTGGAAATTTGCGTGGCCGATACGGGCGAGGGAATCGAGAAATACCAGGTTCAAAACGTCTTCGAACGGTTCACGCAAAGCGATGCCGGGTTGAAGCGGGCCCATGGTGGCAGCGGTCTTGGCCTGACGATCAGCCGCGAGATGTCCGAACTGATGGGTGCGGAACTCACCCTCGATGCGAAGGAAAGGGATGGTTTCTCGACCCGTTTCTTGATAACCCTCGGTTGTAACGTGAGATTGGGTGCGCACGATGACTGATCGAAAGAAAGTTTTGTTGGTCGAAGACGACGAATTCACGCGTTTCATGATGAAGGAAATCATCGGGACGCTGGGGGTTGATGTCACACTGGCCAAGGATGGCAAGGAAGGGTGCGATACGCTGCGGGACGAACCGGACGTGTATGGCCTTGTCCTGATGGACCTGCACATGCCCGGCATGTCTGGCATCGATGCAACTGACCACATACGCGGACTGGAAAAAGACCCGCCGCGCCAGGTGCCGATCATCGCGGTGACCGCAGACGTGAATTATCACGATGATGCGCGCGTCGAACAGTTGGGCATGAACGGGTATGCCAGCAAACCCGTGTCGCCCGGTCACCTGATGCGGCTGATCGACCGCTACTGCACAGCCGCCTGATCCGCCGAGCAAGGCCGCCTGCGTATGCACCTCTTTGCATCCCCCCATAAGGACGATTCCGCTGAACGATTTGCCATCCTCTGACGCTCCCGCACCGGAACAGGCTGACGCAGATGAAAACGATCTGCCGCGTGTCATCGGTATTGCGGCCTCCGCGGGCGGGCTTGAGGCGCTGTCCCTGCTTGCCCAGAACCTGCCGAAATTCGCCAATGCCGTTTATGTGGTCGCACAGCACATGTCGCCGACCCACAAAAGCGTTCTGTCGACCCTGATTGCCCGCGAAACCCAATTGCAGGTCCGCGAGCTTGAGCCCGAAACGGTGCCCGAGGTCGACACCATCTACATCACCCCGCCCAATACGGATGTGACGCTGGAAAACGGCGTGCTGCGCCTGCGCAATCCGGCGGGGCACGCGGCCTCGCCCAAACCCTCGGCAGACCGCTTGTTCAAAAGCATTGCGGCGGAATGCGGCGAGCGGTGCATGGGGATTGTCCTGTCGGGCACCGGGTCGGACGGCAGCTATGGCATTCAGGCCATCCGCGAGGCCGGCGGCATCACCATCGCGCAAGACCCCGCAACGGCCAAATATGACGGCATGCCCACATCGGCGACCGAAACCGGCTGTGTCGACCTGACCATGTCGCCCGAGCAGATCGGCACCCATCTGGAAAAGATCCTCGCCCGCCCGCGTGACTTTGACGGGTTGCGCACGCTTGAGGACAACCCGAACCCGCTGAGCGAGTTGTTCGGCATTCTGCTGGCCCGCACCCAGGTCGATTTTGCGGACTACAAGGAAAACACGGTCAACCGCCGCATCGCGCGCCGTATGACCGCGCTCGATATCGACGACTATGATGGATATGTCGATTACTGCCGCACCAATGTCAGCGAAGTCGATGCGCTCCATCGCTACCTGCTGATCTCGGTGACCCGCTTTTTCCGCGACCCCGACCAGTTCGATTCCCTGGAGAAAGAGCTGCGGATCAGCCTTGAAAATCGCGGCGATGGGCCAATCCGGGTCTGGGTTGTCGGTTGCGCGACGGGCGAAGAGGCCTATTCCATTGCCATTACACTGGCCGAAATTCTGGGCGGCATCCACGAGCTTGCCAAACAGAATGTGCAGGTCTTTGCCACGGATATCGACCAGAACGCCGTCGAAATCGCGCGGCGCGGGATTTACCCGATCTCGGCTGCGCAGGACATCCCGCCCGAATTGCTTGAAGGGTATTTCGTCGTGGGCGACACCGAGTTGAAGGTCCGCCCTGAACTGCGCGCCATCACGCTGTTTTCACATCACAATATCTTTCAGGACCCGCCCTTCATCAATGTCGATCTGGTTAGCATCCGCAACCTGCTGATCTATTTCAACCTCGCACTGCAGGAACGTGTGCTCAGCCGTCTGCACTATGCCATGGCCAAGGGCGCGCTGCTGTTTCTTGGCACCTCCGAGACTGTGGGTGAGATGGGCGTGTTCTTTGAAGGGCGTCAGGGCGCGGACAAGGTCTTTGTCAAGCGCCGTGGCATGTCCGGTGAATTGTCGATTGATCCTTCCAACCGCATCTACCAGCGCAAATTGCGCGGCTCGGACCGGGGACCAGCCGCCACGACCGGCGAGGTGCTTGAGGAAAAGTCAGAAAAGTCGCTGGCGCGCGTTGTTGCGCCCAACGGGATGATCTGTACCCGCAACGGCAATATCATCGAGGTGCTGGGCGATCTCAGCCCGTTCATGGAAATCCGCGCCGGGGCCTCGACTGCGCTGAACCTCAAGATGCTGATCGAACCGCTGCGGGTCGAGGCCGGCAGCCTCATTGCAGTGGCGCTACGCAACGGCGCGCGCCGGTCCGGGCGCTGGCATTCCGTGTCGCTGCCCGTGGGCAACCGCGTGCAGATGCAAGTCTATCCCTATTCCGGCTCCAAAGGTGGAGAGACCCATTGCCTTGTCGCTATCGACGCCCGGTTCGAGGACGAACAGGAGGTCAAGGCCGAGGACATCTCGGACGAGGAACACCGCGCCTACGTGATCCGGATCGAGCACGAGATCCGTGCAACGCAGGAAGCGCTGCAGCAAACCATCGAAGAGTTGCAGACCGCCAACGAGGAACTGCAATCCGCCAACGAAGAGCTGCAATCCACCAACGAGGAATTCCAGGCCACCAACGAAGAGCTGGAGACCAGCAACGAGGAACTACAATCCAGCAATGAAGAGTTGATGACCGTCAACGAAGAGTTGCAGATCAGCTCTGCCGAACGTCAGGCGCTGGCCTCTGAACTTGAAGCGACAATGACTTCGGCGCCTTACGCCGTTGCGCTGGCCGATCAGGCCCTGATGGTGCGCCGCCTGTCGCGCGTGGCGATGGACATGTTCGGGCTGACCAACCTGCCCCCCACCGGCATCCACCTCAGCCAGTGTCATTTGCCCGTGGGCTTCCCTGCCCTTGCCCCGATTGCCAACACGGTGTTGCGGGTGCAAGAGGTCCGGCGCATGCCGATCCTGTCGCGCGGCCACTATTTCTGGCTGGTGATGTCACCGGTCCATGACCACCACAACAAGCTGATCGGCCTGTCGATCACGGTCACCCAGCATGACAGCGAACCCCTGTCGCGCGTCGTACAGATGATGAGCGATATCGGGCACGTCGCGCACTGGTCCTACAACCTCGACACCAAAGAGCTGTTCTGGTCACCCGAAATGTTCGCCATCTATGGCCGCGCCGAGACCGGCCCTGTGCCCACATGGGATGACACGATCGACATGATCCACCCCGAGGATCGCCAGCGTATCATCGACGCCCACGACAAGCTGATCGAAGAAGGTGGCAGCATCCGGATCGAGCAGCGCGTGTTTGATGCCATCGGCCACATCGTTGCGGTGAGTGGGAAGACCACGCTGATCCACAATTCAGACGGCAACGCCGTACAATTGATCGGGGTGATCTGGGATTCTGCGAACGAGAACGAAAGAAACGTGCACCTTGCCAACCTCCAGTCCGTTCAGGACGATCTTGGCATCGGCTTTTTCTCGTTCGATGTGGAAAACAACACGCCGCGCTGGAACACGTCGATGTATCAGCTTTTGGGGTATGACACGGACAACCACATGCCGTCGGTGGAAAGCCTGTTGCAAAAGGTCGATGTGGGGATGCGCGAACAGGTCAGCGCCCATTTCCGCAAAGCGCTTGAGCATGGAGAGCCGTTCGATGTGAACCTCGTTCTGTGCGGGCCGAATGACTCGCGGGTGGAATGTGAATGCAAGGCACAGGTCCGCCGCCGCGCTGACAAGAAAGTGTCCCACATTTTCGGGAGCCTGCGTCAGATCGCTGAACATGAGGCCCCCCCTGTCGCGCTGACCCATTGACGCGTTAAGCCCGCGTTCATCTTCCTGCACCACAGTGTCGCGGCAACGTGGCATCATGCGTTGCCTTGTCAGGGGGCGTGATGGCCACTTCCGCAAATGCGCAGATGTCAGACCCGGTTGCGGGCAGACCCGCTGACGCCCCGGCGCGCCCGGATGATCCCCCTGCGGCACACGCGCTGCACGAGGCCCTGATCGCCCAAGGTGCCATTGCCCATGTCACCGCCCACGATCTGCGCACCCCCTTAAACACGATGACCGGGCTTGTGCATCTGCTGAAGTCTCAGTTTGCCAATGACCTGCCCGATAAAGCCTTGGAATACATTGACTATATGGGGCGCAGCGTCGCGCAGCTGGAGGGGCTGACCGCCGCCTTTCTGGAACACACGCGGGGTCTGGCCACCGCAGCAAACCTTCGACCCGTCGATATGCGCCGCTGCATCGATGCCGTTCTGCAAGCACAGCACGTCGATATGCCTAACGAACACATTATCATCTCGGGGCCCTCGTGGACGCAGATGGCGGATCCGGACCTGTTGCATCTGCTCATGATGCATCTTTTGCGCAACGCAGGACAGCACGCGCACCCGCTGAGAAAGCTGGTTGTGTCGATCACCCTCGCGCCTGATGCGCAGACCGCTCATACCCTTTGCATCGCGGATACGGGCACTGGTTTCGATCCGGGCGCGGGACATGCGATGTTTCTACCCGTGCTGCCTGAACCAGCGACAAACACTGCCGCGCGCCTTGGCCTGGCCATCTGCAAAGAGGTGTGCCGCCGCCACGGCTGGCAGATCAGCGCACAGTCCGACGGCAGCACCGGTGCGATGTTCAAGATCGCTTTCCCACCCCAGGATTGACCGGTTTTGTTTCGCATTTGACACGGATCGGCGTCATATGAATTCGGGTTTTAAGGGGTTCTTCAACGTCGCCTGTTATTGCGTTTCCAACCACTGGTGGAGAATGCAATGGCGGATGTTTTACTGCTCGAAGATGACCCCGGATTGCAATTCGTGTTGCGTGAGGCGTTGAGTGGTGAAGGCCACGTGGTGTACGTGGCCTCCGACAATGAGTCCGCCATGAACGTGCTGCGGCGCAGGACGCCGGATGTCCTGTTGCTGGACCTCATGATCGGTGGCGGTTTGTCCACCGATGTTGCCAACTATGCCGTTTATTCAGCGCCAAGCGCTGCGGTCATTTTCATGACAGGCAGCGGCCTGTTCCCCAAAGGGGAGTTGTTCGGGATGAGCAGGAACGCCCGCTGGGTGCTGCGCAAGCCCGTGGATATCGGTGAGTTGACCACGATGATTTCGCATGTGACCAGCGATGAGGTTGCACAGTCTCTGGTACATTCCCGCTGAAGAAACCGTGCGTGCCGGATGGTCTTCTGAGCATCGGCACAAAAGTCTGGAGCGCACCTGTTTTCGAAGCCGCTGCGCGGTGGTTCCACTCTCGGCAACACACGCTCTGAGTGAGGAACACGACCGCCCTTGGGCCGGCCTCCAAACGCCTGCCACCGCCCACCGCGTCATGCAATCCGTGCAGGGCACGTATGCAACAGCAGATGGTGGTCAAAGACCTTGAGGCTGTCTATCTGCGAATTATCGATCCCGCCTATTTTCAGGAGAATAACCATGGCACGGATTCTACGCGACACTTTGAGCATTGCGACATTCGTTGCCGTCACAACGCTGTTCATCGGCTTTCATTCCTGGGCTTTCGTCCAGTAAAACCGGTGGCTTCGCACCACTGAATGACCCCGGACATTTCAACACCAGCCGTGCGCGTCAGCCCACGGCCCCTGCAACGAAAAAAGCGCCCCGTCACCGGGGCGCTTTTTTGGTTTTACAAGAGATCGATCAGCCGAGCAGCAGATTTGGCAACCACAGTGCCAGTTGTGGCACGAAGGTCGTCAGCATCAGCGTTGGCAGCCATGCAAACGCAATGAACACCAATGTGGGCCACAGCATCCGCGCCACGGGCGTGTCACAGACCTGCGCCCCGAGATAAAGCAGCGGAGCCGTAGGTGGCGTGATGTTCGCCATGCCCAGATTTACGCCAATGACGGCTGCGAAATGGATCGGGTCCATACCCACGCTTTGCGCGATGGGCAGCAGGATCGGTGTCGCCAGAAGCAGACCCGAAATGTCATCCATCAGCATCCCGATCAGGATCATGACGATGTTGATCATCAACAGGATCACGATTGGATTTTCCGACACGGAATAGACCATATCCTTGGCCAGTTGTGGCGCGCCCTGGGCGATCAGGTTGTCCGACACGATCAAAACCATGAAGATCATCACCATGACGACACCGATGGTCACACCTGACGTGCAGATCGTGTCCGCCAGCGTGCGCCATGTGAGGCCCCGATAAAAGTAGATCGCAATCGGAATCGCGTAGACCACGGCGATGCCTGCCGCCTCTGTCGGCGTCATGATGCCGCCATAGATGCCGCCAAGAATGATCACCGGCATCATCAGCGCCGGCCCGGCCAGACGCCCTTGGCGGGCAAAGGTCGGGATGAACGGGGTCGGGCGATCCTTGAGCTGGATGTTGTCATGTTTGCGCAGCATGAACTGGTTGGTGATGATCAGCAGTGTGATCAGAATAAACGCCGGAATGACCGTGGAGAGAAAGCATTTCAGCACGTGCTGCTGTGCCACCCAGCCATAAAGGATGTGCGACGCACTGGGCGGAATCAGCAGGCCAAGCGGGCTGGCACAGACGATCAGCGCCGCCGATTGCCCGCCCGGGTAATTTGCCCGTTTGAGGTGCGGCATCATGATGCCGCCGATGCAGGTCAACGTCGCATTCGCACTGCCCGAGATGGAGCCGAAGACCCCGCAGGCCAGCACGCCAGCGGCACTCAGGCCCCCTTGATATGGCCGATGAACATCTCGGCCAGCGACACAAGGGGCGCTGCGATCTTGCCCTTTTCCATGATGCCACCGGCGATCATGAACAGCGGGATCGCAAGCAGAACCAGCGAACGGATGCCCGTGGCGCCCGTGGGCAGATAGCCCGTGATGGACTGGTCACCGACGATGGCGATAAAGACCAGCACGGCCCCAAAGGCCACATAGACGCTGACGCCCAGCAGCAACATCAGGCAGACGATAAGTAGACTTCCGGTAATAATCACTGGGCGGCTCCCTGTGCGTCATCAGACTTGAGCGGCAAGCCAAGGCCCTGTCGGATATGAACGTAAAGATAAGCGGCCGAGAACATCGACATGAAGCCAAAGGCGATCATGATCGCGATCCGCCACGACACGAAGGGAATGCGCAGCACAGGTGTGGCGCGCAGACGTGGAAAGGAAAAGTCGTCCAGCAGCGACACATAGCACGCGTAGACGATGAACAGGCTCACGAACAGCTCGATCGCCAAGACGATGAACCCGCGCCACCAGATCAGCTTGGGGTTCTGCAGCACGATGCCGAGGATGTCGGCGTTGATGTGCATCTTGCGTTCGGATGCGAGCACGGCACCGGCAAAGAAGCCGACAATGCTGATGGCCAACAGCCATTCTTCGTAGGCGAACAGGTCGCCCCCAAATCCGTAGCGGATTACCACCACCGCGCCAAAGGTGAACGCCATCAGAAAACCGGAAAACGTCACGATCAGCTTCATGGCGATCAGCATCCAGTTCATCGGCGCGCCAATCACTCGGGGCAATTCATCGGTAATGTTTGCCATGTCCCCCCTCACATAATTTTTTGCTTTTGGAGTATCAAATGAAAGGGCCGGCGATGTGCCGGCCCTTTGTGGTGGTCTGGATCAGGAGTCGCCGCCTGCCAGCAGACGGTCGATGATATCCTGACCGACGCTGTCCGCCATCATGGGCCAGATTTCCTCGCGCACACGTGCAGCGAACTTGGCCTGATCTTCGGCGTTCAGCTCAAGGATCGTGTAGCCGCTTTCGATCAGCTTTTGGCCAAACGCATCATCGTTTTCGCGGTTGTAGGCAAAGAAGTCGTCCGACGCCTTGGTCAGGGCCGTATCAAGGGCTGCGCGCTGCTCGTCGCTCAGCTTGGACATGGAACGCTCGGAGCCGTAATAGGTCGTGAGTTCCGAGATCGAGTTGTACTGAACAAAGTGCGTGCCCACATCGGACTGCGCAAAGATCGAATATGTCGCAGTCTTGGTGCAGCAAATGGCACCGTCCACAATGCCGGACTGGATCGCGGGGAAGATATCGCCCCATGCCATTGTCGTCGCCTGGAAGCCCAGCGTTTCGACCATGGATTTCACGATATTGGACGACCAGACACGGATGTTCATGCCCTTGTCGTCAAACGTGTTCCAGTTGGTCGGCTCTTTGGTCGCCACAACGCCAACAAACCCTTCGGGGTTCTGGGCAAAGACGTGCACGCCGTACTCGTCCGTGATCTCTTGCAGGATTTTGTTATACTCGGAATCCATGTTCCGCATGATCGAATCCATGTCATCCCAACCGCCAACGAGGAAGGGCATCGACAGGAATTCAAGGCGCGGGTCGGTGTCGGCATAGATAAAGGCCGCCGCCAGGTCGATGTTGCCGCGCGCGACGTCTTCAAACAGCGCTTCGCCCGAGCCGAGCTGGTTGGCGGGGAAGATTTCAATCGTCAGACCGACATCGGCTGCCGCAACATCCGCTGCGACCTGCTCCATCATTTTCGTACCCTGATGGTCAATCGGGAAAACGCCTGCGAACCGCAGCTTGACGTCGTCGGCGAATGCCGTTGTCGACATCAGGGCAGTGACTGCCCCCAGTGCCAACGCATTTGTGATCTTTTTGAATTTCATTGAAGACTCTCCCGGTTGGTTTGTCCCGTTACGTTCGAGACTGATTACCGGTGCAGCGTCACACGTACACATCGGCGTGACTAGGAATTTTTCTGCGTTTGCAAGGTGCGTTACATCATCCGCTTGATTTTTAAGCAAAATTTGTGCTCGAAGGTGACAAGGTGTGGGTTCGACGCCGCGTGATTGTGCATGTTTACCAACATGTTCCGACAACATCTGCCGGTTGTGCCCTGTCTTGCCGCGGTGAGTCTGTGACCGGGTGTGGACAGGTGTGGTGCCCTATACGGAACCGTCTGCAAACCCCGTCAGAAACGCGTGCAGATTATCACCCAAAGCGTCACATACATACCCCCTCCTGCACGATGACTGTCGGCAGGCCGAGCGTGGCCAGTGTTTGCCCGATCCGGCCAAAGCCGGCGGTCGAGACGGACAGACCGCCAAACGGGTCTCCTTCATAGGCATCAAGGCCAAGGGCGATCACAACGGCACCCGGCGCGAAGGCGCGGATGTGGGTCAGCCCGTTCGCAAGCCCTTGCAGAAATCCATCATCACCCGTTCCCCGGGGCAGCGGGATATTGAGGTTGTACCCCTGCCCGGCCGCTTCGCCGACCTCGTGGGCGTGCCCCCAGAAGAACGGGTAAAACCGCGCGGGATCGGCATGGATCGACAGGGTAAAGACGTCGCTGCGTTGATAGAAGATGCCTTGCGTGCCGTTGCCATGGTGCAGATCGACGTCGATGATCGCGACCCGGTTGTGACGGGCGCGCAGGTATTGCGCCGCGATGGCAGAGTTGTTGAGATAGCAAAAGCCCCCCGCAAGGTCCGAAAAACAGTGATGCCCCGGCGGGCGGCACAGGGCATAGGCCGCCGGCGCGCCCGCCGCTACCGCTTTGGCCGCTGACACCGCGCAATTGGCGGACCAGCGCGCCGCCTCCCATGTATCGGCGCCGATGGGGCAGGACATATCGGTGATGTGAAACCCCGCCTGCGCCACCACTGACAGTGGATAGCTGGCCGTGCGGGTGTCGGGATGTATGTTCGGGAAAATCTCGGGCGTGGCGTCCGGAATTCGGCGCCACCGGCTGTGCGCCGTGGACAGGAATTTCAGGTATCTTGGCGCATGCACGGCGGCAATCGGGCCCTGCCCGTGATCCTCTGGTGGCAGCACCTCGTGCCCGCCTTGCGCAATGCCGGACAACAGGCGCACCATACGCTCGGGTATCTCGGGGTTGGGCTGCATGATCCCGTTCACCAGAAACCCGCTTGGGTTATGCAGGCTTTGACGGTCCTGATCCACAAACACCTTCATCGCTCAGAACCCCACCTTGTCAGCGCCCTTGAGGGCCAGCATCGCGCGCGCCTCGTCCGGAGTTGCGATCTGATGACCCAGCGTTTCCAGAACAGTGCGGATCTTGGTGACTTGCTGGGCATTGCTGACGGCCAGTTCGCCGGGGGCAATCATCAGGCTGTCTTCTAGACCGACGCGCACATTGCCGCCAAGGATCACGCCCATCGTGCCCAGTGGCATTTGCTGGCGACCCGCAGCCAGAACTGAAAACTGATAGCTGTCGCCCAGCAGCCGATCTGCCGTGTCCTTCATGTACATCAGACTGTGCGGGCTGGCGTCGATTCCGCCCAGAACCCCCATGACAAATTGCAGAAAGATCGGGGCCTTGATCCGCTTCTGGCGCAGATAGAACGCCACTGTCTGAATGTGCCCGACATCGTAGCATTCAAACTCAAAGCGCGCGCCGCCCGCGTCCCCCAGCATCCGAAACACGGTTTCGATGTCTTGAAAGGTGTTCTTGAACACCACGTCGCGGGTGTTTTCTAGGAACGGTTCCTCCCATGCGTGGGTCCAGTCGGAATAGCGGTCCTTCATCGGGAACAGACCGAAATTGATTGATCCCATGTTCAGCGAACACATCTCGGGCGCGAGTTCTGCGGGGGCGGACAGGCGTTGTTCAATGCTCATCTGCGAACTGCCCCCCGTGGTGAGGTTGATCACCGCATCCGTGGCGTCCCTGATCCGGGGCAGGAACTGGCGAAAGACACCGATGTCGGAACTTGGCTGCCCCGTTTCGGGGTCGCGTGCGTGCAGGTGCAGGATGGAAGCGCCCGCCTCTGCCGCCTCGATCGCCGAGGCCGCGATTTGGTCGGGCGTTACAGGCAAATGCGGGCTCATGGTCGGTGTATGGATCGAACCTGTTACCGCGCAGGTCAGAATGATCTTGCGTGCCATGTTCAGGCCTTCCAACCCGCAGTCGCGGGCCAGGACGCGCAGACTGTCATCAAGAATGTTCAGAATGTCCCCGATCTGGGGTTCGGTGACAATCATCGGCGGGCAGACAAGGAAATGATCGCCCTCCACCCCGCCCCGCGTGCGCCGTGAATAGGTGATCAGGTTGCGCTCGTAACAAATCTCGACAAACCGCTCGAAGGCGCGCAGTTCCTTTGGCAGCGGGGCCATGGTGTCGCGGTCCGACACCAGTTCGAACGCGGTGAGCAATCCCTTGCCACGCACATCCCCGATGAAGCGGTGACGCGCCATCAAATCGTGCAAGCCTGCCATCAACACATCGCCCATCGCGCGCGTGTTGCTTAGCAACTCCATCCGGTCGATTTCGACCAGCACGGCGAGGCCCGCCGAACAGGCCAGTGGATTGCCCGCATAGGTGTGCCCATGGGCAAAGCCGCCCGCATCGAGCACCGTTTCCACCATGCCCTCATCCGCGATCATCGCGCCAAGAGGGACGTAGCCCGCGCCAAACCCTTTGGAGACGGCAACCAGATCGGGCCGGATATTCCAGTGCTCGGAGGCCATGAACCTGCCGGTGCGACCAACGCCCGACATGACTTCGTCCATGATCAAGAGAATGCCGAATTCATCGCAAATCTCGCGGATGCGCGCATAATAGCTGTCGGGCGCGACAAGGGCCCCGGTGGAGGCACCGCCCACCGGTTCCATCGCGAAGGCCAGCACGGTGTCGGACCCCTGTTCGATGATCTCGCCCCGCAGCATCTCGGCGTATTTGAGGCCACGGTCATGATCCGTCAGGTTGTCCCGGTCCAGATAGCAGGTGGGGGCCGGGATCTTGGGCATCGCCTTGTACATCGGGCCAAAGGCGTCCGTCAGCGGGCCATACCCGGTTAGCGCCAGCGCGCCCAAAGTCGATCCGTGATAGGACGGAAAGCGCGAAATCACTTTCCAGCGGCTGCCCTGCCCGGCTGCCACGGCCCATTGGCGTGCGAACTTGATGCAGGATTCCATCGCCTCGGACCCGCCGGACACAAAGAACACCTTGTTCAGCCCCTCGGGCATACGCTGTGCAATCGCGGCCGCGAGGTCTTCGGCGGGTTTGTTTTCGAAATGCAGCCGATAAGCAAACGTCGCGCTGTCCATCTGCGCCTTCATCGCGGCCAGAACGCGGGGGTTGGAATGGCCGATATTGCTGACCATCGCACCAGAGGAGCCGTCAATATAGCGTTGACCGTTCTTGCCCCAGATATAGACACCTTCGGCGCGCTCGACCTCGGGGCGGCGCTGTCGGCTTTGGTAAAACAGGTTGGATGTCATTGTGTTGTTCTTTCCGCGCGCGCGGCGCGTCCGTGGTCCCTGCCCCCAAGCTTGTGCTTGTTCTTGCCCCAGCGCAAATGGATAGTGCACCGCAATGACTGCCGCCAAGGGATCGGAGCCGGACCATGCCGTCAAAGAATACGCTGACCGTGCTGGCCTGCCAGATCGACATACCCGAAACGCCAAGTGCGTCCGCGCGCGATCAACACCTGTCCGACACGGCGGCGAAGGTGCGCGCGCATCTGAGCGAAAAGCGCGCCGATCTGGTGGTGTTTCCGGAACTGATCAGCATCGATTATTCGCGCGCTGCGTTTGATCACCTTGATAAGATTGCCGAACCTTTGGACGGTGCATCGTTTCAGACATGGCGCGCGGTGGCCGTCGAACATGGCGTGCACATCGCCTATGGGTTTGCGCGGCGCGGCGCGCGTGGCACTTATATCTCGATGGGCGTTATCACCCCCGAAGGCAGGCTTGCCGGGCATTACGACAAGCTGCACATGTGCCAATACGGCGCGTCGATGGAAAAGGAGTACTTTGAGCGCGGCGCGCACATATTTACGTTCAAGGTCAACGGCTTCACCCTGTCCCCGATCATTTGCTACGACATCCGCATTCCCGAACTGTGTCGCGTGCTGACGCTGAAACACGGGGTCGATGTGGTGCTGCATTGCGGCGCCTATTACCGCGATGAGTCCTTTGAGACATGGCACGCCTTTGCGACGACGCGGGCGATGGAAAACCAGATCTATCTGCTGTCGCTGAACCGGGCCGGACCCACGTGGGGCAATTCGGTGTTCTGTCGTCCGTGGATGGATGAGAAAATTCCGCCCGAACGGTTTCCGGATACGGAGGAGGCTTTTTCTTACCTAAGCTTAAGCAAGGCAGAGCTGTCCGCCGCACGTACGGACTACACGTTCCTTAAGGACCGGCTGGCCGATTACGAGGCGCTGTGAGGGCGTACCGCGCCGTCCGACTGCACACGGATCAGCGGATCACATGTACCGCGCATTTGGCCAGATGCACCACCCGGTTCGCTGTCGATCCGATAAAGAATGCCTCAAGCCGGGTCGCATGTGAGGCCAGAATAATGCAGTCCACGTCGTGATCGTTGGCGTAGTTGATGATGGTCTGACCCGCATGGCCTGATACCAGTTCCGCAGACGCGCCTGGCAAGTCTGCGGCGATGTGCTCAAGTGCCTGTTGCGTGTCGATCCGGCGTTGCGCCACCACGTTGTCGGGGATTTGGCCCATCACATATCCGGGGATGGTTTCCATGACGTGCATCACGGTGAATTTTGCACCGTCGTCACCAAGCTGTTTGGCCACATCCATGGCGTTCTGGATGTCCTCGGTATGTCCAGGCACGATGGGCAGCAGGATGTTCTTGTACATGTCACGGTCCGCCTTTGGTTATTTCTGATTGTCCCATCCACTCTATATCGCGCGCCGATCAGCACCTTGATCTGTATCAACAGCCCCATGGCGCGGAACGAGAAAGGCAGCGCCCCATATCGGGACGCTGCCTTGAATTGCCCGAGGATGGCGCAGTCAGGAGGACGATGCCAGCAGGCTCGCATTACCCCCGGCGGCGGTTGTGTCGATGCAAAGATGGCGTTCGATCACGTAGCGCTCGGGGCAGATGGCCTCGGTCACGAGCGGAATGATCGCGCCGTCCTGTTCCGACAGCGCCATGCGCAGAGCGCGCGTCCAGTCCGAGCGGCCCACCGCACTCACCACGGCAAACCCGTCCATGGTTTTCAGCGTGTCCGGCGACACCGTGCCGTCCATGCCAGCCACAGGTGCGCCCGCTGCGCGCAGCGCGTCGATCACGCCTTGTGCGCCCGGTACCACCACCACTGCGCCGCACCCCGCACCCAAAGCCCTGAACCGCCTGCGCCATCGCCAGTTCCGGCGTGGGGCCAAGGCACAGCACATTGCCACGCGGATAGACACGCAGGCGATTGCTCTCCCCTGTCGGTCCGGGCAGCGTTTGAGGTGACATATCGAAGGCGGCGGTTTCAGACAGTGCCTTGCGCACGATCCCCTTGCGGCTGCTCAGAGCCGAGCGGAGCGTCGTGATCTGATCGCTTCGCGCCGCCCAATTGCGCGCATCGATGGAGCCAAGCGCCTTGGCCAGCGCTGCGGCGTCGACGTCACTGCCGTCGGGCGCTTGTACCTCGTCCACTTTACCAACCCGCCGAAAGCGCGTCAGGTACAGTGGCCCGCCCGCCTTTGGCCCGGTGCCTGACATGCCTTCACCGCCAAAGGGCTGACTGCCCACAATCGCCCCGATCTGGTTGCGGTTCACATAGGCGTTGCCCACCTGAATCCGCTCGACAATCTGTTCGACCCTGTCGTCGATCCGCGTGTGCAGGCCAAAGGTCAGCCCATAGCCGCGGTCATTGATGTCATCGACGATCTTGTCGATGTCCTTGGCCTTGAACGTGGCGACATGCAGAACGGGGCCAAAGATCTCGCGCTCCATATCCTTGATCCCGCCGACATTTACGATGGCGGGGGTCACATAGGTGCCGCCGTCCGGGGCGGGCAGCGTCTTGACCAGACTGCCCGCGTTCCGGTGCTGGTCGATATAGGCCATGATCTCTTTCTGCGCATCGGCATCGATCACGGGCGACACATCTACATCCGTGCGCCATGGATCGCCGATCACCAGCGCATCCAAAGCACCAGACAGCATGTGCATCAGCTTGTCGTGTACATCCTGCTGCACGTAAAGCAGCCGCAGCGCCGAACAGCGTTGCCCGGCGGATTGGAACGATGAAATCAGGATATCGCGAACCGCCTGTTCCGGCAGCGCGGTCGAGTCCACGATCATCGCGTTGAGGCCGCCGGTTTCCGCGATCAGGACCGCGTCCGGATCAGCATTCCTGGCCAGCGCCTTGTGGATGATCTGCGCAACTTCGGTCGAACCTGTAAAACAAACGCCCGCAATGCGCGGATCGCTGGTGAGCGGCCCACCGACAGTGGGGCCGTCACCCGGCAAGAGTTGCAGCGCCGCCTCGGGCAACCCGGCCTCGCGCATCAATTCAACGGCGCGGCAGGCGATCATCGGTGTCTGTTCCGCAGGCTTCGCAATCACGGCGTTGCCTACGGCAAGGGCCGCCGCGATCTGGCCCGTGAAGATCGCAAGGGGGAAGTTCCACGGGCTGATACAGACAAAGATGCCGCGCGCACTGCCCGGATCCTCTTCGTCGAGGCGTTCGGCCTCGTTGGCGTAATAGCGCAGGAAATCAACGGCTTCGCGCACCTCGGCAATACCGTCCAGAATGGTCTTGCCCGCCTCGCGTGTCGTGATCGACGTCAGTTCGGCGATGTGCTCCTCGTACAGATCGGCAAGCCTGCGCAAGACATCTGCACGCTCTGCCACGGGCCGCACGGACCAGTCCTTGAACCCCGCCCCGGCGGCGACAAGGGCGGCTTCGACGTCGTCTGCCGACGCTTCGCGCACCTTGCCGACAACGCGCGTGCTGTCGGCTGGTGAAACAAGATCGCGCAGCTTGCCATTGGACGGCGGGTTGCCGGCGACCATCGGGCCCGCCTCCCACGTGGTATCTGCAAAATCCTCGCGCGCCGCCAGCAGCGGCAGAATGGAGGCCGGTTCATTGATCCGGAACCCTTTTGAGTTCGGGCGGTCCGGCGCAAACAACTCGGCAGGCTGGCGAATGCCGGGATTGGCAATCGCACCGTCCAGCTTGCGCATTTCTGCCACCGGGTCCGCCGAAATCGCCTCGGCCGGGATGTCGGGATCGACGATCTGGTTCACGAACGACGAATTCGCCCCGTTTTCGAGCAACCGTCGCACCAGATAGGCCAACAGATCCTGATGCGCACCGACCGGCGCATAGATACGGCAGCGTGTGCCTTCGGACTGTTTGACGATGTCGTGCAGGGATTCACCCATGCCATGCAGGCGCTGGAATTCGAAACTGTCCTTTCGATTGCCCGCCATGGCGGTGACGGCAGCGCAGGTATGCGCGTTATGTGTGGCAAATTGCGGATAGATCCGATCGCGCCGGTCCATCAGCATCTGCGCGCAGGCCATATAGCTGACATCGGTGTTGTTCTTGCGTGTAAAGACCGGGAACCGTTCGACGCCCAGTTCCTGCGCGACCTTGATTTCAGTGTCCCAATAGGCACCTTTGACGAGGCGCACCATGATCTTTCGGTCATAGCGTTCGGCCATATCGTAGAGCGCCTCGATCACCGGTGCGGCGCGACGGCCATAGGCCTGAACGACAACACCGAACCCGTCCCATCCCGCCAGCGCCGGGTCAGACAGCATCGCCTCGATCACATCAAGGGACAGATCCAGTCGGTCCTGCTCTTCGGCGTCAATGTTGAACCCGATATTGGCTGTTGCGGCCTGTTTGGCCAGATCCAGCGCACGCGGCACCAGTTCGGACATCACAGTCTCGCGGTGCGTGTATTCATAGCGCGGATGCAGGGCCGACAGCTTGACCGATATGCCGGGGCTGGAACGCACATCACCTTTCGATTGCTTGGCGATTGCCGTGATCGCCTTGGCATAGGCGTTTTGATAGCGCACCGCGTCTTCGTCCGTGCGCGCGGCCTCGCCCAGCATGTCATAGGAATAAGTATAGCCCTTCTTCTCAAGCTCGCGGGCGTTCTTGATCCCTTCCTCGATGGTCTGGCCAAGCACGAACTGGCGACCAAGGATTTTCATCGATTGGCCAACGGCGTTGCGCACCACAGGCTCGCCCAACCGCTTGACCAGACCGCGCAACGCACGCGCGGGCCCCTTGGGATCATCATCCAGAACCTTGCCCGTCAGCATCAGCGCCCATGTGGATGCGTTGACCAGCGACGATGCGGAATGCCCCAGATGCGCGCCCCAGTTCGACGGCGCCACCTTGTCCTCGATCAGATCGTCGATGGTTTCAGCGTCCGGCACCCGCAACAATGCCTCGGCCAGACACATCAGGCCAACGCCTTCGGCCGTGGACAGCCCGTATTCGGCCAGAAACGCCTCCATCATCGACGGCGACGTTTCCTTGCGCACCCGTTTGACATATTGCGCGCCCGCCGCCGCAGCCTTGGCACGATCCTCATCCGACAGCTTGATGCGCTTAATCAGCGACGTGATCAATTCGCCCTCTTCCGAGAAGTAGTTGTCCCGAATCCGCGCGCGCATTGGATTTTCATGAGTCCGGGCGGCGTTTGTGGCCTTGGTCATGTCGTTGATCTCCCTCGGTTGTGTATTTTTGTCTGTTCATCGGGGTCGCAATCCGCAGCCCGGCGCCTGTCGCGCACCTGATCCGCCATCCAACGACCATCGGCGAGCCAGCGCATGTTTGCAACAGAATGCTGTTTTGCGCTGTTTTTTGGGTGACGGCGTTTGCGTGCGTGTCTGCTGTTGTGTCGATCAGACCGATGTCACTGCACCGCGCAGTGTGTGTGCAGAGAACTGGCATTTCCACGCTCAACGCTCCAGAAAACCGTTCTGTCCAGCCGTGATGTTGCGATGAACGACCGCATGGCTGGCCATCACAGTCATGCCCCATGACGGTTCAAATTATAAAAACGATGAAATGGTGCCCCCACACGGACTCGAACCGCGGACCTACTGATTACAAATGCCTTGGGCTGGCGACTAACCACATTGATAAGCAAGCATAAATCGAAGTGCGTATTTGGCGTTACAAAGATGTCACAAGGATCGTTAGCTTAAGGGCTTCCGGCTAATTCACTGTTTCCAGGAACTTTCTAAGCTGGCTCGCCAAAGCGCCCGTGTTTTTAGTCTCGCATTCCCACACAATCTCAGTCGCCCAACCAGCGTCATGAAGTGACTGCAGATTGCGCCGATCACGATCCATGTTTTGTAAAAACTTCTTTCGCCAGAACTCTTCCCGAGATTTCGGTGTAGTCGTATGCTTACATCCTGGGTGTCGGTGCCAAAAACAACCATGAACAAATATAGCCTTCATACGCGGTCTAAACACTATGTCAGGCTTTCCAGGAAGCTCAGGCGCGTGAAGACGATATCTATAACCCATGGAGTGTAGAAGTCTGCGAACGATCATTTCGGGTTGAGTATCCTTACCACGTATGCGTGACATATTCCACGACCGCTGCGCCGAAACTAAGCTCAATTTGGAAAGCGCTTTGCCGTCAGGCATGATTGCCCCCAGAATAGGTGTTCTTGGATTCTGTCAACTAATACTACTTGGCTGGTTGGGGCGTACTATCCAATAAGTTACTACTCCGCATGGCTAAGCGTTGGTTGCCCCTGTCTCCCATAATAGGCCGAAAACCGAGAAACAATATCCTTGGTAAATGCCGGTGAAATTTGAAGGTACGGTGCATCAAACTCTGCATCGAATTGGTCTTTCGGGATAGAGCTCAAGAACTCGAAATCAAGAAAGCCCCCGTCAAAAAACTCCGTCGTGGGTAGCGCATGATAGGAGGACTTCTTGTTACCAGCCAAATTAGTTCGCAGGCTCTTCCGACCGGCGGCATTCTGCTTCTCCTGAGGAAGCTGGGCCGCACACTCATCAAATGAAGCAATCTTGCAAAGTAAGATTTTTCTGGCGTTGAAGGAACCGTTGTCACGAACGGTCAGATCGCAGAGCGGATCCATGACCGCGAAAAAATCACCATTTGCCTTTGAACGCGCAACACTCCCCGTTCGAAGTGCTTTATCTAGAGGTGGAAAAATGTAAAACTCTTCAGGCACACAGCTTTCTTCATCTAGGTCAACTATGTGAACCAGATGGTTCAAAACATGCCGCATCAGGGCTTTTTCTGATTTCTCCGCATCACTCTGTCCATATTTTTTCCAAACCTCCTTCTGACTGAGAATGTTGCTTTTGTAGACTCTACCTAACAGTTCCTCGAGGAGGCCTCGTCCTCCCATAATTTTGGTTAGGCCCGAAGCGTGTACTAGTCTAAAATCATCCAAGATGTCGTCGTGACTGGTGTCCTTCGTTTTGACTTCGATATGGACAAACTGATGGTCAGCAGCATCGGGAGTACCAGTAAAGACCACCACTGGGATACGAACATTCTTCTCTTCCAGCACCTTCAAAAACTCGTTGCCCTCTCCACCGGCGGCTCCAAGCTTCATATCAACTACGGCACCGTCAAAGCTGCCATCTATCTTTTCCAGCGCTTCGGCGAGAGTTCGGACAAGCTACAACCTCAAATGAAGTGTTGTTCTGATGGTTGTATCTTTCAACGCTTTGAACGAAACCTTGGCGATCTCCCTCATCGTCTTCAACAAGCAATAACTTAATACTCAAGTTGCATCTCCATCTGCCGGTTGAAGTCTGAAATAGGCCCCTTCGTCAGATTCCAGTACGTTCAGCTCGAGATTATTTCGTGAAGCCGCCTCTCCGGCGATTGCCAAGCCCAAACCCGTGCCGTCCCGTTTAGTTGAGAATTCGGGATCAAATATTACTTCCGAAGCGATTAACGTTTTGTCGATTCCAGGGCCGCTGTCGCGATAATCAATGAAAACGAGCTTGTCTTTCTCAACCTCAAATCTGAGTAATATGGACGGATTCGAAACACTCTTCTCTTTCATCCAATAAAGGCTGTTATCGACCAAGTTTGTGAATATGGCATAGAAGTCTTGCTGCCAGCCAAGGAATTTGAAGTCGCTTGGTCCGTCAACCATAACTGTTACACCTTGGTCCGCTAGAGTGTTTTCGAACACATTCAACGCGCCCTGCAAGACGTCCGCTAGTTTGAATTCACGCGTGTCAGCCCGCTTTCCTGCGGCAAGCGGGTCTAATCTACTAAACAACTGAGCAAAAACATCAGCATTCTGCCCTAATTCTTGGGCAATCGGTATGATTTTCGCCAGGTTTTCCGACGTGGGCTCATTGTCGAATACTGCTCCCCAGTACTCTAGGTTAGGGACTTGGTTTTTGAAGAAATTGAGCGGGCGTCTACCCTCGTGCAGAACAACATTTACTATCTTCCCGAGAGTTGCTTGCCCCTGATAGACAGCCACGGTCTGCCGAATGCTTTCAGCTGCCCTGTTCTTATCTGCGATGTCTCGAGAGAGTATCTCAGAAATCTCTTTCGTGACTTTGGCGTCTATCCCAGAACGTTCAAGTCTCTGGACGATGTCCACTCGAACATGATCGTCCGTGAAGAGCTTTCGGAGCTGTTTTTCTACACGGGACTTCGGTTTTCCTAGCTCTAGCGAACGTCTCAGTGCGAAGCGCCGTTTCTCCAATTCAGAAATTACTTCCTGAGTGAGATGAATAAGTCGAGTATAAGCCGCATTCTCTTTCAATCCATCACGTGCGCTTTTTTCAACTAGACCAGATTTTTCTTCTGCCTCTATATGAACAAAGCCGATCACCTGGTTGCTGCCAATTTTGCGCGACGGATTTTGGATTCTTTGCTGATTAAGCTTCAACCAATCAAACTGCGCGTCACCAAGGGGTCTAATTCTGAATCCATTGCGATAAACCCCAACACCATTGTTAAAATTGAGCAACTGACGCGCAGCCAAGTTTCCAAGATAATTTCCTTCCTTGTCTTTGAGGCCTCTCTTGATGATCTGCTCAATGTCGTCTTTGTCGCGATCGTACACGCGGATATCAAAATGCAACTTGCCGCAGGACTTCTCAAACAGGTGTGAAAAATCTACCAAAAAATCCTCATCAACGGAGTTTTCAATTTTCTGCGTTGAATACTTCAGCACACCTGCGCCATTCTCGTCGACCGATCCAGAGATCATATAGTCGTAGAACTCAAGTATCGGAAAAGACTCTATGACTTCGTCTGTGTCCTGAACCCCTTCGAATCCAGATACTCGCAACCTAATATCGAATTTTTCTTGTTTTAACTCGATCCCCGAAACTGCAGCGGCAGGAGGTGTCAACTTGCGAAGTTCGTATTTCAGCCTGCGAAATTGTGCCTCATCCCACTCCTCGAAACCGATCTCTCCACCAGAAATCGTTAGCACGGTACCGGAGCCCTTAGACGTGTCATCTGTGTCTATCAGAAGCTCTACTTGGTCTAGGTAACTTGCTTGCTCAAACGTCTCCCACTGCACGTAAACCGATGTTGTTTTGCCGGAACTAGTTGTCGTTTCAAGTAGAAGGTCCTCGCCCAGTATGGACGCTGCAAATCTACCTACTCCCTTTCGACCTTGAAGAACGCGGCCGCTCGGGCTTACTTTCCGCTTTAACTTGTCGTCCGTCGAAGGGACCATCCATCTTTCAACGACGTCCTGGCGGGACATACCATGTCCGCCGTCAGAAATTACGATTTTGTACCGCTTGTCTTCATTCGAAGCACTGAAGTCGAGCTGCACGTATTCTGAGTCAGCATCAAAGGCGTTCTTTACTAATTCAACCACCGCAGCATATGGGTCTTGAATCAGATCGCGACCGATTGTCAGAATGTGCCGACCGGCCGGTCGGATGGAAAACACGCCCTCGTCGCTCATGACCAACCCTCCAACAAACTTTTTGCAATTCGCTCGGCCAGAAGAACTGGCACCGCATTTCCAATCTGTT
This sequence comes from Tateyamaria armeniaca, assembly GCF_045797845.1. Lineage (NCBI taxonomy): Bacteria > Pseudomonadati > Pseudomonadota > Alphaproteobacteria > Rhodobacterales > Roseobacteraceae > Tateyamaria > Tateyamaria armeniaca. The sequence goes on from NZ_JBHDIY010000002.1 coordinate 3,399,975, forward strand.
TAAAGGCCGAGGTTCTGCTTGGTTTTCCACTTGTACTCTCGAAGAAATAGTCATCCGGGAAGGTTTGAAGCCGCGCAGCCTCGCGCGGAGTCAGTGACCTGTTCTGAGAATTATCTGGGTGGATGTAGTAATTTCCATCCTTTGCTATATGAGCAACCACCGTATGCGATGCTGACAGGTTGGCCGCAACAACCTTAAAGCGATCTAGAAATGAACTTCGGTTCCTATGGGTCTTCAGTGTTTCAGGCAGATCGTTGTAGCTAAGACGCTCCTTCTTCCTGTCCCATCTGTTGACCACCTTTTTGAATATTTTGAGGTCCCGTGGGTTGTGGGGTCGCGCTTCGTGCCAAGTGATACTGCCAGTCTCAGAGAGCAGACCAGCTTCCGTCAACCAACGGCTAGGAGGCCTTTTTAGTGTAGTGCTCAACGGCACTCCTTTTTCCCGCTCGTAGTGATGGCAGGTCACCAATCGCATCCTGAACAAGGAAATCAGTTGATTTTTTTCCAATTCTGGGAAGAATCCATCTGATTTTCCTTCACTGCCTACAAGAATTATTCTCTTGCGCTTCTGGGGAATTCCATAATTTTCGGCAGAGAGAACTTGATATTCAACCGAGTATCCAAGCTCTTCAAAAAGGGAAATCATCATGTCAAGATAACGCGTGCCGTCAGCTTCGCGTGCAGTCAGTAATCCAACAACATTTTCGAAGATGAAAAACTTCGGCCTGTATCGTTTTAGAAATTCCGCGTAGTAAACGAAAAGGTAATTCCGTTTATCGCCGACCATCTTGAGTTCAGAACGTGCGCGCCCTACAAGTGAATAAGCTTGGCATGGAGGGCCTCCTACAATTAGGTCAAGTTTCCGCTCACCAATCAGGGCATCGAGTCGAGAAAAATCTTCGTCAAACCCTCCTTGCCAATCGTGGCGTTGATAACGGAGCCTGGTTCAGATCTGAAAGCCGAATTATAGAGTTCATGTCTGCTGAGTTGGCCTGACAGATAAGCTGTGTAAGGTTCGAGATCGCCACGCGCCTTCAGAATGTGGAACGCCTCTCTGGTTTGAAGGGTGTATGCTGCTCCGGAATCGGATCCTACATGAGCGATAGGCTGGCAACCCGCGCGAACAAAGCCTTCGGAAAGGCCGCCAGCACCTGCGAATAAGTCAATAAAATTGGGTGTACTGCTCTTTTTTTGTCGCTAAATCAAACATGAAGGGCGGCGAGTTCACTTGTGCTGGGCTAGCGTTACCTCCCCGAGGGCGCCAATGTCTGCTGATTTGATACTCGAAACCGTTGTCAAGCGCCATGAAAGATTTGTCTGACGGGAACGTTCAATCTGCCTGTTTTGATTTGGCGTTCCTCTGTCCCAAGGACTTCGATGCCCCCGGTCGCACACGGAGTCTCGTAGGAGATTCGCTACCAATCTCGTGCGCCCACTTTGCCCCCAAGATCCCTTGACCACGCACAGCACCGCGTAAAAACAGGGTCGCTCGTCGATCTCAAGGTACATCGACCCAGGCGGTTGCACCAAGTTCAATGAGAATCGCGACAAACTGACAGCTCTTAGTCGCCAGTCCTCAATTGCGCGGGTCACACTGCCGTGCGAACGATTGTTTCTTGTCAAAGTCCTGCCGAATTTCTGTGGGACATGGTGTCAAATCAGAGGAGCAGAAATGGTACGGCCATCAACTTCACTTGAACGCCAATTTGCCGAAGAGCTAACAGAAACAAATAGGAAGTCGGCAAAGCTTGGATACTTTTCGCCTGAGTTTGACGCTATGCTGAAAATACATGGCGGCGTGAATACAGCAACTAGGCTTGTGGGTGCTGGAACGATTCAGAGCGGCATGCGCAAAGTTTGTGAACTCGGGCATCCAGAACTGACGACTGAGGCCGTGATGCTCCGGCCGGAGTTCCAATCTCTGTTCTCAAGGTCTGAACTGGAATGCGCGCGTTGGCGCTTGAAACAAATGGGATTCTAGTCGGTAAGAAGTCCAAAGGCATTGCGCTTCACGCCCATCCAACCAGGGGTGTGCTGCCCGGCCACCGACGATCCGCCTAGGTGTGTGGATGACAGGTATGCGAGTGCGCAGGCAATGGCGCGGTCGGCGTGATGCCCCTTGCCGCCGCCTTGCAATGTGAGATTGCCTGACGAGGTGCTGGCGAGTTCAAAGCTGGCGATCTCATTCAACAAGTCCTGCTTGCCTTCGAGATTGTGCGCGATGGTCAACGCTTGGGTCTCAAGGCCGACGGCCAGGTTTTCCAAAAGGAGCGTTTTCGCGACAGTGACGTTCTTGCCCTTCTGAGACAGCGACGCGCCCGCCGTCATGACAACGGCATGGTGTTCGATCCCGGCGAGATCGAGCGTGGAACTGAATGGCGCGCCCAGACCCGACGCATCAATAGCCAAAGCCCAGTGCGGGATTTGATGCAGGCGTTTGGCGAGGTGATCCGCAAGGTCGGTATAGCTATAAAGCTGGATGGTCTCCTGGAACACAACGGTACGGCGGCGTTCGCCCAAGCGCTGCTCAAATCCGCGACCTGAGAACTCAGGGTAACACTCGTCGCGGATGGCAACGATGGCGCTCGGGTCGTTGCGCCCGAGGTCCATGCCGACGTGGTGCTTCATCCAGCCATAGACAGTGGTGTTGGCTGCTGCCGGATCAGCATTTGACGGCAGGCTGACGCGCCCGTCTTTGTGGAAGTGATATGCGGGTGGTGGGGTCATGCAAGCTCCAGGGCGTTGACGTTCTCGTTGCTTGTGCGTTCGAGCGTATCCCAGGATACGAGGGGTGCGCCGGAGCCGATGAACTCACACAGGTGTTCGCGCCGGAACGTCGTGTCAGACATCGTTGCCTTGTCAAACGCGACCTGCGCACGGCGGCGCGGAATGTCGATTGACCGGGCTGTGATACGCCGGACGCGCTTCCCAGAAATCCAGGTATCGTAGAAATACCCCTGGCGCATGTTCGGTGTGGACAGCAGGAAGATGCGCCCTGTCTCCTTGCGCATCGGAAAGAAGGCAGTCAGCGCGTCGTCGTCCAGAAAGCACGCCTCATCGGCCAGGATTGTGTCTGCCGTCATCCCACGCGCCTGATCCGTTGCAGGCACAACGACGATCCGCCCGCCGTGCGATGGGTGCGCTTCCAACTCGGTCTGCGTCTGGCGCACGATGGGTGGGCAAAAAGGATCGGTGTTCTTAAATTCCAAAATGCGCCGGAACAGTTCCGTCGATTGGCGCAGTGACGGGGCCGTCAGGATCACCGTCTTTCCGATGCTAAAGTCATTGTAAGCAAGGCAGCCACAGGTTGTCGATTTTCCAGATTGCCGCCCGCACAGAGCCTGAACCAGTCGGTCTTCTTCGTTGATTGCAGGGTCTGTGCGGAGCAGCTCCACTTGCCAATCGTCAGGTTCACCCACGGCCAGTCGAAAACGCTCAACCGGATCGAGGCTGACGGTCAGCCCTTGCAGAAAGGAATGCAGGTGTGGATCAGTTGAGGGCTGCATTGACCACCTTTGGCGGCGGGATCACCTGGAGCGTGCGCATTTCTTCCAGGAAGTCCTGTTTGGCGTCTGGGTGGCGTTCCAGGACGGTCAGGATGAGTTTGCGCAGTTGGATGAACTGCGGCGACTCGTTCAGGTTCAAATGAACGTCCATCCGCTTGTTCAGCTTGCCGTGCAGGTCGGCCAGAGACATGAGGCTCTGACGCAGTTCCTTAAGCGCACCCAGGGCAAGCACGCGATCTTCGTCGCCCTTCGCATCTACAAGCAGCGTTTTCAGTTCGCGCAAAACCCATTTCAGGTCTTTGTCCGTGTCCTCGCCAAACTGGTCAACAATCTCGGCCTGCGAGACCATATCCTTGACCTTCGCCTCCCCCATCGCCGATGCGATGATGGCAAGGCGTTCTTCTTCTGACACGCGAGACATGTACCGGCCAATGGTGGTCGCGTTGAGTTTGAGCTTCTTCGCCACCTCCGTCTGGGTCATACGCCCAAGCACGATGTCTCGGACAATCTTGTCTCGCCGTGCCTGGGGCAGCATGTCGATCTTTGACTGCGAACCGCGCTGCATCATGACGCGACGATCTCGAGTCCAACGCCCTCCTTTTCGGCCAGCGCGCGCGCCTCGCGATATGCTTTGACGTTGCGTGCATCTTCGCGCGAGATTTTGATGGCGTCACCAGGCTTGCGCGCGACGAACTTGCCATCGGCGTCGAGCCGTTCGCGCATATCCCGGTCTGCCGACTGAAGGAGAGCAGTCAGGCCGTCCGACTTCTGCTTTGCGAGCTTGTCCAGGAGTTCGTCGTTCTTTTTCACGACGCCTGCAATCTGCGTTTCGACCTGTTCGGTGAGTTGGGGGATGATCGCCTCTGCGATCTTGGGGGCCAGTGCCGCAATCAGGGCTTCGGCTTGATCGTCGTTATCGTCTGCCATTTCAGGTTCCTCAAGTGAGGCGGGCTCGACCAAAACCCGCCTCGTTCTAAGGAACTTGACGGCAGGCCTAACCCGCAATCTGTGATCAATGATTGGACGCTATCCGGTGGCTGCCACAACCGCAGTTTCAGGTGCCAACGTGTATCTGTGGCGGTCGTCCTGGATCAGCCTGCCCGCAGCCAATCCCCGGCGAAGGACTTCACGGATTTTCGCATCAGACACGTCACCGTTGGTCGCGATAATCAGGTCTTTGAAAGTGCGCGGTTGATCCAGGAGTTTGTGGACGATGGGCAGCACATCGCTGTACTTGGTGGTCTTGTTGCGGGGCTTTGGGGGTTTGGGAGGGGTGGGATCGGGTTTGGGAGGCGTTGGGCGCTGCAATGCCTTGTGCTTCTCCCAAAGCTCCCGAGCGTGCGGAAGGTGAGACTTCAGGAGTTCAAGGCCTTCGCCGTCCATATGCAGGTCGTCGCCTTCAAGCAGCATGATGATGCGCCGCCGCAAGGCATCTGGATCGACGCCCGCCATGTGGCAGATGTCACGCCTCGACTGTGCCCACGTGCCTGAAGGCGACGTGAAGAACGCAAAAGAGTCATTTCTGGCTAACACGAGGTCTTGATTCTGGACCTTTGCTTCCGTGAACAGGTCTTGAAACGCGCGCCAAAGGACGGCCTGCATCAGACGTTGTTCCGGGGAATGCCGGTCGGGCGGCAATGTGGAGTCGAACATTTAGGCGGCGGGGCCAGTGAATGGCAGGACTGTGGAATCCGTCTCGATCATGTCCCTTTCGTCATCCAGGGCGCGGTTCACATCCATCAATTCACCCTTTTTGAGATTCATCAGATAGGTGTCGTGGGAAATCGCACCGGCCTGGTACGCCTTCGTCAGCGCAGTCAGCGTTGCAGGGTCCATCTGTGCCGTGATGAAGTCACGGTGCAGGCAGTAGGTGACGTCTTCGGAGGTTCCGGGTTGCGTCCACTCAGCCGCGAGCCGGAGGAGGCGGGTGATACCGGCTTCGACCATGCTGACGCTGCTGTGGAGCAAGGACAGTTCGGAGCGGTGGCGCAGCTTGGCCGTGTCCGATGTTTCATTCCGGCCTTTGCCGTCATAGACCATGCGCGCGCCCAAGGTCGCCATCTGGGCCGACAGATCGTCCAGCGCGGTCTTTTGGGCGGCGATGCCAGCGCCCGAGAATTCGAGCATCCCGGCTTGAGCTCCCTCGGGCAAAATCCAGAATGCACCGGCACCCACGGTCTGCGGCTTATTCGCCTCTGTGATTGCGCCCGCAACCCAGGGCGTCGGTTGTGACGTGAGGAACAGAGACCAGAAGTAGTCTGCCGCAACGCGATAGTGCGCCAGGTTGACGTTCACAAGGTCGAGGAACGGCGGCTTTTCCACGTCTGCTTTCAGGTTGTAGGGACTGACGATGACCGCCGGAATTTCAAACAGGGGCGCGCCATTGACCGTTGGTGTGGTGGGCGCATGAACTTCGACTTCCTCGACCTGGCTGGAGCCGTCACCGCGTGATGCGCGTTTCACGTGCAGTCAGCGGATTGTGTAGGCAGGTTCCAGGGTCAGCAGGAGATGTTGCTCAACGCCGCTGTCTTCGAGGTCTTCATTGTCCTCATGCAGGCGCAGATATGTCAGGCGCTGCTTGCCATCGACCAGTTGTTCTTTCCAGTCCAGAATGCTCTCTGCGTTAAAGCTGGAAATGAATGGCGCGGAGGCAGGCGCGGCTCCCTCTTGGGGATAGTCGAGGACCAGAGCGTACCGGCCCAGGGACATGACTTCTCTGAGCGTGTCTTCAACGAGGACCGCGAGGCTGTTGCCCTCGAAGCTGGCCGCATCACGCATCGGTTCAATGAGCGGGGGCAGTTCCAGGATTGCCTCGTTGCGCGTGACCGCACCGACCATGCCGCGCAAGGTCCGCTCGGCCACCGCGTAGAAACTGGTGCCCATGAGATAGCGCGTGTACTGCCGGGTCGACATTCCGTCGGGACGCGGCAGATAGATTTCGCCCTGGCCTTTCAGCCGGTCTTCGCCCGCGATGCAGTCGCGGATTTTATTGTAGGCCGCACGGTGTTCCTGATAAGTGCGATGCTGAATTTTGGTCAATTGACATACCTCTTGGCGAGATGTTTCCAGGAAATGTCGAACCAGGTTGAATTGGCCGCGACACGGACCTGGACACCAGTCGGGATTTGATCCGCAATCACTCCGTCCACTTCCACACGGGGTTGATTCCAGGGTGCGACAAAAGCCGCGCGGATAATGGTGTCCAGGGTGTCGGGTGCGAGTGGCACGTCGAGGTGCCAACGGGTTGCGTGGGTTTCGCCCAGGAGGCGTGACCCATGGGGTGTTTCTTGCAGGTCGAAATTTTGCACTTTGGTGTTCCTCAGAGTGTGTCCGTGGGCCGCAGAAAGACAGAGGATGCCACCTCCGTGCGCACCAGCCACGGACAGGTTTGCGCGCGTGACGACGTTAAGTGGATTGGGCGGGGTGGTTTAACCGGAGAATGAGGTAGCGCAGAGCGCGTCAGAGACGGGCGTTTCAGGGTCGCTGGTGCCGATGTGGGGGCGATGGGCGGAGACGTGCGGAGATGCGCAGCAGATCGAGCGAGAGCGGCGTGGTGATGGGGTTGGGGGTATTTGGAAAGTTGTGATCTGCTAAATGTCCCTGGGGCCCGCTGCATGGCGTCAGAGAAAGGGGTGGTCGGTCATTACCTGGGCGCAGCCTTGTAATTACCACGGCGTTACAAGGGCGTGGGTGGTGATTGTGCTGCAAGTTCAATGCGTTGAGGCCGTAGACCCACTGATTACGCATCAGTTTGCCCGGTAGAATTGTGCGGAGATGCGGATGTCTGCCGGGAGACAGGGACATGTGTGCGGAGATGTGTACCACAAGATCAGATGACAGCACACTCTTACGCGTGCGCACGCGCGAGCTTGAACCAAACCGACCGAATAGATCATTCAGTTTGCACGCGGTGCTGCACTCACCAATCTTGTATCGTTGACAATCTTGCACCCCATGATGCGCACTGCCCACGTGTCAAACCACTTGCTATCTTGAACAGTTTGCACGTGATGCACGAATATCGCGATCTTGCTGCTTATTCTTCTGTGCAACAACAACTCTGTCTTACACCACTGTTGTCGTTTTACGCGCGCGCACACCAGCGCACGCGATGTGCGCACGCGCGATGCAACAGCAGCGTACCGCAAAACCCATAACTCAGTTATTCCCACCTGCCTTCATGGTCGCAGCATCGCCACCCTGGATGATAAAAACCACATACCCGACGATATGGAGACACATCATGAAAAAAGCCCGACTGATCCGCCGCCTGCGCACCAACCACATCACCACTCCGACCCTCGTGTCACAATGGCTGCGTGACCGTGCTGACCCGCACTTGCGGCGGGCCATCATGGATGAGCTTTTCCCTACTGTGGACGCCTACGCAGACGCCGCCTAAACGCCATACGCTGACGAGCAACCTCGCGCTGCTCGTCAGCAGCCGCCTCCACATCAACGCGGCCCAAGCACGCCTCGAACGCATCTTCCGCACATGACCGTGGCACGCCATCAGGGAAGGCTTGCTTATTGAAGCGACTACCATACTCGTTCTCGGCCCAGGACTCTTTCTGGTTTTCCCAGATTTGCGCAATGAACTCATCTTTGACCAGCATCAGTTCATCACGCGTCTTGTGCTTGCGCTCAACGCCGGTCTCGAACAGATCACGTTCATCTGCTGTAGGCACACGCCATTCTGGTTCATCATTGCGATGCTTTGGAATGCGCACTTGAGCGAACGGCTCGACATCTTCAGCCTGATACTGCTGGCCATCCCAATAGAAGCAGACACGATGTTTGACCTGCCATGTCGTGTGGTCGGAATATTCAGGCGTGTGCTTGAACTCGTCAAACTCGATGCCTTCAAACTCGGGGCCATTCCAAGGCTCTACAGGCTCTGAGAAATGCTCCGTGTCCACAACAGGCGATGGCCGCGAGTACGTCAGGCACGCCTTCTCGACATTGGGCAACGTCAGCACTGCATCTGCCAAGGCGTAGGCAAGCCCGATCTCATCTTCTGACCGTCCATACAAACCTGGATTGCCGACACGGCGACGGAATGGCTTTGCGCCTGACCACTTACCCGCTTCATGCTGAGCCAGTTCCATGCCCTCAAACAGACGAATTTCACCATCCTCAACAATCCAATGCTGAAACTCCGGTTCAAAGTCTGCCTGGTATGCACGAGCAAGTGCCTGGTCAGTTTTGTACTGATCACATGCCGCCTTAAGTGCATCACGCCACTGTGTGAGGCGCTGCTGGGTCAGTTCGAGGTCGTCGCCGTCGAGAGGATGTGTCTTGATGCGCTCGAACCGCGACCATGACAACGGTGGCTTCAAGGTCTTGAACCACCACGACAGGGGCGCATAGTCAGTAAGATTGTCGAGGGTCTCAGGCGGTTCGCACCACTCCCAGGGATCATCGCGCATCTCGTCAAACAGTGTATCGAAAGCGTTTGCGACATTGGACGGAATCGGCATCCCCGTCAGGGCGCGCGACACAGTGCTCTTGTGAATGGGGCCTGTGATGCCATCAAGACGCTGCCAATGCTGCAAGAACCAAGCCTCAACACGACGGTTTTGGCCCAGGATGAACTGCTTCATTGCGTCGCCATCATCAAAAACGCTGGTATCTGCTTTCTGTGCCATTACTGCTGCTCCCTCATCCATGCGATAAGGTCGTCACGCACATAACGAACGATGGCGCGACTGGGCTGTGAATACGGAGGGCCGCATCCATCTTTACGCCAGCGAAAAAGCGTTTCGTCGGTCACGCCGATAAGCGTCGCCGCTTCCTTGGGGGTCATGATTGCGGGGGATTTGAGCGTGCCATTTCTGCACGCAGGTCAGCCAGCTGCTGACCGATTTGGTCAATAGTCATATCAGTTCCTTAGTGTTGGAACCCACATGACCGCACGGTCTCCTGCTCCTGATCGGTCGAGGCACAGCCTCAGTCGTCGCTCACACATGCGGCCTACTACGCTCGGTCAGGTCACTACGCCCGAGGAAGGAGGCTAATGATACAAGGCTAAGTACACTCATGTTTCAATGCAACGTCATTGGAAGGTAACTACCCGAAACAATCTGTTTCCTAAGCGCGGGCCTCCAGCAGCGAAACCACGTTCGACTCGCCACCAATGCGGCTCTTGATCGCTCCCGCTATCGCATCTGCTGCCCGCTTCTGCTCATCCCAACTTGGTTCACCATAATGCCCAAGCATACGCAAATCGTTGTCGGTCATTGTCTGCTGCGAAAGCCACCTATGAACATGACGCGGAGCAACCTCACGTGCGACGGTCATCCACAGGTGACGAAGATCACCCGGCTTTGTCAGTGGCAGTTTGTCCGGCACGTCCAGGTGGCCGCGTTTGTCACAACGCAACACGCGCGACGGGAATACCCAATCGCAATCTTCATAGCGAATGCCATGCAGGCGTTTAAACAGGCTGACCACGTCGTCCGCGAGAACGATGGTACGCTCAACCTCCTGACGCTTGAGCCTGTCGAACCGGACAACACCGGCTTCAAGATCAACCTGGTCCCACGTCAATGCGCGGAGCCCACGACCCCGGAAACCTGTGTACCAAGTGATCTGCCAGCACAGACGGATATGCTCATTTGGGATAGCTTCGATCTCGTCCCAGCGATCCGACCAAGGCACCTGCATATCGAGTTTGCCGGTCTCGACGCGTGACCGCATCTTGGTGCCTTCCAAGAGAGACGGGATTGGCAATGCGAGGGCACAAAGCTTGTTGATGAAGCGGACCGTTGCACCGGCCACTGTAGCCGCGACATGGGCAGCGTTTGGGCGCGTGACTTGCACAGCATTCAGATACTGATTGATCTCAAGGATCGGCAACTCGTCCACATGCACGTCTGCCCACTGCGCCAGATGCTTGTTGAATGTCGCGCGGTAGTCTTTGGCCGTCGTTTCCATCATGCGCGCTTTGCCCGACTGCCTGCTTGTCGTGCGGTGTTCGATGAACTGTTCCAGCGCCTCGCGGAACGCCGGCAGCGCGTTGGCCTGTTCAATGACCTCCTGCGCCTGGGCCTCGGTCTTGTTCATTACGTCTCCCGACGCAATGCCATGCGCGACGACGCCGAGTTGTCCTTTCGCCCATTTGCAGTGCGTCACTTTTGGCGACCATTGGCCGAGTTTGACCGCGCGCACTTTATTTGCCGTCGGGTCCCACTTGTTGACGTACCAGGTTTTGACGCCTGTCTTCGTCACGCATAAGCGCAAGCCTTTGTGGGCCGTGTCAGTGAACCAGGTTGTCTTAACAGGCGTCGGAATCGCGCCAACACTGGCGTCGGTGAACTTGATCTTGGGCATATTCGGTTTCCTTGTAATGGCCTTAGCGTTACAAGGTTCACGTTACGTTCTAACACCAATCAAACCCAACCACAGATTGCACAGCCACCTGATTTAACTCAGGAAAATCGTTTAAGACCTGGTGTTTGACTGGTGTTTAAATGGTGCCCCCACACGGACTCGAACCGCGGACCTACTGATTACAAATCAGTTGCTCTACCAGCTGAGCTATAGGGGCATTGCGGCGTTTCTCTAATCGCAAGCGAACAGGGTGGCAAGATCAAATATGCATGTCACGCAGAGGTTTTATCCCGCGACAATTCCATTATAGCTAACCTTTCAAACAACTCACAGATGTTCGAGGCACCGCACGATGCAACTGGTCCTGCATGCAGGCGCACACTTTACCGAAGAAGATCGCCTTTTGCGATGTCTGCTGCGCAATGCCGAAGCGTTTTCGAACCGGGGCGTCGTCGTGCCGGGGCCCGGCAAATACCGTACATTGCTCAAGGAAACGGTGGCCGCCCTGCAGGATGCACCCCCTGCGCCGGACGCGCGCGATGTGCTGTTCGATCTGATCCTCGAAGAGGAAAACGCCGATCGCGTGATCCTCAGCCACATGTTCCTTTTTGGCGCGCCGCGTGCCTGTGTGCGCGAGGGCATGATCTACGAATCCGGGCCCGAGCGCGTGGCGCAACTGGCCGCCCTGTTTCAGCATGACGAATTTGAACTGTTTCTGGCCTTGCGCAATCCCGGCACGCTGCTTCCGGCCATGTTCGGCCGTGCGCCCCAAGAGGATATGGACAGTTTCCTGCGCGGGTTCAGCCCCTTTGCCATCAAGTGGTCCGACACGATCGGCGCCATTCGCGCCGCCGCCCCGACTGTCAAAATCACCGCTTGGTGCTTTGAAGACATGCCGATGATCTGGTCCGAGGTCATTCGCGAGATGGCAGGGCTTGAGCACGGCGAAGAGATCATCGGCGAGTTCGATCTGCTGCACGACATCATGTCAAAAGAAGGCATGACACGGTTCGAAGCCTACCTCGCCGCCCATCCCAACATGACCGAGATGCAGAAACGGCGGGTCATTTCCGCCTTCCTCGACAAATTCGCCATCGAGGACGCCATCGAAGAGGAAGTGAACGCGCCGGGCTGGACGGATCACGACATCGACACGCTGACCGAGATCTATGAAGAAGACATGCTGGCCGTCTCGCGCATCCCCGGTGTCACCTTCATCGCGCCCCTGATCAGCGTTGCGGCGGGAACGCCTCGAACACGCGCACGCCGTCGGGCACGGAATGAAACGGCTGCGCCTGCGCATGGCACAAGGCCACGCGCGGTGAAAAATGTGACACATCATCCAGTGATCCGACTTTCAGCACCAGATCGGACTGATCCTGTCGCTGCGTGACAATCTGCGTCCCGCATTGGCCGCAGAAAAACCGCGTGACGGCGTTTTCTAGATCCGGGCGCATGTAGGATCGCGGTGTCCCGTCCGTCCAGACGAACGCCTTTGCATCCACCAGTTCAAAATAATGCGGCCCCCCGCCCCCGACACGCTGGCACGCCGCACAGTGACACTGACCCATCAGATGCGGCGGACCGGCCCGGTAGCGCAAAGCGCCGCAATAACAGCCGCCCGTGCGCGTCGCGTTTTCTGTGGTCTGGTCAGACACGGCGCGCTACCCTTTCCTTACGCGTGACCCAATGGTAGCAAGCTGAGTTCATATGTCAAACCCAGACACCCACCGCAAAAGCCCGGTGCCCGTCGATCAATGCGGCGCGGCACTGGCGCTGGATGTGCTGCCCGACCGTTGGACCTGGTTGATCCTGCGAGAGTTGTTTTACGGTGTGTCACGCTTTGCGGATATTCAGGCCGACATCGCCATTCCCAAATCGGTCCTGTCCGGTCGTCTCACCCGAATCGTCGAAAACGGGCTGGCGCAAAAAATGCCGTATCGCGATGGTGCGGCCCGCACGCGATATGACTATCGGCTGACGCCCAAGGGGGCGGCGCTGATCCCGGTCATTCTTGCGCTGATGCAATGGGGTGATGCCCATCTCAAGGGCGGCAAACCCGCGCTTGCCCTCAGCGACGTCGAAACGGGCGAACATTTGTCCGTCGCGCTTGTGCCTGAAGGGCGCGGCCTGCCCCTAAGGCGCGTGACCTACGAACCGATCTGGGATCGCCCGGAAAACAAGGTCTAGCGAAACCGCCGCCTCAGCCCATGCCAAGCGCTTCCTTGTACATTTCCAGCACCGCTTCTTCTTCGGCGATGTCGTCCTTGTCGCGCTTGCGCAGGGCGATCACCTTGCGCATGACCTTGGTGTCATAGCCGCGGGCCTTGGCCTCTGCCATGACTTCCTTTTGCTGGTCGGCAAGGTCTTTCTTCTCCATGTCCAGCCGTTCGATGCGTTCGATGAACTGGCGCAATTCATCGGCGGTGACGCGGTAGCTTTCGGCATTGGTGGCGGTGTCGGACATGTGCAGGCTCCTGCGGCTGGTTCGCTTGGTGCGCTTCGATAGCGGGGGGCGTGCGGGCTGCAAGGGGCAAGCGCGGCTTGCCAACGCCGAAACACTCGGGTAGCCCGCCTGTCATGGAAAACACGACCGGAACGACCATTTTCGACGCTTTGATCTGGGCTGGCACGGCACTGTCGCTGCTGGGCCTCGCCGGGCTTGTCTGGTGTATCCTGAAAGTCTGGCGCGCGCGGCGCGCAGGGCTAGAGGATGCGGAAATGCGCGCGGTAATGGCGCGGGTTCTGCCCCTGAACCTCGGGGCATTGTTCGTGTCCGTGATCGGGTTGATGCTGGTGGTGGTTGGTATCTTTCTGGGCTGACGAAAGGCGAAGCGATGGAAATTGCGTGGCTTTACGGTCTGTTGGGCGGGCTGCTGATCGGGACGGGCGGCGCAGTTCTGCTGCTGGGCGCGGGCCGGATCATGGGGGCGAGCGGCATTGTCGGCGGGCTGGTGGACGGCACCGGCACGGATCGCGCAGCCACGTTCGCCTTTCTCGCCGGCCTGATTGGTGCCCCTGCCCTGCTGAGCCTTGCGGGATGGGCCGTTGCCACCCAAGCCACCTCGCAGATCTGGATGCTGATCCTAGCCGGAATGGCCGTCGGGATTGGCACACGCTTTGCCAACGGGTGCACATCGGGCCACGGGGTGTGCGGGCTGTCACGGTTTTCGCTGCGCGGGCTTGTTGCGACCCTGTTTTACATCGGCGCAGGTGTAATCACGGTGACGCTGTTGCGGATCGGCCTGGGCCTGTGATGCGCGCATTCGTATCCTTGATCAGTGGCGCGCTCTTCGGCGCGGGCCTGCACATTTCCGGCATGACCGACACGACGCGGGTGCGCGGTTTCCTTGACCTTGCAGGCGCGTGGGATCCGACGCTTGCCTTTGTCATGGGCGGGGCGATCCTGCCGATGCTGGGCGCGTGGCGTCTGACACGGGGGCGCGCACCGCTGGTCGGCGGGACGTTTCCAGCTCAACCGAAACAGACAATCACGCGGTCGCTCATGATCGGCTCGATCCTCTTTGGGATCGGTTGGGGGCTGGTGGGCCTGTGCCCCGGTCCGGCAGTTGCATCCATCAGCTACGGGGGCTGGCAAGGGGCCGTGTTCCTCGTGGCGATGCTGGCGGGCATGTGGGCGGTGCCGCCCCTGCGACGCGCGCTGGACAGACACCGCGCACCGGCCTAATCCTAGGCACATGGATATTCGCGAAATCACGCCAAACTACTTTGCCGCCCCACAGCTTGATCCGGCCGATATGGGCGACATCAAGGCGGCTGGCATCACAACGGTGATCTGCAACCGACCGGACGCAGAAGTGCCACCCGCCTTTCAGGCCGACAGCATCGAGGCCGCCGCCCGCGCTGCAGGCCTCAACTTTGTGCGATTGCCGCTGACGCACCAGACCATGACGCCGCCGAATGTGGCCGCGCAAATGGAACATCTGAAATCCTCGGACGGCCCTGTTCTCGCCTATTGCGCGTCGGGTACGCGGTCGACCGTCATCTGGTGTCTCGGGCAAGCCGGGGAGATGGCGACGGATGACATTCTGGAGGCCGCACGCGCGGCAGGTTATGATCTCGGCAACATGCGCCCGACGCTGGATGCCATCGCCAACGCCAAAGGGTCTGCGTAAGCCGCGTTGGCTGCGCCTAACTTGCGGCCTTCATCTCAAGATCGGGCAGTTCGGACAGATCCGGCAAATCATCCAGATCAGGAAGAGATTCGAGATCGGGCAAATCGTCGAGGTCAGGCAGATCGTCCGTCACAGGGAACGGAATGTCGGAGTCATCCTCGTCACGGTTGTCGACCTTTTCGGCGGTCCCGGAGCGTCTTTCTTCGACCGGTGAAAGCGCCTGCATGGCATCTTCCAGCTCATCATCGCTCACATCCACCTCGCGCGGCAGGGTCGAACGGCGGCCCGTTGCGGTCAGCACCTCGACTTCGGGCATATCGACCAGCGCCTGATCGCTTTCACGGCGCAGCGGCTGGGAGGCATGGGATGGCGGGCGGAGCGGTTTCACAGCACGCACACCATCCACGTGACCAACCACTCCGCGACCCAGAACGCGGCCAGTTGCCGTGATGATCTGGACGTTGGGAAACGCGCCGGGCGTCAGGGCCAGCGTGTCCCCCACTTTCAATCCGTTAAGCTTTTTCAAAGACAGGCTGAGCTGGCAGACAATCATGCGCAGATCCGCGTTCAGCCCCATCACCAGCTTGGCCATATCGGGCACTTTGGAATCCGGAGCAGAGGCACCATCGGCATCCGGGTCCTCACGCTGATCCGCGCGCGCCTCAAGCGTTGGCAGGATCAACGTCATCTCGCCCTGCCTCGCACCGCGGGCGATATCGAGCGTCAGCTTGATCGACACATAGTCGTCGGCGTCCAGCGCCAGCGCCATGGTGCGTGCATCCTGGGCCTTGGCCCCGAACTGGAACCCTTCGATCAGGTCCCGGTCTTCGGGTTCGTCCAGTATCGGGGCAACGCGCGCAAACAGAGTGTCGATCAGCGGAGCGCAAATCGCTGCATCCGTGCGGGTCATGGGCCGTTCGGGATCACTTGCGCTATTCACGCTGCCAACGGTCTGCTGCTGGATCAGCGCGCCGACAAGCACCGGTTCGACAATCGCAGCCCCCGTGCATCCCCCCGGGCCGTCCAGCAGTAACAGCAGCGCGCCGTCGGGCAGACCATCCTCAATCCCGTCCCCGGCAATGGACTGCACAGACGTACTGAGCACGGCCATGGGCAGACCCATCAACTGGTCCGCCACCTTGGCCATCGTCACGCGCAGCGCCTTTTGCAACGTCATGGCCTTGGCCTTGCGCTGCTCGCGTGCGGTGGCGGCAATCCGCGCCAATACAGTCTGTGTTTCGGTTTCGCCCATATCCTCCGACCCAAGGTTCGGCCTGCATATACTCCGGCACAGTTACGCAGGATTGGTTACCAACCGCTTTAGATCAGGCACAAAATCAGAAATGTAGCGCAGGTGATTTACTGGGCGGCCATGGCGGCACGGCGCGGCAGATGCACAACAAATGTGTTGCCTTCATCGGCGGGGACATGGGTGACGTCGCCGCCCAGACGGGCCATGATCTCGCGACAGATGGCCAGCCCAAGACCCGCGCCCGATCCGTCCTGATCCCCGATGCGCGCGAATTTCTCAAAGATCAGGCTGCGCGCCGAGTCCGGAATCGGCGTACCGTTGTCGGCAAAGGACACCGAAAGGTCAGGGCCATCCGCGTGCACGGAAATGACCAGTTCCGGGTTTTCCGCATCGCAGTATTTCTGAGCATTGGTGATCAGGTTGATGAACACCTGCCCGAGCCGGTCAAGATCGGTGGTCAGCACCACCGCTTCGTCCACGCGCCGTCGCCGGATTTCGATCTTGCGGGTGCTGCCGGCTTGGGCTGTAAGGATCGCCTTTTCCAACAGATCGGACAATCTGCCCGCCTCGTATCGCAACGACACCTGCCCGTTTTCCAGAACGCTGAGGTCGAGAAGATCGTCCAGCAACCGGGTCAGCCGGATCGCCTCGCCATGGATGATCGAGGCATAGCGCGTCTTTTCCACCTGCCCCATGCCTTCGGTGTCGCGCAAAATTTCAGAGAACGAGCGGATCGACGTCATCGGCGTGCGCAATTCATGGCTGATCTGGGACAGAAACGCATCCTTTTGCACCGACAGCGCTGTCAGCTTTTCGTTGGCTTCGCGCAATTTGCCTGCCGTGCGCGTCAACTCGCGCGATTTGGCCTCAAGCTGGTTTGAGTATTCGAGGATTTGCGCGGATCTCGTCCGCGACCGCCATCAGGTCCTGCACCGACACGGACGCGCCACCCACAAGCTGGCTGATCATTGCGTGGGCCGTGGCCGCCCCGACCGAGGCGGCGAGTTCGCGTTCAAGGCTTTGCAGGAACGCCTGATTGGGTTCGGGCAGCGACCCGTCCAGCCCCTGCCGCGCGGCCTCGGCCCGGAACAGCGACTGCGCCTCGTCCGCGCCAAGGATGCGTTGGGTCATCACCATCAGGTCTTCTGAGGTGGCGCGCGCCGCCTCCCATCCCCGCGCCTGGGTGGAGTGATCAAAGACGTTGACGAATTGCGCGCCCTGCAACCGCTCAAGCGGTCCTGGAAAGGTGACAAGCGACACAGCGACAAAAGCGGCCATGTTGAGGGTAAGCGACCAGGCCACTGCGTGCACGGTCGGATCGATCCCCTCGATCCCGAACAATGCATGAGGGCGCAGCCAGCCAAACCCGAACAGCCCGTTGTCAAAGATGCCTGCCGACAGGACCACGCCGGGGCCAAAGCTGGGCAAGAGCGAACAGAACACCCAGATGGCGAAACCGACCACCAGACCGGCCAGCGCCCCCCAGCGGGTCGCCCCACGCCAAAAGATGCCGCCAAACATCGCCGGCAGGAATTGCGCCACGCCTACGAAAGAGATGAGCCCGATGGCCGCAAGCGCCGCCCCGCCCCCGAGACCCGGTAGTACAGATACCCGAGCCCAATGATCAGCAGGATCGAGGCGCGCCGTGCCAGGATCACCACGTTGCGCACATCGCCAGACACCTGCGCCCCTTCGGCCCGCGCATTCAGCCAGACCGGCATGACCACGTGGTTCGACACCATCGTGGACAAGGCAAGCGTCGCGACGATCACCATGGACGTGGCCGATGAAAAACCGCCCAAAAAACTGAGCGTGGCCAGACCCACCTGCCCTTCGGCAAGCGGCACGGTGAGGACAAACAAGTCCGGGTTGGTGCCCGCAGGCATCAGATCAAGGCCGATCACCGCAATGGGCACCACGAACAGGCTCATCAGCATGAGGTAAAGCGGGAAGGCCCAACTTGCGATCTGCAGGTGACGCTCGTCCTCGTTTTCGACCACCATGACCTGAAACATGCGCGGCAGGGCCAGAAAGGCAGCCGCCGACAGCGCCGTAAGGGCGACCCAGCGGCTGCGGTCCATGTCCCACTCGCCAATGGGCGAGGAATCGATCCGCTCCATCATCGGCCCGATACCGCCTGCAATGCCCCAGACCACAAAGATGCCGACGGCCAAGAGGGCAATCAGCTTGACCACCGCCTCAACCGCGATGGCGATCACCACACCGTCATGGCGTTCATTGGCGTTGAGGTTTCGCGTGCCGAAGAGGACCGTGAAGATGGCCAGACCAAAGGCAACCCAGAAGGCGGCGACGATCTGGTTCACTTCGCCACCTGCGTCCGGTTCGGAAAAGATGGACAGCGACAGCGTGACCGACTGCAATTGCAGGGCGATGTAGGGGGTCACCCCGATCACCGCCATAATCGTGACCACGATGGCCAGCAGGTTCGATTTGCCATAGCGCGACGAAATCAGGTCAGCGACGGAGGTGGCCCGCTGCACCCGGCCCACCCGCACCAGCTTGCGCAGTGCCCACCACCAGCCGATCATCACGAGGCTGGGACCAAGGTAGATGGTCACGAACTCCATCCCCGAACGCGCGGCATATCCCACAGCGCCGTAAAACGTCCAGGCCGTGCAGTAGATCGACAGGGACAGCGTGTAGACCAGTGGAGAACGCAGCCACGACCCCTTCCCGCGCGCCGCAGCACGTTCGGCGAAAAAGGCAATCGCAAACAGAAAGGTGACGTAGATCAGGCTGACGCCGACCAGCATGTTGAGGGACGCCATCAGGGGCCCTCGGTGTCCGCGTCCTCGCCCATCTCGGGACCAGACCGTAAAAACCACCACAGCGAAAGCGCCGCCGCGATCAGCGTCACCCACACGACAAAGACGTAGATGACAGCAGTAGACATCGCCATCTTGTCCGCCACCGCCGGACCATCCGCTGTCGTCGGCCAGAACACGGGCAGCATCCACAAAAAGATACCAAGGATCGGCAAAAGACGCAGCGCATCCATCATGCGGCGGCGACGATAGCTGCGTCGCTCAAGGAAAACCGGAGTGAGGCCGGGTTCGCTCATTGCGCCAACTGCACCAGATCGCGCACCGCCGTGACAACTTCGAGATTGGAGAACGGTTTGGTCATGAACCGGCTGACCCCGGCCTTTTCGGCCTGTTCGCGGTCACGGGCCTGGCCACGCGCGGTCAGCATCAGCACCGGCAAAGCCTGGAAATCAGGATCGGCGCGCAATTCGGTGAGGATATCAAGCCCGCTTTTGCCCGGCAGCATGTGATCGAGCACCACGAGGTCGGGGCGCACGGCACGGATGGTGTCAAGCGCTGTGGCGCCGTCCGAATGCGTGTCGACCTGCCACCCCTCACGGCTGAGGATAAAGCGGATTGCCTCGATGATATTGACCTCGTCCTCGACGAGCAGAACATGCTTGCCCATTTTGCGGTGCCTCCCCTACGCACCGTCGCCGCAGGCCGTCTGTTTCGCAGATGCCCATCAACGATGCCCCCTGACTATGTGCCGTTTTGATCAGCCTGTCAAAACGCCTCAGAACCCGTCGCTGAGGATCGAAGGTTCGCGCCGCCCCTCGCATTTGGCGACAGGACAGATCCGGCAGGCCGGGCCTACAGCAAACGGTGGCGGGTCGCCTTCTTTGGCGGGTTCGGCCACCGGCACGATCAGCATTGTGGATTGCATCAAAGGCGGGGCGTTCAGCGCCACATGACCCGTGGTTTCCGTCGCGGCGTAACAGTCAAACATCGCATCCGCCCGCCCCGGCATCTGCACCCGTTGATAAAGGACCTGACCCGGCCCCCCAAGCGCCTGAAACAGCGGCCAGAGGGGGCAAGCGGTGCCATAGCGAGGGATAGTGAACCCCTCGACACCTTTGCGGAACAGGAGGCTCCCGGCGCGGTCCGCCACGACAAGACCCAGGCCAAGGTCGGGCACCGAGGCCAGTCGGCGCAGGATGCAAGGTACGCTGGTTGCAAACCGTGCGGCCAAGGCGGGCGGGTTGAGGCCGGTATCTTCGACCGCTGCGCGCAAGTCGGGCAGTGCGACCTGCGCGCTGTCGGCCATCATCCGTTCCAGAACCCCACGCGCGATATGCCGCGCAGGTACCGAGGTCAGCTCGGGTGCCTCTGAAATGATCTGGGCGATGTCGGCCTCGCCTGCCTCAAGAGTGGCAAAGCCATAGTCATGGGCCTCCAGAAAGGCCTCGACATCTTCCTGCGGGGTGCCGCTGATCGCGGCCTCGCCGGTTTCTGCATCGAGGAAACCTACGAGGGTCTTGGAGCTTTCGGCCAGGCGTCGGCTGTCGGCATCAAGGTTGGTGTGGAACCGGTCCAGCCAGTCGCGCGACAGTTCCTTGTCTTCGGCAAGGATGGACGCGGTCGAGCGGATGGAGGCGGCCGTCGACAGCACCTCGTGCACGGATGCGGCCACTTCGGGGTCATGGGTCAGCCGGTCGCTCAGCACTTCGACTGTTCGCTCCAGCGAGGCCAGCTTGCGATGGGACAGCGCCAGCGCATCTGCCCAGCCCGGAAAACGGCCCGCGAAATCCTCGGCCCTGTCCAGTTCGGCGGTTGCCATCGCAGTGCCACTGCCCGCTTCTCGCAACGTGGCGACCAGCGCCGCCTCGGCCCCTGTGGTCAGTGCAGACACCTCGACACCCAAGGCTCCGGCGATGTCAAGCAGCAGCTTTCCGCCGATTCTGCGGCGGTTGTGTTCAATCAGATTGAGGTAGGAGGCAGAGATGCCAATCTGGCGCGCAAGGGCGGACTGTTTGGTACCCGCCATGACCCTGCGATCCCGTATCCGTGTGCCTGTGAGGGCTTCGCGCATGGCGCTCTCCGCATGGTTTCGTGTTCTATTTCAACGCGTTTCTGCGGTGCAACATAAGACAATTTACAAAAAGCACCGTACCCTTGTGTATATATTTACAAAATAGTCGTGAAAAACAAGGGGTTTATTGCGCGCTTTTCACAACTCGGGTCATAAAGTATTTGCACATCTACGTGCCGCGCGTCCCACGACACAGTGGGGCGAAGCGTTTTTACAACTGGGAGGATTTTCATGTCCAAAACGAACCTGACACGTCGTGGTCTGATCAAGACCGGCGCAGTCGCCGGCGCAGCAGGCCTGACGCTGCCAACATATCTGCGCGCGGATGGCCATACGGGCTTTACCAATGCGCCCACAGGCAGCAGCGTCACGCTGGGCTTCAACGTGCCACAATCCGGCCCCTACGCGGATGAAGGTGCGGACGAACTGCGCGCCTATGAACTTGCTGTCGAGCACCTGAACGGTGGCGGCGACGGCGGCCTGATGAATACATTCTCGTCCAAAGCCCTGCAGGGCAACGGCATCCTCGGCAAGAAGGTCGAGTACGTCACGGGCGACACACAAACCAAATCCGACGCCGCGCGCGCTTCTGCCCGCTCGATGATCGAAAAAGACGGCGCCGTGATGATCACGGGCGGCTCGTCCTCGGGTGTGGCCGTGGCCGTGCAATCGCTCTGCCAAGAGGCGGGCGTTATCTTCATGGCGGGTCTGACCCACTCCAACGACACGACCGGCAAGGACAAGAAGGCAAACGGTTTCCGTCACTTCTTCAACTCCTACATGACCGGTGCAGCCCTCGCGCCCGTTCTGGCCAACAACTACGGCACGGACCGCAAGGCCTATCACCTGACCGCGGACTACAACTGGGGCTACACCACCGAAGAAGCGGTGCGGACCTCGACCGAAGCCATGGGTTGGGAAACTGTCGGCACCGTTCTGACGCCGCTGACACAGACCGACTTCTCGTCCTACATCACGCCTGTTCTGCAGTCGGATGCGGACGTGCTGGTTCTGAACCACTACGGCGGCAACATGGTGAACTCGCTCACCAACGCGGTTCAGTTCGGCCTGCGCGACCGTGTCGCAAACGGCAAGAACTTCGAGATCGTTGTTCCGCTCTATTCGCGCCTGATGGCGAAAGGTGCCGGTGCAAACGTGAAAGGCATCTTCGGGTCCACAAACTGGCACTGGTCGCTGCAGGACGAAGGCTCCAAAGCGTTCGTGCAATCGTTTGGCACCAAGTACGGCTTCCCGCCCAGCCAGGCGGCGCACACCTGCTACGTTCAGGCCCTGCTTTATGCAGATGCCGTGGAACGGGCCGGGTCGTTCAACCCATGTGCGGTTGGCGAAGCGCTCAAGGACTTCGAATTCGACGGCATGGGCAACGGCCCGACGCTCTATCGTGGCGAAGACCACCAGTGCTTCAAAGACGTGCTGGTCGTGAAGGGTAAAGAGAACCCGACTTCCGAATTCGACCTTCTGGAGATCGTCGAAATCACGCCTGTCAGCCAGGTGACGTATGACGCGTCGATCTTTGGCGGCGACCTGGGCACATGTAACCCCGGCGCATAAGCGTTGATCACCAAATCATAAGGGTGGGCAATTTGCCCACCCTACCTTGCCCCGTGCCGCTGGCGCGCTCTGGCAGCAAACGTTCCAACCAAAGGTCAGGCCGATGGAAGCGATCATCCTACAAATTCTCAATGGACTCGATAAAGGCTCTGCCTATGCGCTGATTGCGCTGGGGCTGACGCTGATTTTCGGCACGCTGGGCGTTGTGAACTTCGCCCACGGGGCGCTTTTCATGATTGGTGCCTTCTGCGCCGTCACGCTCAGCCGCATCATTTCGATCAGCCATACGGTCGTGGACGACACCCAGACCGACTTCCTCGGGAATCCGCTAAAAGTGGAGGTGCCGTATGTCTATGACTGGTTTGGACAGGCCACGGGGGATGTCATAATCGACTGGGCCGTGCCGCTGTCGATCCTGTTCGCCATTCCGGTCATGATCGGGATCGGTGTCCTGATGGAACGGGGCCTGATCAAGCATTTTTACCACCGCCCACACGCCGACCAGATCCTGGTGACCTTCGGCCTTGCCATCGTTCTTCAGGAAATCATCAAGTACTACTACGGGGCCAACCCGATCCCCACACCTGCCCCGTCGGCCTTTACAGGCTCGTTTGATTTTGGCGCTATCATGGGCTTTGAGCCCGGCCAGATCATCTATCCCTACTGGCGCATCATCTACTTCATGTTTGCGGCTGTGATCATTGGCGGTGTGTTTGCGTTCCTGCAATTCACCACCTTCGGGATGGTCGTGCGCGCCGGGATGGCGGATCGCGAAACCGTGCAGCTGCTGGGCATCAACATCGACAAGCGGTTCACCCTGATGTTCGGGATTGCCGCGGCTGTCGCAGGTCTGGCGGGTGTGATGTACACGCCCATCAACTCGCCGAACTACCACATGGGCATGGACTTTCTTGTTCTGAGCTTCGTCGTGGTTGTTGTCGGCGGCATGGGGTCACTGCCCGGTGCCGTTCTGGCCGGCTTCCTGCTGGGCATCGTCGAAAGCTTTGCCTCAATGAGCCAGGTTCTCGATATCCTGCCCGGCATCAACCAGATCATCATCTATCTGGTCGCAATCATCATTCTGCTCACCCGCCCCCGGGGCCTTATGGGCCGCAAAGGCGTGATGGAGGACTAATCAGCCATGCTTGGACTTAACAAAAGAGACGCTTATCTGCTGCTGTTCGTCACAGCGCTGACCATGCTGGCGCCGTTTATCCTGAACCCGTTTCCCGAAGGATCAGCCCTGGCGCAGTTCAACGCGGGCTATCCTGACCTGATGCAGCGTTTTGTCATCTTTGGCGTGTTTGCCATCGGGTTCAACATCCTGTTCGGCCTGACCGGCTATCTCAGTTTTGGCCACGCAGCCTTTCTGGGTGTCGGGTCTTACGCGGCGATGTGGATGTTCAAGCTGTTCGGTATGAACGTCCTGCCCGCACTGGGTCTTGCCATCGTGACATCGGGGCTGTTTGCCGTGCTGATCGGTTACATCAGTCTGCGCCGCTCGGGCATCTACTTTTCGATCCTCACGCTTGCCTTTGCCATGATGTCCTACGCGCTTGCCTATTCCGTGCTTGCCACGGACATGGACGGTCCGGACCGTCAGGGGCTTTTGCAAAAAGGGCTGACAGGCGGCGAAACCGGTCTGCAACTGACACTTCAGGATCCTCGCATCTTTGGCGAGCAAAGTGCCGGAACGGGCAACATCCCCGTGCCGAACCTGTTCGGTCTTGAAATGCGCGCGGCCACGGAACTCAATGTCGGCGACTGGGTCTTTACCTTCTCGGCGGGCTACTATTTTGCGGCGCTGGTCATGTTGCTGTCGTTTTACGTGTCGATCCGCATCTTCCGCTCGCCCTTTGGCATGATGCTGCGGGCGATCAAATCAAACCAGCAACGCCTCAATTACACAGGGTTGAATGCCAAACCCTACATGCTGACGGCGTTTGTCGTGTCGGGCATGTATGCCGGGCTCGCGGGTGGATTGATGGCCTCGATGGATCCGCTTGCAGGACCGGAACGCATGTTCTGGACGGCATCCGGTGAAGTGGTGTTGATGACCATTCTGGGCGGTGTCGGGACACTGATTGGCCCGGTGCTTGGGGCCGGTGCGATCAAGTACATGGAAAACATCCTGTCCAAGATCAACTCGGATATTCTGCACACCTGGTTTGCCTTCCTGCCCGACGGGCTTGAGGATTTTGTCATCACCCTGATCTACCCGTTTATCGGAAAGGGCTGGCATCTGACGCTGGGTCTGATCTTTATGCTGGTCGTCATCTTCCTGCCTGGCGGGCTGGTCGAGGGCGGACAACGGATCGCCGGCCTTTTCAAGCGCAAGAAGCCCAGTTCGGACACGCCGGACGGCAAAACCACACCTGCGGAATAAGGGAGAACGACCATGGGTATTCTCGAAGTCAAAAACGTAGGCAAACGGTTCGGCGGGCTTCAGGCGCTGGGGGACGTGAACCTGAGCGTGGCTGAAAACACCGTCCACGCCATCATCGGCCCCAACGGGGCGGGTAAATCCACCCTGCTGAATGTGCTGGTGGGCAAGCTGATCCCCGACACCGGATCGGTCATGTTTGACGGCAAGTCTGTGCTGGGGCGCAAGCCGTACGAGATTTGCCAGATGGGCATTTCGCGCGTGTTCCAGACACCGGAAATCTTTGGCGATCTGTCAGTCATGGAAAACATGCTGATCCCCTGCTTTGCCAAGCGGGATGGGGCGTTCACGGCCAACGGATTCATGAATCTGTTCAAGGATCGCGAGATGGTCGAACGCGCAGAAAGCGTGCTGGAAGACATGAACATGATCGACAAGCGCCACATGCACGCCGCCTCGATGTCGCGCGGCGACAAACGGCGTCTTGAGATCGGCATGTGCCTCAGCCAGGAACCCCGTCTGCTGCTGCTGGACGAACCGACAGCGGGCATGGCGCGGGCCGACACCAACAACACGATCGACCTGCTCAAACAGATCAAGGAAGACCGCGACATCACCATCGCGATCATCGAACACGACATGCACGTGGTGTTCAGCCTTGCCGAACGGATCACCGTGCTGGCGCAAGGCACGCCACTGGTCGAAGACACGCCCGACAAGATCAAGGGCCACCCCAAGGTGCGCGAAGCCTATCTGGGCGAAACGCAGGACGCCGCTTGAGGCTGGGCACAGTGCCCACCCTACACGAACTCTGCCGTAGGATGGGCCATCTGCCCATCACAGCGACAAGACATGAGGACTGACACATGAACGTCAAACCCGACTTTTCCAAAGGCGTCAGCCACGCCCAGACCGCCCCCGCCTTTCTGTCCGTCTGGGACATGCACGCCTATTACGGCGAAAGCTATATCGTGCAGGGCATCAGCTTTAACGTCCACGAGGGCGAAATCCTTGCCCTGCTGGGGCGCAACGGAGCGGGCAAGACATCGACCCTGCGCTCCATCGCGCGCATTGGCGATCCGCAGGTGACTCACGGCGAAATCTGGCTGGATCACCAGCCGCTCCACAAGATGAAGAGCCACGAGGCCTCGCAGGCCGGTCTGGGCCTTGTGCCCGAAGATCGCCGCATCATTCCCGGCCTCACAGTGGAGGAAAATCTGAAACTGGCCCAGATCGCACCGCCCATCGGCTGGTCGATTGAACGGCTTTACAACCTGTTCCCGCGTCTGGGCGAACGCCGGACCCAAGAAGGCACCACATTGTCGGGCGGCGAACAGCAGATGCTTGCCATTGCCCGCGCGCTGGCCCGCGACATCAAGGTGTTGCTGCTCGATGAACCCTACGAGGGTCTTGCTCCCGTTATCGTGGACGAGATCGAAAAGACGCTGAGCATCATCAAGGAACAGGGGATCACCACGATCCTTGTGGAACAGAACGCCGTGCGCGCGCTGCAGCTGGCCGACCGGGCCGTGATTCTCGACACCGGCGGAATCGTGTTTGACGGCACAGCCTCCGAAGTGCTCGAAAACGAGGAATTGCGGGCCGAATACCTCGCCATCTGACCCCGCAGACCCCGATCCAGGACGCAAACAATCAGAGCGGAGCCGGTGGCTTCGCTCTTTTCGTATAGGGCTTTGGCGCAGAAAACCGGGCCTTGCGCGCAGTCGCGATTGCCACACGATGCCCTTGCGTCACAGCGGTGCTTTCCACTGCCCCTTTGGCCCGTTATAAGCGTCGCGATGCAAGGTGCGGGTCACCCCGTCGCCGATGCCACAGGGTTGAGGACAAGAATGAGCAACAAGAACCAGGACGCAGACGTCGCCTTTATTCAGGCGCTTGCAGAACTGCTGCGCGAGAACGATCTGACAGAACTTCAGGTCAAACGGGAATACGGTGAAGATGACAGCCTGAACGTGCGTGTATCGCGCCACTCGGGCCAGCAGATCGCCATGCAGGCCGCCCCCGCACCTGCCGCAGCCCCCGCACCGAGTGCTGCTGCCGCATCGGTCCCAGCGGCACAGGCCGCACCCGCCGCCGCAGACCCTGCCGAAGATCCGGGCGCTGTGCCCTCGCCCATGGTCGGCACCGTTTATATGCAGGCCGAACCGGGCGCGCCCGCCTTCATCAAGGTCGGGCAGGAAGTCTCCGAAGGCGACACGCTGCTGATCGTCGAGGCGATGAAAACCATGAACCACATCCCTGCCCCGCGCGCAGGCACCGTCAAACGCATCCTTGTGGACGACGGGGCGGCGGTCGAATTTGGCGCACCTCTGGTCATCCTCGAATAAGGAGGGACCGATGTTCAAGAAAATCCTGATTGCCAACCGTGGCGAAATCGCGCTGCGCGTCATCCGTGCCGCGCGCGAAATGGGCATTGCCAGTGTGGCTGTGCACTCGACCGCGGATGCGGACGCCATGCATGTGCGCATGGCCGACGAATCCGTCTGCATTGGCCCGCCCTCGTCAGCGCAATCCTACCTGTCTTTCCCGGCCATCATCTCGGCCTGCGAAATCACCGGGGCCGAGGCGATCCACCCCGGCTATGGATTCCTGTCGGAAAACGCGCAATTCGTGCAGATCGTCGAAGATCACGGCCTGACCTTTATCGGGCCGACCGCCGAACACATCCGCATCATGGGCGACAAGATCACCGCCAAGGACACGATGAAGGCGCTTGGCGTACCGTGCGTGCCCGGATCAGATGGCGGTGTGGCCACGCTGGACGAAGCCAAGGCGCTGGGTGAAGAGATGGGGTATCCCGTCATCATCAAGGCAACCGCAGGTGGCGGCGGGCGCGGCATGAAAGTGGCCCAGAACGCGTCCGAGATGGAGCGTGCCTTCATGACGGCGCGCTCTGAATCCAAGGCCGCGTTTGGCAATGACGAAGTCTATATCGAAAAGTATCTAACCACGCCGCGCCACATCGAAATCCAGGTCTTTGGCGACGGCAAGGGGCGTGCTGTGCATCTGGGCGAGCGGGACTGCTCGCTCCAGCGGCGCCACCAGAAGGTGCTGGAAGAGGCCCCCGGCCCCGCGATCAGTGCCGAAGAACGTGCCAAGATCGGCAAGGTTTGTGCCGATGCCGTGGCGCAGATCAACTATATCGGCGCGGGCACAATCGAATTCCTCTACGAAAAGGGCGAATTCTTCTTCATCGAAATGAACACGCGCCTGCAGGTCGAACACCCGGTCACCGAGGCGATCTTTGGTGTCGATCTGGTCCGCGAACAGATCCGCGTCGCCTCTGGCATGGATATGACATTCCAGCAGGACGAACTGGTCATCAACGGTCATTCGATCGAAGTGCGCCTGAACGCCGAAAAGCTGCCGAACTTCTCGCCCTCACCCGGTCGGATCACGCAATACCACGCGCCCGGCGGCCTTGGCGTGCGGATGGATTCCGCCCTTTATGACGGCTATCGCATCCCGCCCTATTACGACAGCCTGATCGGCAAACTGATTGTGCACGGGCGCGACCGGACCGAGGCGCTGGCACGGCTGGATCGGGCCTTGGGCGAGTTGATCATTGACGGCGTGGACACCACCATCCCCCTGTTCCACGAGTTGCTTGCCGAACAGGACATCCACACCGGCAACTACAACATCCACTGGCTTGAACGCTGGCTGGAAACGCATATCGGGTGAGGCGCGGCCCCATTCAGCACGCAAGGGTTGGTGTGCTTGCGGTCACGCCGTATCATCCGGCCCATCGCCAACCCGAACACAGACACGAGGGGCCATGACGGACAGCGCGTTGACGCCTGACCTGTTGTTGCACGGATATGCATCCGGCATCTTTCCGATGGCCGAGTCGCGCGATGATCCCGACATTTTCTGGGTCGATCCACGCATGCGGGGCGTGTTGCCGCTGGACGGGCTGCACATCTCGCGCTCGCTTGCGCGGGCGATGCGGCGCAGTGACTGGACGGTGCGCCTGGACACCGATTTTGCAGGTGTCGTGGACGGCTGCGCGGACCGGGCAGACACGTGGATCAACGCGGAAATCTATTCGCTTTACGGTGATCTTCATCACAGCGGCTTTGCCCACTCGGTCGAAATTTGGGATGAAAACCAAATGGTTGGCGGCGTGTATGGGGTCACGCTTGGGGCTGCGTTCTTTGGGGAGAGCATGTTTTCGCGCCGCACGAATGCCTCAAAAATGGCGCTGGCCGCGGCGGTCGATCATCTGGTGCAAACCGGGTTTGTGCTGTTCGACACGCAATTCCTCACGCCACATCTGGCCACACTTGGGGCCATCGAAATCACCCGCGCCGCCTATCGCAGACAGTTGGCCGAAGCGCTGGAACAGAATGGGCAGTTTGGCAGCATAGCGCCGCCAACGCTTCAGGACGTGGTGCAGCGCATGACCCAGATGTCATAACGCGCATGTTCCATCGCGCTGAGCGCCGGAGCAGAGGCGATCATCCATCCCGAAAACACCACGCCTTCGCGCCCCGTTTCGGTGATTTGCAAGCCCGCATAAGCATTCCCCGACGGGTTGCCAGCCGGATAGCGGCACTCGGTCAGCGTGATGTTGAGGCGTTCAAACTGCACGGTGCGTCCGGCAGGCAATTCGATGTCGACCACATTGCCGCTGATCTTATCGAGCCCGCGCAGCACTGCGCCCGATGCCGTTTCCGTCTCTTCCTGAGCCGACAGGCCGGTCGCCAGCAACAGCGCAAGCGCAAACAGGGCGCGCGCCATCACTGGCTGTCCCCGGACACGAATTTCAGCAACAGCGAAATCAGGCTGACCGCGCCTTGAGTGTCGGTGATCTCATCACCAGCGGCGAAGTAGAACGGTGATCCGCCGGGAACGATTTCAACGAAATTGCCGCCCAGCAGCCCTTCGGAACTGATGATGATCGCGCTGTCATCGGGCACCTGCGTTACGCTGCGCAACGAAACAACCGTGTCCGCGCGATAGGTCTCGGGGTTCAGCTCGACATCCGTGACAGTGCCCACTTTGACGCCTGCAAGGCGCACATCAGTGCCCACGTTCACGCCCTCAAGGCTGCGAAAGCTGGCCGTAAGGGGGTACGTGTCGCTGGTGCCTGTGCCAAGGCCCGCGACCTGCGCGCCATAGACCGCAAAACCGATGGCAGCCGCAAGAACGACGCCGCCAACCAGGACTTCGGTGGTGTTTTCCGCCATGTCCGGGGGTGCCTTATTCGGGCGTCCAGGCTTCGTAGTCGGCCCGGTCCGCAGGTTTCGCACGCCGGATCGAGCCCGCGGGCGCATAGGCCAGCGCGGTGCCCGTCAGGTTGGGCTGGTGCGGTTTTTCCCAATCCTTGCGCGGCAGCGGCTTGTCCGTGGGCGGCTCGTCCCAGGTGCGGTGCAGCCAACCGTGCCACTCGGGATCGACGCGGCTTGCCTCGACATCGCCATTGTAAATCACCCAGCGTTTTGAATCGTCCGCATTCTTGTAAAACACGTTGCCCTGCGCATCTTCGCCCACCTTGACGCCCTTGCGCCACGTGAACAGTTGCGTGTTCAGCGTTTGCCCGTCCCACCATGTGACCGCGCGCAGCAGAGTGTTGAAAATGCCCATCGTTTGCCTCCGACAATTGCTTACGTCTATGCCGCATCACCGCGCCCTCGTCCAGAGGACAAGGTGGCTCAGGTCGGCAGGATTGCGGTCACTTCGATCTCGATGCGGTCTTCGGGCGTGATCAGGCCGCATTCCGTGACTGTCGCGGCAGGCGGGTTGTCGCCAAAGGCTGCGCGCAGCATGGGCCAGCAGGGTTCGAATTCGTTGATGTCGGGTAGCATGTAGCTGACGCGCACCACGTGGGCAAAGTCGGTGCCGGCCTCTTTCAATGCAGCACCAATGATTTCGAGGGCCGAGGCGCATTGTTCCGTCGCCGTTGTGCCATGGCCCACAGTGCCCGCCACATGCACCCAGTCGCCTGCGACAACGGCGCGGCAATACCCGACTTTCGGTTCGTATTCACCACCGGAGGAGATGCGTTTGATCGTCATGACTCACCTTTTCGCTGTGATCTTGCGCATCGGGCACAGATTTAGCGCAAAGGTCAATTGCCCACGACGTCAGACGTGGCGCGCAAGACTGTCCAGCGAATGCGTCCAGCCGCCCTCAAATTCGCCCATCATTTCCGACCCGGCAAAGTTGACGATCTGCACATGCGCCTGCACCGCCGTGCCCGAACCCTCGGGCGACAGTTCAAACGTGGCAAGGCTCACGCCCAGCGTCTCGCCCTCTGCGCTCAGCGTTTCGGCATAGACCAGCCGCGTTGGCGCCTCCATCACGATCCAGTCGGTTGCCACATCCACATAAGGGTTTTCGCGGGGGCCCACGCGCGAGATCTCGCGCACGCCGGGGGCGGCATCGGGCTGGTTTTCGATGATCACAACGCTGTCCGCGTCGGGCGGCCCCCACGCCATGCGGTCCGCCGCCGAGGTCAGCGCCTGAAAGACGCGGGCGGGATCGGCCGTCATGGTGCGGGTGAATTCCAGCGTTCCGATGTCTGTGGTCATATCTTTTTCTCCGTATCCACTGCGTCAAGATGTGCGGCCAGCCGATCCATGGCCCCGCCCCAGCGCATCGCCTCTTGCGCCAGCCAGTCCTGCACGGGGCGCAACGCGCGCGGGTGCAGGTGGCAGGTGCGCACCCTCCCTTTTTTTCGGGTTGCGATCACGCCCGTCCGTTCAAGTTTGTCGATGTGTTTCAGAAAGCTCGGCAAGGCCATGTCGTGATGTTCAGCAAGGACAGACACAGTCTTTGGCCCAGTGCCAAGCGTCTGAATGACCGCGCGGCGCGTGGGGTCAGCCAGAGCGGCAAAAAGGGGCGTGAGATCATCCTGAATTTCGTTAGCCATATGGCTAACTAACGCGTCGCATGTGTTCGATCAATGCAAAACTTACCCAAATGGCTAAGTTTTATGCCAACGCAAAGAAAAAGCAGGCCTGAGCCTGCTTTTCTATGTTTCAGAGATGGGTCGCCCTACCCGGCCGATGCAGGCTCTTTTTCCGCCTCGGCATGGATCATCAGCGGTGCCGCATCCGAGGTCACAGCCTCTTCGTTCACGACCACTTCACTGACGGACTCAAGCCCCGGCAGATCGAACATCGTGTCGAGCAGGATATCTTCGAGGATTGAGCGCAAGCCGCGTGCACCTGTCTTGCGTTCAATCGCCCGCTTGGCAATGGCACTCAGCGCATCATCGGTAAAGGTCAGTTGCGTGTCTTCCAGCTCGAACAGGCGCTGGTACTGTTTGACCAGCGCGTTCTTGGGCTGGGTCAGGATGGTGACAAGCGCGTCCTCGTCCAGATCTTCCAGCGTCGCCAGTACAGGCAGACGACCGACGAATTCCGGGATCAGACCGAATTTCAGCAGATCTTCGGGCTCAAGCTCGGTGAAAATCTCGCCCACGCCGCGCGCATCATTGTCGCGTACATCCGCACCAAAGCCCATGGCCGAGCCCTTGCCGCGCTGCGCGATGATCTTGTCGAGACCTGCAAAGGCACCGCCGCAGATGAACAGGATGTTGGTCGTGTCCACCTGCAGGAATTCCTGCTGGGGATGCTTGCGCCCGCCCTGCGGCGGAACCGAAGCCACGGTGCCTTCCATCAGCTTCAAGAGCGCCTGTTGTACACCCTCGCCCGACACATCGCGGGTGATGGAGGGATTTTCGGACTTGCGCGTGATCTTGTCGACCTCGTCGATATAGACGATGCCGCGTTGGGCGCGTTCGACATTGTATTCCGAACTCTGCAGCAGTTTCAGAATGATGTTTTCGACGTCCTCGCCCACATAACCCGCCTCGGTCAGCGTGGTCGCGTCGGCCATGGTGAACGGCACGTCAAGAATGCGCGCCAGTGTCTGGGCCAGCAGTGTCTTGCCGCAGCCCGTGGGGCCGATGAGCAGGATGTTGGATTTTGCCAGTTCGATATCCCCGCCCTTCTGGGCGTGGTTGAGGCGCTTGTAGTGGTTGTGCACGGCGACCGAAAGCACACGTTTGGCCGTGGCCTGCCCGATCACGTAATCGTCCAGCACGCCGCAGATGTCGCGCGGGGTCGGCACACCATCGGTGGATTTCAGGCCGGACGCCTTTGTTTCCTCGCGGATGATGTCCATGCACAGCTCGACACACTCATCACAGATGAAAACGGTCGGGCCCGCAATCAGCTTGCGCACCTCATGCTGGCTTTTGCCGCAAAAGCTGCAATAGAGGGTGTTTTTGCTGTCGCCGCCCGAATTCGTGGCCATGTCGCGTCCTTCCCGGCAGATGCCGCAGTCTTTTGGAACCGGATCGAAATCCGGTATGTGCCCCGCTTGCGCCAGCTTAGGCCAGCCCCGCGGGGTCCACAATCGTCTTTTTCCCTTGTGAGGGCCTGCGCGAGCCTCAAAATGTCGCGCCTGCCCGGCCTTTGTTCAAAGCCTGTGCGAGCGCCTTAACTGTCGTCGTCATCCTTGGCGCGGTTTTCGACGATTTCGTCGATATGGCCCCATTCTTTGGCTTCTTCCGGGGTCATCCATGAATCGCGGTCCAGCGCCTGCTGAACAGTGTCGTAATCCTGACCCGAGTGTTTGACATAAAGCTGATACAGACGCTCGCGGGTCCGCTCGATATGGCGCGCCGAAATCAGGATGTCGGCGGCCATCCCTTGCGACCCACCCGAGGGCTGGTGCACCATCATTTCGGAGTTGGGCAGGGCAAAGCGCATCCCCGGCTCGCCGCCGATGGCGATCACGGAGCCCATGGAGGCCGCCATGCCGCAGATCAGGGTCGACACCTTGGGTTTAATGTACTGCATCGTGTCATAGATCGACAGGCCGGACGTCACCACGCCACCGGGCGAATTGACGTACATGCTGATTTCCTTGGAGGGATTTTCCGCCTCAAGATGCAGCAACTGGGCCACGACCAGCTGCGACATGCCGTCATGCACCGGACCGTTCACGAAAATGATCCGCTCCTTCAGCAGGCGGGAAAAGATATCATAGGCCCGCTCGCCCCGGCTGGTCTGTTCCACAACCATGGGCACCAGGTTGTTGGTAATATGAGCAAATTGTTCGATGGGATCACGCATGGGTTCTGCCTCGTCAAAGTGTTGCGAGACCATACCCGCAAACATCTTACCCGAGGTCTTAGTATCGGTGCCGGGGGCTGCAAGACCACCCGACCGCTTGAAGTGGCTTTCGATGCGGCTAGCTGAGGCGTCATGAAGGATGCCCTGACCCGTTTCCCGCCGACCCGCACTGCCGCCCTTGAGCGGTTGCAGCGCTTTGTGCCCCATGCCGGGCGCGACTATGCTGCGCGACGCAATTATGATCTGGGGCGGGATGGCCATGTTGGTGTGTCGACCCTCTCGCCCTATCTGCGCGCCCGTCTGATCACCGAGGCAGAGGTCCTTGAGGCCGTCCTTGGCCGTCACAGCGCGTCGGCGGCGCAAAAGTTCATTCAGGAAGTGTTCTGGCGCACCTATTGGAAGGGCTGGCTGGAATTGCGCCCGGGCGTGTGGGACCAGTATCAGACCTCTCTGAAACGGTGTCTGGACGATGTGCAGACCCAGTCGGGCCTGCGCGAAAGGTGGGAAGCCGCCTGCAAGGGCGAGACCGAGATCGACTGTTTCAACGCATGGGCGCAGGAACTGGTCGACACCGGCTACATGCACAACCACGCGCGCATGTGGTTCGCCTCGATCTGGGTTTTCACGCTGCGGCTGCCGTGGGAGTTGGGCGCGGATTTCTTTCTGCGGCATCTGCTGGATGGCGATCCGGCCTCCAACACGCTGAGCTGGCGCTGGGTGGCGGGGATACAGACACCGGGCAAGACCTATCTGGCACGCACCTCCAACATCTCGAAATATACCGAAGGGCGGTTTGCCCCCAAATGGCAACTGGCGGGCGAAGCAATTGCGCTTGACGGCCCGCCCAAGCCCGACATCACACCTTTGGCTGATCTTGCAGCACCAGACCTCGCAGCCCGCACCGGTCTGATCCTGCACAAAGACGACCTGAGCCCCGGCTTTCTACTGGATCAGGGGATCGCACCGGCTGCGACGGCCGTTGTGTCGGCGCGTGCGCGTCTGTCACCCCTGACCGTCGCCCCGCATGTCACTGAATTTGCGGCCCAAGCCGCCCATGACACTGTAGCGCGGTTCGGGGCGCGATTGGGGGCCATGTCGCACCCCGACGCAACGGCGCAGGCCCTTTGCGCGTGGGCGAACGCCGCCGGGCTGGAACAGATCGCAACCCCCTACGCACCCGTCGGCCCCGCCGCCGCGCTTGTGCACGCATTGTCCCGGCGCGAGGGCGCACCGCCGGTCCGGCAGGTGCGGCGTGACTATGACAGCGCGGCGTGGCCGCACGCAACACACGGGTTTTTCCGCTTCAAGGATAAGATACCAAAGCTGCTGGGCCAGATGCGTGGTCTGACACCAGCAGATTAGGGCATTATTTCAAGCAGTTGGTCAGGGACGTCGCCATATTCGCAAGCAACTGGCCGTACAGTTCCGGCCCAGGTGTCAGGGTGGCACCAATGGGGTCAATCTCGCCCAGTTGGGTCGCACCAAGCGCATCCAGAATGGCCGGATTGAATTGCGGCTCTGTCAGCGCACAGACGGCCCCCAGAGACGCGATTTCAGAACGCAATTCGGACAGCCGCGCGGCACTGGGTGCGGCCGCATCACCGGCGGACACAGCGCCCGCCGCCTCAAGTCCAAAGCGGTGTTCGAAATAGTGATAGGCGTCGTGGAACACGACAAAGGGGCGGCCTTTGACCGAGGCAATTTGTGCTTCAATATCGCCTTTCAGTGAATTGATATTGTTTGAAAAGATTGTGGCGTTCGCCGCATAGGTGTCGGCATTCTCCGGATCCAGATCCGCGAGTTGCGCGGCAATCACGCCAGCCCAGATCATCGCGTTGTCCGGGTCGAGCCAGGCATGCGGGTCGCCGCCCTCATGTGCGTCATGGTCGTGCGCATCGGCGTGATCTTCGTCATGGGCCTTGTCCGCGTCATGGTCATGCGCTTCTGCATGGTCGTGCGCGTGATCCTCGGCGTGGTCGTCTGCCTTGTCCTCATGTGCGTGGTCGTCTGCATGATCCTCATGCGTGTCGTCATGCGCGTCATGTGCATCGTCATGCCCGTGTTCATCCCCATGATCGTGATCATGCGCGGCAAATGTTGCGCCCTCACGTATGTCCAGCAGCTGCGTCTGCGGCAGGGTGAGCAATTCCAGAACCACAGCGTCGCCTGCAAGGCTCTCCACCGGCCCTTCCATCCATGGGGCAAGGCCATGCCCCATCCAGACCACCAGATCGGCTCGGTCAAGCGTTGCCGCCTCGGACGGGCGCATTGAATATCCGTGCGGGGACGCACCGGGCGGTACAATCAACGCAGGCTGACCCAGATCGCCCATGACGGCCGCCACGATGGAATGCACCGGCGCAATATCGACCGCAACGCGCGGCACATCCGCGACCGCGCCTGTCCCAATAATTCCAAGACCCAAAGCCAGATACCGCAT
The DNA here is from genome assembly GCF_045797845.1 of Tateyamaria armeniaca. NCBI lineage: Bacteria > Pseudomonadati > Pseudomonadota > Alphaproteobacteria > Rhodobacterales > Roseobacteraceae > Tateyamaria > Tateyamaria armeniaca. Next base: position 3,436,566 of record NZ_JBHDIY010000002.1, read on the forward strand.
GTACACTCCTGCCAGATTGATGATTCTTCTACTTGCTAAATGTTATGGTATAACATATCAATCCCGAACGCGACGCAGAAAGACCAGACCCCGCACATGTCCGCCATCGGCTTTCATTCTCATGACCACGCGCAGTGCGTGCGCACGACACTTGCGCGGGCCGAAGCGTATTGTGTTGAGAACAAACTGAAATTCACGCCCATCCGTCGACGCGCGCTTGAAATCCTGCTGGCAGAGCATCGCGCGCTGGGAGCGTATGACCTGCTGGCCGTTCTTGCAAAGGAAGGGTTGGGCACGGCCCCGCCTGTCGCCTACCGCGCGCTTGATTTCCTTACCTCTGCCGGGTTTGCGCACAAGATCGAAGGGCTGAACGCCTATATCGCCTGTGCCCATCTGGGCCAGGATCACGCGCCCGCCTTCTTGATCTGCACAAGCTGCAAATCCGTGGCCGAGGCCGAAACCGACGCAACCCAGGGCCGCCTGGGTGATGTCGCGCGCGCCACTGGGTTCACCATCAGCCACACCGTCATCGAAGCGCTTGGCCTGTGCCCGCAATGCCAGCCGGACCCGCCATGCGCCTGATCACCGCCACAGGACTGACCCTGCAGCAAGCCGGAAAAACGGTGATGCGCGATGTCGACATGCACATCGATCGCGGCGAGATCGTAACGCTGGTCGGGCCGAACGGATCGGGAAAATCAACTCTTATCAAGGGCTTGATTGGCGCAATTAAACCACTGCAGGGCACTGTGGATACTGTGCGCGGTCTGCGCATCGGATATGTTCCGCAAAGCCTGCATATGGACGGCTTGCTGCCGCTCACGGTGCGGCGATTCCTGTGCCTGCCCATTCGTCACGAGGCCGACGCAATGGCTCGCGCGCTCAGCGAAGCAGGCGTACCCGATCTGGCCGAAGCGCAGATGCGCACCTTGTCGGGGGGCCAGTTTCAGCGCGTCATGCTGGCCCGCGCCCTGCTGATGTCGCCGGACCTGCTGATCCTCGATGAGGCGACACAAGGGCTGGACCAGCCGGGTGCCGCGGATTTTTATCGCAAGATCGACCATGTCCGCACCCACCTCAACTGCGCTGTCCTGATGGTCAGCCACGATTTGCACGTGGTCATGGCCGCCTCGGACCGGGTGTTGTGCCTGAACGGCCATGTCTGCTGCGAAGGCACGCCAGAGGTGGTGCAGGACGCGCCCGAATACCGCGCCCTGTTCGGCACCGGCGCACAAGGCGCATTCGCGATCTACCGCCATCAACACGATCACGATCATCACCACCACGACGAACACGAGCACGACCATGCTTGATGATTTCATGGTACGCGCAGGTCTGGCCGGTATCGGCACCGCACTTGCGGCCGCCCCTTTGGGCTGTTTCGTGGTGTGGCGGCGGATGGCCTATTTCGGCGATGCAACTGCCCATGCGGCCCTGCTGGGCGTTGCGCTGTCGCTCGCCTTTCAGGGGCCGATCATGCTGGGTGTGCTGGCGACGGCCCTGATCATGGCGCTGATGGTCCAAGGGCTGTCGGGGCGCGGACTGGCCGAAGACACGTTGCTGGGCGTGCTGGCCCATGCCGCCCTTGCCATTGGTCTGGTTGCTGTGTCGTTCCTGTCAGGCGCACGGATGGACCTCATGGGCTATCTTTTTGGCGATATCCTTGCGGTCACGGTTTTCGACCTTGGCCTCATCTGGGCCGGTGCGGCAGCGGTCATCGGCCTTCTGGCCTGGCGCTGGCAACGCCTGCTGACGGCCACGCTGAACCCCGATCTTGCGCAAGCCAGCGGCATATCTTCGCGCGCAGAGCAGATGGTGCTGACGATCGCGCTGGCTTTGACCGTCGCTGTCGCGATCAAGGCGGTCGGGGCACTGCTGATCGGCGCACTGCTGATCATCCCGCCGGCCGCCGCACGCCCGCTTGCGCGCACGCCCGAGGCGATGGCGCTGATCACCGCCGCCATCGGGTCGGGCGCTGCAATTGCGGGTCTTGGGTCGTCTTTCCAGTTCGACACGCCGACGGGCCCCACAATCGTCTGTGTCGCCGCAGCTCTGTTCTGTCTGACGGCCATTGCCGGTCGTTTGCGCGCCTGACGCCCACTCAGACGCTCAGATAGGTGTCGGCCACTGTCCCATCCAGTGCATCCAGCGATCCGTCCCACACGGATCGCCCGCGTTCGATGATCACCGCGCGATCCGCCATCCGGCGCAATTCAGCCAGCGACTTGTCGACCACCAGCAGGGCAAGGCCGGTCTCGGTCTTGAGGCGTGTCAGCGCGGCCCAGATTTCCTGCCGGACCACGGGGGCCAGCCCCTCGGTCGCCTCGTCCAGCACCAGCAGGCGCGGATTTGTCATCAGCGCGCGCCCGATGGCCAGCATCTGCTGCTCGCCCCCCGACAGGCTGTGCGCGCCCTGATCGCGCCGTTCGGCAAGACGCGGAAACAAGGCCGCAACGCCATCGAAATCCCACAGGCCGGGGCGCGCGGCGGCGATCAGGTTCTCAAACACTGTGAGGTTCGGAAAACAGCGCCGCCCCTCGGGCACCAGCCCGATACCGGCACGCGCGGCCCGGTGCGGCGGCACATGCGCCATGTCCTGCCCGTCAAAGCGCACATCGCCGCCAGAGTGCCGCAACAGGCGACACAGCACCTTGATCGTCGTGGATTTGCCCATCCCGTTGCGCCCCATCAGCGCGACAACCTCGCCCTCGCCCACAGTCAGATCGACGCCGAACAGCGCCTGCGACGGTCCATAGGCCGCCTCGATCCCGCGCATCTCAAGCAAGCTCACGGCATCTCCTCACCCAGATAGGCAGCGCGCACATCACGGTTGGCGCGGATGTCTTCTGCTGTGCCGGTGGCGATGATCTGGCCATAGACCAGCACTGAAATCCGGTCAGCCAGCGCAAAAACAGCGTCCATATCATGTTCGACCAGCAGGATCGGCGCGTCGCGGCGCAAACTGTCCAGAAAGGCAGTCATGCGTTTTGACCCTTCCCCGCCCAGCCCCGCCATCGGTTCATCCATCAGGAACGCTTTGGGTTCCAGCGTCAACGCCACGGCCACTTCCAGCAAGCGGCGCTGCCCGTGGCTGAGGTCTGCGGTGCGCTTTGCGGCATGTTCCATAAGGCCGACGCGCTCGAGTGCCGCTTCGGCCCGGGCGCGCAACTCGGCATCCCGCATCACCGGCTTGAAGAACCGCCAGACCGACCCGCCTGCCCCAAGCGCGCCCAGAACGGCGTTTTGCAGAACAGAAAACTCCATTGCCAGTGCGCTGATCTGAAAGGTGCGCCCCAGCCCTGCCTGCGCGCGCGCCGCCGTGCCCAGCGGTGTCACATCCGCACCTGCAAAGACGATCTGCCCGGCATCCGGTGACAGCCCGCCAGCGACCTGCGCGATCAGCGTGGATTTGCCCGCCCCGTTGGGCCCGATCAGCGCGTGGATTTCGCCGGGGTTTAATGTCAGGCTCACGTTGTCGGTGGCCCTCAGCGCACCAAAGCTCTTGCGCAGCCCTTTGATATCCAGCAGCGCCTCAGTCATCCGCCACCTCGCGGCCGGCCAGCGATCCGATCAGACCACCCCGGGCAAAAAGCACCACCAACAGCAGGATCGCCCCGACATAGATCAGCCAGAACTCACTGACACCACTGAGCGTGTGTTCTAGCAACACGAACAGGCATGCCCCCGCAACCGGGCCGAACAGCCGCCCGATGCCGCCCAGAACCACGAAGACGATGAATTCGCCCGACATCTGCCAACTGAACATGGTGGGCGAGACAAAGCGGTTGAGATCGGCAAAGAGCGCGCCCGCCAGCCCCGTCACAGCGCCGGAGATCACGAAGGCCACAAGGCGCAGACGGAACGGAGACAGGCCGACGGTTTCAACACGCGCCGGGTTCTGGCGCGCTGCGCTCAGCGCCATGCCAAAGGGGATCGGGCAATCCGGCTCATCCCCCAGAGAACGAGGCTAAGCAGGGCAAAGACGAGGGCAAAAAACTGGATCGGCTCCAGCGTGTTGAGCCCCGGAAAGGCGTTGCGTACATAGATGCTGAGGCCGTCTTCGCCCCCGTAGGCGGGCCAGGAAATCGAGAAATAGTAGAACATCTGCCCGAAGGCCAGCGTGATCATGATGAAGTAGACGCCCGAGGTGCGCAAAGACAGCAAACCGATGATCAGCGCGGCAAGGGCACTGCTGAGGATGGCCACCAGCCATATCACCGGCATGGACTTGGTGCCTTCGATCACGATCCATCCGTCATAGAGTGGTGCATAGCTTTGGGCGTGGCTGGCAAGGATGCCCATTGCATAGCCCCCCAACCCGAAGAATACCGCGTGCCCAAGGCTGACCAGACCACCCAGCCCAAGGGCAAGGTTGAGCCCCACCGCCGCGAGCGCAAGGATCGCGGCGCGTGTGGCCAGAGTGATGGTGAACGGTTCGTCCATAATCAGTGCCGCCACGGCCAGCAGCGGAAGTGCGAGGAACACGGCTGTGTTGATCGCCCCCTCGCGCGTCATGGTGCGGCCCCGTAAAGGCCCGTGGGGCGGTAGATCAGGACAACGGCCATCAGGATGTAGATCGCCATGGATGCCAAAGCGGAGCCGATTGAGGTGGCGGTGGACGCATCGAGAAATACACCGAAGGCCAGCGGCAGCAGCACACCGCCCAGCGTGTCCGTCAGCCCGACCAGCAGGGCACCCACCAGCGCGCCCTTGATCGACCCGATCCCGCCGATGACGATCACGACAAAGGCGAGGATCAGCACCGGTTCGCCCATGCCCACCTGCACGGACTGGATTGCACCGACAAGTGCACCTGCAAGCCCTGCGAGTGCGGCCCCAAGCGCAAAGACAATCGTGTAAAGTCGCGAGATATCAACGCCCAAGGCCCCGATCATTTCGCGGTCGCTTTCACCGGCGCGGATCTGGATGCCGATGCGCGTGCGCGCGATCAGCAGGAACAGACCCACCGCAACCGCAAGCCCCACGGCGATGATCAGCAGCCGATAGGCCGGATATTGAATGCCGCCGGGCAGCGTGACGGGGCCTGCAAAGGCCGATGGAACGTCCAGGTACAGCGGGAACGAACCAAAGAGCCACCGCGTCCCTTCAGAAAAGATCAGGATCAGTGCGAAGGTGGCCAGCACCTGATCAAGGTGGTCGCGGTCATAGAGCCGCCGGATTACCGTCACCTCGACGATCGCACCCGCAGCGGCGGCGGCAGCAAGGCTCGCCATCAACGCCAGCACAAATGACCCCGTTGCGCCCGCGACGGCGGCGGCGGCAAAGGCCCCGATCATGTAGAGTGAACCATGGGCCAGATTGATCAGGCCCATGACCCCGAAAATCAGCGTCAGACCAGCGGCCATCAGGAACAACATGATCCCCGATTGCAGCCCGTTCAACACCTGCTCGATCAGCAAAAGGGTGGTCATCTACCCCTGCCCTGCCGCGCACACTTACCCGGCAGGCCCTTGACAAAATTGAGGAAACTGTCCCGGCACCGAGGCCGGGACACATGGCTTACATCTTGCAGTCAGCGCCGTAGACATCCGTGTGGTTTGTCGCGGCCACGCCGATCACCTTGTTGGTGACGATGTCGCCTTCCTTGACCACTTCGCGCATATAGACGGTCTGGATCGGGTGGTGGTTGTCGCCAAAGGCAAATTCACCACGCACCGACTGGAAATCGGCCTCTTTCAATGCCGCCCGGAACGCATCGGCGTCGGACACATCCGCCTTGGCAGCGGCGGACACCAGCAACAGGCCAGTGTCATAGCCCTGCGCTGCGTAAAGTGATGGCAGGCGCCCGTATTCCGCCTGAAACGCTTCGACGAATTCGGCGTTGCCCGGCACGTCGAGGTCCTTGGACCAGTGCGCGGTGTTCTTGACCCCAAGGGCCGCCTCGCCAATCGCGCCGAGAATGCCCTGATCAAAGCTGAACGCCGGGCCCGCGACGGGTTTGTCCACGCCCGAACCTGCATATTGCTTCATAAAGGAGATCCCCATGCCACCGGGCAGGAAGAAATAGACCTGATCGGCGTCACTGGCGCGGATCTGCGCGATTTCAGCGGCGTAGTCGGTCTGGCCCAGTGTGGTATAGACTTCCTCGGTCACCTCGCCTTTGAAAAAGCGTTTGAACCCGGCCATCATGTCCTGACCCGCAGGATAGTTGGGGGCCATCAGGAACACTTTACCGACGCCCTCATTGCTCAGATAGGCGCCTGCTGCTTCGGAAAACGCGTCATTCTGCCAGCTGACGTTGAAATAGTTCGGGCTGCACCCGCGCCCGGCCAGTGCCGAGGGTCCTGCATTCGGGCTGAGGTAAAATTTGTCCTGCGCCGTGGCCGACGGGACAACCGCCATCGCGAGGTTTGACCAGATGATGCCCGTCAGCACGTCAACCTTTTCAGACTGGATCAGCTTGTCGGCGAGGCCAACGGCAATGTCGGGCTTGCGTTGATCGTCCTCAATCACCGTTTCGATCATGTCGTTGCCCTTGGTCGCCAGCAAAAAGCCATCGCGCACGTCAATGCCAAGCCCCGCACCGCCGCCCGAAAGCGTGGTGATCATACCCACTTTGACCTTGCCGCCATGCCCGTCCGCGACTGCAAACGAACCCATCGCGGCCATACAGACCGCCGTTGCCACCATATGTTTGATGCGCATTATTCACTCCCTGATTGTATCGGTGCATTCGCCCCGGTTTTCTGGGGCCATCAAGCACTTATCCCGTCCCGTCCTGTCAAGCCGATTGGGTGGAATGCGGTGCAATACGGGCGCGTTTTCCGGATTGGGGCTTGGGTGAGTGATCGGTTTTCACATCTCATGTGTAGCTTGAGGTATGTATGATAAATTCATGATAATTCTTCATAAATAAGTTATCCACAGTCACCATTGCAAGAGTATCGCCGCCTTCGAACCCGCTCGATACTCGCTTCACGCAATAAAATGCAGCCTCTCGGCACGCATGGCTTGCGTCATCCTCGGCCTACTCCCTCACCCGGCAATCAGTCCGCAGCACGAAGGTCATACATCTGGTCTCTCGTCCCCGCCCCGGTTAAGACCTGCTTCCAATCGCACACCAGACCGGGACACAGACCACCATGACACCCAATACGCGCGTCGTTTTGTCGAGCGATCACGCCGCCATCGCTTTGCGTCAGACCATCGCAACCCATATCTCCGGCCTTGGATGGGAGGTTGAGGATATCGGACCGACAACGCCGGAAAGCACGCATTACCCCGAACACGGGCGCGCGGCAGCCCTGCGGGTTGCATCGGGCGATTGTGGATTGGGCATTGTCCTGTGCGGCACAGGTCAGGGCATCATGATGGCCGCCAACAAGGTGCAGGGTATCCGTTGCGGTGTGTGTTCTGACACGTTTTCGGCCCGCATGATCCGCCAGCACAACAATGCCAACATGCTCGCGCTTGGCGCGCGCGTTGTGGGCGAAGGGCTGGCCATAGAAATCGTCGATGCGTTCCTTGCGTCGAAATTCGAGGGCGGACGCCATGCAACCCGCGTCGATATGATTGAGCCCGTCGCTGGGGACTGAACACCCCGGTTTTGCACAACTGCGCGTCTGATGTGAGCAATTTGCAACTTCTTAAGGAGGCCATGGAATTCTGCGCCCGCCAGAATCACCAAGGATCCTCAGATGGGCGAACCCAAAATGCGTGCCAGTGGAAACCCCATTGCGTCCGTGCATTCGATTTTCTTCAAGTGCATTGTTTTGCTGGTGGTTTTCTGTGCGCTGATCGTCGGTGTGCTGACGTTCAAATCGCTGCAGGCGTCAAACGCATTGGCAACGGACATGGTTCTGGAATTCGGCGACGAAATCGTGGCCCATCTCGCTGAACATATTGCGCCTATCGTTCAGGCGCAGGATGCCGAGGCCGTGGCCGAAGTCATGTACACCACTGAAAAATCCATGAATCGCGGTACCGCAGGGGTCGTCGTGCTGGACCGCGACGGTGCAATCCTGATGGAAAAAATGCGTGACGGAAATTCGTCCCGCATGATGCGTGCCATTGCCCAAGAGGTTCTGGCAGACGGCCAGACGCGCACCAATGTCGACAGGTTGATCATAGCGCACCCCATCCTGTTTGGTCCCGACCAGGATGTGGTTGGCGTTGTCGCGGGCGATTGGCAGACCGACGTGTTTTCCGCCGCTGTGCTGGACGCAAAACGCGAAGCACTGCAGATGGCGCTTGTCCTGGCAGTGGTTATGCTGGTGTTGGCGGCCCTGATGATGAACCGCATTCTGGCAAAGCCCATGTTGGCCATCGCAACCGCGACAAAAAGAATTGCCGCCGGTGATTTCGACCACCAGATTCCCGAATTCAAATCCGGCAATGAGTTTCATGCCGTTTCGGTTGCCTTGACTGCGTTCCGGGAACAGCTAGCCGATTCCGCAGCGGCGCACACAGATGCGGCCATGAAAAGCACCGCGTTGGATTGCGGGTCGGCCAGCATCATGATTGCCGATGCCGACTTCAAAATCGTCTATGCCTCCACTGCCGTCATAAACCTTTTGACCCGGCACAAAGACGTCGTCAGGTCGCGCATCCCGGCCTTTGACCCGAACACGATCATCGGTCAATCCATTGACATCTTTCACAAAAACCCGGACATGCAACGCAAGATGTTGGGGGCGTTGGGCGCAAATGGTCATGACGCCAGCCTTGAGATGGACGACGTCACGCTCGAACTCAAAATCTCGCGTATCGACAGCGACGAGGGAGAACGCATTGGATATGTGGTTGAATGGGATAACGTCTCCGAAGAGCGGTTGAACGCGGCCGTTCTGCAGTCACTCCACGAAAATCAGGCACGCGCAGAGTTCGGGGCGGATGGACAACTCATGGACGCAAATGAGGCGTTTTACACACTTGCCGGACTGGACCCCGACGCACTGGATTGCCGGTTCGCTGATACGGTTTTTGTCGACGACGCTCCGGCCGATCCGTCAGTCGCGATGTTTGGTGAAATCAAAATCGAAGGCAAGACGGGGGCCACGTCATATCTGCTGGGTGGCCTCGGCCCGGTGCATTTCAGCAATGGTGATCTCAAACGCACAGTACTGATCGCCGCGGACGTCACACAGAAACACAATGAAAAAGCGGCGATAGAACGCGAAAGGACTCGCCTGCAATCCGAGCAGAATTCCATGATCGAGGCGTTGAGCGCGTCGCTTGCCGCGCTGGCAGACGGCGACCTTGGCGTCCGGATCAACGACGCGTTTGCGGGTTCGAACGACCGTATCCGGCAGGATTTCAACACGGCGATCACACGCCTCGACGAAGCAATCGGGTCCGTCGTGGCCGGGACAGACAAAATCCAGTCGGAAGTCGCAGGCGTGACCAACAGCGCCATAGAATTGAGCCGACGCACGGAAAGCCAGGCAGCAACCCTTGAAGAAACCGCAGCCGCCGTGTCGCAAATCAGCGCGTCCGTCAAAAGCTCGGCCGAGGGCGCGCAAAGTGCCAATGACATCGTGAGCACGGCCCGGGAAAACGCGACAGCCTCGGGCAAGGTTGTTCACGAAGCTGTTGCGGCCATGGACGACATCTCGAAAAGTTCGACCGAGATCCAGTCCATCGTGAAAGTCATCGACGATATCGCCTTTCAAACCAACCTTCTTGCTTTGAATGCAGGCGTTGAAGCAGCACGCGCTGGCGATGCAGGACGCGGATTTGCTGTGGTCGCATCAGAGGTGCGCGCCCTTGCCCAACGGTCCTCAGAGGCCGCCAGTGAGATCGGGACTCTCCATCGCGTCGTCAACCCAAAGCGTTGACCTCGGTTCCAAGCTGGTTGGGGATGCGGGCAACGCTCTGGAGCAGATCATCGCGTCGGTGTCCGACATCTCGCACCATGTCTCGCACATCGCAGAGGCCACGCAGGAACAGTCCGCCAGCGTGGGTGAGATCAACACTGCGATGGGCCAACTGGATCAGGTGACGCAGGAAAACGCAGCCATGTTCCAGGAAACCACAGCCGCGTCGCAAAATCTGACGCGCGTGGTGGAGGACCTGACCCTGCAGATACAACGGTTTTCGACCCGACCTCCGCCGTCCGAGAATGAAACCTTCGAGCAGACTGAGGCGGAAGAGACCGTCTTGGCGCGGTCTGCATAGCCTGATGTGAACGGGGCGTAGACAGTCCGCGTATTCGTTGTCGGCCTTGCCGGTCGTTACGGGCCGCAAACAAGCCCCACATTTGAGCCTCAGTCACGCACACTGACCAGCGCAAATGCTCAAAACCCAACGCTGGCTCCGACCAAACCACGCAGTTCACTTCGCCATACCAGTCATCGTGAAGACCCCCATGCGAGATACTCCTTGCCATCCCGATGGTGTTTCCGATACGAAACTCGGGACGCTTGACGTTGGGAGAACCAGATCACTGGTGCCGAAGGAGCAACTGCCTCGGAAACTCTCAGGCCACAGGACCAACGCAAAGCCACAAGACTCTGGAGAGTGATGCCCAGCGCATCCGCCGAAGGGATAATGATCTCAGGCACGCAGGACAGAGGAGGCACCGACGCGCAGACACTTGTCTGCGTCTGATATGGTGCCGCTTGATTTCACGCAAATCTCGTCGGCTAGGCAGAAGGCGATGGGATATGTCCGACCTCAAGCAAACTCCGCTGCATGCGTTGCACATGACCCTTGGGGCCAGGATGGTGCCCTTTGCCGGGTATGAGATGCCGGTCCAATACGCGCTTGGCGTGCTGAAGGAACACCTCCATACGCGTGCGAAGGCCGGGCTGTTTGATGTCAGTCACATGGGACAGGTGATCGTGGGCGGCCCGACATATGAAGCGGCGGCACAGGCCCTTGAAACGCTGATCCCGGTCGACGTCCTGGGACTGGGCGAGAACCGGCAGCGCTATGGGTTTTTCACCAACGAGGATGGCGGTATCGAAGACGATTTGATGCTGGCCAACCGCGGTGACCACGTATTTGTTGTGGTCAATGCCGCCTGCAAGGACGCCGATATCGCAAATATGAAGGCGGCGCTGGAACCTGATGTGAGGGTAACGGAACTGACCGATCGCGCGCTGCTGGCCCTGCAGGGGCCTGCTGCCGAAACGGTTCTGGCCACGCTTGATCCGCGCGCAGCGGACATGCGTTTCATGGATGTGGCCACACTTGAGTTGGGCGGGACAGAAGCCTGGGTGTCGCGGTCGGGGTATACAGGCGAGGATGGGTACGAGATTTCCGTGCCTGCGAACCAAGCCGAAGCGCTCGCCCGAACCTTTCTGGCGCACCGTGATGTCGAAGCCATTGGTCTGGGGGCGCGCGACTCGCTGCGCCTTGAGGCCGGGCTGTGCCTTTACGGGCAGGACATGGATGCTGGCCTGAACCCGGTCGAGGCGTCACTGGCTTGGGCGATCCAGAAGGTCCGGCGCGCCGATGGGCCCCGATCAGGTGGTTTTCCCGGCGCTGACACGATCCTGAGCGCCCTGACAAACGGCGTGGATCGCCACCGTGTCGGGCTGCGACCCGAGGGCCGCGCGCCGATGCGGCAGGCCGTGCCCCTGTTTGAAACCGAAGACGGTGGTGCGCAGATCGGCTTTGTGACTTCGGGCGGCTTTGGCCCGACAGTCGACGGGCCGGTTGCCATGGGCATTGTGGCCGACGGCCTGCACCTGCCGGGAACCGTTCTTTATGGCGAGTTGCGCGGCAAGCGCCAACCGGTGACGGTTGTGAAACTGCCGTTCGTTGCGGCCAACTTCAAAAGATAACCAAAGAGGAAAACCCATGAAATACACAGAAGAACACGAATGGCTGCGCGCCGACGGGGATGCTTATGTTGTGGGCATCACCGAACATGCCACCACCCAGCTTGGTGATCTGGTCTTTGTCGAACTGCCCGAAGTCGGCACAGTGGTCAGCAAGGACGACGAAATTGTTGTGATCGAAAGCGTGAAGGCGGCATCGGACATCATGGCACCGGTCGATGGCGAAATCACCGAAGTGAACACCGACCTTGCCGACGATCCAAGCCTCGCTAACAGCGACCCGCTGGGCAAGGGCTGGTTTTTCAAGATCAAGCCGTCCGATGCCTCCCAACTCGACGGCATGATGGACGAAACCGCCTATAACGCGCTGATCGGCTGAGGAACGCACACCATGACTTTCAAACCCACCGACTACCTGCCTTACGATTTTGCGAACCGCCGCCATATTGGGCCGTCGCCCGCCGAAATGGACGAGATGCTGGACGTGGTGGGTGCGAAAGACCTTGATGCGCTGATCGACGACACGATCCCGGCGGGCATCCGTCAAAAAGAGCCGCTCGATTTCGGCAAGGCCAAGTCCGAACGCGAATTGCTGCACCACATGCGCGTGACCGCGTCCAAGAACAAGGTGCTGACCTCGCTCATCGGCCGGGGCTATCACGGGACGGTCACGCCGCCCGCGATCCAGCGCAATATCCTAGAAAACCCCGCGTGGTATACCGCCTACACCCCCTATCAGCCGGAGATCAGCCAAGGGCGGCTTGAGGCGCTGTTGAATTTCCAGACGATGGTGTCGGATCTGACGGGTCTTGAGATTGCAAATGCGTCGCTGCTGGACGAGGCGACCGCATGCGCGGAGGCGATGACCATGGCGCAGCGCATTTCCAAGGCGAAAGTGACCGGCTTTTTCATCGATGAAAACTGTCACCCCCAGAACATCGCCGTGATGCAGACGCGTGCCGCACCGCTTGGCATCGACATCGTCATCGGCGATCCGCGCGACCTGGATGCCGGCGCCGTCTTTGGCGCGATTTTCCAATATCCCGGCACATATGGGCATATCCGGGATTTCACCGATGAAATCGCCAAACTGCACGAGAACAAGGCAATTGGCATTGTCTCGGCAGACCCGCTGTCGCTGACCCTGCTGAAAGAACCGGGCGCAATGGGGGCCGATATTGCCGTTGGCACAACCCAGCGCTTTGGGGTGCCCATTGGCTATGGCGGCCCGCACGCGGCCTATATGGCGACCAAGGCCAATTACGCGCGCAACATGCCGGGACGCATTGTCGGCGTGTCCGTCGACACCCATGGCAACCGCGCCTACCGGTTGTCCCTGCAAACGCGCGAACAGCATATCCGCCGGGAAAAGGCGACGTCGAATGTGTGTACCGCACAGGCGCTGCTGGCCGTGATGGCGGGATTTTATGGCGTGTTTCACGGCCCAGACGGCCTCAGGGCCATTGCGCAGCGCATCCATCGCAAAACCGCCCGTCTGGCCGAAGGTCTGAAACAGGCGGGCTTTGACGTGCGTCCGGCCACGTTCTTTGACACGATCACGGTGGATGTGGGACCGCTGCAATCGGCGGTGATCAAATCGGCGGTGGACGAAGGCGTCAATCTGCGCGCCATCGGCACCACGGGCATCGGCATCACGCTGGATGAACGCACGCGCCCGGCCACCATCGAGAAAGTCTGGCGCGCCTTCGGGGTCGAGCGGCAGGACAAGGACTATACCCCCCATTACAACATGCCGGAAAAGCTGATCCGCACGTCCGATTTCATGACGCACCCGATTTTCCACATGAACCGGGCCGAGACGGAAATGATGCGCTATATGCGCAGGCTGGCCGACCGCGATCTTGCGCTGGACCGCGCGATGATCCCGCTGGGGTCGTGCACGATGAAGCTGAATTCCGCCGCCGAGATGATGCCGGTCAGCTGGCGCGAGTTTTCGCTGCTCCACCCCTATTGCCCCAAGGAACAGGCCGCTGGCTATATCGAGATGATTGATGATCTGTCGGCCAAACTGTGTGACATCACAGGCTATGACGCGATTTCAATGCAGCCCAATTCGGGTGCACAGGGCGAATATGCGGGCCTTCTGACCATCGCAAGCTGGCATCGTGCGCAAGGTCAGGGCCACCGCAACATCTGCCTGATCCCGATGAGCGCGCATGGCACAAACCCCGCCTCGGCGCAGATGGTCGGCTGGAAAGTCGTTGCCGTGAAATCGGCGGGCAATGGCGATATCGACGTGGACGATTTCAAAGCCAAGGTGGACGAACATCGCGACAACCTTGCCGGTTGCATGATCACCTACCCCTCGACCCACGGCGTGTTCGAAGAAACGGTGATCGAGGTCTGCAAGATCACGCATGAGGCAGGCGGTCAGGTCTATATCGACGGGGCCAACATGAACGCGATGGTCGGCCTTAGCCGTCCGGGCGATCTGGGCGGCGATGTCAGCCACCTGAACCTGCACAAGACGTTCTGCATCCCCCATGGCGGGGGTGGGCCCGGCATGGGCCCCATCGGCGTCAAGGCGCACCTGACCGAGCACCTGCCGGGCGATCCGAACGGTGGCACGGGTGCTGTAAGTGCCGCCGCGTTCGGCTCCCTTCCCTGTTGCCAATATCCTGGGCCTATTGCCTGATGATGGGCGGCGATGGTCTGACGCAGGCCACGCGAGTTGCAATCCTGAACGCCAATTACATCGCCAAACGGCTCGAAGGAGCGTTCGATGTTTTGTACAAAGGGCCGACGGGCCGGGTGGCGCATGAATGCATCATCGACACGCGCCCCTTTGCCGACAGCGCGCACATCACCGTCGATGACATCGCCAAACGTCTGGCCGATTGCGGCTTTCACGCGCCCACAATGTCATGGCCCGTCGCGGGGACGTTGATGATCGAACCGACAGAATCCGAGACAAAGGCCGAGTTGGACCGGTTCTGCGACGCGATGCTGGGCATACGCGCTGAAATCAAGGCGATTGAAGACGGCGACATGGACCCCGACAACAACCCGCTCAAGAACGCACCCCACACGATGGAGGATCTGGTGCGGGATTGGGACCGCCCCTACAGCCGCGAAAGCGCATGTTTCCCGAACGGGTCATTCCGGGTCGACAAATACTGGCCGCCCGTCAACCGTGTCGACAATGTCTGGGGCGACAGAAACCTGTCCTGCACCTGCCCGCCGATGGAGGATTACGCGAAACCGTAGGCGCTCGCATTTGGTGTGATTGGATTATCATGGGCCCCTAGGCGTTGTCGTCGTCGAAGCCTATTTTTCCAAATCCTACAGTGTTCTCAGGGGTTTCCGACGACCTGCCTCAACGCGGCATCAAAGGCACTGCGCGCATCATGCGCCGCAGTGTCAAGCTGTGCCGCCCATGTCTCCGCATCCAACAAAGCGTCATTGCGCGCCTCCTCTTCGAGTGCGGCAAGCGAGGTTTCCAGATCATATTGCCCCAGAAGGGATGCGGCACCCTTGGCCTTGTGTGCAGCTTCGGCGATCACCGCGCTGTCCTGCATGGTCATACCGGTCCGCAAATCCGCTGTGAAAGCGGCGAGTTCAGACAGAAACCTGTCCGCCGTTGACGCCACCCGGTCACGTCCCAGCAGCTCGACCATTTCTGCCAGTGCGTCAGGGGGCCGCTCGGTGTCGGCCTTGGGCCATTCGTCCAGAGTGACATCGGCAAAGACGGTGCGCAGCGCGTCAAGGCGGATCGGCTTGGTGTGGAACCTGTTCATGCCCGAGGCCACAGCCATTTCGCGGTATTCCTCACGCCCATGCGCCGTCAGTCCGACGATATGTGTCTGGGCATTCGCACCATTACCGCTGCGCAATCTGCGTGTCGCTTCGATCCCGTCCATGACAGGCATGCTGATGTCCATAAAGATCACGTCGAAGCGCTGATCGCGCCCCTTGTCGATGCAATCGGCGCCGTTCACCGCCTGATGCACGCTGTGGCCCATCGTGCTCAGCATGTCGCTCAATACGTGGCGGTTGATGCTGTTGTCTTCGACGATCAGTACGTCGCACGGCCGCATCGGCGTCGGTTGTGTGTCCGTCGTCATCGTATCAGTCACCGCTCCGCCACGCTCAAGCGGCAGCGAAAGGACAAATACAGACCCGTTCCCCTCAGCACTTTTGAGGGACACATCCCCATCCATCGCTCGCGCGATGCGGCGCGAGATCGACAGGCCAAGCCCGTCCCCACGCGCCTGTCGCCCTTCGCTTCGGGCCAGAGCAAAGAAATCTGCAAACACCTGCTCATGCTGATCAGGTGGAATGCCGATTCCGGTGTCGATCACCTCAAACCTCAGCGACGATGTTTCCGGCCCATGATCCCCGCTGACATGCAGGGCGATCCCACCCGTTTCGGTGAATTTGATCGCATTGCCGATCAGGTTGGTCAGAATCTGTCGAATACGTCCGGCATCCCCGTGGTAATGTCCGCGCGCGTTCTGCTCGATCTCCAACGCAAGCGTCAGGTTTTTTTCCCGCGCCAGCGGATCGAACACGTCAACCAGCCCCTGTATCAGATCCACAAGATCAAAGTCCTGCATCGTCAGTTGCAACTCGCCCGTTTCAATCCGCGTGATGTCCAGCGCTTCGTTCACATGTTCCAACAGGATCTCGCTGGATGATGTCGCGATCTGGGCATAGCGCGCCTGCTGGTCATCCAGCTTGGTGGTTTTGAGCAGATCGAGCACACCCAGAATGCCGTTCAGCGGGCTGCGCATCTCGTGGCTCATCACGGTCAGGAACCGCGACTTTGCCTTGTCCGTCTGTTCAGCACGGTCGCGGGCCTCGATCAGTTTCTGTTCGTTGGATTTGCGGGCAGAGATGTCGCGGATATAGGCGATGAACCTGGTCTCGTCGCCGTCCTGCGTCGTCGTGATGTTCATCTCGACCGGAAATTCGTCGCCGTTTTTGCGTTGTGCGGACATTTCGAACCGGCCTGCATCGACGAAGTGTCGTGTACCGGTTTCCAGATACCGTTTCACGCCCCTGGTGTGTGCGGCGCGCATCCGGTGCGGAATGAACGTGTCTTCCATCTTTTGCCCGACAATCTCATCGCGCCGCCAGCCAAAGACACGTTCAGCCGAGGCGTTGAAACCGACGATGCGCCCGGTCGCCTCCGCCGTCACAATCGCATCCAGTGACGCCGCAACGGTCGATGACAACTGTGCGGAAGACGCCGAAAGTGCTGCATCCCGGCGCGCTGCGCGTTGCAAAAGCCGATCCAGGAACAGCATCAGGATCGCCATCAGGACCAAAAGCGCAATTGCAATCCCGCCCGTTCGCGCCAATTGGCTTGCAAACTGGGCACGCCGCGCCTCTGACTGCGCAGCCCCAAGGCTGACACCCAACAGCGCGATGTCGCGCGCGTGCGGACGCACATCGTGCACAAGCTGGTGCATTTGATCGAGGGCCTCACCGCGCAGCGGACCGGGCGCATCAGACAGGGCCACGGCCGCCCGTGCAAAGGTGTTAAGCGGCGCGATCATGTCTGCGGCTTGCGCGTTGCCCTCGAAAATCTCTGCCGCACGGCCCGAATTGATGATGTTCAGCCGGCTGAGCGCAATGTCGACGCGCAACTGCACTTCGTCGTCCGGGAACCGCCCGGTGGCCATCTGCTCGATCAGCATCGCATCGAGGTTTGCGAATTCGGTGTCGATCTGCGAGATGCTCCATTGCATGTTGTCCTGCGCTGCAGCGGACAGCCCGCGCAGTTGCGACAGCAGGTTCGTCACCATGATCGCCAACAAAAAAATGAGCAGGCAAATGCCTGCCATCACCGTCATACGGTAGCGGTTCAATCCGAGCTTCACGCGTGACCTCCTTGCTGGGATCACGTTACGCATATGTCTCGGTTCAATCCACGACCTTCAACCGGTTCAGTTGCCAGATGCTGAACGCATGTATCGTTTCAGTCCGGTATTTGGGGTCATGATCGTATGGGAAAACAATCCAATACGGCCCCTTGTCCCGCACCGATATCGGTTCGCCGTTCATACGGGTGGCGATGATCGGAACAGTATCTTCGATAGTGGCCATGGGGATCGCGACCTTGTAGTCGTTCAAGGCCACCATTTCGACGGCGCTCCCCTTTTTGTTGGCCCTTGCCAGCACTGCCTTTAGCGGCACGCCGGAAAACGTGACATCGCCATCCGTCCAGATGGTGGTGGTGGTAAAAGTCACCTGTGCCATCGCATCCAGTTCGGCAAGGCTGAGCGTGAGGGTGTCGGATTCAGAGGCCGACGCCGTGATTTGCAGATCCATGTTGGACTGCGCAAGCACTGGGGAATGCCAGTTGATCAACAGCGCCAAAACGATGGTGAACGCCCGTGAGTGGTGAATTCGAGCCATGTTTGGTTCTCCAAATCCGACACAAATAGGTTTAAATCAGTTGTTCATATCGGTCTTCCGGGCATTGGCATAGGCACCTGTACCAAAGTATAGGTTTGCCACGTCTTCGCGCGGTTTTCCGGTTGTGAATATGGACAGAGTGGGAAAGCTGCTGACATGCCCAAAATCCTGATCGCCGACGACCATGATCTGGTCCGTGACACCATCGCCGCATATCTGGAAAGCGTTGATGATTTCGACGTCCGGACTGCCGCCGATCTGGACAGCGCATTGGAGGCCATGCGCGGCGGCGATCCAATCGATCTGCTCATTCTCGATTACAACATGCCGGGCATGGATGGGCTGAACGGCCTTGATCGTGCGCGCATGGCCTATCCGGGCACGCGGGTGGTCCTGATGTCTGGTGTGGCGAACCGCGATGTCGCCAGCACGGCAATGAAGCATGGTGCAGACGGGTTCATTCCCAAATCCCTCACTGCTGTATCACTTGTGAACGCGATCAAGTTGGTGCTGTCGGGCGAACGTTACTTTCCATTCGACTATGGGATATCCGACACGGGCGCTGCACCTTCGGGTGCCTTTGCGACCCTGACCGTTCGTGAAAAACAGACGCTTGAGCAGTTGTGCATCGGTCTGTCGAACAAGGAGATCGCCCGGAATCTGGGCGTGCGGGAAGTGACGGTCAAACTGCACGTGAAGAATGTTTTGTCCAAGCTCAGTGTCTCGAATCGCACCCAAGCGGCGCTGCTGGCCAAGGAAAAACACTTCTTTTGATCGCAGGGGGCGCACGGTTGCGCGCTTGTCGGGACAGGTATCGTCAAACTGCGGCGCGTTGAAACATGTCTGTGCCGTCACTCAGAAACCGAGCAAGAGGTTCAGCATCAATTCTTGCGTGCAGAGACGCGACAGCCATTCGATATCCGCGCACTCAGGGAACGACCGTCCTGCGACAGCGTGCCGGTCGCTGTGTTCTGAATCCAGCCATAGTCTTCGGTGGCCGAATAACTGCGTCCGTTCAGTGTACCGCGCACCGTGGCAGCGCCCGCAGTACCGCTGATTGAGCCTGTGAACGCCGTCCCTCCTGCCGAACGATACACCGTCGATCCGTTCGCCTTGATCCCAAGCGGGCATTGCGCATACCAACTCCACGTGCCGACCATGGAATAGCGCGGCGTGTCGGGCACCGGCTTGGGCGAGGCGCCAGGCGTTGGGGGGCTCACCGCTGCGGGTGTGGCAGGCGCCGGTCGCGCCTTGCAGATCGTTCCTGAATGCCGCTCGATGGCCTGCAATGCGTGCGCCGTGCCCAGATCATCAGCCCCCAGCCCGGTATCGGTTGCAGACAAAAAGCGGCGGAAAGCCATGCGGGTCCGTGGCCCCATCACGCCGTCGGGCACGCCTGCATCGCAGCCCAGCGCGTTCAAGCTCGATTGCGTCTGGCGCAGGACCTCGCGGCTGTCGGCGGGTGTTGTATCGGGTTCCGGCGCCGGACGCTCAGACGCAGTCGGGGTTGGTTCCGCCGGTTCGTCGCCTGCAAGGTCATCGCGCAATTGCATGGCCATCTGCACCGTGAATTCGTCGCTGCGCGCGCCGTAGCGTTCGATGAACGCGCTGTAGGCCTCGCGAGTGCCTATGGATCGTGCCAGCTCGAAATCCGCACGGATGGCGTCTGTCGCTGGTGCTGCCGTGACGGTTTGCCGGGCGACAGAGCCGTCATTGCCCCCTGCCGGGATGAAATAGAACTGGCCCAGAAGCTCATCGTAATATGCCGGGAATTGCTCGTGCCCGACGGTGCGCGCCAGATCACGCACGTCGCGGCGCAGACCGGACATCATATCGCGCAACTCGACCCCCGGCACTTGCAAGCGGGGCAGCAGCATCCGCGTAAACACCGAATTTTCCGCCGGGTCGTCGTTTGACAGACGGTCCAGTGCCGTCTGGCCTGCACCGGCTGAAAAGATCACGAACGTACCTTCGGGCGCGTTGATGCGCCCAAGGCCCCGCGTGCCACCGATGGAACGGCCCGTGGACCCTTTGAACGGGTTGTCCCGACAGGCATCGATTATGGCCAAAGTGGTGCGTGCCCCCGTCGCCCGGATGCGATCCAGCAGGCCGGACAGCGCAATGGATTCGGATTTGATAAAGTCCTTCTCGCCGCGCGCGGGCGCAGCAATATCCGTCGGCAAAAGGTAGTTCTCGCCATCAATCTCGACCCCGTGGCCTGCGTAAAACACCACCGCCGTATCGCCGGGATCAAGCTGGCCGGTGAATTCGGAAATCCGCATATTCATGTCGCGCCTTGCTGCGTCCAGAACAGTGGTGACCACAAACCCTTTGGACGCCAGAGCCTCCGACACGGCCGTCGCATCGGCGCGCGCCTTTTGCAGATCATCGACCTCGGCATAGAGAATCATTGCCGATCACCAGCGCCAGACGCTTTTCGGCGTGGGCAAATAAGGGTGTGAGGATCAGGGCGAGACACAGGAAGATAATGCGCATGACAGAATGGTAGCAACCGGCGCGCGCGTGGGAAAGTAGGGAAATCCGACGGTTGCGTATGCCGTGTCAAACCACGCGCGGTCCGCTGCATGGGGTCAGTGTCGAACCAGCCCGTCACACATCACCGGGCGAAACGCCTCAGATCGGTTTGCACTCAGACAAAGGGCCTGCACGCCGACAGACGCACAGGCCCTTTGCTGTCAATACATCCGGTCCAAACCCGCGCGCATTACTGGCGCGCAATTTCCACCCAGTTGCCGTCCTTGATGACGGAAATCACAACTTCATCCGCGCCCTGATGGTCGGTCGCGGAATAGGTCACCGTGTTGCCGGACACCACATCCTCGTAATTCAGGCTTTCCATACCTGCCTGAAACGTCTTGGCGTCCAGATCGGGGCCGGCTGCCTCAAGCGCCTTGACCAATGTGACGGCTGCGGAATGTCCAAGCAATGCGCCGGTGCCGGGCAGTTCTTCGCCCGTGGCTTCGGTATAGCGTTTGAAGAACTTCTGCACTTCCGGCTGGTCCATACGCGACAGCAAATCCGCCCAACCGGCGGCGGCATACATGCCTTCGGTCACACCGCCCGGCACTTTCGCCATGACCGTGTGGAACCCTGCGGACGAGTTAAGGAAGGACATATCCGTCAACCCCAGCTTTTTGGCCGTGCCGGACACCGTGATCGCCTGCCGGACGCCCAGCGCCAAGGTGACGATGTCGCAGCCATCCGCGCTCAGCTTTTGCAGCGCACCGACAAAATCGGCATCGTCAGGCTTGTGCGTGGTCTCGGACACAAATGTGAGGCCTTCCGTCTCGGCGGCGATGGATTCAGCGCCTTCCTTGATGTCTTTGCCAAAGTCCGTGGGCAGGTACATCGCGCAAACCGTGTCTGCGCCCTTTTGCTCGGCCAGATAGGTCACACCGATGCGGATCTGATCATAGTAGGTCGCGGTGCCCGCATAATGCAGCGGGTGGAACGGCTCGGCCATCTGGCGCGCGGCCGACAGGGGCGAGACGTTGGGCACGTTCTTGGCGTCCTGCAACTTGAAGGCGGCGATGTTCATCGGCGTGCCAAGCGAGAGCAGCATCGCAAAGACCTTGTCGCCATTGATCAGCTTGTTCATGCCCTGAATGGCCTTGGGCATCTGGTAGGCGTGATCCTCGACCACAAAGCGGATCTTGCGCCCGTGGATGCCGCCCGCCTCGTTCACCTCGTCAAAGACAAGTTGTGCAGCCTTGGTCGCTGGCGCGCCGAATGCGGCAAAGGGGCCGGAGAGGTCATTGTTGGACCCGATCAGCACCTCGGTGTCGGTGATGCCCTGTTCTGCGAACCCCGGTGCCGCCGCAATCGTGGCCGCCAGCGCAGTGGCTGCCAGTTTGGTAAATCGTTTCATGTCTCTTCTCCCTCTTCGTTGTTTCCCGATTTCAGTACATCTGCTGGATCAGCGCGTCGTGTTTCGTCTCAACAAAGCTGCGCTTGAGCTTCATCGTCGGTGTGAGTTCATCGTCATCTGCCGTCAGCAACACGTCAATCAGGCGGAAATCCTTGATCTGTTCGACGCGCGCGAAATCCTTATTGACCGCGTCAATGGTGTCGCGGATCAAATCCTGCACTTCCTGTGCCGCACAAAGGGACGCATAGTTCGAGAACGGCACGCGACGGTCCTGCGCGAATTTTTCGACATTTTCCTGATCGATCATCACAAGGCAGGTCAGAAACTTGCGCTTGTCCCCGATCACCACGACGTCCGAGATATAGGGCGAGAATTTCAGCTTGTTCTCGATCTCGGCAGGGGTGACGTTCTTGCCCCCTGCGGTGATGATGATGTCCTTGAGCCGCCCCGTGATTTTCAAAAACCCTGATTGTCGAGCGTGCCGACATCACCGGTGCGCAGCCATCCGTCCTCTGAAATGGTTTCAGCTGTCTTGGCCGGGTTGTTCCAGTAGCCCTGGAACACGTTGCCGGCCTTGTATTGCACTTCGCCTTCCGCGCTGATGCGCAATTGCGCGCCCGGAAGGGCCGGACCAACAGTGCCCACCTTGTTGTTGGTGTTGCTGTTGATCGACATCACGCCTGAGCTTTCGGTCATGCCGTACCCTTCGAGCACGGGCACGCCGATGGCATGGTACCACTGCAAAAGGTCGGGCGAGATGGGCGCGGCGCCGGACCCGCCCCGCCGCAGGCGATCCATGCCGATCATGCGGCGCAGGTTGCGCAGCACAATCATATCCCAAAGCGCATAAGCCAGTCGCGTGCCAAGCGGCACAGGCCGGTCGTCGGCCAAAGAGGCAGCGCGTGACGCACCGGCCTTCAGCGCCATGCCATAGGCCCATCTTTGGACGCCCGTGGCATCACCAACACGGATTGTGACCTGCGAATAGATCTTTTCCCAGACGCGCGGCACTGCAACAAAGGTCTGCGGGCTGATCTCTTGCAGGTTGTCAAAGATCGTCTCGGGGCTTTCGGCGAAATTGACCGTCGAGGCCGCGGCAATGGGCGCGTTGACTGAAAACACCCGTTCCAGAATGTGACAGAGCGGCAGAAAACACAGCTGATCATCGGTGTCGAAGGTCGGTGCGTCACGCAGACCGGCGGACACGGAAAACATCAGGTTCCCATGGCTTATCATCGCGCCCTTGGGCTTGCCCGTCGTGCCGGATGTATAGACCAGAATGGCCGTGTCATCGGGGGTCGTCGCATCAATGGAGGCCTCAAACGCGTCCTTGTGCGCCGCGTCGTAGGCCGCGCCAATCTCGTAAAGCTCGTCCAGAAAGATGATCTGCGGATCGGAAAACCCGTGCAACCCGTCGCGGTCGATCACGATCACCTTGGTCAGACCGGGCATCCGGTCGCGCACCTGCAGAAACTTGTCCAACTGCTCATCATTCTCGACGATCAGAAACCGGCTGTCGGAATCGTTGACGAGGTATTCAAGTTGCACCGCCGTGTCGGTGGTATAGACGCCGGAACAAATGCCACCGACGCACTGCACGCCCATGTCGGTGTACATCCATTCCTTGCAGTCTTCGGACAGGATCGACACCACCTCGCCCCGCTTCAGGCCCAACGACACGAGACCCAGGCCAAGCTGCCGCGCGCGGGTGAAATAATCGTCCCATGAATAGGACCGCCAGATGCCCAATGTCTTTTCGCGCATCGCGGTCCGCTCGCCCAGCGCAATGCAGCGCATACGGAACAGTTTGGGCGTCGTGTCCGCCCCGTCAATCAGGAACGGACCCTGGGACAAATCAGCATTGATCATCATCCCGTGAACTTGTTCCTGAGGGGGGTGCGGGTTCATCATGCCTACCGCCACGTCTTACGCTGTTTCCAGCGGCGTTGACCGCGCTGGTTTTCGTCCTGACTGACACCAAGATAGAATTCCTGAATGTCCTTTGAGGCGGCCAGCACCTCGGCCCGGTCGTCCATCACGATGCGGCCCAACTCCATCACATAGCCATAGTCCGCCGCATCCAGCGCGACCTTGGCGTTCTGTTCCACCAGCATCATTGTCACCTTCTGCTCGGTATTGAGGCGCACGATGATCTCGAAAATCTCCTGCGTTAGCAGCGGCGACAACCCAAGGCTGGGTTCATCCAACAGCATCAGGCGGGGTTGCGACATCAGCCCGCGCCCGATGGCCAGCATCTGCTGCTGCCCGCCCGACAGGGTGCCTGCGCGTTGCGCGCGCCGATCCTTGAGGATGGGAAAGTAGGAATAGACCATGTCCTCGTCCGCGGCGATGTCGCCCCGATCCGTGCGGGTATAAGCGCCCATCGCGATGTTTTCGGCCACGCTCATCAGCGGGAAAATCTCTCGCCCCTCGGGCACGTGCACGATGCCGCGCCGCACGATGGCGTCCGGTTCGCTGCCCTGAATTTCACTCCCTTGCATCCGTACGGTGCCCTTTTCGGGGTCCATCACCCCCGAAATCGTCTTGAGCAGCGTGGTCTTGCCCGCACCGTTGGCCCCGAGCACAGTCACGATCTGCCCCTTGCGCACCGTCAGGCTGACGCCGCGAATGGCCATGATCGGGCCATAGTAGCTTTCCAGATTCTCGATCTGCAAAACGATGTCCGCAGGGTTGGTGTCCGTGGTCATGCGCGCGATGTCCCCGTCTTGGAAATCTCGCCAGTGCCGAGGTAGGCCGCGATCACATCCGGGTGCGATTGCACTTCTGCCGCAGTGCCCGTGGCCAGTTCCTTGCCATCCGACAGCGCCATGACACGGTTCGACACGGCCGACACCAACCCCATGTCATGTTCGACCATCATCACCGAAATGCCCATCTGAGTCTGGATGTCCTCGATCCAGAAGGCCATATCCTGCGTTTCCTCGACCGACAGGCCAGAGGCGGGTTCATCCAGCAGCAAAAGCCGCGGTTCAGAGGCAAGCGCACGGCCCAGTTCAACCACTTTGCGCACCCCATAAGGCAGGCCCCCGATCATCTTGTCGCGGTAGGGCTGCAGGTTCAGGAAATCCATGACCTCCTCCACTGCTTTGCGATGGCGCACCTCTTCGCGGTAGGCTTTCGGGGAAAAGACGATGTTCGACAACAGCCCAGTCTGGCGATGACGATGGCGGCCCACCAGCAGGTTCTGAAGCACGGTAGCCTGTTCAAACAGCTCGATGTTCTGGAAAGTGCGCGCAATGCCAAAACCGGGCACCTGATCGGCATTGCATTGCAGCAGGTCATGCCCGTCAAATCGGATCGACCCCGCTGCCGGATCGTAAAAGCGCGACACAAGATTGAAGACAGTGGATTTGCCCGCCCCGTTGGGTCCGACCAGCGCGAACACCTCGCCTTCGTTGACCGACAGCGACACGTTGTCGACGGCAACCAGCCCGCCAAAGCGCAGCGTGACGCTGTCTATGTCCAGCAGGCTCATTGGACCCGATCCGTCTTGAGGTAGGATTTCTGCCGCTTGAACATGTCCTTGCGATAGAACGGGAACAGTTCGAAATACGTCCGGATCTTGAGCCAGCGGCCATAGAGCCCCATCGGCTCGAACAGGATGAAACAGACGAGAATGAAGGCAAACAGCGCACTTTCTAGGCCGGGCACGTTGATGTTCACGTCAAATGTCGTGGCAAGAAAAGACCGCCCATTGGCAATGGCCACGGGAATGATGCCCACCACGATCGCGCCAAAGAATGCGCCGGGGATGAACCCGAGGCCCCCGATCACGATCATCAGCAGCAAGGTGATGGACATGACCAGATCGAAGGTTTCATTGGTCACATAGCCCGCCGAATGCCCGAACAGCGCGCCCGCCAGCCCCGCCGCCGTGGCCGACAGGAAAAACGAGGTTGCCTTGGTTCGCGTCAGGTTGATGCCCATGGCGCGCGCCGAAATCTCGCTGTCGCGGATCGCGGTGAAACTGCGCCCCGTGGGCGTGCGCAAGAGATTGCGGTAGAACCAGACCAGCAGAATGGCGACGAACAGGACGAGGTAGTAGAATTTATAGGGGGTAGAATACCGATTGATCTCGATCCCGAAGATGTTGATGTCAGGCACCGCCGCACCGGCGATGCCGCCCGTCCAGGGTTCGGCCATCACCACGAAATCCCCCGTCAGGATCGACATCGCAAGCGTCGCAAGTGCCAGATAAACCCCGTGCAGGCGCAGGACAGGCAAGGCGATCAGCGTGCCAAAGAAACCGGCAATCAGCCCGGACAGCGGAAAGGCGACAATCCACGGCACCCCTGCCCCCAAAAGGTTGATGTTCACGTAACAGCCCATCGCCATGAAGGTCGCATGCCCAAGGCTGGGCAAGCCGGTATGCCCGGTCAGCAGCATCAGCCCCATGCCCGCAATGGCCAGGATCAGCACACCGGTGATTTCACCCAGCAGATACGCATCCCCAATCGCGACAAAATAGAGCGGCGTCGCCAGAACCAACAGCAACAAAAGCGCGTACCAAACGGCCTGCGCGCGATGTTTGAACAGGCGGATGTCGGCGTCATATGAGGTTTTGAGGACAAAGCGCATCTTCAGACCTTCTTGCTGAGTGTCTGGGAAAAGATGCCGCCGGGGCGAAAGATCAGGATCAGCAGCAGGATCGCGTAAGGCGCAATCTGGCTTATGCCGGGCGGGCCGTAGCGCGAGGCCAGCGGTTCGACCAGGCCGATGATCAGCCCGCCCAGAAGCGCGCCGGGCAGCGAACCAAAGCCCCCGATGGCGGCGGCCGCAAATGCCTTGATGCCCAGCAACCCGGTCGACGGATCAATCGCGCCTTTGGAGGCAAAGAGGATGCCCGCAACTGCCGCCACCATCCCCGAAAGACCCCAGACCAGGCTGTGCACACGTTTGACCGGAATGCCCATGTAATAGGCCGCAAGCTGGTTTTGCGAGGCGGCCTGCATGGCCAGCCCCACCTTGGTGCGCGAAAAGAACAGGTAGAACACAAGGGTCAGGATCGCTGTCACCGCCACGATCAAGACCTCGTCCACCCCCAGAACCAGACCGCCCGCGCGCACGTCCTGCCCCGCATATGGCGTTTCCAGCGACGTGGGTTCATGGCTCCAGGTTGCGCCTGCGAAAAACCGGATGATAAAGCCCATGGCGATGGTCAGGATGACAATCGACGTCTGGGACTGGCCAAACATATGGCGCAGGATGCCCCAGTTGAACAGATAGCCAAAGGCGCCCATCACAAGGATCGACAAGGGCACGGCCAGCCAGAAATCGAGCCCCATATATTCGTGATTGGTAAAGCCGATGCAGACAAAGGCCCCCAGCATCATGAAATCGCCCTGGGCGAAATTCACAGCCTCGGTCGCCTTGTAGATCAACACAAAGCCAAGCGCGATCAGGCCATAGACACAGCCGTTGGCAAGGCCACTGATGATCAGCTGCAAAAAGTCCATGGCGCTCTCCTCCCAAAGAGCAACTATGCGACGGTATCCCGTTATCCGTGCAGATCGCAACTGGCTTGATGCCGGGCTGTCAGACCTTGCCTCGTCGGCAAGCGATACTCGACAGATGCGCGGCACGCCCGCCAGAGCGCGACGATGGCCTCCTCATTCAAGCAAAGAGCGGCAGCGGATGGCACACCGCACGTGATCCAGCGACGCGCCAGCCAGAATGTCGGAATAGGGTATTCTGTGAGGGTGGCGGAGGCTCAGGGATTCGAACCCTGGGGACGCTCTCACGCCCAACGGTTTTCAAGACCGCCGCATTCGACCACTCTGCCAAACCTCCGGTGGTTCCCCTTTAGGCACGCGCGCGCGATTCGGCAAATGTGGCGCAGCACGGGGAAAATTGCCGAATTGTCGCGCCCGTGCTTTTCAGAACGCTCCATTGGCGCTATGGTGCCATCAGAAACCCGCCAGACGGGGCAAAACAACGTGCCGAAAACGGCATCGGCCAAAACATGGCCACACGAGGCAACAGCAGGCAAGGATTTGGTCCATGAGCAGACCCATCACCCGTTCCACTCTCCGCAACAGTGTTTTTCTGACAATGGCTTTGGGCCTTTTGGCCGGCTGTGACGAAAGCGGACAATTCGTGGCCATGCAGGCCTTTAAGCCCAACACCCAGACCGAAGGCACGCCCGAACCCGGTGCTCCGATCAAGACGGTCGAACGGGACGTCGAAGCCCCGGACGTGTTTTCCGCAAACGAGGCCGGGCTTTGGGATGGCCGCCCCTCGCTTGGCGGGGTGTGGGTGGCACATCCCGATGTGACAGAGCCCGAACGCGTGATCATCCGCAACAGCGACAACGACAAGTTCGTCGTCGGGGCCCTCTTCCGCCGCGAACGCGATATTCCCGGGCCCCGCCTCCAGATCAGTTCGGATGCGGCCGAAGCGCTTGGCATGCTCGCCGGTGCCCCGGCCGAGCTGAACGTGACCGCCCTGCGCAAGGAAGAAGTGTCGGTCGAACCCGAGGTTGCACCGCTTGAGACCGAGGCAGTTGCCGCCCCGGCAGAAATCACCGCCACACCGCTTGATCCGATCGAAAGCGCGGCGGCCGCCATCGACGCCCCCGCCCCGGTCATCCAGCCCGCAGCCGCAGCAACGCCCGAACCCATACCTGTCGCCGCTGCGGCCCCGGCCCGCGCCGCAACGTCAGGTTTGTCCAAACCGTTCATCCAGATCGGCATCTTCTCGGTCGAGGCCAACGCCACGCGCACTGCCAAGCAGATGCGCAGCGCCGGGATCATCCCGACTGTCAAAACCTTTGACCGCGATGGCAAACCGTTCTGGCGCGTTGTTGTCGGCCCAGCGGCCACATCCGATGAACGCAGCGACCTGCTGGCCAAAATCAAAACCGAAGGGTTCACAGACGCCTACGCCGTGAGCAACTGACCCCGCTTCAAGGAGAGTTCGACCATTGATCCGCATTCTTGCTGCCGCCGCCCTGGCCGTTCACACAAGCGCACTGTCGGTTGCGGCCTTTGATACGCGCGCCTCTGCCGCCTATGTGATCGACCACACGACGGGCACGGTTCTGCTGAACAAGAATGCGGACGAACCGCTCCCCCGCCTCGATGTCCAAGCTGATGACGCTTTACATGGCGTTCGAGGCGATTGAGCGCGGCCAGTTGTCCATGACGGACGAATTGGTCGTATCGGCCCATGCCAACAGTTTTGGCGGCTCGACCCTGTTTCTGAAAACTGGGGAACGGGTGTCGGTCGAAGACCTGGTGCGTGGCATCATCGTCCTGTCGGGCAACGACGCCTGCGTGGTCATCGCCGAAGCGCTCAGCCCCGATGGCACCGAAGGCGGCTTTGCCCGCCTGATGACGCGGCGTGCGCAGGAAATGGGCATGACCAATTCGACCTTTGC
Source organism: Tateyamaria armeniaca (assembly GCF_045797845.1). NCBI lineage: Bacteria > Pseudomonadati > Pseudomonadota > Alphaproteobacteria > Rhodobacterales > Roseobacteraceae > Tateyamaria > Tateyamaria armeniaca. The sequence continues at coordinate 3,465,985 of NZ_JBHDIY010000002.1, forward strand.
CAATTCCAGCGGCTGGCCCGCTGCGGGGCATCTGATGTCGATGCGCGATCTGGGCCTGCTGGCACAACGCCTGTTGACCGATTTTCCCGAATATTATCCGATGTTTGCGGAAACCGAGTTCCTGTTCGATGCCAACAGATCCGCAAACCGCTACAACCGCAATCCCCTGCTCAAACTTGGGATCGGCGCGGACGGGCTGAAAACCGGCCACACGCAAGAGGCGGGGTATGGCTTGGCGGGATCTGCCAAACAGGGCGACCGCCGTGTGGTGTTCGTGCTGTCGGGCATGGAAACCGCCGCCGCACGTGCCCAGGAGATCCGAGGCGATCGTGAACTGGTCCTTCCGCCAGTTCGCGCAGCGCACCCTTGCCACATCGGGCCAGCGGCTGGCCGTCGCCGAAGTCTGGGAAGGGGCCGAGCCACAAGTCGGACTGGTCCCGTCCGAAGATATCAGCGTGCTGTTGCCCGTACTGTCGGGCAGGAATGTCGAGGCCGAAGTGGTCTATACCGGCCCCATTCAAGCGCCCATTGCCGCCGGTACCCCGCTGGCCGAACTGGTGTTGCAACCCGAAGGTCTGCCAGAACAACGCTTTGATCTTGTTGCCGAATCCGACGTGGCCCATGGGGGTTTTCTGGCAAAAATCTCGACGGCAGCGCTGTCCCTGATCCAGACAGTGCGCGCTGAACCTGCCGCGGAAGATGGCGTGTGACAGCCCAAGGGCACTTTATCAGCTTTGAAGGCATCGACGGGTCCGGCAAGTCAACACAGGCCCGGTTGCTGGCCGATCACCTGCGCGCTCAAGGCCATGATGTCGTCCTGACACGCGAACCCGGCGGCAGCCCGGGGGCCGAAGAAATCCGAGCGCTCGTCTTGCAGGGCGATCCGGATCGCTGGTCTGCCGAAACCGAACTTCTCCTTTTCACGGCGGCGCGGCGCGATCATATGGAGCGCCTGATTGCGCCGTCTCTGGCGGCAGGCAAAATCGTGATCTGCGACCGCTTTGCCGACAGCACACGCATGTATCAGGGCCTCAGCCGGGGCGATCTGCGCGCCACCGTCGATGCGCTGCACGAATTGATGATCGGGCGTGAACCTGACCTCACCATTCTGATCGACATGGACCCCGGTGAGGGCCTCGCCCGTGCCAAGGGACGGCAAGGCAGCGAAGAGCGGTTCGAAGACTTCGGCGCCGATCTGCAAGCCGCCATGCGCGCCGGGTTTTTGTCACTGGCCGAGGAATTCGCCGCGCGGTTCCGTGTGATCGGTGGCGCAGACGAAGTCGACACCATCGCCGCCAATGTACAGGACACCGTCGCCGCCTTTCTGGCAGACCGATCCGATGCAGCCAGTCTTCTCTGATTTCGAAAATCCCGGGAGGCGCCGCACAGCGGCGGGGGCAACCCCCTCAATGAACACACGCGCAACGGCCATTCCCCCTGCCCCGCACCAATGCTACATCCACAATCATGGCTGATGACACACCTGATCCCACCCGTGTTGCGGGCGCACCGCATCCACGCGAAACGCCGCACCTCATCGGTCAGGACGCGGCGCAATCGGCCTTTCTGGATGCGTTTAACGCGGGCCGCCTGCATCACGCATGGCTGATCACCGGACCGCGCGGCGTGGGCAAGGCCACGCTGGCATGGCGCATCGCGCGCTTTTTGCTCGCCACGCCCGATCCCGACCCGGATGATATGTTCGGCGCACCGGTACCCGACACGCTCGACATCGCGCCAGATCATCCCATCGCGCGCCGGATCGAGGCCGGGGCCGAACCGGGTCTCAAATCCGTGCACCGCACCGAGAACGAAAAGACCAAGCGGATGCGCGATCAGATCGTGGTCGACGACATCCGCGACATGGCCTCCTTCTTTCAGCTTTCCGCCACCGACGGCGGGCGGCGCGTTGTGATTATCGATGCCGCGGACGATATGAACGTGAACGCCGCCAATGCGCTCCTCAAGATGCTCGAAGAACCCCCTGCGCGCACCACGCTGCTGCTGATCTGCCATCAGCCCAGTCGCCTCTTGCCCACGATACGCTCGCGTTGCCGCACGTTGCGGCTTGGCGTGCTGGACGGCGATCAGATGGCGCAGGCCATGGCGCAGGCCGGCGTTGATCCCGGTGCGGACAGCGCCGCCTTGGCCGAACTCAGCGCAGGGTCCGTGGGCGAAGCGTTGCGCCTTGCCTTGCTTGACGGGTTGAAACTCTACACCGACCTGATCGCGCTGATGGGGACGATGCCCAATCTCGACCGCGCCCGCGCGCTTGCACTTGCCGACTCTGCCGGTGCACGCGGGGCCGATGCCAAGCTCGATCTGCTCTACACGCTGATTGACATCGCGCTGTCGCGGCTGTCCCGCACAGGTGCAGGCCACCCCCCATCTGTCGAGGCCGCCAATGGCGAAGCGGCCACCTTTGCCCGCCTCGCCGCGCAGCCCGCAACGGCGCGCGCATGGGCAGAAACAGCACAAACCGCTCTGGAACGCGCACGCCACGGGCGCGCGGTGAACCTTGACCCCGGCGCGCTGGTGCTTGACACCCTGTTCAAACTCTCAGACACGGCCAACCCAAGATGATACCCCCTATCACCGACAGCCACTGTCACCTCGATTTCCCCGATTTCGAAGGGCAACTGGACCAGATCGTCGCCAATGCAGCCAAGGCCGGGGTGACCCGCATGGTGACCATCTGCACCAAGCTGCGTCTTGAACCCCAGGTCCGCGCCATTGCAGACACCCACGCCCCGGTTTTCTACGCCGCCGGGACACATCCGATGAGTGCGGCAGACGAACCACTGGCCAGTACGGACGGGTTGATCAAACTGGCTGAGCATCCCAAATTCGTCGGCATCGGCGAGACGGGGCTTGACTATCACTACACCTCGGAAAGCGCTGATATCCAACAAAAATCCCTGCGCATCCACATTGACGCTGCGCGCCAGACAGGGCTGCCCCTGATCATCCACGCGCGCGCCGCAGACGACGATATGGCGCGCATCCTTAGCGAAGAATACGCAAACGGCGCCTACGCCTGCGTCATGCACTGCTTTTCGTCCGGTGCATCCCTCGCCCGCTCAGCACTTGACCTTGGCTTCTACCTCTCCATGTCCGGCATCGCGACATTCCCCAAAAGCCAGGATTTGCGCGACATCTTTGCCGCCGCCCCGGTGGACCGCATCCTTGTCGAAACCGACGCGCCCTACCTTGCGCCACCACCCCACAGGGGCAGGCGGAACGAACCCGCCTATACCGCCCACACCGCGCGCAAAGGGGCCGAAGTCTTTGACATGGACTACGCTGATTTCGCCGCACAAACCCAAAAGAACTTCGACCGCTTGTTCTCCAAAGCGGCTGCGTACACAGTCGCCCCATGAGTGATACACTGACTTTCACCATTCTGGGCTGCGGCTCTTCGGGCGGCGTGCCGCGCCTGGGCGGTCACTGGGGCGCGTGCGACCCGGACAATCCGAAAAACCGCCGCCAGCGCTGTTCGCTGCTGGTGCAGCGACAGGGGCCCAATGGCACGACGACCGTTCTGATCGACACGTCACCGGACCTGCGCAACCAGTTGCTGGCAGCCGAGGTCGGACGGCTCGACGGTGTCATCTACACCCACGCCCACGCAGACCACGTGCACGGCATCGACGATCTGCGGATGATCGTGTTCAACATGCGCAACCGGCTTCAGGTCTGGGCGGACGGCCCGACGCAAGACGCGCTGCTCAACCGGTTCGGCTATGTGTTCGCGCAGCCCAAGGGCTCGCCCTACCCGCCGATCCTCGACCTCAATACCATTGACGGGGCCACCATCATCGACGGCCCCGGCGGTCCGATCACGTTCGAACCTTTCGAAGTGGGTCACGGCAGCATGGAAGCCCTCGGGTTTCGCATCGCAAACCTTGCCTACCTGCCGGACGTGGCCGAGATCCCCGAGGCTGCCTGGAGCGCCCTGCAGAACCTCGACATCTGGATCGTTGACGCGCTGCGGCGCGACCCGCACCCGACGCACAGCCATCTGGCCAACACGCTCGACTGGATCGCCGATGTGAAACCGGGGCGCGCGATCCTGACCAACATGCATATCGATCTGGACTATGACACCGTCCACGCAGAAACCCCCGACCATATCGAGCCCGCCTATGACGGTATGCGGCTCACCCTTCCCGCCCTCTGATCCACCTTCATCTCGCCAGATAAACTCCCGCCGGAGGCTCCCGCACTCCCGGCCCACACCAAGGCCTGAGCCATGCAAGCCCTCCTCGACGTCATCCTGCCCGTCTTTCTGGTGATCGGGTTTGGTTACGCTGCAGTCTGGCGCGGGTTCTTCCCGACCTCCGGGGTGGACGCGCTGATGAAGTTCTCCCAGCATTTCGCCATTCCGTGCTTGCTGTTTTCGGCCATTGCCGATCTCGACCTTTCGGTCAGCCTGAACCCACTGCTCCTGCTCAGTTTTTACGCCGGGGCAACGGCGGGCTTTTTCCTTGGCCTCTTTGGCGCGCGGTTCCTGTTCAAACGTGATTGGGAGGACAGCGTCGCCATCGGCTTTTGCTGCCTGTTTTCCAACTCGGTCCTGTTGGGGCTGGCGATCAATGAACGCGCCTATGGCCCCGATGCGCTGGCCGGAGCCTATTCGATCATCGCCTTCCATTCACCGTTTTGCTACGGGCTTGGGATCACGGCAATGGAGATTGCGCGCAACCGTGGGCAATCTCCCCTGAAGATGGCCCGGGGCATTGCGCGGGCGATGTTCCGCAATGTGCTTGTGCTGGCCATTGCGGCGGGGTTCGTGGTGAACCTGCTGGGCATCACCTTGCCGGATGTGTTGCGCGACGGGCTTGATCTGGTGATCCGCGCTGCTTTGCCTACAGCATTGTTCGCCCTTGGCGGGGTGCTGATCCAGTACAAACCCGAAGGCGATGCGCGCGTGATTTTGATGATCTGCGCTGTGTCGCTGCTGGTGCATCCGGCGATCACCTGGGCGCTGGGGACCACACTTGCGGTGCCGGCAGGCATCTTCAACACCGGCGTGCTGACTGCGGCCATGGCACCGGGCGTGAACGGCTATATCTTTGCCAACATGTACGGGCGGGCACGGCGGGTTGCGGCATCGTCCGTTCTTGTGGCGACCGCGGCGTCAGTGATCACGGCGTGGATGTGGCTGATGGTTCTGGGATAGACAGTTTGGCGCGGCGCGCGCGGGCCAGTTCCGCATTAAGTGCACCACCCAGCAACACCAGATAGGCGCTGATGAACAGCCACATCAACATAACGATCACCGCCCCGATTGACCCGTAAACCTCGTTGTAGGTGCCGAAATTGCGCAGGTAGATCGAAAAACCAACCGATGCCGCAACCCAGCCGACGGATGCAAACACCGCCCCCGGTGAGATCAGTTTGGGCCGCCGCCCCGTCAGGTTAGGCCCCAGACGATAAATCAGCGCAAACCCGGCCAGCAACACGCCAACCCCGACAACCCAGCGCACAACTTCGATCCCGAAACCGGCCCAGGGCCCGAGCGGCACAAAGGCAAGGATCACAGGCAGGATCACGATACAGGCCATCGCCACCAGCAGCACTCCGATCAGGCTGCCTGTCAGCATCAGCGCGCGGATGTATTGCGAGAGGCCCGTCCGGTTGGGCGCGTCATAAATGGCGTTGAGGCCACGCATCAGCGCGGCCACCCCTGCCCGCGACGACCAGAACGCAAAGGCAAAGGACAGAACTGACGCCCAGCCCAGTGTCAGGCCATCTGTTGTGGACAATTTGCTGAGCTGTGCGGCAAGCAGACGATAGACGTCTCCGGGAATGACTGCGCGAAACTCTTCAAGCTGCGCCAGCGCAAGACCCGGATCACCGACAATGCCCCAAAGGGCGATGGTCGCGGCCAGACCCGGAAAGATCGCAAGGATCGCGTAGAATGCCACACCCGCGGCAATCAACCCAAGGTTCTTTTCATCCATCAGGCGGAACACATGCCGCCCCGCGCGCCACCACAAAGCGGCATCTTTTGGTGTGGTTGAAGTTGTGACGGGCTCGCTCATTGGGGGCGCATTCTTCTTAATCTGATGTGACATGAGCATAGCGCCCGCAGCCTGCGCAGCAAATGCAGCGCGCACGAGACGGGCGTTTCATGTGACGCGCGGTGCAAAAATCTCTCAAAGGACTGCCGCGCGAGGTGCGGGTCTTGGAGGTGTCAGGATTTGTGCGCAGCCCCTGTCACGTTCAAACTCGGCAAAGCAGACACGCCCCACTGTGCACCATTCATCCCCATTTGCGGCACCTCCAACGCTGCCTTTTTCGGCGTTACAGCGTTCCCGGCATCAGAGGTGCGCGCGACATCCCACATGCAGGAAAAGGCCCGTGTCGCACCGGCCTCGATCTGACGACGATTTGCCTCCGATTGGCCCGCCGCATCCAGTGTTGCCAACAGTTCAGCCCATCGCCCTTTGTCCATCGCCAGACGCACAAAAGCATGAGGATGATCCGGAAGCGCCCTTGCGACATTCGCCCGGAACGTATTGCGCCCGAACGAGGCGCCATGCGCAACATAAAGCGCACCAAGGCATTCCAGATCACTGTCAATCTCAAGGTCAGGGCATGCCACGGGCGGATCATTCAGATCAATCGACAACGCATCGCATTCAGCTTGAACCGAGAACCCAGCGTGAGCCCCGCACAGGACACGTTTGCGCTCAACCGCATGGTAGAACGCGGTAAAGACGCTGAGGGCCGCATTGTAGCTCGACACACTCAGGCCGGGCGCAGTCAACTGGCGCAACACCGGCGCCCTGTGCAGCGCGTCGTGCACATCCCGCGTCACCCGCTGCAGATGCCGACGCACGTCGATGTTGTCAGTATCACTCACATTCCGATGTCCCTGAGGGCCTGTTCAAGTGAGGCGCGGCGCAACGGTTTCTGGATGACGGGAACGCCGGGAAACTGGTCTTGCGACACACCATCCACGCCGTAGCCGGTCACGAAAACGAAAGGCGTGCCCAGTTCTTTCAAGTGGCGCGCAATGCCCAAAGATGTCTCTCCCCCAGACAGATTGACGTCGAGGACGGCAAAGTCTGGACGCTCGGCCTTGATCGCGGCCATCCCGTCCTGCACCGTCATGCTGGTCCGTATCGTCACAAAGCCGACGTCGTTCAGGATGCGCAGCGTGTCCATCGAAATGACAAAACTGTCTTCGACCAGAAGGCATCCGACATCCGCGCGGGCCTCATACTCCGCCAGTTCGGACGCGCCATCGCCAGATGCCTCAACGGACGCCCCGGTTTGATGCCCAAAGGAGCGCAAACCGCTCAACAAATCCTCGGGCAACACCATGTTCACAAAAAGCCCGGTTTCGCGGTAGTCGATCTCGATCGACCCTTTCAGCTCGTTCGGTACGGCATTGTTGACCAGTCGGGTGCCAAACCCCTTGCGTTTTGGCGTCGCAACCCTCGGCCCGCCCGTTTCGGTCCAGCGCAGTGCAAGCCCGTCCGCGCATGGCTCCAATTCAATTGTCAGACGCCCACCCGGTTCGGACAGCGCGCCATATTTGGCCGCGTTGGTCATCAACTCGTGCAGGACAAGGGCAAAGATCGGTGCCACATCGGGGCGCAGGCCCACATCATCACCGCGGATGCGGATGCGCTCCCCACCATCGCTGTGCGGTTCCGCCTCTAGTTTCAGAATGGTGCGGATGCTGACATAGGCTTCGGGCTTTTCCACCGCCAGGCTGTGCGCGTTGGCCACCGCCACGATGCGATCTTCGAGCGTGACAATGAAGTCGTCAATCGTGTCGGATGTGGACTGCGACTGGCGCGACAGGGACCGGATCAGCGTCAGGATGTTGCGGACTCTGTGGTTCAACTCGTCGATCAGCATCTTCTGCTGGCGCGTCGTCTTCTTGATCAACGCTTCGCGTTCGGCACTGACAAGGATCGACCACACTTCACCGGCAATCTGGTGTTCCTCGGCCGTCCACGGGATCGAACTGCCGCGCACGGTTTCCTTGTATTCCGCGAACGACCCGCGCGGTTGCAATCTGGCATCTGCGCCCTGCCCCTCGATGGTCTTTTGCGGCGCGCCCGCCCATTTCGTCACCAACTCGCGATCACGGCGAAAGAACGCAACAAAGCTGTTTTCGGCCATGAAGGTGATGTGAAGCCCGGCGATCTCGTCACCGACCATGTCGACCAATTCGGGGTTATCGGCACCCAATGCGGATGTATGGAACGTGTCAGGGCAGCTCACGCCAAATTGCATAAGCTGTTCGAGCCGGTCGGGCGGTGGCACAAGGCCATGGGACTGAACGCTGCCTTCCTTGACCAGCACCGCACCGTCAGCGCGCATCGCGTCACACAGCCGGGTCAACAATTGCTTGCTCAAGAGTGTCTCTGTCTCTTCACCCGCAGCACTTTCGGTCAATTCCCGGCGCACTGTGTCCGCCTCGTAGAGCCGGGTCAGGCGTTCGCGCTGCAGCATCGTATCCAGCGTCAGACCAAAGAAACGGACAAAGTTGCGGCACACCTCGCGCACCGTCTGATCCGGCACCCTTGCGGTCGGGTGATGCATCGAAATCATGCCCCATAACTGACCCGAAACAACCACGTTGAGTGTGAAACTGGCCCCTGATCCCATGTTCTCAAGATACCGGATATGGACCGGCGACACGCCTCTGAGATGCGAAAAGGTCATGTCCAGAGGCGCCGCATCGTCGTTGCCCGCATGGATCGGTACCGAGGGCGACAGTACATCCGCGATATACCTGAACGGCGTCTTGCGCATGATGTCGCGCGCCTGCTGGGGGATGTCCCATGCGGGAAAGTTCAGCCCAAGATAGGGTTCCAGCGGTCCGGTCAGGGCCTCGGCCTGGATCTTTCCGTTTCCGTCGCCATCAAATTCGTAAACCATCACCCGATCAAAGCCGGTGAGAACCTGCAGCAGGCGCACGCTTTTCTCAAACAAAGTCGCCGTGTTGTCCACGTTTTGCAGTTGCGACGTGAGGAACGCCAGTTGGTGCACGGCCTTGCCGGTTACGACCTGCATGCTCTCGATCGGTTCGAATTCAAAAATGGTGGCAGGCCCGGCCGCAGAGGCCCCTGCGATCAGAGTGCGCCCATTCAGTTCAAAGGAGTCAACGGGTCGCGTTTCCTGCATCAGGAACGGTGGCAGCAGGCTGTTGACCAGATCGTGCCGCAGACCTTCTGGGAACACGTCGTAAATGCTTTGGTTCAGCGCCGTTGCGTGCGGAACGCCGGTGATTTGTTCAAGATTGGCACTGGCATGGGTCAGAGTCAGGGTTTCGTTATCCACCGCCACGATAGCGCCGTTGCCCTGAATAAAGCTAGGGATATGAACGGGTTCCGATGCGCAGTTGGCCAAAGCCGCATCAATATCGCCGGCGCTCGTGTCGTTCATTGGAATGCTCCTTCGCTGCGCCGTCGAGATGTCCATTTTACTATTCGCAGTGCATTAACCAACTATGAAATTTGTAGAGCCCGCGCGTTTCAGGTCCACTTGCGTGTCGAATTCCGCCTGAGGCTAGGGAAACTTTGCTACGGGAAAACCGGTGTGCTCAAAAAACGGGCAGAGATGAGCCCGTGCCATTCTCACACCCGGTTTTAGCAAACATTCATTTCCTGGATTGGTGCGGGTGAAGGGACTCGAACCCCCACGCCAAAGGCGCCAGAACCTAAATCTGGTGCGTCTACCAATTCCGCCACACCCGCACGCACGCTGCCTTAGCAAAGCCAGACGAGGGAGGCGAGAGGTATTCGCGCACCAGTTCGCCAGAATTTGCGCGGTATCGGGCGACTTTAAAGAAATATTGAGGTATCACATTCTTAACCTAGAGGCAGGTTGTAACAAGAGAGACGCCATGAAACCGAATACGGTCGGGCGCGAATTGAGCGGGCGGATGCCCCCTTTGCGCACAGAGATATGCCATGTCGGACTTGTGTCCGGCACACTCATTTTGACAGCTGACGGCGAAATTCCGGTCGAGTATCTCTCGCCCGGGGATCGCATTATCACCCGCAATGCAGGGCTTGTGGCGCTCAACGCCGTGGAAAGCGTGCGTGCCAGCGAAGAGGCGGTGAAGATCGCCGCTGGGTCGCTGGGTGATACGAAACCCACGCATAACGTGATCATCCCCGCCGCCCAGATGGTGCTGGTGCGCGATTGGCGGGCCAAGGCGTTGCGCGGGGCGGCGCAGGCGGTAATGCCCGCCGGATGCCTGATCGATGACGAATACATCACCGCCCTCGGCGTGCGTGACATGACGCTGGTGCGGCTGGGCTTTGACGCCCCATACGTCGTCTATGCCGATGGGCTTGAACTGTCTGTGCCTGCGATGAACGCAGCAAGCGTCCCGGCCTAGGCTTCCAAAGCGCGCAACACCTGCGGCAGGACTTCGGGCAAATCCTCGGCAATGAGGCCGGGCCCGAACGTGCGTGCGCATTCCACGTGCAGCCACGCAGCGGTTTCAGCCGCAGTCATCGGATCGAAGCCGCGGGCCAGCAGGCCGGTGATGAAACCCGCCAGCACGTCCCCTGCCCCGGCAGTGGCGAGCCAGGGGGCCTCGCGATCGTAGACAGCAGCATGGATTGAACAGCGCCCATCTGGGTGTGCGATCACGGTATCGGGGCCCTTGAACAGAACAACCGCGCCTGATCGCGCGGCAGCCTCCCGCGTTGCATCGACCTTGGAATAGGCAGGGCCGCGATCCGGCATCGCCGCCAGCTTTTCCGCGATGTCCGGAAACAGCCGCGCAAACTCGCCGCCATGGGGGGTCAGCACGGCATATTCGTTCAACGCCGCCATCCGCGCAGGGTCAGCAGCAATCAGCGTGAGCGCATCCGCATCAAACACCACACGGCGCGTAAGGCGCAGGTGTCCTGCGCCCAGCACGGTATCCACAAGTGCTGCGGCATGATCATCCAAACCCAGACCGGGCCCGAGGCACAGCGCGTTGATCCGGTCGTCCTCCAAAACGGCGTCCAGCGCATCCGCATCCGCGACCCGTTTCAACATCAATGCGGTGATGTGTGTCGCCACCTCTATCTGTGCCGACGGGGGGACACCAAGCGTCACCAGCCCTGCCCCGATCCGCAACGCACCGCGGGCTGCAAGCCGTGCAGCACCCGTGCGCCCCGGACCACCCGACAGGATCAGCGCGTGGCCATGGTCGAACTTGTTGCCGTCCGGTTTGGACAGACTTGGCAACGTGTCGCGCGAAATTTGCCTTGGATCAGAAATTTCGAACCTCCGGAAAGCGTACATCGGGCGGAGTAAAACCGCTCATAAGCCGATATCCACGACCGCCACTTTTGTGTCCAGAAAATGAGGCAAGGTGTGAATGGGTTTATGGCAATGAAACGTGACCGCAAGGTCCGAGGGCAAAGGGCGCTCGGCCAGATGTTCCCCTGTATCTGCATCATATCCCGTGGGCAGGTCGACCGAGACGAAAACCGGCGCTGTGCCTCCGCCACGACCGTCAAACCATGCATCTGTCATCGCGTTAACCGGGGCGACCACATTGTCCATCGGGGCGCGTTGTCCGATCCCGAACAGTGCGTCAATGACCGGAACAAGGGGGTCTGCACCGCCCGCCAGATGATCCAGACCGCGCATCAGATATGACTCTGTCAGCGGCGCAACCTCTGCACTCTCGCACCACCGCTCGTAATTCGCCTTTGCATCCGGCGGCAGCTTGTCGGCGTCACCCAACAGGAACACGTGCACCTCCCACCCACAGTCCTTCAACAACCGCGCCACCACAAAGCCATCGCCGCCATTGTTGCCCGGTCCACAGAGCACCAGCGCGCGGTGTGCGCCGACCGCAAGCTCCGGCCATTCCTCCAGCACCGCCTTGACCACACCGGCCCCGGCACGCTCCATCAACTCGAGGCCGGTCACAGTGCCGGACTGGATTGCGGCCTGTTCGATGGCCCGCATCTGGGCCGCTGTCAGCAGGTCTGTCACGCGCAAATCACCAAAGTTTTCATTTTGCTCATTTTTTGTGCGCATCGCCCATTCGGCGGGCGCACATCTCACAATCGCACAATATCCTGCACAATCTGTACCCCATCCCATGGACGTTCCAAACCGGGAAATGGTCCACCCGATCCACATGATATGGCAATGGGAGGCCACCGCGTGAAAAAGATCGAAGCCGTCATCAAGCCCTTCAAGCTTGACGAAGTCAAAGAGGCTCTGCAAGAGGTCGGTGTGCAAGGGCTCTCAGTCATCGAAGTCAAAGGGTTCGGGCGTCAAAAAGGTCATACCGAGCTGTACCGTGGCGCGGAATACGTGGTCGACTTCCTTCCCAAGGTGAAAGTCGAAGTGGTGTTGGACGACGATCAGGTCGACGCCGCCATCGCAGCCATCGTGGACGCAGCCAAGACCGAGAAAATCGGTGACGGCAAGATCTTCGTCACCCCCGTCGAACAAACCATCCGCATCCGCACCGGCGAAACCGGCTCGGACGCACTTTAATTCTCTACACCTTAAGACAGGAAGGATTTACCGCTTATGGCAAACCCCGTTCTCGACCTCATCAAGGAAGAAGACGCTGAATACGTCGACATCCGTTTCACCGACCCGCGTGGCAAGCTGCAGCACGTGACCGTCATGGCCGATCAGGTCGACGAGGACTTCCTTGAAGAAGGGTTCATGTTCGACGGCTCGTCCATCGCTGGCTGGAAATCCATCGAAGCCTCAGACATGAAGCTGATGCCCGATCAGGACAGCGCCTATGTCGATCCGTTCTACGCGGAAAAGACGATCTGTGTGCACTGCTCGATCGTTGAGCCTGACACTGGTGAAGCCTATGACCGCGACCCGCGCGGCACCGCCGAAAAGGCCGAAGCCTATCTGAAAGCCTCCGGCATTGGTGATGTGGCCTATATGGGCCCCGAGGCCGAGTTTTTCCTGTTCGACGATGTGCGTTATTCCAACAGTATCAACAAGGTATCCTACGAAGTTGATGCAACGGATGCATCCTGGAACACCGACACAGAATACGAAATGGGCAACATGGGCCACCGTCCCGGCGTCAAGGGCGGCTATTTCCCCGTGAACCCAACGGACGAGTCCCAGGACCTGCGGTCCGAGATGCTGAGCACCATGAAACGCCTCGGCATGAAGGTCGACAAGCACCACCACGAAGTGGCGTCCTGTCAGCACGAGCTGGGCCTGATCTTCGGCTCGGTCACCAAACAGGGTGACGAGCTGCAAAAGTACAAATACGTGATCCACAACGTGGCTGCCGCCTACGGCAAGTCGGCCACCTTCATGCCCAAGCCCATCGCGGGCGACAACGGCACTGGCATGCACGTGAACATGTCGATCTGGAAAGATGGCAAGCCCCTGTTTGCAGGCGACAAATACGCCGATCTGTCGGACGAGGCCCTGTGGTTCATCGGCGGCATCCTGAAGCATGCCAAGGCGCTCAACGCCTTCACCAACCCCTCGACCAACAGCTACAAGCGTCTGATCCCCGGCTTTGAGGCCCCCGTGCTGCGCGCCTATTCGGCCCGCAACCGCTCGGGCTGCGTGCGTATCCCATGGACCGACTCGCCCAAGGCCAAGCGGGTCGAGGCGCGGTTCCCCGATCCATCCGCCAACCCCTACCTGTGCTTTGCCGCACTGCTGATGGCGGGTCTTGACGGGATCAAGAACAAGATCGATCCCGGCGAGCCATCCGACAAGGACCTTTACGACCTGCCACCAGAAGAGCTGGCCGGCATCCCAACGGTCTGCGGTTCCTTGCGCGAAGCGATGGAAGAGCTGGAAAAAGACATGGACTTCCTGCTGGCCGGTGACGTGTTCACCAAGGACCAGATCGACGGCTATATCGAGCTGAAGATGGAAGAAATCACAACCTACGAACATACACCGCACCCGGTTGAGTTCGGCATGTATTACAGCTGCTGATCCTCCCTGGCAGCTGAACTTGAAAGGGCACCTCCCTCGGGGTGCCCTTTTTTGTGACCGCTCCGTCGCGCCGCCTTGGCAGGGTCAAAAAACGGCCATCATCTTGCGTTAACCACGATCCGTTACGCGCAGAAACGGGCCCATGCAGATGGAATCGATCAGTGAATTCGAACGGAGGCTCAAGCTTATCCAGTCCCGCACGCGGGTGCGGGCGCAGCGTGTCTATGTCCCCTCCGAAGACGATGTGCGCCGCACAGCCCCGACACCCCGCCCCGGCTGGCCGATGCCGATCATCGCCACGGTTGTTGGCGTTGTTCTGCTGGCCGGTCTGATCGCCGTTGCGGGTGACGACATCGCGCGCCTGATGTCCGCGCCGGACGAGGCGCAGCGTGTCAGCCTTCTGACCCCGGACATCACCCATCCAATCCCAAACTGACGCGCAGTATTAAAGGCAGCGGAGGGTCGAGCATGGCAGGAAACACCGAATTCGAACAACGCCTCGCGCGCATCCGAGCAAGCGAGGCGACAAATGCACCGCGCTCCGAAGTGCCGAAGACGCCGACATTGCGCCCGGCCTCAAGGCCCGCGATGCGCTGGCACCTCCTGTCTGCCGTGCTGGGCCTTGCCCTGATGGCGGGGGCCGTTGGCTATGTCTGGGACGACATCGCGATGCTGTTTCCCAAATCCGACAACGGCCGCCAGGTTTCCTTTCTGGAATCCGCCCTGCACGACACCATGAGCGAAGATGAGATCGAACGGATGAACAGCGACCCGGATCTTGAGGGCATGACGCGGATGCAAAAGATGATCCTCAGCCACTAAGTCCAGCCCGCGCCAAGTGGCACAAGCACGCGCACCCAGCCCGCGCGGACTTTCCCAATCCCGTCCAAATCCGCTAGGCTGTGCAAAACGGTGATGGAGTGCGGGTATGATGTTCAAATCCATAAGTGCAATTGCGGCCTGTCTGGCCTTTGCCGGTGCGGCCCATGCGGCCAGTTGCGGCAATACCAGTGCAGGCTTTGAAGCATGGAAACCCGAATTCGCCAAAGAGGCCAAACGCGCAGGCGTGAAGTCCGCAGGCCTTCAGGCACTGGCACAGGCGAGTTACGCGACGCGCACCATCGCCGCTGATCGCAACCAGAAATCCTTTCGCTATTCGCTGCCCAAGTTCATGCAAATCCGCGGCGCTGATACGATTGTGGCCCAAGGGCGCAAGCGCAAGGCACGCAGCCCCGATTTCTACGCCGCACTTGAACGCCAATATGGCGTGCCTGCAGGCGTGCTGATCGCCATTCACGGCATGGAAACGGCCTTTGGCGGATTTATGGGTGACAGTTCGGTTGTCTCGGCCATCGTCACGCTCACCTATGATTGCCGCCGTTCCGAATTTTTTGCGCCGCACGCCATCGGCGCGCTGAAACTGGTCGATCAGGGCGCGATCACTGGGGCCACCAAAGGCGCCAAACATGGCGAGTTGGGCCACACCCAGTTCCTGCCCGGCAATGCGCTGACCTATGGGATCGATGCAAATGGCGACGGGCGGGTGGATTTCTACAACCAGACTGACGCGCTGGCCTCGACCGCCAATTTCCTGCGCCAGAAGGGGTGGAAACCGGGCCAAGGCTATCAGGAAGGCCAGCCCAACTTTGCCGTGATCAAGCAGTGGAACGCGGCAACCGTCTATCAGCAGGCGATCGCGATCATGGCCGCGCGCATCGACGGTTAGGGCATGTACCACGCCCGTCCCGGCATCAAAGACGATGCCGAAAAACGCTGGGCGCTGCCGGATCGGGCGTTTTTTGCACACGGGGCCTGCCACATTCTGGCGGGCGTGTTTCTGCGCACAGCGCCACGCCCCGGCTTTCGCGCCGAACGCATTGTCCCAAACGGCACCTATCCCGGCAACCACATCTATGTGACCGACGGGCATGTTGCCTTTGATTATCGCGGATATGTCGCGCGTGACCGCCTTCTGGCGTGGTTCAGGCAGGGCTGGGGCACGCGCGTTCCCGGCTGGTCCGGCACACTCGAAGCGGTGCGCTTTGACCTTTTGGACACCGGCGCCCTCAACGCGCGAAAGATGCGCGGCCCGGATCAGTACCTGCATGACCCGATCCCAAGAGCCCGCGCCTTTCTTGCCACCAAACGGCACGGCTGACACGCGCAACCCGTCTATGATTGAAAAGTCCCAAGCAGGCTGGCCCCCTCACAACACTTGCCAACCGCGCGCCATGCGCTTAAAGCGCAACACATAGGGTTCAGGCCCCTGCCCTGCGCATATGGTGAAGCCTGACAGTCCGGTCCCATTTTGATCGCAAGCCCCGGCAATGCGCAGACCCGAACGGCACCTGTCGCGATCATGTACAGGAGACGGATATGGATATCCCCCTTCCCTCGCGCGCGGCCCTCAAGGCTCAGGCCAAACGGCTGCGCTCAAAACTCAATCACGCAGGCACGCCCTGCACGCATTCGCAAGCGCTGGAGGCCGTGGCCCACCAGTGGGGTGCGCGTGACTGGAACACGTTGCACGCCCGCGCACAGGATATGCCGCAGCCCGGATATCATGCCGGTCAGCGCATCACCGGGCGCTACCTTGGCCACCGCTTTTCCGGGCACATCAAGGCGGTCAGCCGCCTTGCCTCTGCACAGCACCGCCTAACCTTGCGGTTTGACACGGCGATTGATGTTGTGCGCTCTGACCAGTTTTCGGCCCTGCGTCAGCAGGTCAATTGCGTGGTCGATGGCACCGGGCGCAGTGCGCGCAAGACGTCTGATGGTGTCCCGCACGTGGTGCTCGATGACGCGTGGGCCGGTGGCTAGGGCGCGTCAGACCAAATCGGGCACATCGGCGCGCGCCAGCACGTAAGTGTGAATGGCAAAGATCACGGCCTGACTGTCCGGCAGACGCAACAGCGTCTGCCGTTCGCTGCGATAATAGGGGCCGGTGGCTTGCCCCGCCCCCACACGGCGCGGCTCGTGCGCTGAGCGTGGCTGGAACAGTTCGGGGTCCTGATACCAAAGCTGATTGAACCGCCACAGCGGGCGACCCACCTGAATCCCATCAAACAACCGCTGCACGCGGCGCGCCAGATCGTTGGTATATTCATCGACGGGCACGTGAATATCCGTCAGCGGACGGCCCGCCTTTTCACTCAACCGCCATGAGGCGGGAAAGCATAGCACCGCCCCCGTCAGCACATGCTGGTCCCCGCGCTTTTCCATGATCACAAAGTCGTTCTGAAAGATGCGACCAAGCGCTTCGAGCGGTGGCATGTTGGCCAAGTCCACAGATCGCCCATCCGGGCATGTCACAATCGATCCCGCACTCTCGAACCCCAGTGCGGGCGCTGCATCCATCGCCGTCGACAGCAACTCGTCCGCCGCAGGCAAGGCCGCCGGGTCGAGGTAGACGACCTCCTCAAACCGCGCATCCAGCAACGCCACCCGCCGCGCCATCTGTGCGCCATAGGCCTCGTCGATGCGAAGCCACGGCCCGCGTTCCGGCTGAATGCCCGGCAGGGCACGCGTGATGTGCATATCGTCTGGCAGGCTGCGCTGAAGGATGGGATTGTCCATGGCGCTGTGTCTGCCACTGCGTGCGCGCGTTATCCAGACAGATTATGCCCCGAGGGCAAAGGCGCATGCGGCGTCTTCCTGCATCGCCCGCACAACCTGTTTGACGTGCAAAGGTCCGGCGGCGATCAGGTGCCTTGCGATCTCGTCCGGTGTCGTCTTGTCCGCATGCCCGGTTGCCCAGTCGTGCCACGCGGTGGAGTGGCGCAGATGTGCGCCGCTGTCGGGCAAATCAGCCGTCCCGCCTTCGGCATGGAATGCCAGATCGTCGCCCATATCCGCGCCAAACAGGCGTGCGCCGACGTGATGCGCCAGCAGTGCCGCCGTCACGATGGCCGCTGAAAAGGTGTATTCGTTGACCAACACGGCACACCGCCCGCCCTTCCAGTGCCCGCGCAGCCAAGTGATCAACGGCAGCATCTTGAGGAAACTGCCGCCCGGATTGCCGCGCAGATCGACCACCACATTGGCCGTCGGATCATCTGCCATCGCCGCAACACCCTGTACGACATCCGCCGCATCAAGGGCTGCAAGATCACCAATCCGCCACCACCAAAGCCCGCGGCGCATCGCCAGTACAGCCCCGTCCGGCAGGCCGAAATCATCCACGCCCGGAACCAGTGCACCGGTTTCCCCAAAGGGATAAAGCGGCAGGGCCGGGACATCGTCTTTCGATGAATAGCGGCGCTCCGCCCCCGTCACAAGACGGTAGCGAATGTCCGGCCCAGTGCCGCACCCCGCATGGCGCAGCGCGGCAGGCCAGCCCAGCATCAGTCCCGACAGCACGCGCCGCCGCGCGACGTTCCCCGCCAACACAGGATCCCATGCCGCAAGAACGTGGGCGCATGGCAGCCCATCCACCGTCAAAATGCGCGTCGCCCGGGTGCCTTCCACCAATGCGGGGTGCCCATCGCGCATCACGATACGCTGCGGGATCACAGATACAGCAGTGTTTGGCATCACCCGGCTGTGCCCGTTGCCAGCCAGCGCAACCACGCCCATCCCCGCCAGCAGAAACCTGTCGCGGTCCCCGTGCTGCGCTTCGCAGCGCAAGTGGTTCAACGCGGCCTCACGCTCCGGCATGGGCACGCGGTCAAAGGCCGGATCGCCACCGCGCACCTCCGTTTCAATCACCGCAATGTCATCTGCAAAATTCATATCCGCACAGTGGCCCACCCGGGCACCTGCGTGCAACAGCTTGCAAAAACGACGCCAGATCAGGTCGCAAATCGACAAACACCCGCGAAAAAACGCGCCCAAGCTGGACCAAAGACAGATAGGTCCCGCCATGAACCAGCATTACCGCGAAGCACGCAAAATCGATCCCAGCCGTGGTGCCACCCTTGGGGACGGCACGCCGAACGATGCAGACCGGATCGAAATCGGCCCCACCCAGCTGGCCTTTGCTGAATGGGAGGCTGCCGGGCTGACCCTGCCCAACCTTCAAAAGATGCGCGAATACCGTTGGAAACGCCTGACCCAACACGTGGTCGACCGGGACTATGGCGGGGTGTTGATGTTCGACCCACTCAACATCCGCTACGCCACCGACAGCACCAACATGCAGCTTTGGAACACGCACAATCCGTTCCGCGCCGTGTTGGTCTGCGCGGATGGCCATATGGTGATCTGGGACTACAAGAACGCGCCGTTCCTCTCCAGCTTCAACCCGCTGGTGCGCGAGGTGCGCTCGGGTGCGTCGATGTTCTACTTCTCGGCCGGGGACAAACCTGACCGGGTCGCCGACCCTCTGGCGGGCGAAATCCGCGACCTGATCGCCGAACATGGCGGGGGCAACATGCGCCTGGCCGTGGACAAGATCATGCTGCACGGCGCGCGCGCCCTTGAAAGTGTCGGGTTTGAGATCATGGACGGCGAGGAAGTGACCGAACACGCCCGCTCGATCAAGGGCGCGGACGAGATCCTTGCCATGCGCTGCGCCAACCACGCCTGCGAAACCACCGTGCGGAAGATGGAGGAGTTTGCCCGCGCCAATGTCGGGGACGGCAAGACCTGCGAGGATGACATCTGGGCCGTGCTGCACGCCGAGAACATCAAGCGCGGCGGTGAGTGGATCGAGACCCGCCTTCTGGCCTCCGGCCCCCGCACGAACCCGTGGTTTCAGGAATGCGGCGGGCGGGTGTGCCAGCAGAATGAAATCATCTCGTTCGATACCGATCTCATCGGGGCCTACGGCATCTGCATCGATATCTCGCGCAGCTGGTGGATCGGCGACCAGAAACCGCGCCCCGACATGATCTATGCGATGCAGCACGCGGTCGAGCATATTCAGACCAATATGCAGATGATCAAACCCGGCGTGATGATCCCGGAATTGACGGCGAACTGCCATCGCCTTGATGACAAGTATCAGGAGCTGAAATACGGCTGCCTCATGCACGGGGTCGGCCTGTGCGATGAATGGCCGCTGGTGGCCTACCCGGACAAGGCCGTGCCGGGGGCCTTCGATCATCCGCTGCAGGCGGGGATGGTGCTCTGTGTCGAGGCCTCGGTTGGTGAGGTGGGGGGCGATTTCTCGATCAAGCTTGAGGATCAGGTTCTGGTCACCGAGGACGGGTTTGAGAACCTCACGACCTATCCGTTTGATGCCGCCCTGATGGGGGGCTAGCAAGGTCGGGTTTTGGCGTGTCCCAGCGTGGGACATGTGGCGCGCCTATATCTTTCAATGGGTTACAGAGGCGTTTTAACCATTTGTTCATTTCTGGCGCGTGTGTCTGGCGCGGGTTCTTGCCGCTCCGTGCAGGCTTGGACGCGCTTGTCGGTTTTGAAACGGAGCCGCAAAACAGCGCGCTTTGACAGCTTGTGTGAACGTCGCGCGCACTTTGGCCAGATCACCGGCCAAGGGGCGGAGGCAGATCATTTGCGGACACATGGACAAATGGCGAAAGAAACCGTGTGTGTATGGCCTGCGCCTTTGGCCTGTTGCCAGTTTGGTCGTACATTGGTGGTTGCGCAGCGAATGGCCGCTTCGCAAGCCCATTGTGACCGATGCTGCGGGATACACGCATGGCTGCTTCATTGCGAAGTCATGCGCACAGTCAATCCAAGTTGTTGTCACAAATGACTGCCGTGGCCTTCCTCGAAATCCCATGCGCCCTGTTGCTCTCCGTGTTCCAAAAACGCATACGCCATTTGGATGTCCACGTTCTCGGGAACGTCTACGGCGTACAGTTGGTAACCAAAGTCTCCGTGCTCGTATGAGCATCCAAGGCGTTCGAGTGGTTCCCAACATTTGGCAAACAGAACTGGCTTATGCTTCTTCTGCAAAACAAGAATTCGGTATGTGGAATGCCCGGATTTTAGACCGAAGCCGACAACCTTTATTCGGCCTTCAATCAGGCTCGTCTTAACAGTGTCCCCGAAGCTGATGCCCTTTGCAAAGAACGGCGAATTCTCAAGCTGGTAGACCCCGGAACCAAGGTTGGTTGCCCAAACACTTTCGGTTGAAAAACCATGCCAGGTCTTTGAACCGAGATCAAATATGACCTTCTGCATTTCATTGTCTGTTGCCTTCATCTGCGTACACTAGGTCGCGCACAGCGTTGAGTCACTACCGTGGCCGACCCCTAAAGAGGTCATTGGTGCAGCCGAAGCGAAATGGCGCTTACTCCCGCGTAGTCGCCGTTGGCAGGTTCTTTTGGAAACCCAACCCGGCATTGAAATCTGCTCCAACGCAAGCCGTGCCATCGACAGCCCGTGGGGTGGCGATCCCACTTAGCCGCTGGCGCGCTTTATGGCTGACAAATACATCTTCCCGTTCAGCTGTTTGCCGAGGGTGTCGAGATCGCCATCCCGTCGGGACGGGCTGTCGATGGCCCGGCGCCTTCGGCTTGATTCCGGGCTGGGTGGTCTGATGTTCGAACGGCAGCTTCGTTCCGATAGTCGCCATTGGCGTATTCTTTTTGAAACCCAACTCCGCATTGAAATCTGCGCCATCGCAAGCCGTGCCATCGACAGCCCGTGGGGTGGCGATCCGACCGAACCGCTACTGCGCTTTATGGCTGCCATGCGCATCTTCCCGATCAGCAGGTTGTGACGGGTGTCATATCGCCATCCCGTCATGCCAAAGGCATGCCCGACCTGTTTTTCGCGCACCTCCGGTGCGACGGAACGGGCTGGCCCCTCTCGGCAGATTTGGCCTCGGCCAAATCGCCTGCCGGGCAATGGATTGCCCGGCGCCTTCGGCTTGAGTCCGGGCTGGGTGGTGCTTGGTTCGGGCGGTCGATCTGTACCGTCAACCTGAACCGAAGCTCTGTTGCATCGAATGATGGGCAGATTGCCCATCTTATTCGGCACTCACCGGACGCGTGCGGTTTGAGACCGGCGCGCGGGTGCGTCGGTGAACCGCGGCGGCCCGCATCCCCTGCACCGCCCCCGAACGGACCATACCTTCCGGTATACCTTACCTTTGTCTTTTTCGGATTTGACCTTAGAGTGCATCCTCAAGTCCAAACGCATTTTGCGAACGGATCCGGTTGCATTCCACCGCGCCCGGGTCGCCCCGATTTAGGAGACACGCATTTGAGCCTCGCCATATCCGCCCCTGTCGGGGACAAGAACCGCATCACCATCGCCGACAAGAAGGGCCAGAAGTTCAAGCCGGTGGCGAACAAGCCCGAAGACGTGAAGATGGTGCAGCTTTTTCTGATCGCCAATGGCTACAAGGTGCCCCTTGATGGCAAGGCCAGTGCCGCGATGATCAAGGCGATCCGCGCCTTTCAGAAATCCGCATGTGGATTCAAGAAACCCGATGGTATCATCGATCCCGGCGGCAAAAGCTGGAAAGCGGGCTTTGGCAAGCTGAAGGCGAAACACGAGGCCAACCTCAAGGAACTCGCCAACCGGGTCGAGATCACCGAGAACGGCAAGGTCAAACACATCACCATCAAGGAATTCGAAAAGCGTCAGGCCGAAATGCTGCGCAAGTTTTCGAACCGCGCGGACGGGCTGATCGGACAGGCCGAATGCTGGGAGGATTTCGCCAAGGACGCCGAAAAGACCATGCAGGGTGCGGACGGCTTTATGATGCAGATGACGGAATTTACCGTCCGCTGGGCCAACAAGACGGCCGAGCCGCCCTGGAACGCCATCCTCAATGCCCGCAGCGAGGCCAAGTTCCTGAAATCCCTGACCACCCATTCCAAGCCGAACTGGGAAAAGATCAGCGCGCAGGAAACCAAGGCCGTGAAGGCTCACAATGCGGGCAAGAAGGCGTTCAAGAAGTATATCGATGCGCGCATCGGCACCGCGGGCGCCTTTGCAGGTTCGCTGGAGATCGTGCGCGACACCTCGTTCACCGTGGTCGAGGTCTATGTCACCGCCCAGATCGTGATCCAGTCCAAGGGCAAGATCAAACCCTACGAGGCCCAGATCCTCGCCGCCACCTCTGTCGAGGGCATCAAGTCCAGCGCAGGCCAGGTGGGCGAAGTTCTGGCAGGCAACAACGTCACCTTTGAGGGGGCCGCCAAGAAGGTTGCGCTGGACATGTTCTTTGCCGGGGCCGGTGCGGCCATCACCGGCAAGCTGGGCCCTGCCATGGCCAAGAAGTTTGCAGGTGATTTTTCGGTGCAACTGTTTTCGAAACTCGGCACCAACAAGATCCCCAAGGAAGCCATCGACAAGCTGATCACCAACTTTCTGAAGTCCGGGGCCGGTCAGGCGTACATGGAGAATATGGCCAAGGAGACCTTCATGCTCCTCAAGACCGGCATCGAAAAGGGCAAGGTCACCGGCAAGGATTTTCAGGACGCGTTTTTCAAGGCGGCCACGGCGGGTCTGCTGAAAGGTGGCATCGGCAAATCCATTTCAAAGTTCAACAGCGAACGGCCCATGCGCACGAGCCTTGTGGTTGGCAAGCTGGTCCATTCCAAATACCTCAAGGGCGCGCCGGACATGCTGCGCAAGCTGTACCCGGATGAGGACAACCTGACCAAGATCCTCGTCAAACACGGGCCTGATATTGCCCAGAACATCTCGGAAAAAATCAGCGGCAAGGTGACCGAGACGGCCGTTCTGAAGACCGTCGACATGGCGAGCGGCACCGAGAACGAAAAGCAACTGGGCAAAATGTACGAGGCCGAGTTGCGCAAATCCAAGGCGCTGCATGACGAATTGGATGCGCTGATGAAGTCTGAAGTCGGCAAATACTACAAAAAGCTGGAAAAGGCGAAGTAGAGCAGGCCCCGGGGCACGTGTGAACGGCTGACACCGCGCCTGTGCGTGCGGTGCTGATCCAACACATCCCCGTCACCCATATTACACCCCCCTTCACAGCAGGCCCGCCACCCCCATCCTTGGGCCAACGCGAAGGATACCGACATGCCAACTGAACGCATCACATTCGATGGCCACGCAGGCACGCTGGACGCCCGCCTTGATCTGCCCGATGGGCCGCATCTGGCCACGGCCGTCTTTGCCCACTGCTTTACCTGCGGCAAGGATATCCCCGCTGCCCGCCGGATTGCGGCGCGCCTGACAACGCTGGGCATTGCGGTCCTGCGCTTTGACTTTACTGGCCTCGGGCACAGCGACGGTGAATTTGCCAACACCTCCTTTACCTCGAACGTGCAGGACCTTGCGCGCGCGGTGGACTACCTCGAAACGCGGGGCATGCCGCCTGCCCTGATGATCGGCCATTCGCTGGGCGGTGCTGCGGTGCTGAGGGCCACAGCGGACCTGCCCCAGATCAAGGCCGTGGCGACCCTGGGTGCCCCGTTTGATCCGGGCCACGTCACGCACAACTTTGCCGATGCCCTGCCCGAAATTGCCGCCAAGGGCGCGGCCGAAGTGTCCCTTGGCGGGCGTCCGTTCCGCATCGGGCAGTCCTTTGTCGAAGATGTCTCCGGCACCGCCCTCGCCCCGGCGATTGCGAAACTGAATGCGGCGCTCATGGTGCTGCACGCGCCCGGTGATGCCATCGTCGGGATCGACAATGCCAGCCAGATCTTTCTGGCCGCCAAACATCCCAAAAGCTTTGTGACGCTGGATGACGCCGATCACCTGATCACGCGGGCCGAACATGCTGAATATGCCGCTGACATCATCGCTACATGGGCCAAGAAATACCTCGCCCTGAAACCACCTGCCCCGCCCATCGGCGCGCCGGAAGGGATCGTGCGCAGTTCCGAAGCGGACCCGAACGGCTATTTGCAGGACATCACCCATGGCACGCGCCACCATATCCTCGCGGATGAGCCGCGCGCCTATGGCGGCACCAACCAGGGCCTGTCCCCTTACGGGCTGCTCAGCGCCGGGCTTGCCGCCTGCACCTCGATGACGATCCGCATGTATGCACGGCGCAAGGGCTGGCCCCTTGAGCACGTGTCAGTCGACGTGAGCCACAACAAAGTGCACGCACAGGATGCCGACACTGGCAGCGGTGACAAGATTGATGAGTGGAAACGGCGCATCGCCCTGCGCGGCCAGTTGGATGGCGAGCAACGCGCACGCCTGCTCGAAATTGCCGACAGATGCCCGGTGCACCGCACGTTGGAGCAAAGCTCAACCGTGATCACCGAACTCGCGCCCTGAGCCACGAGACGCCCCGCCCCGCTTGCCTGATTTGAAAAAACCCTCCCCACAGGGCCGATCCGCCAAACGCGCAGCACATACCCCTTGCGAGAACGCCCAATACACAGCCCAAAATGAAATGAGGCGCGCAAGCCCGGCAGGGCCTGCGCGCCTCTCAATCAGATAACGCGGGTTGGATCAGCCGCGTGCGCGGCCCACCAGTGCCCAGACAGCGGGCAGAACAAGGGCTGCCAGCGCCAATTTCAGCGCATCACCAATCAGGAACGGTGTCAGACCCCATGCAAGGATCGGCTTGTCCCAGCCATAAAGCTGACCGAGCCACAACAGGCCCGGCACATAGATCAGCACCGTGCCGATCAGCATCGCCAGCGCCATCCAGAGCACCGAGCGATCCCAGCCGCGCTGCGCCAGTGCGCCGAGTGCCAGCGTGGCCAGCACATAGCCCACCAGGTAACCGCCCGTGCCGCCCATCATATATGTAAGCCCCGCAGCCTCGGCCGACGATCCGGCAAAGATATCAAAGCCAAGCGCGCCGATGATCATGTAGGCAAGGATCGTCACCAGACCCAGACGCGCGCCATAGGCGGCCCCGATGGTCAGAACCGCAAAGGTGCCCATGGTGATCGGCACCGGCCACATCGGCACTTTGATCTTGGCCGCGACAGCCAGAACAAGGACACCCACCAGCACCAGAACCACTTGCTTGACGCGCAGGGCCGTGCCCTCATCCGCGCCAAGAACGTCGCTCAGCACTCTGTTATTCCACGTTTTTTCCATGAACTCTCGCCTTGTGATGTGAAAACCTTGGCCAGTTGTGCCAAGGCGGCAGGGTTTCTGCAAGTGCAAAGGGCGCCCGTCAGGCCGGTGCGGCGCGTGTATAGTGGCTGATCATCGCGTAGGCCTTGCGTGGCCCGCGCACGTCATAGCGCACCGTGAATGCGGGCCAGTCGGCAAAGTCATAGGTCACCAGATAAGTGTCAGGATCGCAGAAATGCGTGGCCTGCCCCCCGGCAGCTGGCACCACATGAAAGTCGCGCCCATCCTCGAAACGCACCGACAGGTCATCGCCCCACAGGTACCGCCGCTCTGCCGTCATCGGCGCTGCCCCCTCCAGTCGCAGAATGCCGCTCTCGCTGTATTCCGCCCCGCCCTGCACTGCGCGCCATGTTGCCTGCCCGGCAAAGGACGCAGGCGGCCCCGAGGCCGGGATGATCTGCCGTGTGATCTCCCAATCTCCCAGAAAATCGGACAGGCTGCGCTCAGTCGGCATAGGTGGCTTCGGTGATGTCATCAGCGTCCCCGACAAAGCGCAGGGCTGCGTCCGCACGCTCCAACCCATAGCAGGCCCACAAATCCGAAGGCGGCCATTGGCTGCAATATTGATCATCCTCGATCCGCCAGTTTCCCCAACTGTCACGTCCGTTCGTCGTATACAGCGTCTTGCCCGATGCGCGGAACTCCTGCGTTGCGTTCGCATAGACCAGCTTTTGCCCCTCAAGGGCCGCGCGTATCTCCGCTCCGGACAACGCAACCCAGTCGGCTGCGGCACTTTCGGGCGCACAAAGCGCGAGGATCAGGGCAAAGCGTCTCATGACCATAGCCTTATCTTGTCGTTCCAGCATGCGCAGTCTAAGAGCGCCGGGACATATCCGACAGTCAAGAAAAAGGTGCCCGACATGATCCCACGCTATTCCCGCCCCGACATGGTCGCGATCTGGGAGCCGGCCACCAAGTTCCGCATCTGGTTCGAGATCGAGGCCCATGCCTGCGATGCCATGGCCGATCTGGGTGTGATCCCGCGCGAAAATGCCCAAGCGGTGTGGAAGGCCAAGGACGTGGAATTCGATGTTGCCCGCATTGACGAGATCGAGGCGGTGACCAAACACGATGTCATCGCCTTTCTCACCCATCTGGCCGAACATGTCGGATCGGACGAGGCCCGCTTTGTCCATCAGGGCATGACGTCTTCGGATGTGCTCGACACCTGTTTCAACGTGCAGCTGACCCGCGCCGCCGATCTGCTGGTGGCGGACATCGAAGGGCTGCTCGCCGCCCTCAAACGCCGCGCACTTGAGCATAAGGATACGGTGCGCATCGGGCGCAGCCATGGCATTCACGCCGAACCCAGCACGATGGGCCTGACATTCGCGCGCTTTTATGCCGAGATGGATCGCAACCTGTCGCGCATGCGCGATGCGCGCGCCGAGATTGCCACCGGCGCGATCAGCGGTGCGGTTGGTACATTCGCCAATATCGATCCGGCAGTCGAGGAACATGTCTGCGACAAGCTGGGTCTGGTGCCCGAGCCGATCTCAACCCAAGTCATCCCGCGCGACCGTCATGCGGCCTTTTTCGCCACTTTGGGCGTTGTTGCATCCAGCATCGAAAACATCGCGACCGAAATCCGCCACATGCAGCGCACCGAAGTGCTTGAGGGGGCCGAGTTCTTCTCCATGGGCCAGAAGGGCTCAAGCGCGATGCCGCACAAGAAGAACCCGGTGCTGACCGAGAACCTGACCGGCCTTGCGCGCATGGTGCGCAGCGCCGTGATCCCGGCGATGGAGAATGTCGCCCTGTGGCACGAGCGTGATATTTCCCATTCCAGCGTCGAGCGGATGATCGGCCCCGATGCGACCATCACACTTGATTTCGCGCTGTCCCGCCTGACCGGTGTGATCGACAAGATGCTGATTTTCCCTGAAAACATGCTCGACAACATGAACAAATTCCCGGGGCTGGTGATGAGCCAACGGGTGCTGCTGGCCCTGACCCAGGCCGGGGTCAGCCGCGAGGACGCCTATACTTACGTGCAGCGCAATGCGCTGAAAGTGTGGGAACACCGGACCGATTTCAAAGAGGAATTGCTGGCCGATGCGGATGTGCTGGCCGCCCTCAGCGCCGACGAGATCGAGGAGAAATTCGACCTCGGCTATCATACCAAGCACGTGGATACGATTTTTGCACGCGTCTTTGGCGAGGAGTGAGGCCGCCAAAACGCCTGTAAAACATGCGCAATGGGTGCGCCATACTGCGCCTGCGCCACAAATCGTTTTGATCGGCGCGCGATCTGCCCTACCCTTACGTCACCTGAACATAGGAGACGACTGATGACGACCAAGACATGTTTTATGGCTCTTGCCCTCACCCTCGCCCCCGCTTTGGCGTTCGCCGAAGGCTGCAATTATGGCAAATACGATCAGCAGGCCATGTCCTGTGCGGCCGGAACCACCTATGACGCCAGCACAAAAACCTGCCTGCCGACCACCAGCTAAGACAGACACGTCAGCATATCACGGTTTCGTGATCGCATAAATCAGGGGCGCGCGGGGTTACCCCGTTACAATCAACCAAGCGCGTCCAATTTCGGAGACCTGACCATGCTACGTACCCTGATCCTGACCACTGCCATCGCTCTGCCCCTTGCCCTGCCCACAACCGGCTTTGCCGCAGGCGGCGAAAGCGAAGTGAAGCCGAAGAAAACCGAAACCACGCAGAACTGCCTTCAGGCCCGCCAGTGGGATCCGGAGATCAAGAAATACGTGCGCTTTTCGCAGCCTGTGAACGGCGTGTGGGATGCAGACATCCGCAAATGCGTGCGCCCCGACAAGACCTCGCATCTGGACAGCGACACGCTTTACAAGGCCATTCGTGAACTGGCCTATGCGGGCCGCTACGGCGAAGCGATCGAGGTGCTGGACCAGATGCCCGATCAGCTTGACGACCGTGTGCTGACCTATCGCGGCTTTACCGCGCGCAAACTGGGCGATCTGCAACAGGCCGATCTGTATTACGAGCAGGCGCTGACCGTGAACCCCGACAACATTCTGGCGCGTTCCTATATGGGTCAGGGCAAACTGGCCGCAGGTGACAAGGTTGCCGCAATGACGCAGTTGCGTGAAATCCAGGCGCGTGGCGGCGCGGGCACATGGGCCGAGGCGTCATTGCGTCAGGCGATCCAGTCGGGCGAAACCTACAACTATTGATCCCTGCCCCGGTCATTGGTTGAGAGTTTTTCAACCATTGCCTGCCAGAACTGTGCCAAACAGCTTCAAGGCGGGTCATGACTGAACTGGTACCTATGACCGCCGCCCCTGCTTTGATGCAATCGGGCGGCGGCTCTTCTTTAACGACCGCGAAACTCAGCCGCCGGGCCAAGGCGGCCATTGTCGTGCGTTTGTTGCTGAACGAGGGCGCCGATATTCCGCTTGAGGATCTTCCCGACGAATTGCAGGCCCATCTGACCAAGGCGATGGGATCGATGCGGATGGTCGACCGCGATACGCTGAAGGCCGTTGTCGCCGAATTCGCAGAAGAGGTGGAGCGGATCGGTCTGAGCTTTCCCGGCGGGATGGCGGGCGCGCTGAGTGCGCTTGACGGCAAGATCAGCCCGCACACCGCCGCGCGCCTGCGCAAAGAGGCGGGTGTGCGGGAAAGCGGCAATCCATGGGCCCGCATCAAGACGATGGACAACGATCTGCTGGTGCCCGTGCTTGAAAACGAAAGTGTCGAGATTGCTGCCGTCATGCTGTCCAAGCTGGATGTGAGCAAGGCCGCGGCACTGCTGGGCAAACTGCCCGGCCCGCGCGCGCGCCAGATCACCTATGCCGTGTCCAAGACCAACGCTGTCAGCCCCGAGGCGGTGGAACGGATTGGCCTGTCGCTGGCGGCGCAACTGGACGCGCGCCCGGTCAAGGCCTTTGATGACGGTCCGGTCGAACGCGTGGGCGCGATCCTCAATTCGACCACGTCGATGACGCGTGACGATGTGCTTGCGGGTCTTGATGAATCCGACGAGGGGTTTGCCAATGCCGTGCGCAAGGCGATCTTTACCTTTGCCAACATTCCCGACCGTATTGCGCCGCGGGATGTGCCCCGCATTCTGCGCGATATTGAACAGAGCGATCTGGTCACGGCCCTTGCCGGTGCGGGCAATATGGGGCTGGAACGGACAGTTGAGTTCATCCTCGAAAACATGTCCGCGCGCCTTGCCGACCAGCTGCGCGAAGAGGTGGCAGAGGCCGGAACGCCCAAACCCGCCGATGCCGATGCGGCGATGTCCGCCGTGGTCACAACCATTCGCGCGATGGAATCTGCGGGCGATTTGATGCTGGTCAGCCCGGATGAAGGGTAGCGGATCGGGCTGCCGCGTTGCACAACGGCACAGTTATGTGCCCGCTGTGGTCTCTGGTGGTAAACTGCGACGCCGTTGGGTGCTGTAGTGTTGTTTCGGTTCACACAGGACGAGCGGTGACAGTGGTATGCCTGCCGTCTGATCCATCGCGCAGGCGCTGATGCGCGACACTGTCACGGATCGGATGCCTGCACGTGGCCCCCCCACCGCATTTCCCCTGACAACCCGCATTCCCTTCGCCGCGCAAACCCCCTATGGCACCATCATGAGCCACGCCACACCTCCTCCCACCCGCTCCATTCTGCTCGCGGTTGCGGCGATCTTTTGCTTTGGGCTGATGGATGTCGCGGTCAAGGCGGTGAGCCCGATGACCGGCACGATCCCGGCCCTTTGGGCGCGCTATGCCGGGCAGATGATCATCGTGATCCTGCTGGTTGCGCCGCGCCTGCGCCACGTGGTCCGCAGCCAGTATCCCAAACTGCAGATCACCCGGTCGGTCCTGTTGATGATGGCCACCTTCTTCTTTTTCCTCGCGCTGGGACAGATCGGTCTGGCCGAGGCGACGGCCATCATCATGGTGAACCCGCTGCTGATCACACTGGGCGGTGCGTTGTTTCTGGGCGAGGCGTTGGGGCCGCGCCGCATCTTTGCAATCGTGCTGGCCCTAGTCGGGGCGCTGATCGTGATCCGCCCGGGAACGGACGTGTTCCAACCGGCCAGCATTCTGCCCCTGCTGGCTGCCTTCTGTTTCTCGAGCTATACCCTGATCACACGGCGGCTGGGGCCGGACGAAGATGTCTGGACCTCGCTGTTTTACACCGGTCTGGTGGGCGCCGTGATCCTGACGGCAATCGTCCCGTTCCACGTGCCGCCGCTGAACGGTGCAAGCATCGCCTTGTTGTTCATGGTCGGCGCGGCAGGCACGGCCGGTCAGTTGATGCTGATCCGCGCCCTGTCCATGGCCGAGGCGGGGCTGCTGGCCCCGTTCAACTATGCCGGCATCGTCTTTGCCGTCATCTGGGGGCTGGTCCTGTTTGGCGAAGTGCCCGATGCGCTGACCCTGCTGGGCGCGCTTGTGATCGCTGGGGCGGGGATTTATGTCTGGCACCGAGAGGCGCGCGCACCCCGCACGCGCTGACATCAAGGGCGCGCATGCGGCACGAAGCAGACGACATTCCGGCGCTGACCAAGGCGGGCTATATCGCAACGAACGCCGTTGCGCGCGCCTTTATCAATGCGGCACTGGCCCTGCCCTATCGCTGGCGCGTGCCCTTTCTGGGATGGGTGATGGCCCACGTGATCGGGCCTGCCGCCGGGTTCCTGAAGCGCGCCGAAGGCCATGTCGCCTTTGCCATGCCCCACCTGCCCCACGCCGAACACCGCCGCATCGCGCGCGAAAGCCTGAACAATACAGGACGCACCCTGATCGAGAACTATTCAACCAAGGATCTGCTGGCCCGCCAGAAAGGGGCCGCGGTGTCGGGGGGCGGTTTTGAGCATCTGCAACAGGCGGTGGAGCGCGGCCAGCCCGTCATCATGGTGACCGGGCACTTTGGCAATTACGAGGCGGTGCGCGCCGCCCTGCTGGGGGCCGGGTTTGATGTCGGCGGGCTTTATCGCGATATGTCCAACCCCTATTTCAACGAGCATTACGCCCGCACCATGCACGACCTCGGCGGTCCCGTCTTTGCCCAAGGGCGCAAGGGCACGGCGGGCTTCGTGCGCCACCTCAAGGCGGGCGGCCAACTGGTGTTGCTGTTTGACCAACACGTCTTTGACGCGCCTGTTCTGGAATTTCTGGGCCATCCTGCCCGCACGGCTGTGTCCGCAGCCGAACTGGCCGTGCGCTACAACGCGCTGCTGATCCCGTTTTACGGCATTCGCGCTGCGGATGGCCTTTCGTTTGACTGCGTGATGGAAGAACCCATTCCGCATTCTGATCCGCTGACTATGACGCAGGCGATGAATGACAGTATCGGTGCGCGCATCCGCGCCCATCCCGGTCAGTGGCTGTGGGTGGCGCGCCGCTGGCGCACGCAAGGTTACGAACAGGGCCCGGTGTCAGACCCTACCTGATCTGCACGGCTGCAAGGATCGCACCGTGCCGCCCGTCCTGCACCATGACGACCACGGGGATGTCTCCGGCGGCCTGTGCTTCAAGCTCAAGCTCGGTCACGCCATCCCATTCCTGCAGGATTTTCCAGTCTTCGGTGACATTTGCATAGGTCAGCGTGTGCCCGGCATTTTCGCCGCGCGTGATCCGGGCCGTCCGTTCAGGCTGGTAGCGCAGCATGTGGATCAGCATGTCCGCATTCTGTTGCGTGCTTGTGGCAACGATCCGCACCTTATCGCCCGCACGTGTCGCCGTCAGCGCGACAGGCGAGGTGCGTGCGCTGTGATCGGCAATCGCCTTGGACAGATCCATCGGGCGTGCGCCGACAATGTCCGTGGTGCCGTTGATGATCATCTGCGGGGTGTAGACCGACCGCCGCCCGGCCTCTGCCGCATACCCGCGCTGGCGATCCGAATTGGCCGGATCGGCAAATTCGTCTTTCCAGCCGATATAGTCCCAGTAATCCACGTGCAGCGCGAGCGCGATCACGTCATCCCGTTTGGCCAGTTCGTGCATCAGCTTGTCCGCCGGTGGGCAGGACGAACAGCCCTGCGAGGTGAACAGCTCCACAACTACCGGGGATTGTGCCGAGGCAGGTGCCGCAACCGCACCTAAGACGGCAAAGACCAGAGGGATCAGATATTTCATAAAGGGCAGCCCGGGTTTTTTGTTTGTCACACTTAGCGGTGTCTGACCCACATACGAAAGCCCATGCGATTTCGCCAATCAATGTTTGTTGAGCGTATGTGACAGTACAATCTTTCGAACTTGCCGCACTTTCGGTACACCATGGTATACAAAATCGTCGCAGATGGCTCAATTCCAGTTGAACCAATGCCCCGCTTGAGGCATGAGGTGACCAAACTGCCCCCCGCCGCCGCAAGGAAAGGATTCCCCCATGCCCATCACAGTTGGCCACGACAGCTCCAAGACGCGCAAGACGCTTACCGCTGGATCACAGTCCGTTGACTACTATTCCATCCCCGCCGCGACCGAGGCCGGGCTTGGCGACTTTTCCAAACTGCCCGCCGCCCTGAAGGTGGTGCTGGAAAACATGCTGCGCTTCGAGGACGGCAAGACCGTCAGCGTCGACGACATCAAGGCATTTGCCGAATGGGCCGACAAAGGCGGCCAGAACCCGCGCGAGATCGCTTATCGCCCTGCCCGCGTGCTGCTGCAGGATTTCACCGGCGTGCCTGCGGTTGTGGACCTTGCGGCCATGCGCGACGCCATCGTCTCCCTTGGCGGTGATGCGGAGCAGATCAACCCGCTGAACCCTGTCGATCTGGTTATCGACCACTCGGTCATGATCGACGAATTCGGCAACCCGCGCGCCTTCCAGATGAATGTGGATCGCGAATACGAGCGCAATATGGAGCGCTATACCTTCCTCAAGTGGGGCCAGAACGCGTTCAACAACTTTCGCGTCGTGCCCCCCGGCACCGGCATCTGCCACCAGGTGAACCTTGAATACCTGGCCCAGACCGTCTGGACCGACACGGATCAGAACGGCACCGAGGTCGCATACCCCGACACGCTGGTCGGCACGGACTCGCACACCACCATGGTCAACGGCGCGGCCGTTCTGGGCTGGGGCGTTGGCGGGATCGAGGCCGAGGCCGCAATGCTGGGCCAGCCCATTTCGATGCTGATCCCCGAAGTTGTCGGGTTCGAATTGACCGGCACCATGATGGAAGGCACCACCGGGACCGACCTTGTGCTGAAAGTGGTTGAGATGCTGCGTGAAAAGGGCGTCGTCAGCAAATTCGTGGAATTTTATGGTGAGGGTCTGAACCGTCTGCCGCTCGCGGATCGTGCGACAATCGCCAACATGGCCCCTGAATACGGCGCCACCTGTGGCTTCTTCCCCATCGACAATGAAACCCTGCGCTACTTGCGCAACACAGGCCGGGATGAGGACCGCATCGCGCTGGTCGAAGCCTATGCCAAGGAAAACGGCATGTGGCGCGGCGATGATTACGCCCCTGTCTACACCGACACCCTTCACCTTGATATGGGCACCATCGTGCCTGCGATCTCGGGCCCCAAACGCCCGCAGGATTTCGTGGCGCTGACAGATGCCAAGGCCGCGTTCAAGCGCGAGATGGAAGAGACCTTCAAGCGCCCCATGGGCAAGCAGGTGCCTGTCGAGGGTGAAGATTACACCATGGAATCCGGCAAGGTCGTGATCGCCTCGATCACGTCGTGCACCAACACCTCGAACCCTTACGTGATGATCGGGGCCGGCTTGGTGGCGCGCAAGGCCGCCGCCCTTGGTCTGGATCGCAAGCCGTGGGTCAAGACATCGCTTGCGCCCGGAAGCCGAGGTTGTGTCGGCCTATCTTGAGGCTGCCGAATTGCAGGACGATCTGGACAAGATTGGCTTCAACCTTGTTGGTTATGGCTGCACCACCTGCATCGGTAACTCCGGCCCGCTTCAACCCGAGATCAGCAAGGCGATCAGCGATGGCGACCTAGTTGCCACCGCCGTTCTGTCCGGCAACCGCAACTTTGAAGGGCGGATTTCGCCGGACGTGCGCGCCAACTACCTCGCTTCGCCCCCGCTTGTGGTGGCCTATGCGCTGGCGGGCACGCTGGACATTGATCTGTCGTCCGAGCCGCTGGGTCAGGACAAGGACGGCAATGACGTCTACCTGAAAGACATCTGGCCATCGACGCAGGAGATCGCGGAACTGGTAGAGGCGACCGTGACCCGCGATGCCTTCCAGGAGAAATATGCAGAAGTCTTCACCGGTGACGAGAAATGGCAGGGCGTCGAGACCACGGACGAGCTGACCTATGACTGGCCGCCCACCAGTACGTATGTGCAAAACCCGCCCTATTTCCAGGGCATGGGGGCCGAACCGGGCACGATCAGCAATATCGAGGGGGCCAAAGTGCTCGCGATCCTCGGTGACATGATCACGACCGACCACATCTCGCCCGCCGGGTCGTTCAAGGAAAGCACGCCCGCAGGTCAGTATCTGATGGACCGTCAGGTCGCCCCGCGCGAATTCAACTCTTACGGGTCGCGCCGTGGCAACCACGAGATCATGATGCGCGGCACCTTTGCCAACATCCGCATCAAGAACGAGATGCTGGATGGGGTTGAAGGCGGCTATACCAAGGGTCCGGACGGCGAACAGACCTCGATCTATGATGCGGCCATGGCGCATCAGGACAACGGCACCCCGCTGGTGATCTTTGGCGGTGAGCAATACGGCGCCGGATCATCCCGCGACTGGGCGGCCAAGGGCACGGCCCTGCTGGGTGTGAAGGCGGTCATCGCCGAAAGCTTTGAGCGTATCCACCGTTCGAACCTTGTGGGCATGGGTGTAATTCCGTTCGAATTCACCAATGGGGACACCCGCAAATCGCTGGGTCTGACGGGCGAGGAAACCGTTTCGATTTCCGGGCTCGACACGATCAAGCCGCTGGAGGTTGTGCCCTGCACGATCACGATGGGCGATGGATCAACCAAGGACATCCAGCTGAAATGCCGGATCGATACGGCGATCGAGATCGAATACATCGAACATGGCGGCGTGCTGCATTACGTGCTGCGCAACCTCGCGCAGGCGGCCTGATACAGGACGAGCCCAGTCTTTCGAAAATCACGCGAAAAACCCGCTTCTGGCGGGTTTTTTGATGCGAATCGTATGGGTCGCGCGCCCGATTCGAACCGCATTTCACAGCAACAATTGCCGGGCACTGCGGCCTTTGACCCGCCAAGGGTGAACAATTCACACGCGACGCGGGAATTATTTCAGCCTCTGGTTTCATGTGAATTGAATCGTGGCGAAATTTAGACATAAGCGATGCCACATGATAAATTAACGAACTGTTAATCTTATTGGGTGTGTTCCGTGAAACGTATTCTTCTTTCTGCCGTCACTTGTGCTGTGATGGGTTCTGCCGCCTCTGCGGCCACTTATGTGCTCGACTTCGATGCTGATCCGAACAATGCGGCCGAAGTCGCCAGCCTCGACAGTTCGGCCACGCAAGCCATTTCCAGCCCCCGCGACTTTACCGACGCCGGCGTGACCTGGCGCGTCGAGATCCAGCGGTGGCGCAGGCGTTGGCCTGTTTGACACAACCTGCAGCTACGGCTTTGGCACCAATGGTTGTGCCGGTGACGCCGACCTTGAAGTGTTCAACCAGATGAATGCCGACGGCGTGGCGGGCAACGTGCTGATCCAGCAGGAGGCGGGCAATCCCGGTCGCCCCGACGATGATGCCAACACCAGTTTTCTGACCCTGACCCTGCTGAGCGACATCACGCTGGAATGGACGGGCGCGTCGTCGCTGGATGACGGCTACTACCTGTTCAACTTCGGCGCACAGCTGCTGGGCACAATCGACAACGGCAATGGCAGCGCCTTTGACAATACGACGGGCTCGGTCGATTTCGCATCGACCGCCCTGCTGAGCCAGAACGACACGATCACCGTATTCTTTCAGCGCAGCGCAACCGACACCCGTGGCGCATCGGGTGCGGTCGACAATTTCCGGTTCAACGTGGTGCCAGCGGTGCCCGTTCCGGCGAGCCTGCCCTTGCTCGTGGGTGGCATCGGTCTGATGGCGTTCATGCGCCGTCGCCGCAAAGCATAGATTAAAGATTTTTCAGCACGCAGCGCGCCCGGGCATTAAGTGTCCGGGCGTTATTTTTGCGCCTGCGCCTCTTCCAGCGCGGGCACAAAGCGCTGCTGGTAATCCGACCCCACCAGCGGCCCGATATAGCGGAACAGCACAGTGCCGTCGCGGCCCAGAATGAACGTCTCTGGCGGGGCTGTCACACCCCAGTCAATGGCCGAGCGGCCCGCAGGATCAAAGGCGACACCGACAAATGGATTGCCGTCCTCGTCCAGATATTTCGTTGCTGCACTTTCGGTGTCGCGAAAATTCACCCCGATGATCGGCACCCCCGCGGCGGCCATTTCCAGCAATTTGGGATGTTCCGCACGGCAGGGCGGGCACCACGAGGCCCAGAAATTTACCAGCGTGACTTCTCCGCTGGCGAGCATGTCGGGCGTGACACCGGGCAGATCGCCCAGCGTGTCTTCGGTCAGCGCAGGTGCCGGACCGCCCAGACGGGTCGAAGGCAATTCATTGGGATTGTCACGAAACATGCCCACGGCGGCCAGCGCCACGAACCCGGCAAAGATGCCGATGGGGGCCAGCATGAGGGGCGACAGTTTAGCCATTGCGCCCGGTCCGTTTCTCGACCTCGGTCATCTGCGCGCGCACGCGTCGCCCGCGCCACAGGCTAAGCCCCACGATGGCGACCAGCAGCACAATCGACACCGCATAGGCCGACAGGACAGCATCCGCGTATTTTCCCAGATCAGGCATCATACCCCCTGCTCCACCCCGCGCCCTTCGCGCGCGATCAGCGCCCGCGTGCGCCGCACACGGATTTCCGTGCCCGTGCGATAAAGCACAAGCGCGAGAAACAGCAGCACAAAGCCCGCGATGCACACCAGCAGCGGCTGGTAAAACACATCCGCCACATTCTCTTCCTTGTCCAAGGAAAGCGACGCCCCCTGATGCAACCCCTGGTTCCAGAAATTCACCGCATAGCGGCTGAGCACCGCAAACACAGTGCCTACCAGACACAGGATCGAGGTCAAATCGGCACCCGTGTCCGGGTCCTCAATGGCCTCCCACAGGGCGATGTAACCAAGGTAGAACAGGAACAGGATCAGGAACGAGGTCAGGCGCGGATCCCAGGCCCACCATGTGCCCCACATCGGCTGGCCCCAGATCGCGCCGGTGAACAGCGCAATCAGGGTCATCACCACACCCACGGGTGCAGCGGCCTTGGCCGCAAGGGCGGACACGTGATGGCGCCGCACGATCCAGATCAGCGAGGCGACCAGCATCATGAACCACGCGTTGATCGCCATCAGCGCACTTGGCACATGCAGGTAAATGATCTTGACGGTGGAGCCTTGCCGGAAGTCATCCGGGGTGAAGAAAAAGCCCCAGATCAGGCCGACCACAAGGCAAATGCCCGACGACCACCACAGCCACGGCATGACCCGTTCGCTTAAGGCCAAGAACTTGACCGGGTTGGCATATTCCCACAACGACATGTGTCCTGCTTACGTCCTCGTGTGCCCCATCTCAATCAAAATGCGCGTTATCTGAGGTTCACGCGCAGCACGGCCCCTGCGGCAAAAGGCATCAACGCCAGAACCGCGCCCGTGATCCCTGCGAGAAACAGCAAAGGGGTCGCCGGATCAAGGTCTTGGGCAGCGCGCCGCGCGGCCTCCGCCCCAAAGATCAGCGTGGGCACATAGAGCGGCAGGACCAGCAGCGACATCAGCAGCCCGCCCCGCTTGATCCCCACGGTCAGCGCTGCGCCAAAGGCCCCGATCATCGATAATGCGGGGGTGCCAAGGGCAAGGCTGATCACCAGCACACCGTACCCGGCGGGCGCAAGGTTGAGCAACACGCCCAGCATCGGGGCCGCCAGCACCAGCGGCAGGCCCGTCGTGACCCAGTGGGCTGCGGCCTTGACTGCAATCACCCCTTCCAGCGGTAGGGGCGAGGTTGCCAGCAGGTCCAGCGCCCCGTCTTCGAAATCCACCGCCAGCAGGCGATCCAGTGACAACAGGCACGCCAGGAGCGCGCCCAGCCACAGCACGCCCGGTGCGATGCGGGACAGCAGATCAGAGGATGGACCGACTGAAAACGGCACGAGCACCACGACAATCAGGAAAAATGCAAGCCCAAGGCCAAAACCGCCCCCGGCGCGCAGGGCAAGGGCCAGATCGCGCAAGAACAGCGCCCTCACAGGAACGCCTCGTCCGCGGCGGCAACGTCAAGCGCGTGGGCGCGGTAGGGTGTGACATCCAGCACATCCGCCTCAAGCCCCAGATCGATATGCGTGGCGATCAGGGCGGCACCCCCGGCCGCCATATGCGCGCGCACCGCGTCCGCGAACAGGGCCACCGATGCCGTATCCAGCGACACCGTCGGTTCATCCAGCACCCAAAGCGGACGGCCTGTCACCATCAGGCGGGCAAGGCCAAGGCGGCGTTTCTGACCGGCAGAGAGTTGACCGGCGCGCCGGTCTGTCAGGCCTTCAAGATCAAAGGCGCGCAAGGCCGGATCAATGTCGCGCTGCCCGAAGACAGCGGCCCAGAACCGCAGGTTCTCAGCCACGCTCAGCGCCGCCTTCAACCCATCGGCATGGGCGGCATAGGCCACCTGGTCTTCGCCGCCCTGCACCCGGCCACCCATGGGCGGCTGCAGACCCGCAACAGTGCGCAGCAGCGTCGTCTTGCCCGATCCGTTTGGTCCGCGCAGCACCAGCGTCTGCCCGGCATGCAGGTCAAAGGATACACCGGCCAATACCGGCACACCCCCACGGCCCACAACCAGATCGGTGACTTGCAACTCCATGATCCATGGCTAACCGATTGAGAGGCCTGTCAAAAGCCCCTGCTCCTTCATCTCGCCAAATAAACTCCGGGGGAGGCGCGGATGCGCCGGGGGCTGGCCCCCGACCCGGTCTCAGACAGGCAGCATCGCCAGGGCAACGCGCCGTCCCTCGCTCAGCAGCACGTTATAGGTGCGGGCCGCCGACGGCGATGACATGACTTCGACGCCGATCCCGGCAGAGTCCAACTGTTCGCGCAGACTGGCAGGGATATGCGCGATTTCGGCGCCTGTGCCGACAAACAGCACATCGACAACGCCCGACAGGGCCAGCAGCGCATCGACATCCTCAAACCCGCCCCAGGGTCCGGTGCTGGCAGGACCGGTCAGAACGCCGCCCTCGATCACCTCGCCGCCGATGCGAAAGAACCCGGGCCCATAGCCCTCGACCGGTTTGGCGTCAGTAAATGTGATCTCGTTCAGGCGCATGGGCTCAACTCCAGACTGGCAGCCCGACAATAGCCGAAGCCGCAATCACGATATAGGCCACCATGCGGAAAAGTCGCTCGGCAGAGGGATCAAACAACTTGGCCCCCAGCACATTGGCGCACATGTAAAGTGGCACGCAGAGCAAGCCCACCGTGATCGCAAGGACATCCAGCAGGCCCGCCGCGATGAAGATCACGATCATCAGCAAATCGATGCCCAGCAGATACAGCAGGAAATTCGCGCGGATCACGGCAATGGGCAGCGCACTTGCCATGTACAGCATGATGACCGGTGGCCCGGGCACACCCGCGATCCCGCCCAGAAATCCCCCCACCGATCCAACCCCGACAACGCCAGACGGACGCAGGGTGCCGCCATAGCGCCATCCGCTCATCACCAGTGCGAGCAGCACCAGAACGATCACAGACACCGACCAGCCGAAAATCGCAGGGTCCAGCATCGACAAGCCCCAGAGGCCCAGCGGCAAACCCACTGCCGCCCCGGCAAGCAGCATCAGCGCCTCGCGCGGGGCGCCTGTGCGCAAGGCCGAGCGCAGATTGGGCAGCGGCCCCCAGAATTCCACCACGGTCAGAAAGGCGAGCGCCGCAAACGGATCCAGAACCGACGATGCAGCAGGCATGATGATCAGGGCAGAGCCGAAGCCCGTGAACCCGCGCACCAGCCCCGCTGCCGTGATCGCCCCGACCAACCACCACAGCCCCGGCAAGGCCAGGGCTGTGACGATCAGATCAGGCATCTATGTTGGCGTATTGGTTGCCCGCATTCGCATCGGGCTTGTCCCAGTTGCGCTTGACCCCCAGCCACAACAGGATGGTCGAGGCGACAAAGACGGAACTGTAGGTCCCCACGATCACACCCCAGATCATCGCAAAGACAAACCCCCGGATCACGTCGCCGCCCAGCACATAAAGCGAAATCAGCGCCAAGAGCGTGGTGACCGAGGTCATCAGAGTCCGGCTGAGCGTCTCGTTGATCGAGATGTTGAGCACTTCGTTCAACGGCCGTTTCTTGTATTTGCGCAGGTTTTCCCGCACCCGGTCGAACACGACCACCGTGTCGTTCAGCGAATAGCCCACGATGGTGAGCAAGGCCGCGATGATGGCCAGATCAAACTTGATCTGAAGTTCGGAAAAGACACCGATGGTCAGGATCACGTCATGAACAAGGGCCGCCACGGCCCCCAACGCAAACTGCCACTCGAACCGCAGCCAGATGTAGATCAACACCGCCGCAATAGCGAGGACGACAGCCAGCGCCGCCGTCTGGATCAACTCGCCCGAGACTTTGGGGCCCACGGATTCGACCGACACGAACTTGATATCCGGCACCGCCTCGGCAAGTGCTGCCTCGACTGCAAAGATGGTTTCGGGCGTCACCGCCTCTTGCCCGTCCTGCGCCTGAATGCGTACCATGGCCACGTTCTGATCCGCATCAAAGGTGGGGTCGAACACTTCGGTGATCGAAATATCCCCCAGCTCAAGCGGCGTCATCGCGTCGCGGTAAATCCCGATGTCGATGGGCTGGGTGCTTTCGGTCCGGATCGTCGTCCCGCCCCGGAAATCAATCCCGAAGTTCAGGCCCTGAATGGCAAAGGACACAAAGCCGATCACCACCATCAGCGCCGAAATCCCAAGCCACAGTTTCCAGCGGGAAAAGAAGTCGAACGACGTGTCTTGTCTGATAAGTTTCAGGCGCATCTGTCAGACCTCGATCGTTTTCGGGCGGCGGCGTTCAAACCACATCACCAAGAGCAGGCGGGTCACAAAGATCGCCGTGAACACGGACGTCATGATGCCCAGACCCAGCGTGATCGCGAACCCGCGCACCGGCCCCGACCCCATGGCAAACAGGATCACGGCGGTGATGAACGTGGTGATGTTGGCATCCAGAATGGCCGACAGCGCCTTTTCATAGCCCAGCTCAATCGCGCGCGCAGGCCCGCGTGCCGATTTCAACTCTTCGCGGATACGCTCGAAAATCAACACGTTGGCGTCCACCGCCATACCCACCGTCAGAACGATGCCCGCAATCCCCGGTAGGGTCAGCGTGGCCCCGATCAGGCTGAGCAGGCCAAAGATCAGCCCGATGTTCACAATCAGCGCGATATTCGCAAAAATCCCGAACAGCCCGTAGCTGAGAAACATGAACACAAGCACAGCCGTAAAGGCGACCATCGTGGCCACCTTGCCAGCGTCGATACTGTCCTGCCCCAGTTCCGGGCCGATGGTGCGTTCCTCAAGAAATGTCAGTTCCGCAGGCAAGGCCCCAGCGCGCAGCAAGACTGCGAGATTGGTGGATTCCTCGACATCGAAATTACCGGTGATGATGCCAGACCCGCCGGGAATATGGCTTTGGATCACCGGCGCGCTGACCACCTCGTCATCCAGCACAATGGCAAAGGGCGAGCCGATATTCTCGGCCGTATAGTCGCCAAAGCGGCGCGCGCCGGACGTGTTGAACCGAAAGGACACCGCCGGATTGCCGTTCTGATCGAAGGACGGCTGAGCATCCACCAGATCCTCGCCCGTGACCACGGGCGCGCTTTCCACGATGTAAAACTGCCCCGGCTCGTCCAGCGACGGCGCCATCTTGTTGCCCACGCCGGGTGCCTGATTGGCATCCGAGGTGCGGCTGACCACCGGGTTGAAGGTCAGTTGTGCCGTGGTGCCGATGATCGCCTTGAGTTCCGCAGCCGAGCCGATGCCCGGCACCTGGATCAGAATACGCTGCGCACCCTGACGCTGAATCGTCGGCTCGCGGGTGCCCACCTCGTCAATCCGGCGGCGCACGATTTCAAGGGATTGCTGCACGGTGCGCTCATCACTGGCAAGC
Source organism: Tateyamaria armeniaca (assembly GCF_045797845.1). Lineage (NCBI taxonomy): Bacteria > Pseudomonadati > Pseudomonadota > Alphaproteobacteria > Rhodobacterales > Roseobacteraceae > Tateyamaria > Tateyamaria armeniaca. The sequence continues at coordinate 3,509,013 of NZ_JBHDIY010000002.1, forward strand.
TTTTCGGCATCCGACAGGGTGACAACCAGAACGTCCGCGCCTTCGTTGCGCACCTCTATGTCATTCGCGCCGACCCCGGTGAGGGTCTGCACCGGCTGGGCCAGCGCACGCACGACCTCAAGCGCGCGTGGCATCCCCGCAGGTTCGGAGATTCTAATGCGCAATTCATCCTCGGGCGATTGCTGCAGGCGGATGGTGCCGATGGTGGCGCGTTCGGGGCGCAGCGCGTCGCGAATTTCAGGCCAGCTTGCCTGCATGCGCGCGGCATACACATCCTCGACCTGCACTTCGGCCAGCAGATGGGCCCCGCCGCGCAAATCAAGACCAAGGTTTACGAGGCTGGATGGCATCCATGTGGGCCACTGCGCCAGCGCCGTTTGATTTTCAGGCGTATCCGCCCCCAATTCAATGGCTTGCGCGGCGTCGTTATGCCCCTCCACACGGGTGTAAAACCCGTTTGGCAGCGCCAATATCAGACCAAGGGCGACGGTCGCCCAGATCAGAACCCGTTTCCAACCCTCGATCTGCAGCATTACTTGGCAGGCTCGGTCTTGGACAGGACGTGGGCGATGGTGTTCTGCACGACGCGCACTTTGACGCCCTCGGCCAACTCGACCTCGATCTCATTGTCATCCTTGACCTTGGTGACCTTGCCGATGAGGCCGCCCTGGGTCACCACCTGATCGCCGCGGCGCAGGGCCGAGACCATGGCCGCATGTTCCTTGACCTTCTTTTGCTGCGGGCGGATCAGCAGGAAATACATGATCCCGAAGATGAGGATCAGGGGGATAAACTGGCCAAAGGCTTCCATAGGTGTCGCGTCCTTGTTCCTTGGGGCCCAGGCAGGCCCGTCGCAAAGTTTGGCATTACCTATTGTTGGCGCGCAGCTTGCGCAAGGAGGAAAGGGGCACGAGGCCACGCTTTGCCGCAGGAAAGGGGTTTGCAACGACGTCCTCCGGCGTCACGATAAAGCCATGGAGAGCACGACGATCACCCTGCCCGTTCCGTCCGGCCTTGTCTGGGGCTTTGCAACGCTAGCCGGCATCGCCATTGCCTCCTGGATCGTCGTCCTGACCCTGCCCGAAAAGGGTGGCAACCCCGCCGCCGCCCTGCGCGACAGGCTGGGCATGGAAAAGCTGCCTGTGGCCGCCTTCCTCACCGTCGCCGCGCTGTGGAGCGCGATTGCCCTCATCCTGTTCTCCGGTCTTTTCGGGCTGGTGGTGGATGTGTTGGGCGACATGGCCCCCGCGCCGGGGGCAACCGAGGCAGTCTGGGATTTCCGGTTCAAACTGATCCAGATCACCGCGCTGACGACGGTACTGGGGGCCGTGATCGCACTGCCCATCACCATGTCACGCCTGCGACTGCAGACCGAGGCGAACCTGACGGGAAATGAAGCGCTGTTCAACGACAAGATCAATGCAGCCACCGAAGGGCTCTATGCGAGACGGCAAGTCACCGAATGGAGAGAATACAATAGCCATCAGGTCTGGCAGGATGACATCGTGCAGCGTTGTGCCGCCATCGACCGTCTCGAAGGGCTGGCGGACGAAAACACATCCGAAATTCCCAGAATCGCCAGGTTGCTGTCCGTCTATGTCCGCGAACTCAGCGTCGAATTGCCCGCGCAACTGCCACCGGAAGGCGCAACCACCTTACACCTCAAGGACTGGGTCGCTTCTTTGCCCCAGCCGCGCTCTGATATGGAAAAAGCGGCGCAAACGCTTGGCCTGCTCAATCCGGTCAACCTCGACACATTGGGCGACGAAATCGACCTGCGTGGGGCAAACCTGCAATGCTGTGACCTGCAATCGCTCAATTTCGACAGAGCGCGCCTTGCGGGCACCCATCTGGAAGGCGCGGCACTGAAACATACGAGCCTCGTTCAGGCAGACCTGTCACAAGCATCTCTGACCGGGGCCGACCTTTGGTATGCGCAACTACGACTGGCAAACCTGGAAGGTGCGCAATTGCAGATGGCTGACCTCACCAATGTGGCGTTGCATCGCGCTGATCTGCGGCGCGCCCAAATGCAGGGAACGAATCTCTGGGGTGCTCAGTTGCAAGAGGCAAATCTGCGCGATGCGCAACTACAGGGGACCGATCTGTGGGGTGCGCAGTTGCAGGGTGCAAACCTCTGGGAGGCGCAGTTTGACGATAAAAGCTCGCTCGGGTCTGCCTCGCTGAGTGGAACGGCACTGAGAGACATTGATTTCACCGACATTCCGCAAATCGGCGGCCATATCGAGCAGGTATTCGGAGATGCATCCGTCACCTTGCCGAACGGGGTGACGCCGGACTCTGACAATTGGCCCGAGCATTGGTCAAAAGAGAAGCTGGGACTCAATGACTTCCTCACGCAATGGCGCGCCTTCCAAGCCACCCTGCCCCTCGATTGGGGCGACCCCGATCGTTAACAACCCTTACCCCGGCTGCACGGTAGAGGTGTATGGAGGGTGCATGCAGAGTGACACACTGTTTGCCCCCTTTTCGCGGTCCCTCAGATCGGGCATATGGGCCTCACTTCACGTTCTCTGACCCCGAGGTCCATCATGCACGACATCCGCGCTATCCGCGAAAACCCCGCAGCCTTCGACGCCGCCCTTGCGCGCCGTGGGGACGCGCCGGTGTCGTCCAACCTTCTGGCCCTTGATGAAAAACGCCGTGCCTGCATTCTGGCCGCCGAAACTGCGCAGGCTGAACAGAACAAGGCCTCGAAGGAGGTCGGCGCGGCGAAGGGCCGTGGGGACGAAACAGAATTCGAGCGCCTGCGTGCGCTGGTTGCTGAAAAGAAGAACGAAATCAGCAAGATGCAGGACGAGGCAAAAGCGCTTGATGCGCAGCTGACCGACGCGCTGGCCTATATCCCCAACCTGCCCGCAGATGACGTGCCCGATGGTGCGGACGAGGATGACAACGTCGAAGTCACCCGCTGGGGCACGCCACAAACCTTTGATTTCACACCCAAAGAGCATTTCGAGATTGCAGGCGTCGCCGCGCATATGGACTTTGAGACCGCCGCTAAGACCTCTGGCAGCCGCTTTGTTATGCTCAAGGGCGCCGTCGCCCGCATCCACCGCGCGCTGGCGCAATTCATGATCGACACCCATGTGGATCAGAACGATCTGACCGAGGTGAATTCCCCCGTTCTGGTGCGCGACGACGCGATGTACGGCACGGACAAGCTGCCGAAATTCGGCGAAGAGAGCTATCAGACCCGCGAGGGCATGTGGCTGGTCCCGACCTCCGAAGTGCCGCTGACCTACTCGGTTGCGGGCGACGTGCTGGACGCAAGCCGACTGCCCATCCGTCTCACCGCGCACACGCTGTGTTTCCGCTCCGAAGCCGGTAGCGCGGGTCGTGACACCGCTGGCATGCTGCGCCAGCACCAGTTCGAAAAAGTCGAGATGGTGTCGGTGACCCACCCGGATGACAGCGACGCTGAACAGAAACGTATGTTAAGATGTGCCGAGAACCTTCTGGAAACGCTTGGAATTCCTTATCGCACCGTGATCCTGTGCACTGGCGACATGGGGTTTGGCGCGCGCCGCACCTATGATATCGAGGCGTGGCTGCCGGGACAGGACGCCTATCGCGAGATCAGCTCGGTTTCCACCACCGGCGACTTTCAGGCGCGACGTATGAACGCCCGGTTCAAACCCGCCGACGGGGGCAAGCCGCAATTCGTGCACACGCTGAACGGGTCCGGCCTTGCGGTGGGGCGCTGCCTGATCGCAGTGCTGGAAAACGGTCAGCAGGCGGATGGATCGGTGCAATTGCCCGCAGCCCTTTCCCCATATCTTGGGGGCAAGACGGTGCTGGGCGCTGACGGAACGCTGGCCTAGATGCGCAGGGAGCCGGGGCGATAATCGCTGCGCCCCTTCTTTCTTTCATGGACTGAGGAATGGATTTCCCAAGGCGCGACAGGGCCTTGGCGCCATTTCTTCAACAAAGACCATTTGTAGGCAATCGCAGGTGCGTCCACCAGCGGATCAGGATCGCTGGGCGGAAATTTCTCGCCCGGTTTCAGCGTCAACCGCCCCGCACCCTGCACCACCCAATCGAGCGCAATCATCGACAGCGGCTGTTCCGCGCCCGACCCACCCACGATGCTGTGGTTGCCCACGAACCAAAGCTGCTGATAGGCGCGCAGCGGGCCGGTGTCGCCATCGTTCAGCCCGTCGTCGCCATCCAGATTGTCCCATTTGGCAGGCTTGTAGAGCACGCGCCGTTCATCCAGCGCCAGGGCATGGCGGGCCGATTGCACAAGGCTCGACAAGGCCATGTCGTGAAATTTGTACTGCCGGTTCCACATCGAAGCGACCGGGCCCAGCAGCGACGGCGGAATGCCCCGCGCGCCCACCGTGTCCCAGACCCCCAGATAGGCGATTTCCACCAGACGCGATGTGTCATTGCGCCACTCCAAATCCGTGACGGATGTGGCAAATCGCGGCGACATCGCACGCCGCGCTTCGCGGATATGGGGCGCGTCGGGATGGTTGCGCTGACCGCGCTGGCGATAAAGTTCGAATGCCTTGTTGACCCCCTCGGTGCTGGTGTCGCTGATGATCCCGCATTTGCGGATCATACCCGCAAGCGAGCGCGCCGTAAAAGCGCCGCGCGAAAAGCCGAACAGATAAATCTCGTCCCCCGGCTGATAGGCTTGTGCGAGGAACTGGTAGGCCTGTTTGACCTTGGCATCGAGGCCCCAGCCGAATACCCCTCCGCCATATCGGTTCAGGAACTTCTTGATAGGTCCGTCAAAGCGCACATCGGTGCCGATCCCCGGAAAATAGGCCGCCACCTGCCCTTTGGCGGGATCGCTGACAAGGGCGCGCTGCATTTTGTGCACGCTCGTCGGCTCTTGAATATCCGGCGAATTCCATGTTCCGTCGCAAAAGATCGCAATCCGTGTCATCGGGGTCCAAGTCCTTGAAATGCAGCCAAAAGCATTAGGTAATGACCAACGTTCGCGCACCTGCTGAAATTTGTAAACGGTGGAATACCATGCCCGCACTTGTCCTTTTGTTTGCACTGGCCTTTGCGGCCTCACCCTTGTGGGTGCCCGGCTTTGGCGGCTTTGACGCCGATCAGTTCCCCGTTCCGCAGGTTGACCCACCCGTGCAGCCCAAAGGCTATGCCTTTGCGATCTGGGGCGTGATTTACCTGTGGCTGATCGTCGGGGCCGGGTTTGGCGCATGGAAACGCTGGAGCGATCCGGACTGGGCCGCGATGCGCCTGCCCCTGATTCTGTCTTTGGCCGTCGGTTCGGCTTGGCTGCCCGTGGCTGTGCGCAGCCCGGTCTGGGCCACGGTGCTTATCTGGGTGATGTTGCTGACTGCCCTCTGGGCCCTGTGGCGTGCGCCGCGCAAGGATGCGTGGGCGGCGGCCTGGCCTGTGGGCCTATATGCCGGGTGGCTCAGTGCGGCGAGTTGCGTTGCCATCGGATTGCTGCTGGCAGGCTACGGCGTGACCGGCCAGGAGCTTGCCGCGTGGCTTATGGTCGGCGTGGCCATCGCACTGGCATGGGCGGTGCAATGGACGCTCGGACACGCGCCCACTTATGGCGTGGCCGTGATCTGGGCGCTGATCGCCGTTGCTGTGCAAAATGATTTCAGCAGCGTCGGGCTGCTGGCCATGGCCGGGGCTGCGTCGCTCATTTCCCCAACGCTGCGGGCCGCACGCGGCACCTAGCCGCGCCGCCCATCCGTATGTTTGCGCAGTTTTGACGGCGGTGCCTTTTTGCGTCCCTTATAAGGGTTGGCGTCGTTCTGGCCGCGCATATAGATGCGGATCGGCGTGCCCGGCATGTCAAAGTCGAGCCGTAACCCGTTGACCAGATAGCGATTATAGCTTTCGGGCATCTTGTCAGGATGGCTGCACATCACCACGAAACCGGGGGGCCGTGTCTTGGCCTGGGTCATGTAGCGCAGCTTGATCCGCTTGCCTTGCGGCGCGGGGGGCGGATGTGCCTCAAGCATGCCGGTCAGCCAGCGGTTCAGTTGCGCCGTGCTGACACGGCGGTTCCAGACCTCATACGCGCGCAAGATCGCGTCATGCAGACGGTCCATGCCACGCCCTGTCTTGGCAGACACAGTGATCAGCGGCGCGCCCTTGAGCTGCGGCAACAACCGCTCGAAGCTTTCCTTGAGGTCGCGCAGTTTGGCCTGCTTGTCCTCTTCCACGTCCCACTTGTTGATGGCAACCACCACCGCGCGGCCCTCGCGTTCGGCCAGATCGGCGATGCGCAGATCCTGCTGCTCAAACGGGATGGCCGCGTCCAGCAGCACCACAACCACTTCGGCGAATTTCACCGCGCGCAGTCCGTCGCCAACGCTGAGTTTTTCCAGCTTTTCCTGCACCTTGGCCTTTTTGCGCATGCCTGCGGTGTCAAAGATGCGCATGGGCGTGCCGTTCCAGTCGGTGCGCAGGGATATCGCATCGCGGGTGATTCCGGCCTCGGGGCCGGTCAGCAGCCGTTCATCGCCGACAATCTGGTTGATCAGTGTCGATTTGCCCGCATTGGGGCGACCGACCACGGCGACCTGCAAGGGCTTGGCATTGGTGGGCTGCGGGACGGCATCGGGGTCGTCGTCTTCTTCGTCCAGATCGACATCAACCTCGGGGGCTTCGCTGCGCGCCTTTTCGGCGTACAGATCGGCAATGGGTTGAAGCTGGGTATAGAGGTCATTCAGCCCTTCACCATGCTCGGCAGACAGGCGGATCGGCTCGCCCAGCCCAAGGTTATAGGCCTCAAGCACGCCAGCATCCGCCGCCGCTCCCTCGCCCTTGTTGGCGGCCAGCAGCACATGGGCGGACCGTTTGCGCAGGATTTCGGCGAAAATCTCGTCTGTCGGGGTCACCCCGACGCGGGCATCGATCATAAATAGGCAGACATCGGCCATATCCACGGCCCGCTCTGTCAGGCGACGCATGCGCCCCTGCAGGCTGTCATCAGTAGCCTCCTCCAATCCCGCCGTGTCGATCACGGTGAATTTGAGATCGGCCAGACGTGCGGCCCCTTCGCGCAGATCGCGCGTCACACCCGGCTGGTCATCGACCAGCGCAAGGCGCTTGCCCACAAGGCGGTTGAACAGGGTCGATTTGCCCACATTGGGGCGGCCGACGATGGCGAGGGTCAGGGTCATGGGTTTGGTCCGAACAAGATCGAAACGCGCACATAGACCATATGCGCGCCCGCGAAAAGGACTGAAAATCGTGCGGTGCGTTTAGCGGTAGGCGACCAGTTGACCCTTGCGCGTCACCAGATAGAGGGTCTGGCCCGCCACAACCGGCGCTGTCGAGGCACCCGAGGGGATGACCGCCGTGCCTGTCAGCCCGCCCGAAACGGGATCAAAGCTGCGCAGCACGCCATCGGACGAAGCCACGATGATACGCCCGCCCGCAAGGATGGGGCCGTGATGGGCAAAAATCTCGGATTGGCGATTGGGTTTGTTGGCCACGTAGTTGGGCAGTTCGACGCCCCAGATGCGGGTGCCATCACTTGCGTCAAGGCGCAGCAATTCATTGCGGTCACTGACCAGAAAGACGCTGCCGCCCACCGGAAGGACAGTATCAACCGCCCCCTCATTCGCCGTCCAGATGCGCCCGCCGCTGCCTGCGGAGACGGCCACTGTGCGCCCAGATTGGTTACCGGCATAGATCACGCCATCGGCTGCGATGGGGCGGCCCGTCACGTCATCGACCTTGGACAGGGCGCGGCCCCTGCGCTCGCCGAGAACCGAGGCGTCCCAGCGGCGCAACCCGCCTTGGCGGAACACGGCCTGCATCTCGCCCGAGCCGAAGGAAAACACGGTCAGCCCGTCCACCACGATAGGCGCAGGCGCGCCCAGCACGTTCGTGGGGCTTTCGGAGGCAGAGACTTGCCATTCCACGCGTCCGTTTGTCTTGTTCAGCGCCCAGCCGGTGTCGTCCCCGGCCATCACGTAAACCAGATCGCCAAACACGGTCGGACGCCCGGAACCCGTCGCCTCAAGGCTTTGCACCCAGATTGTGCGCCCGGTCGACGCCTCAAGCGCTGTGAGCGCGCCAAAGCCGCTGGAGATGTAAAGCACGTCGCCGTCCACGGCGAGGCCACCGCCTGTCGCATCGCCGTCATCCGCACCGTCGGGCAGAATATCACGCTGCCACAGAACGGCGCCGGAGGTCGACACGGCGGTTACGGTCGTTTGCGCATCCAGCGTAAAGATGCGCCCCCCCGCCACCACGGGGTCGGCCACGATGCGGTGCTTGCGGTCGTCCCCGGCCCCGATATTGACGGCAAAGACCTGCGTGAGATTTGCGTTCAGACGCGGGTGATCGGTGCGGAAACTCTGGGTGCCAAAACTTTGTGCTGCTTCGGCATTGGCGACTTGCGCGGGCAACGAGATGTCGCGGGCCGCGTTGGATACGGCAACGGCCTCTTCCTCGCCGACGGCGCGGGATTGGGTCAGTACGGATTCGACCGCCTCGCGTTGACCCGGCAGGATCACCTGACGTTCCTGACAGGCGCTCAGCACAGTCAGGCTGACAAGGCCAAGGCCGATCAGTGCCCCCTTGGGCACGAAACGCTGCAGTTTGAACTGTCTCGCTGCGATGCCGCCCTGTGTCATGCCTGTGCCCTTATCCTTCATCGGCGGTCTCGGTGGCCTGTGGCGCGCCGCCCAAGGCTACCATTGCCTGTAGGGCACGACGTTGCAAGCCTGAGGTCACTTCGGCATCGTCCATGATCGCCTGAAACTTGGTCAGGGCCGCGTCCGTATCGCCTGCTTCGATGTCCAGCAGGGCCAGTTGTTCCTCGGCCAGAAGGCGCAGGCGGACACCGGGCACCGCGAGGGATTCAAACCCCGCACGGCGTTGATCCATGTCCATGCTGTCCGATTGCAGAACAAGCGCCTTGAAGGACGCCACCTGCCGGTAGATCAGTGGCACGTCGGCATTGCCCGAGACGGCCTGCAGCGTCTGCGCGGCCTCTTCGGTCTGACCTGCTTCGGCCTGCGCACCGGCAGTCAGAAAGGCAAGAACTGCATCGCCCTGCGGTGTTTTGGCAGACACGTCGGCAAGCGCCCCGGCCCGCGCCACTTCGTCATTGCGCGACAACGCATCCAGCATCGCATCGCCCAGCGCTTCCGCCTTGGCGATTTCCTGCGCCTGACGGTATTCATTGTAGCCCGCCGCGCCCACGATTGCGATGATGGCAAGGGCCGCGATCCAGCCATACTTGCGCAGATAGCCGTAAAGGCGGTCGCGCCGCACCTCTTCGTTGACTTCATCGATAAAGCTGTCGGTGTCGCTCACGCCCCGCGCTCCCCAGATTTCCGGCGCGTTATGCCCACGCCCGCCTCGTTTTCGCGCTCCTCTTAACGCGCCCGCGCGCCCAAGCCAATAGCGACAAGGACATGTGCCGTGACCAGCATTTGAGCAGCATTGCGAAATCTGATGAAAAAAAGTAATCTGAACTGGTTAGTTTAGTCGTAAAAGCCCATATAGCACATGAATCGCGCATCAAGATATGCGCAGGATGATCGTGACGGAGAGCAAGAATGCGGGTTGTATCCTTTATCCTGGCCATTTTGGTCGCAACGGGTCTGTACCTTTGGGTGATCGAGCGTGACGCGACGCGTGCCTTCATCGCCGAACAGACCGGTGGTGCCGCCACGGATGCGCAAGAGACCGACGCCGAAGCTTTGGCTGAAGCCGAGGCCGCCGAAGCCGAACTGCTGGACGCAGATGCGCTGATCAAAGTGGTTGCGCGCAAATCGATCGCCCGCGAGATCGACAGCGCCGTGATCCTGCGCGGCCAGACCGAGGCGATGCGTCAGGTCGATGTGCGTGCCGAAACGTCCTCCACAGTGGTCTCTCCGCCTCTGCGCAAGGGCGCGTTCATCGAGGAAAACCAGCTTTTGTGCGAACTTTCGCCGGGCACCCGCGACTCGGCCCTGAACGAGGCGCGTGCCGGTCTTGCCGAAGCCATCGCAAGCAAGCTGGAGGCCGAAAGCCGCATTCCCGAGGCCCAGTCCCGCGTGGTTGAGGCACAGGCCCGCATTGACGAAGCGCTGGTCAACCAGAATGCAGCACGCCGCCTGAGCGAGGGCGGGTTTGCCGCGGAAACCCGTGTCAAAAGCGCGGACGCAAGCCTTGCCGCGGCCGAGGCCGCATATGAGGCTGCCAAGTCCGGTGTGACCGCGGCCACATCCGGTATGCAATCGGCAGATGCGCGCATCGAAAGTGCCGCCGCCGCCGTGGCCACCGCGGAAAAGGAGCTGGAGCGTCTGGAAATCCGTGCGCCCTTTGCCGGTCTGCTGGAAAGCGACACGGCAGAACTGGGCAGTCTTTTGCAGCCCGGTGATCTGTGCGCCACGGTGATCCAGCTTGATCCGATAAAACTGGTCGCCTTTGTCCCGGAAACCGAAGTGAGCCGTGTCAGCGTCGGCGCGACGGCCCGGGCCGAACTGGCGGCGGGCGCCACGGACATCAGCGGCAAAGTCACTTTCCTGTCCCGCTCTTCCGATCCGACCACGCGCACCTTCCGCGTGGAAATCGAAGTGCCAAATGGCGAACTGGCGATCCGCGACGGACAAACCGCGGAAATCCTGATCGCAGCACCCGGGTCCAAGGCGCACCTGCTGCCCCCTCTGCACTCACGCTGAATGCGGACGGGCAACTGGGCCTGCGCACCCTTGATGCGGACAGCGTGGTGGTCTTTGTGCCCGTGCAGGTCCTGCGCGACACCACGCAAGGCGTGTGGCTGACCGGCCTTCCGGACGAAGCGGACGTGATTGTCGTCGGTCAGGAATTCGTGACCGCAGGTGTGAAAGTCGCCCCAACCTTTCAGGAGCAAACCCAATGACCGGTATCGTCGACTGGGCCGCGTCCCGTGCGCGGATGGTTCTTGCCTTTATCTTCCTGTCCCTGTCCGTCGGCACGCTGGCCTATATCAGCCTGCCCAAGGAAGGTGAGCCGGACATCGAAATCCCGACTCTCGTGATCTCGGTTCCTTTCCCCGGCATTTCGGCGGCGGATTCCGAGACGTTGCTGGTCAAGCCGATGGAAACCGAACTCGCGGACCTTGATGGGCTGGACCGGATGACCTCGACCGCCGCCGAAGGCTATGCCAACGTGGTTCTGGAATTCGAATTCGGCTGGAACAAGACCCAAGTGATGGCCGATGTGCGCGACGCCATGGATGGCGCCGAGGCTGAATTCCCCGCCGGTTTCGAACAATACACGCTGGATGAGTTCAACTTTTCCGAATTCCCGATCATCATCGTGAACCTGTCAGGCCCGGTGCCCGAACGCACAATCACCCGCGTTGCCAAGGAGTTGCAGGACGATCTGGAAGCGATGGATGCGGTGCTGGAGGCCAGCATCGTCGGCAGCCGCGACGAGATGGTCGAGGTGGTCATCGACCCCTTGCGCCTTGAGGCCTACAACGTCACCGCCGGCGAATTGATCACCGTGGTGCAGAACAACAACCAGTTGATCGCCGCCGGTGAGATCGAGACCGATCAGGGCTCATTTGCGGTCAAGATTCCGTCCTCTTTTGACGAAGTCAGCGACATCTATAACCTGCCCGTCAAGACCAACGGGGACCGTGTTGTCACCCTTGGCGATCTGGCGCAGATCAACCTGACATTTGAGGATCGCCTGTCCACAGCCCGGTTTAACGGCAATGACACGGTCGCCTTGCAGGTGGTCAAGCGCAAGGGATTCAACCTGATCGACACGGCAACAGCCGTGAAGGAACTGGTCGATGAGCGTGCGGATGAATGGCCCGACGGGCTGAAGGCCGCTGTCGATGTCGGCACGTCCAATGACCAAAGCCGCGAGGTCGCTTCGATGGTGGCCCAGCTTCAGGGCTCGGTCTTTACCGCCATCGCGCTGGTCATGATCGTCTCCCTTGCCGCGCTTGGCCCGCGTGCCTCGCTGCTGGTCGGCTTTGCGATCCCGACGTCGTTCCTGTTGTGTTTCGTGCTGCTGGCGATCATGGGCATTTCGATTTCCAACATCGTCATGTTCGGGCTGATCCTGTCCGTGGGGATGCTGGTGGACGGGGCCATCGTGGTCGTCGAATACGCGGACAAACGGCAACAAGAGGGCGCGGGGCCGATGCAATCCTATGTGGATGCGGCCAAGCGGATGTTCTGGCCGGTCGTGTCCTCGACCGCGACAACGCTCTGTGCCTTCCTGCCGATGCTGTTCTGGCCTGGTGTGCCGGGTGAGTTCATGGGAATGCTGCCGGTCACGCTGATCTTCGTTCTGTCGGCGTCGCTGATCGTGGCGTTGATCTATCTGCCCGTGATGGGTGGTGTGTTGGGGCGGTTGACCAGCACCATATCCTCGCAAAGCAGCAAGATTGCGCGCCTGCCAATCCTTGCGCATTTGATGCTGTTTGTGCTGGCGGCCCTCATGCTTGTCGGGCTTGGCGCGCTGCCGGTCCTGCAGGGCTTTATCGCCGCTGAATTCGCCGTCATGGATCAGCAGGACACAGTTGGGTCTGTCTTGCCCACGTTCCTCACGGTTTTTGCCTACGCGATTGGCATCGTGACAGTTGTCGGGATCGCACTCAGCGGGCTGGGGCTGGCTTTCATCTCGGCGAGCGCCCTGTTCGTCCGGCTGGGCTGGGCGGGTCGCTGGGCGGGGCGGCGGATGTTCGGATCAGGCAATGGACGGGTCAAATCGGGCTATCAACGCTCCGGCTTTGGCTATTTCATACAAGGGATCGTGGGTAATCCGCTGATGCCAATCGTCATGCTGGCCGCCGTCTTTGTCTTTGTCGGCACCACGCTGATCTACTTCATCAACAACAACCGTGGCGTTGAATTCTTTGTCGAGACAGAGGCCGAACAGGCCATCGTCTACGTGCTGGCGCGCGGCAACTTGTCACTAGAAGAAAAGGATATTCTGCTGCGTCAGGCCGAAAGCGTGGTGAACGACCACCCTGGTATCCGCAGTGCCTTTGCCTTTGCAGGCAGCGGCGGGTTGAACGCGAACACAGGCGGGGCCGGATCACCGAAAGACGCCATTGGCCAGATCCAGCTGGAAACCATCCCGTGGGAAGAACGCCCCGAAGCAACCGAGCCGTGGTTCACCCTACCCTTCGTAAATTACACCGTCATGCGCGAGATCAAGGCCAACGAGTTTGACGGCGACACGGTGATGAACGAGCTGACAGAAGAGCTTGCTCAGATCCCGGGCATCCGGACCGAGGTGCTGAACCTCGCCCAGGGTCCGGCCAGCGGCAAACCCGTACATTTGCGGATCAAGGGCAACAACTGGGACGACCTGATGAACGCGGCGGGCATTGCGCGCGCCGAATTCGAAGTCACCCCCGGTCTGGTCAAAATCGAAGACACGCGCCCCCTGCCCGGCATCGACTGGCAGATCGACGTGGATGTCGAAAAGGCGGGGCGCTTTGGCGCAGATGTCGCCACGGTGGGCGCCATGGTGCAACTGGTCACGCGCGGTCTGCTGCTCGACACGATGCGGGTCGACACCTCGGACGAGGAAATCGAAATCCGCGTGCGCCTGCCCGAAGAAGACAGGGTGCTTTCCACCCTCGACACGCTCAAGGTGCGCACCGGTGACGGGCTTGTGCCCCTTGCCAACTTCATCTCGCGCACGCCGGTGTCTGAACTGGCCCAGATCAACCGGGTCGATCAGGTCCGCTATTTCGATGTGAAATCGGACGTAATCGACGGGCTGCAAAAGCTGGTCTTGACCGAGACTGTGGACGGCGCGGATGTCGACGTGTTGGCTGCCATGCTGCGCCCATCGCCCAGCGGCACCATCACTGTCGAAGACGGCACAACCTATGCTGTGCTGTCCATGGGCGAGGCGGGCCGCGGCCTTGATCTGCAGGCCGCACTGGATGCAGGCGATCTGCGCCTGCTGCCGGTCAACCCGACGGAGCGGATTGCGGAGCTGACCAAGTGGCTGGACACTGCGCCCTTCGCAAGCGGGATCGAGTCCGAATGGACCGGTGATCAGGAAGATCAGGCCGAATCCGGTGCGTTCCTGATGCAGGCCTTTGCAGGCGCCCTGGGTCTGATGTTCATCATCCTGCTGGCGCAGTTCAACAGCGTCTACAACGCGGTGCTGGTGCTGGGTGCGGTGGTTCTGTCGACCTCTGGCGTGCTGATCGGAATGCTGGTCATGGAACAGCCCTTTTCGATCATCATGACGGGCACGGGCATCGTCGCCCTTGCGGGTATCGTGGTGAACAACAACATCGTGCTGATCGACACCTATCAGGAATACGAACGCTACATGCCCCGGATCGAAGCGGTCATTCGCACTGCTCAGGACCGCATCCGCCCTGTGCTGCTGACGACCATCACGACGATGGCGGGCCTTGCCCCGATGATGTTCGGCCTCAGCCTCGATTTCGGTGGTGGAGGCTATACTGTCGACAGCCCCACGGCCCTGTGGTGGAAGCAGTTGGCGACGGCCGTCGTCTTTGGCCTTGGCATCGCGACGGTCCTGACACTGGTCGTGACACCATCGCTGCTGGCGATGCGGGTCTGGGTCGTGACCTATGCCATGTGGCTCAGCCAGCTTCTGGCCAAGCTGTCACTGGGACGCGCAAGCGTCGCCGCCCGCGACTGGTCGCTGTCACGCCAGACCAGCAAGATGCAGTCGCGCGAGTTGGTGTGGGACTTTGACGATGAGGCTGATCGGGAGGTGAAACAGCCCGAACTGCCATTTGCCAACACGCCGCCTTTGAAAGCTGCGGAGTAAGTCCACCGGGGCGCAGTCGCGAATGCGGTGCGCCCCGGGTTCTGAGGGGACCACAGTCCAACCTTTGCCCGGCTGTCCTGCTGGGGTGTCACAGCATCCCAGCCGACAACGTGTCTAATTTGACCGCAGCACACGGCCTCCGCTGTCTTCGGTACGCGCCCCGTCCAGCATCGAAAACACGCCGTTGACCATCACATGGGCAATGCCGGTTGCGAAACGGCGCGGTTCGTCGACGTCGCAATGGCTTTCTACGTGTTCGGCGTCAAAGACGGTGATGTCGGCCCACGCGTTCTTTTTCAGCACGCCGCGATCCGTCACACCCAGACGCGATGCGGGCAGTGACGTCAGGCGGCGCACACCTTCCTGCAATGAAATCACGCTGTGATCGCGGACATAGTGCTGCAGGAAACGCGCCGCCCAGCCGTAGCCCGACAGTGACCCGATATGGTGCTTCAGACAGCCTTCGGGCGCCAGCGCCAGCGTGTCGGATATGATTGCGCAATCGGGTTGTGAAATGGCCAGCCGGATCTGGTCTTCGGAAAAGCTTTGCGAGGTCCACATCAGGTGGGCCATGTTCTCACCCTCCTCGATCAGCAGATCGAAGGCCGCGTCGTAGGGATCAACGCCGCGGCGGCGTCCAATCTCGGCAAAGGTCAAGCCGACAAGGTCGGGGTTCTGGCCCGACTGCATCAGCACGATCCGGTCCCAGCCGTCATCCAGCACAAGACGCCACATGGGGCGGCGGTTGGCCTTGATCTTCGCCCGCGTGGCCTTGTCCTTGAGGCGCGCGGTGACTGCCTCTACCCCGCCCTCCTGCGCCCATTGCGGCATGATCGCCATCACGCGGGTGTGCGACCAGTCATGCGGGATCACGTCATAGGCGATGTCGCAGCCGTGGGAATTTGCGCTGTCGACCAGTTCAATCGCATGTTCCATCGCCCAGTCCGGCGCGCCATGCTTGGGTTGGATATGGCTGATCTGCAGTCGCGCGCCCGCAGCACGCGCGCAGGAGATCGCCTCACCAAACCCGATGTCGTAATGCACATCGCGGTTGCGCACATGGGTGGCATAGAGCACGTCGTGCTTGGCAGCGACGCTCACCAGTTCGGTGATCTGATCCGGAGAGGCGAGACTGCCCGGCCAGTATTCAAGCCCGGTGGAAAAGCCGTAGGCCCCCTGATCGATGCTTTCCTCGACAAGGTCCTTCATCTGGTCCAACTCGTCATCATCTGCAGGCCGCAGCGCATCGCCCAGAACGGCGCGATGCACCGTGCCATGGCCCACAAAGGCCGCGACATTCACGCCAAGCTGCATCTTGTCCAAATGGTCGAGGTAGTCGCCAAAACTGTTCCAGTCGATGTCGACCATGCCTTCGGTAAAGCCGGGCGACATGATCTTGGCGTCTTCCAGTCGGCGCGCGGGTGCGGAGGAAAACCCGCATTGGCCGATCACCTCGGTCGTGACCCCCTGATGCACCTGACTTTGGGCGCGCCCGTCCGCCATCAGCGTGAAATCCGAATGCGTGTGCAGATCGATAAAACCGGGGGCAACGGCCAGCCCGGCCAATGCGATGCGGCGATCCGCCTCTGCACTGCTCAGATCGCCAATCTCGACGATACGACCGTCCCGGATGCCGATGTCGGCCTGCACCGGATCAGCGCCTGTGCCGTCATAGACCGTTCCGCCAGAGAGAATTGTGTCGAGCATGAGAGCCTCCGTTAATGTGGGGTCAGCGGGCCGGACCATAGACAAGGTCGGGCAGCCACGTGACGAAGTCCGGGAAGAAAATCAGCGCCAGCAGACCGATGCAGTAGGCGATGATGAAGGGCAGCACCGCGACCGACACCGCCTCGATCGTGATGTTCGAGATGCGCGCAGCCACGTTCAGATTGCCCCCCAGCGGCGGGGTCAGGAAACCGATCTCGCACGTAATCACGGTGAAGACGCCAAACATCACCGGGTCGATCCCAAGCGATGTCACCAGTGGCAGGAACACAGCCGTGAACAGGATGATCTGCGCAAGGCTTTCCATGAAGGTGCCGATGATGATGTAGAAGATGCCGATTAGAATAAGGACAATCACCGGATTGGTGGTGATGTTGGTGATCGCGGATTCGACAGCCGCTGGCACATCGTAAAAGGCCGAAAGCTGCCCGAAGGCGAGGGTCGGCGTAAGCAGGATCAGCAGACCAGTCATCAGGGCGGTAAAGCGCAGCGCCTCGATGATCTTGCGCGCGTTGAGTTCGCGGTGGATCACAAGGCCGATGAACAGCGCATAGAACACGGCGACTGACGCAGCCTCGGTCGGTGTGAATGCACCCGAATAGATGCCGCCCAGGATCAGGACAGGGGCACCGATGGCCCATTTTCCGTCCCATGCCGCCTTGCGCGCAGGCCCCCACGAAAACGGCACGCCTGAACCGCCATATCCCCGGCGGCGCGCGATGATGTAGACGGTGATCATCAGCAATGCGGTGATCAGGAAACCGGGCAGAAAGCCCGCCAGAAACAGCCGCGGGATCGAGGTTTCGGACACCAGACCGTAAATGATCATGAGGTTTGAGGGCGGGATCAGGCTCCCGAGCGCCCCGGCTGCTGCCGCGATGGCGGCGGCAAAGGGGGTCTTGTAGCCATCCTTTTCCATCGCCGGAATGGTGATCGACCCGATGGCGGCGGTTGTGGCAGGCCCCGAGCCCGACAGCGCGGCAAACAGCATACAGGCAAACACGGTCACAAGGCCAAGGCTGCCGCGATAGGCCCCGACAAGGGAGGTGGCGACCCCGATCAGCCGCGCGCCCATGCCGCCCGTCTCCATCAGCCGTCCGGCCAGCACAAACAGCGGGATGGTCAGCAGCGGAAAGGGCGTCAGTGAGGTGTATCCCGTCTGGGCCATCAGCGTGTAGGGGATGTCGATCAGGAACAGCGCCAGAAAGGTTGTGAGGCCCACGGCGGCAAACAGCGGTGCGCCGATCAGGGTCAGACCGGTGAACACGATGGCAAGAAGAAGAAGGTCACTCATGGATCAGATCTCTTCCGGATCTTCGTGTTCGGCGCGCATGCCCGGAATGCCGATCCGGCCCTTGGCCGCCCAGATCACATAGACCTGCAGCAATCGCGCGAGGATCAGCGCATAGCCGATCACAAGGATCGATTGCGGATAGAATTCATCGATCCCAAGACTGGGCGTGCGGGATGTGTAGCGGGCCAGAACGCCCAGATATTCCCACGACACGATCAACATCATGACGCAGTAAGCGCCTGCGCAGGCATCGGCGATCAGCACGAAAACCAGGGTGATCTTGCGCGGAAACAGCATGATCCCGGCCATGATGCGGATGTGAAACCGTTCGCGCACGCACAAAGACGCGCCCATATAGACTGCCCAGACCATGCCGATGGCCGCGACTTCCTCACTCCATTGCAAGGCGGTCGCAAAGACGTATCGCATGATGACCTGAAGAAAGACCGCAGTGGCCACGACACCAAGGGCGAGGCAGCAGAACACTTCCTCGAAATGCGCTTCGAGCAGGGCGAGGGCGCGTCGCATGGGTGCGTCTCCGGTCAGATTTCAGGGGGTTTGCGGTGGCATGGCGCGCGAATTCAGGTCCGCGCCATACCCAGAGGCATTCAGAGGTTACTCTGCCGCAGCGCTGATCCGCTCAAGCAGTTCTACGAAATCCGCGCCACGCTCTTCGGCAAACCTCTGCTGCACGGTTTTGGCCGCAGCGATAAAGTCGGCGCGGTCAGGCCGTGTCATCGACATACCACCTTCGCTCGACAACCATCCGCGAACGCTTTCGATCTGGCTGATCATGTGCTCGGTGTGGAACTGACCAGCTTCGGTTGCGGCACGCTCCACAGCGGCACGCTGGTCATCGCTCAGGCCGCTCATGAAACGGTCAGAGGCGAACATGGGCGCAAATCCGGCAAAGTGATCCAGCACGGTCAGATAGGGCGCGAATTCATAGAATTTCATTTCCTGAATGACGTTTGTGCCGTTGTCGCCCCCGTCAATGGTTCCGGTCTGCAACGCGGTGGGCGTTTCGGACCAGGCGAGTGGTACGGGTTCTGCGCCGAAGGCTTCAAACGTGGCCAGCATCACCTCGTTCTTGGGCACACGGATTTTCAGCCCATCCATGTCGGCCATCGTCTCAATCGGGCGTTCGGAATTGAAAAAGTCACGATAGCTGGGGCCACCAAAGCTGAGCAGGTGCACGCCCGTATCGGCCTGCAGCTTTTCCTTGATGTAGGCACCCACCGGGCCTTCGGCGACGGCGACCTGATGTTCAGTGCTTTGGAACGTGTAGGGCAGCACGAACACATCCATCAGCGACCAGTGCGGCGAGACGTTGTTCTGGCTGACGAAATAGCCGTCGACTGTGCCAAGCTGCATGGCCTTGAACGCGTCGTCTTCGGACGCGATTTGCCCGCAGCAGCGCAGTTTCACCTCGACAGAGCCGTCGGTGTACTCCTCGACCAGTTCCTTGAACTTTGTCGCAAAAACTCCGTAATCGCTTTCCAGCGGAGTGGACCAGCCCAGATTCATCGTGGCGTCCTGTGCCCATGCAGGGGCGCTGATCGCCGTGGCAAGCAGTGCGGCGAGGGCTGTTCTGTTGGCTTTGTTCATAATTCTGACTCCCTGAATGAATTTCTTAACCAAGCTTACGGCTTCCCAATTGATCTGGATAATGTAAACTTTAGCGGGGCGTGATGCCTTTTGGGCATCACTTGAGGGGGTGCGCCATGCAGATGAAAACGGGCCTACGCCGCTTGCGCTATTTCCACAAAGTCGCCGAAACGCTGAATTTTCGGCGTGCTGCGGCAGAGTTGAATATCACGCAGCCTGCGCTCAGCCGCGCAATTACGCTTTTGGAACAGGATCTTGGGGTTACCCTCTTTGACCGCTCAAACGCCAAAGTGTCGCTGAGCAGCGCCGGACGGACATTCGTTGTGGAATGCGACCGGGTCCTCAGCACCCTCAATCACGCAGTCGAAGAGACGCGGCGCGTGGCGCGCGGCGAAATCGGGTCATTGGCCATCGGGTACACCGACACGGCCATCGCCGGTGTGATTCCCGATATCATTGAAACCTTTCGCCAGTCCGTGCCCGGCGTCACCATCCTTTTGCGGCAGGTGCCGACCTGCGACCAGGTCCAGATGCTGCGCAGCGGTCAACTGGACGTTGGCCTGATGACCGGCCCGACGGATCACGCCATGTTTTCCACCGTGCCGGTGCAGCAGGACCGCCTTGTTGCGCTGGTGCCTAAGGGTCACAAATTTGCCAATCGCGGCAGCCTACGTTTGTGCGAACTGGCCCCCGAACCCTTTGTGCTGGGTGATCCGAACGATTGGGTGGTCTACAATCAGAAGCTGATGCAGATCTGCGAACGCGCGGGCTTTGCCCCCCGGATCGTTCAGACCGCGCCCGAGGTTCAGGCCATCATCGGGCTGGTCAGTTGCGGGCTGGGCGTGACGGTCATGCCCGAAAGCCACGCGATGTTTCCCAACACCCGCACGGTCGCATTGACCATCGAAGACCCGATTGATCCGATGCTGACCGAAGCCGTCTGGATCGAAGGGCGCGACCACCCTGCCCTTGCGCGTTTTGCAGCGCACCTGTCCAGTTACGACCTGAACGCTGCGCGCGACTGAAGCGGTTCCCTGTGGACAGGCTCAGAGGCACACCAGTCCGTCGGCGATGGGCAGTCAGAACACTCTCCAACGTGGCCGCTCAAACCGATCCGGTCGCGCGATTGCTCAAACCTCTTCATCCGCCTGCTGGCGCTGCCACAACTGCGCATAGCGCCCGTCTTTGGCCAACAACGCTTCATGCGTCCCCGTCTCAACCACCGCGCCGTCTTCCAGCACCACGATCCGGTCGGCTTCGGCCACGGTGCTCAGGCGGTGCGCGATTGTCAGCACGGTGCGCCCTTCCCCGGCGGCGTTGAGCGCGTCCTTGATGTCCTGCTCGGTTTCGGTGTCCAGAGCGCTTGTCGCCTCGTCCAGCAGCAGGATCGGCGGGTTTTTCAGCAAGGTGCGCGCGATGCCGACGCGCTGTTTCTCGCCCCCGGAGAGCTTGAGGCCCCGTTCACCCACGGTGGTTTCATAGCCGTCCGGCAAACGCTCGATAAAGTCGTGGATCTGGGCGGCCCCGGCTGCGGCCTCAATTTCGGCCTGGCTTGCCCCGTCGCGGCCATAGGCGATGTTGTAGCGGATCGTGTCGTTGAACAGCACCGTGTCCTGCGGCACCACGCCGATGGCGGCATGCAGGCTTTCCTGGGTCACCTCGCGCACGTCCTGCCCGTCGATGCGCAGCGCGCCCTGCCCCACATCGTAAAAGCGGAACAGAAGCCGCCCGATGGTCGATTTGCCCGACCCGGTGGAGCCGACGATGGCGATCTGCTGGCCCGGTTCTGCCACAAGGCTGACACCCTTAAGGATCGCGCGATTGGGATCATAGCCGAAATGCACGTCGTCCAGTTCCACGCGCCCGCCCGTGACGTTGAGCGGTGGCGCGTTCGGTGCGTCCTTTACCTCAGCCGGTTGTTCGAGCAGATCGAACATCTCGCCCATATCGACCAGTGCCTGCCGGATCTCGCGGTAGACTGTGCCAAGGAAGTTCAGCGGCATGGTGATCTGGATCATGTAAGCGTTGACCATCACGAAATCGCCCACCGTCAGGGTTCCGTTCTGCACGCCAACAGCGGCCAGCACCATGACGCCCACAAGACCTGCGGTGATGATCACGGATTGGCCAAAGTTCAGGAAGGCGAGCGAATAGCTGGTCTTGAGGGCTGCAACCTCGTAGCCCTCCATCGCGCTGTCATAACGCGACGCTTCGCGCCGTTCCGCGCCGAAATACTTGACCGTTTCATAGTTGAGCAGACTGTCGATCGCCTTTTGATTGGCGTCCGTGTCCTGATCGTTCATCACCTTGCGCAGTTTGACCCGCCATTCGGTGACCGCAAAGGTGAACCAGACATAAAGGCCGATGGTGACGGCCACGATCAGCAGGTACCACGCGTCAAACAGGATGGTCAGCACCACCCCGATCATCAGCAGTTCCAGCACCAGCGGGCCAATGGAAAACAGCAGGAACCGCAGAAGGAATTCGACCCCTTTGACCCCGCGTTCAATGATGCGGGACAGGCCCCCGGTCTTGCGTGTAATGTGATAGCGCATCGACAGGCGGTGAATATGCTCGAATGTCTGCAGGGCCAGCATCCGCAACGCGCGTTGCGCCACGCGGGCAAAAATCGCGTCACGCAACTGCTGAAAGCCGACATTCATCAGGCGGGCCACACCATAGGCGATGGTTAGCCCCACTGCCCCCAGCGCCAGTGCCGACACCCCCTCGCCAGCCAGCGCGTCCACCGCGTCGCGGTAGATGATGGGGGTATAGACAGACACGACCTTGGACAGCACCAGCGCGATCATCGCCAGCACGACACGCTTTTTGACCCACGGCATGTCGTCGGGCCACAAAAAGGGTGCGACCTTGCGAATGGTGCGGATGCCCGAGGCGCGCTCGGCCTCTTCCACGCGCTTGTCCGGACCCGGTTGCGGCGCGGCGTATGTGTCCGTGTTGGAAGGTGCGGTGGTGTCAGAAGGCATAAAGGCGGCGTCCCAGGTTCTCAGACGCTCTTACCTAGATCAGCCATGCGGGATGTGCCAGTGCCGTGCTCAATTTGGCAGGGCAAATACCTGTCCGGGAAAGATCAGATCGGGGTCGCGGATACGGTCGCGGTTCGCCTCGAACACCTCGACATACAGCAACCCTTCGCCGTAGCGGTCGCGCGCAATGGCCCAGAGCGTATTGCCCGTCTGCACGGTGATCTGCGTGGCGGCAGCAGCCCCGTCGGTTTGGGTCAGAACATCAGGATCTTCGCGGCGAAATGGCGTTTCAACCCGGCTGGTCACGCGGCCTTCTGCATCCAACTCGTCGACCCGCAATGTGTAAACGCCAGTGTCGATCTGAGGCAGCGCGCCGCTCCACGCTCCGGTCTCATCCACGTCCAGATCGGTGATGGGGCGGTTATTGACGTAGACGCGCACCACCTCGGCCTCGCTTTGCGCACGCCCGGCAAGCTGGACGTCACCGGTTTGCGAATAGCTGATCGTGTCGAGTTCGATATTGTCCAGCGCTTCGGGCCGCCCGGCGTTGAGCACCTGAACACCTTCAGGCGTGGATTTGAGGACGGTGACCGCCTGCGGGGTTGAGGAGGCGGGTTCGGCCGCTTCGGGGCCAGTGTCCTGCAGTGCAGCGGTCTCGACCGGTTCCGGCGTTTCGGTGGCTGGTGCAGGCGCCGGTGTCGCATCGGCTTGTGCCGTTGTTTGCTCAGGCACTTCGGGGATGGCGGCGGGTTCCGGCGGTGAAGGCGGCTCAGCTTTTGCCACCTCGGCAACCTGATCCGGCACTGTGACGCTGTCCGCCGGTATCTGCTGTTCGGGAACAGCCGCCTCTGTCGGTGCCGCGGGCGCACTTGTGGCCACTGGCGGACTGGTTTCCGGGTCGGCGGCAAGTGCTACAACATCCTCGGCCTTGTCCGTTTCGACCTCTGCGGTGGCCTCAACCGTCTCAACATCCTCAGCCGCAGGGGCGGGTTGGGCGAGTGGGGCCAGAATGACCTCGTCGAGCGATGAAATCTCATCCTCACCCACACGCTGAACCACGGTCAGCACCTGTGCGTTTGGGTTTGGGGCAAGAATGGTGATGGCGGCAAAGCTGCCGCCGGGATCGGTGGTGACGGACGTGTTCTTGGCCCCGTCAAGCATCACCGACACTTCGCTGCCCGGTGCCGCGCGACCCGCGATAATGGTCAGCCCGTCAGCCTCCAGACGCACCTCGTCGATGGAAGGGGGCGCGGCAGCAGGGGGTTCTGGCGTGACTTCAGGTGTTTGCGGTGCGGGTTCGGGGGTGGCCTCGGGCGCAATGGCCGCTTCGACCACAGCGTCTGTGCCGGGGTCGGATGCATCGCCTGCCCTGTTGAAATTCAGCCAAAACGCAATTCCGACGACCCCGGCAGCCACTGCGACTGCGCCCAGAAGGGCCCCGTTTGTCCCGGCAAAGCCCGAGAGTTTTGACATTTTTCCCAACTCCTGCGCCCAGTACGGGCCAGTTTCGTTGCGCCTGCATACCAGCGCGGATTAGAACGGTCAAAACACAGCTGTATCAGTCGATCACTTTCATCCCTCATTTCAGGAACTGTTGCCATGGCCCCACTGTCTGTTTGCGTTTATTGTGGATCGCGGCCCGGCGCCGACCCTGCCTATGCGGCTGATGCAACGCGGCTGGGACATGGGATTGCCGAAAATGGCTGGCGACTGGTCTACGGGGCGGGCGATGTCGGGCTGATGGGCGCTGTGGCGCGGGCCGCGCAGGATGGCGGGGGCGACACGTTCGGCGTGATCCCGAAACATCTTGTGGAATGGGAAGTCGGCAAGGTGGACCTGACCCGCTATGTGGTCACCGAAACCATGCACGAACGCAAGAAAGTCATGTTCATGAACTGTGACGCGGTGGCGGTGCTGCCCGGTGGTGCGGGGTCGCTGGACGAGGTGTTCGAAGTGCTGACATGGCGGCAGTTGGGCCTGCACGAAAAACCCGTGGTTCTGGTCAATACGAACGGGTACTGGAACCCGCTTCTGGCGCTGCTCGCACATGTGGTCGAGAGTGGCTTTGCCGATGCAAGCCTGCTTGACTACTACACCGTCGCGGATGATGCCGACGCGGCCTTGAGTGCGTTGGGCTAGCTTTCAAACAAAACAACGCCCCGAACGGGGCGCTGCTATGTTCCGGAATGCGCGTTGCATTCCAGTAATATGCCGACCGCTTACATGCGGCTTGCCACGTTTTCCCAGTTCACCAGATTGTCGAGGAAGTTCGACAGGTAGTCGGGGCGCTTGTTGCGGAAGTCGATGTAGTAGGAATGCTCCCACACGTCGCAGCCCAGAAGGGCCGTTTGCCCAAAGCACACGGGGTTCACGCCGTTTTCGGTCTTGGTGACCTTCAGGCTGCCATCGCTGTCCTTGACCAGCCACGCCCAGCCCGATCCGAACTGACCCGCGCCTGCGGCTTTGAAGTCATCCTTGAACTTGTCGACCGAGCCAAAGCTTTCTGTGATCGCCTTTTCCAGCTCGCCCGGCATTGCACTGTCGCCCGGCCCCATCATTTCCCAGAACTGGTTGTGGTTCCAGAGCTGGCTGATGTTGTTGAAGATGCCGTTCTGGGCCACGGCAGAGGCGTCATAGGTGCCCTTGATGATCTCTTCGAGAGACTTGCCCGCCCATTCTGTGCCCTCAATCGCCTTGTTGCCGTTGGTGACATAGGCGTTGTGGTGCAGGTCGTGGTGGTATTCCAGCGTTTCGGCGGACATGCCTTTGGACGCCAGCGCGTCATGCGCATATGGAAGGTCAGGAAGTTCAAAAGCCATGTGTGGGCCCCCTTTTCGTATTGCTTGGTCTGACTGACAGATTGGTCAGTTGAGAGCAAGGTCAAGGGATCATCTGGATCTGCGGCATCTGATTTCGGCGGTTCGCGGCCGTGATTTGTACGGATTGTCCCATGTCATGACTGGAATTCGAGGATGTGCATCGCTGCATGTCGGGCGCAGACCCTTGTCATTTAGCGATCAAAGTAGCCAACACCACTCCCGTTTTGCGCCGCCACCTTGAGGATATCGAACATATACTGCGCGTCCGAGCGGAAACAGATCACATGAAAGGCCTCGTCCTCGGGCATCCAGAAGGCGGCAGGCACCTGCGCCATCCTTGTGCGGCGGAACATACCCGGACCGAAGGCGGACACGCGGAAATCGACGGGCGACAGTTTGGCCATCGCGTCGCGGGCACCTTTGCCCGCCACGCGGAACATCGCCCGTGCGTCCGACACATCGACGGCCAGACCGTGGGTGTCCCCAAGGGCGCCGCGCATATTGTCCAGCGTCGGCGCAACAGCGTCATAGGGGCACAGGACCAGTAATTCGTCCGGCGACATCCAGCATATGCCTTTGTCGCCTTCGCAATTGGCGGTGCCCTGTGCGGGCATCTTCATGCCCGTCGCACCCGTCGCCGCCTTGATCAACCCGCGCGATTTGAGGTCACCCCGCAGGGTGATCATGCCTTGCAACGGGGCCTCTGTCACAGTGGCGATCCCGTCTGTCCATGTGGCCCCGCTGAGGGCGCTTACAGCCTTAGACATTCTGCTTTTCCCCCTCTGGGTCGTAGAACACCGGGCTGACGATCTTTGCGGTGTAGGCTTTGCCATCCGTTCCCGGGAATGTCAGCGTCTCGCCCATGCGATCAGGTCCGTTCAGGACCAGCCCCATGGCGATGCCCTTGCCCAGATTGGGCGATTGGTAGGTCGAGGTCACCCGCCCCTGCACATGGCGCTGCCCGTTGTCATTGCGCCCTTCGGCCACGGCGTAAGCCCCGTCCGGCAGAACCGAACCGTCGTTGGTTTCCAGCCCCACCAACTGCCAGCGGGTCGGGTCAGTCATGTGGGTGCGCAGATGCCCGCGCTTGCCCAGATAGTCGTCCTTTTTCTTCGACAATGCCCAGTGCAGCCCGAGGTCCTGCGGAATGACAGTGCCGTCGGTCTCGTCCCCGATCATGATAAAGCCTTTTTCGGCGCGCAGGATGTGCAGCGCCTCGGTGCCATAGGGCATGACGCCAAGTGCTTCGCCCACAACCATCAGCGCATCCCAAAAGGCTTGGCCTTTGGACGCCTTCACGGCGATCTCGTAGCTTAGCTCGCCCGAGAATGAGATGCGATAAACCCGCGCCTCGAACCCACCCAGGGTGCCGTCAGCCCATTCCATGAACCCCAGCGCGTCTTTGGACACGTCCATGCCGCCAAGCGCCTCAAGGGCTGCGCGCGCGTTCGGACCAACAACAGCGATCTGGGCATATTGCTCGGTCACGTTGGCCACATAGACCTGCCAATCCCACCATTCGGTCTGGAGCCATTCCTCCATATGGCCATGGATACGCTCGGCCCCGCCGGTTGTCGTGTGACATAGGAACGTGTCGTCATTGATGCGCGCCACGACACCGTCATCAATCAGAAAGCCGTTTTCATCGCACATCAGCCCATAGCGGCATTTGCCCGGTTTCAGGGTGCTCATCATGTTGGTGTAAAGCATGTCGAGGAACTTGCCTGCGTCCGGGCCCTTGACCACAAGTTTGCCAAGGGTCGAGGCATCGAGCAAACCAAGGTTCTCCCGCACATTCTTTGTTTCGCGCATGACGGCGTCGTGCACGCTCTCGCCGCTGCGCACATAGGCGTAAGGGCGGCGCCACTGGCCGACGGGTTCGAAATCGGCCCCATGTTCCACGTGCCAGTCATGCATCGGCGTGCGCCGGATGGGCTGGAACACGTCGCCGCGCGCCTCGCCCCCGATCGCGCCCATGGAAATCGGCGTATAGGGCGGGCGGAACGTCGTTGTGCCGGTCTGCGGAATAGGTTGATCAAGCGCATCAGAAAGGATCGCCAGTCCGTTGATATTGCTCAGCTTCCCCTGATCTGTCGCCATGCCCAGCGTGGTGTAACGTTTGGCATGTTCAACCGACTCGAACCCCTCTTGGGCGGCAAGCTGAACGTCGGACACTTTGACGTCGTTCTGATAGTCCAGCCATGCCTTGGATCGCAGCGCAACGCCCGCGCCCTGCGGCATCAGCCAGACCGGGGCCATCGGGGCTTCGGTCACGCTGTCCGCATCCGGGGCCTTCAGCTTTGCAGGCGCGAAGCCTGCGGCCTTGGCGGCGGCCTGCCCCTTGGCGTGCGCATCGCCCATGATTTCCTGCAACCCGAAATGGCCATTCGCTGACCCGGCGGGGCTGACAAAGGCCGTGCCGTCCGCACCCGTCGGCGCTTTATCCACATCCGGGCGGAACATGGCGAACGCAGTGTCCCAAAGCAGCTTGCCCCCGCAATGGGACCACAGGTGCACAACCGGCGACCACCCACCGGACATGGCGACCGTATCGCATGCGATCTCTTCAAGAACCGCGCCCTCGCCCGCCTGCGCGCACACGGCCACGCCCGTGACCCGTTTGCCGCCCAGCACCTTGGCGACGCCGTGGCCCATCATGATCCTGATGCCCGCCTCTTTCGCTTCGGCCATCAGCGGGCTGTCCATCGGCAGCACCCGCGCATCGAGGATCGCGGGCACCGTCAACCCAGCCTGCACGAGAGCCAAAGCGGTTCGGTACGCATCGTCGTTATTCGTCACGACAACTGTGCGATCCCCGGGGCTGACGCCGTAATTGACCACGTAATCGCGCACCGCCGAGGCCAGCATGACCCCCGGAACATCGTTGCCCGCAAAGCTGAGAGGGCGTTCCAGCGCGCCCGTGGCCGTGATGACGTGCCCCGCGCGGATGCGCCACAACCGGTGGCGCGGCCCGGGCGCGTCGGGCGCATGATCGCGCAGACGCTCGTATCCAAGGACATAACCGTGGTCGTATACCCCGGCCCCCATAGTGCGCGGCCGCAGCGTGACATTCGGCATGTCCGACAGATCGGACAGCAGTTCGTCCACCACCTTATCCACAGGCGTGTCGCCGACAGTGCCGCCATCGACCTGCGCGCGGCCACCCCAATGGGCCGTCTGTTCCAGCACCAGCACATCTGCCCCGCCTGCCGCGGCGGCCTTGGCAGCGGTCAGGCCCGCAATGCCGCCCCCCACAACCAGCACGTCACAATATGCGTAAAAGTGCTCGTAGGTGTCCGCATCACGGTCTTTTGGTGCCTGCCCAAGACCGGCAGCCTGCCGGATAAAGGGTTCATAGACATGTTTCCACAGCGGGCGCGGATGGATGAACATCTTGTAGTAGAAACCTGCGGGCATGAAGCGCGCGAGCTTGGCATTGATCGCGCCCACATCGAATTCGAGGCTTGGCCAGTGGTTCTGACTGGTTGCTTGCAGACCATCGAACAGTTCGGTCGTCGTTGCGCGCTGGTTGGGCTCGAACGTGCCGTCGCTGCCAAGGTTCACCAGTGCGTTGGGCTCTTCCACACCGCTGGCGACAATGCCGCGAGGGCGGTGGTACTTGAACGAACGCCCGACCAGCATCTGGTCGTTGGCCAGCAGGGCCGAGGCGAGCGTGTCCCCTTCGAACCCCTTGAGTTGCTTGCCATTAAAGGTAAAGCGTTTTGGCGCGTCCTTGTTCAAAAGGCGCCCGCCTGTGGCCAGTCTTGTGCTCATGATTTTGCCTCATCACGGCGGCAGGCGTCACAGCCTCCGGCGGGAAGTTGATTGGAACAGAGAAAGATCATGAAAGCTCCCTCCACGACCAGCCAGGGCGCTTTTGCGAAATGGTGTCACACAGCTCTTTTGGGGGCTCCAGCGTCTGCGCCGGGTAGGTGCCAAAGATCTCCAGCGTCATCGTACAGCGCGCAGCATGAAACCACTTGCCGCAGCCATAGGCGTGCCGCCAGCGCTCAAAATGCACACCCTTGGGGTTTTCGCGCATGAACAGGTAGTTCTCGAAATCCGCATCGCTCGAACCGGGCCCAAAGCGTTTCAGATGCGCTTCGCCACCGGCGTGAAATTCGGTTTCCTCACCCGTCTGTCCGCAGCAGGGGCATGTCAGGATCAGCATATGTGCACTCCTTTCGGGGTGGCGGACGCAAAAAAGGCGGACGCCATAAGACGCCCGCCAGTTGCGGTTTGGGGAAATTTTATTGGTTTATTCGGTTGGCACCGGCGCTGTTTCAAGCGTTGGGGCAACAGCACCTTCGCCTGCCGGTGTGATGGCGCTTTCGCCCGGGGTTCCGTCCCCGCCTGCAAAGGATCCGACAAGGGCGAGCAGTGCAACGACCGCCACGATGATCGCGAACGCGATAAGCAGCCCGCGACCGCTGGTGCCGTCGCTGCGGTGAATGGTGTGATTTGTATGGTCTGACATGATGGTGACTCCTGTCTGTGAGCCCTCATCAGAACAGGTTTGCACATGGGCACAATGTCAGTACGCAAAGCAAAGCCGTTCCGGCTGCGATTGGCCGAAACGGCATGTTTTGCCCGGCTGCGTCCCGCCGGATGGGTCATCAAAAGGGGGTGATCAGCCGCCGCTGACGCTTTCAGCCGCTTTTTCGACAGCCGTGTCCGCCCCTTCGATGGAAATTGTGAGGTTTTCGGACCCGTCACCGCCGATGAAAACGGCATATCCCAGGACCGCCACAACGACGACAAGCGCCCCAACGATGAACCCAAGTGCTGTGTTGCCGCCGGATGATTGTGTGGTGTTTTGATCGGCCATGTTATTTCTCCGTCTGTAGTGTTGTCTGCGGCATAAACACATTCAGACGGCAGATGGTTCCCAGGTCGCCCTTGGCAGGCACCCCGCCCCTGCGCTAGGTTCGTGTCAACCCAAGTTGACAGGAGCGTGTCATGAGCAAGGAAATGGCGGCCATTCTGGTCTTTGGAGCGATTATGGTGGGCGCGATCATCATGTTTGTGCTGGAACAGCGCGCTGCGGCCCGCCGCAAGGCCGCGCGTGGCGGGCGCGAGGTCGATGTCAGCAACCTGATCGCCTTTGGCAGCGCTGCCGGTGAGGGCAAGAAGACGCACGACTAGCCGATGGAATGGTTGGCCATTCTGATTGCAGCTTTTGCGCTGCTTGGCGTGTTGCTGGCGATACGCGAGCGGCGCACCGGGCGTGGCAGCATTCTGGATGAGCGCAACCAAACCGGGCAGACCGAAGCCGACCGCGAACGCATCCGGGCCGAGAGCGCCACGATTACGCGGCACGGATGCGGACATGCGGGGGACGATAACGCCACACATTAGTGCGCCACCCCTGCCGCTACGCTTTCGTCGATGAACTTGCCCGCGCGGAACCGGTCGAGCGAGAATTCGTCTGTGAGCGGCGAGTGCCCCTTGGCCATCAGCTCGGCCATGGCCCAACCGGACCCCGGGATCGCCTTGAACCCGCCGGTGCCCCAGCCGCAGTTGATAAACACGCCCTCAACCGGGGTCTTGGACAGGATGGGCGAACGATCCCCCGTCACATCCACGATCCCGCCCCATTGGCGCAGCATCTTGAGGCGTGAGATCATCGGGAATGTCTCGATCAGCGCGCGCACCGTTTCCTCGATATGATGGAACGACCCGCGCTGGGTATAGTTGTTGTAGCCGTCCGTGCCGCCGCCGATGACCATCTCGCCCTTGTCGGACTGGCTCATGTAGCCATGCACGGTGTTGGCCATTACCACCACGTCCATGCAGGGCTTGATCGGCTCGGATACCAGCGCCTGCAGGGCGACGGATTCGATGGGCAGACGGAAGCCCGCCATATTCGCCACATCGCCCGAATGGCCCGCAACCACGATACCCAGTTTGGCGCAGTCGATAGGCCCTTTGGAGGTGTCGACGCCCACAACCTTGTCGCCCTCGCGGCGGATCGCGGTGACTTCGCACTTCTGGATCACGTCCATGCCCATGTCCGAACAGGCCCGCGCATAGCCCCAGGCCACGGCATCATGGCGCGCCGTGCCACCACGCGCCTGCCACAAACCACCCAGAACGGGATAGCGCGGGCCGTCGATATTGATGATCGGCACCAGTTCCTTGACCCTGTCGGGGCCGATGAATTCGGTTGTCACGCCTTGCAGCGCATTGGCATGGGCCGTGCGCTGATAGCCGCGCACTTCGTGATGGGTCTGGGCCAGCATAATCACGCCACGGGGACTGAACATGACGTTGTAATTCAAATCCTGGCTCATCGTCTCGTAGAGGCTGCGCGACTTTTCATAGATCGCCGCCGACGGGTCCTGCAGGTAATTGCTGCGGATGATGGTGGTGTTGCGGCCTGTGTTGCCACCACCCAGCCAGCCTTTTTCAAGGATGGCGACGTTGGTGATGCCGTAATTCTTGCCAAGGTGATAGGCGGTGGCCAGGCCGTGCCCCCCTGCCCCGATGATGATGACATCGTATTTGGCTTTCGGCTCGGGTGCGCGCCATGCGCGTTCCCACCCTGTGTGATAACGTGCGGCTTCGCGTGCGATGGCAAAGGCGGAATATCGTTTCATGGGGCGCATCGCTCCGACACTGGAATCGAGGAAAGGTCCTTGGCGTTGTAATGGCCGCTGCGGCAAAGAAAAAGGCCAGCGAGCGCGGCACTTTTTGTCACTAATGCGACACGCGCGCGCGCCAGTGTGGCGCTGTCCTGTGCGACCCTTCGGCGTACGGGCCGCTTTGTCTCTTTTTCTTGGGCGAGCCAGTGGTTACATGGGCTGGGGCTGAGTGAGGAAAAGGGCCACATGCTGTTCTGGATCATAACGGGATGTTTGACACTTTTGGTGGTGGCAACGCTGATCCGTGCGCTGGTGCGGGGCGGGCAGGATGCACGCCCGGCGGCGGCCTATGATCTGGATGTCTATCGCGATCAGCTGAAAGAAGTGGAGCGCGATCTGGAGCGCGGTGTGATCACGCCAGCAGACGGGGAACGCGCGCTGACAGAGGTGTCGCGCCGTATTCTGGCCGCTGACGCAGCGCTGCAACGCGCCAACGACCGTACGACACGCGGACGCAGCGGCCCCATCATCGCGGCCCTCACCGCCGTCGCCCTGATTGGCGGAACATTCGCGATCTATCTGCAACTTGGCGCGCCCGGATACGGTGATCTGGCCCTTGCCGACCGCATCGAAGCGGCCCAGATCCTGCGCGCAGAACGGCCCAGCCAGGACACCGCCGAAGCCAGCGTGCCGCCAAGTCCGCCCGTTGATGCAGCGCCCGACTATGTCGCGCTGGTGGAACGGCTGCGCGAGGCGGTTGCGACGCGCCCCGATGATCTGCAGGGCCTTACCCTGCTCAGCCAGTCCGAGGCCCGGCTTGGCAACTACGCGGCAGCCCATGCCGCCAAGGCCCGCGTGATTGAATTGAAAGGGGGCGCGGCGACCGCGCAGGATTTTTCCGAATACGCCGACCTCATGATCCTCGCAGCGGGTGGCTATGTCTCTCCGCAAGCCGAACAAGTGCTGGAGCGGACATTGGCGATGGACCCGCGTGACGGGGCGGCGCGCTATTATTACGGGTTGATGATGGCGCAGACCGGACGCCCGGACACGGCCTTGCGCCTTTGGGATCAGTTGCTGCGCGAAGGCCCCGAGGACGCGCCGTGGATCGCCCCGATTGATGCGCAGATGGATGACATGGCCATGCGCGCAGGGGTGGATTACGCCCGCCCTTCCATCGGCGCGGGGCGCGGCCCGACGCAGGACCAGATCGACGCCGCCTCCGAAATGAGCCCGGCCGAGCAGATGGAAATGATCCAAGGCATGGTGGCAGGCCTCAGCGACCGACTGGCCACCGAAGGCGGGCCGGTCGAGGATTGGGCGCAACTGATCTCGGCCCTTGGCGTGTTGGGCGAGAGGGACCAGGCCAAGGCCATCTTTGAAAACGCGATGGAGGTGTTTGGCGATGATCTGACGGCTGTCGACATCCTCAACCGCACCGCAGATCGTGTCGGGCTGCAATGATTACTGATGACATGCACGCATTTGCGTCCGCCCTGCCCCCGATGCGGGCGCTCATGGGCCTCGATCTGGGCGACAAGACCATCGGCGTGGCCGTGTCCGACACATTCGGGTCGGTCGCCACCCCGCTTGAAACGCTACGGCGCAAGAAATTCGGTGTGGATGCGGCGCGGTTGCAAACGCTGATGGCCGAGCGCAACGTGGGCGGCCTCGTTCTTGGCCTGCCGCGCAACATGGACGGGTCCGAAGGGCCGCGCTGCCAATCCACCCGGGCTTTTGCGCGCAACTTTGCCCAGCTTTGGGACGGGCCAGTGACGTTCTGGGATGAACGGCTGAGCACGGTGGCCGCAGAAAAGGCGCTGCTTGAGGCGGATACGACCCGCAAACGTCGCGCAGAGGTTATTGATCACGTCGCCGCAGGCTATATCCTGCAAGGGCTGCTGGATCGGCTGGCAGTGATAAAGAGGCAGGCATGAGCGACACTGTTCCAAGCAATCTTGTGTGGAAACGCAACGAGATCGAAAGCCCCTGTGTGCAGATCTGCGTGATCCATCCCGAAACGCGCCTGTGCGCGGGATGTGCCCGCTCGATCGACGAGATTGGCGCATGGAGCCGGATGAGCGCCGAAGCGCGCAGTGCGATCATGGCCGAATTGCCCACCCGCCAGGCCGCACCCACAACCCGCCGAGGCGGACGCAATGCGCGGCTCAAGCGGTAGGGTTTGACCCCGTTAAAGCCGTCTCAGGTGATGGATGCCGTGTGGATCATCGCGATGTTGCGCCCCAGGGCGTCCTCGAACTCTGCATCACTCATGTCGCGCTGCAACCCTTCGGTCAGCGCGCGGCTGAAACTGGCGATCATCTTGTGGTTTTTGGCAAGGCGCGCGCTGGCATCGACCGTTGAATAACCGCCCGACAGTGCAACGACCCGCACCACGCGCGGATGGTCAGCCAGCGCGTCGTACAGACCGGGCTGTTCCGGCAGGGTCAGTTTCAGCATGATGTCCTGCCCTGCGCCCAGCGTTTCGGTCTGGGCCATCAATGCATCCGCCAGCATCGCCTCGGCCTCGGCCTTGGTCGCGGAGTGGATGTTCACCTCGGGCTCGATGATCGGGACCATGCCGGCCGCAATCACCTCGTGGGCCACATCAAACTGGTTGGCCACGATGGATTTGATGCCTGCGGCGTTCGCAGCGTTGATGACTGAGCGTTCCTTGGTGCCGTAAACGCCCATGCCCTTGGCCTCGGCCAAAGTCGCGGCAAGCCCCGGAATGGGCTTGAGCAGTTGCACATCGTCATTCTCGTCCCGCAGGCCCTTGTCGATCTTGAGGAACGGGACAACGCCGCGCTTTTCCCACAGATATGACGGCACGGCCTGACCCTCGACGGCCTCGCCCAAAGTCTTTTCGAACA
This sequence comes from Tateyamaria armeniaca, assembly GCF_045797845.1. Lineage (NCBI taxonomy): Bacteria > Pseudomonadati > Pseudomonadota > Alphaproteobacteria > Rhodobacterales > Roseobacteraceae > Tateyamaria > Tateyamaria armeniaca. Next base: position 3,543,642 of record NZ_JBHDIY010000002.1, read on the forward strand.
GGATCGCGCCGATCACCTTGGCGCTGGTAAAGTCCGGTGCCGACATGATGCGCGCCCGCATCTTCTGGATTTCGGCGAACATCGCGTCTTCGCCGTCGTAGTCATTGGAATCCACCCCATAAAGCGTCAGCGCCTTGGGCGTAGAGCCGCCCGACTGGTCGAGCGCCGCGATGAACCCCGCACCCTTTTCCATCTGGTCGCGCATCTTGGCAAAATCGGGCATTGGTCTCTCCGGGGTCTGGTTTGGTTCAGGTGACACCTAAACCATTAAAAGCCTTGCGTTAATCCCGGCAAGCCCATGTTAGCGCTGCCGTTTGCGCAAATTCAGCCATATCCCGTCGCGCGCACGCACCGTGAGATGTGCCACGGGCACCGGATCACGCCCCTCGATGGCTTCGACCTCGTAATCGCGCAACAGGCGGGCCAGAATCAGCACGCCTTCGACCATGGCAAACCCCGCGCCCGTGCAGACCCGCGCGCCGGACGAAAACGGGATGTAGGCATCGCGCTGGCAGGATTTGCCGTTCTCGGTGTGCCAGCGGCCGGGATCGAAATCGTCCGGGCGGTCCCACAGCCGTTCATGACGATGCAGATGCCAGGGGCTGATCACCAACTGGCTGCCCTGATCCGCGTCGCGGTCGCGAAAGCGTTCATCCCGCACCGTTTCACGCACCATCATCGGCACCGGCGGGTAAAGCCGCAGGGTTTCGCGGAACACGTCGCGGGTGACACCCAGCTTGGACATCACGGCAAAATCGCATGTCTCAAGCGCCTGTGCCTCTTGTGCGACCTTGTCCTGCCACTCGGGATAAAGCGCCATGAGATAAAGCGCCCATGCCAGTGCAGACGCGCTTGTCTCGTGTCCCGCAAGGAAAAAGATAGCGACCTGATCCACCATCTCTTCGGGGCTGAATGTCTCACCCGTGACGGGATCGGTGGTGGTCATGATCTTGGTCGCAAGATCATTGGGGGCGGTGCCTGCGGCAATATCCTCGGCCCGTTCGGCGACCAGTGTGCGGATCAGGTTGCGGATACGTGCAGCACTCGCCTTGGTCTGGCGGCGAAACATGCGCGGCATCCAGCGGGGCAGCGGCACAAAGGCGGCGATGTTCAGGATCGGCTGGCTGCGCTGATAGGTTCGGAATTCCTCGAACACCGCAGCGGCCAATTCGTTTTCAATCGGGATCGAAAACAGCGTGCGAAAGATAACATCCGCCGCCGCATGGCTGGTCTGCGCCTCGATCTCGCTCACCCCTTCGCTGAGGCGCCCCGCCGCCGCTTCGGACGCGGCCCACATCGCCGGGAAGGTTTCGCGCAACCGCCCCCCTCAAACGCCGGATCGATGATGCGCCGCTGCCGTTTCCACGTCTCGCCATTTGTCAGGAACACCGAATTGCCCAAGAGCGGGCGCAGCCCTTCGCCGATACGGTCGGATTTCGGGAAGTCATCGGGCCGGTCCTTGAGCACGGTTTTGACCAGTTCGGGCTGGTTCATCAGGAAACTGCGAAAGAATGGCGTGCGAAATTCGGCCATCCACGCGCGATAAAGGCGCGCGGGCTGGGCCGACAGAATGTCAGCGCGGAACAGCTGCATATAGCGCCACAGCGATACACGGTCCGGGCGGCTGGCGGGCTTGGGCGGCCTCATGCGGCAATCGAGGTATATTTGGACACCGGCACATCGATGCGCGATTTTGACGGCGGGCGGTCGGCATAGCGATCCGCCAGCGTCACCGGCCCCGCTGTGATCTGGAAGTAGTCGTAGTCAAGCGGGCGATCAAATGCGCACAGGTACTGAAAATGCAACCGGAAGAACCGCCAGCGCAATTCGGCCCAGCGCTCGGGGCTGAGGCTTTTGGTGAACTGTGCCGAAAAAACCAGCGGCCAGCGTTTCGTGTCCGGGGCCACGCCGGACACAGACACCGGATCACACAGCGCAAAGGCGCAGCCATCGCCGGGGGCTGTCACATCGACCCAGGTCAGCTCTTCCCGGTCAGACAGAAAGCGTAAGTCGGCGCGCAAGCGGTGCGCGTCGGGCAGGAATGACACCATCGGCACCACCTGTCCCAGCGACAGGAAGGACAGTGCCGGGCCCCCTTTGGGCATATTTTGAGCCCGGATCAGATCGGCCAGGATCGACACTGCCAGATGCGCGCCGGACGAATGGCCGACAACCAGCACTTCGTCAACGTCCTCGTGCAAGGCCGCGGCAATGCTGCGTTGAAATTCGGCCATCCGCGCCTCCAGTGGCGCGGGGTTGGCACCGTTCGAGGCGGCGGAATAGGCGTAGTCGTGCATGAGGTAATAGGCAAAGAACTTGCCATCCTTGGCCTTGAACCAGCGCAACAGCGCAACAAAGGCGACGGCACCGATGGCTGCCCCGATCCATGCGCCGAAGATGCCGAGCACCCCGGCCCCGATGCGCCACGCGCCCCACCACACCAGTGCTGCGATCAGCAATTGCACCAGCAACATGCCCACGGGATAAAGCGCTGCAATCACCGGTCCCTTGCGCAGGCGCATCAGGCGGCGCAACGCGCCCGTGGTGATGTAGGTCCATGCCGTGCGCACCAGTTGCGCATAGGTCGCCGGGATTGAGGTTGCCATGCTGTCGCGCACGATGTCGGACCAGACCAGCACATCCACATCTGCATGTACCTGCGCATCGTCCATCCGCGCATCGACCTGCCAGCCGTAATGCCCGCCCGATGGTCCGGGTTTCAGCGCAATCTCATAGCCCGAAATCGCCGCCTGCGCCGCGCCCTCCTTGCGGTAAAGCTCGCGGTAGCGCCGGGGGTGAATCGGATCGTAACCGGGGATGTAGAACACCCGGCGGCGACTTACGGTGTGTGGATGCGACCTGCTCATACCTGCACCTCTGGTTGGGCGCACTCTAGCGGTATTCTTGGGCCAAAGTAAGGCGCAGTTGCAGGCGCGCTCAGGCGGCGAGCCAATCACGCGGGTCGCTGAATTCAGGGCGGAAGAACGCGATCATGCGCCCCTCACCCATTGGCCCGTCCCACGGGGCTGTGCCGTGCAGCGCAAAGCGGTGGATCAGAAAGGACTGTCCGGGGTTCGCGTGGATCGCAACGGGCTCGCAGGTGTCAAAAACAGTGCTACGGGCGGCGTGATAGGCCTCGGTCACATCGACGTCCCTAATGGGGCGCGTGCCAATGGCCTTGACCAGTGCCGTCTGCATTATCACATGGCTGCCCGGCCACACGACCGTGGGTGACGCCGGTTGCGCGTTCAGGGGCAATCCGAGGATATAGGCATGAAATTCCCGCGCAAATCGACGCCGCCCTGGCCCTTCGGGCAATAGGCCATCCACATGGGCGGCCGCGCGCGTGATGCGGTAACGGTGGTTGGCCTCGCTCTGATCAGGATCACGCCTGGGATAACCGGGATAGATGATGGACAATTGCCCTGCGTGCAAAGGCACCTGCGGGACGTGATATTGCCACGGACCGCGCAGGGGCACTCCCCCGATGTCACCCTCCGGCCCGTTGGGCAGGGCGTCGACACCGACAAACCATGTCTCGCCATGGCGCAGGTTCTGGGCGCGGATGACGGGGTCTTTTGCCACCTGAATGCCTGCGCGATGCGCCGCATTTGCCCACGCAACAACGCGTGGGTCGAAATCAAATAGTTCATAGCCGTCGCGCGCAAGGCTCACCCCAGAACGGCCTTGCGCAGCATGTTGAGCGCAACCAGCACCAGAAACACCGCAAACACGCGCTTGAGCGGCCCGGGATCCATCGCGTGGGCCAGCTTTACCCCCCAGGGGGCCGTGATCAGGGTCATCGCGATGATCACGACAAAGGCGATCAGGTTCACCGCCCCCAGCGTGTAGGGCGGCACCGGACCGGACATTGCCACCAGCACGAAGCCGATGACAGCAGGCACCGCGATCAACACGCCAAAACCCGCAGCCGTGGCCACCGCGCGGTGAATTGGCACGCCAAAAAGGCTCATCAGCGGAACCCCGAAACTGCCGCCGCCAATGCCCATCAACACAGACAGAAAACCCATGGCAGGTGACAGGGCGGCACGCCCCACCCCTGTCGGCATCGCCTGCCCCAGCCGCCAGTCTTTGCGCCCGAACCCCATGTAAAGGCCCACGATCAGCGCCAGAATGCCAAAGATGGCCTGCAGCGTGGTCGAGCGCAGTTGCGCAACAACAAACATCCCCAGCACCGCGCCGATGACGATCCCGGGCGCCCATGTGCGCAGGATATCCCAGTCGACCGCGCCCTTTTTGTTATGGCTCATCACCGACCGGATCGAGGTGACGATGATCGTGGCCAGCGACGTGGCCAGACACATCTGCATCAAGTCCGGCCCTTCATAGCCAAGTGTCTGGAAGGCATAGAAAAACGCCGGAACCAGAACAATACCACCGCCCACACCCAAAAGCCCGGCAAGCACCCCTGCAAAAGCGCCGATCACGGCCAGAAGGGCCAGCATCTGAAGAACGAGAGAGATGTCAGGCATGGTGCAGTCTCTTGTGAAAGGTCCGCGCCTGCTACACCGCTTTGGCCTGCGGGGCCAGAGCGTGCACACACTCAAGGGCGGCCTCGACCAGTTCCGGGCCCGCACCGGGCTGTGTCGCCCCTTCGCTGAGCGTGCGCCGCCATCCGCGTGCACCGGGACGCCCCGCAAACAGGCCCAGCATATGGCGGGTGATCTGGTGCAGGCGGCCCCCGTTGCTCAGATGCGCTTCGATATAGGGCAGCATCGCGGCAACCGCCGCCTCGGCACTTGTATCAGGGCCAGCGCCGAAAATGCGCCGGTCGGCCTGGGACAGGATATCTGCGGGCTGGTGATAGGCCGCACGCCCGATCATGACGCCATCAAGGCCTGCTTCGAGCATGGCCTCGGCCTGATCCAGCGTTTCGATGCCGCCATTGATCGAGATGTGCAGATTGGGAAACAGCCCCTTCATCCGCATGACCAGATCGTAATCAAGCGGCGGGATGTCCCTGTTTTCCTTGGGGCTGAGGCCCTGCAACCATGCTTTGCGTGCGTGGATCGTGACCCGCTCGCACCCGGCGGCAACGATACGGGCGAGGAACTCGGGCAGCACGGTTTCCGGGTCCTGTTCATCGACACCGATGCGGCATTTGACGGTGACGGGCACATCAACGGCGTTGCGCATCGCGGCCACACACTCCGCCACCCGCGCTCCGTCCCGCATCAGGACGGCGCCAAAGGTGCCCGACTGAACACGATCCGACGGGCAGCCGCAATTGAGGTTGATCTCGTCATACCCAGCCTGTGCCCCAAGCAGGGCCGCGTGGCGAAGTTCCACGGGATCAGAGCCGCCAAGTTGCAACGCCACGGGATGTTCGCATGGATGGTGATCCAGCAAATGCATCGCCCCGCCCCGCACCAACGCGGGCGCTGTCACCATTTCGGTGTAAAGGAGCGCATGCCGGCTGAGTTGCCGGTGCAGAAACCGGCAGTGCCGATCTGTCCAGTCCATCATCGGGGCGATGGACAATCGCGCTGCAGCAGTGACTGCGTTGTAGGGCATTCTCACATCTCCTATGGTCCGTCATTTAGTCTTCGGGACCATGCGGGACACTTACTGCACAGGAAATGGGGTGGTCCACCCCTTCTGGGTTGCCAAACAAACGAGTGCATCGGCTACGCTGTCGTCTCCGACAGGGTCGCCCGTGCGCTTTGTGCGACCAAGTGGGAAAACACCGCCCCGTTCGTGACAGCGACTGCCTACACCTCGTGCAAAAGCCAGTCCGGAAGGCCCGCCTTTGCGCTGCCTGTGATCGCCGCACGCGCACAGTCTGCCAGCCCGCCGAACCGCACGTCACGACCTGTCAAGCCTTTGGCGTAATGCGCATATTTTCCGGAATTCGTCATGAGTATCTTTGCGTCCGGTGGAAACACAGGCTCCGTGATCGAGCACCAACAGATATCCGCGATGATCCGAACGTCAGCATCATGCAGGCGCTCTACGATCCCTTCGGCATTGGCAGCGGAAAGCACGTTGCGTCCGACCGTCACAATCGTGTCCGTGCGGCACTTTTGACCCTCAAGCAGATCTGCGAATTTCCGGCATTCCACCAGCGACGCATGCGGGCTGCCAATGGCAACCAGATCGACCCGTCCGTCAGCCTTGTTGAAATCACGCCAGACCACGCCAAGATCAGTTGGCGTTATGACGCTCTGTACATGACCATCGCGTGGCGCAAGCCCACCTTCTGGCGTGTGCCCGCGCAAATGAATGAGGGGGGCCGCCGACGTTGTGCCAAAGGCTGCACATAACGCTTTCAGGTCATCTTCGCTGGGTCGGGCCTTTTCAAGACCTGTAAGCAAGGGGACAGCATTGGGCGATCTGACCCCCGCCAGCCACCCCAGCATGGGCCATAGGGCATCCTCATACGTTTCTGGCAGAGTGACGACGATGACGTGTTCGGGCAGGCGATTGTCGTCCAGATAGACGCCGGTATTCGGTGCACGTCCGGTCATGGCGATAAACAGGTCGAGGTAATCGGGATGTTTGACGGTGCGCGCACCAATCACGGAATTCGCATAAATCACGGCATTTGATTCCGACCAGCCGATCATTTCACCCAGTACAGGCACTTCCTCCAACAGGTAGGGTGCGCAGGTGAAGGTCGGGCGTGCGCCCATTTTCACATAGGCATCTGCAAGGCGGCTGGCCTTGTTGCCAAAGGTCGGTACAACACCTTGGGATTGCCAGTTCTCCCGATCCACGGAGATCGCGTTTATCGTGGTTGGAATACGGGTTCTGGCCCCCATCTGGTGCATCTTTTCCGCGAAATCCAGATTGGCGTCATGGGCCAGAATACACCCGTCGATATGCCCGCGCTCCACGTCAATCAGACCCTGCGCGCCTTGAGCGGTGGCCATGCGGCACAGGATGTTCATCGCGACGGCAAGCGCGTCGCCCTCGTGCCCATCGAGCATACGGCGATCCATGTCGCTGAGTGCGAGCATATCCGGGTGCAATTTTTCCAAGGGAATTGAATGGCTTCCAAAGCGAAGCGTGTCGGTGGTGATTGTCGCATGTGACGCGCCCGCCAGATCGTCATAGATCGCCTCGGTGCACCGCAAGACAACGACCCGCGCCGCAAAAAGCTGCTCTGCGATCATCGCGCCAAGTGTCAGAATGCTTTCTTCTTCGCGAAACACCAGCGCCGCGGGGGCGTGCCCATCACGTGCAAGTTGCAGCAACACGCCGCTGCCGCTGCATGAACCGCGTGACGTGGGCATCAGGACGATGCGGCCTGCAAGCGAAGCACCTTGATTGGGATGATGTGCGTCGATGATCACCCCGGTGTCCGGATCGACCCCGCCCCAAAAGCTGAGCCCTTCGTCGCAGGCGAGCACTTCTGCATCTGCATGGCCCGGCACCATGGCGGTCGCGGTGGGTATGTCCAAAGTCATGCGCTGTCCCCAACCGCTTTGATGATGTAGTCACCGATCATCAGATCCAGATGCGCACCGCCACCGTTCTTGAAGATGGTGATCTGGTCATCCGATATGCGTCCCGGATGGTCCTTGCCGATCAAGTCATAGAACTCCACTTGGACGTCCGATTGGCTGATCACGCCCGCCGCAAGGGGGATCATCAATTCGCAAATGTGATGCAGGGTCGTGTCCCGGCTGTCCACAAATATCGCACCTTTGGAGATCAGGGCATCATCCGCCTCGCGCATGTCCGCCTTGAACGCGCCGATCAGATCGACATGGGTGCTTGGCGATATCCATTCGCCCTTCAGGACGGGCTCGCGCGTCATCGTTGCGCAACTGATGATGTCAGCGGATGCGGCAGACTCGGCCAAATCACGCGACACGACGATGTCCGCGCCCGGATTACGGAAATCATCCACGATCTGCTGCGCTTGTTCGAGGCGCCGTGCCCAGATTGCGATCTGTTCGACCCCCGGAATCACTTCGAGGTAGGCATGGACCAGCGCCTGCGCAATCACCCCTGCACCCACGATCAGAACGCGTTTGCTGTCCGGACGCGCCAGCATTTTAACGCCTAGAAGGGAGTCGCTGACTGTCTTGATCTTGGTCACTAGGCGACTGTCGATCATGGCCCTGAGACAGCCGCTGTCCGGCTCAAAAACCATCATCGCGCCTTGGGTGGTTGGCAATTGCCGGGTTGCGTTGTCCCGCACAACCGTGACCGCCTTGACCGAATAGCCCAGCCCGTCGATATACGCGGCCCGGTTCAGCAAGGTGGCATCCGATGGCCCGAGGAAAACATCTGCGACCTCGGCTTTGGGGCGCAGGTGCCCTGCGCGCAGGGCTTCGATGGCTTTTTCCCATGATATCAAGCCGATGGCGCTGTCGTGGCTGATATAGGTCTGCGTCATGGCCCGTCTCTTTTCATTGTTACGCCATTGCACCGGAAGATGCAGCGCACGCCCTGAGTCTCAGACGACATCGGGCGCAAATATCTGAGGGTAAAGGTTGCGCATCGCGGTCTCGTCCATCTCGGTCTGAAAGGCATGATTTGCGGACAGCGCGTGCGCGCGCACAGCAGCTGGTCGCGCGTCAAGTTCGTCCAGTAAGCGCTTGATATTCTTGAACCGATCAAACGCATCCGGTTCTTCGAGGACAAAGGGGATGCGCGGCGCCCATCCCCAGACAGCCATATCCACAATCGTATAGATGTCGCCCATCATGTATCGCCGCCCCTCAAGGCGATCCTCGATGATCTGCCAATGGCGGTTGGTTTCAAAGTGATAGCGCTTGATCGCGTAGGGCAGTTTTTCCGGCGCCATGTTGCGAAAATGAAAGGCCTGCCCGGAATAGGGGCCGACGCCGGTCGCTATGAACATCAGCCATGATAACATCTCGCCCCGCTGTTTGGGCTGGGGCAGAAACTTGCCTGTCTTTTCCGCAAGATAAAGCAGGATGGCATTGCTATCAAAGACGGTCGTATCGCCGTCCCTTATCGCAGGCACCTTGGCGTTGGGATTGATGGCGCGATAGCCTGCGCTGTGCTGATCGCCGCGCTTGGTGTCAATCGGGACAGGGGTGTAGTCCAGACCACTTTCTTCCAGAAACAGGCTGACCTTGAGCGGGTTGGGGGCTGCGTTGAAAAAGTATTCGATCATGGCGATGCCCTTTGGCGATGCTGGTTCAGTGGCGCAGGATTTTCGAGAAGAAGTCGCGCGCGCGGTCCGTCCTGGGGGTGTCAAACAACTCGGCCGGTGTGCCTGCTTCGATGATCTGGCCTGCGTCCATAAAGACGACTTTGTCCGCCACCTCCCGCACAAACGCCATTTCGTGGCTGACAATGACCATGGTCATCCCCTCGTCCGCCAGCTTGCGAATGGCATCAAGCACTTCGTTCACCAGTTCAGGGTCCAGCGCCGACGTGACCTCGTCCAGCAACAGGATCTGCGGTTTGAGAGCGAGCGCACGCGCCAGTGCCACGCGCTGTTGCTGACCACCGGACAGTTGGTCGGAATAGGCGTCCGCCTTGTCCGACAGCCCGACAAGGCCAAGCAGCCTGCGCGCTTCGGTCATCACCTCGGCCTTGTCCCATTTCTTGATCTTCAGCGGGGCCAGCGTGAGGTTCTGCATCACGGTCATGTTCTGGAACAGGTTGTACTGCTGAAACACCACGGCCATCCGGTCACGGGCGGCGCGCACCTCTTTGGCAGAGGAATAGTTCATCGTCTCACCAGCGATATCGACCCCGCCGCCCGTGATCGGTGTCAGGCCCATCAGCGCGCGCAGAACTGTCGATTTGCCCGACCCCGAAGGCCCGACAAGGGCCGCTATCTCGCCCTTTTCAATCGAAAAGTTGATCCCCTTGAGAACCTCAAGTGAACCATATTTTGCGCGAACGTCTTTGACCGCGAGGTGTGGCAAGGCGTTTCTCCAGATATTGGCCGAGCATGCTCAGCGGGAACGACATGAGGAAATAGCAAAGGGCAATTGTTCCGAACACCAGAATGCCGGAATAACCCTGATTGTTCAGCTCTTTACCGCGGAATGTTAATTCAAACACACCGACCTGACTGACCAGTGCTGTGTCTTTGATGAAACTGACGGCAAAGGCGATGGCGGGCGGCACAATGACCGGCCAGGCCTGGGGCAGAACGATGCGCAGGTTGGTCTGCAGCCGTGACAGGTTCATCGCCTGCGCCGCTTCGACCTGGGCCTGCGGAACACTTTCCAACCCGCCCCGGATGATATCGGCCGTGTAGGCCACCGCGTACAGGCAGATCGCAATCACCGCGATGGTGAAAAGCGAGGCATTCGGCGTCACGGTCTGGATGAAGAACAACACCAGATAGACCACGACAATGAACGGAATGCGGCGAAACACCTCGACATAGAGGATGCAGATCAACCGCAAGGGCATCGCCCATAGGCCCGGCGTCTGGCGCAAATAGACCAGCACAAAGGCCAATCCAAACCCGATCAGACAGCCCATCAGCGTCATGGCCAGCGTGAGGCCTGCGGATTCGAGCAGCAGGATCATGTTGGGGCCCGAGAAAAAGCGCGGGATCTGTTCGAGAATACGCTCCATCAGAAGATCCTCGCTTTGACGCGGAAGGCCCACCGACCCAGCAGGGCCAGACCGATTGAGGCGACGAACGTCAGAACGACATACATGCAGGCAACAACCGTGAAGTATTCAAGCCAGCGATAGTTGACGCTGGACAGGTTGATCGCCTGCCCCGTCAATTCATCCACTCCGATCAAGGCCCCGACGGATGTGCCCATGACCAAGACCACAATGAAAAAGTTGGCAAGTGCGGGGTAAATCGACTTGGCGATGTGCGGCACGATGATGTAGCGCACCTGCTGAAAGGGCGACATGCCAAGGGTCTGGCCCGCTTCGATCTCGGTGATGCGCACCGACAAGAAACCCGCACGAAGGATCAGCGTCAGATACGCGCCTGCGTTCAGGGTCAGGCCGATAAGAAGGCACGCCTCGTTCGACCAGCGCACGCCCACTTCGGGCAGTCCGAAATAAAGAAAGTAAATCTGGATCAGCGCAGGCGTGTTGGTGATGAACACCACATAGGAGTCGACCAGAAACCGAACAGGCCACGGCGCGTAGGTCTTGAGTGCCGCACAGATCAACCCGATGAGCGCACCGCCACCAAACGCGATGCAGCCCAACTGAAATGTCAGCCAGGCCCCTTCGAGCAATGCCGGGAAATTGTCCCAGACGACGCCGAACTGAAAATTGTAATTCATATGTGCTTAAGCATGGAAAACGCCCCGGCCATATTTCATAGGACCGGGGCGCTTCACATCATTCAATCAAAAATAGGGATCGGGATCGACGGTGCGCAACATCGGCGCGCCGTAATGCTTTTCCCAGGTCTCGTTGATCATGCCCGAAGAGTGCAGGTTATAAAGCGCGATGTTCAGCACTTCGGTCAGGTTTTCGTTGCCCTGGCTCACGCCGATGGCGCAATAGGCGACGAAGATCGGGTTTTCGACCACACGCCATTGCACATCAGGATAGTTCTCGGTGAAGGCCATGAAAAAGTCGATGTTTTCGACAATGGCGTCCGCCCGTCCCTGCCCCACAAGGCGCACCGTGTCGGCAAGCGTGTCGACAAGCTCGACCTCGACATTGGGCATGTTCTCACCGATCCAGTCGACGGTCCAGTTGCCGCGCATGTTGGCCAGTGTGACGCCTTCCTTGTTGAAATCCTGCCAGCTGCTGCCCTCGACACTGTCGGTGGTCAACACGGCCAGCACTTCGGTGTGAAGCGGCACTGTGTAGTCGATCAGCTTGGCACGCTCGGTGTTGCGCGTCAGGGCACCCAGCGAGATGTCGATGCGATCAGAGACCAGAAACGGCACGCGCTGCGGTGTTTCCGTCGGCACCCATTCGACCTCGACGCCGATGGCCGCCGCAAGCGCATTGCCCACGTCGATGTCAAAGCCGACCCACTCACCTGCATCGTTTCGCGTGCTCATGTTGGGGAAATTCGGGTTTATCCCGATGCGCAGTTTTCCGTCTGACAGGATTTCATCAAGGCTTTTTGCGTCTACAGCGGTAAAGGTGGCTGCCGCCATTGCGAATGCAGCAATGCCCGCGAGGAACTTTCTTTTCATCATGTTTCGTACTCCCGTGTTGGTTGGCCCGCACCAGGGCTTTGGCCAAAGAACCAAGGTCTTCGTCCAAATTGTGCGCAAAACGAACTTTTGTGCGCATTCAGCGTCGGAGACATTTGCCTTTGAGTCAATACCTCATGAATTTTGACGCAGTCAGGCGGGTGAAACTTCGGCTTCTGCCTCGATTTCGACGGCATAGGGCCCGATCAACTGGATGCCGCCGACCAACGTATTGGCCGGCAGCACATCCCCGAAATAGCGCGCATGCACACGCGACACCGCTTCCCAGTCGTCAGCGTTGCGCAGATAGATGCGGGTTCGAACCACGTCTTCGGCCACACCTCCCAGCGATCCGATTGCCGCCAGGATCTTGTCCATGATGTAAACGGCCTGCCCTTCCACATCGTCCGCGCAAACCGGTTTACCATGGGGGTCGGTGGCTGTCGTTCCGCTGACCCGGATGCAGTTTCCAGTGCGATGGGCGCGTGCAAATCCTGCCTTTTCTTCCCAGATCGACCCGCTCAGCGCACGGATTCTTTCGGGCCGCGCGGGTGCTGCGACAACGTCAAAGACCGGCGGCAACGCGTCCAGATGATCGCTCAGATCGCCCGAAGCCGTCAGGAAAGGGGCCTTGCGATATTCGTCGCCGCAATCACCGGGGATGTTGTCGAGTTGATCTGTCGCCGCCTTGATCGCATCGCGATCCTCGTCATCGAAGTGCAGCGAAAGGGCGTTCAGATTGTCCTGCCGATGCTCGGCTTCACCCAGCCGTGCGCCAATGATCGTCGCCCGCACCGCGTCGTGATCCAGAACCCATGCCGAGGCGACATTCGACACCGATACGCCGTGCTTGTCCGCGACGCCGTTCAGGACGCCCATCAGGTCCTGAAACGGTTTCCATCCGCCATTTGCGCCGATGAAGCGCTTGTATTTCATGCGGCTCCAGTCCGGGATGTCCGTCGGTTCATCCGCCCCCACCCAGCGTTTGGACAAGAAGCCGCCGCACAGCGTCCCAAAGGCAAGGATCGCCACATTGTTGGCGCTGGCCACCTCGGATAAATCGCGTGCGGCGCGGCGGTCGAGCAGGGAAAAGCAGATCTGGTTCGACGCGATCTCGATCCCGTGCTGGATGAGCATACGCAGATGCGCGGCGTCAAAGTTGGTCAACCCGATCTCGCGGATCATCCCCTCTTCACGCAGGCGCATCAGGTGTTCAAATGCATCAAGGTATTCGGGCGACTGGTATTGCCACCAGTGAAATTGCATCACGTCGACGCAATCGACCTGCAGGCGGTCCAGCGCAGTTTCCACACCCTGACGCACGACATCTGCCGACATTGGACCGGGCGCAGGGCACCACTTGGTCAGAAGTGTCGGCGGCGCCTCGCCCGCCTCTGTCATCGCCTTGCGCACCATGCCCGCCACAATCTCTGCGCTGCCATAGTGATCGGCCATATCGAACGTATCAAAGCCCGAGCGGGCGTAAGCCAGCAGCGCCTCAGCCGCCTTGTCCAGATCAAACGGTTTTCCATCCCGCTCCTGATCCGCCATTTGCCACAAACCGGTGATCAGCCGACGGATCGGCACGTCGCGGCCAATGGTAGTGCGGTCGGGGTGTTCCATGCGCAGTCCTGCTCCGTTTTTTTAGATTTGAACAATTGTTCGCAATTGCCGTTGCAAACACAACTGCTAACTGGCCAAATGCAGCGATGCGTATCGGACTGGTGGTCAATCCATTTGCCGGGCTTGGCGGTGCCGTCGGCCTCAAGGGCACTGACGGGCCAGACACGGTTGCCGAAGCGTTGCGGCGCGGTGCCGAGGCCAAAGCGGGTCCGCGCGCGCGGCTTGCCCTGAGCAGATTGGCAGACCGCGTTCCGGGCGCCACCATCATGCTTGCCCCGGGAGAGTTGGGTGCAGATTGGGCGCGTGATCTGGATCTCAACGCCAAGATTCTGGCAGGTGTACCCCAGTCCGGCACGGCGCGCGACACCAAGGAGGCGGTACGCGCCATGGGTGCCCTTGACGTGATCGTCTTTGCAGGCGGCGATGGCACCGCGCGCGATGTGGCCAGTGTGGCCGGTGGTGCCGCCCTTCTTGGAATCCCCTGTGGCGTAAAGATGCATTCGGGCGTCTTTGCAGTCGCAACGCAGTCGGCCGGTGCAATGATGGCCGATTTGATCACATCGCCAGAACGCACCGACTGGATGGACGACGCCGAGATCATGGACATCGACGAAGAGGCTCTGCGCCGCGGCATTCTCGCGCCGCGTCTTTACGGATACGCGCGCGTCCCGACGTCACGCACCCTCATGCAAGCCGCCAAGGGCGGACCGCGGCAAGACGCAGCCTCCGCACTGTCGAGCGCGGCGCGCGAGGTCGTGGCAGGCATGGCTGAGGACACGCTCTACATCATCGGCCCCGGCACCAGCGCGGGGGCTGTTATGACTGCGGCGGGTCACAGTGCGACGCCTTTGGGCGTGGATGCAATGTTGAACCGACAACTCGTGGCGTGGGACGCGGACGACGCAACCTTGCAGGACCTGGCCTCAGGTCGCGATGTGCGCGTTGTTCTGGGCGTTACCGGGCAGCAGGGCTTCTTGCTGGGCAGAGGCAATCAGCAGATCGGCCCCGCCCTGATCGCAAAGGCGGGCCGCGATGGCCTCATCATTCTGGCCACCGAAAGCAAGCTGGCGGCCTTGGCGCATCCACGTTTGCTGGTCGACACAGGCGACCCCGTTCTGGACGCTAAACTGTCAGGATTCGTACGCGTCGCAACCGGGGCCAATCGCGAGATGATGATGCGCATCGCTTCTGGTTGATTAGCATTGTGCGATATGCGAACATTTGTGCACTGATGAAATCACAGCGATCACTCAGACACTGAGGAGACCCAAGATGACCGACACGACCCGCGCACATCCGTGGATGGCAAACTCGGCCCCCGGCGCGATCAAGGCGATGCTGGACGAGATCGGGGCCAAGTCCGTCGCAGACGTGTTCGAGCAGATCCCGCAGGATCATTTCCGCACCACCCCTCTGGACCTGCCGCCCACGCTGTCATCAGAGATCGAACTAAAGCGGTACCTCGTGTCCAAGCTGAAAAAGAACGGGGATTGCGAAGCCAATCTGAGCTTTCTGGGGGCCGGTGTCTGGCAGCATCACGTGCCTGCCATCGTTGATGAAATCGTTGGCCGCACCGAATTCGCAACGAATGTCTGGGGCAGCTACCAGTCCGATCATGGGCGCAATCAGGCATGGTTCGAATTTTCCTCGCAGCTTGGCGCCTTGCTCAACCTCGATGTGGTGCAACTGCCGGTCTATTCCTGGGGTTGCGCAATCGGGCATGCGGTTCGCATGGCACAGCGCATCACGGGCCGCTCAAAAGTCATCGTGTCGCAACTGTCCGATCCTGAGCGTCTGTCGGTCCTGCGGACCTACTGCCAGCCCAGCGCGATGGAGAGCCATATCGAAGTCGTCCTTGTCGCAGTCGACCCGACCACCGGGCGCATCGACCTTAACGATCTGCACTCCAAGCTGGGCGATGACGTGGCCGCCGTCTATTTCGAAAACCCCGCCTATCTTGGCACGATTGAGGCCGAGGCCGCAGAGATCGCCCGGCTGACGCGGGCCGCAGGGGCGGAAACCATCGTCGGGGTCGACCCAGTATCGCTGGGTATTATGACGGGACCGGGTGATTACGGCGCGGACATCGTCACAGGGCCAGTACAGCCATTGGGCGTGCACATGCAGTGCGGTGGCGGCGTCGGCGGCTTTATCGCGTCGCGGGACGAGGAAAAATACGTTCTGGAATACAACGGATTTCTTGTGTCCATCGTGGAAACGCTGGAACCGGGTCAGGTCGGCTTTGGCCTGGCCTGCCCGCACCAGAACTCCTATGGATCGCGTGAAGACGGCAAAGACTGGACGGGCAATTCCACCTACCTTTGGGCCATCGCGGGCGCAGTTTACATGAGCCTTCTTGGCCCCGAGGGGTTTCGGGAACTTGGCACGCTGATCGTCAGTCGCGCACGGTACGCAGCCAAACTGCTGGGCGATGTGCCGGGCGTCAAGGTCGTCTGGCCCGACACGACCTTCAAGGAGTTCGTCGTGAACTTTGATGACACCGGAAAGACGGTGGCCGAGATCAACGATCTGCTGCGGGCCCGCAACATCTTTGGCGGCAAGGACGTATCGGGCGAGGACAACGCACTTGGCCAGTCCGCGCTGTATTGTGTGACCGAAGTGCATACAGCCGCCGACATCCGAGCGCTCGCCGATACGCTCAAGGAGGTTTTGTCATGACCCGCATTCCCGAATTCCGCGCGGCCAAATGGAACGAACCCGTGGTGATGGAGATGGGGCGCTCCGGCGCGCGCGGGCAGTTATTCCCCACGCCCGAAGACGAAGTAACCCAGACAGTCGGCACCGATCTAATCCCCGGCGGCATGGCCCGCACGGATCGCCCCGATCTGCCCGAAATCACCGAGTTCGAAGTCCAGAGGCACTACCTCCACCTCAGCCAGATGACGCTGGGGATGATGGGCATCAGCCTCTTTGGCACCTGCACGATGAAGTACAACTCGAAGACCGCCGAATACGCGACGCTGCACCCCGAACTGGCCGAGGTGCACCCCTATCAGCACCCCGATACCTTGCAGGGTGTGCTTGAAATCATTCACGACTTTGATGGCATCCTGCGCAGCCTGTCCGGCATGGATCAGTTCATCTTCCAGGCGGGCGGCGGGGCGGATGCGGCCTATACCATGACGGCGGTCGCGCGCGCCTATTGGCAGGATCGCGGCATGCTGGGCCAGCGCACCGAAATGGTGACGTCTGTGCAGGCGCATCCGTGCAATCCGGCCACGGCAGCAGCGGCAGGCTTCAAGGTCGTGAACCTTCCGCTGGAAGAAAACGGCTACCCCTCGCTTGACGCACTGAAGGCCGCCGTCAGCGACAAGACGGCCCTCATCATGATCAACAATCCCGATGACATGGGCATCTACAACCCCGAGATCAAAGAATGGGTGAAGGTGGCCAAGGAAGCAGGCGCGCTGTGCTTTTATGATCATGCCAACTTCAACGGCGTGATGGGCAAGCTGTCGGCGCGCGAGCTGGGCTTTGATGCCTGCATGTTCATGCTGCACAAAACTTTCGGCGCGCCCAAGGCGGGTGGTGGTCCGGCGGTGGGCGCTTATGGCTGCACTGACGAACTGGCCCCCTACCTGCCCTGTCCGGTCGTGGTGAAAGATGGGGATCGCTATGTCCTAGACGAGGATCGCCCGAAATCCGCAGGCAAGGTGCGCGAATTCTGGGGGAACGTGCCGCAGGTTGTGAAAGCCTATGCGTGGTCGCGTGCGATGGGCGCTGACGGCATCGAACTCGCCTCCGACATCTCGGTTGTTGCGAACAATTACATGGACAAGAAACTGGGCGAGATTCCAGGCCTAAAGATATCCAACCCGTCCATTGACGTGCACCGCATGGAAATGACGCGCTGGTCGCTGGGGCCCCTGACCGAAGAGACGGGCGTGACCACAGTCGATTTTGCCAACCGCATGGCCGACTACGGCATCGACCCATACTGGATGAGCCACGAGCCCTGGATCGTCGCCGAACCGTTCACGCCGGAGGCGGGCGAGTTGTGGTCCAAGGAGGATATCGACACGTGGATCGGGGTCATCGCGCAAATCGCGGACGAGGCGCGCACGGACCCCGAAATGGTCAAGACCGCACCCCACAACCAGGCCATCGCGCAGGTCAAGGGGGACGCTTTTGAGGACCCGGCCAAATGGGCGATGACGTGGCGTGCCTACCAACGTAAGATTTTGGGTGAGACCAAGGCAAAAGGCGTGGCCTGAGCGATGGGCGGGTTGGTGTCAGTCCGCCAATACGGAAATGCCGCCCAGATCAATGGCGGGGGCATGGCCCAAAACCTGATCGGCAATCACACGGGCGGTCATCGGCCCGGCGGTGAAGCCGACCCATGGGAAAAGTGCGAGGTAGAAACCGGGAATGCCCGGCGCTTGCCCAATGATGGGGCGCCAGTCGGGCGTGCCGTTCACCCACGCCGTCCAGCTTCGGATCGTGCGCGCCTGCGCCAGACGCGGCACCACACCTGCGGCCATTGCCATATTGCCCGAAAAATTGACCGGGTTGGTCGCCAGCCCCCCGTGGCTGCGCACATCCGCAGACCAGCCACCGCCAATGATGCAGCCCCCGTTCGCGGCCTGTTTCAAAGACAGCTTTCCAGCCGCCGAATAGACAAGGTGCGGGATCAGCGGGGCAATCGGCTCGGTCACCGTAACCTGCAGGGGAAAGCCACCAAGGTCGATCTGCATCCCAAGCATCGCGGCAATCTTTGCGGCCTTAGCCCCTGCCGCGTTGACGACCGTGTCAGCCTGAAAGCTACCGTTTGGGGTGGTCACAACAAACGCCCCTGCCCGTCCCTCAAGCCCCATCACCGGCGCATCAGCGTGCAGGGTCGCGCCCGCGGCCTCAGCCGCACGGGCAATGGCGGGCGTGGCGCGCAGCGGGTTGGCTTTGCCCTCCCCGGCGCAAAAGCCGCCGCCGATCGCCTTGTCGGAGAGATAGGGCGCAATCGCTCGCAGGGCGTCGCGATCCAGAATCTGCGTCTCGATCCCGACGCTGGCTTCGATCCGTGCCTTCGCTTCGATCAGGCGCATCTGGTCCGGGTCGCGGGCAACGACGATGCCACCGCCCAGCCTGACGTCAAGGTCCTCACCCACCTCGGCCCCAAGGCCCTGCCACATCGCAATCGATGCCTCCAGAAACCGCAATGTGGGCGCATAGGCGCGCGCCCAGTCTTCACCGTATTTCGCAAATTCGGGATACTGGATCTGCAGGTGGAGGGACCCGGCATTCGCGCCCGACGCCTGCGCGCCCAGATCACCTGCCTCCAGCAAGACCACACGCGCGCCTTCGCGGGCCAGATGCCATGCGGTCATGAGGCCGACGATACCCCCGCCAATCACCACGACATCCACGCGGGTCATGCAGCACCTCTCTTGGAAAGGACCACAGGATGAGACCCACCTATTCCGGCAGCCACACCGTCACTGTCACGCCGTTCACGCCGGGCGGCGCAGAAATCGATTACGAGGCCTGGGAAGGGTTCCTTGACTGGCAGGTCAGCTGTGGTGTCCCGGGTGTGATCATCCTTGGGACCACCGGCGAATTCCTGACCATCAGCGACGCGGAACGCACTGCCTTCGTCAAACACACTGTCAACTACGTCAACGGACGGATGGTTGTCTGGGTCGGAACCATGAATGCCTACACTCCCAACGCAGTGCGCTATTCCAAGGAAGCCGAAGACCTCGGGGCCGACGGGCTGATGATCATTCCGCCCTATTACTACACACCGACCGATGACGAGATTTTTGAATATTACCGCGCTATCTGCGACGCGCAGGACTTGCAGATCATGCTCTACAACAACCCCTTCACGTCGAACGTGGATATGTCGGCCAAGCTGGTTGGCCGTCTCGCCAAAAGCTTTGAGCAAATTCGCTACATCAAGGAAGCCTCGCAACGCATTGAACGGATACATGATATTCTGGTAGAGAGCGAAGGTCACATGATCCCCTGGGCCGGACAAAGTATTCTGCAGAGTTACAAGATGGGTGCCAAGGGATACGTGAATCCTTACGGCAACTACATCCCGCGCGCCTCGGTCAAGTTTGTGGAATGGGCCGAACAGGAACGCTGGGACGACGTTTGGGCGGTCCAGTCTGTGATCGCCAAGTTCGACTCCATCATAACGGACGGCCATCCGCTTTATGGGCATCAATGCTATTCGAAGGCGCTGGCGGCGGCGGCGGGGCATCCTGTCGGGGATGTGCGCGCGCCGATCACCACATTTGAAAGCCTCGGGGACGAAGGGCGCGAGCGTGTCGCGAGGATGGTGCCGCTGATGCAAGAGCTCGACAGCATCGTCGATGAGATAGAGGCTCGCGCCGTCGCGGCCGAATAGGCTCATCTGTTCCAGCTCATCGGATATAGGCCGCACCGTTCAAATCAATCGTGGCGCCCGTCAGATGCCGCGCCCGGCCTTCGGCCAGAAAAACCGCCATCTCTGCAATATCCGATGGCGGCACCCATTCCCCCATCGGCAGGGTGGCCGTCACCGCCGCCTCTCCGCCGGTTTTGGCGGCACTGTCGACGGACATCTGGGTGCGCACCACACCCGGCGCGATGACATAGGCCAGAATGCCTTTGGCCGCATAGTTCCGGGCCACTGTTTTTGTCGCCGCCGCGATGGCCGCCTTGGATGCGGCATAAGAGATCGCACCGGGATTGGACGTGCCACGCGTTGTCACCCAACTGCCGATGGCGATCACGGAGCCGCCTGTCTCTGCCTGCAACCAGCCGCGCACCGCGTGGCGCAGCAATCGCGCAGGTGCGTGGACATTGACAGCCATGGAGCGCGTCCACGCCTCGTCCCACGCCTCGATCGGGTCTTCGATCCCGCCGGCCTGCCGCATGATGCCCGCATTGTTGACGAGCACGTCAATCTGACCGTCGGCGGCCTCGACCGCATCTGCCCAAAACGCGTCCACTGCGTCCATGTCTGCAAAATCGGCCTGCAACAGCGTCACCTGCTCCGGTTTGGCCGCGGCAGTCGCCGCCTCAACTCCCGCACGATCACCGCCATAGTGGGCGATGACAGTCGCACCCGCATCGATCATCGCGGCAGCCGTCGCAGCACCAATGCCCTTTGACGCACCGGTGACTATGACAGTTTTTCCCGTAAGTGATTCCATGGCCTATTTCCTCGTCACAAACGGTGTCGTGCGCAGTTTCGGATTGCACCGCGCATAAGGTGCGGGCAGTGTAATTTCCTCGTCCAGAGCGACCGCGGCATTCCAGGTCCACCGGGGATCCCATAACATGCCACGGGCGAGTGCGACCATGTCCGCCTGTCCGGTACTCAGGATCGTTTCGGCCTGAACAGGGTCGGTGATCTGCCCTACAGCCATTGTCGCCATCCCGGCTTCTGCGCGGATCCGGGCCGAAAAATCGACCTGATAACCCGGCCCGACCGTGATCTGTTGCGCCTGATCCAATCCGCCGGACGTGACATCCACCATGTCGCAGCCCAAGTCTTTGAGGTTACGGCAGAAATCAATCGATTGATCGATGTTCCATGCCCCTTCGATCCAGTCGGTAGCCGACAGGCGCACCATCACCGGCTTTTCAGCAGGAAAGGCATCGCGGACGGCTTTGAACACTTCTAGCGGGTAGCGCATGCGCCCCTCAGGGCTGCCGCCATATGCGTCGTTTCGGGTGTTGGTGATCGGGGACAGGAACTGATGCAGCAGGTATCCGTGCGCGATATGCAACTGGATGATGTCGAACCCGGCACGGTCCGCACGGTGCGTTGCCTGAACAAAGGCCTGCTTGATACGCTCAAGGTCCGCCGCATCCATCGGATCAGGCGCGGGCCATCCGGGAAGGTAGGGCACCGCTGATGGTGCCGGGGGTGCCACGCCCCTTGCCCTCGATCATGCCACCGCCAAGCCATGGCTCAATTGTGCTGCCCTTGCGACCGGCATGGCCAAGCTGAATGCCGACGGCCATGTCGCCCACAGATTTCATAAACGACACGATGCGCGCGAACGCAGCCTCGGTGGCGTCGTCATATAGACCGGTGCAGCCCAGGGTGATCCGCCCTTCGGGCTCGACCCCGGTCGCCTCGGTAAAGATCAAACCCGAACCGGACAACGCAAATTGCCCAAGATGCACCATGTGCCAATCCTGCGGCACGCCGTCGATGGCGGAATACTGGCACATGGGGGCAACGGTGATCCTGTTGGGAATCGTCAGGCCGCGCAGCGTGATGGGCGAAAAGAGCGTACTGGCCATCTGGCCTCCTTCATTTCGGATTGCCCCACGAATTCGTGCGGTATAGAAACATTTGTGCGTAGATTGAACATATCGACGCAGCCTGACAAGTGGAAAGGGATCCCATCCAGATGACCAAGCTCGAAGTCGCAGCCAGCACGTTTCCGTTTCTTTACTCTCATGATGGTCTGGGGGCCATGAAACATCTGCAAAGCCTTGGCTATGATATGTTCGAGCTGATGGTCTTTCCGCCGCACTGCTGGCCGCGTGAAATGTCGGCTGCGCAACGCAAGGAATACAAGGCGTGGCTGGATGGCGAGGGCCTTCGCATCACCTCTTTCTGTTATCCGCTTTTGGATAACAATCCCAATGGCGTCGACAAGCTGATGCGCGAATACACGCTGGATCGCTACCGTGAAGCGATTGATTTTGCAGCCGAATTGTCCTGCCCTTACGTGGTCGCCATCCCGGGCCCCGTCAACAGCCTGATCAATCCGCCGCACCAGTGGATGCTGGATTGGTTTGTCGAAGGTATGAAATCACTGGTCGAACATGCCAAGGGCACCGGGGTCGAATTGTTGCTGGAAAATGTGCCATTCACCTACCTGCCCACGGCTCAGGATATGGTGGACACCGCAAATCTGATCGGCCCCGAGATCGGCATCAATTACGATATATGCAACGGTGCCTTCATAAAAGAAGACCCCGCCGCCGCGATCCGGATGCTGGGGGACAAGCTCAAGAACGTGCACATCTCGGACAGCGGATACGAGGAATTTGTGCATACCCGGCTAGGCACCGGCATTGTCGAACCTGCCCCCGTCTTCGAAGCACTTGCCGACATCGGCTATCCGGGTGCGACAGTTCTTGAGATCATCACGGACGCACTGCAACCCGGCGCCGATCCGGACAGTGACATCAAGGCCAGCCACAAGATTCTGGCGGATGCGGGCTGGAACCCATTGCCTTAGGCAAGGCCCGCTTCGACCGGAAGCACCGTGCCGGTCATTCCGCCTGACGCGTCAGATGCAAGGAAATGTGCCGCGTTGGCCACATCCTGTGGCGTGGCCATGCGCCCCAGCGCGGTTTCTGCCGTCATCGCCTGAATGACGTCGTCCGGGTTCGCTCCACCAGCCGCGTGACGGTCAGAGATCCGCCCCAGCAGCGCCTCTGTTGCGATGGGCCCGGGTGCGAGGGCGTTGACGCGGATGCCGCTTGGCCCAAGATCAAGGGCGGCGGCGCGGGTGATGCCAATGGCCGCATGTTTGGAGGCGGTGTAAAGAACCTGCTTCGGATGTGCGCGAAAGCCGTTGATCGAGGCCATGACCACAATCGATGCGCAGCTTGAGTGCGTCATGACGGGCGCGAATGCACCGATGCTTGCCGCAACGCCCCATGTGTTGATCGCCATGACACGCTGCCACTCGGCACCGTCCACGTCACTCAGCCCGCGCCATGGCGGAACGACTCCGGCATTGGCAACAAGGACATCAACAGAATCAAGGCTTTCAGCGATGTCTTTCAAGTGATCTTTGGCATCCAGCGCGCCAACGTCACAAGCGGCAAAACCCATGCCTTCTGTTGCTGTGTCCCGGGCCGTTTCCAGATCGACGACCGTGACGGTGGCCCCTGCAGCAGCCAGTCGCAGCGCGATGGCACGCCCCAGTCCTGACGCCCCTCCGGTCACAACCGCGTTTCTGTTGGCGAGGTCTTGCGGCAAAGCCATGGTCTGTGTTCCTTCTTGCGGGGCGCTATGTCTGGCGTATATTCGTACTTTTGTTCGCCATGCGCACCATGGCAAGGGAAAGGTTCAGTTTGAGCAGCGAGACACATAGCCGGGTCGCCATCCTGGGCGCGGGTTTCATCGGTATATCCTTTGCTGCCGTCTTGGCGGACAACGGCTGGCATGTGACGTTGATCGAACCCGATCCACACCACCAGCAGTCTGCCAAGGATGGCCTGACACATCAGCAGGACGGGATTGCATTGGCCGGCCTCGACAATGGGCGCGGCGGGACAGTTGAGATCACCGGCGCCGATGAAACGGCCCTGAAGCAGGCCGCACTGGTGATCGAATGCGGGCCTGAAAACCTCGAAATCAAGCAGGACATCTTTGCCCACCTGTTGTCCGCAACCGGGCTTGAAACCATTCTTGTCACGGCCTCATCCGCCATTGCGATGTCGCAGATCGTACCTGACCCTGCGCGGCAAAGCCGCTGTCTGGTCGCCCATCCGGTCAACCCACCCGCGGTGCTGCGCCTGATCGAGCTGTGCCCGGCACCCGGCACATCGCCTGCCGTTACTGATCGCGCCGCGACCCTGTTTGCCGAGGCCGGGTTTGAGCCGGTCACCCTTGCCCGCGAAATCGAAGGTTTCCTGTTGAACCGCCTGCAAGGCGCGGTGCTGCGCGAAGCGTACCGGTTGGTGGACGATGGCATCGCAGAGCCGGATGACATCGACCGCGTCATGCGTCTTGGCCTTGGTCCCCGATGGGCCTTGTCGGGGCCGTTTGAGACGTCGGAACTGAACACTCCCGGCGGAATACCCGCCCATGCGGCCCGGATGGGCCCGGCGTACAAACGCATGGGTGAGCAGCGCGGCGAGACGGTCGATTGGTCCGCCGCCCTTGTGGCACAGGTCACGGCGGCGCGAGAGGCGGCACGTGGCGAACAATCCATTCCGGATCGCGCGGCCTGGCGCACCACTGCGGTTGCCAAGCTCGTTGGGTTTCGCGACCGGTTGATGCGGGGCGATATATGAGCCAGGACAGCTTTCACTTTGACGGTGACCCCGTTCCGTTTCGCAAAGGACAATCCGTGGCCGCCGCATTGAGCGAGGCCGGGAAACGGGCGCTGCGCGAAACCGCCAAAGGGGCTAGCCGGGGCATGTTTTGCGGCATGGGTGTCTGTCAGGATTGCCTTGTCACAGTTGATGGCGTGCCAAACCAGCGCGCCTGCATGACGCCTGCGACACCGGGTCAGACGCTGGAGACCCAGATCGCATTCCCGGTGCTGGAGGACACGCCCGTCGCACCAGAAAACACCGCCGCGCGCATTTTGACCCCCGATGTCGCCATCATCGGCGGCGGTGCGGGTGGCCTTTCGGCGGCCATCGCGGCACGACAGGCGGGCGCCAGCGTCGTGGTACTGGACGAACGCAAGGTTGCGGGTGGCCAATACTATAAACAGTCCGCTGACCAAGTGCCTCTGGATGCCCAGCAACGCGAAGGTGCCGCGCTGCTCAAGCGAGCGCAGGACAGTGGCGCGGAAATCCTTGGCGCGGTCGAAATCTGGGGGGCGTTCGACGGTCCGCTCTTTCTGGCTGATCGTGCGGGTGCTGCACTGATCGTGCGGCCCAAGACAGCCATCGTCGCGACCGGTGCCTATGAGCGGCCCTGCATGGTGCCCGGGTGGACGCTGCCGGGGGTGATGACGACCGGCGCTGCCCAGACGTTGTGGCGCAGTTACCGGACGCTGCCGGGCAAACGCGTCGCCGTCTGTGGGTCGGGCCCGCTGAACGCGCAGGTGGCGCTAGAACTGGCGAGGGGAGGTGCCGAGGTGGTGATGATCGCCGAGGCCGCGCCGCCCCCATGGCGATTTCCCCGGCATGCCTTTGGGGCCCTCGCGGCTGATCCCGGGCTGGTCTTCAAGGGACTGGGCATGATGCGGGATCTGAAACAACTTGGCATTCCACTGCGCCACCAAACGACGCTGCAACGTGTGGACGCCGAAGGCGAACACTTGCGCGCCACGTTCAAAACGGGGTCTGGTGCGCAGATTACGGAAGGTGTCGACGTCGTGTGCATGAACAACGGGTTTGAGCCGCAAAACGAAGTCCTGCGGCTTTTGGGGGCACGGATGCGTTACGATCCGGCCTTTGGGCACCTCAGGTGCGACAGGGACGCGGGGATGGAAACCAGCGTGCCGGGTATCTTCGCCATCGGGGATTGCGCGGGGCTTGGGGGCGCTCCGGCGGCACGGGTCGAAGGCGCAATTGCAGGGCGCGTTGCGGCCGCGCGCGCAGGCTTTGGCGACGGCTACGATCTGTTCGCCCTGCAGCGCCGCCTTGCCCGCCACCGCCGCTTTCAATCCCACCTTTGGCACATGCATGACGTCAGCCCAAAAGGCCCTGACAAGGCGTCGCGCGACACCATCATTTGCCGCTGCGAAGAAATCACCTTGGGCGAAATTCTGGATGGCCTTGAAACTAGACCGGGTCATGTCGGCACGTTGAAACGCGCCACCCGCGTCGGGATGGGACGCTGTCAGGGGCGCTATTGCGGCCCCGTCGCAACCCGATTGGTATCGCAGGCCACGGGCAAGGCGATCGATGACCTGAGCAACTTTGCACCGCGTGTCCCGATCAAACCCGTCTCTATCGCGGCGATCCTTGCAGCGCAGGAGGCGCTGGATGATCCCGACTGACATCCTCATCATCGGTGGCGGCATCGTCGGTCAGGTCACAGCCATCGAACTTGCACAGGCCGGTGCGCAGGTCACTGTTGTCGATGCAGGGATCAACGCGGGCTCCACCGCCAATGCAGGCAGCCTGCATGTGCAGATGCAAAGCCGTTTCATGCGGCTTTATCCCGATCAGGTTCCCGATATCGAAGCCGCCTTGCCGCTTTATTGCGAGGCCGCCGAAGAATGGGTGCGCCTAGATGCGGCCTATGGGTCGTTCGAGTTGGTGCGCAAAGGCGGTCTGATGCTGGCCGAAGACAACTCGCAACTGGCATTTCTTGAAAAAAAGGCCGCGCGCGAGGCTAAAAAGGGCGTGTCTGTCGAAATGCTGGACCGGCCTGCGCTGGAACGCATCGCACCGTGGCTAGGGCCACAGATTGTCGGGGCCGAACTGTGCCGGAACGAGGGCAAGGTCAATCCGCTGGTGGCCAACCTGCGGCTGCGCGCCGTCGCGGATGCGCTGGGTGTGCGGTTTGAACAAGATCACATCTGCAGCCTGTCCGTCGGCCACCGGGTCGAGGCCATTGGCCAGAACAAAACCTACCGGGCTGACCGTGTGGTCGTGGCCGCAGCTTGGGGTGCAGGCGCGCTGGTGCAGGGTCTTGGCGTGATGATCCCGTCCGTCGCAGAACCCTTGCACATGAATATCACCGAGGCCTGTTCGGCGCGGATCAGCCAGCTTGTCCAGCATGCCGAACGCTCGATCACGCTCAAGCAGTTCAATTCCGGCCAGATCGTGATCGGCGGGGGCTGGTCGGCCTGCGACCGGGGCGCGCACCAGGTGCCCGCAGTCGACCCGCTTTCGCTTTTGGGAAATGTCTCGCTTGCGGCGCGGCTTGTGCCGACACTTGGTCATGTGCGCATCATCCGGACATGGGCAGGCATGAACACAACGATGGACGGGGCGTCGGTGATCGGCCCCCTGCCCGGCTGCGACAAGGTGGTGATGGCCGTGCCCGGCGATGCGGGTTACACCCTCGGGCCGCTGGTCGCCAAGCTGGCTGCCTCCTGCATTCTGGGCCAGCCCGACCACAGTATGATCGAGCGATACAGTCCGGCCAGATTCTCGGCCTGAGGCTTAACCGATCAACGCTCTGGAAATGTTGGAGACTGTTGCCTGCAGCTTTGGCAGCACCTCGGCGACCATTTCATCAGGCGTCATGCGCAAGGTGGGCACGCCGACGTTGATCGCCCCGACAAGGGCGCCGGAATGTGTCCTCACCGGCGCAGAAATAGACATCAGACCGATTTCCAGTTCCTGATCTACCATGGACCAGCCCTGATCGCGCACCTGTTCAAGCACCTTTTTGAATTCGGCCCGATCCACCACCGTTTTTTCGGTCAGCTTGGTCAGTTCGATATCGCGCAGCATGGCGGGCCAGTTTTCCTTGGGCTGTGCGGCAAGCAGCACGCGCCCGTTCGCGGTGCAATGGGCCGGAAAACGAGAGCCAACTGAAATCCCCACACTGATCACGCGGTGGTATTGGGCGCCCGAGACGTAAACCACATCATGGTTGTCCAGCACGGCGGCAGACACGCTTTCGCGGACATCTTCGGACAAATGATCAATGAACGGCTTTGCAACGTCCCACACACCTTTGGATGACAGAACCGAATGCCCCAATTCCAGAACCAGCGGTGTAAGGTCAAAAAGCTTGCCATCCGCAACCGCATAGCCCTCGTGCACAAGCGTCAACAGGATGCGGCGCGCGCCAGCACGGGTGTGGCCGGTTTCTGCCGCAACCTGGCTGAGCGTCATCTTGCGACCCGTACGGTTGAAGGCACGCAGCACCTCAAGCCCGCGACCAAGCGAGCTGACATAATCGCGCGGGTTCATTCCGCTCGCTTCGGAGTCATCAGCACGGTCAGGTTCTGCGGTCATGAGGCCCGCTGACGCGATTGGTTTTTCGGGCTTCTTTTTGGTCAAGGTCTGATCCTGCACTACTGATGATTTCCTCGGTTCCCGCCTCAAAGCACGGGCGAATACTGCACGCCACAGCAAACGCGCATGCTCTTACGCGCATAAAGCGAGTATTGCAAAAACTCGGTGCGTAAAAAAGCACCTTGCGCGACTCAACGGTTCAGGTGTTTAGTGAACAAACGTGCGCTATGCGAACATTAACGCTCAGGGGAGATGCAAAATGAAAAATCCATCAATGATCGGCAAAGGGATTTCGCGACGTGGCGCGCTCCAGGGCTTTGCTGCCGCCACGGCCGTGGCTGCGATGCCAATCCGTGCGTCGGCGCAGGACATCACCTTGCGCTGGTGGTCGCCGCAGGGCGCGCCAGCCCAGGTCGATGCCTACATGGCGCAGATCGCCGCATTCGAAGCGGCAAACCCCGGCATCAAAGTCGCATTCGAAACAACCTCCGACGAAGGCTACGCACCACAGCTTGCGGCCGCATTCTCATCCGGTGAAGTGCCAGATATCGTCACCCACCTGCCCTCTTTCGCCATTCAGTCCTACTATGCCAACGGTCTCGTTGAACCCTTCAACGATGTGATCGAGGCCGTGGGGGCCGACGACTACTATCCCGGCGCAAATGACGTCTTCAAAGCGGCTGACGGCAATTATGTCGGCACCGGCATCGGCAACTCTGCCGCCAACATGCTGTGGCTGCGCAAGGATTTGATGGAAGAAGCCGGCATTTCTGCCGCCCCCAGAACATGGGACGAATTGCGCGGCGCCTGTCAGGCCATGCAGAAGAACGGCATCTATGGCGCGCCCCTGCCCTATGGGCGCAATTCGATGACCACGCTGATTTTTGTCGGCGTGATCCATCAGGCCGGCGGACAGGTTTTTGATACCGATCTGAACGTCGCGCTCGACAGTCAGGCGACCCGTGACGCACTTGAATTCTATGCGTCCATGCGCGAGTTGTGCCCGCCCGGAGCCAC
Organism: Tateyamaria armeniaca; assembly: GCF_045797845.1. Taxonomy (NCBI): domain Bacteria; kingdom Pseudomonadati; phylum Pseudomonadota; class Alphaproteobacteria; order Rhodobacterales; family Roseobacteraceae; genus Tateyamaria; species Tateyamaria armeniaca. Next base: position 3,572,957 of record NZ_JBHDIY010000002.1, read on the forward strand.
GAACTACAGCTGGGGTGAAGCGATCACGGCCTTTGTCTCGGGCGCCACCGCAACCGGCATTTACACAGGCCGCGTCCTTGGCAACGTCAATGCGCAAAACCCACCCATCGCCGACAGCGTCACCTGCGTGACCTACCCGACGAAGTCCGCAGATATTCCGGCCTGGACATTCAATGATTTCCCCAGCGTCTTCATTCCGAAACAGTCCAAAAACATCGACGCGGCAAAGGCTTTTGCAGCGTCCCTGTTCAACCCGGATGGGTATATCCAGCAATTGCACGCCGCCCCCGGCCACGTGCTGCCGGTGCTGAAATCCATCAACGAAAATCCGGCCTATCAGTCCAACGAGATCATCCAGAAATACCCAGCCGAGGTGGAACTGATGTCTCAGGCCGCCGCTGGCGGATTCAATCTGGGCTATGAAAGTGCAAACCACCCCTCAAACGAAAAGGCGGGCGAGGTTGTCGGGTCCGGCGTGATCGCGGATATGGTGCAGCGCGTGGTGCTGAATGGTGAAAGTGCCGATCAGGTGATCGGTGAGACCACAACAGCCATCGAAGCCATCATGAACGGTTAATGCTGTATCGGGTTGGGCGGCCTGCCGACGAGCCGCCCAACCCACAGCGCTAGAGTATGGCAAAGCAACAACAGACAGTTCTGGAGCGCCAGTATTCCAGGCTCGGTCTTCTTCTGATCGCGCCGACGGTCCTGGTGTTTTGCGCGGTGATCGTCTATCCGCTGGTGTCCGCCATCTATCTGTCGCTGTTCAAAATCTTCACGCCGACCCTTGAAGGCACTTGGGTCGGCTTGGACAACTATCGTGTTCTGCTGGCCAAAGGCGAATTCTGGACGTCCCTTCGGGCCAACCTGATCTGGACGGTGGGCACGCTGACACTTCAGATCATTTTCGGCGTCGGCATGGCGCTTGTCCTGCATCAGAACATCTGGTTCCGCAGCCTTGCACGATCATTGATCCTGTTTCCCTATTTCATCTCGACTGTCGTTGCGGTGCTGGTCTGGAAATGGCTGTTCAATGATCTTTACGGCATCCTGAACCACCTGATGATCAGCGCGGGGTTGATCGATTTTCCGATCGATTACCTTGGCACGATGCCCAACGCGATGATTTCGGTCATCCTTGTCGGGGCGTGGAAATACTTCCCCTTTGTCGTCATCGCCGTACTGGCCCGCCTGCAATCCATACCTGATCAGCTTTACGAGGCCGCGCGGATTGACGGTGCCGGACCGATTGCGCGGTTTTTCGACGTCACCCTGCCCCAACTGCGCGAAGTGCTGGTGGTCATCATCATGTTGCGCGCCATCTGGGACTTCAAGGAATTCGATCTGATCTTCCTGCTCACAGGCGGCGGGCCTGTTACGTCAACGCAGACATTGCCGCTTGTCGTCTACAAAGAAGCCTTTGCCCTCAATCAGATGGGAATGGCGGCGGCCTATGCGGTGATCATGATGCTCATCATGCTGGTGTTCATGATCCTCTACATGCGCCGCACCAGATCGGAGGGCTCGTAATGCTACGCAAAATCGCCTTCAATCTCTTTGCCTGGTCCATCGTTCTGATGGTCGCATTTCCGTTGTTCTGGATGCTGGTCACGTCGGTCAAACCGCAGTTTGAACTGTTCCGGCGTCCACCCACCATCCTGCCCGAGACATGGACGTTCGAGCATTACTGGAAGCTGCTGAGCGACACCAATTTCCTCGGCTACTTCTGGAACTCGGTGATCCTGTCCACAACGACGACATTCGTGGTGGTCGCCATCGCGACCCTTGGCGCTTACAGCCTTGTGCGCTTTCGCTACCGTGGCCGCGAGTCTCTGGCGTTCCTTGTTCTGTTCACCTACCTGCTGCCGTCCGTTGTGCTGATCCTGCCGCTTTACCTGATGCTGGTGCAGCTTGGGCTGTCCAACACGATCACCTCGCTGGTCATTGCCTATACGACCTTCGCGCTGCCTTATGCGCTGTGGCTGTTGCGCTCTTTCATGGCGGGCATCCCCGAGGATCTGGAATCCGCGGCACTGGTCGATGGCGCCTCGCGTCTCGGTGCCTTCTGGGACATCATCCTGCCGCAGCTCTTGCCCGGCATCATATCCACGGCGCTCTTTACCTTCATCCTGTCGTGGAACGAATATCTTTACGCGCTGGTACTGGTGAACTCCGACGATGCGCGCCCGCTGACAACGGGCGTGATGAACATGCTGATCTCGTCCTTCAATATCGAATGGTCGCTGTTGATGGCCGCATCCGTCATGATGAGCGTGCCTCTCATCATCGTCTTCGCCTTCCTGCAAAGCTATCTGACCCGCGGCTTTGGCGCCGGTGGAGTGAAAGGATAATCATGGCCGATGTGGTCTTGACCAACGTGAACAAGAAATTCGGAACCTTCACGGCGGTGGAGGATCTGAACCTCGACATTGGGCAGGGCGAATTCATCTCGCTGCTCGGTCCGTCCGGTTGCGGCAAGACAACGACATTGCGGATGCTTGCCGGTCTGGAATTCCCGACATCCGGTGAAATCCGCATTGGAGAGCGTGTCGTCAACGATCTGCCACCCGGTGACCGCGACATTGCGATGGTGTTTCAATCCTACGCGCTTTATCCACACATGTCCGTCGGTCAGAACATCGCCTATCCGCTGAAAAAGCGCCGGGTGCCAAAGCCTGAGCGTGCGGAGTTGGTGGCAAAGACAGCTGAAATGCTGCAACTGACCCCCCTTCTGCATCGCAAGCCCAAGGAACTGTCGGGCGGGCAGCAGCAGCGCGTGGCCCTTGGCCGGGCACTGGTGCGCGACCCAAAAGTCTTTTTGCTGGACGAACCGCTTTCGAATCTGGACGCAAAGCTGCGCGGATACATGCGCGCGGAATTGATCGAACTGCACCAGCGTCTTGGGCGCACCATGGTCTATGTGACTCATGACCAGCTTGAGGCGATGACCATGTCGGATCGCATCGCCGTGATGGAGGGCGGAAAGCTGCAGCAATTTGCCCAGCCCCAAGAGGTGTATCGCGCACCGGCGAACCGGTTTGTCGCCAGTTTCATCGGCACGCCGGGGATGAACATCGTCGACGGTGCATTGCGCGAGGAAAGTGGCCAGTGGGTTTTCGATGCCCCGGGTTTCTCTGTTAATGCGGGCGACCTTGGCTCTGATGCACGGCCCGGTCCCGCGGCCATGGGCATCCGCCCCGAGGGCCTGACCATCGGATCAGGACCCATTCAGGGCACGATCCAACTGGTCGAACAGACCGGCCATGAGAACATCACAGTGGTGCGCCTTGATGATGATTTGCGCATGACCGGTCGCACGGCCCCCGATCAGATCTGGCGCATGGGCGAGCCTGTCCAGTTCAGCATCGACGCGCATCAGGCGCACTTCTTTGCCGAAGGTCCAAACGGAAAACGCCTCAACCGCGGCGTTCCGAAAACCGGCGCATCCCCTGCCAACCGCACACCCTCAAAGGAGGCGACATCGTGAACCGTAACTCTGTCGACTGGTCGGGACCGATGCCCGCAACCACCACACCTTTCACATCTGACAGGCAGATCGACGAAGGCTCCTTTGTTGCCAACCTGTCGCGGCTTTTTGATGCAGGGGCGACCGGGATGGTGGTCGCGGGATGCACAGGTGAATTCTGGGCGCTGTCGATGGAAGAGCGTGTCACACTGGCCAAACTCGCAGTTGACGCCTCAAAAGGACGCGGGCCAGTGATCGTTGGCACTGGCGCCATCTGCGAACAGGACGTCATCGACCAGATTACCGCCGCCAAAGATATGGGCGCCGACGGTGTGCTGGTCATGCCGCCTTATTTTGCCCGCGTGACGGATGCGGAGATTTTGGCTCATTTCAAGGCGATTTCAGAACGCTCGGTCTTGCCCATCGTGTTGTACAACATCCCCGGAAATGCCGGTAACGCAATCAGCCCGGACCTTGCCGATCAACTTGCCGATCTCGATATGGTCGTCGCGATCAAGGAATCGAGTGGCGACTGGAACAACTTTCAGGCCACCCTGAACCGGGTCAATGACCGCATCCGCGTGTTTTGCGGGCCCTCTTCGATATTTGGCGTGCCCGCCACGCTTGCCGGTGCGGATGGGCTGATCGACTGTTTTCCGAATGTCTGGGCCCCCGGCTGCCTTGATCTGTGGACCAAGACGAAATCCGGCGACATGGATGCGGCGTGGGCATTGCAAAAGACAGGCATCGCGCTGACCGAACTGTTTACGACCGGCGGACGGACCCTTTATCCTGCGACGAAGGCGGTGATGAACCATCTCGATCTGCCGGGGGGCGGCCATATGCGCCCGCCCTACCGTGATCTTGAAGGCGAACCGCTGGAAAGCCTCATCGCAGCGCTGCAAGACCTGACCGCGGCCCCCGCTGCGGCGCAAAATACACAGAGCGAAGGAACGCACGAATGGACCTAGGACTGAAGGGCAAACGTGCCATTGTGACAGCCGCCAGTCGCGGCCTTGGATACGCAACCGCACGCTCGCTTGCGGGCGAAGGCGTCAACGTGACGATGAATGCGCGCAGCGAAGAGGCGTTGAGCGAAGCCGCTGACAAAATCCGCGCTGAGACCGGTGTCGAGGTCAAAACCGTTGCTGCGGATTTCACCGAAAAAGACGGGCGCGCCGCCATACTGGACGCAGCGGGCGAGGTCGATATCCTCGTCTCCAACCCTGGTGTGCGTCAAGTTCCGACCCCTTGGGAAGAGATCACGCCCGAGGATTGGCGGTATTGGCTTGAGGCGCATTTCCTGTCCACGGTCGAGATGATTCAGGCCGTCGCCCCGGGCATGAAAACACGTAAATTCGGGCGCATCGTCAATATGTCAGTGAGCTTTATCAAATTTCCGCAACTCGGGTTCGCGCACAGCCATGCCGCCCGCCTTGCCCTGTCAGGGGCCACGGCTGCGATGACGCGTGATCTGATCGGGCACAACGTCACGATCAACACGGTCTGCCCCGGGCTTTTTGACACGGATGCGCTGCACACCAATCTGCATGGCCATGCCAAGCGGGGCAACACCACCTACGAGGCTATTGTTCAGGACCGCAAAGACACCTGCCCCGCCGGTCGGTTTGCTGACCCCAAGGAATGTGGCGATCTGATTGCATTCCTGTGCTCTGCGCAGGCCGGGTTCATGTCGGGCCAGAACATCGTCAATGACGGCGGCGTTTATCAGGGCCTGTTCTGATGGCCAAAGTCGCGATGGTCTCCGGCGCGGGCCGCGGCCTGGGTGCTGCCATCGCCGACAGGCTTTTGGCCGACGGCTGGTCCCTGTCGCTGGGACTGCGCGATGCCACGCAAGCCGAACGGTTTGACGTCGATGCAGAGCGCCTGCTGGTCAGTAATTTTGACGCAACCGACCCCGCCACTGCTGACGCTTGGGTGCAGGCGACAACCGACCGTTTCGGCAAGATCGACGCATTGGTCAACAACGCGGGTATCCTGCGCATGGTGGATTTCGAAAAGGGCAGCGAGGATGACCTCGACGATCTCTGGGCGATCAACGTCAAAGCCCCTTTTCGCCTGATCCGCGCAGCCCTGCCGCATCTGAAAGCCACGGGCACAGGGCGCGTCGTCAACATTGCCTCGACCGATGCCAAACGGTTCCGGGCGGGCACATCCATCGGCTATTCGATGGCCAAGCACGCGCTGTTGGTGATGACGCAAGCGGTGCGTCAGGCCGGGTGGGACGATGGGGTGCGCGCAACGGCACTGTGCCCCGGGGCCATTGACACCGATCTGATTGCGGACTTGCCGGGTGTTACGCCCAAAGCAGATCGCCTGACGCCCGAAACTGTCGCCGCTATGGTCGCCTTCATCCTCGCTTTGCCAAATCAGGCAAGCGTGCCAGAATTCATCGCAAACACGCGACTGGAGTCCCTGATATGAGCCTGAACCAACACATCAATGACGAACTCGCCGCGTGGGATCGGGACAATCTGATGCACCCGACGACGCATGTGGCAAATCACGCGCGCGGCGATGCACCGGGCCGCATCATGACCGGTGGCGACGGCGTCTATGTCACCGACCGCGATGGCAACCGGATGCTTGACGGATTTGCAGCGCTCTATTGCGTCAATGCAGGGTACGGGCGCACCGAAATTGCCGATGCCATGTCCAAACAAGCGCATGAAATGGCCTATTTCCATTCCTATGCGGGCCATGGCAACGAACCTGCAATCCGTCTGGCAAAGATGGTGATGGACCGCGCACCCGATCACATGGCACGGGTCTATTTCGGGCTGTCGGGGTCAGATGCGAACGAAAGCAACGTCAAATATGCGTGGCACTATCACATCCTGCGCGGCCAGCCGGAAAAGAAGAAGATCATCAGCCGTTGGCGCGGCTATCACGGCTCCGGTCTTGTGTCGGGCTCGCTGACGGGGCTTGAAGGGTATCACGCGCGCTTCCACCTGCCCCTGCCCGGATTCCTGCACACAGAAACCCCGCACTATCTGCACCGCCCAGACATGGACATGTCCGAGGCCGATTACCTTGATCATTTGATCACAGCGCTCGAAACCATGATCGAACGCGAAGGCCCTGACACGATTGCGGCCTTTATCGGTGAGCCGATCATGGGCACCGGCGGCATCATACCGCCACCTGAGGGTTACTGGGCGCGCGTGCAGGAGGTTCTGAACCGGCATCACATCCTGCTTATTGCCGACGAGGTCGTGACAGGTTTCGGACGCATGGGGCAGATGTTCGGATCGACTTATTATGGGCTAAAACCCGACTTTATGACGATCGCCAAGGGGCTGACATCGGCATACGCCCCTCTTTCCGGATCGATCCTGTCGGACCGCGTGTTCAATGTTCTGAGCGAAGGCAGTGATGATCACGGCGTGCTGTGCCACGGCTGGACCTATTCCGCGCACCCGGTTTCGGCGGCGGCCGGTGTCGCAAACCTCACGCTGATCGATGACTTGGGTCTTGTCGCACAAGCGGGCGAAAACGGCCCCTACCTCAAGAAACGGCTGCAAGAGGCAGTTGGCGATCACCCCAATGTTGCCGAAGTGCGAGGCGACGGGCTTTTGGCCGCTGTTGAGTTGATGAAGAATCCGGCCACGCGCACCTTGTTTCCGACCATGAGTGTGGCCCCCAAAGTGGCCGAGGCGATGCTCAGACGTGGTGTGATCTCGCGGGCCATGCCCGAAGGCGACATCATGGGCTTTGCCCCGCCGCTGTCGATCACCCGTGACGAAATCGATATCATCGCGGATGCCCTCAGGGACGCATTGCACGAAGTTCTGGGGTCGTGAACCCGGACAGACCGTGGGACACGCCAGAGGCCGAGTGGCGCGCGGATGTGAACCGTGTGCGCGCTGGCAAGCCGCTGAAGCCGGCGCGATGGCCGGGCGGTGCACGATGTGCGTTCGCACTGTCATTTGATTGCGATCACGAGACCTTTGAACTGGGCACAGGCCAAGCGGCCATCGGGCGCATGGCGTGGGGCGAGTTCGGGCGGCGTACCGGCGTTCCGCGCATCCTTGAAACCCTCGCGCGACACGATGTGAACGCCAGCTTTTTTGTGCCCGCCGTGGCAGGGTTGATCGCACCGGACGCGTTGAAGCCGATCACAGCCGCGGGCCACGAAATCGGTGTGCATGGCTGGATACATGAGAATACGTCCCTTTTGACCCGCGATGTCGAAGAAGACCTGATGCTGCGCGCCCGCGACGCACTCCGCGACATGACCGGTCAGGAGCCTGTTGGACATCGCGCCGCAAACTGGGATCTGAGCGCGCACACAATCGACCTCGTCGCCAAGCTGGGCTTTGCCTATGACAGCTCGATGATGGCGGATGACAGTTGCTATGAACTGTTGTCGTATGGTGCCCCGACCGGGCTTGTCGAAATCCCGGTGGATTGGGTGCGAGACGACGCGGTCTACCTACTGTTCAACCGCAACCCTGCCACCCGACCGTGGACGCCGCCCGACGCGGTCTTTGATATCTTTCGGCGCGAATTTGATGGGGCATATGACGAAGGCGGGCTGTGCCAATTGGTCATGCATCCTTTCGTGATCGGGTACCGATCGCGCATCTGGATTCTGGATCAGCTTATCGAGCATGCGCGCGCCAAGGGCGATGTCTGGTTCCCGACACACGCCGAATTGGCGGCATGGGTGACAAATCCCGCCGCCTACTGATGTCGAGCGTGACTATGGCCGAGCCAACGCATCATCACGTTTGGATATCCGAGGCCGGGGACAAGCGGGGCTGACATGCAGATCAGCCACCCCGCACTGTCGCGCAGTCGCCGCCTTTATCCGGAAAAAGCGCGCGCCATGACACTGCCCAATCGTCGCGCAAACTCGGACGGGTCGGCTGGGATTTCTCCTTCGAGGATGCGCGCCTGATCCAGCAGCAAATGTGCGGCGTCTTTCAGCAGGTCATCCGCACTGGCTGCGTCTGAGGCGCTACGCTCTGCCAGCGTTGTGATCAGCGCATGGCCGGGGTTGAGTTCAAGCACACGCGGCATACCTTGCGCGAGTTGCCCGTGGCGCTTGAGCAGGCGTTCCAGATTGACGTCCATATCGCCATCGTCGGCGATCAGGCAAACCGGGCTGTCGGTCAGACGTTTCGAGGGGCGCACATCCTTGACCTCTTCGCCAAGCTCCACCTTTATCGCAGCGATGAGTGCGGAAAGGTCAGCCTCGTCTGCCTTGTCCTCTTTTTCTTTCTGTTCGTCGGTTTCAACCTGATCCAGATCCGCGGCACCCCGCGTGATGGATTTTAGCGGCTTTCCATCATGTTCGGTGATGTGCTGCAGCCAGAATTCGTCCACGTGGTCTGACAAAAGCAGCACTTCGACGCCCTTGGCTTTGAACCCTTCCAGATGCGGCGACTTGGCCAGTTTGGCAGCGTCCTCGCCCGCGATGTAGAATATCGCCTCTTGGCCTGTCTTCATGCGCGACACGTATTCGCTCAGGCTGGTCAGACCGTCCGCGCCGCTCGAGGCGAAACGGCAAACGTCGAGAATGCGATCACGCAAAGCGGCATCTTCGACCAGACCCTCCTTGAGCACAGCACCAAAATTGCCCCAGAAGGTAGCATACTCATCCGGCGCTTTGGTCGCCTTTTTCTTGAGTTCACTCAAAACCTTCTTGGAAATCGATGTCTTGATCTTGGCAAGCTGCGGGTCGGTCTGCAGCATCTCGCGCGACACGTTCAGCGACAAATCCTGACTGTCCACCACGCCGCGCAAAAAGCGCAAGTAGGCAGGCATCAGGTCTGTCGTGGTGTCCGTGATATAGACGCGGTTCACATACAACTTCACGTGGCTTTTGCGTTCGGGTTCAAAAAGATCAAAGGGTTGCACCGATGGCACGAAAAGCAAACTCGTGTGATTGAGCGTGCCTTCGACCTTGTTGTGGATCACGTGCCAAGGCGCGTCATAGGCATGGGAGGCGTGGCGATAGAACTCTGTGTACTGCGTCTTTGTGATCTCCTTGGCCGGGCGCGTCCACAGCGCCTCGGCCGCGTTCAGGGTGTCATCGCCAAGTTTGATTGGAAAGCTGACATGCTCCGAATAGGTCTTGATGATGTGACGGATGCGCGCCTGGTCTGCGAATTCCTTGGCATCCTTTTTCAGGTGCAAAGTGACGGTGGTTCCGTTTGTGTCCCGTTCGGCAGGGGCAATCGTGAAGGCGCCCTTTCCGTCTGACTGCCAAAGCCACGCCTCGGTCTCGCCCGCCTTGCGCGTCAGCACATCCACTTGCGCGGCCACCATAAACGCCGAATAAAAGCCGACACCAAACTGACCGATCAAGCCGACTTGGTCTTTTTCATCCGCCTTGATCGCTTCGATAAATGCGCTGGTTCCGGACTTGGCGATAGTGCCCAGGGTTTCCAGAAGATCGGCGTGATTCATGCCAATCCCGTTGTCGGATATCGACAGCGTCTTGGCCTTTGAATTGATATCAAGGCTGATCTCGAAACTCTGCGACGGCGTAAGGCTGGCATCGGTCAGGGCCGCATAACGCAGCTTGTCACAGGCATCCGATGCGTTCGACACAAGCTCACGCAGAAACACCTCGCGGTTGGAGTACAGCGATCCTGCCACGATCTCCAACAGTTGACCGACTTCCGTCTGGAAGGAAAACGTTTCTTTCTCAAGAGTATCCGTCATGACGCTCACCTCATGTTTTGAAACCGATGCGCTGATTTAGGACGCCGCATCGCGGGATTCAACTCTTTGGTCTTTTGCCCGGAGCCTTCCGCATAGAGTACCACCTTGTCAGGGTTGAATTCGAGATTTCGCGGTCAGAGGGCACCACGACTGGTGATTGAGCAATTGCTAGGGGACTACTCGGGAACCGAAATGCTTTGCCGGGTCGGCGCAATCGCCTCGACGTCAAAGCTGACCTGACTGGTCAATCGCTTCAGTGCAATCTCTGCTGCACATTTGGCGAGCGCAGGCGCCATCATGATCCCATAGCCCCCCTGAGCGGCAAGCCAGAGGAAGTTTGGAACGTCGCTGTCAAAGCCCACAACCGGGGCCTCATCCGCCACGAAACTGCGCAAGCCAGCCCAAGAATGCGAAATCCGGCGCACCGGGATCAGCGTTTCGGTTTCGATCCAATGGGCAAGATGCGCGATGTCGAGTTCTTCGGGCCGCACGTCTTGCGCTGTGGTTGGTGTCGCGTCACCGGGCGAGGCCATCAGCTTGCCCGCATCGGGTTTGATATAGGCGCCGGAAGCTGCAAAATCGACGGCGGGGCTGGCGGCGAGGTTCAGCCCGTCCGGCGCGTCGATGATGATGCCCGTGCGGCGCATAGGCACCAAACCGATGCGCTGTGCCCCGGCGAGGATTCCGATCTCTTCTGCCCAGGCCCCTGCTGCGTTGATGATGGTTTTCGCGCGGTAGGTTTGCTGTTTGGTCTTGACCTCCCAGACCCCTGCCTGGTGCACCAGACTAATCACGGCCTCTCCAGTCGTGATGGTGCCGCCACGCTGTCGGATGCCTTTGAGATACCCCTGATGCATGCCAGAGACGTTGATATCCATTACATTCGCCTCGTACACCGCGCCAAAGATCCGGTCCGGCCTGAGGTAAGGGGCCATGGCCAGCGCCTCTTGCGTCGTGATCTCAACCACGTCTTCGTCGGTTTCAGACAGGGCCAGAAGGGCGGGAAGCTGATCGACGCTGTCCGCATCGGCCACGGTCAATGCGCCGCGCGGGGTCAGAAGGGGCGTCTCGCAAAAACCGTCCGGGGGTGACGCAAAAAAGGGCGCGCTGGCGGCGTTGATCTGGCGCACGACAGCGCCGCCGTAGTTCCGGGTAAAAGCGCAGCGGATCGGCCTGTGCTGTGATAGCCAGGCGACGTCTCGGCCTCCAGAACAAGAACCGAGCCTGCATCGGCCAGCTCATAGGCCACTGACGCACCGGAAATGCCCCCCCGATCACGAGAAAATCATAGATCATGTTGATTGGGCCTTTTCCTGTGCGCACCGCCTTCGCGACGGGCCGATGCACTACAGGGCGCTTAATATCTCCGATTTGCAAGAAAAACTAATTTTATTGACTCTGTGTAAGTTTTCTTTCTTACTTGCCTCAACTGACCGGGAATCTTTCATGTCCAAGCCCTTGCGCGATCGCCTGACAGAGGCGCTGCAAACCGCCTCCAAGGCGGATCGTGCGCTTGCCAATTACATGCTGTCGGACATGGGCACCCTGCCCTTTGAGACGGCGGCGAGCCTTGCTGCCAAGGTCGAGGTCAGCGAACCGACCGTGGGCCGGTTTTGCCGCTCCATCGGCTATGACGGGTTCAAGGACCTCAAGAAAAACCTCAAGAACGATATGGGCGATCAGCCGTGGCTGATCGGTGACCGGCTGCGCGATCTGCAGGATCGCACCAGGGCCGGAGAGGATCAGCTGACGCGCGGGCTTGAGCTGGAAATGGCTGCACTCGTCGCCGTCTACGAGGCCGCACACACACCGGACTGGCAGCGCGCCGTGACACGATTGGCCACAGCCAAACAAGTGTTTGCCGCAGGTTTTCAGACCGAACGCGGCATGGCGCAGATCTTTGTCAATCAATTGCAATACATTCGCGAAGGTGTGCACCTGATGGATCTGGCCAGCGGCAACTTTGCCGAGCTGTTGGCGATGGACGGTGATGACGCGGCCCTCGTGATCTTCGAAGCGCGCCGCTATTCACGCCACGCCCAGATGCTGGCCGAAGACGCCAAGGCCGCAGGCATCCCGGTCACACTGATTACCGACCCCTATTGCGATTGGGGCCACACCGTATCGGACGAGATGTTCGTGGTGCCCACGGCGGTCAACCTGTTCTGGGAATCGACTGCGCAGATGGCCAGCCTGGCCAATCTGCTGGTCAACGGCGTGTTCCTCGAACTTGGCCCCGAGGTCGAGGCCCGAATGAACAAATTCGCCCAACTTTACGGACGCTTCACCGGCCATGTCGGCGACGCTGCCCATCCGCGCGCGGAGGGCCGCCGCACCACCTAAGTCTGCAAAAACATAAAAAATTAGGGAAATCTGCCATGCGATATTCGACCAAGACCCAACTTATGACAGGATCGGCTATCGTAGCAGCCAGTCTTTTGCTGTCGTCCAATGCGATGGCGCAGGACGTGACAATCGCGTTTTCTGCCAGTGAACTGGGCGCGACCGCCTACAATCCGGTAGCGGCAAGCAACCTCAACACCGCCACATCGCTGATCTATGACCGGTTGGTGGAACAGGATGCCGATCAATCCTATCACCCGCATCTGGCGACATCGTGGGAAGAAACGCCCGATGGCATGGCCTGGACCTTTAGCCTGCTCGAAGGCGTCACGTTCCATGATGACACACCGTTCAACGCGGAAGCCGTCCAGACCTGGATCGCAAGCTACGCGGGCACCGAAAACGAATATCTGGTAGAGGCCATTGGATCAGTCGACGTCATCGACGATCTGACCGTGCGCTTTAACATGGATCGCCCCGAGCCGAACCTGCTTTACAACCTCGCCAGCGCGTTCATGGGCATCCCTTCCCCCATGGCCTATGCCGCATTGGGCGAGGATTTTGGCGTGACATCGGCGGTGGGCACCGGGCCATATGAGTTGCAGAGCTTTGAAATCGGGCTCGAAACCGTTCTTGTGCGCAACGAGGATTACACCTGGGGTTCCGATCTGTCTGAAAACACCGGCCCCGGCCATATAGAGACGTTCACCTTCCGCGAGATTCCCGACCAGTCAACGGCCTTTCTGGAACTGCGCACGGGCGGTATTGACCTGCTGTTGGGCGTGCCAACCGATTTCCTGAAAATCCTGGAGGCCGAGGCGAATATCGAGGTGATCCAGATGCCCGGCACCGGGATCAGCTATATGCCGATCAACGTAACCGCGCCGCCTTTTGACGATATTCTCGTGCGTCAGGCCACTGGTATGGCAATCGATCAGGATTCCATTGTGGCGGCAGTGTATGGCGGTGTCGGAGCGCCTGCGCGCAACTTCCTGATCTCTTCCCTGCCGGAGGCTGATGTCGATCCATCGCTCAACGTCATGTATGACCCGGCCCGCGCGGGCGAACTGCTTGACGAAGCGGGCTGGATGCTGGGCGATGATGGCGTGCGCAGCAAGGATGGCGAGCGCCTGTCGGTTGACCTTTTCACCGCCAACAGCACCGAGTTCACCCGGCTGACACAAGTTGTGCAGGCGCAATTGTCCGAGATCGGGATGGAGGCGACCATCACCGTCTTTGACAGCTCGACCATCCGCGACGAATACCGCCGCAATGCGCACCAGCTTGCGGTGCGGGCCTATGACTGGAACAACTCGGACATCCTCGACTGGTTCTTCAGTGGCAATCGTCTGGGCTATCCCAATGTGTCGATGTGGGAAGACGCGGAAGGCCAGCGCCTGAACGACGTGGCGATGACCGAAAGCGCGACTGCGGCCGAGCGGATCGCGAACTTCACCGCCTATCACGAATACGTTCTGAGCCAGCACCTCTTTGTGCCGATCTACCAGCCGACCCAGAACATCGCGTTCAATGCCGAAGCGATCAGCGTGCCCGATCCTGTGCGCGGCTCTCGGTTCCGCGGGCAGTCCTTCATGGACATTCAAGTCGCCGAATAAGCCTCTGAACTCTAGAAGAAAGGTGGCACCGGGATGATCCTCAGATACACGTTCCAACGTTTGCTGATGCTGATCCCGGTGTCATTCTCGATCTCGGTGGTGATCTTCATGATCGTCTACCTGCTGCCGGGTGATCCCATCGACAACCTGTTGCGGGTGGGCTCATCCGAAGAGGATCGGGCCGAATTGGTGGCGCGCTACGGGCTCGACCGGAATCTGATCGTCCAGTACTTTGTCTGGATCGGCAACATGTTCCAGGGCGAATTCGGCCAGGCCATCGTGCTGCGCCGCCCGGTCGCCGATCTGGTGGCACAGAACCTGCCCTACAGCCTGACCCTTGGCGGGCTCGCCTTCCTCTTTTCCTCAACCGTCGGCATGGCCCTTGGCACGATTTCCGCAATCGTACGCCACCCGGTGCTGGATCGGCTGATGCGCGGTTTCATCCTTCTGGGATCGACCGTGCCCGGCTTTTGGCTCGCACTTTTGCTGATCCTGTTCTTCTCCGTCAATCTGGGCTGGTTCCCGGTGTCCGGCGCAGGCGGGTGGAAATCCCTTGTGCTTCCTGTGCTGACCATCGGTTTTGGCGGCGTGGCACTGGTCGCACGCGTCACGCGGGTCGCCCTGCTGGATGCACAGCGAGAAGACTTCGTGATGCTGCTCCATGCCAAAGGGCTTGCGTCCAGTACTATCCTGTTCCGTCACCTGATGCCCCACGCCCTTTTGCCCGTGGTCACGATTCTGGCCCTGCGGATCGGCTGGATCCTGGGCGGGGCCGTCACAGTCGAATTTGTCTTTGGCCGTCCGGGCCTTGGCTCACTGCTGATCCGCGCGCTTGGCCAACGCGACTACCCGGTTGTGCAGGCCTGTTTGCTGATGCTGGCGCTGGCCGTCATGCTTGGCACGCTCATCGGTGATGTGGCTCAAGCCTCCATGGATCCCCGTATTCGAGAGAAGAAATCATGAGAGTTCCAACAATGGCCAGCCGTTCGCTGGATGCCTTTGCGCGGATGAGTATCGGGCGTGCCTTTGCCTCGGGGATCGGTATGATTGCGGGGGGTTTCCTGGTCGTGCTGGTACTGGTGGCGATCTTTGCACCGTGGATTGCGCCCTTCGATTATGCCGCGCAGAACCTGATGAACGCGAATGCCGCGCCGGGCTGGCCGCATCTGCTGGGCACCGACGAATTCGGGCGCGACGTGCTGTCCCGGGTCATCTACGGCGCACGCACGTCCCTGTCGGTCAGCGCCACAGCCATCGCGATTTCGATGGCTGCAGGCATGACCCTTGGCGCGGCAGCGGGCTATTTCGGAGGTTTCTTTGAACGCGCGGTGATGACGGTGGTGGACCTCACCTGGTCTTTTCCGGACATCCTGATCGCGCTCATTTTTGTGGCTATTATCGGCCCGGGCCTGACGTCGACCACCTTTGCGATCGCCATCGCCTATCTGGCACAGTTCACCCGCCTGACCCGCGCCCAGATCGTGCGCCTGAAACGCGAGACGTTCATCGAGGCGACAATCAACCTTGGTGCAAAACCCTCCCACATCCTGCTCAAACACCTGATGCCCAATGCCATCGCGCCGGTGATCGTGGTCGGTATGCTGGCCATTGGCGACGGCATCGTGCTGGAGGCGACGCTTGGCTTCTTCGGCCTCGGCGCGCAGCCGCCCACCCCAAGCTGGGGCGCGATGATGTCGTCAGGCACGGCGCAGCTGTTCCTCAGCCCGTGGGTCATCATCTTTCCGGGCGTAGCTGTCGCAGTCACCGTCATTGCTGTGAACCTCTTCGGAGACGAGCTGATCCGTGCGCTCGACATCCGCGACCGGCTGAGGGGGGCATGAGCATGCTCAGCGTCCGCGATCTGGGTGTGGCCTTTGGCGCTGTGCAACCGCTTTCGGGGGTCAGCTTTGACGTGGGCAAGGGCGAGACGCTGGGGATCGTGGGCGAGAGCGGGTCTGGCAAATCACTGACGGCGATGAGCGTGATGGGCCTTCTGCCGCTCAGCGGTGGGCGCATCACCGGCGGCACAGTCGAGTTCGACGGACAGGACCTGACAAAGCTGCCAGAACGCGCCTATCGCAAACTTCGTGGCGGGCGGATCGGGCTGATTACGCAGAACCCGATGACATCGCTCGACCCGCTGAAAAAAATCGGCCCGCAGGTGGATGACGTCGCCAAGCTGCATCTTGGCCTCGACGCAACAAAGGCGCGTGCCCGGACCGAAGAAATCCTCGGCACGCTCCGCATCCCTGAACCCGCGCTGATCTGCGACCGCTATCCCCACCAGATGTCGGGCGGCATGAAACAGCGGATCGTCATCGCCATGGCGCTGGCCGCCGACCCCGACGTATTGATTGCGGATGAGCCGACGACGGCGCTGGATGTGACAGTGCAGGCGCAGATCATCCGCCTGCTCGACGATCTGGTCAAAGAACGCGATCTGGCGCTGGTGCTGATCACCCATGACATGAGCGTCGTGGCCCAGACCTGCGACAAGGTGGTGGTCATGTATGCCGGGCGCGCGGTGGAACACGGGCCGGTCGAGGAAATCTTTGACCGCCCGCGCCACCCCTACACCCAGGCGTTGATCGCCTGCATCCCGCGCGGGCTGGATGAGGCCACACGCCTGACCGGCATCGAAGGGACGGTGCCCACGGTCGTGAACTACCCCGATGGCTGCCCGTTCCATCCGCGCTGTCCACGGGCCGAGGCGATCTGCGCCACCGATCCGCCGGATTTCTCGGTGCATGGCGACAGTGCTGCCGCCTGCCATTTTGCGGAGGTTGCCCATGCCGAACCTGCTTGAAGTCCGCGACCTGTCCAAACGCTTCACCTCTGCAGGCGGCCCGTTCCGCAAGGCGCGCTCCATGCACGCAGTCAACGGTGTCTCATTCGATCTGCCCGAGGGCCGGGTGATCGGCGTTGTGGGGGAGTCCGGGTGCGGAAAGTCCACGCTCGCCCGCCTAATCCTGCGCCTGATCGAACCCTCAGGCGGCGCGGTAAACTTCGACGGTGACGACCTGCTGGCGAAATCGCCGTCTCAGATGCGCAAGTTGCGCGCCCGGATGCAGATGGTGTTTCAGGACCCCTACTCCGCCATCGATCCGCGCTACACCCTGACGCGCGCCGTATCAGAACCGTTTGAAGTGCAGAATGTGACGCCGGACAAACCCATGGCCGAGGAAGTGGCCGAGTTGTTGGGGATGGTCGGGCTGAACCCCGGCCTTGCCACCAGCTACCCGCATCAGATTTCGGGCGGGCAGAAACAGCGCGTTGGTATCGCGCGGGCCCTGGCCTTGCGACCATCGCTGCTGGTGCTGGATGAACCCACCGCCTCGCTTGATGTTTCCGTACAGGCACAGATCATCGGCCTGTTGGAAGACCTACGCACGGATCTTGGCCTGACCTACCTGTTCATCTCTCATGACCTCAGCCTCGTGAAATATTTCTGCGACGAGATCCTCGTGATGTATCTCGGCCGCGTGGTCGAGGCCCTGCCCGACACCGCCGCACCGGCGCGGCACCCTTACACAAGAACCCTGATGGAAAGCACGTTCGAACCGGACCCGAAAAAGCGTCGCCTGATTGCGCCGCTGGAGGGCGAAGTTCCAAGCCCGTTCGACCTGCCACCCGGTTGCGCTTTTGCAGACCGCTGCCCCAACGCAAGCGCGCTGTGCCGAACGCAAACGCCCGCGTTGTCTTCCGAGACGGGCCACGCCGTCGCCTGCCACCACCCGATCTGACCAAGAAGGACAAAGACTTGGGGTTCAACATACTTTCCGCCGAAATCTCTCACGAAACCAACACGTTCAACATACGCCCCACTGACCTGCAAGCCTTTCGGGACCGCTACCTGCTGGATGGGCCTGCGGCCATTGGCGCGAAGGGTGACAAGAACACCGAACTGGCCGGGCTGCTGGATGTGGGCCGTGCCTATGACTGGGATGTCATCCATGTGATCAGCGCCGCCGCAGGACCGGGCGGGCGTGTGACGCGGGAGGCGTTTGAAACACTGCTCGTCCCGCTGCTCGACGCTGCCGCGCGCGGAGGATGGGACGGTGTCTTTCTTATCCTGCACGGCGCGATGGTGAGCGCAGATCACGACGACGGAGAAGGGGAAATCCTGCGCCGTCTGCGGGCCGTTGTCGGCCCGGACCTGCCTGTGGCCGTTACCCTTGATCCCCATGCCAATGTCACCACCGCAATGTGTGATCTGGCGCAAATCCTCGTGTCGTTTACGACCTATCCGCATGTGGATGTCCGCGCCACGGGTCGTCGCACGGCGGAACTACTCCACAGGACTATGACAGGCGACATCCGCCCGCGCACCCTGCGCACCCACCGGCCCATGCTGGAAGAGGCCAATGGTGGGCGCACCGATATTGGGCCGATGATCGACCGGCACGCCATGGCCCGTGCTTTCGAGGCGCGCAAAGGCGTCTATGCGATCAGCATCAATGGCGCGTTTCCCTGCGCCGATGTCGCCGAGGTCGGGCCCACCGTCCTGATCGTCGGTGAGGGCCCGGACGCGCCCTTGGTCGCCATGGCCGATGAATTGGCCGACGACATCTGGGCGCGCCGCAATGAGGTTCTGAACCACTATCTGACCGCGACGGAAGCCGGTGAAATCGCCCTGTCCTGGCGACCCGGCAGTGGCCCCTTGGTGATCGCCGATTATGCCGACAATCCAGGATCGGGCGCTTATGGGGACGCCCCCGCGCTGTTGGACGCACTTCTGAAGGCAGGTGTTCAGGATGCCTGTTTCGGCCCGCTGATCGACGCAGAGGCCGCGACCACGTTGCAAGATGCAGCGCTTGGCGAGGACGTGACCCTTGCCATCGGCGGCAAGACCGCGCCCGAATTTGGCGGCGGGCCACTGACGGTCACCGGCACCGTGATGTGGCGCGGCGAAGGGCGCGTTGTCGGCGACGGCCCGATCCTTGGCGGACAAGAACGCAGTTTCGGGCCAACCGCAGTGCTGCGCGTGGCGGGCATCGACGTGCTGATCGTCTCCATCGCGCACCAGATGCTTGATTTGCAACAATTCCGCACTTTCGGGATCGACCCTGCGTCGAAATCCGTTGTTGCCTTGAAATCCATGCAGCATTTCCGCGCCGCCTTTGCGCCGAGTGCCGGGCGGATCATCGTCTGTGACACCGGGGCTTTGTGCACAACGCGGTACGACTTGTTGCCCTATCGGAACGTGCCCAGGCCTATCTTTCCGCTGGACGCTCACACCGAGGTCCGAGCGGAGCAAATGTCGGATTGAGAACCGGGCAGAGGGTTGGAAATCATCACGGACGATGCAGATGCCGAACGGTGTTGCCGGCCAAAGGCCATCACCCGGCATCGCAATGTTGATACGCGCTGCGCCCTTTCAGCCTGACCAGGCCAAATGCCCCTATTCCGGCGCGGCCAACACATGTGAGGTCTGCACGCCAAGGCCAGTGATCCCAAGTGTCACGACCTCACCACCCCGCAGATACCGTGGCGGCGACTGCCCCATGCCAACGCCGGGCGGTGTGCCGGTCGAGATGATGTCGCCTGACTGCAGGCTCATGAACCTGCTGCAATAAGAGACAAGATGCGGCACCTTGTAGATCAGTGTGGCGGTCGAGCCGGACTGCATCCGCTCGCCATCCACGTCCAGCCACATGTCCAGATCATCGACATCCGCGATCTCGTCCCGTGTGACCAGCCACGGGCCCGTGGGACCGAACGTGTCGCAGCCCTTGCCCTTGTCCCACGTCCCCGCGCGATCCAGCTGGAATTCCCGCTCGGAGACATCGTTGATGACACAAAAACCCGCGACATGGCCCATCGCGTCAGCCTCGTCGATATAGACCCCCGGTTCCCCAATCACGACGCCCAGTTCAACTTCCCAATCCGTCTTGAGCGAATTGCGCGGGATCTGGATCGGATCGTTCGGGCCGACAACAGCCGAAGTCCACTTGTTGAAAATCACAGGCTCCGGCGGGACGGGCATGTTCGCCTCTTCGGCGTGATCGGCGTAGTTGAGGCCGATGCAGATGAACTTGCCGATCCCACCGACGCAGGGCCCAAGGCGCAGATCCTGTTGCGGGACACCATCGACCAGTGGCAGCGCGTCGACATCCGCGTCGCGCAAACCATCAAGGCCAGAGGCGCGCAGCGTGTCACCCCCGATGTCGGCCACAAGTCCAGAAAGGTCGCGCACCCGGCCCGATCCATCAATCACGCCCGGTTTTTCGGCTCCCGGTGTGCCGTACCGTACAAGTTTCATACGCTGTCCTTCTTTGCGGATGGGATCATTCTGACGCGCCCGCAGCCGCCCAAAGACTGCCGCGGCGCATGATTTCGGTGACTTGCGGCACTTTCAGATCGTCCAGTTCGTGCCCGATGGAGCAGTAAAAGATGCGCCCCTTGTCCCAGCGTCGTTTCCACACAACAGGGATCACGGTGCCCTCGATCCACCACAGGTGGTCCCCTGAAAACGTCGTGGTTGCCAGCACCTCGTTCGAGGGGTCGACCAGCATGTAATATTGCTCGGATGTCAGACGGAAGCTCTTGATATCCTTAACGATGGGATCGTCCGGCTTGCAGATTGTCACGTCGTAGTCGATGTAATCCTCGCGCGGCTGGAGGTTGTCGGGCCAGCCCGGTGGATGGGCCACGAACTGTCCACCGATGAGAAAATGATAGGTCGGGCGATCCCGAAAGGCATCGCCCATATGCCCGTGCCAACCGGCCAGCCCGCAACCATCTCCGATCAGCTTGAGCAAGCCGTCTTCCTGCTGCTTGGTCATGTTGCCGAACTCTTCGCGATGGCCGGAGCGGGCCGAAGACCAGATCGGCGTGATCAGGCTGACATCTGCCATATCCTGCGGGCGTTCCAGCGGCTCCATCGTGTCATAGACATCAACCTCGAACCCGTTTTCCTGCAGCAGGTCCTTGTACCAGTCTGCAAATGAAGTTGGGGCGTGGCCTTCCCAGCCTCCGACAAAAAGCGCTGCTTTCATGGCGTTTCCTTCCGCATGTAATCGAGAATGGACGCCATATCGCGCGCACCGTAACCGCGTGCATCGGCGTTGCGAAGCTGTGCCAGCGTTTCGGCCCCTTGCGGGAAGGCGACGCCCAATTGGGCCGCCAGCGCCGCCGTCACCTCCATGTCCTTGCGGGCAAGGGCGACGGTAAAGGTGACGTCGTTGTTCGCCTCATCGAGATAGAGCGGGCGGCGATACTTCAGCATAGGCGCGGCGGCGGCACTGTTTTCGACAACATCAAAGGCAAGCGACGGAGCTATGCCCGCAGCCTCGGTCAAGGTCAGCGCCTCTGACACCGTCTGGTTCAGGCCGTGAATGATCGCGTTGACCGCCAGCTTCATCACCGCCCCTGCCCCGTAAGCCCCCAGAAAGATGGTCTGTTTGCCCAAGGCATCGAAGACAGGCACAAGCGGTGCCCCGGCCTCTTCGGTACATCCGGCCATGATCAGCAGTTGCGCGTCGCTCGCGGCCTGCGTCGCACCGGACACCGGCGCGTCGATCAGCGTGACACCGGGAGGAGCTGCGCGGGCCAGCGCGTGGATGTGATCCGGGCTCATCGTGCCCATTTCGACCACATGGCGCGCGCCCTTGGCCGCGAACAGGCCGTCATCCCCCATGTGCACAGCGTCCGAGGCCATGTCGTCGGCGAGCATCGTGACAATCACGTCACTGACCTCGGCCAATGCACGCGGGGTCGTTGCGACAGCGCACCCAATCTGGTCGGCAAGGACGTGCGCCTTGTCTGAGCTGCGGTTCCAGACGGTCACTGCGAACCCTGCATCGACAAGGTTGCGCGCCATCGGCACACCCATACGTCCCAGTCCGGCCAGGCCGACCCGCATCAGGCTGCTTGTCCCGGTGTGATGCCGGAAATGGCCTGGATGAGGTTGTCCTCTGTCACCTCCTCAGAGGTGAAGGTGCGCATGATTTTGCCGGAATACATGGCCACGATGCGGTCGGCGACATGCAGCACCTCGGGCATTTCCGAACTGATCACCATCACCGCGTAGCCTTGCGCGGCCAGTTCGCGCAACAGCTTGTGGATTTCAGATTTGCTGCCCACGTCGATGCCGCGAGTGGGTTCGTCCACGATCAGCACATTGGGGTGCATCGACAGCCATTTGCCGATGACGATCTTTTGCTGGTTCCCGCCCGACAGGTTGCCCACCTGCTGACGCCAACCGGGCGTGCGGATGTCCAGCCGGTCGCGGTACTGATCAAAGATCGCAATCTCGGCCCCCTCGGCCACAAACGGCCCGGCCTTGAGGTCGTCGATCTGCGGCAGGGTCATGTTGTCCCGGCAGTTCATGCCCAGAACCAGTCCCTGCCCTTTGCGATCCTCGGGCACCAGCGATATGCCGCGCGCAATGGCATCGGCGGGCGAGTGAATGCGGACTTCTTCGCCATTCAGCAGGATTTGGCCTGCGGAGGGATCGCGCAAACCAAAGAGCGTCTCGGCAATCTCCGTCCGGCCCGCACCAACAAGACCGTAAAAGCCCACAACCTCACCCCGGCGCACCTCGAAACTGACATCTGAATAGAGCTTGCCACAGCTCAGCCCACGCACCTCAAGCGCCACATCGCCCAATTCGTGGTGGGACGCATTGCGCGACAGATCAAGCTTGCGCCCGATCATCATCTGGGTCACCGATTCCTCGTCCGTATGTGCGGTTTCGACCGTGCCCTGATACTGACCGTCGCGCAGAATGCTGATGCGATCGGTCATTTTGAAAATCTCTTCCATCCGGTGCGAGATGTAGACAATGCCCACGCCCGAGGCCCTGAGATCAGAGATGACGTCAAACAGGACAACCTTTTCCGCGTCAGTCAGCGATGCGGTGGGTTCATCGAAAATCACCGCCTTGGCATCAACCGTCAGGGCACGCGCGATTTCGACCATTTGCTGGTTGGCAATGGACAGATCACCAACGCGCGTTGTGGCATCAAACCCGACATTCAGCTTTTTGAGGATCGCGTTGGTCTGATCGGCCAGCTTGGCCCAATCCACACGACCGAGGCTTTTGCGCGGCAGTTCGCCCAGATAGATATTCTCGGCCACGCTCAACTCTTCCGCAAGGCTCAGTTCCTGGTGGATAAAGACGATGCCTTTGGCCTTGGCCTCAAGCGGGCCGGCCATCACCACCTTTTCATCCCCCATGTAGATGTGGCCGCCATCGGGCTGGTGGATGCCCCCCAGCACCTTCATCAGGGTGGATTTGCCCGCCCCGTTTTCGCCCATCAGGGCATGGACTTCGCCCGGCATGACGGCGAATGACACGCCATCGAGCGCACGCACGCCGGGAAAGGTTTTGACGATATCTTCGAGGCGCAGAACCGGGTCAGTCATAGCTTCAACTCCTCTTTTCCTTTGACGTTCAACTGGCGATCGAGAATGAGCACGGCGATCAGGATAAGACCGATCACAAGGTTCACAGTGGACGTGTCCGCGCCGATATGGCCCAGACCCTTGCGCAGAAGCTGAATGGCAATGACACCACCAAAGGTGCCGATGGCACTGCCCGCCCCACCGGTGATCTTGGTGCCGCCAAGGACGACGGCGGTGATCACCCACAGCTCGTAAAGCTGGCCGTCATTCGGGTTGACCGAACCGCTTTCGGAATAGAAAACCACCGCCGACAAGGCAGCAAGGAACCCGATGATCGCAAAGTTGATCATCATGTGCGGCCCGACGCGAATACCTGCGTTCACTGCCGCCTCGCGGTTATCCCCAATCGCATAGGCATTGCGGCCATGCACCGTTTTGGTCAGCAGAAACCAGATGGCCACGGTCACCGCCAGCAGGAACCATGATGCCGTGGCAAGGCCCAGAAATTCGGCCTCGGCAAAGTCGACCAGCGTCCAGTTGAGGTGGCTCGTGGGCTGTTCGCCATTGAACATGAACACAATGCCACGGTAGCCCAGCATCGCCCCCAGCGTAACGATGAAGGCATCAACCCCCGTCTTCCACACGATAAACCCGTTGAGCGCGCCAAGGGCCGTGCCGACTGCCAGCGCCAGCACCCACGCCACCGGGATCACCCAGTCGCCAAGACCGGCAAAGATCGGCCATGTCATACTGTCCAGCAATACGATGGCGGCGATGGCAAAGGTCGCCCCGACGCTTAGGTCAATATTGCCGTTGACCATGACGATGGTCATGCCCATCGCAATGATGCCGATGGGGGCCGACTGTTTCAGCAACAGCAGCATGTTTTCCCAATCCATAAAGGCTTTGTCGGACAGGGACAGGAATTCGCCCGCAATGCTGAAAAAGATCAGTTCCAGAACGACAAAGCCCCAGATTGCGCCGCTTTTCAGCGCTTTGGAAAATGCACCCGGTTTCATGTTTCCCCCTCACGCGATCGGCGACCACAGCTTGCCGCGTTTGGCCGCGATATCGAGCCAGACAGCAAGGATGATGATGACCCACGTCACAACGAACTGGACGTAGAATTGCAGACCGATCAGCAGCAATCCGTTCTGGATAAAGCCAAGGATCAACACGCCGATCACCGTCTTGAAAATCGTGCCCGACCCACCCAGCAGCGATGCACCCCCAAGGATGACAGCGGCGAGCACTTCCAGCTCCAACCCCTGTCCCACTGTGTTTTGCGATCCCAACGAGCGGCTGGCCTGAATGAGCCCTGCGGTGGCTACGCAAGCCGCCGACATGATGTAGCACAGGAACACCGTACGGGCGCGTCTGATGCCCGAGAATGTCGCGGCCGTCCCGTTGCCGCCGACGGCATAGACCTTGCGCCCGAAACTCGTCTTGGACAGCACAAGGCCCAGAAGGGCCGCGAGCGCTATGAACAGCAGGATGGGCACCGGGATGCCCAACGCGCTGCCCTGCCCGAATACGCTGAACCACGTGCCTTCCTTGTCAGCGATATCCATGTTCTTGCCACCTGAATAGGTGAGCGTCAGGCCGTGGATGGCCGACAGCATCCCCAACGTCACAATCAGCGAATTGAGCTTGAGATACCCCACCAACAGGCCGATCAGCGCGCCAAGGGCGATGGTCATGGCAAACATCGCCGGGATGGCAAGGGCCGGGCCGATCTTGTCATGCAGATCCAGCACCACGATTGTCGAAAAGGACATCATCGACCCGACAGACAGATCAAGATTGCCGCTGATCACGACAAAAGTCACACCAAGGGCCATGACCCCCAGGATCGCAGACGACCGCACGACGCTCAGAATGTTGTCGGGCGTCAGGAACTTGGGGTTCGCAATGGTAAAGCCGATCAGGAACGCGACAAAGGCAATCAGGATCCCCTGTTTTGCCAGAATGGTTCCGATCTTTTGACTTGTCAGTGTGGCCATGATCCCCTCCCTAGGGTCAGTGACGTCGTGAATTCTGCCTGCCCGGCAACGCCGCGTGGGTATGTCCCGTCAGACCAGCGTCATGCCGCCGTCGATCATGACGATCTGACCGGTCATGTAGTCGCTGTCTTTCGAGGCAAGGAACGTCGTCGTGCCGGTAATGTCCAAAGGCGTCGCCACGCGCCCTTTCAGTATTTCTGACGAGAACTCCTCCATCGCCTGACCGGGACGTTCCGAGGCGCCGATGGCCATGAGGTCCTGATCGACTTGTTCCCACATTTCTGTTGCTACCACACCGGGGGCAAACCCGGTCACGGTTATGTTGTGCTTGGCCAGGTCGCGGGCCCCTGATTGCGTCAGGGATACGACAGCGAATTTCGACGCACAGTACGGTGCCACATTGTCAAAGCCCTGACGACTGGCGATGGACGCGGTGTTGATAATCTTGCCGCCCGTGCCTTGGGCGATCATCTGGCGGGCGGCTTCCTGCATGCCGATCATACAGCCCAACCCGTTGACACCCATGATGAAATTCCAGTTGTCTTCGGTCACGTCCATGAAATTCATCGGCTTGTTGACGCCCGCATTGTTGAATTTCACGTCCAGCCGACCAAAGGTTTCGACAGTGTGGGCGATCATGGCTGCGACCTGTTCGCGCTGCGTTACGTCAACAGGGTGGGACATCACCATACCGGCCTGACCGTTCAGACGGCTGCGATTGGCCTCGGCCACTTCGGCGGCCTTGTCACCGTTGATGTCGGCAAAGCAGACCTTGGCGCCTTCGTTCAGCAGTGCCTCGCAGATGGCGCGCCCGATGCCCTGGGCCGCACCTGTGACGATGCAGACGCGTTCGGATACACGTCCCATACCCCGTCCCCTTCAAAGATCAGATGTGCGTAAAGGATTGCGGGACAGGTGGAAAATCCCCTGCCCCGCAGCCGGGAGAAGCCTTAGAAGACAGGCTTGGTAAACTCGCCCATGTTGTCCTGCGTGATCTTCGGTGTGTCGAAGTAGTTCAGGAACGGCAGGTCTTCGCCATTGAGCGCGTCGATGGCTGTTTTCAATGCGGCTTTGGCGTCATCCACGGGCGATTGATAAATCGAACCCCAGTATTCGCCCGCGGCCATCGCCTCGTAACCCACAGCAAAGTTGGTGGCTCCGACAAAGATGATGCCTTCGCGCCCTGCGGCTTTGGCCGCGTTCAGCGCGCCCACGCCCATGTTGTCATCTCCGGAGTAAACGCCGTCGATGTCGTCGTATTTGACTAGGAACGCTTCCATTACCTGCTGCGATTTTTCGCGGTTCCAGTCACCGGGTTGCGTGTCGACGATTGTGACGTTCGGGCAGACTTCCGGCAGGCGATCCTCGAACCCGCTGGCACGCTCAATTGCGGTGGTGTAGCCGGGCTGGCCGGTGATGTGTACAACCTGCGCCTCGTTCTCGATGCCCATGTCCTTGAACTTGTCGCACATGATCTCGGCAGAGCGGGCACCTTGGGTGACGTTGTCAGGGCCAGAGAAGGATTTCACGAAATCAAAGCCAGCCTCGGCAATGTTGGAATTGGTGACGATTACCGGAATGTCCGCCTGATGCGCCTTGCGCACGGCAGGAATAACGGCCTCGCCGTTGGTCGGCCAGATGATGATTGCGTCGACTTCCTGCTGGATCAGATCTTCCATCTGGGCGATCTGGCGGGCGACGTCACCCCCGGCGTCAAGTACGACGACTTCAACCTTGTCGTTGGCCTCGGCGGCCTCGATGAACGCTTTTTCATATGTCGTCTGATAGCTGTCGACACCCACGTTGTTCTGAGTGATCCCGATCTTCATGGTGCCATGCCCGTCTGCAAACGCAGCACCGGCGACCGACACGGCCGCTGTCGCAACAGTGGCCGAAAGAATGGTGCGAAGTGTCATCTTGGTTCCCTCCCAAAGAAATCTTTTCGATCTCGGTTAAAGCGATCCCCCCTCCATACGGGGAATCATTGTCCATTGGACTGCAAGGATGATGCAAACTTGATCCGGACCCAGCCCCCTGAATTATATCCGTTTCGGACATAAAAATATCCGTTTTGGATATTTTGGCGATATGTTTCGTGCAGGCAACTTCTCAGACTGCGAGGGCAATCACCGATGGGCAAATCAGATTCGTCCAAAATGGACAATTCGGAAAAACGGCGTGCGAAAAACTCAACGCCGCCGAAACGAAAGACCAAAGCGGCTTACATGAACGCGATGAGCGGAGACACCATGGCCCGGTTCGTGCCCCCCAAGGCCAAGACCGAGATGCTGCAGATCATCGCCTTTCTCGAAGAGTTGGGCGACGAGATCGAAGATATGGTCGATCTGTCCGCGCCCAATCCCAACCTGCGCATGGCGCAATTGCTGATGCGGGGCCATCTTGAGGGGCGCGTGATCACTGCAACCGCCCTGATCGGGGCCAGCCGCGTGCCCTACGCCACCGCCAACCGTCGCCTCAAAGAGATGATCGAGGCCGGGCTGATCGAACAGCGTCCGCGCACCAAGACCGGCAAAAGCTTCTCCATGCATCCGAGTGAAATGCTGCTGGAACACTGGGCGCAACTGTCAAGCCGCGTGGCCCGGCTGGCCGCCACCCGGTTCGGCGGGGATGAGACACTGGGCGAAAGCGAGGACTACTATTTCGGTGGCTCATATCTGAGTGCCAAGTCGATCCCGCCCCTGCAGGTTCTCAGCAATCCGATCAAACTGCCCGGTGGCCTGCGCGTGCTGGTGCACGGTGATCCGACATTCATGGTCATGGATAAGCTCAAGCGCCAGTTCGAACAATCCATCGGCGCACATATCCATCAACGCGCCTTTTCCATCGACCGTCTTTACGAAGAAACCCTGCGCAACGCCGATCGTAAGGCCAGCCGCTATGACATTATCGCAGTTGACTTGCCCTGGGTGGGTGATTTCGCCGAACGCGGCATTCTGATGCCTCTGGACGAGGTGATGGACTTTGCAAGCGTGGACGCGGCAGATTTTCACACTGCAGGGTGGAATGCTGCGCATTGGGGTGGCAAACCTTATGGCCTGCCCTCGCAGACCACACCCGAGCTGCTGTTTTACCGCAAGGATTTGTTCGCGCAGGCGGGACTGAACCCACCGGCCACCACGGATGCGCTGCTTGCCGCAGCAAAGGCATTGCACGACCCTGTGCACGGCCAGTACGGCATCGCATGGAATGCGGCACGGGGCACGGCCCTTGGCCACACTGTGCTGATGACACTGGCGGACTTTGGTCGACCGATCCTTGATCTGCCCCCCATCGCAGGCGGGTTTGAAACGCGGCATCTGGCCGACCGGCGCTACCGTGCGACCATCGACACGGATGCCGGTCTGCATGCCGCCGAATTTCTGCTGGAGTTGCTGGAATACTCACCCCCGACATCCTGTCGATGTCATGGTACGAACGCGTCCGCCCCTACGCGGCGGGCCGGATCGCGATGGCTTATGGATACACCCTGCTGGCCCCGTATTTCGAGTTGGACGAAACATCGCCCGCCTGTGGGCAGACCGGATATCTGCCCCACCCTGCCGGACCGGGCGCGGGGCCAATCGCGCCTGTGGGCGGCTACCTGCTGGGCATCCCCGCCAACTTGCCCGAAGACCGGCGCGCGGGCGCGCTTGAGGCGCTGCGCGTGTTCACCTCGCCCGAGGCACAAAAGCTGTATGTGCAGAACGGCAGCCGCACCAACCCGCGCTATTCGGTCGGGTCGGACCCGGATGTGCGCAGGCTGTCGCCCATATTCGAAGCCGTCGACGCGATGTCGTGGCGCGACGAGCTGCAATTCTGGCCACGCCCGCCCGTGCCCGAGATCAGCGCCATCATCCAGATCTGCGGCGAGGAGTTTCACGACATGCTGCGCGGCCTGATTTCACCGCGTGACGCGTTGCAGCGCGCGCAAGGACGGGCCGACGCCGTCATCGAAAAACAAAACACTACGTGACAACAGGAGGAGACACCCATGGACCCCAACCGCCTCAAAGGTAAGAATATTCTGATCACCGGTGCCGCCCGCGGCATGGGCGAGGCCAACGCTGCCAGCTTTGCCGCCCAAGGTGCGAACGTGTGCATCGGCGATCTGGATGGCGACGCCGCATCAGAGGTGGCCGAGACCATCAACGCCGCCGGAAACGGCAAGGCTGTCGCTGTGCAGATGGACGTCACGAAACGTGCCGACAACGCTGCTGCGGTCGCCACGACGGTCGATGCTTTCGGATCCATCAACATCGGGCTATTCAATGCAGGCCTCAACAAACCCCGCTTCTTCATGGATATCGATGAAGACAACTGGGACATGATCATGAACGTCAACACAAAGGCCATGTGGCTGGGCATGCAGGAAACCGCCCGCCAGATGATTGCGCAAGGTCCGATGGAGGGACATCCCTACAAGATCATCAACGTCGGGTCTATCGCGTCGCGCAAGCCGCTGTTGGACGTGACTGTCTACTGCACCTCGAAATACGGCGTTCTGGCCCTGACCCATTGCGGCGCGCTTGGCCTTGCCGAACATGGGATCACGGTCAACGGTTATGCCCCGGGCGTCGTTGTCACCCCGCTTTGGGAACAGCTGGACAAGGACCTTGTCGACATCGGATTCAAGGAGAAAGAGGGACAGGCATACGAGGATATCGTGCGCGATGCACTTCAGATCAAGCGCGTGTCCTATCCCAAGGACATCGTCGGGACCGCGTCGTTCCTTGCCAGTGATGACAGCGACTACATGACCGGTCAGATGATCCACGTCGATGGCGGTTGGTGCATCCAGTAACGCACTGAACTCTTTCCTTTCACCCTGTCAACGGGGCGCTGACGCGGCCCGAAGGAGATACCTATGTCACGCGCATTGATGCCGAACATGCTGACCCCGCAAGACCTTGAACCCAACTGGGAATGGCGCGAACGCCTGCCCGCATGGGGCCATACATCCGTCGATTTCGAACGCCGGATCGATCACGACCGGTTGCGCCGCTACCGTCTGGCCCGCACGCGGCAGGCCTTGCAGAACTCAAACGCCGGAACGCTGCTGCTGTTTGACGTGAACAACATCCGCTACGTGTCCGCCACCAAGATCGGCGAATGGGAACGCGACAAGATGTGCCGGTTCTGTCTGCTGACCGGCGACGATTCCCCCTATGTCTGGGATTTCGGATCGGCCGCGATGCACCACAAGCGCCACTCGGACTGGTTGGAGCCGGATCACTGTCTGGCGGGCGTCGTTGGAATGCGCGGCACCATCCCGCCCGAATTCGGTTTGATGCAGAAATACGCCAAGCAGATCGCAGGTCTGATCCGCGATGCAGGAATGGCGGACATGCCTGTCGGGGTGGATTACGCCGAAACCGCGATGTTTCATGCCTTGCGCGAGGAAGGGATCAATGTCGTGGATGGCCAGCAAATCATGCTGGCCGCACGCGAGATCAAGAACTGGGATGAAATCCAGCTTTTAACCCAGGCCGCCGCGATGGTCGATGGCGTCTACCACATGATCTACGAAGAGCTGAAACCGGGCGTGCGCGAGAACGACATCGTCGCCCTGTCCAACAAGATGCTCTACGAAATGGGCAGCGACGACGTCGAGGCGATCAACGCCATCTCGGGCGAACGCTGCAATCCACACCCGCACAATTTTACCGACCGACTAATCCGCCCCGGCGATCAGGCATTTTTCGACATCCTGCAAAGCTATCAGGGCTATCGCACCTGCTATTACCGCACGTTCAATGTGGGGCGCGCAACGCCGTCGCAGAACGACGCCTACGTCAAGGCGCGCGAATGGATTGACGCCTCGATCGCGATGATCAAACCGGGCGTCAGCACGGACAAGGTGGCCGAGGTCTGGCCCACGGCGGAAAGCCTAGGCTTCCCGAACGAAGACGCCGCATTCGGTCTGCAATTTGGCCATGGTCTCGGTCTCGCACTGCACGAACGGCCCATCATCAGCCGCGCCATCAGTCTGGATCACCCGATGGAGATCAAGACCGGCATGGTGTTCGCGCTGGAAACCTACTGTCCGGCGACGGATGGATACTCCGCCGCGCGGATCGAAGAAGAAGTGGTCGTGACCGAAACCGGCTGCGAGGTCATTTCGCTGTTCCCGGCCGAGGAACTGCCCATCGCAAACCGGTACTGATCATGGCGCACTTGTTTGATCTGAGCGGCCGCAAGGCTTTGGTCACCGGTGGGGCTACGGGCATTGGCAAGGGCATCGCCCTTGGCCTTGCCGCTGCCGGGGCCGATGTGGCGCTGACCTACCGCAGCCACCAGCCCGAGGAGACTTTGGCCGAGATCGAAGCGCTGGGGCGGACCGGGGCGGCTGTAAAGGCGGACTTTACCGACATAGACGAAGCGGCGGCGGCGGAAGTTATCGACTTCGCCGCAGATGCGCTTGGGGGACTCGACATCCTTGTGAACAATGCTGGGATCATTCACCGCGCACCATCTGCCGATATGCCACTCGCGGACTGGCAGCGCGTGCTATCGGTCAACTTGGACTCCGTCTGGTTGCTAAGCCAGGCGGCGGGCAAACGCATGATCGCCCAAGGCTCTGGCAAGATCATCATCGTATCATCGGTTCTGGCATCCCAAGGCGGGCTGATGGTGCCCGCATATGCCGCCAGCAAACACGCCGTGGTCGGTCTGACCCGCGCCTTGTGCAATGAATGGGCAGGCCATGGCGTCAACGTCAACAGCATCGCCCCCGGCTACACCGCCACCGACAACACGCAAGCCTTGCGGGACGATCCGGACCGCTCCAAGGCGTTGCTGGAGCGCATTCCAGCGGGCCGCTTTGCCGAACCTGCCGAAATCGCAGGGGCCGCCGTCTTTCTGGCCTCGAACGCCGCGAATTACTGCAACGGCAGCACCGTCACCGTCGATGGTGGCTGGCTGGCCCGCTGAGAGAGGACATATGCAACATTCACTCACCGGCAAGACCGCCATCGTCACAGCGGCAGGCAACGGGATCGGGCGGGCCAGTGCCGAGGCGCTGGCATTGCGTGGCGCGCGCGTGATCGCAACCGACATTGACGGCGCCGCCGTCGCCCGTGTTGCGCAAGGCTCAGACAACATCACGGGGCACGCGCTTGATGTCCTTGATGTTGCGGCCATTGACGCGTTGGTCGGGGCATCGCCCCCGCCCATATCCTAGTGAACTGCGCAGGCTGGGTGCATGACGGCACCATCCTTGACTGCGATGAGGCGGATTGGGACCGTTCCTTCAACCTGAACGCCAAGGCGATGTATCAGATCACCAAGGCCGTGTTGCCGGGCATGCTGGAACTTGGGGCGGGATCAATCATCAACATCGCCTCGATCGTTTCCAGCGAAAAAGGTGCGCCGCGCCGCTTTGCCTACGGCGCGTCCAAGGCCGCGATCATCGGGATGACCAAGGCCATCGCCGCCGATTACGTGCAATACGGGATCCGCTGCAACGCGATCTGCCCCGGAACGGTGGAAAGCCCTTCGCTCAAGGACCGGCTTGCGGCCACGGGCGACTTCGACGCCGCCCACGCAGCCTTCACCGCGCGTCAGCCGATGGGCCGGTTCGGCACACCCGCGGAAATCGCGGAAATGGTCTGCTATCTTGCGGGCGATTTGTCGGCGTTCACCACCGGGCAGGCCTTTGCCATCGATGGCGGGTGGTCAATCTGATGGGGTTGGACCGGGCCGCCTGCATCGACGATCTGCGCAGCATCGCCAAGCGCCGGATTCCGCGGTTTGCCTTTGATCTGGTCGATGGTGGGGCCGAGTCCGAGCGTAATATGCGCCGCAACAGCGCAGCTTTTGAAGAAGTCGAGCTGACCCCGCGCTATATGGTGGACGTGTCCGATATCGACACGCGTGTAACGCTGTTCGGGCAGCGGTTTGACGTGCCCTTTGGCATGGCGCCTATCGGGATGCTCAACGCCTTTTGGCCGGGGGCTGATCTGACGCTGGCGCGTCTCTGTGCGCAACGGAACATGCCATATATCGCGAGTTCCGCGGCTTCGACCACGCTCGAACAGCTTGCCGAGGCGGCAGAGGGGAACGGGTGGTTCCAGCTTTATGTGTCCAGCGACTCAAACGTCACCGAAGGGCTGATCGCGCGGGCCGAGGCGGCGGATTACAAGGTCATGCTGGTCACGGCAGACGTACCCGCCGCCGGGAAACGGGATCGCGATATCCGCAACCAGCTTGCCGTTCCGTTTCGGATCACGCCGCAAGTGCTGGCCGGGCTGATCGCCAACCCACGCTGGTCACTGGAAACGCTGCGCCACGGTAAACCCAACATCGCAAACTATGCCGACCTTTTGCAAAGTGCCACGTCATACGCAGACGTGCAGAAAACCCTGATCACGCCCGGATTTACATGGGACGATCTGAAACGGCTGCGGGACCGGTGGAAAGGGCCACTGTTGGTCAAGGGCATCCTGCACGCAGCGGATGCGGTGAAATGCGCTGAACTTGGATGTGACGGCATTGTCGTTTCAAACCATGGCGGGCGTCAGGTGGCCTTTGGCCCGCCCACCATCGAAGCCCTGCCCCCCATCGCCAAAGCCGTCGGCGGCAGGATCAAGATCATTCTCGACAGTGGCATCCGGCGCGGCGCGGATATCCTGCGGGCCAAGGCGCTTGAGGCGGATTTTGCCCTTTCGGGACGCGCTTTGGCGTACGGAGTTGGGGCGGGCGGTGCCCCCGGCGCGCATCGGGCAATGGAGATCCTGCACCTCGAACTGGTGCGCGCATTGGGGCAATTGGGGGTCGCGGCCTACGACGATGTCGGGCCGTCGGCACTTACGTCCCCACTCTAGGCAGAACGGGTCGCAAGACCACCAACTGGCTGACGAGTCAGCACGTGCTGTTTCGGGGAATTATCCCTCCACGGAGACAACAGATTGGCGACGCTCAGGCATCGCTGTAAGCGCTGTCTGTTCGCAACTCCCCACGGTCAGGCCGGATGGCCTGCGCCCTCAAATGATGCCTGTGCGCTTGCCTCACAAACCGCCATGGGCAGGAACATGCGGGCGCTTAGG
Organism: Tateyamaria armeniaca; assembly: GCF_045797845.1. Lineage (NCBI taxonomy): Bacteria > Pseudomonadati > Pseudomonadota > Alphaproteobacteria > Rhodobacterales > Roseobacteraceae > Tateyamaria > Tateyamaria armeniaca. The sequence continues at coordinate 3,607,473 of NZ_JBHDIY010000002.1, forward strand.
CCCCCGCCCGGTTGGTTCTCAAGCTCAAGGCGTCCGCCACATTGCTCTGCAACGCCAGTGACCATCGACAGGCCCAATCCTGACCCGTCCCCCACCGCCTTGGTGGTAAAGAACGGCTCGACCGCACGCGCCAGCGTGTCGTCATCCATCCCGGGGCCGGTATCGCGCACCGCGATTTCAACTTCGTTTCTGCCAAACGGTTCGATCGATATGACAATCTTGCCCGGTTGTTCGCCCAATGCATCACGGGCGTTGATCACCAGATTGATCACCGCACTTTCGATCATGGCCGAATCCGCTCGTACGCAAACATCGTCATCCCGCACATCGACACTCAGCGCGATATGCGCGGGCAGAACCCTGTCCAGCAGACCCGACAGGCGCCTGAACATATCCTTCAGGCTGATGTCACTGACGGTGATCTGTGACTTGCGGGCAAAGGCCAGCAATTGCTGGATCAGCACTGCACCCTTCATGCCCGCGGCATGGGCCTCTTCGAGATACTCATGCGTTTCGATCCCTTGCGGGTCGAGTTTGGCCAGTTCAATGTTTCCATTCACAACGGTCAGCAAGTTATTGAAATCATGCGCAACACCACTGGTGAACTGGCCAAGGGCACGCATCTTTTCGTCCTGGGTTTCCGACAGCAGGCGCCGGTTCAGCTTTTGCCGTTCGATGATGATGTCGCGGAAACTGAGGCAAAAATAGGCGACAACACAAACGCCGCCCAGCAGCGTGGCAAAGCCCGTCCACATGGCTTCGATCTGCATGAACGCCGCGACCAGCACACCAAGACTGGTCACCAGAGTCGCGCCCAGATCGATCATGGCCGAATAGCTGAATTCGTGGTTGCGCGACAGGCAATGCAGCGCGAGCCCAATGGCGCCGCAGCAGGCAAGCAACAGCCATTCCCCGTCCCCCATCGTGGCGATATAGACCACCATGGTGCCGTACCAGGCCACCACAAAGGTGCTGGCCGCCGCCGCCAGAGCCAGATGTAAGGGCCTGACCGGGCCTGCGCGGCGGCGCAGGAATTCGACATAGGCCGTGTTGAAGACCACATATCCAGCGCCCCAGACCAGCATGACAGAATGTCCGGTCGCAAACCACAGCACGATAGAGCAGCAGCACACCATAACCTGACGGGCCCAAAGCTCCGTACGATTTACGATGTCACCGATTTGAAACTGTTTGAATTCGTGGTTGATATCCGTCCGAAGCAAATCAGAAAGCCGCATGTGGTCTCCAGCGAAAATACGCAAGGGTTGAATTTGGGCCTTTAAAAAGACAGAACAAAAACCACGACGCCTTACTTTTAGGGGCGCGCGTGCGGGTTTTCCAGATACCCAAACTCCGGAAATGTTAAATGCGGTTCTTTCCGGCAACAGCGCGATGATGCGCGTTCAGATATCAAGCGTGTTTTCACGCGCCCAAATAGAAAAATGCGAAACGCAGGAATTCCATTCCTGTTCTTTCTTTTTCGAAGGCGGCGGAAAACGCATCGCCCATCATCGCCTTCAACGCTTCGTCGACGTCATATGCGCGGATCGCATCCGCCCCAATAAGTATGCCCAGCGCGTGGGCAAAGCATTGTCGCGTGGTCAACAAGGGCGAGGTCGCCTTTGCAAATGCGCGTCAGCCATGGCCAGTTGCAACCATGTCCAAATGTTCCAGCAACCACTCGCCAAAGGCCACAGCCTCGGGGACTTGGGTATTTGTGCGCAGAAAGTAGCCTTCGGTGCTTGGCAGCCGCGCATCGTGGGCCATAACAAGTTGACCTGACTGCACTGCATTTTGTGCAAGCAGGGCACTGACAAGGGCCACACCGTTTCCATGCACCGCCATGTGCAGGGCCGCACCGTAGGAATCGACGTAAACATCAGGTTGCAGAACTTGGCCAATCTCTGCGCGCCACTTGCTCCACCCATCTGATGTGCCCACCGCTTCGATCAGCGGCAATTCTTCAAGCGGCCCTTGTAACGTCGGCGACTTGAGCGCGATCAAGGCACTTGGCTGTAACATGATCCCGTCGCGCCCCACCTGCTTTTGCGATCCAAACGGAATTTCGACATCCGCGCGCAGGGTGTGGAAATCATCCGGCCAGATGGTGCCGACAAAACGCACGCGCACGTCCGGCACACGATGTTTAAGGGCGGCAAGATGCGGGGCAATTACCCATTGGGCGACGCTGACCGAACTGGCGATGGTCAACAGATTGTCCACCGGCCCCGCTTCGAAATCCCGCGTGGCCTGCGCCAGAGTTTCAAGCGCGGTGCCCACCTGCGGTAACAGCTTGCGCCCCTCATCCGTAAGGGACAACCCCCGCGCCCGGCGCAAAAACAGCGTCACCCCAAGCCGCATTTCCAGCGCTTTCACATGCTGACTGACGGCCGATTGCGTCATGCCGATTTCCTGCGCAGCCGCTGTGAAGCTCAGGCGCCGCGCCGCCGCCTCGAAGGCGCGGAACCAGGTCAGGGGAGGAAGGGATTTTGCCATGCACAACGCAGCCATTAGTCAGGCTAATATCTTGGCCTCAGAATAGTTCGTTTGTCAAACCGCATCCACCGCAGGGATAGTCTGGCGACGCCGTGCAAGAGGACAGCCATGCAGCCCGAAATCCGAAAACTGGTCACCTATGACGAAGAGGTGCTGATCGAAGGGTTTCGCCCCGCGGATCGCCCATGGCGGATGTTCGCGCTGGCCGCGGTCGTGCGCAACCCGTGGGCCGGGCGCTATGTTGATGATCTGAAACCGGAAATACAGGCCTACGGGCCAGTGCTGGGCGAGATGATGACCGCTCGAGTGATCGCGTTGGCCGGATCGGGTGCTGCCATCGAGGCCTACGGCAAGGCCGCCGTCGTCGGCTTGAACGGAGAGATTGAGCACGCCTCGGGCCTGATCCATACGCTGCGGTTTGGCAATCACTACCGCGAGGCGGTAGGCGCGAAATCCTATCTTGCCTTCACAAACACGCGCGGCGGGGCAAATGCGCCGATCATGGTGCCGCTGATGGACAAGAACGATGCGGGTCGCCGCTCGCATTACCTGACCATCCAGTTTTCCATTCCGGACGCGCCGCGCGATGACGAGATCGTCGTGGTTCTGGGGGCTGCCACAGGCGGGCGTCCGCATCACCGCATCGGGGATCGTTATCAGGACCTCAAGGATCTGGGCCATGACCTGGACAACCCGGCGGCGGTCTGATCTCGGCCCCCTCGCCGCGATCACGGCGGGCGACGGGCCGACGATCCTGATGATCCACGGCGTCGGTCTGCGGGCCGAAGCCTGGGGTGCGCAGATCGACGCCCTTGCAAAAGACCATCGCGTGATTGCGGTGGATGTGCCGGGGCACGGGTTCAGCGCGCCCTTAGGCACCACGCCCGATCTGCCCGCCTACACTGAAGCAGTGGCCGAATGTCTGAGCGGGCCAAGTGTCGTGATCGGCCACTCCTTTGGTGCCATGATCGCGCTGGATCTGGCGATCAGGCACCCACAGCATGTTACAGGGGTTGTCGCCCTCAACGCTATTTTCCGGCGCAATGCCGAGGCCCGCCGCGCCGTTCTGGCGCGCGCGCGCAGTCTTGACGGCGTCACCGTGGCAGACCCGGAACCACCTCTTGATCGCTGGTTCGGGGCTGAGCCGTCACCGGAACGCATGGCCTGCAAGGATTGGCTGCTGGGCGTGGATCAGGCGGGTTACAAGGCCGCCTATACTGTGTTCGCGCAAGAGGACGGTCCGGCAGAGGCAAGCCTGCGCACCTTGTCCTGCCCGGCCCTGTTCATGACCGGAGCAGAGGAGCCGAATTCGACCCCCGAAATGTCCCGATCCATGGCTGCGCACACGCCCGATGGCACTGCAATCATCATCGAAGGTGCGGCGCACATGATGCCGATGACGCATCCACACGCGGTCAACACACATCTCGCCGCCTTTGCAAAGGCGTGCACGACATGAGCGCGCTCGACCCCCGCGCCCTGCGCCACGCCTTCGGTGCCTACATGACGGGCGTCACAATCGTCACGGCACGGCGCAACGACGGGACGCCGGTTGGCTTTACCGCCAATTCCTTTACCTCCGTCTCGCTTGATCCACCGCTTTTGCTGGTCTGCCCGGGACAATTCCTGTCGAGCTATCAGACCTTTACCACCTGCACTCATTTCGCCGTCAGCGTGCTGGCCGAAGGGCAAGAAGACATTGCGACCGTCTTTGCCGGTTCAAAAGCTGACCGTTTTGCCCAGGTGATATGCAGCGACGATCTGCACGGAGTCCCCCTGATCAGGGACGCAGTTGCGCAGTTTTCCTGCACATCGCACAGCTGCGTCGAAGCGGGCGATCACAGCATGCTCCTTGGCCGGGTCGAGGCGTTCACGCACCATGAGGCACCGGGTCTTGGCTATGTCTCGGGGCGGTTCTTCAGCCTCAGCACAGAACGGGCGGCCTTGGATCATGTTGACGGGCTGACCATTGCGGGGGCCATCGTTCAGGACGGCGACGCCGTGCTGCTGCAGCGCACCGCGACGGGTCTAGCGCCACTGCATTGCGCACATCAGGACCGTGGCGCGCTGCTGACCCACCTGCGCGACACGTTGAACGCGATGGGGGTGCAGGCCAGTCTTGGCCAAGCCTATTCCGTCTTTGATGACGCCAAGGGGCGCAAGCATCACAGCTACTTTTTGGCCACGGGCACGCAAGCGCGACCCAATGCGGATGTTGTGGCGGTTCCCATCGGCGAGTTGTCGGCACAGACCTTTGCCAGCCCGGCCCTCAGAACCATGATGCTGCGCTTTGCCGATGACGCGCGCAGCCGCCATTTTGGCCTCTATTTTGGCGACACGGAACACGGCGGCGTGCATGCCCCGACAGACAGGAGATAGCCCATGGAATTCTCTCTCTTTGCCCATATGGAACGGCTCACCCCCGGTCAGGACCACAAGGACCTGCGGCGCGAGCTGATTGATCTGGCCAAGATGGCGGATGAGGGCGGTATGCGGGCGGTTTGGACGGGCGAACATCACGGGATGGAATTCACCATCACCCCCAACCCGTTCCTGAGCCTTGTGGATTTGGCACACCACACCAAAAACGTGCGCCTCGGCACGGGCACCATCGTTGCTCCTTTCTGGCATCCGATCAAATTGGCAGGGGAGGCGGCAGCGGCCGATCTGATCACGGACGGGCGGATCGAACTCGGCATCGCACGCGGCGCCTACAGTTACGAATACGAACGGCTGATGCCTAATATGGACGCGTGGGAGGCAGGGTTGCGGATGCGCGAAACCACGCCATTGCTGCGCCAGCTTTGGGCCGGGGATTGCGCGCATGAGGGCGAATTTTATGCCTTTCCGGTCACCACCACGGCCCCCAAACCGGTACAGGAAGAAGGCCCGCCAATCTGGATCGCCGCACGTGATCCCAACAGCCACGCCTTTGGGGTCGAGAACGGGTTCAACATTCAAGTCACCCCGCTGTGGCAGGGCATGGAAGAAATCGAAAGCCTGATGGGCAAGTTCAACGACGCCTGTGCGGCCTATGCAGGCCCGCGCCCCAAGATTATGCTGCTGCACCACACCTATGTCGGATCGGACGGCGATGACGTGACCCTCGCCGCACACCAATTGTCGCGTTTTTACTGCTATTTCGGCGCGTGGTTTCAGAACAAGCGGCCCGTATCCCAAGGGCTGATCGAAAGCCTCAGCGAGGACGAACTGGCTGCCAACAAGATGATGTCGCCCGAAAATATGCACCGCGACCTGACCATTGGCACGGCGCAAGAGGTCATTGACCAGATCAAGCGATACGAAGACCTTGGCTATGACGAATACTCGTTCTGGATCGACTCCGGCATGGACTTTGAACGCAAACGCGCGTCCCTTGCCCGCTTTATCGACGACGTCATGCCTGCATTTGCCTGAGGATCAAGATGACCACACTCCCCCATTACCAACTCTTCATCGACGGCGCGTGGTGCGACGGGTCTGACGGGCAGATCATGACCACCCAGAACCCGGCCACGGGTGCGGATTGGGCCACATTCGCCTGTGCTGCCCCGACGGATGTCGACCGCGCCATCGCCGCTGCCCGCCGGGCACTGAATGATCCCGTATGGCGCGACATGACACAGACGGCGCGGGGCAAACTGCTGTTTCGTCTGGCGGACCTGATCGAAGAGCACGCGCAAAAGCTGGGTGAACTTGAGACAACGGACAGCGGCAAGCTGTTGGCCGAAACCTCCGCCCAGACGGCCTATGTGGCGGATTATTTCCGCTATTACGCAGGGCTGGCGGACAAGATCGAAGGCGCTGTGCTGCCCATCGACAAACCGAATATGCATGTGTTCACCCGGCGCGAACCCATCGGTGTGGTGGTCGCGATTGTGCCGTGGAATGCGCAGATGTTCCTGACCGCGACCAAGCTCGGCCCTGCGCTGGCAGCAGGCTGCGCCGTCGTCCTCAAAGCCTCTGAAATTGCCCCGGCCCCAATGCTGGAGTTTGCGCGTCTGATCGAAGCGGCGGGATTTCCACCCGGCGCGGTGTCGGTGATCACCGGGGATGCGGAAAACTGCGCCATCCCGTTGACACGGCATGCGGATGTCGACCGCATCGCCTTCACCGGTGGGCCCGACACGGCGCGGCACGTGGTGCGCAATTCGGCCGAGAACTTTGCTGTCACTTCGCTGGAACTGGGCGGCAAATCCCCCATCCTTGTCTTTGACGATGCCGATCTGGACGGCGCGGCCAATGGCTTGATCGCGGGGAATTTCGGGGCTTCGGGACAAAGCTGTGTGGCCGGATCACGCGGGTTGGTGCATCGCCCGATCATGGATGATCTGATCAGCCGTATCCAAGAAAAGGCGGGTGGGATCGTCGTCGGTGACCCGCTGGATGCGGGCACCCATGTCGGCCCCCTGTGCACACCAACACAGATCGCACGGATCGAAGACACGCTTGCAAAGGCGCAAGAGCAAGGCGCAACCCTCCACATGGGGGTGCGCGCGTGGACCGGCCCGGCAATTACATGGCCCCCACCCTCGTTGAATGCGCAGACCCGCAGACCGAAACCCTGAAGGTCGAGATGTTTGGCCCCATCATGTCCCTTCTGCCGTTCGATACGGAAGAGGAGGCTATTGCATTGGCCAATGACACGCCCTTTGGCCTCGGATCAGGCGTGTTTACGCAGAATCTGGCCCGCGCACACAGGGTGTCGGCGCGGCTGAAGGCGGGGATTTGCTGGGTCAACACCTACCGTGCCATTTCGCCCATCGCGCCCTTCGGGGGGTACAATCAATCGGGCTATGGGCGCGAGGCGGGGCTGGACGCCGTCCATGACTATACCCGCACCAAAACCACCTGGATCAACACCTCTGACAGCCCGATGGCGAACCCGTTCGTCATGCGCTGAGCGCGGCTACAGCGCTATTTTCTTGCACCCTCGTCACTTTGTATACTTTATGTATGCAATTTATGAGGGCGCCAGTGACACGATTCTCAAAAGACGATTGCCTTGCCGATCTGCGCAGGCGTATCCTGTCGACCGATCTGCAACCGGGGCATGACCTCGACGAGGTGGGCCTTGCCCAGCATTACGGCATGTCCCGCACCCCGCTGCGCGAGGTGCTGCAACGCCTGCAGGGCGAGGGATACGTTGTGATGTCGCAAAACCGCGGGGCCAAGGTGGCATCGATGGACATCGCCGTATTGCGCATTTTTTTCCAGACGGCCCCAATGGTCTATGCCAATATTGCGCGGCTGGCCTGCGAGAACCGGACAGGTGCACAGCTGGACACACTCAGGGCGGCACAGCAGGATTTCACCGCGGCCACGCGATCCGGCAAACCGGACGAAGCCGCACTCGCCAACCACCGCTTTCACGCCACCATCGGGCACATGGCACACAACGCCTATCTCGTCGCCTCGCTGGACCGGCTGCTGATCGATCACACGCGGCTCAGCCAGACGTTTTACCGCCCCGCCTCGCCCTCCGAAACAATGCTGGTGCTCAAGGCCGCGGAACAGCATGACGCCATGATCGCCGCGATCGAAGGCGGCGAAGGGGCACTGGCCATCGACCTCACCATCCAGCACTGGGACCTCAGCCGCGACCGGATGGAGCGTTTCGTGCGCCCCAACCCGCTGCCAGTCGATGTCATTCCCCGCAAGGACCGCCAAAATGCAGTTTGAAGGCATCTACACACCGCTTGTCACCCCCTACCACGCGGATTTCACTCTGAACGAAGCAGCACTGGCCGAAACAGTCGAATTACTGATCGCGGCAGGTGTGAACGGGATCGTCGTGGCCGGGTCCACGGGCGAATACTATGCCCAAACGGCCGAAGAACGGTTCGACCTGATGAAGCGGGCCAAGGACCTGATCGCAGGCCGCGTGCCCATGATCGTCGGCACCGGCGCGATCCGCACCGAAGATTCCGTGATGTTCGCCAAAGCGGCCAAGGACGCGGGCGCAGATGCCCTGCTGGTGGCCACGCCGCCTTACGCCTACCCGACGGGACGCGAAATTGCGCTACATGCCCTCGCAATAGACCGCGTCGCAAACCTGCCCGTGATGCTGTACAACTATCCGGGCCGGATGTCGGTCAATATGGATGAAGAAACGCTGGACCGGCTCGGCCGCTCCCCCAACTTCTGCGCCATCAAGGAAAGTTCGGGCGATATCAACCGCCTGCACATGCTGGCGCGGGACTATCCGCATATCGCGTTGAGCTGCGGCATGGACGATCAGGCGCTCGAATTCTTTGCATGGGGCGCGCGCAGCTGGGTCTGCGCGGGCTCGAACTTCGCACCCGAGGCCCACATGGCGCTCTATCAGGCCTGCGCGGTCGAGGGCGACTTTACCAAGGGGCGCGCCATCATGTCCGCCATGCTGCCCCTGATGCGGGTCCTCGAACAGGGGGGCAAGTTTGTGCAATGCATCAAATACGGACTGACCCTGCGCGGAATTGATGCAGGTCCGCCGCGCAAACCCCTGCAACCGCTCAACAAAGACGACAAACGCGCCCTGGCTGAGGTGATCCGCACCATGAACACCGCCATCGCGCATATCACGGGGGACCACCCATGACCGACCTTCTGACACATGGCGAATATGTGGCTTTGGCCGCCGCGCTGGACCCGCCGCGCAGTCCGTTCATTGACGGCAAATACCAGCGTGGCCACGGCCCCATGATGGCCACAACCAACCCGGCCACAGGCGAAGAGATTGCGCAGATTTCGACCGCGAGCGCCGCTGACGTCGATCTGGCCGTGAACAAGGCGCGCGAGGCATTCGATCAGGGACGCTGGTCGAAACTGGACCCCGAGGCGCGCAAAGAAGTGTTGATCCGCCTGTGCAAGCTGATGACACGCAACGCCCGCGAACTGGCGGTGATGGAAAGCGTTGAATCCGGCAAACCGATCCGCGATTGCGAGTTGATCGACCTTCCCGAAACCATTCACTGCATCAAGTGGCACGCCGAGGCAGTGGACAAAATCTATGACCAGACTGCCCCGACAGGCGACGGTGCCATAGCGATCATCCTGCGCGAACCGGTGGGCGTGGTCGCTGCGGTTTTGCCGTGGAACTTCCCTTTGATGATGTTCGCATGGAAGATTGGCCCGGCCCTTGCAGCGGGCTGTTCGGTGATTGTGAAACCCGCCGAACAGACCAGCCTGACTGCCTTGCGCGTTGCCGAACTCGCGCAAGAGGCGGGCGTGCCGCGCGGCGTGTTACAAGTCTTGCCGGGGGACGGGCCATCGGTAGGCGAACCGTTGGGGCGGCACATGGATGTCGACATGGTCAGCTTTACCGGCTCCACCGAAACGGGGCGACGGTTTCTGCATTATGCCGCTGAAAGCAACCTCAAGAAAGTCGTGCTGGAATGTGGCGGCAAGAACCCTGCCGTGGTCTTTGACGATGCCGAAAACCTCGATCACGTGGCCGAACATGTGGTGAATGCAGCCTTCTGGAATGCGGGCCAAAACTGCTCTGCCGCGTCACGCCTGATCGTGCACAGATCGGTGAAACCGGTGCTGATGGACAAAATCACGGCGCGCCTGCGCGACTGGAAAACGGGCGATCCGCTGGACCCCGCCAATCATATCGGCGCATTGATCGATGCGAACCACTGCGCCAAGGTGCGCGGATATCTCGAGGATGCGGGCGATGGACCCTACGTCGCACCAACCATTTTCGAAGTTGCGGCAGACGACCCAAAGGCGCGCGACGAAATCTTCGGCCCTGTCCTGTGCGTGATCGAGGTGGCCAGCAACGACGAAGCCGTCGAGGTCGCCAATGACACCGCATACGGCCTTGCGGCCTCCATCTTTTCCGCAAACGGCCGCAGCGCCATCCGCGCCGCACGCGACATCCGCGCAGGCACCGTTACCGTCAACTGCTATGGTGAGGGCAACATCGCCACACCCTTTGGCGGCTACAAGCAATCGGGATTTGGCGGGCGCGACAACGGCCTCCACGCCCATGATCAATACACCGAAGTCAAGACCATCTGGGTCGACCTGACCGACCCCGCGGACGGAGACAACTTGACATGAGCGTGGACGCCGTCGGGACAGTGCGGCGCGGGCGTGGGGCGCGCAAGGCGACGCGACAGACGCGCGACATCACCATGCTGCCTGCGCTGAAACGCAAACTGCCTTTGACCGAACCCATGAGTCCCGAGCAGGTGGAAAAGATCGATGCGGCCTCGATGGATATCCTTGAAACCGTGGGCGTGGTTTTTCGCGACCCCATTGCCTTGGCCGACTGGGCAAATGCGGGTGCCAAGGTTGTCGGTGAGACGGTTTACCTGGACCGCGCCCTCGTGCGCGAACTGATCGCAACCATCCCCGAAACCTTCACCTATCATGCGCGCAACCCGGCCAATAACCTGCCTTTTGGCGACGATCACGCCATTTTTGTGCCCATGACCGGCGCGCCCTATCTGCGTGATCTGGACGATGTGCGGCGCAATCCCACACTCGACGATCTGGCCAATTTCCACAAGCTCAGCCACATGCTGCCCGCGATGCATTCCAGCGCGCATCACATCGTGGAACCCTACGATCACCCGATCAGCCAGCGGCATTTGCGCATCACCTATTCGTCCATCAAACACTCCGACAAGACGTTCATGGGCATGACAACCAGCCCGAAGAATGCCGAAGACGTGCTGGACATGGCCGCGATTCTGTTCGGTGCCGAGTTCATGGAGACGCACGCGGTCGTCACCGGCAATTGCAATGGGAACTCACCACTGGTCTGGGATGAGACGATGCTGGGCGCGATGCGCGCGTTCTGCCGGCGCAACCAGCCGGTGCTCTGCTCTCCTTTCGTGCTGGGCGGGGCGAATACGCCTGCTTCCACGGCGGCCACTGTCGCGCAACTCAATGCCGAGGCGCTGAGCGCGCTGGCCTATACGCAAGTGATCCGCAAGGGCTGCCCCGCCATTTACGGCCATTACCTCACCACCGTGTCGATGAAATCCGGCGCGCCCATGGCGGGCACGCCCGAGATCAGCCTGATGAACTTCATGATCGGCCAGATGGCCCGGTTTTATGGCGTGCCTTGGCGGACCTCGAACACGCTGGGCGGGGCCAAGACCTTCGATGCGCAGGCGGGATATGAATCGGCGATGACCCTCAATGCCGTGCTGATGGCCGGGGCAAATTACATGTGGCATTCGGCAGGCTGGAACGAGGCGGGCATGCATTGTTCCATGGCCAAGTTCATCGTTGATGCCGAGATGTGCGCCATGGGCTACCGCATGGCCCAAGGCATCAACTGGGACGACTTTGACGCCGCCCTGTCCGCCATTCCGGATGTCGGCCCCGGCGGGCACTACCTAGGTCACCCACACACGCTTGAGCACTTTCAAAAGGCGTTCTTCATGCCTGAAATGTTTGACAATAATTCAATCGAGCAATGGCAGGCCGAAGGCGCTGTGGAGATCACCGAACGCGCGCTGATCCGGGCGCGCGACATGCTGAACGAGTACGAAGAACCCAAACTGGATGCGGGCGTGAACGAGGAACTGCTTGACTATATCGCGCGGCGGGAACGCGAAATTCCGGCCGCCGACGCGCTCAATCAGGAGTACTGACATGCGCGTCACCCGCCTGCCCCGCGACCCAGGCCCGGCGGGTTGGAACCGGCTTTTGCCTGACCCTGATCCACCCTCGCGGCTTGAAGGCAACATCACCGCCGATTGGCTGGTGATCGGTGCCGGGTTTGCAGGTCTGGCCGCCGCACACCGTTTGGCAAAACACGTCAGCGGCGCGCGCATCGTGGTTCTGGATGCGGTGCGCGTGGGCGACGGACCTGCGGGGCGCAATTCGGGCTTCATGATCGACCTGCCCCACGATCTGACCTCGCATGATTATGGCGGCGCACTCGACAGCGATCTTGCCCAAACGCAGGACAATCGCGCAGGGATCGCGCATGCCGCTGAAATGGCGCAGGAATATGACCTGAGCGCGGAGGCCTTCGCGATGTCCGGCAAGATCAACGCCGCCGCAAGTGCCAAGGGCGCAGCCCACAACCGGGACTTCGCCCGCCATCTTGCAGCGATGGGCGAGGCGCACGAGATGCTCGACAGCGCGCAGATGCGCGATCTGACCGGCATCGATTACTATGAAAGCGGCCTGTTCACCCCCGGAACGGCAATGATCCAGCCTGCGATGTTCGTGCGGGGCGTGGCGCGCGGATTGCGCTCCAACAGGATCACAATCCATGAAAACAGCCCCGTCATCGCGCTTGAACGGCGCGGCGACTGGGTGGCACGCACGCCCAAGGGACAAATCACTGCGCCCCGCGTGATCCTCGCGGTGAACGGGCATCTGGGCAGCTTTGGGCACATGCAGGGTCGGCTGATGCACGTGTTTACCTATGCCTCAATGACGCGCCCACTTGGTGCTGATGAGGTCGCGCGCCTTGGGGGCAACCCGGTGTGGGGCGTGACCCCTGCGGACCCGATGGGCACGACGGTGCGCCGGATTTCGGGAACGGGCGGGGATCGGATCGTGATACGCAACCGCTTTACCTTTGCCCCTAAGATGGAAGTAAACGCCGCCCGCATTGCCCGCATAGGACGCGATCACGACCGCGCCTTTGCGCGCCGCTTTCCACAGCTTGAAGGGGTGAGCATGGAATATCGCTGGGGCGGGCGGCTGTGCCTCAGCCGCAATAGCGTGCAGGTCATCGCAGAGCTGGACGAAGGGCTTTATTCGGCTTGTTGCCAGAACGGGTTGGGCACGGCCAAAGGCACGTTCGCCGGCGGTCTTGCCGCGGATCTGTCGATGGGCATCGCCTCGCCCGCGCTCGACCGGGCGCTGGCCGCCGATCCGCCCACGCGCCTGCCCCCCGCCCCGATTGCCGGGATCGGTGCCAATATGCACATCCGCTGGGCGGAAATGCGGGCTGGGAAGGAATTGTGATCCGGCCTACCACAGGGGCAGTGGAACCAATCACAGGCGGCCCCTATGCCCATCGACCCCTCAAAGGAAGAAGATCAAAGCGACCTCCAGCAGCGCCGTGCGCAGGGCGAGTTCGTGCGCGGTGTCAGCGGTTTTCGCCACGTCATCGGGCAAAGCGAAGAATTTCCGGCTGAGCCGCATCGTTATCACCTGCATGTCGCCCTGAATTGCCCGTGGTGTCACCGGGTCACGCTGGCGCGCAACGTGTTGGGGCTGCAAAACAGCATTACGATCGACGTCGCCTTTCCCAACCGGACGGATGCGGACGACCCACAAGGCGAGAACCTGTGGCAGTTTGCGCCCGACAAGATCGCAAGCGCAACCGGCGCGCCGCTGCCCGAATGCACCCACGAGACGGCGACACCGCATGGGGTGCGCCTTGTCCGTGATCTATACGAAGCGGAGGGATCGAACGAACGGTCGGTCCCGGTTCTGTTCGACAAAAAGACCCAAAGGATCGTGTCAAACGAAAGCGCGGAGATTGTGCGGATGCTGGGCCAGCAAGCCCGCGCGCTTGGCAGCACACTAAAGGGCGCAGAGCTGCCCGACCTTTACCCGGCCGGTCCGGACAATGCCGACCTGCGTGCTGAAATCGATGCGCTCAACAGTGCCATCTATACCGCGATCAACAACGGGTCCTACAAAGCCGGTTTTTCATCGCAACAAGACGTCTACGCGCAGGCGTTTGCTGCGTATTTCGACATGCTGGACCAGCTTGAAACCCGGCTGGGCGATGGGCGGCCTTACCTGACTGGCGCCACCTTCACCGAAGTCGATTTACGCCTATTTCCAACGCTTTATCGCCATGATCCGATCTATTACATCAGGATGAAACTGAACGGCGCGCGCATCGTTGACTACCCCCATCTGTGGCGCTGGCTGTGCCGGGTTCATGCCCTTCCCGGTGTCGCGGACAGCGGGTCATTGCTGCACTGCCGTCAGGGGTATTTTGGTCGATCCTGGAACGGTGTTGTGCCGATTGGTCCGCTCAAACCGATGCCATACCCCGACGCCTATGATCATCCCAACCTCGCCGCTGGCACCTAGGCCAGACCGTCGAAATCCAGTTCCTCGACCTCGCGCATATACGCCTCGAAATAGTCCGAAAACGTGGCGACAAGCGGCGGCAGCGTCTCGTATGGCGGATAGAACAGGGTCAGCCAGATGGGCTGCGGCGTCCAGTCTGGCAGGACTTCTTCGACCTCGCCTTTGGCCAAGCCATCGCGAAAGATGAAATCGGGCAACAGGGCAATGCCGTCCCCGGCTTTGACCAGAGAATAGAGGAAATCACCGTTGTTCGAGATCACCTGCGATCCTGCCTTCACACTGCGTTTCTGCCCGCCACCCCCTTGCAGCACCCAATTTTCCGCGGTGCCGTCAGAGCCGTAGGACAAGCAATGCAACGGATCGAGGTCATCGGGATGGGCGGGCCTGCCAGTCCGGGCAAACAGGTTCGGGCTTGCCACCAGCGAACGCGGCACTTTGCAGATCTTGCGCCAGATCGTCGACTTGTCGGTCGGTGGGCCGGAAATGCGGATGGCGATGTCAAACGGGGAGTCAACGATGTCGATAAAGGCGTCGGTGAGCGAGATGTCGATCGCGATATTGGGATAGGCGAGGCGAAACCCGCTGATCAGATCGGGCAGCAGGCGCAGACCCAGCGACATGGGTGCGTTGATCCTGAGGCGACCGTGATCGGGACGGACTGCACGCGCCACGTCCTCGGCAACCCGGTCAAACTCCTGCACCACGGGTCCAAATCGCGCGGCCGCCAGCGCCCCTGCACTGGTCAACGCCACCTGCCGCGTGGTGCGCACAAACAGTTGCTGGCCCAGATCCTGTTCCAGCCGCGCCACGATGCGGGTCACGGAAGCTGGTGTGAGGTTTAGCGTGCGCGCTGCTTCGGCAAAGCTGCTCAGCTCGGCCACCTTTAGAAACACGCGGATCGATTTGATGTCCTGCATGATCCATCATTGCACCGAGGACAACAGTGGGCGCAAGACTATTGATGCAGGCGCAATAGAATCAGGGTTTCGACAGCGCTGTTTTGTAGGCGTCGGGCGTGATCCCCGAAATCTCCAGCACCAGCTTGCGCCGCACGGTTTCGGCAAAGCTGGCGCGCCCTTCTGCCGTCACCATGAAAGCACCGGGCCCACCGATGATCCGTTCGGCATATTCCTGTTCCAGATTGGCCCCTGCCCGCCTGCCATCTTCCGGGCGCAGGATCGGCAGTGCGTTGATGGTGATACGCGCGGCCAGCACTTCGGCCCGCGCCTCGGCGATGGAGGGTCCGGAGGAGTTTCGAATGCTGTCGCCGGAAAAGTCGATCACCGCGCGCGGGGCGTAGATGTCATTCTGTTCGATCAGGCGTTTGGCATCCAGCAGCGCTGCGCCAATCGCGTTGCTGCCATAGGCCTGTCGCGGTGGCCCGGTCAGGGCTGTCGCGAACGCCTCTGCCGTGGCCATGCCGTCGATGATCATCCATGGCACAACCACAGCCGTGTTGCTGGCCCATTCCACGTAAGTCACGGCAACAGTGCCATAAATCGAATTCTCAATGGCCGCCACCACCGCCGGGTCCGTCATCGCCAGCGCATAGCCCTGGCGCTGAAAGGCCAGTTCCTCTGCATCAATCGACCCCGATGCATCGGCCAACAAGACCAGTTCCAAACCGGCCTCGCGCGGGCTTTGGGCGATGGCTGGCGCAGCGAGGGCAAGGCAAAGCAGAAGTCGGACAAGCATGGGCATGAGTGTGAGCCGCTTGCGCACGCGGCGCAAGATTTTCAGGTCACTGGCGTAGCTTGAATCAGCCGCGCCCGGCGCAGCGATGAATGGGCAGGCACATAGATCAGGACTTGTTCTGCCGTGCCACAGGCAGAATGTCGTTTTCCACAAGGCCGATCAGGTCGCCAAAGTAACCACCACTGCGTGCCGGTCGCGTCGGATCGGAAGTGATCGCGATGGTCAGCCCAAGATCGGGCACGATGCAGATGATCTGCCCACCATAGCCACGGGCAAGGGCATAGCGCGCACCCGCAGAGCGCCCCAGAAACCAACCGTACCCGTAGGCGAGGCCAGAAAACGGCGAACGTGTGACAGGCTGCAGCGACGCGCCGACCCAGTCGTGGCTGAGCACCTGTTGCCCGTTCCACGTCCCGCCCTGCCGATACATTTCACCAAAACGTACCATCGCAGGCACGCTCAGCGCCATTTCATTGCCGCCCAGATACCTGCCTTGCGGATCACGCGTCCACGCGGGCACCTCGATGCCAAGGGGGCGGCCAAGACGTTCACGCGCAAGGCTCAGCAGGCTTTGCCCCGACACCTCGGCCAGAACGGCGCCCAGCACATGAAATGATCCCGTGGAATAAAGCATACGGGCACCCGGTTCGGCCACAAACGGGCGCGACAGCGCATTGGCCACCCAATTCGCGCTGCTGACCCAGCCGCCGTAATTCGCGCCGGATGTCCGTTCCAGTCCCGCCTGCATGGTGACAAGGTTTTCCACGGTGATCGCCGCCACCCGCGCATCAGCGCCGCGCGGGATCAGGTTTGGCGCAAGCTGCCCAATCGTGGAGTTCGGTGACGGGATTTCGCCGCGATCCAGCGCGGCCCCGGTCAGCGCGGCGACAATGGTTTTGGACACCGACTTGATCGGGGCGAGTTGACCCAGTGCTGGCCCTCGGAACCGTTCAGACACTACAGGGGCGCCGTTTTGATGCACGATCAGCGCATGGCATTGTTCCATAGAGCCTGCGCGATCAACGACACTGTCCCATGACCGCTGTTGCGCCACGCCTGGTGTCGCGAGGAAAGCACCGGCGGTTACGGCAAAGTGGCGGCGCGTGAAAAGAGGCATGGTCAGTCTCCGACAACCTTCGCCTTGGACATAACCGACAAGAGCATATGCGCCAGTCATCATATCGTGAGCGGTCGGGATAGAGGGGAGAACGTCATGCGTGCTGCCCGGAAATCGAGTAGGACGAAGGTTACAAATACGTTTGAAAATCCAATGCGCCGGCCAATACCGCCAACAAAAAAGCCCCGCCGCCCGGATACACAAATGTGCGTCAGGGCGGCGGGGCCAAAAATCATCAAGTCAGGCTGCTGACTTCATCCAAGAATCCACTTCTTCGCGGGCTTCTTCTTTGGTCTTGCCATATTTCTCTTGAATGACACCGACCAGCTTTTCGCGGTTGCCTTCGGCGCGATCCAGATCGTCGTCCGTCAGCTTGCCCCACTTCTGCTGTGCTGAACCTTTGAGTTGATGCCATTTACCTTCGATTTGGTCCCAGTTCATCTTTCTCTCCTTTGCGACGTTGGTCATGCTAAAGCAACGCGGCAAGGGGCTGCAGAGTTCCCTTGTTTTCTCAGGCTCAGACCATTTCCCTTGGGATACCCGGCAGGTTTTGGCCGAAGGCGCGCCCCGGCGCGACCTCGTAGGGCACCAGAAACCCATTGCGGTCCTGTGGCGCGCGTTGGGCATTTGATGCGCCAAGGGCGATCCAGGCCTGAATAGCGTCCGGGCCTGACAAGAACGGATCGGGATCGCCGCCTTTCAGCCAATGGGCCACGCATTCCCGTTTCAACTGTCTGACCAGATCCGGGTCTGTCAGTTCAACGCCGGCTTCCGTATCCCAGCTGAGGCTGCGCCCGTTCAGATTGGCCGAGGACACGATGGCCGCGCGGTTATCAAAGATGGACACCTTGGCATGCACATAGATCAGCGGCGCGCCGTGCAAAAAGGCACGCCCCTCGCCTGTCGCAGGTTCGGGTTTGACGGGTGAGCCGATAAACAGGCGCGCGCCAAAAGCATCGATCAGCCTGTCCACACATTCCGCCTGCATGTATTCGCCAAACCGCGCATCCAGACTGTCTGCGTCTTCAAATGCGACGTCTTCAGGCGCGCCGGGCAGGATCAGGACAAGGGACAGATCGGGTTGGTCCTGTGCTGCTGTGACCAGCGCGTCCGTTATGCCGACATCGCGGATAAACTGCGTTTCAAGATAGATCATGTCACGCGCCTGCCCGATATATTCGAGATGGGCGTCGCGCAGGCCGGATTCGACCGTTTTGGGGGCCATCGACACAAGGGTGTTCCCCTGCCCGACGGAACGGGTTGTCAGAAACGGGCGCTCGGGCGCGTAATCTGAAGTTGGCGCATCAGTCTCTGCCTTGAAAATCTCAAGATGCCCCAGCACTTGTTCGGCAAGTTCCGAATTGTTGATCAGCAGTTGAATGTCGTGCCAGGTCTGGGGTCCGTCCTGTTCATGGTCCGGCGTGTCATAGCGTCGGTCGTTCAGATCAAGACCGCCGATATAGACCGAAGTACCGTCGATCACGGCCAGTTTGTGATGATGTGTCGTAGGCACCAGTTTTTCCGGCGGCCAGAGGCGCGGTTGAATTGTTTCATCGTCTGCGTCAGTCAGCATGTCCTGCAATCCGGGGTGTTCCAGAAAGAATTCTTTCCTTTCCGCCTCGGACATCGCGTCGACCTTTTTTGCTGTCTCTTCCAGCAAACCGCGCGATTTTGGCCACAAGGCAAGGCTCGAAAGCGATCCGATCCGCGCGCTGTGCATGTGCGTGCGCACACGCATGTTGTCAGGGTTATTCGAGGCCTGCGCGATCGCCGTCCCAAGGCGCACCGTGCGCCACGCCTGACCATGCAGGGCGGTGCGGACAATCGGGTCGAAGTCAGAGACGGTGAGGTCAAAGACGACGCCGGCATTGATCTTGTGCAACACCAGATCAAACCACGTCTCGCCGATGGCCTTTGCGGCATCCGAATGCAGACGGGTCGTGAAATCGAACAGCCGAAACCCGGCCCTGATCTCGCGCTCAGCCTCCAGAACGGCCGTTTCAAATGCGCTGAACGCATCCCTTGCCGTGATCAGAATCTGGCAATTGTCGCGTGAAATCCGCGGCGTCATAGACTAGTAGTCCACTGGGTCTTCACTGAAGTCCTCGATTTTGAATACCACGTTCAGACCATAGCGTGTCGGCTCGTCAATCAACACCAGTTTGCCGTTAAGCTGCGTAACAAAGGCACGGATCAACTGCTGGCCCAGCCCGGTCGAGGTCATATCGTGCGCGGGCCCCACTGCGCTGCGGCTGTTTTCGATGATGAGGTTTGCGTGATCGTCTTCGGCATGGCTTAGGGTGACGCTCAAAGTGGCCTGTTCACCCTCGGGAGCGCCGATATACTTCATCGCGTTGGTCAGCGCCTCGGCCACCAGCATGGACAGGGGCACCGCTTGATCGGGATAGATATTCATCGGCGCCAGATCCGTTTCCACTTTCACCTTTGCATCCGCGCCGATGGCCTTGCTTTGCTCGACAATCTGGCCAATCAGGTGCGCCGCATCGATCTGGGACAGGTTTGAAGTCTGATACAAAATGCGGTGAATGCCCGACAGGCCCATGATCCTGTCCTGCACCCGCGACAGGGCGTGCTTGGTTTCAGGGGCGGTGGCCTTGCGGATCTGCATGTTCATGATCGAAGAGATGATCTGCAGGTTGTTTTTGACCCGGTGATGCACCTCTTTCAAAAGGATGGATTTCTCGCGCAGGCGGCCTTCCTGTTCAGCCTCGTCGTGCAACAAATCGCTGGCCATGCTTTGAAACGTATCTTCCAATACGTTGAGTTCGGCAGACATCGCACGGCCCGTTTTGAACGCGGGCAAGCGTCTGTTCTGGGCAAAGCTTTGCATGGCACTGGACAACCCGCTGATGCGCCGCATGACGAGGCGATCAATGACAAACCACGCGACAAACAGGCTGGCCAACCACATCATCAACGGCAGTGCCACGCTGAACCGTGGCGTTTGCAGCGCAGATGTCACCGGGCCGTCTTCAGGCCAGACCGCGAGTGCATAAACGACGCCCGGCACCGCCGGAACAACCGCATAGACGTGTTTATTCCCAGTTACACTGGTGGCAATGAAGGTGTGCGCCTCGGTCTTCGCCAGATCGCGCAGATCAACACCCGCCGGGACTTTTTCCAGCATCTCATCCGTGCTGACATCAGACGTCAAAAGCTGGCCCCGGTCGTTGAAGGTCGCCAGCGCCAGTGGGGCCTCCAGACTGCTTATGTCTTCTGCCCGCTCGACTTTGTTGACGGGAACCGAGATCGACACAAACCCTTTGAGGGTGTCGTCATCAAACAGCGGGTGATTGACGATCACCACGCTGCGACCCGACCCGGGTGCCGCGCGGTTTACTTCGACCAGCGGGCGTGGGTTTGCGATGGCATCTTCAAAGCTGGGATACTCCGAAAAATCGAGGGGCCGGGCCGCGGTTGAGCAATCCACCACGCCGCTGGGCGGCAGAAAGCCGACAAAGGCGAACTGGTCGGAGGCATTGAGGTAGCGCGCGAGAAATGCGCGGCATGCAAGCGGATTGTCGATAAACAGGTCGATCACGGTGCTGATCGCTTCTGCGGCGCCAAAGGTGCGCTCAATGATCTTACGCTCGCCCGATGCCGCAGCGTCGGTGAGCGCGAGCAAGGACAGCTCGGCGCGGCTTTCCGCAGTATTGAACAGTGTGGCGTTCTGTTTGAATCCGATGATACCCAGAGGCGCAAGCGCCAGTGTCAGGAACAGTAGAACGCGGGCTGGCAGTCTTGAGTGCCATACACCGCTTTGCGTCATCTCATGGCTCCGTTCACGCGGTCCGATACAACGGCCATGGTCGCATCGTCGGTCAGTTCCATGGCTTCGTCCTCATTCAGATGCATGAGTTCAGCCAGCTTGGCACGTCCCCGGTTGACCCGGCTTTTGATCGTGCCGATGGCAACACCACAGGTGTTCGCAGCATCTTCATAGGAAAAGCCCGACGCGCCGACTAGGATCAGTGCCTCGCGCTGTTCGTCTGGCAATTTGGAGAAGGCGACGCGGAAATCGGCCATGTGCAAACGGCCATCGTGATCGGGTTTCTGCGACAGGCTTTCGGTAAAGACGCCGTCCACATCGGCGACCTCCCGCTTGGCCTTGCGTCGGTTGGAATAATAGGTGTTGCGCAGGATTGTGAACAGCCATGCGCGCATGTTCGTCCCTGCACTGAATTTCTCAATGTTGGTCCACGCCTTGACCAGCGTGTCCTGCACCATGTCATCGGCAGTTGCCGAATTGCGGGTCAACGACATCGCGAACGCGCGCAGGGCTGGCAGATGCTCTACCAACTCGTCCCGGGGATCTGCATTACTCATTCGCCGGAGCCAGTCTTGCCTTGTGCATCCTGCGCCTTGAGCTGTTCCAGTAAATCCTTGAACCGGTCGGGCACGTCCTCTTCCAACGCCTCCTGATAGACACGCTTCAAATTGGCATCGATTGTGTCTTTTGCCCTTGGCCTTTTCTCGTCCTGCGCCATATTTTCCTGTAACCCTTCTTGCACACTGTAAAATAATCTTCTGCTCACCCGGAACAAACGTCGCTTCAGCGCGTTCGGTTCCATAAAAACTTCAAAGGATGTGGGATATGACATCATCGCAGGATTTCACGACGGCCATCAGCACGGCCCTTCCGTTCTTGCGTCGTTACGCGCGGGCACTGACCGGAAGCCAATCGTCCGGCGACACCTACGCAGCGGCCACGCTTGAGGCAGTTCTGGAAGATCGCAGCGTTGTCGACAATGCGACATCGATCAAGGCGGGGTTGTTCAAGGTGTTTCATACGCTTTGGACCAGTTCCGGCATGCCCGTTGACGGGCAGGAAACCGGATTGCGCGGCAAGGCGCAACAGCATCTGTCCAAGTTGACCGCTAACACCCGCGAGGCGCTGCTGCTGAACACAATCGAAGAATTCAATGTGGGTGCAATCGCGGAGATTATGGACCTTGACCAAAGCGAGGTAGATCACCTGCTGGGCGTTGCGCGCTCCGAACTGGAAGACGCTGTTTCTGGCAAAGTGCTGATCATCGAAGACGAGGCGATCATCGCCATGGACCTTGAAAATGTCGTCTCGGAAATGGGTCATCGCGTGACAGGCGTCGCGCGCACGCGAGATGGCGCCGTCGATCTTGCGAAAAAGGACGTGCCAGACCTTGTGTTGGCCGACATCCATCTCGCCGACAACTCGTCCGGCATCGATGCGGTGCGCGATATCTTGTCAGCACATGGCGACCGGCCCGTGATCTTCATCACTGCCTTCCCGGAGCGTCTGCTGACGGGTGAACGCCCGGAACCGGCATTCCTGATCTCGAAACCCTACAGCGAGGCGCAAGTGCGCTCTGCCGTCAGTCAGGCGATGTTCTTTTCATCGACCGAAACGCTCAAAGCATAACACCGATCCGTGGGGGAGACGTGGAAAAGGGGCGGTTGTGGCACGCAACCGCCCCTTGCCTTTCCGCCGTGGTGATACTCCGGCCGACGGTCAGGTTACTTTGGGCGCAGGTTCACGGCCTTCAACAGCATGTCGTCGGTAAACGGACGTTCCAATGTGCGCCAGAAGGCATTGTGTTGTTGTGAGCTCTGATCATTTCCAGCCGTAAAGACGATCTGCAAATCCTGCGTCGACCATCGGTGAATAAAGGCATCATCGACAACTTCTTCAGGCGAGGCGTCCAAAAGGATGACATCCGGCGTCTCGCGTGCCTCGGCCATCGCGTCCAGCCCATCGAAGGTAATCAGATTTGCATCCGGATATGCGCTGGTCAACGCTTCGCTTATGTCCATGCGCACGAACGGGTCTTTTTCGATCAGAAAAATAGTCACACGGCACCTTCCAGAAGCAGGATGAGCATCTGCTTATGGAACCGATGGCAGTTTCATGCATTAAACTATGACATAGCAAAGGGGGATTATTTGCCGTTATGGCCACGCATTGTGAAAACTGTCCACTGCACAAAAGCGCTCTGTTTACAGAGGTGCCGCTTGCTGAACGTCGCGTCACGCAAAAGTTCAAATCAGGCGAGTTGATGGTTGATCCCGGGACTCCGGTTTTGTCCGAAGGGTCCAATACTCCGCAACTTTTTACCGCATTGCGTGGCATGGGCCTGCGTTACACGACATTGCCCAATGGCGAACGCCAGGTGATCAACTTTATCCTTCCGGGCGATTTTATCGGGCTGCAGGCTGGTGTGATGGGCGAAATGCAGCATTCGGTCGAAGCGACCACCGCGATGACACTGTGCGTCTTTGATCGGGCGGAGTTCTTTAACTTTTTCAAAAACAACCCGTCGCGCGGGTTTGACATCACGTGGCTTGCTGCGGTCGAGGAACATTTTTTGGGTGACACCCTTGCGACTGTCGGGCGACGCACCGCGACCGAAGGCATCGCGTGGGCCCTGTTGAAGCTCTACCAGCGCGGAGAGGCGCTTTCCCTCGTGCGCGAACAGCGCATGTCCCTGCCCTTTCGCCAGCAGGATCTGGCGGATGCGTTGGGTCTTTCACTTGTTCACACCAACAAGACGCTGGCAAAATTGCGCGAACGTCAACTCGTCTCGTGGATGGACGGCGTATTGCACGTGAGCGACCCTGAGCAATTGGCGGCTGTGGCACTCGCTGAATACAAGCCTTTGCCAAAGCGCCCGTTTCTATAAGGCCCATCAGCGTCGCAGACGTGCGCACCGGCCCTTTCACTATGGCTCAACACTAAAAAACCGTGACCTGCCAAACGCTTGTCTTACAGCGCAAAGGCAGATCACGGTTTTGATTTTTCACTCAGCCCTGTTGGTCAGGCCGTGCGCGCAGCCCCACGCGGGCCGGCAATCAGCCACACGATAAACCCGATAACGGGCAGAACGATGACGAACAGGCACCACAGCACCTTTGCGCCCGTTCCCGCATTCGATCCGATGATCGAAATGACGGCCCACAGCGTGAGACCCAAGAGGATAAGACCACCAATTCCTGCTACTTCATACATATTACGTTCCTTTCGTATTGCGCACCTTCAGGCGCGTTCAATTTCACTTGCTGATTTCAAGACCGTGTCGCCGTCGGCTTGTTCGATCTTGTAGGCCGGGCAGTCTTCGCTCGCGTCGCGGGTCACTTCGGTCCCCTTGATTTTGAGTGTGATCTTTTGTTCGTAGCGTTTGACCACTTCACCGGTGGCAGAACCGTTGCCCCAGTTCCACGTCACCTTGTCGCCTTCGTCTGGAAGTGACATCCAAACACCCTCCGTTTGTTTGATGGACAACACCGCAGCGCGCGAAAGGTTCCGTCATTCTGAATCGTTTTCCCGCTCATCCGCTCCGTCAGGCAACGTGCCCTTCTTTTGCAACAGATCGCTCGCCGTCAGGATGACGAAGGTGAGAACAGACAGGATCACCGCTTCGGCGATGTAACCAAGGCCGCAGGCGATACCGATGCCGCCCACGCCCCAGATCGCGGCACCGCTGGCAACGCCGCGCAGCCGCCCGTCACTGCTGTTCGAGATGATGGCCCCTGCCCCAAGAAATCCGATGCCGCCAACCAGCCCCTGGATTAGCCGCGATGGATCAATCGAGACATTTGGATCGCTCGCGATCGTGCCGAGGGAAAAATTCATGGTGACCATCATCATGCCAGCCGACCCGAGGGATACGAGCATATAGGCCCGCACGCCCAGCGGTTTGGCCTTCACCTCACGCTCTAACCCGATCAGCAGGCCAAGCAGCGCGGCCACGACAGCGCGCAAGATGAAATCGGTCAGAACAATCATATCAGCTGTCCTGTTCGACTTCGTCCTTGACCTGACCATAGGCCGTCAGCGTGAAAATCACGGTTCCCCCTATGACGTTGCCAAGGAAGACAGGCAAGAAGAAGCGGGTCATCGCATCAATAAAGCCCAGCTTGCCCTGCACCATCAGATAGGCCATTTCGACGGACCCGGCCACGATATGGGTGAAATCCCCCGCCGCGATCAGCCATGTAAAGG
The DNA here is from genome assembly GCF_045797845.1 of Tateyamaria armeniaca. Taxonomy (NCBI): domain Bacteria; kingdom Pseudomonadati; phylum Pseudomonadota; class Alphaproteobacteria; order Rhodobacterales; family Roseobacteraceae; genus Tateyamaria; species Tateyamaria armeniaca. The sequence goes on from NZ_JBHDIY010000002.1 coordinate 3,632,792, forward strand.
TGGCGATCAAAAGGAACGAGGCACTTTCGGCCTGCGGCATCATCCACACGATGGCCGCCACCAGAATACCGGCCGGAATGGCGCGGAAGAACGCAACATGCGGGGCAAACCCCGTAGCATGTTCAGACAGTTCGATCATCGCCGGGGTAATGTCGGCAGGCAGCGCAGGCGTGTAGACATAAAGCAAGGCCACCGCAAACGCGCCAACCACATTGGCCGCAAGAACAATGCTCCACAAGCGCAGCATCCGCAGCACCATCGTGGCGCAGAAATCATGCATCACGGGTAGCACAGTCGTGATTGTATTTTCTGTAAACAACTGCATCCGTCCAAGGATAACAACGAGAAAACCAAGGGAGTAGCCAAGGTTTTCAATCAAATAGCTGGATGGCGCATCCGGCAGGTAGGTGCGCAGCACGGCCTCTCCGACGACGGAAAAGCTGATCATCATGCCTGCCGCAATCCCCGACCAGATAAGGCCCCGCGTGGTGCGCTCCAGCTCTTCCTCGCCTTCGCGGCGGATCACTTCGTAGATCAGCTTGGGCGCAAGGCCGGACGCGCGATCAATCGACTCTTCGTCGGCCTTTGCTTCCATTTCTGCCTGTTGGGTTTCAGAGCGCTGGGACTTGTCCATTTACGTCGGCCTTATACGTGTCAGAAGACACCTAACGCGCCAGACAGGAAAGAGTTCCGCGCCTGAAGTACTTGGATGTCGGCACGAACATGTGACCGCTTGCGGCAACCAATTTCCAACCCTCAAATGAAACCAATCCGGGCATTGCGCGTTTCAAAGATCAGCACGGAGTTTCGCGAATGCCGTCCCATAACACACATGTTCAAGCTGCATCTGTTGTCCAGCCAATCGCCCACGCGGTCGGACAGACATGCACGACGGGCATCTGACATGTCGTCGAAACAACCCATCGCGCAAATTGCCGACACGCTGGAAGATGTCACCAGAAATGAAGATTTGTGCCTTGGAGACGCCATCGGGAATTTCGGAACGGCGGCCTTTGCATCCACTGTGCTTGCCATCGCGCTTTTGCTGGTGTCACCCCTCAGCGGTGTGCCGCTTTTCTCGTCCGCCTGCGGGATCGCCATCTTTTTGATTGCGGTTCAGGCTGCGTTCGGACGGCAGTCCATGTGGCTTCCTTCAAGGCTGATGTGCCTGAACATGGCGTCCCCCCGGGCCGAACAGGCGATTAAACGGATACGCAGCTTTCTGGACTGGCTGGATGCGCGCTCCACCGCACGGTGGCCTGCACTGGTGACACCGCCGATGTCACGGGGACTGTATGCGATCTGTGCCATCCTTGGGTTGATCCTGCCGCTGTTGGAGCTTGTTCCCATGACCTCCAGCCTGATCGGTGTGGCCATCAGTTTTATCGCGACGGGATTGCTGGCGCGCGACGGTCTGATTGCCGCCATCGGCGTCTGTGTCATCCCGGTTGTTGCGCTGGTTCCGATCGCTGCACTGGCTGCCGTGCTTGGCCAATAAAAAACCGCCGCTCAATCCTGAGCGGCGGTTTTTTTCGTCATTCTGCAAACTGATTTATCGTCCGCGTGCGACCCGCGCGATCAGCGAAATCGCAAAGAGGACGAGAAATACGAAAAACAGGATTTGCGCGATGCCGGCAGATGCGGATGCGATGCCACCAAAGCCGACAACACCGGCAATAATAGCGACGATAAAGAATGTAAGTGCCCAGGAAAGCATGTTTTTCTCCTTTGTTCTGATCGAGCGGCAACGCCCGTGATGTGATGTCGAGCATGAACGCCCGGTCTGATTACCTAACGTGCCCACCGCCGGAATGGTTCCAGAAAAGTTTAACGGAACCTTTCCGTCTCGGGCGCGTTAGGGCGACGAACATCAACAACACTTCATGAGGATTACCATGGCACGTACGAACACACTGAACGGCTCCAAATCCGCACCCGACGCAAGCGACCTGGCAGCCCAGATCGACACATTGAAATCCGATCTGGCGGACCTGACGTCATTGATCGGCGACATGGGGAAAGCGAAAACCGAGAGCGCCAAGGAAGACGTCCAGCAGAAACTGGATGACATGCGTGACGCAGGTGCGGCGCACATGGCAGACGCCCGGATGCACGCCGAAGAACTGGGCGCGCAAGCCAACGATTTCATCACACGCCAGCCCGCAACTGCGCTTGGCATTGCCGCCGGTGTCGGTTTTCTGGTCGGCATGATCAGCGCCCGAAAATAGAATGCTGGATCGCATCGAACAAGCCTGTGCCCGTGCCGGCCGTCGCGCCGCCCTGGGCACAGTTTCTGTCCTGCTGATTGCCGTCGGCATCGCCTTTTTCACAAGCGCTCTGTGGATTTTCCTCGTCGCAACATTTGGAGCGCAGCAAGCCGCACTTATGATTGGCGGAGGATACTTCGGTTTGGGACTTATCCTGCTCGGCGTTTTGATGAGCGGGTCCAGCCAGTCGAAATCCGCAAAGCCGATGCACGCTGCATCGCACTCTCAACCCAATAACGCCCCGCCGGTCGTTCAAGCATTTCTTTATGGATTGCAGGCCGGAACGCAGGCGTCATCTGCACGCAAAGCCTAAAAAAACGCCCCGCATCTCTGCGGGGCGTTTTTTCGTGAATTCATGTGACTTTTCAGTCTGCACGTCGATGACTGTCGCCATCTTTGGCCAAGCTCGATTTGGGTGCCTTATCATTTTCCATTCTCTGCTCTGCCGCCCGTCTGGACGTCACAGCAAAAACAAGCACCGCAACAAACGTCAGTCCGGCCAAACCTGTTAGAAGCATTTCAATATTCATGTCTGACTCCATTCATTGCTGTCTTGCCTACCCAACCTACCAGCCGTTGAATTGGTTCCCCATCTTGTGCGGGCTGCGACTCCCTGTCACTTTCGCGCCTGTAAACGGGCGGTGACACGACATCCGTCGTAACGGCCAAGCGGGGGACAGATATGGCACTGTTGGACGAAGATCGGCTGTTTCCGCCAGACCCTGACACCCGTGCGGTTGCCCACGATCTGTATGCGCAGATCAAGCACCTGCCCATCATCAGCCCGCACGGTCACACGGACCCGCGATGGTTTGCGGAAAACGAACCCTTTGCCGATCCGGCCCAGTTGTTTGTCACGCCTGATCACTACGTGTTCCGCATGTTGCACTCGCAAGGCATCGCGCTGGAGGATCTGGGCGTGCCGCGTGCGGATGGCGGCGAAGTCGAGACGGATCCACGCAAAATCTGGCGGCTGTTTGCCAAGAATTACCACCTCTTTCGCGCCACCCCGTCGCGGCTGTGGATCGACCATGCCTTTCAGGAAGTGTTCGGCGTGAGCGAACGGCTGGCCGAACACAATGCCGATGCCATTTATGACCAGATCAACGCCTGTCTGAGTCAAGACGACTTCCGCCCCCGAGCCCTGTTCGAGCGGTTCTATATCGAGGCTATTTCAACCACCGAAAGCGCCATAGATGATCTGCGCTGGCACAAGATGATCCAAGACAGCGGCTGGACCGGGCGGGTCACAACCACCTATCGCCCGGACGCCGTCGTGGACCCTGAATTTGACGGGTTCGCGCAGAATGTCGAACGGCTTGGCGCATTGACGGGCGAAGATGCGACCACCTGGGCGGGCTACCTTGCCGCACATCGCAACCGGCGCGCCTTTTTCAAAGAGCACGGCGCGACAGCCAGCGATCATGGGCACGCCACGGCCCGCACCGAGGATCTGCCGCAAGCTACGGCTGCCGCGCTGTTTGACAAAGCGCTGCAAGGCAAGTGCACAGCAGAGGAGGCCGATTGTTTTCGCGGCCACATGCTGACCGAAATGGCGCGGATGAGCCTTGAGGATGGGCTGGTGCTGCAAATCCACCCCGGGTCCGCGCGCAACCATTCGACGGATGTCTTTTCCCGTTTCGGACGCGACAAGGGCTATGACATCCCGACCCGCACCAATTACGTCGATGCGCTGCGACCCTTGCTGAATGCGCTTGGCGGGCGCCCGGATTTGACCGTGATTATCTTCACGCTGGATGAAACCGCTTACGCGCGCGAACTTGCCCCACTGGCCGGGGTCTATCCCGCGCTCAGGCTGGGCCCGCCCTGGTGGTTCCACGACAGCTATGAGGGGATGATGCGGTTTCGCGAGATGGCGACAGAAACCGCTGGATTCTACAACACGGTCGGTTTCAACGATGACACCCGCGCGTTCTGCTCGATACCTGCGCGTCATGACGTGGCACGGCGCGTGGATTGCGCCTTTCTCGCAGGTCTGGTGCGAACTGGACGGCTGGACATGGAAGAAGCCGTCGAGGTCGCCCATGACCTGACATACCGGCTGGCAAAGAAGGCGTATAAGCTGTGAGTTGTAAGATGGTATGTTTTACAAAGCCTTACGGCATGTTTCTGATGTGGCTTCAATATGAGCGCTGACACTCCTCGTCCGGCTTCCGGCATCGTCCACCTTGGCCTCGGCGCATTCTTTCGCGCGTTTGGATGCGTCTATGTCGCCGATACCATGGCCGCGTCGGGTGGTGATTGGGGCATCGTCGGCGTGTCGCTGCGCAGCCCGGCAACCCGCGATGCACTAAAGCCGCACGGATGGTCCTATGCCTCGGTCACCCTCTCGCCCGAAGGCGAAAAGATACGTGACATCAATGTATTGACCGACGTTCTTGTTGCACCTGAAGATCCGACCAAGGTGCTGGCCGCGATGGCGGACCCCACGATCAGGATCGTGTCGCTCACGGTGACCGAGAAAGGGTACTGCCACAATCCCACAACGGCCAAGTTGAACCCGGATCATGCCGACATCGCGGCTGATCTGGCCAACGATCTGCCGGTGTCTGCCCCCGGCTTCCTCGTGCGGGCGTTGCAAATGCGGCGCGCTGCGGGCCACGCCCCGTTTACGGTGCTGAGTTGCGACAACCTGCCGGACAATGGCGCACTGGTGCGGGGCGTCGTTCTTGATCTCGCGCGCCGGATTGACCCCGAACTGGCCGACTGGATTGCCGCAAACGCCCGCTTTCCGTCTTGCATGGTTGACCGCATCACGCCTGCCACGACAGATGCGGATATCGCGCGTATCGCCGCGATCACGGGCCGACCGGGCGGCGCGCCGGTGCTGCACGAACCGTTCTCGCAATGGGCGATCGAGGACGACTTTGTGGACGGCGCCCGCCCGGATTTTGCCGCGGCAGGGGCCGAGATGGTGCAGGATGTCACCGCCCACGAACAGATGAAGCTGCGCATGCTCAATGGCACCCATTCCGCGCTGGCCTACACAGGATATCTCGCCGGGCACGACACCATCGCCGCAACGGTGGCCGATCCCGTCTTTGCCGCTTATGTCCGCACGCTTTGGGCCGAAATCATGCCCGCCGTCACCCCGCCTCAGGGCGTCAATCTGCAAGATTATGCCGACGCGCTGTTTGCCCGCTACGCCAACCCGGCGATCCAGCACCGCACGTGGCAGATCGCGATGGATGGCAGTCAGAAATTGCCGCAACGCCTGCTGGGCACGATCCGCGCCAATCTGGACGCCGACCGGCCAGTTGATGGCCTGTGTATCGCTGTGGCTTCATGGATGCGCTATGTCGGCGGCACAGATGAGGCGGGTCAGCCGATTGATGTGCGTGATCCGCTGGCGGAACGGCTCCGTGCCCTGAGCGCGCAACACGACAGCGTTGAGGACAAGGTGGCCGCATTTCTGGCCGTGCAGGACGTCTTTCCGCCCGATCTGGCCGCGCGACTGCGCCCTGCCCTGACGGACGCCGCGCAACGCCTGTGGGCCGCTGGTGCGCGCGCCGCAATCAAGGACGTGATCACATGATCGAAAGCTGGCGCTGGTACGGGGATCTCGACCCCATCTCACTGTCCGAAGTCGCGCAAACCGGCGCACGCGGCATTGTCACCGCCCTGCACGAAATCCCTTACGGCGAAGTTTGGCCCAGCGACACCATCGTCGCCCGCAAGGCGCAGGTGACCGAGGCGGGATTTGATTGGCTCGTCGTCGAAAGTCTGCCGGTCCACGAACATATCAAACGGGGCGACGGCGATCTGTCGGAGCTCTTCGCCAACTACCGCCAGTCGATGGCCAATCTGGCGGCCAATGGCGTCCACACGATCTGTTACAACTTCATGCCGCTGCTCGATTGGACGCGCACCGACCTTGAAGCACCCGTCGCGGGCGGTGCCACCTGTCTGAGGTTCGAGGCCGTGCGCATGGCCGCCTTCGAGGTGCACATGCTGGGGCGACGCGCTGCCGAAGGCGACTACTCCCCGGACGTGCTGACCAAAGCCGCCGCGTGGTTCCAGCGCGCAAGCGAGGCCGACCGCGATGCGTTGTTGGCGTCGATCATGGCGGGGATGCCCGGTGCCTTTGACCGCTACGACGTGGCAGGGCTGCGGGTGGCGCTCGCTGCCTATGAGGGTATCGACCGCGACGCGTTGCGCCAGAACTACAAACGCTTTCTGGACGAGGTGGTGCCCACCGCCGAAGACCTTGGCATGCGCCTGTGCGTGCATCCTGACGACCCGCCCCGCGACATTCTGGGGCTGCCGCGGATCGTGTCGGACGGGGATGATCTGGCATGGGTTCTGGCGGCGCATGACAGCCCGGCCAACGGAATCACCCTTTGCTCAGGCTCGCTTGGGGCCAACCCGATCAACGATGTGCCCGCCATCGCCGCGCAAGTCGCGGACCGTATCCATTTTGCCCATCTGCGCAATGTCACGAAAGACCCGGACGGATCCTTTGAAGAGGCCGCGCATCTGGAGGGCGACACCGACATGGTGGCGCTGGTCAAGGTGCTGCTGGACGAACAAAGCCGCCGACGGGCCGAAGGTCGTGCGGATCACACAATCCCATTCCGGCCCGATCACGGTCATCACATGCTGTCAGACCTCGGGCGGGACATGATCCCAGGTTATCCGCTGATCGGCCGCTTGCGCGGCCTAGCCGAATTGCGTGGCGTGATCAGTGCACTGTCTCACGGTTGAGCGCGGCAGCGTGGACGTTGTGCCGCGATAACTGGGTGGAGGCACAACACCTTCACGATGCAATCGGCGCAGGATAGTCCGGTGCTCAGATTCCTGTCGCGGCTCTGGCAAGAAAGCCGCGCTTGATCGCGGATCGCACACCCACTTGGCTGTCTAAAGCTAAGCTTCACTGCCCTTGGCTGACGCAATCTCGGGATCGCCTTCCGGTGAATCCAGCGTTGACCACGTCTCGTCATGGGACGGTTCAGGCGGAGGCAAGCAAGCGCGGCGGTGGATGTTCACCTTGGCGATAAAATTGGCCGACACCGGGGCCGTGACGAACAGGAACGCCATGATCAGCAACTCGTGCATCGACGACTCTCCGATGGCGAAGGAATGCAGCAAAGAGGCCAGCAGCAGCATGCCGATGCCGATGGTGCCCACCTTGGTCGGCGCGTGCAGACGGGTCATGGGGTCGTTGAACTTCAAAAGGCCAATGACGCCCACTGTGATGAACCCTGCGCCGATCAGCAGGGACAGGGCCGCGCCATATGTTGCGATGATCTGTCCGGTCATTCGATGATGTCCCCCCGCAGCAAGAACCGCGCCAGCGCGACAGTCGACACAAAGCCTAGCATCGCGATCAGCAAGGTGACCTCGAAATAGATCTGCACCCCCTGATGGATGCCCAGCACCACAACCAGACCAAGGGCGTTGATCACCATCGTGTCGAGCGCAAGGATACGGTCGCCAAAGCTTGGCCCGATCACCAGCCGCACCATCGACAAAAGCTGGCCAATGGCGAGTGCGCCAAAGGCGATGAACATCGCGATATCCAGAAATGCGCCTGCGCTGCTCATGCGAAAATCTCCTTCAGGCGCGCCTCGTAGCGTGTCTTGATGTCGTCGCGCACGCCGTCGGGATCATCCGTATGCAGCACATGAACCAGCAGGCAGCGTCCCTCGTTGGACAAATCCGCTGACACGGTGCCGGGCGTCAGTGTGATGGTGCCCGCCAGAACCGTGATCGCCTCGGGTTGCACAAGATCAAGCGGGATCGAAATCCACGCCGGTTTCAACTTGTCGTTCGGGACCGTCAGCACGATCCAGGCGACTTCGATATTGGCAACGATGATGTCCCACATGACCATCAGGGCATACGAGAACATCTTGCCCAGTCGGAACCCTTTGGGCGTGTCAGGCCACCAGATCGAGGTGCCCCATGGGATGATGATGCCAAGGATCAGACCGAACACCGCCATGCCCGCCGAAAACTCGTTTTGAAGCAGGACCCAGACAACTGTCAGCAGAAGGGTCAGGAACGGGTGTGGCAGCAGCCAGAAAAGGGCGCGACGTGCCATATCAGTATGCCTCCTCATTCGGTTTGCTGAGTTTGCCCGGCGTGTTCAGCACAGCCTCCATGTAGGGGGTTGGTGCGAACAGCCCCGTCGCGACCCGCGTTGTGTATCCATGCACCTGCCCGGCAAACACCGTGTGCAGCGCAAGCAGGCCGATCAACCCGCCCACAGCGACATAGGACAGGGTTGCAGGTTGCGGCATGACCAGATCGTCTTCGGACTTTTCTACGCTGTGCGCCTTCCAGAACAGGATGCTGCCTGCGCGGGCAAATCCAAGAATGCTGATCAGGCTAGAGCCGAGCACGATCACCCAGACCCACACCATCATGTCCGTATCGAAGGCGGCATTAAGCACCAGCAACTTGCCAAGAAAGCCCGACAGCGGCGGCAGACCCGCCATCGCTATGGCCCCTGTAAAGAAAAGGGCCGCCGTCAGCGCCGCACCCGCCGCCGGGGCCTGTGCGGTCAGTTCGACGTTGCCACGTCCTGTGCGCACCAGATCAGAGATCAGAAACAGCGCCGCACCCGCCAGCGTGGAATGCACGATGTAATAAAGGGCGGCAGCAATGCTGGTGGGTGTAAAGAGCGAAATCGACACCATCACCATGGCCATCGACCCGATGATCGAGAACGCGACCAGCCTGTCCAGCTTTTTGGCCGCCAGAACGCCAACCATGCCGATGGCAAGTGACACAAGCGCGGCAGGCAACAGCCAGATGTCATGCAGGCCCGATGTCACCTCGACCTCGGGCGGGAACACCATCGTGTAGACCCGGATGATGGCATAAGCCCCCACCTTGGTCATGATCGCAAACAGGGCCGCGACCGGCGCGGGTGCCTCGGCATAGCTGGAGGGCAGCCAGAAATGCAGCGGCACAACCGCCGCCTTGATCGCAAAGACCAGCAAAAGGAGGACTGCAGCAATGCGAATGCCCACCGTCTCTGCCGGATCAATGAGGGAAACACGCGCGGCCAGATCGGCCATGTTCAGCGTCCCCGTCTCTGCATAGATCGCGCCAAGGGCGAACAGAAACAGGGTCGATCCGATCAGGTTGAAAAGGACATATTGCACACCCGCCTTTAGGCGCGCTGTGCCGCCCGCATGGATCATCAACCCGTAGGAGGCGATCAGCAGCACCTCGAAAAAGACGAACAGATTGAACAAATCGCCCGTCAGAAAGGCCCCCATGATCCCCATCAACTGGAACTGGAACAGCGCGTGGAAATGCCGCCCACGGTCATCCCATTCGGACCCGATGGCATAGAGCAGCACGCACAAGGCCAGTATGGCGGTAAGCAGGACCATCAGCGTGGACAGGCTGTCCCCGACTAGGATGATGCCAAAGGTGCGGCCCAATCCCCCAGTTGGTAGATCGCGACCGAACCATCGGAGGCATTCCACGCGAGCCCTGCGGCGATGACGATCAGCGCAAGGACTCCGGCGACGGAAAAGGCGCGCTGGATGCCGATGTGATAGCGCGCGGCCAGCACGATGAACGGGGCCAGAAGCGCAGGCAAGACAACAGGGGCAATCAACCAGTGGGTCATGATGTACCCTCTTCGGGCTGATCATCAACGTGATCGTCGTTCGATCCCAGAAACGCTCCAAGGCCGATCATCACCACAACGGCTGTCATCCCGAACGAGATCACGATGGCCGTCAGCACCAGCGCCTGCGGCAAAGGATCTGCGTAGACGGTCATGTCATCGCGCAGCACAGGTGGTGCGCCTGTGGTCAGGCGACCCGAGGCAAAGAGAAAGACGTTAACCGCATAGGTCAGCAGCGAAATCCCGAGGATCACCGGAAAGGTGCGCAGGCGCAGCACCAGGTAGAGGCCGGCAGCCGTCATGATCCCGATGGCAGAGGCGACAAGAAGTTCCATATCACACGGCCCCCTGTGCAGTGTCGGGGTCCCGCGAGGGGTCGATATCCATCGGGTGTTCAGTCTCCGGTTCATGCGCACGCCGGGCAAGGCGCGAGAAACTTTCGAGGGACAGCATCACCGCCCCCACAACCGCAAGGAAGACGCCCACGTCAAACAGGGCCGCCGTGGCCAGCTCGAACTCCTGGAAAGGCGGGATGCGGACATAGGTGAAATCCGAAGTCAGGAAGGGCTTGCCCACGAACCACGACCCGATGCCGGTCAGACCCGCCACCAGAACGCCTGCCCCGATCACCCCGTGATAAGGGTACTTGAGGCGCGCCGACGCCCAGGAAAAGCCCGAGGCCATATACTGCATCACGACGCCGATGGACACGACAAGGCCCGCGATAAACCCGCCACCCGGTTCATTGTGCCCGCGCAGGAAGATGTAGAAACCGACCATCATGACAACCGGCATGATCACGCGGGTCAGCACCACCATCATCATCGGGTGCATGTCCCCGGCGCGCGGCTGATCGGGCTTGCGGTTGAGCAGACGCGCCCGGACCGGACCGCTCAGCAGTGTTTGTGTCAGCGCATAGATCAACAGCGCCGCAATCCCCAGCACGATGATTTCGCCATAGGTGTCAAAGCCCCGGAAATCGACGAGGATCACGTTGACGACGTTGGTGCCGCCACCGCCTTTGTAGGAATTGGCAAGGTGGAATTCGGAAATGGGCGTGCTGACTGCATCGCGCAGCAGGAAATGATAGGCCATTCCAAAGGTCGCGAGGCCCCCGGCCACGGCCACGGCCCCATCGCGCACCCGGCGCAGGACCGAGCTTTCGACCGGTGTTTGATTGGGCAGGAAATTCAGGGCCAGCAGAAGCAGGATGATCGTCACCACCTCGACCGTGAACTGGGTCATGGCCAGATCCGGCGCGCTGAAGAACACGAACCCGATGGACACCATCAGGCCCGCGATGCCGATCAGGATCAGCGCCAACAGCCGGTTGCGGTGCAGGAACACAAGGGCGCAGGTCGCCGCGACCAGCATGCCCCAGCCCGCGATGGCCACAGGGTCAACGGGCTGCATCTCGCGCGTGGCAGGGCCGATGGTGCCCGTGCTCCACGCATGAAAGCCTGCGCCGATGATGGCGATGGACCCGATGGCGGCATAGCGCGAAAACGCGCCGTTGTGCAGCGGCAGGATGATCTGTTGGGCCAGGCGCGCGGCGGCCTCGACGATGGCCTCAAAGATGACCTTTGCTTCGGGCCGCGGGGCTGCGTCCCAGGCGCGCAGTGCGGGGTTGAACAGCGCGAGCATGATCAGACCGCCGACAACGGCTGCGATGGACATGAACAGCGCAGGCACGAGCCCGTGCCAGATCTTGAAATAAGCCTTGGGCACCTCTGCCTCGCCGCCAAGGACCGAGGCCGTGACCAGTTTGACAAAAGGTTCGGCAAGGAACGGCGCGACACCGATCACCACAACCAGCACCACAAGGAACGCAGGCGGCAACCACAGACCCGCAGGCGGATCATGCGGCTTGGCCGGATAGTCATCGCGCACCGGCCCAAAGAAGGTGTGACCAATCAGGCGGAAACAATAGGCCGCAGAAAACAGCGACCCGAACGTGGCCAGCGCAGGCACGAGCCATGGCACATTGAAGAGGATGGTGTGGTTGGCCTCTTCCAGCATCATTTCCTTGGACAAGAAGCCGTTGAGGAACGGAATCCCCGCCATCGACAGCGCGGCAACGGTTGCGATGATGAAGGTGACCGGCATCAAGGTTCGCAACCCGCCCAATCGCCGGATGTCGCGCGTGTGGGCCTCGTGATCGATGATCCCGGCCGACATGAACAGCGCTGCCTTGAAGGTTGCGTGGTTCAGGATGTGGAACATCGCCGCCATCGCGCCAAAGGCGGTGCCGGTGCCCAGCAGCATGGTGATGAGGCCCAGATGGCTGACTGTGGAAAAGGCCAGCAGCGCCTTGAGATCATGTTTGAACAGCGCGATCACCGCGCCAATGACCATGGTGATCAGGCCTGCGGTGGTCACGATCACGAACCATTCTGTCGTGCCCGACAACACCGGCCACATGCGCGCCATCAGGAAAATACCCGCCTTCACCATCGTTGCGGAATGCAGGTACGCCGACACTGGCGTCGGGGCCGCCATCGCGTGTGGCAGCCAGAAGTGGAAAGGAAACTGCGCGGATTTCGTGAAACAGCCCAGCAGGATCAGGATCAGCGCCGGCACATACAGCGGGTCGGCCTGTATCATCTCGCGGTTTTGCAGAATGACGCTCAGATCATAGCTGCCCACGATCTGGCCGAGGATCAGCATGCCCCCGATCATCGCAAGACCGCCCATACCCGTCACGGTCAACGCCATGCGCGCGCCCTGACGCCCTTCGGGCAGGTGTTTCCAATAGCCGATCAGCAGGAAGGATGACAACGACGTCAATTCCCAGAAAATCAGCAAAAGCAATATGTTATCAGACAGAACGATCCCCACCATCGCACCCTGAAACAAGAGCAGATAGGTGAAAAACTGACCCATATTGTCGTTGCGGCTGAGGTAGTGGCGCGCATAGGCGATGATCAAAAGCCCGATGCCAAGGATCAGCAGCGCAAAGAAGAACCCGAGGCCATCCAGCATCAGCGTGAAATTCAGCCCCAACACCGGCATCCAGTCGACACGGGCCATCACCACTTCGCCCGCCAGAACGGAGGGCAGATTGGTCAGCAATCCGATAAAGGCAGCCAGCGAGACGGTAAAGGTGACACCGGCACAAGCAGCGCGGCCCGCAGCGTTCATAAGGCCGGGCAACAATGCACCAAGGAAGGGGAGTGCGACGATAAAGAAAAGTGACACGAGACCCCCTGCCCGAAGTTGCAACAGCCCTTAGATGGGCCACATTTCGCGCAGATCAAACATAATCGACAGATTTTGTCGACTTCTGTTAAAAGCCTTTGCCGCGGCGGATCATCCTCAGCCGCAGTTGTCTTGTCACATACCGTCCCTGCACTTCTGACTTGAACACTTGCCGATTGCCACGGCAGCGTCAAGCATGTGTCAGGCTTGGCTTTTTATCCCGTGCCCGCTTTCAGCCGTTTTTTGCGATGCGCCTGCATCCAGGTGTCCAGCGCGGCGATTTCATCCTTGGAAAGCCGCAGTCCCAGCTTGTTGCGCCGCCACACGACATCTTCGGCGGTGCGGGCATATTCATATGTCATAAGGTATTCGATTTCCCGCGCGGTCAGTGTCGCACCAAAGCCTTCGCCAAGATCCTCGGCGCTTTTTGCATCACCCAGCACATCCCATGCATCCGTGCCGTAGGCGCGGATCAGACGCCGCGCCCAAAAGGCATCGAGAAAGGCGTAATCCCCCTTTAGCCGCTTGATCAGGCCATCCACGCCATCCACCGGAAAGTCGCCGCCGGGCAAGGCCGCACCCGCGCTCCAATGCCCGGAGGTTCCGGGAAAGAAGGGCACGATCTTGTCCATCGAATCCTCGGCCAGCTTGCGATAGGTCGTGATCTTGCCGCCAAAGATGTTGAGGATGGGTGCGCCATCCTTCGTATCGACCTTGAGCGTGTAATCCCGCGTCGCTGCCGTCGCGCTGCTGGCCCCGTCATCATAAAGCGGGCGCACACCGGAATAGGTCCACACGATGTCATCGGTGCTGATGTTCTGCTTGAAATACCTGTTGGCGAAATCGACCAGATAGTCGCGCTCAGCCGGGGTGCATTCAGGGCGCACATGCGGGTCGTGGTGTTCGGCATCGGTGGTGCCGATCAGGGTAAAGTCCGTCTCGTAAGGAATGGCAAAGATGATCCGCCCGTCGGTGCCTTGGAAGAAATAACACTTGTCGTGGTCAAACAACCGCTTGGTCACGATGTGACTGCCCCGCACCAGCCGCACGCCCTCGTTGGATTTGAGGCCCAGCTTGCCATGAATGATGTCGCCAACCCACGGCCCACCGGCATTGACCAGCATGCGCGCATGGATCACCTCGGTCGTGTCGCTTTCGATATCGCGCACCGTGATGGACCAGTGATCGCCATCGCGCTTGGCGGCCTCGACCTTCGTGCGCACCATGATGCGGGCACCACGCTGTTCGGCGTCGCGGGCGTTCAACACGACAAGGCGGGAATCCTCGATCCAGCAGTCGGAATATTCGTAGGCCTTATGGAACGTATCAACCAGCGGCGCACCTTCGGGGGCCGTGTCGAGGTTCAGTGTTGCAGTGGCGGGCAGGATTTTGCGCCCGCCCAGATTGTCATACATGAACAGGCCAAGGCGGATCATCCACGCAGGGCGCCGCCCCTTCATCCATGGCATGACTCGTGCGAGGATCTTGGAGACCGGCGTTTCGCCCTCGAACCGCATATCCGGGCTGTAGGGCAGCACAAAGCGCATGGGCCAGCTGATATGGGGCATGGCTTTGAGCAGGATTTCACGTTCCTCAAGAGCGTGGCGGACCAGATTGATCTCGAAATATTCCAGATAACGCAAGCCACCGTGAAACAGCTTGGTCGAGGCCGAAGAGGTCGCCGAGGCCAGATCGTTCATTTCGGCCAGCGCCACGCTCATGTTGCGCCCCGCTGCATCCCGCGCGATGCCGCAGCCATTGATCCCGCCGCCTATGACGAACAGATCGTATGTCTTGGTTTCCATGTCTTTGGCCATCGGATACCCCTCGCGTTCATTGATGCGTGCCCGCATGGGCGAGGTCATGAGTAGGCACGGACCACGGCAGGTGCAAGTTTACATTCGTATTTAGGGCGGTGTGTCACGTTTGCCTTTGCGCGTTTGCAATCGACCTTGCGCAGCCACCCCTCGCGCCGCGATTGGCGTTGTGCCACAAGTGAGGTGTTCGGCCCGCAGCCGACCCAATGCAGCACGCAATGCGAGGATCACAGCAATGAGCCTGTCCGCCTTCACCGCCCCCGGCACGTTCTGGCGTGGCAATCTGCACACCCATTCCGACCTGTCGGATGGGGCTTTGCCTGCGGCCGAAGTGTGCCGCCGCTACAAGGCGGAAGGCTATGACTTCATCGCGCTGACCGATCACTTTGTTGGCCCCTTCGACTACCCGATCGCAGATACGGTGCCGTTTCGGGACGACACGTTCACCACCATCCTCGGGGCCGAACTGCATTCCGGCGCGATGGAAAACGGCGAGTTGTGGCACATTCTCGCGGTCGGTCTGCCGACGGATTTTGCGCCGTCCAATTCGCCCGACTTCACCCCCGCCCCGATCAGGAAACCGGACCCGAGATTGCAGCCCGCGCCGTCGCTGCGGGCGCTTTTGTCGCCATCGCCCATCCGCAGTGGTCCGGCATGACGATGGACGACGCCCGCTCGATCACCTCCGCTCATGCTGTCGAAATCTACAATCACGGCTGTGCGGTGGAATGTGACCGGCCCGATGGCACATATGTGGCCGATCTGCTGATGTCCGAGGGGCGCGATGTAACACTGATCGCCACGGATGATGCGCATTTCGAAGCACCGGACGCCTTTGGCGGCTGGGTGATGGTCAAGGCCGAAGCAAACGAGCCGGGCCAGTTGCTTGCCGCGCTGAAACGGGGCGATTTCTTTGCCTCGCAAGGCCCCGAATTGCGCAGTGTCGATGTGACCGAGGACGAAGTGATTGTCACCTGTTCCGCCTGCAGCGTCATAGTTGTACAAGGGCACGGATCGGTTTCTCCGGCCGTACACGGATCGTCCATGACGCGTGCTGTGATGCCGCGCAAGCGGCTGCGCAACAGCCCGTGGATTCGCGTCACTGTGATCGACGCGGCAGGCAAACGCGCGTGGTCAAATCCGATCCGGTTCTAACCCGCCAGCGACGGCAGCCACAAAACGATGCCCGGAAACGCGACCAGCATCGCGATGGTCGCCGCATCCGCGATGAAGAACGGGGTGACGCCTTTGAATACGTCCTGCACGGTCAGATCATCACGCACACCGGCCACCACGAAACAGTTGAGGCCAATGGGTGGCGTGATCAGGCAGAACTCCGCCATCTTGACCACCAGTATCCCGAACCAGATCGCGCACATCGGCCCCGACATGCCGAACGCACTGTCGGCGGCAGAAACGTATTCGCCCCCGTTTAGCGCCATTACCGCCGGATAAACAACTGGAAGCGTCAAGAGGAGCATCCCGATGGCGTCCATGAACATGCCCAACACCGCATATCCCAGCAGAATGCAGATCAGGATCAGCATCGGCGACATCTCAAGCGAGGTGATCCAGTCGGAAAACGCCGCCGGAAGTTCGGCAAAGCCGAGGAAGCGAACATAGATCAGCACGCCCCAGATGATCGTAAAGATCATCACCGTCAGCTTGGCTGTGTCGAGCAGTGCACGCTTCAACTCGGCCCAGCGCATGCCGCGATAGAGCGCCATGAGGAAGATGATGAACGCCCCGATGGCCCCGCCTTCGGTGGGGGTGCCCCAAGCGTCGCCGAACGGGTTGTAGACGAAGAAGATGATGATGATCACAACTGCAAAGATCGGCAAAGCGGGCGGCAGGCTTTCGAACCGTTCGCGCCATGTGAACCCACCTACTGGCGGGCCAACAGTTTTGAACACCATGGCAATGCCGATGATGAGCCCCGCATAGACGATGGCCGAAAACGCACCCGGAATGAACCCGGCGAGCAGCAGCTTGCCCACGTCCTGTTCGACGATGATCGCATAGATCACGAGGATCGCCGACGGCGGGATCAGCGAGGCAAGCGTGCCCCCTGCAGCCACAACCCCGGCGGCAAATGCCTTGTTGTACCCGATCTTGAGCATTTCGGGGATCGCGATGCGTGCAAACACCGCCGCCGTGGCGACAGAGGCACCAGACACTGCAGCAAAGCCTGCGGTGGCAAAAACAGTGGACACCGCCAGACCGCCCGGCACCCAAGCTATCCAGCGTTTGGCGGCCACAAACAGCGCAGTCGTCAGCTTTGCGTAATAGGCGAGATAGCCGATGAGGATGAAGACCGGGATGAGGCTGAGGACTTGTGCAGACACTTTGGAATGGGGGGTGAGGCCTGCGACCTTGACGCTGATCTCGACCGCTTTCCAGAAGCGTGCGGGGTCATAATCGAACCCGTTCCAGCGCAGCCAGACAAGCCCGACAAAGCCCGCAAGGCCGGCCGCAAAGGCCACACGCATGCCCAAGAGGACAAAGACCAGCAGACCGCCACTGACCCACAGGCCAATATCAATGGGTTCCATCAGTCGTTCCCTTCCAGCGCTTCGGCTTCAAGCCGGGCCTGTTCGGCGACAGACAGGTTCATGGGCACAGCCACCGGGTTTTCGAGCCCCAGCACCAGCGCCCGCCCATAGCCCCAGGCCTGCAACAGCAGCCGCAGAGTCAGGATGGCAAATGCAATGGGAACCACCAGCTTGGAGGGCCAGATCGGTAGCCCGATATCGATGGAGCTGTCGCGGCTGCACAGGGGTCGGGCGCAATCAAAGGAGCGGTCGAAATGTTCATAAGCGCCCCAGGTGAGTGCGACGATCAGCACAAGGATCAGCAGCACAGAGACCAGTTCGAAAAACCACAGCACACGCCCTTTGAGGGCGCTGACCAGCATGTCCATGCGCACATGGGTGCCGTCGCGCTGGACATAGGACACACCCATGATGGCGATGATCGGCATCGCGGCTTCGATGTAGTCGACATAGCCCGCCATCGGTGAAGCAAAGAATTTGCGCCCCGTCACCGAATAAGCGGCCAGAAACATGAGGGAAAAGATCGCAAGGCCGCTCAGCAGCGCGCAGAATCTTTCAAGCGGCAAAAGTGCGCGATCCAACCGGCTGAGCAGACTGGAATCCTCAAGCACCGCAGCAGAGCCTGCCATGACCTATCCCCCTGTTTTTATTCTTCTTATTGGCAAGGGCCGCCTGTGTGTCAAGCGGCCCCGCAATGGATCAGCTTCCGCCTTTGGCTTCGGCCAGTGTCTTGACGACAAGGTCATAAAGCTCCTGGCCGGGCAGGCCCTGCGCTTCCATGTCGGCAATCCACGCATCGTGGATCGGCTTGCCTGCGACCGACTGGAATTCGGCGATCACTTCGGGCGCGACTTCGACTTTTTGAACGCCTTTTTCTTCCAGCACGGAATCCCAGCGCTGAAGCAGTTCGGCGTAGTTGGCGAGGTAATGGTCGATGGCCTCGGGGATCGAGCTGTCGAGCGCTGCGCGATGCTCATCGCTCAGGCTTTCATAGGCGTCGATGTTGACCACGACGGGGCAGTTGACCGTGCCGGGGTTCAGGTTGGCTGTCCACCAGTCCGCCTGGTTGATCGTGCCAAAGGACAGGTGCGCGTGCTGGGCAAAGGCCACTGTGTCCACAACGCCGCCTTCCATGGCCTGATAGGCCTCGGTCGCGGTCACGGATGTGGGCACGCCACCAACCGCTTCGAACGCTTTGCCCAGACCACCTGTGGCGCGCACGCGCATGCCTTCGAATTCGGCCAATTCATCGCGCGGCTCGCCAGTGCCGACAAGGTTGTATTGCGGCATGGGGCTGGTCATCAGCAGCTTGGCGTTCCACTGCGCCATCTCTTCGGTCGCGGCGGGGTGCGCATAGACGGCCCGGGCCACGGCGACTTCCTGATCAAGGTTTTCAACCCCGAGGAAAGGCAGTTCCAGAACGGTGACAACCCGGTTCTTGTCCGCGTGGTAGCCGGCGCAGAACTGGGCCATCTCAAAGGCGCCAATCGAAATGCCATCAAGGTTTTCACGGTTCTTAGACAGGCCACCATAGCTCACATTCATGGTGAACTCGCCACCCGTCTTTTCAGCCACCAGTTCAGCCAGTTTTTCAACGTGCTCGGTAAAGGCACGGCGTTTGCCCCAGACCGAGACATTCCATTCCGTGGCCGCAGCCTCAAGCGCGAATGTGCAGGAAATCGCGCCGACCACGGCGCCAACAGCAAATTTGTTCATTGATCTTCTCCCTAGATGCGGGGCGTTTTGTCACCCGCTTGGGGCGGAAGCTAACGTGCGGTAGGTGGCTTGCCAAGGTGCTTGCACGCCCGCCGCGCCACAGTTGATCCGCTGCCCCTGATTTTTAGGGTCGCGGCGGGCCACATTCGCCGCTTTGTGCCCCACCCTTCAGGGCGTCACAACAATATTGCCCACATGCGCCTTGTCGATAAACGCCTGCTGTGCGGTCTTCAGTTCCGCCAGGGGATAGGTGGCCGCCAGCAACGGTTTTACTTCGCCCCTTTCGATATACTGCACAAGCGCGGGAAAGATATCGGGCGTGATCACTGTCGATCCGGTAAATGTCAGATCGCGTAAGTAAAGCGTGCGCAGATCAAGCGGTACCACCGGCCCTGCAATTGCGCCCGAACAGGTGTAACGACCGCCGCGTTCCAGCACGTCAATGATCTGTTCAAAATACGGGCCCCCGACAATATCGGCGACCACGGACACCGTATCGCGTCCGATGGCGGCCCTTAGCGCCGCCTTGAGGTTCTCGGGCGCGCGCGGCAGCAGCGCATCGGCCCACAGCCCTGCCATCTGGTCGTGTTTGGCGGGGGACGCCAGCGCGACCACAGTGGCGCCGCGCCGCTTGGCCAGTTGGATCAGCGCAGAACCGACCCCACCCGACGCCCCCGCAACCAGTACCACGTCGCCCGCGCCGACACCCGCGCGTCCGAGCATCCCCTCGGCGGTCGAATAGGAACAAGAGAATGTGGCCAGCTCTGCATCGCTCATGTCGCTTTGGACAGGATGCACGTTGCGCCGATCCACCTTGGTGAACTGGGCAAACCCGCCGTCACATTCACTGCCGAAATAGCCGGTCTTGTCTCGGTTCATCGGGTCCGACCAGTCGCGCAGCCAACAATCGATCATCACGCGTTTGCCGATCAGGTCCGGATCGGCATTTGCGCCGACGGCCACCACTTCGCCCACCGCATCAGCGCCTTGGATGCGTGGAAAGGTCAGCGGCGCCCCACCCCAGCTTGGGTCCTCTTCATCGACGCTTGCAAACCCGTCGCCCGAAGTCGCATCCGTGACCGCTTTGGAATACCACCCGACCCGCGTGTTTACGTCCGTGTTGTTCAGCCCGCACGCGCCGATCCGGATCAGGACCTCGTCGGCATCCGGCACCGGAACAGGCCAGTCCGTGTGCAATTGCAGCGCGTCCATATCGCCGTGATGGTGAAGCACGTAGGCATGCATGGTGTCTGGCAGAGTCATAGCGTGTGGCATCCTTGGGTCTGGAACAGCGGCGCGCTCAGGTCTTGGCACAGCAATGGCGATGGCGTCCAGCGTTGAGCGCGCAGGATCGGGCCACCACAGGTTTTGACAGGCAAGGCACCGAAATCAGGGCCATTTCCCAGACTTCGCTGGAAAAATTTACAATACAATGGCCAGCGGTCAAAAACCTTCACAACAAAATCGTTTTAATCCAGCCTTTTATTCCAATCTTTTCAACATTGGGTATGATCACGCCACTGGGAGGAGGCCGCGTGTCGGTTCACCCCGCCACAGCATTGGCGGAGGGTCGTCAACGCATATCCCAACAGATCAGAACGACGACCGGAGGAGCACCCATGTCCGATAGCAAAACCTATGCCCCAAGTGCCGAAACAGTGGCGCGCGCGCATGTGGACGCCGCGAAATACGACGAGATGTACGCGGCCTCGATCAAAGACCCGGAGGCCTTCTGGGGCGAGCATGGCAAGCGCATCGACTGGATCAAACCCTACACGCAGGTGAAGGACGTGTCCTACGACTTCGGCAACGTCAACATCAACTGGTATGCCGATGGCACGCTGAACGTGTCGGCCAACTGCATCGACCGTCATCTTGAAACGCGCGGCGATCAGACGGCCATCATCTGGGAACCCGACAACCCCGAGGATGACGCGCAGCACATCACCTACAAGCAACTGCACGCCGAGACGTGCAAAATGGCCAACGTGCTGAAATCATTGGGTGTCGGCAAGGGGGATCGGGTGGTTTTGTACCTGCCGATGATCCCCGAGGCCGCTTATGCCATGCTGGCCTGCACGCGCATCGGGGCGATCCATTCCATCGTGTTTGCCGGGTTCTCGCCTGATGCTTTGGCTGCGCGCGTGTCAGGCTGCGATGCGAAGGTGGTGATCACCGCAGATGGCGCGCCACGCGGGGGCCGTGTCACCAACCTCAAGGACAACGTCAATCAGGCGCTGATCAACGTGATGCACGACACCCATTGTCTGGTGGTCAAGCGCACCGGCCAGCAGATCGCGTGGCGCGATGATCTGGATCACTGGCTGCACGAGGCCGCGGAAGGTGTCGATGCCGACTGCCCTGCCGTCGAAATGGCAGCCGAAGACCCGCTGTTCATCCTCTACACCTCCGGCTCCACCGGCCAGCCCAAGGGCGTGGTGCACACAACGGGCGGTTACATCGTCTATGCTGCTCTCACCCACGAAATCACGTTCGACTACCATGACGGTGACGTCTATTGGTGCACGGCGGATGTCGGCTGGGTCACGGGGCACAGCTATATCGTCTACGGGCCGCTCGCCAATGGCGGCATCACCCTAATGTTCGAAGGGGTGCCGACTTACCCCGACGCCTCACGGTTTTGGCAGATTTGCGAAAAGCACAAAGTGGCACAGTTCTACACCGCTCCCACTGCCTTGCGTGCGCTGATGGGGCAAGGCAACAGCTTTGTGGAAAAGGCCGATCTGTCCTCGCTCAAGCTGCTGGGCACGGTAGGTGAGCCGATCAATCCCGAGGCGTGGAATTGGTATTACAACGTGGTGGGCGGCGGGCGCTGTCCCATCGTGGATACGTGGTGGCAGACCGAGACGGGGGGCCACCTGATGACCCCCCTGCCCGGCGCACATGCGACGAAACCCGGGTCAGCGATGAAGCCGTTTTTTGGCATCAAGCCGCTGGTGTTGGACCCCACAAGTGCCGAGGTCATCGAAGGCAACGGTGTAGAGGGTGTGCTGGTCATTGCTGACAGCTGGCCAGGTCAGATGCGGACCGTCTGGGAAGACCATGAGCGTTTCGAAAAGACGTATTTCAGCGACTACAAAGGCTACTACTTTACCGGGGATGGGTGTCGGCGCGACGAGGACGGCGATTACTGGATCACAGGCCGTGTTGACGATGTGATCAACGTCTCAGGCCACCGCATGGGTACCGCCGAAGTGGAAAGCGCGCTGGTCGCCCATGCCACAGTCGCCGAAGCGGCAGTTGTCGGGTATCCGCACGACATCAAGGGGCAAGGCATCTACTGCTACGTGACCCTGATGAACGGTCAGGAGCCTTCGGAAGAGTTGCGCAAAGAGTTGCGCACATGGGTCCGGCAAGAGATCGGCCCCATCGCCTCGCCCGACCTGATCCAGTGGGCGCCGGGCCTGCCGAAAACACGTTCTGGCAAGATCATGCGCCGCATACTGCGCAAGATTGCAGAGGATGATTTCGGAGCACTTGGCGACACTTCGACCCTTGCCGATCCGTCCGTCGTCGAGGATCTGATCGAGAACCGGATGAACAAATCCTGACAATGACGGGGCAGCGGCGCACCACGGCTGCTGCCCCGCCCTAATCGTCAAAGTTGTGCAAAACGGCAATTTCTGTCACGATCCGTCTATTGATCGTAACAGCATTGCCTGACACATGATTTCTGACCTGCTCACCCTGCGCAAGGAACTGATCAGCGCCGCTGATGATCAGGACGTGGCGGACAAGAAGGCCGAGTTCAACGCGCAAGTCACGCGCGAGATCGCAGCGCTGTTTGATGATCCACAATACCTGCAACGCCGCCGCAGCTTTGGCGTGATCCGCAAGCGGTTGGGTGTGTTTGACGAAAACGATCCCGACCTCAAGGCGATCCTGTTTTCCATGGGTGCGCGGGTGCACAAGGGCGAAGGCGAAGCGGCCCTTTGGGAATTGATCTATCCCGATACGCCAACAACGTCGCACACACGTCGCAAGCGCCCCTTTCTTGTGCGCCTTGGTTTGGCGGCGCTGGTGTGCGCCGTGGTTCTGATCGCCGTCAACGCGCTGATGGTGACCATTTTGGGGACGTCCTTGCGCGACGTCGCCCAAGGGCTGATCGCACCCCCGCCAACCCTGCAATCCTGCCTGATCGACGCCAATGGCACCATGACGGAGATTTTGAGATGCAACCAAACCCATGGCTGATACTGGGCGCTTTGGCGCTGTTTGCGTCCCCCGCGGCGGCGCAGGCCGTTCTGCATTGCGAGGACCTGAAGGCCGACCAACCCCAAGAGGCGTTTCGCGCCTTTGCCTGCCTTGAGCGCGCGCAGGACGAACTGGCAGACGCAAGGCTGCGCATAGAGGCGTTGGAATCCCGGCTGGACGCACTGGATGGGCTGTCCTTGCGCATTGAAACCCTCGCGGCGGGTATGAACGGATCGCAGGACGCAGCCGTGCCAGCCATCGGCAATCACCCCGGCACCCGCGCCATCGTTCCCTATATCTCGGCCAAGGGCGAAAAGACCTGCCCCAGCGGATGGGTCCCGTTCGAGCCGGCCAAGGACCGGTTCATTCTGGGGGCCGGGGCGGCCTACCCGGTGGTTGGCACGCTTGGCGGGGAGGCCGAAGTCACCTTGAGCGAGGCACAAATCCCTTCGCATTCTCATGATCTCGCCCGTGTCAGCGTCGCCAATGATCTGGGTTGGCGAGACGCGGGGACAAGCACCAACGTTCCGTACTTCAATGTGTCAGCCTCGCAATCAGCGAGGGGGTCAAGGTCGGGCGGGCCAGCGCAGGTGTCTTTGAGGCAGGCGGTGGCCGGGCGCACAACAACATGCCGCCCTATATCGCGCTGTATTTCTGCCAGAAGGAAGAGTGAGGCGCCCGACACACCGAGCGAAAAACGCTAACCGATCACGCCACATGTCTTTCTTTTCGCGCCACGGCTCTGGTCAGTACTGCATGTCTGTTTCATGCTGCGCCCATGTCAGACACTACCCAAATGCGTTACAAGATCGCCCGCACCGTCGAACAGCTTTGCGGTCTGTTGCAGATCAATCCACGCGACGTGATGCGTCGCATGCACTATCCGGTCGATTTTCTGGAACATGAAGGGCGCGGCGTCACTCCAGCTGAATTCTTTGCCGGGTGGAACGCGATGCTGGCCGAGGCAGGTCGGGATGACACGCCGCTGATACTGGGGCAGGCCTATGCGCGCGGGCCGTTCAATCCATCATTCTACGCCTTTACCTGCAGCCCGACCGTCGCTGTCGGGTTGGAACGTCTTGCCCTGTTCAAACCGCTGACCGGGCCGTTGCATCTGGCACTGAGGCGCGGGGACAGCGGGGCGCTGACCATCACAAAATCGTCGAATGTGGCTGCCCACCCTTTGCCCGATACCTTTGCGGCGACCGAACTTGTCTTTGTGACTGAAGCCATGCGCACCTGTACGGGACACCACATCGTACCGCGCCATGCCACCCTGCCGGGGCGTGTGGCCTGTCATGCGCAGATAGAAACCTATCTGGGATGCGAAATCGGGATCAGCGCGGGTGTCGCGGCCACATTGCGTATCGCAGCCGAAGACGCTGACCGCCCGCTGTTGTCAGCAGATGCCGATCAATGGGCACAGCTTGAGCCCGCGTTTCGCCGCCAGATGCAGGCTCAGAACGAAGAACAGACAATGAGTGCGCGGGTGTGCAACATCCTGCCCGAGATGCTGCCCGGCGGTGAAGCGAGTGTTCAGGCCACGGCCGCCCGGCTGCGCCTCAGCCCGCGCAGCTTGCAACGCTATCTCAAGTCCGAAGGCACCGGGTTCCAATCCCTGCTGGATGCCACGCGCGAAGACCTTGCGCGCCACTACCTTGCCACCACTGACCTCACGGTCGAGGAAATCAGCTATTTGTTGGCCTATAGCGATCCGAATTCGTTCTACCGCGCTTTTCAGACGTGGACGGGCCAGACCCCCAAAACGGTACGGGCCGCCCTGCGCGCTTAAACGTCCTTGGTCGCGTCAAAGCCATAAACCCAGTCCTGGCGTGCATGAAATGCGCCCGGGGCCAGCCGGGCCGCGATGCCCATAGGGGCATAAAATCCCCATCGACCAAGGGGTGAGGCATGATGGAACAGGCGCGCATTTGCAGCAGATCCCTTTTGCACTCGCGCTGTCCGTTCGATCCGCTGTTCGTAATACGCGGCGAACCCGGCATCGGGTGTGGCATGCTGATCAAGGCTTGCCGCCAGAACCCATGCGTCTTCCAGTGCCTGCACGGCCCCTTGCGCCATTGAAGGGAGCATCGGATGGGCTGCATCCCCCAAAAGGGCGACACGTCCCTCATGCCAGCGCGGCAAGGGCGCGCGGTCAAACAGCGCCCAGCGGTGCAGCACTTCTGCCTGATCAATCACAGTGCGGATTTCATTGGCCCACCCCTCGAATGCGGCAAGGGCATCTGCGCGGCTGCCTGTTGCGCGCCAGCTTTCGGGGGCGGGTTTGTCTGTTTCGACCATGCCCACGAAATTGGCCAGCGTCCCGGCGCGCAGGCGCGTTGTCACCGCATGGCGTTTGTGTCCAACCCAGACGCAGGCGGTTGGCGGCGGCGTACGCGCCCCAAGGGCGTCAACAGGCACCACAGCCCGCCACGCGATGTTGCCGGTGTAACGCGGCATGTCCGGCCCCAGCATCTGAGTACGTATGACCGAATGTAGCCCGTCTGCCCCAATCACGATATCACCCGACTGCGCCGTGCCATCGTTCATCAGCAGGGTCGCGCCGTCGCCGCTTTGCTTAAAACCCTGCACCACATGCCCGGTTTTGACCACGCCCGATTGCAACCCCTCCAGCCGCCGTTCAAGGGCCGTTACCAGATCGGCCCGGTGGACATGCATGAACGGCGCGCCCCAGCGTTCCTGTGCATAACCGCGCATCGACAGATGAAACACCCGCGCACCGTTTCGCCCGATCCGCATCTCGATGGCTTCGGGTTCGAACACGATGCCATGCAGATGCTCCGCGACGCCTAGGGCTGCCAGCACGCGCCATCCGTTTGGCGAAATCTGCAAGCCTGCACCAATCTCGCTCAGCGCCGGGGCCTGTTCGAATACGGTGACATCCCAGCCGCGCAAGCGCAGCGCGATTGCACTGGCCAGACCGCCGATTCCGCCACCCGCAATCAGTGCCTTCACGTCAACGCCCCGCTGGCGCGCAAACCCTGGATCGCTGCGGCGTCGTACCCTAGCTCGGACAAGACGTCGTCTGTCTGTGCACCGGCTGCGCCCGGTGTCTGCACGTCACCCACGAGCGTTGCAGAAAACCGCGGTGCGGGTGCAGCCTGACGCACGCCATTCGCATCGACGTAAACACCGCGCTGATCCATGTGCGGCTGTTGCGCTGCCTCCTCAATCGTCAAAACGGGGGCGACGCAGGCATCTGTACCCGAAAAGACAGCGGCCCAGTGGTCACGCGGGGCGCTTGCAAAAATTGCCTCAAAACGGCCCGCAAGAACTGGCCAACCCGCCCTGTCGTTCTGTGCTGGCAGGTCGACACCCTGCAGTCCAAGCCCCTCCAGCAACAGCGCGTAGAACTGCGGTTCAAGCGCGCCCACGGCAATGTCCCGCCCATCGGCACACCGATAGCAGCGATAGAACGGCGCACCGCCATCCAGCCAGTTGGTGCCCGGCGGATCGCGCCATGATCGTTGCGCCATCATGGAATGGATCAGGCCCATCATCGCTGGGACTCCATCGATCATGGCGGCATCGACCACCTGCCCCTTGCCCGTGACACCGCGCGAAATGACGGCGGCCAACAGGCCGTAAAGCAGAAACATCGTCCCGCCCCCGTAATCCGCCACGAGGTTCAGGGGCGGTTTCGGCGGCGCATCCGCGCTGCCCATCAGGCTCAGAACGCCAGAAGTCGCGAGGTACGTGATGTCATGCCCTGCGACATGAGCCAGCGGGCCGGACTGGCCCCAACCGGTCATCCGGCCATAGATCAGCGTATCGGCGCACTCCTGCGGTCCAAGGCCCAAACGCTCCATCACGCCCGGGCGGAACCCTTCGATCAGGATGTCGGACTCTGCGATCACCGCGCGGGCCAGCGCGCGCCCCTCTTGCGATTTGAGGTTCAGCGCCACGGATCGTTTGCCGCGCCGGTTCACATCAGTTGGGTCCGCTGCCGCGGATGCCCGGTCGATCACCGTGACCTGCGCCCCAAGATCGGCAAGCAGTTGCCCCGCCAATGGTGCAGGCCCGAGCCCGGCAAATTCAACAACTCTCAGACTGTCCAGCGGACCCGGCATCCCACCCCCAACATGCGCTTTGTTTTCGAGATTGGATAGAAAGCGCGCGCTGGGTGCAAGGCCACGTTTTCCGGTTTTGCGATCTGCTCAGTCTTTCAATGGCAGGCTGAGAGCGGATGACCCAAGCGCACCAAAGGTCTCCGCAAGGCAAGGCACGCGTCCGCTCGATACGCGCAAGCCACAACCAACAGACACTGGCGCACTCAAACTCCAAGTTATGGGCATTTGACGCAACAGAGCCTGCTACATCCTCCCACAAGGGCGTTTTGACTATGCAAGCCGTTGCAAAAGATGCTTGTTTTGGAGAATTGGAAACAACCCCGGACCCCGACGCGCAGATGCAATCCAGCAAGAACAACTTTGGCCAGCGCCTCGCGAAGCTGGTTGATCAGATCTATCCCGATCTGGACCGAGACATCCTGTCCAGCAAGATTGTTGACGCGTTCTGGCCCGAAGGCACGCGCCCACGCAAACGGGGCCGCCAGCCCAGCAACAACCTGTGGACCGAAGCCGACGCGCTGTTGATCACCTACGGCAATTCGATCCTTGATGGGGTGCACAAACCACTGGACCTGCTGCACGATTTCCTGCTGCGCCGGATGAAGGGCGTGGTGAACGGAGTGCATATCCTGCCGTTCTTTCCGTTTACCTCCGATGATGGCTTTGCCGTTTCGGACTTTCGCAGCGTGAACCCGCAGCTGGGCGATTGGGCCGACATCAACCGGATCGCGGATGAGTTTCATTTGATGTCGGACCTTGTCCTGAACCATGTCTCAAGTCAGGGCGCATGGTTCAACGCCTACCGGCAAGGGCAAGCGCCCTATGACAAATTCTTTTTTGAGGCGTCTCCGCAGGACGATCTGGACAACGTGGTGCGCCCGCGCACGACACCGCTGCTGCAAAAGGTCGAAACGGCGACCGGGCCGCGCCATGTCTGGTGCACGTTCAGCCACGATCAGATCGACGTCGATTTCCGCAATCCCGAGGTGCTGCTGGAATTTCTGCGCATCATCCGCCTGCATGTGGACAACGGGGTGCAGATCATCCGCCTCGATGCAGTGGCGTTTTTGTGGAAGGAAGTCGGATCGCCCTCGATCCATCTGCCGCAGACGCATGCGGTGGTTAAGCTGATGCGGCTGCTGTGCGACTACGCGGCCGAGACGGTCATTCTGCTGACCGAAACCAACGTGCCCAAGGCCGAAAACCTCAGCTATTTCGGCAGGCGGGACGAGGCGCACGCGATCTACAACTTCCCCCTGCCCCCGCTGATCCTGCACGCAATGATGTCGGGGTCGGCCAGCTACCTCAAACGCTGGCAAAAGGGGATGCCGCCCGCACAACTGGGCTGTGCCTACCTGAATTTCACTGCCAGCCATGATGGGATCGGGATGCGCCCGGCCGAAGGGATTCTGCCGCACGAAGAGCAGGACAAGATGATCGGCGTGATCAAGGACATCGGCGGCCTTGTGTCGATGCGCGCGCTGCCCAACGGCGGCGAGGCCCCTTACGAGATCAACACGACCTTCTTTGAGGCCACGGGGCAGACATTTGACGGCGTAGATGATCATCATCATGACCGGTTCATCTGCTCGCAAACCATCGTCATGTCACTTGAAGGCATTCCCGCCTTCTACATCCACTCGATGCTGGCCACGCCCAATGATCATGAACAGGTCGAACGGCGCGGTATGAACCGGGCCATCAACCGGCACAACTGGGATTACCCCACTCTGAATGCGCTGCTGGACGATCCCACCACGACGCACGCGCGCGTGTTGGACGCTTTGTCAAAGCGCCTGAAAATCCGGTCGAGGCAATCGGCCTTTCACCCCAATGCCACGCAATTCACCATGTCGCTGCGCGATGATGTGTTCGGCGTCTGGCGGCAAAGTCTGGATCGACACCAATCAATCTTTGCGCTGCACAATGTGAGCAAGGAGACGGTCGACCTGGCGCGGGAGTCGATGAACCTCATTGATGATGAGGACTGGATCGATCTGCTGAGCGGCGAACCCATAGACGCCAGTGCAGAGACGATCACCCTCGCCCCCTATCAGTGCCGCTGGATCACCAACCGGATCTAGTTAAATTCGGCGTCGTCAGCCCGCGCAGCGGCCAGCATGTCCGTGAGAAAGCCGGGATCGGCCGCATGTACCCTGTTCCACGTGGGGATGAAGGGCGTTTCATGCGGGTTTTCGACAAAGACCTGCCCGGCGCGCATGATGTTTTCGGCAAAGAGCTCGATAGATCGTTCCTCGCTGTGGCGATCGACGGAAAGCCCGTTCATCTTGGCATCGTTGTAGTAAGCCTCAAGCAGGTCCAGCGCGATGCGATAATAGGTGGCTTTCAGCGTGCGGAACACGTTGGGCGTAAAGATGGTGCCGTCAGCGGCCAGTTTGCGAAAGATCGCCTTGCAGATGTCGGTGGACATGCGGGACAGACCCGCATCGGCGTCATCGGCACTCAGATCCTGATGCTTGTGGTCATAGGCATCCGAAATCTCGACCTGGCACACGGCCTTTGGCGCCAGATTGCGCCACGCTTCGGACAAAACGCCGATCTCAAGGCCCCAATCGGACGGAATGCGCAAATCGGGCAGGATCGCCGTGCGCATCGCGAATTCACCTGACAGCGGATAGCGAAAGCTGCGCAGGTAATCGATATAATCACGATCCCCGATCACCCGCTTCAGCGCAATTAGCAACGGGCTGACCAGCAGGCGTGTGACCCGCCCGTTCAGCTTGCCGCCCCCGATGCGCGGGTAATACCCTTTGGCAACCTGATAGGGGAAATTCGGGTTGGTGACCGGATAGACAAGGCGGGCCAGCATGTCGTTGTCATAGGTCAGGATATCGCAGTCATGGATCGCCATCACCGCGCTGTCGGCACAGGCGATGAGGTAGCCAAGGGCGGACCACACATTCTTGCCCTTGCCCTGTTCGGCCGGATAAAGCCCCATTTTCTCAAGGCGCTGCCCCAGTTCCAGCATCCGCGGGCCGTCATTCCAGATGACGATATGGTTCTGGCTCAGTCCTGAAAAAACTGCTTGGCATGGCGGAACTGGTCCTCGTCCGCGCGGTCCAGCCCGACGATGATGCGGTGCAGATAGGTGACTTTGGACAGCTCGGACAGGATATGCGGCATCGCCTCTCCTTCCAGCTCGGAGTAGAGGCAGGGCAGGATCAGTGAAATCTTGCGGGTCTGCGCAAAAGCGACCAGTTCGTCTGACAATTCCGCCGACGAGCGCGTGCGCAGATTGTGGAGGGTCGCGATATTTCCGTTTTGGTGAAAGTCGGCCAAAAATCAGTCCTCAGATCAAGTCAAGTTGCGCAAGCATGTCCATCATGGCGCGGTTCCACCCCACTGGCCCGGCTTGGCCCGTGCGCACGATCCGCCCTTCGGCCTCGCCTGCAAGCGTCGGCAATGGCGCACGATGGGAATTGGCAATGATCACGCCAAGGTCACACGCCTCTATCATCTTAATGTCGTTTGGCGCATCGCCAAGCGCGATTGTCGTTTGGGGGCGATATTCGGCGCGCAAGCTGTGCACCTGATCCGCCTTCGTCGCCCCAAGGGACAGCGTCAGAAACCGCCCCCCTGCTGTGCGCTGATGTCTTGGGTCGCAAGGGCGTCAAGGAACGCGATCTTGTCCGCGTCTGAGCCATGCCAAAGCCCGGGTTCCGAATATCCGCGTTGGCGGGACAGACGCGCGCCCTCGTGTGTCAGGCCGGTGGCTTCTGACACCTCATCGGCGGTCATGTCGCCAAATCCGACAAATTGCTGGCGCAACGTGTCAGGCAAGCGCGCCAGTGCGGCGCGCACAGTTTCGTAGTGTTCAGTATCTATGTCGGGGGCAGCGTGCGCAGCCAAACGCCCGGCCCCGTTTTCGACAATCGCAGGCCAGGCGCTCAGACCCATGTCGCGGCGCAACACATCGATTTCCACAGCTGTCTTGCTGCTGGCCAGGATCACGCCAGCGCCCACAGCCTTGAGCGCATCAAGTGCGGGTGCGGCAGGCGACCAATCGTAGGTGTCGTGATCGATCAGGGTTCCATCGAGGTCGGAAAACACCAGCAGGGGCAGTTGGGCAGTCATGCCCTTTGATGCCAACGGCTCGACCGGATCACAAGGCGGACGGCATAGATTAGCGGACACTTCGAACACGGTGCCCAAACATCAGCCATAGGGGCGTAGCAAGCGGTGACAGTGACTGTTTGCGGAGTTTGAGGATAGAAAAATGGCGCCCACCAAAATCAAACTGATCAATGCAGCGTTGACCGTCCAAGCGGACGAATCGTCGCCGGTCGCCTAAAAGTCCAAGTAATCAAGATAGTGTCAGCACTCCCGAGGCCAACGAAGTGCGAGTATCTAACCATAAGCCACCTTGCTGTTCTCGGATCTGTAGATCAGCATGAACCGCAGATGAGGGTCGACTGCGGGGCGCAGTCTCGCCCTGCCGATCAGGCGCCATTGCACGCACTATCATTAAACCATTTGATTAATTAACCAGTTGGTGTATTAAAGGACGCATGGACGAAAACGATCAGTTAGACGCGGCATTCGCCGCCTTGGCACACCCCGCACGGCGCGCGATCCTCGCGCAATTGGCCAAGGGAACCGCCAGCGTAAATACGCTCGCCGCGCCATTTGATATGTCCTTGCCTGCTGTGTCCAAGCATATCCGGGTGCTGGAAAACGCAGGGCTCATCTCGCGTGAACGCGACGCGCAGTTCCGGCTGTGCACGCTCCAAACGAAACCACTTCAGGACATCTCCAACTGGACAGACCAGTATCGACACATCTGGGATGCACGTTTTGACGTGATGGATACCCTGCTGAAAGACATGAAGGACAGCGACCAATGACTGACAAACAGGACTGGGTTCGGATCGAACGGGAATTTGATGCGCCCATCGATCTGGTGTGGAAAATGTGGACTGATCCGGCGTTGTTCAAACAGTGGTACGGCCCCAATGGGATGTCCGTCCCGACCGCCGAGATGGATGTGAAAATCGGTGGCATCCGCAAGGTTTGCATGGCGATGCAAACGCCCGAGCGGTCGATGGAGATGTGGTTCACCGGCGTCTACAAGGAAGTCCGCGCGCCCGACCGCCTCGTCTACACCGAAAGCATGTGTGACGCCGATGGCACGATCATTTCGCCGCAGGCCATGGGCATGCCCGACAGCTTTCCCGATGTCACCGAGGTGATCATTGATCTGAACGAGGTTGGTGGGAAAACCCGCATGGTCATGGTCCATATGGGCGTGGTCGAGGGCACTGCAGGCGCCGGTGGCTGGAACCAGGCCTTCGACAAACTGGCAACACTCGTTCAGACGGTGTCAAGCGCCGGGCATTGAGATGATAGGGCTTGCGGTCCTGTCCTTCGTGGCTTGGGACGGGATGATGCAATCGCCCAGCAGGCCCGACACGCCCCTCTCCAACACCTTCAGCAAAGGGAAAACGGGTCGTGCGCAGTTGATCCAAACGCAACGTTTGACGCGGTGTCAGCCCTGCTGGAACCGGATAAACCGATCCCGATGAGTCATCACAAGGTCGAGCACATCGGCAACGCCATCATGTCTTTGCCGGTATCGCGACGAAAAAACATGACTACCGAGGTGCTGGACGTGAGGTGCGGCTCAGCCGCGTGGAACATCGGCTTAGAAAGCATGCCCCGCGATGTGCGAGGGAGCGTCCGAACTGGAGGACCCGATGTTCACGACTGCCGTTGGACCTAGCGGGGTTGCTGTGGTGAGCGCTGCCGCGGCGTCGGTGCGGACAAAGTTGCCGTTTATCTCAGCACAAAAGCGATAGATCGCAACTCCGAAACAGTCCTTCCATTTCTCATTTTGCTGAGTGAGCCTCACGCAACCAACTGCGCGAACCTCTCAAAAACACACATCCCCAAAAAACAATCGGCCGTGTTCTTGGAGCATTGTGCGGCGCCCGTGTGGTTTGCCCCACACCAGCGGTTGAATTCTCAAAATCTTCTTGATCGACTTTGCGCTCTTACCTATTGGTTGAAGCTAATTAACGTCACCTCTTAACGATAACCCAGTTTAACCAGGACTTTGCATCATGACGCTCCATTCCAAACTCTCCGCTTTCGCTCTTGCCACTTTTGCGTTTGTTGCCAATCCGGCAGCCGCGATCACCTACAATGTTGATCTCAGCATCGGGAATGGCACTGTCACAGGGTATTTCGAAACCAACGGCACGTTTGGCGTGCTGTCGGCAGGCGATTTCGTCGCTTGGGAGTTGACACTTGACGCCCCGAACCTTTGGCGCGGTACGCCGGATGTGATTGGCACGACAACCGCATCTTCGGGTATTTCGTTGTTGCCAAATGTTGGACCAGTGACGCCCACCGGCCTGACTGCGAGCGCAACTCAGTTGACCTTCGACTTTTCGGGCAACACGGCGGCATTGTTCAGTGGCGGTGACCACGGAAACTATTTCTGCATGCAAGGCGCACGAACCGGGGCCTGCAGCTCGTCGTTCAATCTGATGGCCATCGGCTTTGACGCCATTTCTGGCAACGCCGAAGAACAGACGCTGACCGGGAATTTCGTCTTTGCAGAAGTCGCACCGTCCGTTCCCGCAGTGCCCCTGCCCGCCTCTCTGCCGATATTGCTGGCAGGCATCGGCGCGTTGGGCTGGATGAAGCGCCGCAAGGGCTAAAGTCGTCGCGACGCTGCATGCCATCGGACAAGCAAGTGCCCGAAACCAGCCTGATGAACGACGTTTTGAAACGCTGGAATTGAGTGTCCTGACGCTGCAAAACGCTTTTGACGGCGAAATGCTGGGCCTAATCCTCGGAAGCGGTGCGGCATAAGCACCACGTTCTTGGACGCATCACGGTTGGCCCATCGCGGCCAGTGACCGATCAAGTGGTATGCAGCACTGTGACGCGCGCTGCGTAAAGACGAACATAGATCCATGAAATCAGTAGCTCATCTGACACCTACCAGCGTAAGCTGACAAGGGCGCGTTGAGGTATTGCTCGCCCAGGACCAATGGCGACAGGAGTTGATCGCGGATTGAGGACCAACGACAAAAGCGCGGACATTATAAGTATTCATGAAAACCGGAAGAATCTTGAAACGCATATCCATCGCAGTCGGGTGCCTTGCGGTTGTGGCCGCCGGACTTTGGTTTGGCGGGCGCCATGAGGTGCCCTCCGAGGCCGTGCCGGATGTTTTGGTCGGTGCAGGAGCGGCCGAGCGTGGGGCAGCCGCCTTTGTTGGAGCGGACTTTGGCGGATTGAGTCTGGCGGCGCTTGAAAGCCATGCAGTGCCGTGGAAGCTGGTCACAGCAGCGCTTGTGCTTGATGCAGTGGACGAAGATCCAACTCGTCCTGCAAATCGTGACACGCTCAACTCTCGGCTGGCTTCATTCGGGTTTCTGATGCCCGCGCGGGTTCAGAACATGCCGCGTGGTGTGGCGGACAGGCCGGATGCATTGCCACTGGGTGTCACGCACGGCGTGCTGTCGCCAGTGGCGGGCATGCCTGTGCAAGTGGCCAATATGGGATGTGCTGCGTGTCATGCCGGTGTCACCTACGGCGACGATGGACGCCCGGACCCGACGACCGCATGGATCGGGATGCCGAACACCTCGCTGAACCTCGAAGCCTACACGCAGGCGATTTTTCGATCGCTCAAGGCGTATCACCAAACACCGGATCGGTTAATGGATATGGTCATGACGCTCTATCCCGAGACAGGGTGGCGCGAGCGTCAGGC
Source organism: Tateyamaria armeniaca (assembly GCF_045797845.1). Lineage (NCBI taxonomy): Bacteria > Pseudomonadati > Pseudomonadota > Alphaproteobacteria > Rhodobacterales > Roseobacteraceae > Tateyamaria > Tateyamaria armeniaca. The sequence continues at coordinate 3,668,004 of NZ_JBHDIY010000002.1, forward strand.
GTTGCGATGGATTGTTCTGCCGATGGTTGCGGCACGGCTGAAAGACATACCGGGCGACCGCGCGCTGCCCTTCTTCAACGGCGTGCCGGGCAGCACCAATGGAGTGGCCGCGCTCAAACATGTGTTCGACGTGCCGCTGCTCGGAGATGGCCCTGCCGATGCTGGCATTGTTTCGATCCCCGATCTGGGACACCGCCATTGGCGCAGCAGTCTGCTTGTCGATGGGGCCTATGCGGTGCCAGAGACTGAGCGACAGGCACCAACCACGGCCGCCGACGACACCGCCGAAAAACGCGCCGCTTTGGCAACAATCACGACGTTCTTCACTGTACCAAGCATGGGGGTCCATCCCACCAAAGCCATCGAGGCCGTGCCTGTAGCAACGGATATCTACGTCTTTCTGGACAGTGCCTACGCGCCACAACCCTTTCCCGGTGTGATTGACGAAGACCTCGCACGGACGGGTAGCGCAATTTACGCGACAGAGTGCAGCGCATGCCATGGGACTTATGATACCCACGAAGGCCGCCCGAACCTCGTTTCGCTGCCAAACTGGCTTGGCGATGTCGGAACTGACCCGCTGCGGGCAGAGGCGTTCACCCAAGAGCTTGCCGATACGTTTCAGGATACGCCCTACCGTGATCAGATCGCAGTGGCCCGCACCAATGCATATGTCGCGCCGCCTCTGGATGGCATCTGGGCGTCCGCCCCCTACCTGCACAATGGATCGGTCCCGACCATCTGGCATTTGCTGACGCCCGAAGCCCGACCAGAGACGTTTGAACTCGGTGGTCACATGCTTGATTTTGCGCGTCTGGGATTGCGATTGCAGGACGGACGATACCCGCCAGACTATGCCCCCTTTTCCCAACCGGTCATTCTGGACACGGCGCAGCCCGGGCTGCGCAAGGATGGTCATGATTTTGGCGCGACGCTGAGCGAGCCGGACAAAACCGCGCTGATCGAATTTCTCAAGCAGCTTTAGACGATCAGTTCATCCAATAACCGACGTGCCCGCGCAAAGGCTGCGTCCTGTGGACGCCGGCCGATGCGGAATGCAGACACGATGCGACGGCCTTCGGGTAATTCGACCATTGCCGCCAGCGTCTTCGCACTCTCAGGATCATCTGCCAACGCCGCAAGCACTGCCGCACCAAATCCAGCACCTTCGATCCGAAGCCACGCACGGTAAAAGGCGCGACCGCTGTCGAACGGGTCTTCGCCTTGGGGTCGGTGAAACACCACAATGGCGGCGGCACCTGCCGTCCGATCCACTTCGGAAAGCAGTTTTTCGGCCAGACGATAGTGCAACAAGGGCCTGAACCCGCGTCCCATCACCAGCCCAGCGCCGAGCTTCTCCAGCAGGCCAAGCCGCATCGCATCCGCGTTCAGGCCATCACGCGCCCAATCGGGGTGGCGGCGGCGCAGGCGCATCCAGGATAACAGTTCTGCGCGAAACGCGTCCTGCAGCATGAATCCGAAACTGGCCATATCCGAGAGCTGTGCAATGGCACGAATAGTGTGCGGGCCGGTGACGGGGATGCAATCGGGAGATGCCAGTGACGCCGCGGCTTGCCTGTCCTCGGATGAGGGTGTCGGAAAGTCGCCACGCCAGCTTTGCCGCGCCGCCACATGCGCTGTTAACGGGTCCTCCACCCCGCCCGGTTCGAACGTCAGGCGAGCAACGGGGCGCAGGTCGCTGGTAGCATCATCATCAGCGCGACCAATAGAAACATGCAACCCTTCCAGCGACGCAGCCATGGCAAAGCCCTCAAGGGCGGCACCAAGGCTCATCGCGGCATCATGGCCGGTCGGGTCTGCGGCGGGCAGACGGACCTGCCGGTCCTCAAAAAGCCACGCGGTGTCTCCATCCAGTCGCCAGCGCGCCGGCTGTACGTTGTGGACACTGGGCGCGTGACTAGCCTGTGTCACAAGGCGTCGGAACAGTTCAGGTGTCATGTCAGATCTTTGCGGAACAGATGCAGGCGGTGCAAGGGCGTGGCCCCGATCTTGGACACCATGCGCAAAGAGGCCGCGTTTTCGTCGGCAATCCACGTGATCCCCAACTGCGTATAGCCTGCCTCGCGCAGCTGCGTCAGCGTGCGGGACAGCATCGCGCTCATCAACCCGCGTCCATGACTGGCCTTTGCCACCGAATAGAAAATGATAACCGCCCGTTTGCGCCGCAGCCGGTAGCGCAGATAATGAAACGGCGTCATGAGCGAGAAGCGTGAGCGCGTCGCTTTCAGGAAGCCGTTGAGGTCGGGAATGCAGATGACCACGCCGACAGGCGTGTCGTCCTGCGTCAGGATTGCAGACAGCCTGGGGTCCATGATCTTCATCATCTCCCCTGCTTGAAAGGTGAATTCCTCTGCCGTCAGCGGCACAAACATCGGGTTGTCTGAAAACCCGTCATTCAGGACCAGTCGCGCTTCTTCCATACGGGCGGCAAAGGTTTTGGGCTTGATCGGTGCAAAACTGTACTCGGGCCCGAGTTTTGAAGACGGGGGTTTTGCCTGCGCAAGATCCAGCTCAAACGTCGTCACCGGAAAGAAGGGCACAAAACCATTCTCGCGCAGCAAGTCAGGGATGTGCGGCGGATTCATTACCATGTCTGTGTACCCGGCGCGGTCGAAGTGATCAGTCTGTACGCCCATCTGCTGCATGGCCGTCAGGTTGAAATTGCCGACTAATGCGTCGAGGCCCTTGGCCCGCGCCCATGCCTCGGCCCGGTCCAGAAGGGCTTGGGCCACTTGTGCATCATTGGCGCAGTCAAAAAAACCGAACGACGCGCGCTTCGTTCCATGCAGCGTGTTTGAGGCGACATGTTCATGCACGACGATCCGACCGGCTGGTCGGTTACTTCGAAGGGCCGTGAAATAGGTGAAAACATCATCGTTTGGAAACAGGGGGTTTGTGCCCGCTTCCAAAAACCGTTTCAGGTCTGACTTTAACGGCGAAACATAAGGCTCTTTCGCGCCATAGATGTGAAACGGCACCTCAAAGAACGATGCAAAGTCGCGTTCTATCACTTCAACCATGCGACGCCTCCCGCTCGGCCAGCAGGATCGCGATCCGCTGCGCGATGCGCAATTCCTGTTCCAACTGCGTGGATTGGGCAAGTGCCGGAACATTTATCGCCATGATACGAAACGGGTGATCCGCGACCAGCATCGCATGGCTGGCCGCGAACTTGCGAAAGAACCATGCGAATTGCTCGGCCAGCTGCGGGTCCTCAATCGGATCGAGGTCTTTGGATGAGACAATGCGGCGGCGCACCAGACAGTCCCTGAAGTCTGCATCGAAATCTTTCAGGCTGTCCGCCTCAAGGATCAGAGCGCCATAGGTCAGGGCCCGGTTTTGCAACGCCGCAAGGAAGGCTTCAGGATCGTTGAGTTGCATGTCCGCCAACACGTCGAGCAACCGCCCGATCTTGTCTTCGCGCCTGATGATCCGGACTTGATTGAAAATGACGGCCAGCATGCTGATGCTGACCATGACCGCCATCACCTGTAATGTGGTGCGCCCGTCGAGTGCTGCGAGTTCCATAATGCACGCCGATGCGAAGATCACACCAATCGCCGAAGCCAAGGTCGCGGAGAGGATTTCGGATTGGCTGGCTTCATTGCGCCGCAGCGTCAGGCCAAGCCAGCACAGGGCGAGTATGGCAATACCCGAAAGCCGCACGGGAAGGTCCAGAAACTCCGTCCGGAAATCCGTCAAGGCCAAGGGGACGATCAGGACAAATGACAGTGCCAATCGGTCGATCGTTTTGTTTTCTGCCGGAGACAGGCTGGCCCGATCCCGCGTCAGCACCAAAACGGCGAGCGCGACAAAGGCCAAGCCCTGAAAGGCTGCCAGCGAAACAATCGCCGCTCGGGCGTGATCCTCGCTGATCAGCAATGCCACAAGGGCAAAACCCACTGCCCCACCAGAAACACATAGTTTTAGGGCCAATGGCGCATGACGGCGCAGCAGTGTTTCCGCGACCAGCAGCATGGCCAGCGGCACAAGGGCGGCGACCGCAAAGGTCAGGCGCCCGATCCATTCGACGCCGGTCAGCCATTGCAAAAGGCGGATGGCCAGCAAAGCAGCCACGACCTGCAGCGCAAATAAGAACCGCCTCGTGACGGCGCTGCCGGGCTGCATCCGCAGGACCTGCGCAAACAGCGCCAGACCGATCAGGCCAGCCAGCGAGACGACACTGTCGGCAATCAAGGTGGGTGCCAAACCCGTCATGTCATCAAGCGTCGCAGGAAGCGCGTCACGACAGGGCGCAGCAAGGCCGCTGTGATCGCGTTGCGCGGATGTTCCACCCGGGCCGCATAAGGGTTGAAAAACCAACCCCTGTGATCGGCGCCCGGCTTGCGGTTTAGAATGCCGTTTGTAACCTCGTAGGCCATCAGCATCCCCGTGGAGATCACCATGGGTGCAAAAGACATACGGCTGCGTTTGCCCGCCGCAACTTCCCCGGCAAGGTCAAGGTCGATGTAATGGCGCGAGGAGGAATGCAGGATCACATGGATCGCCTCCTGAACAAAGGCCTCGTCACGTTGCTCCTGGCTCAGTGCATTCCACGCCGTGCCAAGTGTCGGATAGCCCAATCTTTCTTCCGGCATCGGATCGCCCGCTTGCGTCACATAGACAGACGGCAAAGGAGAGGCATACGCATCAATCACGGCCCGACCTGCGGCGCGCGCTGTTCGATACAGCAAGAGAGAGGCCCCGAGATCATCCGTCCCGTTGACAACAATCGTACTGGATTCAGTCGCGTCTTGCACGTGATCCGGCCAATCATCACGGTAAACCGTAATCTCCATGTCCCGATTGATTTGAAGGCATAGATCACGGGTCGCCTCGGCCTTGTGCTGCCCGATGGTATCACGGAAGGCAAAGGCCTGACGGTTCAGGTTTGATGTCTCGAATTCATCGATATCTGCAAGGATCAGACGGCCCACCCCCATCCGGGCCAGCGCAAAGACGCAAGCCCCGCCCATGCCACCTGTGCCGCACACAAAAACCTGCGCATCGCGCAGGGCCGCCTGTTCTGCAGGCGTAACAAATCCGATATTGCGGGTGGTGAACGTGTCGTAGGAAAAGGTCAAAGCCGGTCCTTTCGTGGGCGTAGCGTGCCAAATTGGCGACTGTTGTCGAACCAGTGGATGAGGGGCAAGATCAGGCGCTGCAACATGATGGCGATCAGGGTCACACCGACGCTCGCAAGTGACGCCCGGGGAACAGAATTCTTCAGGTATCCGACAGCCGTCGCCAGGTCGATCTGGCCAAGCTGCAACACATCATCGCCACGGTCATAATCGAGCATGTCCTGACAAAAGGCGTTGTAGATTTCATTGCGATGCTGGGGGGCCTCGTTAAACGTCTTTTTCAGATCGTCCGAGCCGCCGGTATAGGCATTGGTGATGACAAAGCGGTCTTCGTCAAATCCCGCATCCGGGCCCACCCCGAATACGTGCCGATGATCTGCCATGATCGTCCGGGCCAGCAACAGATGCTGCAGCGACCTTTGCTTGGGCCGCTGGGGTGTGGGAAAAACATCATCAAAGGTTTCTGCGACCATCCCGACAATGGCCGGAACCTGCGTGACATTGGAGACCCAGAGCGGCCGCATCTGATTGCGAAACAGCAACAGGATGCAGGTCAGCCCGTAAAGAACCCAAGACAACCCGCGAGATTGCTGATCGGGATCAACCATGACCAGCCCCAGATGCAGAACCTCCATCGGTTCGGCCATCGTGGTGATGTCCATCAGGGCCAGCGCATTGAACGCGACCGGCTGTCCCGTGTCCTTGCGGCGGACAAGTGTGATGATTGTCGATTTCAACCGCTCCGGATCGCCTGAGAAAACGCCATAAGTGAGCGAGCCGCGTGCAAGCGTCTTGGAGGCAACTGTGATCAGGTCCTCGGACAGTGCCGCGAGGTCCTCTTGCGACATCCACTTTCCAGGCCGCTCAACGATCCGGGTTTCAAACTGCGCGCCAGTCGCAAGGGTCAGATCAAGCTCTGACTGAAACAACGCGCGCACAAGCCCGGACATAAATGGATCCTCAAAACTTGCAGCCGACCAAGGGTTTTCGAGTTGCCCATGCAACGGGTGCTTTTGACCGTTTGCGTGAGGTGACGTCTATCGAATTCTTGTTTCGGCAGGAAGGGTTACCTAAAGCCGCGAGGGTAACGTCCTAAACGCGCTTTTCAAGCCAATACTCCTTTGATCAGGCGGTTCCCATTCAGGTGGGGGTGCTCAGATTTCGGCGATTTGGCCTATGCGTCACGTTTTGCAGCGACGTCAGCGTGATCGCCGAAGCCTGCCGGTCATCCTGAAGCCGTCGCGCATGTTCAATCCCATCATGGTCAGGTTGGCGGCACCGGCCATCAACTCGACCGTTTGGAACGCGTAGAAGGTGGCATCGAAATCGCCTGCAGCAGCCTTGCCTGCCAAGAACCAAGCGGCAGGCAGAAGGATCAGCAAACCGTTAAGTGCAATGATTGGCATCCGCTGTTTCTTGGCGCGCGTCAGGAGGTCTTTGCGCCTGCGCCCCATCGACATGCCTGATCCGCCAACAACGATCATCGCGGGAATGAGAATGTACATACCCTTCAGGATCAAGGCTTTGACAACTGCAATTTTCTCGTGGCTCGCGAACAGTTCGCTGACGACAGTTGATGTCCAAAAGGTGAGGATCATGAGAAATCCGATGCCACCTGCTGCGGCGTGAAGCTTAGTTTTCTTGGGGTTTCCCTGATCCTCTTGCCCATAAGACGTTACTCAGGCTGTGCAACAGTTCGGCACGGCGATCTTTTCGAACAGATGGGGCGATGTCACAGCACTTGAAGGATAGTGGTTGAGATGCTGCTGAAACTCCGGATTTGCAAAGGCAGCGCGGAAGTCCGCGACAGATTCCCAAACCGCATAATTCAGATACATACTGCCATCACCGATGGCTTTGTGCAGTTGGGTGCTGATGTAACCCGGCTGCTTCTTCATCCACTGTGCGTCGCTCGCCCACGCTTGAACCAGAGCATTCTGGTCAGCGGGATCGACCGTGAAGAGATTGACCAGAACGACAGGCCCTGCATCGATGCGCAATTGCCATTCGATGGGAAATTCAGGATCGAGAGGTTTTATGTTGACCATTTTGTGTTCCTTGCGCAGTACTGAATTTTGGTGTCATGTTGTCATATTTTGATTCCAGAAACCACAATGACAACACGTTGTCAACCAGAGGAAAGCCAACATGCCAATCGAACAACGGACCAAAGAGGGAGAAGCGGTGACAGCGCTGATCCTGGAGGCGTTTCGGCTCAACGGGCGCTTGCTCATTGCTGGTGACCGGCTCGTATCGGATCTGGGTTTGACCAGCGCAAGATGGCAGATTCTCGGGGCCATCGCCTATGCGCAAAGGCCAGAGTCCGTCGCCTGGCATGCCCGAACCATGGGTGTGCACAGACAAGGCGTTCAACGGATCGTCAATGAATTGCACAAGGAAGGGATCGTTGAATTTGAGCCAAACCCGCAGCACAAGCGCGCGCAGTTCGTTGTTCTGACCCAAAAGGGAAGACACCTGTACGAAGCCGCCGATGCAAGGCAAGCACCATGGGTCAATGACCTGTCGAAGGGACTGTCACCGGAAGAGATCATGACAGCACAAAAAGTAGTTGGCCTACTTAGGTCACGCCTTGAAGACGCTTCGACACAAGCGGATTAAAGCCAAGTTTACGAGCGCCGACCGCCTGACGCACAGGATTTCGGTCAAGCCGACGTTTTGTAACGCTGCAACATGCCGCGTGTTTGGCGCGGCCTGTGCTTTTGCGATCTAGGCCTGTTTGGCCCGGATGCTGTCACGGTAGAGGGCCTTCACCAAGGAAATCATCATGAACACCATGACAATCGTGAACGGCAATGCACCGATGATCATCGCGTTTTGCAACGCACCGAACGGGTTTGATTCCGCCCCACTATTGCCAGCGATGATCAACGCGCCAATCACGGAGGTCAGGATCACGCCCCAGATGATGCGGTGCTTGATGCCGGTTTCCTGCTCGCCGCCCGACATGATCGTGTTCATCACGAGGATGCCTGAGTCTGCTGATGTAACGAGGAACGTCATGATCAGAACCACGCACATGATGGTGATGGCCGACAGAAAGCCGCCCGAAATCATCTGCTCAAGCGTGGCGAACAGTTTGGCCGTGTTGGTGGCCCCGATCAGGGAACCGGCAGCATCGCCGTTCAGCTCAAGGTCGATGGCTGTGCCGCCCAGAATGGTCATCCACAAAAAGCACACGATGGCAGGTGCGATGACGCAGCCAAAGATGAAATCGCGCACGGTGCGGCCCTTGGAGATGCGTGCGAGGAACAGACCGACAAAGGGTGAAAACGCGATCCACCACGCCCAGTAGAACGTGGTCCAGCCCGCTTGCCAGCCGAACTGACGGCCTTGTTCACCAGCGGCATAGATGGCGGCGGCGTCGAGATCGGCAGCGGATGCTGGCAAGGCGTCGCTGAACCCGCCCAGTGACCCCCATGGCGACGTGGCGGAGCCATAGATCGCAGCCACATCTTCGGCAGGCAGCGCCTGTGCACCCTCAGGCAAAGCTGCCGCAAAGGCATCTGCCGTTTGCGGGCCATAAGCGCCGAATGACATCTGAACAAAATGCAGGATGTAGTCCACCAGACCCGTACCGAACTTTGTCATCGCAAAGAAGAAGGAACCGAAGATCACGAAGGTCAGAAGCAGGATGACGGACAATACCAGATTGAGGTTCGAGAGGTACTTGATGCCCCGACCCACGCCTGAGACGGCGGAGAGGATGGACAGGCCCATGATCACCAGCAGTGCCGCGATCAGGCCGACCGTGCTGGGCTTGGGCGCTTCGGCGTCGCCATTCATCAGCCATTCCATTCCGGACACGGCATAGACACCATCAACGAACTGGCTGACGCCAAAGCCGATGGTGACGGACACACCGAGGATCGTGGCGACTACGCCGAGCACGTCCACGAGGTGACCCAGAAAGCCGTTTGCCGCTTTGCCCAGCAAAGGCGTCAGCGCTGAGCGGATCGTGAGTGGCATTTCCCGTGTATAGGCATAGTACGCCAGTGACAGGCCGGTCAGCACGTAAATGGCCCAGGCGTGGAAGCCGTAGTGCAGGAACGTATAGCGATAGGCTGATTGCACCGCCTCTTCGGAATTCGCGGCCACCGCACCGGACAGGACCACAGGGTTAGACCCCCAAAGGCCAAGGGGTTCGGCGGTGGCAAAGACCATCAGACCGACGCCCAGACCAGCGCCAAACATCATCGAGAACCATGAGAAGTTCGAGAACTCCGGCACTGTATTTGCAGTTCCCAGTTTCTTGCTGCCCGTGGCGGGCAACAGGGCCAGCACAAACAGGAAGAACGCAAAAATACCGACCGAGATGATGTAAAAGCCATTGAAGCCGTTGAGCAAAGTGCCGTTCACCGATGACAGGACGCTGCTGGCATTGCCGGGCCAGACAAGCGCCCACAGGACCAGCGCGACCATGATCGCCTTGCTGATCAGCGCGATGGGAAGGCTGTAGCCTTCGTAAAACCCGGATGGAGCCTTTTCGATCTCCAAATCGGTAAACGGTGGTTTAATTGACATTGTAGGTCCCCTGTTTCTTTGGTTGCGCCGTTTTTCGTTGTCTCGCAGTCGGTTGGCGCATCGACTGCGGGATTGATTGATCAGGTCTAGTCATTGTCGGACAGCCCTGCACCGGCCCCCAAGAGCCGCGAGGCGTCCGTGGCGGGTGCAAATGTGCGCTGCGCAAAGGTGTCCAGCCGCGCCCATATTTCAGGCGTGACGTGGCCGCGTAAGCCGGGCCGCTGCGCAGGATCTGTGCGTGTCCGCGTGCGCTGGAACACCACTGTGTCCGCCCGGCTTGTGTTGATGACGTTGTGCGGATCACTGACCCAGATCCCGTCGCCATCCGTTTCGATCTGCACGGATTCATAAGCCACGCGCACCATCTGTTTGAGGTGGATCGCAGCCCACGCGGCGAATGGCACTGTCAGTAATGGGCAAGACACACTGCCCGCTGTGATGACATGCCCGTGCCCCAGCCGGTCGGCGCAATCATTCAACGTGGTACCGACCGCCAGCGGGCACAGAGGGCCTTTGGCTGCATGCCAGTCGCCGTCCAGAGAGACCGGCGCGACCTGTGCATGAGTCAGCCCGTCATTTCTGACCAGAACGTCGCCCAGCATCGCAGGCCCGGCCAAGCCGTGAGAGGCAAGCCAGCGCGCCGCGCGCCCTGCTTCTTCGGCCATGCCCCACGATAGGCCAGCACCCCGAGCAGCACATTTGGCATGGGCCTCAATTTCGTTGAGAGAGCGGTTCACTTTGCCCGCTCCACCAAAGGCGGGTAGGACCAGTCGTCGCCTCTGCTGCCCTGCAACTCTTCGGGGTAAGGTGCGTTGCCGAACATGCAGATGCGCACCCATCGGTCTGATCTGGGATCAAAATGAGTGGCCCCGAAAAACGAGAGTTTGCAGCGCAACATATCGATGGGCATCAGGTCAGACCCGATCGTGTTGTCGCGTATTTCCGCATAAGGCGCGAGATCCACGATCTGCGCCCGCCGGACACTGTGGCGGTGTTCGGGATGGGCCAAGAGGAAAGCGGCGAGGCTTTTGTCGTCCTCCTGATCTTTCAACGCCGCGTAAAGCGCGGCGGCATCCCGACCCGGTGCCAAGGGCTGTTCGTAAGGTGCAATCGGTTCTTCGAAACGCTCGCCCAGACGGGGTTCCAGTTTTTCCTGCGAGACGTACCAGGCGCGCGCGCAGTGTTCTTTTTCCGCCCAGTTCATGTCCAGCGCCCAACCATAGGCGCGTTCCAGAACAGCACGCAATTCGGCCACCCGCATCGTGCCGTCAATGCGAAACGCGTGTCTGTCACTGTCGGACATCTGATCGGCCAGATGGTCGACGAGCGCGCCGTAAGGTTCCAACATCAGAGAGGCCAGACATTCCTGAGCATCTTCGCCCAGCGCGCCTTCGGCCCAAGTATAGAGCCCGTCCCAAGGATGCGCGCTGCGCAGATCGGTGTCTGCGACATGAGCCACGAGCGCAGACAGATCGCTGCGCAATCGTTTCAGTTTCTCAACTTGGACCGGATGTTCGGAATGCCAGATATCCGCAGAAAGGATCGAACGGGCCAGCAAATCGCGAAACGTCGCGACCTCGGCCTCGCTCGCCGCAAGCAGGTTGCGCACAATCGCAATCGCTTCTTCTCGCGCGGCTATCCAGTTGTTCAGCAACATCGGGTGGTTGACCAGAAAGGGCGCCATGCCAAGCCCAGTGGAATTGCCGATGCCGAGGCTGCGCGCGATGTCCGCGTCCAGAGTGACCGCTGTCGCACCCCCTTTGAGGTCCGCCATGTGCTGCACTAGATCGCGCACGTAAGCCCGGGTCAGAAACACCGACAGCATTTCGATCTGGAAAGGGGACGCGCATTCGGGGCGGTCCGCGATCATCTCACGGTCTGCCGCACCCAGTTTCCCCGATCCATACACCGCAGTGGTGCGCATAAGATAGCCGACCTTGTCGACTTCCGCCTGCGCGGGCTGCTCTCCGGCGGCAAGGCAGGACACCACATGGTCCCACAGCCGCACCGAACGGTTGGCGCGGGACACCGACAGTTCTTTTTCGCTCACACGGCCCGCTTCCTGAAGGGGGATGTTCTGGAGCAGACGCTCAATGTCTGCAGCCTCTGGCACGCCATCAAACAAGGTGAACGTGCTGTCCCACGCGGTCGCAATCACACGGTCAGAGCGGTCTTCGGGTGGCAGATCATGGCCAAAGGCGATCAGCGAATAGGTCCGGTCCGGCGTATGCGCGCAATAGATGGCGTGGCCAACGCCCTTGGCGTCAAACGCGAAGACCGGGCGGGAAAAAGTCCAGTTTTCGCGGGTCATCCGACGAGTCAGGATGCGCATAAAAGACAGGCGTGATTGGTGAAAGGACCCAAGACGCGACAGCCGCATGACCAGCGCAGGATCACGTTTGGCAATGGTTTGTGATGTGTTCGCCTGCGGCTGCATGGCCTGTCCTCCCCCCTTAGTTTGTTGGTGTGAAGCTTTCCGCGTAGAACCTGTGCCAATTGTCGCCCATGATGCCCGCGACTTCCGCATCGTTCAGCCCTGTGGTGCGCAGACCCGCCTCGATGTTTCCAAAGTCGCGATTGTCGTTGAACCAGGTGGGCATGGGCGGAAATCCGGGTGCTGCGGCTGAGCCTTCGCCGTAGTCGATTTCCTTGCTCCAACGGCCGACACGCATCCATTCCACCACGCTGTCGGGTTGGTCCTGGCACAGGTCCGTCCCGATCCCGAGGTGTTGCGGCCCGAATTTCTCAGCCGTGCGGGCGATCATTTCGCAAAAGCTCTCCAGCGTGCAGTCGGATTTGTCTTTGAGGTGGTGCGGATAGACCGAGAACCCCAGCATCCCGCCGTTTTCTGTCACCGCGCGGATCACGTCGTCCTTTTTGTTGCGCAGTGCGGGCGACCAGTCATAGGGGTTGGCATGGGTGATCGCGATGGGCCGTTCAGAGATATCCGCCGCCTCGATGGTCGAGCGATCCGCCGAGTGGCTCATGTCTACTACAAGGCCCACGCGGTTCATCTCTTTGATCACCTGTTTGCCCATGCGTGTGATGCCGGTGTCCTCGGCCTCGTAACAGCCCGTCGCCAGCAGGGACTGGTTGTTGTAGGTCAGCTGCATGAAGCGCGCGCCCAGGGTATGTACGATTTCGACCAACCCGATGTCGTCCTCGATGGGGCTCGGGTTCTGAAAGCCAAAGAAAATCGCGGTTTTTCCTTCGGCCTTGGCGCGGTCCACGTCGCTGGCCCACTGGCCCTTGATAATCAGGTCCGGGTATTGCTCGAACCAGCGGTTCCACTGTTCGAAATTCAGCACCGTTTCGCGGAACGTCTCGTGATAGGCGATGGTGACATGCACCGCATCCACGCCGCCCTCGCGCATCTGGCGGAAAATCTTTTCCGACCAGTTGGCGTATTGCAGATTGTCGATGCGCATCATTGTGGGGTGCCTGACGCGATATAGGCGGTTTTCACAATCGTGTAGAATTCCGCCGCCGTGCGGCCCTGTTCGCGTGGCCCGTAAGAGCTGTCGCCGCGCCCACCGAACGGTACGTGATAATCAGTGCCGGCCGTGGGCAGGTTGACCATCACACAACCCGATTGCGCGTTGCGGCGGAAGTGGGTCGCGCGGGCCAGATTTGTGGTGACGATGCCTGCGGTCAGGCCAAAGTGCGTGTCGTTGACCACATGCAACGCCTCGTCGTAGCTGGCAACGGGTATGACGCAGGCAAGGGGTGCAAACATCTCTTCGCGGTTGATGCGCATGTCGTTGTTCGTTCCGACAAACACGCCGGGGGACATGTAATAGCCCTCTGTCGCCCTCTCCAGCCGCTGGCCGCCGCAGAGCAGTTCGGCCCCTTCGGAAGCTGCAAGATCGACATAGGCGAGGTTTTCGTTCAACTGCTGTTCAGACACAACCGGGCCCATTTGTGTGCCCGCTTCAAGCGCGTGACCAACCTTCATCGCCTGCGCACCCGCAACGAGCTTTTCAACAAATTGATCATGGATCGACTGGTGCACAACCAGCCGGGAAGACGCCGTGCATTTCTGACCCGAGCCGCCGAACGCGCCGCCCAACGCCAGCGAGACGGCCAGATCAAGATCCGCGTCATCCATCACGGCAAGGGCGTTCTTGGAGCCCATCTCCATCTGCACCCGCGTCAGGTTCTGGATCGCGCTGGCTGCAATCCCCTTGCCCACAGGCACGGACCCGGTGAAGCTGATCGCGGCAACCTTCGGGCTTTCCACCAGCCGCTGACCGATGGCGCTGCCCGCGCCCATCACCAGCGACACAAGGCCTTTGGGAACATCCTGCCGCGCGATGATCTCAACCAAAGCCACGGCAGAGGCAGGTGTCACATTCGCGGGCTTCCAGACCACGGCATTGCCATAGCAAAGCGCGGGCGCGATCTTCCACGAGGCCGTTGCGGTCGGGAAGTTCCAGGGAGAGATCACGGCCACAACGCCCACGGGTTCACGACGCACGTCAATTTCGATCCCGTCTCGAACCGAGTCCGCGGTGTCGCCCATCTGGCGCAGGGTTTCAGCGGCGTAATAGGTAAAGAACTGCCCGGCGCGGTACACCTCGCCCTTGCCTTCCGCGAGCGGCTTGCCTTCTTCGCGTGACAGCAGGGTGCCAAGTTCTTCGGCCCGGCTTATCATCTCGGTGCCGATGGCCATCAGCACGTTGTATTTCCGCTCGATCCCGTAAGCGGCCCACTCAGCCTGCGCCTTCAGCGCTTGTTCGAGCGTTGCGTCCAGTTGATCAGGACTTGCCTGCGCGAACATCCCGATCAGGTCACTCAGGTCAGACGGGTTGCGGTTCTCGATTTCGGATGCACCCGCGACCCATTCCCCGGCGATGTAGTTCAGTTTGGTGTCGTGCATGATGTATCCCTTTGATCAAGCGCCCTCGGGCGCGCGCACGACCATGATACCTGCTCACCACGATTCAGGCTCTTGCAATGAATTGTAGATTTTTTCAGCTTTTCTGAATTTTCAGATCAGGCACCAAGCTGCCATCCCGCTGCATCTCGCTGATCAGCTTCAGAAACTCGCGGGCCGCAGGCATCAACAAATTATTTGAGCGCGACATCAGGTGCACGGTCCGTCGCGCCGTGACATCCACAAGGGGCAAAAACGCCAGATCATCAAGCGCACCGGAGACGGCGAGCTGTGGCAGCACCGTGATCCCGACCCCTTGCCGCACCAGCCCCAAGAGCGAGGCGGTGCTCGGGACCATCAGTCGAGAGCGGGCGAGGATGGGTGCAAAATCGGGATCGGTGATCTGCGTGCAAAGGCCGTTGGCGATGATCGTCTGATCGCCCATGGTGCGCCATGAAAGTTGATCCCAGTTTGCGACAAGCGGGTGGTCTTTGCGGCAGACCAGCCCAAACGCGTCACTGAAAAGCTCGGTACGGCGCATCCCGTCGATTTCGGGAAGGGACCCGATCCCGATA
Source organism: Tateyamaria armeniaca (assembly GCF_045797845.1). Lineage (NCBI taxonomy): Bacteria > Pseudomonadati > Pseudomonadota > Alphaproteobacteria > Rhodobacterales > Roseobacteraceae > Tateyamaria > Tateyamaria armeniaca. The sequence goes on from NZ_JBHDIY010000002.1 coordinate 3,683,102, forward strand.
TCGGCCCGCTCACGATCCAATTCACGCGCGATTGTCGCGGAATCCATGTCGCGCAAGTCGATCTGAACTTTCGGGTACATCTCGGCAAATGTGAAGATCACGGGCGGCAGCACTGTCGTCGCCACTGATGGAGTTACGGCCAGCCTCAGAAAACCAAGCTCTGAGCGCGCCAAGCCTTCGATCACGGATACCGTGTTTTCGAAATGGGCCACCTCGCGACGGGCTTCGGTCAGGATCATCTCTCCGATGGGTGTCAGACGCGATTTTCGCGCCGTTTCGAACAAGGCAGATCCGACGTGATCCTCGAACTGCTTGAGCATCATGGAGACCGCGGAAGGCGTTCGCCCAAGCGCATCTGCGGCCTCCGACAGACTGCCGTGCGTGGCAACCATGGTGAAACATCTGAGCATATCGATCTTGATCGCCAACTTAAGACATCCTGAACTAGATTCCATTGAATCCAGTTTGCCTCAACTCTCATGTCGTGACCATATGGCAATCACGGCATCCCGCCCGGGGCCCTCACAAACACAATCGCAAGGAATTCCCATGATCGAACGCATCGACACAGGCACACGGTCTTCGAAAATAGTGAAGTATAACGGCGTGGCTTATCTGACGGGTCAGGTCGCCGAAGGTGACACGATTCAAGAGCAGGTCCGGACTTGCCTCGACAAGATCGACACGCTTTTGAAACAGGCAGGATCGTCACGAGAAGACATGTTGCGCGTCACCATCTGGCTGGCCGATATGCAGGATTTTGACGGGTTGAACGAGGTCTGGAATGCGTGGGTACCAGCCGGTCACGCGCCTGCCCGTGCTTGTGGTGAGGCCAAGTTGGCCCGGCCCGAGTTGAAGGTGGAATTCATTGTCGACGCGGCCTGTTCGTGAGAGGCTAGTGCTGCCATGAATGAGGATTGAACTCATGATTGGCAGCACAAAAACGCCAAGCAGGACTCAACTGTCCTTTTGAATTGCGCAGAATTCAAAAGGTAACGTGTCGTGTTGTCCCAGAACGCTTCTGACGACTTGATACCATTTTACGAGCGTACTCCCCAACTTACGATGGATGCGTTTGCACCATCTCACAGTTTGGGCTCTGAGCGGAAACCGAAGGCGGTGCAGAAACCTCCCTGCCCTGCTTCGGGCCTCATCATCTGACGCCCCAAACCGCGCAGATGGGCCGGACACGTGACTGGCTCGGGTAAATGCTAAAGTCTTATAAAAAATGTCTCGCTATGCTGCAGCGATCCGCACACGCCTTTCGCAGCAGATGCGCCAATGCGAGCGTTCCTTGAGCCTCTGCTGGAAATGCCAAAATCGGCCATCCGGCAGACGCCTGCCTCAGGGCGTGAATGGTATCTCCATTGTTGGCATCTAACCCGAACTCCACGTCAAAAGAATTTGAGCGGCAGCGGAAGAGATTTAGACTGGCAAATAATACGCTACTTGCATTCTCGTGGAACGACATTTTCCCGGGCCAGGCGCAGACAGGCACGTCGAACGATCTGGTCGGGGAAACCTTCACCGTTAATGGCGGTGGAGATTTGGCCACTTACCGGGATAACGATCAGTTCAGCGGCTCGTTCGGCGATTATGGCTTCGTCGACAGCCGGATCATCGGAAACATTGACGGTGTCAGCGTCCTCGTTCACCGCCACAGATCAAACAGCAAAGACGTCGTGCAGCGTGGCGCGGCGCCCCAAGCCTAATCCCGGCGTTTTCGAGCTGAGTTTCGGGGCCTAGGCCACCAGCGCGCAGAATTTCACAAAGCCCGCCACAATGTGGGCCGACGAACCGCCCATGCCGACGACCATCATATCCATGTGTCCTCACGCAGCGCCGAAAGATCTGGGAACAGGTCCATACCGACGCCCGGATGACCAGAACTTCCCTTCCTGATCGCGCCCCGGATGCGCGTCAGACCCCTTGCGCTGCTTGGCGCGGCTGGCCTCTACCTCAAGATGGGCCGCTCTGACTTTGGGGTTGTCCGTGACATGAGGCGTGCCAACTTCCCACCATGTATGGCCTTGGGTGGTCCAGCCGTCGTAAGCGTCGACATTCATGACAATGACGCTGGTTTTGTCGGCGGCCTTGGCCGCCTTGAACGCCTCGGCCAGCTGATCTGGTGTGTCTGCGCGCACGGCATGCGCACCCATCGATGCGGCATGTGCGACGAAATCGACGGCGAACGGGTCAGGAATGGTGGGCGCATCGGCCAGAAGGTTATTGAAGCTTTCGTTGCCAGTGTTGTTCTGCAACTTGTTGATCACCGCGAACCCACCATTGTCGAGCACGAGAATAATCAGTTTCTTCTGGCTGAGAACCGAAGAATAGATGTCGGAGTTCATCAGCAGGTAAGACCCGTCGCCGCAAAAGACGATTGTGTCGGCGTCCGGTTCGGATTCCGATTGGGCGATCCGTGCCCCCCACCCGCCTGCGATTTCATAGCCCATGCAGGAAAAGCCAAACTCGACATCGACCGTGCCGATGTCAAGGGTGCGCCAGTTGGCCGTCACCTCGGCAGGCAATCCGCCTGCCGCTGCCACCACACGGTCGCGTGTGCCGCACAGGGCGTTCACCGCGCCAATCGCCTTGGGATAGGAGTTTGGGCCATTCCCCGGACGGGTGTTTTCAGAGACGTAGGCATCCCAGACCTTGCGTTGATCCTGGGCAAAGTTGGTCCAGGTGGCGGGTGCTGTGTAACCATCCATCCCAGCACCAATCTGTTCGAGCCCCAGTCTTGCATCGCCCACCACAGGAAGGGATTGATGCTTGCCCGCGTCATGGCGCGCCGCGTTCAACGAGATGATCCGGGCGTCTTGGGCAAAGGCGGTCCACGATCCGGTGGTGAAGTCCTGCAACCGCGATCCGACGGACAATATCACATCGGCGGCTTCTGCCACTGCATTGGCGCTGTCCGATCCCGTTACACCAACCGGGCCGATGTTCAGGGCGTGGTCGTTGAGCATGTTCGCCCGGCCTGCGATGGTTTCGATCACGGGGATCTGGTGCGTCTCGGCAAAGGCGGTCAGCGCTGCGACTGCACCGGAATACTGCACGCCGCCCCCTGCGATGATCACAGGACGCTGGGCGGCTTTGAGGGTTGCGACCGCATCCGCGATCTCGTCAGTGTCTGGTGAGATGCGGCGGATACGGTGGGTTTTCTCTTCGAAGAACGACGTCGGATAATCATAGGCCCATCCCTGCACATCCTGAGGCAAGGCGAGAAACGCGGGGCCGCAATCGGCCGGGTCCAGCATGGTGGCGATGGCGGCAGGCAACGTCTGGATCACCTGCGCGGGATGCGTGATGCGATCCCAATAGCGGGAGACCGCCTGAAAGGCGTCGTTCAGGCCCAAGGCCGGATTGTTGAAGTGTTCAAGCTGCTGCAAAACCGGGTCAGGCAGCCGCGTCAGGAATGTATCACCACACAGCATCAGCATCGGCAGACGGTTGGCATGGGCAAGTGCGGCAGCCGTCAGCAGGTTGGCCGTGCCCGGCCCGGCAGAGGCTGTGCAGAACATGAACCGCCGACGCAAGTGGTACTTGGCGTAGGCGGCAGCGGCAAAGCCCATGCTTTGTTCATTCTGTCCGCGATAAAGCGGCAGTGTATCGCGATGATCGTATAGCGCCTCACCCAGACAGGTGACGTTGCCGTGCCCAAAAATGCCGAAACCGCCTCCGCACAGACGCTGGCGCACACCATCCGTTTCAATAAACTGTGCATTCAGATAGCGAATAATGGCTTGCGCCGTTGTCAAGCGAATGGTGTCCTGACCCATCGGATAGGCCCTCCTCCAAGGGTTCAAAATATTGCCGTTCACACGCTATCACGCTTGACGGTCTTGTCGATTTGAAGATACCCGTATTGCAACCGGTTGCAATCGGTTTTTGAGGAGGACCGATGCAAGAGATCGGAATAGGCATCATTGGCGGGGGCTACATGGGCAAGGCGCATGCTGTTGCCTATGCCGCTGTGGGCGCAGTTTTTGACACGCGCCTCAGACCGCGGCTTGAAATGGTGGCGGCGTCCTCAATGGCGTCAGCAGAAAAGTATCGCGCGGCGTTCGGCTTTGCCCGCGCGGCGGAAAACTGGGAAATGCTCGTGCGCGACCCCAAGGTCGCAGCGGTTGTCATCGCCTCGCCGCAGTCCACACACAGGGCGGCCGCTGAACTGGCGTTTTCGCTGGGCAAGCCGGTGTTTTGCGAAAAACCGCTGGGGGCGTCGGTTGAGGACGCTGAGGCGATGGTGCGCGCCGCGCAGGACAGTGGGCTGGTCAACATGATCGGGTTCAACTACATCCGGACCCCTGCGTCGCAATATGCACGACAGCTCATCGCGGACGGCGCATTGGGACGGATCACGTGGTTTCGCGGCGAACATACCGAGGATTTCCTCGCCGATCCCGACATCCCGGCCAACTGGCGCACAGATGGCGACGCGAACGGCACGATGGGAGATCTGGCGCCGCACATGGTCAACGCCGCCCTTGCCCTGATGGGGCCGGTGGACAGCGTCATGGCGCAGATCGAAACCGTGCATACCGACCGGCATGGCAAGGCCGTCACCAATGACGATCAGGCCCAGATGATGTGCCGCTTTGCCGGGGGTGCCATGGGGCACATGTATTTCAGCCGCGTCGCGACGGGCCGCAAGATGGGCTATGCCTATGAAATCACGGGCACCAAGGGGGCGATCCGCTTTGATCAGGAAGATCAGAATGCGCTGTGGCTCTACAAGGCCGAAGGTCCCGAGGCCGAGCGTGGGTTTCGCAAGATTTTGACCGGCCCTGCACATCCAAACTATGCAGCGTTTTGCCAGGGCCCCGGCCATGGCACCGGCTATCAGGATCAGATCATCATCGAAGCGCGCGACTTTCTGGAGGCCATCGCCGATGGCACGCCCAAATGGCCGACCTTTGCGGATGGGTTGGCCGTGTCGCGCGTGATATCGGCAGCGCGCATTTCACAGACGACGGGGGCATGGACCCCGGTTCAGGGCGATTAAAGGAGACCCCCTTCGTGACCATCAAGATAGGCAATGCCCCATGCTCATGGGGGGTCGAATTTGCGGACGATCCGCGCAACCCGGCCTGGCGTGACGTGCTGGCCGAAAATGCGCAGGCCGGGTACAAGGGGATCGAGCTGGGCCCCGTCGGCTTTATGCCCGAAGACCCTGCGATTCTGTCGGATGCCTTGGCCGAGCATGATCAGGAGCTGATCGGCGGCGTGGTGTTTCGCGCCTTTCATGACCCTGCCCAATGGGATGACGTGCAGGACGGCGCGGTGCGGACCTGTAAGGCACTGACCGCTCACGGCGCACAGCATCTGGTCTTGATCGATTCCATCTCGCCGCGCCGCGCGCCCACTGCGGGCCGTGCAGACGCGGCCGAGCAGATGGATCAGGCCGAATGGGCCGACTTCCGTGATCGCATCGCCCATGTCGCCAAGATGGGCGCCGAAGAATACGGCCTGACCGTCGGCATTCACGCCCATGCGGCAGGCTTTATCGACTTTGAACCGGAATTGATCCGTCTGCTTGACGAGGTCGACGAAAAGCACCTGAACATCTGTTTTGACACCGGCCACCATTCCTATGCGGGCTTTGATCCCGTCGCCTTTATGGAGCGTTACATCAGCCGCATCAGCTATATGCATTTCAAGGACATCAATCCGGTCGTGAAGTCTGATGTCATCGCCAGGGGCACTGGTTTCTACGAGGCCTGCGGGCAAGGCATCTTCTGCAATCTTGGCGACGGTGACGTCGATTTTCCGCGCGTCCGCGAGATCCTGATCGACAACGGCTTTGAGGGATGGTGCACGGTTGAGCAGGATTGCGACCCGACCCTGCCGGATACCGATGCGCTGGGGGATGCACGGATCAACCGGGCTTATCTGCAGTCCATCGGCTTTATCTAAGGGATTGATATCATGGAAAAACTGAGATGGGGCATGATCGGTGGCGGTGAAGGCAGCCAAATCGGGCCCGCCCATAGGCTCGGTGCGCAGGCGGATGGGCATTTCGCCTTTACCGCCGGGGCACTGGACATCGATGCCGACAAGGGGCGTGCCTATGCACAGGCCCTTGGGGTCGCACCAGACCGCGCCTATGGCGACTGGCAAGAAATGCTGGTGGGCGAAAAGGGACGCAACGACAAACTGGATCTGGTGACCGTCGCAACCCCGAACAACACCCATTTCGAGATCACGAAATCCTTTCTGGAGGCCGGGTTCAACGTCCTTTGTGAAAAGCCGATGACGATGACTGTCGAAGAAGGTGAGGAGATCGTGAAAATCGCCGAGGCCACAGGTCAGGTCTGTGCGGTGAACTATTGCTACAGCGCCTACCCGATGGTGCGTCAGATGCGGGCGATGGTGGCCAGTGGCGAACTGGGCGCAATCCGCACCGTTGTGACCAATTTCAGCCACGGCCACCACGCGGCGGGTGATGATGCCGACAATCCACGCGTCCGCTGGCGCTATGATCCCGCGCAGGCAGGTGTGTCGGGGCAGATGGCGGATTGCGGCATTCACGCCCTGCATCTGGCCAGCTTCATCACCGGTGATGAGGTGCACACCCTGTCGGCTGATTTCGCATCGACCGTGCCAAGTCGTGTTCTGGAAGATGACGCGATGGTCAACTTTCGCACCAGCGGCGGCATCGTCGGGCGGCTTTGGACCTCGACCATCGCGCTGGGGCGTCAACATGGCCTCGATATACAGGTGTTTGGCGAAAAAGGCGGCGTGCGGTGGGCATCAGAACAGCCCAACCAGGTGTTTTTTCACAAGCTGGGCGGACGGGTCGAGATCATTGAAAAGGGCGAAGACAGCCTGTCAGATGACGCCAAGCGCATGTCGCGCGTGGCCATTGCCCATCCCGAAGGGTTCCCGCTGGCCGTGGCCAACATCTATGTCGATCTGGCAGCACTTCTGCGCGGTGGAACGGCCAACTATCCAACGGCTGTTGATGGGTTACGTTCGATGGCGGCGGTGTATGCTGCGGTGAATTCGGCGGCCCAGCAGGGCGCGTGGGTGGATGCGCGACCACCGATGTTCCAGTAAGGCCCCAATCATATCACAGGGGCCGCAATGTCCCCCGCTCGATGATCTGGCAGGCAAACAGCCGCGCTTCGGGATGACGCTCACCGTCATCAAGCGCGGCCATCACCAGTTCAAGCGAGCTGTCGACGATCTGCTCAATCGGCTGGCGTATGGTCGTCAGGTTGATGTTCTCCCATCGCGACATTTCCATGTCGTTCAGACCGATGATGCCGATGTCATCCGGTACAGACAGACCCGCGGATGTAATCGCGCTCAGCGCACCGATGGATAACACGTCATCCCCGCAGAAATAGGCCTCGGCCGGAACGCCTTTGAGCAGATCAAGCATTTCAACCCGCCCGGCGGCAAAGGAATAGTCGGTCGCATAACTCTCGGTGGCGGTGACATCGGCGGCCTCGCGCGCCGCCTCCATGAATCCGGCGCGCCGGTCGATGGTGGATGTCGCGTTTTCCGGCCCGCCCAGAAACGCAATGCGCCGATACCCCCGCGCCAACAGCGTGCGGGCGGCCATCCGGCCACATTCGACGTTATCAATCCCGACCACATGAACGTCCGGCGCGCTGGCAAACCGGCCAAAGGAATGGACAACGGGAATCTTGGCATCCCGAAACGCGCGGGCAAATTCGGGCGACAAGGTAGATGAGGCCACGATGACCCCATCCACCGAGTACTGCCGCAACATGCGCAGCGAATTTGCCGGGTCCGTTTCGCTGGACAGGTTCACCAGCAACGGACGAAGGCCCTTTTCCTGAAGACGGCGGGTGAACAGATCAAACACCTCGAGAAACAGCGGGTTGTGAAAGTTGTTCGAGATGAGACCGATCAGCTTGGTCCGCCCGGTGGTCAGCGACGACGCCAGGGCATTGGGACTGTAGCCCAGCTCCTGCGCTGCTTTTTCGACTTTCTTGCGAGTCTTTGGCGACACCGACGCGCCCTCGGTAAAGGTGCGCGACACAGCCGAGCGTGATACGCCCGCGTATTTTGCAACATCCTTCAGTGTGATCGCCACGCCTACATCCCTCTTTTTAAAAGAACTATGCCGGTTCCCGTGGAATTGGAAAATCTATTTTTGCAACCGGTTGCATTTTTGACACCTTTGTGCTTTGATTTCACGGTCAGACAGCAAAACTGTCGGCCACGAATTAAGATTTGTCTGGGAGGACTTAATGAAAAATGTACTCAAATCGCTCGCGCTTGGCGCAGCGATGCTTGCGGCACCGTTGACGGCTGTTGCCGACGGTCATGGAGAAGAGCTGAACTATGTCTTGGTCAGCCACGCGCCTGACAGCGACAGCTGGTGGAACACGATCAAGAACGGCATCGCGCTGGCAGGCGATCAGATGGGCGTGACAGTCGAATACCGCAACCCGCCCACCGGCGATCTGGCGGACATGGCGCGCATCATTGAACAGGCTGCGGCCTCAGGCCCGAACGGTATCATCACGACGCTGTCGGATTATGACGTGCTCAAGGGCCCGATCATGGACGCCGTGGCAAGCGGTATCGACGTCATCATCATGAACTCGGGCACACCCGAACAGGCACGCGAAGTTGGCGCGCTGATGTATGTCGGCCAGCCGGAATATGATGCGGGTTATGCCGCCGGTCTACGCGCCAAAGGCGACGGCGTGGGCAGCTTTCTGTGTGTGAACCACTACATCTCGTCCCCGTCCTCGACACAGCGGTGCCAGGGCTTTGCGGATGGTCTGGGCATCGAGCTGGGCAACCAGATGATCGATTCCGGTCAGGACCCTGCCGAGATCAAGAACCGCGTTCTGGCCTACCTGTCGGCCAATCCTGAGACGGACGCGATCCTGACGCTTGGTCCGACATCGGCTGACCCAACTCTGCTGGCGCTGGACGAAAACGGCATGGCCGGTGACATCTACTTTGGCACATTCGATCTGGGCACAGAGATCGTGAACGGCATCAAGGCCGGCGTGATCGAGTGGGGCATAGACCAGCAACCGTTCCTGCAGGCCTATCTGCCGGTTGTTGTGATGGCCAACTACCACCGTTACGGCGTTCTGCCGGGCAACAACATCAACTCAGGCCCCGGTTTCGTCACCGCATCCGGTCTTGAGAAGGTCGAGAAGTTCGCGGGCGAATTCCGCTAAGCTGCTGCAAAAGGGCGGTGTTTTCCCAGCGAAGACACCGCCCTTATTGTCTTTGATCAGACCGACGGGGAGCGGGTCATGTCCAACACATCCACAGAAGACACAGACGAACGCATCAAAGAAGTATCGTCTTTTCGCACTGCGCTGATCCGCCCCGAACTGGGTGGAATCGTCGGCACAATCGCGGTTTTCACATTCTTCATTCTCATCGCGTCCGACAGCGGCATGTTCAACAGCCAGGGCATCCTGAACTGGTCCATCGTTTCGGCACAGTTCATGATCATCGCCGTGGGTGCCTGCCTTTTGATGATCGCAGGCGAATTTGACCTTAGCGTCGGCTCCATGATCGGTTTTGCGGGCATGTTGATCGCGATTTTCGGGGTTACCTTTGGATGGCCCATGTGGATGGCAATCCTGCTGACCTTCGCGATCTGTATCGCCATCGGTGCGTTGAACGGGTTCATCTGTATCCGCACCGGACTGCCCAGCTTTATCGTGACGCTGGCCTTTCTGTTCATCCTGCGCGGCTTTACAATCTTTCTGCCCCAAACAATCGAGCGCAAGACGATCATCGGCGGCATTCGCGAGGCCGCAGAAGGCGACTGGCTGGGCGCGATGTTCGGCGGCAAGATCCTGCAAGGCACGTTCCAGTATCTTGGGGATGCGGGGATTATTTCTGTCTTTGAACGCGGCACACGGGCGGGCCAACCGGTCGTGGATGGTATCCCGATGTTGATCGTCTGGGCCATCGTGTTGGTCGTCTTCGGCCACGTGCTGCTGACCAAGACCCGGTTCGGGAACTGGATATTCGCCGCAGGGGGCGACGCCGAAGCGGCACGAAATTCGGGCGTTCCCGTGAACCGCGTCAAGATGCTGATGTTCATGTTCACCGCCTTTTGCGCAACGGTTTTTGCCACCTGTCAGGTGATGGAATTCGGCTCCGCCGGGGCGGATCGCGGCCTGCTCAAGGAGTTCGAGGCGATCATCGCCGTTGTCATTGGTGGTGCGCTTTTGACGGGCGGTTACGGCTCGGTCATCGGGGCGGCCCTCGGGGCGCTGATCTTTGGCGTGGTCCAGCAGGGCCTGTTCTTTGCCGGCGTTGAAAGCTCGCTTTTCCGGGTGTTTCTGGGTGTCATCCTACTGGGGGCTGTCATCCTCAACACCTACATCCGCCGCATGATCACAGGGGAGCGTTGATATGACCGACCAAACCAAAAAACCCTTGATCGAGATGAAGAACATCGAAAAGCACTTTGGCGCCGTGATCGCGCTGGCCGGTGTCTCGATCGACATTCTGCCGGGCGAATGTCACTGCCTTCTGGGCGACAATGGTGCGGGCAAATCGACCTTCATCAAGACGATGTCGGGCGTGCACAAACCCACCAAGGGAGAGATCATTTTCGACGGGCAACCGATGAATTTCGAAAACCCCCGCGACGCGATGGAGGCCGGTATTGCCACCGTCCACCAGCATCTTGCGATGATCCCGTTGATGTCGGTCAGCCGCAATTTCTTCATGGGCAACGAGCCGGTGAAGAAAATCGCCGGGATTTCGTTTTTTGACCGCGACAAAGCTGACAGGGTGACCATGGATGCGATGCGCAAGATGGGCATCAACCTGCGCGGGCCGGATCAGGCCGTGGGCACCCTTTCGGGCGGCGAACGTCAGACAGTTGCCATTTCGCGCGCCGTCCACTTCGGGGCCAAGGTTCTGATCCTGGATGAACCGACCTCGGCCCTGGGTGTGCGCCAAACCTCGAACGTGCTGGCCACCATCGACAAGGTGCGCAAGGACGGCGTCGCGGTGGTGTTCATCACCCACAATGTGCGGCACGCTCTGGCCGTCGGGGATCGGTTTACCGTGCTCAACCGCGGCCAGACCCTAGGCACCGCAATGCGCGGCGAAATAACGCCCGAAGAATTGCAGGACCTGATGGCAGGCGGTCAAGAGTTGGCAACGCTCGAAGGATCGCTGGGCGGCACTGTATAAAGACAATGCGCGCGGCCCCGAGGCTGGAGCCGCGCGTTTGATTTGCGCTCACGCGACGATTGCTGACATCTCATCGAGGCTTACCATATGACCAATCTTCTGCGCGTGCCCACCGGCACCTCGGGCAAAGTGCATGATATCACACCGGCCTCTGCGGGCTGGGGATACGTCGGGTTCGCCCTTTATCGCCTGAAACCCGGTGAAACGATCACGGAAGCCACCAAGGATCGCGAGGTGATCCTTGTGCTGGTCGAGGGTCTGGCGGAGGTCACAGCCGCCGGGCAGGACTTTGGCAAAATGGGCGCGCGTATGTCGGTCTTTGAGAAAACGCCGCCCCATTGCGTTTATGTGCCGGGTGACAGCACGTGGCACGCCACGTCCCTCACCGATTGTGTCATCGCGATCTGCTCCGCGCCCGCACAAGGCAGTTACGCCGCGCAGCGTCTTGGTCCCGAAGGGATCGAACTGACCCCGCGCGGCAAGGGACAGAACCAGCGTTTCATCAACAACATCGCCATGGAAGGCCGCGAGGTCGCAGGCAGCCTGCTGGTGACCGAGGTGTTCACGCCAACGGGCAACTGGTCGTCCTATCCCAGCCACCGCCATGACGAAGACGACTTTCCCCGCATGACCTACCTTGAGGAAACCTATTACCACCGCCTGAACCCCGCGCAGGGATTTGCGGTGCAACGGGTCTATACGGAGGATGGGACACTGGATGAAATCATGGCCGTCAAGGATGGGGACGTCGTTCTTGTGCCCAAAGGCCACCACCCCTGCGGCGTGCCATACGGGTATGAGCTGTATTACCTGAACGTCATGGCTGGCCCCTTGCGCAAATGGCGTTTCGAAAACGATCCTGACCATGATTGGATCGCCCAGCGGGATGCGGACTAAGCCCGTGGGGCTTGATGTTGGTCAGGCACCCCGGAGCCTGTGACGTCTTGACAGTAGTCAGTGACTGGCGCCAGTTGCGAGCTCCAGACGAAACCTCCCTACGCATCAAATCCACGACCTTCGACAGACGTAACACTCAAGTTCTTCTTGCCGCAGTGCGAAAACGCTGGGCCTGCCCTACCACATACATGGCGACGAGGGTGGCTTTCGCAGTGCAATATTTTCGTTGATCAAGGCCGAGTTTGACGAAGCGGATAATATTGCCCGCCACATCCCCTCAGCCAAGCGGTCAGGCGACTTTGCGAATTGGGCAACCGCCCGGCGCGATGAGGGCCGTTCCAAGATCGTCCTGGGCGGCATTTCTCTGGACAATTGCACGATGCAAACCACACTCGATCTGCTTGCGGAAGAGTTCGAGGTCTACGTTGTCGTCGATGTCTACGGTGCGGAAAGCTCCCTCGTGGAACATTCAGCTCTCCTGCGGCTTGTTCAAGCAGGGGCCACGCCCATCAACTGGACGCAATTTGCCTGCGAAGTGATGGATGACTGGGAGACGGAGGAGGGACCGGCTATTGGCGGTCTTCTGTCCGAACACAGTCGCTACGGGGCGCTGGGTGTGCCGGGCGGTCAGCCAAGCGATACATGAAGGAGCGTCGCCATGAATAAACCCAAAAGCCAATTTCAGCAATTGATCAGCGTTTGAAGCTTTCAATGTAGCGATCAGGGTCTGCAATTTGTTCAACCAGCGGCGCAATGACATTGCAGAACGGCACACCACCGATCGCTGAGCGTATGCTTTTTTGCACTTCGCTCGCATAGCGGCGAAACTGCGTTTCGGCCGTCGCAATCTGCTCTTGGCATTGGCTGAACTGCCGGGCGACATCGGTGGAACGGCTTTGCCAGTCTGCGATACGCGCTTCAGCGGCCCGTGTCTCTTCCCGTGCGATTTCCAATTCAGCGGTCAGCTCTTCAATACGGTTTTTTGTTGTAACCGCACTTGCGCGTTCTGCGACTAAGGCGGCCTCAATCGTGTCCGCGTTTTGTCTGAGGGAGACACTCAGGCTTGTCACAATCAAGGCTGCAACAACGCTGACACCAAGGATCACCGCCCACAAACTGCGACGGCTGACTTTTGCTTCGTTCAATTCGCGCGCGCGGGCGAGGTCTTCTATCGAACGTGCAAGTTGTTCCTCCTGCTCACGCTGACGCGCTTCGATTTCTGCACGTTCGCGATCCAGCTTGACCTGCTGTGAAATGAACGTCTCTTCCAGCTCTTTTTTCTGGATGATGCGTGTTGTGGACAGTTCTGCCGGATCGGATTGAGCATCAAGACTGGACCAGTCGAGATCAGCAAAGATCAGGCGCGCAAGCCGGGAATAGGCAGCATTGATCGAAGACGGGTTGGCCGCCTCTTCGGGGTTGGTCAGCACCGGCAGCGCCTCGCCAAAAGACCAGAAAGCGAAGTAGGGAATGAACAGCTTTTGGAAGGCGTCAACCGGTCTCAGCCCTTCGGGAAGCCAGTCGCGGAACAGTGGCTCAAGTTGGTTTGCTGCACGCTGGCGCCATTCGCGCGACAGGGTGTTTTCTGAGTAAAACTCATCCCGGCTGAGCACTGGCAGCACCGTCAGACGTGCGCGGTCAAAAGGTTGTTTGGCGTGTTCGGATACCGCCCGGTCGTAGATCTGGGAAATCCCGCTGATATTTTGCTGGTTGGTAACAAACAACAGCACCAGATGATCAGGCAGAACCACCGTGCACAGATCGCCAATATCTGTGACACCCGTGCGGCTGTCGATCAGCACATAATCGTATTCAGCCAACCATTCGCCACGATACGTGCCAAAGCGGGTGCCGATATCGTGCTTTGTATACAGTTCGTCCCAGTTCAGGCTCTGAACCGCTTGGGTATAGGCGTCGGCACTACGGGCGGCGCGCCCGGAATGGATCATGTCCAGCCGACCGCTCGTTTCGCGTACAGATGGTGTGAAGGACAGCGCCTCCAGTTCAAGCGGCACATTGGTGATGGTATCGCGCCAGTCGATCGGATCCGGGTTAAGCAGATCGATCAGCCCGGGTCGGGACATCAGCCGTTCTTGCAGGCTTTCGTCATGGTTATGAAAAAAATGTTCAAGCCCCGGCGCTTCGAGGTCGAAATCAACGATCAGGACTTTCTTGCCCTGTGCTGCCAGCAATACCGCGATGTTGGCCATCGCCATGGACCGGCCCACGCCACCCTTGAAGGAATAAAACGTGTAGATTTTGCCCGGCTGGGGCAACGGAGCTTGCGATTGGGGTGCGTTCTCTTGCGCCGGGCGCAGATCGAAACCGTCGAGTTTGACATTGCTTTGCATCAGGCACCCTGGCGCTGAAAGGGCTGATGAACAGCGGCCTGCGGGCCAAACAAGGCCGCAAGTGTGGGGTTTTGCGCAATCGGTTGATGCACATCAGGCAGCTTTGGAAAATCATTCTGATAAAGAGGGCCTGTCGTCGCCACCTTCTGTATTTTAAGTGCGGCGCTTTCAGCGAATTCCTTCAGCGCCAAATCAAAGCCATGACGAACGGTCGACCCATCAAAGGTCGGGCCGAGCAGGAAAAACTGGCAAAATGGTTGCGCCTGAATGTCCTGCGCCCAGTCTGGAAACTGGTTCTGGTCATGGGTGCGCGCGGCATGGATCAGCGTGCCGCGTTCCAGATTCAGATGATCCTCTCGCGCCATGAAGGTTCTTAACTCGGCCGTACAATGGGGCGAATTGAAATAACCTGGAGAAAAAAGGGGATCAGGATTGGCGCTCGGTCCAGCCCCTCACGCAGCTCGACGCGCCAGTTGCTGCCGGGCGTGATCGAATGGCGATCAAAGAACACTTCACGATCATGCGCACCAAAGGTCTGCTTGAGATACATTTCGACGCTGGCCTTGGACGTGCTGAACCACTCGTCCGCGCCGGCCCCTTGTTTGTAACTGACAAATCCCAAGCTGTTGTAATGCGACATTATCCAACCCCTGCGGGTGACTGTGAAGACTACATAATGTTGCGTCAAGAGCCACAAATCCATGACTCCTCAAACATCCCCGATGTCGCTTGGGCAACCCTGAGAATATCGAGCGGCGACGCTCGACAAAGCCATTCGCCATAGACGCAAAACCGCCGACAACTCGTGTTTCATCTGGAGGAGACAAGCGCGCCTTACTTTCCATCATCAGAGCGATAAAGCGTTCCTTGAAGTGCCGAAAATGGCGGCAGTAGCCTTTGATAATACGGGACGCCACAAGAGCGACGAACTTCAACTACCAAGAAAGAATGACCGAACCCGAGACCACGATGAAAGGCATCTTTGGGTGGGGCTTGTCGGGCGTGGCAACAGTCGACGGAACTCCACAAAGAATAGGATTTGGCGACGCGATGGTTCGAGGCATTTGGCCATCATAAGTGATGGAGCCTATGTCGGATGGAGGGGTTTTCCCAAAAAGGCAAGG
Organism: Tateyamaria armeniaca; assembly: GCF_045797845.1. Lineage (NCBI taxonomy): Bacteria > Pseudomonadati > Pseudomonadota > Alphaproteobacteria > Rhodobacterales > Roseobacteraceae > Tateyamaria > Tateyamaria armeniaca. The sequence goes on from NZ_JBHDIY010000002.1 coordinate 3,698,646, forward strand.
ATCAGGATTTTGGCCTCGTTTTCAAGTCAGACAATTTCGGTCTTGGGTTGTGAATTTTCCCAAATGCCATTTAGTTCGCTCACGCTACTCCATTCCGTCAGGACGACGCCGATCCAATGCATAGTGGCAGAGTTTCCACATCTGGATGGGCCTGCGTGCTTTCATTGCTGTTTGCCATCGGAGTTTGCCGGGTTCAGTTATCGCTAAACCGCAGCAGACGTACCTCGCGGGTAGAGATTTGCACAGCGTAGAGACGGTACCCTCCGGCGCCGCGATTGGCGCTGCTTCTGCGCGCGAGCGCTTCGAGCAGCAGCCATCCATCACTATAGCTGAGCGGTGTCAGCGGCGGTCCGTGCTCGTTTCCGTAATCAAACAGATCGGTCAGGCCGGGAAAGGCCGTGGTCGGGATAAACATCGACGAAAAACTTCCATCCAGTCCGAAAATCCTGATCTCCCCCGGTCGTGAAAAGGCACCGGTCGTAATGAGCAGTTGACCCTGCGGATCATAGAGCAACCCTGCCCCGTCGTATTCGTCCAGTCCGGTAACAACCGCCCATGCACCAGTCTGCACGTCGACAGAGTACAGATAACCCTCCGCACCATATGTCATGCAGTAGATCATTTGCGAAGCTGGGTCATAAACGGCGACAACCGGCAGCAGGATATCTGGAACATCGGATGTGACCGGAAACCGCCGCGTTCCGGTTGGTCCCGTCAGGCTGATCCCGCTCTCGTCAAAAGCGAGGGCAAAATCGTCTGTCCCGCTTCCGGATCTCGATCCAAGTACGGATGTCCGGCGGAAGGTCGTCGGAGTTACCCACAAGCTTCGAAAGATAGTCGCGGGCAAGGCCGACCGTGGTCGTATCAATCTGATCGACCCTCACGGCATCCTCGTAAACCTGGTGCACACCATGAAAGCTGTCGATGTGGTCGGTGCCATAGTTTGCCGTCAAAGTGTCGACCAATAGTCGAAAGTCACGTCCCCAAGGTTTGAAAACCAACGGCAGCCCTGGGTCATGCAGTCCGGCCATCGGAATGTCAAAGAGAGTAACCTCGCTGGCATCGCGGCGTGGGCCACTTCGGACAATTTCGCTGATATTGGTGCCGCCCGTTGCCTCGATCCGCCAGTGCATGTCGCCAGCATCCAGCAACACGAGGCTGACGTCTTGACCGGGACGGTCGACCAACACGCGGGCCTCAGGCAGGGCATAAACATCTTTCGTCTGATAGCCCTTGCCAACCGCAACAACATGCACCTCGCGTTCGGCAAGAACCGGGGCGGCAAGTCCCAGCAAAAGGCCAGCAAGAAAGCACCGAAAGAGATGGACCATGAGGGTTCTCAACTTAAAGGCGCGCTGTATCACTGCGAGCCCGACGTCTCCAAATTTTTGCGGCATTGTATCTGCATAGCGCAATTCGCGTCGAGACGGGTGTACATTTGGCCATAGAATCCAGCACAGGCATGATGCGCGCATCTCGGGGTTTGTCCGGCCTTTTATCGAACATCTATCAGATCATAGTGTCGGCATTCCGCAAGCGGTTGATGACAAACCGCGCAGTATTTTCGCCGGCTTAAACGACGTGAAGCAGGCGGATTTGCAGCGCGGCGCGTGTCAGCGAATTTGCCGGGCGCGCGGGCTCCGGTGACCTGGGCACTGACTAAACTTGTTGGAAGATTCCATCATGCCTCGCAAACAAGCATTAACCGCAACCGTCATATGCCAAATCCGTCGTGATCAGGAAAAGGCCATTTCGATGTTATACGCTGTCCGCAAATTCGGAACTGACATCGCTATTTGTATGGCCGCGATTGTTGGCTATTTCTTTGCCGCCGAGGCAGAGTTGTTCGAAGAATTCTACGAGTTCAGTCGGTCGCACGAAAGCTGGGATCTGGATGAGATTGTTCTTGTCTACATCGTTGGCGCGGCAGCCGTGCCGATCCTGCTTTTAAGGTCGAAATCACGCCTCAAACGAGCGATGAAGGCGGTCTCTGCCGCCGAAGAAAGCGCGCAACACGCAGCGCGCCACGACGGTTTGACGGGGCTGTTCAACCGCAGATATTTCTCCGAACTGCTTGACACTGCGATCGACAATGCCGCACCGGACAACATCCCGGTCGTACTGTTACTGGATCTTGACCGTTTCAAGGCCATCAACGACCTGCGCGGACATGCCGAAGGCGACCGGGTTCTGCAGGAAATTGCGGCGCGGGTTCTCAAGTGTTGCCATGAAGGCCAGAAAGCCGCGCGTCTGGGCGGTGACGAGTTTGCCATCCTGATGACCGACACATCCGGTTTTTCAGGATCGACGAGCCTTGCGCGACGCCTCCTGACAGCGATTGCGGAGCCTATCGCCATGGACGGCTGGTACGCCACTGTGGGCGCGAGCATCGGCATATGCGGTTGGCGGGACGGCGAAAACGCTCAGGCGATTGTACGGAATGCGGATCAGGCGATGTATCAGGCCAAGCAATATGGCCGCGGCGGATACACATTCTATAATGAGGATTTGGGCGATCAGCTGAAACAGCAGGCGCTGCTCGAAGAAGAGTTGAAAGGCGCCGTGGAGCGCATGGACATTGAGCCATTTTTCCAGCCCATCGTCGACATTGAAAACGGGCATGTCAAAGGTTTCGAGGTTTTGTCGCGCTGGACAAGCCCGACGCTTGGTGCAGTGCCGCCCGACATTTTCATTACAATTGCCGAGGATATGGGGCTGATCGATGCGATAACATGGCAGGTGATGCGAAAAGCCCTGAAAGTGGCGGCATCATGGGACAACGATCTTTTTATCGCGTTCAACATGTCCCCGCATTTGTTCAATGACGAATTGCTGATGAATATCAAATGGCAGCTGAGCGAGTCGAAATTCGACCCCAAACGCATGGAAATCGAAATCACAGAGAACGCGGTTATCGGCAACATGGATGAGGCAAGGGTTGCGCTCGACTCGTTGAAAGACCTTGGGATCCAAGTCTCTCTGGATGACTTTGGCACCGGATTCTCCAGCCTTGCGACCCTCAGCAAACTACCCTTCGACAAGATCAAGATCGACAAGAGCTTCGTCACTGATCTGGATTCCATGCCGCAGAATGCAAAGATTGTGGGTGCGATCCTCGCCCTTGCGAAGTCCATGGAAATCGCGGTGACGGCTGAGGGGATCGAAACCAATGATGACCTTAATTTTCTGTCGGCACATGAATGCCTTCAAGGGCAAGGATATCTGTTCGCGAGGCCCATGCACGCGCAGGATGTCTCGAACTTCCTTGCGGATGCCAATGAACTTGAACGAGGCGGAAAGAAACTCAGAGTTTCGTGATGATGTGGGGCAGCTTACCGATACTTTATCGTCCAAATATTGAGGCCGACATGCCAAGCGTTTGAGTTTGCCGCGTGTCCACGACAAAGACGGGACGTCGTCCAGCGTTAACATTCATTGCTTGAACATGACTGAAGGCCGCAAACCTGCACACCGGAAAGTCATAGGCAGGGATGTCAGCATCCTTGCACTGGGCCAAAGTGGTCAGATGCCGCTCATCACAGTCACAGGTGGCCCTCGGCCTTCGTTCATAGTGGATTGCAGATGCTGCACCGCAGCCCGCAAATGAAATATTCGAGGTGCGCGCAATATCGGAGCGAGCAGCCAATGCAAACGTATGGCGAAGAATGCAGTACTCTGTTCATATCGATAAAATGCAAAGCAGCCTCAGCGGGCAAAATCAATCCAGCGCAAAAGTCACTGTGAGCGACCTTTCTGGATCGCGCAGTTCCAACCCGAGCACGTCCTATTCCGGCAGTCCGGCTTCGCGCAGATCGTTCAGCACGCGTTGCAGATCTGACCCGACCACGTACTTTCCTTCATAATTGTGCAGAACATCCTGAAGTGAGTAATCAGGATCGAAGTCCATCAATTGCTCAACGGCCTTACGCGCCTCACGTCTGTCGCCGCGACACATCTGGATAATCGCCAGCACCCGATATGCCATCGGAGGTATCTCGGACATGGCGTTCATGGTCTCCAGCGCATCGTCACAATTGCGCGTGTGCCATTGCACCCACGCGAGGTTCCATTTGATCCAGTCCTCGTGCAACGGGTCCAGACGAACGACACGCAGCATCAACTCTTCGGCTTCTTCCGCCCTCCCGCCATAGGTCAAGGCTTCGGCAAGTGCTGCCATCGCGCTTGTATCGTTGGGGTTGAGTTCGAGCGCCTTTCGAAAACGCGCCACCGATTTTTCAAGCGCGCCTTCCTGAATATGCATGTATGCCATGGCCGTATGCGCATCATAGTATTCCGGCGCGACCTGAACGGCCTTGCGCGCATAGTTCCGTGCGGCATTCAACTCGACGACCGGGTCTTCGTCCGTCCACTTCCAGCGATACCGGTTGATATGGACAAATGTCAGCCCGACATATCCATAGGGTTGCGTCGGATCGGCCTCGACAGCTGCAAGGTTGGCCAGACGGGCCTTTTCGTTGCCCTCGGGGGTGAAGGAAAAGAGATGCTGACGGGCTTTCCAATTCAGAAGCAGGGCCGTCAGCTTCGCCTCGTCAGATTTGATCGCTTTCTGGCCTTCGCGATGTATGACCCTTTGGGCAACAGTTGCGACGGTCCTCTGCACGATCTCATCCTGCATCGCAAAGACATCGCCTAGGTCGCTGTTGTAGACATGTGACCAAAGGCTCTGACCTTCGACGGCATCAATCAGCTGAACGGTCACGCGCAGCCGATCACCGCTCTTTTGTTGACTGCCCTCCAGCAAATAACGAACACCAAGCGCGCGGGAGATTTTGCCGACTTCAATAGTGTCGTCTCGAAAACTGAAGCTGGAATTTCGCGCGATGACAAAGAGCTCCGAATACCGGGACAAGTCCACGATGATGCCCTCAGCGATTGCATCGCTCAGGTAGTTTGTATCGGCACCGACGCTAAGATCTTCAAATGCGAGGACCGCAATCGATGGCTTGGAGGGCAAGGGCAGTTCGTCCAAAGAGGCGTACCTGTCCCGCCCTAACCCCCAGATTGTACCAAGAGCCAAAACAATCACTGCGATCAGGCTGACAGCAGCAAGTTTTAGACGACCGGGACGCACGACACTTGCGGAGGTGACCGAAACGTCTGCCTCACCTGACGGAAGAGAATTCGGGACCAACCGGTAGCCCTTCTTGGGAAGGGTTTGGACGATCCTGTGATCGGCATCATTCAACGTCCTGCGAATGTCGGCGATGCACTGGGAAAGACTATCATCGGTAACAGCTGTCTTGGCCCAGACGTTTTCAAACAGATCGTCCTTGGAAACGGTCTCGCCAAGCCGATGCACGAGATAGGACAGGACTTCGGAACTCTGACGACGCAAATGAACCGGGCGCCCGGACCCATCGCGCAACTCCTCTGTCTCAACCAAAAACACAAAGTCGCCCAAGGCAACATCGCCGGAAGAATTCAGATTTTTTTCAGAGCATTCTCCGGACATTTCAACCACCCCCGTGCCCCACTCAGCCTGCGAAGACTCATACCGTGAGGCAAGAAAATTCGCCCGCTTCTCCATTTTTCGAAAGGAAACACCATGACATTCATTCCCAAATTCTCAGCCATCTCTGCCAGCCTGCTTTGCGCCACAGCAGCGTGGCCCGCGGACTTCCAGGTCAAGCGGTCCATTGAAGTCCCGTCCTCAACGCCGCAGGTTTGGCAGCAGATCGGCGACTTCTGCGACATTGACGATTGGCACCCCAACGTATCTTCGTGTGCGCTGAAAGTCATGGATGGATCGCTGGTCCGTGTGCTGACAACGGACACCGGAGAAGAAGCGATTCAAAAACGGATCGCCCAAGAGGAAAGCCTGTCCTACACCTACAGGACCGTCAGGTCCTCATTGCCCATTGAGAGATTCACGGCAACGTTGTCAGTACAGCCCGGGGAAAACCTGCTTATCGAGTGGATTGCAAACTTCTCTTCTGAAGACCCGGACATGGAAGCTGTTGTGGTCGACGACATCGAGGCCGGATTGTCAGCAATAGAAAGCATCCTTGCATTACGCTGACAACGGACAGAGCGCATCTGAACCGTCAGGCGGTTTGAACCCGATTTCTGGCGCCTGACAATGCTCCGTGAATTTGTTCGGCTTTGTGGCAACTGTGACCCGGTTCAAGCAATGATGGGCAGATGTTTCACGGTTTGGGCGGGTGTTCGCTCACAGAGGCCGACATGTCTTCGCGCGTGCTGACGGCCTCCGGTGTTGTCGCGCGCTTTCTGGCGAGCAACGCAAGTCAACTTCTAAGGTTGCTTCCAAATGAAAGACCTCTTTGGGCCGGACGCAGACTCTGCGCCAAAGCACAGTGTCAGTTAATAGCTTTAATTGGTGGCTTTAACTGGTCCTACCTGGGCGCAAGAGACCTCTTGGGTCGAAAACACACCACCCAGTCGGTCATCGCACCCCAAACTTGAGACTTACTCGTCGTCCTGGTGGGGCGCGAATCCGAATTGGGCACCCCAGATGCAAGCCGTCACTGAACATCCAAGACCAAGCGCGCCCGGGATGCTGTCGAATGAGACGTAGCCAAAGGTGGCACCAATTACTGAACCAATCAACGCGCCGCTTATGAGTTTCTGTATCATCGTAAATACTCCTGACACCTCCTGCGCTCTTGAGCATGCACTGTCGCACGCCCGGGCGCAGAGCTAAGGTGAGACCAAGTTTCCGGGAACCGACCCAAGTGAGACCTGGATCGGAGGAGGTCGTTCTGACTCTGGGAAAGGTCGAACCTCATTCTTGTTGTGGGGCACCTGCTGATGCCCTGAGGGGCGTCTCCCTCAGAACCCCGCCGAGGTCGTTGCAAGCGTCTGATTTCGTGCATTGACCCTTTGCTGAACCGCGGCACAGGCTTGAATGTTGCCTTGCAAACACGCCTCGTCCAATCGCTGGCTGGCTGCAATCTCGGTGGGTGAATCGCAGGCACTCAGCGCAAGTGCCGCGAGTAGAAGGTATCGTTTCATATCAGTTCCTTTACTGGTTTTCATGTTTTCCGCACGACGGCGGATATCCCAACAGCCAGATGAGGTGCCGCACGCGGCATGAATCGCGCGCGGCACTCCTGTCTGGTTTGGGTGTGTGTGAGTGGTGGTCTGGCGTGGGTGTCCTTGATCCGTCGTCGTGGATCAGATGTCGCTCAATCAGATGCTGATGTCGTCCAAACCGGCAGGCTGAGACATATTCTTTCTGAAATATGACGGAGTTTGGCCGGTTATGCGCTTGAAAGCATTGTAGAATGAGGAACGTGCGTTGAAACCCACATCATAGGTGATCGCCAAGATCGATTGGTCGGTCGTGGTGAGCAGATTTTTGGCCTCTGCCACGCGGTACCCATTCACGAAGTCAAAAAAGCTTTCACCGATTTCTTCGTTGAGCGTTTGCGAGACGTAGTTTGGTGACGCACCGATGTGCCGGGCCAAGGCCCAAAGCGAAAGGTTCGGGTCCCTGTGGAGGTGGTCGACTTCCATGGCCGCACGAAGTTTGCGACCAAGTCGATGTGATGCCTCGGCACTCAGCGCTGATTTTTCGTATTTGGCGGCTACCTGGTTCTTGGCCGGCGCGTGTGTTTCGGGATCATCATCGGGCACCAGGGGCGGGCGTTGCCGCAACCCCCAGAGCACGAGAGCGGCAACAACAGCAAGACCGGCAAGGCTCGCAACATTGATATAGGCAGGTGGAACCGCAGAGTCCGCCGCGTCGATCACGACGATGAGCAGCACAGTCTGGGCCAGCCAGAACAGCGCACAAAACCCGCAAATCACAAAAATCCAGCGCAGTTCGTGTGTCTCGGTGCTGGCGTAGACGTCGCGCAGCCTTAGACGAAATGTCATCAATCGACGCCAGATCAGGAAAAGATAAACGGCGATCTGCGGATACACAGCGAGCTGAAGCAGGCCGAAGCCAAGCATAACAGCCATGCTCCAGCCCGTATCCATCTTGGGTTCATCTGTGACGAGGATGTCTCGGATATCTGGCGGAGACAGCAAGACCAATACCGCAAGGACAGCCGCAACGCCGGGCAAAATGAAATGCCGAACGCGGCGTTGTGGCCCGCGTTCTGAGGAAGATGTCAGCGTGACGACATAGATCCAAAAGAGGGGCGCAAGGAAGAAAGAGCTTGGCCAGACCGCGACATCGATCATTGCTTCGAACGAGACTGGCGCTGCCTCGATTAAACGCCTGAATGCATCAGGACTATTGTTGATAGCCACCGTGGCGAGAAACGCGGCAAAGCTGCCGCTCACGCGGGAGGCTCTCGAATGCATCAGGGAAAATGCGGCGCCAAAAACTGCGATTGCGAACGTGCCAGTTGCCGCCAATTCAATGATGATCTCATCCATGCTGCAAACTCTCTCAAACACTCCGAAGACGCCAGACCGCAATTGGGGGCGAGGCAGGGCGCACAGGCATTTCGAGGTCAATCGGCCAAGAGTTGCTCTGTGTAGCTCCTGATCGCGCCGTTTCGGTTCGTGACAGCCGCGCGGACCTGTCGGGTGTTAAGGTCGGCTGCCACAATCGAGTCAAAGCCAAGGTTGCGCCCTTCATGTGAAATCGTCGGGCCGGAGGAGACAAACACGCCAAGGCCCGCCCTTTGGCTTACAGGCGTCACCATGCGTTCGGCCAGAGCCACGGGGATGATGGCATGACGGGCGCCCGTCAGCGCTTGCAGAACCGCGTGAAAGAGGAATGCAAGGTCCGACGCCGTCGCCCAAAGCCCGGCCGCAGCACTTTCCGGGTGTCTCATGAACCCACCGTCGAGCGGCTGACCGTTCTCATAAGACCCATGCGCAAAGGGCCGGGACGGTGTGATTGCGAAGGTTGCATGAGCAGCCCCAACTGGTTTGAGAACCGCATTGGTCGTGTAGGTTGCGAAATCCGTACCCGTCACCTCTTCGATCAGCGCTTGCAGGACCATCGTGCCACCTCCGCTATACTTGAAGCGTCCAAATACCCTGCGCCGTGACCGGATCGGGTCGGAGTTCGCCGGACGGCGTCCGATCAGAATGTCATGAAGTGTTGGAAGTCCATCCGTCGGGCCATACCCCTGGAACCCGTGTACCGTCGTTCCCGCCGTATGGGACATCAGTTCTGCGATCGTCGCAGCGGCACCTCTGGGCCCTGGCAATTGCCAACGGTTCAAATAACGATTGACCGGCGCATCAAGGTCAACACGCCCGTCGCGTACCAGGGTCAGAACCGCAAGCGCCGTCACTGTCTTTGAGCACGAGGCCACCTGAAAAAGAGTGTCGTCATCAACTGCGCCTTGACTGTGCGCCATACCGCTGTGCTGTGCCGTCAATAGCCCACTGTTGATGGCGGCAACTTGGTAGCCGTGATGCTCAGAAACAGTAGTTTCGGCCGACGTCAAACGCGGCAAAGGTGTCAGGATCGCGGCCAATCCAGCAGCGTTAAATTTACGTCGATTCATAGTTTCAGCTGTCCTTAACCCTAGGGGCCACCATTTACTTGGATGGTGATGCCGACTTTGGTTGGCAACGCTCAAAAGTCGCCTCGACCTGTAGGGTTGGACAAGATGTGCAGCACAAGACGGATGTCCTGATATTGGCTCAAGCAGTCTCAGCGAACGTCCGCGTTGCGGGATGCGCCCACAGCATCTGCAGACAGAGCTCAAGGTCGTCTGTGGGCCGTCTGCGAGATCGTTTTAGTTGGGCAGAGGGCAATGTTGCACCGCATTCCATGGCCGATTCGAGCCCATATAGCTGGATGCTGTGCGCGGTACGGATGATTGCATTTGAAAAGGCGGCCAAAAAAATCACTTCGATAGCCCTCTTTCTGTTCTGAAGTGCTCAGAATGACAATCAACGTGCGTATAACGGTTAGCTTCGCCTTTCGATCCAATCGAGAGAACGAAATTCACCGAATGAACGCACTCATCTCGAAAAACATGTGGAAGCGGATTATTAAACACTGCAGTCTACGACCGCTCCACAGACTTTAGAGAGGGTGATCCGGAACCTCTCAATACCAGTCCACCGGTTTGCGTTTTTGTAGAGCGGAAAATGTCTGGCTCGATCTTTAAGCGCCGAACCGCTTCAACTGGTATCGATAGCGGTTTGATCATGTACCCTTTGACAACGGGATCAAACTGAATCTGTGCAAGGGTGCACTAGGTCATCCGGTATCCAACATTGCGGAGCGTAACGATGCGGGCGCCTTCTTTGCCCATCTTGCGACGCAGGCGTCCTACGTAGACATCGACCACGTTTGTGAGAGGGTCTGCGTTCAATCCCCAAACAGCGTTCAGGATGCGCTCCCTGGACAGGACACGCCCATTGCTGGTCAAGAAAAGCTGCAAAAGATCGCGCTCTTTCTTGGAAAGCTCAATCACCATGTCTCCGACTGACACTTCCAGTGACGACCGGTCGAAAGTGATCCCTCCGCTTGAGATGATCATATCGCTGACGTCTGCAGCATATCCCGTTGCCCGGCGATGCAGGGCTTCAACGCGCGCGACAAGCTCGTCAAAATCGAAGGGTTTGGGAAGGTAGTCATCCGCGCCGATCTTCAGACCCTCGACTTTTTCCTCGGGGCCATCGAGTGCCGTCAGCATTATGATCGGCGTCTTGGATTTGCGGGCGCGCAGTTTTCGGCACACGTCCTGTCCCTGAATGCCCGGAAGCATCAGATCAAGCAGCACGACATCGTAAGCATTCTGCGTGGCAAGCTCCAGTCCGTCTTCTCCGTTGGCGGCGTGATCAACGGACCATCCTTCGGCGGCCAGTCCACGGCGGATAAAGTCGGCAACGCGTGTTTCGTCTTCAACAAGCAGAATATTCATCTTCCGTTCCTCGCCTTTCTAACGGGTGATTGGTGGCAAAGCAGTGTCCCAATGCCCGCATCTTCTTTTATGTCTTAGCGGTCATTCCGTAGGGAGATACACCCGGGTCACGCGAATGTTTGGGGAGTGTCATAACAACCTTCAGACCGCCCAGGGCGCTGTCTTCCAACTCGACTGTGCCGCCGTGGGCCAGCACGATGGATTTGACGACCGGCAAACCAAGGCCGCTGCCTTCGATCCCCTGACCGGACGCGTTTGAGCCACGAAAGAACCGCTCAAAGGCGTTCTCTTTTTCCTCCGGGTTCAGGCCTGGCCCGTCATCTTCGACGGTAATGACATTGCCCGAGCCGCTTTGCCGAAGTGTCACCAGTATTCTGGGGCCACCATAGCGCCGGGCGTTGTGCAACAAGGCAAGCACAGACTGGCGCAACCTGACTTCATCGACGTTGCCAGAAATCTTTTTATCGGGTCTCCGGACGAGAACCTTCTGGGGGAACATCGACACTGCGTCATTCACGACCTTGAGCAAATCCAGCTCTTTTCGGTCGAGCCTGAGTTGACCTGCTTCGCGGCGTGCCACGGTCAGCATGTCGTCAACGATCTGGTTTGTGTGCCTGGCGGATTCCCGTATGCGGGCCAGTGCATCTGACACATCTTCGCTCAACTCGCGTTGGGTCCGCAGCGTCACATCCGCCTCGCCAAGGATAATCGCCAGAGGTGTGCGCAATTCATGGCTGATGTCAGCCATCAGCCGCATGCGGTTTTTTTCACCCGTCTCAAGCTTGTCGATCAGCGGCTGGAGTTCTGCCGTCCGGGTCGCCACAGTGTCTTCCAGCTGTTTTTTCTGTTCAGCACGCGTGGCCTCACGCACGGCCAACCCCTCGCCCATGTCTTGAAGGACCGCGCCCAACTCGTGAAATTCCAGACTGCCACCGAGGTTGACGGGTTTTGAATAATCCGCCCGACGCAGGCGTTCGATTTCTTTTTGCAGGCGGATGATGGGTTGCCTGATCTGGCCATTAAAAGAAAGTAGAGCCACGATCAGCGTGCCTGTTGCCAGGGCCAGAAGTGCGTAGACGATCTTTTGGTCCCGCGCACGAAAGGCAACGGCGTCGGCCAGAACTTCCTGGGTTTCTTCCAGCTCCTCCTCCAGCGCGGCCCCGATTTTGCGGTCGAGTTCCACGTCGATGCCGCCGTCCAGAAGGGCGGCAAGGCGTTCGGTCCGCAAAAAGGATTCCAGAGGATCATCAGCGGAAGTAAGAGCTGCAATAGCGGTATCAACAGACCGGATATCGGCTTCGATTTCGTCAAGCAGTTTCAACTCTTCAAGTTCTTCCTCGCCGACCATTTCGATCTCACGCTCAATGACAGAACGAATGTCCAGGAGGTTCTGGTCGATCCTGTTGCGCAGGAAGGCCTCCGCTTCACCGCCATCGCTGTCCCCGATCAGCAGCGTGCTGACATGTTGCTTGAACAACCGGTAGAGTTTCACTTCGAGTTTCAGGTGGAGCGCATAGGATTCCTGTGCCAATTGCGTGCGCGCGTCCCACCAACGCGATTTTTCCAGATTGTACAGTGTCAGACCGGCGAGTCCCCCGATCAGGCCAATGACAACGACCGCATAGATGCCGAATAATGTGGTTGAACGCATGTCAGAGTGCCCCTGGTTTTGTGGTCGTGCTGATGTCTGACGTGTCCGCCAGCAAAAGTGTTGCGGTGGAATGGTTTTGCAGCGCCGCCAGCAACTGATCCTTTTCCGTTTCAACAAGCCAGCGCAGCGACGCGATGACAATCACATCCGTCTTTCCAAGCACTGCCCGCACCAGATCCAGCCTCAGCAGCTGCGCCGCGCACAGGCCCTTGCCGTTTTCGGCGAGTCGTTGATCAAGGCCACCAGACGCCAGCAGATCCCCAAGACCAAAAGCCGTCAGTGTTTCGATGATACGCCGATCACCGGGACGCTTGCGATTCATCAGTGTGGCAGAGCGGCGCAGACTGCCCTGCAATCCGATATGATCGTCGCCGATATAAGCAACGCCCGGGCGGTCTGTCATGCCGTTAAAACGCAGATCAACGGTCTCCGGGTGATCCAGCCCGGCGATGATCCGCGCCAGATGATGGCTGTCCGGGCCACTGAGGTGGGTCAGGCAACTGCCCGCTGCGCTGAACGCAATCTGCCGGTCGTCAAGTGTTCCGGTCACCTCGACGCAGACCGGTGATTTCGCCCGGCGCCGGGCCCGCGGTAACGTCGGTTCACGCAGCAGGGCCTGCGCCTTTTCCCGCGCAACACGCCAGGCGCAGTACTGATCCCAGGCAGCACCCAGGTGCTGCAGCGGCAAAGCGATCAGTGCCAGGACCGACAGGCTGGCGGCAACAAGCGCAGGTGCCACACCCAGCACGCTGGCTTGCCACAGGATCGTGAGCCCTGACGCGGCGGTACCCGCCTGTAATAGCGCCTGCAGTCCGACAGTACGCCCGCGCCGGGCAACGGCATCGTCGCGCAGGCGCGCACCTTGTTCGTCCAGACGCCGCAATTCCACATCGGTGCGCCCCATCACATCAAGCTCCGGCGCAATCGCGATCCTTTCGATCATGGAAATGGCAATACCGGCGCGGCGCCTGCGCAACCGGTGGTGCCGCCGCTCCAGGTGCCATGCCGCAGCCGTCATCACCATCAACGCGATGGCCAGCGGCACCAGTCCCCGAAGTGACAGTGCCGGGCTGAGCGCAAAAAGGATCGCCACAGCACCGGGCAGCACAACACAGGCCGACAGCACCCCGGGCAATCCCTGCCCGAACCACAGCCGCGCGGCCGACAGATCACCGACGAAGCGCAGCGACAGTGCACCGACACGGCGCTGTTCGTGTCGTGATTTCGGCAGGCCGGCGATCCTGGCATAGAGTGCGTGGCGCAGGTCAATGGCATAGCTCTGACCAAGACGTTCCGCCCGGCAGCCGGAAGTGAACAGGCAGAGCGCCGTCAAAACGCCCGCAAGAGCCAGTTCAAGCAGTGTACCGATCGCCAGATACGAACCCCCATGGAGCGCAGCAAAGGCATCCCGGGTGGCAAAGGCGCCCAGGGCCAGAGCCGCAGCCTGCACGATACCGCAAAATACAACAAGGACCGCGTCAGTGACGCGGTCCCGTGTGGCAAGGGGTGGGAGGGGGTCATGCGGCCACGGTTGCAGTGCGCATAAGGGGTGCGACGTGCTCTGCGATGGTTTCGGGCGACCAGAGGTCTTCGCGCGTCAGTATCGGCAGGCCTGTCACTTCTGCCGCTTCGGCCGCTGCGAGCGGTGAACAGCTCACCATGCCGCTAATTGCAAAAGAACGCAGGTTCATGCTGTTCAGTACCGTCTCGCCCCCCAGCGCGCTTAGTGCGTCGGGTGCTGCAAAAAGGATGCCGTCCAACCTATCCCGGATTTGCGAAGACTTGAGAATGGCGCGGGTTTCCCGCTGGAAGACGCCGTCCGCTATTTCGACGACGACAACCTCAGCACCGCGCGCAGCAGCGGTTGCAACCAGTCTCTCGAACCCGTCCTCGATACGCGCCATTGGCATCCGGTAGGTCGTGGCCATCCCGACATCCGTGAAATCGAGCGCGGGTGCGCCGCCATCCTCGAAACTGTTGAAATCGCCGAAAGCGCCCGTGCCCGTCGCTTTTACGCCTGCAACACTGTACCCCGCGCGGAGCAATCCGTGCGCAAGGCTGGACGCGGCTGTCGTTTTGCCGGAATTCATTGATGCACCAAAGACACCGATAACCGTCACGTCATGGTTCGGCGCGACCGGAGCGAGGGCATAAGACGCGATATTCAGCACCCGCCCTTGCGCGCCCGTCAGAAGGCCAAGTGGTTTCAGCCGGGTCGGATCGTCCATAGCTATGTGGGAGACATCCACACGGCCAGCGACGCCGCCGCCTGCGACAAGATCAATCAGGTCATCGTCTATGACGGCAGACGCCAGAAACTGATCCGGCGCATACCGGTCGCCCAGACACAGGACAACAAGGTCGCCGGGATAGCTGACCGAAACCCGGCGTTCGGCCAGCTGGATTTTCTTGTGATGCCCGATCTCGGCGATTTCGCACAGGATCAGATCACCGGGTTTCGCTGTCGCAAAACTGGTGGAAAGACCGCGCACATCTGCGCGATTGACCCGGCGTGCGGTGAAAGCCCATTTTGCGTTAGCGCACAGGGCGGGGGACAGGGGTTTCATGTGTGTCATTGGTCGTCTCCGGTTTGAAGCGTTTGTGTGCCTCCTGTATGAAAGCGCCCTCTGACAGATTTCCGGCAACCGGATGAACCGTCGGTCTCTGATTGGGTGAACGGCGCATGAACGGCGCCCCACAGCAAGGAACATGCCCTCGTCAGTCATCATCGCCGCCCCCGTCGCTATCTCCCCCTTCGCTATCTCCCCTGTCGCTGTCGTCCCGGTCATTGTCATCCCGGTCATCGTCATCGTCGTCATCGTCGTCGTCGTCATCATCTGCGACGTCGCGCTCTGCGTCTCGTCTTGATTCCTGCCGCAACTCCGAAATCGTTATCTGACCATCCCGGTTGTGATCGGATTGAGCCAAAAGCCGCGCGGCCCCGCTTGCGCCAAAAGCTGCGACAAGCTCATCCCGGCTCAGCACCCGGTCAGAATTGGTGTCCACAGAACGAAAGCTGGCCGATTGCGCAAAAGCGGGCGTCATAAGGGTGCAGGCCAGCGCGAATTTGCATAGTTTCGCGCCGGTCGACGCTCCCGGGTATAACGCCCGACATAAGGCGAGATTTCTCCGCAAAGGACTGTTCCGCACGACACTCATTCTCCAGGCCAACCATTCCACTCTTACTGCACATGCTCGGTTTAAGCGGATGACCTTAGTATCCGTGGATGACGCGCGATCCAACGCCAGATGAACGTCAGATGAACATTTCCGAACCACGACACGACATGCATCCGGTCCAGCGGCGTGAAAGCAGTACCGCGAACAAGTTCCTCCCGCAGAGCTGTCATAAAAGGTTCATAGAGCCGTAACATTCGCTTCATCGCGCGTGCAGACGTGACCCATCTGATCTCATCAATCTGTTCAAGGAACGGCCCGGCCAAAGATACTCTGACCCGACCATGAGTTCATCCTCCATCCATTTCTCAACAGAAGCACGCGTCCCTTCGGAAATCTCGAAGCGAACAGGTTTCTGCGTCTTGGCTTGCAGGACCGAGGCACGCTCCTTGATCTGACTAAAGGCCATCATATCCACGACCTTCATCTTCACGAGATCACAGCCGCGTAGCTTGTTGTCGATTGCCATATTGAACAATGCGAAGTCCCGATAGTTTTCGGCGACCTCAAGGCGAACCCGGATCGCCAAGACATGCTTTGGTTTCAGCGGCCGTTTCTGACCGACTATGCGGCCTTTGTTCGAGGCCGGGCGCAGTACGCGAATGGCAGGTAGGTTGGGGTTGGTTCCGTGACTGATCCTCCGATCCGCCATGCCCTCCACAACGACAACGAAAAGCTGTCAGGATAAGAATACCACATATGTGCTCGCGCTATTTGCAGCCTAAACGCTATGGCGCATCCAAAGCATGCATGCAGCTGCGCATTCAATCGGATCGATCACCGTGATCGAAAGCTTCTTCCTGACCGTATCGACAACTTCGATCATGCCGGCGCAGCCAAGGATGATCGCTGAGACGCCATCATCCCGCTCGGCACGGAACGCTTCTTCAGCGACGATCCGGCCCGCTTGGCTGGAGTTTGTCTCAAGTTCCAGAACCGGAACTTCGGAGGCACGGACGCCCGACATCAAATGCCCCAAACCCTGCTGTTCGATATTGTGGCGAATGATCGGCGTTGAGACAGAAAGCGTTGTTACAACGCTGAACCGCCAGTTTCTCATGGCGGCGTAGTGGTAAGACGCCCGGCCAATGCCAATGACGGGGCAAGCGGCAATCGCTATGGCTTCTTCCAAAGCTGTGTCGTCAAAGCAGCCGATGATTATTCCTTCCGCGCCTTGTGAAGAAGCGCGTTCGACCATCTTGAGCAGAGGTATCCGCGCGGCCTCACCATCCGCAGGCCCTTGAATGGCTGGGGGCCCTTCTGCCGAGGTCCAGCCTTCGAAGTTCAATTCTGGGACCGACCGTCGCGCCTGGGCAAGCATCGCTTCTGTCATCGAGGTCGTGCTGTTGGGGTTAATTATGATGATCGTCATCAGACCATGCCTTGGCCGGCGTCAGAGCCGTTCCGTGCCCGTCGCCTATTCGTAATCCACGCAATCAGGAGAAAAACTCCGATGACCAACAGCGAGAATACGGTCGTCAAAGTGCCCAAGGCGAAAAGCACCGGCGTGGTCACGTTTGTTGTCATACCGAATATCTCAAGCGGTAGTGTGTTATAGCTGCCGGAGGTCAGCAGCGTTCGCGCAAACTCGTCGTAGCTTAGGGTGAAGCCAAAGAGCGCGACACCGATGAGCGAGGGCGCGATAATGGGAAGGACCACGTGGCGTATGACTTGCCATGGGCTAGCGCCAAGGTCGCGGGCCGCTTCTTCAAAGGATTTGTCAAAGCGGTTGAACACAGCAAACATGATCAAAAGACCGAAGGGCAGAGTCCAAGTCAGCTGCGCACCAAATCCTGAACTTGACCAATGCACGGGCAGATCGGATTGCGACCAGATCAGGCCGACGCCAAGTGAGATCAAGATCGACGGGATCACCAGCGAGGTGATGGTCAGGTAGAACAGTACGGTCGAGCCCGCAAATCGTGTGCGAAACGCCAGCCCACCCATCACCGAAACCACGACGGTGGTGATCATGACCATCAGGCCCAGCACGAACGAGCGGCTGAATGACCCCCAAATATCGCCTACGGCTTGTTGTTCAAACAGGTCCCGGAACCAATGCAATGAGACGCCCCGCATCGGAAAGGTCAGCCCTCCGCCGGGGCCTTGGAACGACAAGATGCCAATGGTTAAAGTGGGACCATAAAGGAAAATCAGAAACAGCACGAAGAAGGCCGTGAGGATGTAAAAGGATTTGGGGCGCGGCTCCATGATCAAAGCTCCCTGCGGATATCGACGAAACGCAGCAGCGTTCCAATCAATAGCAGAACCGTGACAAGCAGAATGACCGCAGTTGCAGAGGCGGACGGATATTGAAGCAGCGCGATGTCGTTCTGGATCAGACGGCCCATATTGGCGGATTGGCTGCCTGACATGAACCGCACTGTGATGAAGTCACCCATGACAAGTGCCACAACGAAGATTGTGCCAATCATGATGCCGGGTTTGGTCAAAGGGATGATCACGTGCCAGAGCGTCTGCCAGCCCGTCGCCCCTGCATCCGCTGCCGCCTCAATCAGCGATTTGTCGATACGCATCATGGTGTTGAAAATCGGGACCACCATGAAAAGCGTGTAGAGATGCACGAAGGCAAGGATCACGCTGAAATCGCTGAACAGCAGCCATTCAAGCGGTTCATCTATTACGCCCATGGAGATCAGGGTCGAATTGGCGATCCCGTTGCGCCCCAAGAAGGGATCCAGGAAATCATTCGTATAATATTCGACGTGAGAAACGGGATCGTGCACAGCAGGAACAGCACGATCTGCCATGTCAGCGTGCGAATATGGAACGCCAAATAATAGGCGACGGTAAAGCCGATCAGCAGGGTGAAAGCCCAAGTGATCGCGGCATATTTAAAGGTGTTTAAAAACACCCGATATGTCACATCAGACGTCAGTAGGAATTCGTAATTGTCGAACAGAAACGCAGGGTAAATCGACCACTCTGTCGCGCCCCAGAAGCTGACCACAACGATCATGACGATCGGGGCGACAAGGAACACCAGGAGTACCAGCGACAATGGGGAGGCTAATAGCCAACCTAAGACGGAGTTATTTCGCAAACCTGCCTCTGCTACCTTGATGGAAATTTTGGGATGCTGGAGGGCCGGAACCCTCCAGCGCGTATTGCTTAGGCCGCGATGAACTCGTTCCACTTGCGGACCATGTACTGGTTCTCGTCCATGACAGAGTTCCAGCAGACCACCGGCCCCATGCGTTCCAGGAAGGAGCCGCCATCGCGCACTTCGCCGGGACCGGCCAGTTTCGCGCCTGTTGGAGAGACGATATCGCCTTGGGATTCTTTGCCTTCGTACCAATAGCCCCATTCGTCTTCGGACATGAATTCTTTGGAGGTGCTTGGCACGGCTGAGTAATAGCCCTGGCGCATCAGATAGCCGCCAACCCAACCGGACAGGTACCAGTTGATGTATTCGTAGGCCGCATCGAGCTCCATGCCAGACAGCGAGGCCGACAGACCCAAGCCGCCACCCCAAGAGCGGTAGCCTTCTTCAAGCGGCTGGTAGACACATGGGATGCCTTGCGAGCGGATTGCAGTGATGGCGGGCGACCACATCGACTGGATGACCACCTCACCGGATGCCATCAGGTTCACGGACTCGTCGAAGGACTTCCAGAACGCGCGGAACTGGCCGTTCTTCTTGGCTACGGTGAAGATTCCAAGGGTCAGATCGATCTCTTCCTTGGTCATGTTTCCTTTGTCGGGGTAGGTGTATTCGCCCATGGATTCCACGACCAGAGCCATATCCATGATCCCGATGGACGAAATATCGAGGATCGACGCCTTGCCTTTGAATTCCGGGTTGAGAAGCTCGCGCCAGTTGCTGATCGGACGACCGATAAGGTCAGGCCGGATGCCGAGAGTATCGGCGTTATAGATTGTTGGGATCAGGGTCATCCAGCCGGATTCTTCCTGAACAAACTCGGTTCCGTTGACGCCCGTGGTGAACCCGACGGTGTGCGGTGCAGTCCCTTGGGCGATTGTACTTTCAGGGGTCAGAAGACCACTGCGGAAGGTACCCGCGATGTTGTCATATTGGGCGATTTTGGACGTATCCATCGCCTGCAGGTTGCCAGCGGCCCAGACCTTTTTGCAGATGAAGTACTCGATATCGGCAATGTCGAAGCTGTTGGGCTGCGTTGCCGCGCGCTGTGTCACGCTGTCTGTATCCAGCGCGGTCATTTCCAGATTGAAGCCCAAATCTTCTTTGACTTTCAGAGCAACGTCATTCAGGTTCGACACCCCGGTGCCGAACTGGCGCAAGGTGATGTCTTTCGTCTCTTGCCCCCAAACCATTGGAGCCGGAAGCGCGGCGGCCGCCACCGCCGCGCCACCCGACTTCAGAAGCGAGCGACGCGAATAGCGTACTTTGGAGATTGTCGTCATGGTTCGTCCTCTCTGTTGAACGGTTCGTTATCCAGCCAAGGCATGTGCCGCCTCGGCCTCCCAGTCGAGGCCGATTGCCTCGCCCAACTCCTTCGGATTGCCGAAGAAATCCTTGTCAGACAGCAGTGCCGTGACTTCTTGTTCGTCGGGAACGGAAGCGGTAAGCGCAACATGCGTGCCTTGATATTCGATGTTGGTGACGGTGCCCGGCAGCTTTGCATCCTTGTCGGTCGTCAGCTTCAGAGCATCCGACCGGACAGCGACCAGTCCCTCGGGCATCGACACCACGTTGTGCGACCCCAGAAAACGAGCGACAAAAGCCGTTTTGGGTGCGTCAAAGACCGCACGCGTTTTGCCCGCCTGCTCAATCTTCGCGTCGTTCATCACGACGATCTCATCGGCAAGCGCCAAAGCCTCATCCTGACCATGGGTGACATGGACAAAGGTGATGCCCAGTTCCCGTTGCAGTTTTTTCAATTCAGCCCGCATACGAATGCGCAAGAAAGGGTCGAGCGCCGACAACGGCTCATCCAGCAACAACACGTCTGGTTTTGTGATCAGGGCCCGCGCCAAAGCCGCGCGCTGTTGTTGGCCACCTGACAGTTGTGCAGGCAGGCGATCCGCCATTGAGGTCATGTCAACTAGCTCCAATAGCTCGTTGGCGCGTGCATGGCGTGTACCTTTATCGATACCTTTCATGGTCAGACTGAAGGCCACATTGTCGAGCACACTTAGGTGCGGGAACAATGCATAGTTCTGAAACATCATCGCGGTGCCACGTTTGGCGGGCGGCAGCGCCGAGATGTCGCGTCCTCCAAGGGTGATTGCCCCATCAGACACAATTTCATGTCCGGCAATCATCCGTAGGGTGGAAGACTTCCCGCAACCCGATGGCCCAAGAAGGCACGCGTAGGTTCCCGCACTGAAGTGGTAGCTGATTGCGTCAACCGCGACCGTCGCGCCATAGCGCTTCGTCAGGCTGATAAGTTCAAGGTCACTCTTTCGGCTCATGTCATCCCCGAGGCGTTGTGGCGACGCTGCCTCAAGCCTCTTGATGCGACCAAGTTGAATCCACCAAACGCGGGGTGAGGGACTGACGGCTATTCAAATTGAAGCATTCGAAGACGGGTTTGTATAAAAATCAGGCATGAATTGTATACAATGTGCGATGACACAACCTGATCCATTGTATTGGATCAGCGCAGTTCGCAAGTTGTCGTCAGAGGGACCAGTATGTCGAGCATAACCAAAACAAAGAGCGCATCTGCAGAAGACATTACTGCACAGCTTGCAAACGCGGTGCATGAGCATCGGCTTAAGCCCGGAGCGAAACTGCGTGAAGACGAAGTCTGTGACATCTTTGGGGTAAGCCGTACAGTCGTTAGACAGGCTTTGCGGGCAATGGCGTTCGAAGGATTGCTGACAATCGAGAAGAACCGTGGTGCTTTTGTCTCAAAACCATCACTGAAAGAAGCCCATGAGGTCTTTCAGGCCCGTGCGTTATTGGAACCGAGCACAGCAAAGGCCGCAGCCGAACGGACGACACCGGATGATATTGCGCTGCTTGAGAGGCACATCAAAGAAGAGCACGAAGCACTTGATCTTAACCAGCCCGGCCTTGCTTTGAAGCTCTCGGGCGATTTTCATCTCGAAATTGCTCGCATCGCAGACCAACAGACAATCGAGCAGTTCCTAAAACAACTTGTGTCCCGTTCTTCGCTGGTCATAGCGCTCTATTGGAAGCGACGCAGTGCTTTGTGCGAAAACAACGCCCATCACGCGCTTGTTGATGCGCTCCGAAACCATGACGGAACTGCCGCCGAAGACCTTATGAAGGGCCACCTCCTAGACATCTATTCCCAGCTTGATCTACGCGGAAAGGATGAAAGCTCGACGTCTCTGAAAGAAGCATTGCGCAGATGACAGATGTCGAAGCGCATCACGCGATTGAGCTGAATACAGTCGGGAAAGTTCTTATGACGGACAGCAACAGCCCAGGGTTATGACGCAGAATGAAGACCTAAGATGCGCCAAAGGCTTCATTCAGCTGCGCACGCCTTCAGGTCGTACCCTTTAACCAAAGCAAACGCAGCGAATGTCCGGAATGCGGGCTGCGGCCGCAGTATTGGACCTGCATGGTCAACGGCAGCAAAGGGCCGGTGCCATCGTTCGGGCCGCTCCTTCTGCGAAGGCGCAAGATCCAATACGGCGGCAGCAATTTGTGCGATGTCATCTGATGTCTTCATCCGAGAGGTTCTTCGCCATCAACGCAATAAACTCTCGTGAGGCGGCTGGCTGAAAAGGCGTTGGAGACCATATGGCGTGAATTGGAAAGCCTTCGAAACGAGCTTTCGCCAGCACTTCTACGACGCTCCCCTCTTTCAGATCGTCGCGAAACGCCCAAAGTGGTCCGAGATGCGCGCCGCGACCGGCTAAAACCGCTTCGCGTACAGCCGCCATTGAATTCACCGCGTAGCGACAAGGCATACGCAGTTCCTGATGCATGCCTTCCCATTCGAAGCTGGAGCGCATCTCTGTCATGCCGGTCCTGTAGGACACAATGCTGATCTGGCTCAGATCCTCGGGCGAAAGGACCTTTGCTGCAAGGTGCGGTGCCGCGACAAGCACACGATGCGAGGTGCCGATCCGCTTCGCCCTCAACGTGCTGTCAGCGAGTTTGCCGATGCGAATTGCGACGTCTATTCCTTCAGCCAGCAGATCGGCAAATCCTGATCCCAGCCTAAGATCGACACTCAGCTCCGGGTGGGCTTCTGACATCTCCATTAGTACCGGGGCGACATAGCGCGCGCCAAAATCAGTGGGTGCTGCCACGCGCAAACGGCCTTTCGGTAGATCCTGACCGCCTGTGACTTCCGCAAGCAGTGCCGCGCGGGCGTCACTCAGACGTCGCACCCCTTCGGCATAGCGTTTTCCGGCTTCGGTTGGCGCAGACGCCCGGGTGGTACGGTTTAGCAGTTTTACTCCCAACTGCGCCTCAAGCGCTGCGATACGCCTGCTGACGCGACTGGGATCAAGACCAGCAAACTGCGCTGCGGATCGAAAGCTACCGCCGTCGACAACAGCGAGGAATAAGTCATCATCAGTCATTGCTGCGTTTTTCGCAATTCTGATTGGTACAATCGCCCCATACCGGATGAACAAGGCACGATCCATATGTTTCTCACGGAAAGGCACAGAGCCTTTTGACAGCAAGGAAACGAAAGGAACGGCAATGTTCAGACTGATTGCATCGCAGCGTCGCGCGCCTGCTCTGCCCGGCAAGCGGGATGACGTGCTGGAGGGCCTCGCAGCCAACGAACGGCTCAGCCATCTGGTTTTGCTCACGTTCTAAGCGCGTTTCGCAACAGTCCAGTCTTACCCAAAACCACGCGCCCGGACCGGGCCAAATCAAGGAGTGATCACAATGACGTCCAATTCGAAAAATACCGCACACGCTCAAAAAGTGTCGCGCCGCCAAATGTTGCGCACAGGCACAATTGGCGCAGCAGCTGTGGCCGCATCCACCGTGATGACCGCGCGCCACGCGGCGGCCCAATCCGGTACCACAACCAGGGAACTTGACGGCAAAACCGCGTTTGTGACCGGCGGCGCCCGCGGCATCGGCCTTGCCTCTGCGGAAGAATTTGCAAAGGCCGGTGCCAATATCGTCCTGTTCGACATCGCGACACCAAACATGCCGCATGTTAGCTATGCTTTGCCCAGCCGGGCCGATCTTGCCACAGCGCAGGCACGGATCGAGGCGCTCGGAGCCCAGTGCATGACGTACCGGGGTGACGTGCGCAATCTGGAGGATCAGCAAGCCGCCATGCGCCGGGCCGTGGACCGTTTTGGCAGCCTCGACATCGTGCTCGCCAACGCAGGTGTAGGCCATGCAGGCGCAATCGAGGATGTCACGGCAGGCGAAATTTCGACGCTCTATGAGGTGAATGTCGGTGGCTATATGAAAACGACACAGGCCGCCTTGCCGCATCTCCGCACTGCCGGTGGGGGCCGGATCATCTATATCTCTTCGGGTCTCTCACGCACAGGCAATGGCATTTTTGGCTCTTACGGAGCGACAAAATGGGCCGTGAACGGCTTTGCCAAAAGTGCAGCACTGGCCTACGGGCGCGAAAACATCATGTGCAACGTTGTGGCACCCGGACTGGTGCGCACACCTTTCGCCGACAATGAAGCGGTTCTGCGCGCAGTTCTGCCGAATGCTGAGAATCCGACCTTCGACGATGTGTCAGCGGCGATCGCATCCGGCAGCACGCTCGGCATCGGCCACCACGAGGTCGAGGATATCGCAAAAGCTGTCATGTGGTTTGCAAGCGATGCGACCAAGCGCATGACGGGTGAGGTGATGGACGTCAGCTATGGGGACGCCGCACGCAGCGTCGGCTAGGCCGAAAACACTGTGCATCGCCGGTACGGGCGGGGCACACAATTCCAAAAGGAGCATGGATTATGTGGAACGAAGCAATCAAAGTGGGAGGCGTCGCGGTCATCATGCATATTTCGACAACGATCAGCACGCTCTACAAATCTCGTTCGGCGTTGACCGCAATTTGCAATCAACGCCGATCCCAAGTTGAAACACGGCCTAGGTATGTAGATCGTCAAGACTTGCTTCTTTCTTGCGACGGGATTGCCCCTTCAGCTTGATGTGCCAGCGATTGCTCGACAATCTATCCATGACGGCGTCTGCGATGATGGGTTTGTCAAATATACAATCGCCTTTGATTTTGTCACGTTTTTGGCCGTGCCGCGATAGAGCAGACATTCATGCATGGTGCGGCACCATGCAATCTGGTCTCATCGCCGCCATTAGATCGGCTGCAGCATTTTAGCTTCAACGGCCCATCATCACCGGCATGGACGGCCCAAAGCCGCCGTCCAACAACTGACTCAGATGCTGCGGCCGCAGCCCGCATAGCCGACATTCGCTGCCAGCGCTCAATTCTTGCATCTGCCGAGGTCTGGATCGCGGGACAAAGCTGACGTGACGTGTACAGCAACCTGCACGACAAGCGCGCCGGTGGGCAACAGTCCAAAAGAAACGCCCGCTGACCTACGCATCCTTCCTCGAAGCGGCCAGTCCGCGAGGACTATGATGTCGCCGAGGTCACCGAACTTGGCCAACGTTCACGGGATGCGTACACCAACGCCCCACCCCTTTTCAGGCCGGAGGCGGCGGGAGGGGGTTGGTGTCCGTGTCTTTTGACTTTTTGTCCGACACTGTTGCCTCCAACCAGTCGGGCGGAACGGGTGCCGGAGTCTCGGGCCCGACTTCCGGGTCGGTCCCAAAGAGCATCTTCAACCCGGCGTCGGACACCGCCTTACGTGGTGGGGTCGGCAGAGGTGTCAACGGCATGGGCTGAACGTCCGGCGTGTCCAGGCGATCCAGCGCAGCAGTCACCACATAGGGCAGCCCGGTGATCGCGTCTTCGGCACACCAGGTCAGCGTACTGTCCGTCAGCACAGGCTCGGCAATATCCTCAAACTCCGGGACGCCATGGTCGATCAGCCGGTACACGCCCTGCCGGAAGGACTGCGCCGGATCCTCGCTGTCGATCCGCGCGCGATAGGCCTCTTCGAAAGCCGCGCGGTCCGTGATGACGCGATAGTCGCGCCCGCGGGCGAAATGGGTGATCACACGCGCCAGCTCCGCCGCCGCTTCCGGCGCAACAAGGTCCGGCATACGCGCAATCACCTCTGTCACAGAGCCCATGGTCTGCGCACCGATCACGGCCTGGGGCGTGGTTCCGTCTTTCTGAAATCCAAGTGCGATTTTGGCGGGTGATGTCATCTGAAGACTCCTTTTCCTAACTTAAGCCACATTGCGCCAGCCATCGGCAAGCCAACCATCGGCATCCCGCTGCTGCGCCAACTCACCTTCGGGATCATTGCGTATACACAGTTTGGGCGTGCCGCTGATCGGGTCGGGCACGATGACGAACATATGGTGGTCTTCCGGGCTGCCCCAGTTGGTGTCCGCCATCACGATCTCCGGCAACCCAAGATCGGCAACCATGCGCACGGTCAGCTCTTCCTTGCGGCGCTCTTTCTGAATGGCGATGGACTCTGCCTTGTAGGCATCGACGTCCGCCTGGGTCATTGGCTGGCCCTTCTTGGTTTTCTTCGCCTGCCGCTGGTCCGCCTTGATCTGGGCCGCAAGGTCTGTCGCAGGGTCCATCGCCTGTTCCAGATGCGCGGCAAATTCGGGCGGCGTCATCGCCCGTGTCGGCACCTCATCGCGCCACGCTTTCTCCAGCGCCGCCTTGACCCGGCCGCTCGTGCGCGAGACGGCGCGCTTCATCTCGTTGTCGAACATGTAGTTCACGCGTTCAAGTGGCATGGCCGTATCCCTGACGGTCACCGCCTTGTCGACCACCTCGCGCTGGATATTGGCGCGGGTCTCTTCGGGCGTCTCGCCCTTCAGCGCCTGCATCGACGGATGGTCCGGCACCGCGTTAAAGACGTGCTGATGCACCGCGACGGGTACCATTCCATCCCCGCCCAGATCAAGGAAACCGGCCAGCAGGTCCGTGGTCCGTTCGGCCGGATCCAACGTGTCCTTGTCCACCTTTCCAGCCAGCTTCTTGCTGGTGTGCTCTTCGCCGTCGAGGACCTGCGCGGCCTCATCACCATAGCCCCCGCCATGCGGCCTGTAGGCCGGTCCGCGGTCCGACTGGAACTGCTTGATGAAGCTGCCGGTCAAAATCGCTTTCAAAAGCTTGTCGACAGTCAGTCCCTTCTTGACGTCGTCCTTGCCGACCCTGGCCTTCACCGCCCTGTACACAAGTTTCAGGAAGTCCTTGTCCGACTCGATCGGCGCACCGCCCATTTTGTCGACCAACTTGAACGCGCCCTGGCTGGACGACCCGTCCCCTGCCAGTTTCGTGACCTCGTTTGGAAAGTACTTGTACTCCACCGCATCCATGATGGCGTTCTGTATGTCGGTCAAAATCGCGTCCGCGCGCTCCGGCTTGAGCGCGCCTTTCAGTTTGCTCAGGCCGCGCGCGGTCGCCTGGTCCAGCTCTTTCTGGTGCCTGTTGTCCTCCAACCGGCTGGTCGCCTGGGCCAAGGTGTATTCAAAACTGCGCAGCACGGCGTTCTCGTCTTCGGGCAGTTGCTGCACCGCACGCACAGGATCCACAGGATCTGCAGGATCGCCACCCGGCAGCTCGTAGACGCCCGTGTCCACAAGCGTCGCCATCGCCTGCATCGTCCCCATCGGGTCTTCCTTGCGCATCTTGACCACCGAGGCGGTCACGAAACAGGACCCGACCTTGTCCTGGTAAACCGGCGTCATCATCGCGGTCACCAGGGCCTT
Source organism: Tateyamaria armeniaca (assembly GCF_045797845.1). Classification (NCBI taxonomy): domain Bacteria; kingdom Pseudomonadati; phylum Pseudomonadota; class Alphaproteobacteria; order Rhodobacterales; family Roseobacteraceae; genus Tateyamaria; species Tateyamaria armeniaca. The sequence goes on from NZ_JBHDIY010000002.1 coordinate 3,726,049, forward strand.
GCGGGTGTCGTTGTCCGTGACCACGAACGCATCATCCCGGCCGGTGGCCTTAAAAACCAGGGCCTGCCCCGCCTTGTCCTGTGGCACCTTGGCGTTCTCGACCAGTTGCACAGCCGCCGGCGTGGTGTCGAAGAACTCAAGCGTTTCGTGCATGTGGCGCACCTGCTCGACCGAGCCGGCGTAGACGCCACCAATATTGAACGCCACGTCCAGCATGGCGTCACGGCCCGCATCCAGGTCCATGGACCCATCTGGTCCGACCATACGGGCCCCGACGGCGTCAACACTTGACTTGCCTGACGCGATCTTGTCGATGCGAACGATCTTTTTCTTCGGGTTCTTCGGATCTTTGCGGACGTCAAAAACCGGCACGATGCCCGGAACATCATCCAGGTGACGACCCGACGCGATATAGGTGTCCAGTTTCTGCACATCCTCAAACGGGATGACCGAAGACACTTTCAGAAGGCCCTCGGCATAGTCGTCCACCGACAGGTCCTCTGGCAGCTGGTTACCGCCGTTGTCTTCGAACCGAGACTCCATCCGCTTGGCCACCGTCTGGGCGCAGAGCAAAACGTTTTCCGGGTTCTCGGACTTGGACGCGATGGCCAGCGCCTTGGCGGCAATGTCCGGTTTTGTCTTGAACAGCTCGACCAACCCAGCCGCTTGCGGGTCCTTCAGCTGATGGGCATGACCCGGCGACAACACCCCGAACTGCATCGCATCCAGCAGCGTCCGCTTGGTGTAGGCCGCGCTTTCCTTCTGCTTGGCCTCGTCATAGGCACTCTGTGCCTCGTCCTTTTTGATCAGGGCCTCCACCGCCTCGAGACGCGCGGGTTCAAACTCCTGTGCCTTTGCATCACGGTCCCGCCCGGCGGCTTTGACCTTGGCGTCCTCGGCTTCATAGGCCGCATAAAGCTTTTTGTACTCCGCGCTTGCACGCGCGTGATCTGCATGCGCGGGATCTGTCAGGGCCGCTTGGTTGTCGCGGTGGAATGCCCGGGCGGCCTCTTCGGCGGTCGCAGCCTCTTTCTTGGCGGCCTCCAGCGCAGTCGTCGCCTTATCAAGCGCATCGTAAAGCGGTAGGGCGACCGCCTCTTTCTCGTCATAGGCCTTGGCTTTTTTACCCAGCTCTTTCTTGCAGTTGGCCGTGGCCAGCGCGCGCGCTTCGAGGTTGTGATGATCCACCGCCGCGCCGTTCAGATCCTTGTCCAGGTCCTTGAGCACCGAAAGCGCCGCAAACATCGTGTCAGGATTGTCCTTGCCGACCTCCAGAAGCATGTTCACTTCCGCGTCCGTCACGCCCGCATTGGTGGGGATCATGACGCGCAGATTGTCGGTTGCGGCCTTGTCCGTGTCGGTTTCCAGGTCTGACAGCCGTTTCTCCAGATCCGTTAATCCGCCATGCGCCGTCGCAATCGCGTTGACCTCCTTGCTGTCCAACGCGGTGCGCAACGCAACGACATCGGCGCGGACGGCGGCGGCCCGCGCCTGCAGACCCGCGTCCGGTTTCACAAGGGCGGCCAGTTTCTTGTCAATCGCGTCCAGCGTCGGAACACCCGTGGTCCACAATTTTGCAACCACGGCCCGCTCGGCGCCGCGGGGCTGGCGCAGCCGGTTCACTTCCACAGTGACCTCATGCAACAGCTTTGCGGCGTTGCCGTAATCCTTGTCGGTTGCCGGGTCCGTCGCCATCAGGTTCTTGGCGTCTTCGATTTTCTTTTCCAGATCGACGGCCTCGGCTGTCAACACATGGTCAGACACCGTGAACCGGTTCAGATGATCGCGCAGAGTATCCTGGCCTTTGTCGTATTCGTTCACATGGTGATACGCCAATTGATAGGCCGGCAGCGCCTTGTCATAGGCGGCCCGCCCGTCCAGGGCCGCAGCCTCGGCCAGGATCTTCTCGATCTTGGCGACGACCTCGGGGGCTGTGACGTGCACCTGCATATCCTTCAGTCGATTCAGAAAGCCGGTGGTCACGTTGACGGTGTCGTAATACACCTGCGTCCAGTCAGGCAGCGCAACCTTGCGTTTGGTGAGGTACTCTTCGACAAACCGGAGACCCACGCTGCTCAACATTCCTGACATGGCCAATCCCCTTGCTGCGTTTCATTCAAGCTGAATGTTTGTTCGATGCGCAGGGCCCAAGGCATCGGGCCGCTTGCTGTTATGACAACGTCTGAGCCGGGGTGTTTATTCGGATCGCCCGGCAAAAAATGTCCAAAAATCCCTGGACCTTTTGCGCGCATATCCACAGGCGTCCTCGCCCCCTGCCCTTCATGGCTACGCCGCCAGAACCTTTCCGATCGCGCCCAGCGAACTCACCGCAGCCCGCGCCACGGTGACCTCGACAAACCCGTTGTTGGTGTCGACGTCCTTGAAAAACGGCTGCTGCAAAAGGCTTTGGTACTGCGCCACCTTCTGGGCCGCGGCCCGCTTGAGCTTTGCGCGCTCGGCACCATCGGGCGTGTTGGTGATGGCGTCCAGAATGGTCTGCAAGCTGTCGTCAAAATCCCTCAGCCGCCCGGTCAAGGTACTCGCGCGCTCTGCCACCTCCTGCAGGGCCTGTTCCTCTCCGCAGGCTGCCTTGATCGCTTTTTCCAGCTTTTTCATCTCGGCAAACATCGTGTTGCGCGTTTTGACCCAGATGACGCGCGACTTCTGGAATGGCACGACGTCCTTGGGCACCTCGGCCTGCTGGCCCGTGCCCTCGGCTGACGTCGCTTTCTCCATCAATGGCTTGATCTTTTCGGCGATCATAATGGCGGCCGCGAATTGGTCCGCATCGGCCTTTTCCGTCGCCATCCCCCATGCTGCGGATATCTTGGCACGGTCCGGCGGGTTCCTGGCCATCACCGCTTCATAAAGCTTAACCATCGGCCCCTGCATGGCCTGCCACTTGGCCTTGTTCGGATCCTCGGCGGTTTCTGCGGGGGTGCCGCCGCCTTCGATGACAGGTCTAATCTTGTTTGCCGTTGCGATCGCCGCCTTGTGGTTGCCTTTCTTGGCCGCGACCTGCGCGCTTGCCCACGCTTTGACAATCGCCGGTGCGCGTGCGTCCCCGGACCGGGTGAAAGTGTCCACCAGCCCCTGTTGGACTGGTTCAATCCTGACCCATTCGGCGACCGCAGGATCATCGGTTACAGGTTCAGCTGCCGCGGTCGGTCCACCTGCGTCCGGCTCTTCGTCGCCGTCGGCCTCCAACACGGATCCGGACGCGTCCATGATCACGATGTTCATCTTCATCCCGATGGTCAGCAAAAACGTGCGCATGGTCCTCGCCATCCCGGGCAAGGCATCCCCTTCCAGCGTCAGTATCGCTTTCTTGCCCTCGATACCGACCTTGCCGCCGACCGCCTTGCTCGTTTCGCCCGCTTTCTTGGCGCGCCGCAACAAAACGTCGGACGACTTCTGCTTGTCGAGGTACATCACGGTGTTTTCCGGCTTCTTGCCCAGGCAGACCCCAAAGGGGATGTCAGCTTTGCGCGCCTTGGCCAGATTGGCCTTCAAGCTGTCGATATCGGTTTGTTCCATGATCGGCATAATGCTCGGTCCTTCTGAGATGCGAGGTGACAACGCGCCATGTCAGGCCCTTGAATTCACCAATGTCAGAGGAGGAACACGCGGATCAGCGGAGTTATTCGCCAAGTCGGACCGAAGAACGTCAAAAATGACGAGACATGACCGCTACGCGGGGCAAATGCTTCACAGTACCCGTGCCCTGTCCGTTATATGGAGAGGATGTGATTTAACACGCCAAATGCCGTGCAAAAGCCATCTCCAAAGCGCCTACGAAACTACGCCGACGCATGCAGCGAGCATTGCGTACGTGATGGTAAAGTGAGACTAGGGTCAGGACCCGTTGATCTCCGCTTGGCGGCGTGATTCATCGCGCCCAAAAGCGGTGAACATGTCTGACCTTTTCTGGCTGAGCGACGAGCAGATGGCACGTCTGAAACCCTTTTTCCCAAAGTCCCACGGGAAGCCTCGCGTTGACGACAAACGGGTCTTGAGTGGGATTATCTTCATCAATCGCAACGGCTTACGATGGCGTGATGCACCAAGGGAATACGGTCCGCACAAGACGCTGTACAATCGCTGGAAGCGGTGGAGCGACAAGGGCATCTTCGCCGAGATGCTGATTAGTTTGGCCGCTGACTATGGTGAAGAGAAGACGATCATGATCGACGCAACATATCTCAATGCCCATCGCACAGCGTCCAGCCTTGCGGTGAAAAAGGGGGGCGTGGCCGTCTGATCGGTCGGACCAAGGGCGGCATGAACACGAAGTTGCATGCATTCTGCGACAGCCAAGAGCGTCCTCTGAACCTCTTTGTGACTGCCGGTCCGGTCAGTGATTGCATCGGTGCACGGGCGCTCGTTGGCAGCCTGCCAAAGGTGGATTGGCTGCTCGGGGATCGTGGCTATGATGCCGACTGGTTCCGAGATGCGTTGAAAGACAAAGGGATACGCGCCTGCATCCCACGTCGAAAACAGCGATAGACAGCGGTCCGATTCGACAAGCGCCGCTACAAAGGACGCAATCGGATCGAGATCATGTTCGGAAGACTGAAGGACTGGCGGCGCGTAACAACCAGATACGACAGGTGCCCAAAGGTCTTCCTGTCGGCAATCGTCTTGGCAGCAATCGTCGTTTACTGGCTATGAGTCCTGAGCCTAGAAACCAGTTATGCTGTCCGCTTCGGGCTCTTTCCGGACCTCAGAGGCAGCGCAGCAATCCGTGATATGGTGCCGCGTCAACGTCAGGTTGTCGTTTTGGGAGGGCATGGCGGATCGGAGGATCAGTCATGGAAACACCAAACCTACCAGCCATTCGCGCACTTCGCCCCGCATGGAACAAGGGCCGCATCGTGGGGCAGAAACGACCGCTGAAACCAAAGCATGTCTGGGCGATCCGTGTTCGACTTGAATTAGCCGAAAACCACCGCGACCTTGCGCTGTTCAATATGGCGATCGACAGCAAGCTGCGCGGCTGTGACCTGGTTAAGATGAAAGTCGTCGATGTAATGGCATCAGGTCAGATTAAGGAGCGCGCCTCCGTCCTACAAAGCAAGACACAGAATCCTGTTCGATTTGAGATTTCCGAAGGCACACGCGCCTCAGTCGAGAAGTGGATGGAAGACGAGTTGATGGTCGGCTCCGAGTACCTTTGGCCTGGCCGGTTTCATGAGCGCCTGCATATTTCTACTCGCCAGTATGCACGGATTGTTCGCGACTGGGTTACGTCAATCGGTCTTGAGGCGAGTGCTTATGGCACCCATTCGATGCGGAGGACAAAAGTCACACAGATCTACAAGAAGACCGGGAACTTGCGGGCGGTTCAGCTCCTACTTGGGCACACCAAGATGGATAGCACCGTTAGGTATCTCGGCGTTGAACTGGAAGATGCCCTTGCGATTGCAGAGGCCATTGAAATCTAACAATTTGGGCCGTCTTCGCGGACGGCCCAAAGGAGACATCCGGCCGTCACCTGAGATGCTGCGGTGCGGCTCGTCGAACCTGTCGTTCGCTGCAGGCGCGAAGCTGAGAGGTGGCTTAACTGGAAGTGTGCGGACGAAGCTGTCGTTCACAGGCACGTTGTTTGTCAGCAGTCAAGCGTCGCGTCCCGCTCCCATTGAGTAAGATGCTGGCAAAATTGCGTCCACTCCCGCATGCGCAGTTTTAGATAGGCTAGCGAAAATTCCGAGCCCAAGGCTGCAGTCAGGTATTTGTCTTTCTCAAAAACACGCAATGCATCGAGCATGTTCAGTGGCAAATTCTTCGCGCTGCGAACTTTATGCCCTTCAGAGTACATGTCGATGTCGAGCCGTTTGCCAGGGTCGAGCGGCCTTTCGAGACCATCCAGGCCCGCAGCTAACAGCACCGCTTGAAGCAGATAAGGGTTTGCCGCACCATCAGCGAGACGCAGTTCCAAGCGTCCACCACCGGGGATGCGCACCATGTGGGTTCGGTTGTTACCCCCGTAAGTCACAGATTGAGGAGACCAAGTCGCACCCGAAAGGGTTGCTGGTGCATTGATACGCTTGTAGCTGTTCACTGTAGGGTTGGTGATCGCGCAAATAGCTTGCCCATGTGCCATTAAACCGCCCAAAAAGTGGTAGGCCACTGCTGACAGGCCCATCTCGTCTTCGCCATCAAACACACAAGTTTGCCCATCGGCGGTCCAAAGCGAATGGTGCACGTGGCAGCCGTTGCCAGTCAGGTGAGAGAAGGGTTTGGGCATGAAAGTCGCACGGAATCCATGTTTCTCCGCGATTTCTTTGACCATAAACTTAAAAAATGCGTGCCGGTCGGCGGTTTCGAGGCACGGACCGAAGTCCCAATTGATCTCGAACTGGCCGTTCGCGTCTTCGTGGTCGTTTTGATAGGGTTTCCAACCCAACTGGATCATCGCCGAGCAAATCTCTGCAATAACATCGTACCGACGCATGAGTGCTGACTGATCATAACAAGGCTTTTCTTGGGAGTCGCGATTGTCAGAAATGTCAGTCCCATCTGCATCGATCAGATGGAATTCTGGTTCCACGCCGGACTTCAGCATGAACCCCTGATCCATGGCTTTCTTAACAAGAGACTTCAGGACGTTTCGCGGCGCTTGAGCGACGGGCTGACCGTCCATCCATGGATCACCTGCAACCCATGCAAGTTCCGGCTTCCACGGCAATTGAATAGCGGTTTCGGCGTCAGGCATCACCAGCATGTCCGGATCGGCGGGCGACATGTCGAGCCAGGCCGCAAAGCCTGCAAACCCCGCGCCACCCTCCTGCGCACCGGCGATCGCTTCAGACGGGACAAGTTTCGCGCGTTGTACGCCAAACAAGTCAGTAAAGTTGCACAGGAAGAACTTGACGCCTCTATCGGCGGCCCATTGGGCGAGATCGGTCATAAGAAGTCTCCCTTTTGTCCAGGTATCCATTCAGTGCCTGCAAGAGGTACGCCCGCCATTGCGGCGGCTTCGATCGTAAGCGCGCAGAGGTCTTCTGGCTCGAGGTTCTGGACGTGGCTCTTGCCATTGGCCCTTGCGATCGTCTGGGCTTCTAGGGTCATGACTTTCAAGTAGTTGGATAGTCTGCGCCCTGCGGCAATGGGGTCAAGTCTAGCCGCCAAATGCGGATCCTGAGTTGTGATGCCTGCGGGATCGTTTCCTTCGTGCCAATCATCAAACGCACCAGCCGTGGTGCCAAGCTTGCGATATTCGTCCTCAAGTGCGGGGTCGTTGTCACCCATAGCGATCAAAGCAGCGCTGCCGATGGACACCGCATCAGCCCCCAGCGCAAGCGCCTTGGCCACATCCGCTCCGGTTCGCACACCACCCGAAATCACAAGCTGTACCTTGCGGTGCATGTCGAGATCCTGAAGCGCCTGCACTGCGGGTCGGATACACGCAAGCGTAGGCTGGCCCACATGTTCAATGAAAACGTCCTGCGTCGCCGCGGTTCCGCCTTGCATTCCGTCAAGTACCACAACATCGGCGCCGGCTTTCACCGCGAGGGTGGTGTCAAAATAAGGGCGCGCTCCTCCGATTTTGATAAAGATCGGGACTTTCCAACCAGTGATTTCACGAAGTTCGAGTATCTTGATCTCAAGATCATCTGGGCCAGTCCAATCTGGGTGGCGACAGGCAGACCGCTGGTCAATGCCTTGGGGCAGATTGCGCATTTCGGCAACCCGGTCGTTGATCTTTTGACCAAGGAGCATCCCGCCACCGCCTGGCTTCGCTCCTTGCCCGACTACAATTTCGATTGCATCGGCTTTGCGCAGATCATCAGGATTCATCCCGTAACGTGAAGGTAGATATTGGTAGATCAACTTGTTCGAGTGACCACGCTCCTCAGGCGTCATGCCGCCATCGCCTGTGGTCGTCGAAGTACCCGCGGCCGAAGCGCCACGCCCCAACGCTTCTTTCGCCTGGCCGGACAGCGCACCAAAACTCATCCCGGCAATCGTGATGGGAATGTCGAGTTCAAGAGGTTTTTCGGCAAAACGCGTGCCCAGAGTAACCTGCGTGCCACAAGCCTCGCGATATCCTTCTAAGGGATAGCGAGACATGGACGCGCCCAAAAAGAGCAAATCATCAAAATGCGGGACACGCCGCTTCGATCCACCACCGCGAATATCGTAAATTCCGGTGGCGGCTGCACGCCGGATATACGACGTAGTATAGTCGTCGAAGGTCCAAGGCTTTACGGGGAACGTCTTGGGCGTTTGATCCATCAATAGGCTCCCGCGTTGTCGATATCGAAATTGTAGAGCTGCCTGGCGGAGCCGTAGCGGCGAAACGTGGAAGGGTCGGCATCGCATTCGGCGGCGCTTAACAGTTCCGAAAGCTTCGCTATATGCTCGGGACGCATCTCCTTTTCGATGCAGTCTGCACCCAGCGAGGCGACCGAACCGCGCACAAAAAGCTGCGCTTCGTAGATGCTGTCGCCCAAGGCATCGCCTGCGCCACCACAAACAATCAAAGTTCCGGATTGTGCCATGAACGCACTCATGTGGCCGATGTTACCGTGCACAACGATGTCGATCCCTTTCATGGAAATCCCGCACCGGCTGGAGGCATTTCCCTTGATCACCAGCAGGCCGCCATGGCCCGTCGCGCCAGCGTATTGGCTGGCGTCACCCTCGACCACCACTTTGCCAGACATCATGTTTTCACATACGCCCGGACCCACCGAGCCCGTTACGCGGATTGTAGCGTGCTTGTTCATGCCTCCACAGTAATACCCCGTGGCACCCTTCACTGTGACGTCGATTTCAGAGTCGAGGCCGCAGGCAATGGCATGCGCTCCTTTGGGATTAAGGATCTCCCATTTGGTTTGGTTCGTTTGAGGGTCTTGCGCTTGCAACATGGCATTCACGTCGCGGAGGGATTGGGTCTCAAGGTCCAATTGCTGCATCAATGGCTCCAGAAATAAACGGTGGCCGGCTCAGGTTCCCACACGTTCGCATGTGCAATTCCGGGCAGGTTCACCAAAGCGCGATATTCCGACCCGAAGGCGACATATTGATCGGTCTCAGCCAGCACAGCGGGTTTGCAGGCAATTGGGTCTCGCAGAACGCCAAACCCGTTCTTGGTGCCCACGACGAAAGTGTAGAACCCATCAAGGTCGCTCAGTCCGGCCTCAAGCGCGTCGCCCAAGTCGTCACCCTGTTCCATTCGGTAGGTGAGGTACGCTGCGGCAACCTCAGTGTCATTCTCAGTTTGGACCTGAGTGCCCCGACGCGCCAGCTGACGGCGCAAACGATTGTGATTGGACAGCGATCCATTGTGCACGAGGCATTGATCAGCACCCGTCGAAAACGGATGCGCCCCGAGGGTTGTTACCGCGCTTTCAGTGGCCATGCGCGTGTGACCAATTCCGTGGCTGCCCGACAGCTCAGGAATGTTAAAACGGTCAGCAACCGATTGCGGCAGGCCAACCTCCTTGTAGATTTCGATCGCTTTTCCACGTGACATCACGCGCAACCCGGGATGCGCAACTTCAATTTGTGCCAGAACTTCTGTGATTGCGTCAGAAGCAACGGTCAGGATGGCGTGGGTGTCAATCACCTCGATTTTGACGCCAAGGTCCTGATGGAGGTCAGCGAAATCGACGGTTGGGTTTGCCGATTGCACGGTTATTTTGAAACACCCTGAGGCCGTTTCTCTGTAGACCGCGATACCAGCACTATCCGGCCCTCGATCGGACATGGTGACCAGCATATCCGTCAGCAGTATACCCAACTGAGGCTGCATTTGCTTGTCTTTCAGAAATAAGCCAACGATTCCGCACATATCCGCACCGCTTGATTTATCCGAAGCCTAGCTTCGGCGCCGATACTGTCGAGCGAAAACCTACCAAAGGGAATATTTTTTCCTTTGGGGAAATTTCTAGCTACTATCATTCCTGCGAGTAACAGATGATCGACAGGTACCGCGCCGGTAGCTTGGTAAGCGTTTCCGGTCCGTGCGGTGCATCCGCGTCGAAGAACAAACTGTCACCCGGAGCGAGTTGGAAAAGCTCTGAGCCATGCCGGTAAGTCACGAAACCTTCAATCATAAAAATAAATTCCATTCCGACATGCTGAAATGCTTTGAAGGTATCGGATTCCTCGCTGAGCGTGATGAGATAAGGTTCAACCACGACAGAACTCGATTGGGCGCTGAGATGGCCCAGCATGGTATAATGGTGACCTGCACGCGTTCCTGCGCGCTCTGCTTCCGCTCCTTCGCCAGCTTTGACCTGCATGACCGGGCGATGCTCTTCATAACCTTGGAAGAACGCCGTGAGCGGAACAGACAGGCTGCGCGACAAAAGCTGAAGCATAGACAATGATGGAGACACCTGGCCGTTCTCTATTTTGGAAACCATCCCTTCGCTCACGTCTACTTCAAGCGCAAACTGAGCGATCGTCCATCCGCGTTGCTTGCGCAAAAGCCGAACTTGACGACCAATGGCCACCTCCAGCTCCTTTTCGCGGAACTGCACCGTGTTGTGCGGGTCTTGCGACAATACTGTTTTCATGTCCCCTCTCTAAAGCCACGATTTCAATTTGTGAGCTTGACCAGAACTCGGGCAATGGAAGCAGCGGGCATCTAACGCCTTGGAGAAAGTTTGGATTGTCCGTTGCTTGTTCTGCAGCTCAGTTCCCGTATGTCGTTTTTGAGAACTTTGTAGCTTGGAACAGGGCGGCTGATCGCGGCTTTTGTCATTTCCAATGCCGTACAGGCAGGGCTCTTTGCGGTTGTTTGCTACGTTTTGCTCCGACGTCTGCCTTGGGTTCTTTTGCGGTCGTTAGATCGAAAGCAGCATTTTCAGTTGTCATATATTGCAGCGCCAGCAAGGATGGCCCTAAGCTGCCGTTGATTGTACTGTTCTATGCTGCAGTCGCAGTCCGGATTCCGGACATTCGCTGCAGTTTCGGAAACTGGTGATCATCGAACGCCCTTGTCGCAGGCTGCGGAGACACTCCCCGCAACCCGTAGTCTAGTGGTAGTTACTCATTCGACATCTTTGTCAGCCCGTTGGCTGGCGTAGGCGTTGAGCATCATTTCCGTGTACTCGACGGTGCTCTTGGTGTGCTCACCCAACCCTGGCCAAGCAATCGGCAACTCCCGCAGACAAAGCTCTAAATCAACATTGACCCCGAGTTGTGCCGCAACCGCGAGTGCTGAAACAGGTTCCTTGTGCTCCGGCCAAAGGTCCTCATCAAAGGTGATGCATACATCGTTGTCATCATGAACAAAGATATCGGCGAACAATGCACCCAAACGCTCGCTCACATTCGAGGCATCGTCAACAAGAGCACTTCGTATCAACAACGTCACCTTTTCTGCATCGAGCTCCAGTTTCAGCCGTGTATCCAAGACATCCACGACTAGCTCGGGCCTCCCATTTAACTCGTTGTCAGCAATGGGTTCCAGCTGAACATCTTGTTCCCCAAGCCACCAAGGACTTTCGAAGACATCAAGCGGTGAGGCGTCGCAGCGTGGGCAATGCCAAAAACTCTTGGCGATTTGTGCGCCAGTTATCGACGCATCGCAGTGCAAGCAGAACCACTCATTTGACTCAGCGCCGTGTATGGGATGACGGACGAGATCGTCGTTGTCAGGTTTGGTTGAACGTCTTGGCCAATCTGATGCTATGCCTGCACGAACCTGTTCCGCACGATTGATTGCGATGGCGAGCGCTTCTTGCTGAAACGCAGCTTCATAGACTGGGGCCTCGTGCTTAATCTGTTTTGCGATCTCTAGGCGAGGTTCCCTGTTTGGAGCTTCAGGCACGTGAAGGTGCCAACCTGTTCCATGCATATGAACGTCGCCCATTGAAGCTGAGATAGAGTATTCGTGCCCGTCAATGGTGCCGTGTTTGACGTCTGTCTCGAGGGTTGAGTCTCCGATAAATGACCCAGATCGAGGTCCTCCAGCTTCATCGCCGGGCAACGCTTCGACGAGCAAGCTTTCAACAGCAGAGACATGCTCCTTTGTCGGAGTCCAACCGGCTCTGTGTGCTTTGGTAACGTCGTTCCAGTGTGAAAAGCCTAGTACTTCGGCAACCGTATCTCGTGCTTTGTGGAGAGGTACCTGTTGAGCCCGTGCGTAGCGCTTGGACAGCTCTTTCAGTTCCTTAAGGTAGTATGTCGGTTTCATGATCCATATCCGAACTGGATCCGAAAAGGTGCCCGCTGCTCATCGGACCCTGCCAACGGCATGGTATCCAAAAAAATGAATTCGCGTTGCTTTGCTTCGCATGGCGGGCACACCGGCCTACGCAAGGCCGCGGATAACATCGCCCACTCGACCGAAAAGGTCAAGCGGCCCGTAGCCGATACTTGGCGCGGGGTCGCGATGCTGCGAGTGGAGCCCGGAAAGTCGACGTTGCTGCCCTTGCAATCATGCTTTCTCGATCTGGCTTACCTCTTTCAACGCTTTGGTTGCCTGTTGGAGTTGAACCTTGGGACCTCCACCGGGAAACCTCGTCCTCTGCAGCTGTTGACCTGCTCCCCTGAGAGTCCTCGTTTATGAGTTAGCTCTGTTCAGGTTTGGTCCTTCTTTGACCGGTTTACATACTCCTTCCGAGTCATGCCAGCGAGGCTGGAATGTGGGCGGTGTTGGTTGAAGTCGATGCGCCATGCCGCCACCAGATTGCGTGCATGGCGCAGAGTGTAGAAGTGGTGCTCGTTTAGTCCGTCTATTGAGTTTGGTGAGGATAGTGACTGCAGGCTGGTTAAGCACATGCTCGCTTCGGTCTCTCAGCATCAGCGTGAGAAAAACGCCGAACAAACATCCAACCGGATGAAGGGCCGGATGATGAATGGGTATTTTGTCTTCGCAGCCCCCGTTGGCTACCGCTACAAAAAGACCAAATCGCATGGCAAACTCCTCACGCGCGATGAACCGGTCGCTTCCATCATCCAAGAAGCGCTGGTAGGATACGCATCAGGCCGCTTTGGCACACAGGCGGAAGTGACGCGCTTTCTCGAAACCCAGCCCGACTTTCCTAAAGACTTACCCGGCGGCCATATTCGTCAGCAAAAAATCACCAACATGTTGGGTCGCGTCATCTATGCTGGATACATCGAACATGAACCCTGGGGCATTGTCCGCCGCAAGGGCCATCATGAACCCACCATTTCCCTGGAGACCTTCCTCAAAATCCAAGAGCGTAAAGCGGCAAAGACAGTTGCCCCCATGCGCAAGGATTTGAATGAAGACTTTCCTCTGCGCGGTGCTGTTGTCTGCGCATGTTGCAGCCAGCCCGTGACGGCTTGTTGGTCCAAGAGTTCCACGGGCAAGCGCTATCCCTATCACTGGTGCCAGAGCCGTAACTGCACCGAGTACCGCAAGAACATCCCTGCTCAGGCGATTGAGGCAGGCTTTGAAGACATCCTCAAAGCCATGAGCCCAACGCCCAATCTCCTAGACATTGTCAAAACCATGCTGAAATCAGCCTGGATCCAAAGAGAGGATCAAGCCGCTGCCATAAAACAAGCCTACAAGCGCGACATTGCCTAGTTGGACAAACAGCAAGATGGTCTTCTGGAACGGTTGGTTGAAACGACGAATCCAAAAGCCATCGCAGCCTTCGAGGCCAAGATCGCCAAGCTGGAAGATGAGAAGCTAATTCTCACCGAAAAGATGAGGCAAAACACCAAACCGCGTGTGACCATGGGCGAGATTTTCGAACTATTGAGTGAATTTCTCTCAAGCCCTTTGGAATATATACGAAAATGGCAGTCTGGGAGTGAAGAAAACAGTGCTCAAAACCGTATTTAGAGCACCCTTGGCATTCGACCGCAAAGCCGGATTTCGAACGCCGCAAACCTCTGTAATCTTTAGGTTTTTGGATGAAATTTCGGAGAAATGTCAAATGGTGCGGCCGGCGAGACTCGAACTCGCACGAGTGTTACCTCACAGCGACCTCAACGCTGCGCGTCTACCAATTCCGCCACGGCCGCATGCCTTGACTTGGTGAAAGGGTCTTTAGCGGTGAACGCCCCCCTTGCCAAGACCACATTGCAAAGAAAAACCGGGGCGCTTGCGGGCCCCGATTTCATGTCTGTTTCCAAAACCGAGCGATCAGTCGCTGGCAACGCCGAACGTGGGCAGTGACGCAGGCTGCACAAGCGGCTGAACCGGTGTCACACTCGAATTCGAGGTACCAAGGCTGAGCGACGCTTTGCGCAGCAGTTCCACACGCTCAGGCTGTCCCGGCGCAAAGACCGCAGGTGCGCCGCTGTCAACGGCCTTGAGACCTTCGGCATACCACACACGGGCGGCATCGACGCGCTTGGAGGTGCCAAAGCCCTGCGCCAGATGGTGCCCCATCAATTCGCCATAGACGTGGTCACCCATCGCGAACAGCATGAGGGCCGAGCCCAGCGCCACATCCATGTCGTCGGTGCGATAACCAACACCCATGCAGATCTGCGCGGTGCCTTTCAGCTGAGCAGGCGACATGCCCGTGGTCAGGATGAACCCGGCCACATCACGCACAACTTCCTGCTGCGTCTTGAGCGCCAGAGCGGACACATGCGGCTGCATCGCCGGGCCGAATTGTTTGCACTGTGCGGCGATCTGATCGGGGGTGAACCCCTGCACCTTGGAAATCATGTCCTCGCTGGTGGCGATGGCATAGGTGCGCGCAAGGCAGAACTGTTCGTTCAGCGCAACATACGGGTCGGTCATGGCCGCGGCCGTGGTAAAGCCGCCATTGGTGTTGGTCAGCAGCGACACCGTGTTGCAATGCGAGGCCAGCGACGGTGAGGCGCCATTGCCAAGGAAGCTGGGCAAACCGGCGGCTGGTGCCTCTGGCGCGGGGGCCGCAGGTGCAGCCGCAACAACCGTCGTTGTGGTTGTCGTGGTTGCAGGCGCAGTGGGCTGTGGGGCGACAACGATGGTCGTGCCCTGCACAGGGGCCGCCGTTTGCCCTGCCAATTCGGCGCGGTATGTTTTCAGCAGCCCACGCGTGCCGTCAGGGTTCGTGGCTACCTGCTGCGTGACTGCATAGCCACCGGCCTGCGCGCGGTTGTAAGAGCTGATCAGAAGGTTCTGTTCAAAGGGCGACAGTTGCCCTGTCGACGGATAGCCCAGATAGGCCTGATAGGATGAAATCGCATTGCGCGAGCGCTGACCCAACTGGCCGTCGACTGTACCGGCGTTGAACCCGAAATAGTTCAGGGATGCCTGGATTTCGCGCCCTTCCTGCGTGGATGGCAGGCGCGGACGGCTGTATGTGCGTGTCGCTGTCCTTTTGCGCTGGTGGTTCTTGGTTGCGGCGTGCCCGACGATGCCGCCGATAATGGCCCCTGCAACGAAATCGCCTGCATCTGCTGCGGCGCGCCCTGCCGGGACAATGGCGATGGACAGTGCCAGAACCGACGCTGTAATTGACTTGGTGAACATGAATGACCCTCCGAAGAATACGCGGACAGGTTAGCACTCTGACCTGATTCCGAAAGTCATTATTTCCCTACCCGGCGCCAAAACCCGTTGAAACGCTTGAAATCTGCGTTTTTGTGCATGATGTAAAACCCGGAACCGCGATCAGGATCACCCCATGCCAACGCCAGACACTGCCCCGGTCATCCAGATCGACATCGTATCAGACGTGATGTGCCCGTGGTGCATTGTCGGGTTTCGCCAGTTGGAACAGGCGCTTGGGGTGACGGGCATGGGGGCACGGGTGCGCTGGCAACCGTTCGAGTTGAACCCTAATATGGGGCGCGAGGGTCAGAACCTCGCCGAACACATCGCGCAGAAATACGGCGCAAGCCCCGAACAGTCGGCACAAAACCGCACGCATCTGCAACAGATCGGTCAATCGCTTGGCATTGATTTCGTGTTTTCACCCGACAGTCGGATCGTGAACAGTTTTGCCGCCCACCAATTGCTCGAATTCGCGCTGAGCGTCGGGCTGCAAAATCCGCTGAAACTTGCGTTGTTTCAGGCGCATTTTACTGAGCAGCGAGATGTGTCGGACATTGACGTGTTGCTGGATGTCGCTCAATCGGTCGGGATCGTGCGCACCGATGCGGCTCAGGTTCTGGAATCCGGTGCACTTGTCGCATCTGTCCGGGAAAAGCAGGCGTTCTGGACGTCGCGCGGCATTTCCGGCGTGCCATCTCTGATTTTTGCGGAAAAATATCTGGTGACCGGGGCGCAAGGCACCGACACCTATGCCGACATTCTGCGCCAGGTCGCCCAAGAGGACGAGGCCGCCTGAGACCCATGGTGGAGTGGATCACCTCTGCCGGTCTGACCGACTATCGCAGCGCGGAGGCATGGATGGAGGCGCGCGCCACCGCCATCGCCGCCGGAGACGCGGAGGAATGCATCTGGTTGCTCGAACACCCCCCGCTTTATACGGCGGGCACCTCGGCCAAACCCGCTGACCTGACGGACCCCGACCGCTTTGACGTGTTCGAGACGCGGCGCGGCGGGCAGTACACCTATCACGGTCCCGGCCAGCGCGTCGCCTATGTGATGCTGGATGTCGGCAAACGCGGTCGCGATGTGCGCGTCTTTGTGCAGCAGTTGGAGGCGTGGGTGATCGCGACACTCGACACGTTCAACGTCCGCGGCGAAATCCGCGACGGGCGCGTGGGTGTCTGGGTCGCGCGACCCGAAAAGCCGCCCCTGCCCGACGGCACGCTCGCCGAGGACAAGATCGCCGCCATCGGCATTCGCCTGCGCAAATGGGTCAGCTTTCACGGGCTGTCGATCAACGTGGAGCCGGACCTGTCACATTTTGACGGCATCGTGCCCTGCGGAATCGCGGATCACGGGGTGACAAGCCTTGTCGATCTCGGTCTGCCGGTCGGCATGGATGACGTGGATGTCGCGCTGAAACAGCAGTTTGGGACGGTATTCGAGGGGGACTAGCCCAACAGGCCCGCCAGCGCACGCGCCTCGTATCCCTTGACCGAGGGGCGGGCACAGCGGCTGGCGCAGATCAGCAATTCGGGGAACACGCGCGCGATCTCGGCGGCAACGGCCCCCTCCTCGCTTGTCCCATACTCAACAGCTTCAGCGGCCTCGCGGGTGAGGTGAAAGCTTTCGGTGGCGGCCCCTTCGGCAAAGATCACTTCGTGGTTGTCCATAAGGATATGGTAATAGGTGATCAGCGGGCGCGGCGCGCGATAGATCAGATCGCCGCGCACCAGATTGACGGCAGGCACCAACACTTCGTCCGCGCCAAACAGCATCTGCGCGCGCCAGTCGGCGATCAGCATCCGGTGTGCAGGCGAAACAAGCAGATCGCGCGTGTTGTCGAGCGCGCCTGCCGCGATGCAAACCGGGGCCAGATCGCCCGAGGCGTCCACCTCGCGGCGCAGCACGGCCCGCACCAGCCTGTTGCCATTGTCCAGCGTTTTCAGACGCATGCCACGGCGCAGCGCCTCGATGGCGACAGGGCCGTCTTCTGTTTCGATCAACGTACCTTCAGTGAAACAGGCCACGTTTGTGTTGTCTTCGGTCAGTTGATTGGCGCTGACCCCGGTAAAGGTCAGCGATCCACCCATGGCCGTATTGTCGGTGAAATCCCCGGTCGACTGGTTCAGGACCCCATCATCGGCAAGGTCGGCGCGCAATTCGCCCAGATGCGTGTAGAACGCGCTGAGGTCGATGAAATCGTTGTTGGCCTGATCGTCGTCCTCGATCCCGCCCGTGTTGCCAAAGTTGAAATCGGTGATGACATCGTCGCCGTCACCGGCATTGTAGACGAACACGTCGTCGCCCGCACCACCGGTCAGCTTGTCATCCCCCGTCCCGCCCGTCAGCGTGTCATCAGACGGATCCGTGCGCGCTACGCGAAAGTTGTCGATCGCAAAACTTTCGTTTGCGATGGTGCTGTTCAGATCACTGCCAAATCCAATCGTCAGGCTGGGCGGTGGGTTGGTGATGGACAGCGCGACATTCAGGATCGTGTCATCAGTTCCGCTGGAATATCCAAGGGCACCAGTGGCTTGGTTGGTGAAGGTAAAGCTGTATGTTGCCCCGTCAGGCCCGGTGAAGGACTGTGGCGCGGGGTCGCTGGCGTCACCTTCAAGGAAGGGCACGCGCACCTCGGTGCCGTTGACGGTGATGATGAAATCTTCACCGTTCCAGCTGTCGAGCAGCAGCGCGTCGAAATCGACTGTGATCTCATCGGCGTCCGAACCAAGGTCAAAAGTGCGCTGCGTCGCGATTATGCCGTCCGGCGATCCAAACCGGCCCAGCGATGTGCCAAGGCTCGGGTCGCTGTCCGTCTGGTTGTTGGACCAGCCCGTCACCGCGCCCTCGAAATCATCCTCGTAAAGCACTGTTTCAACAGAACCATCGTCGCCTGTCAGAACGTCGTTGCCCGCGCCGCCCTCAAGTTCGTCCGAACCTGCATCACCTGCGAGGGTGTCGTTGCCGCCGTCGCCGGTCAGACTGTCATTGCCGGTGCCGCCCGAGATGGAGTCGTTGTCCGCACCGCCAATCAGCGTATCGTTGCCACCGTCACCCGAAATCGTGTCGTCACCTGCGCCACCGTCAAGGACATCGTCGCCCTCGACACCCGCAGGGGTGCCCGTCACGGACGTCGTGGGGCCCGGCGGGATGCCGATCATGTCCGTGGTCAGCAGGTTTTCAGCCACATTGCCCGTATCGGGCCCCGAAATCGTGCCCGACAACACATCCTGCCCGGCATTTTCCCAATAGCGGATCTGGATGGTGTAGGTTTCGTTCGGATCCAGCTGCACATCGCCGAACCGGGTGTTGGACGGCTGGTGAAAGTCGTTGTTGAGATAGTCGAGCGTGCCGCCGGTCTGGTTGCTGAACGACAACGGATTGCCACTGGAATCAAAGATCTGGATGGTCGAACCGTCATCAGATGTGGTTGTCAGCCGATAGGTGCCGCCCAGCGTCGTGTTCAGCGTGCTGGTGTAGATGACACCGAAATCCTGCGGGTTGTTTGTCGTCCCGCGCAGCGTGTTGACCAGACCGCTTTCGTTGAAATCGGTGACATAGCCGGTTCCGGCCAGCGTTCCGTTCTCGATGTCAAAGGCCTGCCCGGCGCTGGAGTCGAAATTGTAGTTGTAGGCCTCAAACAGCCAACTGCCCGCGACAGGGCCATCACCGCTCAGAACGTCAGCGCCTGCGCCACCTATAATGGTGTCAGACCCCAGCGCACCTGTCAGCGTGTCGGCACCGGTAGTGCCCGAAATCACCTGATCGCCTTCGGTGCCCGGATTCGTGTTGTCGTTGGTCGCCATACTGCCCTGTCACTCAAAACTATTGGGGTTTTGCACTCCCCTTGCCCGTGGCAGTACCGGCGAATTTCGGTCCAAGCGTGAACGGACTGTGACAATGGCGCATCCACTTTATGGCAATTTTGTGCATAGTTTTGCGGTTTCAGGTGCTCAAAGGGTGCACTGGCATCAGCGCAACAGACCGAAAAGCCGCTACGCCGCGCGGTTTACGTCTGACGCGCGACAATTCATCCCGGTCACAGCCGCGATCTGTCATTGAAGCGGCAAACGCAAATCTCTAGAAGACTGGGGTAACGCATTGCGCGGACGGGAACCCCGCGCATGCCGAAAACACAAATTTAGGAGGCACCGCATGGCAGACGCAGCCATTCACGGCCACGAACACGAAGACAACCGCGGGTTCTTTACCCGGTGGTTCATGTCCACCAACCACAAAGACATCGGCATTCTCTACCTGATCACGTCAGCCATTGTCGGCTTTGTGTCGGTGGCCTTTACGGTCTACATGCGCCTCGAACTGATGGACCCCGGTGTCCAGTATATGTGTATGGAAGGCGCGCGCCTCACGGCTGCTGCTGCCGGTGAATGCACCCCCAACGGGCATCTTTGGAATGTTTTGATCACCGGTCACGGCATTCTCATGATGTTCTTTGTTGTGATCCCCGCCCTCTTCGGCGGATTTGGCAACTATTTCATGCCCTTGCAGATTGGCGCGCCGGACATGGCGTTCCCACGGATGAACAACCTGTCTTTCTGGCTGTACGTGGCCGGTACCACGCTTGCCATCTGTTCGGTGCTGGCACCGGGCGGCAATGGCCAGCTTGGGTCTGGTGTGGGCTGGGTGCTGTACCCGCCGCTGTCAACCAATGAACAGGGCATGTCGATGGACCTTGCGATCTTCGCGGTGCACGTTTCCGGCGCCTCGTCGATCCTTGGTGCAATCAACATGATCACCACGTTCCTCAACATGCGTGCCCCGGGCATGACACTGTTCAAGGTACCGCTGTTCTCGTGGTCGATCTTCATCACAAGCTGGCTGATCCTGCTGTCCCTGCCCGTTCTGGCCGGTGCGATCACCATGCTGCTGATGGATCGCAACTTCGGCTTCACCTTCTTTGATCCCGCAGGCGGGGGCGACCCGGTGCTGTACCAGCACATCCTGTGGTTCTTTGGACACCCCGAGGTGTACATCATCATCCTGCCCGGCTTTGGCATCATCAGCCACGTGATCGCCACGTTCAGCCGCAAGCCGGTGTTTGGCTACCTGCCGATGGTCTGGGCGCTGATCGCCATTGGTGTTCTGGGCTTTGTCGTGTGGGCGCACCACATGTACACGGTGGGCATGTCGCTGAACCAGCAGGCCTATTTCATGCTGGCGACGATGGTCATTGCGGTGCCGACGGGGGTCAAAATCTTCAGTTGGATCGCGACCATGTGGGGCGGCTCGGTTGAGCTGAAAACACCCATGCTCTGGGCCTTCGGCTTCCTGTTCCTGTTCACCCTCGGTGGCGTCACAGGCATCGTTCTGTCCCAGGCAGCGGTCGACCGCTACTATCACGACACCTACTACGTGGTGGCACACTTCCACTATGTGATGTCGCTCGGGGCTGTGTTCTGCATCTTTGCGGGGATCTACTTCTACTTCCCCAAGATGACCGGCCGCATGTACCCTGAATGGGCAGGCAAAGTGCACTTCTGGACGATGTTCATCGGGGCCAACCTGACTTTCTTCCCCCAGCATTTTCTGGGCCGTCAGGGCATGCCACGCCGCTACATCGACTATCCCGAGGCCTATGCCTACTGGAACTACGTATCGAGCTGGGGCGCCTTCCTGTCCTTTGCCTCGTTCCTGTTCTTCTTCGGTGTCATGTACTACTCGCTGCGCCGCGGCGCTGTGGTGACCGAGAACAACCCATGGAACGAGTATGCGGACACGCTGGAATGGACTCTGCCCAGCCCACCGCCCGAGCACACGTTCGAAATCCTGCCGAAACAGGAAGACTGGGACAAGTCGCATCGCTATCCCGACACGTTTGATGAGTGGGTGGATACCGATCACCCCCATGACGCTCAAAACGAGACGGCCAAGCCCTGACGGGACCTCGATACCCTCAAAGCCAAAGGCCCCCGGTCATACCGGGGGCCTTTTTCATCACCCGCACACGAAAGACTCCACCCCGATGCGCATACCCTTTCTGGCAGCGGCTGCTGCAATACTCCTGACCGCGTGCAGCGCGCCCTCCGAATCCGGGTCTTTCGACCGCAGCCTGAACACCCAGACCGCAGGCGTGGCCGTGGCTGCCAGCTTTGCCAAACTGTGCGGGGGCAAGCGGATCGACGCGTTCGAAAACAGCTATGTCCGATTTGTCAAATCCCAACGCCCCCTCACAGCCGAGGCAGAAGCACAGGTGCGCGACGTTTTCACCCGCGCAGATGCCGGGGTGGCCGCGCGCTTTGACGACGCTGCACGCGCAAAACAATGTGCCGACTACCCACTGAACCAAGCTGCGATCGATCGCGGGATCGCGGGCGACTTCACCGGCCTGATCTGAGACCGGCGCACCAGGCCTCACCAATAAGCCAGCGGCGCGCAACTCTGCTCTGTTATGCAATAACAGACCCGCCCCGACAGCACGTCCTTGCCGACATCGCGCGCCTATTCGGCACCCTGCCGCGCAAGAGCGTGCCCCGTGCGTATGGCCCTTTGCCGCATGCGGTCACAGGCCATATGCAAACGCAACTGCCACTCATTGCGCCCCGCTGCCCGAACGGCGCGGCCCAAACGGTGCAGGAGAACAAGACAAAGGACACTGACATGCTGTCATCCAAACTCACTGCCGCCGTGCTGGCGGTTTCACTCGCCCTTGTGCCCGCAACCCGGGTTGCCGCAGATGGGCGCGACTTTCTTGCCGGGGCCGTTCTGGGCGGCGTGGCCGGTGCGCTAATCCAGAAAGAGGTGCGCAAACAGAGACTGGCGCGCCAGCAGCAGGAACGCTATCGCGCCCGCGCCACAACTCCGCAAAGATACGTGGCACAGCCCGGCCGCGCAGCGCCCAAGAAAACCTACCGCCCCAGCATCCCGGCCACAGCCGAAGGGCGCGACATTCAATCCTCGCTCAACTACTTCGGCTTTGATGCAGGTACCGTCGACGGGCGCGTCGGCCCCGCCACGCGGCGCGCGATCTCGGACTACCAGCGCTATATGGGCTATGACGCCACGGGCAACCTGACCGGCTTTCAGCAACGGCTGCTGACCAGCTCGTACCTGCGGGCCGAAGCGGCAGGCGACAGCACGCTGGGCATCATCGCAGCCTTGCCCGATGGCACCAAGGGCCTGCTGAAAGTCTACCGCGAGGAACTGGCATCCGGGGCCGCACAACAGCGCGGGCTGCGACCTGATCCAACCTCGGCACCGGTGATTGGCGCAATCGACCTCTGAGGCGAAGGTACCACGTGATCAGCGCGCGCCTGCCTGACGGGCGCGCGCTTTTTTGTTGTGTAAGGGAAGGCCTGATCCTGACGGCGCTGGACAAGCCGTCGAATGCCCGGTCATAACGCGTGAGCCTTTCCTCAACTGGACATCCGCGTGACCGCACCACCTGCCACCTTTGAAACCACCTCTGTCCTGATCCTTGCAGCTCTGATCGCGTTTAGCGTGTTCATGTGGTCGCGCAAGACCCCGACCTATGTCCATGCCGCGAGCCTCGGCGCTGCGCTGCTGATTTGCGGATTCGTGCTCGGGTTTTTTAATGTCTCTGGCCTGTCCAATTCGGGCGACTTCAGCGTGGACGCACTGGCCGCCACCACCCCTGCGCTGCTGCAGGACCTCGCCATTCCCGCGTTCGTTTTGCTGTTTGCGGCACCTTGGCTGTGGGTCACACGCAGGTGGCCGCCACAGATATCCCCTGTTGCCGGATACGTACTGCACTGGGTCATAGTATTGGCATGGGGCGGTTTGGTTCTTTTGCAACCCCTCGGCTTTTTGGACATGTCCGCACTGCTGGAGGGCGCAACCGCTCAGGAAAGAAACGGCTTTGTGCAGGAATATGCCGCCCGGTCCCGCGCCCATGGTATCGCAACGCTTTCCTATTTTGCAGTGTTGGCCGCGCTTTGGATGACGCCTCTGATCGGCCTGATTGTCTCTTCTCTGCACAAACGGTCAGTGTGAACGCCAACGCGCGATACGAAGCGCGAAAGGCGGCACCGTTCCGCACACCGCGACAACCTGCCCTTCGACTTGGGCCACAACGCGGCTATACTGTGGCCCATGCCCTACCAGTGGACCACACCGCCCGACAGCCCGACGCAAGAGTTGCAGCTGTGGCCGCACAACTCGCTGCCGCAGGCGGGCATGGCGGCCTTTGTACTGTCGACCTTCACCCTGATCCTGATCCCTGCCCTGCCCCTGCTGGGCAGCGTCGTGCTCTGGGGGTTGTTGCCGTTCCTGATGCTGGCGGTCTGGGGCATCTTCTATGCGCTGCGCCGCAACCGGCGCGCCCGTCAGATCGTAGAGGTGCTGACACTGGATGGGGAGCAGGCCCACCTTGTGCGCACCAACCCCAAGGGCGACACGCAGGAATGGGACTGCAACCGCTACTGGACTCAAGTGCTGAAATACGAGCGCGAAGGGCCGGTGCCGCAATACGTCACGCTCAAAGGCATGGGGCGCGAAGTCGAAATTGGCGCCTTTCTGAGCGAGGAAGAACGCGTCGCCCTCTATGACGACCTGATCCGCGCACTGAAACGGTGACACCAAAAAAAGGCGCAGCACCAGCTACGCCTTACATTGCCGCATGCCCGTAAGGCGGAGGTGTCCTCCGCCCGATCCTCAGATCAGTTGCACAGACGGTCCTTGACCATCGGGCCGACCGAACCGAAATCCATCTGCCCCATATACTTGGATTTGAGCACGCCCATCACCTTGCCCATATCGCGGATGCCGTCGGCCCCCACTTCGGCGATGGCGGCGTCCACGGCCTTGGCGGATTCGTCGTCACTCATCTGCTGAGGCAGGAATTCCTCGATCACCTTGATCTCGCCCAACTCGCGCTCGGCCAGATCAAGCCGCCCACCCTCTTCGTAAGTGCGCGCGCTCTCGACGCGCTGTTTGGACATTTTGCCAAGGATGGCAAGCACTTCGCTGTCCGCCACACCGTCATCCTGCCCGGCGGCGCGGGCGTCGATATCCTTGTCCTTGATCGCGGCATTGATCAGCCGCAATGTCGACAAACGATCCGCTTCCTTGTCTTTCATGGCCTGCTTGAGCGCGGCCGAAATCTTCGTGCGCAAATCCATAATCGATGTCCATCCCCATGGCCACGTGTTAAGCGCTCATTCATAGGCGAAGTCAGAATAGGTAGCAAGGGACGTGGCCCCGCATAACCTATTGAAATCGTTACGAAGTACAAAATTCCAATCCCGCTTGACCCCACGTGGCCCTGCCATTAGTTTCCGCCCAATTTGCCAAATTTGCGCTGATTTGTCCCTTGCTGCCAAAGGTCTGCCCCATGAACACGACTGCCCCCTCCGCGCCGACTGCCTGCCTTGCTCTGGCCGATGGGACGCTGTTTTACGGGGCCGGGTTCGGGGCCACCGGGCAGGTCGTGGCCGAGCTGTGTTTCAACACCGCCATGACCGGCTATCAGGAAATCATGACCGACCCGTCCTATGCCGGTCAGGTTGTCACCTTCACCTTTCCCCATATCGGCAACACCGGCGTGAACCCCGAAGACGACGAAACCGGCGATCCCGTGGCCAGCGGCATGGTGGTGAAATGGATGCCCACGGACCCGTCCAACTGGCGCGCAACCGAAGGGCTGTCGACCTGGCTGGCCGCGCGGGGGCGGATTGCCATCGGTGGCGTCGACACGCGGCGTCTGACCCGCGCCATCCGGCAGGCCGGTGCGCCGCATGTGGCCCTTGCCCACGATCCGGACGGCATTTTCGACACCGACGCGTTGGTTGCTGCCGCGCGCGGGTTTGCCGGGCTCGAAGGGATGGATCTGGCCAAGGAAGTCACCTGCGCCCAGTCCTATCGCTGGAACGAGATGCGGTGGGCCTGGCCCGAAGGCTACAGCCCCCAGACCGATCCCAAATACAAGGTTGTGGCCATCGATTACGGCGCCAAACGCAACATCCTGCGCTGCCTTGCCTCGGCGGGTTGTGATGTGACCGTGCTGCCTGCAACGGCGACTGCTGACGAGGTGATGGCGCATGAACCTGACGGCGTGTTTCTGTCCAATGGCCCGGGCGACCCTGCGGCGACTGGCGCATACGCGGTCCCGATGATCAAGGACGTGCTGGCGCACGACCTGCCGGTCTTTGGCATCTGCCTTGGCCATCAGATGCTCGCGCTCGCCCTTGGTGCCAAAACGATCAAGATGAACCACGGGCATCACGGCGCCAACCACCCGGTCAAAGACCTTGAGACCGGCAAGGTCGAAATCACCTCGATGAACCACGGCTTTGCCGTTGATGCCCAAACGCTGCCAGACGGCGTCGAGGAAACGCACACATCCCTCTTTGATGGATCAAATTGTGGGATTCGCGTGACGGGCAAGCCGGTCTATTCCGTGCAATACCACCCCGAGGCCAGCCCGGGGCCGCAAGACAGCTACTATCTCTTTGAACGCTTTGCGGCCGCCATGGACGCGCAGCGCGCCTGACACAAATCCGGTCAATTTGTCCAGTTTTGCGACAGGCTTAACACAACATTAACCATGCGTGCGCAGGTTGGGACCAGCCCCTGAGGTTCGGACCCCAAAATGAGTGATCCTTTACTGCGATTGTCCGCGCCGCGCCCTGTTGCACGGCGCGACCGCCCCGCCCTTCCGGTGGGACGGCAGTTGGTCAATGACGGGCTGATCAGCCAGACGACCCTGCTGCATGCCCTTGCCGTCCAGCGCCGCATCGACGCGCCGATTGGCGAGATCCTTGTCGCCGAAGGGCATGTGGCGCGCATCGATGTTCTTTCCGCACTCGCGATCCAATATGACGCGGAACGCGTTGACCTGAGCGTTGATCCCCCAAATCCGGAGATGGCCAAGGCGCTGCCCGCCACTCTGTGCCAACGGTTTGGCGTGGTGCCGTGGCGGTGGATCGGACAAACGCTGCTGCTGGCTACGACACGGCCCGACCAGATGGACGACATCGCCGCCGCGTTGCCACTGGGCGGGCCCGAAATGCTGCCGGTGATCGCGGATCAGGATCAGATCATTCAGCAAACCAGCCGTCTTTACGGCGTTCAGCTGGCCCGCCACGCCGTCACCAGACTGGCGGCGGAACACAGTTGCCGCAACTGGGCCCTTGGCGCGGCGAACGGTCGGGTGCGGGCCAGCGTGCTGGGATTCAGTGCCGTGGGCCTTGCCCTGGCCTTTCCGACATGGGCGCTCACACTGCTGATCGCATTTGCCGTTCTCACGCTCGTCATGACGACCACGCTCAAGGCGCTGGCCCTTGTCGCCCGCATCAGCCACCGCGTTCCCGCGCATGTCGAACCGCTGGCCCGCCCGCCGCGCGCACGATTGCCGCGCATCTCGGTGATGGTGCCGCTGTTCAACGAAGAACGGATTGCCGAAGCGCTGGTGCGCCGCCTGTCAAAACTGAGCTACCCCAAGGCCTTGCTGGACGTTGTTGTGGTGCTCGAAGCCAAGGATGCCGTGACCCGTGCCACCCTTCAACGCACCGCGTTGCCCAGTTGGATGCGCGTCATCGAGGTGCCGGATGACGGTAGCCTTACGACCAAGCCGCGCGCCCTCAACTATGCTCTGGATTTCTGCAAGGGTGACATCATCGGGGTCTGGGACGCCGAAGACGCGCCCGAAACGGACCAGCTTGAAAAAGTGGCCACGCATTTTGCCAATGCCGCACCCCATGTTGCCTGCCTTCAGGGCATCCTTGATTACTACAACCCGCGCCAGAACTGGCTGTCGCGCTGTTTCACCATTGAATATGCAAGCTGGTGGCGTCTGGTGCTGCCGGGTGTCGAACGCCTTGGCCTCGTGCTGCCGCTTGGGGGCACGACGCTGTTTTTTCGCCGCGCAATCCTTGAGGAACTGGGCGGCTGGGACGCGCACAATGTCACCGAAGACGCCGATCTGGGCCTGCGCCTTGCGCGGCGTGGATACACCACGGAATTGATCCCGACCGCCACGTTCGAAGAGGCCAATTGCCGCGCCTGGCCATGGGTCAAGCAACGCTCGCGCTGGATCAAGGGATATCTGATCACCTATTTCGTCCACATGCGCAGCCCCCGTACGCTGCTGCGCGATTTGGGGTTCATGCGGTTCCTCGGCATTCAGGCGATGTTTCTCGCCACCGTCTCGCAATTCGCTGCTCTGCCCTTGCTCTGGAGCTTTTGGCTGCCTGCATTCGGCCTGCCCCACCCGGTGATGAGCACTTTGGGTCCATCGGTGTTCTGGCCACTCGCGGTCTTCTTTGTCGCCACCGAAGCACTCAACATCACCATCGGGATGCTCGCCGTGTCAGACCGCAAACACCGCCACCTGTTGGCCTGGGTGCCGACACTTGTGTTTTACTTCCCGCTTGGGTCGCTGGCCAGTTACAAGGCCCTGTACGAGCTGGTGACCAAACCGTTCTACTGGGACAAAACGCAGCACGGGCACGGCGAACATGAGGTCGTGGAAAACGCCTAGCCCTCTTCCTGCCGGGCATTTGCATCCTGTTTCAGCCGGGTCATGAACGCGACCGAGATATGTTCGCGCAGGGCCGCACCTGCCGCGTCTTCATCCTTAGCCTCGATGGCCGCGACGATCTTGTCATGTTCGGTCTGGGCAATCTGCGTGCGCCCCACCGCTGCCAGCGACGTCGTCGCCATCAGCGCCATGGTCCGATGCACCAGATCAAGCTGCTGCACCAGATAGCGGTTGTGCGAGGCCAGATGGATCTGTTTGTGAAACCGCCGGTTGGCGCGTGACAATGCCGCCGGATCGCCGATCAGGGCGTTGTCGTCCTCGACCATCTCGCGCAGGATCCGCACTTCTTCTGCAGTGGCGTGGCGGGCGGCAAGCGACGCGGCCAGTCCTTCCAACTCGCGGCGCACCACGTAAAGCTCGGACATCTGGTTGTGATCCAGCGAGGCCACAATCAGGCTGCGCCCGTCACGCGACAAAAGCGACTGCGTCTCAAGGCGCTGGAGCGCTTCGCGCACGGGCGTCCGGGACACGCCGAACCGCTCTGCCAACTCGCTTTCGACCAACCGGTCGCCGGGGCGATAGGTGCCGATATCGATCGCCTCAAGGATCAGGGAATAGGCATCGGTGCTGGACGGGCGCGCAGAGGGCATGAAAAGACCTGACAAGTCGTTGATTTGGTTCACACTAGGGTGCCGCGCGCGCATCGTGCAACCCTATTGCGGTTGCACGCCCGTCTGATCCCACCTAATCCTCGCACCATGCCAGCCGCTGATTTTGATCATGTCCGGGCGTGGGTCTTTGACCTCGACAACACGCTCTATCATCCCTCCGCCCGACTGTTTGATCAGATCGAGGTGCGGATGGTGGCCTATGTGATGGACGCCCTTGGCGTGGACAGGGCCGAGGCAAACCGCTTGCGTGTGCACTACTGGCGCACCCACGGGACCACGCTGGCGGGGCTCATGCGCGAACACGACCTTGATCCGGACCCTTATCTTGTGGACGTGCACGACATTTCCTTTGACGGGCTGTCCCCCGACCCCACGCTTGCCGCCCATATCCGCGCCTTGCCGGGGCGGCGCATCGTCTACACCAACGGGTCCGCCCCTTATGCCGAACGTGTGCTGGCGGCGCGGGGCCTGTCGGGCCTCTTTGACGCAGTCTATGGCGTCGAACACGCAAGCTATCGCCCCAAGCCAGAGCCCGATGCCTTTGATCAGGTGTTTGCGCGCGATGGACTGGACCCTTCGGTCGGTGCAATGTTCGAGGACGAGCCGCGCAATCTTGCCGCCCCGCACGCCATGGGGATGAAGACGGTGCATGTCGCCCCCGACCCGATCCCCCAGGACCACATTCACCACCACACCGACGATCTGGCCCGGTTCCTGTCGCGTTTGGTCGGGTAGGACAGGATGCCGCCTTGGCCCCGCGCGCCCATGGCATACATCTGTGCCAACGGAGGGCGAACATGACCAACATAACCCACTGCGACATCCTGATTTCCGGCGGCGGCATTGCTGGCCTGACGGCGGCTGCGGCCTTTGGCACAGCCGGGTTCAACGTCATTTGCGTCGATCCCGCCCCGCCAGTCACCGACCGCGAGGCCGACGGGGCCGACATGCGCACCACCGCCATGCTGCAACCCGCGCGCGATCTGTTGCAACAGGCCGGCTTGTGGGACGCGCTGGAACCCCACGCCACGGCCCTTGACGTCATGCAGATCGTGGATGCTGGCGGCACGGACGGGTCCGCACGCGAAGTGAAGGCGTTTCGCGCCAGCGACGTGTCCGACCTGCCCTTTGGCTGGAACCTGCCCAACTGGCGTTTGCGGCGCGAGATGGTCGCACGGCTTGATGCCCTGGACACGGTGGATTTCCGCCCCGGCGTCGGCACACGCAGCCTGCTGGGGCGCACGGCCGAGGCCCGCGTCGGCCTGACAGATGGCAGTCGGATTTCCGCCAAGCTGGTGATCGCCGCCGACGGACGCGCCTCGCCCATGCGGCAGGCCGCAGGGATCAACGTGACGACGAAACGCTACGGGCAAAAGGCGCTGGCCTTTGCCGTCACCCACCCGATCCCGCATGAAAATGTCTCAACCGAGGTGCACCAGACCGGCGGGCCTTTCACCCTTGTGCCGCTGCCCGATCACGATGGGATGCCTTCTTCGGCTGTGGTGTGGATGGACGAGGGGGCTGCAAGTGTTGCGCGCATGGGCTCGGACGTGGCCGATTTCGAGGCCGAGATGACAGCGCGCAGTTGTCAGGTGCTCGGGCCGCTCACACTGGCCTCGCGCCGCTCGATCTGGCCGATCATCAGCCAATATGCCGAACGCCTGTCCGCCACCCGCCTTGCCCTGATCGCGGAGGCCGCGCATGTGGTGCCGCCCATCGGCGCGCAGGGCTTGAACATGAGCCTTGCCGACACCGACACTTTGCTGGGATTGGCCCAAAAACGACCCGACGGGCTGGGCGACGCCGAGATGCTCGACGCCTATCACAAGGCCCGCTACGGCGATATTCGCATGCGGGTCACGGGGATCGACCTGCTCAACCGTGCCAGTCAGGCCACATCACCCTTTGCGCGGGATGCGCGGGCGTGGGGTCTGAACGCGCTGCATCAGGTCACGCCGGTGCGCAAGACCCTGATGGAACTGGGCCTTGGCACCAGGCGGATGCGTTAAAGAACCTGATCGACCACGCGCGCCAGACGGGCCACGGTACCGTCGACGTCATAAAGTTTGTCGAGGCCAAACAGGCCGATGCGGAACGTGCGGAAATCGGCAGGCTCATCGCATTGCAAGGGCACCCCGGCGGCAATCTGCATGCCCTCAGCGGCAAAGCGTTTGCCGGTCTGAACATCCGGGTCACTGGTATAGCTGACGACAACGCCCGGCGCGCCAAACCCATCTGCGGCCACAGATGTGATGCCCTTGTCGGCCATCATCTGACGCACCGCACTGCCCAGTTTCCACTGCGCCTCTTTCAGCCGCTCGAACCCGTAATCCTGGGTCTCAAGCATCGTGTCGCGAAAGTCGCGCAGCGCATCCGTGGGCATCGTCGCGTGATAGGCATGCCCGCCGTTCTCATAGGCCTGCATGATCTGGTGCCATTTCTTGAGGTCGATGGCAAAGCTGTCCGAAGTCGTCTCCTCCATCCGCGCCACGGCACGGTCCGACAACATCACGAGCCCCGCACAGGGCGATGCACTCCACCCCTTTTGTGGGGCCGAGATCAGGACATCGACACCAAGGGCGCGCATATCGACCCAGGCACAGCCCGACGCGATGCAGTCGAGCACCATGAGCGCCCCGACCTCGTGGGCCGCCGCCGCCATGGCCGCTACATAGTCATCGGGCAGGATCACACCCGCGCTGGTTTCCACATGGGGGGCAAAGACTACGCCGGGTTTTTGCGTGCGGATGGTGTCCACCACTTCCTCGATCGCCGCCGGGGCGAAAGGCGACGGGCTGGCATTGCCGGTCTGGCGCGC
The DNA here is from genome assembly GCF_045797845.1 of Tateyamaria armeniaca. Taxonomy (NCBI): domain Bacteria; kingdom Pseudomonadati; phylum Pseudomonadota; class Alphaproteobacteria; order Rhodobacterales; family Roseobacteraceae; genus Tateyamaria; species Tateyamaria armeniaca. Next base: position 3,757,431 of record NZ_JBHDIY010000002.1, read on the forward strand.
TTTCAGCACATGGGTCGATGCGGTCAAATCGCCCAGTTCGAAAATCTGGGACCAGCGGTAGGAAAACCAGCCATTGCGCACAACCAGCACGTCCGCCCCGCGCCCGAACTGACGGGCCACCGCCTCCATCCCGAAGGTGCCGCCACCGGGCACAACCACGACGGCATCGGCGGAATATACGTCTTTCAGCATGGACGAGATGTCGTTCATCACGCCCTGAAACGCCGCGCTCATATGGTTGAGCGAGCGGTCCGTGAACACGACCGAGAACTCTTCGAGCCCCTGCGGATCTACCGTATCAAGTAATGCGGGCATTGGCCCCTCCTCTCCTCATTCCCGGCACACATAGCGGCGCATGGCGGTCACGGCAAAGTTTACTTGGGTATACAGCTGTTGCGTTCAGGCAATTTTGCGCGCCGGATCGGACCGCAGGTTTCCGATGGGATGCATCCGCACCTGATTGCGCCCGTCATTCTTGGCAACATACAACGCGTCATCCGCACGCTGGATGGCGGTCTCGATATTGTCAGCCGCCTCTTTCAAAGATCCGCCAATAGAGACAGTCACGCGCAGCGTCGTGCCCGCCTCGTCAATGGGGCTGTCGGCCACCAGCGCGCGCAGCCGTTCGGCTGTCGCCGCCCCCGCACTGTGATCCGTATCCGCCAGAAAAACGACGAATTCCTCGCCGCCAAAACGGCAGACGATATCCTCAGGACTCACCGCGCGCTGCAAAAGGGTGGCCACATGCGCGATCACCTTGTCACCCGTGAGGTGCCCATAGGTGTCATTGACCCGCTTGAAAAAGTCGATATCGACCATCAGCGACATCCCATAGGCCTCGGGTTTTTGCGCCATACGGGCGAAAAAGAAGTCGCGGGTAGACACGTCCGTCAGCCTGTCACGCTCAACCAGACGGCGCAATTCAACTGACAGGCGCACATTCTCGCGAATTTTCGAGCCCACAAACAGGCAGGTCGGGATCGTCACCAAGGTCACGATCATGATCGTGCCCGGCACGGTGCGCGACAGGTAAACAGATGGAAAGATGACGTAATTGAGCGCCACTGCGGACACCATCGTGATGACGGTCACCACCAGCGAAAACAGCACAACATCCAATCTGCTTTCAATTTTCAAGGCGCATTCCCCTGCTTTGCCGGCGCACATCTAGCGCAAGGATACCACCAAACTGTTAATGTCGCCCGCCAAGCGGGCCGGGTCGGCGCTCTTCGCTCAAAAGCACGTTGGCCTCGACCTCGCCCGCGCCCGGCAGCGTCATGATGCGACGGCGCAAAACCCGCTCAAAATCGGGCAGGTCGCGCGCCACGACACGCAGGCGATAGTCGTAAAGACCCAGCACATGTTCGACGGTCTGCACTTCGGGGATGGCGCTGACGGCACGCTCGAAATCCTCAAGGCTGACGCGCCCTTTCGTGGCCAGCTTCACACCCAGAAACACAGTGACCCCAAACCCCAGCGCCTCGGCATCCAGCACCAGCCGCTGACCGCCCACAATTCCTGCATCGCGCAGCCGCTTGATGCGCCGCCACGCAGCAGGCTGGGACAGACCGCAGGCGCGGCCAATGGCTCCGGCGCCCTGCCCGGCATCCTCCGCCAGCAGGCGCAGGATCGCGAAATCGGTATCATCCAACGCACTCACAGCGGCAGCGCCAGATCGCTCTTGATGCGCGCCACATGCATCAGCGCTTCGATGTCCGCGATATGCGGCAGGGTCAGAATGCGGCTGCGATAGAGATGCTGATAATGAGACATATCGCGCGCGATCACGGACAGGCGGACATCCACCCGGCCCAGAAAGGTCTGGATTTCGATGACTTCGGGCACCAAACGCGCTTCGGTCATGAAATCATCAAAGGCGTTGCCTTGCGTCTTGTCCAATGTCACCCGCAATGACACCTCAACCGCATAGCCCAGCATCGCCCAGTCGATCACAGCGGCCACACCCTTGACCACACCCGCGTCGCGCAGCTTGGCCTGACGGCGCGCCAGTTGGCCAACACTCACCCGTGCGCGCTCTGCCAGTTCGGCAGGCGCAAGGCTGGGGTCAGCCTGCCATTGGCGCAATATGCGGCGATCCACGTCATCGAGCATGATTTCACCGCATATCTGTAATAATGCGCATGATCTACCCTTCATCTCGCAAAATAAACTCAAAACCCAACGCTGACGGCCCGTGATCCCGCCCGTATAACGCGCCCCAGACACAAACCGCCAAAGGAAACATCATGCGTGTGTATTACGACCGCGATTGCGACATTAACCTGATCAAGGACATGAACGTGGCCATTCTCGGCTACGGCTCTCAGGGCCACGCCCACGCGCTGAACCTGCGCGATTCCGGCGCCAAGAACGTCGTCGTGGCGCTCCGCGAAGGCTCGGCATCGATTGCCAAGGCCGAAGGCGAAGGCCTGAAAACCATGGGCATCGCCGAAGCCGCAGCATGGGCCGACCTGATCATGTTCACCATGCCCGACGAGTTGCAGGCCGAAACCTACAAGAAATACGTGCACGACAACATCCGCGAGGGGGCTGCGATTGCCTTCGCCCACGGCCTGAACGTGCATTTCGGCCTGATTGAACCCAAAGCGGGCGTTGACGTTGTGATGATGGCGCCCAAAGGCCCCGGCCACACCGTGCGCGGCGAATATGTCAAAGGCGGCGGCGTGCCCTGCCTCGTGGCAGTCGACAATGACGCGAGCGGCCGTGCGCTCGAAATCGGTCTGTCCTACTGCTCCGCCATCGGCGGCGGCCGCTCGGGCATCATCGAAACCAACTTCCGCGAAGAATGCGAAACCGACCTCTTCGGCGAACAGGCCGTGCTCTGTGGTGGTCTGGTCGAGCTGATCCGCATGGGCTTCGAAACACTGGTCGAGGCGGGCTATGCCCCCGAGATGGCCTATTTCGAATGTCTGCACGAGGTGAAGCTGATCGTGGACCTGATCTATGAAGGCGGCATCGCCAACATGAACTACTCGATCTCGAACACGGCGGAATACGGCGAATATGTCTCCGGCCCGCGCGTGTTGCCCTATGACGAGACAAAGGCGCGGATGAAGGACATCCTGACCGACATCCAGACCGGCAAATTCGTGCGTGACTTCATGGGTGAAAACCAGGTCGGCCAGCCGTTCTTCAAAGGCACACGCCGCATCAACGACGCCCACCAGATCGAAGAAACGGGCGAAAAACTGCGCGCCATGATGCCATGGATTTCCGCAGGCAAGATGGTCGACAAGGCCAAGAACTGATTGAAATCACGCATCCGGGAAGGTCGCGGCAAACGCGGCCTTCCCTTTTTCGGTCAGGCGCATGGCCCGACTGTTTTGCACAGGGCACATCCAGCCTTGTTCCTGCATGACACTCAGCATGGCGCGCCCAAGGCTGCCCGCCAGATGGTTGCGCCGCTCGCTCCAGTCCAGGCATGACCGGCACAGCGGTGCCCGGGCGCGGCGCAACCCCGTCACATCGACACCAAATGCGCTGGCAAAGCCATGACCTTCTTGCGTCAGGTCCACATCCTCACCCGTTTCCCGCAACAGCCCGCGACCCAGCATGCTGCGATACATCTGCACGCCCATGCGCCCCGCCAGATGGTTGTAACAGACCCGTGCTTCCTGCATCTGCGCATCGCGCGGGCCCGTACGCACGCGTGTCGCACCACGACGGGCGGCAAGCCCCATCAGCGCCTCAAGCACGCCTGCCACATCGTCATCGGCCAGTTGAAAATACTTGTGCCGCCCCTGTTTGCGAGGACAGATCAGGTCTGCATCGCTGAGCTTGCTCAGGTGCCCGCTGGCCGTGGACAGGCCCACGCCCGCCTCGGTGGCCAGTTCAGACGCGGTCAGCGCTCGCCCGTCCATGAGGGCCGTCAGGATATTGGCGCGTGCCGGATCACCGATCAGCGCGGCGATCTGCGAGATGTCAGGCCCTTCTTTCATAGTTCGACCGTAACCGAAGCATCCGCGTCGCTCAACCGTTTAAAAAAGATGCAGCACAACACCGGAGACCCGACATGCTGACCTGCATCATCCAATACCAGATCGACCCGACCCAACGCGCCGCCTTTGCCGAATATGGCGCGCGCTGGGGCGAGGCCATTCCGCGCTGCGGCGCCGACCTTGTGGGCTATTTTGCACCGCACGAAGGGTCCTCGACCCTCGCTTATGGCATCTATCACATCGAAAACCTTGCCGCATACGAGGCCTACCGGGCGCGCCTGGCCGATGATCCCTTGGGGCGCGAGAATTACGCCTTTGCCCAGTCCCGAAAATTCATCCTCAAAGAGGACCGCACATGGCTCAAATCCGTGCATCGCTAGGGTGGATTTTCACCCCACCCGCTCTCCACCAAGTCCTAACGAATGGTAAATTCGCCTCTGTAACCCATTGATTTTTGGTGTCTCGGTGCATGTCCCTGCATGGGACACCGGTGGACAACTCCGCCCGGATCCGCCAAGACACGCCCAATTCAAAGGAAGGCAAACATGATCGCCGTCATCTTCGAAGTCTGGCCCAGGGACGGCCACCGCGCCGCCTATATGGAGCGTGCCGCAGCCCTCAAACACCACCTCGCCGACATCCCCGGCTTCATCTCGGTCGAGCGGTTTGAAAGCCTGATGGAGCCTGGCAAGCTGCTGTCCCTGTCCTTCTGGGAGAACGAGGCGGCGCTGGAACACTGGCGCAAACTGCCCGATCACCGCGCAGCACAAAGCGCGGGCCGAGACATCCATTTTGACGACTACCGCCTGCGCGTCGCCGGTGTGATGCGGGATTATGGCATGACGGCGCGGGATGAGGCCCCGGCAGACAGCAAGGCCGTGCATGACGGATAGGCCACAGATCACGTGGGTAAGCTGGCTGATGGTCGCCACGCTGGGCCTCACCTGGGGTGCGACCTTTCTGGTGACCGAAGTTGCGCTGGAGGGCATCACGCCCTTCTGGCTGGCCGCGTTTCGCATCGTTTTTGCCGTGACCCTCATGGTGCCGATCTGGCAGTGGCGCGGTGGCGCGTTGTTTTCCGCCCCGCCGCCGCGCAGCGCCAAACTCGCCATCATCGCCATCGGGGGTTTCAGCACCGCGATCCCTTTCATGTTGCTGGCCTGGGGCCAGCAATTCGTGACGGGGGGTTTTGCGGGCGTGTCGATGGCGTCCGTGGCCCTGATCGTACTGCCATTGGCCCATTTCCTCGTGCCCGGCGAGCGGCTGACATGGCGGCGCAGCCTTGGATTTTGCATCGGTTTTGTCGGGGTCTGCGTGCTGATCGGCGCGCAGGCCTTCGAAAGCTCGGGTGCGGCCTATGAAACCGCCGGGCGCATTGCCTGTGTTTCGGCGGCGTGCTGTTACGGGATCAGTTCGGTCCTGATGCGTCGGCTGCCCGCCATCGACCCGATCGGTCTGTCCACGGTTCTGCTGATCATCGCAGCAGCCATCACGGTTCCGATGGCCCTGATCAATGAAGGGCTGCCGCCCCTGCCCGATACGCAAACCCTTGCGGTCATTGCCTTTCTTGGGCTGATCCCGACGGCGGCGGCCAACATGCTGCGTGTGCTGGTGATCCGCAGCGCTGGCCCTGTGTTCATGTCACTCACGAACTATCAGGTGCCGTTGTGGTCGGTAATCATGGGCGCGCTCATTCTGGGTGAGCCGTTGCCATCCAGCCTGCTGCTCGCCATGACGCTGATCCTGATTGGCGTGGGCCTCAGCCAGTACGGCGCGCTCAAACGCTTGTTCAAAGGGGCGGGTTGAAACCCGCCTTACGGCGCTGCGCCCACGGCCTCTTCGACGGCGGCGACGACCTGATCGACACTGTGGTTCAGAATGCCCTCATCCTCGCTTTCGGCCATGACGCGGATCAGCGGCTCGGTCCCCGATTTGCGGATCAGCAACCGCCCGTTGCCCTGCAATCGCGCCTCGGCCTCGGCAATGGCGCTTTGCACCGACGCGATGTCGAGCGGTGCCTGACCCGCCGCATAGCGCACGTTCTTCAACAGCTGCGGCACAGGGTCAAACACGTGCATGACCTCGCTCGCTGGCGCTCCGCTTTCGACCATTGCAGCGAGGAATTGCAAGGCGGCCATCAGCCCGTCGCCGGTCGTGGCATAGTCCGTCATCACGATGTGACCGGATTGCTCGCCCCCAAGGTTGAACCCACCTGTACGCATGCGTTCCACCACATAGCGGTCGCCAACGGATGTGCGTTCCAACCCGACGCCCTTGCCCTGCAAGTACCGTTCAAGCCCGAGGTTGGACATGACTGTCGCCACCAGTGCGCCGCCCTTCAGCCGACCCTCCGACGCCCAACGGGCGGCCATCAGCCCCATGAACTGATCGCCGTCCCCAACGCGGCCATGTTCGTCCAGCAGGATCACGCGGTCCGCATCACCATCAAGGCAAATTCCCACATCCGCGCCATGTGCGACAACCGCCTCGGCCGCAGTCCGGGGGTGCATTGACCCGCACCCGTCATTGATGTTGTGCCCGTTTGGTGCGGTGCCCACAGGGATCACTGTCGCTCCCAGTTCCCACAACGCTTCCGGTGCCACGCGGTAGGCGGCCCCGTTCGCGCAATCGAGGACCACCTTCAACCCGTCCAGACGCATCTGGCGTGGAAAGGAGGATTTCACACGCTCCACGTAGCGATATCGCCCGTCATAGACGTGTTTGGCCCGCCCGATCTCTGATGCGGGCACCGGTTCGACACCACCCGCGACCAGTGCTTCGATCTCTGCCTCAGCAGCATCGCTCAGCTTGTATCCATCGGGTCCAAAGAACTTGATTCCGTTGTCATGGGCGTGGTTGTGGCTGGCCGAGATCATGACCCCCAGATCCGCGCGCATCGACCGCGTCAAAAGCCCGACCGCAGGTGTGGGCACCGGCCCCAGCAACAGCACGTTCATGCCTGTGCTGGTCAAACCCGCCGTCAGCGCATTTTCAAACATGTAGCCCGACAGGCGGGTGTCCTTGCCGATCACCACGCGGTGCACCAGAATCTCCGTCGCGGCGAAAATACCGCCCCACCGCAGCGCCGATGCGCAGCGCGGTTTCCGCCGTCATGGGCGACGTGTTGGCCGTGCCGCGCACGCCGTCGGTTCCGAAAAGTTTGCTCATGTCAGGGATGTGCCACAGCAGCCCGCCACAGCGCAATGGCCTGCGCGTGGTCTGCCACGTCATGGGCGCGGATGATTGCGACCCCTTGCGCGATGGCGGCCAGTGCCACGGCGATGGAGCCGGGTGCGCGGTCTGCCGCCTCTGGCGCGTTTCCGATGGTGCCAATGAACCGCTTGCGCGATGCACCCAAAAGGATCGGCACACCCAGCCCGTGAAACAGGCTGATCCGGTTCAGGATGGCAAGGTTATGGGCTTGCGTCTTGCCAAACCCGATGCCGGGATCGGCAGTGATCTGCGCGCGCGGGATGCCAAGGGCCACAAGCGCGTCGATACGTTCAGCCAATGCATCAAAAACATCCAGCAACACGTTGTCGTAGATCGGGTTTTTCTGCATCGTTTGCGGCTCACCCTGTGCGTGCATCACGCATATAGGCACGCCGCAGGCCGCACAAAGGGGCGCAAGATCAGGATCGAAGGTCAAGCCGGAGACGTCGTTCACCATGCTTGCCCCGGCCTCCAATGCAGCCTTTGCAACCTCTGCCTTGCGCGTGTCGATGGAAATCGGTGTCGCGACACCTGCGGCACGCAGTGCGGCGATCACCGGGGCCGTGCGCGCAATCTCTTCGTCGGCAGGCACAAGCGTGGCGCCGGGGCGCGTGGATTCACCGCCAATGTCGAGAATGTCGGCCCCTGCCGCGACCAGCGCACGCCCTTGGGCGACACCCGTGTCCAACGTGTCAAAGGCCCCGCCGTCGGAAAAACTGTCCGGCGTGGTGTTGAGAATACCCATGATCTGCGGCGCGGCACCGGGGCTGATGAAACGCGCGCGTTCGTCGTCGCTCAACTCGGTTGCGGGGATGATGCGGGATGGCGCTGTGCGCGACAAAACCTCCACATGGGTGAACCAGCACCATCCCATCTGCACGGCCCCGGGCGCTGGCACCGGACCCACCTGCATGAGTGGTCGCAGATAGCGCATCGCTAGATGGTGGCTTGTATGGCTGGCATGACGCGCAGCGCAACGGATGCCTGTTCCGGCGCCGTATCACCGATCACCAGCATTTCGCGCGCCTCGAAAGTGGCCGCAAACCACGAAGCCAAAGCGACAGCGTCAGCCCCTTTGGCCGATGGCCCGTCAACGGCATCAAGTACGATCTTGGACGGTGCCCAGACACAGATCTGACCGTTGCGCATGGCCCAATCAAGCTCCGTGCGCGTGTCCACCACCTTGCAGCGGGCATCGCGCGCGGCCAGCACCCACGCGTTCTGTTCGATGGCAAGCAGATCAATACGGCGCTGCGCCAGCGGGTGGCTGGCCACCGGGGCGGCTGCCTCTGCCGGGCCGACGCAAAAAATCAACGGGCGGCCCATCGCCTCAAGCTGGTCGATCCATGCCCCCAGATGGGGCGACGCAATCGCGGCATTCGAGAGGTATACAAGTTCGGGGTGCAGCGCGTCTTCTTCGGCCAGCGCCTCGACAGGGCGGACGGTGCCCCGGCTGCGCACAATTTCAACGCCCAAAGCACCGGGGCCGCGATCCAGCTTTTCGATGCGCACAAAGACGCGCATGGCCTGCGGTTCCAGCAGAATGCGGTCCGCCACGCGTTCTGCCAATGTCTCAAGCAGGTTCAGACGCTCGTCCGACAACTCATAGGCAATCGCCTCGGTCACCTTGTCGTAGCTGAGGATACGGTCGACATCGTCGTCGATGGGCCCGGTCAGCGGGCGCACTTCGACAACCACGTTGCAGCAGATGCGCTGGGTGACACCGCGTTCGGCCTGGAACGCGCCGATTTCAACATCCACGACATGATCGCGCACCGAAATACGGTCAAGCGGCGCACTTGTGGCCGTGGCCTCGGAACGTTCGGATGGGTGCGAGAACGCAAGGCGGATATCAGAGGCCATGTCAAAGGTGCCTTTGCAGCGAGGGTCAGAGCCGCCGTTCTAGCGCCCACATCGGCCACAGGACAGGGGTAAACACGCCGCCCCCGCGTCGAAAAACGTCAGATCGCGCTAGTTCGTGGCCGTGCGATAGGTGTGGCGGTAAAAGACATGCACGCCAATGGCTGCCGTTTTGCTGTAAACGCGCGACCATTTCGGGTTCACCGCAGTCGTGTGATAGTGCGTGGCACCGCTCGTCAGCGCGGGTGCGCGTCCATCGATCACGGCGCGGGCCACTTTGCCGACATTTTCGTAAGCCGCCTTTTCGCGGATCGTGTCGGGGTTGCCATCGCAGGTGTAGGTGAACTGGCACTGGTACTTGCGCCCCGTTCCCTGATTGATCACCGCACAGATGTTGTCGGGAAAGCGCGAGCTTTTGACACGGTTCATGATCACTTCGGCCACAGCGAACTGGCCTTTCAGTGTTTCACCGCGCGCCTCGAAATACAGCGCCTCTGTCAGACAGGCCCAGTTGGCCTGGCCCGTGGGCGCGGGCTGTGTGTCGAGCCAGCTGCGGGAAAAGGAAACCTCGGTTGCATTTTCGGGCGCGGTCAGCAGACCGGAAAACCGGGACATCGGTACGGAACTCAATCCGCGCGCCTCTGCTTTGCGTACTGCGCTGCTGGCATCGGTGCTTGGTGCTTCGGCAGACAGGCTTGTCGCCAAAGCGAGGCTTGCCGCCACCATGATGGCGGATTTCATAATGAAACGCATAAAAGTGACCCCCAGGATCGTAAGAACATCGGGGCATCTAGCTAAAAATTAATCGATCGTCCAGTTTTGCGGCACGAGATCAGCGGGAATGCGCCCTGCCGTCGGACTTTTGCGGTGGTTTTTGGGGCCCACACGCACGCCGCAAATACCTGTTATTGCTGAGCAATCTGACTGGAGATCGCCAATTGCGCCGCAGCGAGCCGGGCCACTGGCACGCGAAACGGGGAACAGGAAACATAGTCAAAACCCGCATCACGACAAAAGGCAATTGATTCGGGGTTGCCGCCATGTTCGCCGCAAATCGACAGGGTGATGTCGGGGCGCGACGCCCGTCCCCGCTCAGAGCCGAGTTTGAGCAACTCGCCCACCCCGTCGATGTCGAGCGAGTGAAACGGGTCTTCAACGAACACCTCTTGACGCACATAGTCCGACATGAACCGCCCCGCATCATCGCGGCTGAGACCGTATGTCATCTGCGTGAGGTCGTTGGTGCCGAAGCTGAGAAAGCTGCAATGCTGCGCGATGTCACCTGCACGCAGGGCCGCACGCGGCGTTTCCACCATCACCCCGAGGCGATAGGTGAAATCGACACCGGTTTCCGCCGTCACAGCAGCCGCAATGGCATCGACATTGGTGCGCACCAGTTCGACTTCGCGCTTGGCACTGACCAGCGGGATCATGATTTCAGGCACGACCGGTGCCTTGTCGCGGCTGGCAAAAACGGCGGCCTGAAAGATGGCGCGCGCCTGCATTTCGTAGATTTCCGGCACAGTCACGCCAAGCCGCACGCCGCGCAGGCCAAGCATGGGATTGTATTCCATCATCGCCTCGATCCGGCGCGTCACGTCTGACAGCGGCAGATCAAGAGCGTCGGCCAATTCGCTTTGACCCGTGCGGTCCGTGGGCAGGAATTCGTGCAAGGGCGGATCAAACAGGCGGATACAGACCGGCTGACCCTCCATGATCTCGAACAGCTGAATAAAATCAGTGCGCTGCATAGGCAGCAGACGTTGCAAGACGGCCCGCCGGTCATCGCCGGATTCGGCAAAGATCATCTCGCGCATGACCGTCAGGCGGCCCGCCTCGAAGAACATGTGCTCCGTGCGGCATAGGCCGATGCCTTGGGCGGCAAAGTTGCGCGCAGTCTGCGCGTCTGCGGGGGTGTCGGCATTGGCGCGGATGTCGATGTCGCGCGCGGCATCCGCCCACTCCATCAAATCCTGAAATGCGTCATCCAAAGCGGCCTCTTGCATCTCTGTCGCGCCCAGCAGGATGGTGCCGTTGGTGCCATCTACTGTAACGACTTCGCCTGCTGGAATGACGCGGCCATCCTTGGTGACCAACTGCCCTTTGCGGGTCTGAAACCGGATGTCGCTGACCCCGACAACACAGGGCAGACCAATGCCACGACCGATCACCGCCGCATGGCTGGTGATGCCGCCGCGTTCGGTGATCACGGCCTTGGCTGCGTGCATGCCACGGATGTCTTCGGGCGAGGTTTCGCGGCGCACAAGGATACAGTCCTCGTCCCGCGCAGCACTGGCCTGCGCCTCATTCGCCGAAAACACCAGTTTGCCCGTCGCAGCCCCCGGGCTGGCGGCAATGCCGGAGCCAAGCAGTTCACGTTTGGCGTGCCGGTCGATCTGGCGGTGCAGCAATTCGTTGAGCGCATTGGGTTCGATGCGCATCAATGCCTCTTCGCGCGGAATGATCCCGTCACGTGCCAGTTGCACCGCGATGCGCACCGTTGCACGAGACGAGCGGGAAACCCGCACACCGTCAAGAATACGCAACTGACCGTTTTCAATGGCAAATTCGACCTGCATCTCTTCGCGCAGCTTTTCGCGCATCAACTTGGCATGATCGACCAGTTGGGCAAAACAGTCCGGCACGGTTTCTTCCAGCGACGCACCGCGGGGATCGCGGCTGATGTAGAGGCTGTCGGCGTCACGTGCCAGCGCATCGCGGCCCTGGCTTTGGCGCAGGTAGCGCCCGGTGATCTGCGGCATCCCCGTTTTGGAGGACACCAGTTGCAGCACACCCGACCCGCTTTCGCCCTGCCCGACGCCAAAGGCCATCTGCTGCACAACGAGGCCAAGGCCCGCATCCAGCGGCGCACCCTTGGCCTGACGCAACAGGCGGGCGGATGTGCCCTCCCACGCGCGGGCCATGGATTTGAGCACGCCGGCCAGTTGTTCAGCGCGGGTGGCGGGGAACGGCGTTTCGGTTTCGGCCTCATAAGCCTTGAGGACTTCGGCGAGGGCCGCCGGACCTTCGCCGGTGATGTCGTCAAACATATCCGGGTCCAGACGGTCCACGTGGATCGCGTAGCTTTGGACAAAGCGGGTGAACAGTGCCGCGGCAGAGCCGGGCCCGAGGGTGCCGCACAGGATTTCGTAGCGGGCATCGTTCATGCCGATGTTGAGGATGGCCGACGGCCCGCCCCAATCGGGGTCTTCGGAAGACGGGCGCACGCACAAGAGCGCGTCTTGCGGGAACTGTCGCAGGATGGCGTCGATGTCGGGCAAATGGCCGCTGGCAATGTGGTGCACCGCATTGAAGGACAGCGCCACGGTTGTCGGGACAGGCAGGGCCAATCGCGCCAGTCGTTGCAGGCATTTTGCACGCCCCCCATGGGTGGCCGTGGTGATCGGCGCATCGGTGGTCACGAGGGTCGTATCGGGATTATTCTGCACTGCGGCGTTCCTCTCGCGGCGCAGCATAGAGTGTAAACTTGATGTGACAAGAGGGCGCGGATCGGCTGCGCCTGCGGCGGGCGGGTTGGGGGCTCTGCCCCCCGGCGCTGACGCGCCTCCCCCGGAGTTTTTCTGGCGAGATGAAGTCCGGATCAGCCTTCGATTCTGGTCAGGTCCGCGACCGAGAGACACAGGGTGCGGACGCGGCTGAGCAGGTTGAGCCGGTTGCGCCGCAGGGTCTGGTTGTCGGTGTTGATCTGCGTGGCCTCGAAAAAAGCGTCGATGGGCGTGCGCAGAGATGCCATGGCGGACATGGCTGTGGTGAAGTCCTCGGTCGCCATGGCGGGGGTGATTTGCGCCTCGGCGGCGTCGAGGGCCGCAAACAGCGCGCGTTCTTCGTCGGTTTCGGCGAATTTGGGGTCTGCGCCGTATGAGTATTCGACGCCGTCGGCTTCTTCGGCTTGCGTGAGGATATTATTGGCGCGTTTGAAGCCCTGGATGAGGTTTTGGCCGTCGTCGGTTTTGAGCGTTTCGGAGAGCGCTTGGGCCCGTTTGACCAGCAGGGTGAGGTCGTCGTTCTGGGGCATGGCGATGCAGGCGTCGATGATGTCGTGGCGGATGCCCTGGTCGCGGAGGTAAACTTTTAGGCGGTCGTGGAAGAAAGACAGCAAGCGACTTGCGGGGCCCGGAATGTCCGAACGTACAGGCGTCACTTCCACGCTGTCATCCATGTTTTCTTTGGCTTGCGCGATCGTTAAACCAGTCTGGTCTGTATAGTCTCGAGCGGCTCGATCTTCAGCACTATCGGCAAGTGCGTCAAATTGATCCGTCATCTGATGGAATGCTAAATCAATTGCGTCATCAATCAGTGCGAGGCGGATACTATTCTCCAAAATCAAACGAGAAACTCCCAATGCGGCACGACGTAGCGCATAGGGGTCTTTGCTGCCGGTAGGCGTCTCATTAATCGCCCAAAAGGCAGTCAGAGTATCCAACTTGTCCGCCAGCGCCACGGCCACCGACACCGGCCCAGTGGGCACTTCGTCGGATGGACCCAGCGGGGAATAGTGTTCTTCGCAGGCCTCGGGCACGCCGTCGTCGTGACCTGCGGCGGCGGCGTAATACCGCCCCATCAATCCCTGCAATTCCGGGAATTCATAGACCATTTCCGAAGCCAGATCGGCCTTGGCCACGCGCGCGGCCTCTGCTGCCAGATCTGGTTTTGCACCGACCATGGGGGCAAGCTCGCGCGCGAGCGCTTCGATGCGGGCCACCCGGTCGGCCTGACTGCCCAGCTTGTTGTGGAAGGTGACGTCGGCCAATGGCTTGGCCATGCCTTCAAGTCCCACATCACGAACGGTGCGCAAGTCATTCTCCCAAAAGAATTTTGCGTCTGCCAGCCGTGCGCTCAGCACCTTTTCGTTGCCTGCGAGGATCGTCGCCCCATTGTCGGCGGTTTCGCGGTTGGCGACCGTGATGAACCGTTCGATCCGCCCCGTCTTGGGATTGCGCACAGAGAAGAATTTCTGGTGCTCTTTCATCGAAGTTTGCAGCACTTCGGGCGGCAGGTCGAGGAAGTCCTCGCCAATCCTGCCCATCAGCACAACGGGCCATTCGACCAGACCTGCAACTCCGGCCAGCAGGCCCGCATCCTCGACCACTTCCAACCCACTGGCAAAAGCGTTGTTTGTTGCCTCTTGCCAGATCGCGTCGGCCCGTTCGGATGCGTCCAGAACCACGTGCGCGCGCTTGAGCTTGGCGCTGTAATCCTCGAAAGACGTGACAGAAATCCGCGCGGGCGCCATGAAGCGATGGCCGTGCGTGACATCGCCCGCCGCAATGCCATCGACGCTCAGGGACACGACCTCGTGCCCGGCCTCGTCCGACAGAATGCACAGGATCGATTGCAGCGGGCGCACCCAGCGCAGGCTGCCCGCCCCCAGCGCATCGACTTGGGCCATGGGAAATTGCGGATCGTGGCTTCCAGCACTTCGGCGATGATGTCCGCCGCCGGGCGGCCCGGTTTTTCGATCACGGCAAACAGCACGGGGCCTTTTGGTGTGTCGCGCTCCTCAACTTGATCACGGGTCAGACCCGCGCCGCGCAGGAACCCTTCGATCGCCTTTTCCGGGGCATCGGCTTTGGGCCCTTTGCGCTCTTCGCGTGTGGTGGGGGAGTTGGCCAATACCCCCTCGACAGTGAGGGTCAGACGGCGCGGCGTGGAAAAGGCGGCAGCCGAGGCATAGGTCAGCCCCGCCTCGACCAGACCGTTGGTGACCAGCTTTTGCAGATCCTGCGCTGCACGGGTCTGCATGCGCGCGGGGATTTCTTCGGAGAAGAGTTCGATCAGAAGATCAGGCATTATTCATTTTCCAGATTTGGCCGTCTCGGGCATTTTTCGCCCACGATGGTCCCGTCATAGGCTTTTTCGCCGCAATCGTTGAGTTCGTGCCAGATATAGCCGCGCCCGTCCTCGGTGATGGCCACGATCCGGTCGACGCCGAATTCCACGTTCTTCTGGCCCAGAAACGGCAGGGCGGTGCCTGCGTCGAGTTCTGCGGCAATCGCTTCGGCGTCAAAGCAGTCAAACCAGTGCGGGGCGTTGCGCGGTGTGACGTCATCAAGCCCGATGAAGGTTTCGGTCAGCAAAGACAGCGACATATCAGTGGTGAAACAGGCGCGGTAACGGATCGGAGAACTGTCCGCGTCAATTGCCTCGAAGCTGTTGACGCTGATGGGTTCGGGCATATCGGATACGACCGAGACAAGACGCACCTCGGCCTCGTCAGCGCTGACCGGATCGTAGAATCCATAAACCTGAAGGTAGTAGAGGGCGATGCCGCCAATCAGTGAGCCTATCAAGATGATCAGTCCAATCAGTTTGCCGCTCATCCCGCGTCCTCGCCCAGACAGATGACATTGCCATCCGGGTCGGTAACTTCGGCCTCGCGCATGCCGTATTCGGTGACTACGGGGCCGGTATGCGTGCCGCCGGCCTCAGCAATCTGTGCCAGTCGTGCATCCAGATCCTGCGGATAGAGGTAGACGCGCCAGCGTTTGTACTCCGCCTCCGGACCGTCCCAAGCCATCAGGAAAACCTGTGCCGCCCCAGCCCGCAATATCCCGAATCCCACAATCGGCTCGCCAGCCTCTTCCATGACTTCAAAGCCAAGGATGTCGGTGTAAAACGCGCGGGCGCGCTGATAGTCGGACACGCGCAGTACCGGGGTGGCGTTCGTGTAGCTCATGCCGCTGTCTCCGGTTGCCAGCCCCCGGCACGGGTCTGCACAAAGGCGTCAGCGCATTGCTTGGCGAGCGCACGCACCCGCCCGATATAGGCCTGCCGTTCGGTGACCGAGATCACGCCGCGCGCGTCCAGCAAGTTGAACATGTGCGAGGCTTTGATGCACTGGTCATAGGCGGGGTGCGCCATGATGATCCGCTTGCCGGTCTTGGGGTCCACATTTTCCTGTGCAAGGATCTTTTCGCATTCCGCCTCGGCCTCTTCAAACTGTTTGAGCAGCACGTCGGTGTTGGCCACGTCGAAATTCCAGCGGGCGTATTCCTCTTCGGTCTGTTTGAAGATGTCGCCATAGGTCAACGGAATCGGAGTTTGCGGATCGTTGAACGGCATGTCCATGACGTGATCGACGCCAAGGATGTACATCGCCAGCCGTTCCAGCCCATAGGTCAGCTCACCCGAAACAGGGTGGCAGTCGTGGCCGCCAACCTGTTGGAAATAGGTGAACTGTGACACTTCCATACCGTCACACCAGACTTCCCAGCCCAGACCCCATGCGCCCAGCGTCGGGCTTTCCCAATCATCCTCGACAAAGCGGATGTCGTGGAGCGCCATGTCCACGCCGATGGCTTCGAGCGAGCCGAGGTAGAGCTCTTGCAAATCCGGTGGGCTGGGTTTGATCAGCACCTGGTACTGGTAGTAATGCTGCAGCCGGTTCGGGTTCTCGCCATAGCGCCCGTCGGTGGGGCGGCGCGAGGGCTGCACATAGGCCGCGGCCCAGGCTTGGGTGCCGAGCGAACGCAGCGTCGTGGCCGGGTGGAACGTCCCTGCCCCGACTTCCATGTCATAGGGCTGCAAAATCGCACAGCCTTTGGACGCCCAGTAAGACTGCAATCTCAGGATGATTTCCTGAAACGAGCGGGGTGTATCGGGCGGGTTGGACATGGCACTTGGCCCCTTGATGGATGCGCGCCTTTCCTACGGCCCGCCCAAAGGGACGTCAATTGCGCGCAACGTCTCTTTTTTGGGGTATTCCCCCATTTTCATTGCGCGGTTTCCTGCTTATTCTGCACGCTAGGGAAAAACGGCATCAAGACCATCAAAGGGGATATCGGGTGATTTTCAGACGGATAGCGTTTGCGTGGGCGATGATCCTTGTGTGGTGCGGTGCAGGTATCGCGCAAGACAACGTGGTATGGGTACAGATCGAAGCGCAGCCGAGCCTGACCGAAGCCTCTGAGCGCGCGCGCATCTATGCCGCCGATCTGCCGGATGTGAACGGATTTGCACTGGGCGGCGGATGGTATGGCATCGCTCTTGGCCCCTACACGCGACAGGACGCCGAACAGGTGCTGCGCGTCTATCGCAACGAAGGGGTCATTCCCCGCGACAGCTATATCGCCCTTGGCACCAGTTTTCGCCAACAGTTCTGGCCGGTCGGTGCCAACGTCCTGGATCGCGGTGTGGTCGATGCCCCTGTGGACACACCCGTTGTCGCCACGCCAGAAGATCAGGCGGTGGTCGCAGAACCCGCCGTGATACCGCCTGCCCCACCCGCTCCGGATGAAACCCGTGCCGAGGCGCAGCGCAGCGAGCGCCTGTTGAGCCGCAGCGCACGTGAGGAGTTGCAGGTGATGCTCAAATGGGCGGGCGTCTATCCGGGTGCCATCGACGGTGCCTTTGGGCGCGGGACACGCGGCGCGATGTCGGCCTGGCAGGAACAGAAAGGCTTTGAGGTCACGGGCGTGCTGACAACCGGTCAGCGGGCCGCTCTGCTGCGCGATTACAACGCGGTTCTGGACGGTCTGGGGCTGGAAGTGGTGCGTGACGACACGGCGGGCATCGAAATGATGCTGCCCATGGATGTCGTTGCTTTCGAGAAATACGAATACCCCTTTGCCCATTACACCAAGGCGGGTGCTATCGACGCGCGCGTCCTGCTGATCTCGCAGGCGGGCGACCAGTCCACGCTGTTTGGTCTTTATGACATCATGCAGACCCTCGACATTGTGCCGCTGGATGGGCCGCGTGAGCGCAGTGATCGCTCCTTCGTGCTGGTGGGTGAGGACGCCACCCGTGTCTCCGAAACCCGGGTCACGTTGCAGGACGGGCAGATCAAGGGCTTTACCCTGATCTGGCCCGCAGGCGATGAAGAACGGCGCACGCGCCTGATGGCCGCGATGGACAAAAGCTTTGAGCGTCTTGCCGGTGTCATCCCGCCCAGCGCGACCACCGAAGAACAAGCCATTGATCTTGTGTCTGGCCTTGAGGTGCGCAAACCGCGCCTGTCACGCTCGGGCTTTTTCGTGGACCGCCGCGGGACTGTCATCACAACCTCCGAAGTTGTCGGCTCTTGCGGGCGGGTGACGCTGGACGAGGTGACAGAGGCCGATGTGGCCCTCGTGGATGATGCGCGCGGCGTCGCGGTTCTGACACCCACAACCGATCTGGCACCGCTGGCCGTGGCCCGGTTCAGCGATGTTACACCGCGCCTGCAATCGGAGGTCGCAACCTCAGGCTACAGCTTTGAGGGGGTGCTGGGCGCGCCTTCGATGACCTTTGGCACACTCAGCGATGTGCGCGGCCTGGGCGGTGAACAGGACGTTCTGCGGATCGAGATGGGCACCCTGCCCGGCGACGCGGGCGGACCCGTGCTGGACGCGGGCGGCGGTGTCTTGGGCATGTTGCTCCCTGAGGCCCAATCGGGCCGGGCCTTGCCGCAAGGCGTGCGCTTTGCGCTCGACCGAGGTGCCTTGCAGGGTGTGCTGGAACAGGCGGGCATGGCCGCTGCCGGGACAGACAGTGCGACACCCATCGACCCGGTGGATCTCACCGGTGAGGCCACCGGTATGACCGTGCTGGTCAGCTGCTGGGATTAGAAAACCGGGGCAATGGGGGCGTTGCCGCGCTTCCCTCTTGGTATTTCTGATCAGAAGGAACCTAAGCGCTGATCGCAGGGGTGAGGTAGATCAGGGTTGGGCCGTCTGCTGCGAAGGCGGCTTTGACCGTCTCTTGCATCTCTGTCAGCGTTTGCGGTGCGGCTGAGTAAGCCTCGAAAGCTTCGGCCAGTTTGCAGAAATCCGGGTTGCGCGCGACCACCGCGTTGGGCGCGATCTGGGCGCGCACCATCGAGATCCTCGATCTCGCCCAGCTTGGCATTGTCCCACAGGATGATTGGGATCGGCAGGCCCAGTTCCACCGCGACGCCCAGTTCGGCCATGGTATAGTGGAACCCGTAATCCCCGATGATCGCCATGGTGGGCAGGCCCTTGCGCGCCACAGCCCCGCCGATGGCTGCCGGTGTTGCATATCCCAGCGTGCCAAAGCCTGTGGGGTGGTGCCAGTGCCCGGGGCGGTCCATGTCCCAGACTTCCTTGGCGGTATAGGCCAGTTGGGTCATGTCGGAATAGATCATGGTGTCGGGCGGGACGGCGTCGCGCAGGGCATCGCAGACAGGAACGATGCCCGGGCGTACTGCGTCGATCTCAGCGCGCCAGCGGGCGCGCGTGCTAGCGATCTCCGTTTGGGACCATTGGCTGCTCATCGGTTTGACGCGTTGACGATTGGCCAGGCTGCGCAGCATTGCGGGCGCATCCGCAATAAAGCCCTCGCTGGCCCGATGACTGTCCTGCACAACCTCTGGGTCGCAATCTACGCGCACGAAATGCGCGGTGTGACCCAGCTGACTGCGCCACAGGTCCACCTCGGCCAGCTCGGTACCAAATGCGATGACCAGATCGCTTGAGGCGAGGATGTCCTGACTGCCCGCGCGCGACAGCCCGGCGCCAAAGTGCAGGGGCTGATCCGGCGCGACCAGACCGCGCCCGGCATAGGTGACAAAGGACGCAGCCTGCGTGATCTCAAGAAATCCCCTGATCCAATCGGCTGTTTTCCGGCTGTTCGGATCACCCACCATACCTCCGCCGAAGATCACAAGTGGGCGCTCTGCCTTGATCAGCAGGTTGCGTATGTGGTCCGCCTCTCCGCCCGATGTAAAGGACGGACGCACCGTGTCGGCGGACGGGGTGCGTGGCGCGTCAGGCGCAAGACCTTCGAGCAAAGCAATGGGCACCTGAATATGCTTGCTGCGCGGGCGCGTGGTTTCGAACTCGACCAGAGCGCGATCAATGAGCGCATAAGCCGCTTCGGCACTCCGCGCCTCTTCTGACCAGTCACAGACCGTCGCTGCCGCGCCGCGCTGATCCTTCATCTGGTGCAATTGCCCGCGCCGCGCCGCTGTCTCGTCCAGGCAGCTTGAAATCACCAGCAAAGGCACCGAATCCGAATAGGCCTGCCCCATCGGCGTCATGATGTTGCACAGCCCCGGCCCCGTGATCACGTAAGCCACCCCCGGCTTGCCGGTCGCGCGCGCATAGCCATCGGCCATGAACCCCGCCCCCTGTTCGTGACGCGCCAGCACATGGGTAATCCCGGCCTCTTCGATGCCGCGATACATTTCCTGATTGTGCACGCCCGGAATGCCAAAGATCACATCGACCCCGCGATCCTTGAGCATGTGCGAGATTTGGGCACCAAGGGGACGCTGCATTCAGGCTCTCCAGAAACCGACAGTGAAAATGACGTAGACGGCCATCAACTCAAGCCGCCCGATCAGCATCGCAGTGGCAAGCAGCCATTTGGCCGTGTCGTTGAGGCCCGCGAAGTTGCCCGCAGGCCCGATTTCACTGCCAAAGCCGGGGCCGACATTGGCAAGTGCCGTGGCCGCGCCCGACAGCGAGGTCACAAAATCAAGACCCGTCATCGCCAGCGCCACTGACAGCAAGCCCAAGGTCACTGTGAAAAACATGAAAAACGACATGACCGAGTTCAGGACATCATCGCCCACGGGCCGCCCGGCATAGCGCGGCGTAAAAATGCCGTGGGGGCTGCGGGTTTTCTGGAGTTGCGATTTGATCGAGGCAAACAAAAGCTGATAGCGGAACACCTTGATCGAACAGGCGGTCGAGCCCGCGCAGCCGCCGATCAGGCCGGTGAAAAACAGCACTGCAATCGCGAAACTGCCCCACTGGCCGTAATCTGCATTGGCATAGCCCGTGCCTGTCATCAGCGACACCGAATTGAACAGCGCAAAGCGCAGGGCCTCTTCGCCACTGGCATTGGCCTGCAACAGGTTCCAGCCGGTGATGAGGGCGGCAATGACAAAGGCGGTGATGAGAAAAACGTGGATCTGCGTGTCCCGCAGCAGGGGGCGTGCGGTCCCCGCACTCAGTTGCACAAAGCGCACAAACGGCAGGGCGGCCATGATCATGAACAGGCAGGCCACGTAAGACACCGGCGCCCCGAAGGCGGCAAAGGAGGCGTCGTAGTTGGCAAATCCTCCCGTCGCGATTGTCGTCATGGCATGCACCACCGCATCGAATGGACCCATCCCGGCGGAGACGTAAGCGAGGGCGCAGATCAGCGACAGACCGACATAGATGACCGAAATGCGGCTGGCAATCTCGGTCGCGCGAGGCAGGATTTTGCCAAAGGTATCAAACCCTTCGGTGCGGAAAATCTGCATGCCCCCAACCCGCAGTTCGGGCAGGAACACCATCGCGACAACAATGATGCCGATGCCCCCCAGCCATTGCAGGATACCGCGCCACAGCAACAGGCCGCGCGGCAGCGCTTCAAGCCCGGAAAAGACGGTGGAGCCAGTGGTTGTCAGCCCCGACATCGCCTCGAAAAACGCATCGACAAAGCGGGCCTCGGTCGCGCCCAGATAGAAGGGCAAGGCCCCGAAGATGGGCAGCGCCAGCCAGACGCCCGTGGTCAGAAGAAAGGTCTGCTGGATCGTCAGGCCTTCCTTGACGCTGTTGGAACAACTCAGCGCGATCACCCCGCCAATCACGAAGGTGATGATGCCGCTTTCGGCAAAGACCGCCCAATGGCCGTTGCCATCCGCGATATCCATCACCATCGGCACCATCATCGCGGTGCCAAGCATCGCGACAAGCAGTCCGATCACGTATCCAACAGGGCGCAAGTCTAACATTGCGCCCAGCGTTGAAGCGCGGCGCGCGGGGTGTCAAGCAGCACGCGGCAGTGCCAGCCCGCAAGCAACAAAGAGCCCGCGATTTTGCGTGTTTGTCAGATGTGCATCAGGTCGCGGAACACAAAGGCCGGAATGTCTTCGCGGCGCAGGTTCATCGCGGCCAGTTCTGCATCAGTTTTCGCATTCAGTGCCTCGACCTTGCGCAGGCGCGCCTCGGCAGAAGACGAAACGATCATCGCGCGACCGACACCGGCAAAAAAGCGTGTGACGCTGGCGCGGATGTTGGAAAATGCGGTGTTATGGGCGTGTGTGACGTAAGCCATCGGATACCTCGTATGGGTTAGGGTTTTGATCCTCCCGATGGCTCAAAAATAGGGCGGCGCGGTGCCGAATACCATTGCCGATCCTGCATAGCCGGGTTGCGGACAGCGGGTAAGCTGTTTGAAATGCTATATAAAAATCGACGCGCTTATCAGTTTTGGTTCTTTTGGCGAAACAGGGCATCCTGCCCTTTCTGATCATGTTCGGTCTTGCGCTTGTCTGCGTGCAGCGCGCGGCCGGCCTGTACTGCGGGGCGCGCGCCCACCGCCTCCAGCCAACGGGCCATGTGCGGTTTGTCCTCCAGCGTCTGTTGCTGCCCTTCCCAAAGGGACGCCCATGGCCAGATCGCCATATCGGCAATCGAATAGTCTCCGGCCACGTATTCATGTTTGGCCAGTTGGCGGTCGAGCACCCCGTAAAGCCGTGCGGTTTCGGCGCGGTAACGATCCTTGGCATAGGCAATGTCGTGGCCCATTTGGGGTGCGTATTTCAAGAAGTGATGCGCCTGCCCCGCCATTGGCCCGACCCCGCCCATCTGCCACATCAACCACTGGTCCACCGCGATCCGCGCCCGTTCCGTCGAACCACCAAATTTGCCGGTCTTGCGCGCGAGGTATTGCAGGATGGCCCCGGATTCAAAGATTGAAATGGGCGCACCGTCCGGCCCGTCCGCGTCAATGATCGCGGGCATCCGGTTGTTGGGGGAAATTTCCAGAAACGCGGGCTTGTGCTGATCTCCGTTGCCGATATCGACCAGATGGGTGGTGTATGGCAGCCCGAACTCCTCAAGCGCGATGGACACTTTCCAGCCGTTTGGCGTGGGCCAGAAATAAAGGTCGATCATCTGCACATCCCCCGTTTTGTGAGGGGGTCATGATGCGGTTTTCTGTGCCATGGGCAAGGCCAGCGCAAAGGATGGGCGCGCAAACATCCGTGACCAGCGCGGTGCAGGCAACCCGGGCAGGACCTGCCGCATATCCTCCAGCCGCACGCATTCGGGGTGGCGCAGCGCCTGGCCATAAAACCGCAGAACGCCCGGGCGCGTGTAACCTGACCAGTGGCACATCCGTCGACACGGGGCCGCGATATGCCCCCCGAAACGGGTGAGGGCCGCCAGCGTGCGCGGACAATCGAGCTGGATGTTCACTGCATTGGGCAGATCAACCCCGTTGCCCATCGCACGGTCACCACGCAGCGGAGGGGCGGTCAGCCGTTCATACATGAAGTCGAACACATCGTTTTCGCGGCTGGTCACGTTGAACAATTCGGCGGTCTGCCCCGCGCCGCTTTGCATCGCGGACATGGCGCGACTGGCATAGGTCGCACCCGACAGGGTGATGATGCGCTGAATGGCGTGTGGTGGCAGGGCGTTCAGGGCCTCAAAGATGACTTCGGACCCCATGGAATGGCTGATCACGTGGATGGGCCGGTCAGGGGCACGGTGACGGATCAGGGTGATCACATTCGCCAGATGGCGCCCTGCGGCGCGGGCCGAACGCTCTGCCCGCCACAGATTGCCGCGCGCGCGCCAGCCAAAGGCGATGGCGAGTCCTTCGTCCGCATCCCCGGTGCCAAAGCCGAGATGGCGCAGCCATTGCACGTTTCCGGGTTTGTGATGATGCGGTGCCGTGCCAAAGATCAGGGTGTGCGGCGAGCAGGTCGTGTCGGCAGGATCGTATTTGAAACCGTGGATCAGAACGATCACCGGCCCTGCCCCGTCGGCGGCACCCCGGATCACAGGCACAGCGGCGGCGGGCGAGCCGTGCAATGCGAGCCCATCGGGTCCTGCATTCAGTCTCAGGATCGGCATTTCAGCACCTCCTACCACATCTAGTGGGGCTGCTATGGATCAGACATATGACGCAGAGATGAATTTAAGGTTACAGCACCGTGACGCTGTTGACCTGCGGCACTTCTGGCCGTACTCAAACCGCGTGGCGATTTGTTACCGGATTGCGGGCCACCCCAGCGCTTTGACACCAAGGCTGGCTGGAAAACTCCGCTAAAAGGTCAGGATGAAAGCCCCCTTTCGCTTGACTGAGCGTTTGGGGTTTTTTTGTGGCCTGACCCCCATTTCAGGCCCGCCGAAGATGGAGCAATGCTCATGAGAGACAACTGGAACCCCCGCACCCGCGCCGTGCATGGCGGCACACGCCGCAGTCAGTATGGCGAAGTGAGCGAGGCGATCTTTCTCACCCAAGGGTTTGTCTATGACAGTGCCGAGGCCGCCGCGCAGCGGTTCGAGGCCGCCGGTGAAGATGAATTCATCTATGCCCGATATGGCAACCCCACGGTCGCGATGTTCGAAGAGCGTATTGCCATGCTGGAAGGGGCTGAAGATGGCTTTGCCACGGCCAGCGGCATGGCGGCGGTGTCCGGTGCGTTGACGTCCATGCTCAAGGCTGGCGATCGCGTCGTATCCTCGCGCGCATTGTTCGGCTCGTGCCTTTACGTGCTCGAAGACATCCTGACCCGCTACGGGGTCGAGGTCGTTTTTGTCGACGGTACCGATCTGGACCAGTGGCGTGCTGCGATCACACCGGGCACGACCGCGGTTTTCTTTGAATCCATCTCGAACCCAACGCTCGAAGTGATCGATATCGCCGCGGTATCCGACCTTGCCCATGCGGCCGGGGCGACAGTTCTGGTGGACAACGTGTTTGCAACGCCGGTCTTTTCCAACGCCATTCAGCAAGGCGCGGATGTGGTGATCTATTCGGCCACCAAACATATCGACGGACAGGGGCGCGCGCTGGGTGGGATCATCCTTGGCACGCGCGATTTCATCCGCAAAACGGTGGAACCCTACATGAAGCATACAGGCGGCTCCATGTCGCCGTTCACTGCCTGGGTGATGCTGAAAGGGCTTGAAACGCTGGATTTGCGGGTGCGCGCGCAAGCGGCCTCTGCCCTCGCGCTGGCGGACGCCCTGCAAGGGCACAGTGCGCTGACCCGCGTGATTTATCCCGGCCATCCCAGCCACGCGCAGCATGCGCTGGTCGGTGCACAAATGGATGGCAAGGGCGGCACGGTCCTGTCCATTGATTTGAAAGACGGTCAGGCGGCGGCGTTCAAATTCCTCAACGCGCTGACAATCCCGGTGATCTCGAACAACCTCGGGGATGCCAAATCAATCCTCACCCACCCGGCGACGACAACGCATCAGCGCCTGCCGCAGGATCAAAAAGACGCATTGGGCATCACGCCCGGACTGGTGCGTATGTCCGTGGGGCTTGAAGATGCGAGTGATCTGATCGCGGACATTCGGCAAGCCCTTGATCAGGCGCAATAATGCTTGCGCGTGGCGTAAACTGCCCCTCATCGGCGCGGCGCCCGCCTTATTGTCATCCATGTTGCAACGACGCACGTAATCGTTAGCACTATTGGACAATGGGGGCGGGCGGCTTACATGCCTCTCCACACAAGACAGAAAGGGGGCTACTTCTATGAACATTCATACGCCCGACATTACCGCAATACCCGAACGCGACGAGGCCGAAGCCGCACTGAACGTGCTGCGCCGCTGGGCCAAATCAGCCACAGCAACCGACATTCTGGAACTGGACCCCTCCGTCGCGCGTCTTGTGCCCGGTTCTGACGCCGTGGATTACCCGTCGTTCGAGCGGGACTATCCGACAGATTTCACAATCAATGAGGGCTACAAAGACACGCTGCCCGACTTGCAGAACGGCCCTTCCAGCCTGATCCGCGGGGCCAAGCAGCAAATCCAGCATGTGGGCATTTCGAATTTTCGCCTTCCCCTGCGGGTCCAAACCCGCGCGGGCGATGCGCTGACGCTTGAAACCTCCGTGACCGGCACTGTCAGCCTTGAGGCCGACAAGAAGGGCATCAACATGTCCCGGATCATGCGGTCGTTCTACAAATATGCCGAGGAAACCTTCAGCTTTGAAGTGATCGAGGCGGCACTGGACGATTACAAATCCGACCTCGAAAGCTTTGATGCGCGCATCCAGATGCGGTTTTCGTTCCCGATGAAAGTCGACTCGCTGCGCTCGGGCCTGTCGGGTTACCAGTATTATGACATTGCGCTGGAACTGGTCGAAAAGGCCGGTGTGCGCAAAAAGATCATGCACCTGGATTATGTCTATTCGTCAACCTGCCCCTGTTCGCTGGAACTGTCCGAACATGCCCGCGCCACACGCGGCCAGTTGGCCACGCCGCATTCGCAGCGCTCTGTCGCGCGGGTGTCCGTCGTGTTGGACGAAGATGCGCAGTGCCTGTGGTTCGAGGATCTGATCGAGGCCTGCCGCCGTGCGGTGCCAACCGAGACACAAGTGATGGTCAAGCGCGAGGATGAACAGGCCTTTGCCGAGTTGAACGCAGCAAATCCGATCTTTGTCGAAGATGCGGCGCGCCTGTTCTGCGAGCAACTGCTGGCAGACGTGCGGATCGGCGATTTCCGGGTGGTGGCCAGCCATCAGGAAAGCCTACACAGCCATGACGCGGTGTCGGTCCTGACCGAAGGCGAAACCTTCGCCAGCGACAGCATCGACCCGCGCATGTTCGCAACCCTATTCCACGTCGGCTGAGGCGGGGCGCAGGACACCTACGCCTTACATCTCCGCGAAGCGCTTGAGGCGTAGCTATTGCCGCGCCTCCGGCGGGTCGCCCTCTTCGATGAGGTAGGATTGCAGCGCGTGGATCTGCCAGAACAGGAACGCCACCAGCGCAATGGGAAAACCAAAGGTTTCGATCTTGACCCAGGCATCGGTGGACATGGTGCGCCAGATCACCTCATTGGCCACGGCAAGCCCTGCAAACATGGCGCACAAACGACGCGTCAGGATCATCCACCCCTCATGGCGCATCGGCATCGCGTCGTTGAGCACATAGGCCAGCCAGCTTTGGCCACGCAAAAGGCCAATGCCCAAGAGCAGCGCAAACACGCCGTAGACAATCGACGTCTTCATCTTGAAGAACCGTTCGTCATTGAACCACGCGGTCAGGCCACCGAAAAAGATCACCATGAAAGCGGTGAAAATCTGCATGCGTGACAGCTTGCCCGTCATGGCCCACAGCACGCCCATGGCGATCAGCAGGATCGGCACAAAGATCAGCGTGGCGACAATGAAACCGGAATACTCTGTCCCACCCCAGACGTAGGTTTCATCCCGGATGCGCAGATAGATCAGGAAAAAGACGATGGGAGGCCCGAGTTCCAGAACCTGTTTCAGGATCGGATTGATGTCGCGTGCTTCACTCATGTCTCACCTCGTTATCCGCCCATTTCCACGATCACCGCGCCCAGCGCGATCAGGGCCATCAGCGCAATTCTGCGCGGTCCTACCGTTTCTTTGAGGACCAGCCAACCGATAATGGCGGCAAAGACGGTGGATGTTTCGCGCAGCACCGCCGCCTCGCCCACCTTGTCGAGCCGTGTGGCCATCATGACCGACCCAAAGCTGAGGAACGCGACCACACCGCCAATGACACCGCGCAAGGCAAGGGGTGGCAGCGCGGGTGGATTGTCCATGCGTTTCCAGCGCATGTAGGCAATGGGCGGCATGAATATCCCGTCAATCATGAAGAACCACGCCAAAAACGTGAATGGGTTTGCCGTCGCACGGATGCCGTAGGCGTCGTAGGTCGTGTAAAGTGCTACAAACAACCCGGTGACCACTGCCAGCCCAAGGGCGGCGTTGAGCGTGTCCCGCTCGGACGTCAGGAACATCAGGTTGTAAAGCGCAAGGCCGAAGATGCCTGCAAGCAGCACGGCAACGCCCAGCCATTGGGTGAGCGTGAACACCTCTCCGAACAGATAATAGGCCCCGATGACCGTGAAGAGAGGACCCGTGCCCCGCACCACAGGGTAAACGACCGTGTAGGCCCCCTTGGTATAAGCCCAGGCCTGCAGCACCTTGTAGACCACGTGGATGACGAAGACAGTGGCAAAGATCGGCCACATATGCGCCTCGGGCCACGGCACGACGAACAGCGCAAACGGGGCCGCCATCAGCCCGTAGGAGGCATCTATTGCCCCGCGGGTCAGCCACGGATCATGCCGCCCCTTTTGCAACGCGCCGAAAACCGCGTGCAGGAAGGCCGCCAGCAGGGCGAGGCTGAGCGCAACTGTGTGCCCCGTTTCCGTTCCCTCAATGCTGATCAGCCAGTCCGTCATGACCGTGCGGTCTGTGCCTGCGGCGGGCGGGGATGTGGGGCCAGCCCTCCGCCCTGCGGCCTCTCTCCGTGGTATTTCCGGTCAGAAGAGATCAGGATCATTCCGCCTCAAGGCCAGTCAGCGCTGCGGCGAAATCTTCGGGGTCAAAGGCTTGCAGATCGTCGATCTGCTCGCCCACGCCAATCGCGTGGATCGGCAGGCCGAACTTGTCGGCCAGTGCGACCAGAACGCCACCCTTGGCAGTACCGTCGAGTTTCGTCATCACAAGGCCCGAGACATCCGACACCTCCTGAAACACTTTGACCTGATTGAGCGCGTTCTGCCCGGTCGTGGCGTCCAGCACCAGCAGCGTGTTGTGCGGAGCACTTGGATCTTTCTTGCGGATGACGCGCACGATCTTGGCCAGTTCCTCCATCAGATCACCACGGTTTTGCAGGCGGCCAGCAGTGTCGATCATGAGCAGATCAGCGCCCTCGTCCTGCGCCTTGGTCATCGCCTCAAACGACAGGCTTGCCGGGTCCGACCCTTCGGGCGCGGTCAAAACAGGCACGCCCGCCCGCTCACCCCAGACTTGCAACTGTTCAACGGCAGCCGCGCGGAACGTATCCCCCGCCGCGATCACCACTGACTTTCCAGCCGCACGAAACTGACTGGCGAGTTTACCGATGGTCGTGGTCTTGCCCGACCCGTTCACACCCACCACCAGAACCACTTGCGGGGTTTGGGGGTAGATCGGCAAGGGTTTTGCGACCGGTTCCATGATCTGCGCAATTTCGCCCGCCATTAACTCTTTGATTTCGCGCACGGAAAGCTTCTTGCCCATCCGTCCTTCGGCCATGTTCGCCGTCACGCGCAGGGCCGTATCAACGCCCATGTCGGCAGCGATCAGCAACTCTTCGAGCTGTTCGAGCATGTCGTCATCAAGCTCGCGGCGCAGGACGGGCGCTGCATCCTTGCGCCCCAGCAAACGGCCAAGGATACCGCGCGATTGAGGTGTTGGAACCGGCGTTGGATCGCTGAGCGCCGTGGCAGGCGGGTTCGGGTCCGCCGGAGTTGGAACCTGTGTGGGCTCCGGCGTTGGCACAACGTCCGGGGCGCGTGTGGGTATCTCGACCGGCACCGGGTTTGGAGTGGGAATTTCGATGGGCACCAGATCGGGTTCTGGCGTTTGCTCCGGTTCTGGAATTGGCACGGGCTCCGGTGTGGGTATCTGTTCCGGCTCTGGTTCCGGCATGGGTTCAGGTGTCGGCGCAGGCTCGGGGTCTGGCTGTATCTCGGGCGCAGGTTCCGGCACGGCGGGGATTTCGGGTTCAGGTGTTTCAGCGGGTTGCGTGGGCAATTCCTGATCCGGCGCCTGCGCAGGTTCCGCTGCCTCTTCGACACCGCCGTCCTCGACAATCGCCTCTAGCCCTTCGTCCAGTTTGGACGAGGATTTGAACAGCCGATCCTTGAGCTTTTTGAAAAATGCCATTCCCGCACGCCTTATCGCAGTGGTTGGAACCACCTAAGACCTATCGCCGCCAGATGGAAGGCCTCCGCAGCAGGTGCCTAGATCTGCAAAATGCTTTCAGGGACGCTGTCGATGGGCGCAGCAAGGCGCAAGAAGCTCGCATATCTGCCCAGGCTAAGCCAGTCTGACCCAATTACGCTAATCTCTAACGTCTCAATATCTGCACGCCAAGCGCCGGTACCAGGGTGTCTACGCGACTGACCTACTGAACTGAGCACAAAGGATGGAGCCCCAAGTCAAACTTCGTCAGGAAAATGCTGCATCACCAGTTTGATCGGGTTCGGGGCCGCCTGCCCCAGACCACAGATCGACGCATCTGTCATCGCCGTGCACAACTCACCCAGCAATCCCTGATCCCAGCTGTCCGCCTGCATCAGCTTGACCGCCTTTTCACAGCCCACCCGACAGGGCGTGCACTGGCCACAGCTTTCATCCTCGAAAAACCGCAACATGTTGAGGGCTGCATCGCGCGCGCGGTCCTGATCGGACAGGACGACAACCGCCGCCGAACCGATGAAGGTGCCATGGGGCTGGAGCGTGTCGAAATCAAGCGGGATGTCGTCCATCGTCGCGGGCAACAGCCCTGAAGACGGACCGCCGGGCTGGTAGGCCTTGAACACGTGGCCCTCGGCCATGCCGCCCGCTTCGGCAATGATGTCGGTGATGGTTGACCCTGCGGGCAGCAGATAGACCCCCGGCTTGGCCACACGGCCTGACACGGAATAGCTTCGCAAACCCTTGCGTCCGTTCTTTTCCGTGACGTTCAGCACCTCAGGCCCTTCGCGACAGATGCGTGCGATCCAGTGCAGGGTTTCGACATTGTGCACCAGCGTGGGCTGACCGAAAATGCCAACGGCGGCCACATAAGGCGGGCGGTGACGGGGCATGCCGCGCTTGCCTTCGATGCTTTCGATCATCGCGGATTCTTCGCCGCAGATGTAGGCGCCCGCACCCCGGCGCAGGTCGATGTAACCGGCCTCAACGATGCCTGCGGCTTCCAGCGCTTTGATTTCCCGCGCCAGAATGTTGAGCACGGCGGGGTACTCGTCGCGCATGTAGATATAGCAACGCTCGGCCTCGACGGCCCATGCGGCGATCAACATGCCTTCAAGAAAAAGGTGAGGAACACGCTCCAAGTAGTAGCGATCCTTGAATGTTCCGGGCTCGCCCTCGTCTCCGTTCACGGCCAGATAGCGTGGGCCTGCATTGCCTCGGACAAAGCCCCATTTGGTGCCGGACGGGAAACCGGCGCCGCCCAATCCGCGCAAGCTGCTCTCTTTGATCCGGGCCTGCACCTCCTGCCAGTCGCCATTTGCGCGCAAGTCTTTCAGCGCGCCGTAGCCACCTTCGGCCATGTAGGCATCAAGCGTTTCATAGTCAGGCACATGGGCGTGCGTGTCGCCTGCGGCGATGGCGGCGTGCACCTTTTCCGGTGTGGCGTTGTCGATATGGTTGTGGCCCAGTTCCAGCGTCGGTGCAGTGTCGCAACGGCCCATACAGGGCGCACGCAGCACGCGGACCTCGCTGGCATCAAGGCCGTCCTCAAGTGCAGCTTTCAGCGCCTGTGCACCCGCCAGTTCGCAGCTGAGCGAGTCGCACACCCGGATGGTCAAGGCAGGCGGCGGCGTCTCACCTTCCTTCACCACGTCAAAATGCGCGTAGAACGTCGCGACCTCGTAGACTTCGGCCATGCTCATCCGCATTTCTTCGGCCAGCGCGCGCAGATGGGCGGCACTCAGGTGGCCGTATTTGTCCTGAATCAGATGCAGGAATTCGATGAGCAGATCAGCACGGCGCGGCTGATCGCCGAGCAGGTTGCGCACCTCTTCCCGTGGCTGATCTTCCAATGCGCGCCCCTTTGGGCGCACCCGGCCCTTGCCCTTGCCGGACTTCCAGACACCTTTGCCTTTTTCCGCTTGATCCAGCGCCATGCCGCACTCCCCTTGCCCGATTTGTGGTGACAGTATCAGCGCGACGTCCCCGCAATCAGCCCAAAAGCGACCCGTCACGGCGCAAATACCGCGCCGATGCACCTCACTGTGGCGCGCATGGGACACGGGCGGGCGGCTGCGGCATTGCGGCTAAGGCGGGACCAAGCGGGCTGTGTTAGCGTGCGCGCACGAGATTTGGAGTGATTCTGTTTGATGGTCCGTCTGTTGCCCTTTGCCGTTGCGACGCTGACGCCCGCTGCATTGCTGCTTGTGGCTTTTGTCCATGGCGGTCTTTGGGCAGGCAGCGCAATTGCCGCCATCACGGTCCTCGTCTTTGGCCTCGACAAAATCGGGCGGATGGCACCAACCGGCGAAGGCGACGGGCACGCATTGTCGCTTCTGCTCGGGGTGGTGCACTTTGTTCTGCTGGGCGCTGCGGCCTGGGCGATGAACGGGCCACTGCCGCTGCTGGACAAAGTGCTGATTGTGATCGGATGTGGCCTCTATTTCGGCCAGATATCCAATTCGAACGCACATGAATTGATCCATCGCCCCGAACGCTGGGCGTTTCGGCTGGGGGCTGCGAACTATGCCAGCCTGCTGTTCGGGCACCACACCAGTGCGCACCGGCTTGTGCATCACGTCCATGCCGCCACGCCAAAAGACCCCGCGACCGCGCGGCGCGGGGAAGGATTTTGGACCTACCTGCCTCGCACTTGGGCGGGCAGTTTTCGCGCCGGGCTGCGGGCCGAACGCCAGCGCCATGGCGGTCGGCGCTGGCCCGCACCCTATCTGGCCTACGTGACAGGTGCCGTGCTGACGCTGCTAGCCGCCTACGCCTTGGGCGAGATGGCCGGGGTGATCGGGCTGATTGCCATTGCCGTATATGCCCAAACCCAGTTGATGCTGTCCGACTATGTGCAGCATTACGGGCTGGAGCGGGCCGTGCGCAGCGACGGGCGGCGCGAGCCCATGGGACCGCAGCATTCGTGGAACGCGCCGCACTGGTATTCTTCCGCGATGATGCTGAATGCGCCGCGCCATTCGGCACACCACACGCAGCCTGCGCAGGCATTTCCCCGGCTTGATCTGGACGCGCAAACAATGCCCATGTTGCCCCAATCCCTGCCCGTCATGGCCGTGATCGCACTAGTGCCGCCGATCTGGCGACGCATCATGGACAAGCGGGTGGCCGCATGGCGCGGACGCGCAGACCCACAGATCAGCGAATTGGAGCCATTGGCCCCATGATCACGCGCTTGCGACTGGTGCGCCACGTCCGGCTCTGCCAAGGTGGCGCCATGCGTTATCTGTTGTCTGTGCTTGCCCTTGTATCCTCTGCCGCCTCCGCGATGGCGTCCCCCATGTCGGCGGCCGAATTCGAAGCCTACGTCACGGGAAAAACCCTGTATTACGGTCGGGCAGGTGCGCCCTATGGTGCTGAAATATATCACGAAAACCGGCGCGTCACGTGGTCCTTCCTCGATGGCGAATGCAAGGAAGGGTATTGGTACAACGAAGGCACCAACATCTGTTTCGTCTACGAAGACCGGATCGAGCCGCAATGCTGGACCTTCGAAAAAGGACCGCGCGGGCTGATCGCCAATTTCGAGAACAACGCCGAAAGCGAAGAGCTTTACGAGGCGCAGGATGTAGGCGAAGAAATGATCTGCTACGGACCCAAAATCGGGGTCTGACCGCTAGAACAAAGACCCCTGTTCCGGCGGTTTTCCCTTGGCCTTGCGGACACTGGTGCCTCCCCCCAGCTTCAGACGCCCATCGGCAAATTCGACCTCCAACCCGGAGGCGGCCTCAGCCGCTGCCTTGGTTGTCACGATCTCTCCGTCACCGCGCACCACCGCATATCCGCGCGCCAGCGTCGCCTTGTAACTCAACGTCTCGCGCAGGCGGTCCATGCCATCCAGCCGCTGACGCAACCGTTCGATCTGGCGCGTGCCTGTGGCCTGCAGACGCGCGGTGATGGTGTTAAACCGGACTTTGGCCTGATCGACATCCTGCGCAAGCAGGCGCGGCGCAAAACGCGCAGCGCGGGCCTCCAACTGTTCGCGCCGACGCGCGGCGATACGGCCCAGTGCTGGCGCAAGCCGGTCCGAGACGGCGTTTAGTCGCTGGCGTTCGCTGCGCACCTGCCGGGTCAGGACCGTCGGGCGCAGGCTGCCCGCGACATCCGACAACCGCACACGACGGCGCTGAACTCCGGCGATCAACGCGGGCCCAAGCCTGTCCCCCAGCACATCAAGGCGCTGTCGCGGTCCTTCGACCAAAGCGTCAGGCCGCGGCAACGCGCGCGCCAGATCGCGCAAGCGCTGCGATCGGCGCAACACGCCGGAACTGAGCGATGAGGCCATCCGTCCGCCCGCCTGTTCGACCCACGCCGCCAACTCGTGCCGTACCGGGACCGCCATTTCGGCCGCAGCTGTCGGGGTTGGGGCGCGCTGATCGGACACGAAATCAATCAGCGTGGTGTCGGTTTCATGGCCCACCGCAGAAATCAGCGGAATCTCCGAGGCTGCGGCGGCGCGGGCAACGGCTTCTTCGTTGAACCCCCACAGATCCTCAACCGATCCACCGCCGCGCGCCACAATCAACAGATCGGGACGCGGCATCGAACCGCCGGGCGTCAGGGCATTGAACCCGGCAATCGCGCGGGCTACTTCCGGCGCACAGGCCGCCCCCTGCACCGCCACCGGCCAGATCAGCACCTTGCGCGGGAACCGGTCACGCAGACGATGAAGAATGTCGCGGATCACCGCCCCTTGCGGCGAGGTCACAACCCCGATCACCTCGGGCAGATAGGGCAGCGGTTTCTTGCGCGACGCATCAAACAACCCTTCGGCGGCAAGCGCCTTCTTGCGCTTTTCCAGCAGCGCCATCAGCGCACCCTCGCCCGCAATGGCGATGCGCTGTGCGTTCAGCGAAAACTTGGACTGAAACCCGGACGCGGTCATACGCCCCTCGGCGACCACCTCCATCCCCTCTTCGGGCATGGTGCCAAGGTCGCTCACCTGCCCTTTCCATGTCATGCAGGACAACACGTTGCGGTCATCCTTGAGATCGAAGTAAAGGTGCCCTGAACGCGCCAGCACGACGCGTCCGACCTCGCCCTTGATCCGGACCCATCCCAATTCGCCCTCGATCAGCTTTTTGACACGGCCCGCGATCTCGGACACGGAAAATTCGGGCGTATTCGAACCGGGAACCGGATCATCGAGAAGGTCCATGGGCCATCCTTGTGCAGCGCTGATGCGCAGCTTAGAACGCAAGGCACCAAAGGCCAAGGAGTGCTGCGCCATGAACATCCTCATCCTCGGCGGCGGGGGCCGCGAGCATTCTCTGGCCTGGGCCGTGCTGCAAAACCCCAAATGCGACCGGCTGGTGGTGGCCCCGGGCAATGCGGGCATCGCCGCGATTGCGGATTGCGCCGATCTCGACATCAACGATGGTGGCACCGTGGCCGGTTTTGTCGAGGAAGAGGCGATTGATTTCGTGATTATTGGCCCCGAGGCTCCCTTGGCCGCAGGTGTCGCGGACCGGTTGCGCGATGCAGGCATTCTGGTCT
The DNA here is from genome assembly GCF_045797845.1 of Tateyamaria armeniaca. Classification (NCBI taxonomy): domain Bacteria; kingdom Pseudomonadati; phylum Pseudomonadota; class Alphaproteobacteria; order Rhodobacterales; family Roseobacteraceae; genus Tateyamaria; species Tateyamaria armeniaca. The sequence continues at coordinate 3,792,632 of NZ_JBHDIY010000002.1, forward strand.
TCGGTCCCAGTCAGGCGGCAGCCCAGCTCGAAGCGTCCAAGGCATTTACCAAGGACATCTGTGCTGCCGTAAACGCGCCCACTGCCGCCTATGGTCACTTTACCGACGCCGCCCCAGCCAGAGCCTATGTCACCGCCCAAGGTGCGCCCATCGTGGTCAAGGCTGACGGTCTGGCCGCAGGCAAAGGGGTCATCATCGCCGAAACGGTTGAACAGGCGCACGGCGCCATCGACGACATGTTCGGCGGTGCCTTTGGCGGTGCAGGCGCCGAAGTGGTGATCGAAGAGTTCATGGACGGGGAAGAGGCCTCTTTCTTCGTGCTCTGCGACGGTGCGGACGTGCTGCCCATCGGTACGGCGCAAGACCACAAGCGCGTCGGCGAAGGTGACACAGGCCCCAACACGGGCGGCATGGGGGCCTATTCCCCCGCCCCGGTGCTGAGCGACGCCATCGCAGAACGCGCGCTGACCGAGATCATCCGCCCGACCATGGCGGAAATGGCGCGGCGCGGCATGCCCTATCAGGGCGTGCTTTATGCCGGGCTGATGATCAAGGATGGCGCACCGCGCCTTGTTGAATACAATGTCCGCTTCGGCGATCCCGAATGTCAGGTGCTGATGATGCGGCTTGGGGCACAGGCCTTTGATCTGATGCACGCCGCAGCTGACGGGCGGCTGGCCAAGGCGCAGGTCAACTGGGCGGACGATCACGCGATGACGGTGGTGATGGCAGCAAACGGATACCCCGGTGACTACGAAAAAGGGGCGGCAATCGGCGGGTTCGACAAAATGCCGGAAACCAGCAGCCAGATGGTGTTTCACGCCGGAACCAAGGCGCAAGGTGGCACACTCACAGCCTCAGGTGGGCGTGTGCTGAACATCACCGCGCGGGGCAGCACACTGCAAGAGGCGGCAGAACAGGCCTATGCGATGGTGGACGCGATCGACTTCCCGGGCGGCTTCTGCCGACGCGACATCGGCTGGCGCGCACTCAAATCCTGAGGCGGTCACCCTTTCACCTTGCCAGATAAACTCCCGCCGGAGGCTCCGGCGTTTCAGCCAGCCTCCACGTTGGCCTCACTCTGCGCAGGCCATGGCGCGCGCAAAGGCCGGACGGGTTGTGTCGCGCCCCAGATCAGTGACGGCAAATTCGGAACCGTCCCAACGTATAGCAAGCAATGTCGACCAGTTGCCGGTGGCCACGACCATCTCGGGCCCGCTGCCACAATCGCGAATGCCGCCCGCAATATCCGGCTCGCCGATACGGTGATTGGTGACATTGTCGAAGGTTGCAACTTGGTTCAACACAGCATCCTTGTATCTCCAGATGCGCAATGTTTTGGCCAGATGAGGACGGTCGACATATGCGATTTCCATAATACCGTCGCCATCCAGATCCGCCGCGCCGACCACCGCCAGCCAGCGAAAGGGTGTGCCAATCGGCGGTGTTTCGGCGACAACGGCAATGGTCGTACCAGACGGGTGATCGTCTGTTTTGACTTCGTCAAAGATGCGCAGTGCGGCACCTCTATCAAAATAGGAAACGACCGTTATGACCTCGTTTGTTCCATCCCCGTCAAGATCGACCAGACGCGGTGCAGTGTCCTCGTAGACAGTTCCGGACGTACCGGCGCCAATCTCACGCCCGCCACTCAATCGAAAACCGAGGGCCGCATATTCACCACCCGGCAAAACGCCGTGCCCGTATTGGTCCGTGGGGATATCGTAATAGGCCGCTTCGATCTCAGCGCCGACCGGAGCGCCTGCCACAAGTGCTGTGGCCAGCAGTGCGCCGCGGGTGCAACAGCCCCACAAGCGCATCAGCAGACGCGGCGCCCTGCCCGTCATATCAGATCTGTTTTTCAGGCATTTGCACCACGAGACCGTCCAGCGCATCCGACACTTTCAATTGGCATGTCAGGCGCGACCGGGTCTCGTCCGGCTCATAGGCAAAGTCGAGCATGTCGGTTTCCATGTCGTCCTTTGCGGGCAGCTTGTCCACCCAGTCCGGAGCGACATAGACATGGCAGGTCGAACAGGCACAGGCACCGCCGCAGTCGGCCTCGATGCCGGGAATGTTGTTGTCCCGTGCACCTTCCATGACCGTAAGGCCGTTGGCCACGTCCACCACGTGTTCGGTGCCGCCGTGTTCGATATAGGTGATCTTGGCCATTCATGCCCCCTTGGTGTCCTGATGTTCGCACATTCCTACCTGCGTCGATTTAGACCCGCCAGCCCCTTTTGCGACCCTGCATTTCCCCACTTGCGACATCCGGGATTTGTTCTATCTTTGTTCCCATGCGCATCGCCGAGAATCTCACCCCAGCCCCACAGGGAACAGCGCCCAAACCCTGGCCGCGCCCGCCGTCATGCCTGCGCGCCTGCGAGTTGGATGCCCCGCCCGTCAATGCGCGGATCGCTGTGGCGGGTCTGGTGATCCTGCGCCAGCGTCCGGGCACCGCCAAGGGGGTGATCTTTCTCACGCTTGAGGACGAAACCGGCGTCGTGAACATCATCGTCTGGCGCCATATCTATGAACGCTTTCGCCGTGCAGTGGTGGCAGGGCGGATGCTGCGGGTGACCGGGCGGATGCAGCGGGCCCACAATGTCACCCACGTGCTGGCCGAAGAGATCGAGGATATCTCGCCCCTGCTCGACCAGCTTCTGGCCGAAGACACAGGGCGACAGATGGCCGCCGAAGCGCGCACCGAAACATGGGAAAGCCGCAAGTAACAGGCCCGGGCACGCAGGGCTAGGCAGACTGCCCGCCCCGCGCTATGCTGCCAGAAAAGCCCAACCAGAGGCCCGAGCATGCGATCCATACCCTTTATCCCTGCCCTTGCGGCAGTCGTCTTTGTCACAGCCTGCGCCGAGAACGCAGTCGTGACATCCTCCAACATTGATCCCGTTTCGCTGGCGACATCGCCACCGGGGGCCGCCCCCGGCACGTGCTGGGGCAAAACAGTCAGCCCGGCCGTGGTCGAAACAGTCACCCGCAAGGTGCTGCTGCAACCCGCGCAGATCAGCAGCGACGGGCGCGTGCAGGCCGCACCCATCTACAAGGACGAAACCCGGCAAGAGGTGGTCAGACCGCGTCAGGACACATGGTACGAAGTGCCCTGTGCCACGGACCTCACCCCGGAATTCATCTCCTCCGTTCAGCGCGCGCTTGCCGCACGCGGCTATTATCGCGGCCCTGTTACAGGCGAAATGGACACAGCGACCAAATACGCGATCCAGCGCTATCAGCGCGACGAGGGGCTTAACAGCAAAACACTGTCCGTGGCCGCGGCCCGCAAACTTGGCCTGATTGCCGTGGCCCAACCCAACGCAGGCTGACGGGCGCACCACAGGTGCGCCTTACGGGTCAACCGGCCCTATCCCAACAAAAAAGGCGCCCCGCAGGGCGCCTTTCTCAGTCCATTAGATACGGGCTTACTCAGCCAGGCTGAGTGCCACAAAGCGTGGATCACCGCCCCGACGCACAAGCAGCAGCAACGACTTGCGCCCGGCATCTTTCACTTCTTCCAGACGCGTCTCGAAATCGGCGATGGACGTGACCTTTTGCTGGCCCGCCTCGGTGATCACGTCACCGGCACGCAGGCCTTTTTCATAGGCCTCGGTGGTTTCATCCACGGCTGTCACGGCCAGACCATCCTGATCTTCGCTCAGGCCCAGTTCAGTGCGCATCTCGTCCGTGAGAGTGCTTAGGGTCAGGCCCAGAACATCCTTAGTTACCGGATCGGCGGGCGTATCCTCGGGGCCCTCGGCGACCGCAGGCACGGCCCCTTCGGCTTCTTCGCGGCGGCCAAGTGTGACAAGCAGGGTCACTGTCTCTCCGTCGCGGAAGACAACCACCCGCACCGTCTCGCCCACGGGGCTGTTGCCCACCTGACGGACCAGACCGCGCGTGTCTTCGACATCGACGCCAGCAAAGCTGATGATCACATCACCGTCCTGCATGCCTGCTTCCATCGCAGGCCCTTCGGGTACGGATGTGACCAGCGCGCCCGCGACAGGCTCAAGACCGATGGCTTCAGCGATGTCTTCGGTGACGTCCTGAATGCGCACACCCAGCCAGCCGCGACGGGTTTCGCCGAATTCCTGCAACTGGTCGACAACGCGGGTGACCACGTTGGACGCCATGGAAAACCCAATCCCGATCGAGCCGCCGTTAGGGGACAGGATCGCGGTGTTCACACCAATCACTTCACCGTCCATGTTGAACAGCGGACCGCCCGAGTTGCCGCGGTTGATGGCAGCATCAGTCTGGATGTAATCGTCATAGGTGCCGGACAGCGCGCGGTTGCGCGCCGACACGATGCCGGCAGAGACGGAAAAGCCCTGACCAAGCGGGTTGCCCATTGCAACCACCCAGTCGCCGACCCGTGCGCCGTCACTGTCGCCAAATGGCACGAAAGGCAGCGGGCCGCTGGCTTCGACCTTGAGAAGGGCAATGTCCGTGTTCGGGTCCGTGCCGATCAACTCGGCCTCCAACTCATCGCCGTTGAAGAACTCGATCTGGATCTCGTCCGCGCCTTCAATCACGTGGTTGTTCGTGACGATGTACCCATCTTCGGAAATCACAAAGCCCGACCCAAGAGCAGAAGACCGACGGGGGCGGTTGCCCTGCCCGTTGCGGTCCTGAAACTCACGGAAAAAATCCTCAAACGGCGAGCCTTCGGGCACGATGCCCTGGGGGCCGGTGCGGCCCTCGACAACCGTGGATGTGGTGATGTTCACAACCGACGGGCTGATCTGCTCGGCCAGAGGCGCGAGGCTTTCGGGGCGGGCATGGGCCATCACGGCCTGCACCAGCACAAAGGCCAGTGCGAGGGCGCCAAGCCACAGGGCCCGCATCAGGTTAAGGTTTGGAATCTGCTGTGATAGGGCAATAGCCTGTCTTTGCATCAGGTCTCTCCTGGAACGTCACTCGGCCGGTTTTGGCCATCTGCACATGTATATGCGCCATTGCGCACAGGGTGCATGTAGGGTTGCATCCATGCAACATTAAAGATGGTTTCGCGGCGTCTGGTTTCAACACCGTGTTACCAATGTGTGAAGATCACGTGTTCACAGGCCAAGGAAGAAGGCCAGCCAAAGGCAGATCAGACCAGATACAGCGACCAGCAGCCCGAACTGGCGGCGGATGGGCACAGGCATGCTGCGCAAAACCTCAAGCACCCGTTCGATAAGCGAAGGGGCCAGCGCATAGGCCAGCCCCTCCACAACCATCACCAACCCAAGGGCCAGAAGCACCCAGGCCATCAGTCGCCTTCGACGCTGCGCGATCCTTGATCCGACCGCAGGTAGTTGAAGAACTCACTGTCGGGCGACATGACCATGGTCGAATTGTCACCGCGCAGGGCGCGCTCATAGGCGGTAAGTGAGCGGTAGAATTCAAAGAATTCCGGGTCTTCGCCAAAGGCTTCGGCAAAGATCGCGTTGCGGCGGGCATCTGCCTCACCACGGATGATCTCGGCCTGCCGTTCGCTGTCGGACACCAGTTCCACCACTGTCCGGTCGGCTTGCGCACGCACCCTTTGGGCCGCTTCGTTACCACGGGCACGTTCGTCTGTTGCTTCACGCTCACGTTCGGCGCGCATCCGCTCGAAGGTTGCATCGAGGTTTTCCGACGGAAGGTCGGTCCGCTTCAGTCGCACGTCGATGATCTCGACGCCCAGCGCGCGAGCTTCGGCAATGGCCGAATTACGGATACGCAGCATAAGTGCGGCCCGGTCCGAACTCAGGATGTCGTTGGAAGACACCGAACCCAGAACTTCCCGCGTTTCTGCGCGCAGGATCGAATCAAGGCGATCCTCGGCAAAGACGATGCCACCGGCACCAACCGCCTGACGGAACTGGTTCACATCAACGATCCGGTAACGGGCGAAGGCATCAACGACGAGACGGCGATCATCCAGCGGTGTGACTTCGAGCGGGTCGATGTCACGGCTGAGGATACGGTCGTCATAGCGCACAACCTCCTGGATCAGGGGAATCTTGAACGCCAGACCGGGGTCTTCCTTGACGGCGACGACGCGACCAAATTGCAGGACCAGACCCTTTTCACGCTCGTCCACGATGTAGATCGACGACAGGCCAAGTGCGGCAAGGATCACGACAATGGGCAAAAGATAAGTTGCTTTACGCATCAGTTCGTCCCTCCCGTGCTGCGGCGGAGTTCATTCAGCGGCAGATAGGGGACAATGCCCTGGCCGCCCGCGCCACCGGTGTTTTCGTCGAGGATGATTTTGTCCATCTGTCCAAGCACGCGTTCCATAGTTTCAAGGTAAAGACGCTTGCGCGTCACATCCGGTGCTTTGACGTATTCATCCAGAACAGCAGTGAAACGGGACGCTTCACCTTCGGCCTGGTTGACCTGCTGGGCACGGTACCCTTCGGCCTCTTCCAAGAGCTGCGCGGATTGACCACGCGCTTCGGCAAGGACGCGGTTGGCATAGGCGTCAGCGACGTTTTGCAAACGGTCACGTTCCTGTTCGGCGGCCTGAACATCGCGGAAGGCATCGATCACCTCGACGGGCGGGTCGGCCTTGTCAAAGTTCACACGAATGACGTTCACACCACTGTTGTAGCTGTCCAGCGTGGACTGGATCAGATCCTGAAGGCGATCACCGATCACACCACGGTCCCGGTTGAGGATCGGGGCAAGGTCGGACTGGGCGATAATCTCGCGCATGGCCGACTCAGACACGGCGCGAATGGTTGGGCGTGGATCACGCAGGTTGAACAGGAAAGCGCTGGGATCATTGATGTTCCACTGCACCTGAAAGTCGATGTCGACGATGTTCTCGTCACCTGTCAGCATCAGGCCCGCTTCGGACCCGGCACGGCCCACACCGATCTCTTCGGTGCGTTCGGTGGTGACCGCGATCACCTCTGCGGTGATGACAGGCCATGGGGCAAAGTTCAGACCCGGCTCACCGATGGCGGAAAACTCGCCGAGAAACAGTTCGACCGATTTTTCTTCGGGGCGGACTGTGTAAAAGCTTGCCATCCCCCAAAGGACGATTGCTGCCACAAGTGCGATACCGACTGTGCCACGTGTGAGGAAAGGACCGGCACCGCCGCCGCCACCGCGGCCACCACCTGTGTTGCCGCCACCGCGACCGCCCATCAGGACGCGCAGTTGCTCCTGACCCTTTTTGACCAACTCGTCGATTTCCGGGATCTGCGGCCCGTCATTGCCGGGGCGCTGCCCGCCATTGCCGCGATCTGGGCGACGTGGGCCATCGCCGTCTCCGCCACCTGAATTTCCGCCACCCCCCAGGGGCCGCCCGTATTACCAGCCATATGGTGTAGTTCTCCTCTTATCGTGCAGTCGTGCTGCAACTTGTCCTTGTACCTGTGCTTTTTTCGCGAGAATTCAAGCAGTCCGCATGGGTGTCTTCATGGTTACGATCTCTTCGGACATTGTGGGGTGAACCGCAACCGTCCGGTCAAAATCCTCTTTGGTCGCGCCCATTTTTATCGCGATCCCGGCAAGCTGGATCATCTCGCCCGCATCCGGTGCGACGATGTGACAGCCCAGCACGGTGCGGTTCTTGGCGCTGACGACCAGTTTCATCAGCACGCGATCGGGTTTGCCTGCAAATGCAGTGCGCATGGGCCGGAACGACGTGCAATAGACTTCGATCTCTTCGCGGTCGCGCGCATCCTCTTCGCTTAAGCCAACGGTGCCCATTTCGGGCTGGGTGAAGACGGCAGACGGGATGAGGTCGTGATCGACAGCTGTGGGGTTGTCCTTGAACACCGTTTCGACAAAGGCCATGCCTTCGCGAATGGCGACAGGCGTCAGGTTGACCCGGTTGGTCACATCGCCGATGGCATAGATGCTGTCGGTGGCCGTCTTGGAAAATTCATCGACGACAATCTCGCCGCGCCGACCGATTTCAACGCCGGCCTCTTCCAGCCCCATGTCATCGGTGTTTGGATCACGCCCCGTGGCAAACAGCACCGTGTCGAACACACGCTCGCGCCCGTTCGTGGCCTTGACCCACACTGGCCCGCCCCGGCTGGGGCTTGCAGCATCGGATGTATTATCATTCGCCATCACCTGACTTTGCTGGGCACTTGCGCCCATGGCGGCATCGGACGTGGTGGGCATCGAGGACATCGTGTGATCGTCACTTGCGAGCGCCATCTCGACAATGTTGGTCCCGGTGTGCAACTCGATCCCGCGATCACGCATGGATTCCGCGATCAGCCCGCGCGCCTCGTCATCAAACCCGCGCAGGATCTGGGCCCCGCGGTAATATTGCGTCACTTCGACACCCAGGCCATGCAGGATGCAGGCGAATTCACAGGCGATGTAGCCACCGCCGATGATGAGGATGGATTTTGGCAGGGTTTCCAGATGAAAGATGTCATCGCTGACAATGCCCAGATCAGCGTTTGGCATATCGGGGCGCACGGGGCGCCCGCCGGTTGCCACCAGAATGGTCTTGGCCGTTTTGGTCTCGCCGCTGGACAGCTCGACAGTGTGCTTGTCCTTGAGGCGGGCGCGGGCGTCAAACGTGTCAACACCGGAGTTCTTGAGCAGCGTGCGGTATACAACCTCGAGACGATCCAGTTCGCTTTCAAGACGACCACGGAAATTCTGCCAGTCAAACGTGCCCGATGTCATGTTCCAGCCGTAGGCGCTGCCGACGCTGGCCGACTCGGCAAATTCGCTGGCAAACACCATCAGCTTCTTGGGCACACAGCCCCGGATCACGCATGTCCCGCCATAGCGGTCCTCTTCGGCCAATGCGACGCGGGCATCTGCATCCCCGGCCGCAACCCGTGCTGCACGCACGCCACCCGACCCGCCGCCGATGACAAAAAGATCGTAATCATAGTCGGGCATGTGGGTCGTCCTTATTCTGCAAGATCGGTGAACAGGTTGTCGGTCTCAAGAAAATCGAGCCGATCCTGCTCAACGGTGCCTTCGTTGATATCGCGTATCTCGACGCGCCCGTCGCCATAGCCGATCACGACCGCATCACAAATATCAATGAACAACCCGTTTTCAACCACGCCCGGCATCTGGTTGATCACCAGCGCAAGCTGGCGGGGGTTTCCGATGCGTTGCAGGTGCAGATCAAGGATATAGTTGCCCTCATCGGTCATAAAGGCCTGTTCGCCGTTCATGCGCAAAGACGACTGGCGGCCCAGAACGTCCATGGAAATAAGGGTTTCCTCGACAAGGGCCTGCGTGGTCTGCCAGCCAAAGGGGATCACTTCGATCGGAAGGGGGAACGCGCCCAGATGCTCGACCTCTTTGCCGATATCGGCGATCACCACCATTTGATCGGATGCGGTCGCCACGATCTTTTCCTGCAGCAGCGCGCCGCCGCCGCCCTTGATCAGGTTGAGGTCGCCGTCAAACTCGTCCGCACCGTCAATGGTGATGTCGAGCCACTTGGCCTCGTCCAGACTGATCACTTCGATCCCGACATCGCGCGCCAGATCAGCCGTGCGGGTCGAGGTCGGCACGCCTTTGAACCGCAAACCGCCGTCCCGCACCTGTTCGCCCAGACAGCGCACCAGCCACGCGGCAGTACTGCCGGTGCCAAGGCCCACGCGCATCCCGTCTTCAACGTAATCTGCCGCGCGTTTTGCGGCGACGTATTTGGCCTTGTCGATGGGTGACAGTTCTCCGGTCATGATATGCGACTCCTCGGCGTGGTGGGCGGGTTATAGAGGCAGGCTCGCAGTGTTGCGACCCCAAAGGCACGCCCAAATGGCGCAAGGCGGGTGACAATCGGGTTAAACTGCGGAACAGATAACGCCAACACTTTGAATTGAGAGCATTTGCGACGTGGCCGACCTGTTTGACAACATCAATGATTGGCTGATGCAGGAGGCGCTGGATGAAAACCCGCTCACCAGTATCGTCGAGACCTTCGGCAGGCGCCTTGTCGAAGGGGGCGTGCCGGTGGCACGGATCAGCATCGGGCGGTCGATCCTGCATCCCACAATCGGATTGCTGGATGTGCAGTGGGAACAGGACACAGGGCAGGTCAACACCCAGGCGGTGCCGCGCCAGATCGTGCGCAACAGTCTTGAGATTTTCGACACCCCGTTTGGCGAATTGTCCAAAGGCAAGACAGATCGCCTGTTTGCCGATCTGCGCGACCCGGATGAGGTTGCGCGCTTTCCCATGTTTGAGCAACTCGCCGCACGCGGCATGACGTATTATGCCGCATTCAGCAGGAGTTTCGGGCGCACACATCATCTTTACGAGCGCATTTCCAACGAGTTCCGCGGGGCCTCACTTTCATTCACGACCAAGCGCTTTTCGGGCTTCTCGCAGGCCGATCTGGACGGGTTGGAACGCGTGCTGCCTGCTTTTTGTATCTGCCTGCGCATGGACATAGAACGGTTCGTCGCCGGAGAAATCCTCGAAACCTACCTCGGCAAGATCAGCGGCAAGCAGGTGCTGGACGGACAAGTCGAACGCGGCGACGGGCAAGAGATCGACTGCGCCATCCTCTATTCGGACCTGCGCGGATCAGTCACCCTGTCACAAACGCTCGACAGCACGGCCTACCTTGATACCGTGAACGCCTATTTCGACTGCGTGGCCACGGCCATCGACGAACATGGTGGCGAAGTGCTGAAATTCATCGGGGATGGGGTGCTGGCCATCTTTCCCTTTGACGAGGCCAATCGCCCCCGCGCCAACATGTGCGCCGCCGCCCTGTCCAGCGCCCAAGAGGCGTTCGCCCGCGCCGAGCACGCCAACCGGGGCCGCAGCGGCGATGGCCTTCCTGCCCTGCACTTCGGCGTCGGCTTGCACGTGGGCACGGTGATCTATGGCAATGTGGGCACGGCGCGTCGCCTTGATTTCACCGCGACAGGCCCCGCAGTAGGATTGGCCAGCCGTTGTGAAGGGATGACGCGCGAACTAGACACGCCCCTTGTCGCGACCGGTGCGTTCGCCGAACATTGCCCGCGCGCAGGCGCCGACCTTGGGCAGCACAGGCTGCGCGGCTTTGCTGACCCTATCGCCCTTGTGTCCTATCCGCTGACATGAACGCGGGCTGATGTACTGATGCATCCCCGGCCAACGCCATGCGCCAGGGCATGAGACAGGCAACGACAGATAGTAAAACGATGAAGATTCGCATTTGGCAGCTCCTCCTGCCCTCACTCAACGCCAGCTTGGTTAAAACCGCGTTAAGCCGGGCGGAGGTTTGAAATGGCACTGCAACGAGACAGAATGAAACCGCAGAGCTGATCAGCGTCAGAGCGGGGTAGCGGCTATCTGCGCATGGCCCGCATTCGGCATCTTGAACCCCGGCAGGCGCGTCGCAGTCCTCCTCGCTACCAGATCGCAAAGACACCGAAACCGTCGTTTTTGTAGCGCAGTGTCGTGATCCCCGTGGTATCGCAGGCGCAGGTTCCAAGGAGTTTTGCACGCATGTTCCTGTCCGTCTTCGAGATGTTCAAAGTGGGCATCGGCCCGTCCTCGTCCCATACCATGGGGCCAATGGTGGCGGCGGCGCGGTTCCTCGGACATGATGCGGGCCTCGCCCTTCCAGTTTGCAGGGGTGCGCGCCTCGCTGCATGGCTCTCTTGCCTTTACCGGGGTCGGTCATGCCACGGACCGCGCCACAATCCTTGGCCTTGCCGGATTTGTGCCCGACACCTACGATCACGACCGGGCCGAGCAGGTGCTGAGCGACCTTGACCGGGATCATACGTTGCGCCCGGACGGCCTGCCCCCATTGCAGTTCAATCCCAAAACCGACCTCGCCTTTGACTACGACACACAACTGACCGGCCATGCCAATGGCATGATCCTGATGGCGACAGACGGCCAGGGCGACGTGATCCTGCGCCAGGTATTCTACTCCATCGGTGGCGGTTTCGTGATGACCGAGGAAGAGCTGCAAGCAGGCAAGGACACGGATGAGGGCGCGCCTGTCCCCTTCCCCTTCAAATCCGCCGCAGAGATGCTGGAGATGGCCAACCGCTCTGGCAAATCCATCGCAGCCATGAAACGCGCCAACGAGGAATCGCGCGGAACGCCTGAAAGCCTCAAGGCAGGCACCCGCCGTCTTTGGCAGGTGATGAACGACTGCATCGAACGTGGCCTCACATCAGACGGCACCCTGCCCGGCGGGTTGAACGTGAAACGCCGCGCCAAGGACATCCATGACAGATTGCAGACCGAGCGCGGCATGAACCTGAATGCGCCGCACACGATCAACGACTGGATGGCCGTCTATGCGATGGCGGTGAACGAGGAAAACGCAGCCGGGGGGCAGGTTGTCACCGCCCCGACCAACGGGGCGGCAGGCGTGCTGCCTGCCACGTTGCGCTATTACCTTGATCATGTGCCCGGCAGCAGCGAGGCGCATATCGAAGATTTCCTTCTGACCGCCGCCGCCATCGGCGGGCTGGTGAAATTCAACGCCTCCATCTCGGGAGCCGAAGCCGGGTGCCAGGCCGAAGTGGGCAGTGCCGCCGCAATGGCTGCCGCGGGCCTGTGCGCCGTGATGGGCGGCAGCCCCGAGCAGATCGAGAACGCCGCCGAAATCGCGTTGGAACATCACCTCGGCATGACCTGCGATCCGGTCAAGGGGCTGGTGCAGGTGCCATGCATCGAACGTAACGGACTGGGTGCGATCAAGGCCGTGTCGGCGGCCTCCCTCGCCTTGCGCGGCGATGGCACCCATCTGGTGCCGCTGGATGCCTGCATCGAAACCATGCGGCAGACCGGGGCCGACATGAGTGAGAAGTACAAGGAAACGTCGCTGGGTGGTTTGGCGGTGAACGTGCCCAACTGCTAAGGGTGATGTCCTCGCAGAGTGACCCGCCAAACAGTCGATCCTCAATGCGCCAAACCTCGCCAAGTCCGGCGAAAACCTGCTGAAATAGATCGCCCATTTAACGCAATTCACGCATTGCGGGAAACCCTGCCACCAGCACGCAAACACCCGACGCCAATTCGCGTCACTTATGCTGCAATTGCAGCATTGCGCCCCCGCAAAGCGCTGATAGGGTGCCGCGCATGGCTCAGGATCGCCCCCTCCTCGGCATCCTCTTGATGCTGGGTTTTTGCGTCGTGGCCCCGATGGGGGACGCGGTGGCAAAGCTGTTGGGCCAGACTGTTCCGCTCGGAGAGTTGCTGTTTGTGCGCTTTGCGATACAGGCGATCATCCTGATCCCGCTTGTGTGGCTTGGGCGCCGGGCCTGGAAAATGCGCGGACGGGTGCTGCGCCTCACCGCCCTGCGCACCGTGCTTCATATCTTTGGCATCGGTGCGATGTTCACTGCCCTGCAATACCTGCCGCTGGCGGATGCAGTCGCGATTGCTTTTGTCATGCCGTTCCTGATGTTGCTGCTGGGCAAGTACGTGCTGGGCGAAGAAGTCGGCAGCCGTCGCCTTCTGGCCTGCATCGTGGGGTTCGTCGGCACACTTCTGGTGGTTCAGCCCAGTTTTGCCGAAGTGGGCTGGCCCGCGCTGCTGCCTGTGGTGGTCGCGGTGAATTTCGCCGTCTTCATGCTGGTCACACGCCAGATCGCAAAGGAAACGGACCCTATCGGGCTTCAGGCCGTAAGTGGCGTGATGGCCGTCGTCATTCTTGGCCCCGCGCTGTGGTTCAGCCGAAATGCTGGTATTGCCCCGCTTGAAATGATTGCGGTCAACGGCACCGAAATGGCGCTGCTGGCTGCAATCGGCATCCTTGGCACGCTGGCGCATTTGCTCATGACCTGGTCGCTGCGCTTTGCACCGTCGGCCACGCTGGCCCCCATGCAATACCTTGAAATCCCGGTTGCCACGATCATTGGCTTCATCATCTTTTCGGATCTGCCCAATGGTCTGGCGGCGACCGGCATCTGCATCACGATTGCATCGGGGCTCTATATTGTGCTGCGCGAGCGGGCCATCGCGCGGATGGAGGCGCAGACGCCAGCGCCCGTGTGACCTCTGCCAGATAGGCGCGCGGCAACATGACGATCATCGCCGGGGCATCCATGGTTAACGCAAGCGGACCTGTGGCGGCATTGGACGTACTGGTTTGCCCCATCGGGTGAAAGCGCAGGCCCGCAATCTCCCACCGCAGACCAGAGGACGTGCCACTCACATCACCAAATGGAAACAATGACACGACATCGCCAGAACTGGTGTCGATTTCGATCTGCGGCGGGCAAAGAAATGCAATCTCGATTTCGCCCAACAATACGCAAGGCCGCGCGGGATAGCCCACCAGCACGTTCAGCGCCGCCAGTTGATGATCCAATCGCCCGCCCAGAAAACCGACGCCGATCACGACCGGGGCATCGATATGGCGCAGCGCCTTGTTGAAATCGGTACTGTCCTGTTCGGCAATATGAAAACGGCGCTCAGCTGGCGTCAGCGCCAGCGTTTCCGGCGACACACTGTCAAAATCGCCGATCAAGCCATCCAGTTTGACGCCCGCTTGCCGGGCCAGTTCGGCCCCGCCATCTGCCGCAACACATTGAGGGGCAAGGGCCATTGCGGTTTCGACATCCGTGGTTAACGCCGCACCACCGCCAAGCAGGGTGACCGGTTCGGAACTGTGAACAATCATCTCTTTCATCTGTTTTTAATGCAATTTCCGGAAACAGATCACAATGTCGCCACGAAATGATACCCTTCCGGGCACAGATTCGGGCCGCTTTGGTCCGGCATTGCAGCCTATGACGCTTGCGCAGACAGGCAGAGGACGAGCATCCTATGACAATGAATAACAAAATTCTGACGGTCTCCTACGGTACATTCTCGTGCACGTTGGAGGGATTCGACGACAGTTTCGGCACGATGAAGGCGATTGCGGAGTATTTCCGCGATCTGGCCTCTGACGACCGCTATTTCGGGGCCGAACCGCCGCAGCCGGACGCAGAGATGCTGACCCGCATCGCCGAACGCGAGATTTCCCGCCGTGTCGAGGCGCGCCAGCATGACGGCCGCATCGTGCTGAGCGCAACTGACGCACAGCAACCCGACGCCCTGCCTGCCGCCGCACCCGCTGCCGCAGTGGCCGCCGCACATCTTGCAGAGGACGCGACAGCGCCGGCGGACGACACCGCTCCGGTTGCCGAAGTGGCCGACGCGCCCGACGAGATCGAGGCTGCGCCAGAGGCTGAGACAGAAATCGCAGCGGACGCCCCCACAGAGGTGGAGGCAGAGAGCGCAGCACCGGAAGTCGCGTCAGAGCCTGACGTCGTATTCGACAAAGCGTCTGACGAAGCGGAAACACCGGAAGAAGTCACCGACACGTCCGAAGAAGCTACCGACGCAGTGGGCAACACTGACACACCGTTCGAGGCCGAAGCGTTCTTTGCTGCGAGCGAGAGCGACACCGACGCAATGGCCGACACCAGCGAAGAAGACACAATCGTCGAAGCTGAAACAGTCGAAGCCGCGCCTCAGGACATGCCTGCCGACAGCATCGCCGCCAAACTGCAACGCATCCGCGCGGTCGTGTCGCAAAGCCAACAGGACTCCTCCGAGGACGAAATGTTCGAGGACGAGCACGCTGAAGAGGTCGCGACACCCGAAAGCGCATTCGCCATCTCCGAAGATGTTGCCGAAGACGAGGACGCATCCGATGACGTGATCGCCGATGCGGCGCGCGACATCGAAGAGGCGCTTGACGCCGACGATGCAGCCATTGCGCATCAGGACGATGAAGCGGCGGACGAGGACGACGATGTCACCGCCATGCTGGCCCGTTTTGACACCGACACAACCGCCGAAGCGGGCACTGCCGACGAAGCGGTGAGTGACGACGATCAGGTTGAGGCTCAAAGCGACGACGATATGGGCCTTGATTCCCTCGCCGCACTGATGGCAGCGGATGAAGGTGACACGGACGCTTCGGAAACCGGCGAAAACCTGTTCGATGAAGCCGAGGAAACCGACGACTCAGTTGCGGACGAGGCTGAACAAAACCCCCGCCGCGCCCGTGTGATCAAGGTCAAACGCGCCGATATCGACGCCGCCCTTGCCAGCGGTCAGCTGGAGCAGGTCGAAGATGACGATGATGAGGCAGAAACCTCGTTGTCCGAACAGGAAGAAGCCGAACTGCTGGCCGAATTGGCCGAAGTCGAAGCAGAATTGCCTGCCGAGAATGAAGCTGAGCCTGAAGTTGCGGTCGACAGCGACGAGGATGACATCGCAGAGGAAGTCGAAGACGACGAAGCTGCTGAAGTTGGCGCTGAAAGCGAAGACGACGACATCGCGGACGAAGTTGACGACCTGACCGAAGCGGAAGAAGATGTCACTGCTGTTGCTGCAGAATCCAAATCGCAAAACGTGCAGGACGACGATGTATCCCGCCTGATGGCCGAAGCCGAAAACCAGATGGAAGAACCCGAAGGGTCAAATCGCCGCGACGCGTTTGCCCATCTGAAGGCCGCTGTAAAAGCCAAGAAGGCAGACTCCGATATCGGCAACGATTCAATCAAGGACGAAGACGCGTTCCGCTCTGATCTGGCCGAAGTGGTCAAACCACGCCGTCCCGAAGTGAGCGCAAGCCGCGGCGACCGCCCCGAAAGCGCGCGCCCTGCCCCCCTCAAACTGGTGGCGGAACAACGCGTCGACGTTGACATGGGGCCCAAAGGCCCCGTGCGCCCCCGCCGCGTCGCAGCCCCCCAAGAGGTTGGACAGGATGCACAGGATGCGGACAGCTTTGCGGAATATGTCGCCGAACTGGGCGCGCATGATCTGCCCGCACTGCTGGAAGCGGCCGCAAGCTATCTGAGTTTTGTCGAGGGTCGCGATCAGTTCTCGCGTCCCCAATTGATGACAAAAGTGCGTCAGGTGGAAAAAGAGGACTTCAGCCGCGAAGACGGCTTGCGTTCCTTTGGTCAGTTGCTGCGCTCGGGCAAGATCGAAAAGATCTCCGGTGGCCGCTTTGCCGTAACCAGTGACATCGGGTATCGCCCCGAGCAACGCGCCGCTGGCTAAGCCAGCGTGCTTGCTGAGATCATAGTGAGGCGCCCTTGCCGGGGCGCCTTTTTTGTTGTTCATCCGGCTCATGAATTTTCCGGACCAACCCACCTTGACCGGTGAAACACTTCACTTGCGGCCTTTGCGCGGCGACGACATCCCCGCCCTCACACACGCCGCAAGTGATCCCGCCATCTGGGCCGGACACCCCGCGCGCGACAGATACAAGCCCGAGGTCTTTGCGCCCTATGCACACATGCTGCTCCGCTCTGGTGGCGCGCTGGTTGTCACCGACAAGGCCAGCGGATCAGTGATCGGCTGCTCGCGCTATTACCCGGCGCCCGAAACACCAAAAGCGTACGGTATCGGCTATACTTTCCTCACCCGACCCTATTGGGGCGGTGCCGCCAATAGGGAGATGAAAGCGCTCATGCTGGATCACGCCTTTGAGCACATGGATCAGGTCTGGCTGCACGTCGATCCTGCCAACATCCGCTCACAACGGGCGACACTCAAGATTGGCGCGCGCTTTGTCGAAGAGGCGCAGCGCAACCTTGGCGGCAAGATCGGCATCTGGCGATGCTATGTGGTAGAACGGGACGCATGGCGCGCCTGTCAAACCTGAGCAGGCGGAATGTCTGTGCAAAAGATCAGCTTGTTTCCGAACGGATCAGAGATCGACATATCGTCCATCCCCCAGCTTTGGCGCTGCACGCCTGGCCGCGCATGGCGATAAGACTTGGCATTCAGCGCGGCACACAAGGCGTGCACGTCCTCCACCTCGATCCGCATCGACGCGCCGGGTGCGGCATCGCCGAAATGCTCTGACAGGTGCAATTCGCACCGGCCCAACCGCAACCCCATGTACAGCGGCGTGTCCGGTTCGAAGCGATGTTCAAACACCACCTCGAAACCCAGAAAATCAATGTAGAATTCGCGCGCCTTGGTTTCGTCAAAGCTGCGCAAGATCGGTATTGCGGGGTCGACCCTCATGACATCCTCCGTGCCGTGCCGCACACAGGATAGCACAAGTCTCAGGCGTCAGGGTCCGGTTGTCCAATCCCCTTGAACACATATTTCAGCGGGATCGCCCAGATCACACCCAGCCCCACATAGATTAGCAACTCGACAAGGATCGACGGACGGTCAAACAGCGCAACGATGTTGACGGCCATGACGATGTAAAGCGGCAGACCAAAGACCAGGATCAGCCCCGCCAGCCATTTGCGCGCCCTGTAACTCACCTTTGCGACCTCCTCAGTCCGAAAACGGGTCCCGGACAAGGATCGTGTCCTCCCGCTCGGGTGAGGTGGAAAGTAGGGCGACGGGGCAATCGATCAACTCTTCGACGCGACGGACATATTTGATGGCATTGGCGGGCAACTCGGCCCAGCTGCGCGCGCCTTCGGTCGATTCTGACCATCCGGGCATTTCTTCGTAGATCGGTGTGCATCGGCTTTGCTGATCGGCTGCGGTGGGCAGGTAATCAAGGCGCTTGCCGTCCAGCTCATAACCTACACAGATCTTGAGCGTCTCGAACCCGTCGAGCACATCGAGCTTGGTCAGCGAAATGCCGTTCACACCACTTGTCGCGCAGGTCTGGCGCACAAGGCAGGCATCAAACCAACCACAGCGACGTTTGCGCCCGGTTGTGGTGCCAAATTCATGGCCACGCTCACCCAGCCGGTCGCCGTCTGCGTCATGCAATTCGCTTGGGAACGGCCCCTCGCCGACGCGGGTGGTATAGGCCTTGACGATGCCAAGGACGAAATCGATGGCACCGGGGCCGACGCCGACGCCGGTGGCGGCCTGCCCCGCGATCACATTGGACGAGGTCACAAAGGGATAGGTGCCGAAATCAATGTCGAGCAGCGCGCCTTGTGCGCCCTCGAACAGGATACGTTTGCCGGATTTGCGCGCTTCATTCATCGCCTTCCAGACCGGCGCGGCATAGGCGAGGATTTTCGGCGCAATCTCGACCAGACTGGCCAGCAGTGCATCGCGGTCCACAGGTGCAAGGCCCAGTCCGCGACGCAGCGCGTCATGGTGCACAAGCGCGCGGTCCACGCGCAATTCCAGCGTCGCAGGATCGGCGAGGTCGGCCACGCGCACCACGCGGCGGCCCACCTTGTCCTCGTAACACGGGCCGATGCCCCGCCCAGTGGTGCCGATCTTGGCCACCGAATTCTGCGCCTCGCGCGCGCGGTCCAGCTCTCCATGAATAGGCAGGATCAGCGGTGTATTTTCGGCAATCATCAGCGTTTCAGGCGTAATTTCAATACCTTGAGCGCGGATCGTGTCGATTTCGTTCAGCAGGTGCCACGGGTCCAGCACAACGCCATTGCCGATGACAGACAGTTTGCCGCCCCGCACGACGCCCGAGGGCAGCGCGTGCAATTTGTAGACCTCGCCGTCGATGACCAGCGTGTGGCCCGCATTGTGCCCGCCCTGAAAGCGCGCGATCACATCGGCCCGCTCGCTCAGCCAATCCACGATCTTGCCCTTGCCCTCATCGCCCCATTGCGCGCCGACAACCACTACATTGGCCATGAGAGATCCTTTCCATGCAAACCCGCGCCCGTATAGCGATGCGACCAGCAGAGGCAAACCGATACTTTTGTTTCGTCTGACCAAAAATGCGACGCGCACGGGCATCGAACAGTTGAGATCGGCGTCGTTTCGCGCCATGACGCGCCAACCCTGAAGAAGGATACGACATCATGACGGGATTCCTCTGGCGCTGGCTTTTTGCCTTCGGACTGCTTGCCGCCACGTATAACCCCACAGAATTCAACTATGCGCGCTGGGTGATGGACCATGGCGGGGCCAACCTGTCCATCGCCGTGCTGGTGGGGCTGCTGCTGAGCGTCGGCTACATCATTTACCTGCGTGCCACTCTGCGCTCGATCGGGCCCTTTGGCATGTTGCTGGTGCTGGCGCTCGTCGGGGCGATCCTGTGGGTGCTTTATGATCTGGGGATCGTCAGCCTTGCCAATCCGGGTTTTAACACGTGGCTTGGCCTGCTCGCACTTTCGGTTGTGCTTGGCATTGGTCTGAGCTGGAGCCATGTGCGCCGCTACCTGTCCGGGCAGGCGGATATGGACGACGTGGACGAATAACCCGTGACCCAAAGGCGCTGCGCACGCGATTGATTGAGGGGGCTCTGCCCCCGGCCTGCGGCCTCCCCCGGGATTTTTTTCAATCAGAGAATGTCTGGTCGAGATGAACGGGCTGGCCATGCGGGGTGCGCAAGTAGGCGGCTTCCCATTTGGCGCGCATGTCAGCGAGTGTTTGCGCTTCGGACAGGCCGGAGTCCGTCAACAGTGCTTCGAGTGTCTCAAGCCATGCGGCAAAATAGTCGTCGCCGCCGTTCAATTCCCGATCCAACCCGTGCTGTTTGAGCGTTGCGCCGAACCGTGTCGCCCAGTCGGGCCACGTGAACACGCCCGTCTCGTTCAGATACACCGTCAGCGCAAAAAGCTGTGCATGCCACGGGGCTGCGAATGCCGGTTCCGGCCTCATGGAGAGGCCAGATAGCTGTCCCACAGATCAAGGATCACTTCGTCCTGCGGGTGTTCGGGATGCGCCCAGATGTCGCCTGCCTTGAGGGCCACGGCGTAAAGCGGCTCGGGCGCTTCACCCAAGCCGTGGGCGTTGCTGTCGGGCAGCACATGCGTGCCGTGGACGCGCAGGATATGTCCCATCGCACCGGCGGCATAAGACGGCAGTCTTGTGTGCCCCCCGGCAACCGCCACATTTTCCGGCATCGCACGCAACCGCACCACGTCGCCCACCCCAAAGCGCGGAGCGATGTTGCTGGGGCGGTCTGCAGGCCCGCCCTTTGCCAACACGTCCGCGACGGCGGATGCCTCAAGGCGCCGCGCGGCCAGCGCACTTTCGCCCTGTGCCTGCCCAGCGGCCAGTTCATCGGCGCTCAACGCGCCCTTTTCCACCAGCAGGTCAGCCAGTGCGGCGATCCACTTTTCGTAGTAGGCAAAGCGGGCATAGTCCTTGGGCGCAAGGCTTTCTCGGGCATGGCGGGACACGTCGATGTTCCACAGGCCAAGGCTGCCGCACGCCAGTGTCAGCGCGAGAGCACGCGGATGCCAGTCGGCATGGAATTTCACATCCTCAGGTTCGGGCACCACAGGCCCGTCGCCAAACCGCCCACCCATGTCATGCACGCGGGTCATTGGGCGCCCGCCAGACCACAGCCGATCATGGAATCGCGGCTTACCAGATCCATCAGTGCAGTCTCGTCCAGGCCTTCAGTGCCTGCGGGGCGCTGCGGCAGAACGAGATAGCGCACTTCAGCCGTCGAATCCCAGACGCGCACAGCGCACCCGTCGGGCAGGGTCACACCGAATTCGGCAAGCACCTTGCGCGGTTCACGCACCGCACGGGCGCGGTAGGCATCAGATTTGTACCAGCCCGGCGGAATGCCCAGCAGCGGCCATGGATAGCATGAACACAGGGTGCAAACGACCATGTTGTGCAGAGTGTCCGTGTTTTCGACGACCACCATGTGTTCGCCCTGCCGTCCATAAAACCCAAGGTCGGCAAGGACCGGATCGGCGTCTTCCAACAATGCGGCCTTGAAGGCGGGATCACACCACGCCCGCGCCACCACCTTTGCGCCGTTGCGCGGGCCGATGCGATTTTCATAGGTGTCGATGATTTCATCCAGCGCGGCGGGGTCCACCAACCCCTTTTGCGTGAGGATGGTTTCCAGCGCTTTGACCCGCAAGGCGGGGTCGGGTGGCAACAGACTGTGGGGGTGGTCGTGGTCGGAATGATCATGTGGCATGGGTCAACTCTGGGCGAGGCGATCACAGAAATCCACCCCCTCCTGTGCCCTGATGGCACCGCGCGATGCGGCTGTCCCAAATTGCCACGAAACGCGACTTGCGGGTCAAAGCGTTTCTGCATACATACCGCCCATCGCGCAGCAAAGGTTACGTCCCCGTCCATGGAAAATGTCGTTCTGATCGTCCACCTGTTCCTCGCCCTCGGCCTGATCGCCGTGGTGCTGATGCAGCGCTCCGAAGGGGGCGGTCTGGGCATGGGTGGCGGCGGCGGTGGTGCCATGGCCGGTCGGCCAGCGGGCACCGCACTAGGCAAGGTCACGTGGATCCTCGCCATTTGCTTTATCATCACCTCGATCACGCTGACGATCATCGCCGCGCAAAAGGCCGCAGGCACCTCCGTGATCGACCAGCTGGGCATCACACCACCCGCGCAGAACGCGCCCGCAAACGATCTGGTGCCACCCGGTGGTGATCTGCTGCCGCCCACGGCAACTGACGACGCACCGCTGGTCCCCAGCGCGGACTAGGGCCTTTCGGATTTCCAACCGAGTGGAATTATCGGATTTCGCGTTCGACCGCAGGGAGAGGCAGCGAACATCCGATTCACGACTATCCGAAAGGACTGACACGAAATCTTGAGGCGGTGCGCGCACTTGCAACATCATGTTGCGCGCGCCTTGCCCCTTCAAACCGAATCCTGTTATACTGAGGCCCCGTGGGGAACGCTTTATCGCGCCTCCCGCAGATGGCCTTGTGCCAAAGACGAACCACGGGGGACTCCTACAATATGGCGCGCTATATCTTCATCACCGGCGGCGTTGTGTCATCGCTTGGCAAGGGGTTGGCTTCGGCCGCCCTCGGCGCACTTCTTCAGGCGCGCGGGTTTTCGGTGCGCCTGCGCAAGCTGGACCCCTACCTGAACGTCGATCCCGGCACGATGTCGCCCTTTGAACATGGCGAAGTGTTCGTGACAGATGACGGCGCGGAAACCGACCTAGATCTTGGCCATTACGAACGCTTCACCGGTGTGGCCGCGCGCAAGACCGACTCTGTGTCGTCGGGCCGCATCTATTCCAACGTGCTCGAAAAGGAACGGCGCGGTGACTACCTTGGCAAAACGATCCAGGTGATCCCGCATGTCACCAATGAGATCAAGGACTTCATCGGCATCGGCGATGACGAGGTTGATTTCATGCTCTGCGAAATCGGCGGCACCGTTGGCGATATCGAGGGCCTGCCGTTTTTCGAAGCGATCCGGCAGTTTTCGCAGGACAAACCCCGCGGGCAGTGCATCTTTATGCACCTGACCCTGCTGCCCTTCATCAGGGCGTCAGGCGAGTTGAAAACCAAACCCACCCAGCACTCGGTCAAGGAATTGCGCTCCATCGGCATCGCGCCCGACATCCTTGTGTGCCGGTCTGAGGGTCCGATCCCGGTCAAGGAACGCGAAAAACTGGCCCTGTTCTGCAATGTGCGCCCCGAATCCGTGATTGCCGCACAGGACCTGTCCACGATCTATGACGCCCCCCTTGCCTATCACCGCGAAGGCATGGACCAGGCGGTGCTCGATGCCTTCCAGATCAGCCCGGCCCCCAAGCCCGATCTTACGAAATGGGAAGACGTCAGCGACCGCATCCACAATGCCGAAGGCGTGGTGAATGTCGCTATCGTCGGCAAATACGTGCAGTTGGAAGACGCCTACAAATCCATCGCCGAGGCGCTGACCCATGGCGGCATGGCCAATCGTGTGCGGGTCAAGGTCGAATGGGTCGACGCGGAACTGTTCGAAAACGAAGACCCGGCCCCCCATCTCAGCGGCTTTCACGCCATTCTGGTCCCCGGCGGGTTTGGCGAACGCGGCACCGAAGGAAAGATCAAGGCGGCCGAGTTCGCGCGCACCCGCAAGGTGCCCTATATGGGCATCTGTCTGGGCATGCAGATGGCGGTGATCGAAGCGGCACGCAACGTGGCTGGCCTGACGGCTGCGGGGTCCGAGGAATTCGACCATGAGGCCGGGAAAAAGCGTTTTGAACCGGTGGTGTACCACCTCAAGGAATGGGTGCAGGGCAATCATAAGGTCGAACGCAAAGTGGGCGACGACAAGGGCGGCACCATGCGCCTTGGAGCCTATGATGCCGTCCTGACGGCTGGCAGCCGGGTGGCAGACGCTTACGGCACGACCCAGATCGACGAGCGCCATCGCCACCGCTATGAGGTCGATATCAAGTACCGCGAGCAGCTGGAAAAGGCCGGACTGAAGTTTTCAGGCATGTCGCCGGATGGCCGCCTGCCTGAAATCGTGGAGTGGCCCGATCACCCGTGGTTCATCGGCGTCCAGTTTCACCCGGAGCTGAAATCCAAGCCGTTCGCTCCGCACCCGCTGTTCGAAGATTTCGTGCGCGCCGCCAAAGAGGTGTCGCGGTTGGTGTAAGCCCTCCCTTCGCGAATTCGCCAAAAGCGTGTATCCTGTAGGGCATTGATTTAGTGCATTGCCTGGGGGACACGATATGGAACTGCTCCAAACAGGAAAGACGCGTTATCAGCCTGCCCCGGCGGGTAAGGACGGCTATGCGGCCATTGACCAGCGTGCATTGGCGCGTGTGGTCGGCATGGTCGCGGTGGGGTTGCCGGTGGTCCTGTGGATCGCATCACACCTGCCATCGTCAAATCCATACATTGACTCGTGCTTTCGCTTTTCGATCAGCCATTTTTACTATGCCCCTTTCTGGGGCACCGTGTTTACTGGCGCACTGGTGTTCATCGGGGCCTACCTCATCGTCTACAAGGGCGAGGACAGACATGATGCCGAAAAGCGGCTGGCGAGCTATGCGGGGCTGGCCTGCTTTGGCATCGCGCTGTTTCCGACTGGCGGTTGGGGCTGTGACGAAGTGGTCTTTGCGGCCCGGCCCATGCTGCTGTTCGATCTGATCAAAGGTGTGCCGGTGATTCAGGGTGCATTCGATCCGGACCGCGCCTTCATGCTCTTCAAATATGCCAGCGTCATTCACTACGGCAGCGCCGCTGTGGTCTTTTTCTTTCTCGCCTGGTTCTGTTTTTTCGTCTTCACTGCCATCGACGACGACCAGCGGGGGCCAGATGGCAAGCCGACACAGGTTAAAGTGATCCGCAACGCGCTCTACTACGCAGCCGGAACCGTCATCGTCATCGCCATCTTGGCCATGGGCACTGTGTTTGCAGTCGAAGGGCTGTTAGGCATCCCGGTGCCGTGGTGGGACGCGGGCAACTGGACTTTCACATGCGAGGCTGCCGCATTGATCGCCTTTGGCGTGTCATGGCTGGTCAAGGGCCGATTCATCGCCTGGCTGCAGGACGAGGTCGCCCCTTAACCCTTCCTGCGCAAACTGCACCGCGCTTTGGCCGTGTAAAACTGGGGTCAAAGACCGGATCGGAATGCACTGTCGGGTGGTCCGGTTAACCATTGCGCGCCCGCTCCATTCCGCTACACCCGGGCGCATGCTCAGCTATCAACACATCTATCACGCCGGGAACCTTGCGGACGTTCACAAGCACAGCCTGCTGGCATGGATGCTCGACTACCTCATCCGCAGGGACAAACCGGTCAGCTATATCGAGACGCATGCAGGCCGTGCACTTTATGATCTGAGCGCAGAAGAAGCGGTGAAAACCGGCGAGGCCGACAGTGGCATCGTGCGTGCAAGGTCGTGGTTTTCTGACGATCATCCCTACATCCGCTCCCTGCGGCAAACCACTGAACTGCATGGGGAAACCGCCTATCCCGGCTCTCCCCTGATCGCCGTGCAACGGCTGCGCCACAGTGACACGATCACGTTGGCCGAACTGCACCCGACCGAACATCTCAACCTCGAACTTGCGCTGCCGACCGCCACCTGCCGACGCACGGACGGGTTCGCGATGGCCCATTCGATGCTGCCGCCGACCCCGCGTCGGGGGCTGATGCTGATCGATCCCAGCTATGAGATCAAAGACGACTATCAGACGATCCCTGGGCAGATTAAAAAATACGCACGCGCATGGAATGTCGGGACTATCGTTTTATGGTATCCGATCCTGACATCAGGTGCGCATCACAGCATGTTGAATTCGCTTGAAAACAATCACCCGGACGCTTTTCGCCACGAGGTTCGCTTTCCGCCAGCACGACCCGGTCACGGCATGATCGGCTCAGGCCTGTTTGTCATCCGCCCGCCCTTTGGGCTTGCGGGCGAAGCCGCAAAATTGAAAACTCGCTTCGACGCTCTCAGCTAGGGGCCTTGCCCATGTTCGAACGCCTGTTTCCCAAGCGGCCCAGTGGAAAAGCCAACGCTTCCGGAACCAACCCCGCAGCTTGCCCTTGGCGCGCTATTGGTGCGGATCGCCATGGCCGATCGCGACTACCGCGCCGCTGAAGTGGGGGCCATCGACCGCATCCTGTCGCGCACATTCTCCCTTGGCCCCATCGACGCGGCGAAACTGCGTGCCACTTGCGAGGCACTGGAACGCGACGCGCCGGGCACGCCCGAGTTCGGTGAAATCCTGCGCGAAACCGTGCCTTACGACGATCGCTTCACCCTTGCCCTGTCGATGTGGCAGGTGCTGCTGGCGGATGGTGATCACGCCGAAATCGAAGAGGCCACGCTGCACCAGATCGAGGCTGCCATCGGCATCACCCCCGAAGACAGCGCAAACATAAAATCGCGCGCGCTTGGCTAATGTGATGCACGCGCATATATGCACATAATGTTCCAGGACCTCCTCAACCGCCTGATCCAACCACATCCCGATCCCATCGCGGACGGTGATGCACGTCTTGCCCTCACCGCCCTACTGGTGCGTGTGGCCCGTTCTGACAACGACTACTCAGGTGATGAGAAACGACTGATCGAGCAAATCGCGCAGGATCGATATGCGCTGTCGCCTGCCGATGCCTCCGCCTTGCGCGCCGAGGCCGAGGCGATGGAGGCCGAAGCCCCCGACACCGTGCGTTTTACCCGCGCCATCAAGGACGCTGTGGCCTACGAGGATCGTCTGGCCGTGATCGAGGCCTTGTGGAAGGTCGTGCTGGCGGACGGGCAACGCGCTCAGGAAGAAGATGCCTTGTTGCGCCTTGTGACCAACCTTTTGGGCGTTTCGGACCCCGACAGCGCACGTGCAAGGCAACGCGTGTCACGGTGATTGCATTTCTGGGCATGTACGACATGCCACACGCAGCAGCAGCCTATGACAGGTTTTGGTCGGCCATCCGGGGTGAGCTCGGGCATGGCCCCGACCACCTGACGCGCAGCGCTGAGCCCTGGCCGATCTGGCAGTCGGATGATCTGTTGCTTGCCCAGACCTGCGGTCTGCCCTACCGCGCCCGCCTTTATCCGCAGGTGCGCCTTGTCGGGACGCCCGATTACGGGCTGCGCGACTGCCCGCAAGGCTATTACTACAGTTACATCGTTCGTCGCAGCGGCGACAGGCGCAGCATCCGCGAACTGGCCCGCGCGGGCACCATCGCCTTCAACGAACCGTTGTCTCAGTCGGGCTGGGCCGCGCCGGTTGCGCATCTTGGCCACCTTGGCCTGCGCCCCGGTGAGACAATGCAGACCGGATCGCATCTGGAATCTGCCCGCGCCGTGTTGGCGGGGCATGCCGATTACGCAGCGATTGACGCGATCACCTACCAGATGTGGGACCGCGCCGAACCGCAGGTCTTTGCCGGGCTTGAGGCCTTCACGCGCACCGATCCGACCCCGGGCCTGCCCCTGATCACAAGTGCCACGCAGGATGCGAAAAAGATCGCGCGCGCCGTGACCCGCGCCATCGACACGTTGCCCGCCGAGGATCGCGAGATCCTGATGCTCAACGGGTTAGTGCAGATCCCGCAATCGACGTATCGCGCCATTCCCATTCCACGGATGCCCTGATCAATTTCGCCTCACCTGACGTCAATTTGGGCAAGTGCTGCGTGTTTCGTGTCATTTGCCCGTGGACATGACCCCGGTTTTGCGCCCTTATACCGCCTGATTGTCCAACCAGAGCACACCTTTGTCTGATCAACCCGTTATCGAAATCCGCAATCTTCACAAGGCCTACGGCGCGCTGGAGGTTCTGAAAGGTGTCGATATCGCGGCCCAACGGGGTGACGTGGTGTCCCTGATCGGCTCGTCCGGCTCGGGCAAGTCAACGCTTTTGCGCTGCTGCAATCTGCTTGAGGACAGCCAGCAGGGCGAAATGCTGTTCAAGGGCGAACCGGTGACCTGGAAGGGCAAGGACCATGGCCGCCGCCCGTCTGATCCCAAACAGGTGCTGCGTATCCGCACGAACCTGTCGATGGTGTTTCAGCAGTTCAATCTGTGGGCGCACATGACCATCCTGCAAAACGTGATGGAGGCCCCCGTGACCGTCCTGCGCCGCGATCCGGCCGAGGTCGAAAAGGCGGCGCGCAAATATTTGGACAAAGTCGGCATCGGCGACAAATGCGATGCATTCCCCGCCCAACTGTCCGGTGGACAACAGCAACGCGCCGCCATCGCGCGCGCCCTGTGCATGGAACCCGAAGCGCTGCTCTTTGACGAACCCACCAGCGCGCTTGATCCTGAACTGGAACAGGAAGTTGTGCGCGTGATCAAGGATCTGGCAAGCGAAGGGCGCACCATGCTCATCGTCACCCACGACATGAAACTGGCCGCCGATGTGTCCGACCACGTCGTGTTCCTGCATCAGGGCCTGATCGAAGAACAAGGGCCGCCGAAAGACCTCTTTGGCGCGCCCAAATCCGAACGTCTGCGCGGGTTCCTATCGGCAACCCACGCTGCGTAAACAAAAAACCGAAAAACGGGAGTAATCACTCATGAAATCCATTCTTCTCAGCACTGTTGCGGTCGCCATGACCGCCACGTTCGCCCTTGCCGACGGCCATTCGGTCGTGCGTATGGGCACCGAGGGCGCCTACCCTCCCTACAACTTCATCAATGACGCAGGTGAAGTCGACGGGTTCGAGCGCGAGCTCGGCGACGAATTGTGCGCGCGCGCCGAACTGACCTGCGAGTGGGTCAAGAACGACTGGGACAGCATCATCCCCAACCTCGTGTCCTCCAACTACGACACGATCATGGCTGGCATGAGCATCACGGACGAGCGGGATGAGGTCATCGACTTCACCCAGAACTACTTCCCGCCCACTGCATCGGCCTATGTTGCCGCAGCAGAAGGCGTCGATCTGGCAGGCGGCGTTGTGGCCGCACAAACAGCCACGATTCAGGCCGGTTACATCGCGGAATCCGGTGCGACACTGGTTGAGTTCGCAACGCCAGAAGAGACTGTCGCCGCGGTGCGCAACGGCGAAGCCGACGCTGTCTTTGCCGACCGCGACTACCTCGTGCCACTGGTCGAAGCGTCGGGTGGTGAGTTGATGTTTGTCGGCGACGAAGTACCCCTTGGCGGCGGCATCGGCATGGGCCTGCGCGAAAGCGACACCGAGCTGAAGGAAAAGTTCGATGCCGTGATCACGGACATGAAAGCTGACGGCACGCTGAACGCGCTGCTGGTCAAGTGGTTTGGTGAGGACACAGCCCAATACTAAGCCGATCAAAGGCCTGCTAAGGCCACAGAATCACCAGCGCCTGCGTGGCCCTGTTCACCGCCGAAAGCGGGAAAATGGGGCGATGCAGGCGTTTTTCGTTTTGCAAAACCGCACGGTGTCGCAGGGAATGAACGGCCGTGAAAAATAGCCGCGCGCGCGCGACCACACGGAAAGGTAGCAAAACCCCGTTTCCATTCCGAAAAACAGTTCCTTTTTGTTTTGACAATGATCGAAACGCTCACTCGTTTGGGGGAAGTAATTAAAAATTTTGGAGTTCCCGAATGTTCAAGTTCCTGACTGCGGCTTTTGTCGCGAGTGGTGTAATGGCTGGCGCTGCGAGCGCCACGACAGTGTCGTTCACGACATTTCCGAATTCATTCAACAATAATCCTGAGACACTCACCTTTGACGCCAACGCTTGGGCCGACAACGCTACAATCGCGTCCACAGCTGGCGGAGGAACCCCGGCGGCCAGCCCGGCATCCGGCGCGGACGGAGATCTGTCTACTGCGACCAATCTGAACAACTCGATCGTGGAAATCTCCTTCACCGACAACGTCCTGATCAACGGAGCGGGGGCTGATCTGGTCATCTTCCAGAACACAAACAACAACGTCATTCAGTTGTCCTCAGGCGCCACTTTTCCAAATCTGGCAAGCGGGACCTTCAGAGGGTTCATTCGAGCAAATGAGCCGGGGAACACGAGCGGCTTTGAAATCGGTGTTCTGGAGTTCGACCTCTCCGACCTTGGATTTGCCGATGGGGCCGAGGTGACGGATGGCTTATTTTTGAGACGCGCTTCGATCTTCTCGACGGTGTGGGATGTTGCGGCATTGAACAGCCGTAGCGTTGTCGCCCCGCCGGTAAACCCCGTCCCGCTTCCTGCAGGTCTT
Source organism: Tateyamaria armeniaca (assembly GCF_045797845.1). Taxonomy (NCBI): domain Bacteria; kingdom Pseudomonadati; phylum Pseudomonadota; class Alphaproteobacteria; order Rhodobacterales; family Roseobacteraceae; genus Tateyamaria; species Tateyamaria armeniaca. Next base: position 3,822,811 of record NZ_JBHDIY010000002.1, read on the forward strand.
CCCCTTCTGCTGGCGGGACTGGGCGTGTTCGCGTTGCTGCGCCGCAAGGGCTGAACCGAAAAACCGGCACCGCGCCCCCACCCGGCACATGGGAGGGGGCGCGTTGTGCGTTTTGGCTGGTACGGCGACGACATTTCGCTAGTCTCTGCGGAACTGCGCCGGAGCCACCCTTACATGTTCTCTTACTGCACCGACCCTGACACGCTCGCCACGCTGAGCTGGCTGACCTGTTACCTGACGACCGGCGTGCATTTTTCCTTCTATTACAGCTTTCTCAAGGTGCTCGGCATTCTGGCCGTCACGGCCCCCGTCGCCCTTGCCTTCGGATTTGGCGGGGCGATGGCGGCGCGCTCTTCCATTCCGCCGTTGTCTTGGTTCGGCAAAGGGTACATCGCAATCGTGCGCGGTGTGCCAGACATCGCCTTTTTCCTGTTTTTCGTCATCGCGCTTGATCAGGGGTTTGAATGGATGCGCCATCAGGTGCTGTGCCCGGACTGGACCGATCCGATCCGGCAGGGCAATGATTTTCTGGTCTGCCCGGAGGCCAAGTTGCCACTGGGCACGGCCCCGCAGGTCGTGCACCAGACATATGCCTTCGGCCTTGCCGTCATCACCTTTGCCCTCGTCTTTGGGGCGTTCGCTGCCAACGTGATCTTTGGTGCTATGCGCGCCGTGCCCAAGGCGCAGCTTGAAACCGCCGAGGCCTACGGGATGAGCCCGCGCCAGACGTTCTGGCGGGTGCTGGTGCCGCAGATGTGGGTCTATGCGCTGCCGGGGCTGAGCAATCTGTGGCAGGTGCTGATCAAGGCCACGCCGCTGCTGTTCCTGCTGGGCATCGAAGACGTCGTCTATTGGGCGCGCGAGTTGGGCGGGACCAAAACCGCCCGCTTTACCGACTATCCGCATGGTGACTGGCGGATGTGGTACTTCCTCGCTTTGCTGGTGTTTTACCTGTTCATGACCTGGGGGTCGGAAAAGATCCTGGGCCGCATCATGGGGCGCCTCACCCGCGGTCAGGCCACCAGCGGCGGTGAGGCACAGCGCAAGGGGGCGCCCGCGTGAGTTGCCTGCAAACCATCCAGGATTACGGCCTGCGCGCCATCGGCATTGGTGAGCGGTTGCTGCCCCGCTCGGACTTTACCTTGTGCGAACAGTTCACGCTGATCGGGTCGGGCATGTTCTGGAACGTGTATTTCGGGGTCATGGCGCTGTGCACAGGCTTTTTCCTCGCAGTCGCCATCGCGGTGGCCAAAAGCCAGCCCAATCCGTGGCTTCGCAAACCGGCGGAATGGTTCATCTTCCTGTTTCGCGGTTCGCCGTTGTTCATCCAGTTCTTCTTTGCCTACTTCCTCTTTCTCAGCCTCAAGAGCGTGCACCCGGTCTTTGATCCGTTCACGGCTGCGTGGCTGGGTGCGCTGATCGTTTTGTTTCTCAACACAGCCGCCTATTCGGCGCAGATTTTCTATGGAGCATTGCAGTCCATTCCCAAAGGCGAAGTCGAGGCGGCAGATGCCTATGGGTTGTCGGGCTGGTCGCGGTTTCGTCGCGTCGTGTTCCCGACCATGTTGCGACTGGCATGGCCCGCCTACACGAACGAGGCGATCTTTCTGTTTCACGCCACTACGCTTGTCTATTTCTCGGGCTTTCCGGCATGGCAGCAGCGGGGCGATGCGCTTTATTATGCCAGTTATTTCGCGGACAAGACATTCAACCCGTTCATCCCCTATCCCATTCTCGCGATGTATTTCATCTTGCTGACGCTGATGATTATTGCTGGCTTCAGTCTGGTCAATGCGCGTCTCAATCGTCATCTCCCTGCCAATACACGCCAGAAACTGCGCGTGCGCCCCAATCTGATCCGCTAGGTCGGTCGGACCCGGCAGCACGGGGCGCGGGCGGCTCACAAAAGAAAAGAACAAGACCCATGCATGAGTGGCTGATCGAAAATCCCCACATCCGGACAATCCGGGTGGCGGCCTCGGATTTAAACGGTGTGGCGCGTGGCAAGCGGATGCCGGTGCGCTTTGCCGATAAGGTGGCAACGGACGGCACGCGCTTTCCCATGTCCGTGCTCAACCTCGACATCTGGGGTGAGGATATCGAGGGCAGCCCGCTCGTGCTCGAATCCGGAGATCGCGACGGCGTGCTGACCCCGACCGAGCGCGGGTTCATGCCCATGCCATGGCTGGAAAACCCATCCGGGTTGTTGCCCATCTGGATGTATCATGAGGATGGACGTCCCTATATGGGCGATCCCCGCCACGCTCTTGCCGCCGTTCAAAAACGATACAAAGACAAGGGGTTGACGCCCGTTGTTGCCGTGGAACTTGAATTCTTTCTGATCGATGATGCGGGCAAGCGGCTGCGCGTGCCAATGTCGCCCCGCTCGGGCAAGCGCCGGGTCGCGGGCGAGATCCTGTCGTTGCGCGCACTGGACCAATTCGACGAGTTCTTTTCCGAGCTTTACGACGCCTGCGAGGCAATGGACATCCCCGCCGACACCTCGATTTCCGAGGCGGGCCTTGGCCAGTTCGAGATCAACCTGATGCATCAGGGCGATGCGTTGAAGGCGGCGGATGATGCGTGGCTGTTCAAAATGCTGGTCAAGGGCATGGCGCGCAAACACGGTTTTGCCGCCTCGTTCATGGCCAAGCCTTACGAGGATTATGCGGGCAACGGGCTGCACATGCACTATTCGGTGCTGGACGCGGAAGGCAAAAACGTCTTCGACGATGGCTCCGCCACGGGCAGTGACATGCTGCGCCATGCGGTCAACGGGTGCCTCAACGGCATGCCCGGATCGACCCTGATCTTTGCACCACATGCCAATTCCTACGCCCGGTTCGTGCCCGGTGCACATGCGCCCACAGGCATCGCGTGGGCGTATGAAAACCGCACTGCCGCCATTCGCATTCCGTCCGGCCCACCGGCGGCGCGACGTATCGAACACCGTCTGGCGGGCGGGGATGTGAACCCATACCTGTCCATCGCTGCCGTGTTGGGGGCGGCAATGAACGGCATCGAAGACGCAACTGACCCGCCCGCGCCCATCACCGGCAACGCCTATTCGCAGGACCTGCCGTTAGTGCCGATGACATGGGAGGGGGCGATTGACGCCTTTGAAACCAACCCCGAAACGGCCCGCATCTTTGACCCTGAACTGATCCGCAACATGGTCATGACCAAGCGGCAGGAAGCGCAGTACATGGCAGAGTTGAGCGTCGAAGAGCAGACAGAAATCTACCTCGACACGGTCTAGGGGCTGCTTTATCTTTGGCCCGTAAACCTTGGGTGATCCATGAAAATCGGCATATTGCAAACCGGTCATGTGGCCGATGATCTGGTTGCGGAAAATGGCGACTACCCGGAAATCTTTGCGCGGTTTCTTGACGGTCGGGGCCTGACATTCGACGCATACCCAGTGGTGGACAACGTCTTTCCCACATCTGTGGACGCAGCCGACGGATGGCTGATCACCGGCTCGAAATTCGGTGCCTACGAAGACTTGCCATGGATCGCGCCGCTCGAAACGCTGGTCCGCGACATCTATGCCGCCGGACGGCCGATGATCGGGGTCTGCTTTGGCCACCAGATCATCGCGCAGGCGCTTGGTGGCAAGGTCGAAAAGTTTGCGGGCGGATGGTCGGTCGGGGCACAGGCTTATGCCGTGAACGGCGCAGATGTGACCTTGAATGCGTGGCATCAGGACCAGGTGGTAAAGCGCCCAAAGGACGCGCAGGTCGTGTCATCGACCGCGTTTTGCGAAAATGCCGCCCTGCTCTACGGCGACCGTGTCTTCACGATCCAGCCCCATCCCGAAATCGACCGGACCTACCTCAAGGGACTGCTCGATGTGCGTGCGCCCGGCGTGGTGCCCGAACCCATGCGGCAAGCGGCCATCGACGCGTTAGACACCCCAACACACAGTGCCGATCTGGCCGACATGTTCGCGCTGTTTTTCAAAGAAAAGAGGATCGCATGAGCGAGCCCATGTTGACCGACCTGCCCGACTCTGCCCGCCTGTATCTGGAAGGCAAACGGCTGGACGAGGTGGAGTGCATCATCTCGGACCTGCCCGGCATTGCGCGCGGCAAGGCGGTGCCTGCGACCAAATTCGCCAAGCAGGACTATTTCCACCTGCCCGACAGCATCTTTTATCAAACCATCACCGGCGACTGGGGCGAAGCGGCGGACGAGGACGGGTTCATTGAAAAGGATATGATCCTCAAGCCCGATATGAGCACTGCAACCGCCGCACCGTGGACGGCGGACTGGACCTTGCAGGTGATCCACGACGCCTATGATCGCAAGGGCGTTGCAGTTCCGTTTTCCCCCGCAATGTGCTGAAACGCGTCGTGCAGCTTTATCACGATCAGGGCTGGAAACCGGTTGTCGCACCAGAAATGGAGTTTTTTCTGATCGCGCGCAATCTGGACCCCGCGCAGGAAATCAAGCCGATGACGGGCCGCTCCGGACGCCCGGCGGCGGCACGGCAAGCCTATTCGATGACGGCGGTGGACGAATTCGGCCCCGTGATCGACGACATCTATGATTTCGCCGAAGCCCAAGGCTTCGAGATTGACGGGATCACGCAGGAAGGCGGCGCAGGCCAGCTTGAGATCAATCTGCGCCACGGGCACCCGGTCAAACTTGCCGACGAAGTTTTTTATTTCAAACGGCTGATCCGCGAGGCGGCGTTGCGTCACAACTGTTTTGCAACCTTCATGGCCAAACCCATCGCAGATGAACCCGGCAGTGCCATGCACATCCATCATTCGATCATCGACATGGAAAGCGGCAAGAATGTCTTTGTCGGCCCTCAGGGTGGCGACACGGATGCGTTTTTCCACTTTATCGCGGGCATGCAGAATTACATGCCTGCAGCCCTTGCGGTGATGGCCCCTTACGTCAACAGCTATCGCCGCTACGTCAAGGATCACGCCGCCCCGATCAATCTGGCCTGGGGTCGGGACAACCGCACGACTGGCATCCGCGTGCCCCTGTCCGAACCCCAAGCCCGCCGCGTCGAAAACCGGATCGCGGGCATGGATTGCAATCCATACCTTGGCATCGCGGCATCACTGGCCTGCGGCTATCTTGGCCTGATGGAAGAAAAGCGCCCCACGGCACAATTCAAGGGCGATGCATACGAGGGCGACGGCGATATTCCCCGGGTCTTGGGCGAGGCACTTATTCTGTTTGACGCCTGTGCGCCGCTGCATGACGTGCTGGGGCCGGAATTCGCGCGCGTCTATTCCATCGTGAAACGCGCGGAATATGACGAATTCCTGCAGGTGATCTCCCCTTGGGAGCGCGAGCATTTGCTGACGAACGTCTGAGACGGCGCCCCGGCCCTTCGGGGAGGATTTTTTCAATCAGAGAAGTTCCATGGATCTGCTTTACGCCAATGATGCCGCAGGGACCTATCCCGACAGCTGGTATGCAGCGACGTCCGACCTTCCTGCCGAACGCGCGCCTTTGCAGGGGAGCGCGCGCGCAGATGTCTGCATCATAGGGGCAGGCTATACCGGCCTGTCCGCCGCCTTGCATCTCGCGCAGGCTGGTCACAGCGTGGTTGTCCTTGAGGCCCACCGCGCGGGCTTTGGCGCGTCGGGGCGCAATGGCGGGCAGCTTGGCTGGGGCCAGCGGGCCGAACAACCCTATCTCGAAGAGATGCTTGGCATGGATGCTGCCCGCGATCTGTGGGCACTGGGGCAAGAAGCTGTTGCGCTCGTCAAATCGCTCGTGCGTGATCACGACATCGACTGCTATCTGCGCCCGGGCCTTGTCCATGTCGGCGAAAGCAAGGGCGAGGTTGCAGACCTGCACGCCTATGCGGCGCATATGGATACCCATTACGGCTATCAACTGGACATGCTGGACAAGGATGCCCTGCACGCGCTTTGCCCCTCACCTGCCTATATGGGCGGGATCATGAACCGGGATGCGGGCCATTTGCACCCGCTGCGCTTTGCGCTTGGCCTTGCGCGGGCGGCGGAACAGGCAGGCGCCGTCATTCATGAACGCAGCGCCGCACTGAACATCGAACGCGACGCAAAGATCACCGTGCGCACAGAAAATGGGCAAATCACAGCCGACCATCTGATCCTCGCCTGCAACGGCTATCTTGGGGATCTGGAGCACAAGGTTGCGCGCAATGTCATGCCCATCAACAACTTTGTTGCCGCCACTGCCCCACTGCGCGACGATGCGGCGCGGGTGCTGGCCGAGGACATCGCCGTGGCTGACAGCCGCTTTGTGGTGAACTACTTTCGCCTGTCCCATGACAAACGCCTGCTGTTCGGGGGCGGGGAATCCTACGGCTACCGCTTTCCGCGCGACATCGCCGGGGTTGTGCGCAAACAGATGGTCCAGATCTTTCCCCATCTGGCGGACATCCCTATCGACTATGCGTGGGGGGGCACCCTTGCCATCACCATGAAACGCCTGCCCTACCTTTCCCGGCTTGCGCCCAATGTCCTGTCAGCCTCGGGCTACTCGGGTCATGGCGTGGGCACTGCGACCCATGCGGGCAAGCTGATGGCGGATGCGATCAGCGGACAGGCCAGTGGCTTTGACACCATGGCCGCAATCCCCGCCCAGCCCTTTCCGGGTGGGCCACGCCTGCGCACGCCGCTGCTGGCCTTGGCCATGACCTGGTATGCGCTGCGCGACCGCATCGGCATCTGATTTTCTTGCACGCCATCACCGCCGATTGGCTGTGACCCGCCTGCGGTGTCACAAAACCGTTTTCTTTTTCAATCAATAGTTTTACTAATCCGAAATCAAATCATAAGGATTCTGAAATATGACCCTTCCCGACATGCACAGTGCCGAAGCGATCCCAGAGGCTGCGCGCAGTGAAATCGACCGTCTCCTGACCTCGGGCGATCTTTTCCGCTACACGGCCGCGTCCGATGCACCCGTTTCCCTCCTTGAATCCGAATTTGCCGAGATGATGGGTTCCAGATTTGCTCTGGCCGTCTCGTCCTGTTCGGCGGCGCTGTTCCTGTCGCTCAAGGCACTGGACCTTCCGCGCGATGCGCGTGTGCTGATCCCCGGCTTTACCTTTGCCGCCGTGCCTTCGTCTGTGATGCACGCAGATTGTCTGCCGGTCCTGTGCGAAGTGCGTGAGAATTACCGCATCGACATCGATGATTTCGCCGCCAAGCTGCCAACCGTCAGCGCCGTGATCGTAAGCCACATGCGCGGTCACACGTCGGACATGGATGCGATCATGGAGCTGTGCGACGCCGCCGACATCCCGGTGATCGAGGATGCGGCGCACTCGCTTGGCACGACGTGGAATGGAACCAGGATCGGGACCATCGGCAAGGTGGGCTGCTTTTCCTTCCAGTCCTACAAGATGATCAACGCCGGTGAAGGCGGGATCATGATCACCGACGATGCCGACCTGATCGCGCGCGCCATCATCATGTCCGGCGCCTATGAGCATAACTGGAAGAAACACCCCGTCCTGCAGGACGCCTTTGCCGCGCACCAGAACCGCCTGCCCTTGTACAACCTGCGCCTGTCCAATCTGTCGGCGGCTGTGATCCGCCCGCAACTGCCCCACCTTGCCCGCCGGGTCGAGGACGGGCGGCGCAATCACGACCATGTCGCCGACCTGCTGGGCCAAAGCCCGCATATCCATGTGCCTGACCCGCTGAAGGGTGAGGTGCGCGCGCCGGATTCGATCCAATTCAACCTGATCGACATGAGCGACGCGCAAGTCGAAACCTTTGTGGATGCGGCAGGCGCGCACGGAGTCAAAGTTCAGGTCTTCGGGGCCAGTGCGGACAATGCGCGTGCCTTCTGGAACTGGCAGTTCATCCCCGATCTGCCCGAACTGCCCCGCACCCGCGACATGCTGATGCGCGCCTGCGATGTGCGCCTGCCCGTCCACCTGCCGACGCATACGCTCAACGCGGTGGCCGATGTGCTGCTGTCAGCTGTGGCCAAGGCGAGCGAACAACAGGCAGCCTGACGCCACGCGTTTTCCGACCAAGTAATCACCGGAGAGGGGCGGCCGGAGGGAATGTCATTGGTCCGACAGACAATGGCGATGCCCCCTTTCCCCGACCAACCGCGCGCGCTAGCGTCCGCCCATGACAGATCTGAGCAAAGGGGCCGCCTGGATGGGCGGCCAGATCATTCCCATCGCGGATGCAGCCATCCCGGTCACCGATTGGGGACTGACCCACAGCGACATCGCCTATGATGTGGTTCCGGTCTGGCACGGGGCGTTCTTTCGCCTTGACGACTACGTCACCCGGTTCATCGCGTCACTGACTGCGGGACGCTATGACATCGGCATGGATCACGCCGCCATCTGTGCGGCCTTGCACGACATGGTGGCTGCCAGCGGATTGAGCGACGCATACGTGGCCATGGTCGCCGCACGCGGACGCAACCCGGTGGCCGGCAGCCGCAATCCGCGCGACTGTGACAACCACTTTTACGCATGGTGCGTGCCATATGTGCACATCGTCAAACCCGAGGCTGCAACCAAGGGAACCAGCGTCTGGATCGCCAAATCCGTGCGCCGCATCCCGGCGGACAGCGTGAACCCGAGGGTCAAGAACTACCACTGGGGCGATTTCACATCCGGCCTGTTCGAGGCGAAAGACAGGGGGTTCGAAACCACCTTGCTGCTTGATCACGCAGGCAACGTGACCGAGGGGCCGGGGTTCAACATCTTTGCCGTCTTCGGGGATCGGGTGGTGACGTCCGATCATGGCGTGCTGCACGGGATCACGCGCAGAACTGTGCTGGAGATGTGCGCCGAGGCGGGGCTGGCAACCGAAACGCGCGCCCTGCCGCTCGAAGAATTCTGGGAGGCGGACGAGGTGTTCCTATCCTCCTCCGGCGGCGGCGTTATCCCCGTGGCACAGGTGGATGAGCGGCACTTTTCCAACGGTGCGGCAGGGCCTGTCGCAACCGGGTTACGGGCGCGTTATTTCGACTGGATCATGCGCGACGAACATCGCACGCCTGTCAGGACATCTTAGACAGTTTCGCCTGCAACTCGGCCAGTTGCTTCTTGATGGTGGCCAGATCCTCGGCCTCTTCGGCTGGCTCCGCATCGGTTGCGCTGCCACCAGTCCAGCCTGGGGTCAGACCGCCTGTCATGGCTTTCATAAAGGCCTCTTGCTGCGCCTGCATCAGCTCGAAACCTGGCATCTTGGTCATCGGGTTCATGGCGGTGACATTCTCCAATACCTTGCTTTGCCCGTCGCGCAGCATCTCGAACGAGGCTTGCAGGAACTGCGGCACCACGGACGCACCACCGCCCATGTAACTGCGCACAAGATCGTTCAGCACATCCACCGGCAGCACGTTCTCGCCCCGGCTCTCATGCTCGGCGATGATTTGCAGCAGGTATTGCCGGGTCAGATCGTCGCCGGTCTTGAGGTCCACGATATGCACCTCGCGCCCGTCACGGATGAACCCGGATATATCCTCAAGCGTCACGTAATCGCTTGTCTCGGTGTTGTAGAGACGGCGGCTGGCATAGCGTTTGATCAAGAGCGGTGCAGGTTTGTCCGTCACGATGCTGTTCTCCCCGAGCGTGCGTGCTGCATTGCAGCTTAGGCCTGTGCGGCGGAAAAAGAAAGGTGGCGTATTGAGGGGTGAGACGCGCGCGCGATCGCCAGCACGCATACGCTAGCGTCTGCCAGCATGGCGCCCCGGCACGTTAGACTGCCTTGCGGAGCGCACATGCCCCAGAGAGCACACATCTGGGTTCGCACAGGACTGATCATTCTCAAAAAAGGGATAATCCTAAATATTTTGCCCATCGTTTCAGAAGGCCTCTTCTCGGTTCCTTAAGTCAGAACCCCCGATTGTGCCGCCCACGCAAGGAGCGCGGTATGCCAGGCTATATCTCCGAGTTCGACTATTTCGGCACTTCGGATCAGGAATTCGTCGAGATCGCCGTGCCCACGGGCACCGATGTCTCGGGCTATTCGCTGGTCTTCTATCAGGGCGACGGAACAGTCTATAACACGGTGTCGCTGGGTTCTTTCACAGGCACCTACGACGATCAGGACGTCTATCTTGTCGATCAGTCTACGCCCGGTTTTGACTCGGGCGGCGACTCGATGGGTACGTTTTACCCGGATGACGCAATTGCCCTCGTAGATGACAACGGCACGGTCATTCAGTTCATCTCGTGGGAAGGGAACACTGTCACTGCATCCGAAGGCCCGGCAAGCGGTATGTCCAGCACGAACGCCGGAACGCAAAGCGACAGTCTGCAAACCAACGATGGTGGCAATACCTACTTTGCCCAGTCTTCGTCGAACGAGGGATCGATTCCGGCCTGCTATGCCGAAGGGACGATGATCGCCACACCCAGCGGTGCCCGCCCGGTCGAACGACTGCGGCCCGGCGACCGGGTCTGGACGGCTGACAACGGCTCTCAGACCATCCGCTGGATCTGGGACAGCACTGTGCCGCTCGAAGATGTCGAGAACCCAAGCTATCCGGTGCTGATCCGCGCCAGTGCCCTCGGCCCCGGCTTGCCCGTTGCCGATCTGGTCGTCTCACCGCAGCATCGCATTCTGGTGGGTGGCGGCGGGCAGCTGACAGGGCCCTTTGAGAAAGCGGTGTTCGTACCGGCCAAGTCGCTGACGTCGCTGCCGGGCATTCGATATCTGCGTGGCAGGAAATCCGTTCGCTGGCTGCACTTTTCCTGCGACCATCACGAAGTGATCATCGCAAATGGCTGCATGTCGGAATCCTTGTATCTGGGCCCGATGATCCTGCGCCAGTTGCCGCGCCGCCTTCGCTATGAACTGCGTGCCATTTATGCAGGTTGCGAAGTGGACGGGCCGATGAATGGGCCGCTGGCGCGTCCCACCCTGTCCGTCGGACAGGTCGAGCGCACCTTACACGCTTGGCGGCGCAGTATGCGCTCCGCGTCTCTTGAGATGCAGGCCTGAGCCGCTGCGTAATATAACGCCTGGCAGTGAGAATGGCGGGTATCCGGCGCACGGATGGCACCTCTGCATCGCGCGAACAGCAAGCCTGCCAATCGATAACATCCAGGGGAAAAACCCATCGGTCAGACCCAAAGAAAAAGGCGGGCCCCGGGGGACCCGCCAAAGTCATCGCACCCGATCAGGGAGGAAGTAGGGCGCGATATTTCTTGAACGCTTACTTGGCAGCGGCAGCTTTCTTGGCAGCAGCTGTCATGTCGCCTGTGGCTTTTTTCACGGCGGCAGATGCGTCTTCGCTCATGTCTTTGCCAGCGGCCATCATCAGCTCGACTGTGTCCATTTGGACTTTTTTCGCGACTTCAGCGAAGGCGGCCATGTGCTCGGCTGTCACTTCAGCATAGGACGACGCGAAGTCGGTCATTGCTTTGGCGTAGTCGGCAGGCTCGGCTTTGGCTTTCGCCATGTCGGACATTTTTGCCAGAGTCTCTTTGGTCCACTTGGACGAGATTTCTGTCGATTTCTCAGCTGCGTCGATCGCGACGGAGCTCAGTTTTTCGTTCAGCGAAGTCGCTGTTTTGAAGGCGTCTTCCATGGATGCTGTGTCGACGGGGAAAGAACCCATAACGTCTTTGAACATCGCGCTCATGTCTTGTGTCTTAGCCATTGTATCAGTCCTTTGTGTTCAGGTGTGGGGGAGGACCCACGGTTTAATTCCTGAAACAGAACATAGATGCTGCGCCGCAGCATTTCAAGTATTTTCGCTGCACTGCAGCAAAAAAGTTAACCCTAAGGAAAGGCTCGCAAAATCCCTTGCAGGCTTAGGGTTTTGCCTTGACGGTCACGTATGTTCCGGGCGCATCACACAGCACAGGGTGCGACTCAGTGCCGGGGATTCGGGCCGCAACCTGCGCCCCTGCCCGCTTTTTCAGCCAGGCGCCCCAGCGCGGCCACCACGACCCTTCGTGAAACTCCGCACTCTCCGCCCAGTCCTGATAATCGAGGCCAAGATCCTCGTTGGTGTAGTGCCCGTACTTGTTCTTGGTTGGCGGATTGACGATGCCCGCGATGTGCCCCGACTGGGTCATGATGAACGTCTTGTCCTTTGACCCCATCGCCTGCACGCCGCGATAGCTGTCTTTCCAGGGCGCGATATGATCCGTCTCGCACGCAATGGCACACAAGGGGACTTCGACATCATCCAGCGTCAGGTGATGGCCCAGCAGGTCAAACCCGCCGTCCGCTAGTTCATTGCGCTGACACAGGCCACGCAAATACTGCATCGCCATCTTGGCAGGCAGGTTGGCCCCGTCCCCATTCCAGTAAAGCAGATCGAAGGCGGGCGGCGTTTGCCCCATCATGTAGCTTTTGATCGCGGGTGTGTAGACGAGATCATTGGAACGAAGGAACGTGAATGTGCGTGCCATGATGACAGAGGGCAGAATGCCTTTCTCTGCCGTTTCGGCCTCGATCCCATCGATGAAGTCATCTGTCAGGAAGGGTGCAAATTCGCCCTGATCACCGAAATCGGTGAGGGCCGTAAAGAAGGTGGCGGACTTGATCGACGTGTCACCGCGCTGTTTCAGCAGGCTCAGGGTCAGCGCCAGCGTGGTGCCCGCGATGCAATAGCCGATGGCGTTGACCTGTTTCTGGCCGGTGATCGCCTTGGCCTCACGGATCGCAGCGAGGTAACCGTCCTCGACATAGTCCTCAAGCCCCACACCGGCATAGGCCGCATCAGGGTTGATCCAGCTGACCACGAACAGGGTGTGCCCCTGTCCGACCAGCCATTTGACCATGCTGTTCTGTTCCTTGAGGTCCAGAATGTAGAATTTGTTGATCCATGGCGGGAACAGGACCAGCGGCAGCTTGTGCACCTTTTCGGTGGTCGGCGTATACTGGATCAGCTCCATCATCTTGTTGCGGTAGACGACCTTGCCGGGCGTGGTGGCGATATTGCCGCCCAGCTCGAACGCCTTGTCATCGGCCAGCTTCACGATCAGCTCGCCATTGTTGGCCTCAAGGTCGGAAATCAGGTTCTCCAGCCCCTGCACCAGCGACTGCCCTTCCGTCTCGACCGCCTTTTCCAGCGCATCCGGGTTGGTGGCCAGAAAGTTGGTCGGCGCCATCAGGTCAAGGATTTGGCGGCTGAAATAGGCAAGGCGCTGCTTTTCCTTGGCGTCCATGTCGGTGACATCGTCGATGGCTTGTTCTACGGCGGCGGCATTGATCAGGTACTGCTGCTTGACGAAGTTGAAATAGGGATGCGTGTCCCAGAGCGGATTGACGAAACGGCGATCTTTGGGGCCGGGATCGGCCAGGGCCTGCAGCTTGCCGGAGGCCAGCGCTTGCTGGGCTTCAACGAAATGGGTGACGGACTTCGACCAGAACTGCAACTGGTGCTCCAGCACCTTGGCCGGGTCGCGCAGGGCCTCACTCCAATAGGCGGTGGCGGCCTTGGAGAACAGCTCCTGATTCGGGCCATCAAGGGCCGCATTGTGCATGCTGCGGTGCGACATAACCTGCGTCAGTCGCTGTGTCAGTTCCTCGACTTTCTTGAGATTTGTGTTCAATTTGTCGAGGTTTTCGCCCGAGACTACACCATTTGTTGTGTCATGCGTCGTCTTGGTTGTCATATTAACGTCTTCCTCGTAGTCTTTGCACATGCAGCATTTGGGTCCGCCCAATTGGTGCCAATGTATGGTCGCATGTTTCAGGGGGCAAAGCGACACTGAGTCCAACGCGGGTTTCGTGCGCACCCGCCCCCAGAGTGTCAAGGAGAGCGCGATGCGCTACATGATCAACTACGACTTGATGGAAACACTGCGAAACACCAATCAATGGCTTGGTGCGACAGCACAGGCGATTGGCAGTTACCCCGCATTTTCGATGATACCAAACCCGGGCATGGAATGGATGCGCGCATGGGGTGAGGTGACCGAACGCACGTTCCAGCGCATGGTCGTCAAACCCGACTGGGGCATTCCGTCGATCACCGGTGAAGACGGCAAGGACCACCTTGTCACCATCGATGTGGTCGTGCCCGAAGCGTTTGGCGATCTGATCCACTTCAACGTGACTGGGCGCAAACCGAGGGACCGCAAGGTGCTGCTGGTTGCGCCGATGTCGGGCCACTATGCCACGCTGCTGCGCTCGACCGTGATGTCGCTGCTGCCCGATTGCGAGGTCTATGTCACGGACTGGCACAATGCGCGCGACATCCCGGTAAGCGCCGGCAAGTTCGATATCGAAGATTACACGCTCTACCTTGTCGATTACATGCGCCACCTTGGCCCCGACACCCATGTGATCGCCGTTTGCCAGCCTGCTCCGCTGACGCTGGCCGCCACCGCTTATCTGGCGGAGGAAGACCCCAAGGCGCAGCCACGTTCGCTGACGTTGATCGGCGGCCCCATCGACCCGGATGCAAACGCCACGGATGTCACCGATTTCGGCCGCCGCGTCACCATGGGCCAGCTTGAGGAAACCATGATCCAGCGCGTGGGGTTCAAGTACCCAGGCGTGGGGCGCATGGTCTATCCCGGCCTGCTGCAACTCGCCTCGTTCGTGTCGATGAACGGCGAAAAGCACGCCAAGGCGTTTCAGGACCAGATCAGCGCCGTCGCGCGCGGCGAAGCGGGCGATCACGACAAGCACAACAAATTCTACGACGAGTACCTTGCCGTGATGGACATGACGGCGGAATTTTACCTGTCGACCGTGGATCGCATCTTCAAGAACCGCGAAATCGCCAAGAATGAATTTACCGTGGCGGGCAAAGCGGTTGATATCGGCAAGATCACGACCGTGGCTGTGAAAACTGTCGAAGGCACCAATGACGACATCTCGGCCCCCGGCCAATGCATTGCAGCCCTTGATCTGTGCACCGGCCTGCCCGCCGAGAAAAAGGCGAGCCATGTCGAAGAAGGTGCGGGCCACTACGGCATCTTTGCCGGGAAAAGCTGGCGCAACAACATCCGGCCCCTCGTGCTGGAATTCATCGACGCCAATTCGCCCAAGACGGCGAAGAAGAAACCGGCGAACAAGAACCGGGCGGCATAACGGCGATGGCGGGTGTTGATCTGCCATTCAAATGTGACTGCGGTCAGGTGCACGGTGTTTTGCGCGGGGTCAGCCCCGAGAACGGCAACCGGATTGACTGCTATTGCAACGACTGTCGCGCCGCTGTCACCTTTGCCTCGCCCGATGGCACTGTGCCTGATGCCCCGGTGCATCTTTACCAAACCACACCGGATCGCATCCGCTTTGACGCAGGGCAGGATCAGTTGGCGGTCTTTTCCCTTTCGCCCAAGGGCATTCTGCGCTGGCATGCCCGCTGCTGCGGCGCGATGCTGTTCAACACTTTGCGCAAGCCCAAGATCGCCTTTGCCGCGTTCTTTATGGACCGCACGCCCGATGCCACACCGCTGGGCCCCGTTAAAACCCGCGCGAACATCCAGAAAGACGACGGCACATCGCGCAGCGAAGGCTTGGGGCACGCGATCCGCTCCCTGTTGCGCCACGCTGTGCCTGCGCGGATTACGGGCACGTGGAAAAACACGCCATTCTTTGATCCCGATACTCTGGAACCGACCAGCGAAATCTATGTCCTGACGAAGGACGAGCGCGCAGCGGCGACGCCTTCTGCCGCTTCAAGCTAGAAACCTAACGCAAAATGAGCGGTTGCCGCATCCAGTTGCGCAATGCCTGCGTCGTCTCTGCAGGCGCTTCAAGCGTGGGCACGTGCCCTGCATGTTCCAGAACGCACAATTCGGCACCGGGGATCAGTTCAGCCATGAACGTGTGGCGTTTGACCGGGCACAGTTCATCGTGTTCACCACACAGGACCAGCGTCGGCACCTTGCATTTGCGCAGTGTTCCCTGCTGGTCGCGGCGGCGTTGCAGCGCGCGGGACTGGCGCACGAAGGTATCGGGGCCAAGGACATCGGCCATGTCCAGCATCAGCTCCGTGATCTCGGTGCGATACGGGCCCGGGCCAAGATAGGAAGGCAACACTTCGTCCCGCATCAATTCGTGCAGCCGACCCGTGCGCACCTTGACGATCTGAGGTTCGCGCGCCGTCGAGGCCTGCGGTGTTTCGGCCAACGGGCTTGTATCCATCAGCGCCAGCCGGGTGATGCGGTCCGGGGCGCGGCGCAGCAGTTCCATCGCCACGATCCCGCCCATCGACAGTCCGGCAAGGGCAAAACGGGCGGGCAATTCGTCCAGCAGACCGCTGGCGATTTCCTCGATCCGCTCGCCACGGGTCACGGGCGATACCATGATTGAAAACTCCGGCGACAACTCAGCGATTTGCGGGCCAAACAGGCGCGCATCGCACATCATCCCCGGAAGTAAAACCAGCGGTTCAGCCATCCCCCAGCCTCATCACTTGCACTATCCCCTGTCCCGCACACTGCCTTGATCGCCACAATGGCTTGTCAGGTGCGGCGCGGCAAGCCCAAGATGTTGTCACATTTCAGGGATATGCGATTCCGCGAAACGGCGGGAAGTCAGCATAGCGTTTCCGGCGCTGTTCCAGCGGTTCACCCGGGCTTTCCCCTGCCCGCAACAGCAACCCTTTTGGCGCGATATAGCTGCCGATCATGCGGCGTGGCGTTGGCCGCCAATCCAGATTGAAGGCGCAGAGCTTGGGGAAAAACCACATCGCCGAGTAAGGCAGATGATCATGCACCCACCACGCCAGGTCACGCCAGTCGCGCCCCGCCTCATAACGGTCGGTGAACCACGGGATCGCCAGCGACGTGCCCGCAATCGCCGCCTCGCCCGTGCCCCAGTCCCAGATGTGGCATTCGATCGGATTGTCATTGCGCGCGCAGTTCAGCTTGTTTTCGTTGCCATACTGGTTGAGTTCGGGCGAGCGATAGCCCGAACGGATGGCGACCCGGCCGAATGTCTCTTCCAGCGGGTCGAGCAGTTGCGTACACAACATGCGCCCGTGTTCAATCGCAAGATCAGGGTCGCGCGGCAGGTTCCTGATTTCGTGGAAGTTTCCGATTTCAGAATAGAGGAAGTCACGCATGTAGAAATGCTTGGACAGCCGCACGCGACCGAGGTTTTCAAGGCTCCACATGCTGGCTGGTCGCCGCATCAGGTGGCCCCATTCCACTGAAACGCGCCGTCCGGGCCAAGCGGGGAGTATGGGTTCCATGCGACTTCCCAGATATGTCCTTCGGGGTCGGCAAAGTATCCATGATGCCCGCCCCAGAACACGTCCGACGCCGGTTTCAGCACCCGCGCCCCAGCTGCCTCGGCGCGCGCCATCAGCGCGGTGACTTCAGCCTTTTCGCGGACATTGTGACTAAGGGTCATCGCCCCGCGTCCCAGATCCTCGACCGCCAAACCAATGTCATCAGCCAATGCCTGAAGCGGATAAAGCCCCAGCGTCTGCCCAATCAGATCAAAGGCAACGACCCCATCGGGGCTGTCCACGCGCGCCCATCCAAGGGCCTCGTAAAATTCCGCCAGCCTCGGCATGTCCCGTGCGCCCAACGTGATCAGGGATACCCGCTGTTCCATCATTGCACCTCAAGCCCGCGCACCCAGTCGAGCATCCGCTGAACTGTTGCCTCGTTTTGCCCCCAATTCTTCAGCCAGACGATCCGGAACCGGTCGGATCTCCTCTGAAGTGGCGGAAAAGCCGTGCACATAGAGGATCGCCCATTCGGTTTGCATGCCCGGATCACCGGCCCAAACAACCCGCTTTTCCACGCCCGGCGTGATGTCATCAAATGCGCCTTCGACACTCGCAAAATGCGCGTCCAGATCAGGGTTTACAGTGACGGATTGCGGGGTCAGCGTGGCGTCTTCGTACGGGCCGAACAGCCATAGGGCGCCGACAAGCAGCCGAAGGCAGAGCAGCACATAGCCCAGCATTCGTCCAATCCGCTTCATGTTGATGCATCCAGTATCTCGGTGATCGCCGCCTCTATCAGACCCAGACAGGGGCCGTCGGAAAAACGGTGATCAGCATCCTTGACCAGCAACAGGCGTATGTCAGGGCTGTCGGCATGGTTCAGCAAACGCACAGCCGTTTCCGTGCTCACAGCCGTGTCCGCCGTGCCTTGCAGGCATCGCACCGGGAAGGGCAAAGGCAAGGGTGCCCGCAGGACAAGCTGCTTGCGGCCATCCTCGATCAGATGGCGGGTGATGATATAGGGCTCCATGTAGTCGGACGGCATTTCGACCTGCCCGTCCCGTTCCAGCGCGGCCCATTGTGCGTCTGTAAAGGACGCGGCGTACCCGTCTTCGGTAAAGTCGGGCGCAGCGGCGATCGTGACCAGTCCGGCCACGCGGTCAGGATGTGCGCGCGCAAACAGCAGCGCCTGCCAACCGCCCATCGAACTGCCCACCACGATCAGTTTGCCGCGCGTCAGTTCCGCCAATGCAGCGCTCGTGTCTTCGGCCCATTCCCCGATGCCGCCGTCTTCGAAGGCCCCGGAACTCAACCCGTGACCGGAATAATCAAACCGTAAAAAGGCGCGGCCCTGTGCGGCACACCATGCCTCAAGGTGCACCGCCTTGGTCCCTTCCATGTCGGATTTCAGCCCCCCGAGGAACACGACGGTAGGTCCGGTGCCATCGGACAGATGATAGGCAAGCCGACGGCCCTGCGCGGTGTCCAAATATGCAGGCTCTGCCATGTCCGCTCCTCCCCTTCGTTTGGCTTGCGGCGATCATGCGCAGGGCACTGGGCACTGTCCATCCTGACGCTGGGAGATTTTTTACGTGACCATCTTGTCACGTGACTATAGAATCACATATATCCAATCCATGGATGCCCTATTCAAAGCCCTCTCCGACCCGGCGCGCCGCACGCTGCTTGACAGTTTGCGCACACGCGACGGGCAAACCCTGCAAGCGCTGGAAACACAGCTCGACATGACTCGGTTCGGCGTGATGAAGCACCTTGGTGTGCTTGAGACGGCGGGGCTGATCACCACAAAGAAGGTGGGGCGCTTCAAGCACCACTACCTCAACGCCCTGCCCTTGCAGGAAGCGATTGACCGCTGGATCGACCCGTATCGGGTGAAACCGGCGGCGCGAGCGGTACTTGACCTCAAATCTCAGCTTGAAGACGAAGGAGACCCCGAAATGTCAAAGCCCGATTTCGTGATGGAGACATATATCAAGACCTCGCAAGACCGCCTGTGGGATGCGCTTCTCGATGAAAATTCGATCCCACATTACCATTTTATCTGCAGCAAAGCGACGCGGGATGGTGATGCGATCACCATGCTGTTTCCCGACGGATCACCGATGCTGGTGAACCGGTTGCTGTCTTCGGACCCGAAAAGCCGAATGGAATGGACGTTTGAGCCGCACTGGGACCCAACGGCGGACATCCCGGCGAGCCGCGTCCTGTACCTGCTCAAGCCCGAGGGCGAATTCATTCGCCTGACCGTTGAACATTACGACCTTGGGGAACCTGCGGTTCCGGGCGAAGGCGTGGCTGACGGCTGGGTGCGCTGGGCCTCGGGCCTCAAGACCTGGCTGGAAACCGGGGACGATGCGCATATCGGCCCCATGGACCGGGCGGAGGCGTGAGACATGGCTGTTGAGTTGATCATTCTTGGCGTTTTGGCGCTGACAGCGGCATCGCTTTGGATTCCTTACATCGTGGGTGTGAACACGGCACCTGACGGGTCGATCCCTGCCGACGCCCCTGACGGGTTCATCATCCCGCCCGATCCAAATGTGCATCGCCCGTGGGTGCGGCGGGCTTATCGCGCGCATCTGAATTTGCTGGAACAGTCCGTGCCCTTTGCGATTCTGGTCCTGCTGGTGGATCGGGTCGACGGGTTCAGCGCACTGACCCTGTGGGCGAGCATTGCGTTTCTGATCCTGCGCATCGCCCATGCGGTCGGTTACATCACCGGCACGGCGCGATTTCCGGGCCGGCCCCTGATCTTTACCGGTGGCTGGATCTGTTGCCTGTTGATGGCATGGGCATTTTTTGCGGCCTGACAGTGCGCCCGTGCCCTTGACGGGCGCGGGCGATCCCGGTTCAGTGCGCATCATGAAAACCTGCAACGCACACCGCTATTGCCCTGGCACGCATCCCTTGCGTGCTTTCGGTGTGCCTGCGTAACACCCACAAAGCCGCGTTCGTGCGGCTTTTCCTCTGCCTTCCCGAACGTGGCCCGTTCGACAGAAGGAGGCAGGGATGCCCATCACCATACGCAAGATGACCAAGGCTGATGTGGGCCAGGTCGTGACGTTGATCAATGCGCTGGCCGCGCATCATGACGACACCCCCGACACCGATGCCGCAAGGCTGTCGCGCGATGCACTTGGGGCACATCCATGGGTCACTGTTCTGGTGGCATCAGGTGGATCGCAAATCGTGGGCTACGCCGCCCTCGTCCCCATGGCACAACTGCAATTCGGAGTGCGTGGCATGGATATGCATCATCTGTTTGTGCATCGCGACGCGCGCGGACATGGCGTGGGCGCGGCCCTTGTACGTGCGTGCAAAGATGAGGCGCGGGCGCAATCCTGCAGTTTCCTGACGGTCGGCACGCATCCGAACAACCAACCGGCCGGGCGATTTTACGAAAATTGTGGGTTCCTGCGGCGCGGCGCCAACGGGCCGCGCTTCAGCGTGCGGCTTGATCAGCCGCTGACATAGGTGCCTTTGGCGGGACGGTAGAATGTCTTTTGATTGTGCAGCTTGCCCAAAAGCTCGTGAATCTGGCGCGCACCATCGCCGGATTTGCCAGCTTTCAGGTCCGATTGGGTCTGGGCCAGTTTACGGCGCCGCAGCGCGTCTTCGATCAGGTCGAGTTCTTCGATGCTCAGTTCGAATGTCGTGTTATATTTGGGCACTGCGCGTTCCTCTTGCGATCAGAAATTTCCGATAGTGAACTGGTTTGTAAAGTAAGGTTTGCGCAAGAAAGGTCCAGCCCAAAACGTCGCAAATCGCACCGCAGAAGTCGTTTTTTCTGCACGCGATGGTATACTGTGCACACAGTCAAATGTGACGCCAAGAGACCGCAACGCCTGTCTTTTATGCGCAAACCCCGACCGGGCGCTTGACGAAACGTGACGCCCCTGCCAAATGCCACCTCACACATAACCCGCAACCGGGCGTTCCGTGGGCGCCAAACTGACGAGGAGTGCCGATATGGCCCAAGTCTCCCTTACTTTTCCCGATGGCAATGCGCGCGATTACGAGGCCGGTGTGACCGCCGCCGAAGTCGCCGAGAGTATTTCAAAATCCCTGTCAAAAAAGGCGATCAGCGCGACCGTGAACGGCCAGCATTGGGATCTGGCCTGGCCGATTGAGGGCGACGCGCAGATCGCCATCCACACCATGGCAGACGAAGAACAGGCCAATGAACTGGTTCGCCACGATCTGGCCCACATCATGGCCCGTGCCGTACAGGAAATCTGGCCCGACACCCAGGTGACCATTGGCCCCGTCATAAAGGACGGCTGGTACTATGACTTTGACCGGGCCGAACCGTTCACCCCCGAAGACCTAGGCGTGATCGAAAAGAAGATGCGCGAGATCATCAACAAGCGTGACCCCGTCCGCACCGAAGTGTGGGAGCGCGACGTGGCGATCCAGTATTACAAGGACCGTGGCGAGCCTTACAAAGTCGAACTGATCGACGCGATTCCGGGTGATGAGCCGTTGCGCATGTACTGGCACGGCGACTGGCAAGACCTGTGCCGTGGTCCGCATCTGCAGCACACCGGTCAGGTGCCGGGCGATGCGTTCAAGCTGATGTCCATCGCGGGTGCCTATTGGCGCGGGGATTCGGATCGCGCGATGCTGCAGCGTATCTACGGCGTGGCCTTCACCGGCAAGGAAAAGCTGCGCGCCCATCTCAATATGCTCGAAGAGGCGGCCAAGCGCGATCACCGCAAGCTGGGTCGCGAGATGAACCTGTTCCACATGCAGGAAGAGGCGCCGGGTCAGGTGTTCTGGCACCCAAATGGCTGGACCATCTACACCGAGCTGCAGGACTACATGCGCCGCAAACAACGGGCTGCGGGATATGTCGAGGTGAACACGCCTCAAGTCGTGGACCGCAAGCTGTGGGAAGCCTCGGGGCACTGGGACAAGTACCAGGAACACATGTTCATCGTCGAAGTGGACGAGGAACACGCGCGCGAAAAGGCGATCAATGCGCTCAAACCGATGAACTGCCCCTGCCACGTCCAGATCTTCAATCAGGGTCTGAAATCCTATCGCGACCTGCCCCTGCGCATGGCCGAGTTTGGCTCCTGCAACCGCTATGAGCCCTCGGGCGCGCTGCACGGCATCATGCGCGTGCGCGGCTTTACCCAGGACGATGGCCACATCTTTTGCCGAGAGGACCAGATCGAGGCGGAATGCGCAGCCTTCATCACCTACCTGTCCTCGGTCTACAAAGACCTCGGCTTTGACAACTTCGAGATCATGTTCGCCACCCGCCCGGAAAAGCGGGTCGGGTCCGAAGAAAGCTGGGATCATGTCGAGGCCGCGCTTGAAAACGCGATCAAAGCCACCGGGCATCCCTATACTCTGGATGCGGGCGAAGGGGCGTTTTACGGCCCCAAGCTTGACTTCAAACTGACCGATGCGATCGGGCGTGAGTGGCAATGCGGCACCTTTCAGGTCGACCCCAACCTGCCCGAACGCCTTGGCGCGACCTATATCGGCGAGGACGGGGCGAAGCATCGCCCCTATATGCTGCACCGCGCCTGTCTTGGGTCGTTCGAGCGGTTCATCGGCATCCTGATTGAGAACTCGGCTGGTAAGCTGCCCTTCTGGCTGGCGCCGCGGCAGGTTGTTGTCGCCTCGATCATTTCGGATGCGGACGCGTATGTGCAAGAGGTCGTGGACACCCTGCGCCGTCAGGGCGTGCGCGCCGAAGCCGACATTCGCAACGAAAAGATCAACTACAAAGTCCGCGAACATTCGGTCGGCAAAGTGCCGGTCATTCTGGCCGTTGGCGCGCGCGAAGTCGAAGAACGCACTGTCACTGTCCGTCGTCTTGGCGAAAAGCAAACCAAGGTGCAGGCGCTGGATGAACTGACACGCGAATTGTCACAAGACGCCACACCGCCCGACATACGCTAGGCTGGAATTGCAACAATTGGGCCTGTTTCACGTCAAAACAGGCCCGAATCCTGACATCGTGTAACGGCTCTGTGACACACGGGGCTGTGAGTGGTAATGTGATGCGAAAGTGTCTTAGTCAGTGTGTACCAAGGTTCTGCTACGAACATCCAAAGGGAGATTGAACATGTCTAACACGATGAAAACCTTCGCAGTTGCGGGCGCAGTTGCCGCCGCACTGGCCGCGCAATCCACCACACCGGCCCAGGCCGCTGGCAAGGAAAAATGCTATGGCGTGTCCCTTGCAGGCGAAAATGATTGCGCCGCAGGCCCCGGCACAACATGCGCAGGCACATCCGTAACGGATTACCAGGGCAACGCGTGGACACTGGTCGATGCAGGCACATGCGCCGAAATCGAACTGCCCGCCATGGCCGACGGCACACCACGCACCGGTTCGCTGGAAGAGCTGGATCGCGACCTGCCCGCATAAGCGCGCACCTGTCAAAATTATCTGTGCCCCAACGCAGCGTGGGGCACAGATCACCACGAATTCGGAAAGGCCACATCATGCTGGATGCGACATCAAACGCGCGCCACCTGCCTGCGGCCCCCGGAGTAGGGTACAAAGCCCAGCATTTCACCGACCTGCGCGCCGATCCTGGCTCGGTCAAGTGGCTGGAAATCCACGCAGAAAACTACATGGGTGATGGCGGACGGCCACGTGCCCAATTGCGTGCCCTGCGCACTGACTTTGCCATTTCTGTGCATGGTGTCGGCCTGTCCATCGGCGGCGAAGGCGCGCTTGACGCGGACCACCTCGCGCGCCTGAAAACCCTGATCGACTGGCTGGAACCGGCCAGCTTTTCCGAGCATCTCGCTTGGTCGACGCACGGGGCCGAGTTTCTCGATGACCTGTTGCCCCTGCCCTATACCGATGCCACGCTGACCCGCGTCGCCGATCACATCGATCAGGTTCAAGAGGTACTTGGCCGCCAGATGCTGCTGGAAAACCCGTCGAGCTATCTTGCCTTTGAGGAAAGTACGTTGAGCGAGACGGCGTTCCTGGGCGAACTGGTGCGTCGCACCGGCTGTGGTCTTTTACTCGATGTGAACAACGTGTTCATTTCCGCAACCAACCTCGATTACACGCCAGAGGGCTACCTTGACGCCTATCCCCTTGCCGCTGTGGGGGAAATTCATGTCGGCGGTCACGCCGAGGATGCGGACGAACATGGTGCACCGCTTTTGATCGACAGCCACGGATGCACCACGGCCGACCCGGTCTGGACCCTTCTGTCGCACGCGCTGGCCGCCACCGGCCCTGCCCCTGTGCTGGTTGAATGGGACAATGACGTGCCCGAGTGGCCCGCCTTGCGCGCCGAAGCGGACCGCGCGGCGCAGGCCCTTGCCGCGCATGTTGCCAGCTGACCTGTCATGACCGGCACGCAATCACAGTTCAGATCGGCCTTGCTTGACCCAGAGGCGCGGCCCCCCGACGGATTGCGCGACGCCCAAGGACGCCCGGCAATCAAACGGTTTGACGTCTACCGCAACAACGTGACCGTCGCACTGATCGAGGCGCTCGGCACCGCCTTCCCGGTCCTGCACAAGCTGCTCGGCACGCAAAACTTTGACCATCTGGCGCGTCTTTTCGCCCGCGCCCATCCCCCCGAAACACCGCTGATGATGCACTATGGCGCCGCGATGCCCGCCTTTCTGGAAGGGTTCGCGCCACTCTCGCACATTGCGTACCTGCCGGACGTGGCGCGGTTGGAACTGGCGCTGCGGCGGTCCTACCACGCAGCGGACGCGCCGGAATTTGATGCCGGACGGTTGGGTGCAGTGTCGCCGGACGCGCTGATGGCCTCTACCCTCACGCTTGCGCCTGCTGTTGAGCTGATCGCCTCACGCTGGCCGCTGGTCGACATCTGGCGTTTCAACACAATCGACGACGCCCCAAAACCCCGCGCCAGCGCGCAATCCGCACTGATCACCCGGGCCGCGTTCGACCCCGAACCCCATCCGCTTGATCCGGCGCAAACCGAATGGGTCGCGCGCATCATGTCCGGCGCATCCCTGGCCGCCGCACAGGACGCAGCCGGCGCAATTGACGCCGCATTCGACCTCACGCCGCTGCTCAGCCTCTTGATCCAGAACAACGCCATTGCCGACGTCACGACCCCAAAGGAATAGACTTATGACTGCCCTCACACGCCTGCACACCGCCATCTTCGCTCCGCTGGAACGCGCCGAGTGGATCCTGCCGACCCTCGCCCGGTTCCTCTTTGCGGCCGTGCTGGCCGTCTATTTCTGGGTGTCGGGGCTGACCAAGGTGGGTGACGGGCTGTTCGGGGTGTTCCAACCCTCGCTCGGGGCCTATGCGCAGATCTTTCCCAAGGTGATGGAAAACGTGGGTTATGACATCACCCAGTTGAGCCTTTATCACTGGGCCGTGGTCACAGCGGGCACAGTGGCCGAATTCGTCTTGCCACTGCTGATCATCATCGGACTGCTGACGCGCCTGGCCTCGCTGGGAATGATCGGGTTCATCGTGGTGCAATCTCTGACCGACCTTAACGGTCACGACAAATGGGGCGACGGACTTGTGTTGGGGGCGTGGTTTGATGCGCCGTCAAACAGCCTGATCATGGACCAGCGCGCACTGTGGGTGTTCCTGCTGCTTCTCTTGGTGATCAAAGGGGCCGGGCCGCTGTCCTTTGACCGTGCCCTTGCCCCGCGCGCGAGCGCCTAGGCGACACCAAGCGACTTTTGCACGTCCCCGGTCCAGCCCAGATACAGCGCATCGCCATCGACGATCAGCGGGCGCTTCATCAGGGCCGGATGGTCAGCAAGCAGCACCTCGGGGGCCTTGGCCCGTTCATCCTCGGACAATCCGCGCCAGGTGGTCGAGCGGGTGTTGAGCAAGGCGGCCCCGAATGCACCGCGCGCACGCTCCATCACGTCTTCGGGCACACCGTCTGCACGGACATCGACAAAGCGCGCCGCAGGCAACGCCTTGATCGCCTTGCGGCACGTGTCACAGGTTTTCAAACCGTATATTTCCATACCAACCTTCACATTTTCGTTGAATTAAGCAGCATCTGCACCGCTTTGCACCCGTGGCGTCTTGATTTTCAAGGCTGAAGGGCAATCTCATAACCCATGCGTGCAAAAATTGAGACAAATGTCTTGGCGCGCATGAACGAACCCCGCTGATGCGGGACTGACTGAAAGGCAAAAGGAGGCACGGACCATGCCAACTGGCACCGTGAAGTGGTTCAACACCACAAAAGGCTACGGATTTATCGCCCCTGACGACGGCGGAAAAGATGTTTTTGTACATATTTCAGCCGTGGAACGGTCGGGTCTGACCGGGCTTGCCGACAACCAGAAGGTCGGCTTCGAGATGCTCGAAGGGCGCGACGGACGGCAAATGGCGGGCGATTTGAAGCTGCTTTGACCGAGGTAGCACGGTGAGATGCCGCGCCGATAATTTTTCCTGACACGACCGACCAGCCACAGGCTGAGCGCAACAGCTTTTGCGTGGTGTGGCGGCAGGCTGGGAGCGGTTGGTGCGGAGCCGTGTCAGCGCCGAGCCGCGGGGTGGCGCGCCCTACGGTTACGCGGCGCGATTTATGGGTGTGATGATAGCGCGAGGCGCAAGCGGAGTACTTGTGTAAACATAGCGCCGCCCCGGGGGCGGGTCGGCGCTGGCACGGCGGCCTGCGGCCTTGATCCCGTGCTTGGTTTTTGTGCGGGTGGGGTCCAGGAAGCGTCTCGCAAAGTCAATTGTGTTGTTCGTGATAAAGGGATGCAAGCCACCGAACAAAACTGTAGCCTTGGCCCACCAGAACTACGGTAGTCATTTCCGAAGGTTGACTGGGCTCTGTTTGGCCGTCGGCATGCCTATAAAAATGAGCGGCATCTATCCATTCCGAAAAGGAACGTACCGTCTTTAGCGACGCTTGTTGCTCCGGGCTTTGCCCCTCAAAACGCGCTTGTATGGAACTCTGCAAGACACTTCGGATTGCAGCGCTGTTTAAGCTATTTTGGGTTGGGAACATAATTCGGAAAATATTTTCTGCCGCATCAAAAATACCTCGTACTGCACTGCGGCCATCCATCGGCACTTGAAGAAGCATTCTGTCGACACTTGAAACATGCTCCAACGCCGCCGCCAAGTCACCAGCGTTCAGCGTAAGTATCGTGTTTGTTCGCTCACTCTCAAAGGCTTCATCAAATCGGCGTCGGACGATTCCACTATCATCTATAGCGTAACCGACACATTCCTCGTCGAAAATTCGAGAGTATTCCTGCCGAAGGCAACCCCTCCTATTAGAGATCGTCATTCTATCTCGAAAGACTGAGTCGGGAACTATGCGAATGGAAAGCGTTAGAGTATCAAAGACGTCCCTCAATTCGCCTCCGCGAAACAAAGAACCCCAGTCCGAATACGAAGAAGAAGCAATTCGAACAACGTCTATACCGCACTCACGCTCTACTAGCCTACCTAATTCGAGCGAAATCGATCTATCATCTCTGTGGCTTAGGAAGTGCTCTAGCGTTCTCAACAGACGGTTGCGCATTCGCGCACTATCTCGTGCCAAATCCTCGCGGCGCTCGTAAATCTGAGAATAGCGACTAAGAGTCTTGCTCATAAGAACTCACCCAATCACCCCCATAAACTCCCGCCATTCCCCCTTGCTCATCCCCGACGTCTCCTGCGTCACCTCCTCGCCCTTGATCATCCGGCGTACACAGTCCAGCGCCTTGCCCGACATCGTCGCCCCCCCAACCGGTAATCCTCGAACGCGCCGTAGGCCGCAGGCACCCAGTCCTTCACCATCTCACAGATCGCATCGGCATAGACCCTGATCTCGTACTGCGCATGGGCATCGGCCCGCAGGCGCAGGAAGTGGAAGAGGTTGTGCAGATCCACCTTCCAGTACCACTGGGTGTAGATGTTGGCGGGCAGGTTCATGCGCGCCAGTTCCCGGGCGAGACCCTGCTGGCCGTCGTCCGAGATCATCTCTTCGTAGTGGTCATAGGCGCGGTTGCTGTCCGCCTTGAGGATTTCAAGGACACGTTCGGCCTCGGCCCCTTCCAGCACGGCGCCGCGCCCCTGATTGTTGACCACGGATTGTGCGTTCAGCGCGTCGGGCTGCGGGATGTAGAATTCACGGTCCAGGATCGAATACCGGGCCGAGTATTCGTTGACGTTCGCAGTGCGGTGGCGGATCCACTGGCGCGCCACGAACACGGGCAGTTTGACGTGCAGCTTGATCTCGCACATCTCGAACGGGGTCGAGTGCCAGTGGCGCATGAGGTAGCGGATCAGCCCCTCGTCATTCTGAACGGATTTGGTGCCCTTGCCATACGACACTCGGGCGGCCTGACAGATGGCGGCATCGTCGCCCATATAATCGATAACGCGAACAAAGCCGTGATCGAGAACGGGGCGGGCGTGATAGAGATGCGCCTCCATCCCCGGTGACGTCGCGCGCAAGGTCGGCTGGGGGGTGGCGCGCAGGGCTTCGATTTCGGCAAGCTGTTCGGGCTCAAGCGGCATGATGCGCATCCTTTATCCACAGAATCTGTCAGAGGTTCACTCTATATGGTGGACAGCAATACGTGAACCACCATATGAGGGTGCGCTTTTGGCAACGGTTATGGTTGAGGTCTGCGTCCTAGCCTCAAGATTTCGTTGACTTTTGCGCGATTGGGGCAGAGTCTCGGCTCAAAGAGGCAGAAAATTAAACCGCAAAAGGTTTGGCAGGTATGAAACGGACAGCAGCAGCGATGTGCGCGCTCGCCCTTGGGGTCGTTGCGTGCGGGGATGGCAATCCATTCACAGATGGCGGCACGACGACGCCGGGTGGGGGCACGAACACATCCAACGTGCCTGCCGAGATTCTGAACGATCTGGAGCGCATCAGTTTCAACGCGACAACCAACACCCTGACGGTAACGGGTCTGACGCAGGACGGGGTGCCGCTGGTCAACAACTATCGCCACATTCCCGCGACCTTCGCCGCGGGCTACGAGACCTTTACTGGACAGAATGACCCGCTTGGACGTCACGCCACAGCCTTTGTTGCTAGCCGCGAAGGTGTGCAGGCGGGAGTTGTGCTGACTGGCGGGCAATTCAACAAATTCTTTGGCGGGTCGTTTTTTGAGCGAACGGGCACATACACGGCACCCACCGCGCCCGAGAGCCGGTTCGACGTGACCTATTACGGAAACTATGCGGGTGGCATCAACGGCGTTGGCCCCGTCACCGATTTGTTCCCGACCGTTGGGTTGGATCCGAGTATCGGTCGACCCACCCAAACAGCCTATGTGCGCGGATTGATGTTCGTAAACGTGGACCTGAACGATTTGTCGGTCGAGGGCGAGATCTACAACCGGACCGGAGTATTTGAAGGTGGATTTGCCGACCTGCCCGATCTTGTGCTGGTTGATGGCGCATTGACCGGGGACGGCACGTTCAGTGGTAACATCGAATTTGATGCCCGCGACACGAACCCCGGCACGCCAGCAGACCCCGTCGGCGACGACATCGGGGATTTCGCCGGAGTGATTGGCGGACCGGGCGGCAATGCCATGGCTGGTGGGACCGTGTTGTCGGAATTCACCGACGAATTGGAAAACGAACTGGAATACGGTGTCTTTGTTCTGGACCTTTGCGTGGCCGGAAACCCCGACCCGATTTGTGTCAACGCCCAACAACCCTGATCCGCGATGAAACGCGCGTTCCTGGCAGCCGCATTTGCGCTTTGGGCGGGTGTGGCCGTACCTCAGACTGCGGACCCGGATGCGGGCGCCACCTTCACGCTTGATCAGGCGCGCGCAGTGGCCCGTCATGCGTTGGCGGTCGGGGATTTCGAACTGGCACGCCAGATCGCGATGGGCTTGTTAAAGGCGGATGCCGAAGATCCGTACGCCTACGGTGTTCTGGCGGCCGCTCATTCCCGCCTGAACGACCCCCGTCTGGCGCGCGCGGCAGCGCGGCTGTCCTACCGCTATGCCGAAACGAGTGCGCAAAAGTTCGGAGCCGCCCGTACCGCGGCCAGCGTGGCCGCTCAGCAAAAACGCCCGACGATGTCGCAAGCCTGGCTGCGCATAGCGGCAGCACATACCGAAACCCCACAGCAGGACAAACTTCTTGCGCGTGAATACGCACAGGCCCGCGCCGCAAATCCACTCCGGTTCAACATCAACGTCTCTGTCGCCCCCTCTGACAACGTCAACAGCGGCACGGACAACGTGCTTGAGGTGATCAACGGGGTACCCACCTTTGGTTTCTTTCAGGGCAGTTCGCGCGCGTTGTCGGGCACAGTCGGTGTGTTTGATGCGCGGCTTCGGTACCGCCTGAGGGCAGACGAGTCATCGCGCTCGACGGCAACCGGTCGCCTCTACACACGGCGCGTGGACCTGTCGAGCGAGGCGCAAACCCTCGCGCCGAACGTCACAAACAGCGATTTTGCGTCGACTTACGCGGAACTCGGCGTTGAACACCGCTTTGCGCTCGGGGCCGTGGGCAATGCCATGACCCTAGGAGGCGCTTTGGGCGCCAGCTGGTCCGGCGGCGAACGGACATATGACTTTGCGAAGCTCTATGCACTACGCGATGTGCGGTTGACGCCAAACACACGGTTAAGCCTGAACGGGGCGGCAGAGCGCCGCCTGTCCACCGTGTCATCGACCCGGGATGCCGACGTGCTGACATTGGGCGCACATCTGGGCCACAAGCTGGCGCGCGGAGACAGCCTGAGTATCGGTCTTACGGTGCAGAACGTGACGGGCGACATCGTCAATGCCGATTACCAGACCGCGAGCCTGCGCGCGCGCTACACCTTTGCCAAACAAGTCGGACCGGTGCAGGTCACCACGGGTCTGACCTACGGATACACCGACTACGATTCCTATGTGCTGGTGCGTCCGGTGGACGGTGGACGGCAAGACACGTCACTTTACGGCGATGTGTCCCTGTTCTTTGCCGATTACGACTTTGCCGGGTTCGCTCCGACCGTACAACTGCGCACCGGGCGGCGGTCATCCAACGTCAATCGGTTTGAAATCAGCGAAACGACCATCAGCCTCGGCATTCAATCAAAGTTCTGAGAGGCGCTGGCCCTGCTCGTACGACGTGTTAGGTTAACAACAAGTGTTTATTAACAAAGAAAGACGCGCTGATGCCAACCAAATACCTGCACACCATGGTCCGGGTCAAAGACCTCGACGCCTCGATGGCATTCTACAAACTTCTGGGGCTGGAAGAGACCCGGCGCATGGACAGCGAAAAGGGGCGCTTTTCCCTGATCTTCATGGCCCCGCCGGATCAGCCGGAATGCCCTGTCGAGTTGACGTATAATTGGGATGGGGATGATGGCCTGCCCAGTGACAGTCGCCATTTCGGACACCTCGCCTACCGCGTCGACAATATTTACGAGATGTGTCAGCACCTTATGGACAACGGCGTCACGATCAACCGCCCCCGCGCGACGGACATATGGCTTTTGTGCGCTCACCTGACAACATCTCGATCGAGTTGCTGCAGGAAGGTGACGACCTGCCCCCGGCAGAGCCCTGGGCAAGCATGGAAAACACAGGTCATTGGTAAGGGCAGCAGCCCTTCTGGTCGCGCTTTGCGCGGCCTCTCCGGCGGCAGCGTGCCGTTTGGCGTTGTTGTTGGCGCTGGATGTCTCGTCGTCCGTGGATGCAACCGAAGACCAGTTGCAGCGTGGCGGGTTGGTGGCCGCCCTCACCTCTCCCGAAGTGCGCGCGGCATTCTTTGCGGTGGATGCCCCCGTCGCACTGGCCGTGTTCGAATGGTCGGGCCGGTACAATCAGGAAGTCGTGCTGGACTGGACATTGATCGACAGCCCCGCCGCCCTGCTGTCTGCAGCCGAAACCGTGGCCGCCAGCAAGCGCAGTCATAACGAATTTCCCACGGCCATGGGGTACGCGCTTGGGTACGGGGCCGAAATGCTGCGCCGCGCCCCTCACTGCCTGAACGAGACCATCGACATGGCGGGGGACGGACAGAACAACGAAGGGTTCGGCCCGCGACTTGCCTATAAGGAGTTCGATTTTGCGAACGTGACGGTAAACGGGCTGGTGGTGAATGCCGCCGAGTTCGCATCCGAAACCCAACTGATCGAGTTCTACCGCAACGAAGTGCTGTGGGGGCCGGGCGCGTTCATGGAAGTGGCGCAAGGGTTCGAAGACTATGAGCGCGCGATGCGACGCAAGCTGGAACGCGAACTGACACCGCCCGTCATCGGAGGCCTGATCGACGAGCGGCAGGCCGGATGAGAGCGCTGTTGCTTGCACTGACCCTCGGCGGTTGGGCTGGCTTCGCTGACGCGGCCTGTCGGCAGGCGCTGGCCCTTGGGCTGGATGTGTCCGGATCGGTCGATGCGCGCGAATACCGGTTGCAAATGGATGGGCTGGCGGCAGCGCTCGATGACCCAAAAGTGCGCCAGGCGCTGATGGTAATGCCGGGCACGCCCGTGCATCTTCTGGTCTATGAATGGAGCGGGCCGGAAGACCCGACAGTCGTGCTGCCATGGACTGCCGTGACTGGCCCGCAGGTTTTGAACGGCATTATCGGTCATTTGCGCAGTCTTGAACGGCGCAATTCAACGCCGGGTACCGCACTTGGTCTAGCCATGCGCGAAGGAGTGGCGCATTTGAACCAGCGATCCGAGTGCTGGAAGCGCACGCTTGATCTGTCAGGTGACGGCAAATCCAACCTTGGACCACGACCCGTGGACATCAAGTCAGAGATCGAGCCGACGGGCATCACGGTCAATGCGTTGGTCATTGGTGCGGACGCGCCCGCGCTTGGGGATGTCCGGCAAGCGGAGATTTCAGCGCTGTCTGCCTACTTTCATGCCAACGTCATTGTGGGTTCAGACAGTTTTGTCGAAACCGCACTTGGCTTCGAAGACTACCCCGAAGCCATGGCGCGCAAGCTGGAACGCGAACTTGAAACACTGATCCTCGGGGCGGCGCCTGACTTGGCCCCAGCGCGCGCACCCGGTCAGTAGATATAGCGGATCTGATCCGTCCAGTACCGTTCCATCCGTTTGAGGGATGCTGTGATGTCCACGATCCCTTCGGGGCCAAGGACCCCTTTGGCCTGCAAGCCGTCAGCATGGCGCAGGAACAGTTCCGCCACCACATCCCGGATTTTGCGACCCTTTTCCGTCAGCTTTACCCGGACCGAGCGGCGATCAATCTCGCAGCGCTGGTGGTGCATATACCCCATCTCGACCAGTTTCTTGAGGTTGTAGCTGACGTTCGAGCCTTGATAATACCCACGGCTTTTCAACTCACCCGCCGTCACCTCGTTGTCGCCGATATTGAACAGCAACAGCGCCTGCACGGCGTTGATTTCCAGCACGCCCACCCGCTCGAATTCGTCTTTGATCACATCCAGCAGCAATCGGTGCAGCCGTTCGACAAGCGATAGCGCTTCCAGATAGCCAACCATAAAGCTCGCGTCGTTGCGCGGCGGGGTGTCTGCCAGTCCGGTGGACTGTGCGATGGGATCCTGAATGCTCATCCGCGTTCTCCGACTCATGTCTGCTCGGGAACAGAAAATGACCATGATTCGGAAATATTCGGTTAAACGCCGAATTCACTTGGTTTTTTGCCCTGAAAGGTCTGCGAAATATCAGAAATGAGGGCTGCGAACGCTTCCGGCGCGGCCTCTTGTCCGGTCACCCAGCGGATCAGATCCTGATCGTTTTCGTTCAACAGGGCATCGTAAGTATCAAGCTGTGCGTCATCCATATCGCCCAGATGCGTGCCCGCATAGGCCGACAGGATCAGGTCCATTTCCTTGATCCCGCGCCGCATCGAACGCATGTGCAGCCGTTTCAGACGGTGCTGGCGCGTCTCTTCACTCATCGACAGAGATTTCCAACGTCGCGCGCAGCCGCTTTTCCAGCCGCGCCACCTGTTCGGCGCGTTGCAGCATGTCGGCGCGCAAATCACGCAACTCTGTCAGGATGTTGCGGGTCTCGTCCGTCATCGTGCCGCTGGTTTCAACCGGGCCAGTCAGCCCTTCGCCTTCGCCGTTGATCAGCCACATCATCGAGACATTCAGCAGCCCCGCCATGATGGACAAACGGTTTGCGCGCGGCTCGCTCAGGTCGTCCTCCCAGGATCGCATCGTCGCCAGACGCACCCCCAGCCGCTTGGCCAGTTGCTTTTGTGTCATTCCGGCTGCTTCGCGCGCGGCGGCAACG
Source organism: Tateyamaria armeniaca (assembly GCF_045797845.1). Lineage (NCBI taxonomy): Bacteria > Pseudomonadati > Pseudomonadota > Alphaproteobacteria > Rhodobacterales > Roseobacteraceae > Tateyamaria > Tateyamaria armeniaca. The sequence continues at coordinate 3,857,088 of NZ_JBHDIY010000002.1, forward strand.
CGGTCTCCGAATGTCGCGGCGTCTGCGCCGTACCAGTCCTGTGCATCGTCCATGATCATTCTCCTAGTCTGAGGCATATCCGGCGCGCCTAGCGCTTGCCCGAACCGGGCCGCGCGCCTATGACGGGTCGCGAACCCTTATTAACGAGGCTTGGGCACAGATGACATTCCTTTCCGCGACGCTTGACCGCGTCAAACCGTCCCCCACCATCGCCGTCACCAACAAAGCGGCAGAGTTGAAGGCTGCAGGCCATGATGTCATCGGCCTTGGCGCGGGTGAGCCCGACTTCGACACGCCCCAGTCGATCAAGGACGCGGCCGTTGTTGCCATCGCACTTGGCAAGACGAAATACACGGCCGTGGACGGGATTGCCGAGCTGAAACAGGCCATCGTGGCCAAGTTCAAGCGCGACAATGACCTCGACTACACCCCGGCGCAGGTGTCCGTGGGCACAGGCGGCAAACAGGTGCTTTACAACGCGCTGATGGCCACGCTGAACCCCGGTGACGAAGTGATCGTGCCAGCCCCCTACTGGGTCAGCTACCCCGACATGGTCCTGTTGGCAGGCGGCACGCCTGTTACCGTGTCTTGCGGGATCGAAAGTGCGTTCAAGATGACAGCGGAACAGCTTGAGGCCGCGATCACGCCCAAAACCAAGTGGCTGATCTTCAACTCGCCTTCCAACCCCACCGGGGCGGGCTACAACCGCGAAGAGCTCAAGGCCCTGACCGACGTGTTGATGCGTCACCCGCATGTCTGGGTGATGACAGACGACATGTATGAACACCTTGCCTATGACGGCTTTGAATTCTGCACCCCTGCCCAGGTTGAACCGGGGCTTTATGACCGCACACTGACGGTGAACGGGGTCAGCAAGGCCTATGCGATGACCGGCTGGCGCATCGGCTATGCCGCAGGGCCAGAACAGCTGATCCGTGCGATCCGCAAGGTGCAGTCGCAATCGACATCCAACCCCTGTTCCATCAGCCAGTGGGCGGCGGTCGAGGCGCTTAACGGTCCGCAGGACTTCCTTGCCCCCAACAACGAGACGTTTGTGCGCCGCCGCAATCTCGTGGTCGAGATGCTGAACGCCATCGACGGCATGGAATGCCCGGTGCCTGAGGGGGCGTTCTATGTCTATCCGTCCATCAAGGGGCTGATCGGCAAGACCAGTGCCGCAGGCACAATGATTGTCGATGACGAAGCCTTTGCCACCGCCTTGCTGGAGGAAACCGGCGTTGCCGTCGTTTTCGGCGCAGCATTCGGGGTATCGCCCAACTTTCGGGTCAGCTACGCTACCTCCGACGAGGCCCTGAAAGAGGCCTGCACCCGCATTCAGACCTTTTGTGCGGGACTGACCTGAGCGAGGGGGCAATGGGCACCGAACTACCCGAATACTATTTCCGCGTGCGCGAAAACGGGGCGGCGGTGTTCCGCGTGGACACCGAAAACCGCCAGCGCCGGATTGAGATGGACCAGATCGCGGTGATTAACATCCGCAATGGCGAGATCAAGCCACACGGGGATCGTACCTTGTCCGACGCCGATCTTGCGCGGATCGAAGCGTGGATGGCGGAGCGCGCAGATGTGTTGGCCCATCGCGACATCGACGACATTCACCGGGCGGTGGATTACCTCAACCTCACAACCCAATGGGCGCAATCGCGCGCCAGCGAAGAGCAGCTTGAGGATGTAACGGACGCGCTGCTGCTGGCCATGCACGATCTGCGTTCGGTGCTTGTGCGCAAAAAGGCCGACAGGCTGACGTCCAAGACGTGAATTGGGTCACGGGGCACCAAAGGCCCTGTCAGGATGCAGGCACCACGTCCGCGCCGCCATCATCGGCAAGGCGGGGCACCATGACCCACCAAAAGCGGATGATCAAAGCCACGCCCGCACAAGCAAGGCCCAGCGTGAGGCCAAGCCAGACGCCGACGCCTTCCCACCCGACCACAAAGCCAAGCACGTAAGACACAGGCATCCCCACGACCCAGTAGGACACCGCCGCAAGGACCATCGGCACCTTGGCATCCTGCACACCGCGCAACAGCCCAAGGGCGACAACCTGCGCCCCGTCAACCAACTGGAACAATGCCGCGAGAGCCATGAGGACAACGCCAATGGCAACCACCTCGTCCCGCGCCTCTTGCCCGGCGTCGATAAAGATGCTGATCAGTTGTTCGGGCAGGGTAACAAACAGAACAATCGTGGCGAGGGCCATTGCGACACTCATGCCCAGCACCATGCGGGCGCCGCGTTTCATGTGTTCCAGATCATGCCGCCCATAGGCGTTGCCCGCCCGGATCGTGGCGACGTTTCCAAGCCCCATGTGCACCATGAACGTGATCGATGCGAGTTGCAGTGCGATCCCGTGCGCGGCCAGCGGGACGGTCCCGAGCCAGCCCATCATGAAAGCCGATGCGGCGAACAAGCCAACTTCGCTTAAGGACGTCAGACCGATGGGCCAGCCAAGGTGAAAGACGCGCCCCAGCATCTCGAAATCGGGACGCCACAGGCGTTCGAGGATGCCGTGTTCGGGCAGCGCCCACAGCGCGTAGACGACCACACCGACAAGCGAGACAAACTGCGTGACCAGTGACGCGACAGCCGCGCCCGCAATGCCCATTTCAGGCGCACCCCAATTGCCGAAGATGAATGCGTAATTCGCCAACCCGTTTGTCAGAGCCGCCACAAGCGTGATCCACAGCACGATCTGAGTGCGCTCAAGGGCGGCGAGATAGCTTTTGAACGTCATGACGATCAGCGCGGGGATGATCCCCCACCCCGCAATCTGCAAATACGCCGCCCCGTCGCGGGCCACCTGATCGGTTTGTCCAAGGCCCAGCAGGATCGCCTCTGACCAGATCATGATGGGCATGACCGCAACCGCAAAGGCCATGCTGAGCCACAGGCCCATCCGTGTGGCACGGCGCAGGTTCACCTCGTCTTCTTCCGCGGCATAGGATGCCACCATGGGCATCACGGCCCAGGCAAAACCGGACCCCATGAGGAACAGGACGAAAAACAACGATCCTGCCGCCGTCATTGCGGCCAGTTCCTCGACTCCGTAACGACCCAGCATGACAGTGTCGGTGATGCCGATGGCCACCTGCCCCAGATGCCCGCCGACAAGCGGCAGACCAAGGACCATCACCGCGCGGGCGTGACCGGAATATGACATATGAGAAAGGGCCATGTCTTTCCCTTACGCCTGCTTTTTGGGCAAGGAAAGCCCCGCACTGTTCGCGGATGACAGATGTGGATGTGCGCCGGTGCAATCGCCGGGGTCTGCCGTCCTGTCCGCGCCGCGACAGGCTAGAGCAGAGGCAGTGCCAGTGCGGTCGCAACAAGTGCGATCAACCCACCGGCCACGATTTCGATCAGGGCCATGGCGCGCACGGCCCCCGCCCCGCTGAACCCTGCCAAGGCCGATTTGCGCGTGCCCACGGCTGCAAGGGCGACAAGCACCGTCACGCTGGCCGTCCCCAGCCCCATCACGAAAGCGCCTGCGATCCCGGCCCACGGGATTCCGAGCGCAAAACACAGGATCAGAAGGAACACGGCACCCGTGCAGGGCCGGATCGCAATGGAGGCGATGATTGCAGCGGCATCCCGCCACGACGTGACTGCCTCTGCCTGATCGACACTTGGCCCGTGGGCATGGCCGCAGGTTTCGCAGTGCCCATCGGCATCAACGGCATGGGCGGCCTTTGAAAAGGCCCGCCGCGCACCGCGCACAACCAGCCAGGCCCCCACAAGGGCGATGGCGATGAAACTCGCCGGGGCCAGAACTTTGTCGGCCGTGTCGGTCATCTGCGTACGGCTCCATCCCAGGATCAACGCCCCGGCCGCAACCAGCAGGATCGCCGCCAGTGCCTGTGCAAGCGAGGATGCGATTGCGAGCACCGACAGACGCAACGCCGTGACCCGTGCCGCCGCGCCGTAGCCGCCGATCACCAGCTTGCCATGTCCCGGACCCGCCGCATGGAAAAAGCCATAAGCCGCGCACAAGCCCATCAATGTCGCCCAAGCGCCGGTTTCGCCCGCACGCACGGCCCGCAACCCTTGCGCAAGCGCATTCTGGGCATCGCGCTGCTGCGCATTGGCCCATTGGGAAATGTCGCTCATGCCGCCAAAGCCGAACAGCCACAGCAGGACCGCTGCTGCGGTGATCAGCACCCCGATCCTTACTGATCGCATGACAGCATCACCGTATCGGCAAAGGATTCGCCCACTTCGGGGTAGTAATCCGTCGCCTCGCTTTCAGGTGTTGCGAAAAGCAACTCTTCGAGCCGGGAATAGGCTGCGTCCAGATCCGCAGGTTCGATCACTGCAGTGCAGGGCCCATCGACCTCGACCTGCCCCACAAGCGCGTAGGCAGTGTAAAAGGTCGGATCAAAGGCTTTGATCTGCAAACCGGCTGCCGGCGCTTCGGCGGCGCGGAAATGTGTGGTGATGATGCGCCCGTCTTTGACCGTGGTGCCACGGGCCTGAGGCGGACCAAGGGCAACGGGTTGCCCACCCTGACGGGCATAACTGTCGCCTTCGTAACCTTCGACCCATTCCAGATCAAACCCTTCGAGGCGTTGCAGCTCGTCCGGGCGCAACCGCCCGTCCCCATCTGAATCCACGCCGAGATCGGCAAAAATCAGCAGCGAGTAGAAATCATCATAGGCCCACTGCACCTCAAGCCCTTTGAAAGTGCCATCCTCATCCACGACCGCCCGCAGTGTCGTGTCGATAAAGACATGCGGATGGGCCTGCCCGATGATGGGTGTGGCAGACAGGCACAAGGCCAGCAGGGGCGCGCGCAACATGGACATGAGCGTGATGTAGCGACCCACCCCACCGTCCTCAACCCTCGGGGGCAGAAAACTGAAGCCGCGCGTGCCGCGCTGACGGATTGGTGATAAGTATTGGAGCACAGCGGGAGTTGGCGTGACTGATTCCCGTCATTGGGGAAATTTCGGATGTCACGCGCGTGTCCGGAAAAACCTGCAAAGGAAGAGACTATGACTGCCCGCACGATCCAGGCCCTTGCCACCGTAGCAGCCGCTGCCCTGACAGGTGCGGCACTGGCCAATCCCATTGATCAGATCCGGCCCGATGCGCCTGCGCTTGCGCCATATGGCATGTTTCCCATCGGGGTGCAGACCCTGACGGCCACCATCCCGGGCAGTATCGACGTGCTGAATGTCACCGAAGACGATGTGCCACTCTATGACCGCCCGCTCACGCTTGAGGTCTGGTATCCGGCGGAACTGGGCACAGTGCAGGGTGGCAGCTATACTGCGTTCCTGCGGGACGGCGTGACCGAGGTGACACTGACGGGCCGTGCGGCACGCGACGCAACTCCGGCGACCGGGGCACAGTTTCCGCTGGTCGTGATCAGCCATGGCTATCCCGGCAACCGCTACCTGATGAGCCATCTGGGCGAAAACCTTGCCTCCAAAGGCTATGTGGCCGTGTCGATCGATCACACAGACAGCACCTATTCAGATCAGGGGGCGTTCGGCTCCACCCTGCTCAACCGCCCGCTCGATCAGGCTTTTGTCGTGGATCACATGGCAACGCTTGAGGGGCAGTTGGGTGACATCATCGACGCCGACAACACGGGCGTCATTGGCTATTCCATGGGCGGGTACGGCGCGCTGATCTTTGGCGGGGCGGGGGTAACCCAGGCCTCGACTGAATTCAGCTGGGGCACACCAAACGGGCTGCTGGAACAGCACCTTGCCGGGTCCGAAAGCCATGAGGCGTTAATGGATCCGCGCATCAAGGCGGTGATCGCCATCGGCCCCTGGGGCAACAATGCGGGTTTCTGGGACGCAGACGGGCTGGCAGGACTTCGCGTGCCACTGATGCTGATGGCAGGCAGCGATGACGATGTGTCAGTTTATGGCGCTATGCGCAGCATCTTTGATGGGGCCGTGGACACGGACCGGCATCTGCTGACCTTTGACCACGCAAACCACAATGCCGCAGCCCCCATGCCGGCCCCGGCCGAGGCATGGATGCCGTCCGATACGCTCGATTTCGTTCCGTTCGAACATTACGCCGATGCGGTTTGGGACACCACGCGGATGAACAACATCGCGCAGCATTTTGCGACTGCCTTCATGGGGGTACACTTGAAGGGCGACCCCGAGATGGCGGCCTATCTCGATCTGGTTCCAGACTCGGACGACGGTGTGCATGCCCTTGATGATGCGGGAAACCCGACCGAGGATCACACCTATTGGGCGGGGTTCGCGGCGCGCACCGCCAAGGGGCTGACATTCGAAACGAAGAGAACCGGCGAATGATGCGCGTCACGCAGCGCGATCTGAACGGTCACAGCTTTACCGTGCGCGAATGGGGCGTCGAAGGACTGCCCAAATTGCTGATGTTGCACGGCTTTCCCGAGTATGGCGGCGCATGGAACGCACTTGCCCTGTGCCTGTCGGATCGATTTCATTGCATCGCACCGGATCAAAGGGGTTATGGGGCCAGCTATGCGCCTGAAGCGGTGGAAGACTATAAATTGGACGCCCTCGTCGGAGATATGGTCGCCCTGATCGGATCAGAACCTGTGATCGTCATGGGCCACGACTGGGGATCGGCGGTGGCTTATGGACTGGCGATGTTCCATCCCAATCTGGTCAGCCATCTGATTGTGGCCAATGGCGTACACCCGGTCGTTTTTCAGGACGCCACCGCCGCAGGCGGCGCACAATCGGAGGCCTCGCACTATATCGACAAGCTGCGCAATCCCAAGTCGGACGCAGTGCTGGAGGCGGATGACTTTGCGCGCATCATGGACATGTTTTCATCCCACATGGACAAGTCATGGCTGACAGGCGATGTGATGGAGGCACAAAAGGCCGCGTGGCGGCAATCGGGCCTGCGTGGCATGATCAACTGGTATCGCGCCTCTCCCTTGGTGGTGGCAGACCCCGGCAAACCGATCGAACTGCCGCCCAGGCCACAGGAACGGTATATGGTATACTGTCCGCACCTGCTGATCTGGGGCCAAGGGGACACCGCGTTGCTGCCCGAAGCGACGCAGGGGTTGGAAGACTTTGTGCCCGACCTCACACGGGAAACCATCCCGGATGGCGATCACTGGGTGTTGCATCAACATCCCGACCGGGTGGCGCGGATCATCCGCGACTGGCTGTCCTAGCGCCTTTGCAGAAAACCGATTTCGCGTCATAGTGGCAGGTATTCAACAAAGGTATTTGTCATGTCTCACAGCTATGAAATCAAACTGGCCGCGCAGATGGCCGAAGCCTCTTATGCGGGGCGCAATCATGGATCGCTGGCCACGGCCTTGCGCAAGGAACTGGACGACGACGACGTGCAGGCGCTGTTCCTCAAGGGGGATATCCTGCTGATACCGGGTTCGAACTCGGTCGCGGATTACCTCAAGTTCAATCTGCGCGTCCTCAACATCGGCGGCAAACGGTTCCGCCTGAACGATGATCACACCGAGGCCGGCGCGTCCGGCACAATCTGGCATCAGGGGTTCCTGCGCCATGCACAGGTGATATTCGCCTGGCTCGAACGCGAGCGGCTTCGGCCCAAATTCATCATCGGACATTCGCTGGGGGCCGCGGCCACGCAGATCCTTGTGCGAACCTACGGCGTACCCGGCATCGGCTTTGCGGCACCGCGCCCACGGCGCAGCCGGGGTGCGATCAAGCATTCACATCTGTGCCTGTGCATCAATCGCGACGATGACGCAGTCTGCACTCTGCCCGGCTCGTTCCACCACATGGGGCATGTGCACCACGCCCGCGCGAAACGATCCGTCTTTGGACCGGATCACAGCATGAAACACTACCGCCGCGTGATCGATGAACAGCAAGTGGCCGGGATATTGGGCAAGCGCTGGCCAGGCTAAAGGCATCGGCTGGCCAATGGTTGCGGCGGTAAAGGGCCTGATTCGTCTTGAGACCGGGGTTTTCGCGATAGTTGAATAATACCAACCCCCGGTAGCACCGAAAAACAATTCGCCAAAGTGCAGGCGCGTTGTTCTCGAAATTGGCGACAAAGGATGCGTAATCTTTTGTCGCCAAATAGGCGCTTAACCATTTCATTTTGTTAAGATTAATTAATTTTCTCTCGCAATAGTAGAAATCACAAACTGGAAAAACACTCGCGCAGCTGACCAATTAAGGCGTAACTTGGACGCGCTAAGTACTTTATTATGGTGAGGACGTGTTTTGAAAAGCCTATTGATTGCATTCGCCGTTGCGGCCATTTCACTGACAACCGCAACTGTCACCCACGCGACAACATACGTGTACCAACTGGCCGACCACCCAAATGGCGGTTTGGCGGGCACCTATGATTACGGCCTGCGGCTTGACCGCGAAACGCCCAGTCCGCGCTTCTTTTCCTTTGGCAACGGAGCGTCGGCGACGCTGTCCTATGACTCCGTCAACCTGACCGCCACGATGTCCGGCACGATGGTTGAAAGCCTGGGCAACGGGTCGACTGGGGCCACCTACTCGTTCAGCTACACGATGGACGGGCTGACCGACATCGGGAACGGCGGGTTCATCGACACAACTGGCAACGGTTCGGGCAGCGTCATCGGCGCAGGTGTCGGTATGACCGATCTGCTGCTTGGCGCTGCCGCCAAGGGCAGCGCGCCTTACGTCGGTGAATACTTCCGCTTTGGTCTGGATGCACTGGCGGATCGTGCCTTCACAGGGTTCGAGGGCACAGGTTGGGTCCAGTCGAAACCGGGCGCGAACGACTTCCTGTTCACGGCAACCCTTGTCACCACACCTTTGCCGGGCGCGGCATGGATGTTGCTGGCCGGTGTTGGAGGGTTGGGCCTGATGCGCCGCCGCAAGAAAACCAGCTAAGGGGGCCAAACCCCAAGGCTTAGGAAAGGCGGGCTCAGGCCCGCCTTTTTCCGTGTGAGCCGGCGCGCACGCCCACACGCACCCCCTTCCCCCGGATATGACGGTCTGGCATACTCGGCAGCAACAAACAAAAAAGAGCAGCTGCCATGACCGACCTGCTAAGCGGGGCCGCCAAGGCCTCGGACTATGACGCCTCCTCCATTCAGGTGCTGGAGGATATGGAACACGTCCGGCTGCGCCCGGGCATGTATATCGGCGGCAAGGATGACCGCGCCCTGCACCACATGGTGGCCGAGATCATCGACAACTCGATGGACGAGGCCGTTGCGGGCCACGCCACCTGGATCGAGGTTGAACTGCACGAGAACGGCCATGTGTCGGTACGCGACAACGGGCGGGGCATCCCCACCGATCCGCACCCCAAGGACCCGTCCAAATCCGCGCTTGAGATCATCTTTTGCACGCTGAATGCGGGTGGTAAGTTCTCCGGGGACTCTTACGAGACATCGGGCGGCCTGCATGGCGTCGGCAGTTCTGTCGTGAACGCCTTGTCCGACCATTTGAGGGTCGAGGTGGCGCGCAACCGCGAACTTTATGCGATGGAGTTTTCGCGCGGTTTGCCGCAGGGCCAATTGGAAAAGATCGGCTCGGCCCCCAATCGGCGCGGCACAGCCGTCACCTTTCATCCCGACCCTGAGATTTTCGGGTCCCTCAAACTCAAACCCGCCCGTCTGTTCAAAATGGCGCGCTCCAAGGCGTACCTGTTTTCTGGCGTGGAAATCCGCTGGAAGACAGCGATTGCCGACGGCGACACACCAACCACCGCGACGTTCCACTTTCCCGGCGGTCTTGCCGACTACCTGAACGAAGTCATGGCAGGTGCCACGACCTATGCAGATGCCCCGTTCGCGGGCACGGTGTCCTTTGACAAGTTCAAGGTGCCGGGCAAGGTCGAATGGGCGATCAACTGGACGCCCGCGCGCGACGGCTTCATCCAGTCCTATTGCAACACCGTCCCCACCCCCGAGGGCGGCACGCATGAGGCCGGGTTCTGGGCGGCCATCCTCAAAGGGATCAAGGCTTACGGCGAGTTGGTGAACAACCGCAAGGCCGCGACCATCACGCGCGAGGACCTGATCACCGGGGCGGGCGCGCTGGTGTCCTGTTTCATCCGCGAACCGGAATTCGTGGGCCAGACCAAGGACCGCCTTGCCACGGTCGACGCCCAACGCATGGTCGAAAACTCGGTCCGCGACCACTTCGACAACTGGCTTGCGGCCGATACGAAATCCGCAGGCGCGATCCTCGACTTTCTGGTGCTGCGGGCCGAGGAACGGCTGCGCCGCCGCCAGGAAAAGGAGACCGCGCGCAAGACTGCTACGCAAAAGCTGCGCCTGCCCGGCAAACTGACCGACTGCTCAAGCAAATCGCGTGAAGGGACCGAATTGTTCATCGTCGAGGGCGACTCGGCGGGTGGCTCTGCCAAAATGGCGCGGGATCGCAAGACGCAAGCCCTGCTGCCCCTGCGCGGCAAGATCCTGAACGTGCTTGGTGCGGCCAGTTCCAAACTGGGATCAAACGCCGAGATTTCCGATCTGACGCAAGCCCTTGGCGTAGGTCTGGGGGCCAAGTTCAACGTCGACGATCTGCGCTATGACAAGGTCATCATCATGACCGACGCGGACGTGGACGGCGCCCATATCGCAGCACTGCTGATGACGTTCTTTTTCACCCAGATGCGGCCCATGATCGACGCAGGCCACCTCTACCTCGCCTGCCCGCCGCTGTTCCGCCTGACGCAAGGGGCACGCCGGGTCTATTGCCTTGATGAGGCCGAAAAGAACGCGCTGATGGAGCAAGGTCTGGGCGGCAAGGCCAAGATCGACGTATCGCGCTTCAAGGGTCTGGGCGAGATGGACGCGAAGGATCTGAAAGATACCACGATGAATCCGGCGACCCGCAAACTGATCCGCGTGAGTATCGACGATGACGAACCCGGAGAGACGGGCGATCTGGTTGAACGGCTGATGGGGAAGAAGCCTGAGATGCGGTTTCAGTACATTCAGGAGAACGCGCGGTTTGTGGAGGAGTTGGATGTTTGAGTGAGAAACCAGGATTCCAAAGAGTCTACAAATTCTATTCCTCTCATTCAGCCTTACGGAACATTTCCAGCCAACGCTTAAAAGTGTCTACTCTTGATGATTTGAATGATCCATTCGAGTTTCTTGGTTTTCAACTTCCAAAACCGGAACCAAGAAACTCTTGGATCGCGGCGAAGACAGTCTTGCAAAAGCGGATCGGCTTGATCAGTTTTTGCAAATCCTGGAGCAACCCTCTCGTCTGGGGGCACTACGCTGAGAACCACAGAGGCTTGGCACTTGGGTTTGATGTTTGGAGCAGCATGCTTCGACCCGTAAAATACTACAAACACCGTCGAAAGTTGCCGAACCTGTCTTTGACAGACCCTGACCTGACTTATCAAGCGGTAGTCTCGGCACTTTATGCGAAGTACATACATTGGCAATACGAGGAAGAGTATCGCATTGCCTTGCGACTTCCCGACACGATTCAAGAAAATGAGATGTACTTTCAACCGTTTGAAGATTGGTTGAAGCTAAGTGAGGTCATCGTAGGATCACTGTCCCAAGTATCAGCGCAAGACCTTGTGAATGCCGGACTTTCAAATTCTACAAAGGTAAAGAGAGCCCGGCTGTCGTTCAAAAGTTACAGAGTTGTTCTAGCTGGAAAGGAATGATCGTAATTCTAGTGCGCCGCATTGGTTTGCCGCGGTACGGCGCTCCGAACACCCCACCACGGCACTTAATCCAAGCCAAGTAAATCTTCGCTCACAGCTATGCACCAACACCCACCATATCGCCGTGCCGGGGGACGGCCCGGCTATGGCCCTCTCGCACATCGCTTCGCAATGTGCTGCCGGGTTACGCGCCCACGGTGTGGACGCTAAGGCGGCGGCCTGCGGCCTTGATTCCGCCCTTTGCGCAAAGTGTCGTCGTGTTGCTAGCGCTGACCCACTCCGAAACTGCTCGGGGATACGCTGCCAGATAACACGAAAAGGAACGGAGGCTCTCGCCCCCGCTCCATACTCGTTACCAAACCAACGGGCGACAACTCTGCCCGTGGCTCTGTTCTTTTTGCCGCGTAAAGGTGAACACGTGTTTACCAAAGCAAGGCATCTTCAAGGCATTTTACCGACCTCCTTTGGCCATCCTCCCCGACGATTGGCTTGTTTCCGCCGATGCGATGAAGCAGCGCCAAATCCACATCCAAAACCGTCCAGACCCCTGTATTTCCTGACGCAAGCGCAGCGCCCCGCGTGCTGGCACTGTCGCCACCCCTCGCCCAATGTGGCAAAAATGGTGTGACTGTCGACATCCCCGTCACAGACGCAATTGCGCGGGTCCGTGGCATCATCTCGGACGACGCAGCACCAAGCTCGCGGACAGGACAATGGTACAGGTCGCAAAGACGCATACGGAACGCTTGATTCCAATGGCCATGCATAGAGGCACTGGCATTATGCGCAGAGTGATCCATGATCCGCGCTCACTGGACCCTGCCCGCAGCGCTACGAGCCAAGCCCATCACCGACACCCATGACAATCTGGCGTATTCGCGTCTTGATCCTCGTCGCGTTCTGGCCCCTACTGCGCACATGATCCTGCGCACTCTTTTGATCCTGACCCTGCTTGCGGGCTGTGGGCGGCCCCTGACCCAAGCCGAGATCGCCTTTTCCTCGACCATTCACGGCGATGCGCTGGATACCTCTCGGGTACGCCTTGTGAACGGTTCACCCACCCGCGCTGTCACCTTTCGGCGCAAGGCGCGGCCCCGCACCTCATGCCGCGAGCTGATCCTGCCGCCACCTACGGACGCCATCGTGACGGCCAAACCCGCTGCCGTTGCCCTGTGGCACAGCGTGCTGTTCGACAAGGACTGGTACCTTGAGGATTACGTTCCCGACTATCCCGACCAGATCAACCTGATCGCGGCGATGCTGTTGGCACACGAACTGACCCATGTCTGGCAGTGGCAAAACCGGGCAGAGACGGGTTATTCCCCCTGCGTGCTGCGCGCGAACATCAGGTGAGCGATGACCCCTACCTTTTTGATATCGCGGCAGACCGCGAGTTTTCGGAATTCGGCTACGAGCAACAAGGCTCCATCGTCGAAGAGTTCGTCTGTTGCCGGGCACTCGCCCCGCAAGCGCCGCGCACCAAGCGTCTGCATGCCCTGATATCCAAGGCGATGCCCGTCGCCGCCCTGCCCCAGTCACGTCAACACGATGTGCGCCTGCCCTGGGACGGGGTAGAGCTGGACGGGATTTGCGGCTGACCGATGTCTGACAAGGAAAGATCACCCATGGCCCATTATGCCCTGATCATGCTGCTGGCCGGGATCGGCATACCGGTTCTTGCCGCCCTCAATGCCGCCCTTGGCACGCGCCTTGGCAATCCGGCGGCGGCGGCTGTGGTTCTGTTCATGATTGCGCTGCTGACGGCGACGGTCGTCTTTGCCCTGACCGGCGCGCACGGGATGGACCGGGTGGCGGCGGCGCCCAAACACCTGTTTCTGGCAGGTGCGCTGATCGCCTTTTATGTGCTGTCGATCACCTTCATCGCGCCGCATTTCGGCATCGGGAACGCGGTGTTTTTCGTGCTGATCGGGCAGTTGATCAGTGCGGCGGCCATCGATCATTTCGGGCTATTCGGCGCGCAGGCGATGGCCCTCAGCCCCGCGCGTATGGGCGGGATTGCCCTGATGGCTGCAGGTGTGTGGCTGACGCAGCAGGCCTAGTCCGACAGGGCTAATTCCTGCGCCTGCGCCCAAGCTGCATCGTCCACGTCCGCCGGATCTGCGATCACGCGCCGCTGACCCGGCATGCGCCCGCCTGCATCCTCTGCAATCATCGCGCTCAGCGCATCAAGCCGGTTCCGGAACGCGTCAGACGTGCTGGGATCAATCAGAATGTAGTATTGCCCAAGATCGTGGGGCGGACCTTCGGGTGCTTTGAGCGGTTTGACATCGCGGCTGAGCACACCGCCGGTCATGCCGGCCGCAAGCAGTTCGGCCATCAGACCAAAGCCCCAGCCCTTATAACCCCCCATCGACACCAGTGACCCGGCCAAAGCGGCCTCCGGGTTAGTCGTGGGATTGCCGTCCGCATCCAGCGCCCAGCCCTCGGGGATCGCCTCTCCGGCGGCCTTGGCCATCGTGATCTTGCCCAGCGCCACGGTCGTGGTTGACTGATCGAACTGCATCGCCAACCCGCCCTGCCCGTCTGGTACGGAAAACGCGATAGGGTTCGTGCCGATCATGCGCGTCTTGCCACCGGGCGGGGCCACGATGGGCGAGGCATTGGTCATCCCCAGCCCGATCAGACCTGCTTGCGCAATCTGTTCGGTGAAATAGCCCAGTGAGGTGCACGTATGTGCATGCCCAACGGCCAGCGTTGCCACCCCGTATTGCCGCGCGGCGTCCAGGGCCGGGGCCAGACCATAGGCAAAGGCGGGTTGGGCAAAGCCCATGAGCGCATCGACCTGAATGGCCGAGGGGCGCACGGCTGTGACGACAGGCACCACATCGCCCTGCACCCGGCCAGTGCGCAACTGCGCGCAATAGCTTTCGAGGTAGTAAAGGCCGCAGATGCGGTTGCCCGTTGCCTCGGCGCGCGCCACGGCCCGCGCCACTTCGGCAGCCGCAAAGGTTCCGGCACCATGACGCATCAATGCGGCCTGAACGGTACGTTCGATTTCAGCCAGTGAGACAGATGCCATGTTCAGTTCCTTTGCGGAATGGCCGCAACGCACAGTCAGAGCAAACCGCGCAGTCCACGTCAAGCGTGCCCGTGAGGTCCAGAGGGATGTATCCCGCCTAAGCTGTGCTCAAACGTCCCGCATCCAACCGCAGGGTGCGATCCATGCGCGCGGCCAGCTCAAGGTTGTGCGTGGCGATCAGTGCCGACAGGCCGGTATCGCGCACCAGCGTCATCAGCGTGTCGAACACCTGATCCGACGTGGCCGGATCAAGGTTGCCCGTCGGCTCATCGGCCAGCAGCAGGCGCGGCCCATTGGCAAGTGCGCGGCAAAAGGCGACCCGCTGCTGCTCCCCGCCCGACAACTCGGCAGGACGGTGATGCGCCCGCGGGGCCACTCCCACTTTGTCCAGCAACATCAGCCCGCGCGCGCGCGCCTCACCTTTGGTCACGCCATTGCTCAGCTGCGGCAAGACAATATTTTCAAGGGCCGAGAATTCGGGCAGCAAATGGTGAAACTGATAGATGAAGCCCACATCCGCCCGCCGCGCGAGCGTCCGGCGCCGATCGGACTGTCCGGTCAGGTTTTGACCCGCCAAAGTGACAGTCCCGGTGTCAGGCGTGTCCAGCAGCCCCGCGATATGCAGCAATGTCGACTTGCCTGCGCCAGATGGGGCCACAAGGGCGACGATTTCGCCCGCGTCAACGCTCAGATCGACACCGCGCAGCACCTCGACCTGGCTGGGTAGGCCCACATTGTAAGTCTTGGCGATCCCTTGCAGCGCCAGCACAGTGTCACTCATAACGCAGCGCCTCGACAGGGTTCATCCGGGCCGCACGGCGCGCCGGAAAGATGGTGACGATAAACGACAGGCCCAGCGACAGGGCCACGGCACTCAGCACATCGGACAGGTTTAATTGTGCGGGCAACGCATAGATGCCCCGAATGCTCGGATCCCATACGCCGCCGCCCATCACGTAGTTCACGAAAGAAAACAGGGGGTCGATGTAAAGGGCAAAGAGGCACCCAAGCACCACGCCCATGGCCGTGCCGATGAGGCCTGTGAAAGCACCGCAGATGAAGAAGACGCGCAGGATCGACCCTTCGGTCAGACCCATGGTGCGCAGGATACCGATGTCTCGCCCCTTGTTCTTGACCAGCATGATCAGGCCCGAAACGATGTTCATCGCCGCGATCAGCACAAGGATGCTCAGGATGATGAACATCACGTTGTCCTCAACCTCAAGCGCGCGCAGGAAACCGCCCGACGCATCGCGCCATGTCCAAAGCTGCGTGCGCTCGCCCGCGGTTTCCAACAAGGCGGTGGCATAGGTGTCGACAGCCTCGGGGTCGTCCACCATCACTTCGATCTCGTCCACCACCCCTTCGCGGTTGAAGAATGTCTGCGCCTCGGCCAGCGGCAGATAGACCCGCACCCGGTCGATGTCATAGCGCCCTGCGGAAAAGATATAGGTGACTTCATAGGCATTGATGCGCGGGCTGGTGCCAAAGGCGGTCCTGACCCCGTTGGGCGAAATCAGCTTGATCCGGTCGCCCACCTGCGCGCCGAGTTCAAGGGCCACACCCGACCCGATGGCGATCCCCTGTTCATAGCGTTCAATGTCACCTTGCGCCGTTTCAGGGTCGGCAATACGTGGCAGGCTGGCAAGGTTTTCTGCCGACATGCCATAGACTTGCACCCCGGCGTTCGCGCTGCGTAGGTTGGCCATCACCTGCCCGCGCACAATGGGGGCCGCACGGGTCACGCCCGGCACGCTGCGCAGGGCCTCGGCCTTGGCGTCATAGTCGGTGATGGTGCGGTCAATCGCCCCGGTCGGGGTGACTTCGCCGATCTGATAGACGGTCACATGGGCGTTGGCCCCCAGGATCGTGTCCACAAACTCGGCCCGAAAGCCCGAGCGCACCGACAACGTCGCGATCAGCGCAAACACGGCCAGCGTGATGCCGATCAGGCTGATCCACGTCATCGTGCTGACGCCGCCCGTCGCACGGCGCGCACGCAGGTAGCGCCATGCGATCATCCACTCGAAAGGCGCAAAGGGGGTGTGGCCACGGTTTCGGGCTCCTGCTCAGTAATTGATGCAGACTTGGGCGTATCGCGCGGCAAGGTCAAGCGGTTGGGCATCTGTGCTTGGCACCGGGCATGTTCACGCTATGGTTAACGGCGACGCGGTGCGATGAACGCACCGCCCAAAAGCACCGCGCTTTTGCATCCGTAGCCAACCGACAGGCTTTTTCCCATGACACATATGAAATCCATTCACCCCGCCGCCCACGCCTATGCCGACGAGGTCAAGGCAGGCACCCTCAGCCGACGCGAATTTCTGACCCGTGCCACATCGCTTGGCCTCACGGCGGCGGCATCCTACGGGTTGTTGGGCCTTGCCCGGCCAGCCAAGGCCGCAGCCCATGCCCAGACAGGCGGGACGTTGCGCATCGAAAGCTCGGTCAAGGCGCTGAAAGATCCGCGCACCTATGACTGGCCACAAATGTCCAACTTCACCCGTGGCTATCTTGAATACCTGGTCGAGTACCAGGTGGATGGCAGCTTTGCCCCCTCGCTGCTGTCTGGTTGGGAGGTCAATGCAGACGCGACCGAATACCTGTTGACGGTCCGCGAAGGCGTCACATGGTCCAATGGCGATCCCTTCACCGCCGAAGACGTCGCCTTCAACATCGCGCGCTGGTGCGAAAAGGCGGTCGAGGGCAACTCCATGGCCTCGCGCATGGATTCACTGGTGGATGCAGAGACCGGTCTGGCGCGCGAAGGCGCGATCACGGTGGTCGATGCCAGCACAGTGAAACTGGTGCTGAACACCGCTGACATCACGCTGATCGCAGGTTTCTCCGACTATCCGGCGGCCATCGTCCACCAGTCCTTCAATGGCGACCCGCTTGCCAATCCCATCGGCACCGGCCCCTACCTACCCGGCGAGTTCGAGGTCGGGGTCAAGGCCGAACTGGTCAAGAACGAAAACCACACATGGTGGGGCGAAGGCGCCTATCTCGACACAATCGAATATATCGACTTTGGCACCGATCAGGCTGCCATTTTCGCCGCCGTCGACGCGGATGAGGTGGACATGGTCTATGAATCCATCGGCGAATTCATCGAATTGTTCGATTCCATCGAATGGACCAAAAGCGAGGCGGTGACCGCAAACACGGTCGTGATCCGCCCGAACCAGCAGGCCGAGATCAATGGCATGAAACCCTACGCAGATGCGCGCGTGCGCCGTGCGCTGGCCATGGCCATCGACAACAACGTGCTGCTGGAACTGGGCTTTAACGGCAACGGGCTGGTGGCGGAAAACCACCACGTCTCACCCATTCATCCCGAATATGCCGAACTGCCCGCGCCCGTACATGACCCCGAAGGCGCAATGGCCCTGCTGGAAGAGGCCGGGATGGCGGATTTCGAACATGACCTGATTTCCATCGATGACACATGGCGCAAGAACACTTCGGATGCCGCGGCAGGTCAGTTGCGTGATGCAGGCATCCCGGTCAAACGCACGGTGCTGCCCGGATCGACCTTTTGGAACGACTGGGCCAAATACCCGTTCTCGACCACGGACTGGGCGCAGCGCCCCCTTGGCGTGCAGGTTCTGGCGTTGGCCTATCGCTCGGGCGAGGCGTGGAACGAAAGCGCCTTTGCCAACGAGGAATTCGATGCGACTCTGGCCGAGGCGCTGTCCATTGCCGATGCCGATGCCCGGCGCGAGGTGATGGCCAAGCTGCAAAAGATCATGCAGGACGAAGGCGTTGTGGTCCAACCCTACTGGCGGTCGATCTATCGCCACCACAAGCCCGGCATCGTGGGCGGAGAAATGCACCCGACGTTTGAGATTCATGTCGCCAAGCTGGGTTTTGCGGCCTGATCGCTTACGTTCCGGCGCGGCGTGGGCTGCGCCGGAACGGCCATGCAAGAATTTTGAGCGCTGCCCAGAACGCCACCAGCCCGGCAAGAAACCCTGCCCCGGCAAAACTAACCCCGGCCATGTCCAGCGGCACAGCCGGTTTGTAGGCCTCCAGCGCTGCGCGGGCGACATCTTCGTCCGTCATCCGGGCTGCGTGATAGGCGCGCATGAACGGTCCAGATTTTTCAAGCACAACCAGATCTTCGCGCAACGTGTCATAGCGCGCGAATGTGCGGGTCATGTCACGACGCCGAGCGTCCAGAAAATCAGTGCCCTGCATTTGTGACAGCGCCGCCTCACGGCTCAGGCCCGCATCCGCCGCAGAGGCATCAAAGTCGGCCACGACCTTGCCCAACGCATCGACCGCCCCACCCAGACGCTGGGTGTATTGCTGCGCAAACTCGGGAAATTGCGAGGCCGACGCCCCGCCCAGAACACCAGTGGCCAGCATAAAGGCCCGCAGGATCACTGGAACGGTCCATAGGCCGCGCGGCCCATCACGGCATCGAGGTCCCGGCGCGCGTCATCATCGACACATCCGTCATATCCCATGACGGCCGTCCATTCGCCGCCCCAGGTCACGGCATAGGCACCGACGCTGAACAGGCCGGGAAAACACAACGACCCGAAGTGCCAGAAGTTATAGGTGCCATCGCCGGTGTGGTTTTCGCGGAAAACCGTGCCAAGGCCGTAATATGCACCGCTCGTTCCAAGGGGGACGTGGGGGTAGTTCATTGGCGCGCGGCCCGTATCATTGCCGGGTCCGAACCAGTGACTGTGCACCCGCGCATAGTCCAGCGGTGACATCGCCCAGCCACCCCAGCTGAGGAACCCGCCACTGCGCTCAGAGGCTTCGCCGCGCGCGCCAGCCGGTTCAAGCACAAGGCGGTGACAAACCTCTTCGTAGGTTTCACCACTGCTGGCTTCGATCACCATCGCCAGCACCGCGTAGTTGACATTGTTGTAGTGATACGTGCCCGCCGGTCCGACAGGCTCTTTCATCAGGTTCACCACGATGTCGGCGCGATGCCCCTCCGTATTCAGCCACAGCACCATGAGCGGCTGCGTGATGTCAGCGACAATCCCACTGGTGTGGGTGACAAGTGACGCGACGCTCACATCCGGCCCGCGCCCCAGCACTTCGCGCACGCTGGCCGAAAAATCCAGACGCCCCGCATCTGACAGGGCGGCAGCACATAGCGCAGTAATGGATTTGCTGACACTGGCAAGGTCAACTGGCGCCGACCCATCGCCAATCACCGTGGTCGGCGCACCTTGATAGGCAAAAGCGCCGGTGCCCGTCACCTCGTTGCGTACCAGCCAGCCCGCATAGGCATCCCGAAGCGCCGTCATGCGGTCCGCGTCCTGTGCAGCCACGCCCAGCGGCAGCCACATCAGAACCAAAACAGTTCGAACAAGAGCAAGCATTTCAGTCACCCTATCACATCGTCGCGGCTAGTGGTTGGCGTAAATCTCCGCGACGCGCTTGACCGCCTCTTCAGGCGGCAATTCTTCGCTAACGCCGGTGCGGCGCGAGGTCAGTTCGACCACCCCGTTCTTGAGGCCACGCGGCCCGACGGTGATGCGCCATGGCAGGCCGATCAGGTCCATCGTGGCGAACTTGCCCCCGGCCCGTTCATTGCGGTCGTCATACAGCGGCTCAAGCCCCAGCAGGCCAAGGCTCGCATAAAGCGCCTCGCAGGCGGCATCGGCCTCGGCGTCGCCCTGTTTCAGGTTCACGATCCCGCAGTGATAGGGCGTGACCCCTTCGGGCCAAATGATGCCCTTGTCGTCATGGCTTGCCTCAATGATCGCGCCCATCAGGCGGCTGACCCCGATGCCGTGACTGCCCATGTGCACCGGCACCTGTTTGCCATCGGGGCCCTGCACGACTGCGTTCAAAGGTTCGGAATACTTGGTGCCAAAGTAGAATATCTGCCCCACCTCGATCCCGCGCGCCACGCGGCGGCGCTCTTCGGGGATGGCGTTGAACAGGGCCTCGTCATGGGTCTCGTCCGTGCGGGCATAAAGATTGGTAAATTCTTCCATGACACCCGCGCATTGGGCCACATCATCATAGTCGATGTCGCGATCCCCAAAGGTCAGGTCGGTGACTGCGCTGTCGTAAAACACTTCGGACTCGCCCGTGTCGGCCAGCACAAGGAATTCATGTGTGTCGTCGCCCCCGATGGGCCCGGAATCCGCGCGCATCGGAATCGCCTGCAACCCCATACGCTCGTACGTGCGCAAATAGCTCACCAGATGGCGGTTATAGGAATGCATCGCATCTTCTTTGGTGAGGTCGAAATTGTAGCCGTCCTTCATCAGAAACTCGCGGCCCCGCATCACGCCAAAACGTGGTCGGATCTCGTCGCGGAACTTCCACTGGATCTGGTACATCGTCAGAGGCAAGTCCTTGTAGCTGCCCACATGGGCGCGAAAGATGTCCGTGATCAGTTCCTCAGCGGTGGGCGTAAACAACATGTCCCGGTCATGCCGGTCGGTGATGCGCAGCATTTCGGCGCCGTAGGCATCATAGCGCCCGCTTTCGCGCCACAGGTCTGCTGACTGGATGGTGGGCATCAGCATTGCCATGTGCCCGGCGCGCCCCTGTTCCTCGTGCACGATGTTTTCCAGCTTGCGCAGCACCTTGAACCCAAGCGGCAGCCATGAATAGATGCCCGCACTCGCCTGCTTGATCATACCCGCACGCAGCATCAGGCGATGGCTGACGATTTGCGCCTCGCTGGGGTTTTCCTTCAGAACGGGCAGAAAATAACGGCTCAGGCGCACGGGGGTGTCTCCTTTTCAAGTCGTCCCTGATTAGGGCAAAGGCAAAACGCCCGCAACGTCCCTTCTCTGATTGCAAAAAATCGCGAGGCGGCATCGCACACCCCGGCGCCGAGCCCCTCATGAAAAAGCGCGCGCGCCAGCGCACCGTTTGGCAGCGTCAAGGGCCGCATACCCCTTGCAGCAGCGCGCAAAACCCCGCAAATGTAGCCCATCCATTAAGGTCGGAGAACAGCATGGCCCTGCCGGTGCGCGAACAGATCAAGTATTGGGGGGCCGCTGCAGCGGTCTTTTTCGTGCTGCTCTATGCCCTTGGTGACCAGCTTTTGCCGTTCTTTCTGGGTGCTGCCATCGCCTATTTCCTCGACCCGGTCGCCGACTGGCTGGAGGCACATGGATGCAGCCGGGCCGTGGCGACGGCCATCATCACGATCACGGCCATCATCGTTTTTGTGCTGCTGGTGCTGCTGGTGATCCCGACCCTCGTGCAACAGGCCGTTGCCCTGTTCAACGCCGCCCCCGAAATCGCACGCAACGTGGGCACCTTTTTGGCCGAGAAGTTTCCAAGCCTGCTGGACGAAGGGTCCACGATACGCAAATCCATTGACGGGTTGGGCCAGACCATTTCCGAACGCGGCGGACAGCTTTTGAATTCCGCGCTGACATCGGCGGCAAGCCTCATCAACATCATTGTGCTGTTCGTGATCGTGCCGGTCGTCGCAGTCTACATGCTGCTGGATTGGGACAGGATGGTGGCGCGCGTGGACACGCTTCTGCCGCGCGACCACGCACCGGTAATCCGCCGCCTCGCGCGTGAAATCGACGCTACGCTGGCCGGTTTCATTCGGGGCATGGGCACCGTCTGCCTGATCCTTGGCACTTATTACGCGATCACGCTCATGCTGGTGGGTCTGCAGTTTGGGCTGGTTGTGGGCTTTGTCGCAGGGCTGCTCACCTTCATCCCCTATGTCGGCGCGCTGGTCGGCGGGGCGCTGGCCATAGGCCTCGCCCTTTTCCAATTCTGGGGCGAATGGGCCTGGATCGCTGCCGTGGCGGGCATTTTCATGATCGGTCAGGTGGCCGAAGGCAACGTGCTGACGCCCAAGCTGGTCGGCGAAAGCGTTGGCCTGCACCCTGTCTGGCTCATTCTGGCGCTCACCGTGTTCGGCGCGCTCTTTGGTTTTGTCGGAATGCTCGTGGCCGTGCCGCTTGCCGCCTCTCTTGGCGTCTTTGTGCGCTTCCTTATCGATCAGTATCAGGACAGCCGGCTGTATCAGGGGCTAGAGGCAGAGAACCGGGATGCCAAAACCGGCACTGACGACTGATCATGGCAACGCAACTGGGATTGGACCTGCCTGCACGCGCAGCCCTTGGGCGTGATGACTTCATGGTTGCCCCCTCCAACGCGCTGGCGCTCGCGATGATCGATGCCTGGGAAACGTGGCCGCTGCACAAAATGGTGCTGAGCGGGCCGGACGGGTCGGGCAAGACACACCTCACCCATGTCTGGGCCGCCGCCAGCGGCGCGCGCATCATCGCAGCACGCGATCTGACACCCGAAACGGTCGAAGACGGCACAACCGGCCCGATCGCGATCGAGGACGTGCCGGAAATCGCCGATGACATCACGGCACAAACTGCGCTGTTCCACCTCCACAACCTCCTGCACGCGGCGGGCTTGCCCTTGCTGATGACAGGGACCCAAGATCCGTCTCTGTGGCACATGTCCCTGCCCGACCTGCAAAGCCGCATTGACGCCGCAGGCCACGCCGCGCTGGATGCACCGGACGACAATCTGCTGGCCGCGGTGCTGGCCAAGTTGTTCAACGACCGGCAAGTGACGCCGCGCCCGGACGTGATCCCCTATCTCGTCACCCATATGGAGCGCAGCTTTGACGCCGCGGGCCGGATCGTGACGATGCTCGACAAGGCAAGTCTGGCGCGTAAGAAACCGGTGACCCGCGCCCTCGCCGCCGAGTTGCTGGACATTGACGGGGGCGATGGGGGATAGTCGTCACTCAACCTTCATATGTGATCGCCATACCCCTGCCATGACCAACGCAGATTTCCTTGCCTCGCCCTTTCCCGAACCCGTTGACCTGCCCGATCTGGACACGAACGGGCCGGGCCGCTTTTTCAATCGCGAACTCAGCTGGCTCAGCTTCAACTGGCGTGTTCTGGAAGAGGCCGAGAACCCGCGTGTGCCGCTGCTGGAACGGTTGCGGTTCCTGTCGATCTCGGCAGGCAACCTCGATGAATTCTATACCGTGCGGGTCGCCGGCCTGCGCGAACTGGCCATCGCTGGCAACACGACACCCGCTGCTGACGGGCTGTCGCCTGCCGAACAACTGGTTCTGATCAACGAAAATGCCCGCGCCCTGCTGATGGAACAACAGCGGGTGCTGGTAGATTTGCACGAACAGATGGACGCCGAAGGCATCAATGTCCTCACCCCCCAAGAGTTGACGGAAGAAGACATCGCGCATCTCGAAGACGTGTTTCTGGCCGAAGTCTTTGCAGTTCTGTCGCCCCTCGCCATCGACCCGGCACACCCGTTCCCGTTCATTCCCAACACCGGCTACGCCCTTGCCCTGCAGATGGAGCGCAAGGCCGACAAGCGTTCCTTGCAAGCGCTGCTGCCGATCCCGGCCCAGATTGACCGGTTCATCGCGCTGCCCGGCCCCGGCCAACGCTTTCTGCCGCTCGAAGAGTTGCTGATCATCCACATCCCCAGCCTGTTTCCGGGCTACAAGCTCAAGGCGCATTTCGAATTCCGCGTGCTGCGCGACAGCGATCTTGAAGTCGAGGAAGAGGCCGAAGACCTCGTGCGTGAATTCGAAGTCGCCCTGAAACGACGCCGCCGCGGTGAAGTGGTGCGTATGACGCATTCTGCCGGCGCGCCTCCCGCGCTGATGTCTGTGATCAAGGAGGAACTCGGGGTCACCGATCCCGAAGTGGTCGAAGTCGACGGGATGCTGGGCCTGTCAGACCTGAGCGCGCTGGTGCTCGACAACCGACCCGATCTGCTCTGGCCGTCGTTCACGCCCCGTGTCCCGGAACGCGTCAGCGATTTCGAAGGCGACATGCTGGCCGCCATCCGCCAGAAGGACATGCTGCTGCATCACCCGTACGAGACATTCGATATGGTGGTGCGCTTTCTGCAGCAGGCCGCGCGCGACCCCGACGTTGTGGCGATCAAGCAGACGCTTTATCGCACCTCGAAAAAGTCGCCCATCGTCGAAGCACTTTGCGAGGCGGCCGAAGACGGCAAATCCGTCACCGCACTGGTCGAGTTGAAAGCGCGGTTCGACGAGGCCGCCAACATCCGCCAGTCCCGCCGTCTGGAACGCGCTGGCGCGCATGTGGTCTATGGCTTCCTCGACCTCAAGACCCACGCCAAGATCAGCACCGTGGTGCGCCGCGAGGGCAAGAAGCTGGTGACCTACACCCATTACGGCACCGGCAACTATCACCCCATCACCGCACGGATTTACACCGACGTGTCGCTGTTCACCTGCGATCCCATTCTGGGGCGCGATGCGACCAAGGTGTTCAACTACCTGTCGGGCTACGCCCTGCCCGAAGGGCTCGACAACCTCGCCATTTCGCCCACCACGCTGAAACCCCGCCTGCTGGAAATGATCGCCGCAGAGGCCGACCATGCCGCCAACGGCAAACCGGCAGAGATCTGGGCCAAGATGAATTCACTGATCGATGACGAGGTGATTGACGCGCTTTACGCCGCCGGACAGGCCGGGGTGAAGATCAGTCTCGTCATCCGCGGAATTTGCGGATTGCGCCCCGGTATCAAAGGGTTCTCGGACAATATTCGTGTGAAATCCATCGTGGGCCGGTTCCTCGAACATTCGCGCATCGTCTGTTTCGGCAATGGGCACGGGCTGCCTTCGAAAAAAGCGCGGGTGTTCATCTCAAGCGCGGACTGGATGGGGCGCAACCTGAACCGCCGTGTGGAAACGCTGATCGAGATCGAAAACGCGACCGTCAAGGCACAGATCGTCAGCCAGGTCATGGCCGCCAACCTCGCAGACGTCGCTCAAAGCTGGGTGATGGCGCCGGATGGGTCTTTCACCCGGCCCGAACTGCCCGAAGGCACCTTTGCGTTCAACTGCCACCGTTTTTTCATGGAAAACCCGTCCCTGTCCGGGCGCGGATCGGCGGGCGCGTCGGACGTGCCCAAACTGACCCATACCGAAGACTAGGGCGTGCAGCCCGGGTCGGCGGGTGGGCGTCTTTCGGCGCAGCCGAAACAGTGCCACACGGCGGCGCGGGCGCATTGACCCGACGGTCACACTGGTCCATCACTGAAAAGGCAAAGGCACCACGGGGGGTCCATGAACGCTTTGGTCGAACCGCACCATGACGGGGGCCTGTTTGGTCGTCCGCTCTTTGAGGATCCGTCCGCCCGCGCGCTGGCCCGTGTCGGTGTTGTCGATGTCGGATCGAACTCGGTCCGGCTGGTCGTCTTTGACGGGGCAGCACGCAGCCCGGCCTATTTCTACAATGAAAAAATCATGTGCGCGCTGGGTGCGGGTCTTTCTGACACCGGCCACCTGAACCCCACCGGGCGCACCCGCGCGCTGGGGGCGCTGCGCCGTTTCCAGCGTCTGGCGATGGGCATGGGCCTGTCCGACCTCACGGTGGTGGCCACGGCCGCGGTGCGCGATGCCAGCGACGGTGCTGATTTTTGCGCCGATGTCGAACGCGACACCGGCCTGTTCGTGCGCACGATTGACGGGCGGGAAGAGGCGCGCTTGTCCGCGCAAGGCGTGTTGCTGGGCTGGCCGGGTTCTTATGGGCTGGTCTGCGATATTGGCGGGTCGTCCATGGAACTGGCCGAGATTTCGGGCGGCATCGTGGGGCGGCGCGAAACCTCTGATCTGGGCCCACTGAAACTACAAACCGTCAAGGGCGGCAAAAAGGGGCGGACCGCCCACATCAAGGCCACGATGGAGCGGCTGCAGGCCGCGATGGGCACGCAACGCGACCGCCTGTTTCTGGTTGGCGGATCGTGGCGTGCCATCTGCAAGGTCGACATGCACCGGCGCGGATACCCGCTGCAGGTGCTGCACGAATACCGCATGACGCCAAAGGCGGTGCGCCAGACGGCCAAATTCATCGCCGCCCACGAGGATCACGAGGCGTTGCGGTCTGCCTGCGGTATCTCCTCCACCCGGATGGCCCTCGTGCCGCTGGCCTGCGAAGTTCTGGTGCGGCTGGTCAAGACCTTCAAACCCAAGGACATCGCCATCTCAAGCTATGGCATCCGCGAAGGGATGCTGTACGAGCAGATGCCGCAGCGCCTGCGCGACCGGGATCCACTCATCGAGGCGTGCCGATTTGCGGAGGCCAAGGACGCGCGCATGCCGGGCTTTGGCAAGCTATTATACGCCTTCATCGAGCCGCTGTTCAAATCCGCACCCCAGCCGCGCAAGCGCCTGATCAAGGCGGCGTGCCTGCTGCACGACGTCAGTTGGCGCGCCCACCCCGATTACCGGGCCGAAGTCTGCTTTGACAACGCCACCCGCGCCAACCTTGGCGGGCTGAAACACTCCGAACGCATCTTTCTGGGTCTCGCCCTGTTGCACCGCTACACAAACAAGCGTGAAGGGACCCATTTCGAAGAGCTATATGACCTCATCGACGAAAAGACCAAGGTAGAGGCCGAAGTGCTGGGCAAGGCGATGCGGTTCGGTGCGATGCTGTGGATGGACAAAGACGCCAACCTCGGCGAATTCCGCTGGTATCCGAAGAAGAAACAGCTCGAACTGCGCCTCGCCCCCAATGCAATGCCCTTATTCGGGGAAGTGGCCGAGGCGCGGCTGAACTCACTTGCTGCCTCGCTTCAGGCCGAGGTTACGGTCAAACAGCGCAAGCGCTAGATGTCGATCTGTGCATCCGGGTCGGGATCGGCATCTGGCACCGGATCGTCCTGCGGTGGTTTACGGCGGATGATGATATCGCCATTGTCGAGCATCTCGGGCGGCTCGTAAACGCTCCAGTCCTCGACCTCATCCAGCAATCCGCGCAACGCAGGCCCCATCTGGGCAGTGAAGTCGCGCAAGGACGGGCCGAATTCCTCGGCCATGCCCTGCAAGTCTTCCAGTGCCGGTTCCATCTCGCGCATCAGCCCTTCCATCAGCATCTGCGCGCCGCGTTCCATCAGGGACCAACTGTCCTGTTCGCCATCCTGGGCCATGGCAGGCGTGGCAAGACCAATCGCAGCTATCAGGATCATACGTTTCATAGGCCTAATATGGGGCCTCAAAGCGCAATATCCAAGGTGACGGGGAAATGATCGGACGCGGTGACAAGTGCATCGCGCAGCTCGGGCTTTGCCCAGCATTCCGGATCATCCAGCGGATGCCAGATGCGCCAGTGCCCGTCGCGCGCCGCCAGATCGGGCGACACCATGATGTAATCCAGCAACGCCTGCAAATACCGCTGCTCGGGTCTGATCCAGAAGCGGGCCGTGGTGGGCGTGGCCCCCAATCGACGCTGCAAGGCTGTGCGGGCGTGTGGGTCAAACAGCGAGCGATCGCCCTCACCCATTATGATCTCGACCGAAGAGCGACCAAAGAGGTGTTCATATTCATCAAGACCGGGACCATCGTTCAGATCGCCCATCAGGATCAGCGACGTGTTGTCTTCAAGATGCGCGGCGATCCGCGCCCTGAGCCAGATGGCCTGCGCCAGTTGCTTGCGCCGATTGGCAATCGAGATGCGCAACACCTCGTCCCGCGTCGTGGCGCCATAGGGCGCCTTTGATTTCAGATGCGCCCCGATCAGGCGAAACCGCGCACCCGCTGTCGTCTCAACCTCCAGTTCCAAAGGTGGTTTTGAGAACACCACGCGATCCTCGGTCGCGTCGATATCCAGATCGATGGCAAAGGCGCTGTCAAATTGCGGAGCACCCGCGTGCGTTTGCGGGTCGTGACGGACCGACATCACATCGGGATCAAACAGCAATGCGATCTCTTGCTGGGTGTCATTGGCAAAGCCGACGATGGCTTTGCGGGTGCGAAGGCCCGCATGATCCGCGAATTTCTCAAGCGCCTGCACCGTGCTGCGGGATCGGCTATCATCCGGCGCTTCGATAATCATCGCCGCATCAGCGTCAATTGCGCGAAACACCATCGACAACGCGGCAATCTGCTCAGCGCGGGTGATGTCGTGACGCCCGGACCATTCGCCATCATTCAGCAAGGCACCATTGTCACCAAACAGGCTGTTCATCCATTCAACATTGTAGGTCGCAAGGCGCATCAGCTATGCGCGCTCCGGATGTCTTCCCAGGCACGGTTGATGTCGATCATCCGCTTTTCAGCGAGGCGCACCGCCTCTTCGGGAACGCCGCGGGCCATCATCGCATCGGGGTGATTTTCGCGCACCAGCTTGCGCCAGACGGCGCGCATCGCCTCAAGGTCCATATCGGGTGTCACGCCCAAAACGGTGTAAGGGTCAGGCACGGCATCCGGCACGAAACGGGCACGCAAGGCACTGAATTCAGCGTCGGGAATGCCAAAAATATGGGCCACCTGCTCAAGAAAAGCATCCTCATCCGGGTGATAGAACCCATCCGCCATGGCGATGTGGAACAACCCCTCCAAAAGGTCAGCCAAGGTCTCGGGCTGCTCGGAGAACATGGAATGGATGCGCGTGGCATAGTCTTCGAACCCGGCCACGTCCTGACGGGCCAGGTTGAACACGCGGGCCGCGCCCGCCTCGTCCTGTGCGGCGATGTGAAAAACGTCGCGAAAGGCGGTGACTTCGTCCCGGGTCACTTGCCCGTCGGCCTTCGCCATCTTGGCCCCCAGCGCGATCACGGCAATGGCAAAAGCGACGCTGCGCTCGGGCGGGGCGCGCAAACGGTCGAAAATCGCCGTCAGCCCCTCGCCCGCGGACAAGGCGGCCAGCGCGTCGGATATGCGAGTCCAAAGTGACATGAGGCAATCTTATAAGCCAACACGCGGGCGCATGTTAGCCAAGAACGCGGTGCTAAAGCAGCTTTTGCATCAGGATCAGATCCAGCCATTGGCCATGCTTGCGCCCCACCTCAGGCATCTGCGCAACCCTATCGAAGCCCATCGCCGCGTGGAAGGCGACTGCACCGGGATTTGCACCGCTGATACCCGCGACCATAACGTGATGCCCCGCATCGCGCGCGTGATCCATCAGGGTCTGCATCAGCACCCGCCCCTGCCCGTGGCCCTGCGCCGCCGGGTCGATCAGGATCGTATGTTCCACCGTCGCAGCGTACCCGGGGCCCGAGCGAAACGGGCCATATGTGGCGAAACCGGCATCTTCGGGCAGCACCAGAATCGGGCGTGTCCGGATCATTTCTGAAACGTCAGCAACAGATTTGAGGTCGGTGGTGAAGGTATGAAGCGTCTCTGAAATCATCGCGTTCCAAAGTGCCGCGATCCAGCCAGCGTCCTGCGATGTCGCAGGCCGGATCACAGCGAGCGTTCGCCGTGGGGCGTGTCAAAGACTGCATGCATCGCAACCGGGCCAACCTCAAATCCGACGCGCGGATCGTTCAGGTGGGTCGTCAGGGCAGTCGCGAGAGTGTCAGCATCCGGATGGACAAGCGTCAGGCGTTTCAAACGCACACGGGTCGGCGTCAAGCGTGCGGCGGGGTGGGCACCGGGTGGCCATTCGATCAGCGCTGGCCACAGGTTGTCAAATGGTGTCGTGCCATCCTGTGACACCGCCATCCGCCACTTCAGCGACCCACGGGCCACGTCAACCGGTGCACCCACGCCCTCGGGCATCTGATCAAGATCGGCGGTCATATCCTCAACCGCGCAGGCCCAGTTGGACAGACGTGCCGGGCCAGAAAAGCGGTCAAGGTCATACCAGCGCGGGCGCTGCGGTTTTGGGGCGGCAGGATCGGGCGCGATGGCCTCAAGGTATATGCCATCTTCCAGCCCCATCAGCGCGTTGTGCGTGTGAAACACACTGTGCTGCCCGCCCGGTTGCATGGGCAGGCCCAGCGCGTTTTCGACGATTGCCTGCGCTTCGGCCAAGGTTTTGGCGCCGACGACAAGGTGGTCGAACAACATCGTCTAAGCCTCTGTTTCCCCGAGGATTGTCAAAATCTCCTGAGCGGCGGCAGGGATATTGGTGCCGGGCCCAAAGATCGCTTTGACCCCCGCATCATAAAGGAATTGATAGTCCTGCTGCGGGATCACACCGCCGCAAATCACGATGATGTCTTCGGCCCCGGCCTCCTTCAGCGCTTGCACCAGTTGCGGCGCCAGTGTCTTGTGCCCAGCGGCCTGAGACGAGATGCCAACCACGTGTACATCGTTGTCCACGGCGTCCTGCACCGCCTCGGCAGGGGTCTGGAACAACGGGCCCACATCGACGTCGAATCCGATATCGGCAAAGGCTGTCGCGATCACCTTGGCGCCACGATCATGCCCGTCCTGCCCCATTTTGACGACAAGCATGCGTGGGCGGCGGCCCTCGGCTTCGGCAAAAGCTTCAACCGATTTCTGAATGGCGGCGAACCCTTCGTCCCCTTCATATGCCGCGCCATAAACGCCGGCGAGGGTTTTGACCTCGGCCCGGTGACGCCCGAATATCTTTTCCATCGCCATGCTGATTTCTCCTACGGATGCCCGGGCGCGGGCGGCCTCAACCGCGAGTGCAAGCAGGTTGCCCTTGGCGGCGGCGCCCTCGCTAAGAGCGGACAGGGCCGCCTGACATGCGGCTTCATCGCGGCTGTTTTGGATGCGGTCGAGCCGCGCGATCTGCGCCTCGCGCACGGCGGCGTTGTCGATATCGAGAATGTCGATCGGGTCTTCCTTGCTCAGGCGGAACTTGTTCACACCGACGATCACCTCGTCCCCCTTGTCGATCAGCGCCTGCCGGGTGGCCGCCGCCTCTTCGATGCGCAGCTTGGGCATGCCGGACGCGACGGCCTTGGTCATGCCGCCCATCTCCTCGACTTCTTCGATCAGCTTCCACGCTTCTGTCGCAAGATCATGGGTCAGCTTTTCGACGTAGTAGCTGCCCGCCAGCGGGTCGACCACGTTCGTCACGCCCGTTTCGTTTTGCAGGATCAACTGCGTGTTGCGCGCGATGCGAGAGGAAAATTGTGTAGGTAAAGCAATGGCTTCATCAAAGGAGTTCGTGTGCAGCGATTGCGTTCCACCAAGTACGGCTGCCATCGCCTCATAGGCCGTACGGACCACGTTGTTGTATGGGTCCTGTTCCTGCAAGGACACGCCTGACGTCTGGCAATGCGTGCGCAGCATGGAGGATTTGGGGTTCTTCGGCTCAAATTCGGCCATGATCTTGTGCCAGAGCAAACGGGCCGCGCGCAGCTTGGCCGCTTCCATGAAAAAGTTCATGCCGATGGCAAAAAAGAAGCTGAGCCGCCCGGCAAAGGCGTCGACATCCATGCCTCGCGCTATCGCGGCGCGGACGTATTCGCGCCCGTCGGCAAGGGTAAAGGCCAGCTCTTGGACAAGGTTCGCCCCGGCCTCTTGCATGTGATAGCCCGAGATGCTGATCGAGTTGAATTTGGGCATCTCGGCAGACGTATATTCGATGATATCCGCGATGATCCGCATCGATGGTTCGGGCGGATAGATATAGGTGTTGCGCACCATGAATTCCTTGAGGATGTCGTTCTGGATAGTGCCCGACAAGGCGGCGCGATCGACCCCTTGTTCTTCGCCAGCGACGATGAAATTTGCAAGTATCGGAATAACTGCGCCATTCATCGTCATGGAAACGCTGACTTTTTCCAACGGAATGCCGTCGAACAGGATCTTCATGTCCTCGACAGAGTCGATGGCAACGCCTGCCTTGCCCACATCGCCCTGTACGCGGTCATGGTCACTGTCATACCCGCGATGCGTGGCCAGATCGAAGGCGACGGACACGCCCTGCTGACCAGCGTCCAGCGCGCGGCGGTAAAAGGCATTGGATTCTTCGGCCGTGGAAAAGCCCGCATATTGGCGGATGGTCCAGGGGCGACCGGCATACATCGTCGCCTTCACACCCCGGGTGAACGGGGCCTCCCCCGGAATGGTGCCCAGATGATCGACGACGTCCAGGTCCTCTTCGGTATAGACGGGGGCGACGTCGATCCCCTCAAGCGTCTTCCACGTCAGATCGTCCGGGCTTTTGCCGCGCAGTTCGCCTTCAGCGAGGCTGCGCCATGCGCCTTTCTTCGATGTCATGTCCTTGTCCTCTATGATGCGGACCGTGTGGCGGGGTTTTCCCCGCGCGTGTCTGGTCCAGTTCCTCTGTCAGTGTCGCCAACCCGTCTGCACCGGCCACAAGCCAGTGCATGTCGTCAGCATATGCTTCGCGCAGAGCTGCATGCCCGGCCCTGTCAAACGGGCTCCAGCGGGCGGGCCTGTTGGGCACGGCACCTGCATCTTCTCCGCGTTCTGTCAAAAGCGCGTGCAGTTGTGCGGCATTCGGGGCCCTGTTCAACCATTCGGGCGCGTTGTCGCGCGGTGCGGCGTGACCCGTGCAGGCGCTAAGCATCAGATCGGGGCGTCCCACCGAAACCTCGAACGGTATGACCTCAATCTGGGCGAGCGGTGCCGCGCAGGACACATCGGCAACCACATCGCGCCACGTGCGCGCGCCTTGTGCCACAGCAGCGCATCGGTCGGCATCCGGCAACGCGTGCCCGCGCCCCACCCCATAGGCAATCGCGGACGCCCAATAGTGATCAAGGCCACGCACAGACATCACGATCTTGTCGATGCGCTGATCAAAGGCGCATACGTAGCGGGACATGCGTTCGCCGATATCAGGATAAAGCCGCCCCTTGCGCAGGTTCAGCCGCACTGATCCCATCATGTTTTCGTCGCTGACCAGCAGCGTTTGGACGCCATTTGTCTGCGCCTTTTTCATCTGCAACAAAAGGCGCCCGCGCGCCCGGCGCGCCGCTTCAAGACCGAAGCCGGGTGTGGGCTGGATACCGGCAAACAGCCCTTTACGCGTGCGGGCGGGCCCCCAAAAGCCGACGCCGTCCTCGCGCAGATCACCCGCGTGCCGTCGCACATAGGATTGGAAGCTGGTTGTCGCGGTGCGATGTGCGCCGATGTGCAGAATGACTTTCATCTGTGCCCCTTTTGATGCCCTATGGGCCATATGGCGCGCTTTTGGCATACGCACGCGGGGCGAACGTGACATGAAGAGACTTGCAGAGCGATTAAAGCTAAAATTGATGTGACCAGCAGTCGCAATCGCGAAAAAGGCTGCTACATAACGGTCATCAGGAGAGCATATGAAACACGTACTACCCGTTGTTATTGCAGGACTTATGGGCGGATCACTGGCAGCCGCAGAAGGTGATATCCCACCCTCGGCCTCCATTTTTCTGGAGGGTGATGTGGAAGATTTGAGCCAATTTGTCTGGGAAAAGCGCCCCATCATCGTTTTCGCGGACAGTCCGAACGATTCCAGCTTTAGCCTGCAGATGGAATACCTGAATGCCCGGGTCGAAGATCTGGAAGAGCGGGACGTGGTTGTCCTGACCGATACGGACCCGTCAGTGCAAAGCGCATTGCGCACCAAACTGCGTCCGCGCGGCTTTATGATGGTGCTGATCGGCAAGGATGGCGGCGTCAAACTGCGCAAACCCTTCCCGTGGGATGTGCGGGAAATCAGCCGGACCATCGACAAAATGCCCATGCGACAACGTGAAATCCGCGAACGCCGTGCGAATGACGACAGTTGAACGGGCCGTTTACTCACCCTTAGCCTGACGGTGCTAGGGCTCGGGCAAACCTTGCGAAACGCCGCGCGCGCACGTATATTGACGACATCGAGAGGCGGCGCAGGCCGTCTGCATCTTTGAGGTACGGATATGGCTGATACGACCAAACGCTCTACCCCTATCACTGGCCGGAACGGGCCGAGCCCGGGCTACTGACATCCGGCGCGACACCCATTTCTCGCAGCGCCTGTAGGGCATAGGTCTTCGCACGCTGCTTCATCTGCAAATACTGAAAATATGATATCTCGCGACGGCGGCGGCTGTCCTCGTCCGTGCCTTTGACAAAGGGATCAAGGCGCGAATCCGCAATCTGCGCGTCAATCGCCTTGAGTTGCGAATAGTACTTCACAACAGGGTCAATCACCGTCTTTGGCAGGATGTGGATATTGGCCAGCACCGACTGGAACACCATGTCGTTGTCTTCGCTTGGCAGAAACGGCACATAGCCGTTCGCGATGCGCGGTTGCATCGCCTCCCACGCCGCATTCAGGTCCTCACCTTCCAGCACTTCGAGATAGTGCTTGATCTCGGCCACGATAGCTCGCTGCACATCGTCGCGCCGCTCGCGGCGCAGCCGACGCGCATCCGCGCGGTTTTGCGCGCCGTTCACGATCCAGCCCACGGCCACAAACAGGCCGGCCAGCACCGCCTGCCAGACCCGCGGGTCTATGGCTGAAATCCAGCCCTCTATGCCAGCCTCGCCACTCACTCAAATTCCAGAATGACTTCGTCGACGGCCAGACTGTCGCCTGCTCCGGCATTGACCTTGGACACAATGCCCTTGCGTTCAGCACGCAGGATGTTTTCCATCTTCATCGCCTCGATGGTGCACAGGGCCTGACCGACCTGAACCTCTTCGCCCGCCTCGACATGCAGCTTCACGACGAGTCCCGGCATCGGGCACAAGAGCAGCTTGGACGTGTCGGGCGGCGTTTTGACCGGCATCAGGCGCGCCAGTTCGGCCTGACGTGGCGTGCGCACGTGTACAACCATATCAGCACCGCGCGTGCGGATGCGAAAACCCCCCGAGACTTTGCCGACCTTGAGGACAAGCGGGGCATCATCGACCGTCATCAGCGCCAGTTGGTCACCGGGCGTCCAGTTGCCTGACACGCGCAGTGTCTTCCCATCCGCCAGACGCACCGTCGCCCCGGCGTGATCCGCATCGATGGTCACATAAATGGATTTGCCCTGCAGCGTGACGTTCCAATCCTCGCCCACCTTTCGCTCGTGATTGTCCATGCGGCCAGACACCCGCGCGCGGCGAATTTCGGCAACCCGGTGCATCGCGGCACAGGCGGCAGCGACGCGGGTCAGGTCGGCGTCTGGCAATGTGACCCCTTCGAACCCGTCGGGATATTCCTCGGCGATGAATGCGGTTGTCATGTCGCCCTTGATGAAAATCGGATGATCCATCACGGCACTGAGGAAGGGCAGATTGTGGCCGATCCCTTCCACCTCAAAGCTGTCGAGGGCCACGCGCATCGCCTCAATGGCGGTGGCGCGGTCCGGACCCCATGTGCAGAGCTTGGCGATCATCGGGTCGTAATACATGCTGATCTCGCCACCCTCGTACACGCCGGTGTCATTGCGCACCGCCGTCTCGCCCGAGGGCGCATCGCCCTGCCATTTGCCGGTCTCCAGCAATGGGCCTGCTGCCACCTCCATGGGCGGGCGGTAGCGGGTCAGGCGGCCGATGGAGGGCAGAAATCCGCGATACGGGTCTTCGGCATAAAGGCGGTTTTCGATGGCCCAACCGGTCAATGTCACATCGTCCTGCGTGATCGACAGTTTTTCGCCCGCCGCCACGCGGATCATCTGTTCAACCAGATCGACGCCGGTGATCAGCTCGGTCACCGGGTGTTCGACCTGCAAACGCGTGTTCATCTCAAGGAAATAAAAGTTCTTGGACCCATCCACGATGAATTCAACAGTACCAGCGCTGGCATAGCCCACGGCCTTGGCCAAAGCGACGGCCTGTTCGCCCATGGCCTTGCGGGTGGCCTCGTCCAGAAACGGGCTTGGGGCCTCTTCGACCACTTTCTGGTTGCGGCGTTGGATCGAACATTCGCGTTCGCCCAAGTAAATGCCGTTGCCATGGGCATCACAAAGCACCTGAATTTCGATGTGGCGGGGTTGGGTCACGAATTTCTCAATGAAAATGCGGTCATCGCCAAAGGAATTGGCCGCCTCGTTCTTGGAGGACTGAAACCCCTCGCGCGCTTCGTCATCGTTCCACGCGATGCGCATCCCCTTGCCGCCGCCACCCGCACTGGCCTTGAGCATCACGGGATAGCCGACCTCGTTGGAGATTTTCACAGCCTCCTCCGCATCGGCGATCAGACCCATGTATCCGGGCACCGTGCTCACACCTGCTTCCTTGGCGATCTTCTTTGAGGTGATCTTGTCCCCCATCTTTTCGATGGCGCCCACGGGCGGGCCGACAAAAGCGACACCGGCAGCATCCAGCGCCTCGGCGAATTTGGAGTTTTCCGACAGAAACCCGTATCCGGGGTGGACCGCCTGTGCGCCCGACGACGTGACCGCATCCATCACCTTGTCGATCACGATATAGGACTGGTTGGCGGGCGCGGGGCCGATATGGACGGCCTCATCCGCCATCTGAACGTGCAGGGCCTGTGCATCAGCATCGGAATAGATCGCGACAGTGGCAATTCCCATCTTGCGCGCGGATTTGATAACGCGGCAGGCGATTTCGCCCCGGTTGGCGATCAGAAGCTTTTTGAACATGGGGCCTCACTTGAGTTGGGTGGTGTGATACGCAAAACGCCGCCGTGCTGCGCAGCACGACGGCGTTTCAGGAATTTCTGTTCGGGTGACGCGCGCGGCGTCAGGGTGTCAGCAGTTGACGCTTTCCAGTTCGCAGGCCAGCACGTTGCCTGCAGCACCGATTGCAGCCCCGCCAACGACGCTTCCGCCTGTGACAGCACCGGCGCCTGCACCAACCGCTCCGCCGATGACGGCGCGCTCAGCAACTGTGTCACCGCAAGCCGCGAGGCCGAATGCTGCAACTGTCGCGAGTATAACTGGTTTGAATGGCATGATTTTTTTCCTTTGCTCGTGTTCGTTCTGAATAACGAAACACCCCGCAACGTCAAATGTTCCCGCGCCTCGCGCGGAAAATGCGCGCGGAGTTGCCGAGACGGGCAAAGAACCGCCTGTAGAGCGCAATGACGCCGATGCTGGAGAGTTGAGAGCGGGCGTGAGCCCGGAGAAAAAAGGTGGGCAGCAGGGTGTCCGAAGACATCTGCTGCCCACCAGGGGAAGGGGTACGGAAATGGTATTGGCCGACGGGGTTTTTCTGGGGAACCGCCGACACGATTCCACCGTTGCACGCGCCTGTCGATAGCGCAAAGCGCATTTTTGCCGCGCGGCGCCGATCAGCCAAGTTTCGCCATATCCGGGAATTTCTTGGCGGCTTTATGCTTATGGGTGTGTTGATCACCGCGCCCCCTCCCCGTCAAACGCATCCGGAAAAGACGCGCGTGCCACGGTCTCGTCGATGACCAGAAGGGCCTCGTAATCGGCAACATCAAAGGGGTCCGTGGCCGGGATCACCTCGCGCCCGAACAGCCATGACAGGCGGCCCGCATCCAGGTTGCCGCGCTCGAACGGCTCTGGCCCGAACTGCGCCCAAAGCGCTGCCATAAAGGCCGCATCAGCACGTTTGTCGGGCGGGCGGCGGTCGGAAAACCGCTCGCGCCGGGTCAGCGGAGTCACCCCTTTGGGGTTCGGACGTCGGATTGTGAACTGGAAATCTGTGCCGGACAGGCGCCCGGGAAAGCCGCGATGTTTCAGCATGTGCTGCCCCCCGCGGATAGGGGTGTCAGGGCGGGCTGTTGGGCCCGCCCTGCGAAATTACTTGAACTTGCCCGTGTGGACCGGTTCCTGGCTGATGGGCTCCGGATCAACCACAACGAATTCTTCGTTGTTGTTGCGGCCACATGCTGCGGCCAGAACCATGAGGCTAACCAAGCCCAACGCTTTGATGCTCTTCGACATCTGTCTCTCCTGTATTCAAAAATTGGACGCACCGACCGGCACGCCCCCTGCGAGGTAAGGCGATCTTGGGGATGCCTTATCCGCCATATACGGGAAA
Source organism: Tateyamaria armeniaca (assembly GCF_045797845.1). Classification (NCBI taxonomy): domain Bacteria; kingdom Pseudomonadati; phylum Pseudomonadota; class Alphaproteobacteria; order Rhodobacterales; family Roseobacteraceae; genus Tateyamaria; species Tateyamaria armeniaca. The sequence goes on from NZ_JBHDIY010000002.1 coordinate 3,895,343, forward strand.
TCGGGTTCAAAAGAAACGGTATCGCAACGAGTTGCGCGGGTTGTGGCCGCAATGCCGCAACACAAGCATGCGTCGGTGAATGCCCCAAACCCATCAGAATGCCTCCCAGATGCAGCGATCATCGGCGATCCTGAAGGCTTCGATAAACTGGGTGGCGTCGGCGTCGGCCTGCCCGAAAGGCACCGGGCGATCCATCAATGCAACGACAATCACATCCGGTGCCAAGTCGAATTCGACAACATAGGGACGGGCGACGGTGTCACACAGATGTTCAAAATCCGCCTCCGCCTGCGCATAGGTGACATCGCCATCGTCGCGCGCGATTTGCGGCGCCAGAAACCGGAACCGCAGCCAGCTTTCGGCATTCACCTCGTCAATCAACACTTCGTGCAAGGAAATCGCCTGACCGGACGGCACATCAATGGCCCATGCGGGCGTCGCCAAAGCAATGAGAAAAACGCAGCCCCGGACCCCGAACCGTTTCCGGAACAAGGCTCCTCCCTCCGGGGCTGCTGTGCGGGCGTATAACGGCCAACGCACTATCCTGTTCACCAACGTATGGGCGCGGCGAAAGTTCATTTTGCACCTTCATCCTGCGTTGTAAAGTCGGCAGGCGACGTGATTTCGACCAGTTCCATGTCGTCAGAATGGCGCACCTCGCGGTGTACGATGCCGGGGGGCTGCAACACGGACGACCCGGCGCGCAGGGTGTGTTCCCCCTGCCCCTCATACTCGAACACAACCCACCCTTTGGTGACATAGACCATCTGAAAATCGAGGTCATGACTGTGCCAGGTACCTGGGCTTTCCATGCCCGGAACGGCGCGGATCACATGTGCGCCGAACTTGCCTTGGGTCGCTTCCTTGATGCCCAGTTGACGGTATTCAAAGAAGGGGCGCAGGCCCGCACCCTCAAAGGTGCCGCTGTCCGCATGTGCGATGACAAAAGCCTGATTTTTCCAAGTGCTCATGACATGATCCCCGCGTTGCTGATCCAGCGGTCCCGTTTCGCGACATCGTTCAGCACCGCCTCTATCCGCGCTTCAACCTCGGCACTGACCTGCCCCATCGCCCGCCCACCGGCCGTAACGGTCCATCCGGCCCCATCTCGTTCCAACCTCACCACCGGCGAAAAGCCCCGCACATCCCTTAACGCGCGCCACAGATCCTGACGGATCTGATGGGCCAGCCGTGCGGGGCGCGCGGCAGGCAGGTGCGTGTGCGCAGCCACGTCAAAGCGCGGCGGCATATGACGGCACAGCGTGACGCCGCCCGCTTCTTCAAGGATATGCCAGCCCTTCCTCATGCCGGTCGCCGCGCGATGCAGTCGATTTCGACCAAGGCACCAACAGCCAGCGCAGTCACCCCAATGGTCGTGCGGGCGGGTCTGCGATCGGGTGGAAAATACGTCTGATAAGCCTCGTTGAATGCGGCATAGTCCCGCTCGAATTCGGTGAGATAGGCGCGGCATTGCAGCACGTGGGAGAGGTCGAGGCCGACGCCATTCAATACAATTTCGAGGTTGTTCATGACACGGCGCGTTTGTGCCTCAATGCCATCTGGCAAGGGGGCGTCTGGCGCGTCCGGGTCGGTGGGCATCTGACCGGTCAGGATCACCCAGCCGTCGGATTCCACGGCGTGCGAAAACGGCGCAACAGGGCGCGGGCCTTGCGAAAGCAGGTGGAAATCAGCCATGCGTCACCTCGCAGTCACACCGCCGTTCAATGGCGGTGTGCGGCGAATGCGCCAGCATAGTTCCAGCTTTCACACCCGCCCCCATCATCAGCCAAAGAACTTTACGCCGCGACACTGCGCACTGGAAAACCCGGGCTGCACAGCAACCTTCGCCTCTGCCTTGGGCACGTAGTTTCCGGGATTTTCGATGCGCGGCCAGATCAGGACCACGACAATGCGGTGATAACTCAGATCCGTCAGTTCGGCCTGCAAGGTGGGCAGGAACGTCCGGCAGATCGTCTTGATCCGATTGCCGGTCACCTGTCTGGACCCGTTATATTCACCGAACATCAACACTTCGATTTTGCCGGTTGCATTTTTGCGCACCGACGAACTGGCACCGTCATCACGCGTGCGGGTCGTCGTGATCTGTGATGTCCCCACTTCCTGCAAGCATCCATAGGACCCGTCGCCAAGGTCAAATGCCTGTTTGCCCCGACATTCGCGTTCCTGCTGCGCAGCGGCTGGCAGGGCCAGAAGTAGGGTGAAAATCAGAAAATATTTGTGCATTTGAACTCCGATACATTGGCTAAAGGATGAAAAAACAACGTGCTACAATGGGATGTTGTCGTGCTTTTTCCAGGGCGTCTGGACGTTCTTGGTGCGAAGAGACGCAAAGGCGCGTGCGACGCGCTTGCGGGTGCTGCGCGGCTGGATCACTTCGTCAATGAACCCACGTTCGGCGGCCACGAACGGATTGGCGAACCGGTCTTCGTAATTCTTCGTGTGCTGTGCGGTCTTTTCCGCATCACCCAGATCGGCGCGGTGGATGATCTCGGTCGCGCCCTTGGCCCCCATCACCGCAATCTCGGCCGTGGGCCAGGCATAGTTGAAATCGCCGCGCAGGTGCTTGGACGACATCACCACATAAGCCCCACCATAGGCCTTGCGCGTGATCACCGTCACCTTGGGCACCGTCGCCTCACCATAGGCAAACAGCAGCTTTGCCCCGTGTTTGATCACGCCGCCATATTCCTGCGTGGTGCCGGGCAGGAAACCGGGCACATCGATCAGCGTCAGGATCGGAATGTCAAAGCAGTCGCAGAAGCGGACGAACCGCGCCGCCTTGCGGGCACTGTCGATGTCCAGCACACCGGCCAGCACCATGGGCTGGTTGGCAACGACACCCACGGTCTGCCCCTCAAGGCGAATAAAGCCGGTGATGATGTTGCGCGCAAACTCCTCCTGCAGCTCGTAAAAATCGCCCTCATCGGCGAGTTTTTCGATCAGCTCCTTCATGTCGTAGGGTGTGTTGGGGTTGGACGGCACAAGCGTATCAAGGCTGGTCTCGCTACGCGCCGGATCATCAAAGAACGGGCGTACGGGCGGTTTCTGCCGGTTGTTGAGCGGCAGGAAGTCGATGAGGCGACGGGCCTCTGCCAGCGCCTCGACATCATTTTCGAACGCAGCATCCGCCACGCTGGACTTGCGGGTGTGGGTGCTGGCCCCGCCCAGCTCTTCGGCTGTCACGTGTTCATTGGTCACCGTCTTGACCACGTCCGGGCCGGTCACAAACATGTAAGAGCTGTCTTTGACCATGAAGATAAAGTCAGTCATCGCCGGGCTATAGACGGCACCACCCGCGCAGGGGCCCATGATCAGGCTGATCTGGGGGACCACACCGCTGGCGCGGATGTTGCGCTGGAACACTTCGCCGTATCCCGCAAGGCTGTCGACGCCTTCCTGAATGCGCGCACCGCCGGAATCGTTGATCCCGATGACCGGCGCGCCATTGTCCATCGCCATATCCATGATCTTGCAGATCTTGGAGGCATGTGTGGCCGACACCGATCCGCCCAGCACGGTAAAGTCCTGGCTGAACACGTAGACCATACGCCCATTGATGGTGCCCCATCCGGTCACGACCCCGTCGCCTGCGGGCTTTTGGTTTTCCATCCCGAAATCGGTGCAGCGATGGGTGACGAACATGTCGAACTCTTCGAACGATCCTTCGTCCAGCAACAGTTCGATGCGTTCGCGGGCTGTCAGCTTGCCACGCGCGTGCTGCGCATCGACACGCTTTTGTCCACCGCCCAGACGCGCATCCGCGCGCCGCGATTCCAATTCGGTCAGGATATCGTTCATGCTGTCCCCGCTGGTGATTTTGCAGCAGCATACAAGCGCGAAGGGGTATCGTGAATGGCCATTTGGAATATTTGCAAAGTCTTTTCATGAGCACTTCTGCAAACTGCTAATCTGCAAAGCACAGAGCACCGTGCAAAACTGCACTGGACAGTTCATTTAGCCCGTCCTAACTCCGGTGACATGGACAACCACCCCAAGGTCCGCTTTCTGGATCGCTCCACTCCGCCACATATTTCGACGCTGATCCTGCTGGCAGGCGTATCGGCCATGGTCATGAACATGTTCCTGCCCAGCCTGCCGAACATGACCGCCTATTTTGAAACAGATTACAGTGTCATGCAACTGTCCGTGGCGCTCTATCTTGCGATATCTGCCGTGATGCAGACGATCATCGGCCCGATCTCGGACAATATCGGGCGGCGCAAGGTGCTGATGTGGGGGATCGGCCTGTTCATGCTGGCAACGCTTGGATGCATCTATGCGCCCAATGCCGAAGTCTTTCTGGTCTTTCGCATGTGTCAGGCGGTCGTCGCGGTCGCCATGGTGCTCAGCCGCGCGGTGATCCGCGACCTTTATGATCAGGATCATTCGGCATCCATGATCGGCTATGTCACCATGGGCATGGCCGTCGTTCCGATGATCTCGCCCGGATTGGGTGGCCTAATGGACGAGGCGTTTGGCTGGAAATCTGTCTTCTGGTTCTTCTTTGCCACTGGCGGGCTGATGATGTGGCTGGTCTATGCCGACCTTGGCGAAACCGCGCAAAAATCCTCCAAAAGCCTGATCGGGCAATTCAAGGAATACCCCGAACTGCTCCGCTCGCCCCGGTTCTGGGGTTATTCGCTGGCAGCGGCATTCTGTTCGGGCTCCTTCTTTGCGTACCTTGGTGGTGCACCTTTTGTCGGCACCGAAGTGTTTGGCATGGGCCCGTCCGAGCTTGGCTTTTACTTTGGCGCACCCGCAGTCGGGTACTTTCTGGGCAACTTCCTGTCCGGGCGTTACGCGACCACATTCGGTGTGAACAGGTTGGTTCTGTGGGGCTGTATCGCCAATGCAGTCGGCACCTTCGTGTCTCTTGTGATCTTCTTGGCAGGCTTTGGCACACCGCTCAGCTTTTTCGGGATGATGACCTTTGTTGGCTTGGGCAACGGCCTTGTGATCCCCAACGCGACAGCAGGCATGTTGTCGGTACGCCCCCATCTGGCAGGCACCGCGTCGGGTCTGGGCGGGGCAATCATGATCGGGGGCGGTGCGGCCCTGTCCGCGCTTGCTGGGTTCCTGCTGACGCCGGACACTGGCGCATACCTCCTGTTGCTGATCATGTGCGCCACCGGCGTCTGTGCCTTGCTGGCCATCGCCGCAGTTTATCGCCGTGAACGACGCCTCGCCCTTGCCTAAGGGTTGCCCGCGCCGCTTTGCAAACCTAGCGTAGCGGCATTGCAAACCTGCAAAGGCGGGATTCAGATGGCCAGCCCCAAACTTTATGCCGGTGCCAAGCTGCGCGAGGTGCGCACGCGCGTCAGCCTGACCCAAAAGGACTTTGCCGCCAAGCTGGGCGTGTCCCTGCCCTACCTCAACCAAATGGAGAATAACAACCGACCCGTCAGCACGTCGGTTGTGCTGAGCTTGGCACAGGAATTCGGGCTGGACGTCACGGAACTGAGCGCGGGCGACGGGGCGCGTCTGGTCTCTGACATGCGCGAGGCGTTGGCCGACCCGGTCTTTGCCGCCGATATGCCCCCCTCGCCGATCTGCGCCTTGTGGCCTCCAACGCGCCCGCGCTGGCCCATGCGTTTCTGGATCTGCATCGAGCATACCGGCAAACCCATGAACGCCTTGCCTCTCTGGACGAGGCGTTGGGGCGCGAGGATGCACGCCTGCGCCCGTCCCCATGGGAGGAGGTGCGCGACTTTTTCCACTATTGCGACAACTACATCGATGCGGTCGACCGGGCCGCCGAACGGTTTGCCACCGCTGATGGCGGGCATGGCAACATCCGCGTCGCCGCCGTATCGACCCTCGCCAATGCAGGCGTCACAGTCAGTTTTGAAGACAGCGACACCTTGCGCCGCTATGACGCCGAGGCCGGCACGTTGGTCATCTCAACCCGCGCGGCCCATCAAAGCCAGACGTTCCAACTGCTTCTCCAGGTCGCTCTGGTGCGCCAGAACGCGCTGCTGGATGCGACGCTTGATCTTGCGCGGTTTCATTCGGACGAGGCGCGCGCCATCGCCAAAATCGGCCTTGCCAACTATTTCGCCGGGGCGGCCCTGATGCCCTACGCGCCGTTCCTTGAGGCTGCCCAGTCCACTCGACACGATCTGGAACAACTCGCCACCGGGTTCGGGGCGTCCATCGAACAGGTCTGCCATCGTCTGTCGACGTTGCAACGCCCGGGGGCCAAGGGCGTGCCGTTCTTTTTCGTCCGTGTCGATCAGGCAGGCACCATCACCAAACGCCATTCGGCCACACGGCTGCAATTTGCGCGTTTTGGCGGGGCCTGCCCGCTCTGGAACGTGCATCGGGCGTTCGAACAACCCGGCCAGTTCCTGCGCCAGCTTGCCGAAACGCCCGATGGCGCGCGCTATGTCAGTCTGGCCAGGGATGTGTCCAAAACCGGCGGGCGCTTTGGCGCGCCCGTGCGCCGTTATGCGATTGCGCTGGGATGCGAGGTCAAACATGCGCCGCACCTGGTGTTCGCTGACGGTCTGGACATCAGCCGGGACGCGGCATTCGAGCCTATCGGGATTTCCTGTCGCATCTGCGAGCGTAAGGAATGCCATCAGCGTTCGGTGCCGCCGCTGGAACGGCAATTGTCCGTCGATCCGGACCTGCGCGGCGTGTTGCCCTATGCGGTCCGCTAGCGACGGGCGGCCCGCCAGCCCGCGTCGCGGGCCTGCGCGCTTGAACAGAACCAACGCTCGCCCCGATCTGGGTTGATTCCAGTCTGTTCGTAAAACGCCTGACCGGGCACGTGAAAGATGTAGCCGTTTTTTGATATGTTGCCCTTGATCCGACAAGTCGGGTCGGGCGGGATGCGCCCCTTGGCACGGGTCTTGCGGAACTGTGCGGGCGACTGAACGCGAAACCCGTGCAGGCCGCGGTCGGCCACATAGGCCGACTTTTCATCCAGATCATAGTCCATTCCATAGCGACGATAGGCAAAGGCCCAGCCTTGGGCGACGATCTCCTGGCCGACGTCAACGCCATTTGCTTCACAGGTCGCCACAACGCGGCCATAACGGTCGGTATCGGTCTGAGTGCAGCGTGCATGCGCGCCCTCAAACCGGGCAGTGACCTGCGCACTGGCCCACTGCCCGCAGGCAAAGGCGATGCCGTGTTCTGTCTCGCACATCTGATCCTGTTCGGGAGCGTCGATGGCGTGCAGACGCACGCGGGTCTGGCCCACGTCGAACGTATCCGCATCAACGACGCGCACGTGACCCGCAACGTCCGCCCAAACGGGCAGGCTCGTGCAAATCAGAACAAGAAAAGAACAAAGTCTTAACATCCCCTTTACGTGGGGAAGCCGCGTTAGGAATTCAATCACATTTGTGCGGTGTGCTTAACGCTGCGATTTTTCCCACTCGGGGTGAATCCACGGCATATCGTTGCTGCGCGCCAGCGGGTCGCGGCCCAGAATATGATCGCTCATCTTTTCGCCGGTCATGATCGAGGGCGCGTTCAGGTTCCCATTTGTGATGCGCGGAAAGACGGAACTGTCCACGACCCGCAATGCATCAACTCCGATCACCCGGCCCTGCGGGTCCACCACCGCGTGCTTGTCATCGTGCCGCCCCATCCGGCAGGTGCCGCAAGGGTGATAGGCGCTCTCGGCATGTTCGCGGACGACATCGTCGAGGTCCGCATCGCTTTGGGCTGCGGCACCCGGTTGAATCTCATGCTTCACAAAGGGCTCAAAGGCGTCCTGCGCAAAAATTTCGCGCGTCAGGCGGATGCAGCGGCGGAAGTCATCCCAATCCTCATCGGTGCTCATGTAGTTGAAGCGGATCACCGGAGCGTCGCCCGGATCGGCAGAGCGCAACGTGACCGCCCCGCGCGAGGGCGAGCGCATCGGCCCGACATGGGCCTGAAACCCGTGCCCCTCGGCAGCCGTCTTGCCGTCATAGCGCACGGCAATGGGCAGGAAATGATACTGGATGTCGGGATAGGGCACGCCGGCCTGCGACCGGATAAAGGCGCAGCTTTCGAACTGGTTCGAGGCCCCAAGCCCCGTGCCGGTGAACAGCCATTGCGCCCCGATCACCGCCTTGGACGCCAGGTTCCAGTGTTTATAAAGTGTGATCGGCTGTTTGGAGGCCATCTGTATATACATCTCAAGATGGTCCTGCAGGTTGGCCCCGACACCGGGACGATCCGCCACCACGCCAATTCCGTGTTCGGCCAGATGCGCGGCGGGGCCGATGCCGGACAGCATGAGTATCTTGGGCGAATTGATCGACGAGGCGGCAAGGATCACCTCGCGCCGTGCCGTCACCACCTGCCCCCCGGCCAGTGCCACGCCAGTGGCGCGCCCGTCTTTCATCACCACACGCTCGACCAGACCCCGGATCAGATCGCAGTTGGCGTGCTTGAGTGCGGGGCGCAAATACGCGTTGGCCGCCGACCAGCGCCGCCCCTTGTAGACCGTCTGCTCGAAGGGGCCGAAGCCTTCCTGCTTCTCGCCGTTATAGTCATCAGTGACCTCGTAACCGGCCTGCCGCCCGGCCTCTACAAAGGCGTGAAACAGGGGGTTGGCACGCGGGCCGCGCATTACATGCAGCGGGCCATCCATGCCGCGCCAGCTTGGATCGCCACCGTGGCCCGCATCATTCCACGTTTCCATCCGTTTGAAATATGGCAGCACGTCCGCATAGGACCACCCATCGGCACCCGTTTCCGCCCAATGGTCAAAATCCATGGCATGTCCGCGCACGTAGACCATGCCGTTGATCGAGGATGACCCGCCAATGACCTTGCCGCGCGGACAGGCCAGGCGGCGGCCCCCCAGATGTGGCTCGGGCTCGGAACTGTAGCCCCAGTCGTAGCGCGCCATATTCATCGGATAAGACAGCGCGGCAGGCATCTGGATGAACGGGCCTGCATCCGTGCCGCCATGTTCGATCACCAGCACCGATTGGCCAGCCTCGGCCAGCCTATAGGCCACGGCGCAGCCCGCCGACCCGGCCCCAACAATTACGAAATCCGCTTCCATCATTCACCTCTTGGTGATTCCGCGGAGGGTCAAGGATGCGAAGCACCGCGCGCATGCGCGGCATGTCCTTGAGGCTCCGGGGAATCGCGTCTCACGATCGATAAGGTGACTTGAGGATCGAACCGATCCCTCAAGCACCTCTCAGTAAAAATCCTTCAAACCTAAAATTCCGCAGCGGTCGCCCCCTATGCCGCCCTTTTTCCGGAGCCCGGGGTGGGCGGGCGGGCGGGCTCCGGAAAAAGGGCCTGCTCAAAACGGGGCCTCAAGATCGCCCATGCGCACGTAGACCGACTTCAACTGGCTGTAATGCGCGATGGCGGCCTTTGAATTCTCACGGCCCACGCCGGACAGTTTTGAGCCGCCAAACGGCGCCTCGACCGGCGCATCGTTATAGGTGTTGATGTAACAGGTGCCCGCCTGAAACCCGGCCGCGACGCGATGCGCGCGGGCCAGATCACGGGTAAAGACGCCCGCAGCAAGGCCAAATTCGGTGTCATTGGCACGCGCCATCACCTCGTCTTCATCGTCGAAATCGAACACGGCCATGACCGGGCCAAAAATCTCTTCGCGCGCGATGGTCATGTCGTCGGTGACGTCTGCAAAGACGGTGGGTTCGATGAAAAATCCATCCTTCGCCAAACGCTTACCGCCATAGACCAGCCGCGCCCCTTCTTCTTGTCCATTCGCGATGTAACCCTCGACAATGCCAAGCTGACGCTCTGACACCATCGGGCCAAAAGACGTCGCCGGGTCCTGTGGGTCGCCGATCACAGCGCCCTTCAAGCGTTCAGCCAAGCGGGTCAGGAACGCCTCCTTGATCCCGGACTGCACAAACACGCGCGTTCCGTTCGAACAGACCTGCCCGGAGGAATAGAAGTTGCCAAGGATCGCGCCGGACACCGCGTTTTCGACATCCGCGTCGTCAAAGACGATCATCGGGGATTTGCCGCCAAGCTCCATCGTGACGTGCTTGATGCCCGCCGCTGCCGCGGCATAAACTTTGCGCCCCGTCGGGACCGACCCGGTGAGCGACACCTTGTCCACCCGGTCATCCGCCACCAGTGCGGCCCCGACGTCCCCAAGGCCCTGAATGACGTTGTAGACACCTGCAGGCGCGCCCGCTTCGTGCAGGATTTCAGCCACCTTGAGGGCACAGAGCGGCGTGGTTTCAGACGGTTTGAACACCATCGTGTTGCCACAGGCCAGTGCCGGCGCGCCCTTCCAACTGGCGATCTGGGTGGGGTAGTTCCACGCGCCGATCCCGACACAGACGCCAAGGGGTTCGCGGCGGGTATAGACCCAGTCCTCGCCCAGCTGGATATGCTCACCCGTGAGCGTCGCCGCCATACCGCCGAAATACTCCAATGCGTCCGCCCCGCTGGTCGCATCCACGACAGAGGTTTCCTGATAGGGCTTGCCCGTGTCGTAGGTTTCGAGCACCGACAGGTCGTGGTTGCGATCGCGCATAATGTCGGCAGCGCGGCGCAGGATGCGGCCCCGTTCGGTGCCTGTCATCGCGGCCCACGCAGCTTGGGCGTTGCGCGCCGCACGCAGCGCCTGATCGATGATCGCAGGCGTCGCGGAATAGACCCGCCCAATCACGGCGCCGGTCGCGGGATAGATGACGTCGATGGGCATGCCGGTGTCATCCTCGACATAAGCGCCATTGATGAAATGGCTGGCAGTGGGTTGGGTTGGATAGGTCATGTACGCCTCCGGCGGTGGTATTTCTGGTCAGAAGAAGATCATTCGCCGCGCGGGAAACGCTGGTTTTCTTCGACGGTGTTGAGGTCCATGTGATTGCGCATGTATTGCTCTGACGCTTTTTGCAGGGGCTGGTAATCCCACGGGTAGTACCCTCCTTGCCGCAGTGCCTCGTAGACCACCCAGCGCCGTGCCTGGCTGGCGCGCACATCTGCGTCGTAGCGCTCAAGATCCCACCGCGCTTCGGACTTTGCGCGCAGTTGATCGAGCGTGCCCCGATGTTCGGGGACCTCGGCGAGGTTGGTCAGCTCATGCGGATCAGCCTCAAGATCGAACAGTTGATCGGGGTCGAGCGCGCAGCGGTTGTACTTCCACTTGCCATAGCGCAGCGACACCATCGGGGCGTACGACCCTTCGGCGGCGTATTCCATGGCAACCGGTTCGGTCCGCGCAACGCCCTGCCCTTGCGGCACGAGGCTTTGGCCGGTAGTCCACGCGGCCACTTCGGACATGTCGACACCGGCCAGATCACACAGCGTGGGGCACACATCGATATTGCTGACCGGATCGGTGACCAGCCCGGGCGTCATATCGGGGCTTGAGATCATCATCGGCACGCGCGCGGACCCTTCAAAGAAGGACATCTTGAACCACAGCCCCCGCTCGCCCAGCATATCGCCATGGTCAGAGACAAAGAGGATGATCGCCTCTTGCCGCGTGGCTTCCAGCGCCTCCATCACTTCGCCGATCTTGTCATCGAGGTAAGAGATGTTGGCAAAATAGGCGCGGCGCGAGCGGCGCACGTCTTCTTCCGTGATGTCAAAGCTACGCCAGTCGTTGGCGTCAAAGATGCGTTTGGAATGGGGGTCCTGATCCTCGTAAGGAATGGGGCCAACCGTCGGCATCAGGTGGTCGCAATCCTCATAGAGATCCCAGTATTTCTTGCGCGCCACATAGGGGTCATGTGGGTGCGTAAAGCTCACCGTCAGGCACCATGGCCGGTCATCATGCCCTCGTGCCAGATCATAGACTTTGCGCGTCGCGTAATAGGCAACCGCATCGTCATATTCCATCTGGTTCGAAATCTCGGCCACGCCCGCGCCCGTGACCGACCCCATGTTGTGATACCACCAGTCGATCCGCTCGCCCGGTTTGCGGTAATCCGGCGTCCAGCCGAAATCAGCGGGGTAAATGTCGGTGGTCAGCCGTTCCTCGAACCCGTGCATCTGGTCGGGACCGACAAAGTGCATCTTGCCGGACAGGCAGGTCTGGTAGCCCGCGCGGCGCAGGTGGTGGGCGTAGGTGGGGATGGAGGACGCGAATTCGGCCGCATTGTCATAGACCCCGGTGACAAAGGGTAGTTGGCCGGACATGAACGCCGCCCGCCCTGGCGCGCACAGCGGCGACGCGGTGTAGCAATTGGCAAAGCGGGTCGACCGGGCAGCCAGTTTCTTGAGGTTGGGTGCATGCAACCAGTCGGCAGGCCCGTCCGGGAACAAAGTGCCGTTCAACTGGTCGACCATGAAGATCAGGATGTTGGGCGTGCTCATTGCTTTGGTCCAATCAGGGTATCAAGGGCACGCTGTGCCGTGGCGCGCGCCTGCTCGACCGTGCCATCGGGCGACAGGGCCGCGCGCAGGTAAAGCCCGTCGATCAACGCGCCCAGCATCTCGGCATGCCCGCGCGGGTCCGCACTCAGTGGGCGCAGGGCGTGGGTCAGATTGCTGCGCAAACGCCGCTGATAGAGGTGCAGCAGACGGTGCGTTTCAGGATGGGTGGTGGCCTGCGCATAAAGCGTCATCCAGGCACTGACCGTGGCAGGGGCAAAGCAGGAGGGCGCGAAACTGGCGGCAATCAGCGCTTCGGCGCGCCCTCGGGCCGTGTGGGCCTGTCGCAAGCCCGCCACCACCTCGACCCCGAAGTCGCGCAAGATCTGGCGCATCGCGGCAAGGAATATCTGGTCTTTGCCACCAAAGTAGTGGTGCGCGAGGGCGGTGGACATGCCTGCCCGCTTGGCGATCTGCCCGACAGTGACATCCAGTGACCCGGCTGCCCCGATCTCGGCAATTGTGGCCTCGACCAGTGCGGCGCGCCGGATCGGCTGCATTCCCAGTTTTGGCACATCTGCCCCCTCGCTTTACATCGCTGCAAAACGTGGCGGTTTTTTATTGACTCGTCAATCAAGAAAAAATCTACATCTTCGTCGCAGGTGTCGGCGGCGTCATCGGGCGTCGTTTCAGGACCGCCTCGCGCCATGTGATGAAGGTGACCGAGGCAAGGATCAGCGCACCGCCAAAGATCACCCAGATGTCGACGGGTTCGGCAAAAACGAGCGCACCGAGGGCAACGGCCCAGACAAGCTGCAGGAACGTAACGGGTTGCGTGACGGTCACCGGGGCGGCGGCAAAGGCCATGGTCATCGTGTAATGCCCTGCGGTGGCAAAACAGGCGACGGCGAACAGCAGCCCCAGATCGCCCCAAGTCGGCGTCACCCAATCGGCCAGCGCAAAGGGTGCGAGGCCAATGGTCACAAAGATCGACAGCATGAATACGACCACGGCGGGTTTCGCCTCGTCCGCGAGGATCTTGGCCAGCAGGTACGACCCGGCAAAGGTCACGGCACAAAACAGCATTGCGACGTGGCCGGGTTCGACGACGCGAAAGCCGGGGCGCAGGATGACCGCAGTGCCGATCAGGGCAACGACAATTGCCGCGATCCGGCGCATGGCCAGCTTTTCGCCCAGAAACAGCGCGGCCCCGATACTGACATAAACGGGCGCGAGGTAATTCATCGCCGTCACTTCGGCGATGGGGATGCGCGTCATCGCATAAAACCACAGCATGACGCCCCCTGAATGAAAGATGCCGCGAAAGGTGAACAGCCGCCATTGGCGCGGTGTCAGGTGCGCTGCCCGCACCGCAGGTAGCATCGGCAGCAGAAACCCCAGACCCAGCAGATAGCGCAAGAATGCAGCCTCGGCCGGGGGTACGCGGGGGCCCATATATTTGACAAGCGCCGTCACAGCGACAAAGCAAAAGCCGGTCACCAGCATCCAGAATATACCTGTCAAAGGTTTCGCGTCACCGGTTTGCATGGGCTATCAATGCGGGCTGGCGCGCAGGCTTGCAAGCCCGTTGCGTGCCCTCAAAGATAAAGCAGTTTCAACGCGATGGCCCACATGGTCAGTGCGATGATGGCGTCCAGCACACGCCACGCGCGCGGGTTGGCGAATACCGGGGCCAAAAGGCGCGCCCCGTATCCAAGCGCAAAGAAAAACGTGAAACTGGCAAGTGTCGCACCTGCCCCGAACAGCACCTTGTCTTCGTATTGGGACGAGATCGATCCGATCAGCACAACCGTGTCCAGATAGACATGCGGGTTCAGAAAGGTCAGCGCAAGCAGCGTGAGGATCGCCTGCCGCAGACTTTGCGTTTCCGCCCCCGCGGTGGTCAGAACGGACCCGCCACGCCACGCCGAGCGGGCGTTGAGCCACCCGTACCACAACAGAAATGCCGCCCCGCCATAGCGCATCACAGGCTCGAACCACGGCACCGCCTCGGTCAGTGCGCCGAATCCGGCAACGCCACAGATGATCAGAACCGCATCGCTCAACCCGCATGTCAGACACACCCAGAACACGTGCGCGCGGCGCAAACCCTGCCGCAAAACAAATGCGTTCTGCGCCCCAATCGCCAGAATAAGCGAAAATGACAGGAAAAAACCGGGTAAAAATGAAGCCATTTTGAACGCCTAGACCACTGCAACAGCGTCCATAAGTCATGTAAAGACTGCTCACAAGTCCACGCAAGGTATACGTTTTTTGCACAGCAGCCATGCACAGATTGACAGAGCAATTCCAGATCGCCTGCCTTATATCCCTAAAACCCAACCGGCGATGTCTTGCCAAAAAATGACACCAGCACTGCGTATCACGGTGATCTGATCATAGATGATTAGCGTAACCCTGAAGAACACTTATGCTGGTCAAAGATAACAAGGATAAATTCCGATGCTCGACGAGACACACAGCGTTGACCTGACCCTCCAAGACCTCGAGCTGATCGAGGCGGCCCTGCAAACGCAGGAAAAGATCTTGTCGGTACAAAGCCGTGCGGGCGGAAGTGCTGCGCGCACACGCCTGAATGACCTCAAGGGGCTAATGCGTCGTTTGCGCCGTCAGACGCCCGCGCCACAAGGTGCGTCCGCCGCCAGCTGGAGCCAGACCGCACGCCAGTTGTTCTTCTGACGCCAGTCACCACCACTCACGAAAAACGCCGCGCCCGTTTCCGGGGCGGCGTTTTTTTGTTGCCAACTGCTGCGTGTCTGATCAGATCACTCGTCTTCCAACTGCGCCATGACCTCGTCGCTGGCCTCAAAGTTGGTGGTGACCTGCTGAACATCGTCGTCGTCTTCAAGCGCATCCATCAGCTTCATCAGCTTTTGCATCCCCTCAAGGTCCATCTCTGTGGTGGTGGTGGGGCGCCAGACCAGCTTGGTGGATTCAGACTCGCCCAATTCGGCCTCAAGCGCGTTTGATACTTCGTTAAGGTCCGTGTCCGCACACCAGACGGTGTGACCCTCTTCGCCGGATTCCACGTCCTCTGCCCCGGCCTCGATCGCGGCCATCATGACGGTGTCAGCATCACCTGCATCGGCGGGATAGTTCACTGCGCCTTTGCGTTCGAACATGAATCCGACGCTGCCCGTCTCGCCCAGGTTGCCGCCGTTCTTGGTGAAGGTCGAGCGCACGTTGGATGCGGTGCGATTGCGATTGTCCGTCATCGCCTCGACAATCACCGCCACGCCATTGGGCCCGTACCCCTCATAGCGGATTTCCTCGTAATCCTCGCCCTCGCCCGCAATCGATTTCTTGATCGCGCGGTCGATGTTGTCCTTGGGCATGGACTGGGATTTGGCCTCTTTCACGGCCAGACGCAGACGCGGATTTTTGTCGGGATCAGGGTCGCCCATCTTGGCGGCAATCGTGATTTCCTTGGACAGTTTCGAAAACAGCTTGGCGCGGATCTTGTCCTGCCGCCCCTTGCGGTGCTGGATGTTTGCCCATTTGCTGTGGCCTGCCATGGCTGTCTCCTGTCGTCTGCGAGATGGCGATATGTATGCGCCGCGCTGCTATAGGGCAAGGCGGCAATCAGGGGCAAGTCGCATCCCGAAATGCCCGGCGTGCCCGGCCCGAATTGTTTCGCCGGACAATCCACGCGCGCGGTCAAGGTGACCGCCGCCTCGCCTCCATTTTGTCCTCGCATTTAGCATCTGGCGTTGAACAGGGTGCACGCCTATCGTGCGCGGTCATGACCAGTGATCAAATTATCCTCTTCTGTCTCTTTGGCGCGGTGTTTGGCCTGCTCCTCTGGGGTCGGTTTCGTTATGATATCGTGGCGTTCACCGCCCTTATGGTGGGCGTTGTCCTTGGGGTTGTACCCAACTCTGAAGCGTTTTCTGGCTTTGGCCATCCCGCGACGCTGGTTGTGGCCCTCGTGCTTGTGGTTTCCGCCGGGCTTGTGCGGTCTGGCGCAGTCTTTCTGATCACGCGCACTCTGGTGGATGCCAGCCGCAGCCTTGGCAGCCATATTGCGCTGATGGGGGCCATCGGTGGTGTGTTGTCGGCCTTCATGAACAATGTGGCCGCCCTTGCCCTGCTGATGCCTGTCGACATCCAGACCGCGCGCAAGGCGGGGCGCAGTCCGGGCCTCAGCCTGATGCCGCTCAGCTTTGCCACGATCCTTGGGGGCATGGTCACCCTGATCGGCACGCCCCCCAACATCATCATTGCAAGCATCCGCGAAGAAAGCCTGGGCGAGCCCTTCCGCATGTTCGACTTTGCACCGGTGGGCGGTGTTGCAGCAATTGCCGGGTTGATCTTTGTCGCGCTGATCGGCTGGCGCCTGATTCCGGCACGCAGCGACGCAACGTCCGAGCTGGAGGATGTGTCCGAGTACATTGCCGAACTGACCGTACCCATCGACAGCAAGCTGATCGGCAAACGTCTTGGCGAACTGTCCGAAGACGCTGAAAAAGCGGACGTGGCGCTGATCGGGCTGATCCGAGATGGCAAACGGCGCTATGGTCAGGCGCGCAATTCCACTTTGCAGGCGCAGGACGCTCTCGTGATCGAGGCCACGCCGGACGCGTTGGATGAGTTCCGCGCGGCCACCGGGCTGGCGGTCGCCGATGCCGAACGTGAGGAACGGCTGAAGGCGGGCGGTGACGGGGTCGAGATCATCGAGGTCGTGGTCACGGACAATTCGCGCCTCGTGGGCCGGACGGCACAGGCGGTCGGGCTCGCATGGCGGCGGTCCACCGTCATGCTGGGCATCTCGCGACAGGGGCGCAAGGTCACCAAGCAAATCCGCAAAACGCCTGTACGCACAGGCGATATTTTGCTGTTGCTCGTGCCGCGCGATTCCGGTGCGGATGTCACTCAGTGGCTGGGCTGTCTGCCATTGGCCGAACGCGGGCTGGCCGTGACAGCAGATGACAAAGTGTGGCTGGCCATCGGCCTTTTTGTCGGCGCAGTGGCCGCTGCCAGCGTCGGGCTCCTCTATCTGCCCGTTGCGCTCGGGCTTGTGGTCATCGCCTTCGTGCTCTCCAAGATTGTCCCTCTGTCCGAACTTTACACCCATATCGAGTGGCCGGTCATCGTGCTTTTGGGCTCGATGATCCCGCTGGGTGCAGCACTTGAGGACTCCGGTGGAACGGAACTTATCGCGGGTTGGCTTGTGGCCCTCACCGGCGGTATGCCCGCCTGGGCCGTGCTGACTGTGCTTATGGTGGTCACGATGAGCCTGTCGGACGTGCTCAACAACACCGCCACGACCATCGTCGCCGCACCCGTCGGCATTCAGATGGCGCAAACTCTTGGCGTCTCACCCGATCCGTTCCTGATGGCAGTGGCGGTGGCGGCCTCCTCGGCCTTTCTCACCCCCATCGGGCACAAGAACAACACGTTGATCCTTGGGCCCGGCGGCTATCAGTTTGGCGACTATTGGCGCATCGGTCTGCCGCTTGAGGTGATCGTCGTGGCCGTTTCGATCCCGGCCATCCTTGTGTTCTGGCCGCTGTGAAGCATCAAAGACAAACACCCGCGCCTGCGCGCTCCGGAAGGACATAAATGGACATACTGATCAACGTCGTTTTGCCACTCTCGCTGGCGGTCATCATGCTCAGCCTCGGGATCGGTCTGACGGTGAGCGATTTCACCCGCGTGCTGAAAGCGCCCGCCGCCTTTGCCATCGGTGCCATCAGTCAGGTGATCCTGCTGCCCATCGCTGCATTTGCCACAGTCATCGCGTTCGATTTGCACACCGAAATCGCCGTGGGGTTCATGCTGCTCAGCTTTTGTCCGGGCGGGGTGACATCGAACATGGTGTCAAAGCTGGCCAAGGGCGACGTCGCCCTGTCGGTATCCCTCACAGCTGTGATCAGCCTTCTCAGCCTGCTGACCGTGCCGGGCCTGACGGCACTGGCGGTCGAGTGGTTCATGGGTGGCTCGGCACTTGACGTCTCCATCGCGTCGCTGACCATCGCGGTGTTCCTGATCACCACCCTGCCCGTTGCCGTCGGAGTGGCGATCCGCCATTTTGCGTCCGGATTTGCACAGGCCATCGACCGGACCCTGTCGACCATCGCCATCGTCCTGTTCGTCATCATCGTCGTGGCCGCACTTGCCGCCAACTGGGGCGTTTTCATTGACAACCTTGCCACTCTAGGGCCTGCCCTGATCCTGCTGAACGTCGCACTTCTGCTTATCGGCCTTGGGCTGGCACGCATCGTCTCGCTGGGCTGGCAGCAGGCGAAAACAGTGTCGATCGAAACCGGCATTCAGAACGCCACCCTTGGCATCACGCTGGCTGCACTGATCTCGGGCCAGTCCGAGGGGTTCAGCACCATGGCCTTGCCCTCTGCTGTCTACGGGATCACCATGTACCTTGTCGCCGTGCCATTCGTGGCGTGGTACCGCAGCCGTTAGGAGACCAATCATGGATCAGGCAGACGCTATTGTCGTGGGTTCCGGCCTTGCCGGCCTTGCTGCCGCAGCCGAGTTGGGAGACCGCGGCAAACACGTGCTGATCGTCGATCAGGAACCGCGCAGTTTTCTGGGTGGCCAGGCGTTCTGGTCCCTTGGCGGTCTGTTCATGGTCGACACCCCCGAACAACGCCGCATGGGCATCAAGGACAGCCGCGCCTTGGCCCTGAACGACTGGATGGGCAGCGCGCAATTTGACCGGGATGAGGACGCGTGGCCGCGCAAATGGGCCGAAGCCTACCTGGACTTTGCCGCAGGCGAGATGCGCCCGTGGCTGCACGCCATGGGCCTGCGCTGGTTCCCTATCGTGGGCTGGGCGGAACGCGGCGGTGGCTTTGCCGATGGGCACGGAAACTCGGTCCCGCGTTTTCACCTGACATGGGGCACTGGCCCGGGGATCATCGAACATTTCGTGCGCCGCTGTGAAGAACATGAAAAGGCCGGGCTGATCCAGTTTCATTTCCGCCATCAGGTTGACCGGATCGACATGGAAAACGGGGCTGCCAAAGGTGTCAGTGGCACGATCCTTGCCGATGACACCGCCGCGCGCGGACAAAAGACCAACCGCGACGCGGTGGGCGATTTCGCGTTGCGCGCCCCGTCTGTCATCGTGACCTCAGGCGGGATCGGCGGCAATTTCGAGATGGTGCGCAAGGTCTGGCCCACAGACCGTCTGGGCCCCGCCCCCAAGGAGATGATCGCAGGGGTACCCGCCCACGTGGACGGGCGCATGATCGACATCAGCGAACAGGCAGGCGGCCATGTGATCAACGGGGATCGCATGTGGCACTACACCGAAGGCGTCAAGAACTGGGATCCGATCTGGCCCGCCCACGGCATTCGTATTCTGCCCGGGCCGTCGTCGATGTGGTTCGATGCGCGCGGCAACCGCTTTGCGCCCCCGGCCCTGCCCGGTTTTGACAGCATGGGCACGTTGCGCGAAATCCTTGCCACCGGGTTTGATTACAGCTGGTTCGTGCTGACCCAGAAGGTGATCAAAAAGGAATTCGCGCTGTCCGGGTCTGAACAGAATCCTGACCTGACGTCCAAGAAATGGGCCGAGGTGATCAAGCAGCGCGTCTTGTCCGGCGGCAATGCCACCGGCCCGGTCGAGGCGTTCAAGGAAAAGGGTGAGGATTTCGTCGTTGCCAATGACCTGTCCACCCTTGTGAACGGCATGAACCAGATCGCGGGCGGCAACCTGATCGACGAGGCGCGGCTGCGCCGACAGATCGAGGCGCGCGATGCCCAGATCGACAATCCGTTTTCCAAAGACGCACAGATGATGGCAATCCATGCCGCGCGCAACTATCGCGGCGACCGCCTGTTGCGCACAGCCAAGCCGCACAAATTCCTCGACCCTGCCAACGGGCCGCTGATCGCAGTCAAGCTGCACGTGCTGACACGCAAGACGCTGGGCGGGCTGCAAACAAACCTTGAGGCCCAAATGATCGGCGCCGATGGGCAGACCGTGCCGGGCCTGTTCGCCGCCGGAGAAGTTGCGGGTTTTGGCGGCGGTGGATACCACGGCTGGAACGCGCTTGAGGGCACGTTTCTAGGGGGCTGCATCTTTTCCGGGCGCAATGCGGGGCGGGCGCGCAGCATCGCCTGAACCTCGGCCTTGCACGTCGCATCGCTCAAGTTTTAGGCACTTTTCCCATGCCAACACATCATTAACCACCTATACGTGCAGCGGGGACACAACCCCGCGCAACTTTGATGAAAGGTGGTGTCAGACATGCAAGCAAGCGTCCTACAACGCGATGAAACGGCAACCATGCGCGACTTGGGCTTTGACACGCCTGAACGCGAGGCCGCCATGATGGCCTGCAGCCCGGATTGCATCAAACTTCTGTCCGCGGACGGCGCCATCGCCTACATGAGCCAGAATGGGCTGTGTGCGATGGAAATTCCGGCGCTGTCGAACATTCTGGGCAAGTTCTGGCCCGACCTCTGGCCTGAATCGCAGCGCGACCTTGTCGCCTCTGCCGTAACTGCCGCGGGCCAAGGGAAGACCGTCAATTTCGTCGCCGATTGCCCCACGGCCCTTGGCAACCCCGCCCGTTGGGATGTGACTGTGCAGGGCGTGTTCGCGCCTGACGGGCAGTTGATCGAAATCATCTCGGTCTCGCGGTTGACCAAGGATCCGTTGCGCGCCCTGTCGGTGGTGCAGACCTAAAGCGGCCAGTTGAACGGGATCACGAAGGATGCCAAGACCGCAATGCTGAGGTTAAGTGGTATCCCCACCCGCATGAAATCGCTGAATTTATACCCGCCGGGGCCATAGACCAGCGTGTTGGTCTGATAGCCGATGGGCGTGGCAAAGGCGCAAGAGGCCGCGATCATCACCGCCACCACCAGCGGACGTGGATCCAGCCCCAGCGCCGCTGCGAGGCTGATCGCGATGGGTGTCATGATCACGGCCACGGCATTGTTCGACACGATCTCGGTCAGGGTCGAGGTCATGATGAACACAACGAACACGATCAGAGGTGCGGGCAACATCGCCAACCCCGGTGAAGCCCCATCGACGATCAGCATGATTGCCCCTGAATTCTGCAATCCGGCCCCGACTGCAAGCATGCCAAAGATCAGGGCCAGCAGCTGCCCGTCGACAAAGGAAAACGCCTCATCCGCGTCAATGCAGCCGGTGACCAGCACAAGCGCCACCGCCAGCACGGCCAGCAACAGGATCGGGGCGACATTGAGCGCGGCAAGGATCACGATACCTGCCAGTGCAGCAATTGCGATGGGCGCATGGGCACGGCGATAGGCGCGGGCCGAGGGGTGAGACACATCCACCATCTCCTGATCTGCGGCGAGGCGCTGGATGTCCGCCGGGGCCCCTTCCAGCAGCAGCGTATCGCCGACCTTGACCACCAGCGCATCCAGTTGCCGCCCGATGTTCTGGTTCCGCCGGTGCACCGCCAACGGATAGACCCCATAGCGCCGCCGCAAGCGCAGCGACCCAAGGGAACGGCCCACCATCTTGCACCCCGGCGTGATCAGCGCCTCGACAGTGGTCGTTTCAACCGCAGACACCTGATCAACGCGGCGCAATTCCTTGTTGGCTTGCAGGCTGAGCAGTTCGGTCATCTGTGTGCGCAACACCACCCGGTCCCCGACTTGCAACACCACATCGGCCAGCTCGCGGCGCAGCGAGGTATCGCCGCGCACCACATCGATCAGGCGCACACCCTCACGTTTGAAAAGTTGCACGCCGGTGACTTCGCGCCCGATGAGGTTGCTGTCAGGGGGGATCACCGCCTCGGTAAAAAATTTCATCTTTGAGCGGTCCGACAGCATGTTCGCCATGCTGTCACGGTCCGGCAAAAGACGCGGCGCAAAGATCGCCATGTAGATCAGCCCCCAGACGCAGACGACAAGGCCGATGGGCAGGATTTCAAAGATGCCGAACGGGGCCAGCCCCTGATTGCGCGCCACACCGTCCACCAGCAGGTTGGTCGATGTCCCGATCAGCGTAAGCGAGCCACCCATGATCGCCGCATAACTAAGCGGGATCAGCAGTTTGGAACCTTTGACGCCCAGCGTCTGGCTTAGCTGCACCATCACCGGGATCATCACGACCACAACGGGCGTGTTGTTCATGATGGCGGACCCGGCCATGACGGCGATGATGACCCCGACAAGGGTCGTCTTGGGCCGAATCTTGGCATGGCGCTCCGCTTGTCGTGTCAGCACATCAAGCGCGCCTGTGCGCACAAGCGCCCCCATCACGATGAACATGGCCGCGATGGTCCAGGGTGCTGGGTTGGACAGTACGGAAAGGGCTTCGTCATAGGGCAGGATGCCCGTGGCCAACATCAAGGCCGTGCCCGCGATCGCCACCACTTCGGTCGAAAACGTCTCGCGCACGAACAGCACGAACATGACGACAACCAGAAACAGCGCCAAGAGCGGACTGATCAGAGGCGAGGCAGAGAGCAGCGACATGGGTGCATCATCCTGAAAGCGCGCAGAACGGGACGCGCGAACCTAGACGCGAGTGTTGCGCATTGCCGATGTGTCATCAAGCGCCGCTTTGCCGCGCGGCTGCACAAGGTACATGCCGAGCAGCATCAGCGCCAGCGCACCCCAGATCACCGGCGGATAGGCTTCGTTCAGGATCAGCTTGGCCCACAAAAGTCCAAACAGCGTGACAAGATAGCTGATCTGGACGGTGAACACCGGCCCCGCCCGCCCCACCAGCCAGACATAGCCGGTATAGGTAAGCACATGCAGCACCGAACTGATCAAAAGAGCCAGGTCCGGCGCGGCGTAAGGCGGGCGTGGATCGATCCACTGACCTGAGCCCAGCGCCAATGGCAAGGCAATGATCGACCCGACAATGGACGCCCCCCACAGCACCTGAATTGGGTCAAGCCCGGCCGTGCCCCACTTGGCCACGAAATTGCCCTCAAAGGCATAAAACAACCCCGAAATCAGGCCGATCATCACCCAGAACACCGAGATTGCCCCGGACATTTCTGCCCCGGGCAGCACGATCAGCAACACCGCGCACAGGCCCGCAACAAGGCCAGCGAACCGGCGCCATTCGAACCGGTCGAGCGCCAGCAGCAATGCAATGGGAAAAGCCCAGATCGGGATCATCGACAACAGGATGGACAGGATCCCCGACGGCAGGTGTGCTGCCGCCTGATAACTCGCCGTGTTGGGCAGGACCGACCCAATGAGCGCAATCAGCAGGTATATCCGCAGTTGAGGGCCCCCCAGCGGAAGGCGCGTGCCCCGCAGTGCCGCGATGGTCGACATCACGATCACACCGATGGCCAATTGCCAGAACAGCAATCCGAAATGCTTGTAGCCCGTGCTCACCGCGATCTTGGTCAGCGGCATGGTCATGCCCCACGTCGCGCCCAGTACGATCAACGCACCGACGCACAGCAACGTCTCGGACCGGCTCATGGCCCGCAGGTCTGCAGCGCACCACCCTGGCGCACCATCTCGATCCGGGTCGCGTGACCTCTTTCATCCGTCTCGAAATAAACGCCGGACAGCGTGGCCGGACCCAAGGCAGGGGCAAAGCGTTCCTTGGGCATACCCGTGATGAAGCGGCGCAAGGGCTCATCGCGCTGCATCCCGATCACCGAATGGTAATCCCCGCACATGCCCGCATCGGTGAGGTACGCACAGCCTTTGGGCAGGATCATCGCGTCGCCCGTGGGCACATGGGTGTGGGTGCCCACCATCAGGCTCGCACGTCCGTCACACCAATGACCCATGGCCATTTTCTCGGACGTCGCCTCGCAATGAAAATCCACCACAATGGCATCCGCCTCACCGCCCAAGGGATGCGTGCGAAACACCGCCTCAAGGGCGGAAAACGGATCGTCAAAGGGGCGCTTCATGAACACCTGTCCGAGCGCTTGGGTGACCAGAACCGTCTTGCCACCGCGTGCTTTGAACAGGCGCGCACCCTTGCCCGGTGCCGCTTTTGAGAAATTGAGCGGGCGCAGGATGCGCGGCTCGGTCTCGATAAACTGCAACATGTCCTTTTGATCAAAGGCATGATCGCCCAGCGTCACACAATCGGCGCCCGCTTCCAGCAAGGCGCGGGCATGTGCGCCCGACAGGCCCATGCCAGATGTCGCGTTTTCGCCATTCACCACGACGAAATCGAGATCCCATTGGTCACGCAGACGGGGCAGGTGATCGGTGATCGCCTGACGGCCCGACCGGCCCATCACATCACCCAGAAACAATATCTTCATACCGCCCCATATGCCGCGATGTATGCGATGGGCAAGGATGCAGCGTTTCTTTTGACCAAAAATACCACGGCGGCGCAGCAAGCGCCGGGGCATAGCCCCTTCAGACTTCGATCACCTCAGTATCCGTGACGATCATGTCCAAGGTTTGGTCCGTTGGCTCAAGCGGCAAGGTCGCTACCTCCTGCGCCCCATAGGCAAAGCCGATGGCAAGCGTCGCGCGCGCGCCGCGCAAACCTGCAAGCGTGCGATCATAAAACCCACCACCATAGCCCAGCCGCCCCCCGGCGCGGGTGAACGCAACCAACGGGACAATCACGATTTCCGGGTCAAAAAAGTCATCGATCTCCGGCACTCGCGCTCCGAAAGGGCCTTCGCGCAGCGCGCCGTTAGGCGTCCAACGCGAAAACATCAAGGGCCGGGCCTCGCCCATGATCACAGGCACGCTGACGGGACCATGGGCCGCCGCCTCGGCCATGGCAGGCAAAGGGTCAATTTCTGACCGGATCGGCATGTAGCCTGCCAACGGGACACCGCGATAACCCGCAAGCACAGAGGATAACAGACCCGACGCCCCACCCCGATCCAGATCAAAGGCCGCCTTGCGTGCGGCAAACGCCGCCTTGCGCACGGCCGCCTTTTGCGCATTTAAGTCCATGACACTCCAACGGGTCGGCGGGCGGGCGCATTTGCCCGGATGGGCGAACAGCCCGGTCCCGACCTCTTCACAACAATACCAACGCGGCCAGCCCCAGAAAGGCAAAGAACCCAACCACATCCGTGACCGTCGTCACGAAAGCACCCGAGGCCAGTGCCGGGTCCACGCCCAACCGGTCCAGCACAACAGGAATGACGGTGCCCGCAAATCCGGCCACCACCATGTTGACGACCATCGCCGCGGCAATCACGTAGCCCAAAGCGGGTGAGCCGAACCAGATGATGCCGACGATCCCCATGACCACGGCAAAGACAAGGCCGTTGATCAATCCGACCAGCACTTCGCGCCTGATGACGCGCCACACGTTTGCACCCGTCAAATCCTTGGTCGCCAGCGCGCGCACTGCCACCGTCAGCGATTGCGTGCCCGCATTGCCACCCATGGACGCCACGATGGGCATCAACACGGCCAGCGCCACGATCTGGGCAATCGCCATCTCGAACTGGGCAATGACCAGAGAGGCCAGAATGGACGTCACAAGGTTCACCGCCAGCCAAGGCAGACGCTGGCGCGTCGTTTCGGCCACATTGTCGGACAGCGCGGATTCGTCCCCCACCCCGGCGAGACGCAGGATGTCTTCCTCGTGCTCTTCATCCAGCACGGCCATCGCATCATCAATGGTGATCTGACCGATCAGACGCCCCTCGTCATCGACCACGGGCGCGGAAATCAGGTGGTACTGGTTGAAAGCGTAAGCGACCTCGCTTTCGGCCTGCGTCGCGGGGATCAGGCGGAAGGTCTCCTCCACCAGATCCTTCAGGTGCACCTCACGGCGCGACCGCATCAGCTTGCCCAGCGTCACATTTCCGATGGGGTGCAGGCGCGGGTCGACCAGTACAAGGTGATAAAACTGATCCGGCAATTCACGCTCATCCGCGCCGCGCAAATGATCGATGGCCTCGCCCACTGTCCAGTGTTCGGGGGCCATGACCACTTCGCGCTGCATAAGGCGTCCGGCCGAGTATTCGGGAAAGGCCAGCGACTGTTCGACCAAGGCGCGGTCAGATTCTTCGAGCGCGCCTAGAATGGTTTCCTGCTGGGCGTCGTCCAGATCCTCGATCAGATCGACAACGTCGTCACTGTCCAGTTCGCGCACCGCATCCGCAAGCACGGCGGGCTTGAGGACGGCAATCACCTCTTCCCGGATCGACTCGTCGAGTTCGGACAGAATCTCGCCGTCAAATTCGCGATCATAGAGGCGGATCAGCCGCGCCCGCTCAAAGGCGCTGATCTGCTCCAGAAGGTCGGCAATGTCGGCCGCGTGCAGCGGCTCCATAAGTGCGACCAGCTGCTCACGGTCGTCGATTTCAACAGCATAGAGGATCGCCGCAACGTCTTTGCTTTCAAGGACATAGCCCTTGTCTTCGCCTTTGTCCTCGGCGGCGGGCTCCATCATATCGGTGTCGTCAGACATGGGGCCCTCGTCCGTTGCGTTACGTGTCGGGCTGACCATAGGGCGCGGCTTGCAAACTGACAATGGGCGCGCGTTTTCACTTTGCGCGCCGCGCCCCTGATGGTCATAAGGCGATATGAATACCCGCCATCTTCTCACCGGCCACGTGCTGCGCTTTTCGGGCAATCCGTATACCGGCCCATGGCAGGATGCCGTGCGCATCGATGAAAACAGCGCCCTTCTGATCGAGGACGGCCACATCGTATCGGTCGGAGAAGCCGCACACGCCGCCGCCGGGCCTGACGCCGTGCTGCACGACTATACCGGACAGTTGATCAGCCCGGGGTTCATCGATGCCCATGCGCATTATCCCCAAACGGCGATGATCGCGTCCTGGGGCAAGCGTCTGATCGATTGGCTCAATACCTACACCTTCCCCGAGGAAATGCGGCTGGACGATGCGGATTATGCGCGCACCATCGCCGCGCGGTATCTCGATCTGGTGCTGGATCACGGCACGACATCGGTGGCGAGCTTTTGCACCATCCACCCGCACAGTGTCGATGCGCTGTTTCAGGCAGGTGCCGCGCGCGGCATGGCCATTGTCGCGGGCAAGACCTGCATGGATCGCTACGCGCCCGACGGTTTGCGCGACACGGTTCAAGGCGCCTATGACGACAGCAAGGTCCTGCTGAACCGCTGGCACCGAACCGGCCGCGCGGTCTATGCCATCACGCCGCGTTTTTCGCCGACCTCCAGCCCCGATCAAATGCACGCTCTGGGCGCGCTCTGGGCCGAATACCCGGACGCGCTGATGCAGACCCATCTGAGCGAACAGGTGGACGAAATCGCATGGGTGCGCGACCTATACCCTGAGGCGCGCGATTATCTCGATACCTACGAGGCCACAGGTCTGCTGGGCGCGCGCGGCCTTTACGGCCATTCGATCCACCTTGAGCCGCGCGAGATTGACCGGCTGCGCGAGGTGGGCGCGGGCGTCGTACATTGCCCGACATCCAACACGTTCATCGGCTCTGGGCTGTTTGATCTCATGGGCCTGGCACGTGGCGGGCAGTCGGTGGGGCTTGCTACGGACACAGGCGGCGGGTCGTCCTTTTCGATGCTGCGCACGATGGCGGCGGCATATGAGGTGGCGCAACTGCGCGGAGAGGCGGTGCATGCCGCCCAGCTTTTGTGGCTGGCAACCGCAGGATCAGCGTGGGTTTTGCATCGTCAGGATGAAATCGGCGCTCTCGCCCCCGGCATGGCCGCGGACATCTGTGTGCTCGACCTTTCCTCGACCCCGGCCATCGCGCAGCGGAGCCACGAGGCGGAGCAGATCTGGGACGCGGTGTTTCCGACGATCATGATGGGGGATGACCGCGCCGTTTCCGCAGTCTGGGTGAATGGAAAGCTGCGGCGCGGCTAACAGGGCGCTGCCAGCACCATGACCCAGCGGTTGCCCGTCACCTGCGCCACACCCACTGCGCGGGCCTTGCGGTGCAGGATGTTGTTGCGATGCCCGCGCGACGTCATCCACGACTGCATCACTTCGCTCAGGCTGCGCTGTCCGGCGGCAATGTTTTCGGCCCCAAAGCAATAGGCGTAGCCAACGCGGCGCAACCGGTCGCCGATGTCCGACCCGTCAGAACCGGTGTGCGAGAAAAAGCCGCGCCGCGCCATGTCTTCGCCATGCGCGCGGGCCGCAGCCTCCAGCTTTGGGTCATAGACCAGCGCGGCGCGTCCATTGTCGGCCCGCGCCGCGTTAACGGCTGCCAGGGTGGCCGGATCGGCCTGGGCCGCGGCACTCATCAGGATTAGTGCCAATATCGCGTGTTTCATCATGCTTCCTCAGTCAGGGCGCGCGCCAATGCGTTCTGGCGCGCCACCGCCTTGCCAAGATCAAAAGTTACCACATGCCCGTCTCGCACAACCTGCCGCCCTTCCACGAACAGATCGCGCACCGTCGTTGGCCCGGCCAGCAACAGGGCCGCCGGGTCCCAACTGCCTGCCGAGGCGACGCCGGACACGTCCCAGATCGCGATATCGGCGCGGGCATTCACGGCAATGCGTCCGCATTCGTTGCGACCGAGCACATCCGCACCGCCCCGCGTCGCAATCTCAAGCGCTTCCATGGCCGACATCGCGTCCGCGCCATATGCCACGCGCTGCAACAGCATGGATTGGCGCGCTTCGGCCACGAGGTTGCCCGCATCATTGCTGGCTGAACCATCCACTCCAAGGCCAACCGGCACGCCCGCATCGCGCATGGCACGGACCGGAGCGATGCCCGACCCAAGGCGACAGTTCGAACAGGGGCAATGCGCCACGCCCGTGCCGGTGCGGGCAAACAGATCAATCTCGGATGCATCCAGCTTGACACAATGCGCGTGCCAGACATCCGGCCCTACCCAGCCAAGGTCTTGCGCATATTGACCCGGGCGGCAGCCGAACTCGGACAGGGAATAGGCGATATCCTCGTTGTTTTCGGCCAGATGTGTGTGCATCATCACACCCTTATCGCGCGCCAGTACGGCCGCATCGCGCATCAGGTCCCGACTGACGGAGAAGGGCGAACAGGGGGCCACGCCGACCCGGCACATCGAAGCCGCAGACGGGTCGTGAAAGGCGTCAATCACCCGGATACAATCCTCAAGGATCGCCGCCTCATCTTCGACAAGACTGTCGGGGGGCAGGCCGCCATCGCTCACGCCGATGCTCATCGCACCGCGTGTGGGGTGAAAGCGCAATCCGACTTCGCGCGCCGCGGCAATCGTGTCGTCCAGCCGTGCGCCCCCGGAAACAGATAAAGATGGTCCGATGTCAGCGTGCAGCCCGACAGCGCCAGCTCGGCCAGCCCCACCTGCGCCGAGACAAACATATGTTCCGGGTCGAACCGCGCCCAGATCGGATACAGCGTCGTCAGCCAGCCAAACAGCAGCGCGTCCTGCGCGGCAGGCACGGCGCGGGTCAGCGTCTGGTAGAGGTGGTGATGCGTGTTCACGAGGCCCGGGGTCACGACACAGCCCGACGCATCCACAACTGCGCCTGTCGTGGTGAGGCCGGTGCCCACAGCAACAATCGCACCGTCGCGGATCAGGACGTCGGCCCCGTTCAGAACGCGCCGTGTGTTATCCATGGTGACAAGGTGGTCGGCACCCCGGATCAGCGTCTCGCTCATCTTTGGGCCTGCAGGATGTCGAGGGCCGCGCGGTGAATGTCGCGGTTGGCCGCTGCGAGAGCACGCCCGCCTTCGTGCACCAGGCCACCTTCCCAATTGGTCACAATACCGCCTGCGGCCTCGATCAGGGCAATCGGGGCCTGAATGTCGTAGGCGTTCAGACCGGCCTCGATAACCAGATCGACGTGCCCCGCCGCGACCAGCGCGTAGGCATAGCAATCCATCCCGTACCGGACCAGTTGCACGTTACGCGCAACTGCCTCGAACCCGGCGCGGTCGTTCTCTGTGCCCACTTCGGGGAAAGTGGTGAACAGGGTCGCTTCGCTCAGATCGCGTGGCGCGCGCGTCCTGATATCAGACGCCCCGTGCGGCCCGACCAGTCTGGACCGCCCAGCAGCACCGATGAAACGCTCGCCAATATAGGGTTGATCGATCACGCCAAGGATCGGACCCGTATCAGGGCCAACGGCGATCAGTACTCCCCATGTGGGCGTGCCGGCGACAAAGCCGCGCGTGCCATCAATCGGGTCGAGCACCCATGTCAGTCCAGATGTTCCGGCCGTGGTGCCGAACTCCTCACCCAGAATGGCGTCATCGGGGCGCAGATCGGCCAGCACGGCGCGCATCGCCTCTTCGGCGGCGCGGTCGGCCACGGTGACAGGGTCATAGCCGCCCGCCAGTTTGTTGTCTGTGTGAAGGTCTGTAGCCCGAAAATGGGGCAGGATTGCCGCACGGGCCGCATCGGCAAGCGCATGAGCGACCGCCGTCAGTTCATCAATCTGTTTGTCCATGTATTTCGGGTGCCAGACACGACGCCCGGACGCAAGAGAGAGATGCGCCAGTCAGAACCGGCAAATGCGTCTTAGGCCACGTCGCTGAGCACGCGGGCCAGTTCAAACAGACGACGCCGCTGGTTTTCGGGAATCGCGTAATAGGTACGCACCAGTTCCATCGCCTCTTTGTCGCTCAGCATGTCGGGCGCTGCATCGCTGTGGCCGCTGCCCTGATACATGCCCTCTTCCTTGATCCCTTCGAAAAAGAAGGCGACCGGCACGCCCATCGCTTCGCCAATATCCCAAAGGCGGGAGGCGCTGACACGGTTGGAGCCGGTTTCATATTTCTGGATCTGCTGGAATTTGATACCGACGAGGTCGGCCAGTGTTTGCTGCGTCATTCCGATCAGCCAACGCCGCTGGCGAATTCTCTTACCGACATGAACGTCCACGCTATGTGCCATTAGGAAAATCCACCTTGTTTGTGCATTTGTTGTGCTGAATTATCCCAGCGGGTCGCTCGTGACGTTACACTTTCGTGCAATTTACTCAGGTTGTAAAAGACAATACGCCGCATCGGACCAACTTTCAACGCTCACTACCCGTAATACGCGAGTTACATCGCGGAAACCAACCTCAAAAGTTGTTAACCTTTTTTAACAGGTTGTTAACGATTTCAGTTGCTTGATGCAGCAATTGGGTTGCACTCAGGCCTGTGAACAAATGTTTGTGTGGGTGCAATCAATGCCTTAGCCACAGGCACTGCATGTACAACTTTAACGGGAATAGCAAGAGGACCGCGGGCCGTTTTGCAGCGCGCAATGCTTGCATAAAACGGGCCAAAGGCACGGGCGAAAAACCGCGCACTTTGGCCCCGTACACGCAACACCGCAGCGAATCATCACTGCCTACAGGTTGGAAACCGTGCGCAACTGCACGGATTCCGGTGCCTTGAAGGCGCGGCGCAGCATCGACACCAGCGCGTCCTGCACCTCTCCCCCCGCGCGCGCTGCGCCATAAAGGTTAATGCGGTGGGCGGGCAGTTCCGGCAGGGTGCCGCCATGATCGATGCGGTCCAGATGCGGAGGCTCGGTGCCTTCGATCATCGTATGCACTGCCAAATCCGCGCTGACCGTCGCCTCGATGGTGCGGTCGCTTTCGGTTTCAACCACGACGTCCCAGGGGATTCCGGCTTCGTCCAGATGCTCGACGACACGCGGGCGGAAGGTGCATTGACGGCCAAATGCCAGTTTGAGCGGACGCTGACGCCAGGCCGACCCGCTTGGCGCTCCAACCCAGCACAAGGGCCGAACAGCCAGCTCTTCTCCGCCCGCATCCAGCCCGGTTTCGGTCGTCAGGATGATATCGCAGGCCCCTTTGGCAAATTCCGACTTGAGGCGCAGGGTGAATGAACTGTCCAATTGCACCTTCACGCGCGGGAACGCGGCATGGAACTGTTTGAGAACCTGCGGGATCGCCGGATAGACGATGTCATGGGGCACGCCGAGGGTGATTTCCCCTTCATAGGCCTGATCGGTCAATCGCGTCATGACCTCGTCATTCAGTGCCACCATGCGACGGGCATAGACCAGCAACTGTTCCCCCGACGCCGTCAGCGCGATGCTGCGCCCGGAGCGGTCAAACAGATCAAGCCCCAGCAACTCTTCGAGCCGTTTAAGCTGCATCGACACCGCAGACTGGGTCAGATGCAGGAAACCGGCGGCCCGCGTGACGCCGCCGCTTTCGGCGACAGCAACGAAGGAGCGCAGCGTCGTTATGTCCAGATTTCTCATATCACCATCCTTGATGTGTCGGGTCACAAACATTCGTTTTCAAAATGTGCCACATACGTCCATATACATCAACAGATTTGATAGGAACCCGATGAACCATCACCTTTACCCAAGGAGAGACCACATGGCACTGACAGATTTCACCAACGGGCACACCCGCATCGACACCCGCCCTGCCACGCCCCGGTTTTCCCTCATGACCATGTTGTCGGTCTGGAGATCGCGCCGCGCGCTGGCCCAGTTGGACGCCCACGCGCTGGAAGACATCGGCATTAGCGCAAAACGCGCACAGGCCGAGGCCAGCAAGCCCATCTGGGACGTGCCAGCAACTTGGCGCAAATGAATGAAAAACAGGCAGTCTGCGGCAGATTGACCCGATTTATGACAAAAACAGTCGGAATGTCGCCGTCTGCCCCTGCAATCCTTGCGAAAAAGCCTTGAAACACATCCGCAGGCACCCGATATTTGACGCAATGCGGGCGGAAATCCGCGCCCCGGTGTAAATCACCGGCAACTTGTATCAATTGGAGGTCACTATGGCTGAGTTGAATACGATCCGGTCAGCGTCCCAAACACAGGCCGCCCAGATCGACGCCGGGCTACGCGCCCACATGAATAAAGTCTACGGCACAATGTCCGTGGGCATGCTGATCACGGCTGCGGCTGCTTGGGCCATTGCGGGCCTTGCAGTTACGTCCGACCCGACAGGCGCAACAGTTGCGCTGCGTGAAGGTCAGTACCTGACAGGCCTTGGCGAAGTGCTCTACACGACGCCGCTGCGTTGGGTTGTGATGTTTGCCCCGCTGGCCTTCATCCTGTTTGGCTGGGGCGCGTTGATGCGCCGTGGGTCGGCTGCGACCGTGCAACTGGGCTTCTTCATCTTCGCCGCCGTTATGGGCGTGTCGATGAGCTCGATCTTCCTTGTGTTCACCGCCTTCTCGATCACACAGACCTTCCTGGTCACTGCGATCGCCTTCGCGGGCCTCAGCCTCTGGGGCTACACAACCAAGAAGAACCTGAGCGGTATGGGCACATTCCTGATGATGGGCGTGATCGGCCTGATCGTTGCGATGGTCATCAACCTGTTCTTGCAGTCCCCTGCAATGATGTATGCCATCTCGATGATCGGTATCCTGATCTTTGCGGGCCTGACAGCGTTCTACACGCAGGACATCAAGAACACCTATGTGGCGCACGCCGCACATGGTGATCAGGAATGGCTGGACAAAGCCGCTTCTGACGGCGCGCTGAGCCTCTACATCTCCTTCCTGAACATGTTCCAGTTCCTGCTGATGTTCATGGGGCAACAGGAATAAAACCTGTCGCATAAGTGACGAAAGGGCTGGTCTTCGGACCAGCCCTTTTTTTGTTCGATCCCCAAAATCACCTGCATGGCCACTTTGAAACCCGCTGTCGCCAAGGCGCGTCAACCTCCCGTATAGCGTGTTTTTATGCACTAAAATGCCGGATTATCTTGACCCGTCGCGTTCAACCTGTGCAGACCAGATGCAGATTTTAACTTATTTTATGAGGTTTTTGATGAAACGGCATCTAATTTCGCTTGTCGCCGCCCTCACGCTCAGTGCGAGCGCCGCGCAGGCGATCACCATTGTAAATGCCGGGTTCGAAGATCCTGCAGGCTCAGGACTCCTGTCCTTTTCCCCGTCCGTTCCACTGCCCGGCTGGACTGTCATCAGCGGAGATGTCGAAACAGTCGACGCCGGTGCATTTTGGGCGCCCTCCGAAGGGTCGCGCAGCCTTGACCTCAATGGTTTGAATCCGGGCGCCATCCGGCAAACTCTGTCAGGCTTTCAGGTCGGATCGACGTATGAGCTGCTTTTTGACATGGGCGGCAACTTCTATTCCGGTGCGTTCTCGCAGATTGCCAATGCCTCGATTGGCTCGGCGAGCCAGGACTTCACCTACACCCTCGAACCGGGGGACACGCGGGGCAATTTCACCTGGAAAGAAATGTCGCTGCAATTCACAGCATCGGCCACATCTCAGGATCTGACGTTCACTCAGGTTTCGCTGGCGCTTGGCGCAGGTGCCGCATTGGATAATGTCCGGGTCAACCTTGTGGGCGTTCCTGCCATTCCGGTACCCGCGACGCTTCCGTTGCTTTTGGCTGGTGTCGGGGCCTTTGCATGGATGCGTCGCCGAAAAGGCTAAAGCGCGCGCAACATCTTGATCGAAGGAAAGACGATCCCTTCGGCCAGCGTGACATCGATCGGCCCGACTGTGTGGAATCCGACGGCCTCATAGAACGGCACAGCCGTGCGCGTGGCCCAACACTCCATTTTGGTCATCCCTGCGCTCCGCGCTTTATCAAAGCAATGCTGCATGAGCGCCCGTCCCACCCCGCGCCGCACTGCACGGTCGTCTGTCACCACGTGACGGATGTGGCCCAGCCCCTGCACCTTGCGATCCGGTGTCCACCCACCCGCGCCAAGGATACGCCCGTCTTCTTCAACCACATAATATGTCCCGCAGACCAGCAGGTGAGGCTGTGCGCGCGCGATGATCGGCAACGCTGTAACCAGAACGGACGGCGGGTAGTCGGCCTTGAGCAGCTTGGGATAGCTGCGCGCCAAAAGCGCATCCACGGCCGCCAGATCGGCCTTGGTCGAGGGGCGGATCAACATGGGCTTGCCTCCGAGCAAACAAAAAAGGCCGCGTCCTTGCGGCGCGGCCCTTTGAAACGAAAAGAGAGGCGATCTTACTTGATCTTGCCTTCCTTGTATTCCACGTGTTTGCGCACCACGGGGTCATATTTCTTGACGACCATCTTTTCGGTCATGGTGCGCGCATTCTTTTTGGTCACATAGAAGTGGCCAGTGCCTGCGGTCGAGTTCAGGCGGATCTTGATCGTGGTTGGCTTGGCCATTGTGTGTCTCCTGCGTCGCGGGCGCGCCGCAAAGGGCGCGACAGCGGGAAATTCGTTAGAGCGCCGCTTTTACCCGCAGCCACCCCCGAGTCAACCCCGCTTGCAGCGCATTCGGGCCGGGGCGGCAGAAATTCCACCCCGGCCCGCCGGATCAGACGAACACTGCGCGGATCAGCGGCCAGCCAGTGACAACTGTGGCCACCATGCCACCGATCCAGAACCCGCTGCGGATATGGGTGATGCCCAGCGCATAGGTCAGCGCGTGCCCCGCGCGAAAGGCAAGAAAGGCGAGAGCCGCGATCCCGGTGACAGACGTATTGAGCCCGGCCACGACTAGCGCTGTGGCAACGGGCACAAACATCACCGCGTTTTCGACGTGGTTCACGGTTGCCCGTGCCAGACGCTGCGATGTGGGCGGCATGTCCTGATCGTCACGATTGGACAAGGCCCACGCAGCCCCCTTTGCCTTGTCGTTAAAGAGTTGCTGTCCAAACACCAGAAACACCCATACCGCGCTCAGGCCCGCCATCGCCCAAAGCTCGGGCACCATTTGCGCGCCCTCAGCCAACGACATTGCCCCCGATGGCGTAGCCACCCGTGGCCGCTTCCATGATTTGGATGTTGATGTATTGACGGATGTCGCCCTTACCGGCGTCTGTTGCGACGCTCGCAAGGCTGCTGGTCAGACCATCGGCGATTTTCGCTTTTTCTTCCGTGCTCCATGCGCCTGCGGGCACTGTGACTTTGATTGTGGGCATGTGATTTATCCTCTACTGTTGATTATGCATCAAACGATGCATAATGAGAGATAAGGACATGGCGTTCATTTTGCAACGCTTGATGCAAAATTATGGCCCGACCCCGCAATTTTGATGAAGATAAAGTTCTGGATGCCGCGATGATGGCGTTCTGGCGTCATGGGTACGAGGCCACGACCACCCGCATGCTCGAAGATGCGACAGGCGTGGGCATCCGCGGTCTGTTCAATGCGTTCGGCAGCAAGGAGCAGTTGTTTGAAACCGTGCTTGCCCGCTATTTCGCCATGGTCAGCACGACTCTTGAACAGGTCTTTGCCACGCCTGGGCGCGCCGCCATCGACATGGTGTTCGCGGGGTTCTCCCAACCCGAACCGCCCGAGGCCATTGCGCACGCAGGGTGTCTGATGGTCAATACCGTGTCCGAGCTGGAACGCACAAATGCGGCGATACGCGCGCGGGTGAACGCCTATCGGGACTTGTGGAAAGCGCAGTTTCGCATCGCGCTCGTCGCGGATGGGATTGCAGATGCGGACAACCGCGCCGAATTTCTGGTCGGCGCGCTCTGGGGGGCGCTGAACCAGATCAAGCTGGCGGGTGACAAGGCCGCCGCCGTTCCGCTGGCCGAAGTCATGCGTGACACGGTGCGGGGATGGTAGATGCGCGGAGAGGCTGTAAGCCGGATTCTGTCTAGGACGGTTGCCCGCCCCGAGATGACCATTCCTCTTGAGGTGCTGTTGCCAACACCCCTCTAGCTGCCAACCCGGACCTGCTGGGGCAAAGCGGCCCCGTTGGTTGCCCAACGCGCGGTCCCTATTTGGCATTGCTCCCGGTGGGGCTTGCCATGCCCGGTCTGTTGCCAGCCCGGCGGTGGGCTCTTACCCCACCGTTTCACCTTGACCCTGCAAGCAGGGCAGTCTGTTTTCTGTGGCGCTGTCCGTCGGGTTGCCCCGCCCGGGCGTTACCCGGCACCGTATCTTCTGGGAGTCCGGACTTTCCTCTGTGACAGGTTACCCCGTCACAGCGGCCATCCGCCCCTCCGCGCGACGTTTGCCTTACGGGGTGTGGACGGGGTGCGTCAATGGGGGGCATTGCGCACGGGGCGACTGCGGGAGCCTCCGGCGGGAGTTTATTTGGCGAGATGAAGGTGGATCGGGGTCAGATTGCGAAAGGCGCGAGAGGTGTGAAGTCCTGTGGCTCGATCGGGCCCGTCTTGAAGCCGCGATACCGCAGGCGTACGGCGGCGAGCAGCGTTTCAGGATCGGTGTTCATGGTATAGCCTGCACTGCGCGCGCGCACCGTGAACTGTGTAAGCTGCGCGTCCTTTGGGCCGGGGGTGCTCCCACGCTGCCCGGCCAGCCCTTGCGCCTCCAACCGAGGCCAGTCGAACCACGGCCCCGGATCGAACTTGCGCCCCGGTGCCATGTCCGAGTGGCCGATCACGTTTTCAGGCGGGATGTCCCATGCGTTCAGCATCTGTGCCAACAGCGCCTCAAGGCTTTGCATGAGCGCTTCGGCAAATGGCCCCTGACCGTCATTGTCAAGCTCGATCCCAATGGAGCGCGAGTTGATATCCCGCAGCCCGTGCCATTCCCCGGCTCCGGCGTGCCATGCGCGCAAGCCCTCGCTCACCAACTGGCTTACACGCCCTGTCTTGCAGATCACGTAATGGGCCGACACTTCGTGGGTGGGATCGCACAGCCGCGCAATCGCCGCCTCGGCGCTTTTCATTGCGGTGTAGTGCAGCACCACGAAACGCGGGATTAGCCCGTCACGTCGCGGGCCGCAATTCGGGGACGGGATCTGGTGGATCTCCACCTCGGCTCTCAGCCGCCAGAGGCGCGCCGGAACGGGGCCGGATCCCAGCCGCAGGCATAGCCATCCCCATCCGGGTCAAGGCCCTTGCGGTCCCGTTCGGGGCCACCAAAGGCCAGAAAGTCGATCTGCGCCTCATCCGAAGAATTGTACTGCGCGCAATTCCGCTGCGTGCGGGCCGCCGAAGCAATGCTGACACGCCGGTGCACTTGCGTGCCGCGCGGATGGCTTGTCTGCAGCGCGTATTGCACGACGTTGGGCTGGGTGTTGCCGCTGCGCGATGGCAGGGCGGTGGGCTGGATCACCTCGTATTGCTGCCTGTTGGCCGCAATCCGGGCTGCATCGCTTTCGATGGACTGGCGCGAGGCGACGGCGTCAAAGCTGTTTTCGTCCGAAATGCCCGGATTGTTCAGCAGTGGCGGGGCCGCATTGGACGGGCTGGCATTCACCACGTTTTCACCCGAATTGGCACGCGCTGCCGCAGCATCGTTTTGCGTGGCGATCTGAGCCAGTTCGGCATCCAGCCCTTGCGGGTCGGACACGGCACGGGGTGCGGTGGCAGACCCGGCCTGCGGCAATGTCGAAGTTCCAACGGAAGGTGCCGGTGCAATCGTGCTGCGCGACAAGGCGGCTTCACGCGCGGCAAGCGTGCTTGGGTTGTCAAAGCCCACACCGCGCCCCGGGTCCGCGATCCCTGCACCGCTGTCGGGAATAGCAGGCTGGCACGCGGCCAGCGCGGCGGTCGCACCGAGGATCAGAAAGTGTCGGATTTTCATCTCTGCTCACCCTTGTTCTGGGTTCTCTTTCGAGATGCCTACCACCATTTTGCAGGCTTGGCCACAAACCCGGCCCGCGCCTCCAAAGCGTAAGCGGTGTTCAGCAAATCACCCTCTTCCCATGGGCGGCCGATCAGTTGCAGACCCAGTGGCAAACCCTGTTTGTCCTGCCCCGCCGGCACGGCGATGCCCGGCAATCCGGCCATGTTGACCGTCACGGTGAAGACGTCGTTCAGGTACATCTCGACCGGATCATCCGATGCCTCGCCCAGCCCAAAGGCCGCCGAGGGGGTCGCTGGTGTCAGGATCGCGTCGATGCCTTGCGCGAAGACGTCCTCAAAATCCTTCTTGATCAGTGTCCGCACCTTGCGCGCGCGGTTGTAATAGGCGTCATAGAACCCCGCCGACAGCACATAGGTGCCGATCATCACGCGCCGCTGCACCTCGGCGCCGAACCCTTCGGCGCGGGTTTTCTCGTACATCTCGGTGATGCCATCGCCCTGATCGAGTCGGGCCCGGTGCCCATAGCGCACGCCATCATAGCGCGCGAGGTTCGAGGACGCCTCGGCAGGCGCGATCACGTAATAGGCAGGCAGCGCGTATTTGGTGTGGGGCAGCGAGATGTCCACAATCTCGGCCCCCGCATCGCGCAGCATGGCAGTGCCGTCGGCCCACAGCGCTTCGATCTCATCCGGCATACCGTCCATGCGGTATTCTTTCGGGATACCGATCTTCTTGCCTTTGATGTCGCCCGTCAGCATCGCTTCGAAATTGGGCACAGGCAGGTCGGCAGAGGTGGAATCCTTGGGATCATGGCTGCACATCGCTTCAAGCATGATGGCCGCATCGCGCACCGACTTGGTCATCGGCCCCGCCTGATCGAGTGAGGAAGCGAAGGCCACGACGCCCCAGCGCGAACAGCGCCCATATGTCGGCTTGATGCCGGTGATGCCGACAAAGGCTGCGGGCTGGCGAATGGAGCCACCGGTGTCAGTGCCCGTCGCGGCCAGGCACAGGTCCGCGGCCACGGCAGAGGCGGAGCCACCCGACGATCCACCGGGCGTCAGGGCCGTGTCATCATTGCCGCGCCGCCACGGGTTCACTGCATTGCCGTAGACAGAGGTTTCGTTGGACGACCCCATGGCGAATTCGTCCATGTTCAACTTGCCCAGCATCACGGCCCCTGCATCAAACAGGTTCTGGGTGATGGTGCTTTCGTATTGCGGCAAGAACCCTTCGAGGATGCGCGACCCGGCCTGGGACGGGACACCCTTGGTGCAGAACAGATCCTTGATGCCCACAGGCAGACCGCACATGGCGGGCGCATCACCGGCCTTGATGCGCGCATCGGCAGCGGCGGCTTGTGCACGGGCGATGTCGGGCGTGTGGTGGACAAAGGCGTTCAACGCCCCTGCCCCGTCGATCGCAGTCAGGCAGGCATCGGTCAGCTCCACGCTTGTGACGTCACCCTTGCGCAGCGCATCGCGCGCCTCGGCCAGTCCCAGTTTGTTCAGATCAGCCATTATTCAACCACCTTCGGCACCGCAAAGAACCCCTCGCGCGCGTCCGGCGCGTTGGCGAGCACCGCCTCCTGCTGGCTGCCGTCCGTCACCTCGTCCACGCGCCGCTTGAGCCGCTGCGGGGTTACGGAGGTCATCGGCGCGACACCCTCCACATCGACTTCGCCCAACTGCTCGATAAAGCCGAGGATGGTGTTAAACTCGGACGCCAGGGCCGGCAGGCGGTCAGGTTCGACCTTGATACGGGCCAGTTTCGCCACGCGGGCGGCAGTGCTTTCGTCGATGGACATGGAAACCCCTAGAGATACTGGTTTGCGCAGGCTTTAGCGCGGGCGTGCCACGCCTTCAAGAGCATGGGCGCGGATATGGCGCACGTAGACCTCGATCATCCAGCCCAGCATCACCGCATTCAGCACATGCCAGATGAAATGCGTGCCCAGCGGCAGATCGGCACAGAGGGTCTCGTCCACCGAACGTGCGGTGAGCGAGACCAGCAAGATGCCCACCCCGATCAGAAGGCCCCGTGCCGTTTTCGGATACCGCCGCCACAAGAGCACCGCATAGATCGCGATCAGCATGGGGACAGGCATATAGCCCGCAGAGACACCCAAAACCGGCAGACCCTGCCACAGCGGGACAGTCAGCGCGGCATATGGGATGAACAGGGCCGTGCCCAGCAACGCAACCCACACCGGCATGCCCCAGACATCCCGGTTTACTGCGAAGATATAGATCAGGATGTAGCCAAGGATCGGCGTTACATCCAAAATTGCTGCCCAGACCTGCGCATGGGTGTGAAACAGATAACTGCCCACGCCTATCAGGCCCAGGACCACACACAAGCCGCGTGCCATCGGCACACCGTGCGACCGGCGCCACATGATCAGGGCGGCAAGGACAAAGGCTGCATTTGTCAGCGCATTGACTGGCTCGGCCCAGTATCCCGGGTCCATCCGTTCGCAATAGCCATCAATCTCGCGCCATAACTCCATGCCCTGCCACATAAAGCCTGACGCGGATCAATCAATCTCCAAAGGCGGGGGCATCTGACCGGACCAGATCAGACCGACGTATCCCGCAAATATACGTGCGCAAGGTTCCCCTTCTCTGATCTAAAAAAATCCCCACCGAAGGCTCCCGAAACCACAAACACGCGCTAAAGTGCGGTAAAAGAGGGGGACGCCATCATGAACATCATCTGGCTTGGTCACGGCAGCTTTCGCATTGAAATCGGCGATCAGATCTTGCTGATCGACCCGTGGCTTACGGGCAATCCGATGTTGTCCGAAGACCAGCATGACGCAGCGGTCGAGGGTGCGACGCATATCCTGATCACGCACGGGCACTTCGATCACACCGCTGACGTGGTCGACATCAGCAAATCAACCGGAGCACCCGTGTCTGCGGTCTACGAATTGGGCAAACACCTGCACGGGGCTGGCGCCGTCGAGGGGCACGCCTATGGCAAGGGTGGCACGATTGCGCTTGGCGATGTGACCGCGACCCTCGTGCCTGCCTCGCATTCGTCTTCCATCGATGTGGATGGGCGCAATGTCTACATGGGGGCCGAATGCGGGTACATCGTCAAAGGTGAAGGCAAGGTCATATACTTGTCCGGCGACACGGACATCATGGCCGACATGGACTGGATCGGGGATTACTACAAACCCGGCATCGGCATCCTGTCGGCGGGTGGGTATTTCACCATGGACATGGCCGGGGCCGCCTATGCCGCCAAACGCTATTTCAACTTCGACACCGTGATCCCCTGCCACTACCGCACCTTTCCGCTGCTCGAACAGGACGCAGAGGCGCTCAAGGCGGGGCTGACGGGGGTCGATGTGATCGAACCCCAGGTGATGCAGGCGATCACCCTGTGAGCGGGTCACAGGACCCCTTTGTACCCTCGCCAGAACTTGCCGCTATCGCGCGGCGTTGGCTGGTGGCCCATGCCAGCCGCGATGTCACCGCGACCCTGGGCCTGTTCTCGCAAAGCGCTGCTCTGACCTTTGTCGGCTCGGACGAAGGCGAATTCGTGACCGGCGCAGACGTGCATGACACGTTTGCAGACTATTTTGACGACGGGGTGAAACTGGAAGCTCAGGACATTGAGGTCATCGCTTACGAGGCGGGCAGCTTTGGATGGGCTTTTACCACGTTGACCGTGCATGCCCCCGACAGCAACATGTTCATGAAATTCCGCAATACGCTCGTGTTCTCGCTGGAAAACGCGGTGTGGCGGGTGGTGCACGCGCACAATTCCAACCCCAAACCCAATATTGAATCCATGGGCTATGACGCCCCCGATCTGGATAAACTGATCGAGGCCAGTCGCGGCAAGATCGACGCAGGGCGCACCGGCATCGCTTCGGTCATGTTCACCGACATCGTGGACAGCACAGCACTGGCCGCAGCGACCGGGGACAGCAGGTGGAGCCGGATCGTGACCGACCATGTGGGCGACATCACCCGGTCCGTCGAGGCGTCGGACGGTAAACTGGTGAAATCGCTGGGCGATGGCACCTTGTCGACTTTCGGCTCGGCCAGTGCGGCATTGCACGCAGCCCAAGCCATCATGCGCGCAGCCGCCGCACAAACGGATGAACCCCACCTGCGCCTGCGCATCGGCATACACACCGGCGATGTGGTCGAGGCCCAGGGCGACTATCTTGGCACTGTGGTGAACAAGGCCGCCCGTGTCGCCGCCGCCGCCAGCCCGGACGAAATCCGCATCTCGGACGCCACCCGCGCCATGGTCAGCGCAGGTGATTTCAGCTTTGTCGACCCGATCACCGTACCGCTCAAGGGGCTGGACGGCGAACATGTCCTTTACAGCCTCGCGTGGCAGGCATGATCGCCCCCTCGCCCGAGATCGAAGGCATTGTGCGGCGCTGGACCAATCTGATCCGCACCCATCGGGTCGAGGACCTGCCCCACTACCTGTCCCGCTCCGAGGCGCTGATCTATATCGGCACTGCGGATGGCGAAAGCTGGCGGGGACAACTGGTTCGGGATGGCATCGCCGATCACATGGCCGAAGTGCCCGACTTCATTGAGGAAGACGTTGAAATTGACGCCTGGGAAAACGGCGACACCGGGTGGGCCAACTACAAAAGCCGGTTTACTTTCCCCGGCACCGGCACCCAGGGCGTGCACCGCGCAACCTTTGTCTTTGTCCTTGAACGGGGTAGCTGGAAAATGGTGCAGCACCACATCAGCCAACCGGATTCCAACGTCGCCAAGATGGGGGTTGACCACAACGCCTTTGCGTCGCTGATCGCAGCAGCGCAGGCGACGCAGCACGATTTCGGGACCGAAGGCCTCGCCTCGATCATGTTCACGGACATCGTCAACTCTTCGACGCTGGCAACCGCTACGGGGGATCGCGCGTGGTCGGCAATCGTCGCGGATCATTTCGCTGCCTTGCGCAGGATCATCGAAGAACATGACGGACAGTTCGTGAAATCGCTGGGGGACGGCACGATGTCGTCCTTTGCCTCGGCGCGCAAAGCGCTGGCCGCCGCCCGTGCTATCCAGCGGCACATGGCGTCCCGCGACATCGAGCCCCGTCTTGGCCTGCGGATCGGGGTGCATACGGGCGACGTTGTGCAGTCGGATGACGA
The DNA here is from genome assembly GCF_045797845.1 of Tateyamaria armeniaca. Taxonomy (NCBI): domain Bacteria; kingdom Pseudomonadati; phylum Pseudomonadota; class Alphaproteobacteria; order Rhodobacterales; family Roseobacteraceae; genus Tateyamaria; species Tateyamaria armeniaca. The sequence continues at coordinate 3,939,089 of NZ_JBHDIY010000002.1, forward strand.
CTTTTTCGGCTCTGTCGTGAACAAGTCGGCGCGCATCACCGCCGTCGCCGATCCCGGTGATATTGTCGTCTCGGACGTCACGCGGGCCATGGTCGGCGACGCGCCAGACTTTGTGTTCGAGGCCCCGCAAAGCATCCCGCTCAAGGGATTTACAGGCAAAACGACGCTGTTCCGCCTTGTGTGGAAGGGCTGAAAACCCACAGCTATGGTGCGACGCAGGGTTACCGACAACTGCCGGATCTCCTGACTTGACCCACGTATAGGTTGCAGACACACTTTCAGCGCATGCAATTTTCGCATGTCGATGAAAAGGAATTTTGAACCATGCCTGATAAGAAAGCTGAACCCACATTTGAAGAACTCAAGAAAGAAATGGACGCCTTTTTCGCTGATTTTGAAAAGCGACTAAAAGCGCTGAAACTCGATCCCAAGGTGAATGACGAGGTCAAGAAGAACTTCATGCCGACCCAAAAGCAGTTGATGGACTGGGCCAAGAAGAACCAGACCAACAATGCGGTTCCGATGAAGAAATTTCAGCCCCTCGCCAAGAAGTCCTGCAAGGGCGTTCCCTGGTTCCACATTTCGGCCTCCAAAGGCATGCCGCCGGAAATTCCCGATGGCATCAAATTCAACTTTGGCAGCAAGAAGATTTCAGCCGGGTTCAAGCTGAAGTTCGACAGCAAGAAGCAAAAGTTGAAACTTGAACCCGTCGGGACCATCAAGTTCAACTTTTGAGCTTTAATGGACGTGCAGCGCGCGTTGTGAAAGGCCGGCGGCCTCTAGCCGCCCGCCACCTGCCGCGCATATTCCTCTGCGTCGAACCACCCGCGCGATGCCTTGACGTTCATATCTGCATCCATGTCCCATTCTTCCCAGCCATGGATGGTCAGCAGCAATCTATTCAATGGACGTCGTCATTGGCATTCTTTCTATGGCTTGGATTGAATGGGCCCCACTCTGCGCAGAATGGATCACCCTGTCCAATGCTCAGCGCTTGGCGGCAAAGAAATCCCGCAGCAATGCCTCGGCCTCGGACGCGGCAATCCCGTCATAGATCTGGGGCACGTGATGGCTTTGGGCGTGGGAAAACACACGTGCGCCTTGCGCCACACCGCCCGATTTCGGATCGGAGGCTGCGTAATACAACCGCTCGATCCGCGCTGCCGCAATGGCGGCGGCACACATCGCGCAGGGTTCAAGCGTGACATACAGGGAATGCCCCCCGAGCCGCTCAGACCCCAGCGCTGCACAAGCCGCGCGAATGGCCAGCATTTCGGCATGGGCCGTCGGGTCACGCAACTCGCGGGTCCGGTTGCCGGCGCGCGCGACCACATCACCTCCCGGTGCCACGACAACCGCCCCCACGGGTACCTCATCGCGGGCACCGGCTGCGCGCGCCTCTTCCAGCGCCAGTTCCATGAATGAGCGAAACTCCATTCCTCCAGTTGCCACGTCCCTTGCCTCATGCGCAAGCCACCGCTATGGCCACGTCATGACCGACACCCCATCAAAGGGCGACCGCATCGCCAAGGTTCTTGCCCGTGCCGGGATCGCCAGCCGTCGTGGTGCCGAAACCATCATCGCCGCCGGGCGGGTCAGCGTGAACGGCAAGCAGATCGACAGCCCCGCACTGAACGTCACGGACGCCGACCGCATCACCGTCGATGGCAAGGCGCTGAGCGAACCCGAACCCGAACGGATGTGGCTGTATCACAAGCCTGCGGGCCTCGTGACCACGGACGCGGACGAAAAGGGGCGGCGCACGATCTATGACGCGCTGCCTGAGGACATGCCGCGCGTGATGTCCATCGGGCGGCTCGACATCACCTCCGAAGGGCTCTTGCTGCTGACCAATGACGGTGGGATCAAGCGCAAGCTAGAACTGCCCAGCACCGGATGGATGCGCAAATACCGCGTGCGCATCAACGGACGGCCCACAGATGCCACCCTGGAGCCCTTGCGCAAGGGGATCACAGTCGAAGGTGAGCGGTTCCAGCCCATGCAGGTGAACCTTGATCGCCAGCAAGGGGCCAACGCCTGGCTGACGGTCGGCCTGCGCGAAGGCAAGAACCGTGAAATCAGGCGCGCGATGGAGAGCATCGGGCTGGTGGTGAACCGGCTGATCCGGATCAGCTATGGCCCCTTCCAGCTGGGAGATCTAAAGCCGGGCGCGGTCGAGGAAATCCGCCGCAAGATCGTGCGCGATCAGTTGGGCATCGAAACGCCCGACGCCACCGGAACGGCCAAACCCAGACCCAAAGCGCCCGTGCGCAAGCGCAAATCGCGCTGAAACCGCCTGAAAATGCGGCAAAACCCGCAGAATTCCCCTTGCGCGCGCCCGACGCGATTATACCTCTTGCGGGGGCACGCTGGCGTGCGGGACGGCTCTAGTGCCGCACCTGCAAAACACCTATAGTCGCGCCAACACGGGTCGGGGGACATTGATGCAACCAACTGCGTTCCAGAAAATCGCCTATGCGGTGCTGATTGCACTGATGTTTGGCGTGACCACCGGCCTGATCGGGGGCTTTGAACCTATGGCGCAACGCTTTGGCGGAAAATACAGCCCCGATGGCAACGACACCGCACCCAAAGGGGGCGAACGCGGGGCCTTTCAGGGCGCGCAGGTGGACCCTGTCGGCGCCCGCGCCAACATCCTGTTCCTGCCCGCCATCCCGATGGTTTTTCTGGCGCTGAACGACGGCGCATTGAACCTTGCGCTGGCGCTTGTGTCCGCTGGCATCCTGACGCTGGCGGCGTGGCTGCTGCGCGGCGGCCTGCTGGCCGAAGCGGCCTATACCGCGCGCAAGGTCGCCCGCCGCCCTGCTATCCCGCGCAAACTGTTCTCGTCCGTGCTGACCGGCTTCGGCATCGCGATTGCCGCCTACCGCTCGGAGCCCGGGCTGGTGGCCCCAATCCTTTTTGGTGTCGCCGCAGGCGGGTTGCATCTGGCCGCCTTCGGGATCGACCCGCTGAAAGACAAAGGGATGGAAGGCGTCGACACGTTCCAGCAAGACCGCGTGGCGCGCGTCGTGGACGAGGCTGAAACGCATCTGAGCGCCATGACAGACGCTATGAAGCGTGCCGAAGACCGCCAGATGGCGCTGAAGCTGGAGAAATTTCAGGCCACCGCCCGCGATCTGATCCGCACAGTCGAGGAAGACCCGAGGGACCTGACCGCCGCGCGCAAATATCTGGGCGTCTATCTGATGGGCGCGCGCGATGCGACGATCAAGTTTGCCGACATCTACGCCCGCACCCGCGACACACAGGCGCGCAGTGACTACAGCGACCTGCTGGACGACCTGACCAACAATTTCGCCGCCCGCACGCGCAAGCTGCTGGTCGAAGACCGCTCTGATCTGAACATTGAAATCGACGTGCTGCGCGACCGGTTGCAGCGCGAAGGGGTGCGGACCGCGCCCGAAGACACTTAAATTACAGCAAGGTATCCCATCATGTCCGAGACCATCCGCAAAAAGGCCGAAAGCGCTCTGGCCGCCGTCGAAGAAGTGACAGCCGTCGTGTTGCCCGAACCCAAGGACGCGAACGCGATTGTGCCACTGGCCGAGGCGGACGCCCCTGTCGGCACCGAAATCCGCGCCCGGATGGACGAGATTGATATGAACGACACCAATTCAATCGTGTCCTTCGGCTCTGCCGCTCAGGCCGAATTGCAGGAAATCTCTCAGGCCATGCTGACGGATGTGCGCAACAAGGATGTGGGGCCTGCCGGTGACTCCTTGCGCGGGATCGTGACCACCATTCGCGGCTTTTCCATCTCGGAACTCGACGTGCGCCGCGACCGGTCGTGGTGGGAAAAACTGCTGGGCCGCGCGGCCCCGTTTGCCAAGTTCACGGCGAAGTTCGAAAAAGTGCAGGACCAGATCGACAAGATCACCGACAACCTGCTGGCGCATGAACACACGCTGCTGAAAGACATCAAATCGCTCGACCTGCTGTATGAAAAGACGCTGCAGTTCTATGACGAGCTGGCGCTGTACATTGCCGCCGGCGAGGAAAAGATCAAGGAACTGGACGACACCGTCATTCCAGCCAAGGAAAAGGATGTCGAAGCGGCAGCCGAAGACGACAAGGTCATGGTTGCACAGGAACTGCGCGATCTGCGGGCTGCCCGCGACGATCTGGAACGCCGGGTGCACGATCTGAAACTGACGCGTCAGGTGACCATGCAATCGCTGCCCTCGATCCGTCTGGTGCAGGAAAACGACAAGAGCCTCGTGACCAAGATCAACTCGACCCTCGTGAACACCGTGCCGCTTTGGGAAACCCAGCTGGCTCAGGCCGTCACCATCCAGCGCTCTGCCGAGGCTGCGGCTGCGGTGCGCGATGCCAATGACCTGACCAACGAATTGCTGACCTCGAATGCGGCCAACCTGCGCGAAAGCAACAAGGCCATCCGCACGGAAATGGAGCGCGGCGTATTCGACATCGAAGCTGTCAAGAAGGCCAATGCCGACCTGATCGGCACCATCGAGGACTCGTTGCGCATCGCGGACGAAGGCAAGGCAAAACGCGCCGCCGCCGAAGAAGACCTCAAGAAAATGGAAGCCGATCTGCGCGACACACTGGCCTCGGCCAAGGCGCGCAAGGATGGGGCTGGCGACAACGCGGCCACCTCCGTTCCGGGCTGATCGACAAGGGCATGACCGGCGCGCGGGCCAGAAAATCAGGGTGGGTGTGGCGCGGATTTGCGGCACTCACCCTGCTTGCGGCCTGTGACGAATTCGCGCCGGTTGAACCCGTGCTGACCCCACAGGCGCGCCCGGCGGCGGTGGCCCTGCCTGCCCCCGCCCCGCCCCGCGCCACGTCCGAGCGCAGCGCGGCCCTGCGTCAATATCTGACCCAGGTGCAATCCAGCCAATTGACGTCGGGACTGCTGCGGCAGGACGGCGGCGGCCCGGACACGCCATTCTCGGCAGAAATGCTGGCGCGCAATTTCGAGCAAATCGTGTTTTACAACGAATACGCGCCCAATGGCGCGCGTCGCGGCGGGGCCAGCGATCTGCGCCGCTGGTCTGGCCCGGTACGCATCGGCGTGGCGTTCGGCCCGTCCGTACCACCCAGCCAGCGCATGCAGGACCGCGCCGACGTGCGCGCCTATGCCAGCCGTCTGGCGCGCACGACTGGGCACCCCGTGTCGGCCTCGGGCACGCCGAATTTCATGGTGGTCTTCGCCAGCGAAGATGACCGCGCCGCCACCCTCGACCAGATCGCCGCTCGCCTGCCCGGGGTAACCGTTGCAAACCTGTCCGCCCTGCGCAATCTGCCCCAGGACGCCTATTGCGCGGTTGCGGCCTATGCGTCCGGCGCCGACCGCACAACCTACACTGCTGCCGTGGCGGTGATCCGCGCCGAAAACCCCGACTTGTTGCGCCTGTCCTGCATTCACGAGGAACTGGCCCAAGGCCTTGGCCTTGCCAATGACAGCCCCGAGGCGCGGCCCAGCATCTTCAACGATGACGACGAATTCGCCTTGCTGACGGATCATGACGAGGCCCTGCTGGGCATGCTTTATGATGCGCGCCTCGCGCCCGGCATGACCGTTGAAACCGCGCGCCCTATCGTGCGCATTCTCGCCCGCGAGGCCGTTTCCGGCCCGCTCTGACACGACCAAAGGAGACCCCAAATGGGTATTTTCGACTTCCTCTCCGGTGAATTCATCGACGTCATCCACTGGGTGGACGACACCCGCGACACGATGGTCTGGCGCTTTGAACGCGAGGGGCACGAGATCAAATACGGGGCCAAGCTGACCGTGCGCGAAGGGCAAGCGGCGGTGTTCGTGCACGAAGGGCAACTGGCCGATGTCTTCACCCCCGGGCTCTACATGCTTGAAACCAACAACATGCCGATCATGACGACGCTGCAGCACTGGGATCACGGCTTCAAAAGCCCGTTCAAATCCGAAATCTACTACGTCAACACAACCCGCTTCAACGATCTGAAATGGGGCACCAAGAACCCGATCATCTGCCGCGACCCGGAATTCGGCCCCGTGCGCCTGCGCGCTTTTGGCACCTATAGCGTCAAGGTGGCAGACCCGGCCAAGTTCCTTGTGGAAATCGTCGGCACGGACGGCGAATTCACCATGGACGAGATCAGTTTCCAGATTCGCAACATCATCGTGCAGGAAATGTCGCGCAGCCTTGCCAAATCCGGTATCCCGGTGATGGACATGGCCGCCAACACCCGCGAACTGGGACAGATCGTAGCCAAGGAAATCAGCGCGCAAGTGGCCGAATACGGTCTGGTGATCCCCGAACTTTATATCGAAAACATCTCGCTGCCCCCCGCGGTCGAGGAGGTGATGGACAAACGATCCTCCATGGGAGTGATCGGAAACCTCAACGAATACATGCAATTCCAGGCCGCCGAAGCGCTTGGGCGCGAAGGTGGCGGGGCCGGAGACGCGATGCAGGCGGGCCTTGGGGCCGCGATGGGCCTGCAAATGGGCAACATGGCGGCGCAATCCGGTCCGTGGGGGCGCAGCCTACGCGCAGCGCCGCACCCACACCGCCCCCGCCCCCTGTCGAACATGTCTGGCACATCGCCGAAGGCGGACAGACCACCGGTCCGTTCTCCAAAGCACGCATGGCCCGCATGGCAGCGGATGGCGACCTCAGACGGGACTCCTATGTCTGGACGGCCGGGCAGGACGGATGGCTCAAGGCCGAGGATGTGACGGAACTGGCGCAACTTTTCACCATCCTGCCACCCCCGCCACCGGGCGCATAAGGGGGCACGGCGGCGCGCCTTTGACCGGGATCGCAAGCACAGATGGAACGAATTGGCATGCGCGGCACGTACGCCCCCGCATGCCAATATTTTGACGGGCCATGCCGGCACCCCGGACCAGCTGACACAAATGTCACCAGACGATTCGCATCGCCGTGCCCAAGTTACCTTTCCGAAACGTCTCGGGTCGTGTATCAGCTTCCGGTATAACAAAAAAATAGCAGGCACATGTTTGATCACGACGACACGGCCGGGCAGACGCCCGCGCAGCGACCTGCCATTGAATGGGTCAAGACACTTTCCCAATATCGCGAACCTGATGCCCTGCGCAGCTCGTTCGAGCTGGCGGTGACAATCGGGCCGTTCGTGCTGCTTTGGGCGCTGGCATGGTGGGCCATGTCGATCAGCTATTGGCTGACATTCACCATTTCGCTGATCAACGCCGGGTTCCTGCTGCGCCTGTTCTGTATCCAGCATGATTGCGGGCATGGCGCGTTTTTCAAGAACCGCACAGTCAGCGACTGGCTGGGGCGTGTCATCGGGGTGGTAACCCTGACACCATATGATGTGTGGCGGCGCTCGCATTCGCTGCATCACAGTTCGTCGGGCAATCTCGGGCGGCGTGGAATGGGCGACGTGCACACGCTGACCGTGACGGAATATCGCGCATTGACCCCCTTCAACCGCTTGATTTATCGCCTTTATCGCAACCCCGTTGTGTTGTTTGGTCTTGGGCCCGGGTACCTGTTTTTGCTCCAAAACCGGCTGCCATTGGGTTTGACGGGTCACGTCAAATACTGGGTCAGCGCGATGTGCACCAATGCGGCCATCATCGCCTGGGTCGCGCTCATCGTGTACCTGGGGGGACTGATGCCGATCCTACTTATTTTCCTGCCCTCGACACTGCTGGCAGCCACCGCAGGTGTCTGGCTGTTCTACGTGCAGCATCAGTTTGAGACGACGATCTGGGACAAGGAAGAAAGCTGGCAGATGCACCACTCTGCCCTTGAGGGCAGTTCGCATTACGTTTTGCCGCCCGTGTTGCAATGGGTGAGTGCAAATATCGGCATTCATCACGTTCACCACCTCTACAGTCGCATTCCGTTCTACCGATTGCCGGAAGTGTTGCGCGATCACGTGGATCTGGCCGAGGGCAACCGAATGACCATCAGGCAAAGCCTTGGCAATGCGCGCCTGAACCTGTGGGATGAAGAATCCAGACGCCTGGTGTCATTCGCGCGTGCAAAGGCGCTGTAGCGCCGCGCGAACTGAGAGTGCTGCCACACTCTGAGGGCACAGCGCCGAAGCGCCAGCACACTTTCTCTTGACCGGTGCCAACCCGCACGGATCTTGACAGCTCGCACGTCCAGCCCACACTGAAACGCGTGAAAAACACACGCCCCCTTCTGTCGCGCCTGCCTGCACGGCGCACCGCCCTGAAATGGCTGCACTGGGTCATGGTGCCGCTGTTCATCTGGTTCCTGCTGGTCCAGCCCAAAGACGTGACCCCCTTCGGTCCCGCCGCCTTTCAGGCGCACTCCATGCTCGCCCTGATCTTTGTGTCGCTGTCGCTGTTGTGGTTTGCAGACCTGATGCGCCGGGGGTTGGCCAGCCGACCGGGCCCCAAGCTGAAAGGGCGCTGGCGGACCTTGCATCGCGCGCTGCATCTGACCCTAATCTGGGGGCTGTTCTTTGTCGCTGTCACCGGGTTCCTACTCGGCCTCACATCTGCGGTGTTGCTCAAGGCCGGAGGGTTCCTGCCCATCGCCCCGCCCATGGGCTGGCGCGACGCCAATGACATCGTCGGGCAAATCCACATCATCGAATTCTACGCTCTTGGCGTGGTCGCGGGCGGACATGCCCTGTTCCATCTCTGGCGGCACTACATCTTACGGGACAACGCCTTGCGGATCATGTTACCCAAGGTCCTGCACCGATACCTGTAAAGGGCAAACCCGAATGCGCCGCCGCGCCACGATCCTTCTGCACTGGCTCACCTTCGTGGTGCTGATCCTGCTGGTCGCCGCAGGACCACTGCCCGCTCTTGCATGGACCTTCGGGCTGAGCGGGCTGGCGATGTGCGCGCTTGCGCTGACAAACGGGCTTATGAACGGCCCCGGTCCCAAACTGGAAGGGGCCTTGCGCACCGCGCATCCGTGGCTCAGCCGGGCCATGTACGCAGCGCTCGGGGGTGTTGCAGCCCTCAGCATCTGGGGACAGGTGGCACAAGGGCCTGACCTCGCGCCGATCTACTTTTACCTCATGTCCGCATCGGCGCTGCATGCCATTTTCCATCTCTGGCGGCATACGGCTCTTGGCGATGGTGCCTTGCGCAGGATCACACCCAAAGCAGTGCACGGAGTGCTATGACAGACCTGCCCGACCTCTCGAACGCGCCCGCCCCGGCGGACCACCGTTTTCCCTGCGACAATTGCGGGGCGGATTTCCGTTTTGACCCGCAAGCAGGCACGCTGACCTGCGATCATTGTGGCAACACGACCCAGATCGAAGGGACGCGCGAGGCAGCGCCTGCGGCCATATCGGAACTCGACTACCGCGCCGCCTTAAACGCCACCTTGCCCAGCGAAGAGATCGAGGAAACCCGCGTTTCCAAGTGCCCGAACTGCGCGGCACAAGTCGAATTCGACGCCAACGTGCACGCCGCCGAATGCCCGTTCTGCGCCACGCCCGTGGTCACGGACACCGGCGCGCACCGCCACATCAAACCGCGCGGTGTGTTGCCCTTTGCCATGACCGAGGCCGAGGCACGCAAGGCCATGACCGACTGGCTCGGCTCGCTTTGGTTCGCCCCGAACGGGCTGCAGGACTACGCGCGCAAGGGGCGCAGCCTGCAAGGCATCTATGTGCCCTACTGGACCTTCGATGCAGACACGCGCAGCGCCTATACCGGCGAACGCGGCACGGTCTATCACGAGACGCAAACTGTAATGCGCGACGGCAAACGCACACAGGTGCAGGTGGCCAAGGTCCGCTGGCAACGCACGCGCGGCAAGGTTGCCCGCTTTTTCGACGACGTGCTTGTGCTGGCCTCAACGTCGCTTCCCAAACGCTTTACCGATGCGCTGGAACCCTGGGATCTCAGCGCATTGCAACCCTATGCCCCTGAATTCCTCGCGGGCTTTCGGGCCGAAGGGTACGCGGTCGAGCTTGAACAGGGTTTTGTCGAGGCACGGCTGCGCATGGACCGCATCATCGCCCGCGACGTGCGTTTTGACATCGGCGGGGATCGCCAGCGTATCCATTCCGTTGACACCAAACTTGGCGCAGTCACCTTCAAGCACATCCTTTTGCCCGTCTGGCTGGCCGCCTACAAATACCGCGGCGAAACCTACCGCTTCGTCGTGAACGGGCGCACGGGCCGGGTGCAGGGCGAACGCCCTTATTCGGCGGGCAAGATTGCACTGGCCGTTGTGATCGGGGTGCTGATCGCCGGGGCCGTCGGATTCGTCGCGGCGTTGCAGGGATGAGCGGTTACGACACGCTCACCGACCTGCTGCGCGCCCGTTTTTCCTGTCGCGCGTTTCTGGACACTCCCGTGCCGCAGGATAAGATCGCCCGCATCGTGCAGGCCGCACGCCACGTGCCAAGCTGGTGCAACGCCCAGCCGTGGCAGTTGATCATCACCAGCGGGGCCGCCACCGACGCATTCCGCGAAGCACTTTTCACAGCCGCCAGCACAACGCCCCCTGCCCCCGATCTGCCATGGCCCGAAGGCTACCCCGGTGTGTACGGGGATCGCCGCCGCGCCTGCGGTTTTCAGCTTTATGATGCGGTGGGGATCGAAAAAGGCGACCGCGCCGCCTCGGGCAGACAGATGATGGAAAACTACCGCCTGTTCGGCGCACCGCACGTGGCCATCGTGACAGCGCCAAAAGCACTCGGACCCTACGGCGCGATGGACACCGGCGGCTTTGTCACCGCCTTTTGCCTTGCGGCCCAAGCACTTGGAGTGGCCAGCATCCCGCAAGCGGCCATCGCGGCGCAAGCCCTCTTCGTGCGCAACCATTTCGACATACCCGAAGACGCGATGATCCTCTGCGCCATTTCTTTCGGCTATGCCGATCCTAACCACCCAGCGAACAATTTGCGCACCGCGCGGGCCGAGGTCGAAGACATCGTGGACTGGCGCAGATGAGAGCGCTGCTGCAACGGGTGAGCCACGCGCAAGTCGAGGTTGCGGGCGAAGTGGTTGGCCAATGCGGAGCGGGTCTGCTGATCCTTGTCTGCGCGATGCCCGGTGATGATGTAGACACGGCGACGGCCCTTGCCGCGAAGATATCAAAGCTGCGTTTGTTCAAAGACGATGCGGGCAAGATGAACCTCTCCATCCTGCAAACCGGTGGCAGTGCCTTGGTGGTCAGCCAGTTCACTTTGGCGGCGGACACATCGCGCGGCAATCGCCCCGGATTCTCGGGTGCCGCAGGGCCCGACGCGGCCGAAACTCTCTACCTGCAATTCGCACACGCCCTGCGCGACATCGGCATCACGACAGAGACGGGAAAGTTCGGCGCGGACATGAATGTTTCACTGGTCAATGACGGGCCGGTGACGATCTGGCTGGATACGAACGACCCTTAAGTCCGCTGCACATGCGGGCGCATCGCGGATGCGGACACATCCGATCGGCCCACCATGCTGTTGGCACGTCCAGCCAGGGCTTATCACGGAGAAATGTCGTCAGGGTCGTTTCACTGGCCCACCTTTGTGTGAACCCAGACTTCCGCTTCTGGTTCATGCTGTGCCCTCGTGCCATCTGTACTGGCCCCAAGCCGTTTCGCCACAGCCTGTGAGCGGGTATTGCCGCAGTCAATGTAGCTGTAAAGCTGATCCAGCCCCAGCTCCTCAGCGGCCCATTTTTTGACGGCAATCGCCGCTTCTGTTGCGTAGCCTTTTCCTTCCGCGCCTTCGAACAGATGCCACGCCAGTTCCTCGTCCGGCCAATTGGAATGCTTGAGCAGGCCCACGCGACCAACCGGCTGTCCGGTCTTTTGTAGAACGAGCGTAAAAAAGCCGAAGCCGTGCCACTGCCAGTGGCCGACGCCCGTCAGAAATCCGAACCACGCCTGTTCCGCTGTGATCGTCTCGCCCTGCGCCTGCATCGACGGGGCACTGGTCATGAACCGGGTAAACGCCGCAAGATCACTCCGTTCAGGTCCACGAAGGGTTAGCCGTTCGGTCGTCAGCATGGGTGCGGTTGTGAGATTCTTCATGACACGCCTTTCTGTTCGCAGACCCGGGGGGCAGTTAGGAGAAGTATAGCGAAGGGTGTCGTCCCACTGAAAGCAGCCATTTGGGAGCTTCCGCCGCAAGCTGAGACCCACCGTGAACACTCAAGAGACCTACAGGCTGCCCGTCATGGGGCACAGACACGTCTCATGGCTCGCGAAACGCCTCGCGCGACTTGTACAGCGGCTTCAGAAGATACTGCAGCACTGTCTTTGAACCGGTGTGCAACTCCACCTCGGCCTGCATGCCCGGACGGATTGCAATGCTGCGCTGGCGAACACTCAGATCGGACGTATCCACTCCAAGTGTCACTTTGTAATGCGGATCGCCATCCGCCTTGCGCTCGTCCTTGAACGTATCCGCCGAGATCAGGCGCACCTGCCCTTTGAGCGAGCCATAGATGGTGTAATCATACGCACTCAGCTTGATCGTCGCCTCTTGCCCCGGACGCACCCCGGCGATGTCCTTGGGGGACACCCGCGCCTCGACGAACAGTTCCTCGTCCAGCGGAATGATCTGCATGATCTCTTCGCCCGGGCGCACCACGCCGCCGATGGTCGTGACGGACAGATTGTTCACCACGCCGCGCATCGGGCTGACCAGCGCAGTGCGGTTCAACTGGTCCTGTGCGGCCTTGAAGTTCTGGCGCAACGTGCCGAGTTCCTTGAGCGTGTCAGAATAGGCCTGCGCGCGCTCCAACTCGGTGCTGGTCATGATCTCATCCAGCTTGATGCGCGCATCCGCGTGGGCTTTGCGGGCGCGCGTCACTTCGATCAGCGCCACGATGTTGCGCTCCAGCAAGTCTTCGAGCAGTGCACGTTCCTTGGCCGCCTGATCCAGCACCCGTTGTGCGCCCTCCCGACGGCTTAAAAAATCCGTCTGACGTGCATTCAGCAACGCGCGTTCACTGGCAAGCAGCCCTTGCATTTGCGCGCCAAGATCTTCGGGGATCGTAAAGTCGAACTGCCCGGCCAATTCCGCCTCAAGACGCAACTGGCGGACAGTCAATGCGGTGATCTGGTTTTGCAGATCGTCCGCCTGACTTTGAAACTGGGTGCTTTCAAGCCGCGCCAGCACTTCACCCCGGTTCACGATATCGCCCTCGCTCACCGACAATTCCGCCAGAATGCCCCCTTCGAGGTTCTGGATGATCTGCGGGCGCGAGGACGAAATCATCTCGCCCTGCCCGCGCACAATCTCGTCCACCCATGCAAACGCCGCCCAAAGGACAAAGACCACCACCGCCGCACCACACAGATAGATGACGCGGGCCGGGCCGCGCATGTCCGCCTCAAGCTGCGCGCCCAGACTGGCAGAGGCCATGGTCATGCGATTTTCCCCCGCAACGGAACTGCCTTGTTGATGTGGGCCAGCACCTGATCCTGCGGCCCATCAATCGTCATGCGACCGTTCTGCAGGATCAGCGTGCGGTTGGTCAGCGACAGGATCGGCACACGATGGGTCGCAATGATGGCCGTGCGTCCGGCCATCCATGTCTCAAGCCGTTTGACAAGCGTGGCCTCAAGCGTCTGATCCAGCGCTGCCGTGGGTTCGTCCAGCAGGCAGACCTTGGGGTCCTGCAACCACAGGCGCGCCCAGCCGATCGACTGGCGCTGCCCGATGGACAGGCCCTGCCCGCCGTCCTGAATTTCCAGATCAAGGCCCTTGTGGTGCTCCTTGACGAATGGGCCAAGCCCCGCGAAATCAAGCGCTTGCATCAGGCGCGCATCGTCACGCTCCAAAAGCGTCAGGTTCAGGTTGTCGCGCAACGTGCCCGAAAACAGCCGCACGTCCTGCCCCAGATAGCCGATCAGGCGGCGCAAGTCGCGCGGTTCGATCTGGGCCATGTCGGTGCCGTCGATCAGCACGCGCCCTTTGGTGGGTGCATAGACGCCCGAGAGGAGTTTGAGCAGTGACGACTTGCCTGCGCCATTGCTGCCCAGCACCGCGATCTTTTGACCCGGTTTGATCTGAACCGCCCCGATGTCGAGCGTGGGCGCGCCGTCCTCTTCATACTGGAACTGGACATCGCGCAGCTCAAAATGGCCGTTGAGTGCATCGCGTCGCAGATAGGTCCGGCCCGGCAGTGCATCCTGCGGTGCCTCTGCAATGGCCTCAAGCCCATCAAGTGCCGCCTTGACGTTGCCCCAACGCGCCATGGTGCCTGCAAGCTGCGTGAGCGGCGCAAGTGTGCGCGACGTGAGAATGCCGACGGCGATGATCGAACCGACGGTCAACTGCCCGGCGAATACCAGATAAGTGCCCGCAATCACCGCGCCCACATAGGTCATCTGCTGCATGCCTTGGCTCCAGAACGTCAGCACCGAGGCAAGGCGGCGCTGTTCGGAGGACTTCATCGCACTCAGCGTTGTCAGTTCCTGCCACAGGCGCATGACGCGATCTTCGGCGCGCTGGGTCTTGACCGTGTCGCGTTCAAAAATTGCCTCGTGCAGCAAGCGCGAGGATTTGGCAGAGGCCCCTTGGGTATCCTGGGTCAGTTGCAGCATCCGCCGTTGCAGAAAAAAGCCGGGGATGACCATTAGCGCGCCGCCCAGGATCAGAACCCATACAACCGGCCCCGCAATCGACGCGACAAGCAACAGGAACACAAAGATGAACGGAATGTCGGCAATGGTGCCGATGGTCGAGGCGGTGAAGAATTCGCGCACCGACCCGAATTCGCGCATGGCCGAGAATGTCATCGACGGCGACTGGCCACGCAGGTCCGACCGCATGCCCATCACGCGCTCCATCAGCAGGGTCAGCACGCTGAGTTCGATCTGGCGGCCCGCGCCGTCCATTAGACGTGCCCGCGCGATCTTGAGGAACGCCTCAAGCAGCAGGGCAAGGCAGGCACCGATGGCGAGCACCCACAGCGTCGCCTCGGACTGATGCGGGATCACCCGGTCATACACCTGAAGCGAAAACAGCGCGACAGACACAGCCAGCAGATTGGCGACGAACGATCCCAGCGCGATCTCTCCCAACGCCTTGCGGAAACGATGAAATTCACCCCAGAACCAATGTGGCTTGTCGCCTTCGGTGCCATGGGTTTCGGCAACGCGCGACAGTGGTGCCTCGGCCCGTACCACCAGCCCCGCAAAGAACGGGGCAAATTCGGTGACCGGCACCTGTGCGCGGTTGTCGGTGCAGGTCTTGTCGTAAAGGATCACATCGCCGCGCGACACGCCCAGCACCAGCACGACCTGCCCGCTGGTCATGTAGGCAAGGGCGGGCCACTGGTCGGCGGACAGATGTTTGACCTTCTGCGCCTGCGCGACCAGACCACAGGCCTGCAACCCGGCAACAAGGGCTTGCGCCTCGTCCGTCACACTCGCCCCGGCGCGGGTGCGCGCGCGCAAGCTGTCAAGGACATCCGCATGGGCCGTTTTCACACCCAGAATACCAGCATAAGCGACCGACACGTCCGCACGCGCATGCAGGCGATCATCAAAACGGTTGGCATTGTCGGCCTGATTGACTTGCCGCGCCGCACCTGTCCCGGCACTGATCGACGCACCATTTCCGTTCATGATGGTGAGGGTAAAAGGGCGTTTGGGGCTCAAATCTGATCTCCGTCCGCAAGCACGCCCTGCACGCGCGCCAATTCGATCTGCAACCGCAGTGCTTCGAATTTGAGGGTGATCTCGCTGGTCTGGCGGGCGGCGAAGGTTTCGTACACGCCGACCACATCCATGACAGGGCGGCGTCCGGCCTCGTACTGGGCGCGGAACAGATTAAGGTTGGCCTTGGCCTGCGCGGTCAATCCGCGCGACTCCTGTGCCTGACGGGCCTTGGCGGCCACTTGCCCTTCGAGCTTGCGCAAGGTGCGGTTGGCGTCTTCAGTGGCTTGGGCAACGCGGCGGCCTGCCGCCTCTTTTGCGGCGCTTATGGCTTGCAAGCGTGCGCTGGTACCAAGGCCGATGCCCGTGCCCCCGGCGGTGATGCCTGCCCCGCTGTTTTCACCCACGGCGGCTTGCGCGCTTATGCCGGGCAACTGATTGGCGCGGTCGATCCGGGCCTGCGCGATGTCGCGCTCTTTTTCCGCTTCGGCGCGGGTGACGGCCAAAGGTTGCGCTGCAGAGGCGCTGACGCTCAGCGCCTGAAGACCGCGCACGTCGTTTTGCGGGGCGATGGACATTGCGTTGAGTTCGGCCAGAGCCGTTCCCGCCGCTTCATCGCTTGCCGCAATCGAGGCGCGGATTTCGGACAGTTTCTGGCGGATCACGTTCAGGTCAGACATATCGGACACCCCGCCGCGAACGCGTTCGGACATGATGTATTCGAAATGCTCCATCTCGCGCAGTGTGGCCCGGTGCAGATGCGCCGCCTCGCGCCCCTCGGCAGCTGCAAGGTACAGGCCAAGCCCCGTTGCGACCCGATCATTGGTGTCTTCGGCCAGTGTGACAGCAGCCACTTCGACATCCGCCTTGGCAAAGGCACGCTCCCCTTTCTTGCGGCCATTGTCGAACAGCACCTGATCGACAACGATCTGGCTGACGATGTCTCCAAGGGAATTGAGGCTGATGCGGGGGCCAATCGTGGGCAGCCAGTTTTTGGAGGCCGCTGACGCGCGCAGGCGTGCCGCACGCAATTCGGTTTCTGCCGCGCGCGCATTTGCCGCCAGCACGCTGGTTGTCACACGCTCATATGCGCTGCCCGAGGGCAGGACGGATGAACGCGTCAAAAGCCCTTGGATAACAACGCTTTCACTGTTCAGTGTCGCATCGTTTTTCGTCGGAGTCTGGCGCAGGGCCGCATTGGGTCGCTCTGTTCCGACATCCATACCCGCACCGGAATTCATCCGCGAGACAAAGGACGCCTCACCCGTGCTGCCCATGCACCCTGCCTGCAGCGTTGCAGCGACACACAGCGCCGCCAACCTGATACCACCTTGCCTCATCGTCCGGTCCCGTTTCGGGTTATTATCGTTGTAGAGGATGGGCGCGGTTGCGGAGTTTCGGTCCGCGCCTCTTATCTTTCTGGAATGCTCGATTTTTTTGTTTTTGTTGGTCTTGCCCAGTGAAATTTCGTTTGATTTTACCTTATGCGATGGCCGTGTTGACGGTGATGTCATCGTCGAGGATGACAGTGCCCTCGGTGCCCAGCGAATAGACATCATAGGTCTGGTCATCGACCGCGACCGATCCGGTCCAGGTGGCCCCTGCGATTGTCACAGTATCGTCCGCGCCGCCATGAATGGTCAGGGTGTCGGTTGCATCCGACAGGCCCACAAGCTGCGCTTCGGTGATGGTCAGGTTCGCTTCTTCGGCGAATTGCAACTCGACCGCTTCGATCTGGTAGCCACCCAGCGATGGGTTGGACAGATCAATGGCGCTGTTCGCGCTTTCGTCGTCCAGCACGACGTAGGTGCCACTGGTGTTGCCTGCCGCATCTGTCGAGTTCACGATCAGATGCGAGCCGTCCGGCACGTTTGTGGCAAACTGGAAATTGGTCTCGCCCAGCACGTCGATGTCCACCTGCGTTGCCTGCACATCGCTGATGGTGCCATTTGCGTTGACCTGTGCAACTGTCAGATCGCCGTCGCTTTGCTCGGTCGATATCCCGCGGATGCCGTCGCCAGCGCGGGTGTAGCTGGCAATGACCGGGCCGTCTGGCGCGTCCGTGTCGATGGCCAGCGTGTCGCTGATCGTGTCGGTATTGCCCACGGGATCCGTCGCCAGGACCGTGATCGCCGCATCGTAGGTGCCGCCCGGGATCGCGGATGCCGGGATGTTCAGCGACCAGCTGCCCGAAGCATCTACATTTGCGGCCAGCACGGTGCCGTTGAAATCGACCATGACGGTCGATCCCGCCTCGACCTGACCGCCAAGCGCGATGCCGCTGCGCGCCTCGGCCCCGCTGATCACATCGTCCGCTGTAACAGTGTCCTGAATGTCGAGCTGATTGACCAGCGTATCGACCCGCACGGTGTCGCTGACCGACGCCACGTTGCCTGCCAGATCGGTCGCCGTCACGCTGACATCGGTGATGTATTCGCCCAAGGGCACCTGCGCAGGCGTGAAAGGTGCTGTCCAGTTGCCTTGCGCATCCACGATGGCCTGCACAGGTGTGCGCGCCCATTGTGACCATAACGGACGATCCAGGCTCGGTCGTGCCGGTCAGGATGACGCCGTCAGACTGCTCTTCGGCGTTGATGATGTTGTCGCCTTCGATCACATCCGCTGCGACCGACAGGTTGTCGACCCGCGTATCCACCTGAACTGTGTCCGTGGCTGTGGCCGTATTGCCTGCGGCATCTGTGGTCGTTGCCGATATCTGCGCCTGATAGGTGCCCTGCGGGATCTCGGCAGAGGAATAGAAGGCCTGCCAGACGCCCGACCCGTTTGCCACCGCCTGATGGGTGACCCCGTTCATCGTCACGCTGACAAGCGCGCCGGGGTCGGCATTGCCCGTCAGGATGACACCGTCGCTGGCCTCGACCCCGTTGATGATGTCATCGCCCTCGATCGGACCTGCGATGGTCAGGACACTGGCGTCAGTGTCGACATTCACCGCCTGTGTGATGCTGCGCGTGTTGCCTGCGGCGTCTGTGGCTGTTGCGCTCACCTGAGTGGCATAGGTGCCGGGCGCGATGGCGTCGCTTGAGAAACTCGCGGTCCACGTGCCGTTGGCTGCCACGATTGCCGTGGTGGAGGTTCCACCAAGGGACACAACGACACTCGATCCGGGTTCCGTGACGCCGGTGACAACCAGACCGGACGCGGCCTCGGCTGCGTTGATCACGCCGTCTGACCCACTTGCGGTCGAGGTGAATTCCAGCGTGTTGACCAGAGTGTCGACCGTGACTGTTCCAGTGGCGGTCGACGTGTTGCCCGCCGCATCTGTTGCCGTGGCCGAGACGTTCACCTGTGTCTCGCCCGACGGAATGTCGGACGGGCCGTAAGTTGTTGACCAGTTTCCGTTGCCATCGACCGTTGCTGTCTGGGTGACACCTTTGAATGTCACCTCGACAGTCGATCCCAGCTGTGCACTGCCAGTCAGGGTGACGCCATCGGCGGCCTCGGCGGCGTTGATCACGCCGTCGCCTTCGACTGTGGCCGTCACAAGGGACAGTTCGGCGATCGTATCGACCACCAGGACATCCGTGACCGTGGTTGTGTTGCCAAAGCTGTCTGTCGCCACGATGCGCACGTCCGACGCATATTCGCCCTCGACCAACGTACCGGACTGCCATGTGGCCGACCACGTGCCAGTGTCGGAAACCGTGACGTTGCGCGTCACATCCGCGATGGTGATGGCAAGCGTCGCGCCCGCCTCGCCCGTGCCGGTCAGCGTGACGCCGCCTGACAGTTCCGTACCATTTACGACGTGCCCAGCGCTTTCGACACCCGTCGTGATCGCGACATCCGGGCCTGTTGTGTCGATGACAAAGACAGGGCCGTCAATTGTTGTTTCGCCGCCGCCGCCATGCGTAAAGGTTACGACTGTTTCCGCCATGCCGTCGGCCGGGAAGTTGGCGCCCTCATAGGTGATCGACCACGTACCATCGTCACCAATCGTCGTTGTCTGAACCGAGCCACCCGCATCCACTTCGACCGTGTCACCGGGTTCGCCCGTGCCGGAGACAACAAAGACATGCGTGTCCGTATCGTCACCGCCCAGTTCCGTCGTGGTGCCGACATTGTCGACTGTCGGCGTTGCAGGGGCGGCTGGACCACCTCCGCCATCTCCTCCGCCACCGCCGCCGCCCAGAACGGCAGCACCACCGACAACAGCAGCCGCGGCTGCAGCGCCGGAGCCAAGCAATCCGGAACCGCCCAGCAAGGCGGCCCCGAGCATCGAGACGTCCTCGTCACCATCCGTGTAAGCGGCATTCGCAACTTCTGTCCGGCCGAGATAGATCAGATCGTCCGACGGGCTCCATTTGCCCCACTGCTCTGTCGGGCCGTATTGCGCGTACAATGCGCCATCGGATGTTTCGACAAACACGACCTCGTTCAGGTAGCCATCTGCCGAAATGAACAGACGGTTCGTCGGGCCTGCATCGTTGAAATAGTTTTCAAGGGTGATCGTGCGGCCATCGACAAGCGTGATGATCAAATCGTCGCCGCTGCGCTGCTGCCCGGCGAGGTCGATCTGCCTCAGGTTCAGGGACACTTCCTGCCCGCTTGTCAATGCGACGTTCGTATCCTGCTCGACAGGAACAATACCACGTTGCAATGCGCCCGTACTATCACGGACAACGAAATCAATCGCTTTCATACCAACACCACTCTCGCCTCTGGCCGCTTTTCGCGATCCAATTCTAATATGCCGCCAGCATTATTCGCCGTGTCAGCACCGCTTTGTGTCGCCATGCATAGCGGAATCGCGAATCAAGGGATAGAGTCTTTTTGACCGTACGTCACAATTTAGCGGGTCCAGCGGTAGATGTTGTGGCGTATCGGGTGTGTTTTGCCGCTGAAAGGTGAGGATTGGGCATGGAAAAGACGGATGACATCATGGCTTTGTGGATGACAGGCGTGCGCGCAGTGCGCGGCGACGTGGCCGTATCCCGTGCGATAGCGGATGGCATTGTGCCCAAGCCTGATCGCATCATCGCGGTTGGCAAGGCGGCCGTGGCGATGGCCCGGCCCGCCTGCGATACGTGGCCGGATGTGCCCTGCCTGATCGTCACGAAATACGACCATGCCGAGGGCGCGCCGCCCCATGCCACGGTGATGGAGGCCGCGCACCCCGTCCCGGACGAAGCGTCGATCACAGCGGGCCGCGCCCTGCAGGAAGCGGTCGCCGCCTGCGACAGCAGTTCCCGCCTGCTGATGCTGGTGTCGGGCGGGGCCTCGGCACTGGCCGAAGTGCCCCAGGACGGGTTGAGCCTGCAGGATCTGATGGACAGCACCAGTGCTTTGCTCGCCTCGGGCGCGACAATTGCCGCGATGAACATGCACCGCTCGGCCCGTTCGCAGATCAAGGGCGGCAAGTTGTTGGCCGGGTTCAAGGGCGCACAGGTCACGACGCTCGCCATTTCGGATGTTGAGGGCGACGCGCTTGCCACAATCGGGTCGGGCATCGGCGACGCGCCCGCAGACCGCGAATTTGACTTCCAGCCTTACATCGTCGCCAGCAATACCATCGCGCGGGACGCCGTGGCCGCTGCCAGCGCATTGCCGATCACGATGAAAGCCGAAACGCTTTACGGCGACATCACCTCTCTGGTCCCGGTCCTGCGCGCACAACTGCATGCAGCACCCGCCGGCCTGATCGTCCTGGGTGGTGAACCGGTGGTTCTTTTACCCCCAGCCCCCGGCAAGGGCGGGCGCAACATGGCACTGGCCCTGAACCTTGCCCGCGAGATTGCGGGTATTGAGGGCCTTCGCATTCTGGTGGGCGGCACCGATGGCACCGACGGGCCAACGGACGCCGCGGGCGCACTGGTGGACGGCTCGACTTGGGATGACAGCGGGGCAGACGCATTGGAGCGCGCGGATGCATATCCATGGCTTGAAGCACGCGGCGCATTGGTCAAAACGGGCCCGACGGGTACGAATGTCGCCGACCTTCTGGTCGCGATCAAGGATTGAGGGGGAACGCTTGACTCTGACACGCGGCGACGAAACCGTGCGCCCATGAAAAACACCCTGCGCGAGATCGAAGAAACCCCCGACCTTGGGATCACCATGGCCGATGGCACCCGCCTGTCGGCGCGCATGTGGCGGCCCGTTGATGCAGGCGATGATCCGGTGCCGGTGATCCTCGAACACCTGCCCTATCGCAAACGCGACGGAACCTGCGCGCGCGACGCGCTGACCCACCCCTATTTTGCGGCCCGTGGCTATGCCTGCCTGCGCGTGGACATGCGCGGAAACGGGGACAGCCACGGGCTGATGGAGGACGAATACACCCAAACCGAACTGGATGACGCCGTCGAGGTGATCAACTGGGTCGCAGCACAGCCATGGTGTAATGGCAGCGTCGGAATGATGGGGATCAGCTGGGGCGGCTTCAACGGGTTGCAGGTCGCGGCCATGGCGCCCGAGCCGCTCAAGGCAGTGATCACGCTGTGTTCGACCGTAGATCGATTTGCCGATGACATCCACTACAAGGGCGGTTGCCTGCTGAACGAAAACCTTGGATGGGGGGCGACGATGTGGAGCTATTCGTCCCGCGCGCCCGACCCTGTCCTGCGCCCCGACTGGCGCGAGATGTGGCTTGAGCGGCTTGAGGCGGAACCGTTCCTGCCGTCGGTCTGGCTGCGCCATCAAAGCCGCGATGCCTACTGGAAACATGGCTCGGTGATCGAAACCTATGACACGATCAAGGCCGGGGTTCTGGCCATCGGTGGCTGGGGCGATGCCTACAAGAACGCGGTGCCGCAACTGGTCGATGCCTTGCCCGGCGCAAAAGGCATCATCGGGCCATGGGTGCACAAGTATCCGCATTTCGCAGTGCCCGAGCCGCGCATCGGTTTTTTGCAGGAAGCGCTGCGATGGTGGGACAAATGGCTCAAACGAGTGGACACAGGTGTCGAGGAGGACCCTGATCTGCGCACATACCTCATGGACGGTGTGCGCCCCGCCACTTGGTACACCGAACGGCCCGGGCGTTGGCTGGCAGATGCAAGCGCCGACACGCAGACATGGCACCTGAGCGATGCCGGGTTGAGCGAGGCGCCCGACCGATTCCACCGCACGATTGCCTCGCCACACGACACCGGCGCAGACGGCGGAGAATACTGCGCCATCTGGCTGGGCCCGGAACTGCCCGGCGACCAACGCCATGATGATGCGCGCAGTGCCACCTTTGACAGCGCCCCGCTTGACCAAGACGTGTCGATCATCGACGCACCGACGATCCGCCTGACCCTCAGCGCCGATGCCCCTGTCGCGCAGATCGCTGTCAGGCTGAACCATGTGCATCCGGACGGAGCCTCCACCCGGATCACCTATGGCGTGTTGAACCTTGCCCGCCATCTGGGGCGTGCGCTCACTCCCGGCCAGGAGGAAGAGATCGAACTGGCGCTTGATCATATCGCCTACACCGTCCCTGCGGGTCATCGGCTGCGCATCGCCATCTCGACCGCCTACTGGCCCCTGATCTGGCCAACGCCAACGCCGGTCACCCTTGAATTGCACGCAGGCTCCCTATCCGTGCAGGCCTTGCGGGCTGCGGGCGACTGGACCTTCCCCGATCCCGACGCGGCGCCGCCGTGGCGGACAGAGGAGTTGCGCCCGGAAAACCATATACGTCGACAGGAAACGGATATGGTCACTGGCGTCACCAGCCTGATCATCGAGGACGATTTCGGAAAGGTCCGCGATCTGGAGTATGGGCTGATCAACGGATCGATTGCACGCGAGCGCTGGTCGATCCATCCCGACGACCCGCTGTCGGCAAGGGGAGCCTGCCACTGGACGGAGGAGCTGAAACGCGACGGCATCGCACTGCGCACCGAAACAAAGTCCGAGATGTGGTCTGATGCGACCCACTTCCATCTGCGCGCATCGCTTGACGCATTCGAGAACGGCAAATCCGTTTACCACCGAGAGGTGACAGACAAAATCAAACGCGATTTGCTCTAAGCCTGCACCCGCATGTCACAGAATTGTCGTGTCAGTTTCCGGCATTAGCCCTTGCGAGCAGGCGGCAAATGCTTAGGCTCTGCGCCACAAACAAAAATACCGCGCACCAGACGCGGATATGATCCAATTGGGAGACACATATGTCGAAAGAACTAGAAAAGCTGTCCGCACGCGTGACAGCAGGTGCGATGACGCGCCGTGAATTCATGAGCCGCGCCGCCGCACTGGGTGTGAGCGCAGCCGTGGCGTCTTCGATGCTGGCCACGCCAGCCAAAGCCGCACCTGTCGCGGGCGGCACCTTTAAAATGGGTGTACAAGGTGGTGAATCCACCAACAGCCAGGACCCCGCCACATGGGCCTCGGACGTGCCGATTGCCGGTGGTCAGCTCTGGGGTGAGGGCCTTGTCGAGGTGGAAGCCGACGGTTCGCTGACAGGTCTTGTCGCCGAAAGCTGGGAAGGCACATCGGATGCCAAGACATGGCGCTTCAAGGTGCGTCAGGGCATCACATTCTCGAACGGTCAGGCCGTCACGGCCGAAGACGTCATGCAGACCATGGCGCGCCACTCGAACGAAGACTCCAAATCGGGCGCCCTCGGCATCGTGCAGGGTATTGAATCCATGCGCACCGATGGTGACGTTTTCGAAGTCACGCTGGCCGTCGGCAACGCCGACCTGCCCTACCTGATGGCCGACTACCACCTGATGATCCAGCCGGGTGGCGGCTTTGACGATCCAACTGCAGCCATCGGCACCGGCGCCTATACGCTGGAAAGCGACGAGCCTGGCGTGCGCATGGTTGGCAAGCGGCGCGACGATTACTGGGGCGGCGACCAGACAGTCACGGCCCACTACGACACGGTCGAAGTCATCGTGTTGAACGACGCCACCGCCCGGACAGCGGCCCTGCAATCGGGCCAGGTCGATACGATCAACCGGGTTGAACCCAAGATTGCAAAACTGCTGGACCGTGCGCCCACGATCGACGTGCTGTCCACAGCCGGGCGCGGTCACTATGTGTTCATCGCACATATCGACACCCCGCCCTTCGACAATCTGGACCTGCGTCTTGCGCTGAAATACGCGCTTAACCGCGAAGAAATGGTTGAAAAGATCCTGCAGGGCTATGGCTCGGTCGGGAACGACATGCCGATCAACGCCGCCTACCCGCTGTTTGACGAAACCATCCCCCAGCGCGAGTTCAACCTCGAAAAAGCGGCCGAGCATTACAAGAAATCAGGCCACGATGGCTCGCCCATCATCCTGCGCACCGCCGACGGGGCCTTCCCCGGCGCGGTCGATGCCGCCGCCCTGTTCCAGCAATCGGCCCAAGCCGCCGGTATCCCGCTGGAAATCAAGCGTGAGCCCAATGATGGCTACTGGTCCGAAGTCTGGAACGTGCAGCCCTTCTGCTGTTCCTATTGGGGCGGTCGCCCGGTGCAGGATCAGATGTACACCACAGCCTACCTCTCCACGGCAGACTGGAACGACACCCGTTGGAAACGTCCCGAATTCGACGCGATGCTGCTTGAGGCGCGCGCCGAACTCGACGAGGCCAAGCGCAAGGACATCTACTCGAAAATGGGTCGCATGCTGAACGAAGAAGGCGGCCTGATCGTTCCGATGTTCAACGACTTCGTCGACGCCGTATCGACCAATGTCAAAGGCTGGGAAAGCGATCCCAACGGTCCTCAGATGAACTGGTACGCGTTCAAAAAGACCTGGAAGGCTTAAAAGCACAGGATCGGGCGGCCCCCACACGGGGCCGCCCGATTGCTTTTAGACACATATATGAATGTCTCGACAAACAGCGAACGGATCGCGCGGCCTTGGCACAGGCCTGCCATTTGCTCGTATCGGTCAGAGACGCTCCTTGGCAGCGGACCGCTGACACCGGCACCGCGCCCAAGCATTTTTAGCAGAACAGGTCCATCCTCATGCACCCCATCCTGAAACTTGTGGCAGAACGCCTCGGCATCGGGCTTTTGCTGCTGCTGGCCGCCTCTGCCCTGATCTTTGGCCTGACCGAAGTCCTGCCCGGAGATGCCGCGCAAGCCGTGCTCGGTCAGGGCGCGACCGAAGAAAACCTCGCCAACCTGCGCGCCGAAATGGGTCTGGATCGCCCGGCCTTCACCCGCTACTTCGAATGGCTCGGCGGCATATTCACAGGTGACATGGGGCTCGCACTGACCAACAAGCTGCCTATTGGCGAGCAGATCGCGCGGCGCATGTCCGCCACACTGTTCCTTGCCTTCTGGGCCGCCATCATCTCGGTCCCTCTGGCGATCCTGCTGGGCCTGATCGCCGTACGCTATCAGAACCGCTGGCCGGACAAGCTAATCTCGGGGATCACGCTCGCCTCGATCTCGCTGCCGGAATTCATGATCGCATATGTGCTAATCTTTTTCTTTGCCGTGCAAAGCATGACATGGCCGATCTGGGGGTGGGTCGGCATGGACCCTGTCGCCTTCCCCTCCTTTGCTTCTGTCTCGCCTGGTATGCCGCTTTCAGCACAGCTTTACGCCATCGCGCTGCCCGTGGCGGTCCTGACGCTGGTGGTGCTGGCGCATATGATGCGCATGACACGCGCCGCGATCCTGAACGTCATGCAGTCGGCCTATATCGAAACAGCGGAACTCAAGGGCCTCAACACCTTCGCCGTGATCCGCAAGCACGCCTTTCCAAACGCCATCGCGCCCATCGTGAACGTGGTGATGATTAACCTCGCCTATCTGGTGGTGGGCGTCGTGGTGGTCGAAGTGGTGTTCGCCTATCCCGGCATGGGCCAATATCTGGTCGATGCCGTGGTCAAACGGGATGTGCCGGTCGTGCTCGCCTGCGGGGTCATCTTTGCCGCCGTTTACATCATCCTCAACATTGTCGCTGACGTGGTGTCCATCCTCGCCAACCCGCGCCTGAGGCACCCCAAATGAGTTTTGTGCAACAAAACTCATTTCGAGCGGATGGAAGTCTTTGCGCAGCAAAGGCGCGATCCGGCACCCGTTCGCAAATCTGGGCGCAAATCAAATGCTAAAAAACATACCCCTCTCCGCCGCCATCGGGCTCACGATCACCGCGATCTACTTCCTCGCTGCCATCTTTGCTGACCTCATCGCCCCTTACGGCATGGCCGAAGCGGTGGGCGATGTCTGGGAACCCTCGTCCGCCAAACACTGGCTTGGCACCGACCAGATCGGACGCGACCTGCTGACACGCATGATCTACGGCGGGCAAACCACCATCCTGATCGCCACTCTGGCCACAATGCTCAGCTTCACAACAGGCTCGATCCTAGGGTTTATCGCCGCCGTCTCGGGCGGGTGGGTCGATCAGGTGATGAGCCGCCTTGTTGATCTGTTCATGTCGATCCCATCCCTGATCCTCGCCCTCGTCATCCTGTCCTCGATCGAGGCCACAGTGGTCACACTGGTGGTGATCATGGGCCTGCTCGACAGCACGCGGGTCTATCGCCTGTCGCGCGCCGTGGCCGTCGACATTTCGGTCATGGACTATGTCGAGGCCGCCCGCCTGCGCGGCGAAAAACTGACATGGATCATCTTCCGCGAAATCCTGCCCAACGCGCTCTCACCACTTGTCGCCGAAATGGGGCTGCGGTTCATCTTCATGGTGCTGTTCATCTCGACACTGTCCTTCCTCGGGATCGGGGTCCAACCCCCACTCGCGGACTGGGGCGGCATCGTGAAAGAGAACAAGGAAGGGATCAACTTCGGCATCGGTGCCGCACTCTACCCGGCGGTCGCCATTGCCACGCTCGCCATCAGCGTCAACCTCATCGCCGACTGGATCCTGAACCGGACCACCTCGCTCAAGGGGGTCGCGGATGACACGATCCTTCTTCATCTCGCCAGAAAAACTCCGGGGGTCCGGGGGCAGCGCCCCCTGGGATAGCCACTCATGACCACACCTCTCCTGCAAGTGCGCGGCCTCAAGATCGGGGCCACTGTCTACCCACCCGGTGAAAAACCGCATGACATCGAAATCGTGCATGGTGTCGATTTCGACGTCGAGGCGGGCAAGGTGCTGGGCCTCATCGAGGAATCCGGCGCCGGAAAATCCACGATCGGTCTTGCCGCCATGGCCTATGGGCGCGGCGGCGTGGAACTGACGGGCGGCACGGTCACGGTCAACGGGCGCGATGTGCTGCAGGCCTCGACCCGCGATGTGCGCCGCCTGCGCGGGGCCGAGGTGACGTATGTCTCGCAATCCGCCGCCGCCTCGTTCAACCCGGCCAAGCGGATCATGGAGCAGGTGATCGAGGCCGCCGTGCTGCAGGGCAAGTTCTCCAAATCCGACGCGGAAAAGCGCGCAGTCGAGTTGTTCAAGAAACTTGGCCTGCCGGACCCGGAAAACATCGGCAACCGCTACCCCCACCAGGTCTCGGGCGGGCAGTTGCAACGCTGCATGACAGCGCTCGCGCTTTGCCCTGAACCCGACCTTGTGGTGTTTGACGAACCGACCACCGCGCTTGATGTGACCACACAGATCGACGTTCTGAAAGCGATCAAGGATGCGATCCGCGACACCGGCGTTGCTGCTCTCTACATCACCCACGACCTCGCTGTGGTCGCGCAGGTTTCTGACCACATCATGGTCCTGCGCATGGGCGAAAAGGTTGAATACGGCACGACGGACCAGATCATCAACGCACCCCAGGAAGAGTACACCAAGGCGCTCGTTTCGGTCCGCTCCATCGTGCATAAGGAGAAGCAACCGACTGAGCCGGTTCTGAGCGTTCGGAACATCACG
Source organism: Tateyamaria armeniaca (assembly GCF_045797845.1). Taxonomy (NCBI): domain Bacteria; kingdom Pseudomonadati; phylum Pseudomonadota; class Alphaproteobacteria; order Rhodobacterales; family Roseobacteraceae; genus Tateyamaria; species Tateyamaria armeniaca. The sequence goes on from NZ_JBHDIY010000002.1 coordinate 3,967,404, forward strand.
GCGCGCTATGCGGGCACCAATTTCGACGTTCTGCATGATGTCAGCGTGGACCTCAGCCCCGGGCAGACGCTGGCGGTGGTGGGTGAGTCCGGGTCGGGCAAGTCCACCCTCGCCCGCGTCATCACGGGGCTTTTGCCGCCCCGTGACGGCTCAATCGAATTTGCGGGCCGCACCCTGTCAGCCGATCAGCCCTCGCGCACCCGCGAGGACCTGCGCGAGTTGCAGATGATCTACCAGATGGCGGACACCGCGATGAACCCGCGCCAGACCGTGGGCACGATCATCGGGCGTCCACTTGAATTCTACTTTGGCCTCAAGGGGGCCGAGAAACAGAAGCGCATTCAGGAACTGCTGGACGAGATCGAACTGGGGAGCGGCTTTCAGGATCGATATCCGGCGGAGCTGTCAGGCGGGCAGAAACAGAGGGTCTGTATTGCCCGCGCGCTGGCGGCCAAACCCAAGCTGATCATCTGTGACGAGGTCACGTCGGCCCTTGATCCGCTGGTGGCTGACGGCATCCTGAAACTGCTGCTGGACCTTCAGAAGATCGAGGACGTGGCCTATCTGTTCATCACCCACGATCTGGCTACGGTGCGGGCCATCGCGGACAGTATCGCGGTGATGTATCAGGGGCGGGTGCAGCGGTATGGGACCAAGTCCGAGGTGCTGACCCCGCCCTTTGATGACTACACCGATCTGCTGCTCAGCTCGGTTCCGGAGATGAAACTGGGCTGGCTTGAAGAGGTGATCGCGCACCGGAAAATGGAGAGCGCCGGAAACTAGGTGTCCCACGCTGGGACACTATTCCGCCCTAGCAATTTCAAGGGGTTACAGAGGCGGATTCACCTTTCGTTAGGATTTCGGGCACCTTCTGCGCCCCATTTGCCCGCGTAAACTGAAGGCAAACGGCCCCCCGCTGGGCCATCTTCGGCGAATTTATTCGACAGGACACGGGCGCGCGCGCTAGCGTTCGGACCATTGCTTACTCGACCCAATTTTATCAGGAGACCGCGATGACACGTCAGCAATTGGCCATGGACTTTTTCGATGCCTGCGAGACCGGCAAAGGCTGGGACGTCTGCAAGGACTGGTGCACTCCGAACGCGAGCTTTTCCGCTCAATCCGATGCCATCGCGGATATCGACACGCTTGAAGCCTATTGCGAGTGGATGAAGGGGCTGCTGACGCCCGTGCCGGACGGGCATTATGAGTTGAAGGCCTTTGCCATGGATGAAGAGCGCGACACAGCCCTTGGATTTGCGGTCTTTCACGGCACGCAGACTGGCCCCGGTGGCCCTGTGGAACCGACGGGCAAGACGGTTGCCGCCGATTATGTCTATGCCATGAGGTTTGAGGGCGACAAGATCAGCCACATGACCAAGATCTGGCATGACGGGATATCGCTGCGCCAGCTTGGCTGGGCATAAGGCCCCTGCTCAGGCCACGGCGGCTTTGTGCGCGGCGAACACCTGCGCCAGTTGGCTGGCCTGCTGCAAGCCTTGCACGGTCTGGTGCAATTCCCCGTCGCCATCAAACAACAGCAGCGTCACATGCGGCACGCGGTACCGGCGGGCAAAGGCCGCGCCTTCGGGCGTTTTGATGTCGGCCACCAGATAGGTGATCCCGCAATCGTCGAAATCGCGCAATGCGGCGCGGGTCTGTTTCTGCAAGGCCGTGCAGGTCGGGCATTGCGGGTCGTGGATCTGCACGATGGTGACCGGCCCCTCGCCCACACGGCTGAGGTCGTGTTCGGCGGCATAGGCGCGGAACGAACTGACGCCCCAGATGCCGGCACCCGCAGCCCCGGTTGCGGCGATCACACCGCCCCCCGCCAGTTTCAGCACATTGCGGCGCGTCGGCGCGGCAGCAGATGCCGGAGCGGATTTGGATTTGCGGGACTTGGCGCGGGATTTGGGCATGATCTGTTGGTCCTTCGTTGCGCCCCGACCCTAGTGCCAAAACGGATCACGCGGCCCTCACAACTCTGTCATGTCGCCAAGAAAAAAGGCGCGCAGGCCCAAAGGTCTGCACGCCCGTTACCGCAGTCGCTGGTGGTCGCCTACTTGGCCGCCGTGGCCCCTTGCGCCACTTCCCAGGGCCGCACGAAATCGCCCAGCACGGTCTGGACCGAGGCTTGCGTGGCCCCGTTCAGGGCCACCTGGGCAACCAGCCCGCGTTTCTTGTCATCGATGACGGATGTGACGCGCGCCTCAAGCTCTGCCTTGCTGAGCGTTTCATTGTAGATTCGCGTGATCGCTTCCTTGCGCAGATCGGGTTTGAACACTTTGCCAACAGCCGTTTTGGGCAGTTCCGGCATCACCGTCATGTGTTTGGGTTGGGCGGCGCGTTCGTGCACGTGTTCCTTGCAGAACTCCATCAACGCATCCGGGGTGACGGACGCACCCGCCACCAGTTCGACATAGGCGCAGGGCACTTCGCCTGCGTGGATGTCCGGTTGTCCGATTGCCCCGGCAAAGGCGACGGCCTCGTGACCCAAAAGCGCCTCTTCAATCTCGGCGGGGTCGATGTTGTGACCGCCGCGAATGATCAGATCCTTGGCCCGGCCCGTGATCCACAGATAGCCATCCGGGTCGATCCGCCCCAGATCGCCCGTGCGCAGGAAGTCCGTGTTGTAGAACAGGTCGGTGTTCTTGTCTTCTTCGGTATAGGTGTGGCCAGCATAGACGCCGGGGTTGGACACGCAGATTTCGCCCACCTCGTCCACGTCCGCCTCGACCGGCCCTTCGGGCGTGACCTTGTAGATTTTGACGCGGGTGTAGGGGAATGTGATGCCGACCGATCCGATCTTTTTCTCGCCATCGAGCGGGTTGACCGACACGACACAGGTCGCTTCGGTCATGCCGTAGCCTTCGATCAGGTTCACGCCGGTCGCCTTTTCGAACCGCTTGTAAAGTTCCTGCGGCAGCGGGGCGGAGCCTGAGAACGCCGTCTTGATGGTTGAAATGTCGGCATCGATGGGTCGCTGCATCTTGGCCGAAATGGCCGTTGGCACGGTGATGATGAAGGTGACCTTCCAGCGTTCGATCAGTTTCCAGAAATTGTCGAACACCCCATCACCGCGATAGCCCTGCGGTGTCGGGAAGACCACATGCGCGCCCGATGCGATGGCCCCCATCAGGATCGGATGGCAGGCAAAGACGTGAAACAGCGGCAGCGGGCACATCACCACGTCCTGTTCGGTGAACAGCAGTTTCTGTGCGCACCAGCCGTTGTAGATCATGCCGGAATACTTGTGCTGTGCGACCTTGGGCATGCCCGTGGTCCCGCCGGTGTGGAAATAGCAGGCCACGCGGTCCACCTGTTCATCTTCGAACTGCAGGGTGGTGGGCTGTTTGGCGCATTCGGCGTTGAACGCCTTGTAGGTCACGCCCGGTGCCTTTTCCATCTTGGGCCGGATCAGCGGGATGATCAGGGATTTGAGGCCCGACACATGGGTCAGCAGATCAACCTCGAGCACGGTTTTGACATTGGGGGCCAGGGCGACCGCCTCTGTCGTTTTTTGTGCGACATCGGTTTTGGGGAAGGGGCGCAGGGTGACGACAACCTTGGCGTTGGTTTCGCGCAGGATCGCGCCGATCTGTTCGGCCTCAAGCAGCGGGTTGATCGGGTTGACGATTCCAGCCGTTGCCCCGCCCAGCAGGGTGATCACCGTTTCGGTGGCGTTGGGCAGCACATAGGCGATGACATCGGTGGGGCCGATGCCAAGGGCGCGGAACATATTGGCGCATTGCGTCGTGCGATCCTTGAGCTGTGCCCAGGTCAGCGTGTCGGCCTTGGATTTCGGATCAGAGAAGATCTGGTAGCTGATCGCCTTGTGGGTCGGATAGGCCTGTGCTGTGTTGCTGAGCATGCCGTACAGCGTTGTGGCAAAGCCGCGTTTGTCCCACGGCATTTCATTCTCGATGGCGTCGCGATCGGCGATCCCGGCAAAGGTCATTGGCATCCTCCCTGATGCGCCTTTGGTTTTTATGGCGGCGCATGTGTTCCTTTTGTCAGGATGCGGTGCATGGTCGCATAGTTCAAGTTTTGCAAGATGCAGGGTGGCTGCGGGACGCGGCGTCAGAGGATGTGACCCTGGGTCACGATTAGCCCTGTGTCACTCGGCCGCAATGCCGTCGGTGAATTGCAGCCGGGCGAGGCGTGCGTATAGCCCGCCCTCTTCGACCAGCGCGTCATGGGGGCCTTGGGCCACGATGCGCCCCTGATCCAGAACGATGATCCGGTCCGCCTTTTTCACCGTGGCAAGGCGGTGGGCGACGATGAGGGTGGTGCGCCCTTGTGACAGGCTGTCGACGGCATCCTGCACGGCCCGTTCGCTTTCGGCATCCAGCGCGCTTGTCGCCTCGTCCAGCAGCAGCACGGGGGCGTCGCGCAGGATGGCGCGTGCAATGGCGATGCGCTGCTTTTGCCCGCCCGACAGCATTACGCCCCGCTCCCCCAGCGGGCTGTCATAGCCCTGCGGCAGGGCAGAGATGAAGTCGTGCGCGGCTGCCGCCCCGGCCGCCGCCTCGACATCCGCGCGCGATGCACCGGGGCGGCCAAAGGCGATGTTTTCAGCGGCAGAGGTGGCAAAGATCATCGGGTCCTGCGGGACCAGCGCGATGTTCTGGCGAAATTCTTCGCGCGCCATGTCGGCAACGTCGATCCCGTCAAGGCGGATGTGGCCCGACTGCGGATCATAAAACCGCAGCAGCATCTGTATCACGGTGGTTTTGCCCGCGCCCGAAGGGCCGACAAAGGCCACGGTTTCGCCGGGCTGGATGTCGAAACTGGCCCCGTCCAGCGCATTGATCGAAGGGCGCGCGGGGTAGGAAAAGTGCACGTCCTCGAAGGTGATGCGCCCCTGCACGGGGTGCGGCAGGACGGCGGGGCTGTTGCTGTCGATCACATCGTCTTTGGTCTGCAACAACTCGACCAGCCGTTCGGTGGCACCAGCCGCGCGCTGCAACTCACCGATGATTTCAGACAGGGCGGCGACGGCCCCGGCGACCATGACGGCGTAGATCACGAACTGGATCAGCGCGCCCTGCGACATGAGGCCAGCGCGCACGTCATTGGCACCGATCCACAGCACACCGACAATGCCCGAGAAGGTCAGAAAGATGACGATCACAGTCATCAAAGCGCGCGTCGTGATGCGCCGTTTGGCCGAGCCATAGCTTGCCTCGGTCACGTCCGAAAACATCATGCGGCTGGCCGCCTCGTGGGTGAAGGCCTGTACCGTCTGAACGGCACTGAGCTGTTCGGACGCACGCCCCGACGAGGCCGCGATCCAGTCCTGATTTTCACGGCTGAGAACCCGCAACCTGCGCCCCAGCACAAGGATCGGCACGACCACGGCAGGCACGATCAACAGTACGAGACCCGTCAGTTTGGCCGAGGTCAGCAGCATCAGCACAAGGCCCCCGGCAAAGATGAGGATATTGCGCAGGGCAATCGATACGGACGAGCCGATGACGCTGAGGATCAGGGTGGTGTCGGTCGTGATGCGGCTCAGGACTTCGCCGGTCATGATGTTTTCATAAAAGCTGGGCGACATGCCGATCACCCGGTCAAACACAGCCTTGCGGATGTCGGCGACAACCCGTTCGCCCAAGCGCGTCACAAGTGCGTAGCGGATGCCGGTGCCAACGGCCAAGAGCCCCGCAATGCCAATCGCAGCCATGAAATAGAGATCAAGAATATGCGGATCTTCGGAACCGAAATTGTCAACGACACGGCGCACGGCCAGCGGCAGCGTCAAGGAAATGATCGCCGTGCTGACAAGGGCCGCAAGTGCGGCGATCAGCAGACGCCAATAGGGCAGCACAAACGGGAAAAGTTGACGCAAAGCCCCGATTTTCTTGGACTTCTCACGCTCTTCATTGCCCGAGGGAGGGGGCGTCTGAGGGGTCGCGGTATCGCTCATGCGGGCTCCGGATTTCAACTTGCACCGCAGATGGCCGCAATGGGCCTGTAAGGTCAAGTGGACACGATCCCGCAGGCAGGTCGCGTGGTCAATTTTCTTGAGATTGGAGCGGGCGGCGGGAATCGAACCCGCGTCATTAGCTTGGAAGGCTAAGGTCTTACCACTACACAACGCCCGCTCAACGGATTGAGGTAGTATTTGATCGCTTTGAGAGCGTCAAGGGAAGCCGTGCGGTGCGGCGGTCGTGAGAGGGGCGGTGGCTGTCGCTCGTTTTGGTGGGTGGGTTGCGTTCGTGTTGTGGGGCTGCGGCCGGACATGCGCTGATGGTGTGTCATTAGAGTGACGTGGACTGTCCGTAGTGCGGGACAATATTGCCGTTCGAACATCACACCACCCCGCCCGGACTCAAGCCGAAGGCGCCGGGCGATCGACAGCCCGTCCCGACGGGATGGCGATATGACACCATTCGCAACCCGCTGATCGGGAAGATGCACATGGCAGCCATAAAGCGCAGTAGCGGACAGGCCTGATCGCCACCCCACGGGCTGGCGATGCCCCGGCTTGCGTTGGCGCAGAGGTTTCGAGGCAGGGTTGGACGTCCAAAGCACATGTCGAGGGCGGCAAAGCAGGACAGGGCTGACTTTGAGAGACTGCTGTTCTAACGTCTGAAGCGGGAGGAACAGTCATGTCAGAGCGCGTGTCTGGTGGATGCAAATGTGGGTCAGTGCGTTATGAAGGCACCCGTTTGGATGTCCCGATGTTTCGCTGCCACTGTCGTGATTGCCAACAGCTCACAGGTTCGGGGCATTCTGAAATGATGCCTCTTGCCCGCGCAGATTTTTCCATAACGGACACCTGTAAAACATACGAAATGATGGGCGGATCGGGTCAATCAACCTTCAGCGGTTTCTGTCCGCAATGCGGATCGCAGATTACCCGGAACAGCCAGCGGATGAGCGACCGGATTTATGTGCATGCGTCTTCACTGGACGATCCGGCCACGTATGAGCCGGAAAAATCAATTTACCCGGACTCTGCGCAGGCATGGGATGAGGCGGCAATCATCAAAGGGTAGTTAGGGGCCAATGGCCGTCTGCCGTCGCTGTTGCTGAATGATGGGCCATCAAAAAGGAAGCATTCTTGGTGACTTCGCAGGAAGCGTGTATGCAGGCAGGCACACATCACCAACCGGGTTAGGGTCATCGTGGTGCAATCCCCCCTCTTTGACATGTTTCTGTGCCACAACAGTGCCGACAAGGCCGCCGTCAGCGCTATCGAAGCCCAACTGCGCGCGCGGGGCATGCGGTGCTGGTTTGACCGGCATGAATTGCGGCCCGGCAGCGACTGGAAGGCCTTTGTGCGTGCCGAATGGCCCCGCATCGGTGCGCTGGTGGTCTGTCTGGGGCCAAACGGGCTCAGCCCCGGTCAGCTATTTGAGATCGACGCGTTGGCCCCGGTCGTGGGCCCGACCCAGTCCGTCGTTCCGGTGTTGTTACCCAGCATTGCGTCGGATGTTGCTGCGCACGAAGTCGTGCCCGAGCAGCTCAAGGGGCTGATCTGGGTGGATTTCAGGCGCGCTGACGGCGATCCGCTGCAGGCGCTGATCTGGGGCGCGAATGGCGAGAACCCGCATATTCGCCTGTCGGTCGGCAGCTATTACCGTGATGCGGATGGGCTGGAGGACGACGCACTGCGTACCTGTCTGGGCAGGATCACCAAGGAGGGCCACCATCGGATAAGCTATCAACCGCAGGCCACCGAAGCCATGAAAGACCTGTTTCGCGATCCGCTGAACGATCAAAATGTCATCCGCTTTCATGACGGTGTTTCGGTTCCCATCACTTCATATGGACCGGGCGCGGTGCCGCAGGATCGCTGGAACAAGGATCACATCTGGCCCAAGGCCTTCGGTTTTGCCGACAATGCGACTGCCCATGCGGACCTGCATAATATCGCTGTGGCCGATGCGGTTCACAACTCAAGGCGCAGTGCGGGTCTGTTCTATGACCGGCGTCTGGATCATCTGGAGCGGGAGATGGAAGTGGCACCCGAGCGCCACTTTGACCCGCGCGGTGTGATCGCGCGTGCGTGCCTGTACATGGCGGTGCGCTATCAGGGTGTTGATGGCGATCCCGAGCTGACGCTGGACGAGCGCGCCCATGTGATTGGCGAGCCCCATATCGGTTCGCTTGAGACGTTGCTGTTGTGGAACAAGCTGGCCCGTGTCAGCCGGGCGGAGCGGATCAGGAATGACCAGATTGCCGAACGACAGGGCAATCGCAATCCGTTCGTGGACCGGCCCGACTTTGCCGATTTGATCTGGTATCCGGTTTGAGCGGGTGTTTTGGCCTTGTCGCGCACCACCGTTTCGGAGCGTCATGGCGTGGTGGCGGCGTTCGTTGCGCAGACCGAAGTGGCGCGACGCTTGCGCGCTAGGCCCCGACCAGCTCTTTCAGTTTGGTCATCTCGTCATGCGCGCGCTTCAGTTCCGTCACTGCCTGTGCGACCGGCATGCTGACGCGGGCGCCCTGTCCGTCCGAGAACGTGGCGACATCGTCTGCCACGCGAATGTCCAGCACTTCGGGGTCATAGTAATACTCGAACACCACGTGTTCTCCGCGCTCCAGTTGGTCTGGTGCGGCCACAAGCAAGGCGGCGATGATGTGGTCGAAATCGTCCTCAACGAAAATCGGCCCGCCCTCACCTTCGATGGCGAGCCCCCCGACGCAGTCGTTGAAGATGTCATGCTCGGCGCGCAACTGCTCTTTGGCGATGAATTCGCGGGCGTAGATATAGTCGCGGTCGGGCAGCGTGAAGTAGAGGATGATCTCTGAACCGGGCATGCGGGGCCTCCTTTGCCTATTGGCCGATGGCGCGGCCGATGGCCATCATGTCGGGCATTGTCATTGTGACTTTGGTGCCGTGAACCATATCGGCCTTGGGCACCGCGGGTGTACCGGCCAGCTTGATGCCGATATGAATATCGGCTGGCGGGGGAATGTCCACACTGACGGTGTCCTTCAGGAAACCGGGCTGGGCTGCGGTGGCAATCGCGGTGTGAAACGCAGCTGTGTCTGCGTAATTGGCACGCACGGCGGACAACGCCTTTTCCACGACCTGTGTGACATTGCCGACGTTCACTTCTTCGGGCAGGAAGGAATTGACCTTTTGCGCCTTGGCCTGTTTGCGCAATGAGCGCAGCTTGGTACCCGGCGGCGGCAGATTTCCGGTGCCTTCGCCGGGCCATGGCGGAACCCCTTCGTAGGCCGCGGCGATCATGTGCCCGGCGGTCACGTCATCCGGGTTGGGCCCACCATCGACGTGGCCGAATTTGAACGCTTCGCGCACGTGACGCCCGCAGATGTGGTTCTTGCGGATGGTTGCCGCTTCGGGCGCGGGCGGGGGTGGTGCCGCACCGACGGCGCCCGGAGGAGGAGGTGGCGGAGGCGGGAGCGCGATATTGCACGGCTCGACAATATTCGTGCCGCTCGGCAGGCCCGACGCAACGGTCGGGTATGGTGCGAATTTGATGCCCGAGGCCACGCGAATGAGTTCGTCCTGCTGTGCACCGACGTGATTGGATCGCCGCTTGGTTTCGGTTGTCATCATGGTCGCGACACCGGAACTGGCCATGATGTCGCCTGCTTGGGCAACGCCTGTGTGGCCGTTCGCATTGATCCAGGCGGTCCAACCACTGGCAATCGCGTTCAGGCGGGAAATCGATGACCCGGCATCATCCGGATCGATCGCGCGCTGTGCCGCCAGTGCCTGGGTCACTTTGGTATCGGCCTCGGTATTCAACTGGTTCAGACGGGCGGTGTCGGGATGCGATCCGGACAACGCGGACAGGGCTTCGGTAACGGCGACCTTGACGGCATTTGCGCTTTCGCTCCACTTGGCGGCGGCGCTGTTGGCCGCTTCAAAGGCCGCAACTGCGGTGCGCAGGGCCGCGTCGGGCGTGACACCGCCCACCGCCGTCGTCAGTTCCGTCGCATTGACCCCGCCGGGCACTGCCGGGACTTTGCCGATGCGGTCGTCCACAAGCGCTGTGGCAAGTTTGCTCACTTCCTCGTTTGCGTCGCGCACCGCGACCAGCGCCTCGACCTTGGCCAGTTTCGACGCACCCGGTGCCGCCGCCAGCGCCTGCGCCTTGGCGGCGGCGTTGCGTTTTTCGGTGGCATCGGCGCTGTCCAGCAACTCTTGCGCCAGCAACCCGTTGGCCGTTTTGCACATGGCGGCGCGAAGCTCTTCGGTTTGCGCCGAAAGTGCCGACCCATCCATCGAATTGGTGGCCCCAACCCCCACGTAGTCGTCGATGAGCGTCTGACGTGACGCGCTGGTCAGCGTTGACTGGTTGCCTTGCTCCGTCGCCAATGCCGCGTTGGCCCCGTCCAGTTGCTCATCTGCGTATTTGCCTGCAGCCGCATGGACTTCTTTCAGGGCGAAAGTGGCTTGCGTGACGACCCGTTTGCGCAATGCCTCATCAACGACCATCACCGCCAGACCAAGCGCCACTTGTGCCTTGGCCTCGGCATCGTCAATCAAATCCTTGTAATTGGCATCTGTGGCACTTGCCACATTCAGAACTTCCTGAGCGAGCTTGGCCGCATCACCGGCATCGCTTGCATCCTTTTCCCTGGCCGTGATCACCACGCCCAAACCGTCCGTATCTGGCGCACCTTGCAGTGCTGCATCCCGCGCGGCTTTTGATGCCGCCGCCGGGTCGGTGAGAATGCGTTCCACCTCCAAAAGCGCCATGCCGCTTCGACGTGCCGCTGCGGCCACTTCGGCGACATTAACGGCCTCGGCGTCCATGCCTGCCGCGACAAGGTTGGCATGGGTCTGGTCGCAATCGCCGCCTGCGGCCAGCGCCTCGGCGGCGGCGGGGTTGTCATAGGCTGCAGCCACTTTGGATGCAGCCGCGGCGCGTTGCGCGGCCTTGGCCGACGCCTTGCTTGCCTCTTTTGCGGCGTCGAATGCAGCCTTTGCCTGCGGTTCACCCGGTGCGGCCTGACCGGCGGCAGCAGCAGCGGCTGCCAGTGCAGCCACGCGTGCCACCAGTGCCGGATCAACCGGCGGGGCGGCCCGCAGGATTTCTGTGGCCGCCTCATTCGCCGCCGCAGCGGCAGCCGTGGCTGCCGCGTTGCGCCGGTCCGTTTCCGCGCCGCGTTCGCCCGCGTCCAGCAAATCGACTTGTGCCTTGGCCGCCGCTGCGGTTTCTGCCGGTGTGCCAGAGGCGGCGGCAGCGGCCACTGCCCCGTCCATTGCTGCTGCGGCCAGTTCGTTCAGCACCGCCTTTTCGGCATCGCTGGCACCGGAGCGCAGGGCCAGCGTTTCGGCGATACCAACTGCCGCACTTCCCGCCTCGGCCGTTTGGGACAGCGCGTGCGACGACAGCCGGGCCAGTGCGGTGTCAATCGCCTGACCCGCCGCGCGCACTGCCACAATGGCCGCAGACCGCTTGTCATCATCGGGTTCACTTCCGGCCCGCGTCATCAGGGCGTCGGCCTGTGCCTCCAGCGCCTTGATCGCGGTAATCTCGACCCCGGTTGCCGCCTTGAGAAGAGCATCGGTGGCCGTTGACAGCTCACCCGTCAGAACTTCGGTTTGTGCGCTGTATTCGTCATCTGCGTCTCCAGCCGCGGGTGTTTTTTCAAGCGCAGCCGCGCGGTTTTCCAACCCGGTGGAGGACAGTGCGAGGGCCGCGGCGTCCGGGCCAAGCATCAGGGCGATCTGGCCCTGATCCAGCGTCGCGCCGGGCCCGCCAGCGGCCAGAAGGGTCGTCATGGCCCCCCCTATCGCATCGGGCGCGCGCGGAGCACCTGCGGCTGCTGCATCTGCGGACCGGTCGGCGGCACCGGCAGTCACATCCGGCGTGCCGTTCGAGCGTGCCATCTGTTCCAGCTTGGTCATGAACGGATCCTGCAGGCGTTTGGCCGCATCCGCTGTGGAGCATCCGTCGCGGAAAACGAACCCCTCCAGCGTTGATTTCAGCCTTTCGCCCGCTTTGCCATCCTCACCATCAAAGGCGGTGATCATGTGTTCGAACTGATCCAGGTGCGACACGGCAGGTGCGACGCCAGGGTCGGTATGAAACCCGTCGTACAGCTCTTTCAGGCGGGTCGGATCATCGTCCAGCCCCGTGCGGATCACGTCCGCCAGCAAACCGGGCCGCCCGGAGGCCGAGCCATCAAGCCCACCTTCGGTCAGCATCGTGTTCAGCCGGGTCAAATCATCGTCCGTCGTGAACCCATCGGCCAGCTTTTTCAATGTTGCGCCATCGTCTCCCGTCACCAGCGCGCCTAATGCATCGGGGCATTGCGCCAGACCACCTGCGCCCAGCGCTTTTTCCAGCTTGGCCGCGTCGCCGGGGGCTTTGAATTTGTCCACGACCTTGGCCAGTTCGGAGGCCGTGCCACCGCAGCCCTGAAGCAGGGCGGCCAGCGCCTCGGGGCGCTTGGTCATGCCGCCCTTGTCCATGACAACCTGAAAATCGGCGTTGCCTGCGAATGTGGTGGCGAAATCCTTGAGTTTGCCGACGTCACCGCCACATCCTTTGGCCGCAACCAGACCAAGTGCGCGCATATCGCCGCCCAGCGTGCCGTCCACCAGCGCGGCCAATTCGGCAGGATTGTCAAAGGCCGCCAAAATCGCCTTGGCGCCCGGGTTTTTGGGCATTTCGGTCAGGAAGGCGTTGGCCTTGGCGGGGTCGGTAAAGGCAGTGGTCAGGCGGGCCAGTTCAGTTGCGTCCAGATCGGTGCGCAATGCGCCTTGCGCTGCGATCATGGAGATCACCTGGATCGCGTAGCGCTCCAATGCGCTTGCGGATTTTTTGACAGCATCGAGGGTCATGGCAGCGCCTTGTCCAGGTCAGCCAGGGCCGCCTTGTGCAGTTTGTCGAGTTCAGCAAGTTCGGCGGGGGACGCATGGGCCGGTTTCAGATCCACCGCCCCGATGCGCTGCGCCAGACCGCGCAGGTCCACCTTGAACGCCTTGGCTGCTGTTGCAACCTTGACCAGTTCCGCAATGGCGGCGGCACTTTCGGATGCGACGGTTTTCAAAAGCGCGGCGGCGGTCGTCGCCTGATCGGCGAACGCCTTTTGCTGTTTGTCCGACATCTGGTGCACGGACGCGCCGGCGATAAAGGCGTTCACTTCGGTCAGCTTGTCCTGCACGTCTGCGCAGGCCTTGTTCACGTCCGCGAGTGCCGCATGCACTTCGTCCCGGTCGGTTTCCATCTTGGCCAGAAGTGTCGTCAGCTTGTCGGTCGCGGTTTCGGGCCACTGTTCGGGCTTGGCGGGGTCGCGCATGACCTCATAGGCCTTGATCAACGCCTCTGCCTGCAATTTGACCGGTTCGGACATCGCCGGTGGGACGGCCGCATCGGGCGTCAAGGCGCCGCTGCCCCAGACCAGCGTGTCGAGGACGGCGACCACCTTATCGCTGTGCAGTTTGCGCGCAGCGACACTGGCGCGGACATCTTCCAGTTTCTGCGCCAACGCGGTGACCAGCGGCGCGACCTCGTCCAGAACTTTTTGCGCAGGCACGCCCGACAGATCGGGAAACCGGGCCAGTATCTCGTTGATTTCGCCTTGTTCCCCGGCTGTCGCGCCCTCAACCTTGACGTTGGTCTGAGCGGCCAGAATTTCGTCGCGCCGCAAAATGCGCGCAGCCACGGCCAGCTTTGTGTCCTGCACCAGCGTGTCCAGCAATGCGCGGTTTTCTTCTGCCGTCTCAAGTTGCTTCGGGCTTGGATATTCAGGCAGGTCGTCTGTCACGCGCTTGCGGGCCGTTTCAAGTGCTGCGGCCTCGTCTCCGTCGGCACCTTCCACCTTCGCCGATGCGACGGCCTTTCGCAATTTGTCGGCCTTGCTTTTACGGTCTGCTACGACGTCAGCAAGGTCACTGGCCGCTTGCTGCAACAGTTTCAGCGGCTCATCACCATCGCCAAGTTGATCCCACGTCGGGGGCGTGTCCCAATCCTGTGTGACCTTTTCCGCCAGTTCCAAAAGCGCCTTGGCTTCGGTTTCCGTGGCGTGATCCACCACAGCCTTTTCCACCGCGTCACGCACCTCGGCGGCCTTTTCCTCGCGTTTCTCAAGGTCAACGCGCGCCCGTTCAGCGGCTTCACCCACGAAAGTGGCCAGCGCCTTGATGTCGGTGTCTGCCTGAACCAAAATCGGCTCGTCAGGGGCGGGTGGCGCCAACCCGACGCGGATCAGCGCGAGGCGGTTGGTGATCTCCATCTTGTCCGCGTCCAGAAGATCCGGGCTGGCAGACTGTTCAACCGTATCGCATTCAAGAACCAGCGCATCGCGCCGGATCCGGCGCAGGCTGGCGTCGTGCGGGGCGCGCATGCGTTGAACAACCTTGGCCGCAGCACTTATGTCCGCCTTGGTGATAGGGGGCGTGAGAAAGCTCATCACTTCGCGTTGCAGACCCTGCAATTCGGCCTTTTCCGCCGAATTCGCAAGATCAGGTGGCCCAAACTTGTCCATGAGTTCGCGCAGCGTCACGGTATCCTTGAACAGCTTGTCGCTGTCCGCCTCAGCCGGGGTTTCGCGTGGCGGCTCATGGTCCAGCCCGCGTACGCGCATCGAGTGCTGGGTCACATAAGTTTCGAGAAACGTGCGCTGTGTGTCTGTAAGCTCGGTCATAAACCGACTTTTCCAAAGTGGCTTAACAATAGACCTTCAGAGTTGCCCGAATTGCGCAGCTATTCAAGCATTACGTGCATTTCTTTGTCTTCGTGACGTGCGCAAAGCCAGAGTGGTTGTCGCGCTGCTGTCCGAGGAAGGGTTTTCTTTCAATTACTTGCCGCGCACCGCCACGTCGCCAATGTCCATCGTCGGATTTTTGGCGTTTTCCGGACTGACGGTCGGTCTTTTGAGAAGGTCATGTTCTTTGCGCTGTCGCGTGCGCGAAATTTCAGCGCGGCATACGCGCTTGTCTGGTGCAGCGCGTCGGCCTCGTATGGCAGGTCCAACTCCGCAAAACTTGATCGCCACACGCTCCGGTGGCATGATCGGACCATCGACGCCCTTTTGGTTGGCCGTCACTTTGGCCAGCCCATTTCATATTGCTTCGCCTTTTTTGATTGTGTCCAAAATGAAGAATTCAAATTCAATAGCCCCAAAGGCTTTGCGAACGGCACTGTTTGATCCCGACATATTTGCGGATTTTGTTGCAGTCGTGTCAAAAGCGCTTGCTGCTGCCGACGTCTGTTCCGACATCGCGCCGCAAAAGCTGAAACCGATGATCGCGTGCGCGCCGACCCTGTTGCAGCAGGCGCGCGACGTATTGGGCGGCAATGGCCTGGCGGCAGAGACGCTGCGCGAGACGCTGGGCGCGTTCGGGGGTGCGGCCTATCCCACGTCAGTTGGGATTTGGGCCATTCAGACGGATACGTCGAAACTGAAGCCAAGCAACACAAAGCGCATTAAACTCAGCCCTGCCCGGTCGGGCGAGCCGAGGCTTGTGGCGTTCGAGGATCTGGAAACCGTGCTGGCCGCAACAGTCTATGTGTCGCGCACCCCTGCCGAACTTGCGGTCCATCTGGGGGGCATGCAGCTTGCCATTCAGGGCGTTGACGAAATGCAACACCTGTATCGGCTGGCCCTTGATGGGGCACAGGGACCCGATTTTTCAAGCGCCTTTGACACCGCCGTGCGCGTGCTGTCATCGACACCGGGCTTTCCCTTTGAACCGGGTCGCCCCGGCCTGCCCGGTGTGCCTTTTGGCCCGCCCGGTGCGGCGCCGTGGTTTGACTGGCCGCCCGGATCAACGCCGCCCAACACGCAACCACGCGTGCCCACATCGCCGCCACTGCCGACCGAAGTGCCGCGCGGCATCCGGCTGACGGATTATTTCGAGCGGTGCCTGACCAATGATCTCATTCCCGAAATGCACCGGCGCGGGATCGGATTTATCAACCTGATCACCAACAACAGCGGCGCCTACAGGGTGACGTCCATCGACCCGGCATCAGTTTGCCCCGGCGCCCGGATCGACATTCTTGGGTCGAATTTCAACGGCACGACCGAGGTCCGCTTTGTCAATGCGCGGGGGGAAACCATTTCGGCCGAGCCGAGCGAGGTCAGCGACGACAAGATCGAAGTCGTCGTGCCCCTTGATGCGCGATCCGGGCCCGTCTGGCCCTATATCCCCGTCACCGTCCGGTTGTGCCTGACCGACATCACGACCGCGCGCCCCGGTGTCGGCGGCGAGATTGAGATCGGCGTGCCGGTGATCCACCGGTTCGGGCTTGAGGCGGGGCGGGACTGCGTCGGGCCCGGTGACCCTGCGACCCTGAACTGGTCGATCAGCCCGGACACCGCGCGCGTCACCATCGTGCAGATTGCCCCTTGGGGGGAACGCACGACCCTCGTTTCGGCGGACAGCGCAATCGGGACGTTGGCGCTGGATTTCCGGGGCTTTGGCAGATGGACCTACGAGCTTGAGGCGGATGTGCCTGGCCTCACCTGCGGGATCACGCGCGCCACCCGTCACATCGACGTCGCCGAGCGTGGCAATGCCAATTACGCGATTGCAGGCATCGAAGTGACACAAGGCATTCAGGTGTTTTCCCTCGAAGACCCTCCGCCCGAGCCGAATAACTCCATCGATCTGATCGACGGCATGGACACGATCGTGCGCGTCTATCTGCGCTCTATTCTGGCGGGTGATTTTGGCTGGCACGCGCGCTGCACGGGCACGCTGACGCTGGATGGCACGACGTTCACCCCGATCAACGAGGATGCACCGGGTGTCGCCAATCCGTTCATCGAAACAGTTCCCAGCCCACGGCGCGACATCACCAACAATTCGCTGAACTTTCAGATACCTGCGGCACTTGCGACGGGCCTTGATCAGCGCGCGGTTGTCGAGGTGTTCAACACCGGCGTCTGCGCACCACTGACCCGCCGCGAAGAGCTTACGCTCAGCTGGCTGACCCGCCCCGCCCTGCCCGTCACCATCCGCCGCATCGCCGAAAGCGACAGATCACGCACCCCGCGGTCGGTGGCAAGCAGCATGCGCCTTGTTGTCGATGCGTTTCGCAGGATGCCCAGCCCGCGCACCGCAATCGTGGTCCATCCCGGCGTGTTCCAGATCGAGGAGGGCACGACCGAAGACAATTACTGCAATGACGGTGGTTATTATCAACTGGCCCTTTCGATTGCCTATGAACACAACGACAACGAAGGCTATCCGCCAGCCGACCACACATCGTCGTGGATCGGTCTGTATGAGCGGTTTGGGTGTTCGGCGGGCGGGATGATGGCGTGGCCGTCGACATCGACCTGCATCTCGCAACGATCCAGAGAAGTCATTGCCCACGAATTGCTGCACACCGTTGGCCTCGGGCACACCAAAACCAGCGTCGGCGAAGACTGTGAAAGCCTGTTCCAACCCGTTGCCTGTCACATTTTGCGCGACGCAAGCGGTGTCGACAGGAATGGCCTGCTGATCCATGTGCCTTTCGATATTGACGGCAACACGGCTGTCAGAGGTGCGGCCGACCTGCAATCTTATCGTCGCGAAGAACGCTGGTTGAGCGCGCAATTGTGGGTTCTGGCCCGCACGCTGATGGACACACGGTACCCCGGTTAGAGAGGTTTTGGATGCAAAACGGATACATCATCTTGGAAGGGACGCTGAGCGAAGGCGGCCTGTTCTCATTGATCCGCGGCACCGAACAGCAACAGGCGGAACTGCCAGCGCGCTTTGCTGACGCCGCCGTGCCAAACGGCGGGCGGCAGGTCGAGGCAGTCCTGTTGGACAGGGACATGAAACCGCTGTCGCGCGCCACCTGCCCGCTTCACTTTCCGACGGGATGTGAGGGCCATGGCCAATTTCAGGGGGTCGGCCTTGTCCGTGCAGCGCTGCCCACCGATGACGCGGCGCGCAGGCTTGAATTGCATTATGACGGCGCCACAGTCTTTTCCGCAGACGTGCACCCGCAGCCGCCGGATGTCCGGGTCAAAAGTTTCAGGGCCAGCAAGACCGAGGCGCGCCTGACGCTGGAAGACTGTGAGGAGATGACCGTCACCATCTGGGCCGATCTGAAAGATGGCAGACGCCTCAGACCCAAAACCACCCAAAAAGGATCGACGTGGTTGATCGACCTTGGCACCCTTGCCGGGTTTGGCGAGGCTGATCTTGTGCTCGAAGCGGTTGCAGAATTTCGCAGTGCCGACATCGCGCTTGGCCAAGTGGCGCTGCCGCCAAGTGACGTCGTGGCGTGGATCATCGAACCGGTTGAGGACGCCACCATTCCTTTTGGCAAGACTGTGAGCCTGATCGCCACGCTGTCAGATCAGAACGGGCGCCTGATCGACTGGTGCGACAAGAGTTATGCCTGGCGCGTTGATGGCAAGGTTGTCGCCAAAACCAGCCCTCAGATGCTGGCGTGGCGGGCGGACAAGCCCGGGAAACACAAGGTCGAAGTGATCGCGGGACCCTCGAATGCGAAACGACCGAAGGTTCTTGCGTCAGTCGCGTTTGAAGTTCAGGAAATGACCGAGGCGCAGGCGGAGTATTTTGCCCTGATCAAATCACGCAACGCTCAGTCAGAAACCGCACAGTCAGGCACGTGATCCGAGTTGTTTTACGTGTGAACGGCATCTGCCACGACCAGCAGGGCAGCCAGTGCCTCATCTCGACAGACGATTGCGCATGGACCCGTACCCGACAGTCCAGCCAACAGTGATCTCACCGCCTTTGCACCTTCCCGGCACAGCACCCATCCCCATACCAGCAGTTGTGATCGACCATCGGCCTTGCCATGCGCGAAAATGGTAAGCATGATCAGGCTCCGGGCGTTTTTCTGCCGCATTGCCAACTGATCAATTGAAGGGGACTATTTTGCCCAACGGATCGCCGCCGCCCAATCTTGTTGTGACCAGCATCAATGCCAAACAGATGGAGTTCATTCAGACGCATCTGGGCAAAAACTACAAAGGCAAAAACAAGGACCGTCAGGACCGGCTGACCCAGGCCTGGAACCGCCTGACGACCAACCGGGACCGGAGCCTTGATATTGTGGACCAGGTGGACCGTGTTGCGGCGACCAAGGAAGACCGAGAATTCGTTACCCGTCAGAAAAAGTCGATCTCTGATGCCATGACGGCGGTGAACCAGGCAAAGATCAAATCTCTCAAACAATCCCTTGCCGTCATCGAAACCGCAGACACGGCCGTTCAGCAGCACCGTCAGGAGTCGATGAAGTACCTTTTGTCGGCGGGGCAATCGGGCCGAGATTTGGACACAGAGGACGAAATCGCGCGCGCCAAGGCCGTGGCATTGGCCGAATGGACGTCGGTGAGCGTCGAGTTTGACGAAAAGCTGCAGGGCACCAAGGACAAGCTCAGGGAAGAAACCGGAGTCGAGGCGCTGTCCTTAGGCATCAGTGCCGATTTTTCGGCACGCATGAAAGTGTTCCGCACGCAGATCGAAGGGGTGCCGCAACGGGGCACTTGGGCAGACCCGGTCGTGGCGCAAGAGGCGCTGGACGACATCGTCGCCAACATGCGCACCTTGCTGAGCGGAGCACCAACGGGCGGTGGCACGGGCGGCGTGCTGCAAACGATTGAAGAGGTGAATGACAGCGAACTGCTCGCCTTCTTCATCGAAAGCGTCAAGCGGCAAACCATGTTCAACGGGCAAATGGACCTGCTCAACGGGCATCTGGACACGCTCAACCGCTGGGACACGGACACGTACCCGGCGCTGAATGCCAAGGCCAAGGACATGACCAAGATCGCCGGCACGGTGTTCAAACCGTTCAAGGCGCTGGTCGAAGGTGAAACGGACGCTTTGGGCGAGACGGAAGAGAACCTGATCATCGATGCGCGGCGCGAAATCATTTCAGCGCAGCGCGCGATTTCGGCGGCGGAAAACGCGTTTGACGAACCAAAACGGGCGCTTGAAGCGGAATACAACCTGCTCGAAGCGCGCATGGCGGCGGTGCGCAAATCCGTCGACAAGGAACAGCGCGCCCCGATCGAGGCCTATCTTGCGGCCCTCAAAAACGCGATTGTGGGCTTGGGCGGGTTCAATGTGGACGCTCTGAAACCTGCGCGGGCGATGATGGTCGAAGCGACGTCACTGGTGGCCGCCGCCGAACAGATCAAAGTGATCAACACGGGCATCGAAAGCGTTCTGGCCGAGGCCGCAACCACCGCCTCTGCGTTCAAGGATAAGGCAAATGCGCTGGCCGAAGTCGCGGTTGAGCTGATCGCCGAGATCAAAACCTTCAAGAAGACCTACAAGACCCTCGCAATCAGCGACGCACAGGTGCAGGTCGATGCACTTAAAGTAAAGGCGAGTGAGGAGAAGGCGCGCAACGACGCACTGGTGGCAAAGCGGGCCGATGTGCAGACCGGGATCGACAATGCCGAACGGATGCTCACGGATTTCAACGCGAAATTCCGCGAAATGCTTGCTCATGCGAACCGCGACGTAAAGGATTACTCGGGCAGTTTCCGCGCCGATCTTGACACCTGCATCAGCTGGAACCAGACCAAAACGCAGCCCGATTTCTATGACACGATCCACGCCAAGCTGGCCTCGTTGACGGCAGAGGTCGGCGTAAAAATGACGGAAATCAACGACTTCCTGAAAACGCCAATGGATGCGCAAGAGAGAGCCGCCAGCGTGGCGGCCACGAAATACGCCGGCGACACGCGCGACCTGAAAGAGCGGTTGGGCAAGGAAACCGACGAAGACAAGCGCGCGGAACTCTACAAGGAACTGGCCGACCTCAAAGCGGCCTATGAGGACGAAACCAAAGGCATGGGGCTTTTGTACGAGTTCGCCGAAGAGATGGCCGCAAGTGAGGCGGACATGGCCGTCGCGCTCCGCCAGAAAGAGCTTTATATCCAGGAGGCTGCCGAATTCCTCAAAAAAGCGGCAGCCGAGGTGAAAGACAAAACGTCGGTTCTGCATGCCTACAAGGACGAGGTCGTGCCGCAGATCAACCGGGTCAAGACCACCTATGATCTGGTCCGGGGCAACAAACCGGGTGCGGATGGCCAGATCGGACGCAGCGAACTGGGCTTTGTTAAAAAGTTCCTCGACAGTGTCCGTGCGCGCGGGGAGAAGACGAAAAAGACCGAGCTGGGCAATATCGGCGCGCAATGGGCAACCCAAGTCAAAGGTCTGAGCGATGCCACCAAGGCGCTGATGGACGAAATCGTCGCGTTCGAAAACATGTATGCCGGGCAGAAACACGACACATCCGCTAAAATCGAAACCATCCTGAAAGAGCTGATTTCACGCGTCGACACGCCTGAATTCACCCGCGCAGGCACGCAGATGGCGACCGCACAGGATCGTCAGGCCGTCAAAGCGGCACGTGAACTGGCCCTTAGCGAAATCCGGCGCTGCCGTGCCGTTCTGCTGAACGACAAAGTGTTCCAGAAATGCGTGATGAACCCGTTCAAGGTGCGCGTCGGATCGGAAGCAGCAAACCGGCTGGATCAAATCGAATTGAATGTTTTGCGCGGTGTTTGAAGCACTTAAGCGCCGCTTGAAAGGGCAATACTATGCCAAACGATGATGTAGACCCGCTCGTCTTGGTCCAGACCAAATGGCTCAAGGATTTTGAATCCAAGTTCGAGCTGTCGGCAGGCAACCTGGAAATGATGGATCAGCGCAAGGCCGGTCAGGCCGCGATCCAGACACTGGACGCCCAAAAAGAGGGTATTCGCGATGCGCTGATGGGCATCAAGGTGACCGTCAAGGGTGGCCCTTTCGGCATCGGCGGCAAGAAAATGAAGCTGCTGGAGGGTGAAGGCGACTACCGGGCGGAAATCGACACCGTCCATCACGGCAAAAAGATGAAAGAGGCGATGTCGCCCGAGCAATCCAACATCGTCAAGGCACAGTTGGACAAGATCACGGCGATACGCGCCCAGTTGGACGGCAACCCCTATTACGATGCGGGCGAGCGCCCGGCCATGATCGAAGCGCCAGAGCGCACGGATGACATGAGTGACATCGAATATGATGACCTGTTCCGCAAATACACCGAAGACTGCATCGCACAGGAAAAGGAATGGGAAGCCAAAGTCGCCGAATGCGAACGCCATGTCACCGAAGATTTGTGGACCCCGATGGTGCGCGAAGGTGTCATTCCGGAAAACCTCGTTCCGCAAAAGAATTCCGAGGTCGCGACCCTTTTTGAAAACTCTGCCGCTGCCTATGATGAACGGCTGGACGAGTATGCCGCCGATCTGACGGATGCGGACCTTTTGCAGCAAAAATTCGACCTTGGCTTCAAGATCGGCAATTCGGTACTGAAATTTGCAGGTTCCCTGAACGAATTCTCAGGCGCGGTGGGTGGCGACGGCGTTCAGGACGGTGTCGGCGTTGCCAGCGACGTGTTTGAATATATGGGCATCGCGATGACCCTTGGCGAAGGCGTCGCCAAGGCTGTGATCACCGACAAGGATTACATCGGTGTGGGCCTTGCCATTGCAGATGCCGCGGCAGCCACCATCGGCAAGGCGTCTGACAGTGACACCGCCGGGATCATCGGCAGCGTGATCGAAAATGGCGCGCGCAGTGTGCGCGTGGGCCAAAAGCTGAGTGCTGATCCACCCGATTATGAAGGCGCGTTCATGGACGTCGTCGAGGGAGTGTCCTCGGAACTGGAGAGAAACGATCCCGACGACGATGGCGGCCTGATGAGCGACATCGCCGCCGGTCTGACCACCTCTGCCACGGCCGCCTTCCAAAGCAAGAACATCGCCGCCATGGTCCAAAGGGGTGACCCGCCATTGGCGATCCTGTCTGCGATCATGGATGCAGGCGACACGCTGGGCAGCTATGCGCTGAGCAAGGCAGGCGTGATCAAGGATGATGAAGACGGGGGTGACGGCGACGAAGGCCCGGATGAGGGTGAACTGTCCCAGGACATCATGGACGGGCTTGCAGCACTTAACGGCAAGTTTGACGAGGACAAACGCGCCGAGATCGAGGCCCGCACCAAGGAGATGGACATCGTCGCCGCCGAGCGGTTGAAGGAAGCTGCCGAAGCTGCCGCCGCCGAAGAGCAGGCCCAGTTCGAGATGCACCTGCGCATGGGCTTTCCCCTTGCGACGGACGACCAGGAAGCCGCCGATATCGCCGAATTCGAGCGGGTGAACTCCATCGAATTCCTGATCGCGATGCAAAAGAAGAACGAAGCAACCTTTGCGATGTGCGAGCAGATCAAGGACAAGGGCATGGCCTTTGTCGAAAAGCTGTTCCCGCCTGCAGCCCTCGTTTCGGCCTGTATCACCCTCGCCCTCACCATCAAAAGCGCGATTGAGCAGACCCAGGAAATGATCATGTGGCGCGAAAACGTGGCCGACGCGATGACAGCCGTTTCGCCTCAGGTCGACGCGATGTTGAACCGGTCAGGCTTGCAGACCAAGCAGGCCATGCAGCAAAACGTGCAGGCCGCACTGGACGCCGCCAAAGTCGTGGCCGAAGTTCTGAAGCTGACGCCGGGCGCGCCTGCCGCGCCCATCGTGTCGGCGAGTGTGGGCGCCATTGAGGCGGGGATTGAACTGGCCGATCTGATTTATACCGAAGTGCAGTTGAACGCCGCGTGGAAGATTTATCAGCAAGCGCAGGCAACACCCGATGATCGGTATCTGGCGCGCGAGGCCCTGCGCGAGAACCCGACCCTGTCGAAATATGCCATGGCCTATGGGTCACTCAACGGCGACGCCATCGCGATAGAAGGTATGCGCCGCTGCGGGCTGAACAAACAGGTCCTTGCCAATCCCGACACCAACATTGCCAAAGTGGTGACCTATCTGGAATCGAAGTACCCCGATGATCCCGTATTGCTGCGGGCCAACCCGCCGTCGGACAAATGGTATCCCGGAAATATCGAATTGAACGCCCAGAACTGGATGCTGTTTTATCAGGCGGCCATCAGCGACGCTGAGCTGGACCCCGGTGGTGACACATCCGGCGTGGCCGCCGCCTTGGGCCGTCTGGATGAAGCCGAGACGGCGTTTGAGGCGGCCTTGAAAGACGTCGCGGAGCGCGCCAAGACCACCACGGTTTCTGCGCACAAGGAAACGCCGGTCGTCATTGACACAAGCGCCAAGGACACGCTTCTGATCAGCCTCATTCAGGTGCGCGGGAAGCTGGACGGCTACAAACCAAAGCAACTGGGCGGTTCGGTGGCCCATGACAGCATGGCCGCTTATGTTGATGCCCTGCGCGCCAAGGCCGAACAGCGCACAGGGTCCGTCAACCGTATCGTGGACAGCGCGCCGTGGACGTCAAAGCTGCAAAAAGATCCCGAAACGACGGGCGGTTAAGGGCCACACACCCGTTATTGGTAGACGCAATACGCCTGCGCCTACAGTCCCAGATCGGCCAGCCGCCTTTTCTGGCGGGTGGCAAGTGCGTCGATTTCGCCGATAGCCTGCGCGCTCAGCCCAGCGCCCGGTTTGCGCAGCGTCGGATGCGCGATGATCCCTTGCTGCGCGAGGGAGTGTTTCCGGATCGCCAGCCCCATGCCGGGCTGCGCCTCATAGCGGATCATCGGCATGTAGGCGTCAAAGATGTCGCGCGCGCGCTCCACCTCCCCGGCCAGATACGCATCCACAACCTGCCGCATCATTTCGGGGTATCCAAAACCGGTCATCGCGCCATCAGCCCCGCGCATCATTTCTTCGAGCAGGTACATCCCGCCATTGCCACACAGGATCGATATGCGGCGCGCGCCGCTGTCGGATGCGCCTCGCAGCGTCGTGATCTTTTCCAGCCCCGGCCAGTCCTCGTGCTTAAGCATCACGCAGGTCGGGCACTCCTCAACGATCTGCAACACGACCGAGGGTGACATTTGCACCCCTGTCGCAAGCGGAAAATCCTGCAAAACAAATGGGATAGGCCCCAAGGCATCTGCCGCGTTGTGGAAATAGCCGACGATCTGCGCATCTGTCTTGAGGCCCATGGGTGGCGCGACCATAACCCCTGCCGCTCCAGCCTCCATCGCCTTGGTGGCCAGTTCGGACATCGCCGCAAATCCCGGAGCGGAGACGCCAACGACAACCGGCACAGTGCTGCGCGATACAACCCGCTGCACGACGGCCACCGACTCTGCTGCGGTCAACTTGCCCGCCTCGCCCATCATCCCAAGGATGGTCAGACCGTTTGCGCCCTTTTCGATATAGGCGTCTGTCAGCCGGTCGATGCTGTCGAAATCGAGCGCCCCATCGGGCAGGAATGGTGTGGCGGCGATGGTAAAGACGCCCTTGGTGGTTTCATCAAGCATGATCAGTTCTTTGCACGTTGTGAGACAGGTTCAGACGGATTTGACCCACCGCCATGCTGACGGCGGCCTGCGTCGGTTCGACAACCGGCAGGCCGGTCGCCTCTTGCAACGGTGCGCGGTAAAGGGCCATGCCTGCGCATCCCATGATCAGCACGTTCGCGCCGTCCTCGTCACGCAGGCGTTTGCCCGTTGCGATCATCGCATCAAGGCTTTTGCCCTCATCGGCCAGATCGGCGACACCCAGACCAAGGGCACGATCCCCTGCGAGCCTGTCCAGAACACCCATAGCCGCAAAGGCGCGCAGATGGCGCGGGATGGACGCGGGCAGAATCGCAATGACGCCAAAGCGCTGACCCAGGGTCAGAGCCGTCATAACAGATGCCTCCTGTATCCCGACCACAGGCACTGACGTCTGGTCGCGCAACGCGTGCAGCCCCGGGTCGCCAAAGCAGGCGATGACATAGCCTGCGGCATCCTGCTGTGCCGCGGCCAGTGCCAACATCGGAGCGATGGTCAGGTCGGCCTGTCGCTGGGTTTCAATGCCCGGCGGGCCTTCGGTCAAAGTGAGGCAACGGATCGGAATACCAAAGCTGCGCAGCGGATCGATGGCCGCATCGATCCCGTCGGTGACCGTGGTCGAAGCGTTTGGATTGATGACGATCAGCGTGCTCATGCGCCGGGCCGCGTCGCGGATTGCACTTCGATCTGGTAGCCTTCGGGATCGTTGAAGACAAAAGCGCGGATGCCGATTTCGTCGTTCACAAACAGCTCTGACAGGTTGTCGAGCTTTTGTGCCTGCGCATACGTGTACCAATCATCGACACTGGGCACCCGGATGCACAGTTGCACGGGCTTGATTGCGGCCCATTTGTTCATGCCCTTGGTTTCGTCGACCAGCCCCACATGGGCGCCGGGACAAATCCGGTAAATCTTGCACCAGCCCTGATCGATAGCCAGCGGCAGGCCCAGCACATCCTCGTAAAAGCGCATCGCGGCGGGCAGGTCGCGGTAGTAAAAGAAGGTGATCGCCAGTGCGTTGGGTGCCTCAGGTCGGTTCATGCAAGGTCAGCCTTTTGTGTCGTCGCGTTCGGTTGCGTGGACAATGCAGGCCGGTCGATCCAACGGCCACTGCCCGGGGTGCCAAGGAATGTGCCGTCTTGCACAAGTGTCTGCCCCCGCAGAATGACATGGTCCGGCCAGCCAGTAACAATGTGCCCTTCCCATGGATTGTAGCCCACATTGTCGTGCAGATCATTGGCGCCATAGGTCACCTGTTTGTCCGGGTTCCAGATCACGATATCCGCATCCATCCCTTCGGCAAGCGCGCCCTTGTTCTGCAACCCATAAAGCTGCGCAGGCGCGGTCGAGGTCAACCTGACAAACGCCTCCGGTCCGCCACGCCCTTTCGACACCATCGCATCGAACAACAGCGGCAGCCGCGTTTCCAGACCGGGCAAGCCATTGGCGATCTGGTGAAATCCCGCATCTGCCCCGGCGGCAAGTTTGCCGGTTTCATCATAACGGTAAGGCGCGTGATCCGAGGACACGAGGGCAAGCGTCCCCCGCTCCAACGCATCCCACAACGCGTCCTGATCCGCGGCGGTCCTTTGTGGTGGCGAACACATCCATTTCGCCCCTTCAAGCCCGGGTTTGTCGAGCACTTCGTGGGTCATCAACAGATAATGCGGGCAGGTTTCGGCCCAGACGGGCACGCCCCGGGCCTGTGCGGCTGCGATCACCGCAGCACCTTCGCGGGTCGAGATGTGGAACAGCATCACGGGTTGGTCGAGATATTCGGCAAAGCGGCAGATGCGCTCCACCGCCTCGATTTCCGCCATTCTGGGGCGGGAGCGGGCGTGATCGCGTGGCGTGACCTGACCGGCATCGATCAGGTCCTGTCTGGCCTGCGCGATGATCGCATCGTTTTCGGCGTGCACACAGACCAGCGCACCGCTGTGTCGCGCGCGCCCGAAGATGTGCAGCAACTCCGCGTCGCTGAGTTGAATATTGTAGGTGGTAAAGACCTTGAGCGATCTGTGACCGGCCTTGATCAATGTGGCCAGATCATCGTCAAACCCGGCCACCCCGGTATCAGTCAGCGTAAGGTGAAAGGCATAGTCGATCATCGCGCCGCGTGATGCGCGTGCGGCATAGTCCGCGACGGTTGAGGCAAGGGATTGTCCACTGGCTTGCGCGGCGAACGAAATGACGCTGGTCGTGCCCCCCATCGCTGCTGAGCGCGTCGCGGTTTCGAACGTGTCCGCATTCCATTGCCCCATGCCCGACATCTGTTCGATATGGGCGTGCGGATCGACACCGCCGGGCATGACCCATTTGCCTTTGGCCGACACGCGGGTCTTGGCATCTGCGAGCGGCGTGCCCACTGCGACGATCTTGCCATCGGCAATCGCGAGATCGCCTTCGATGATGCCGCCGGGTGTCACCAATCGGCCATCGTGGATAACAAGGTCTGGGACCGGGGACATCGCTGCGTGCCTCTCCATAGCGGGATCAGAGCCAGCATGCCCTTAAATCGGGGGGCTGCAAAGCGGTCTGCCGAACAAAAATGAAGACGGCGGCAGCACTTACTCCGGTCGCGTCACAGCCGGAGTTTGCGTTGCGCGCGCCAGTTCACCACTGCCGGATGCATCCCGCGACCCGTCCTTTGGCCGCAAACTTTTCCTTGCCGAAACCGGTTTCGGCGCTCAGAGTGAGCGGTGGGGAGAGACGTGTTGCCTACCAAAACTGCACCAGTTTCGAGCGATCGTGCGGCGATGCGTGTGACGATCAGCGACATGGCGGATGCGCTTGGACTGACCAAATCCACGGTGTCGCGTGCCATGAACGGGTACAGCGACATCTCGACCGCGACGCAGTTGCGGGTCAAACGGATGGCCGAGACGCTGAACTATCAACCGCTCAGTCATGCGCAGGCGATCAAGACCGGGCGCACGCGTTCCCTCGGGCTTGTTCTGCAGTTGTCGGACCACGATGCGCAGCGCCCGTTTCTGGCCGAATTCCTGGCCGGTGTCTCTGCCGGGGCCAGCACCGAAGGCCACACGCTGACAGTCGCCTCGGCCGACAATGACGCCCACCTGATCGAGACGTTCCGAAGCCTGTTTCGCGATGGCAAGGCGGACGGGTTCATCCTGCCCCGCGCCCTTGTGAACGACCCGAGGGTCGACATGCTGCGCGATGCCAATATCCCGTTTGTTCTTTACGGCAGGCAGGACAAAGCGTCGGGATGTGCGTGGTTCGATGTGCGCGGCGAAGATGCGATGCACCATGCTGTGCTGCACCTTGCCGGATTGGGCCATAACCGCATCGCCTTTATCAATGGCGGGCATATCTACAGCTATGCTGGGCTGCGCTGGGATGGATTTGCGCGGGGCATGCGTGCCGCGGGCCTGCGTATTGCGCCGGAACTGGTGTTCGAGGATGCCGTCACAAGCGAGGATGGCGCTGCGGCAGGCGCGCGTCTGCTGGACATGCCCGATCCGCCCACGGCCATCGTCTGCGCCGTCGACAGGGTTGCCTTGGGTGTCTACCGCGCAGCGAACGACCGGGGTCTGCGCATAGGTTTCGAAGTGTCCGTGATCGCCTATGACGGCATACAGGACGGGGCACATGCGCAACCACCCCTGACCACCTTTGCCGTGGACAACCGCCTTGCCGGGGTCAGGCTAGCGACCCTGCTGATCCGCCGCCTGCGCGGCGAAGCGCCAGAGGCCCTGCGCGAAACGGTGCCTGCGACGTTCCTGAGTCGCGGATCGAC
This sequence comes from Tateyamaria armeniaca, assembly GCF_045797845.1. Classification (NCBI taxonomy): domain Bacteria; kingdom Pseudomonadati; phylum Pseudomonadota; class Alphaproteobacteria; order Rhodobacterales; family Roseobacteraceae; genus Tateyamaria; species Tateyamaria armeniaca. The sequence goes on from NZ_JBHDIY010000002.1 coordinate 3,996,390, forward strand.
CGGCCCCGCACCATCAAGCAGCAAAACAAACAGAAACCACTGGGAGGAAGACAATGAAACTTAAGGGAAAAACACTCGCTCTGACGAGCACGGCGCTGGTGCTGTCCGCCGTATCGCTTTCGGCAGAAGAACTGCGCTTTTGGACCACCGAAGAACAACCCGAACGCCTTGCGCGCCAGGAAGCGATGGCAGCCGATTTCGCGGCCGCATCGGGCCACACAGTCGAGGTGATCCCGGTGTCCGAGAACGATCTGGGCACGCGGGCCACCGCCGCCTTTGCCGCCGGTGACCTGCCGGACGTGATCTATCACACGCTGCAATTTGCTGCCCCCTGGGCCGAGGCTGGCATCCTCGACATCGATGCAGCCACCGATGTGGTTGAGGCCTTGGGCGCGGACACGTTCGCACCGGGTGCGCTGGAAATGGCGGCAACGCCGGATGGCTATGCCTCTGTTCCGGTCGATGGATGGACGCAAATGCTGGTCTACCGCGCTGATCTGTTTGAGGAAAACGGGCTTGAGCCACCCAATTCCTACGCCAATGTTCTGGCTGCCATCGACGCGCTGCACAACCCACCAGAAATGTACGGCTTTGTCGCGGCCACCAAGATTGACGAGAACTTCATGAGCCAGGTTCTGGAACACGTTTTCCTTGCCAATGGCGTGTCCCCTGTCGGCCCCGACGGCGTGCAGCCGCTGGACGAAGCGGCGACCATCGAAGTGCTGGAGTTCTACAAGGCCATCGCCGAAGCCTCGCCCCCGGGTGATCTGTATTGGGATCAGTCCCGCACGCTCTATTTCAGCGGAAACGCGGCGATGATCATCTGGTCGCCCTTCATCCTCGATGAATTGGCGGGCCTGCGCGACAGTGCCCCGCCCACGATCAACGATGATCCGACCTCTTCCGATCTTGCGGCGGCGACCGGCATCGTGACCAACTTTGCCGGACCATCCAACCCGGATGGGGCTGCGTGGGGCGACGTGCGCTATTTCGGGATCACGTCCGATGCCTCCACCGATGCCGCGATGGAATTCGTCCAGTATTCGATGAACGAAGGGTACGGCGCCACGCTTGCCATCGCGCCTGAGGGCAAGTTCCCGGTTCGGCGCGGCACAGCCGACAACCCGACCGAATTTGCCGATCTGTGGGCAACTCTGGACGTCGGTGTGGATCGCAAGGCCCCGCTGGGCGATCTTTATGACGCGGCCATGATTGAAGAAATCGTGGGTGGTCTGGATGTGGCCCAGCGCTGGGGTGTGGCCGACGGCCAGCTTTCTGCTGCCTCTGCGATCATCAACAGTCAGGTGATCAACCGTCTGGTGCGTGAATATATCGACGGCGAACGTGATGCTGCCGCGACCGTGGCTGAACTGAACAGCGCCATCGCCGCAGTACAGTAACCGTTAAGAAACGGAGGGCGCGTCACATGCGCGCCCTCCACCTCTCGCAAACACCAACACAAGGCAGGTGTTTTCATGGCAGAGCTGCAACCCCCTGTCGGAACCGGCCCCCTCGCCAAACGCGAGGCGCGGCTGGCATGGGGATTGCTGTTTCCGACCATCACGGCGGTTGCGCTGGTTGTGGTTCTCCCGCTCCTTTCGATCTTCTGGATTTCGTTCAAACCGGTTGAACTGGGCGATCTGCGCGCGCCCGAAGTGGTGCTGCGCGAGGATATCCGTGGCGACACTGAAGCCGTCGGGGACGAAGCCAACATACGCTACCGACTGCGCAATTCGTCTCAGGACGAGCCGATCACCGGCGTCACCTTTCAGGACGTCATCCCCGAAGGACTGGTGGTGTCAGAGCTCGACCCGCGCTGCGACTTGTCGGGTCGCGATCTGAACTGCGACCTTGGCGATTGGGAGCCGGGGGCGCGCGAAACGCTGCGCATCCCAGTCACGGTGGGACAGGCCTATCTCGACAACGATCTGCGCCCGCAGGACAGCCCGGCCACCACCACGGGCGTTTCCTCGAACGTGCTGACCAATGCCACCTTCACGCTTGAAAACTTCGCGCGCATTTTCAACGGTGACGAGTTCATGGAAGTGCTTTGGGTTACGCTGTTTTACACGGTTTTCGGGACCATCGGCGCGCTGCTGGTCGGCCTCTTTGCCGCACTTCTGCTCAACAAATCCTTCAAAGGTCAGGGCATTTTACGCGGCCTTTACCTGTTTCCCTACGTGGCACCCGTGATCGCAGTCGCCTTTGCGTGGTTGATCCTGTTCGATCCGTTTTCGGGATCGGCCAATGCGCTGCTGATCCAGATGGGCGTGACGCAGCAATCCATCAACTTTTTCGGGGAACGCCCCTTGGCCCTGATCATGGTCACGGTGTTCGAAATCTGGCGGTACTTCCCGCTGTCCTTCCTGTTCATCCTCGCGCGCATGCAAAGCATCGACACCGACATGTACGAGGCAGCGGACATGGATGGCGCCTCACCGTTTCAGCAATTCTGGTATCTGAGCGTGCCGCAACTGCTGGGCATTCTAAGTGTGCTGTTCCTGCTGCGCTTTATCTGGACGTTCAACAAGTTCGACGACATTTTCCTGCTGACAGGCGGCAATGCCGGGACGCGGACGTTGACCGTGAATGTCTATGAACAGGCCTTTGCAGTGTCCAATATTGGCGCGGGTGCTGCGGTGGCCGTTGTCATCTTTGGCTGCCTGCTGACCTTCTCGCTCTTCTTCCTCAAATACATCAGCCGCGAGGAAGGGTTGTGATCCGCCGCGGCTATATTACCGGTCCGGTTCTTGGGGCCCTGTGGATGGTGGTGCTGTCGGTCACCGTGGCCGTGGCCATGTCCTTTGCCACGGGCGATCCGTTCCGGCCAAGCATCCTGTTGTCGCTGCTTTTGGGTGCCATCGCGGGCGGTGCCATGGTCTTTGCCCGGGGCGGGCGGGTGATGCAGGCCGCAACTGGCGCCGTGATCGCCATCGCCGTGCTGGCCGGGGTCGGGCCGATGCTGACGGGGGCCGAGGCAGGCCTTGCCGCCCGCATTTTTGGCGCGGCGGCGCTTGCCATCACCTTTGCCCTGTCCATCGAACCGATCCTGGACGAAATCGTGCCCGGCGCGCTGACGCGCCACGAATTCGAGGGCGCCGTGATCCGCTTCCTGACCGGGTTCGGCTACATCTTTTTCACCGCTATCGTGCTCATTCCGTTTTACGTGATGGTGATGACCAGCCTCAAAAACCAGTCCGAGCTGATGCAGAACCCGCTGGATTTCTCCATCGACATCGGGCGCGGGGTCGAGCTGTTCCGGTCCTATGATGAGCTGTTCACGCAGTTCAATTTCGGCACGTATTTGTTCAATTCGTTCTTCATCTCGGTCCTCACCGTCTTCATCACCCTCGCCTTCGCGATCCCCGGCGCTTATGCGGTTGCACGTCTGCGGTTCAGCGGACAGGCCGCATTTTCCCGATCGATCCTGCTGATCTACATGGTGCCGATGATCGTTCTGGCACTGCCGATCTACATCGCGTTTTCGATGACGGGCCTGCGCAATTCCTTCTGGGGCATCGTGATGATCTATCCGGTCACGACAATCCCCGTCGCGCTTTACATGCTGCAGGGCTATTTCCGGGGCCTTCCGGCCGAGGTCGAAGAGGCGGGCCTGATGGACGGGCTGTCCCGTCTTGCCGTGATCTGGAAAATCACCCTGCCCTTGTCGCTGCCCGCGCTGGCTTCCGTCTCGCTTTATGTCTTCATGATCGCGTGGAACGAATTCCTGCTGGCCTTTATGCTGCTGGATGATCCGGCGAAATTCACGCTCACACGCGGCATTGCTTCTCTCAACTCCTCTGAAATACCGCGACAACACCTGATGGCGGGCGCGGTCATCGCGACTGTGCCGATCATGGCACTGTTTCTGGGATTGGAGCGTTTCATGACCAAGGGCCTGACGGCCGGGTCGGTAAAGGGATGACCATGGACTTACACGAACAGGCACGCCAGATCCTGCGCGGAAATGATCGCGGCGGTTACACGCTGCCCACCCACGGCCTTTATCCCTACCAGTGGAACTGGGACAGCGCCTTTGCGGCATGGGGGTTTGCGACCTTCGACATCGCGCGGGCCTGGGACGAATTCGACACGCTGCTGGCCAGCCAGTGGGATACCGGCATGGTGCCCCACATCATCTTTCACGAAGTCGATCCCAGCTATTTCCCCGGCCCCGATGTGTGGTCGACCGGGCAAAGCCCCGCAACCTCGGGCATCTCGCAACCCCCCGTGGCCGCGACGATGGCGCGGCTTGTGTGGGAAATGGACAAGGCGGCGGGGCATGACAGGCTGGCCGAGATCTATCCCAAGCTGGTCGCGTGGCATCGCTGGTGGCACGAGGTGCGCTGCGTGCATGGGCCAGCCGCAATCATCCACCCATGGGAAAGCGGGCGCGACAACTGCCCGGATTGGGACATCGGTATGGACGGCGTCGATGGATCAAGGGTCGGGCCCTACACGCGCCGCGACACGGGCCATGTTGATCCATCCATGCGCCCGCACAAGGAACAATATGACCGCTATATCGCGATGGTACAGTTCGGGGTCAGCGTCGGCTGGGACCAAAGGCAGATCGTGGCCGACGGCCCGTTCCTGATGGCCGATCCCGGCATCACTTTCATCCTGTTGCGCGCGCACGCGGACCTGATCGTTCTGGGCGAGGTCCTTGGGCATGACACCAGCGAGATCGAAGGGTGGGCGGCGCAGTTGCGATCCGCTCTGCCCGAAATCTGGAACGCCGATCTTGGCGCTTACGACGCGCGCAACCTGCGCAACGGGCGCTTTGCCGGAGTTCTGGGGTCGGGCGCGTTGCTGGCCTATGTGGCGGATGCCGGAAACCCGACACTGGATGAACACTTGATCCGGGTCTGGGATGCGGTCAGCTATGGTATTCCTTCTGCCGATCCACAGGCCGATATCTTTGATGCGCGCCGCTATTGGCGGGGTCCGTCATGGCCGTTCCTCAATGCCCTGATTGCGCTGGGTTTCCGCGAAATGGGCCGCCACGATCTTGACGCGCGCCTGCGCCGGGAAACGGCGCAAGCCATAGCCAAGAACGGGTTCGCCGAATACTTCGATCCTCACGATGCAACGGCCTGCGGTGGTGCCAACTTTACCTGGACCGCTGCCATCTGGCTGACCTGGGCGGGGCAGGATCTGGAACACGCCAAGGGGGCCGCCTGATGTCGTCGATTACGCTCAACTCCGTCGAAAAGTGGTTTGGCAACGTACAGGTCATCAAGGGCGTCGACCTGACGATCAACGAGGGTGAGTTCGTCATTTTCGTCGGCCCCTCGGGCTGCGGAAAATCCACACTGCTGCGCATGATTGCCGGGCTTGAGGAAACGTCGCGCGGGCAGATCATGATCGGTGAGCGGGATGCAACCGCCGAACCACCCAGCAAGCGGGGGCTGGCGATGGTGTTTCAGTCCTATGCGCTTTATCCGCATATGTCGGTGCGCGACAATGTCGGCTTTCCGCTGAAATCTGCGGGTTTACCGAAGGCCGACATCGACGCCAAGGTCAACGAGGCCGCGCGTGTGCTCAAACTGGATGACTATATGGATCGCCGCCCCAAGGACCTGTCGGGCGGACAGCGGCAGCGCGTGGCCATTGGGCGATCCATCGTGCGCGATCCGACTGCGTTCCTGTTTGACGAACCCCTGTCGAACCTCGATGCGGCCCTGCGGGTCGAAATGCGCTACGAGATCGCCAAGCTGCACCAGACGCTTAAATCGACCATGATCTATGTGACCCATGATCAGGTCGAGGCGATGACACTGGCCGACCGGATCGTCGTTCTGGAATTTGGCAGGATCGCGCAGGTCGGAAGCCCAAGAGAGTTGTACGAAAAACCGGCCAACCTGTTCGTGGCGCAGTTCATCGGCTCCCCACGCATGAACGTGATTGATGCGGTGCCCGCGCTCAAGGTCGACATGACGCCAGACACACGCTCCATCGGCATCCGCCCCGAACACATCTCGCTGATTGAGCCCGGCGCGGGCAATATCGATGGCACCGTCGATGTGCTGGAGTATCTGGGCGCGGACACATTTGTCATCCTGACCTGCGGCACGGCAGGCCAACTGACTGTCCGTGTCAATGGCAGCACATCCCTGAAACCCGGCGACAGCGTGGGCTTGCGTTTTGAGGCCGACCACGTGCACCGATTTGATGCCCAGGGACTGGCGTGCTGATCTGCGGGCTTTGACAGCCGTTGCGCTTTGTTCCTAGGGTCTGCACGGATGGCGGATCATCGGGGGTAGCGCGTGCAGTTCCACTTGAACGGATTTCGAACCGGCGATCCTTCGGTCGCCGAACAACCCGAAGTGACGCAGCCGCCACTTGACACTGTCGATGTCCTGATCGTGGGATGCGGCCCCGCCGGACTGACCCTTGCCGCCCAGCTTGCGCAATTTCCCGACGTCACGGTGCGGATTGCAGAACGCAAGCCCGGCCCGCTGGAAGTGGGCCAGGCCGACGGCATTGCCTGCCGGTCTGTCGAGATGTTTCAGGCCTTCGGCTTTGCCGAAAAAGTCGTCAAGGAAGGGTATTGGGTCAACGAGGTGACGTTCTGGCGGCCCGCCCGGGACGCAACCGGGATCGCGCGCGCCGACCGCATTCAGGACGTCGAAGACGACCTGTCCGAAATGCCCCACGTCATTCTCAGCCAGGCGCGGATTCATGATTTCTATCTTGAAGTCATGCGCAATGCGCAGCGCAGACTGGTCCCGGACTACAACCGCGAACTCGTCTCGCTTGAGCGGACGGACGATGCCGACCACCCGGTGACGGCAACCTTTGCACACGCCGATGGCAGTGGCGTAACAGAGGTCATTCGGGCCCGCTATCTGGTCGGGTGTGACGGCGCGCGAAGCAAGGTGCGCGCGCAGATGGGCCACGCCCTTGAAGGGCAATCCGCCCGACAACTCTGGGGCGTGATGGACATTCTGCCGCGCACGGATTTTCCTGATATCCGGCTGAAATGCGCAATCCAGTCGCAGGATGCGGGCAGTATTCTGATCATCCCGCGCGAGGGCGGCTATATGGTGCGCCTGTACATCGAACTTGACGCGTTGGGCGATGGTGAGCGTGCCGCCGACCGGGGTGTCACGTCGGATCAACTGATATCGCGCGCACAGCAGATCATGGCGCCCTATCAGATTGAGGCGGCAGAGGTCGCGTGGTGGTCGGCTTACGAAATCGGCCAACGCCTGTGTGACCGCTTTGATGATGGCGATCTTGCTGGGCATCAGCCCCGCATCTTCATCGCCGGGGATGCCTGCCACACACACAGTCCAAAGGCCGGACAGGGCATGAATGTGTCCATGGCTGACGCCTTCAATCTTGGCTGGAAACTTGCAGCAGTGCTGCGCGGACAGGCGGAACCCGCATTGCTACAGACTTATTCAGAGGAGCGGCATGCAAAGGCGAAAGAGCTGATCGAATTTGATCGCGACATGGCCCGCCTGTTCAGTGCAAAACCGCGCGATGCAGCCGAAGCCGCTTTGTTTCAGGAATATTTTCAAAAACATGGGCGGTACACGGCAGGTGTGGAAACCCGCTACACGCCGTCCCTGATCACCGCGACACCGCGACATCAGGCCCTTGCCCGAGGGTATGTGGTGGGCAAGCGGTTTCATTCCGCGCCGGTCGTGCGTCTGGCCGATGCGCGGCCTATGCATCTGGCCCATGCGTTCACTGCGGACGGGCGCTGGCGGATTGTGTTGTTCGCACCGCAAGGCGATGACGGAGCCAGAGGCGGCCCGGTTGAGCGCCTATGCCATCATCTGTCCAGTCCGCAAGGTCTGATCGCCCGTGTCACGCCGCCCGCTGCCGACATCGACAGCGTGATTGATGTCAGGGCTGTGTTCCAGCACGCCCACCGCGATATGGATCTTACGCAAGTGCCCGGCCTTTTGACGCCGCAGAAAGGGCGGCTGCACCTCACTGATTATGAAAAGGTCTTTTGCCCCGCACCGGCTGGCCCAGACATTTTCGATCTGCGCGGGATCGACAGAACATGCGGTGCGGCGGTGATTGTCCGGCCCGACCAATACGTGTCGGACGTTGTGCCCCTTGATGCGCACGACAAGATCGACGCGTTCTTTGATAGCATCCTGCGCAATACCGGGTGACGCAGAGGTCATTGGGAACCGCATTCGAGGCCCCGCCCAATTGCACCTGTCACACGCAAACGGTTAGGGTTTGACATGACAGATAGAAACCCTCCCCGCTTCGCCGCTCGTCTCAACGCCTTCAAGATCGGGGCGGCGGATTACTGGCCCGGCAAGAACACGGTGACCACGTCCGATCTGCTGGCCCGCGCCGCAACCGCCGGGCTGAACGCGGCCGATCTGAACTACCCCGATCATTTTGAACACGACCGCCCAAGTGATCTGTCGCGCACGCTGGATGACAACGGCATGGTGCTGAACGGCATGGCGATGCGCTATTACACGGACCCCGGCTATAAGCTGGGGGCGTTCACGCATCCGGATGCTGCGGTACGGCGCGCCGCCTTGGATGAAACGAAACGCGGGCTGGATGTGCTGGCCGAAATGGGTGGCAACCTCATGACCCTCTGGATGGGGCAGGACGGGTTCGATTACTCCTTTCAGATGGACTATGCCCGCGCGTGGGATCACACGATCGCGGCGATGGCCGAGGTTGCCGATCATAACCCGGCCCTTGATATCGCGCTGGAATACAAACCCAATGAACCCCGCGCCTTTGCCCTGATGCCGGATGCAGCCACAACACTGCTGGCAATTACCGAGATCGGGCGCAAGAACACCGGCGTCACCCTCGATTTTGCCCACGTGCTTTATGCCGACGAAATGCCCGCCTTCGCCGCCGCACTGGTGGCGCGCCATTCGCGAATCCTGGGCGTGCATCTGAACGACGGCTACAGCAAGTGGGACAACGGGTTGATGGTGGGGGCCGTACACCCGATCCAGACCATCGAGTTGTTGGTCGAACTGGAGCGCATTGGATATGACGGCGCGCTTTATTTCGACACGTTTCCCGACCATTCCGGCCTCGATCCGGTGGAAGAGGCGCGCACGAATATCGACGTGGTCGGGCGCTTGCGCAAGATCGCGGCGGACCTGGTCAGCAACGCCGATCTTCAGTCGGCCATCGCGCGACAGGACGCGCCGCGCGCCATGCGTCTGGTGCAGGCGGCGATGCTGTCGTGAGCATTCTGGTTGCCGGATCGCTGCATCTGGACGTGGTGTTGCGCGCCCCGCACCTGCCCGCGCTGGACGAAACGGTGACGGGCAGTTCGGTCGGTTACGTGTTCGGCGGCAAAGGGGGCAATCAGGCGCGCGCCGCCGCCCAAATGGGGGCAGAGGTGTCTTTTGCCGGACGCGCGGGGTCGGATCGGTTTGGCGACATGATCCGCGACACACTGATGGCCAGCCGCATAGACACGTCCCAACTGCAACGCGATGAAGGCCCCAGCGGCATGAGTGCGGCGATCCTGAATGCAGATGGTGATTACGGCGCGGTGACCGTGTCAGCGGCGAACCTGAACATTGAGGCAGACAAGATCGGAGTGGCGCCGGGTACATCACTGGTCGTGTTGCAAAACGAAATCCCCGAGGCCGTCAACTGTGCCGTCGCAAGAAAAGCCCGGGATGCAGGCGCGCAAGTCTGGCTGAACGCCGCCCCTGCCCGCCCCCTGTCGGATGATTTGGCAGCGACGGTAGACTTGCTGATCGTGAACCGGGTCGAGGCTGAGTTTTATGAACGCGACGCACGATTTGCGCGGGTGTTGACCACGCTTGGGGCGAACGGTGTTGTCTTTGACGGGCAGTCTTATCCGGGCTGTCCCGTCGATGTGGTATCAAGCCATGGGGCCGGTGACATGTTCGTCGGCGCGCTGGCGGCCTGCGTGAACAGTGGCCAAAGCATCGCAGAGGCCATCGCCTTTGCCCAAGCCGCTGCCGCAATGCACGTGTCCACGGAGGACAGCGCGCGCGCCCGGATTGATCGCGCCAGCGTCGAGGCGTTCCGCGCCGCTCATGCCAGCCGATAAAACCGTGCCGCTGTTCCGCCAAAGATGTCAGCCCGCTCAGTTGCGGACAGAGTGTCCGTCAGCGACTGTGCTACGCTGTGCCAATCCCGGTATTCCGCCTGCAAACGGCACACGGGCCAGTCCGACCCCCACATGACCCGCGCAGGCCCAAAGGCGTTCAGAACGTGATCGGCAAAGGGGCGCAGATCATCAATGGACCAGCCGTCATCCGCCTCCGTCACCAGCCCTGAGAATTTGCATACTCCATCGGTCTCTTCTGCCAGAGCCGACATGCCCTCCGCCCATTTTGAAAACGCATCCAGCCCGGCGCGTTGGTCGCGGATTTGCGGCTTCATGCAGTGGTCGTAAACCACGCGCATCTCGGGATAGCGTTTGATCAGCGTCAGAAAGTTGGGCAAATGCTGCGGAAAGCCCAAGGCATCAAAGGTCAGGTCCAGATCAATGAGCGCCGCGTAGGCCCACTGCACATCGTCGCGCAGCATCCAATCCACATCCGGGATGTCCTGTATCATCGGACGCACCCCCAGAAACTTCGGATGCGCCGCCAGACGGGTCAGACGCGCAAAATCGGCAGGGTTTTCGAAGTCTATCCAGCCCACCACGCCCTTGATCGTGGGCGTGGCGTCCGCAAGACCCAGCATATACTCCGTCTCGTTGATCGTGGCGGCGGCCTGCACCAGCACTGTCCCATCAATGCCGATCTGGTCCAGCGTGGGCGCAAGATCATCCGGCGCATAGGCGCGGTTCAAGATGGCGTTGTCCTGCGGCATCCAGTCGTAATCGCCGCGCAGCGGTTGCCAGAAATGCTGATGCGCGTCGATCTTCACGTGGGCGCGTCCTCGCGCAGCAGCCCCTTGGCCTTGAGGTCGGCCCAAAGGCCTGCCGGAATCTCGGCATGGGCTGCCTGCAGGTTGCCTTCGGTTTCCGAAACCCCCTGCCCGCCCGGAATGACCGACACATGCGCCGGGTGCAGCAGCGGGAACTGGAATGCGGCGTCAACCATCCGCACGCCATGTGCGGCGCACACATCCTCGATCGCTTTCACCCGGTCCAGTACGTCCTGCGGGGCCAGTTCGTAATTGTAATAGGCCCCCTGCCGCGCGCCCGTCGCAAGGATACCGGAGTTGTAAGGGCCACCCGTCACGATCCCGATCCCGCGTGCCTCACAGAGTGGCAGGAAACTGTCGAGCGCCTTTTGTTCCAGCAGCGTGTAGCGCCCCGCCAGCAAAAACAGATCGAAATCACCCCGTTCGGCCAGCGTCTGGCAGACTTCCCACTCGTTCACCCCGCCGCCGATGGCCTTGATCAACCCCTGTTCACGCAAGGACACCATGGCATCGTATCCACGCCCGCCAAAGAATTCCTCGATCCGCATGTCCGAGATTTCCTTGGAACCATGGGAAAAGATGCAAAGATCGTGGACATAAAGGATATCGATGCGATCCACGCCAAGGCGGGAAAACGAATGCTCGAAGGACCGCATGACGCCGTCATAGGTGTAATCATATTGCTCCCGCCGACAGGGCACTTCGAACCACTTGCCCTCGCCCGCACGATGCTCGGGCGCGCAGGCCTGCATCAGCCGCCCGACCTTGGTGGACAGCACGTAGTCGTCGCGTGGCTTGTCGCGTAGAAACGGGTTCAGCCGCGTTTCCGACAGCCCCAGACCGTAAAGCGGGGCAGTATCATAGTACCGCACGCCCCCGTCCCATGCCGCATCAAGGGTAGCGCGCGCCTCGTCATCCGTGATCGCCTTGTAAAGGTTGCCGAGGGGCGCCGTGCCAAAGCCGAGTTCCGTGAATGTCAGCCCGCCATTGCCAAGCCTGTCCCAGTGCCGCGTTTTCAAAGCCATCCATACCTCCGTTTCGTTGATCCAACTCTAGCCCACATTTCCTTTGCGTGAACAGGGACCTGACCATAAAGTTGCCGTGGGGAGAGCAGACATCATGACAGCGAATTTTGAGCGGGTGTTCGGGCGGACAAAGCCTGTCATTGGCATGGTCCATATCGGGGCCTTGCCGGGTACGCCCCTGTTTGACCCAGCCTTTGACCTCGTGGCGGGCGCACGTGCGGACTTGCTGGCGTTGCAAGAGGCCGGGTTCGATGCGGTGATGTTCGGCAACGAAAACGACCGCCCTTACGAATTTAAGGTCGACACCGCCTCGACCGCGACCATGGCCGCCATCATCGGCGCGTTGAAATCCGAGATCACCGTGCCCTTTGGCGTCAACGTGCTGTGGGATCCGATGTCGAGTGTGGCGCTGGGTGCCGCCACCGGTGCGCATTTTGTGCGAGAGATTTTCACCGGCACCTATGCCTCCGACATGGGGCCGTGGATCCCGGATGCAGGGGCCGCGATGCGCTATCGCAACCGGCTGGGGCGGCCCGACATGGCCATGCTGTTCAATGTTTCGGCCGAATTCGCCCATTCGCTTGATCGACGCCCCCTGCCCGATCGCGCACGCAGTGCTGTGTTTTCATCAATCCCCGACGCAGTTCTTGTGTCCGGCCAGATCACCGGAGAGGCCGCGGCTTTGTCTGATCTGGAGGCGGTCAAGGCCGTGTTGCCCGACATCGCCGTTATGGCCAATACCGGGGTCAAGCACGATACGGTAGCGGATGTTTTGCGCATCGCCGATGGCTGCATCGTGGGGTCCTCCCTCAAGGTCGACGGCGACACATGGAACGCGATTGACCCCGACCGCGCGCGCGATTTCATGGACCGGGTGCGGGCGGTACGCGGATGAAAGAACGGATCAAAACCGACCTAATTGACCTCATGCTGGTGCCGGGCCTGTCCGGCCACGAGGATCGCATACGCCACGCCATACGGGATCGGCTGGATGGGATGGGCATTACCTCGCAGACAGACCGCCTTGGCAATCTGGTCGCCACTTTCCCGGGGACAGGCCCCAGCGTCATGCTGTTCACCCACATGGATCAGCTTGGTTTCATCGTGCGCCGCATCGAAGCCGACGGCCTGATCCGTCTCGAACGGCTGGGCGGTGTGCCCGAACGCGCGCTGGCCGCCCAAGAGGTGTTGATCTGCGTTGGCGAGGGTCACGACGTGCCCGGTGTCATCGCCAACAAAAGCCACCACGCCACGACCCCGGCCGAGAAATACACCGTCACACCTTATGCCGACCTCTACGTGGACACTGGCATCGCCTCAGCCACGGACGTTGAGGCTGCAGGCATCCGCATCGGATCGCCGGTAGTTTACGCCCCGCGCGCCACAGCGCTCGCAGATGACCGCATCATGGGCACTAGCGTCGATGACCGCGCGGGCTGCGCCGTGCTGCTCGAAATCGCGCGCCACCTCAAGGACCGCACATCCGGCCCACCCGTCCACCTCGCCTTCACCGTGCTCGAAGAGTTCAACCTGCGCGGTGCTCTGCCGCTCGCCCAATCCCTCCAGCCAGACATCGCCATCCAGCTCGATCTGATGCTCGCCACCGATACGCCGGACATGGATGCGCGCGGTGATATGGTGCTGGGCGGCGGACCGGGGATGAGCCTTTATTCCTTTCACGGGCGCGGCACGCTCAACGGTGTAATCCCGCACCCGGCGATGGTGCATCTGTTCGAAACAACCGCAGAGGCCCAGAACATTCCCCTGCAACGCAGTGCACAAGTCGGAGTGCTGACGGACCTGTCCTATGTGCAGCTTGTGGGTAACGGGGTTGCCTCAATCGATCTCGGCTACCCCATGCGCTATTCACATTCCGCGCGCGAGGTCTGCGATCTGAACGATCTGGTGGCGCTCGCGCAGTTGCTGGACGCTGGCCTTGCCCGGATTGGGCCGGATTTTTCGCTGGAACGGGATGATTACACCTGATGGCCTACACGCTTGGCATCGACATCGGCACCTACGAGACCAAAGGCGTTCTGGTGGATACAAATGGTGTGATCCACGCGCAGGCCGCACGCGGGCACAAGATGCTGGTGCCGCAACCCGGCTGGGCCGAACACCGGCCCGAAGAAGACTGGTGGGGCGATTTCGTGCATGTGACGCGTGCGCTGTTGGCCGACAGTGGCGTGGACCCGTCCGAAATAAAGGCCGTTGCCTGCAGCGCCATCGGCCCCTGCATGCTGCCCGTGGACGACAACGGCAAACCGCTGATGAACGGCGTCCTTTACGGCGTAGATGGCCGGGCCGAGGCGGAAGTGAGCGAACTGACAGACCGCATCGGTGAGGACACAATCATCGCACGCTGCGGCAACGCGCTGACGTCACAATCAGTAGGACCAAAAATCCTATGGCTCAAACGCACCCGCCCCGAAACCTACGCCCAAACCGAGCATATCCTCACCTCCACCAGCTTTCTGGTGCAACGGCTGACCGGAGAGGTGGTGATCGACCACTACACAGCGGCCAATTTCTCGCCCCTTTACGATGTGACCACGCAAACATGGGTCGATGATCTGGCCGACGACATCATCGCCCTCGGCAAACTCCCGCGCCTCATGTGGTCCAACGAAATCGCCGGTCAGATCACACAAAAGGCTGCAACCGAAACCGGCCTCTCCCCCGGCACGCCCGTCACCGCAGGCACCATCGACGCGGCCGCCGAGGCGTTCTCGGTCGGTGTGGATCAACCCGGCGACATGATGATGATGTACGGCTCGACCATCTTCATCATCCTGCGCGCAGCCGCTCGCGTGACCGACCCGCGCATCTGGTACGCGCCGTGGCTCTTTGAGGGCGAACATGCCTCGATGGCGGGCCTTGCGACCTCGGGCACCCTCACCCACTGGTTCCGCGATCAGATCGCACGCGATCTGGATGTCAGCGAGGCGTTCCCAACGCTGGCCGAAGAAGCCGCAGCCTCTCCTCCCGGCGCCAATGGGTTGCTGATGCTCCCCTATTTTTCCGGCGAGCGCACCCCGATCCACGATGTGCATGCCAAGGGCGCGCTCTTTGGGCTGAACCTCACCCACACCCGCGGCGACATGTACCGCGCCCTGATCGAAGGGATCGCGCACGGCACCCGCCACGTGACCGACACGTTCGCAGAACTGGGCCAGCGGCCCGAACGGTTGCTGGCCGTCGGGGGCGGAACTAAGAATGCGCTGTGGCTTCAGGCGACCTCAGACATCACCGGGATTGATCAGATCGTCTGCGAAAAGACGACCGGTGCAAGTTATGGCGATGCGTTTCTGGCGGCCCTTGCCGTGGGGCTGGTAGAACGCGGCGACATTGCGCAATGCAACCCCGTAGTCGAGACGATCCGGGCAGTGCCGAGTTCGGTATATGACGACGCGCACCGATTGTTTCGCAGGTTGTACGCACAGACAAAGGACATTGCCGCGCAGTTGGGGTGAGGTCAGCCGTGCGGGAGTTTCCCGTTATTGATGACCAACTATCTACGACTCTGGTCAAGCGAAACCATCTCGGGCGTGCCGCGCCCGTCGTTCCACCAGCGGTTAGGATTATCGTTCCTTGGCGTGTAGTTTGCACGGCTCGCCCATTCCTCGCGGACGTGGATGATCGGCTCCTCGTATTGATGAGCGTGGAGAACGGCCTCCATGATCTTTTGGAGTAACTGCATATCACGCTCGAAAGAGACCTTCAGCTCAACCGAGGGATAGACTTCGGTGCCATCAGCCTCGAAATCCTTGTTGTGAATTCGCGTAACAGTCTGTTCTCCCGGTCTTCCTGTCTCCGCTCCCTGAGCGGTTACGGTCGCATTCCGCTCGTAAGCGCCAACGGCAAGCGGATGAACCTTGAAGATCGCATCCAACAACCGTTCCGCATCATCAGGTCGCGTGTTTATCTCCACTCGAAAAACGGGGATCAGTTTTCCGGACTGAGATTCATATTCTTGGATGCTGCTCATTTTTTCTCTCCCGCATCAGGCAACTCTAGGATGGCATACGCCGCAGCCAGGATTTGTCAGCAGTATCACCTCACACCGTTTTTTGCGTGGCAGGGTTCTGCACTCCGGGCTCAATACGGCAAGGTGCAATGACACAGGCCCGCGTTTTGAGGCGTCCCTCAAATCGATCTGTCGTGGCTCAATATTGAGTTGGCCTATCATCAAGAGTTCGACGCTTGGACGGGCGGTGCGAGAGAAGGGACTCGTGTGTCCAGACACCAACTTCCAGCCGTCACAGCAAAGTAGCGACTTGGGAACACACACTGCTATGCGTCCGCCGCCGCCCAAAAACGTATGGAAAATCTTTGCCCGCGTTGAACTTACGGGCAGTCCAACTCCTGCGCAAACTCAGCGACATTGGCATCAATGGGCAGCACCGTGATGTCGCGCTTAAACACACGCAGAACATCCCGGAGAAGATCGCCACTTGAACACGGGATGAACGGCGACATGCCTTTCGTGTCCCGCAAACGCTCATGCATCAAAGCTGAGCTTGCCCCACGTTTCCAACCGGATGATCCAATCCTGCGGCAGGATCAGGCCGCGCATCATTTCTTCGACACTTACTGACCGTCGGCAGTGCCCGCGATCGCCCAGATGGAGTGCCGAGCCATAGTGTGCATAGCGGTCAGGGTGGTTTTGCCCGCCTGATCGCATGCATTGCAACAAAATCGACGCCTGTCGTGAATAGATCCACAGGTCTGCGTGTTTCCCTTTCGTGGCCGGAACACACCGCGCCGTTTGACAAGGAAATGAACACCGCCACCCGCATGCGCACCCATCAGATCGCACGTGCCTAGTGGAACCGCCAAACCCCCGAACTTGATATCCGCAGGAGAAAATTCATGAGACGCATCGGCAACATCGATTACCCGAACACATTCTACACCATTGTGGCCGACCCGGCCCTTGCCCCCGTTTTGCACGAATATTGCCAGGCCACTAAACTGGACGACAATTATGAATATCTGATGGCGATGCGCCAACCCATTGATCCGCGCAAGATGTATCGCAAGTTTATCAGCTATGACGGCGAATACCCGGTAAATGTCGGCCACAACGCACGCGCAATTGCAAAGAAACTGGCCGAAGAGCGGGACTGGAATTCGCCGTTCTGGTATTCCCTGTTCGGGTCCATCCAGACCGAGCTTCTGTCACTGTTGAATGCTGAGCACGTGTCCGGCAAATTCTGGGCGCATAAGGTATTTCTGGACCATCACGTCAACGTCAATCAGGGCAATGCGGACGATGCCTATACGGTTGTGGACGACCCCGTTGTCACGGGCCGCGCACTGGCGGCGCGCGTGTTGGGTTTGGGGGACTCGCCTCTGCTGGAAAGGGCCATCGCGAATTTCGAAAAAGAAGGCGAGACGCTGCGCACGTGGTCGATCTTTCAGGACTACCTCAAAGGGCAGAAAAGCACGATGCGAGCACAGGATGCAGTCAAGATCCTGCTGGCGAACGGAGTTTTGTCCGCCCCCGAAGAGAGTGTCGCCATGAACATCGCCGATACCCTGAACACGCCCGATATCAGGGCGACTGAGGCGTTTTACGAGGCCTTCAAGAAAGTCCGTGGCGACGGTCGTGCCCTGTGGGATTTGGTGACCGAATTTCAGGCCACCATCGGCAAAGGCGGCACGCCCGCAACATTTCTGAGACGGCTGGACAGGGAAAAGCTTTTGCCGGCGCATGCAGACCCGTTGGCCCCCGGAGAAGAAGAAGATATCCCGCCCGCCCCACCAGCGGACGAAGATGTGGAGGCAACAGCCCAACCCGCTGCGGATGACATGCCGCCCCCGCCCCCGCCAAGTGATGAAGACGTGCCGCCCCCTCCTCCACCCCTTGATGAGGACGAGGATGTTCCACCTCCGCCGCCGCCATTGGATGAGAGCGATCTGCCGCCGCCGCCCGCCTATGGCCAAGTCGAGGATTACCCCGATCATATTGCAGCGATCGAAGCGTTGCTGCCCGGGCGTGATCAGGCCAAAATCACCAAGGCGGTAAAGACTCTGATGGCCGCCATGGCCGCCAACGGTGAGTGCCCGCCGGGCACCCCTGTCCAGCAGATTGCGGCCGAGGTGATCCGCCTCGTCAAGGCCAAGCGCAGGGCAGCTGCCGAGGCTGATGCGTTCCCCGAACCCGCAGCAGACGCCGATCCGCTTCCGCGCCCCACTGCCGACCCGTTCCCCGACGATGTCGAGCCACAGGAAGAACCGTTCCCGGATACCGGACCTGTGGGCGTCGACCTCAACGGTCTTGACGATGCGGATGCGGACGCTGAGGACGGCGACGATGGCAACGATCCGTTCCCGGGCGCACCCGGCGATGGTCAACCACGCCCACCCCGCGCCCCCGATCCGTTTCCAGACGATGACACCGTGCAGCCCGATGCCGGATCAGATGATGGCAGCGGATCGGACGCCGGTGCGGGCGCAGATGATGGTGACACTGATCCGGGTGCCGGTGGTGCCGGTGCAAGCCCCAGACAGCTCAGAACCTATCTCCAGCGCGAGGTCGCCAACATCGCAGGCATGTTGGGCAACGATGACAATGAAGGCGCCAAAAGCCATGCCATCACCGTGGCCGAAACGATGGAAAAGCTTGGCGGAGAGAAAGCGGCAATACCGCCCAAGGACATTCTGAGTGCCGCTCTGAGACAGCTTAGGAAAAACAGCCCGTCCGAGATCAGCGCACTTGAAAGCGACACCGGGGCCGTGTCTGCGCCCGGGCAGATCAAGCTGACCAACTGGCATGCCAACAATGCGAATTGGGCCGCCTTTGCCAAGCACTACTGCCTGGGTGAGGACGATATTCAGGCCAGCAGGCTGATCGCCCTCGCAGTCGCCAAAGACGGGACCAGCAGTCCCAAGGCGATCGGAGCGGCGAAAAAACTGGCGGAGAAAGTCAGCAAGGACAAATCGGCAAAGTTCAAGTTCAAGAACTACCGCCACCTTGTCGCCGCCGTGTTCCAGTTGATGACCCTGAAGGCGACAAACGACAAGCTGTTGCGCCCGCTCAAGGCTACTGACGTGGCCGACACGGTGTCCGTGCAGGAAAACGCGTGATTGCAAAGCGGGGCTGGCCGAGTGGTCGGCCCCGCACCTGCTCCGAGCCATCCCGTAAGCTTCGTAAAGATTAGCGCAATGGCATGCGCAGGACAGACGCGGCTACTTGACCGCGCCAGCCGCCATCCCCTTGATGATATATTTCTCCAGGAAGATCGCCACGATCACCAGCGGCAAGATCGCCGCCGAAGAAAGCGCCGCCATGGACCACCAGTTGATCCCCTGAGATCCGGTCTGCGAGGCCACCATCACGGGCAATGTCGTGGCGTTGGTGGCGGTTAATAGAGCCGCGAAGAAGTATTCGTTCCAGCACAGAACGAGGCTCAGGATGAACGCTGCCACCATCCCCGGCAGCGCGATGGGCAGCACAATCTGAAAAAACGACCCCCAGATGCCCAAGCCATCGACGAGGGCCGCTTCCTCCAGTTCGACAGGTATCCCCTGAAACTGATCCCGCATGATCCAGATCACGATGGGAAGCACCATCAGGGTGTAAAGCAGGATCAGGCCCACGCGGCTGTCGAGCAGTGCCAACGATTTGTAGAGCACGAGGAAGGGCAAGGCGAGGACGACGGGCGGAAGGATCATCTGGCTGAGGAAAAAGAACGAGATGTCGGAATTGCGCATGAACCCGAAACGGTAGTTGAAGCGGGACAGACCATAGGCGGCGAGCGAGCCGAGTATGACGGCCAGCAGCGATGCGGAGATCGCAACCACGGTGCTGTTCCAGAAGCGCTTCAGGAACTCTTCGCGCACGGTCGAAACCTCGCCAATCAGGCGTGGCGAGACGCCGATGGATTCCCAGCCTTTCCAGCGCGGTGTGAAGTCGACCCACGGGATCAGGTTCCCTTTCATCACGTCCGGGGCCAGTTTGAAAGACGTCGTGATGGTCCAGAAGATCGGGAACAGGCACACGATGGCCCACGTGATGAGGGCGGCGTAGATGGCAATGCGGCTGGCCCACCACTTGGTTTTGATGCGTGTATCACCCTCGTGATCTTTCATGACAGCACTCATGCGGGGCGCTCCATCCAGCGGCTGACAAGTTTCAGCAGCAGGGTGACAAAGATGATGATCAGCACCAGATAAACCATGGCAAGTAGCGTGCCGTAACCCACGTTTGAGCGATCACGATATTCGCGGAAGATGAAACTGGTGACCGAGTCCGTTGCCCCTCCGGGCCCTCCCGAGGTCACGTTGATGATCACATCGGCCAGCTTCAGTTTAAAGATGATGCGGATGACCACAGCGGTGACCGAAACCGGCAGCATCAAGGGAAAGATGACCTCCTTAAAGCTTTGCCAGCCTGACGCCCCGTCGACTTTGGAGGCCTCAATCACCTCGCTCGGCAAGGCCTGCAGACCCGCCAAGAGCATGATCATCATGAAAGGAATGAAGGTCCAGGCATCCATCGCCATGATCATGAAACGTGCGATTTCCGGGTTGCCGAAAAAGCTCGGCTCGAACCCCATTTCGCGGATCAGGCGCGAGATCGGACCAAAACGGACCTCAAGCATCGACTTGCCGATCATCCAACTCACAGCCACAGGGCTTAGCATCAGGGGCAGCAAAAACACGACCCGAAAGAACTTGCGCGCCCGAATCTGGGCGTTCAGCAACAGCGCAAGGCCGAAGGCGATCACATATTCCACGCTGACGGCGAGGACGTAATAGACCATGTTTTTCAACGCGTTCCAGTAAAACCCGTCGTTCCACATCTGCACCATGTTGTCCCAGCCATTGGGCTGCGGCCCGTTGGGGGAGGCAAGGTTCCAGTCGGTGAAAGAGATGTAGAGCGCGAACAGCAGCGGGAAGACGACGAGGCTGATAACGAAGAGCGCTGCGGGAAGGACGAACAGCGTGCGCTTGCCCTTTTCCCCGTTGACGATGACTTGCGCGGCGCACAGGGCGAAGGCCCAGAGCACATAGGCGTAAAGCACGGGCCGCCATGTCTCAAAACCGCTTGTGACCCGACCCGTTTCAAACATCATCTGCCAGATCGCCAGCGCTGCGCACAACCCGGCAGAACCCCAGACCATCGCCTTGCCCAGACGGCGGCGTTGGTCCGAAATGTTGTCCGCCGTCACGGTATGCAGAAGATCGCCTTCGGTGTTCATATCCTGACGTTAGCGAGGTGGATGATCGGTGTTAAGCCGAAAAACCGTTTTGATCGCGAGAGTTGCCAAAGATGCCTTTGATCGGAACTTGAGCGGACAACAGGATCGACGCGCCTGCCTTTTTGTGGTTGCCTGTCCGTAACATCATTTGACGTTGATCGGATTGTGGAGGGCGCAGAATGCTTGAAATCAGCACCGGAAAGGTCGTCAGGGTGATCATGCTGACCCGCGAATATGGACCGGACAACGTACATCTGTCCGACTACATCGCAAGTCTCAATGACGATGAAAAGATGAACCTTGTCGCGGTCATGTGGATCGGGCGCGGCAGCTTTGAAGCCGAAGAGCTGGAAGAGGCCAAGGCGGAAGCGCGACGCGAGGCAACGGCCCCGACCGAAGCGTACCTGTCGGGCATTCCGGGGCTGGCCGAGCATCTGGAAAGCGGCTTGGACGCGCTTGGGATCGACGTCACGGACGCCGAGGACAGGTTTTGAGAACCGTTTCGGAACATGATTGAACGCCTCGACTATACCTCCATAAACGGCCCCGCCATCGCAGGCATGGCGAAGGCCAAGAACAACATGCCGTCCATCGATGCGAAATTGCGCGCGATCATTGAGTTGCGGGTATCGCAGATCAACGGGTGCGCTTATTGCGTCGACCTCCACATGTCGGAAGCGCGGCGCGCCGGAGAGACCATGCAACGGCTGGATTGTCTGACAGTCTGGCGGGAAGTGACCTTTTTCGACGAGGCCGAGAAAGCCGCGCTGGCATGGGCGGAGGCGATTACGAAAATCACAGAAAACGGGGCACCGGAATTGCTCTACCAAGCCCTGCTGGCGCATTACTCCGATGCGCAGGTTGTCGATCTGACGCTGATCATTTCTCAGATGAACGCGTGGAACCGTCTGGCCATCAGCTTTGGGCACGGCCCAGATCCAAGGCCAGACGCATAGTCAAAGAAAAAGGCGCGGCCGTGAAACCGCGCCTTTACTGGCTTTCAACCGATCACAGCCCCAGCGACGCCTTGTAGACCTCGATCTGGCTGTCCCGCCCGATCTGATCCGTGATCTCTTCCCAGTGCGGCTGCAATCGCATCTGCCGTTTCCTGCGCAGACCCGTATTGCCCGGCATAACCCTTCGCCAATTCGTCCTCGGCGACGGAATAGTACTGGAAGATGCCCGGAATGCGGGGTTCAATCGCTGCGTTGGGATGATTGTAGCTGTCCGCGTTTGAGCCGAGGTAATCCTCGACATAAGCGCGGTCATATCCGGCCTCTTCCCATTCCTCGAACTGGAAGTGGGACTGGCGATAGGGCTGGAAGCCCGACGGATAGGCCGAGGCCCAAAGCGACAGGTCCTTGCCACCCAGATGGGCTGCGGCTGACCAAGCGGCCTTCTTCTTCTTCTCGTCGCCCTCGACCGTAGCCATGACGTACACGCCCCAGCCGATATAGGCCATGTTGGGTGCCTCGTTGCGGGTGTCTTCCCATGCGCCACTTTGCGCGTTGTAGACGCGATCCGAGGCCGGGTTGATGCCAAAGCCGACAACATCGCCAACGACAGATGTGTCCGAGGTGCGCGCGCTTGAGCCCACATCGCCCCACCACATCAGCATCGAACCGGTACCGGCAAGGAATTGCTGGAACGCAGTTGTGCCTGGGTCGGCGTTGATCTGATCGGTCGGGTATGCGCCCGCGTCGATCAGGTCCATGACGTCCTGAATGGCCTGCACCCAAGCCGGGTTGTTGACCATGGGTTTCATGGTGTCCGGTTCGAACAGCCATGCCGGGCTATTGGGGTGCTTGGCATAGGCCGAGGCGCGGTTTTCGAGGAAGTAGAAGCCAAAACCACCCCAACCTTTCAGCGGATCGAGGTAGCCATGTGCGGGCAGTCCAGTCAGCGGGTCCTCTTTGCCGACAAGGTCCTTGGAGACCTGATTGATCTCTTGCCATGTGGTGGGCACCTCTGCGCCGCCAATGCCATCAGGTCCGAAATAGTCCTTGCGATACGCGAACGTATGGCAGTCACCATCGATGGACACGCGATAGGTCTTGCCACCCCATGTACCAACCGGGGCCTTGAGGTAATCCACATAGTCATCCATGTCGATCTGCTCTTTGACCCAGTCGGGCATCTCGGAGGCGAGGCCCTTGCCCAGCACATCGCCCTCAAACGGCGCACCCATTTCGATGATGTCGAAATCGACCGTGCCGGTGGCAATGGATTGCTGAAGACGGGCGTTGTAGTCGGCTTGCGCCAGATCGATCCAATTGATCTTGGCGCCGGTATACGCCTCCCACGGCTTCAGGAACCCGCGGAACAGGAAGTTGTGCAGGTTCTGGTTGTTCAGCCCCATAAAGGTCAGTTCGACCCCTTCGAACTCGCCCTCGGCCACATTCTCCTTGGTGGCACCAAGGCACATCTCGCCGACCTTCTGCCAGTCGCTGTCTGTCGGAGAGCCCGCACCGACGCCGGGAATCTTGAGGATTTCGGCGCGCACATTCGCGTGCCCATCGGCCATGGCCGTTTTGGGCATCATCGCCATCGCACCAAGGGCGGCAGACCCTTTCAGCACCTGACGGCGGTTCATTTTCTGCGCCGCTCTAATGTAGTTATACAGTTCGACTTTCACGTTTATCCTCCCGAGAAAACATTTTTGATCGTATTGGTGCGGACGACGGACAGGGCCAGAAATAACTTATACTTATGAATAGGCTGTGCCTGAACGCTCCCCACGAAGTTACGAGTATGGTCGATCCTTACCCCAAGTCAACTGAACTCGTCGCTTGGGCGTGGACAGTGCAAACCGCATTGTCTAGCATCGACAATTGAGGTGGGGAAATCCGTTTATGGCAGGCGTCAAGATACAAGACATCCGCAAGTCCTATGGCGCGCTTGAGGTGATCCATGGACTGAATGTCGACATTTCCGATGGAGAGTTCGTGGCCCTTGTCGGCCCGTCGGGATGTGGCAAATCCACCCTCTTGCGGATGATCGCAGGCCTTGAACCCATCGACGGCGGCACCATCGCCATCGGGGACCGGGTCGTGAACAACCTGCCCCCGTCGCAGCGCGATATCGCCATGGTGTTTCAGACCTACGCCCTTTACCCACACAAATCCGTGGCCGAAAACATGGGCTTTGCCCTAAAGGTTTCGGGCACCCCGCGCGCCGACATCGACCGCCGGGTCAGGGAGGCGGCCGAGATCCTCAGCCTGACGGACTACCTTGATCGCAAGCCGCGCCACCTGTCGGGCGGCCAGCGCCAGCGCGTCGCCATGGGCCGTGCCATTGTGCGCGATCCGGACGTGTTCCTGTTTGATGAACCCCTGTCCAACCTCGACGCCAAGTTGCGCATACAGATGCGTACGGAAATCAAGGAACTGCATCAGCGCCTCAAGACCACAACCGTTTTCGTCACCCACGACCAGATCGAGGCGATGACGCTGGCCGACCGTATCGTCGTCATGCAGGGCGGCAAGATCGAACAGATCGGCACGCCGCTTGAGCTTTATGACAACCCGATCAACGATTTTGTCGCAACCTTCATCGGTGCCCCGTCGATGAACCTGCTGATGGCCGAGCGCAAGGACGGCACAGTCACCCTAGGGCCCCAGACCGTGGCGGGCCCCGATGGAACCGGCAAGGTCAAGCTGGGCGTGCGCCCCGAACACCTGATCCTTGCCGAAGACGGCATTCCGATGCAGGTCAAGGTCGTCGAACCCACGGGGGCTGAAACCATGGTGTTCCTGCGCTTTGAGGGACAGGACGTGACAGCCGTTTTTCGCGAGCGGCACAGCTTCTCTCCGGGCGAAACCATCCACCTCAAGCCGGACCCCGACCACATACACATGTTTGACGCCGAAACCGGCCAGCGCTTGGATTAGGCGCAATGGCCCCCCGCTCCCTCTTGTGTTTCGGTGACAGCAACACCCACGGCACATTGGCCATGCGCCATATGGGGGATCGCAGGCGACTGGCCAAACCAGAACGCTGGACGTCCGTGATGGGTGAGGCCCTTGGCCCCGAGTGGAACGTGATCGCCGAAGGGCATCCGGGCCGCACCACGGTGTTCGAAGACCCGATTGAGGGCGTACACAAAAGCGGCCTGCGCGCCCTGCCCGCCCTGCTGGAAAGCCATCGGCCCCTCGATCTGGTCCTGATCATTCTGGGCACCAACGACCTCAAGGCGCGCTTTGGCCTCACCGCCTTTGACATCGCACTGGGCGTGCAGCGGCTGGCGCTGGATACGCGCCGCTCTGACAGCGGACCGGACGGTCAGCCGCCAAAGGTGATGCTGGTGGCGCCTGTGGCCGCGCTGGAATCCGGGTGTCTCGCACCCATCTTTGAAGGCTGCGCGCCAAAGTCCGCGGCCTTGCCGGGTCACCTTGGCCAGATCGCTGCGGCCAATGATCTTGGCTTTGTCGATCTCAACGCGGTGGCACAGGTCGATCCGCTCGATGGCATTCATCTGGATGCTCAGGCGCACGCTGCCATCGGCACCCACGTGGCGCAGGCGGTGACGGAATTCATGACGCAAGACTGAACAGGAGGACGCAACATGCTCAAGGGAATTGATCCGATACTGAACGCCGATGTGCTCTATGCACTGAGGGCCATGGGGCATGGCGATGATCTAATCATTGCGGATACGAACTTTCCC
Source organism: Tateyamaria armeniaca (assembly GCF_045797845.1). Classification (NCBI taxonomy): domain Bacteria; kingdom Pseudomonadati; phylum Pseudomonadota; class Alphaproteobacteria; order Rhodobacterales; family Roseobacteraceae; genus Tateyamaria; species Tateyamaria armeniaca. The sequence goes on from NZ_JBHDIY010000002.1 coordinate 4,022,159, forward strand.
TCTGACAGCGTCGCTCGCGAAACCGTGTTGGGTCAGGTGCTGCGCATCGACCGCCCCGCCGCCGAGGTGGTCAGGGCGGTCCTGTCCGTCTACCCCATCGACACCTTCGTCGATGACGCCGCGGCCCGGATGGAAGTCGTGGGCGAGCCTGACACCATTCTGCCGGTGATGGAGGAGGTGCAGGCGCAGGTCAGTGCCGTGGACGGGCCCCAGATGATCGGTGTCGAACGCTATGCCTTTTACGACCGGGCCAAGCAGGCCTATGCCGTGATCCAGACGGGCGAGCGGCGATTTTACGGCTGTTTTGCACTGCGCAAGGGCGTCGTCCCACCGGATGTGGCGTAAGATGGGCAAGGTCGTCATCCTCGGCGTTTTTGTCGCCGATACTGCCTATCGCGCCGCGCGCATGCCGCGGATGGGCGAGACGGTCATGGGCACCTCCTTTGCCCTCGGGCCCGGTGGGAAGGGATCAAATCAGGCCGTGGCCTGTGCCCGGATCGGGGCCGACACCCACATAATCTCAAAACTCGGTCAGGATGATTTTGGCAAGCTGGCCCTTGATACGTGGGCCGAAGCCGGTGTGACCCCGCATGCGCAACAGCACGCGGACAGCTATACCGGTGCGGCCTTTATCTTTGTGGATGATGCGACGGGCGACAATGCCATCATCGTCTCGCCCGGAGCTGCGGCGCTGATCACTGCCGCCGACATCGACGCCCATATCGATCTGATCGAAGGGGCGGATGTCTTTGTCACCCAGCTTGAACAGCCCATGGACGCTGCGATGCGCGCCCTTGAGGTTGCGCGCGCCGCAGGTGTCACCACTGTTCTGAACCCAGCACCTGCGGCACCCCTGCCGGACGGAATGCTTGCCTTGTGCGACTACGTGACCCCCAACGAAACCGAATGCGAGGCACTGACCGGCATGGCGGTTGAGTCTGCGTCCGATGCAGAACGCGCCTGCGCCGTCTTGCGGGATCTGGGTGTGAAAACCCCGATCATCACCATGGGCGAACAGGGCGCATATCTGGACGGGCACGGGTTGGTTCCAGCGGTCAATGCAGGGCCAGTCGTGGAAACCACCGGTGCGGGCGATGCGTTCAACGGCGCTTTTGCAGCGGCACTGTCCGAAGGGCGCACGCCGCTTGAGGCGGTACAATATGGCTGTGCAATGGCCGGGCTGTCAGTGACCAAGGCCGGAACGGCCCCGGCAATGCCGAGCCGCGCGAAAGTCGATGCCCTGCTGACCTAGCGCGCGCCGTTCACGTTCAGAAACACGGAATAAAGCGAGGTCGTCCCGGTGATGAACAGCCGGTTCAGCTTTGGCCCGCCAAAACAGACGTTCGACACGATTTCAGGGATATGCACCTTGCCGATCAGAGTGCCGTCCGTGTCGATGCAATGCACGCCGTCCTCGGCAGAAGTCCAGATGCGCCCGTCGCGATCAAAGCGAAACCCGTCGAACAGGCCCGCCGTACACTCTGCAAAAACCGTGCCACCTGTCAGCGAGCGTCCATCCGCACTGACGGTGTGGCGGCGGATATGCTTGGGGCCACCTTCGTCATGGGTCGCGCCGGTGTCGGCAATGAACAACTCGGATCTGTCCGGGGAAAAGGCAAGGCCGTTTGGCTTGACGTAGTCCGTAGTGACTTGTGTCAGACCTTCGGTCTCGGGGTCCCAGCGATAGACGTGGCAGGCCCCGATCTCGCTTTCTGCCCGCTCGCCCTCGTAGTCCATGAGGATGCCATAGCTGGGATCTGTGAACCAGACGGACCCGTCCGATTTCACCACCACGTCGTTGGGGGAATTGAGCCGCTTGCCCTCGAAACTGTCTGCCAGAACTTTGATCGAGCCATCGAATTCCGTGCGCGTCACGCGCCGCGTCAGGTGTTCGCAGGAAACAAGGCGACCGTGATTGTCGACCGTGTGGCCGTTGGAATTGTTGGACGGTTCGCGGAAGACAGACACCGACCCGTCCGTTTCATCCCAGCGCATCATCCGGTTGTTGGGGATGTCCGACCACACCAGATACCGCCCGGCGGCAAAATACGCAGGCCCCTCGACCCAGCGCCCGCCCGTCCACAACCGCTCGACCTTCACGTGGCCGATGAAACAGGCCTCGAACCGGGGATCGAGCACTTCGAAACCGGTGCCTTCAATGGTGCCAAACATAGGTCCCTCCCTGCGCCGGATCAGTTGACGGGTGTCAACAGCGGCTTACCGGCAAAATAGGCTGCAAGGTTGTCACGTTGCAACTGCCCCATGATCTTGCGCGTCTGGACGGTACCAGACGACTGGTGCGGGGACAGCAGCACATTGTCGAGCGCCATGAACCGGGCATCAATGTCGGGTTCGTTCAGAAACACATCCAGTGCCGCCTTGCCCAATGCGCCACTTTCAAGGGCTGCGAGCAACGCGCCCTCATCCACCGTTGTCCCGCGCGATGCGTTGACCAGCAGACCGTTTGGACCCAGCGCTGCAATCGCTTCGGCGCCGACGATCCCAACCGTTTCCGGCCCGCCCGAAACGCAGATGATCAGACTGTCGACCGCGCCTGCAAGGCTGACGATATCGCTGTGATGGGTCCAGCCGGGTGTGTCCTTGGGTTGCCGCGCAAAGTAATGCAGATCGCACCCAAACGGCACAAGGCGATCGGCCACCGCCCGACCGATGCGGCCCAGCCCCACGATCCCGACACGACTGCCCGACACCTTGCTTTGCAGCCCATAGGCCCCGTTTTTGGCCCAGTTGCCCGACCTGATCCAGTCCGACGCGCCGATCATACCGCGCGAGGCCGCAATCAACATACCCACGGCCAGATCGGCCACATCCTCGGTCAGCACATCGGGGGTATTGGTGACCTTGATGCCGCGCGATGTGGCGTGGGCCACATCAATCGTGTCAAAACCGACCCCGTAATTGGCGATCATCCCCAGCTTTGGAAAGGCGTCCATGATCCGGGCATCCAGCGCGTCATGGCCCTTGAACGCAAACGCTTCGACTGTCTGGAACGCCTTGGCCGGAAGGCTGTCCAGGGATGCGCCGTGGGGCAGGTTGTAGACTTGGTATTCGGCCTCCATCGGCGCAGCATCCCAGTCGTCATAGGTTTCAAAAGTCAGGATGGGTTTCTTGGTCATGGATATTCCGTTTCTTGGTCGGGGACTGCCGCGACATCCCGCATGAGGGGTCAGTGATTGCGGATGCGGTTCATCTGGTTATGAAGCGTGGCACGCGTGTCCGCAGTGTTTCCGGGATGAGCCGGATCGTCGCCCCAGATCGCTTGATAGCTTGGCACCGCCATACCGCGCCGTTCAAAGATGACGCTACACGCCACCAGCCCGGCCCACCACAGCACCAGCACAATCCACATCCAGTTGGGCCCGTTGGCGTGCAACAGACCGTAGATGATGGTGACGGCCCCCAGCACAAGGACGCCGTAGCCGATGGATTTGTGCAGCGTCTCAAACGCGCGTCTGCGTGGGGTCATGTCATAGTGATCACCACTGAGCGTACCGTCATCCGCACGCGCCGTCGGCCCGCCCTTGCTGCCCCGAAACAGGCCCAAAAGAACCTGAATGACCAGTGCGACCAGGACAACAAGACCAAGGATGCCGTGCACGTTCGGTTCGGCCCATTGCAACGGCAGCACCAGAACAAGGGCAGTCACCGACAGGCCCATAACCACCATCTGCCCGATCCAATGGGCGCGCCACCATGTCTGGTTGTCCAGTTCGCGCGGCCAGTCCTGACCGGGCATCACTTTGAAATAACGGGCAAACACCACGGCGAGCGGGGCCAAGATGCCCCAGGCCAGCACCATGAAGCGCCCGTGCCAGGCGACGGAAAACCCCACCGCGTGCGGTGCCGCCGCATCAATCGGAGAGAGGAGCCATTCCCACATCAGCCCTTGACCGCACCGGCTGTCATGCCTGTGATAATCTGGCGCGACGCAAACAGCGTGAAGATGATGGGTGGTATCGCCAGCAGCATTCCCGTCGCCATGATCACACCCCATTCGACGTTGAATTCGGACATGTTGTTCACGATCAGGATCGGCACGGTGCGCGTGTCCCGGTCCGACAGGGCCGAGGCCAGCAGATATTCGTTCCACGCGATCCGAAACGTAAAGATCGCCGCTGCCGCCAGACCCGGCTTGATCAGCGGCAGAACCACTTTGAAAAACACCTGAAACGGCCCTGCCCCATCGACGCGCGCGGCCTCTTCCAGACTGCGGGGGATCTGGACAATGAAACTTTGCAAGATCCATATCACGAAGGGCAGGTTCATCGCGACATAGATCAGGATGATCCCACCATGGGTGCCGGCAAGGCAGACATCGCCGCGGCCCCCGAAGGTGTCGCGGATCGCGCCACCGATCAGGCCGTCGCGGTCCAGACAGAATTCATTGTTCCACAGGCCAAACACCGGCACCAGAAGCACCGCAGGCGGCACCATGCGCACCATCAGCGTGGACAGCGAAACTGTATCGCGCCCCATGAACCGGAAGCGCACCAGCGCATAGGCCGCCATGCATCCGATCACCAGCGTCAACACTGTCGAAATCAGCGCGATGATCAGTGAGTTGATAAAGGCTCCACCGAATTTCAGCGAACAGAAATCGACGTGATCCGGTTCGTACCACAGCACATCGCACAGCGCCTTTTCGTAGTTCTGGATGGTGGGCAGAAAGATCAGGCCCGACCCGCCCGAGATGATGTCCACATCCAGCTTGAATGAGTTCATCAGCATCAGAATGACAGGGCCAACGGACATGAAAACAAGCAGGGCGATGACGGCGTAAAAGGCCGGGTTGGTTTTTGTGTTGGGGGCAGACATCAGAGGTCCTCCTCCACAGCGGCCTGAATCCGTTGCGCGCGCGCCTCTTGCCAGCGGTTGAAGGCGAACATGGCCACCGTCAAAAGCAACAGCAGCATCAGCAGGTAATTCGACATGGCCGCAGCCACACCCAATTCGCGGAATTCAGTGGCCGTACGCGAAATGCGCAGGGCAAGGATTTCGGTGCTCAAGCCCGGCCCGCCCTCGGTCATGACAAGGATCACTTCGAGGACCTTAAACGCATCAATCAGGCGCAGCAGGGCTGTGACGATCAGAACGGGCATCATCAGGGGCAGCTTGATATGGATGATCTGCTGCCAAGCGGTTGCGCCATCAATGCGCGCAGCCTCGAGAGCAGAGCGCGGCAGCGATTGCAAAGCGGCCAGCGCAAGGATGAAGATGAACGGCGTCCATTGCCAGATGTCAGCGATGATGATCGACATCAGGGCATGATCGCCCAGCCAGTCCACGCGCGGCAGACCAAGGCTGTCCAGTGTACGATTAAAGGTGCCGACCGTGGGATGGTACATGTAGCGCCACATCAGGCCCACAACGACCGGTGCAATCATCATCGGCAGAATGAACATGGTGCGCAGAACAGAGATGCCGCGAATATCACGGTCCAGCAGGAGTGCAAGCCCCACGCCGATGAACATTTCGATGGTCACAACAAAAAAGGCGAATTTCAGTGTGACGGTCAGGCTTTCATGGAAGTTCGGGTCACCCAAAAGGGTGATGTAGTTCTTCAGCCCGACAAACTCGGCCTCGCCGATGGTCTGGCTCGGGTTCCAGTCCCGAAAACTGCCCCAGATCATGTAGCCCAGCGGGTACATCAGCGCGAGCGCCATGATGACGATGGCGGGCGCCATGAACATGTAGGGTGTCAGCCGATTGGGTAGCCCCGTGCGCATGACAAATCTTTCGTGTCAGGTGAAGGGTGCGCGTGCAAAGGAGGCCCTCTGCACGCGCCGCTTGCTTACTGCCAGGTGTAGTAGCCGGCGTCGTCCATGACGGCCCGCGTCCGCTCGGCCACGCCATCCAACGCTTCCTGAATGTCGAGACCTTCAGTCAGAACCTTGGACATGGTGGTGCCGATGTCGGCGTTGATCTTGCCCCAGACGGGGATGATCGGACGCCAGTCAGGGTCAGCATATTGCAGCGCTTCGCCAAAGGTCGCCGAGAAGGGATACTTCTCGTTCAGGCCCGCATCCTGATAGGTCGAGAACCGCGAGGGGTTGCCGCCTTCCATGGCCACCATCAAGTCACCTTTTTCGAGGTGAGCCACTGCATCAGCAGGAATGCCGCTTCCTTGTTTTCAGCGTTCTTGGGGATGGCAATGCCGAACCCGCCTGTCTGGCTGCCACGGCGCACACCTTTGGGGTGCATCGCATAGCCGACCTTGCCAGCAACAGAGGACCGCTCAGGATCTTCAAAGCCGGGCATGAAGGCGATGGAGTCCATGAACATCGCCGCATCACCGTTCGAAAAGGCGTTGGCCGCCTCGGAGGGACCAAAGCTCATCGCGCCTTCCGGACCGCAATCCACGATGGTTTTCAGTGCGTTGGCGGCAGCGACACCTGCTTCGTTGTTGATGATGGGGTTCCACGCATCGTCAAAGACGCGGCCGCCCAGAGGGGCGAGGTGCAACAGGAACGCGTGGCTCGCCTCGGTGGCCAGAGGCCGCGCGCGATGCCATGCCGCCCATGCCGGGCTCAAGCTCGGGAATTTTGCAGGCCGCATCCAGAAGCTGATCATAGGTCTCTGGCTTGGCGATGCCGTGCTTTTCAAAGATGTCCTTGCGATAGGCGAGAACGGATGTTTCGGAGCCAAATGGGATGCCGAACAGCGATCCCGTCGGACCCGGCAGATAGCCTTTGGTCCCGCCTGCAACGCCGATGTTCTGCACATAGCCGTCGATCAGGTCGTCCGCGTCATAGTTGGGGTCGGCCAGTTTGGGGTTCATGAAAAACTTTGCGAGGTTTTCGAGCTGATCCGCAAACACATAGTCGGCCTTGGAAAACACGACGTAGGAAATCAGGTCATATTCGCCTTCGTCCTGCGCCAGTTCCAGCGTTTGCCGCTCGCGCATTTTTAGGTAGGGCAATTGGTCGACCTCGACTTCGATGCCGGTTTCCTTGGTGAATTCCGGCAGCACCTTGATCGCCGCGTTATAGTGCGGGTGCGCGGGGAAGTTCACGATCAGCGTCGTGCCCTCGTATTCCGCATAAGGGTTGGCGAATGCAGCCCCTGCCATGAGTGCTGCGGTCGTCAGACCAACAGCCGTTGATTTCAATCCTTTAATCATCAGTTCCTCCCATTGAACTTTATGTGCGCGTTAAATCGCGGCTTTGGTTTGCGCGCTTTCAGCGCGACTTTTGGTTGCGCGCTTTCAGCGCGACTTTTGGTTGCGCGCTTACAGCGCGACTTTTGGTTGCGCGCTTACAGCGCGACTTCGCTTTTGCGATCAAACAGGTGCACACCACCCGGATTGACCGCGAATGTCAGGGTTTGGCCCAAGGCGACGGGCGTTTCGGAATTCAGCTCAACCATCACGCGGGCGGACCCGCATTTGCACAGCAACACCGATTGGGCGCCCACGTATTCCGAGACTTCGATGTCCAGCGTCAGTGACTTTTTCGGGTCTGCATTTTCATCAAAGCTGAGGTCCGAGGGGCGGATGCCCATGGTGATTTCCTTGCTTGAATGCGCGCGGGCCGTGGCCGCCTTTTCACCTTCAAGCTGCACGTCAAAGCCGTCTCCGGCGACGAACACATCCCCGTCCCGCTCGACGATTTCGCCGTTGAGAAAGTTCATCGGCGGCATGCCCATGAACCCGGCCACAAACTTGTTCACAGGGCGCTTGAACAATTCTTCGGGCGTGCCCTGCTGCTGGATGTAGCCGCCGTGCATGACGACAATGCGGTCCGCCAGCGTCATCGCCTCGATCTGGTCGTGGGTGACGTAGATCATGTTTTTCTGCACCCGCTGGCTCATCAGGGCAAGTTCGGCGCGCATCTGGCCGCGCAACTTGGCGTCGAGGTTGGACAGCGGTTCGTCAAAAAGGAAAATACCGCTGTCCTTGGCCAGTGCCCGCGCCATCGCGACCCGCTGGCGCTGGCCGCCCGACAGGGCACCGGGCTTGCGGGCCAGAAACTCGGTCAGGCCGACAGTGTCGGCCACTTCCCGCACTTTTTTGTCGATCTCGGCCTTGGGACGGCGCGCAAGGCGCAGCGCAAAGCTGATGTTCTGGGCGACGTTCATATGCGGGTAAAGCGCGTAATCCTGAAACACCATCGCAAGATCGCGGTCCTTGGGCTCCAGATGGCTGACGGGCTTGCCGTCAACGTAAATCTCGCCCTCGCTCACATCCTCTAGACCGGCAATCATCCGCAGGGTGGTTGATTTTCCGCAGCCGGACGGGCCCACAAGAACGGTGAACTCGTTGTCCGCCATCTCAAGTTCGATGCCATGCAGAACCTCGACATCGCCGTAGCGCTTGATCAGGTTTTCCAGATGAATCGTCGGCATATCGGCTCTCCCCCGACTTGTTACCGGTCACATTAGGCGATGTGACCGGTAACACAAGAAAAAAGTGTCATTGTCTTTTTCGGGGATGTTTCAGGTCTAGCCTTCGGTTTTCGTGCTTTCACGAAAGGCCAGTTCGACATCCACACTGACATGCCGGGGGGTCTCGTCTGCATCATCAGGCTGTGACAACAGGTCTGAAATCATCTGCCCCGCCGCCTGTCCGATGCGTTTGGGATCGACCTTCACCGTGCTGATCGTCGGCGTGGAAAAGCGTGACACTTCGAAATTGCCGAACCCAAGGATGCCGATGTCGCCCGGCACAGATTTACCTGCGCGGCGCAAGGCCGAACTCACCCCAAAGGCGGGGGCGTCAGATACGCAGAAAATGCAATCGGTGTCGGGATAACGCTCCAGAAGTGCCGGCACTGCGGCCGCCCCGTCTTCGATCGACAAGGGCGGTTTGCCCATCCGCAAAATGCGGTGACCGGACAGCCCGGCATCGTCCATCGCCTTGCTGAACCCCTTGCGCCGCGCCGCGCCGCGGGTCCAGTCGTCTTCGACCTCTCCCAGAAAGGCGATGTTGCGGTATCCGCGGGCAATCATGGCATGGGTCATCGCCTGCGCGGCGGCGACGTTTGAAAACCCGACTGTGTGCGCAATCGGCTCTTCGGGCCGCTCCCACAACTCGATCACGGGCACATTCGCGTCCCGCAGCAACTGGCCCGTGCGTTCGGTGTGTCCGTCGTAAGATAGCACAATCGCTTCGGGGCGACGGCGCAGCATGGTCTCGACCAGTTCTTCCTCGCGGTCGCGCTGATAGTTGGTATAGCCCAGTAAGACCTGTTGCCCGATCACCTCAAGTTCTTCGGTCAGCGCCTGCACCGTTTCGGCAAAGTGCAGGTTGTTCAGCGACGGGACCAGAACCGCGACAAAGCCCGAGCGTTTCGTGGTCAGACTGCCCGCCATCTGGTCGGGGACATAGTTCATCTTGCGCACAATCGACAGGATGTGTTCGCGGGTATCCTGCGACACCGGGCTGTCCTTTTTCAACGCCCGACTGACCGTCATCCGCGACACGCCAGCGGCCTGCGCCACGTCGCGCATGGTCACCGTCGATTGCGATTTCTGGGGCTTCTTCACGTGGTCCAACCATCAGATGTTATCGGTCACAGAATGCGGGACAGGTGGCAGCCATGCAAGGGTCCGTGGCATCCACGACGTGATGGCTGCGTGCGCGCTCTGCCAAATCGCCACATTGCCCGACCCGCCCGCATGGGCGAGGTTGCAACGCTGTGGCCTGTCAGTCTGCGTTTTGCGACATAGGTATGGCAAACCGGGGAGAGTTGCGTTGCTTAAGATCACGTCTGTCAAGAAATCTTACGGCGACAGCGATGCCAGGGTCCCGGTGTTGCGCGGTGTGAGCTTTGATCTGGCAAAGAGTCAGACACTTGCCCTGACCGGGGAATCGGGCAGCGGGAAAAGCACGTTGCTGCACATCGCCAGCGGGCTTGAGGCCCCGGATTCCGGGTCCGTTGACGTTCTCGGGCGCGACCTGACCCGTATGGATGACAGCGCGCGGGCCGCGTTCCGGCGCACCGAGATCGCATTGGTGTTCCAGCAGTTCAACCTGATCCCGTCGCTGACAGTCGCGGCCAATATCTCGTTTCAGGCCGCGCTTTCAGGCCGGGTCGATCAGGCCCATATCGATACTCTTGTGCAGGCTTTGGGCCTGTCAGAGCAGATGGCGAAATACCCCGAGGCCCTATCGGGCGGACAGCAGCAACGCGTGGCCATCGCCCGCGCGCTGGCGGCAAAGCCCAAGCTGATGCTCGCCGATGAACCCACGGGCAATCTGGATGAACAGACGGCAGATGCGGTTCTGGATCAGATGCTTGATCTTGTGGCCCAAAGTGATGCGGCATTGATGGTGGTCACCCATTCGCCAAAAGTGGCAGCACGAATGGACCGCACATTGCATCTGGCCGGTGGGCACATCCTATGATCCGCACGTGCCTTGTTGCCCTGTTGTCGCACTGGCGGCGCAATCCGATCCAGTTGTTCGCCTATCTGGCGGGTCTGGCCATTGCGACGGGCCTGTGGTCAGGCGTGCAGGCCATCAATTCCGAAGCCCGCGCGAGTTACGATGCTGCCGCTGCGACCCTCGGCGAAGGGCAATACGATCAGCTTGTGCCAAGGCTGGGGGACAGCATCCCGCAGGAGACGTTCATTTCCCTCAGGCGCGCCGGCTGGCTTGTATCGCCCGTGCTCGATGTCCAATTGGACGGTGTTCGCGTTGTCGGGATTGATCCTGTCACCTCGCCCACCGGCTTTGGGATGCTTACCGCACCCGAGGCGTCGGCATTCGCGCCGGGTGAAGACCCGCGCCTGTTTGCCAACAGTGAAACAGCGCGTGCGATAAGTGCAGACGCAACGATCATCATTGACGAAAACGTCGCCCCCGGCATCGCTTTGGGGGATGTCGGCGCGGTCCAACGCCTGTCCGGGCGCGATGATTTGTCCCGCCTTGTCGTTTTGCCGGAACAGCCGATAACGCAGCCGGACCTGAGCGTCATTGCCCCCGCGCTGCGCCTGCAACCATCACAACAAGTGGCAGATGTGGCCCAGTTGACCGACAGCTTCCATCTCAACCTCACTGCCTTCGGATTGCTCAGCTTTGCGGTGGGTCTATTCATTGTGCACAGCACCATCGGTCTGGCCTTTGAACAGCGGCGCGGCATGATCCGCACGATCCGGTCGCTGGGTGTGCCCTTGCGCACGCTGGTGACGTTGATCGTGGTTGAGATGCTGGTGCTGGCCGCCATCGGCGCGGTGATCGGCATCCTGCTGGGGTACCTGATGGCAGCACTTTTGTTGCCAGATGTCGCCGCCACTCTGCGCGGTCTTTACGGCGCGCAGGTGTCGGGCACGCTGGCGCTGCGACCGGAGTGGTGGCTGTCAGGCTTCTTGCTTGCCATGATGGGCACCGCTGCGGCGCTTGCCGGGCGCATTTGGCAAATTGCGCATATGCCGCTTTGGCAAGCGCGCGCCCCCGCGCATGGGTGATGTCGGGCGCGGCACGCTTTGGGGTGCAGGCATGGGCGGCCATCATCCTGCTGGGTCTTGCCGCTGCCTTGACGGTGTTTGCGGATGGTCTGATCCTTGTTTTTGCATTGCTCGGCTGCCTTCTTGTCGGCGGCGCGCTTGCCCTGCCCGTGCTCGCAGCGCGCGCGCTGGCGGTCTTTGAACGACGCGCCACGCGGCCCCTCTGGCAATGGTTCTGGGCCGACACGCGCCAGCAGCTTCCCGGTCTCAGCCTCGCGCTTATGGCGCTTCTGCTGGCGGTTTCGGCCAATGTCGGCGTCTCGACCATGGTGTCGAGCTTCCGGCTGACATTTGTGGGGTTTCTAGATCAACGCCTTGCCCCGGAACTGTTCATCCAGGTTGAAGACGAGGGGCAAAGTGCAGCACTCGAGACCTTCCTGAGAGGCGAAGGCATTGAGACGCTGCCGCTGCTGTCGGCCCCGACGCAAGTCCAGGGACGGCCCGCGCGCCTTTACGGGGTACGCGTCGGCCCGACCTATCGCGACAACTGGGTGTTTCTTGGGGCGCGTGCGGATGTCTGGGACCGGGTGCAACGCTCGGCGGCTGTGATTGCCAATGAACAGCTGGCGCGGCGCAGCGATCTTTGGGTCGGCGACAGGGTCGAGGTCGCGCCCGACCTCACTTTGCCAATTGCTGCCGTCGTCGGGGATTACGGCAACCCCGAAGGGCAGTTGGTGATGTCCGAAGACCTGTTTCGCACCCTCTATCCTGACAGCTACGCCACGCAATTCGGAATGCGCACCAAAGATGCCGCCGCCTTGCGCCAAAAGATCGTTCAGGACGTGGGTGTGCCAGACAATGCGATGATCGATCAGGCCGCAATCAAGGCAATGTCGCTTGAAGTGTTCGAACAGACATTCACCGTCACGGCCGCCTTGAACGTCCTCACGCTGGGGGTGGCCGCCTTCGCGATTCTGATGAGCCTTCTGACCCTTGCCGACCTGCGCGTGCCGCAGCTTGCCCCGGTCTGGGCTATGGGGGTGACGCGGCGGCGTCTGGGTCTGCTGGAGTTGCTGCGCGCCGTAGGTCTGGCCAGTCTGGTCTTCGTCTTTGCGATCCCACTGGGGCTGGCACTCGCATGGATTTTGCTGACGCTGGTCAACGTCGAGGCCTTTGGCTGGCAACTGCCGATGTTCCTGTTCCCCCTCGATTATCTGACCCTCGGGGCCTACGCGCTGATCGCGGTTGCACTGGCCGCCGCATGGCCTGCCCGCCGCCTGATCCGCACGCCGCCCGCCACGCTTTTGAAAGTGTTTGCCAATGAACGCTAGACTGATCCTCTTGTTCTGGCTGTGGCCGCTCAGCCTGTTTGCACAAGGGTTCTCGGGTCTCGGGTCTAATGCGGGTGCGGAATTTTCCAACCCCGCACCGAACCCTGCCTTCACCTTTCCCGCCGATCACGGGCCGCACCCGGATTACCGGATCGAATGGTGGTATCTGACCGCGACGTTGCAGGATGACGCCGGAACGCATTACGGATTACAATGGACGCTGTTTCGCACAGCGCTCGCCCCCGGCGAGGCCGAGGGTTGGAATTCGCCCCAGATCTGGTTCGCCCATGCCGCCGTTACCACGCCGGACGCGCACCTGGCCACAGAACGCTTTGCCCGCGGCGGCATCGGTCAGGCCGGGGTCGAGGCGTCACCGTTTCGTGCGTGGATCGACGATTGGGCGCTGGAAGGGCCGGACTTTGAAACCATGTCCCTGCGCGCGACGGGGCCGGATTTTGCGTATGTGATGGAACTTGAGGCACAAGGCCCGCTGATCTTTCACGGACAATACGGCTATTCCGTCAAATCCGCCGAGGGGCAGGCAAGTTACTACTATTCACAACCCTTCTTCGACATCGAAGGGACGCTGACGCTGCCCACCGGCGACATTGCAGTCAGCGGGCAGGCCTGGCTGGATCGGGAGTGGTCCTCGCAACCCCTAAGCGAGACGCAGGAAGGCTGGGACTGGTTTTCGCTGTCCTTTGATGACGGGGCCAAGCTGATGGGCTTCCAGTTGCGCCAGACCGATGGATCGACCTTCAGTTCAGCCACCTGGATCGAAGAAGACGGGACAACGACGCCTTACAGCGACGGGGCCTTCACTGCGCGCGCGCTGGCCAGCACGCAAGTCGCAGACCGCGATGTCCCGACCCGGTGGCACGTCACATTGCCGGATCGCGGCGTCAATGTGACGGTGGATGCGATGAACCCAAAGGCGTGGATGGACCTGTCGATCCCTTATTGGGAGGGGCCTGTGACCATCACCGGCAGCCATACGGGGCGCGGATATTTGGAGATGACAGGATATGAGTGATCCGAACGATCTGGGCGCATTTCTGGACGGCGCATGGCAGCACCTGACGCGCGGCGTGGCGGATGCCAGATCGCCCTCGCGCTATCCAACACTTGCCACGGTTTCGCCCGAGGGCTGGCCCGAGGCACGTACCGTCGCGCTGCGACAGGCGGTGCGATCCCGCGCCATGCTTGAGGTGCACACAGACGTCGAAACACCCAAAGTCGCTTCACTGCGCAAAGCGCCCCGCGCCCAATTCCACATCTGGATCCCCAAATCAGACTTGCAGATCCGGATCAGTACACATGTCGAGGTGCTGACCGGTGCGGACATCGAAGATCAATGGGCCAAGGTGCCGCCCGCATCGCGCGTGTCCTATGGCACCATGCCGATCCCGGGCACTGCCATTGCATCCGTCTATGACTATGAAAAACCGGCGGAGCGGAGCCGTTTTGCCGTGCTGCACTGCACGATGACCGAGATCGACCTGGTGCATCTGGGCCAAAGACATCGCCGCGCAGTCTATCGCGCAGAAACAGGGTGGCAAGGCACCTGGGTCGCACCATGAAAAAGGCCCGGACCATCAAGTCCGGGCCTTTCAATTTGCAATGCAAAGAAAAAGCTTATTGCCAGCCAACCGTGTTAAAGATGCGCTGTGCGGCCGGCACGTTCTTGGCCACTTCGCTCAGATCGACATCATCGGGTTTGAACAGGCCCAGTTGTGCGACGGACGGGCTGAGACCCACACCAGGCACCGCCGGATACTCGTCATTTCCGGCCGAGAAATACTGCTGCGCCTGATCGCTTGCGAGGTATTCCAGAAAGCGCACGGCGTTGTCACGGTTGGGGGCATGGGCCGCCACGCCGCCGCCTGACAGGTTCATGTGCGCGCCTTGCGCATTCTGGGACGGAAAGACCCAGCCGATATTTGCGCGCGCCTCTGCGGGCAGGCCATCGACGTCGGTGCGGATAGCGCGGGCAAAGTAATAGGTGTTCGAGATCGAGATCGCGCATTCCCCGGACACAAGCCCGCGCAACTGATCGGTGTCACCGCCCTGCGGTTTGCGGGCAAAGTTGTCGACCACGCCTTGTGCCCAGTCGCTTGCCGCGTCTTCACCCAGATGTTCGATGACCGAGGCCAGCAGTGTCTGGGAGTAGACGTTCGTGGACGACCGGTGGCAGACCATCCCCTGATAGGCCGGATCGGCAAGGGCTTCGTAGGTCTGCGGCGGGTTGGTCACTTCGGTCTTGTCGTAAAAGATGATCCGCGCACGCTGGCTGAACCCGAACCACTGGTTTTCGCTGTCTTGCAGATAGGCCGGGATGCGCGCCTCAAGCACGTCACTGTCCACGCTCTGCAGCACCCCTTCGGATTTGGCGCGCTCAAGGCGGGATGTGTCCACTGTCAGCAAAACGTCGGCGGGTGAATTGGCGCCTTCAGCCTGCATCCGGGCGATCAATTCGTCGCCGTTTCCTTCGATCCGGTTGATGGTGATCCCGGTGGCGTCGGTGAAATCCGAATACAGGCGTTCATCGGTGTCATAGTGGCGCGAGGAATAGAGGTTCAGCTCACCTTCGGCAGAGGCGGCGATGGGTCCAAGCGTGACCGCTGCGGTGGTCAATGCAGTCGTCAGAAAGAGAGATGGGCGGGACATGATAGCTCCAGATGAATATGTTTACTAAAACACTCAGATACTATTTCTGAACGCAACGCAAGTAACCTTAGTAATTTAGTCGGAAATAAATTCACCCATTGGTGAGATGCCGCTCACATCACCGGCTTTCGGTGAAATCGACGTGGATATGATTGCCGTCAGGATCCCAAATATTGAAGGCCACGATGCCCAGTTCGGCAATCCCTGATGTCTTGTAGGGCACGCCATGCGCGTTCAATCGCGCCTCGAACGCATCCACATCCGTTGCCCGCAGCGCAAAGTGTTCCAATTTGAGATCACCGTCAGACCCCGCACCCGGATCGCCGGAGACCTCGATCAGATGAACGATGGCCGCATCCCCGGCATAAAGCCACGCGCCGGGAAAGCCGAAGTCGGGGCGCGCGCCATTCTCAAGGCCCAGTATGTCGACATACCATGCGATCATCCTGTCCAGTTGCGCAGTGCGCAGGTTGACATGGTCGAGTTTGGTGATCCGCATTTTGTTTGCGCCCTTGTGTTCCCGCCCCATCTATTCAGCCATGACCTGAGGCGTCAAATCAGTCCTGGTCAGCGGGTGCATGCAGCAAGGACAACAGATCGCCAAAACGCGTGGTGGGATCCAGCAGCTTGGCCCGCATTCCCCAGATCGCCCTTTTGCGCGTCTCTGGCAGCGCGCCGGACATGGCGTGAAATTTGGCCTCGACCTCCGCCAGCGTCATGGGGGCCTCAGGCCCGCCACGCGCATGCGCGTCGCCCGAGGCCAGCACGCGCCCGTCGCGCAAGGTGAGCGTCACATCGGACCAGCGCCCCAGAGGGAAACGGCTGGAATGGCGCGCGTCTTCGGTCACTGTGATCCGAGGCAGGACATCGGCGACATCCGCATCGCACAGCCCTGCGCCTGACACATGTTCTGGCCCGATGCGCCCATGCACGGCCCGCACCGCAAGCGCAAAGCCAAGCGAATACTGCGCCTTTGACGTGGTATCGGGCATGCCCGCATAGAGCGAAGCGGCCTGCGCGAACGTGGTCACGTCGATGCGCGCAATATCATCGGCCACCAGAGCGTTGTCGTCCATCAATACCCCTAGCGCGTCGAGCGCCGCATGCGCCCAGCGACAGATCGGGTACGGCTTGATGTAATTCTGCGTGATGGTCCAGTTTTCACCAAGGTCCGCCCAATGCGGTGCCGCTTCGGGCGCTTCGAGCGTGATCGCCGGCGCGCCTTCGAACCCGTCTTCGGCCATCAGCGCCGACATACTCCCGACCAGCGCGCCCATGCCCGATCCATCATGAAGCATCGTCGGGTTGGCAATCTCGCGCATCATCTGGCTGCGCGGCCCGTGGTATTCGGCGATGCCGAGAGCGTGGCGCAACTGGCCAGCCTTCATGCCCCGCAACCGGCACCCGAGTGCCGCAACCCCCAGCGCGTTCCATGCCCCGGACGTGTGATAGTCGCTGACTGACGCATGCAGGGCGATCGCGGCACGCGCGGACAGCTCGTAGGACATGACCATTGCAACCAGTGCATCGCGCGCGCCGAGGTCCGGCATATGTTCAGCAAAGGCGCATAGACCCGGCACAACGGCGCACCCGATATGGCCTTTGGTCGGGTTGTATCCGTCATGGGCGTCCAGATTGTCGATCTGCGTGGCCAGCGCAAAGGACACACCGGGCACAGACGCGCGTCGCCCATCGAACAACAAAGTGGCGGCGTCACGTGGCGTTCCGGCAGCCATAAAACGCACGGCGTGATCCCGCGCGATCCGCGCAGGTGCCAGATCAACCGCGCCTGCGGCAACCCCCAGCGTGTCGATCAGCAGCGTGGCCGCCATCTTCATTGCCTCTTCGGGCGGAACAAACGGCCCAAGGGCGAAGGCGGCGATTTCGTCAAACGTCATACGTTCAGCGTGACCCGTCGGCCCTTGATGCGCTGTTCCTTTCCCGACGCGTGCACTGTCCGTTCGCGACGCCGCTCAGTCTGGGGGACCGGGGCGGGTGTCATCATCCAGCAATATCCGCGCCGCATCGCCTGCCGGATCGTCGTACTGGTCATGCCGCAGCGTCCAGACAAAGGCGATAAGCGCGCCAAGGCCTAGGATCAGCGAACAAGGGACAAGGATCACAAGGATGTTCATGGGGCGGCTCGCGTTCTGAGGGCGTTGAGGGTGACGGTAATCGAACTGGTGGACATCGCAAGGGCGGCCATCAGCGGCGAGGCAAAACCAGACAATGCCAGCGGGATTGCGATCATGTTGTAAAGGGCGGCAAGCGCAAAGTTTTCAAGGATGCGCCGCCGCGCGCTGCGCGCAATGTGCAGCACCGTGCCGATGCCAGACAGGTGCTGGCCCAGCAACACGACATCGGCGGCGTTCTGGCTGGCCTCCAGCGCGGTGCCCGGCGCGATGGAGGCCCAGGCCTGCGTAAGCGCCAGCGTGTCGTTAAGCCCGTCGCCGACCATCAGAACCTTGTGCCCGGCCGCTTGCAGATCATGGATGAGGGCCTGTTTCATCTCGGGGCCGACAGAGGCGTGCACATGATCGACATCCAGCGTGGCGGCCATGCGATCCGCATGGGCCTGGCTGTCACCGGTCAGCATGTGGACGTTCAGACCCATAGCGCGCAAAGTCTGCACGGTCGCTGCGGCCTCTGGCAACGCGCGTTCGCGACGGGCCAGTGGATAGATGTCGCCGCCCACTTGCAGGGCGGTTCCAACCCCCTGCCCGATCCAAGCCGCATCCCCCAACGCGACGGGCATTCCGTTCCATGTGCCTTTGACCCCGGCACCACGATGTTCGCTGATCCCTGACACATGAGCAGCACCGACATCCGCCAAAGCAGGCAGAACAGAGCGGCTGAGCGGGTGGTTGGACGCGTCGGCCAGCGCCTTCAGCACTGCGCGCGCATCGTCCGGCATGTCCTTTGCGGGAACAAGTGCGCTGTCGCTGAGCGTGCCGGTCTTGTCAAAGACGACAGTGTCGATCTCGGCCAGTCGTTCCAGCGCAGTTTCGGATTTCACCAGAACACCCGCGCGGAACAATCGGCCCGTCGCCACTGTCGCGACGGCAGGCACGGCCAGACCAAGCGCGCAGGGACACGTGATGATCAGCGTCGCGATGGCGATTGTGAGCGCGTGATAGACATCACCCGTCGCATAGACCCAGCCAAGGAACGCGGCAAAGGACAGCCCGTGCACGAGCGGCGCGTAGATGCCTGCAGCTTGGGTCGCGAGGCTCGTGTACCGGCTGCGTGCCCCTTCTGCGACCGAGGCCAACTGGATCAGGCGGCGCAGGGTCGACCCGCTTGCATCGACCGTGGTGCGTAAGGTGACAGGACCGCTCAACATGACTTCACCCGCCGTCAGCACGTCGCCTTTGGATACAGCAATGGCATCGCTTTCTCCACTCAGGGCACTGCGATCCACCTGGGCATTTGGCGCCAGCAACACTCCGTCCACCGGCACGCGGCTGCCTGCAGCGAGCCAGAGTGTATCGCCTGCCTTGACCTCATCCACGGGGCAACTGACCCGGGCATCGCCGTCCACACGGGTAACACGGTTGGGTTCCAGTGCGGCCAGATCAGCCGCCGCAGAGCGGGCCGCACGGCGCATCCGCGTCTCAAGCACACGGCCCCCAAGCAGGAAGAAGGTGAGCGACAAGGCCGCGTCAAAATAGGCGTGCTCGCCCCCCACCATGGTCTCGTAGAGCGAAAGGCCGCAAGCCAGCAGGATCGCGAGCGAGATCGGCACATCCATGTTCAGGCGTCTGACCTTCAGCGCACTCCAAGCATTGATGAAAAACGGCTGGGCGCAGAACAGCGCGGCAGGCAGGGCGATCGTGGCCGCGATCCAGTGCAGGAAATCGCGCGTGCTGTCGGTGGCCCCCGACCAGACGGCGACGGACAGGAGCATCACGTTCATCATCGCAAAACCCGCAATGCCAAGGCGCAAGGTCAGACCGTCATCCGTGTTCGCCACTCCGGCACCGCGGGCTTCGTGGGCTTCGAACCCGATGCCCGCCAGTGCAGTCATCCACGGGGCGGGGTCCGCATCGGGGGCGGCACTGATCGCGACACGCTTGCGGCTGAGGTTCACGCGGGCCGAGGCGATGTCGGGCCGTGCGTTCAGCAACCCTTCGACCGCGCGGATGCAGGCTGAACAATGGATGGTCGGCAAGATCAACTCGTGTGTGGGCAAGCCACCGCGCGCAGCGGCGGCTTGGGCCACGGGGCCCGCCGCAACACAGCCGGGGCAGCTTGCCATTGTCATGGCGCAACCCGCACGATCACGCGCTGACGGAATGCCGTGCCATCGGGCGCTTCGGCAGCCAGACGCAGGTTCCAGTTGCCTGCCCCCAAGACCGGAATGTCAGCAACAAAGCGCACGCCGTCATGGCGGAATACAGGCGTGATATCCTCGCCCACATGGGTGGCGCGGCCCAATGTGGCCGATTTGATATGCGCGACCACCGGTCCGATATCATCGTCGATCAGCAAGTGCAGTTCGGTGCCCGCAACATCCGCTGAAACCTCCCAGCCCAGCGCCTCCTGTGCAGCGCGATCCGCCTCGAATGCCTGGCTGACCACGTAGGAATTGCGGGTTTCCAGGCCGGGAAAGGTTGCCACGGCCTGAAAGGCCAGCGTCAGGTTAACCCCGATGATCACGGCGAAGGCGCTGCCAAAGATTGCCAAAACGTGCCAGCCGGTCAGTTCCCTTGTCATCATGGTTCAACCCTTTCCGTTAAAGATGGTGGCGACGCCTGCACGGTCGTCGGTTTCGGTGTCTTCGACCCACAGGCGCAAGTCGGTGCTTTCGGTTTCAGCGGCCGCATCCTGCGGACGTGCGATGACATAGACACGCGCCTGCAGGGTCTCGTTTGCCGGGACAGTGACGTGGTTGGCCACGGGCCCTGCGGATTCTACGTCGATGCGCAGGATTTCGTCAGAGGTCAGCATGACCCGGAATTCGCGGTCCTCCGCCGTCAGGTTGCGGATGCGCAGCGTGTAGGTGTTGCGGACCGATCCGTCCGACAGGGTGACAAATTGCGGATTGCGCACAGGCTCGACGGTGAGGTCGATGTCGGACCGCACGAACAGCGCATAGACCAGCGCCACGCCGATCAGTGACCACATGGCCGTGTAAAGAAGGGTGCGCGGGCGCAGGACATGGTGCCAGATCGGACGCGGCGGCGTGCCTGCGGTTTCCCGCTCTTCGTCTGCAAGGGCGAGGTAGTCGATCAGGCCGCGCGGCTTGCCAATCCGCTCCATCACGTCGTCACATGCGTCGATGCACAGTGCGCAGGTAATGCATTCCATTTGCTGACCGTCACGGATGTCGATGCCCGCAGGGCAGACATTCACGCACGCCATACAGTCGATGCAGTCCCCAAGTGCCTCAGCGCCTTCGGCCTTGCGGTGCTTGCCGCGCGGTTCACCCCGCCAGTGCCGATAGGCGACGGTCAGTGTGTCATTGTCCATCATTGCCGCCTGAATGCGCGGCCAGGGGCACATGTAATTGCAGACCTGTTCGCGCATGAACCCGCCAAAGACAAAGGTTGTCGCCGTCAGGATCAAAACGGTGGTGTAGGCCACCAGCGGGGCCTGAAGCGTAAACAGATCGAACAGCAGCGTGGGTGCGTCGGCGAAGTAGAACACCCATGCCCCGCCCGTTGCCATCGCGATAAGGAACCAGATGACCCATTTTGTCATGCGCAGGCGCAGTTTGCGCGCCGACCAGTCAGCGTTCCACAGACGGACACGGGCGTTGCGATCCCCTTCGATCCAACGCTCGACAAGGATAAAGAGGTCCGTCCAAACAGTCTGCGGACAGGCATAGCCGCACCAGACGCGCCCCAGGGCCGACGTGAACAGGAACAGGCCCAGCCCCGCCATGATCAAAAGGCCCGCAACAAAGTAGAACTCGTGCGGCCAGATCTCGATCCAGAAAAAGTAGAAGCGACGGCCCGCAAGATCAATCAGCACCGCCTGATCGGGCAGGTTGGGGCCACGATCCCAGCGGATGAACGGGGTCAGATAGTAGATCGCAAGGGTCACCCCCATGATCCACCATTTCAGCGTGCGGAAGGTGCCCTTGACCCGCCGGGGAAAGATCGGTTCGCGCGCAACATAGAGTGCGGGCGGTGTGTCCGGTGATTGTGTCATAGCAATGTGTCCTGTTCGTAGAACGCTTGTCACCCGCGCGCTGATCCTGCGCCTTGATCTGGATCAACGCCCTTTCAAAAGAACGCCCGGCCCCTGCTAGGTACGAACAGGACAGGGACCGGGGTGCTGCGCGTTTCCCCTCCGGGTTGCCACCGGATTTCACGCGCAGCGCATGGCGGTCCGGCTTATTCGCCGCCGCCAAGCTGGTGCAGATAGAGCGTGACCGCCTTGATCTCCGCCTCGTCCAGACGCTGACCCCACGGGGGCATGACGCCGAAGCGGGAA
Source organism: Tateyamaria armeniaca (assembly GCF_045797845.1). NCBI lineage: Bacteria > Pseudomonadati > Pseudomonadota > Alphaproteobacteria > Rhodobacterales > Roseobacteraceae > Tateyamaria > Tateyamaria armeniaca. The sequence goes on from NZ_JBHDIY010000002.1 coordinate 4,044,004, forward strand.
TAGGTCACCGTCTCTGTCAGGGTGTCGCGATCCCCGCCATAGAGCCAGATGGCGTCCGACAGGTTGGGCGCGCCCATTTCGCGGATGCCCTCGCCTGCTTCGCCATGACAGGCCGCACAGTTGTCGAGGAACAGTTCAGTGCCCTGCTCGGCAAGGGCCGCATCATGCTCCTGTCCTGACAGGGCCAGAACATATTCGACGGAAGCCGCGATCTCTTCATCGCTGAAGATGTCGCCATAGGCGGGCATTTCCGTCCAGCGGGCATCGGGGTCGATGTCGTTGCGGATGCCGTGACGCACCGTGTACTCGATCGCCTCAAGGTCACCGCCCCAAAGCCAGTCATCGTCCAGCAGGTTGGGATAGCCCCCCGCCTGCACGCCGGCGGCCCCTGCGCCATGACATTGCGAACAGTTGGCAAGGAACACGGACGCCCCGCCAGCCACGCCGTAGCGGTATGCGGGATCATCCGGCGCCAGCGCGGCCAGATCGGCCGATGCAAGGCGCTGCGCAACTTCGGCATTCTGCGCATCGACTGCGGCGATCTGCTCGGCCACTTCGGCCCGCGTGGAATAGCCCAAAACCCCGGATGTGGCCGCATTGACCAGTGGCCATGCGGGATAGGCAATCGTATAGGCGATGCCCCACACGATGGTCCCGTAAAAGCACCACAGCCACCAGCGCGGCAAAGGGTTGTTGAGTTCCTTGATGCCGTCCCAGTCATGGCCAGTGGTGTCGATGCCTGTGACGTCGTCTTTGTCGATGTTGTCAGCCATCACTTGGCCTCCACTTCTTGGGATTTTGGGTCGGCCTCGCCGTCATTTCTGAACGGGATGCCCGCGGCCTCTTCATTTGCCGGACGCGCACCGGGCCGAAAGGCCCAAAGGCAGGCGATGATGTAAAAGACCATCATGGCCAGCAGCACCCAGCTGTCCGCCAGTTCGCGCAGGAAAGAATAGGTATCCATGTTTCAAACCCTCCTTAGCGGCTTGCATCTGGTGTGAAGGTCGAAAAATCGACCAGCGTGCCCAGCATCTGCATGTAGGCAATCAGCGCATCCATCTCGGTCAGTTCGGGCTGACCATCAAAGTTGGACACAACCGCGCCGGGATAGCGTTCGACCAAAGCATCCCAATCGGAATCCGGGTCACCCTGGGCTGCGAAATCGAAGACCGCGTTTTCGATCATCTCTTCGGTATAAGGGACACCGACCATGCGGTGCGTGCGCAGCAGATCCTCGATATGCTCGCCCTCGATGGGCGTGCGCCCGAGGAAGGCGTATTTCGGCATGATCGATTCCGGAACGACAGACTGCGGGTTGTTGAAGTGATCAACATGCCAGGCATCCGAATAACGCCCGCCCACCCGTGCCAGATCGGGACCGGTGCGTTTAGACCCCCACTGGAACGGGTGGTCGTACATCGACTCCGCCGCCAGTGAGTAGTGGCCATAGCGCTCGACCTCGTCCCGCATGGGACGGATCATCTGGCTGTGGCACACATAGCACCCTTCGCGGATGTAGATGTCGCGCCCGGCCAGCTCAAGCGGGCTGTAGGGGCGCATCCCATCCACCTCTTCGATAGTGTTTTCGAGGTAGAACAGGGGCGCGATTTCCACGATGCCACCGATGGTGACCGTCAGCAGCGAGAAGACAAACAATAGCGTCGGGCTGCGTTCAAGGATCTGGTGTCGCTGAAGAAATTGAGTTTTCATGTTTTTAACTCCTTAAGCGGCTTGCGCGGTTGCAGGGGCGGGTGGCGACACCGAGACGGGCTTGCCGCCCCGGATGGTCATCCACATGTTCCACACCATGATGATACCGCCCGCGAGGTAGAGAACCCCGCCCAGACCACGCACCACATACATCGGGAACTTGGCGCTGACGGTGTCGGCGAACGAGTTCACGAGGAACCCTTGGGCGTCGACTTCGCGCCACATCAGGCCTTCCATGATGCCGGTGACCCACATCGACGCGGCGTAAAGGACGATGCCGATGGTCGCGAGCCAGAAGTGCCAGTCGATGGCCGACATGGAATACATCTGCTTGCGCCCCCACAAACGTGGCGTGAGGAAGTAAAGCGCCCCGAAGGTGATCATGCCGTTCCAGCCAAGTGCGCCGGAATGCACATGCCCGATGGTCCAGTCGGTGTAGTGCGACAGCGAGTTCACCGCGCGGATCGACATCATCGGACCCTCGAAAGTGGACATGCCGTAGAAGGCGAGGCTGATCACCATCATCCGAATGATCGGATCAGTGCGCAGTTTGTCCCACGCGCCTTGCAGCGTCATCAGACCGTTGATCATACCGCCCCATGAGGGCATCCACAGGATGATCGAAAACACCATGCCAAGGGTCGAGGCCCAGTCAGGCAAAGCGGTGTAGTGCAAGTGGTGCGGACCCGCCCAGATATAAAGGAAGATCAGCGCCCAGAAGTGGATGATGCTGAGTTTGTAGCTGAACACAGGGCGCTCGGCCTGTTTCGGCACAAAGTAATACATCATGCCCAGGAACCCGGCAGTCAGGAAGAACCCGACTGCGTTGTGGCCATACCACCACTGCGTCATCGCATCCTGAACACCCGAAAACACTTGCACCGACTTGGAGCCGAGAAGCGAGACCGGGATGGACAGGTTGTTCACGATATGCAGCATCGCGACGGTGATGATGAAGGACAGAAGGAACCAGTTGGCAACGTATATGTGCTTTTCCCGCCGGCGGAAAATGGTGCCGAGGTAGACGGCCAGAAAGGCCACCCAAACCAGCGTCAGCCAGATGTCCACATACCACTCAGGTTCGGCATATTCCTTGGATTGCGTGGCCCCCAGAAGATAGCCGGTGGCGGCCAGCACGATAAACAGCTGGTAGCCCCAGAACACGAACCACGCGAGGTTACCGCCCCAAAGGCGCGCGCCGCAGGTTCGCTGCACGATGTAGAACGACGACATGATCAGCGCGTTGCCCCCAAAGGCAAAAATCACCGCTGACGTGTGCAGCGGGCGCAACCGTCCGAAATTGGTGAAGGGTTGCCCCCATTCGAAATTCAGCCCCGGAAAGGCAAGCTGAAAGGCGATGAACACGCCCGCCAGAAAGCCGACGACGCCCCAGAACCCCGTGGCAATCACCCCGGCCCGCACAACGCTGTCGAGATACCCGCTTGTATCTACAACCGCCGGGGCGTTTCCGATCTGGCGCAACTGCCAGATGAACATTCCGCCCGCGATCAGCATGATCAGCGCGGCGTGCACCTGATAGGCCACGTCATGCCCCCAATCCGCTGCAATGGCGGCAAGAAGGGCAACAAGGCCAAGGGCAATCAGTTTGACATAATCCAACATGACTTATCCTTTGTCGTTTTGCGCAGCCCCGAATGGGGGCCGCGCACCTGTTCGCAATTTTTGGTGATAGGCAGGACGCGCAGGGCCTGCGTTGATCTGGATCAACCTTGCGCGCTTTAACGGATCACGTGCACCGCGCAGTGGGCATGGCGCACAACCCAGGCGGCCGTCGAGCCAAGCAGAATGTCGGACATCACCGGCGTGTGCGATGCGATGACGATGCAATCCACGCCCGTCTCATCCGCCCAGTTGGTGATGCTCCGTCCGGTGGGGCCGTCAATCACCACGACACGGGCGTTTTCGATGTCCCCGACCAGCTCGTTCAGCTTGGCCCGCGCCGTTTCGCGGGTCTCTGACAGGATATTGTCGGGAATGTATTCGGTGACGTAGATGGGCACCTGCTCCATCACGTGCAGAAAGGTGATCGACGCGCCCTCGGCTGCGATCCGTTTGGCGATCTCGATCGCACCGGACACATCCTTTTCCGCGTCAAACGCGATTGGGATAAGAATATTGGAATACATGTCGTCCCCTTTGTCTTTTGGCTTCGACACAAGGGGATAGAGCGTTGGGTCAGGGCGCGCGTTGATGTGGATCAAGCAAGACAGCGACGCCTAAAAGAGGGTGCCGCCGTCGCTGTCATCACCGGTTTCAAACAACAGCCCCTCGAGGTCGGGGATGCGCACGATCCGGTTGCCATCCAGCTCGATCACGCCATCCTTGCGCAGCCCTGTAAACTGCCGGCTGACCGTTTCGATGGTGAGGCCAAGGAAGTTGGCCATGGTCTCGCGGCTGATCGGGAGTTCAAGGCGCGTGGTGTCGCCCATCACCTTTCCGTCGGGATGCACGGTGCGTTTGGCAATCAGCATCAGCAGGCTGGCGATCTTTTCGCGCGCCGTTTTGCGGCCCAGCAGAAGCATCCAGTCGCGCGCCGCGTCCAGCTCATCGAGCGCCATTTCCAGCAACCGTTGCTGCACGGCAGGAATGCGGATCAAGAGCGCCTCGAACGGTTTGCGCTGAAAGCAGCACAAGGTGACATCGGAAACCGCCGTCACATCATATTGCAACGTCGGGCGACCCGGTCTGCCGATAAAATCCGAGGGCAGCAAAAGGCCCACCATCTGCGTGCGCCCGTCTTCGATCACTCGTTCCAGCGTCGCCGTCCCGGCCACGACCGAGGCGACCACATCCAGTGCATCGCCGCGCATGGCGATGGTCTGGCCTGCAGCGTAGGTTTTGTAGAACTTGATGTCGTTCAGCTGGCTCAGCTCGTCTTCGTCACAGCGCGCGCATACGGCGCGGTGCCGGATCGGGCAGGACGAACAGTCCTGCGTTGCCAGAACCCGTCCTGCCATCACGCGGCCCTTTGATCTGGGTCAATGCGCGTGCCTAAAGCCGCGTTCATCCTGACGTTATGAAACATGTATCCGACCTGTCCCGCTTTGGCCTATTTGACGCGAAAGTGCCGCGATTCACAAGCTACCCTCCCGCGAACTGGTTCAGCGACGACGTGGATTCGGACTGCGCGGGTGCTTGGCAACGTGCTGCACCCAAGGATGCAGAGATTTCGCTTTATGTCCACGTTCCCTTTTGCCGCAGACTGTGCTGGTTTTGCGCGTGCCGCACGCAAGGGACGCGCAACGATGCCCCGCTGGCCCCATATGTCGAACGAGTCCTGACCGAAGCACGCGCCGTGCGCGCCCGGTTCGTGAACGGTGCGTCCCCGCGTCGCCTGCATCTTGGTGGCGGGACGCCGACCATTCTGTCCCCCGATCTGCTCGACACATTGCTCAGTGGTCTGAACGACATCTGGCAGCTTGACGAGCTCGAAGAATTCTCGGTCGAAGTCGACCCGACAGATGTAGGCCCTGCCCGTCTTGATGTTCTCAAGGCCCATGGCCTCAGCCGCGCAAGCCTTGGCATTCAGGATTTTGACGCACAGGTGCAGGCAGCCATCGGGCGCACGCAGTCCCGCGAACTGACGCAACAGGTGGTCGACGATCTGCGCGCGCGCGGAATCGAGGCGCTGAACTTCGATCTCCTTTACGGCCTGCCTTTCCAGACATCGCGCACTCTGGCCGCCACCCTAGATGCGGCCCTTGCCATGCAGCCCAGCCGCATCGCGCTGTTCGGCTACGCTCACGTGCCGTGGATGTCAAAACGTCAGGTGCTGATCCCAAGCGACGCGCTGCCCGATCCCAAGACGCGCCTTGCCCTCTTTGATCAGGCGCGGCGCACCTTGCTGGGTCAGGGGTACATCCAGATCGGGATCGACCATTTCGCCTTGCCGCATGACACGCTGGCCCAGGCCTATTATTCGAAATCACTGAAACGCTCGTTCCAGGGATATACGGATGATCGCGCCCCTTACCTGATCGGTCTGGGCGCGTCTGCAATTTCGACCTACCCCGACGGTTTTGCGCAGAACATTCCGGTCACCGGCCAGTATGCCGATAGGATCGACAACGGAAAGCCCGCCACATGGCGCGGTTATGCGCTGACCGATCGCGACCGCCTCAAGGCCGATCTGGTCGAACAGTTGATGTGCTATCACGAAGCGGAGCTGAGCCCCGCGCAGCGCGCCGATAGCGCGCTGATCCGGGATCTGGATCGCGTGGCCCTCGCCTTTGCCGGGGCCGTCACGTGGGACGGGTTCAAATTCGTGATTGATCGCTGGGCACATCCGCTGGTGCGCCTGATCGCGGTGCAACTGGTTACCCCGACAGATGTCACGGCAGGCGAGCGTACCTATAGCGCAGCCATCTAGGGCGCGCGCATCGTCCGCAAGACCGCCCTTGTCGCTTCGACCAGAGGATCATGCGTGTCCTTGAGGATCGCAACGCGGTCAAATCGTGCCGGATCGCTGTTGATCGAGGCGCGCAATGCAGAGCCGAAAGCCTGACGCAGTTCCGTGCCAATGTTGAATTTGCAGATGTTGGTGGAGGTCGCGAGCTTGCGCCGCTGCGCGGCCGGTACGCCCGACCCGCCATGTATGACAAGGGCCACGTCTGTCACCTCCTGAATGGCAGCGATGCGCGCCTCGTCCAGACCGCCGGACTGGTCGGTCTGCAAGTGCACGTTGCCAACTGAAATCGCCATCGCGTCCACGCCGGTTTCCCGGGCAAAGATGGCAGCCTCGTCCGGGTCTGTTCCTGCCGAGGCTTCGCCCTGATCATAACCGACAAATCCAATCTCGCCCTCGCACGAGATCCCTGCCTTGTGCGCCATCTCGGCGATGGCTGCGGTTTCGTCGATATTCTGCGCCAGCGGTTTGCGCGACCCGTCGAACATCAGGGAGGTGAAGCCCGACTCCAGCGCCGCCTTGCAGTCCTCAAATGTGTATCCGTGATCCAGATGTGCAACGACGGGCACCGAGGCCGCTTCGGCCAGATTGCGAAACATCGCACCCAGAACGGGCAGGGGCGTATGGGCGCGGCAGGACGGCCCAGCCTGCAGGATCACAGGGCACTCTTCGGCTTCGGCGGCGGCCACATAGGCGCGCATGTCTTCCCAGCCCAGACAAACGAGACCCGCAACAGCGTAGCCGTCAGCGCGGGCCGGGGTGAGGACGTCAGCAAGCGTGGCAAGTGTCATTTGAATTTTGCGATCATGTCTTTGATGCCGGGAATGGTTTCGATCTGATCGGCATGCGAGGGTTGGAAATACTGCACAAGGCTACGCTGGCTGAGACCGGCCAAAATGGTGAAGTAATACATTTCATAGCCCGGCAGCACCGCGCAGGGGTGGTATCCGTTGTCCAGACAAATGGTCGACCCATCGACGATGTGATAGGCATCCCCGGCCTTGCCCTCGGCGCGTTGCAGCATCTGTACGCCTGATCCGTGATTGGGGCGAAAGCGGAAATTGTAGGTCTCGTCATGGCGGGTTTCGATCACGTCGCCACCCTCAGAGCGGTCCGTGTCGTGCTTGTGGCTGGGAAAGCCTGACCAGCCGCCCTGCCCGACCGTGAACAGCTCGGACACCAGCAAGCGTCCGACCTTGTCGTGGTACTTGGTGCCGAGGATGTGCTTGATCTTGCGATGCGTCTTGGTGTCGTCCGATCCGTATTGCACGAGGTCCAGATCGTCGCTGCGCACAGCGAACGCCTCAAGCACCTTGTCGTATTTGGCCCCGGCCACGAACACTTCGGCCGCGTCCGAGGTGCAGATCATCTCGGCCCGCGCAGCGGTGGGCACATAGACGCCCTCGGGCTCTCCGTCCCATACATCCACGCCGCGTCCGCCAAGGTCTGCGACCTTAAACCCTTCGACATCGACATCAACCGTACCCGTGGCAGGCACGATGCAGGTTTCAAACCCCGGCACCGCATATTCGAACGCCTGACCCTTCTTCAGCTTCACGATGTTGAAGTAGTTGAGGGGCACGGTCGTATCGCCCGCATCGACAATGGGTTTGTTCTGATTGTCGTAAGGCGCGATATGCATGGCGGCCTCCTTCTTGGAATTACGGGTGTGTCGGGCCGGGATGGTTGGTCAGGAAGGCCGACAGAACGTCAGGGTCCGGCATGGCAGGCGCACAGCCGGGCTTGGACACGGTGATCGACGCGCAGGCCGACCCGCGCAGGATCGCGGTTTCAAGGTCGTTGCTGGCCGCAAGGCCCGTCATCAAACCGGCCATGAACGCATCCCCCGCGCCGTTGGGTTTGACGGCGGTAACGGGGTAGATACCGGTCGAGATTTCCTGATCACCAGCATAGGTCACAGCGCCGTTTTCACCCTTTTTGTAGATCACAATTTCGGCGCTGGAGCGGGACAGATCGCGGGCCTTGGCCTGCCCCTTGTCCATGCCCCCGGCCATAAAGCCGAATTCCTCGTCATTGCCCACAATCATGTCCGATGCCTCCGCCGCACGGCTCAGAACCTCTGCGGCAACCTCAGGCGAGGGCCACGAATAGGGGCGGTAATCCACGTCAAAGATGATCGGCACACCCGCGGCCTTGGCCAGTTCGAAGGCGCGAAAGGTGGCACTGCGCGACGGTTCAGCGGCAAAGACGGTTCCGGCCGTGATCAGCGCGCCGTAGGCGGCGTAGTCCACCGCTTCGACATCCGCGACCTCCATCTGGAAATCGGCAGCCCCGTTGCGGTAGATCACGTTGCGGTGCCCTTCGAGCACGCTTTCGTAGAATGCCAGCGAATTGCGGAACTCGCCGCCCACCCGGCGTACGTGGGTGGTGTCGACCCCGTAATGCTCAAGGCGGTTGATGCAATAGCTGCCGACCGAGTCATCAGACACCGACGTGACCAGCGCAGCCTTGCCGCCCAGCTTGCAGATGCCCGCCGCGATATTGGCCGCAGAGCCACCCAGATCGACGGTAAGGCGCTCCGCATCTTCGGCCCGCACGCCGACATCGGTGAAAAAATCGATGCCCGCCCGGCCAACTATGACGAAATTGTTCGCCTTGATGCCGTCCAGAAGCGCGCTCACTTGATCCCTTCCGCGTTCACTGCATCCGCCTGATCCAGCACCTCTGGATAGGGATAGTTGAAGCCCAGAAGCTGGCGCATTTCGGGGCTTGCGGCATCGATGAAAGACGCAGGCAGAGCGCCCGGCATATCCTCAAGCGGTTTGACCCATTTGGGAATGTAGTTGATCAGCACGGCGTTGCGGTCGTGATCGGCCTGATTGGGCATTGCGCAGTGCCACGCGGCCCCGAAAAACAACACCGTGTCACCCGGATCACCCGTCATGCGCGCGCAGTTGTCGTAGAAATGCGCGTGATCCTCGGGCGTGGGATAGCGCAGGTGTTTCTGGGTGCCGGGCAGGTAGGCAGTCGCGCCGCTTTCTTCCGTAAACGGGTCCAGTGCAATGGTGACCTGCGCGTTCATCGGGAACGACGCGTTCAGACCTATCGGGTGCGTTTCGACCCCATGGAAATCCCAATAAGGAAAGTCGATATGCGGCTCCTGCCCCGGCCCGCCGGGCAGGATGCGGTTGGCGGCGATGGACCCCATGATGAATTCGGTGCCCAGCCAGCGGCTGAGAACAGACATTATCACCGGGTGTGCGGCCATGTCGGAAAAGACGGCCCCCTTGGCCAGCAGATTCCACACCCGACGCTGCAGGTTGACACGCCCTTCTTCCATCGCAGCGCCCTGAAAATGGGTGACTTTGTCGCCCTCTTTGTCGGAATGCTCCATGATGATGGCCCGGGCATCGGCAATCTGATCGGCTGTGAACAGCCCCTTGATCTTGACGGCACCGGCGCCATTCAACAGCTCGTCGCAAATGGCGATGGGGTCGGCCTGATCTGCATCAAAGGTCAGCATATGCCCGCGCCGTTTTGTCCCGATTGTACGTCCACGCGAATTCCCCCTGTCGAGGGTCCGCCTGATCGCTCATGTCACGATTCTGCGTTGACCCATCTTCTGCTATGACGATACCAAGACTGAAACCGGTTGCAATACGTATTCAGGGAGGTGTGGATGTCGTAAATCGCGCCTTCCATCGGGATCGGAGTATCCGGGGGCGGCAAAATGGGCACGGCGCGTGCGGTGGCGTTTGCAGTCGCGCAGTCGGGCCGCAGAGCGGCGCGCGGCACGAGCACATCCGCCTTATGTTTCGCTAGATCACAAAGGGGCCAAGGCCATGTCGAGCTGGATCACACTGGACTGTAACGGCGCACCGCATTGTCGGCACGAAAACGGATTTGCCGCGTATGGTGGCAAATTCTACCTCTTTGGCGGGCGGCGTATTCAGCCGGTCGATATCTTTGATCCAGATACGAACACTTGGACGCATGGCACCCCACCCCCATCGAAATCCACCATTTTCAGCCGGTGATCGTGGGCAAGCAAATCTGGTTGCTGGGCACGATGACAGGGCTGTTTCCCCGCGAGACACCTTTGGAAACCGTGTTCATTTACGAACCCGAGGCAGATCGCTGGCTGGAAGGGCCGACGATACCGGCGGAACGGCGACGCGGCGCGTCAGGATGCGCCCTGCACAGCGATGGCTGGATCTATGTTGTGGGCGGCATCGTGGACGGGCACCACGCGGACACTCAGGCGTGGTTTGATCGCATCCACCCCGAAACAGGCGCTTGGGAAATCCTGCCGGACGCGCCGAACAAACGGGATCACGCGCCCTGCGCCATTGTCGGCGACATCCTTTATTTCTTTGGCGGGCGCGAGACGGGGCGACACAATGGCACCGACTACAATCAGTTGTTCTTTGACACGATCGGCGACGTGGATGTGTTCAGTTTTGCGCGCCAGGAATGGTCGGTTCATCCCGAACCCCTGCCCATTCAGACCGCCGCCGGGGGCACCGGCGTGCTGGGCGGGAAAATCCACTATGTCGGGGGCGAGGCCGGGCGGATGGAAGCGTTCACCGAGATGCAGATATTCGATCCCCGCGCAGGTCAATGGCACTTGGGCGCACCCCTCAACCGTGCGCGGCACGGCACGAATTGCTGCGTGCATGACGGCAAGTTATGGATCGCTGCGGGCAGCGGCGCACGGGGCGGAGAACCCGAACTGACCAGCATCGAAGTCATCGCGATTGAATAAGCGCGCGAACTAGTGCCCGCCGTCATATTTCGACCAGTCGATCTGACGGAACTGCCAAAAGGCGACAACGCCCAGCGCAACAAAGACGAGGGACCAGATCGCATTGCCCAGCGCCAGTTCGAACAGACCCCATCCGAAACAGACCGCCAGCGTCAGATGGCGCCGCCACGCATGCGCAAAAAACGCATTGTCGAGATCAATCAGCTTTTTCAAGGACGCCCCCGTGTGCAGGGTTTAATTGGCAGTTTGAACATCAGCATGCAGGGTCCTCTTCCAACTCGTGCAGGATCACGCCGCAGGTGCGCCAAGTCAAATGCCATCCGGCGCACGGCTCACTCGGCAATGACATCCTTGGGCGGCGCAACCTTGACCACGTGGTGCCAGCCCAGCAACACCAGCGCAGCAACCAGCCCGATGGTCATCACCAGCGGCGTCTTCCACAACACAAGCACGGCCAGCAGCAGGCGCAATGCAACCTCCCATTGCGCCAACCGCATCTTGTCAAATCGCGACAGCGCAGAGGCCACCAGATAAAGCGACAGCGCCAGTTTCGCCAGAAGCATGCTCAACTGGCCCCAGTCGACCTGTCCGGTGTAGCCCGCAATCAACTCGCGCTGACCTGCTTCGTTGCTGATCGTCACCGCTTCTTCGATCAGCAGCAGTTCGGGATACCACGCAAAGACAAAGGGGATCGTGAACATCACGATGCCCACGCGCACGGCAGCCACCCCCGTGCGCATCGGCTCGCCCCCCGTGACCGAAGCTGCGGCAAAGGCCGCAACTGCGACCGGCGGCGTGATGGCCGAGGCAACGGCGAAGTAAAAGACAAACATGTGCGCCGTAAAGAAACTGACGCCGAGGTTGGCCAGCAATGGCCCCAGCAACAGCGCGACGTTGACGTAGGCAGGCACGGTCGGCATGCCCATCCCCAACAGGATCGCGCACAGCATCGCGCAGATCAGCGCCAGCATCAGGTACACCCCGCCCACAATCGGGATTTCGTATCCGAACAGGCGCAGCACATTAACTTTTTCCAGCCACGAGGTGACGGCGCGCGTCAACTCGCCCGTCAGCCCGCTTTCGTTAAGGAAGGCGGCGATGATCGACACTGCAAACAGCAACAGGAATAGGCGAGACAGCAATATCCCCCCCTCGCCCAGAGACACCAGCACGCGGGACGGGTTGCGGCGGGTGTCCGCATCGAGAAACAACAGCGGCACTAGGATCGCAACGGCCCACCACCCGGCCGAAATTGCATCGCCCGTAGCGTTGATGATGGTCAGGACAAGCACGCTGTCAGCCCCGAACATCCAAGCGAGCAGCCCCGTGGCCACGGCATCCTTGTTTCCGAGCAACAGGTACAGGATCGTCAGGATCGGCACGAAAATGATGATGAGATTGAACCAGTCCTGCCGCTCCATCACCAGATCGTCCGGAACCTCGCGCATCGCAGCCACGTTTTCGCGCCGCGCCTGAAACATCACCGCCAGAAAGATCGAAAAGAAAAAGCAGAGTGCTGGCAGAAATGCTGCCGTGATCACCTTGGTGTAGGGCACCGCCGTAAGGGCCACGAGGACAAAGGCGGCCACCCCCATCACCGGTGGCATGATCTGCCCGCCGGAGGAGGCCGCCGCCTCGACCCCGCCGGCAAAATATTTGTTGAATCCGTTGCGCAGCATCATCGGGATGGTCAGGCGCCCCGTAGACAGCACATTGGTCACCGGCCCGCCGGTGATGGTGCCAAACATGGCTGAGGACACGATGGCGGCATGGGCGGGCCCGCCGCGCAAATGCCGGGTCAGGCGCACGGCCAGCTTGATCAGCGATGTGCCCCCGGCTGACGTGCCGAACAGCGCGCCGAGGATCACATAGGGAAACACCTGATTGACGACGATATCCATGAACCGGCCCATGAACCCATCGGGCGAGATAAACACATTCGTCGCCTTCTGCGTGGCCGCCGCCATGACATCACCGCCATCCGCACCCAGCTTGGTCAGCAGGAAATTGTTGTCCGACAGATCAAAGACCCAGATCAGTGCTGTGCCCACCGTATACAGCACCACGATGCTGGACACGATCACCAGCGGCAGGCCCCAGACCCGCACATTGTAAAGGAAAAACAGGGTGATGATGACAAAAAGCAGCGGGATCGTCCAACTGCCAAAGCGGGCCTGACAGGACGGCACTTCGGCCTCGAACGAGATGCCGGGGATCACGTTGGCCGAATTCGCGGCATCCTCGGCAATGAGACGCGCGCGTTCTCCGGTGATCTGGTCGATCAGGCAGACGCTGTCGATCTCGACCATGTAGCCGAATGCACCCAGAAACGCCGCCGTGATCAGGCCAAGATCCAGCAACAGGCCCAGCCACGCGCGCTTGGGGCGCTCGACCTTCCACGCGCGATACACGCTCGCGTCAAAGACGACGATGGTCATCATCAGGAAAAAGACGGGGGGAAGAAATATTCCGTCGCAAAACCGGAAATGCGCAGCAGCGGAATGCCCGTGACCTCGCGCGCCCAATTCTGCAGACCCTCGATCTCGGGCAGCGTGTTGATCATCCCCACAACCACCAGGATCAGGGACAGGCCCATCGCAATACGGTGACCGGTCGAGCGATTGTTGGGGGTCATCTCTGTCACGCGCGGCGTCCGATCGGGGCTGTGGACCCGGCCAAGAAGACCGGGCCCGGATCACTTAGGGGCGCAGGCAATCCGCAATTGTGTGGCCCTGTGCTTCGTAGGCGCGGATGGCGCCCGGGTGCATCTTGATCTGCACGGCCCCGCACGCGCCTTGGCTGACGCCGTCGATGTCGCCAAAGGTGATGTTCAGATACGGCCCCATGGGCGCGCCTTGTTCGAACCGTTCCTGCGCGTTGAGCATGGCAGTTACGATGTCGAACACCAGCTCTTCGGGCATGCTGGCCTGCACAATCTCGGCAAAGGCTGTGGAGTAGCTGTCGAACGTGTCATCATCGGTCACGATGGTGATGTCGTTGCCCTCGTAGGCTGCGCGATAGACATCCACAGGCACCGAAAACGGCGCGTGGCCCGGGGCCTTGACGATTTGCTGGCCCAATTCGCTGTTCAACAGATCAGACGGGACGTCGTGAATGGTGATCGCACCGGCGGCGGAAAACTGGATTTCGCGCCCACCTGGCAGACCAGAGGGAAAGCTCCACGCATCCACTGCACCGCCGGTCACGGTCGAGACTGCATCAGGCCAGGGTGTCTGCACGCCCTCGTAGCCTTCGCCGTCTTTCAGACCGGCAAACAACTGGATCATGGCCCGCCCCGAGGTCAGCGCCGCCCCGCGCGGGGGACCGTTCCAGATGCGCAACCCGTCGAGCTTGCGGATGTTGGCCACTGGCTTGGAATCGTAGTAGCCAAAGGTCTGGTGCGCCCCTGCATGGAAATAGAGCGCGCGGATGCCTGCGGCGAGTTCCGCGCCTTTCTCTGCCCCTACGCCACTGTACGGACCAATCCCACGCTGCAGCAAAAACGGCAGGATCAAAGGGGCCGTGGCCACATCCACGCGCCCTTCGGCAACGGCCTGCACGGAATTTGTCAGCGTCGCGCCTTCGGTCATTTGCAACGTCGCCACACCTGCACTGTCAAGCGCGGCTGCAAAGGTTGTCGAGACATAGTGCGCCGGTCCGCCCGGCGACGATGTTTCAGCCGTCAGCGTGGCCTGTGCGGCAACACCCAGTGGCGCAAGCGCCAGTGTGGCACCCATCAATACGGTTCTTAGCATGGTAATCCTCCCAGATTGCAGCGCCCCTCCACTGGCGCATCGCCCCGCAGTCGCAGGGGTCTTGGGGGAAACCTTGCAGACATTATATGACTTGTCACGCAATTTTATTCAGTGTCTAGTATCGACCAAAGGACAACGCGGCATGACAAAGCACTCCCAACCGCAGCAAGACCGGATAGATCAGCGCCGCGCATACGAGGCACGCAATCCGTTCTCTCGGGTGGATTCGGCCTATGCCGCGTCGCGCCAGCAGAGCATGCGCATTCTGCAACAGACAGCGGGCCTCACGACCGTGGAATGGCGCGTCCTGTGGGATCTGCATGCCGCTGGCCCGATGAGCATCCGCGACCTTGCCCATATCCAGCGCACCGATCACTCCCTTCTCAGCCGGGCGTTGCCCGCGATGGAGCGTAAGGGCCTTGTGCGCCTGACACGCGGGTCAAAGGACGCGCGGCAGGTCGTTGTGGAATTGGACACAGCCGGGCGCGCGGCATACACCGCCGCCGCCCCCTACATGAAACGGCGGCGGGATGCGTTGCGGGCCACCTTTACGGACTCCGAAACAGAAACCTTCGTCGATCTGCTTGAGCGGTTCGAAGAGTTCCTGCGCCAACCCATCGACACGATTCTTCAACCGGAGCTGACAGAATGACCAACCGCCCCAATGTCCTCTGGATCATGGCCGACCAATTGCGGTTCGACTACCTTAGCTGTTACGGGCATCCGCATCTGCACACACCAAACATTGACGCGCTGGCGGCACGCGGGGTCAGGTTCACCAACACCTATGTGCAGTCCCCCGTCTGCGGGCCTTCGCGTATGTCTGCCTATACGGGGCGCTACGTGCGCAGCCACGGCTCGACCTGGAACGGGATGCCCATGCGGGTGGGCGAGCCAACGCTGGGGGATCATCTGCGCGACGCAGGTGCGCGCGCGGTGCTGGTCGGCAAGACCCACATGGTCGCTGACAAGGTCGGCATGGACTGGCTGGGCATTGATCCGGCAAGCGAGATTGGCGTGCGTGTCGCGCAATGCGGCTTTGAACCTTTTGATCGCGACGACGGCCTGCACCCCAACAGTTCCCGCCAGCAATGGTCAGCCTATGACGACTACCTCGTCTCCCTTGGCTACACATCCGACAACCCGTGGGAGGATTTTGCAAACTCAGGCTATGACAAGGACGGCAAGCTGGTCTCGGGCTGGCTGCTGGAAAACTCGCAGCTTGAAGCGAACATACCCGAGGAACATTCCGAAACCGCCTATATGACGAACCGCGCCATGGAGTTCATGGAAGGCGCGATCGACGGCGATGCCCCGTGGCTGTGTCACCTCAGTTATATCAAGCCGCACTGGCCCTATATCGTGCCCGCCCCCTATCACGACATGTACGGGCCCGAACACGTGATCGACCCGATCCGATCAGAGTCTGAGAAAGAGACGGATCACCCGCTGTTGCGCGCCTACCAGAACATGCGGGTCAGCCGAAGCTTTGCCCGCGATCATGTGCGCGAGCACGTCATCCCCGCCTATATGGGGCTGATTAAGCAGCTTGATGACAACCTCGGGCGTCTGTTCAAATGGATGGATGACAAGGGGCTGAGCGACAACACGATCATCGCCTTCACCTCGGATCACGGCGACTACATGGGTGACCACTGGCTGGGGGATAAGGATTTTTATCACGAAAGTGCGGCCAAGGTGCCGCTGATCATCGCCGACCCAAGGCCCGAGGCGGACGCGACGCGCGGCACCGACAATGCCGCACTGATCGAGATGATCGACCTTGCCCCCACTTTCATGACGGCGCTTGGATGTGCACCCAAACCTGAAGTGGTCGAGGGACGTGACCTTACGCCCTTGCTGCATGCAGGCGATGGATTTTACCGGCGCTACGCGATCAGCGAACATGACTATTCCAGCTTTGAAATGGCGCGCGTGCTGAACGTCGCGCAGCAGGATGCGTTCACCAAGATGATCTTTGACGGGCGCTGGAAATACATCCACTGCGAAGGGTTCGAACCGATCCTCTTCGATCTGGAAACCGACCCGGAAGAGGTCAACGATCACGGTCAGTCTGATGAACCCGAACACGTTGCGGTGCGCGTCCGGATGAAAGACGCGCTGCTGGCATGGTCACTGCGCCATCACACACGGGTCACGGCGACCCGGCAGGTTCTGGACAGTCAGACCAAGGCGACCGAAACCGGCATTCTGATCGGGTTCTGGGACGAAGATGAATACGAAGCTACGGCGGGCAAGCCGTTTTCAAGTCTCGTCGCTGCCGGGCCACCGCAAGGGTAGATCAGGCTCAGGACGAGGCGCTGACCCGCGCCGCTGTGGTAACCGACACACGGGCCGTCAGCGCGGCAACCGAACTGCGTTCCAGGACCATCGGCCCGTCAAGGCCAGCCAGCGGAAAGATGATCCACGTGTCTTTGTCCGCATTTGTCATGACCGTGAGTGGCTCGGCCTCCTGCACCGCATTGCCCGCACAGTAAAGCACGCTCAGCACACCGGCGGTCGACGGCGCTGCAAAGGCATCCGCCGCAGACCCGGCATCAGGGTCGGACAGACCCAGCTTGACCATGGCCGCAACCACATCGTCGCGCCGCGATCCGGCAGAGCCATGCAGCGTGGCCAGGGTCTTGTGATCAGTCTCGATGCGGGCTTCAGCCTCAAGCCGATCCAGCGTTGCACCGACAAAGGCCGCACAGGCACCAGCTGCGGCTGTGAAATCTGCATAGCGGGTCATCTCGAACATCCCGTCGCCGCGCTGGATCAGGCCGACAAAATCGCTTCCCGACACATGTACGGTCAGCCTCTGCACGTCATCGCCAGCCTTGCGCTCGCTGGTTAGCACGATGGTGGGGTTCACAAGGGCCAGAACGGCTGCCGTCATCTCGTCGGTAAAGTTCAGACCTTGGTCGGGGTCACCAAAAAGACGCCCGGAGGCCTGCAACCGCTCACCGCCCTCCTTGACCCACTCGGACATGGCGTCCGGGTCGTCCGGCAAGAACGGCGCATCGCCCCACCCGATGATGTTGGACACCTTGGCATAGGCAAAGGCATAGGCCAGTTCCGAGGGATGAATGTGGATGGGGGCCATGGATCACTTCCAGATGAATTTTGACATCGCGTCGAGCTTGTCCTTGGTCTCTTTCGGCGTGTCGGGACCAAGGGTGCTTTCGGGATCGCGGGTTTGCTTTGTGGCGTCTTGTGCCTTGTCGACAGCATCTTCAATGGCTTGGGAGGTGTCCAGCACCTCCTCGGCGGTGTCCTCTTGGGGTTCGAAATCCTGATCCTTTTTGCCCCGGAAGAAATCAAGCATGTTGTCGATGGTCGAGGCAACCGCGTCACGCACCGTCTTCAGGCCCTTTTCCAAGGCTATAACAGCGGCCGCGGTTTTTTTGACCACACCATCGCCTGAGGTCTTCTCAACCCAGTATGGAATTCCGTCAAACTGCCCCGCTATCGGCCAACTTGCCGGAATAATCTGAACTTTGTCGTCCAGATAGTGATACCCGGGACCCTGATCATGAAAGTTTTGCAAATACCCGGCGGCATCATGGACCGTGCCGTGCAGGGCAATCGGGTTATCCGGGTCCAGACTCACCGCCAGATTGCCCGGTCCGACCAGACCGCCCGTGGGGCTCAGCAGCGCACCGAACACCTCGTGAATGCCAAAGGCATCGCCCAGCACTTTGCCACACATCAACTGCGCTCGCGATCCCATGAAATCCCCGTGCATGAATTCTGACAGACCCTCGGCCTCTTTGCCTGCAATTGCCTGCTGCTGTTTGCGCAGGATCAGGAACCGGCCATAATCAACGGCCAGTTGGTCTGCGGTCGGAGGGCTGCCGACTTCTTCCTCAAGCCTTTTCATTACCTTCATGCGGTCATCGTTGGAAACACCGGCGGCCACTAGTTTCATCGCCGCATTGAGCCCCATCGTCCCTTCGCCCTTGAACTTGGTCTTGCGCAAAGCCTCCATATTGTCGTTGCTGAACAAGGCCTTCACGTCCGTCTTGGTCAAGTCCTTTGTGGCAAGCTCTTCTGGTGTCAGCTTGTTTAGGGCCTCGTTCTCAGCCGCGCTGACCGGGGCGCAACACCCCAAATGCACTTTCAAAAATTCACTTTGCCGATCTGATAGTTTTGGCAAAAAGGTCTCCGACGCAAAGGCTTAACGTAACAGTTTAATTCAGCCACCTAAAAGCAACATCCACAAAAGCGCAACGGTTTTGACTTGTAAAACACGTGCTGCGCGCCGGTTCTTACCGCGGTGGTTCCCTTGTGGCGAAGGCGGGCACAGCCCGTGCGTCTGGCCCACGCGTCAGCTGCTGCGGCGCAATCCGGTGTCCGTGTCAAACAAATGCGCCTGCCCCGGCTGGATGGAAAACCGCATGTGGTGGCCGCGGTCCTGCAGCGTGTGCACCCCTTGCAGGCTGGCCGTAAAATCCAGAGGCGCGCCTTGCAGCTTGCCGTGAAACAGCGTGTTTGCGCCCAGCGGTTCGGTCATTTGGACAGTGACCTGCAATGGCCCCTCTTGATCGAGCGACAGATGCTCTGGCCGGACACCGAGTTTGACCGGACCATCCGGACCTGTCGCGTCGGCGACGGGCGATCCGGCCAGCAGCACCTTGCCGCCCGCCACTTCGGCGTCGATGATGTTCATCGCCGGGCTGCCGATGAATTGCGCAGCAAAAAGAGTGCGCGGGGTTTCATAGACTTCGAGCGGCGTGCCGATCTGTTCAGCGACACCGCCGTTCATCACGATCATGCGGTCGGCCATGGTCATCGCCTCGACCTGATCGTGGGTGACATAAAGCGATGTGATCCCCAGCTTGGATTGCAGTTCCTTGATCTCAAGGCGCATCTGCACGCGCAGCTTGGCATCGAGGTTGGACAGGGGTTCGTCAAACAGGAACACCGCTGGTTCGCGCACAATTGCACGCCCCATCGCGACACGCTGGCGCTGACCACCTGACAGTTGCTTGGGCTTGCGGTCCAACAGTGCTTCGAGTTGCAAAAGCTTGGCAGCTTCCTCGACCTTGGCGTCGATCTGATCCTTGGGCAGCTTGGCGATCTTGAGGCCATAACCCATGTTCTGACGCACCGACATGTGCGGATAAAGCGCGTAGTTCTGGAACACCATCGCAATGTCACGGTCCATGGGTTCAAGGTCATTGGCGCGCGTCCCGCCGATGATCACGTCGCCCGCGCTGACTGTTTCCAACCCCGCAACCATCCGCAACAGCGTGGACTTGCCACAGCCCGACGGGCCGACAATGACGATGAATTCACCGTCCTCGATCTCGGTACTGATCCCGTGGATCACATCCGTGGGGCCAAAGCTTTTCTTGACATCTTGAAGGGTGACGGTCGCCATATTCTATTTCTCACTGTCCACGAGGCCGCGGATAAACAGCCGTTGCATGCCGACCACGACAATCACCGGGGGGATCATCGCAAGGATCGAAGTGGCCATGATCACGGGCCAGTCGGCGACATCATCGCCCGACGGGAACATCTGTTTGATGCCCATGACGATGGTGTTCATTTCAGGGTCCGTCGTGATCAAGAGCGGCCAAAGGTACTGGTTCCAGCCATAGATGAACAGGATCACGAACAGGGCGGCGACATTTGTGCGGCTCATCGGCACGACGATGTCCCAGAAGAACCGCATGGGGCTGGCCCCATCCACGCGCGCTGCTTCGGCCAATTCATCCGGGATGGTGAGAAAGAACTGGCGGAACAGGAACGTCGCCGTCGCCGATGCGATCAGCGGAAAGATCAGGCCCGAATAGCTGTTGAGCATACCAAAGCCCGCGACGACCTCGTACGTGGGCACGATCCGCACTTCGACCGGCAGCATCAGCGTGAGGAAGATCATCCAGAAGAAGATGTTGCGCCCCGGAAAGCGGAAATAGACGATGGCAAAGGCCGACAGGAGCGAAATGACAATCTTGCCCACGGCAATGCCAATGGCCATGACGAGGCTATTGAGCAGCATCGTCGACACCGGCACGTTCACACCGGAAAACAGCGCAGCCGAATAGTTTTCCCAGAACTGGTCCCCGGGCCAGAGCGGCATCGGTGGGCGCACGATTTCGGGCTGCGTCACAGTCGAGGCGACAAAGGCCAGCCAGATCGGAAAGAAGATCACCAGCACCCCGAGGATCATGAACACATGCGTCAACCACAGGCCCGATCCGCGCTTTTCCACCATCCCATGCACTTCGTTTGCCATCAGTAATGCACCCGTTTTTCAATGAACTTGAACTGGATGATGGTCAGCAACCCGACCACGATCAGCAGAATGACCGACTGGGCAGAGGATGAGCCAAGGTCCTGGCCCACAAACCCGTCCGAGAACACCTTATATACAAGGATGGTGGTGGATTGCTGCGGACCCCCTGCCGTGATGGTGTGGATCACGCCGAAGGTCTCAAAGAAGGAATAGACGACGTTCACGACCAGCAGAAAGAAGGTCGTGGGCGACAAAAGCGGCAGCACAATGGTCCAGAACCGTTTCCAAAAGCGCGCGCCGTCGATCGCGGCGGCCTCAATGACCGAGCGTGGTACGGCCTGTAACGCGGCAAAGAAGAACAGGAAGTTGTAGCTGATCCGGCCCCAGGCCGAGGCGACGACGACAAGGCCCATCGCCTCGCCCCCGTTCAACACGTGGTTCCAGTCATAGCCCAGGTTGCCCAGATACCATGACACGACGCCCACGCGGGTGTTGAACATGAACAGCCACAGCACGCCCGCCACGGCAGGGGCCACGGCATAGGGCCAGATCAATAGCGTGCGGTAGACGCCGGACCCCTTGATCAGCCGGTCGGCGATGACCGCCAGAAACAGCGCGGGGATCATGGAACAGAGGGTGACGAGGATCGAGAATATCGCCGTGGTCACAAATGACGCGCGATAGAACCGGTCGCTCAGCAGGAATTCGAAATTGCCAAAGCCGACAAACTGGGCCGACAGGCCGAAGGGGTCGGGTATGAACAGCGATTGCCAAATCGCCTGCCCCGCCGGATAGAAGAAAAACACAGCCGAGATGATGACCTGCGGCGCAATCAGCAAAGCAGGCAACAGCCATCCGCGAAACGTCACGCGTTTTTCCAAGCCATTGTCCCCCTTTGTATTGGAAAAGGGCAGGCCCGTATCAGGCCTGCCCTCAGGTATTTAGCGGTTGGCCGCTTCGAACCGGCGCAGCAATGCGTCGCCGCGTTCCTTGGCGCTGTCCATCGCTTCTTGGGCGGACTTGTCACCAGCCCAGATCGCTTCCAGCTCTTCGTCGATGATCCCGCGGATCTGGTCGAACGAGCCAAGGCGCAGACCCTTGGAATTGGCCGTGGGTTCCTTGGCCGTCATCTGGATCACCGCGATGTCGGTGCCGGGGTTCTGTTCATAGAAACCCGCCTCGCGCGTGGCGACGCCCGCCTCTGCCGTGATGGGCAGATAGCCTGTGTTCTGGTGCCACGAGGCCTGCACGTCCGAAGTCGACAGGAAGCTCAGGAACTCGCCCACGCCTTTGTATTCGGCATCCTCATGTCCCGACATAACCCACAGCGACGCACCACCGATGATGGTGTTTTGTGGCGCATTGCCGACCCCTTCCCAATAGGGCAGCGGACGCACGTCAAAATCAAACTCGGCTTCCGAGCTGATCCCGGCATAGCCTGCCGAGCTTTCGGTGAAGAGCGCGCATTCGCCAGCGCGGAAGTTGGCGCCACCCTCGTTGCGCCGACCGGTGTAGATGAACTTGCCATCAGCGGCCCACTCACCCATGGCCGTCAGATGCGCCACCTGTGCCGGGCCGTTGAGCATCAACTCAGTGTCCAGACCGGCAAAGCCATTGTCCTGGCTGGCAAAGGGCACGTCATGATAGGCCGAGAAGTTTTCGAGGTGGATCCAGCTTTGCCATGCGGTGACAAGGCCACATTCCTCGCCGCCCGCTTTCAGCGCATCCAGCGTCTCACCGACTTTCTGCCATGTGGACAGGTCCGTGTCGGGATCGACGCCCGCCGCTTCCATGGCGTCACGGTTCACCCACAGAACGGGCGTGGACGAATTGAAAGGCAGTGACAGCATCTGGCCATCGGTCGAGGTGTAGTACCCTTTGACCGCACCGATATAGGCATCCGGATCAAAGGAAGCGCCGCTTTGCTCCATCACTTCGTAGACTGGTTTGATCGCGCCGCCGGCGGCCATCATGGTCGCGGTGCCCACTTCGAACACCATCAGGATGTGTGGCTGTTCACCTGCACGGAACGCGGCGATGCCTGCGTTCAACGTCTCGGAATAGTTGCCCTTGTGGCTTTCGACGACGGTGTATTCGTCCTGGCTTGCGTTGAATTCCTCAACTTGCGCCTTGACCAGATCGCCCAGACGGCCCGTGAACGCGTGCCAGAATTGCACTTCGGTTTCGGCGGATGCGGCCACGGGTGACAGCAAAGCAGTTGATGCGGCGAGAACGCCGATTAAGGTCTTTTTCATAGTTCCTCCCAGGCACCGGAGTGGTGCATGTTGTGTGATGCGACGTACGCACATCTTTGTGACAACACGACAACGATACACCCGCGATTGGAGAATACAAGAACGCGCACGTACCCGCGCGGTGCGGCGCCCCTGCCCTATTGCAGGAACGTCGGCAGGAACAGCGCTATGGCGGGGAAAGCAATCAGCAGGAAGGCCATGGCCAGCATCGTTAGACAATACGGCAATGCGCCCAGCATGACCTCGTTCAGGCTGCCCGATTTGCGCGCCCCCTGCACGACATAAAGGTTCAGACCGACCGGCGGCGTGATCAGCGCCATCTCGATCAAAACGATCATGAGGATGCCGAACCAGATCACATCGTAGCCCTGCGCCACAACCAGCGGCACGATGATCGGGATCGTCACAACCATCAGCGACAGCGTTTCGATAAAAAACCCAAGCACGATGTACAGCACCACGACCACGAGGATGGTCTTGAGCGGCGTAAGGCCCAAGCCCGTCATGAATTCAGTCAATTCGCGCCCCAGACCCGCCGAGGCGAGGGTAAAGTTGAGGAACGACGCACCGATCACGATCAGCATGATCATCGAGGTGATCTTGACCGTCCCTGTCAGGCTTTGCGTCAGCATGTCCCAGGACACGCCGCCAAAGGCCAGCGCGATCAGAAAGGCACCAGCCACCCCGACAGCCGCCGCCTCAGTCGGTGTCGCCCAGCCCAGATAGATGGATCCGACGATCAGCCCAAACAGGATCAGGATCGGGATCAGGTCAATCAGCGCGCGCAGCATTTGCGGGAAAGGAAACGTGCGCCGCACGCCGCCCAGATCGGGGCGGATGACGCAGATCAGGACTGTAACAGCCATAAAGGCCAGCGCCAGTGCGATGCCCGGGATGAGGCCCGCCAGAAACAGTTGAGGGATCGAGGATTGGGTGAGGAAGCCGTAGACGATCAGGTTGATCGACGGCGGAATCATAATGCCAAGCGTGCCTCCGGCTGCGATTGCGCCGGAAAACAGCTTGGGGTCATAGCCCAGTCTTTCAGCCTGCGGCATGGCGACCGTGGCCACCGTCGCCGCGGTCGCAACCGAAGACCCGGACGTGGCCGAAAACATGGTGGCGGTCGCGACATTGGCGTGTACCAACCCGCCGGGCAACCACGACACCCAGCGATCAAGGGCGGCGTAGGTGCGCGTGGCGACGCCGCTGCGTACTAGGATTTCACCCAGCAGGACAAAGAATGGGATCGCGATCAGCGTGGCGGAATTGGAGGACGACCAAACCATGTTCCCCAGACCGCGGGTCAGCGGGAAACTGGAGAACCATGTATCAACGCCAAACCCCAAAAGGAAAAGCACGATGCCAACGGGAATGGACAGCGCCAGCAACCCCAGCAAGCCGACAGAGATGAAACCGATCATTGCAGCATCTCCTGCTCGGCAAAGGCACCGGCGATGGTTTCGGTATCGCTGTATCTGCGTTTCACCAGCAGGCTGAGCGCAGCAACGGTGGTGAGTGTGGACATGACGGCGAACCAGACCCAGCCGGCGAACCATGGCAGTTGCACCAGTGCCAGCGGCGTTTCCAGCGGTGTGTTGGCGCGCGATCCGTTGGTCAAAGAGCGTTCAACCACCGGCCAAGCCTTGATTGCGATAGTGATGACGACGCCCGTCATCACGATCATCGAAAACACGTCAAACAGTGCCTTGCCGAAACTCTGAAACCGGGTGCGCAGCAGATCGATGCGCACATGGCCCAGTTCCAGCAGTGTAAAGGACATCCCCCAAGAGGTCGCGAGCGCCATGGCGTATCCCGCGATCTCTTCTGTTCCGCCAAGGGACGTGCCGATCTGGCGCATGATGATATCGGTCAGCACAAAGGCCGCACAGCCGAGCAAGCCAAAGCCGACGCACAGCGCGACACCCCGGTTCAGGGCCCGCAGGCGTTTTATCATCACAAGTTCCATATCAACACGTCCCCTATCGGTTGCGTTCAGTTGATGGTCACGCCAACAACGGCACCCACACTGTCATTCCAACGCTGCGCCCAGTCTCCACCAGCGCGCTCGGCCCATTCGGGCAGCACTTCGCTGGTCAGGATCTCGCGGGCACGGTCGAAGTCCGCATCGCTCACATCGACAAGGGTCATGCTGCGCGCATCACCCGATGGGCAGTCGCCGTTGCCGGTGAGGCAGGCGATATCGTTGACCAATGCGTTTTGCGCACTGTCCCACGCAGGCGTTTCAAAACCGCTCGCAATTTCGGCAGTGATCAGGGCCTGATTGTCCGCGCTGAGGCTGTTCCATTTGTCCAGATTCATCGCCGTCACGACCGAATCCCAGCCACCCAACGGGATCGGCAGCAAATGCGTCGACACTTCCCACCAGCCCGCGCTGTAGCCCGACCCGGCACCGGTGACGGCACAGTCAACGACGCCGTTTTGCAAGGCACCAGGGACTTCGGCAAAGGACACGTTCACGCCTTCGGCCCCCAAGGCTTCAAGCAGTTTGGCGGTCATCCGACCGGAGGCACGTACCTTCAGCCCTTCGAGGTCGGACAGCTGCGCAATCTCGTGGTTGCAGAAGACAACCTGCGGCGGGTACGGCGCGATGGCCAGAACGTGCGAATTGAACCGGTCGCGATAGATGTCGGCCACCATTGGGCGGGCCGCATCGACCATCGCGCGCGCCTCATCAGCCGTCAAGGCGAGCAGCGGGACATCGAGCCCCTCAAGTTCAGGCGCGTCGGCCACGGCATAATCCGCCACGGTCATCGCCACGTCGTAAACGCCCTGCCCCAGCAGCGGATAGATGTCGCCGAGGCCAAGGCTCATCTGGTTGTGCGTTGTCAGTTCGACATTGATGCTGCCCCCGGACGCGGCGGGCAATGTCTCGCTCCAGAACGGCGCTTCGTACTGGTTGTGCAATGGCAGGCTGGACCAACTGCCAACAACCGAAATGTCTTCGGCCAGAGCAGGTGCGGCAAGGGCGGTGCTTGCGATCAGCAGTGAAAGGGTCTTTTTCATGAGGTCGTCTCCTTGTTGGTTCTTGTGTTGGTCAGAATTGTTGTCTCGGCGTCTTCCGCGACATCGGCGATCAGCATGTGACCGGGCGCGTGCGTGATGCAGATCGGCAAAGCGGCTTGCAGCAGGACGTTTTGCGGGGTCACGCCGCAGGCCCAATAGACGGGGACTTCGCCCGACCTGATCTCGACCGCGTCGCCCCAGTCGGGGCTTGCGAGGTCTGCAATCCCGATCTGGGCAGGATCACCCACCGCAATCGGTGCGCCGTGGGCTTGCGGATAACGTCGGCTGATTTCCTTGGCCTGATCAACCAGATGTGCAGGGATGGGCCGCATCGTCACGACCATATCACCGCTGAAAATCCCCGCAGGCGCGAGTGCGATGTTTGAGCGATACATCGGGACGTTTTTACCTGTTTCGAGATGGCGCACAGGCACGCCATTGCGCACCAGTGCGTTTTCAAAGGTGAAAGAACAGCCCAGCGCGACTGTCACAAGGTCATCCGCCCAGTCGCCCGATATGTCGGTGACCTCGTCCGTCAATCGCCCGTCCCGAAAGACACGGTATCGCGGCACGTCCGTGCGAATGTCGATGTCATGGCCCAATGTCGGCAATGTCGGATCACCGCTGTCGCCCACCCCGACCAAGGGGCAGGGTTTGGGATTGCGCTGGCAAAATCGCAGAAAGTCGAGGGCATAACGCTCGGGCAGGATGGCGAGGTTGCATTGCAGCTTTCCCGCGGCCAAGCCCGCCGTATGGCCGTCATAACGCCCACTGCGGATCGCGGAACGCACCTGCACGGCACTTTCGGCGACGAGGTCCGCGTGCGAAACCCGTGTGATGGTCATGTGACAGCCCCCGTTCTATTGCAGAACAATCTCACGTAGGGGCAGTTTCACGCAAATTATCATTTTAGATCGATAGTGATAGAAATCTTGAATTCAGCTTGGATGAATCCGGTCCCATTTCACTGCCACGTCCCGCGCCATCTCTGCACTGTTCTCGACAAGGAAACTGCGCGGCTCTGACAGGTATGAGGCCGTAAAAGCAAGCGGGTTGGGCCGGAATCCGGGATCGAATTCAACGATCCGCCCGGCTTCGAGATAGTCATTGGCGAGCGCGCGCGGATAGGGGCCAACCGCAATGCCCGCCGCAATCATCTTGAGGCTCGCCGAGAGCGAGGCCGACGCATAGACACGCAATCCCGGCCCGACGCGCCGGGACAGTTCGGCCATCAACTCGCGATAGGGGCGCGTCTGGCTGGAATAGGAAATCACCGGTATCCGGCCCAAGTCCGTTTCCGAGTTCGTGGTGGATCGGTACCAGTGCAGATCAAAGGGCGGCAGGTCCAGATTCTCGACCGTGAATTCGGACACCGGCCCCATCAGCAAGGCCATGTCCAACCTGCGTTCCAGCAACGCGGCACGCAGGTTCAGCGAAATATCGACAGTCAGGTCGACATTCACGCGCGGATATTGAGCGCTGAAGGCCTCAAGAAATTCCGGCAACCACGCCTGTGCGATGGTTTCCGAGGCCCCAACCCGAAACAAGCCCTCGGCCTCGGACGGGTTGGCAACGCGCTGCTTGATCTCTTCTTCGACGAACAGCATCTGCTCGGCATAGGCCAAAAGCAAAGTGCCGTGTTTGGTCAACACCAGATCGCCGGGGCCGCGTTCAAACAAATGCACGCGCAATTCCTGCTCAAGATTGGAGATGCGCGTCGACACTGCGGGTTGAGATAGAAAGAGCCGGTCAGCAGCCCTGCGAAACCCACCAAGCCGCGCCACCCAAAGAAACGTACGTATCTGATCGAATGTCATGGGCCATTCATGGCACAGATCGTATTTGCAGACGATCCATAAACAGAATTGATGAAGGGGGTCAAAGTAGAGTTGACATCATGTCAGCCGGATCAACAGGTCTGCTGCCATCCCAGTCTGGAACGGACAAAGGATGCCACCGCCAGGCGGCAGTGACATCCCCTTGCATCCGACGGGCAGATGGTCAGCCCTGTGCCGGAGCCTCCACATCAGACCATTCCGCGACCATGGGCGGCATCCGCGCACCCTGCACGTCGATGGCGGCGACCTGGGCATTCAGTTCAGCCAGCTCAGCCTGTGAAAAGCTGACGTCGCGCGCTGCGTTGTTTTCCAGCAGATGAGGCATCTGTGTCGTTCCGGGGATCGGCACAATCGACGGGCCCTGCGCCATCAACCACGCCAGCGCGATCTGCCCGGGTGCCGCGTTTTTGCGGGTGGCCCATGCCTTCACCAGCTCAACCAGCGCGAGGTTCGCCTCGCGGTGCTCAGGATCCATACGGGATGTATTTGCGCGGAAATCACCGGGGGCAAAGCTGGTGCCCATGTCAATCGCGCCGGTCAGGAACCCATAGCCCAGCGGGCTGAACGGAACGAA
Source organism: Tateyamaria armeniaca (assembly GCF_045797845.1). Lineage (NCBI taxonomy): Bacteria > Pseudomonadati > Pseudomonadota > Alphaproteobacteria > Rhodobacterales > Roseobacteraceae > Tateyamaria > Tateyamaria armeniaca. The sequence continues at coordinate 4,072,559 of NZ_JBHDIY010000002.1, forward strand.
CCCGATACCCAGTTCGGCGCACAGTGCCAGCAAGCCATTTTCAGGGCCGCGCCACAACATCGAATACTCGTTCTGAACAGCAGCGACCGGCAATTCGGCGTGCGCGCGGCGCAGGGTGTTGGGCCCCATTTCCGACAGGCCCCAGTGCAGCACTTTTCCTTCATCCATGAGGTCACGCACGGCCCCAGCCACATCCTCGATCGGAACAGTCGGATCGACGCGGTGCTGGTACAAAAGGTCGATCCGGTCGGTCCGCAGGCGTTGCAGCGACCCTTCGACTGCGCGTTTGATGTGGGATGGATCGCTGATCAGGCCCGGCGCCCATTCCCCGGTTTCAAGGTCCACGTTAAAGCCGAACTTGGTCGCGATCTGGATCTGGTCCCGGATGGTGCCGGTGGCTTCACCAAGGATACGCTCGGATTCATGCGGGCCATATACTTCGGCTGTGTCGATAAATGTGACACCCTGATCAACCGCCGTGCGGACGATTTTGTGCATCTCGGCACGGTTCGGGATGGTTGTGTGGAAAGTCCGGCTATGGTTCTGAACTCCGAGGCCGATGGCGGACACCTCAAGCGCGCCCAGCATGCGCCGCCCCTGCGGCGCCGATACAGCGTTGGTCGCCTGAGCGGCAGTGCGCGTGGCGGAAAGGCCACCCAGCGCGAGGGCCGCGGCCCCTGCAGTCAGAATGGAACGGCGGGTTGGGTTGATTGGATCAGTCATTGGATGTCTCCTGAATGTCAGTGGTTGAGGGTCATTTTCCGGAATGCGCGATCAGCCGCGGTGCAACTTGCGCAATGTCGCAGCACAGAGCGGCGCGGCATCTGCATATACAGACGTGGCGGTGATGCCTGTTGATACCGTGGCAGTGTGTGAGCGTTTCATTGATCGGTCTCCATCGCGGTTGGTGTGATGGGACTAATCTGGGGTATGAATCACATAATGAAAAATTCTATGAAGCTATAGTATTCATGCCTTTTTGGCATTTATCCCTTCAACAATCTGCCAAAGCCTTTGCGTCAGCCCCCCGGCAGACTTGCGTGTGACAAACAGAAATTCGATGGGCACCGACAGCCCCTTTACTGCGTGGAACCGCACGTTCTGCGGTGGTCGGTGCATGTTGGCCGAGTTGACAAAGGCACAGCCGACACCCGCCGAGACAAGGCTTAGCATGGTCGTTTCATTTTCAGCCTCCTGCACGATCACGGGGTCAAACCCGATGGCCGTCAGCGCGCGGCCCAACGCGTCGTGATAGGCGGGCGCGACCACGCGCGGGAAGGCGACGATAGGCAGACCGTCAATATCGTCGAGATCCAGTGGTCCATCCTTTTCAAAGTCGAGATCGGCAGAGGCCGCAAGCACCACATTGTCCATGCGCAACGGCAGGATCGACAGCGCATCCGCGACCAGGTTTTCCTGACGGTAGACAAAGGCCGCGTCCAGATCTTCGGCCAGAACCGCGTTGATCTGTTCGACCGATCCCATGGGCACAACGTCAAGGCGCACATCCGGATAGGCACGGGCAAACCGGCTGAGGGCCTGCGGCAGGTGACCGGACCATGACGCGCTTTCCAACAGCCCGATGCGAAGGTGCCCGGCCTCGCCCCTGTCTATCCGCCGTGCCTCGTCCACAGCCGCGTGCGATGCCGCCAGAACCGCACGCGCACGATCTGCAAAGGCGCGACCGGCATCGCTCAGGATGACGCGCCGCCCCTCGCGCACAAGCAGCTCGACACCCAGTTCCGCCTCAAGATCACGGATCTGACGCGACACTGCGGGCTGGGCGATGTTTAGCCGCTCCGCCGCGTGGGTGATGCCCCCATGATCCGCAACGGCCACAAAATATCGCAGGTGGCGCAGCTCCATCACTCATACCTCAGCGCTATCATTCTTTACTCTATTTAGCATTGGTAGGTATCACTCACAAAGCGCATTCTTGTACCGATCTGCAATGGAGACGCGTCATGATGATGAAACAGCACACCGGTCCGGTTCTTGGTCTTCTGACAGTCTTGTGCTGGTCAGGCTATAATGTCGCCGCCAAACACGGGATCGATGCGGGGTTATCGCCGCATGCACTCGCCTTTTTGCGCTTTGCTGTGCCGGGGCTGCTCGTGGTACCCGCGTTGCTTGTTCTGCATGTGCGGGGAAAGACCGTCGGCATCCCGATCCTCCGCCTGATGGCCCTGATCCTGCTGGGCGGGCCATTGTTTGGCCTGGTCGCAGTCAGCGGCTACGTGCACGCCCCCCTGTCACACGGATTGCTGTTCGCCCCAGTGGCGGTGTTCGTCACGGGCAGCTTTCTGGGCCACGTGCTGTTGCAGGAACGCGTGTCAACCAACCGCCTCGCAGGTGCTGCGGTGATGTTCGCAGGCCTTGCAACGCTGGTCGGCCTGGACATGCGTGGCCTCGGTGCGACGTGGGCGCAGGGTGCCGTCCTGTTCATTCTGGCAGGCAGCATGTGGGGTGGATATACGGTGCTGCTGCGCCGGTGGCGGATCTCGAATGATCGAAGGGACGTTGGCCGTGGCCAGCGGGTCAGCCCTCATCGCCCTGCCCCTGCTTGGGCCATATGCAATCGAGGCCATGGGCGCGGCGTCCCAGTCCACTCTGGCTTTGCAGATCGTGATGCAGGGGATCGTCGGCGGCCTGATCAGCGTTGTCGCGCTGATCGGCGCGGTGCGCACACTGCCTGCACAAGTGGCAGCACAGTTGCCAGTCTTCACGCCAGTCGTGGCCCTTGGCCTTGCGTACATTGCGTTCGGCACGATTCCATCCACGGCAGAAATACTGGGTGCGCTGATCATTGCCACCGGCTTTGTGATGAGCTTGGGTGTGTTGAACGCCAGAGGGTTGCCAAGGCCGCGCATCGCCACACGTCACTGACCTGCAACCCGCTTGCGCCGCCAAAGAGAAACCCAATGACCCCAACCGACACCGATCAATTTGCCGCAGAATCGACCGCCCGCCTGATCCGCGCCGAGCAGAAGGGGCTGCGCCTTGCCATCGCCTGCCGCACCGTCGTCACGGGGCTTGCTTTTGCATGGTATGTCGGTGCGCCGTTCCTCTTCTCCGAATTCGAACCGCGCCTTGCAGCCATCGTGGTCCTGCTCATTTTCACGGGCGTCGGTGTTGCGCACCTTGCGGTGATCGGAACACGGTTTGACCGCTGGTGGATGAAATACGCCGTCTATACGCTCGATACGCTGTCGATCTGCGCCTTGTTCGTTCTGATCCCGATCAGCCGCGCGGATGATGTACCACAGATCATCGCCTTTCGCGCATACGGCATCTACTACCTGTTCCCGATGGTTGCGATTTGCTGCCTCAGCCTGTCGTGGCGGCTGGTGATCTGGACGGGCGCGATGTGCATCATCGGCTGGTGGGGCGCCTTCCTGTGGGTGATTTCTGGGATGGAGGAAACGCTGTCCTGGGCCGACATACCACCCGATGCCACGCGGGGCGATTACGAACGCGTTTTCCTGTCCATCGACTTTATCGGGCGGGGCAACAGGATCGAGGAAACGGCCATGCTGATGTTCGCTGCCCTTGCCCTTGCTGTCGCCGTCTACCGGGCACGGGGGGTATTTTTTGCACAAGTCGCCTCGGACATCGAATGGCACCGCGAACGCACCGCCCGCGAAAAAGTAAGCGCGCTGTTCGGCAAATATGTACCTGCCGAAATCGCGAAAAAGCTGATTTCCAATGATGGACCAATGCGCCCGCAACGCACGCCCGGCACCGCCTTGGTTATGGACATCGCCGGGTTCACTGAGTTTTCCGCCGCGCATCCACCCGAACATGTGATCGGCACGCTCGACGCTTTTCTTGCGGACGCAACAGATGACGTGTCAGCGCTGGGTGGGATCGTGATGTCCTACCTGGGTGACGGATTTCTGGTCACGTTCAATGCGCCCATCGCCGTCGAGGACCCGGGCCGCGCAGCGATCCTGACGGCCCAAGCACTCCTTCGCACCGCGCGGCGCCACAACTTTTCCGTTCGGGTCGGAATTGCCAGCGGCGATCTGGTGACGGGCACCATCGGTTCATCCGAACGCCAATCCTTCACCGTCTACGGGGACGCGGTAAACCTCGCCGCGCGACTGGAAAGCCGATGCAAGGACCTTTGCGTGTCCGTACTTGTCGATCAGCAGACGCAAAAGACGTGCGGTATCCCTGAGATGCTGGAAGCTGCAGGGCAGCATTCGATTGATGGTTTGGCAGAGGATGTTGCCGTATTTCGTTTGTCCGCAGAGGTGTGAGAACGCGTTGCGGAGTGGCGTTGAGCACAGCCGCGCGTTCAGTTTTTTTGTTCCACGGACATTTGAGCGCCGTGACGAACTAGCGCCGCAAATTGCAGCAAGTCGTGCGAACAACCCTTTCAACCGCGCACGGTTTATGGCGCATAGTTTTCTGTCTGGTAACTAATTCGCAGAAGGGGTCCGATGCCTTGCCAGCGCCCACGACGGGTTCAAAATGCGGGCGAATTTGTCGGGGTTATGGCGGAGACGAAGGGATTCGAACCCTCGAGACGATTCCTCGCCTACTCCCTTAGCAGGGGAGCGCCTTCGACCACTCGGCCACGTCTCCGCTGATCGGTGTACACCTGCACGCGCACGGGAAACAAGGGCAAAACGGACGGCAATGCCGCGCCTGCAAAAAAGAAACAGCGCTCGTGAAATTCCAACGCGCGATCAGGTCGCAATACGCAGCAGTGCACTGTTCTGCGATGGATCACGCACCACTCTATTCGCGGCCGGTGCGGGCGGTTGCGGCAAAGGCACCGAATAGCGCACCTTGTCTGCCAGATCGTGGCCAAACCGCGCCACCAGTGCATTGCCCAGTGACCGGTTCTTTCGCATCGCCTCGCACAGTTTTGAGGTACACCATTCGGCGTAGATCGCGCCCTTTGGCACACGCACTGTCGCGCTGGCCACGCCCCCCTGCAACAGCATGATCTCACCAACGAATGCAGGCCCTTTGGCGGTATAGACCTTGCCCTGCTTTTCAACGGTGTAGTGCGGCGCGTTGATGAAAAACAGGCGATCTGAATGCGCACCCTCGTGCAGCAAAATGCTCTGTTCGTTCGCGATGCGCCAGCGCGCGCAGCGATTGACCCAGCGAAACTGGCCCGGCGACAGTGTCTTGAACTGTTCGAACACCCGCCGATCCTTGTTGGACATGAACAGGTTGGACCGCTCAAGCGTGATGATCAGGATCAGCGACAAGTTGATGACGACAAGCACAGTGTTGGTCATCACCGACCCCCAGATGGACGGGCTTTGCAGAATGTAAAAGGCGATGTCGCAAAACGTCCCGATGATCATCAGAACGCGCAAAAGCAATTCGTCGCGCACCATGAAGCCTGCGGATCGAAAGAAAAGACCAAGGAAAATCAGGGCGATGTAAGGGTTGTCGAACATGATCGGACCAATGCGATAAAGTATGGTCCGACCCTAGCAGGTGCGCCTTTGGGTTCAGAGTAGTGAATACCTGACCCGAGGGTCACGTTCCGGTCTGTCCGAAAGTGGCGCGGCGAACGGTCCTTTAGGTGTTGAACAGGAAATGCAACACATCCCCGTCCTTGACCGTATATCCCTTGCCCTCCGCGCGCATCTTGCCTGCATCCTTTGACGCCTGTTCGCCGCCCAGCGCGACAAAGTCGTCATAGGCGATGGTTTCGGCGCGAATGAACCCTTTTTCGAAATCGCCATGGATCACGCCTGCGGCTTTGGGCGCAGTGGTGCCAGACTTGATGGTCCAGGCGCGCGCCTCTTTCGGACCGACGGTAAAGTATGTCTCAAGGTGCAACAGCGCGTAGCCTGCGCGGATCAGCCGGTCGAGCCCTGCCTCCGACAAGCCCATTTCTTCGAGGAACATCTGCGCCTCATCCGGTTCCAGCTGGCTGATCTCTTCCTCGATCTGGGCCGAAATCACCACATGGGCATTGCCCTGCGCTGCCGCCATCTCGGCCACGGCCTGCGAATGGGCATTGCCGTCGGCCGCTTCGGCCTCACCGACATTGCACACATATAAAACAGGCTTGGTTGTCAAAAGCTGAAGCATATTCCACGCGCGCCGGTCCTCGTCGTCCACATCGACCAGACGGGCGGGGCGGCCATCTTCGAGGGCAACCAGGGCCGCGCGCAACAGGCGCTCTTGCTGTACTGCCTCTTTGTCGCCACCACGCACTTTGCGCACGATGTTTTGCAGCCGCTTCTCGATGGATTCGATATCGGCCAGCATCAATTCTGTTTCGATGGTTTCCGCATCGGCAACCGGGTCCACACGGCCCTCGACATGTGTCACGTCGCCATCCTCAAAACAGCGTAGCACGTGGGCGATTGCATCGACTTCGCGGATGTTGGCCAGAAACTGGTTGCCCAGCCCCTCGCCTTTTGACGCCCCTTTGACCAGTCCTGCGATGTCCACAAAGGTCATGCGAGTCGGGATAATGGATTTAGATGCGGCAATGGCGGCCAGCTTGTCCAGACGCGCATCCGGCACCGCCACCTCGCCCACATTGGGTTCGATGGTGCAAAAGGGAAAGTTGGCGGCCTGCGCGGCAGCCGTCTTGGTCAATGCGTTGAAAAGCGTGGATTTTCCGACGTTCGGAAGGCCCACAATGCCCATCTTGAAACCCATGTCAGCGTCCTTTTGCAAGCTGGCGCTGTCCTAGGGTGTCTGGTGGGTCAAGACAAGTCCCTGTGCTGGCGACGATCCTCGCGGGCGTGAAAGATCAAAAACCACGCAAGCAGGATGAACATCGGATGGGTCAGCCCACCGGAAAAGATCAGCGCGGGGATCCAGATCAGGAACACCACAATGGCAAGAAAGGGTCGTCCTGTCAGCAGGATCGACAGGGGCGGCAGCAGGATGGCAAGAATATAGTTCATTCAGAGCAATATAGGATGAACGTGGCCGGGTGTGAGGGGGGCGGCGGAATTTTCTTCGCAACGGCCCTGCCATTTGCTGCATTGATTTCCCCGCGCCTTTTGGGCATTGCGGGGGCCGGAAACACCTGAGGGAGAACCGGTCGATGAGCCGAATTGACGCCAAGTTTGCCGAATTGCGCGCCGCCGGGAAAAAGGCGTTCGTGGCCTATGTGATGGCGGGCGATCCCGACTACGACCGCTCGCTTGAAGTCGTGCGCGGCCTGCCCGGCGCAGGTGTCGACATCATCGAACTGGGCCTGCCCTTCACCGATCCGATGGCCGATGGCCCCACCATCCAGTTGGCCGGTCAGCGCGCCCTTGAATCGGGTATGACGCTGGAACGCACGCTTGAGATGGCGCGCGCCTTTCGCGAGACGGACGACACGACACCGATTGTGATGATGGGCTATTACAACCCGATCTATTCGCGCGGCGTGGACCGCTTTCTTGACGATGCCAAGGCGGCCGGTATCGACGGGTTGATCGTTGTCGACCTGCCCCCGGAAGAGGACAGCGAATTGTGCATCCCGGCCCAGGCGGCGGGTCTGAATTTTATCCGTCTGGCGACACCGACAACGGATGCCAAACGTCTGCCGCGCGTGCTGCAAAACACGTCCGGCTTTGTATATTACGTCTCGATCACCGGGATCACGGGGGCGGCAGAGGCCGAAGCCACAGATGTCGGCCCCGAAGTTGCACGTATCAAGGATGCCACCGATCTGCCCGTAATTGTCGGGTTCGGGATCAACACGCCGGAAAAATCCCGCGCGATTGCGACCGTTGCGGACGGCGCGGTGGTCGGCTCTGCCATCGTCAGCCGGATTGCCGCCGGGGACAGTGCACAGGACGTGCTAAACTTTGTCAAAACCCTGTCGGATGGCGCGCACGCCGCCTAGGTGCGTGCCTGCTCGACCACGGCGATGGCTGCGGCCACCGCGGCGTCTATTCCCATCTCCGACGTGTCCAGCACGATGGCGCCCTCGGCGGGTCTAAGGGGGCCGCGCTGCGCTCACTGTCGCGCCTGTCGCGTTCACGCACATCGTGCAAAACCTGTTCATATTCAGGGGCATGGCCACGCGCGCTCAATTCGTCAAAGCGGCGCTGCGCGCGCACTTCGGGGCTTGCCGTCACAAACAGCTTCACCTCTGCCTGCGGACAGATCACCGTGCATATGTCGCGCCCGTCCAGCACTGAACCACCTGCCCTGCGGGCAAACGCGCGCTGGAAATCCAAAAGGGCCGCACGCACTTCGGGAATGACGGCAACTTTGCTTGCCGCCTGCGCGACAGTGGCGGTGCGCAAGGCGTCATCTTCAAGCGCATAGGCATCCAAAGCGCAGGCCGCTGCAATCGGATCGGCCCCCGAAAGCACCTGCGCCCCAACCGCACGATAAAGCAATCCCGTATCCAGATGCGCCAACCTGAACCGCTGCGCGATGGCACGCCCGATGGTGCCTTTTCCGGCAGCAGCAGGGCCATCAATGGCGACGGTAAAGGGTTGCGTGGCTTCCATTACGTCCGGCGCACCTCGGCCCCAAGGGCCGCCATGAGGGGCTCAAAAATGGGAAAGGACGTGGCAATCGGCCCGCCGTCATCGACGGACATCGGCTTTTGCGTGGCCATGCCCATGACAAGGAACGACATGGCAATCCGGTGATCCAGATGGCTTGCGCAGGTCACGCCGCCCGGCACATTGCCATGACCAAGGCCCATCACGGTCCACCAGTCCGGCCCATCCTCGACCCCGACCCCGGCGGCGCGCAATCCCGCCGCCATCGCATCGATCCGGTCGCTTTCCTTGACCCGCAATTCCTTGACGCCCGGCATGTGTGTCTCTCCCTTAGCAAAGGCAGCCACAACCGAAAGCACCGGGTATTCGTCGATCATGCAGGCCGCGCGATGCTCGGGCACCGTGATCCCTTTGAGGTCGGGCGAGAAACGCGCGCGCAGATCAGCAACAGGCTCGCCCCCTTCTTCGCGCTCATTCTCATAAGTCAGGTCCGCGCCCATTTCGCGCAAGGTGGTGAAGAGGCCCGCACGGGTGGGGTTCAGTCCGATATTGGGCACCAGCACATCCGATCCGGGCACGATTAAAGCAGCACAGACGGGAAAGGCCGCCGAGGACGGATCACGCGGCACCTCGATATGCTGTGGATTCAATTCCGGCTGTCCTTTGAGGGTGATGACGCGGCCCTCGCTCGTGACCTCTGTGCTGATCTCGGCCCCGAACCCCGCCAGCATCCGCTCTGTGTGATCGCGGGTGGCTTCGGCTTCGATCACGACTGTCTCACCGGGCGCATTAAGACCTGCCAGCAGCACGGCCGACTTCACCTGCGCCGAGGGCACCGGCACTGTGTAATGGGCCGGCACAGGGTCGGCCGCACCAACCAGCGTCATGGGCAACCGCCCACCATCACGTCCCACGGCCTGACAGCCAAACAACGCCAAAGGATCGGTGACGCGCGCCATGGGCCGTTTGTTCAGGCTCGCATCGCCGGTGAAAGTCGCGGTGATCGGCGAGGATGCCATCGCACCCATGATCAAACGCACGCCGGTGCCGGAGTTGCCGCAGTCGATCACCTGATCAGGCTCTGCGAATCCGCCCACACCGACACCATAAACCGACCACTTGCCGCCCCCGTGATCGGTCACGTCGGCACCAAAGGCGCGCATGGCTTTTGCGGTGTCAAGCACGTCCTGCCCTTCCAGCAGTCCGGTGATCGTGGTTTCACCCACCGCCATCGCCCCAAGGATCAGGGATCGGTGTGAAATCGACTTGTCCCCCGGCACATGCGCGTCGCCCGTCAAAGGGCCACAGGCGGCAGAGGTCATGGGGATCGGGTCACCGTGGCTGGACATGGTTGCGCTCGCATCAATTGGCTCGGCGCACTCCTATCCCGCTGCCGAAGGGGCGTCCAGACCATGCCACACGCCATCTGTTTCCTGTGACTGAAAATACCACGGGGAGGCGCTGTGCGCGCGGGGGGAGGCAGAACCCCCGCACCCTAACCCTTTCGCTGGAATGTCAGGTAGTGAGGCACGCGCCCCTCACGCAGCGCCTTTTGCTCATAGCGGGTGCTGATCCAGTCGTCCCACGCCACGCGCCAGTCCTGTGGCCCCTCGGCCAACCACTCAAAACCGGCCCTTGGAACTTCTTCGAGAGTCTGGCGCACATAATCGGGAATGTCCGTTGCCACCCGCAGGATTGCACCGGGCTGCATCACGCGGGCGAGCGGTTCCAAGTGTTCCGGCGTGACAAAGCGGCGGCGGTGATGTCGCGTTTTGGGCCATGGGTCGGGATAGAGCAGAAAGGCGCGGGCAATACTGGCATCGGGCAGCACGTCCATCAGATCGCGCGCATCGCCTGGATGGACCGACAGATTGTCGACCCCCGCTCGCCGGATCTTGCCCAGCAGCATCGCCACGCCGTTGATGTACGGCTCTGCGCCGATGATGTCGACATCCGGATTCGCGGCGGCCTGATGCACCAGATGTTCACCACCGCCAAAGCCAACTTCAAGCCAGACCGGGCGCCCTCCGAAAAGTGCTTTAAGATCAAGCGGCGCACGCTCCGGATTGTCCTCCCATGACACGGGACCCGGCGACAGTGCAGCCAGATCTTCGGCAAGATAGGTCTTTTGGCTGTCTTTCAGGGTCTTGCCCTTGATACGGCCATAGAAATTGCGATGGGGGCGTTTTGTCATGGCCGGGCGTTTAGCGCGGCAATCTGCCCGGGGCAATGGCGCGCGTCAGTCGCGGGCTGCATCCATCATGATGCGCAGATCACGCAGCACGGGCGTGATTGCCAGCAAACGCTCGACATCGAAATCCTTGGCCATCTGCGCGAATTCCAAGCCAAGTACTGCAATCGTCTCGGCACGCAAGGCACGGCCCGCATCCGTCAGCCACACCCGTTTGGACCGCCCGTCCTCTTCGTTGGGGCGCAATTGCACCAGCCCATGCGCCTCAAGCCCTTTCAGCGTATGCGTCATCGACGTCTTTGGCACCTGAAACGCGCGGGCCATGTGAACGGGCGTCTGCCCGTCCCTGACCCGTACAAGGTGATTCAGAACCGTGAAATGCGGGGCAATCAGCCCGTGGGGCAGCCGCGCCTCCAGAACGGCGCGGCTGAGTTGTTCGATAATGCCGATCTCGTTGAACACCTCAAAGAAAACGGCGGGGTTGGGATCAGGCATTCACAATTTTGCTTTCAAGTGGCCATCGCGGGCTTTGCGGCACGGGGGTGCCATAACCCAATCGTCCCAACATTTGCACGGTTCCACCTCCGGGCGCCAGCATCTGGTGCGCCTCAGCGTAATGCGCTGCCATCTCGGGAAATTCCTGCAAGGCCTGGCTCATCGGTTGCATGCCAAGGCCCGCCGCAGTGGTGGCAAGGTTCAGACGGACCCAGTCGCGCCCCGCATTGATCTGGTCGGTGCGCGTGTTGCCATCGCTTGTCAGCCAGACATAGGCCATGCCGCTCATCGCCGTTTCGGTGATCTGCTCGATCGCAGTCTGGAAGGAGAACCCTTCCGGGTCCATTGCTGCCTCTTTGCTGAACAGACCCGTCATCCGCAGGGTTTCAAACATCGGCCCTGTAAAGTCGAGCCCATCTGGATTGGCATCCACCTCCCGGTGCCCGATGCGGAACAGGTCGACGCTTTCCTTGTAGGTGTTGGGCGTGTCGAACTCGGTTTCAAAGGCGCGCACCGTCAGGACGCGCAAGGCCGCCACCAGATCGGGGTCATTGCTGCTGGCTATGTGCGTGCCGCGCGTCACCGACTGTTCAATCTGCGCCAGCGTCGCATCGCTGACCGCTTGCGTCGTGTCATAAGGTTCCTTGAGCGAGCGGCGGTCCATCACATGGCCAAACAGGTCCGGTTCCGGCTGCGCACCGCCTTCGATGAACCGCGCCACGGCGACGCGGCGGGTGTCCAGAGCGGTGGGGTCCTCGCCATCCGGGAACAGGTCCAGATCGACGGCGTAACCCTGCTCGGCCGCTGCCAGCACCATCAGTTCAAGGAAACAGCCCAGGCCACAGACAATCTGGCGGCTGAACGGGTCGGTGTGGGGCAGCAGGCGATCCGTATCCACGCGCAAGGTCACCTCACCTTCGGTGCGCAGATCGACCTGCCACGGCTGGCGGTTGTGCGGGTTGGGCGCGAGGATCGCATAACTGAGGGCGCGCATCCGCGGCTCGGCATAGGTGCCTGCCGCCTCCCACGGGGCCAAGGCAGTCTGTGGTATGCGGGTCACGCTGTATCCGGCGACACCCGTGGCGGCCAGAATGGTACCACCGCCCAAAAGGGCCAGTGTTTTGCGACGGGACAGGGTCATATGTTTCTCCATGTTGGTACAATTTCGAACTACATGGAGCTATATAATGCGATATCGCACCAAACAAGTCCTAAATCGAACTAATTTGGCGATCTCAAAAAGGTTATTGATCCCAACTGGTCGAATTGGTAATGAAAACTGACCAATATACGAGGTTTGCACGTGCCCGTCATCACCAATATCGAAGATCTCAAACGCATCTATAAGCGCCGCGTGCCGCAGATGTTCTATGACTACTGCGAATCTGGCAGCTGGACAGAGCAGACATTCCGCGAGAACTCCTCTGACTATGATCAGATCAGGCTGCGTCAACGCGTGGCTGTGGACATGACCGGGCGCAGTACAAAAACGCAGATGATCGGGCACGATGTCGCGATGCCTGTCGCGCTCGCCCCCGTCGGCCTGACGGGCATGCAGCATGCAGATGGCGAGATGAAGGCCGCGCGTGCCGCCGAAAAATTTGGCGTGCCCTTTACGTTGTCCACCATGTCCATCAACTCGATCGAGGATGTCGCGGGCTTTACCGACGCGCCCTTTTGGTTCCAGCTTTACACCATGAAGGACGAGGATTTCGTTTCGCGCCTGATCCAGCGGGCCAAGGATGCCAATTGCTCGGCCCTTGTCATCACGCTTGATCTGCAGATCCTCGGGCAGCGGCACAAGGACATCAAGAACGGCCTGTCCGCCCCGCCGAAACTCACACCCAAGACGCTCGCCAACCTCGCCACCAAATGGGGCTGGGGGATCGAGATGCTGAGCGCCAAGCGGCGCGAATTCGGCAATATCGTCGGCCACGTCAAAGGCGTGTCGGACATGTCCCAACTGGGGGCCTGGACGGCCGAACAGTTCGACCCGTCGCTGGATTGGAACAAGATCGCCAAGTTGAAAGAGCAGTGGGACGGCAAGGTCATTCTCAAGGGTATTCTGGACGCTGAAGACGCCAAAATGGCGCTCAAAGTCGGGGCCGATGCGATCATCGTGTCCAACCACGGCGGTCGCCAGCTTGATGGCGCGCTCAGCTCGATCCGCATGTTGCCCTCGATCCTTGATGCTGTCGGGGATCAGGTTGAAGTGCATATTGATGGTGGCATCCGGTCGGGTCAGGACGTGCTCAAGGCCGTCGCGATGGGGGCCAAGGGCACCTATATCGGGCGCGCCTTCATCTATGGCCTTGGCGCGATGGGCCAGCAGGGCGTGACCGAGACGCTGAATGTGATCCAAAAGGAACTCGACACCACGATGGCGCTGTGCGGAGAGACCAGTGTCGAAGACCTTGGGCGGCACAACCTGCTCGTACCGGAGGATTTTGAAGGGCGTTGGCGGCAGTAACTTTGGCGGTCTACGGGCTTGGCCCCGGGCCAGTGGGCGCCTCCCGGCCCGCCAGCATCCGTGCCCATGCAGGCAGCAATACCGTCGCAACCACAAACATGATCGCACCGATCACGTAGAATGATGCGCGCAAACCAAACCCTTCGGCCACATAACCCATAATCACCGGTCCGAGGAAGAACGCCGCATATCCCAGTGCAGCGGCCTGCGAGATCGCAGCGAGCCGATGGCGCGGCGACACGGCCTGCCCGACCAGCCCCAAGGCCAATGGGCCAACCACAGAGACGCCAAGTCCTCCGAGGAGAAATCCAACATACGCAATCGAGAGTATTGGCGCGGCCCCAGCCAGCGCAAGTCCGATTCCGGCAATGCACGAAGCAAGGATCATCACCCGGATCGGCGGCCAGTTGGCCCCGAACAGGTGCGCGCCCAGACGACCGACAGCCATCCCCGTGGCCAGCAATGCGGGTCCCAACGCACCTTCGGCCGGGCCACCGCCCAGCGTACGCTCCACATGCAGGGCGGACCACCCTTCGGATGCGGCCTCGCCCAGAAACGCGGCCAGAACGACAAAGCCGCCCACCCAGACGAGACCATAAGGCATGCCGGTGGCATCGCCCGCCTCATGATGCATCGCACGGCGATCTGGCAACTTCATCCAAGCCATCAATGCCGCGACAGCAACACCCATGCCGCAAAAGATGGCAACAGGCCCGAACCCGGCCTCTCGTGCGGCCCCTACACAAATGGCAGCCACAGCATAGCTGACGGAAAACATACCGTGGTTCAGGTTCATCAGGCTCCGGCCTGTGTCGGATTCGGCCTCGCTGACCTCGGCATTGGCAAGGACGTCAGCAACCCCCGACCCGCCTGCCGCCAGAAACAAACCAAACCCGACGACTGCTGGCCCCTGCGCCATACCGGTCACCAGAAACCCCAGTATCATGAAGGCGACACCGGTGATCATCGCCCACGATCCGATCAATCGGTAGACCAGCGGGGCCAGCCACATCGCCATCAGCGCGCCGGTCGACCCGACAAGGATCAGCGTGCCCCAAAAGCCGTCGCCAACACCCACCTGCGCCTTGATCACAGGCATTTGCGCCGAAAAACTGGCCCAACCGATGCCGATCACGGCAAAGCCCGCAAGGGCACGGCGCGAAGCGCCAAGATCATCCCAAATTCGCATCACCCAGCGGTGCCACGTGACCCGCACAACGTCCAGTGCATTCCGTGGCGTATTAGCACTTTTCAAGGGGGCAAATCCGGTCTATAGCGCCCCCTTCACGCGGGGTGACAGCCTTGGAGGCATCCCGCCCTAACTTTGGAGAATTATCATGGCTGGAGAGATTCCTGATCTCGAAGCTCTGGAACGGACGGGGACAGGCAAGGGCGCCGCTCGTCAGGCACGCCGCGATGGCATGGTTCCGGGGATTGTATTTGGTGGCGACACAGATCCGCTGCCCATCAATCTGCCCTTTAACAAACTGCTGAAAATGTTGCGCGCGGGACGGTTCAAATCGACCCTGTTCAACATGAAAGTCGACGGCCACGACGACGTCCGCGTCATCTGCCGCGACGTGCAGCGCGATGTGGTCAAGGACCTGCCGACGCACGTGGACTTCATGCGCCTCAAGCGGACCACAAAAATCAACCTGTTCATCGGTGTTGAAGTGGACGGCGAAGAAGTTTCGCCCGGCCTGAAAAAGGGTGGCGTGCTGACCCTGATCCGCCCTGAAGTCGAACTGGTTGTGACCGCGGGCGACATTCCCGATCACATCACCATCGACGTCTCGGAACTCGAAATCGGCGACAACGTCACCATTTCGTCGGTCAAATTGCCCGAGGGTGCCAAGCCGACCATCGACCGCGACTTTGTGATCGCCAACATCTCTGCGCCATCCGGCCTGCGTGCCGCCGATGACGAAGATGAGGCGGAGACAGAAGAAGTCGATGCAGCGGATGTTCCAGCGGTAGAGCAGACCGAAGAGGCATAAGCTCCTTCCTCATGCGTATTCGAAACAAGGCCGCTCCGATCCGGGGCGGCCTTTTTCATTGCGGTGCGGGGACTGTCACTCCTCGGCACTGTTGGGCAAACGGCAAAAGGCCCGGAGGAAGGCCCGGGCGCATCACGTCGTTGTATCCTGTTTCGGCGTTACGCCTTGCGCATCCGACGCCGCAAGACAGACAGCGCGCCAAAGCCGCTCAGCAGCAGCAGCACGCCCGCAGGCAGGGGCACAACACTGATCGAAGGCGCAAATGTCGCTGTGTACTGGCCGTTATTGAAATACGCAGTTGATCTCGCCTCAGCGATGTTGGTGGGAAAGAATGCCTTCCACGCACCAATGGCCAGCGTGTAAGAGCCGTCCGCCAAGGCATCCGCACCGAGAAACGACAAAGTGGCCGTGCCACCTCCATTACCCGCACCACGTGCACTGCGCGCCACAAGTCCAGAACCTGAATACAACGCGATCATCTCGCGGAAATTGCTGCCCGGCGTGCTGGTCACTGAAATCACCATTTCCGAGACCGATTGGCCGGAAGACGCATCAAGCGAGAACTCGATGAAGTCGACAGTCTGCACGCGCAGAGTCTGGGTGGTGCTTGCGCCGCCTGTCACATCGCCAAGAATGTGCGTGACGGCAGACCCGGTCGTCGCAGAGGCGACAACAAGCGCAAAAGACAGGAAAAGGGATTTGATATTCATCATCCGCATCAACATTACAGGTTACAAAACAAAGCGTTCCGGCACGAATCTGCACGGCACACTCAAATGGCAGTGAACAAGGGTTATCCTTACAATTTGTTAAAAATGAGGCCAATTGCGGAAGGTCGGCCCGCAAACGGCAATCGCCCCACACGATCTGCTGACAATGCGGCCTTCGTGCAGTCCTTGTTCCCCCTGCGCGCGCCTTTATGCTGCACAGCGGCAAACCCGCGAGAGGACCCCATGAAACTGATTGTCGGCCTTGGAAATCCTGGCGCGAAATACGCGCGCAACCGGCACAATATCGGGTTCATGGCGCTTGACCGGATCGCTGCCGATCACGGATTTCCGGGCTGGAAATCCAAGCATCAGGGCGCCGTATCCGAGGGCCGGTTTGGGTCCGACCGGGCCGTGCTGCTCAAGCCGGACACCTACATGAATAAATCCGGAGACTCGGTGGGCGCGGCCATGCGGTTCTACAAGCTGGAACCACAAGATATCATTGTTTTTCATGATGAAATCGACCTCGCCCCCGGCAAGGTCAAATGGAAAATGGGCGGGGGTCATGCAGGTCACAACGGGTTGCGATCGATCCACGCCCATATCGGCGCGGACTATGGCCGCGTGCGTTTGGGTGTGGGCCATCCCGGCCACAAGGACGCTGTGCCCGGCTATGTGCTGCGCGACTTTCCCAAGGCGGATGCGGACTGGCTCGACGACGTTCTGCGTGGCTGCTCGGATGGGGCACCGCACCTTGCGCAGGGTGATGGGGCGAAATTCATGAACGCTGTCGGCATGCGCCTCTCCCCACCACGCTCCAACGACAGCGAAAAGAAAACCAAACCGCCGAAACCTCCCCAACCGGAGGCGGCACCGGTCGAAGACACCCGCTCCACCCTGCAAAAGCTGATGGATCGGTTCACGTGAGCCTTGTTCAGGCCTTTCGCGACCAATCCGGCACCTGCGCGCGCATGGGCTCGCCCCTGATGGGGCGCGTGCTGACGATCCTTGCCGACAATTGGGATACCGGCAGCGCGTTGGGTCAGAAAATGGCGCAATATCAGGGCGATATCGGCCCTGCAGGCCACTCACTGCCATTGCGCATTTGCGGCGGTCTGCACGCGCTTGTCCTGCAGGATCGCGACGGCCCTTTGCGTGCGGCCTATCCGCCCAATGAGGTCAGTGATGCAAAGCTTGAAAAGGCGGTCCTTAACGCTCTGACAACGCACGAAGACTTCCTGATCGACTGGACGCAAAGCCCGCCCCAAACCAACGAAGTGCGCCGCAGCGCCGCGCTCATCGCCATGGCGCATGTCGCCCTATCGCAGTTCGAGCGGCCCATCGTGCTGTCGGAACTGGGGGCGAGCGGCGGGTTGAACCTGATGTGGGATCGCTTTGCGCTGGCCACAGGCCATGGCCGCATCGGGCCATCGGATGCTGTCCTGACACTTGAGCCCGACTGGACAGGTGCTGCACCGCCTGAGGCCAAGCCACAGATAGTAGACAGATCAGGTGTCGACCTTAACCCGTTGAATCCCAAAGACCCGGCAGACCTGTTGCGCCTTACGGCATTCCTGTGGGCGGATCAGCCGCACCGTCTGGCACTGACCGAGGCGGCAGCCTCTGTTTGGGATGCAAAAGTAGACAAAGGCGATGCAATCAACTGGTTGGAGGCCCGTCTTCAGTCGGCCCCCAAAGATCACATGCACATCATCCAACACACTGTCGCTTGGCAGTATTTCCCAGCAGACGCACAAAAACGCGGCAGGGACCTGATTAAGGCGGCAGGTGCGCGCGCCACGCCCGATACGCCACTGGCATGGATGCAGATGGAAACGGATGGCGACACTACGGGCGCAATCGGTGCCGCGCTGACTTTGCGGCTTTGGCCCGGCGATCTGACATTGCATCTGGGACGTGCCGATTTTCACGGGCGTTGGATCAAGTGGGTGGGCTGATGTTTCTGGCAATGCGAGTTGAGTGAAATTTCTGAGTGGTGAGGATCGGTTGATGCGAATAGTCTTGAAATGGATACTCCGGGTCGGGTTTGCGTTGATAATTGCCGCTCTATTGGTCGGATTCTGGAAGCGCGAAGAAATCACGCGTCTGCTCGTTGTGAATTCGCTGTTCGACGAAGACCGGATTGTGTCGAATTTCTCCAACATGGAGGGCGCATTCCTCCACAGAGATATCCCCAAGGGCGATGGCCCGGTCAGCCCCCTGCCCGTTGGCGCGCAAATGGTCATGCCCGACACATATGCCAGTTGGGTCACGGAGCGGAGCGTGACGTCGGTACTGGTTCTCAAGAACGGCGAGATTGTACACGAGGCCTACTACCTCGGCACCGCCCCCGACGACCGCAGGATCAGCTGGTCCGTCTCCAAAAGCTACGTGTCCGCCCTGTTTGGCATTCTGGTCGCGGAAGGTGCCATTGCGTCGCTTGACGATCCGGTGACGAAATACGCCCCGACGCTTGCAGGTGGTGCGTATGACGGGGCCAGCGTCCTCAACGTCCTACAAATGTCCAGCGGCATCACCTTTGACGAGGATTATCTGGATTATGAAAGTGATATCAACCGGATGGGCCGCGTGCTTGCCCTTGGTGGCAAGATGGATGACTTTGCCGCAGGGCTGACAGAGACTTTCGCAGAGCCCGGTGAAACCTGGAAATACACCTCCATTGACACGCATGTGGTGGGCATGGTGGCGCGTGGTGCGACGGGACGCGACATTCCCGACCTGATGAGCGAAAAGCTGATTGAACCGCTGGGGCTGGAGCAGACACCGCTGTACCTCACCGACGGTGTGGGAGTCGCCTTTGTGCTTGGCGGACTCAACATCACGACGCGGGACTATGCGCGCTTTGGCCAGATGATACTGCAAAACGGCGAATGGCAGGGACAGCAGGTCGTGCCAAAAGACTGGATTGCCGCCTCGACCACGCCAAGCGCGCGAACCGAACCCGGTCGCATCGGATATGGATATCAGTGGTGGATCCCCGTGGGTGCGAAGCCCGGGCAATTCATGGGACGTGGCATTTACGGTCAATACCTCTACATTGATCAGTCAGCAGGCGTCGTCATCGTGACCACGGGTGCGGACCGTCAATTCCGCGAAGACGGCGTGAACGAACGAAATATCAGCATGTTCCGCGACATCGTTGAAGCGACGAAAGACTAGCGCCATGGACCCGGACGACAGCATAAATGTGCTTGGCACCGCACTGGAGCTATGTGGCATGGATCCCGTCACCGGATTTTTCCGCGATGGGCATTGCAACACCTGTGCCGCCGATCAGGGCAGCCATACGGTCTGCGCCGTGATGACGGCCGAATTCCTCGCCTTTTCCAAATACGTGGGCAATGACCTGAGCACACCGCGCCCCGAATTTGGCTTTGTTGGCCTGAACCCCGGTGACAGTTGGTGCTTGTGCGCCGCCCGGTTCCTGCAGGCGCATGACGAAGGCTGTGCGCCCAAGGTCAGCCTTGCGGCGACGCATCAACGTGCGCTCGACATCGTGTCGCTCGAAGTTTTGCGGGACTATGCGGTCTAACCCAACGGACCGCCCATCAGATCGTCGATAAACAGGCTCAGCAATTGCGGGCGTCCGGACACGCCCGCCTTTCGATAAATGGCGTTGGTCTGGGCCTTGACTGTGCCTTCGGACGTGTCGCGAAACGCTGCGATATCCTGTATGCTCACCCCTTTGATGGCAAACCGCGCGACGTCCTGTTCAGCGGGGGTGAGCTTCCATTCTTCAAAGCGCTCTTCCATCAATTCCATAAAAGCGCCCGAAGCCGCGCGCAGTTGGCTTTCCATCTGCGCCGTGCGGCGCCAGGTCGAGCGCAACATGCTGGCGCCCACAACAACGCCAAGCAACAGACCGATGGCGGCTCCGATTTCGATCAACTCCATGACTTTCCAGTCAAAAGGTGCGACCGGAATGCCAAACAGGGTGACCAGAATCTGCGAAATGAAAAAAATGCGCACAGCACCTGCACCAGAAATACAGAAATGAGGAGCCAGCGCCGCATCACAGCGTGGCCTCGCCTTGGCGATCAGTCGTCATCGCCGTCATCCCCGTCACCGCCGCTGTTTCCGCTTCCCCTGCCACTGTTGTCGTTATCGTCGTCCCCGTCGTCTTCGTCGTCGTCATCATCATCATCGTCGTCGTCGCGATAATCGTCGTCATCATAATCGTCGTCATCCTCACCGCCGCCACCGGCTTGCCCTGCGGGTGGGTTGAACAAGGTGGGGCCGTCTCCTCCATGCTGCGAACGCCAATAGTCGCGCAGGATTTCTCCTGTCAGGGGGTTAAGGATGATTTCGCGCACCAGATCACCACGACGCGACACAATGCGGGACCGGCCCAACCAAGTGCGGGACACTTCAATCCGGCTGAACCCTTGTTCCGAGAGCTGGCGGACAACGCTGTCTTCGATTGGGCCGCTTAATGCTGGACCAGACAGAACGACGGACAGCAAACAGGGGATCAGCCAGTTGCGCATCATGCCATGCGCCGTGCATGTGCGCGCCGTCGAAACGGCGCGCCATCTTTTGCGGTCAACGGGATCAGCCCATCAGTGTGATCAGTCGTCGTCGCTGTCATCATCGCTGTCGTCGTCGCCGCCGTTGTCATCATCGCGGTCATCGTCGCCATCGTCGTCATCGTCGTCACTATCATCATCGTCATCGTCATCGTCGTCACTGTCATTGTCATTATCATCATCTTCATCATCGTCGTCGTCGTCGTCGTCGTCATCGCGATCATCATCGTCAAGAAAGTCGCGGTCACGCGTGTCAATGTCGATAGGCTGGCCGTCAACGACAGTGCCCACAAAGCGTTCCGTTTCCTGCTTGAGGATCGCGCCATTGGCCCGGTCATAGATCAATTCAAGCTTGGTGTCGTTTCGAACAGCCTCAAACTTGGTTTGTGTTGGACCCTCATCGATTTCGATGGTCTGGAAGCCCTGTTGGCTCAGCGTATTCACGACCCGTTCGGAAAAGCTTTGGGCATAGACCGGGGCGGTTGTCAGCACGGTCAGGGTCGTGCTCAGCAGAAGTGCGTTTTTCATGTCTTATCCTTTCTTGATGTGACTGACGCGTCGGTTTGCGTCGGATGGATCAAGAAAAGCCAAAAGCAGGCGGACCGGGAATCGGCGAATGGTTTAGATCAGTGTCGCTAAACTGCAGGCAAACGGCCATAAACCCAAGTTTAGGGCTGTACCCGACGGACAAACGAAGCCGGTCTGTTTCCCAACTTATTCGACGTTGCGTCCTTCGGGACCTGTCATATCAAACCCAAGCGCGCGGGCGACGGTAAAGATGTCTTTGTCGCCGCGCCCACACATGTTCATGCAGATGATGTGATCGGCAGGCAGGTCCGGCGCGATTTTCATCACATGGGCCAGCGCGTGAGACGGTTCGAGCGCGGGAATGATCCCTTCGAGCGTGCAGCAAAGCTGGAACGCCTCCAGCGCTTCCTTGTCCGTGATTGAGACATATTCTGCGCGCCCGATGTCGTGCAGCCACGCGTGTTCAGGCCCGATGCCGGGATAGTCGAGACCGGCAGAGATTGAGAACCCTTCGAGGATCTGGCCGTCATCATCTTGCAGCAGATAGGTCCGATTGCCGTGCAGAACGCCGGGGCGTCCGCCGGTGAGCGAGGCGCAATGCTCCATCTTGGCATTCACGCCCTTGCCGCCCGCCTCGACGCCGATGATCCCGACCTCTTTGTCGTCGAGGAAAGGAAAGAACAGGCCCATCGCGTTCGACCCGCCACCGATGGCGGCGATCACAGTGTCGGGAAAGCGCCCTTCGGCCTCGACCATCTGTTCGCGGACTTCCTTGCCGATGATGCTTTGGAAATCGCGGACCATCGCCGGGTACGGATGCGGCCCGGCCACTGTGCCGATGCAGTAAAAGGTGTCGCGCACGTTGGTCACCCAGTCGCGCAGCGCGTCGTTCATTGCGTCCTTCAGCGTGCCGCGGCCAGAGGTCACGGGGATCACTTCGGCACCCAGCAGTTTCATGCGGAACACGTTGGGGGCCTGCCGTTCGACATCATGCGCGCCCATGTAGACCACGCATTTCAAACCGAATTTCGCGCAGACCGTGGCGGTGGCAACCCCGTGCTGGCCTGCGCCCGTTTCGGCGATGATGCGGGTCTTGCCCATGCGACGGGCAAGGATGATCTGGCCGAGCACGTTGTTGATCTTGTGCGCACCTGTGTGGTTCAGCTCATCCCGTTTCATGTAGATCTTGGCGCCGCCCAGATGTTCGGTCAGACGCTCGGCATGGTAGAGGGGGCTGGGCCGACCCACGTAATGCTTCCACAGGAAATCCATTTCTGCCCAGAAGCTGTCATCTGTCTTGGCCTTTTCGTATTCTTCTTCCAGCGCAAGTATCAGCGGCATCAGCGTCTCGGACACGAACCGCCCGCCGAAATCACCGAACCGCCCGTTTTCGTCCGGGCCGGTCATGAAAGAGTTGAAAAGGTCGTTTGCCATATGGCCCTCGCGCGTTCAGATCAGATCGCGTTTATACCCGATATGCGAAGGGGTAAAGCCGAGGCGCTGGTAGAAACGGGCGGTATCGGTGCGACTTTTGTTCATGGTCAGTTGCATTAGGGTGCAGCCTGCGGTGCGCGCACGGGCTTCGGCATCTGCGATCATGAGCGCGCCAACCCCCTGCCCGCGCAGATCGCTGGCCACACGCACCGTTTCGATCTGTGCGCGCCGTGCCGCCCGCAAGGACAGGCCCGCGATGAACGTGATCTGGTAAGTCGCCACGATCCGCCCCTCGCGGGTGCCGACGATAAGATGGTTGTTGCCCTCACGCTCCATGGTCTGAAAAGCTGCGCGGTAACCCGCGATGTCCTGCACCTCTCGGGTCGCTCCCAGCACATCATCGGCCATCAGGGTCAGCACTTCCGGCAGGTCATCGAGGGTGGCGGCGCGGAACTGAACGCTCATATGGCTTTCGTGGCCGTCAGAAACTGACGGATCAGCCCACTGTCCTTTTGCCCCGGAGCCGTTTCCACGGCCGAGCTGAGATCGACCTGTTGTGCACCTGTCACACGCACCGCTTCGGCCACGTTGTCATGGGTCAGACCACCGGCCAGCATCCATGGCACTGGCCAGCGTCGCCCGGAAATCAGTGTCCAGTCAAATGCCGCGCCGTTGCCACCGGGCAGGTCCGCGTCTTTTGGGGGCTTGGTATCCACCAGCAACTGGTCCGCCACGCGGCCATAGTCATCGAGGGCAGGAAGGTCACTGGCATCGGCCACGCCTACCGCCTTCATCACCGGCAGGCCATAGCGCGCCTTGATCTCAGCCACGCGTGCAGGAGGCTCGGAGCCATGCAGTTGCAACATGTCCAGCGGCACAGTCGCCGTCAGTGCATCAAGAAAGGCATCGTCGGGGTTCACGACCAAGGCCACCTTGGCCACACCGGCGGGCACATCAAGGGCAAGGTCCCGCGCGGTTTCAAGGCTCACATTGCGCGGCGATTTCGGGAAAAACACAAAACCGATGTACTTCGCCCCGGCCTCTACCGCAGCGGACACGTGTTCCGGGCGGCTCAGGCCGCAGATTTTCACGGATAGATCGGACATGGGGTCCGTTTAGCTTGCCTCGTCCAGCAGGGCCAGCACTTCGTCCTTGCCCTCGTGCTTCTCGGACTTGAGGCGTTTCACTTCACGCTCAAGGCGGCGCACTTCGCGGGCATTGCGCGCGTTTTCGGCACGGACTGCATATTCGCGCATCCATTCCCAGATAAAGCCGACCAACAGGCCCGTCAGGATACCGCCAAAGATGACGATGAACAGGGGCAGTTGAACGGTGGGGGCGACGGCAAACAGGCCCGCAATCTCATCCGGCAACAGCTTGAGCGTCACCGGGCCACGATTGGCCAGCGCAACAGCAATCAGGGCAATCGCAAAAACCGCGATGCACGCGTAGCGGATGTAACGCATCAGGCTTTCCCGTTCAGGCGATCACGCAACAGCTTGCCGGTCTTGAAGAACGGCACATGCTTTTCCTCGACATCCACGGTTTCGCCGGTCCGCGGGTTGCGTCCGATGCGCGCGTCTCGCTTTTTGACCGAGAACGCGCCAAAGCCGCGCAGCTCGACCCGGTCGCCCCGTGCCATCGCGTCGGTTACTTCATCAAAAATGGTGTTCACAATGCGCTCGACATCGCGCTGATAGAGGTGTGGATTTTCATCGGCGATCTTCTGGATCAGCTCGGATCGGATCATGGATATTCCTCCCAAGGGCGCATCGTTATGTCGATTTTCAGACCCCGACTATAAGAACAATAACGCCTCCCGTGAATAGGAAGCCTTTGGTCTGAGCGGGTTTTTACGCCACAAGGTCCGGTTCGCAGGACGCTTATTGCAGCATTTGGACATTCGCGGACGCCTTGGGTGCGCCGCCTGTGGTTGCGCCCCTCCTGTCACGGGCGCGTGATTCGGAGGTTATCGTTGGGCACCGCGCACAAAAAAGCCCCGCACGATGGCGGGGCTTTCTCAATCAGTTGCGATATGATCAGTCGTCGGTTTTCAATGCCGCGCCAAGGATATCGCCCAAGCTCGCGCCGGAGTCCGAAGAACCGTACTGTTCGACGGCCTCTTTCTCTTCTGCGATCTCGCGCGCCTTGATGGAGACACCCAGACGACGGGTCTTGCTGTCGATATTGGTGATGCGCACGTCCACCTTGTCACCGACCGAGAAACGCTCGGGGCGCTGTTCGGCACGGTCACGCGACAGATCAGAGCGGCGGATAAAGGATTTCATGCCTTCATATTCCACTTCGACGCCACCGTCTTCGATGGCCGTCACTTCGACAGTCACGATCGAGCCGCGTTTCACGCCGCCAACCGCTTCGGCAAACTTGTCGCCACCCACGCCTTTGATCGAGAGCGAGATGCGCTCTTTCTCGACGTCGACTTCGGACACAATCGCGTGGACCATGTCGCCCTTGCGGTAGTCCTGAATGGCTTCTTCGCCACGCTGGTCCCACGACAGGTCGGAAAGGTGGACCATGCCGTCAATGTCGCCGGGCAGGCCCACGAACAGACCGAATTCGGTGATGTTCTTGACTTCGCCTTCGACTTCCGTGCCCTCGGGGTGTGTTTCTGCAAACACTTCCCATGGGTTGCGCATGGTCTGTTTCAGGCCCAGAGACACGCGGCGCTTGGCACCGTCGATTTCCAGAACCATGACTTCGACTTCCTGAGAGGTCGACACGATCTTGCCGGGGTGGACGTTCTTCTTGGTCCAGGACATTTCGGACACGTGCACGAGGCCTTCGACACCGGGCTCCAGCTCGACAAAGGCACCGTAATCCGTGATGTTGGTCACGCGGCCTGTGTGTGTGGATTCCAGCGGGTACTTGGCTGCGACCAGATCCCATGGATCTTCCTGCAGCTGCTTCATGCCCAGGGAAATACGGTGTGTTTCCTTGTTGATCTTGATGACCTGCACCTTGATCGTTTCGCCAATCGTCAGAATTTCCGACGGATGGTTCACACGACGCCATGCCATGTCCGTGACGTGCAACAGGCCGTCTACGCCGCCAAGGTCCACGAACGCACCATATTCGGTGATGTTCTTGACCACGCCGTCGACAGTCTGACCTTCGGTCAGGTTGCCGATGACTTCGGCGCGCTGTTCGGCACGGGATTCCTCGAGGATCGCACGACGCGACACAACGATGTTGCCCCGGCGGCGGTCCATTTTCAGAATCTGGAACGGCTGTTTCAGACCCATCAGAGGGCCCGCATCGCGCACGGGGCGGACGTCGACTTGCGAGCCGGGCAGGAAGGCCACGGCGCCGCCGAGGTCGACAGTAAAGCCACCTTTGACACGACCAAAGATCGCGCCTTCGACGCGTGCTTCGCCGGCATAGGCGGTTTCAAGGCGATCCCATGCTTCTTCACGGCGCGCCATCTCGCGCGAGATGACGGCCTCGCCCTTGGCGTTTTCGGCCGAGCGCAGGAAGACTTCCACTTCATCGCCAACAGCGATTTCAGGGGCTTCACCGGGATTTGCGAATTCTTTGAGTTCGACGCGGCCTTCCATCTTGTAGCCTACGTCGATGATGGCCTGGCCCGCTTCGATGGCGAGCACTTTGCCTTTGA
Organism: Tateyamaria armeniaca; assembly: GCF_045797845.1. Classification (NCBI taxonomy): domain Bacteria; kingdom Pseudomonadati; phylum Pseudomonadota; class Alphaproteobacteria; order Rhodobacterales; family Roseobacteraceae; genus Tateyamaria; species Tateyamaria armeniaca. The sequence continues at coordinate 4,099,009 of NZ_JBHDIY010000002.1, forward strand.
CGACAGACCCTTCTTCGGGTGTGTCCATTTCGAAGCTTTCTTCAAGGAGGGCTTCGAATTCCTCCATCATTTTATCTGCCATGTGGCGTCGGTTTCCTTTAGGTGTTGTTTCTGGCCGCGCGGTTGTCTCCGCCGGTCTTCGGGTTTCATTATCGGGTGCCCTTAATACAAAAAGGGCCGGTAACCCAGCCCTATTTTGCAAATTTCATAAAGTCATCAAGCGGCGCGTAATGCGACCCTTGCACAGACGTCGACTTTCAGGCCGTCTGGCGGCGGCGCATCCAGGCCAAGCCACCGATACCGGCCAATAGCAGTGGCAGACCTGCCGGCAGCGGAACCGCTGCGATTGCTTGCCGTGCGACCAAAGCATCCGCTTCAATCGAGACTGTGTAGGTTGTCGACACGCCCACGCTGTTTTCGTTCAGCCAGAACATGTAATCACCAGCGCCCTGCGACCCAAAAACATTCAGATAGGTGCCCGACGTGAGCACATGATGACCCAGCGAGATCTTCGTGCGGATTGAATGAGCCATCATCGCGGAAAAGCCGCCATGGCGTTTCGCCTTCCGACACGCTGAACATCTCGATGGAGAAGGTGAAATCAGTCGCAGAGGAGAACCGGAAAATATCACGACGATCATCGGTTCCTGGTGCGCCAGTGCCGCCTTTGACAGTTATGGAGTCGCCCGGCGCTGCAATTGTACCAAGTGCTGCCGCGTACAAGGGGCTGCGCGATGCATCCCCATCGATCGCTTCGTTATAGTTCGTGACGGTGGCGGAATGGGCAGCGCTGGCTAAACCAAGCCCCGCAGCCAGTGTCATAACAGACAACTTCATTTGGTACCCTAACTCACAAAAATCGTTACTTTGTATTACCAGATCGCCTGCATGCACGCCAGACTTACCCTACGT